>NZ_JACYNV010000001.1:0-2675191 GCF_014839505.1 Plantibacter sp. CFBP 8775 | reverse complement strand
CCGGACTTCTTCGTTGAAATGGCCACCCAAGGTTCTTGGGTGGCCATTTTGCGTTAACACGCTTTGTGCGTGAAGTCGTCGTTTCACGGGTACCGTGGGACAAGAATTCAACAGTAGATTGACGCCGGGTGACGGCGTCCGAACACCGTGGAGATCATCGTGAGTGACCAGTCAGCAGACCAGCCCGACAAGGGTGAGCGACGTCCTCCGAGATCTTCCGGTGACAACCGTGGGAACGGTGGTGCTCCACGGCGCGATGATCGTGCTCGCGGCACCGACCGCCCGCAGCGGTCCGATGCGCCCAGGAGCGATCGTCCACGCACGGATCGTCCGCAGCGCTCCGACCGTCCAGCACGGAGTGGTGACCGTCCGTCATCGGGGGATCGTCCGCAGCGTTCGGATCGTCCTGCTTGGCAGAAAGATCGTCCGGCGTCCGGGGACCGCCCGCAGCGCTCGGACCGTCCCGCGCGCAGTGGTGACCGTCCGTCATCCGGTGATCGACCGCAGCGTTCGGACCGCCCGGCTTGGCAGAAAGATCGGCCAGCGTCCGGCGACCGTCCGCAACGGTCGGACCGTCCCGCCTGGCAGCAGGACCGGCCGTCGTCGGGGGATCGTCCGCAGCGCTCAGACCGTCCCGCACGGAGCGGCGACCGTCCATCGTCCGGCGATCGTCCGGACCGTGGAAACCGGACCGACCGTGGACACTCCTCTGAGCGTGGTGGCCGTCCCGACCGCGGGCGCGACAGCGGTGGACGCGAGCTGTGGACGCGCGATGGCGCTCCGGCCCGCGGCGACCGCGACGCGTTCCGACGCGAGCGCGAGCTGACCGAGGAAGAGCGCATCGCGTTCGAGCTCAAGTCGATCCGTCCGCGTCACGACGACCCGGAGATCCCTGACGACGTCACGCCGCAGGACCTGGACAAGGGTGCGCGGAACGAGCTGAAGACCCTGAGCAAGGAGAACGCCGACGGCGTCGCGCAGCACTTGGCGATGGCGGCGCGACTGATCGACAGCGATCCTGCGTTGGCCCACCTCCACGCGATGTCCGCTGCCCGTCGGGCCGGCCGGATCGCGATGGTCCGCGAGACCCTCGCCATCACCGCGTACGAGACCGGCGACTACGCCCTCGCGCTTCGCGAGCTGCGGACCTATCGCCGTATCTCCGGCAAGGACGACCAGTTGCCGCTCATGGTCGACAGTGAACGCGGCGTCGGCCGGCCGGAGCGTGCCTTGGAACTCGGACGGTCCGTCGATCGCTCGACCCTCGACGTGCCGGTCCGCGTTGCGCTCGCGATCGCGATGTCGGGTGCCCGGCTCGACCTCGGGCAGACCGAGGACGCGCTGCTCGAGCTCCAGATCCCACAGCTCGACCCGAAACGTGCGTTCTCCTACAGCCCGGCGCTGTTCAACGCGTACGCCGAGACCCTCGAGGTCCTCGGCCGTGAGGAGGAGGCGGCCGTCTGGCACGACCGTGCGATGATCGCCTCCGAAGCGCTCGAGCAGTCCGCTGCGGACGACGAGGGCGAGACGATGGTGGTTGTGGAGGAGTTCCTCGAGTTCGACGACGAACCCGAGTCGCCCACAGCTGTCGCCTCCGAATCCGACGATCAGCCCGGGGAGGAGCCGTCCGGTGAGTCCGCTGCTGACGAGAAGGCCTAAGCCCGTGACCCCGCTCGACGGCGTCGACGTGGTCCTCGCGGATCTGGACGGCGTGGTCTACGCCGGCCCGAACCCGATCCCGCACGCGGTGGAGTCGCTGAACCTGGCGGCAGAGCACGTTCGCGTCGGATACATCACGAACAACGCCTCCCGGACGGACGCCTCCGTCGCGCAGCACCTGACCGATCTCGGCCTCAGTGTCGCGCCGGCAGAGGTCGTCACGAGCCCTCAGGCCGCGGTCCGACTGCTGGCCGGCCTGGTGCCGGCCGGGTCCACGATCCTGGTCGTCGGTGGCGCCGGGCTCGTCGACGAGGTCGAGAAGGGTGGCTTCGTCGTCACCCGCTCCGCTGAGGACTCGCCGGCTGCGGTGATCCAGGGCTTCGCTCCCGAGGTCGGTTGGTCGCAGCTGGCCGAAGCGGCGTTCGCACTGCAGACGCCGACCGCCGACGGTTCCGAGCTGCCGTGGGTCGCGACCAACACGGACTGGACCATCCCGCAGGCTCGCGGGATCGCTCCGGGAAACGGCACGCTGGTGTCGGCCGTCCACACGGCGGTCGGCCGTCTGGCGACCGTCGCCGGGAAGCCGGAGGTACCGATCTTCGACGAGGCGAAGGTGCGTTTCGGCGCATCGAAGCCGCTCTTCATCGGCGACCGACTCGACACCGACATCCTCGGCGCGAACCGCGCCGGGATCGCGTCAGCTCTCGTCCTGACCGGCATCGATCGGGCCAAGCATGTCCTCGCAGCCGACCAGCACTCCCGGCCGACCTTCATCCTCGAGGACCTGCGGCAGCTGCACGAGCCGTATCCGGCCACCACCATGTCGCGCGACGGCAAGGCGGCGACGGTCGGTGCGGCCACGGTGCGGATCCGTGGGAACGACGTCGTGGTGGAGTCCGACGGCCCGTCCCGGATCGACCTGTTGCGTGCCGCGTGCGCCGCGATCTGGGCCTCCGGCCGTGCCATCTACGGGCTCAACGTCCCGGAGCGCCTGTACGCGGAGTGATGCCCACCCCTCGGGAGGCGCGGTTCACCACGGGTGTTCGCCCACAGCGGTTCCCGGGGGCGGCGACGGCGGCGGCCGGTAGGGTTGCCCTGTGACGAACGAACCGGAGCACCCGACCGACGGCCTCGTGTCCCGCGTCCACCTCATCGACGAGCAGCCGCTCGAGGAGCGGGCCGCCGCATACAGCCAGCTCGTCGACGAACTGCGGGCGACGCTCGAGGGGAGCGACTCGCTGAAGACCTCGGCGTAGCGCATGGAGAACACACCCGAACCGTCGGCCACAGCCGATTCGCCGAACGGCGCCGCGCAGCCCGCCCGCCTCGACGCCGCCCTCGCCGCGCGAGGACTCGCCCGCTCCAGGACCCATGCGGCCCAGCTCATCGCCGACGGCCTCGTGAGTGTCGACGACCGCACGATCGTCAAAGCCTCCCACCGGGTCCACCCGGATGCTCGCGTCGTCGTCGCCGGCGCCGACCACTACGTAAGTCGCGCCGCCCACAAGTTGCTCGCCGCCCTGGACGCCTTCCCGGTCGTCGTCGACGACGCACTCGTCCTCGACGCCGGCGCCTCCACCGGTGGATTCACCCAGGTCCTGCTCGAGCGTGGGGCGCGTCGGGTGATCGCCCTCGACGTCGGGCACGACCAGCTCGTGCCGCAGCTCCGAGACGACGAGCGGGTGCGGGTCGTCGAGGGGTGCAACGTCCGCTTCCTGACGCCGGAGCAGCTCAGCGACCTCACCGGTCTGGACGAGCGTCCGTCGCTCGTGGTCGGCGACCTCTCGTTCATCTCCCTCACGCAGGTGCTCCCGGCACTCGTGTCGGTCGTCGAGTCACCGGCGGAACTCGTCCTGCTCGTCAAACCGCAGTTCGAGGTCGGTCGTGGTGGCGTCCGTGAGGGCGTCGTCACCGATCCCGCGCTCCGTGCCGACGCCGTCGCAGGCGTCCTGTGGGCGGCCTGGGACCTCGGGCTCGGGACGGCCGGGCTCATCCCGTCGCCGATCGTCGGCACCCACGGCAACCGCGAGTACGTGGTGTGGATATCGGCGGAGCACGGAACCAATCCGACAGAATGGATGCAGCAGATCACCTCGATGGCTGGAGCGTAACCCGATGGCACATTCCACCGATCCTGCGGTCGCGGCGAGGAACATCCTGGTCGTCGCGCACACCGGCCGCGACGACTCGCGCGATGCCGCCGTGCTCGTGTCCAGGCTGCTCCTGGAGGCGGGCGTCCGCCCGGTCCTCAGCGCGCTGGAGCGGGCCGACCTCATCGCCGTCGACCCGGATCTCGACGTCGTCTCCATCCTCGACGAGGAGGTCTCCCTCGGCGACATCGAACTGGCGATCGTCCTCGGCGGCGACGGCACGATCCTGCGAGCGGCCGAGGTCACGCGAGGATCGGCGGCGCCGCTGCTCGGGGTGAACCTCGGTCACATCGGCTTCCTCGCCGAGAGCGAGCGCGACGACCTCGCCGAGACGGTCGAACGCGTCGTGCGTCGCGACTACTTCGTGGAGGAGCGCATGACGCTCTCCGTCCGGGTCAAGGTCGGCGCGGAGGTCGTCTACGAGACGTGGGCGCTCAACGAGGCCACGGTCGAGAAGGCGAGCCGGGAACGCATGCTCGAGGTCGTGATCGAGGTCGATCAGCGTCCGCTCTCCTCGTTCGGGTGCGACGGGGTGGTCATCTCGACGCCGACCGGCTCCACCGCCTACAACTTCTCCGCGGGCGGCCCGGTCGTGTGGCCGTCGGTCGAGGCCATCACCCTTGTCCCGCTCAGCGCGCACGCCCTGTTCGCGAAGCCGCTCGTGGTCGGCCCGGAGTCGTCCCTCGCCGTCGAGGTCCTGGAACGCACCGACGGCCTCGGCGTGCTCTGGTGCGACGGACGCCGGGCCAAGGACCTCCAGCCGGGCGCCCGGGTGGTCGTCAGACGCTCCTCGGTGCCGGTCCGCCTCGCACGCCTCCACGAGAGCACCTTCACCGATCGACTCGTCAACAAGTTCCGGCTACCGGTCACCGGTTGGCGTGGCCCCGTCGGACGCGAGGAGCCGATGACCGGCACGATCCACCTCCCGGCCTCCACGGCCACCCGACACCACAGCGATCAGGAGGGCACCGCATGATCGAGGAGATCGAGATCCGCGACCTCGGCGTGATCGCGTCCGGGACACTCCCGCTCGGTCCCGGCTTCACCGCCGTGACGGGCGAGACCGGCGCAGGCAAGACGATGGTCGTCACCGCCCTCGGGCTGCTCCTCGGACAGCGGTCGGACAGCGGCGTCGTGCGAGCGGGCCAGAAGCAGACGAGTGTCCAAGGACGCTGGTTGGTGCCGGGCGACGGCGCGGTCGCCGAGCGCGTCCGCGAGGCCGGGGGAGACCTCGATCCCGCGGGTGATGCCGCAGAGCTGCTGCTCGGTCGGATCGTGACCGCCGAGGGCCGCGGCCGCGCGATCGTCGGTGGCCGCACGGCCCCCATCGGGATCCTCTCCGAACTCGGCGAGCAGCTCGTCGTCGTGCATGGGCAGTCCGATCAGATCCGACTGCGGGCCGCGCCGGCCCAGCGGGACGCCCTGGACCGCTTCGCCGGCGAACCGCTCCAGCGTGCTCTCGGTGACTACCAGCGGTGCTACACGGAGCTCCTGGAGCTGCGGACGGAACTCGAGACCCTCACGAACGAGCGCGACACGCGACTCCTCGAGGCCGAGCAGCTGCGCGTCGCGCTCGCCGAGATCGAGCAGGCCGACCCACAGCCCGGCGAGGACGCCGAGCTCGCCGAGCGCGCAGATCGACTGACGAACCTCGAAGAGCTCCGCCTCTCGGCGGCCGGCGCCCGAGAGCTCGTCTCGGCCGAGGCCGGCGAGGAGAGCGACGTCGTCGGACTGCTCGAAGGCGCGCGGCGGCAGCTCGACCGGGCCTCGGTGCACGATCCCGCCCTCGGCGCGATCGCCGCGAGTGTCGCCAACGCGAGCTACCTGGCTGCTGAGATCGCCGCCGAGCTCTCGAGCTACCTCGCCGGACTCGACGAGGACGGCGCTCGCGAACTCGAGGTCGTCCAGGAACGCCGCGCCACTCTTGCGACGCTCGCCAGGAAGTACGGGCCGACCGCTGAGGACGTCCTGCACCTGCTCGAGACGGGCAGCACACGCCTGATGGAACTCGACGGCGACTCCGACCGCATCACCCAGCTCGAGGGCGACGTCGAACGACTCTCCGGGGAGGTCGACGCCGCTGCCGCGACGTTGAGCGCCGTCCGGATCGAAGCCGCCGCTCGACTCGGCGCAGCCGCGAGCGCGGAACTGCGCTCGCTCGCGATGGCCGAGGCGGAGCTCGTCGTCGAGGTGTCCGATCGCGACGACCTCACGCTGCACGGCAAGGACGTGATCGCCTTCCTCCTCCGGCCGCACGCCGGTGCCGAGCCCCGACCGCTCGGCAAGGGCGCCTCGGGTGGAGAGCTGTCCCGCGTGATGCTCGCCCTCGAGGTCGTCATCGCCGGTGCGGACCCCGTGCCCACCTTCGTGTTCGACGAGGTCGACGCCGGCGTCGGCGGAGCCGCGGCGATCGAGATCGGGCGTCGCCTCGCGGCCCTCGCCGAACGCTCGCAGGTGATCGTCGTCACCCACCTCGCGCAGGTCGCGGCCTTCGCCAACAACCACCTGAGCGTGGTCAAGGGCGGAGACGGTTCGGTGACCGCGTCGAGCGTGCGCCAGCTCGTCGGCGCCGAGCGTGAGGCGGAGATGGCTCGGCTGCTCTCCGGGCTCGCGGAGTCCGACAGCGGCCTCGCCCACGCCCGCGAACTGCTCGCCCTCGCAGCCTCCTGACGACGCGACCGCGAAGGAAGCGACACATGAACCCGAACTGGATGGTAGGATAAAAGCCCGTGGTGAATACTTCTGAAGCGGGCAACCTGAACTCTCCGATCGACGGCATCGTCTCGGGCTCCAACGGCACGACCAAGCACATCTTCGTGACTGGTGGTGTCGTTTCTTCGTTGGGCAAGGGGCTCACCGCAGCCAGCCTCGGCAACCTGCTGACGGCGCGCGGGCTCCGGGTGGTCATGCAGAAGCTCGACCCCTACCTCAACGTCGACCCGGGCACGATGAACCCGTTCCAGCACGGCGAGGTCTTCGTGACCGACGACGGCGCCGAGACCGACCTCGACATCGGCCACTACGAGCGGTTCCTCGACATCGAGCTGAGCCAGGCCGCGAACGTGACGACCGGTCAGATCTACTCCACCGTCATCGCCAAGGAGCGCCGTGGCGAGTACCTCGGCGACACCGTGCAGGTGATCCCGCACATCACGGACGAGATCAAGCGCCGCATGCGCCTCCAGGCGTCCGAGACGCCCCAGCCCGACGTGATCATCACCGAGATCGGCGGCACGGTCGGCGACATCGAGTCGCAGCCGTTCATCGAGTCGGCTCGCCAGATCCGCCACGAGCTCGGCCGGAACAACGTGTTCTTCGTCCACGTGTCCCTCGTGCCGTACATGGGCGCCTCCGGTGAGCAGAAGACGAAGCCGACGCAGCACTCGGTCGCGGCCCTCCGGTCCATCGGCATCCAGCCCGACGCACTCGTGCTCCGCAGCGACCGTCCGGTGACCGAGAGCAACAAGCGCAAGATCGCGCTCATGTGCGACGTCGACGAGGACGCGGTCGTGAACGCGGTCGACGTCCCGAGCATCTACGACATCCCCACGATGCTGAACGACCAGGGCCTCGACGCGTACATCGCCGACCGCCTGGGTCTCGTCACCAACGAGGTCGACTGGAGCGGCTGGGCCGACCTCCTCGAGGCCGTCCACCACCCGAAGCACGCCGTCACCATCGGCCTCGTCGGCAAGTACATCGACCTGCCCGACGCCTACCTGTCGGTGACCGAGGCGCTCAAGGCCGGCGGCTTCGCCCACGACACGAAGGTCAGCATCCGTTGGATCCCGTCCGACGACTGCGAGACCGTCGAGGGAGCGATCAAGGCGCTCGCCGACGTCGACGGCATCTGCGTCCCCGGTGGCTTCGGCATCCGCGGCATCGAGGGCAAGCTCGGCGCCCTGAAGTTCGCCCGCGAGAACGGCATCCCGGTGCTCGGCCTGTGCCTCGGCCTGCAGTGCATGGTCATCGAGTACGCCAGGAACGTCGTCGGGCTCGAGGGCGCCAGCTCCTCCGAGTTCGACCCCGACACGCAGTTCCCCGTCATCGCGACGATGGCCGAGCAGGTCGAGATCATCGCGGGCGGCGACCTCGGCGGCACGATGCGCCTCGGTCTGTATGCGGCGAAGCTCGACGAGGGCTCGATCGTCGCCGAGCTGTACGGTGCGGACGAGGTGTCCGAGCGTCACCGTCACCGCTACGAGGTGAACAACGGCTACCGCCAGCAGATCGCGGACGCCGGCCTCCAGTTCTCGGGTCTGTCGCCCGACGGCACGCTCGTCGAGTACGTCGAGCTGCCGCGCGAGGTGCACCCGTTCTACGTCGCGACGCAGGCGCACCCCGAGCTGCGGTCGCGCCCGAACCACGCGCACCCGCTGTTCGCCGGTCTCGTCGGTGCTTCGCTCGAGCGCCAGCAGGCGAGCCGCCTGTTCGACGTCGCCAATGGTTGAGTCGATCGGCGACGCCGCGTCGTTGCGCGACGAGCCGCACCCCGTCGAGGTGGTGTCCTCCGAGTGCGCGTTCGCGGGCAAGGTCTGGGACATCCGTCGGGAGACGTTCCGCTACGGCGACGGCGAGGTCGTGCGCGAGTTCGTCGACCACACCGGGGCGGTCGCGGTGCTGGCGCTCGACGCCGATGAGCGCGTCCTGCTCATCCAGCAGTACCGCCACCCGATCGGTGAGCGCGATTGGGAGCTGCCGGCCGGTCTGCTCGACATCGCGGGGGAGGACCCGGCCGTGGCCGCGGGGCGCGAGCTGGAGGAGGAGGCCGACCTCGTCGCCGGTTCGCTCCAGCTGCTGACGGAGTTCTACACGACGCCCGGTGGCAGCAACGAGTCGATCCGCATCTACCTCGCGCGTGACCTCACCGCGACCGCCGAGGCCTTCGCCCGTGCCGAGGAGGAGGCGGACATCCTCGTGGAGTGGGTGCCCCTCGATGACGCCGTGGCCGCGGTGCTCGACGGCCGGCTCCACAACTCGATCCTGATGCTCGGCGTCCTCACGGCCGCCGCGGCTCGCGATCGCGGGTGGTCGACGCTGCGTGACAGCGGCGACTCCACGATCGGGCCGGGCGGAGCCTGAGGCGTGGCGCTCGATCGCGCGGTCGCCGACTACCTGCGGCACATCGCGATCGAGCGCGGCCTGTCGGCCAACACGCAGGCCGCCTACCGGCGGGATCTCGAGGGCTACCTCGCCTGGCTCGGCGCGCACGGTGTCGTCGAGGCACCGGCCGTCACCGCTGCGCACGTGTCGGAGTACACGGCGTCGCTCCGGACACCGGAGGGTCAGCCGGTGCGCGCGTCCTCGCTCGCCAGGGTGCTGTCGTCCATCCGCGGTCTCCACCGGTTCCTGCTCGACGAACAGCTCGTCGAGGTCGACGTCGCGCGCGAGGTACGCCCGCCGAAGCTCCCGGGGCGGCTCCCGAAGGCGATCACGATCGACCAGGTCCGTGCACTGCTCGAGACGACCGACGGCGACGACCTGCTCGCCGTCCGCGACAAGGCGCTCCTCGAACTGCTCTACGCGACAGGAGCCCGCGTCTCCGAGGCCGTCGGCCTGAATGTCGACGACGTCATCGACACCGACATCGTGCGGCTCCTCGGCAAGGGCGGCAAGCAGCGGATCGTGCCGCTCGGCAGCTTCGCCCGTGACGCCGTCGACCGCTACCTGGTGCGCGTCCGGCCGGTCTTCTCCGGCCTCGGCCGGTCCACGCCGGCGCTCTTCCTCGGGCAGCGCGGTGCGCGGCTGTCCCGGCAGAGCGCGTGGCTCGTCCTCCAACGCGCCGCCGAGCGCGCAGGACTCGAGTCGCACGTCTCGCCGCACACCCTCCGACACTCCTTCGCGACGCACCTCCTGCAGGGCGGAGCCGACGTCCGCGTCGTGCAGGAACTCCTCGGTCACTCCTCGGTGGCGACGACGCAGCTGTACACGCTGGTGACGGTCGACAACCTCCGCGACGTGTACACGCAGTCCCATCCCCGGGCCAGATGGACCACGGGCGGAGCGGCACCGCAGGCCTGACCCGTGGCCCGGTAGACTCGTCACTCGAACGACAGCAAGCGGGAGCGAGGCAACACCGGTGGCCGGTACGAAGCACACGAGCGCAGTGCAGGATTCTGCGCGCAAGACCGCCGCCGAACTGAACCCGAACGGCCCGACCGGCCGCCCGCGTCGTGAGTTCGCCGTGCCGCCCACACTGGCGCAGCACGGTCCGGCACGCATCATCTCGCTCTGCAACCAGAAGGGTGGCGTCGGCAAGACGACGACCACCATCAGTCTGTCCGCCGCGCTGGCCGAATACGGCCGCCGGGTGCTCGTCGTCGACTTCGACCCGCAGGGTGCGCTGTCCGCCGGTCTCGGCATCTCCACCCACGACTCCAACACCGTCTACGACCTGCTGCTCGGCACCGTGAAGGACCCGGCCGAGGTCATCCAGCACACCGCCATCGAGGGTCTCGACGTGCTCCCGGCCAACATCGACCTCTCGGCCGCCGAGGTCCACCTCGTCAACGAGGTCGCGCGCGAGACGATCCTGGCCCGGGTGCTCCGCAAGGTGTCCGACGACTACGACGTCATCCTGATCGACTGCCAGCCCTCGCTCGGCCTGCTCACGGTCAACGCCCTCACCGCCAGCCACGGGGTCCTCATCCCGCTCGAGTGCGAGTTCTTCGCGCTCCGCGGTGTCGCGCTGCTCATCGAGACCATCGACAAGGTGCGCGACCGCCTCAACCCGGCGATCGAGCTCGACGGCATCCTCGCCACCATGTACGACTCCCGGACCCTGCACTCGCGTGAGGTCCTCGAGCGCGTCGTCGACGCGTTCGGCGAGAAGGTCCTCGAGACGGTCATCGGACGGACCGTGAAGTTCCCCGACGCGAGCGTCGCCGGAACCCCGATCACCGAGTTCGCACCGGAGCACGCCGCCGCGAAGGCCTACCGTCAGCTCGCGAGAGAGCTCATCTCCCGTGGCGCGATCGCCTGATCCCGCGCGGACGCCCGTGGCCGTCCTCCCTCCGGCCGGCGACACCGGCTCGCGCTCCGCTGAGGCGACGACCGTCGACCCAACACCGGCACCGTCGTTCCGGGTGTCGTTCGAGGGCTTCGAAGGGCCCTTCGACCTCCTGCTGACCCTCATCGGCAAGCACGAACTCGACATCACCGAGGTCTCGCTCAGCCGCGTGACCGACGAGTTCATCGCCTACCTGCGCACGCTCGAGGCCGACGACGAACTCGACCAGGCGAGCGAGTTCCTCGTCGTTGCGGCCACCCTGCTCGACCTCAAGATCGCGGGGCTGCTGCCGCAGGGTGAGCTCGTCGACGCGGAGGACGTCGCCCTGCTGGAGGCGCGTGACCTGCTGTTCGCGCGCCTGCTGCAGTACCGCGCGTTCAAGCAGGCGTCGGCGTGGTTCGCGGAGCGCCTCGACCTGGAGGCGGCGCGCCACTTCCGGGCGGTCCGGCTGGAGGAGCAGTACCGTCAGCAGACCCCGGAACTCGTCTGGACGCTGACCGCGCAGGACTTCGGCGCCCTCGCGACGCTCGCGTTCACGCCGCGCGAGGTGCCGACCGTCGGTCTCGACCACCTGCACGCACCGCTCGTGAGCATCCGGGAGCAGGCGGCGCACGTCGTCGCCATCCTGCGCCGCGGCGGGTCCCACACCTTCCGCGAGCTCATCGCCGGCGCGGAGTTGAAGGGTGTGGTCATCGCGCGCTTCATCGCTGTGCTCGAACTGTACCGACACGCGGCGCTGTCCTTCGAGCAGATCGAACCGCTCGGCGAGCTCACGCTGCGCTGGACGGCCGAGACCTGGAACGACGACAGCCTCGCCAACCTGGGAGCCGATTACGATGCCTGACGCGACGCCCGAGTCGATCGAGCGGCCGACGGACGCCGCTCAGGGCCTGCCGGCCGAGCCCGCGCCGGTGCCCGCACCGGACGTCCCGCGTGCGCTCGAGGCGATCCTCATGGTCGCCGACGAACCGCAGAGCCTCGTGAACCTGGCCGCCGCCGTGCACGTTCCGGTCGGCGCCGTCCGACGGGCCATCGCCGAACTCGTCGTCGACTACGACGGCGAACGCGGTGGCGTCCGACGCGGGTTCGAACTCCGCGAGGTCGGCGGCGGCTGGCGGATCTACGTCCGAGCCGACTACGACGCGCTCGTCACCGACTACGTCGTGACCCAGAACCCGACGAAGCTGTCGCAGGCGGCGCTCGAGACCCTGGCCGTGATCGCCTACAAGCAGCCGATCAGCCGCGGCGCGATCGCCTCGATCCGCGCCGTCAACGTCGACTCCGTCGTCCGCACCCTCCTCGGACGCGGACTCATCACGGAGATGTTCACCGACAGTGAGACGGGTGCCATCAACTACGGCACCACCGATCTCCTGCTCACCCAACTTGGTATCAACGCCATCGAGGAGCTGCCGCGGATCTCGCCGTTGCTCGACGATGGCCGGGAAGGATTCGACAGTGACCAGCACTGAATCAGAGGGCATCCGCTTGCAGAAGGTGCTGGCGAACGCCGGCGTCGCCTCGAGGCGCGTGTCTGAGCAACTCATCGAGGACGGCCGTGTGGAGGTGAACGGCGTCGTCGTCACCGAGCTCGGCTCGCGGATCGATCCGGAGCACGACCTCGTGTCGGTCGACGGCAGCGCCATCCAGCTCGACGCCTCGAAGCGCTACCTCATGCTCAACAAGCCGGTGGGCATCTACAGCTCGTTGAAGGACGACCGCGGTCGCCCCGACCTGCGCCGCTTCACCGAGCAGTACGAGGAACGGCTCTTCAACGTGGGCCGCCTCGACGCCGAGACGAGCGGTCTGCTCATCCTCACCAACGACGGCGACCTCGCGCACGTGCTCGCGCACCCGTCGTTCGGTGTGCAGAAGACGTACATCGCGAAGGTCACCGGCAAGGTGACCGCGCAGGTCCTCGCGAAGCTGACCGCGGGCATCGAGCTCGAGGACGGACCGATCTCCGCCGACAAGGCCCGCCTGCTCGGCACCGAGGACGGGTTCAGCCTCGTGGAGCTCACGCTGCACTCCGGGCGGAACCGCATCGTCCGTCGCATGCTCGACGCGGTCGGCCACCCGGTCGTCGACCTCGTGCGTCGTCAGTTCGGCCCCCTGCACCTCGGGACCCTCGGATCCGGACAGCTGCGCGAGCTGAGCAAGGATGAACTCGGCGCCATCCTGACCATCGCCCGCGCTCACGGTCCTGAAGCCCGCGCGGCCGACGGCACGGCAGCGGAGGCGTCGGAGCCGACGGCATGAGCGACCTGAGTTCCGCGCCCGCGCGCGTGCAGGGGTCGGTCCGCATCGTCGGAGCCGGCCTCCTCGGCGCGAGCATCGGACTCGCGCTGCGCGCCAAGGGCGTCGACATCATCCTCGACGACGCGTCGCCTAGCCAGTTGCGCCTCGCCATCGACTACGGCGCGGGTCGTGCGGCGGAACCCGCCGACGACCCGTCCGTCGTCGTCATCTGCGTCCCACCGGACGTCACCGCGCGCGTCATCGAGGCCGAACTCGCCGCGTTCCCGCGCGCCGTCGTGACCGACGTCGCGAGCGTGAAGCTCGAACCGTACCGGGCACTGCTCGAGCGCGGCGTCGACCTCACCCGGTACATCGGTTCCCACCCGCTCGCCGGCCGCGAGCGCGGGGGAGCGATCTCCGCGAGAGCCGACCTCTTCCTCGGCCGCCCGTGGGTGATCTGCCGCGACGCCGAGACACCCGCCTGGGCACTGTCGCAGGTGGAGGGCCTCGCGCTCGACCTCGGCACCATCCCGATGGAGATGACGCCGGACGAACACGACCGCTTCGTCGCGCTCGTCTCGCACACGCCGCAACTCGTCGCGAGCCTCCTGGCCGCCCAGCTGCAGGACGCCGAGGAGGGCGCCATCCAGCTCGCCGGCCAGGGCCTGCGCGACACCGTCCGCATCGCCTCGAGCGCTCCCGAGCTCTGGGTCCAGATCCTCAGCGCCAACCACGCCGAGGTCCTCCCGGTGCTGGAGCAGCTGTCCACCGACCTCGCGTCGGTCATCTCGGCACTCCGGGACCCGGAGGTGCCCGGCGCTCGCCGCACGATCGCGGACACGATCGCCGCCGGCAACACCGGCGTCGCACGGCTCCCCGGCAAGCACGGCCAGAACCGCCGGTTCGCCAGCATCGTCGTCCTCCTCGACGACCGCCCTGGCCAGCTGGGCGCCCTGTTCACGGAGCTCGGCGAGATCGGCGTCAACATCGAAGACCTGCGTCTGGAGCACTCGCCCGGCGCGAACATCGGTCTCGCGGAGGTCCAGGTCCTCCCCGAGGTGAAGCAGCGCACCGTCGACGACCTCGAGTCGCGCGGTTGGCGCATCGCGGAAGTATAGGAAGAGACATGACCGAACAGCACCCCACCAGCACCGACGCGTCGACGACGCCGGACGCACCCGTCGTGGTCGCGATCGACGGACCGGCCGGCAGCGGCAAGTCCAGCGTGAGCAAGGCCGTCGCTCGCCGACTCGGCTACCGCTACCTCGACACGGGCGCCTGGTACCGCGCGCTCGCGCTCCACACGCTCGGTGCGGACGTCGACCCCGAGGACTCGGCGGCGGTGATCGGCTCGCTCGACGCGTTCGGTGGTGCCTTCACCGTCTCCCTCGACCCGGACGTGACCGCGTTCACGCTCGGGGGTCGCGACGTCACGGACGAGATCCGCGGCCCTCGCGTGACGGCCGTCGTGTCCGCCGTGGCCCGTGTCCCGGAGGTGCGTGCGTGGATCAACGAGACCTTCCGATCGCTCATCGCCGACGTCGACCGCCCGGGCATCGTCGTCGAGGGACGCGACATCACCACGGTGGTCGCACCGGATGCTCAGGCTCGGATCCTGCTCACGGCATCCGAAGCGGCTAGAATGGCCAGGCGTTCAGCGGAATTCGAGAGCCACCCTGCCGGCGACGTCGCGGAACAACTGCAGCGGCGTGATCGGGCGGACTCCAGGGTCGTCGACTTCATGAACGCGGCGGACGGAGTGACCACGGTCGACTCCACGCACATCGACTTCGACGAGACGGTCGACGCGGTCGTCCGCGTCACCGAATCCCTCACAGCAAGGAACTCCCATGGCTCACGATGACGAGCAGTTCGACGGAGGCCCCGACGACCTCGCGGACCGCCTCCAGGACATGGACGAGGAGCTCGCGACCCAGCGGGCCGCGTCCCTCCGCTCCGGCCTGGCCGACTACGACCTCGAGGGCGACGACCTCGACATCCTCGACGGCGCGACGGAGGACCCGGACGAGATCCGCTTCCTACCGGCGCTGCCCGTCGTGGCGATCGTCGGTCGCCCGAACGTGGGCAAGTCCGCGCTGGTGAACCGCATCCTCGGTCGTCGTGAGGCCGTCGTGGAGGACACCCCCGGTGTCACCCGCGACCGCGTCAACTACAAGGCCGAGTGGAACGACCGTCGCTTCACGGTCGTCGACACCGGTGGGTGGGAGCCCGACGCCAAGGGGATCGACGCGTCTGTCGCGGCCCAGGCCGAGATCGCCATCGACCTCTCCGACGTCGTGATCTTCGTGGTCGACGCCATGGTCGGTGCCACGGCGACCGACGAGCAGGTCGTCAAGCTGCTCCGCAAGACCGGACGCCCCGTCTTCCTCGTCGCCAACAAGGTCGACGACGCCCGTCAGGAGCCGGAGGCCGCGGCGCTCTGGAACCTCGGCCTCGGCGAGCCCCACCCGGTCTCCGCGATCCACGGCCGTGGTGTCGCCGACCTCCTCGACAAGATCCTCAAGGTCCTCCCGCAGGTCTCGGCCGTCGCGAAGGACGAGTTCGGCGGCCCCCGCCGCGTCGCGATCCTCGGACGCCCGAACGTCGGCAAGTCCAGCCTGCTCAACAAGACCGCAGGCGAGGAGCGCGTCGTCGTCAACGATCTCGCCGGGACCACCCGCGACCCGGTCGACGAGCAGATCGAGCTCGGCGGCAAGATCTGGCGCTTCGTCGACACCGCGGGTATCCGTCGTCGCGTGCACCTGTCGCAGGGTGCCGACTTCTACGCGTCGCTCCGCACGAGCACGGCGCTCGAGAAGGCCGAGGTGGCCGTCGTCCTCATCGACGTCACCGAGGTGATCAGCGAGCAGGACGTGCGGATCATCGACCTCGTCCTCGAGAGCGGTCGCGCCCTCGTGCTCGCCTTCAACAAGTGGGACCAGCTCGACGACGAACGCCGGAAGTACCTGGAGCGCGAGATCGAACAGGACCTCTCGCACGTGTCGTGGGCGCCGCGCGTCAACATCTCCGCGCGGACGGGCCGCCACCTCGAGCGTCTCGTCCCGGCCCTCGAGGTCGCACTCGAGTCGTGGGACATGCGTATCCCCACGGGCAAGTTCAACGCCTTCCTCGCCGAGCTCACGGCGGCGCACCCGCACCCGCTGCGCGGTGGCAAGCAGCCCCGCATCCTGTTCGGCACGCAGGCCGCGAGCCGTCCGCCGACCTTCGTGCTCTTCACGACCGGCTTCCTCGACCCCGGTTACCGTCGCTACGTGATCCGTCGCCTGCGCGAGATCTGGGGCTTCGAGGGCACGCCGATCAACGTCAACATGCGCGTCCGCGAGAAGCGTCAGCGCTGACCCGCGGCGTCCGTCCCTCGGACGGCGACGACGAAGGCCCGAGACCACTCCATGGAGTGGTCCCGGGCCTTCGTCGTACTGGTCGAGGTGTGATCAGGAGCGAGCGAGGGCGGATTCGTCCGCGGGCGCCAGGGCGGGCCCGTGTTCGGTCTCGAACGGCCACCAGCTCGGGAGCAGTTCGCGGATGACCTCGAGGAACGACTCGACGTCGCGTGGTGCTGGGGTGTCGAGCCAGACACGGAAGCTCGCGACGGAGCCCGCGGCGACGAAGTGCGCCGCTGATCGCATGAACAGCTCGTGCTGCTCCTCGCTCAGGCATTCGGCGTGGGGGAGGGTGATCGCCCCGCGCTCGAAGATGTCGAGCACGGTGGATGTGAATACCCGGTTGAGCATCGGCTGCAGACTCGCGCCGATGAGGTCGTCGCCGAGACCGATGCGGTAGATGTCGGCGCGCTCGTCGATGTGGCGGAGCGCGGCGACCGTGGCCCGGGTGATCGCCGCCGGGGCGTCGTCCGCGGAGACGGTCGCCAGATGGGTCATGCTCAGTTCCGTGAGCTCCTCGGCGAGGACCGATTCGAGCAGCTCGCACGGCGCCGCCGCGTGCTGGTAGAAGGTCGATCGGTTGATGCCGGCGCGAGCGGCGATCTCCGAGACGGAGATCTCGGAGGTGGGACGTTCTGCGGCGAGTTGCAGGATCGTGCGCGCGAGCCGTGCCCGCGTCCGGCGTTGACGTGCATCCATGAGGGTCCTTCGCGTGGGTTCGATGCGGCGGGCGCGAGCGCGGCCGATGCAATACTGGAGTTCAATATATAACATATTCCGCACGTGCGGTGGAGATGACCCTGGGCAAGGGGGTGGCGCACAGCGTTTCGTGCCAGGCTGGTCCAATGACTGATGCGCATCCTCCCGGCGGCCCCGTCCGGGACGCCGGGGATGCCTGGGTCGAATCCGGGGACGGCCGGAAGTACTGGGGTCGTTTCGGTGCAGCCGGACTCCTCGTGCACGATCGAGCGCGTGGCGTGCTGTTGCAGCACCGGGCCGGTTGGAGCCACTTCGGCGGCACCTGGGGCATCCCGGGAGGCGCGCGTCACCAGTTCGAAAGCGCTGTGGACGGCGCGGTCCGCGAGTCGCACGAGGAGGCGGGAGTCCCCGCCGAGTCGATCGAGCTGCGGTTCGACTCCGTGCTCGATCTCGGGTTCTGGTCGTACACGACGGTGATCGTCGAGGCGGTCGAGCCGTTCGAACCCGTGGTCTCCGACCCGGAGAGCATCGCCCTCGCCTGGGTGCCGCTCGCCGAGGTCGAGACGTTGCCGTTGCACCCCGGCTTCGCCGATTCGTGGCCGGGCCTGCGGTCGCAGCTCGAGCGCCGCGTCACGGTCGTCGTCGACGTCGCGAATGTCGTCGGCTCGCGACCGGACGGGTGGTGGAAGGATCGTGCCGGAGCCGCGCAGCGGTTCGTCGCGCGACTCGGCCGTCTCGCACACGAGGGCCTCGACGCCCAGGCGCTCGACCTCGACTTCAACCGCTGGTGGCCGGCCTGCGTCGCCGTCGTCGAAGGACAGGCCCGCGGTGCCCACACCGATGATGACGTGCGAGAGCCCGGGCATGAGCTGCGAGCGGGCGTCTCGGTCGTCGACGCGGCGGGGAGTGGCGACGACGCGATCGTGGACGTCGTCCGTGGGCTCGACGGCGCGGTCGTCGTGGTCACCTCGGACCGTGAGCTGCGGGAACGCGTCGAGGGTCTGGGCGCGACGACGCGCGGTGCCGGCTGGCTGACGGACCTGCTCGACGCAACGGTCTGAGGGCAGCGGCAGTCGCTCCACAGGAGCCCGCAGCCCGTCGCCGCCATCACGGGAGACCGCTTTCCTGCACGTCGCCTGGGCGTTCAGTAGGGTTGGTGCCATGACCCTGTTCATCATCGTCGGCGCTGTCGGTCTCGTGATCGTCCTCATCTCCCTGGTCTTCGGTGAGATCTTCGACTTCCTGGACGGGGCCGTCTCGGCCACCGCGCTCGGGAGCGCGTTCACCGTCTTCGGTGCGGTCGGCGCGATCGTGCTCGCGAACGGGCTACCTCCCTGGTCCGCGTATGTCATCTCGGCCGTCATCGGTGTCCTCGTGCTCGTCGGCGTGCAGCTGATGATCCGGAGTTTCAAGCGCTCGGAGGACGGCGCGCCGAGTTCACCGCTCGGCCTCTACGGCGTCGCCCGGTCGACCATCTCGGCTTCCTTCGGCGAAGTCAGCCTCGACGGTCCGCACGAGATCGAGACGCGCCTCGCCTTCTCCGACACGCGGATCGAAACGGGCAGCCGGATCCGCGTGGTCGAGCTCCAGGGCTCCCGCGTGAAGGTCGAACCCGCATCGAGCGGAGCCGCTGCCGACATGCAGCCCTGATTCCATCCATCCACCAGCACGCCCTCGAGGGGAAGGCATCTGCCCTATGGACTTCATCACCACCAACATCACAGTGATCGCCGTGATCGCACTCGTCGTGGTGGCGCTCGCGATCGTCGCGTTCGTCGCCGGACGGATCAAGCGCGTACCGCCGAACCAGGCGCTCGTCATCGTCGGTCGGGGGGCCGGCGCCAAGACGGGCGAGCCCGATGGCGGTCAGCGAGTCGTCATCGGTGGGCGGGTGTTCATCTGGCCGATCCTGCAGCAGGGCTTCCCGATCTCGCTCGAGCAGCGCCAGATCGGCATCGTCGTGGAGGGCGTCGACACCAACTTCATCAAGGTCGCCATCCAGGCGAGCGTGAACTTCAAGGTCTCCGGCACGCCGGAGGGTGTGCGCCGTGCTGCGCAGCGCTTCCTCTCGCAGCAGGGGTCGCTGACGCAGATCATCCAGCAGTCCCTCGAAGGCTCGCTGCGTTCCATCATCGGAAACATGCCGATCAAGGAGATCATCTCCAACCGCAACGCCCTGTCCGAAGCGGTGGTCGAGGCGACCAAGACGGATCTCGCCGAGCAAGGCCTCCAGGTCGACCTGCTGAACATCTCCGACATCTCGACGCCGGGCACCAACTACCTCGCCGACCTCGGTCGAGCGGAGAACGCGCTCGCGCGGCAGAACGCGGAGATCAAGGAAGCCGAGACCGCTCGTGCGTCCGAGTTCGCGCGGATCGAAGCGGCGGAGCAGGTCGCGGAGCGGCAGAAGGCCCTGAGCCTCAAGCAGGCGACGATCAAGGCGGAGACCGACCGCGCGAACGCCGAGGCCGAGGCCTCCGGCCAGCTCGCCACGGCGCAGCAGGACCGCCTGGTCGCGGAGCAGGAGCGCGAAGCCCTCGCCGAGAAGGCGAAGGTGGAGCAGGAGCGCCTCGACATCGAGGTGCGCAAGCCGGCCGAAGCCGACGCGTACGCGACGGTCCAGCGCGCGCAGGCGGCTCGTGATGCAGCCAACGCCGCGACGGAAGCCGACGCGTTCAAGCGCAAGACCATCGCCGAGGCGAACAAGGTCGCGGCGGTGCAGGACGCCCAGGCGGCTGCGGAGTCCGTGCGTCTCGCCGGTACCGCTGAGCGCGACAAGCAGATCGCGTTGGCCGAGGGTATCCGCGCCCAGGGTGACGCGAAGGCGTCGGCTGTGGCCGCGGAGGGTCTGGCGGAGGCCGAGGCGATCGACGCGAAGGCGGAGGCACTGAAGAAGTACGGTGAGGCCGGTCTGGCCTCCGAGATCATCGCCCGTCTGCCCGAGATCACGCGCGCCGTCTCGGAGCCGCTCGGCAACATCTCGAACCTCACGGTCATCTCGACTGAGGGCGCGTCCGCCGTCACGAAGACGGTCGGTCAGGTGGTCAGCGAGGTTCCGAAGGTCGTCAAGGACATCACCGGGCTCGACCTGTCCGCCCTCCTGGGCGGGGTCGCCGGTGGCGCGCTGGGGGAGAACCTCCAGCAGGCGATGTCCGACAACGCCGCTGCGGCCGCGAAGCGTCAGCCGAAGACGCCCGCGTCACCCGACGCCGTCTGAGTCGCTGGATCATCGGGAGCCGGTCGCCCTGGGGTGGCCGGCTTCTGGCGTTGCTCCACGGTTGTTCGCGCGATTCACCGGTGTCGCTTTGGAGCTTGTCAAGCGGTCCCGTCGCATCCCCGGTCGGGCATACGCGCCCGCCTAGGGTGGAGGCATGCGTGCGGTGCGCACGGTGTCATCTGGAGGATCGTCGTGGACCATCGAGGAAACACAGCCGAGCAGCGCGAGGGCGAGCAGTCGTCGGAGCCGACCGAGGCCGGCGAGGCCCAGCGCCAGCGCCTGGCCGAGCGGCCGTGGCTGTCGTCCTACGCCAGTGGCGTGCCCGCCGACATCGACGAGGTCACCGAGACGCTCGTCGACCTGCTCGACACCTCGGTGAAGCGCTTCGGTGATCGCATCGCCCTGGAGTTCTTCGGTGCCGAGACGAGCTACAGCGAGCTGGGCGAACAGGTCGCGCGAGCGGCCGAGGGGCTCCGCAAGCTCGGCGTGAAGCCGGGCGACCGCGTGGCGCTCGTGCTGCCGAACTGCCCGCAGCACGTCGTCGCGTTCTACGCGGCGCTCCGGCTCGGTGCGACGGTCATCGAGCACAACCCGCTCTACACGGCTCGCGAGCTGCGGCATCAGTTCGAGGACCACGGCGCGCACGTCGCGATCGTGTGGGACAAGGTCTACGACCTCGTCGCCGACCTTCCGGCCGACGTGATGCGCGGCCGGATCGTGTCCGTCGACATCACCCAGGCGCTGCCGTTGTCGAAGCGTCTGGCGCTCCGGCTACCGGTGAAGCGTGCGCGCGAGTCGCGTGCGGCGATGACCGCGACCCCGTCGGCCAAGCACGTGCTCCCGTGGGAACGCCTGATCGGCGGACGGAAGCTGTCGAAGCGGGTCGTGCGTCCGACGCTCGACGACACCGCGCTCCTGCAGTACACGAGCGGGACGACCGGGGCACCGAAGGGTGCCATCCTGACGCATCGCAACCTGCGGGCGAACGCCGAGCAGGGACGCGCCTGGGTGCCTGGCCTGAGCGAGGGCGGCGAGGTCTTCTACGGGGTGCTGCCGCTGTTCCACGCCTATGGCATGACGCTGTGCCTGACGTTCGCCATGAGCATCGGGGCGCGGCTCGTGCTGTTCCCGAAGTTCGACCTGGAGCTGGTGCTCACGGCGGCGAAGAAGTCCCCGCCGACGTTCCTGCCGGCGGTGCCACCCATCTACGACGCGCTGTCGCGTGCTTCGAGCCGCAAGGGCGTCGACCTGACGAGTGTCCGCTTCGCGATCTCCGGGGCGATGAGCCTCCCGGTGTCGACGGTGACGCGGTGGGAGGAGGCGACCGGCGGTCTGCTCGTCGAGGGCTACGGGATGACGGAGTCGTCGCCGGTGGCGCTCGGCAACCCGATCGGTCCGTCGCGTCGGCCGGGCACCGTGGGTGTGCCGTTCCCGAGCACCGAGATCCGTGTCGTCGACCCCGAGAACCCGACGGTCGATCGTGCGGCGGGGGAGTCGGGCGAGCTGCTGCTCCGTGGCCCGCAGGTCTTCCAGGGGTACTGGGGTCGTCCGGACGAGTCGCGCGAGGCGTTGCTCGAGGGCGGCTGGTTGCGGACCGGTGACATCGTGACGGTGTCGGCGGACGGCTTCGTGACGGTCATCGACCGCGTGAAGGAGCTCATCATCACCGGTGGGTTCAACGTGAGCCCGTCCGAGGTCGAGGAGACGCTCCTGTCGCACCCGGACGTCGAGTCGGCCGCTGTGGTCGGCCTGCCGCGCGACTCCGGTGGCGAGGACGTGACGGCCGCGGTCGTCATGCGTGCCGGGACGGTGTTCGACGCCGGCTCGCTGCGCGACTACTGCCGGACCCGCCTCACGGCGTACAAGGTGCCGAAGCGGGTCGTGCAGCTCGACGAGCTGCCGACGTCGCTCATCGGTAAGGTGCTGCGGCGCAAGGTGCGCGATCAGCTCGTCGCGGATCGCAAGGCTGAGTAGCGCCTGTCCGGGCACCTGCCCGGTTCTCTCGGCACATCGTGGGATGCGTCCTGGAGATGCCTCGTCGTGTCGCGGTGGTCAGCCGCGGGACTCGGGGTGCAGCCAGTGGCGCACGACGGGGATGAGCAGTGACAACGCGACGAAGGTGATGGCGCCGCCGATGATGGCGTCGTCGATCGGGGTGTTGCGGCTGACCTGCACGAAGCCGGAGACGATCGCGACGGGCAGGGCGGTGAGGGCCGCGACGCGGACCTCTTTCCAGTAGTGGCTGTAGCGCATGGTGGTCCTTCGTCGGGTGACCGGGTCGGTCGGTTCGTCCTGTCACGCGGGCGCGGACGAGTCACGGTAGCGTGCCCCGTGCGGGGGTGGGCAGGGGAGACCTCCCGCCCGACGAGTGCGGCATGTCTGAGCCGGGCTGTGCTCGCTAGAGCCGTGTCACGGAGCGCTCTCGGAATCCGCTAGACTGTTCGAGTTGTCTTCTCCGCTCGCGGAGATGGCATCGGGCTGTGGCGCAGCTTGGTAGCGCACTTGACTGGGGGTCAAGGGGTCGCAGGTTCAAATCCTGTCAGCCCGACCATGAAGTCCCGGAAACCATCTGGTTTCCGGGACTTTTTCGTTGGACAGTATTGATCCGACCCTTAGAGCGCCGTGCTCTGGACTGCAGCGAAACTTTTCACGCTGGCAGCCTCCGCCTGATCGTGCTGGTTGTCACCGCCCAGCGGGCCCTTTGTCGGTTGCCCTGACCCTGGCAATGTGTGCGATCATCCCTGATGAGCACGGTCTTCGGCTTAGCCCCAGGTCAAACTGCTATTTCTGTTGTTCGAGCAGGAGAACGTGATCTCCTTGTAGGCCGAGTCCCGCGATTCTGGCCGTATCCGGTGGGACGCTGCTAGAACGAGGGGTTCGAGACGGCTAGCGCGGTCCGAGCTGCTCAGCATGATTGCACTTGCTAGTGCACGGAGCCGACACCGAGCGGCCAATGCTGGTGCTGACCGACTGTGATAGCGGGAAGTTGCTGTCTGGTTCCGTATGGCACACCCCAACTCATAATTCGGGTCCAATCATTTGCTCCCGTAGTGTCGTCGGGTGATCGTGAGGGGACCGGAGTTCGATGTGCAAGTTGTCTAGCAAGCGAGCGGGCGATGGAGTCAGTCTGCGGAGCAGGCACTTCTAACGCGACCTCGTCACACGAGGGCAGCCGAAGGGTTCAAAAGCGATGTCGAACCGCCTCATTGCTTCGGGATGAACGCCTTCCCAGCTAAGCGATCGTGCCGCGAGTTCTTGGCCGGCAATAAGCGCTGATTCGATCCGCTCGAGTGCGACGTGGCCATCGAGCAGTAGGTCATTGATAAGGCCCGCGGTGGTCCAGTCGCCAGCGCCAGCGGAGTCGACGACATCCTCGATAGGTCGAGCAGCAACACGGACCCAGCCATCTTGGATGTTCCGACGGTAGCGGGCTCCGCTCGAGCCGAGCGTCTCCACAATTAGGCCGGGAGCCGAGACCAGCCGGTCACGGAATGCCGGGGCTCGCTGCGAACTGAACTTGATCAGATCGGCGGCCTGCACCGCTTGGTCGAAAAGGTGGGATCGGCCGACAGTCGACGGTTCAAAAACCACAAAGCTCCCGTGTTCCCGCCAGCGACGAGCGAGTTCAAGCGTGAACCGACTGACACGATCGAAGAAGAAAACATCTGGTGTGGTGGACTCATCAACAACTGCGGCCGCGAGATCCTCGGATGGAGGCCTGTATGAGGCGAACTTAGTGCCGCAGATCGGGCACTGGAATCGCCACCGGTGGTCGTCGAGGTGCGCTTCTTGAACAAGTACCGGAGTGGTCCACCGGTGATCATTGTATAAATGTGTCGTGTCGATTCCATCTGCGTGCAACTGCTCAGAGACGAACCTTCCCGCTGGATCATCTCCGATGGTACCGATCACTGCGCTCGACCACCCAAGAGTCAGAGCCGCACGCGCCACGTTGGACGCGGTTCCTCCGGGCGCAGCGCGTAGTGCTCCGTTCAAGAGCACATCGACGGTCGTATAACCACTGCTCGCCAGACTTGGCCGTCGTTTAGCGGACACGGGCATCCTTCAACCTGGGTGGTGCGAAGCGGAAACCGCCTTCGCGCAACTCGAATGAGTCCAACAAATGGGTCAAAGCGCTCGGTCCCTTGGTACTTGACAGGCTGATCGGCCAACAGCGGGTCGGATCCGGTGATGTCACGTCGACTGTGACTGAGCGCGTTGTCAAATGCAGTAAATCGTAGTCGTTTCCGCCGACGCCGCCCTGGTCGCCGATCGCCAGCGTCATACCGCTCTCATCCTCAACGGCGCGCAGGACCGCGGCCTTACCGAACTCGACCGGTACTATATCGACGCTGTGAGCACTCGACATAATCCGTAGCTGAGGACGAACCTCTTCGGGAATCGTCACTTCGACCAATTCCCGCAGGCTCCGCATGGACATTGCAACCGTCACAGGCACTACAGAGACTTGTGTCCATCCGCATCGGACGGCTGCAAGCCTGATCTCCTCAAGAGAAAGCAGTGCCCTTCCCGCTCTAGCAACTGCCGGATGGGTTTCGGTGGGAGCACGTAGATCGTCCGCCAGCTCTTGCATCCACGCGCCATTATGCAATCCCAACAGCACACGATCAGAGACGCTTTCGGGGACCCACTTACGGAGATCTCGGTATAGGCTGTCACCGCGTCCTGACGCGAATACTACTCGCACTCCTTCTTCGAGCAAGCGCAAGAGGCTGTGCTGAACGCTCCCGGTTGGCAGGCTCCAACGTGCTCCTGTCTCAACGCAGGTGCCGTCGTAGTCGAGGATGACCGTCGTAAATTTGGTCTGGGAGATTTGCTTCCTCCAGGATGAGTATGCCTTCGAGTAGAACTCTCCTGCTTGGTCTTTCGCCGGGTCGGCTCCGGCGGCGCGGAGCTTCACTTCAACGGGGTCCTGCGCGACAGAGGGGAAAAGACGCAGGAAAGGCAAGTGGTACAGGCGCCTGCCGTACGGCGGGACGATAGGTTTGGCTGGGTCTAGCTCGGCTAAAGCTGCCAGCACATTAGGCAGGGGGAGAACTTGGCGTAGTAGGTCGATTGCGCCTGTTCCTCCGGAGAAACCACTGTCGAGACGAACAACATCGACAGATTTCGGTATTGCTGCCAGCGTCTTTTCCGCCAAGTCTCGCGAACTGGCCGTCGTCAAAGCCACAATTGTCGTGGACTTGGCGTTGCGACTGAGGCCGACGTGGCGCCCATGAGCAAGGTTGCGGTAATCCGTGACTTGGACCGTTGCTAGACCCAGCTCGTGCATACGCGTTTCGATATCACGTGCAGCCGGAAGCCCATCTGTCCCATGCAACACGATCAGTCGTTCGCGCAGCGCCGGAGCGGCTTCAGCCGCTTCGAAAGCCGGCACAGGAACGCCATAAAGGCGAGCTAACACGATCGCCATTCTTACGATGCTGTTCGTTGCTAGGAACCCATCCTGATGTTGCCCCGCGGGGACGTTCAAGACGTGCACCCGAGGATGCGAGAGTTCAGCGGGAAGATCGTCAAGGGCGCGCTCAGTCAAGAGGATCACATCTAGCCCACCGGCGATGGCGTGACGCGCGGCCAAAGCTGTATCTGGGTGTTTCGCTCGAGCTGAAACGATCATGACGAGCGTGCCGAACGGGGAAGGAGGGGACTCTATGAATGCTAGCGGGGTGCTCGCGGAGGCGGGTTGACGAGCGTGAGAGCGGTGCATGAGCGCCGCAAGCTCAGCGATCGCCGAGGTCCCTCCGCTTCCGACTGCAACGAGAGGAACCCCTGCGAGAAGTCCTGTGAATTCCTGCAGAGCCTCCGCGCCGGGGGTGGCCTGGGCGAGCGCGGCCGTCTGTGGCACATGGCCGAGCTCATCCGCATACCTACGCATCAGACACATCATCCTGTCTGCCACTGACGGCGTAGGGCTCGCCGGTCAGCCACGCTGTATAGATTACCGGCTCGCGCCGCGACGCCGTCTCTGAGCTCTCGAACCGATACGCTTGCGCGTCTACCTGCGCGACCACGATGTGTTCCTCATGCGCTGCGAGGAGGACCCCGAGGCTCAGGAGCTTGCTGCCGTGCTCACTCGTGACAATCGTTGGTTCACCCAACGGATCGAGCGCCGTTCGGTAGCGCCTCGCGAGCGATACCATCTGCCGATAGAGGTCGAAGGGGTTGAGCTCGGTGGCGTAGAGCACGTTTCGCGGCTCAAACTGCATCTCATCGAATAGAAACGTGCCGTGCTCGACAATGAGATTGTCCCCGCGCCGGGCGAAGGATGCGGGAAACGGGACTACTGGGCAGACTTCCTCCGGATCGAGCATTCCTCGGAGCTTCTCCAGCTGCTCAGAGGAACCTGGCCCTAGTACGGGAATCCAGATCACATTTGCTGGACGGTCCGGGAACCTGGTCAGTGAGTTCAGCACACTTGGCCGACCTAGACCGCTTCGTCGGATCTGCTCGTCAACCGTCGCGTCTTCGGCGACGACAACGAGGAGATTGCCGTCAAATCTGTCACTAGCCGCCACGGATTGATTCAAAAACAACTGGATAACGCTGAAAGAGATGGTTGACGGTAGACCACTCATGTCGATGATGACCGCGTCGTAAGAGAGTACGTCGTGATTGTGCACCAAGATCCGCGACAACATGGTCCCAGCTGAGTTCACCTCGGCCACTTCCGGTGATCGCACGACGCGGAACCGGCCACCGAATCGTTGCTCCAGCTCCGCAACGTTTCGTGTCGCTTCGCTTTCTGCTTGATCGTGAAGCCCTTCAGCGTTCGGCTGCAACGCGATGACGTCGAGAGTGTCTATGCCTAAAGTTGCGATAGCACGAGGCGCATCGAGGGTCCGCGGATCAAATCCGCCACCACAAACCAGTAGGACCCGTCCAGACCCTAGCTTTGCTGCATCGGCAATCGTTCGGCAGCTCGAATTCGTGTCTGCGGTGAATACATAGTCATCCCAACGAATTCGAGCTCCCGCTGCCCCGGTCATCGCGGCCAACCAGGCACGTTGGTCGGCGTGATTGTAAGTGCCCGGGACGCATCGAGCTTCATATCCGCCACTGCTGCCATTCGTCGGGACAAAACTGCGACGCTCTGCTCGCGGAACCCGCTCCGTTGCAACGGCAGTTTGAGTGCAGGGAGCAGAAGCCGATTTAAATGAAGAAGTATCAGATCTTGATTCTTGACACGGGCAATCTCGCCAGACATTTCCAAGAGGTTCTCCGATACGGCGCTTGCTAGCGCATTCCTCAAGCGGGATGTGGGTGACCCATCTTTTCCGGAATCAGCGAAGAGAGCGTTTCTTTGAAGATATGGGATAGCGGTTCCAGTTACACCGGGCGCGTACGGTGCGTTCTTTCGATATGTTTGCTCAACGCTCACAGCCGCGATCGCGGTCAGCAACGCTAGTACGTCAGCGCCATAATTGACTCGTTGCGGGATTGAATTCCAGAAATCTCGACTCGAGCGTCTAATGAGGCGGTCCTGGTCTGCGGCGGTAAGTGTTGCATTCCGATTCCTTGACCGGCGTGCGGCCGCGGCAACCATTGTATCGAAATGTTCGCCAGCAACACGCAAATACTGCTCGACGTTGCGGCTTGCCAGCACAGAGAGCGCCTCGGCGCCGTAGTAATAGGGCAACTGATAGTCGTCGGAAAGAAAGAGTCGTGCTGCGACCTTGTCCTTCGATTGTGGTGTGCCTGTCTCTTCGACCTCTGGTGCATTCTCGAAGTCAAAATCAAATAAGGTCTCGCTAGCTCTACTCCGCTCGCGGTCGATTCGTATGAGAGTCTCCCGATATATGATTGCGGCTTCGAGTGGATTTGAGCGCGTCGCCCGCTCACGGGCTGCGAGGAGCCATCCAGTGTATGCAGGGTGGTCGCGCACGTACGCTTCGACCTGACTTCGGCTTCCGTTATACGCAAGATCAAGCTTCTTCTGTTCGATAGATGCTTCGCCTTCGAGAAGATCCGTGAACGGCGTATGTACATCGAGTGCCTGCAGGCCGGCTACTCCTCGCGAATCTGCAACGTGTTTGAATAGTCGATGACGTTTTGCCTCGCTCATGACGCTCGCGTCGTCGACGTAGATGATCTTTAGGTCTCGTCCCTCTGTGCGGCCCAAAAGCTCTCGCGATGGTACTGCTGCTTGCCGCTCTGCAATCCATCTAGCGATCTTGATATCCCGTGAAATTAAAGCCGCGTAGACCGCCTCACGCTGTTCGGGATGGAGTTCATCAACATCGTCAATGAGAAGCAGTGGTTCATAACTCATCATGTTGCCGTCAACATAGATGCCAGCACGTTCGAGTATTGCCAAACTATACAACTTCGCGTGACCATCGATATTGTCCCACTCGACCGGCACTAGTGAATCCAGGAGACTGAGAACCTCCAGCTCCACCGCTCTAGAGCGACGGTATAGCTCGCCAGCTGTAACCCGAACGACGCCCGAAGGGTCTTCCAAGTCGCCTAGCAGTTGTCTGAGCGCTGTGCCACCGCCAGGAATATCCGAGGATGATAGGTGAAACTCGATTCGGTCGAGTCCCTCAAGAAAGGGTAAGTGAGCGGAGACCGACAGGGCTTCCACGGTGGCCTGCAGGATCCGCGCGTCGAGGAGCTTGAATAATACCTTCGATGACCCCGGACCGTTGGGTCCGAGATCGATCAAGGTTTTGTAGTCGGGCCGCAAGCTGAGTAGCACTCCAAGCTTGGCGATCTTGGTCTGGCGGAGCGCTCCTTTTTTTGCTACGTCTTGGCGCAAGAGGTGGACGGATGGCTCCGGATGCACGTACGACGTGAGTTGGGCGAGGGACTCTGCCGAGAAGAGTTTTAGCAGGGAAGTTTTCCCCGCGCCAGGAGCGCTGCGTAGAACGATCAGCCGATCCCAAAGTTCGTCGCCGTCGGGTAGGGCACTTAGCATTTCTACGCCGAAGGTACTGTGAAAGCTGGTTAGCTGTCGGAGTTGCTCAGTGGCGCGGAATCGGAATGGATTGTTGATTACCACTAAGGGCGCTCCGAGCTGTGGCGTTCATGGCGAGGAAACACGCCAGACCACTTCTTTTTGTCCTGCGAATCGTGTTCCTTCCATACAATCGGCGGTGTATTGTTGGGGGCGTTGTGGTGAAGGATCAGCGGAAGCCGGCTTCCTCCGAAGCCGAGTCGCGGGTCGCCTGCTTTTCGGTTGTGTTCATCGACCCACTCCTCTTGGAAGTACTTATCGCAGAGCCTCAAGAAGTCGGCGTCAGTATCATCGTCGAGCGGCAGTTCATCGCCGAAAGTGTGTACGGCTCGAAGTTGAAATTTGGATGCGAAGCCTGATTCGCTCATGCGTTGGTCGAGGGTCAACTTTGCCTGTTGTGTCATCAAGTAAATTAGAACGATGACCTCGGCATCCTGGTCAATGATCTCGTGCTCCCGCAATTGTTCTAGGTGCTTATCCAGCTTCACTAGTTTGCCTTCCCACTCGATGGTGGGCTCGTCGGAATCGCCTTGGCCGGTCGCCGGATCGGAGCGTCGTAACATCGTGGTGCCGCTTGCAGTGAAGTCGTCGACCACGACCACCGTCGTGAATGTCGCCGGCTCGCTCGAAGAGAAGCTGTCGAGGGCCTTCCTGAGCGACTTTTTCAGGTCGGCCTGCTTCGCTCCGTCAATCACGGACACCAGGTGAAACTGTTCCGTCGACATGCTGGAGGCGCGCCGTAGTTTGTCGAGGCGTGCGCCGTCGCTCATTCCCATGATCAGTGTGCGTCGCTGAATTTCACGAAACGTTTGTGTGGCCGTGATCTGTCCCACCCTCCAAGGCTCCACCGGTAGCGATTCCGCGGCCTTGCGGATGAAGTAGGGCCGAAGTACATCTGGGTAAACCGTTCCCACTAGGTGGTCAAGTTCCGGTGAAGAGATGAAGGTGAGCCGCTCGAGTATAAACGTCAGAGCGATCCTTCGATCTTCCTGGTCAAAATAAGTAAGCCAGGTCGCCAGAGACTCGAGGAACTTGACTGCTGGACTGTAGCCCTCATACTCGTCGTACTTCACCGCAGCCAGCCGAGTGAGTTGGGAGGTCATTCGAGCCACTTCGTCATCAAGAGGTGCAGATTCATGCGCAGTTCCCTCGATGACGGCGTCAAGTAGCCGTCGAGCTAGCAGCTCCTTCACCGCACCTCACATTTGATTCGGGCGCCGACTCGCCGCGCTTCCCAGTTCACATAACCTAGCAGGCTGTCTGGTTCTGACGGCAGTATTGCTGTTGGATTGGTACGTCCCTGTCTTGCGATTCGATGTGACAGGCCACCTCGGCAGGTGAAGGCTCGCGATGGTGTGGTTCTGCAGCTGGCTGTTCTCTGCGGCAGCGATCTGGCAACCACCAGCCAGATTGGCTTCGTGCGGCGAAGAACATGGAAGGACAATTCTTGTCCACTAGCTGTTGCTACCTGGTCTTCCTTCCGTCGGCTGAGAGATTGACCTGGAGAAGCTGCGTTCTATCACTCGCGTGAAACCAACCGCGAGAGCTAGATCGAGAGAGTTGCCCGGTGCCTTGCAGGGTGTGAGGGTCGGCGGGTTCTCAATAGACGATGAGGCGAGGAAAGGGGAAAACAGTTCCTCACTGCATCGGGTCGCCGCCGAGGCTTAGGATTCCACCCTCCTGGAACGAAGAGGGCATCGATGTTCCGCGGGTAGCTGGGCGAGCACGCTGAGTGCAGTCTCGCGGGTTGTTTGGCCGACGACATGTTGTTCGTAGCAGCCTAGAGCTATGAGCATCGCGAAGGTCAGCAGCTCGTTCGTTGGCAGATCGATGCCGGAACTGGCGAGGCGGTCACTGGAGCAGCTGCCCGAGATCGCTCTCTGGATACGCGCGTAGTCGGCGGGTGCGTTCGAACACATGGTGTGGACCATTTCGTCGCCGATGACCCGTTTGTAGATGGTGAGACCAAATGCAATTCCTTGGGCAAGGGTGCTGGAGCACACGACAGGCACAGCTCGGCATCGTGAGCGATGAGCGCCTCGTTGGTCGTGTGAAGGACATCGACGACTATTGCCGTGACGATGAACCGAACCGCCCTGACTGGCCCAGCACAGCGGGGAGCGATGAGTCCGAGGAGTTTCCTGGAGGTAGCAAAAATACGTTTGGAGCCTCGCGGAGGGCTATCCCACCACTTAGCGCCCACCACGGACGCCGCGCAAGCGCCTACTGCGGTCTGTAAGACCACTACCTCATTGCACTCAGCTCGTCGGCTTCGGCTCCGCCACGGGGAAGACGACCAGGAGGAACGCGCCGATCGGTCCGAAGAAGAAGACGAGCAGGAACCAGATCCACGCCGACCGGTTCCGGGTGCGCGCGTAGCCGCCGGCGAGGATGGCGACGGTCAGCCAGAGGGCTGAGGCGAAGGAGTAGACGTATTCGATCTGCATGCACCGAGGCTAGGGGATGCGCGTCTCCTAGCCTCGATGGACCTCCTACGGGTTGCGGATTGCGGCAGCTCGCCGGACTCGCTCGTGGTCCTCCGGGCGAAACCCCTAAGAACTCGGGAAGGGGCGCAGCTCCAGGCGGCCGTTGCGGGCCATCGGGTGGCGGGCGGCGACGTCGATCGCCTCGTCGAGGTCGGCGCACTCGAGGATGTCGAAGCCCCAGAGGGTGTCGGTCGCTCCCGGGATCGGGCCGTTGGTGACCAGGCGCTCGCCGGCGCGGACACGGACGCCGCGCGCCTCGCTCGGATCGAGCACGTCGCCGAGGAGTCGCCGCCCGGTCGTGTCGAGTTCCTGGACCCAGTGGTCGACGTCGGAGTCGTCGGTCGGTTCGTCGGGTACCGGGTCCGTGAGGACGAACATCATGAATCGCATACGGTTCCTCTCATTCGACGCTCTCGAGAGCGCACTCGTGGTGGCTATCGGACCGGGTTGACGACCGGTACTCCGCTCTCGTCGCGCCAGAGGGTGTCGATCGGGACGGACTGACCGAGGACGCGCTCCGCCGCCCGATGGCCGGAGTGGAATGCCGCCGTCACCGTCGCGGGGTCGTCGGTCCAGGTGGCCTCGCCCGCGAGGTGCAGGACGCCGCCGACCGGGGTCGCGAGGGCGTCGTGGTCGTCGGTCGTCGAGCCGACGGTCATGTAGGCATAGGACCCGCGCGAGAACGGGTCGTCATGCCAGCGCGTGACGTGCACCTCCGTCGGCTCCCCGATGCGGTCGCCGTACAGGCGCCGCAGCTGCTCGAGGTTCGACTCCACGACGCGCGACTCGTCCCAGTCCCGGATCTCCACGGCCGTCGGGCCGGCGGCGAACGTGAGCAGCGTCGGCGATCCGTGCGCCGTCGTGAGGTCGTACCAGGAGTGCCAGCGTCGACTCTCCGGGCCCTGCTGTCGGATGGCGTAGACGTCGTCGTCCCAGAACCGCCGCTCGAACCGGAGGAAGACCTTCTCGAACGCGTTCATCCGCAATCGCGAGAGTGCGCCGGCGACCGGCTCCGGCAGCGAGGGATCGATCGCGAACTCCTCCGACTGCAGCACCCCGACCGGCACCGTCACCACCACCGAGCCCGCATGCAGCACCACCTCGCCCATCGGTCCCTGCGCGGTGACCTCGACGCCGTCTGCAGACCACCGCACATTCGTCACCACGTGCTCCAGGCGCACGTCGAGCCCCTCGGTCAGTCGCCGGGGGAGCACGTCGTACCCCTCGGGGAACACGACCTCGTCACCGTCGATCGCGTCGTCGTCGAGCCCGTGGGCCGCGAGGTCCTCGATCCATGCGCCGTACTGTTCCTCCGAACGATGCTCCAGGTACTCGCGGACCCGCTGCACCCGCTCGGCGTCCCAGTCCTGCAACGCGAGCGCCGCCTCCGTCACGTCACGGTAAGACGCGTCCGGCGTGGACTCGGCGACGACACCGAGGAGCGTCGCGTCGAGGGCGTGGACGTCCTCGGCGAAGCCGCGAGCCTCGGCGTCCGACAGGCGCTCGCCGCCGGGCCCGTAGTACGCGATCGGCCGGCTGTCCGGCTGGTAGCCGCCGACGGTGAACTCGACTGTCCGCATCCCGAACGCGTCGGCCGCCGCGGCGACCGCACTGTCGTTCACCCCGTGCACCCACGATGCGCCGAGATCGGTCACCTGACCGTCGCGACGCTCGGTCGACACCCGCCCGCCGACCCGGTCACGGGCCTCGACGACGACCACTGTTCGTCCGGCGGCCGCGAGGAGTCGTGCGGCGACGAGCCCGGCGACGCCGGCACCGACGACGACCGTGTCGAAGCGGGTGTCGGCGTCGGGCGTCTGCGTCGACGCCTCGTCCGACGCGCTCATCGCGGGTCGCCCATGTCGCCGGTGGCCGGTGTTCCGTCGATCTGCTCGTACTTGAGGTGGACGGTCCCTGCAGGGGAGGTGGTCGCCGGGCCGAGCAGGCGCAGCGAGGACGGCACGGTGCCGGTGGCGAAGACCCGCTTCCCGGCGCCGAGCGTGATCGGGTACACCCAGAGGTTCAGCTGATCGAAGAGTGCGTCGGCGAGCAGGGTCTGCACGAGGTCGAGGCTGCCGATGACGTGGATCTGCGAGTGACGCTCGCGCAGTGATCGAACGGCCTCCGGGAGGTTCGATCCGAGCTGCGTCGAGTTCGCCCACCCCAGCTCCCGCGGCTCGCGTGACGCGACGTACTTCGGCAGTCGGTTGAAGAGCCTGGCGATGCCGTCGTCCTGGCCGCCTTCCTGGTGCGGCCAGTATCCGGCGAAGATGTCGTAGGTCCGGCGACCGAGCAGGAGGGCGTCCATGCCCACCATGCCGGCGTCGATCTGCTCACCGTCGACCTCGTCGATGAGCGGCGCCTGCCAGCCACCGAACGCGAACCCGTCACTGGGGTCCTCCTCCGGCCCACCGGGCGCCTGAGCGACGCCGTCGAGGGTCATGAAGAGGTCGATGTGGATGCGTCCCATGTCCTGCTCCGATCTGCTGCACTCACGATCCACCGGCGGGCAGGCGGTGTCAACGGCTGTCGGCTGGGAACGCACTGACGAAAGGGCGTCGGCCGTGTCCTGGGCGAGTAGCGTTCGGAGTGGATCCGCTTGCGCACACCAGTGCACGGGCAGGACGTCGTTCGACAGATGAGAGGCATCACACCATGACCGATCTGGACACCATCCCCGTCACCACCCTCGACGGCCGGGACACGACCCTCGCGGAGTGGGACGGGAAGGCCAAACTCGTGGTCAACGTCGCGAGCCGCTGCGGCCTCGCGCCGCAGTACGAGAAGCTCGAGGCACTCCAGAAGGAGTACGCCGACCGCGGCTTCACGGTGATCGGGTTCCCGAGCAACCAGTTCCTGCAGGAGCTCGGCGACAACGAGAAGATCGCCGAATACTGCTCGGCCACCTGGGGCGTCACCTTCCCGATGATGGACAAAGTGAAGGTCAACGGCCGGAACCGGCACCCGCTCTACCAGGAGCTCGTGAAGACCGCCGACGCGAACGGCAAGGCGGGCAACGTGAAGTGGAACTTCGAGAAGTTCCTCATCGCGCCCGACGGCACCGTGCACCGCTTCCGTCCGACGACCGAGCCGGACGCCCCCGAGGTCATCGCCGCGATCGAGGAGAGCCTTCCCGCGTGACGCCGGGACGGCCGGGCGCGCTCACCGGTAGGTGACTCCGGTGAGCGCCTCGGCCGTCGTCCAGAGTTCGGCGGCGACGTGCTCGTCGCGGGCCGCCGAGGTCCGGTCGACGGGCTTCGGACCGCCGCGCATCTCGCCGAAGCCGCTCGGACCGTAGTAGCCGCCGGGCTCGACATCGGGCGACGTCGCCGCGTAGAGCGTCGGAAGCGCACCCATCTCAGCGCTCTGACCGAGGAGCCGGGTTCCCCACGCGAGGAGCGGACCCTGCGCGGACTCGGTGTGGGACTGGAGCTCGGTCGACGCGAAGCCGGGGTGTGCGGCCACGGATAGCACCGAAGAACCCTCCGCCGTGAGGCGTCGCTGCAGTTCGGCCGAGAACATGAGGTCGGCGAGCTTCGACTGGCCGTAGGCGGACCAGCGCCGATACGTCCGGTTGCGCCAGTTGAGATCGGCCAGGTCGATCTTGCCGGCACGGTGCGCGGCACTCGACAGCGTCACGACTCGCATGGAGATGCGGTCGATCAGGAGGCCGGTGAGGGCGAAGGGCCCGAGGAAGTTCGTGCCGATCTGCATCTCGAAGCCGTCGGCCGTGCGTCGTTCGGGAACCGCCATGACGCCTGCGTTGTTCACCAGCACGTCGACCCGCTCGACGCCGTCGGCGAATCGACGGACGGACGCCAGGTCGGCGAGATCGAGCTGCCGCACTTCGACGTCGCCGGTCATCGTCGCCGCGGCCCGCGCGCCCTTGTCCGCATCGCGGCAGGCGAGGATCACGGCGGCACCGTGGGCGGCGAGCTCGCGGGCCGTGACCGCGCCGATCCCACTGTTGGCGCCGGTCACGATCGCGACGCGGCCGTGCTGGTCGGGGATGTCTGCTGCGGTCCAGGGGCTCATGAGGGCGACGCTACGCCATCACGATCTTCCGATTACACATATCGTTCACAGCTTCACCGATATATCGTTGAGCATCGTTCACGTACGACGAAGGAGAGCAATCATGGGTGGATTCCCAAGCGGTGGCGCAGGATTCGGTGGCGCAGGGTTCGGTAACGGCGGAGGCTTCGGCAACGGAGCCGGCTTCGGGACCGACGGCATGTGGCAGATGATGGAACAGCTGCGTTCGAAGTTCGAGAAGAGCGCCGGCTCGCGCGTCGGCCGCGGCGACGTCCGCTCCGCCGTGCTGGCCCTCCTGGCCGAGCAGCCGATGCACGGCTACCAGATCATCCGCGAGATCGAGGAGCGCAGCGGCGGCTCCTGGAAGCCGAGCGCAGGCTCGGTCTACCCGACGTTGCAGCTGCTGTCTGACGAGGGCATCATCACGGCCGAGGAGTCGGGCGGCCGCAAGACCTACGCACTGACCGAGGCCGGTCGCGACGAGGTCGCCGAGTCCGGGGCATCCGCTCCGTGGCAGAACGCCGAGTCGTCCGAGCACCCCGGCTTCACCGCTCTGCCGAAGGCCGGCGTCGAGCTGGCCCAGGCTGCAGCCCAGGTCGGCCGCACCGGTACGCCCGAGCAGGTCCAGCAGGCCGTCACCATCCTCGACGAAGCTCGCAAGCGCCTCTACGCGATCCTCGCCCAGGACTGACCGAGTGTCGTCGACCGGCGGGACGCCCAGCGACTCGGCGTCCCGTTTCGGCGAGCTCCCCATGAGCGGGCGGGCCGGCGTTCCAGCCGGCCCGCCCGCTCATGGGCGCGCCCGGTACCGTCGCATCCTCCGCTTCGCGAGCTGGCACCTGGCCGCTGCCTGGTGGTTCGAGATCGTCCTGCCGCGATTCGGGCTCATCAAGCTGACGGAGCGGACCCGCACGCGCCGCATGCAGAAGTTCGCACGACGGTTCCACGTGCTCGCCGTGGACCTCGGCGGCCTCATGATCAAGGTCGGCCAGTTCATGTCGTCGCGCCTTGACGTGCTCCCGCCGGAGATCACGAAGGAGCTCGAAGGCCTGCAGGACGAAGTCCCGCCCGTCGCCTTCCCTCGCATCCGCGCGCTCGCCGAGTCGGAACTCCGCGTCCCGCTCTCGCAGGTCTTCGCCGGCATCGACGAACGCCCCGTCGCAGCGGCCTCGCTCGGCCAGGCGCACCGCGCCCTGCTCGCTCCGGCGCTCGCCGCGGACACGGGGCTCGACGCCGTCGTGCTCAAGGTCCAGCGGCCGGGTATCGACGAGATCGTCACCGTCGACCTCGCCGCCCTGCGCAAGGTGGGCGGCTGGTTGCGCCGCGTCCGGCTCGTCTCCGACCGCGTCGACATGCCCGCACTCGTCGAGGAGTTCGCCGCGACGAGCCTCGAGGAGATCGACTACCTCCATGAGGCCGCGAGTTCTGAGCGGTTCGCCGCCGATTTCGCCGGCGACGACCGCGTCTCCGTCCCTGCGGTGGTGTGGGAGCGCACGACGCAGCGCGTCCTGACGCTCGAAGACGTCACCGCCATCAAGATCACCGACGCCGACGCCCTGCACGCCGCCGGCATCGACCCGGTCGACGTGGCACCCGTGTTCGCGGCCGTCATGTTCGACCAGCTCTTCACCAACGGGTTCTTCCACGCCGACCCGCATCCCGGAAACATCTTCGTGACGCCCGTCGACGCCGCCCCGGGCGAGCGCCCGTGGAAGCTGACCTTCATCGACTTCGGGATGATGGGCGAGGTCCCGCCGACCACGAGGCGCGGCCTCCGGAAGCTGCTCATCGCCGCCGCATCGCGCGACGGCAAGGGCCTGGTCGACGCGATCCGCGACCTCGGCGTCCTCCTGCCCTCGGCCGACACGACCGAGCTCGAACGGGCCATGACCGCGCTGTTCGGACGCTTCGGCGGCATGGGGTTCGCGGAACTGCGCGACGTCGACCCGAAGGAGTTCCGCGACTTCGGCAACCAGTTCAGCGAGGTCATCCGGACGCTGCCGTTCCAGCTCCCCGAGAACTTCCTGCTCATCATCCGCGCGATCTCGCTCACCTCCGGTGTCTGCAGCGCACTCGACCCCGAGTTCAACCTCTGGGACTCCGTCGAGCCCTACGCCGCGCAGCTGCTCCGTGACGAACGCGGCAACGTCGTCCAGGACCTCGGTCGCGAGGCACTCGACATCGCCACGGTCGCCGTCCGCCTGCCGAAGCGTCTCGACGCGGTCATCACGCGGGTCGAAGCCGGCACCGTCGCGACCACCAACCCGAGACTGGAACAGCGGATCGCGCGGCTCGACCGCACGACGGGCCGGGTCGTCTCGGCCGTGCTGTTCGCCGCGCTGCTCGTCGCGGGAGCCGTCCTCCGGTCCGACGATGCCGTGCTCGGCACCGTCTTCATGGTGGTCTCCGTCGTGCCACTCCTCCATGCACTGTTCTCGGGGCGCCGCGGGCGCTGACCCCGGCGAGGGGTCGTCGCCACGGCACACTCCTGACGCGAAAACCTGGATCATCGGTCCATAGGCCGGTCTCCGCCGCTCCAGCACACTTGCCTGAATCGATCGGGCGAGCATGAGGGAGCACCACCGGATGGAATCGTTCGACGTCGCGGTTGTCGGTATGGGAGCTCTCGGCAGTGCCGCCGCCTACCACCTCGCCCGTCGGGGCGCGAAGGTCGTCGCCTTCGAGCAGTTCGAACTCGGGCACGTCCGCGGCGCCTCGCACGACACCTCGCGGATCGTCCGGACGTCCTACGGCGCACCGCAGTACGTGCGACTCGCGCAGTCTGCCTACCGTGACTGGGCGGACCTCGAGCAGGAGTCGGGCGAGCGGTTGCTCACCATCACCGGCGGGGTCATCTTCCTGCCCGTCGACGGGCCCTACTCGGCCACCGACTTCACCGCGGCACTGGAGGAGTGCGGGGTCCCGCACGAGCTGCTGACGCCGGCCGAGGTGCAGACGCGGTGGCCGCAGTTCCGGATCCCCGAGAACGTGGAGACGGTCTACACCGCCGACACCGGCATCGCGCACGCCGCGCGCACCGTCGCGACGCTGCAGCTCCGTGCTCGGGCGCTCGGTGCGGACATCCGCGACCGCACCCGGGTCGACGCGCTGACCCCTGATGGATCCGGCGTCGTGGTGCAGACCTCCAGCGGCCCGGTGCGTGCCGGCAAGGTCGTCCTGGCCGCCGATGCCTGGGCCAACGAGCTGCTCGAACCCCTCGGCGCGGCGATCCCGCTCGACGTCATGCAGGAGCAGGTCACCTACTTCCGCCCGGCCGACGCCGGGCAGCTCGATCGCGAGCGGTTCCCGGTGTGGATCTGGGAGGACGAGGAGTGCTACTACGGCTTCCCGACCTTCGGGGAACCGACGGTGAAGGCCGCACGCGACGTCTCGGAGAACCGCATGTCGCCGGCGGAGCGCACCTTCGTCCCGTCGCCGGAGCTCACCGGGCAGCTGGCCGACTTCATGGCGGACCTCGTGCCGGCGTCGGGCCCTGAGCTCCGCACGGTGACCTGCCAGTACGCGCTCACCCCGGACCGGAACTTCGTCCTCGGCCCGCTCGAGGAGCACCCGGACGTCATCGTCGCCCTCGCCGCCGGTCACGGCTTCAAGTTCACGCCCGCGTTCGGACGCATCCTCGCGGAGCTCGCGCTCGACGGGGAGACGAGCGACGACATCTCGAGCTTCGCCCCGTCCCACGCCCGCAGCGCCGACCGCGTCTCACCGATGCCGACCTCCGCGAGCTGATCCGGAGCTCGGCGTGGAGCGGGCCGGTCCGAGTGCTGCAGGTTACCGTCCGGCCTGCAACTGCTCGCGGAGCTCGTCGAGGCGGACGGCGATGCCGAGCCGGAACATGCGCTCGTCCTCGCGCCAGGAGGCTCCGAGGACCTGGTCCAGCCGGTCGAGCCGCTGCAGGATCGTGTTCGTGTGGAAGTTCAGGGCGCGCGCCGTGCGGGTGGGGCTCGCGTTGTTCCGCACGAACGCGCGCAGCGTCCCGAGCAGGTCGGCGTTCCGCTCGGCGTCGTAGCGCCGGACGAGTCCGATGGTGTCGCGCAGGAAGTCCGCGAGCGCCCGCGCATCGGTGTCGAAGATCGCGGAGTAGGGCAGGAAGTCGTCGGTCGATGCGGTGAGGTCCGAGAGTTCCAGTGCAGCGATGAGTCTGGCGGTGCGCATCGCGCTGGTGAACGCGGAGGTGAGGGCGTCGGGAGCGGTGCGGGGCACGACGGCGACGACGGGGTGCTGGATGCTGCCGGCGACGTGTCGGCGGACGGCGTCGGCGTCGAGCGGCTGACGGCCGGAGGCGTGTGCGGCGACGACGTACCCGCGGTACTCGCCGACGAGCGCATGGTCGTCGAGTCGGCGGCTGAGCGCTCGGGCGGCGGTGGTCTGCTGGTCTCCCGGGACGGCGAGGAGGAGCAGGGAGTCGAGTTCGTGCAGGTCGATGCCGAGGCGCCTGGCGCGTCGTTCGACGTCGGATCGCCGTTCGGGCACGTCGTCGAGGAGGTCGGCGATGAGTTCGCTGCGGACGCGGTGGTCGGCACCCGAGGCCGCCTCCTGCTGGAGCTCGAGGAGCGCAGCGACCTGCGCCGCGCGTTCGACGGTGCGGAGGTCCACTGCGCCGAGCTCGAAGTCGCCGTCACCGAGGATGAGGGCGCCGAAGTGCCGGCTGCCGGCGGACAGGGCGGCGACCGCTCCGACACCGCCGCTCGCGACCAGGACGCAGTGGCCCGAGCGACGGCTGTCGGTGATGGCCGCGCGCGTGACGTCGTCGAGGTCGAGCATCCCGGGGGAGAGCGGGAGCCAGGCTGCCGCGATCACCCGGTCCTGCGCGTCGGTCACGGCGACCGCACGGCCGAGCGCCGTCGCGAGCGTGTCCGCGACGGGTGCGAATCCGCCCCCGGCGAGGACCGCCTGGACGAGTTCCTGGTGGACGGTGTTCGCCCGGTCGCGTTCGACGAGGTGGGCGGTGAGGTCCGCGAGGTTCCGTCGGCTGGCGTCCTCGGAGTCCTGCAGGTCGCGGAGGGTCTGCGTGGTCTGGAGGATCACCGAGGCGTGGTCCGCGAGCGCCGCCAGGAGCGCGACCTCGTCGGGGGAGAAGTCCTTCCGGTCGCGGTTGCCGACGAAGAGGACGCCGAGGACGTCGTCGCTCGTGAGCATCGGCACGCCGAGCAGGGAGACGAGCCCCTCCGCTGCGACCGCGTCGTCGATGCCCCGCTCGTGTCGATCGGTCGAGTAGTCGGAGTAGTCCGCGACCCACTGGGCCGTGCGCGATTCGACGACGACGCTCGCGAGCCCGCGCCCGGGAGGGACGCGCAGCGTCTGGAACGACGGACTGACGGAGCCACTCGTCTCGCGGACGCGCAACTCGTGGGTGACCGGGTCGAACTCGGACAGGTAGGCCAGATCGACGCCCATCATCTGGTGGGCGCGCTGGACGAGTCTGGCGAGCACGGCGTCGCTGTCGCGGAGCTCGGCCAGTTCGCGGGCGCTCGAGAACAGGGCTGAGAGCTCGTGCTCGCGGCGTCGCAGCCGGATCAGCTCCCGCTCGGTGTCGTGGGGTTCGGCGTCGACGAGGTCGGTGGCCGTTCGCACGTCGGCAGGCTCTCGCATCGGGTCTCCTGACTGGTCCCTCAGGAGTCTAAAGCGATGGCCGGTCCAGCGGGGTGTGGGATCCGCCCACACGATCGCCGATCCGCTGAGTCATCCGCCCATCGTCGTCGACGATCACCGCTCCTAGGGTCGTCTTGACCGCAGCACCGAGGATCCGGTGTCTGCCTGTACCGAAGGGCGACCCATGCCGAGAAACAGCCGAATCCAGGGGCTGCGCGACCACACGCCGGACGAGCGGCTCGACCTCGTCGCCGAGGGGGCCGGGATCGCGGCGGAGGCGCTCGCCGCACTGCGACCCGACACCGGCCTGTCGATCGCCCAGGCGGACCACCTCGTGGAGAACGTCGTCGGCGTCATCGCCGTCCCGGTGGGCGTCGCGACGAACTTCACCATCGACGGCGAGGATCGACTCGTCCCCATGGCGACCGAGGAACCGAGCGTCGTCGCCGCGGCATCCAACGCCGCCCGCATCGCGCGCGTGCACGGCGGTTTCCGGACGTCGTCGTCGGGCGACGTCATGATCGCGCAGATCCAGATCCTCGACGCCGTCGACCCGCACAGCGCGCGGCTCCGCGTCCTCGAGGCCCGCGACGAACTGCTCGCCCTCGCGAACGAGCTCGACCCGATCCTCGTCTCCTTCGGCGGCGGCGCCCGCGACATCGACGTGCGGATCCTGCCGACGCGGGTGGGGACACAGGTCATCGTCCACCTCCACGTCGACGTCCGCGACGCCATGGGCGCGAACGCCGTGAACACGATGGCCGAGGCGATCGCGCCCCGCATCGCCGAGATCGCCGGATCGCGGACCCTCCTGCGGATCCTCACGAACAAAGCCGACCAGCGCATCACCCGTGCCAGGGCGGTGTTCGACGCCGACCTCCTCGGCGGTGCGCAGGTCGTCGCCGACATCGTCGCCGCGAGCGCGTTCGCCGAGGCCGACCCGTACCGGGCGGCCACGCACAACAAGGGCATCATGAACGGCATCACGGCCGTCGTCCTCGCCACGGGCAACGACACCCGGGCGGTCGAGGCCGGCTGCCACTCCCACGCGGCGCGGTCTGGTCGCTATTCGGCGCTGTCGCAGTTCGAGCAGGACGCCGACGGGAACCTCGTCGGCACGGTCGAGGTCCCACTGGCCGTCGGACTCGTCGGTGGAGCGACGAAGGCACATCCGACGGCGCAGGCGGGCGTGACCCTCCTGGGCGTCGAGACGGCTCGGGAACTCGCGGCGGTCATCGCCTCCGTGGGCCTCGCCCAGAACCTGGCCGCGTGTCGGGCGCTCGCCGCCGAAGGCATCCAGCGCGGCCACATGACCCTGCACGCCCGGACGATCGCGGCGAGCGCCGGCGCGACCGTGGACGAGATCGGGGCGGTCGCGGCGAGGATCGTCGCTGACCGTCGGATCCGGGTCGAGTACGCACGCGAGGTGCTCGACGAGCTCCGGGGGACCTCGGCATGAGCGGCCTGCCGCAGCCCCGGATGGAACCGGTCGACGGTCTCCCGACGCGGGTGCGCGTCTACGAGGTGGCGCCGCGCGACGGGCTGCAGGCCGAGACGGACATCCTGCCGACGGCGGTGAAGGCGGAGCTCTGTCGGCGCCTGTACGAGGCGGGGTCGCGGGACCTCGAGGTGACGAGTTTCGTGCCGGCCACCTGGATCCCGCAGTTCGCGGATGCGGAACGGCTCGTCGCTGGCCTCGAGGTGCCGACGGGTGCGCGGGCGGTCGGCCTCGTGCCGAACCTGCGCGGCCTCCATCGGGCGATCGACGCGGGTGTCCGGGAGGTCTCCGTCGTCGTGAGCGCGTCGGAGTCGTTCGCCAGGGCCAATCTCAACACCTCGCGCGAGGGGGCCGTCGAACGGGCCGAGGAGGTCGTCGCCACCGCGACCGCGGAGGGCGTCCCGGTGCGCGGCTACGTGTCGATGGCGTTCGGGGACCCCTGGGAGGGTGCGGTCGATCCGGCGACGGTCGTCGAGGCCGCCGTCCGGCTGTACCGCGCCGGGTGTTCGACCGTCGCCGTCAGCGACACGATCGGGGTGGGGACGCCCGGGCTCACGACCCGGGTCGTCCGGGACGTGCTCGCCGCCGGGATCCCGGTCGAGGCGGTCGCACTGCATCTGCACGACACCTACGGGCAGGGACTCGCCAACGTGTACGCGGCGCTCTCGCTGGGCGTCGCCGAGTTCGACTCCTCCGTGGGTGGCCTGGGTCGCTGCCCGTACGCGAAGGGCGCCACCGGTAACCTCGCAACCGAGGACCTCGTGTGGATGCTCCACGGGCTCGGGATCGAGACCGGGCTCGACCTCGGGGCCCTCGCCGCGACGACCGCCTGGTTGGCGCGCGTCCGGGGCGTCGGAGCCCCGTCGAACGTGGCGACGGCCCTGGCGGCCGCAGCGTCCGCGGTCGACACCCCGAGCACCGCAGGAGGCGGCAGATGAGGCACACCACCGAGTACGTCCAGGACGACGTCGAAGCGGTCCGCGCACTCGTGCGCGAGTACCCCTGGGCGACGGTCGTCAGTCACGTCCCCGGTCGTGGGCTCGTCTCGTCGCACTATCCGGTCCTGCTCGAGGAGGACGAGGACGGGATCGTGCTCCTCAGCCACGTCGGGCGGCCCGATGAGCGACTGCACGAGCTCGGTCAGCACGAGGCCATGGTGATCGTCTACGGCCCCCAGGGGTACGTGTCGCCGAGTTGGTACGACACGTCGCCGGCCGTCCCCACCTGGAACTTCGCGGTCGCGCACCTGTACGGGGTGCCCGAACTGCTCTCGGACGAGGAGAACCTGCAGGTGCTCGACCGCCTCGTCGCCCACTTCGAGCGCGTGTTGCCCGAGCCGTACCTCATGAACGGGACGATCGCGAACAGCGAGTACGCGGCACGCATCGTCCATGGGACGGTCGGATTCCGCCTGCGCGTGACCCGGTTCGAGGCCAAGGAGAAGATGAGCCAGGACAAGCCGGCCGAGGTCGTCGAACGGGTGATCACGGCGCTCGGGGAGCCGGGTCCGTACCGGAACCCGAGCCTCGCCGCCCGCATGGCGGCCCTCCACGGGCTCGACTCTGGGACAGCGGCACCGACCACCGACGACGGGACACCGGCACGGTGACCGCGACCGACCTCACGCTCCGGAACGCACGACCCTCCGGCAGCGAGCCCGTCGACATCCTCGTCCGCGACGGTCGGATCGCCGGGATCCGACCGGCAGGGACGGCCCCGGCGTCCGGCGAGGTCGTGGACGTCGCCGGACGCACGATCGGACCGGGGCTCTGGGACGCCCACGTCCACATGACCCAGTGGGTGATCCAGCGGCGACGGATCGACCTGACGGAGACCGCCAGCGCGGCCGACGTCCTCGCGGCCGTCCGTCGCGCCGTCGACACCGATGCACCCCTCACCGACGGGTTCCTCATGGGGTACGGGTTCCGCGACGGCCTGTGGGCGCAGCCGGCGACGCTCGCCGCGCTGGAGGCCACCGAATCGGACGTACCCGTCGTCCTCGTCAGCGGCGATCTGCACTGCGCCTGGATGAACACGCGCGCCGCGCGACGACTCGGCCTGGACCTCGACGCGAGCGGGGTCGTCGCCGAAGCACCGTGGATCGAGGCGCTGCAGCGGATCGACCAGCGCTCGGGGCTCGCCGCACACGCCTACCGGGACGCCGCCGACGCGGCAGCCCGACGCGGTGTCGTCGGGGTCGTCGAGTTCGAGAACACCGACAATCTCGGCGAGTGGTCCGAGCGCATCGCGGACGGCGCGACGAGCCTGCGGATCGAGGCCGCTGCGTGGCCCGACCGTCTGGAGTCGGTCATCGCGGCGGGACTCCGCACCGGCGACGCGATCGACCCGGCCGGACTCCTCACCATGGGGCGGCTCAAGGTCGTCGTCGACGGTTCCCTCAACACGAGGACCGCCTGGTGCTGGGACCCGTATCCGGGCGTCGACCCGTCGAGTGCGCACGCCTGCGGGGTCGAGAGCGTCTCGGTCGACGAGCTCCGCCGACTGCTGGAACGAGCGAGGGGCGCCGGGATCGAGGCTGCCGTCCACGCGATCGGCGACCGAGCCAACACCGAGGTCCTCGACACCTTCGAAGCGCTCGGGATGCGCGGCGTCATCGAGCACGCCCAGCTCGTGCGCGAGCAGGACTTCGCCCGGTTCGCGAGCCTCGGGCTCATCGCGAGCGTGCAGCCCGAGCACGCGATGGACGACCGCGATGTCGCCGACCGCCACTGGAGCGGCCGCACGGGTCGCGCGTTCGCGTTCGGATCCCTGCACCGCGCAGGCGTCGGCCTCCGGCTCGGCTCGGATGCTCCGGTCTCGCCACTCGACCCGTGGCAGGCGATCGCCTCCGCGACGAGCCGGAGTCGCGACGGCCGCGACGCCTGGCACCCCGAGCAACGGCTCCCGCTGGACGTGGCCCTGACCGCGAGCGTCCGGACGTCGATCGCGGTCGGGCAGCCCGCCGACCTCGTCATCACGGACCTCGACCCGTTCGACGCCGACGCCGAGCGGCTGCGGTCGATGCCGGTCGCCGCGACGCTGCTCGGCGGTCGCTTCACCTGGCGCGCGATCTGATGGCAGCTGAGACGGAGACCCCCACCGTGACACCGCAACCCACCGCGACGCCGACCCGCTCGCAGCTCTTCACGAACGCCCGGGTGTTCACCGGCACCGACGAGACGGGCTTCGCCTCCGCGTTCCGCATCGTCGACGGCCGCTTCGACTGGGTGGGGGAGGCGTCCGCGGTCGCGTGGGAACCCTCGGTCGACCTCGGCGGACGCACCGTGCTCCCCGGCCTCATCGACAGCCACACCCACCCGGCGCTCATGGCCGCCACCGCCGTGGCCGCCGAGTGCTTCCCGCCGTCGGTGGTCTCCATCGACGGACTCGTGGAGCGGCTGCGAGAGCACCAGGCGACGCTGACCGCGCCGAGCGCCTGGGTGCTCGGCCGCGGGTTCGACGACACGAAGTTCCCCGAGGGGCGGATGCCGACCACGGCCGACCTCGACGCGGTGTCCGCAGAACGCCCCGTCCTCGTCTGGCGCTGCGACGCCCACTCCGCTGTCTGCAACACCGCGGCGCTCCGCCTCGCGGGCATCACGGCCACCACGCCCGACCCGGCCGGTGCGCGTTTCGAACGCGGACCGGACGGCGAACCGAACGGCGTCCTCACCGAGATCGCCGCGGTCGAGGCGGTCGCCAGGTTCATCCCGGTGCCGGAACGCGACGAGCAGGTCGCCTCGCTCGTCGCGATCGGCGAAGAACTGGCCTCGCGAGGGATCGTCGCCGTGTGCGACCTGCTGTCCAACCGACTGCACGACCCCCTCGACGCCTTCCGCGCCGCTGCCGCCAAGGGGCTCCGCACCCGCGTCGCCCTCTACCCGGGCTGGGACCCCTCCGCGCCACTCGCCGAGCTGACCCCGGGCGATCGCGAGGGGCGGATCCGCATCGGCGGGGTGAAGGTCGTCCTCGACGGGGCCTACTCGAACCGCACCGCCTGGGTCGCCGAACCGTATCCCGAATCCTGCGACCACGGACTCCGACTCGTCGAGGACGACGACGTCCTCACAGCCGGTGCCTGGGCTCGCCGCAACGGCGTCCAGCTCGCCGTGCACGCCATGGGCGACCGCGCCCTCGACCGCGTCGCGAGCCTCTTCGAAGACCAGGAACCCTGGCTCGAGGGCATCCCCTCCGTCCGCATCGAGCACGCGACCATCATCAGCGAGGAGTACGCCGAACGGCTCCGCTCCGCGCGCATGACGTTCGGGATCGCCACCCACACCGTGTTCTTCTTCGCCGAATACGACGGCTACGAGCTCGCCTTGCGCGCCGAACAGGTCCCCGACGCCTACCCGATCGCCCGGTTGTTCCGCACCATCGGGCCGCTCGCGCTCTCCTCCGACCGCCCGGCCACCGCCTGGAGCGGCGCCGACGATGTCATGCTCTCCGTCGAGGCCGCCGTCCGACGCCAGGCCTACAACGGCGCCGACTTCGTCCCCGAGGAAGCCATCAGCGTCGCCCAGGCGCTCCTGCTGTACACGGGACGAGCCGGCCTGCTCTCGCCGCTCGACAGCGTCGGCCGGATCGCCACGGGGTACGACGGCAGCTTCGCCGTCCTCGACCGCGACGTCTTCTCCGTCCCCGCGGACGAGATCGCCACCGTCCGGGTCGCCGAGACCTGGATCCGCGGCGAGCAGGTGTACCGGCGCTCGCCGCAGGACGAGGGGGTCCGCTCATGACCGGCTTCCAGGGGGACGCGACCGCGATGCGCGACGAGCTGATCGCCGTCCGACGCGAACTGCACCAGACTGTCGAGATCGGCCTCGACCTGCCCGCCACCCAAGGGATCATCCTGCGCGAACTGGCGGGTCTCGGCCTGGAGATCACGACGGGCACCGGACTCTCCTCGGTCGTCGCCGTCCTCCGGGGCGGTGCCCCCGGCCCCACCGTGTTGCTCCGTGCCGACATGGACGGTCTGCCGGTCACCGAGGCGACCGGGCTGCCGTTCGCGTCGACCTCCGGGGCCATGCACGCCTGCGGCCACGACCTCCACATGGCGGGTCTCCTCGGCGCCGTCCGCCTGCTCGTCGCCCGTCGCGACGACCTCGCCGGCACGGTCGTGTTCATGTTCCAGCCCGGGGAGGAGGGCCAGGCCGGCGCGCGGATCATGCTCGAGGAAGGTCTGCTCGACATCGCCGGAGAGCGACCCGTCGCGGCGTACGCGCTGCACGTCGACTGCAGCACCCCACGCGGGCAGCTCGTCACGCGCGAGGGCGCGATGATGGCGAGTGCCAACGCGTTGCAGCTCACCCTCCGCGGGACGGGCGGTCACGCGGCGTTCCCGAACCTCGCCGTCGATCCGGTGCCGGTCGCCGCACACCTCATCCTCGCCGTGCAGACCTTCGCGGCCCGTCGGCTTCCGGCCACCGACCAGGCCGTCATCTCCATCACCCGGCTGAGCAGCGACTCCGAGGCCAGCAACGTGCTCGCCTCGGCCGTCAGCCTGGAGGCGAACATCCGCACACTGTCGAAGGCGACGCTCGAGACGGTGCGTGAGCAGCTGCCTGAGCTGCTGACCGCGATCGCCGAGGCGCACCGCTGCACCCTCGAGTCGACGTTCATCGCGTCCTACCCCGTCACCGTCAACGACCCGGAGGAGACGCGGTTCGTCCTCAGCACGCTCGACGCACTCGTGGGGCCAGGCCGGGTCGTCCGCCAGGAGGTGCCGTCGATGGCATCGGAGGACTTCGCCTACATCCTCGACGAGGTCCCCGGCACGCTCGTCTTCGTCGGTGCCGCCTCGGACGAGGGCTCCGTCGCCCTGCACTCCGAACGCGCGGTGTTCGACGACGACGTCCTGGACCTGCAGGCCGCGGTGCTCGCCGAACTCGCCTGGAGGCGCCTGCAGCTCGCCTGAGCGACGGTCGACCGTCCGGGTGGCGAGTGGGACATCCCGGACGTATCCGACAGTCGGGGCAGCGCATGTGCCCTGGATGGGTAGCATGGACACGTTCCGGATTCCGACGACGAAAGGGCGCGCGTGATCACCGCAGAGGACATCACGAGGCGCTCCGCGATCGCCGAATACCAGGTCGTCGGTCGTCCGCCCGAGACGGACCTCGAGAGCCTCGTCCACCTCGCCGCGGCGATGTGCGGCGTGCCGACAGCCGTCATCAACATCATCGACGACCGGTTCCAGCACCAGATCGCTGCAGTCGGGTTGGAACCGGCGAGCTGCTCGCGCGAGGACTCGATGTGCGCGGTCGTGTTCCAACAGCAGGTGCGGACGATCGTTTCAGACGCTCGTGAGGACCCGCGCTTCGCGGCGAACCCCTTCGTCACCGGTGAGCTCGCCAACGTCCGCTTCTACGCATCGAGCCCGCTCGTCACCCCCGACGGCGTCCCGATCGGCACCCTGTGCATCTTCGACGACCGGGTCCGTGAGCTGACTCCGGAACAGGGCAAGGCGCTCGACCTCCTCGCGAGGCAGGTCGTCGACGTCCTCGAGCTGCTCCGCCTCACCTACGAGCTCGGCCAGTCCAACGAGCAGCTCGCCCAGTTCGCCGGCCAGGTGAGCCACGACCTGCGCAACCCGCTCATGGCGGTCTCCGGGTTCCTCGAGCTCGCGACCGACAGCCCGGAGATGGCGAACGCGCCGCACGCGGCGAAGGCGCTCGCGCGAGCCGAGTCCGCCGCCGATCGGATGGCGGCGATGATCACCGACCTGCTCGACTTCGCCCGGATCGGTGGCGCCCGTCCGCGACGCGCCCCGATCGACCTCGGGCCGCTCGTGTCCTCGGTGGTCGAGGACCTCGATGCGACCATCACCTCGACCGGCGCGACCGTCGACGTCGACACGCCTTTCCAGGTGCACGGCGACGAGACGTTGCTGGGCGCGCTGCTGCAGAACCTGATCGCGAACGCGGTGAAGTTCAGTGCGGCCGCCGGAGTCGTCCCGCACGTGCTGGTGCAGGCCGAGCGGGTCTCCGCCGGGGTGCTGGTCGCGGTCGAGGACAACGGTCCTGGTGTCGCTCCGGAGCAGCGTGAGCGCGTCTTCGACCTCATGGAACGCGCGGCGGGGAGCGAGGTCGCCGGCCTCGGCATCGGCCTCTCGACCTGTCGACGCATCGTCGAGGCGCACGGTGGCCGGATCGAGATCGACGAGTCGGGGCTCGGGGGAGCGAGCGTCTGGTTCCTGTTGCCCGACGCCCGATCAGCGGCCTGAGCCGCCCGCGCGTGCGCGGTGCCTGCGGACGCCCGACCGGTTGGCGCACCGCACCGAGCAGTAGCGCTGACGACCGTTGCGGGTGACGTCGACGACGACCCGCCGGCAGGTGTCGCCGGGTTCGGTCCCCGCGGCACACCGACCGAGACGCTGCATCCCCCTCGTCGTCAGGTGGAGGGCGGTCCCGACGCTGATCACCGCGCCGAGGACCTCGGGGAGCGCCTGGTGCTCGTCGCGGTAGTGCAGGTGCCACCCCTCACCGTCGTGGTCCGTCAGCCGCGGGAACGCGGCCGCAGCGGCCATCTGACGGTTGAGCGCGGCCGCCCTGGCCTGATCGTCTGCCGCGTCGACGACGGTCAGCCACTCGTCGACGACCCGGCGGACGCGGGCGTGGTCATGGGGGACCTCGGTGAAGGGCATCGTCATCCCGTGCTCCCGGGTGCGGGCGACGATGACGTCCCGGTCGTCGGGCCAGTCGTTCGCGAGCGAAGCGGCCAGGAGGACGGCGTACGAGCCGTAAGGGTTGAGATGCATAACGCCATTACATCATGGTGGAGTCATGACCCTCCTCGACGCACCCCCGCAGTCCTCCGAACCGTCGCCGAACGCCGTCGACGCCTGCCGCCACATCTGGGCGACGGAGTCGGCGCACACCACCTCGGAGGGGTCGCTGCGCTACCTCCGGTGCGCCGCCTGCGGCATTCGTCGGGTGGAACTGCGACCCCACGGCGACGCACCGGCGGAGCCGGTCACGCGCCAGGACATCCCGCCGCGGTGACGCATCACCGAGACCGTCCACGCTGACGTCCTCCCGCCACGCGCGTTAGCGTTGGAGGAGTGGTCTGCGGGACCGCACCCGCCCAGTGACGAGAGGAACCCCATGAGCGCCGACGTCTGGCTCGACAAGGAATCACCCGAGGTCTATCAGGCGCTCGTCGAGACCGGCCGCGCCGCGGGTCGCGCGGCTCTCGACGCCGGCATCGACAAGCGGCTCATCGAGCTGATCCGGATCCGGGCCTCGCAGATCAACGGTTGCGCGTACTGCCTGCGTCTCCACGTCGCTGACGCGATCGCGCTCGGCGAGACCACGGAACGCCTCGCCATCCTGTCCGCCTGGCGCGACAGCGAGTACTTCAGCCCGGTGGAGCAGGCCGCACTCGCGATCACCGAGGACGTCACCCTCATCGCAGACGTGCAGCATCGCCGGCGACTGCCGGACGACGACCTGTCGACGCTCACGAACGGTCAGATCGCCGCGGTCCGGTGGCTGGCGATCGTCATCAACGCCTTCAACCGCGTCTCCATCACGAGCCACTACCCGGTGCACCCGGAGCAGGCGGACTGAGGGCGCTCAGTCCTTCCGGCGCCTCGCGCCTCGGAACCACGCTGCGACGCGGGTGCGCAGTCCGTCGGAGTACTCGTTCGAGAGGTCGAGGGTCTCCTTGCCGAGATCGCCGCCGTTCCTGATGGACTCGAGCGCCCGCAGCGCCCGGGCCTCCTGCTCGGCGGCTCGCTTCCTGCGGTCCTCATCACCCATGCGCCCAGCCTAGACGCGGTCGACGGTGACGCCCCCGTTCAGACCGTCACGTGGTGACGGCCGATCGGCAGCATGAGCGGCTTGCCCGAGGTCGGGTCGGTGATGACCTGGTTCTGCAGTCCGAACACCGCGCGCACCGTCGACTCCGTCAGCACCTCGTGGGGTGTCCCCGCCGCATGGAGGCGCCCACCGGCAAGGGCGACGAGGTGGTCGGCGTAACGTGCGGCGAGGTTCAGGTCGTGCAGCACCATGACGATGGTCGTCCCGCGGGAACGGTTGAGGTCGGTGAGGAGGTCGAGCACCTCCACCTGATGGCTCACGTCGAGGAAGGTGGTCGGTTCGTCGAGGAGGAGCAGGTCGGTCTGCTGCGCGAGCGCCATCGCGATCCACACGCGCTGACGTTGTCCGCCGGACAGCTCGTCGACGTGCCGGTCCGCGAGCTCGCTCGTCTCGGTGGCGTCGAGCGCCGCAGCGACCGCGACGTCGTCCTCGGTGCTCCAACGAGAGAGGAAGCCCTGGTGCGGGTGTCTGCCTCGCCCGACGAGGTCGGCGACCGTGATCCCCTCCGGTGCGATGGGCGACTGGGGGAGCAGGCCGAGCGTGCGTGCCAGCTGCTTCGCCGGCAATCGGTGCACGTCCTTACCGTCGAGGACGACGCGGCCGCTCCGAGGCGTCAGTAGGCGGGACATCGAACGCAGCAGCGTCGACTTGCCACAGGCGTTCGCGCCGACGATCGCCGTAACCCGGCCGGGCGGAACGAGGAGGTCGAGTCCGTCGATGACGGTCCGGTCGCCGTAGCCGAGTGCGAGTCGCTCGACGAGGAGCTGGTGTTCCGTGGTCACAGGGTGCCTCCGGGATGGTCGGGTGGCGTGCCGGTCACAGCGAGCCACCGGCGCGGTTGGTGCGGATGATGAGCCAGATCAGGAACGGTGCCCCGAGCACTCCGGTCACGACGCCGACGGGGTAGCGCGCGCCGAGGAGGTACTGCCCGGTGAGATCGGCGACGAGGACGAGGAGGGCGCCCACGAGCGCGGCGGGCACGAGCATCGACCCGCCGCGTCCGACGATCCGCGAGGCGATGGGGCCGGAGAGGAACGCGACGAACGCGATGGGGCCCGACGCCGCTGTCGCGAACGCGATGAGGCCGACTGCCGCGACGATCACGATCAGGCGGGTCCGGTCGACGCGGACGCCGAGTGCGGCGGCGGTGTCGTCGCCGAGTCGGGTCGCGGCGAGGTTCCTGGACTGGGCGAGGAGGACGGGGCCGAGCACGAGCAGCGCGACGACGACCGGACCGACCTGCGACCAGCTCGTCCCGTTGAGACTGCCGGTCAGCCACCGGGTCGCCTCCTGCAGGTCCCACTGGGCTGCCCGCGACAGGATGTACGTCGTCACACTGTCGAGCATGGCGGCGACACCGATGCCGATCAGGATGAGTCGGGTTCCGGCGACGCCGCCGCGGTAGGCGAGGACGTACACGAGGACCGCGACGGCGAGGCCGACGACGATGGCGAAGACCGACACCTCGGTCGCGCCGAGGGAGAGGGTGACGATCGCGAATGCGGCGGCCGCGCTCGACCCGGCGCTGATGCCGATGATGTCCGGACTCGCGAGGGGGTTCCGCAGCATCGTCTGGAAGGTGACGCCGGCCAGACCGAACGAAGCCCCGGCGATGACCGCGAGGACCGCCCGGGGGAGCCGCAACCGTCCGACGGTGAAGGAGGCGCCCGGCACGTCCTGACCGAGGACGACACGCACGACGTCGCTCGGCGGATAGAAGGTGTTGCCCACCATCAGGGAGATCAGGAAGACCGCGACGATGAGTGCGGCGAGGGTGGTCATGACGGCGACCCGGCGACGGCGGCGCCCCCGGCGTCCACCGACAACGCGGTCGAGGGTCGAGGGCGTCCGTCCACCGAACCCGGGCGCCGCGACGGGTTGGCGCTCGGTCACAGGGCGCTCACCTTCTGCCGACGGACGATCGCGATGAAGATCGGAGCGCCGATCAACGCGGTGATGATGCCCACGTCGATCTCCGCGGGGCGGGCGACGATGCGGCCGAGGACGTCGGCGACGGTGAGGAGGATCGCCCCGACGACGGCTGAGAAGGGGAGGAGCCACCGGTGGTCGACGCCGACGATGAGCCGACAGGCATGCGGCACGACGAGCCCGACGAAGCCGATGGGACCGGTGACCGCGGTCGCCGCCCCGCAGAGCACCACCGAACCGAGGGCCGCCGCACCGCGTGCGATGGCGACGCGTTCACCGAGGCCGGCGGCGAGCTCGTCGCCGAGCGCGAGGGAGTTGAGACCGCGTGCGGACAGCAGGCAGACGAGGAACCCGACGACCAGGAACGGCAGCACCTGCTCGAGTTGCACGACGGTGGCACCACCGACGCCACCGATCTGCCAGGACCGCACACTGCTCGCGATGTCGCCGCGGGGCAGCACGACGGCAGTGATGACGGAGGCGAGCGCGGCGGACGTCGCGGCGCCCGCGAGGGCGAGCTTGAGCGGTGTCGCGCCACCTCGGCCGAGCGAGCCGACCGTGTAGACGAAGACCGCCGTGGCTCCGGCGCCGATGATCGCGACCCAGATGGTGGTACTCGCCGCTGCGAGCCCGAAGTACGCGAGGCCGGTCACGACGGCGAGGGAGGCGCCGAGGTTGATCCCGAGGATGCCGGGGTCGGCCAACGGGTTCCGGGTGACGCCCTGCATGACGGCTCCCGAGACGCCGAGGGCGGCACCGGCGAGGACGGCGAGGAGCGTCCTCGGGATGCGCTTGGCCACCGCGGCCTGATCGAACCCGTCCACGCCGCCCGAGAAGGCGCCGAGCACGGCGGACCACTCCACGTCACGCGATCCGACGGTGACGGAGAGGAGCATCGCGGCGAGGAGGACGAGGGCCGCGACGAGGAGCCAGAGCCCACGAACCCGCCTCGGGCGTCGCACGACGGCGACACCCGAGGCGGGTGGGGTGGCGGTACCGGTGATCACGCCGCCTGGTCAGCCGCCTGCGCGAGCAGCTTCAGGTAGTCGTCGAGGATCCAGGAGATCGAGAGCGGCGTCGGGTTGGCGGCGGTTCCGAGGGGGCTGGTGCCGGGGAGGGCGACGATGGCGCCGTTCGCGACGGCGGGCATCTGCGACAGCAGCGGGTCGGCCTCGAGTGCCGCGATGAGCTCGTCGCCGCCGTACGTCACGATGATGTCGACGTCGCTGAACGCGTCGGCCTGTTCGGCGCTCTGCGTCAGGGAGAACAACTCGGTCTCGGCGGAGGCCGTCGCGACGCTCTCGGGGAACGCGAGGCCGAGGTCCTCGAAGAACGCGGTGCGGGTGTCGTGGGTCGTGTAGTAGCTGACCTCGCTGAGATCACTGGTGTCCACGTGGGTGAGGAACATCGCGGTCTTGCCCTCGAGCTGCGGGTACGCCGCCGCCGCGTCGCTGATCTCGTCCTCGAGCTGCGTCACGAGTGCTTCGCCCTCGTCGGCCATGCCCATCGCCTCGCTGTTGAAGAGGATGGTGTCGCGCCAGGACGTGCCCCAGGCGGTCTCCGGGTAGGCCACGACGGGGGCGATCTCGGTGAGGGTGTCGTAGTCCTCCTGCGTGAGCCCCGAGTAGGCGGCGAGGATGACGTCGGGGTTCGTGTCGGCGACGGCCTCGAAGTCGATCCCGTCGGTCTCGTCGAAGAGCACCGGGGTCTCGGCGTCGAGCGCTTCGAGTTTCTCCTCGACCCAGGGGAGCATGCCATCGCCGTCGTCGTCACCGAAGTTCGCAGCGGCCATCCCGACGGGCACGATGCCGAGGGCCAGTGGAACCTCGTGGTTCGCCCAGTTCACGGTGGCGACGCGCTCCGGCTTGGCGTCGATCGTCGTGGTGCCGAGGGCGTGCTCGATCGTGATCGGCGTGAAGCCGTCGCCACTGCCGGTGCCTTCTTCGGCCGACGACGACGAGCAGGCCGCGAGGCCGATGGTGAGGAACGCCGCCGCGGAGAGGGCGACGAGACGTGATGCGCGCTGCATGGGGTCCTTTCGGGTGCTGCTGGCTGACACCTGCGTGCGGGCACGACGAACGACGGCGTCGGAGGACGTCGTCGAGGGGTCGGGCATGGCGGCCGTGAACGGCCGGCGTCACACGCGAGGAGGGGATGATGAAGGATTGCCTAACCAAAGTTAGCTGGCATCCCACCCTGACGCAATCGAGCGGATCCGACGTGTTCCTTCGCGAATCGGACAACCGATCGCGGGTGCATCGATCCGTCCTCAGCGGTTCCGGAATCGCCCGGGGCTCATGCCGGTGACGCGGCGGAACGCGGTCCCGAACGCCGTCGACGAGCGGTACCCGACGGCGGTCGAGACCTCGTCGATGCTGTCACCCGCCGTCAGTCGGGTGATCGCGTGCTGAGCTCGCGCGGCGGCGACCCACCGGGTGAACCCCAACCCGGTCTCGGATTCGAAGGCGCGCGTCACCGTCCGCGTGCTCACGCCCAGCCGGGTGGCCCATTCGGCGAGCGAGGTCGTGTCGGACGGGTTCGTGCGCATCCGCTCGGCGATGGGTGTGAGGAGCGCCGACCGGGGGAGTCGGAGGAGCAGTTCGTGCTCGGCCGGCTCCAGCACGTCCACGATGGCCGCCTCGGTGGTGGCACGCGCGCGGTCCTCGAGCTCGGCGTCGCCGAGCCGGTCGAGCAGGAGGCGCAGCAAGGGCGTCACTTCCACCGCGGTCGGCTGCTCGGAGATCGTGGGGACGCGGTCGACGCTGAACATCGCGGCCCGCTGCCAGGTGCCGGCCGGGGTCCATCCGGTGTGGCGGACACCGGCCGGGATCCAGAGACCGTGGTGCAGGGTCACGGTCCAGACGCGCTCTCCGACGGTCGCGGTGGATGCGCCGCGATCGTTCCACAGGAGCTCGTGCGTGGGGTGGGAGTGCTCGTCCCAGTGCGTGTCCCGCGCGATCCGCTCGGTGTTGCCGCGGATGACGAACGGCACAGGGATCGCGCCCGCCTCATAGAGGGGGAGTCGACGACGCGCCGGTGCCGTGTCCGTCGCGTCGAGGGACTGCTCCCACGGGTCGGCGGCGGCGGGGACTGGCACCGCTCCAGCGTACGGGGGTCCACGCCGGACCGTCCCGCTTCAGCGCTGCTTCAGCTTGTCCGCGCCAGACTGGGACGCGCCGCTCGACCGTCGACCGGCACGGAGCCTGGAGGTCGCACCGGATGCGGATACTCGTCGTGGACGATGAGGTGCGACTCGCCGACGGCGTTCGGAGGGGACTCGAGGCGGAGGGCTTCGCCGTGGACGTCGCGGCGAATGGCGTCGACGGACTCTGGATGGCCGGAGAACACCGCTACGACGCGATCATCCTCGACATCATGATGCCGGGCCTCAGCGGCTACCGCGTCTGTCAGCAGCTCCGCGACGCGGGCGACTGGACCCCGATCCTCATGCTCACGGCGAAGGACGGCGACTGGGACCAGGTCGAAGCCCTCGACACCGGTGCCGACGACTTCCTGAGCAAACCGTTCTCCTTCGCGGTGCTCGTCGCGCGGATCCGCTCACTCGTCCGACGTGGATCGCGGGAGCGGCCGGCGGTGCTCGAGGTCGGCGAACTGCGGCTCGACCCTGCGTCGAAGCAGGTCCACCGGGGCGACGTCCCGATCGACCTCACCTCGCGCGAGTTCGCGGTCCTCGAGTTCCTCATGCGACGCGGCGGCGAGGTGGTGTCGAAGCGCGAAGTCCTGCAGAACGTCTGGGACGACGACTTCGAGGGCGATCCCAACATCGTCGAGGTCTACGTCGGGCATCTCCGCAACAAGGTGGACCGCCCCTTCGAGCGGGCTTCGATCGAGACGGTGCGTGGGTTCGGATACCGGTTGGCGGGCGGGCGTGGCTGACGGCGGGCCGCACGGAACGGTCGCGCCCCGACAGCGGCTGTGGCGTTCGGTCCGAGCCCGCGCGGCACTGGGATCGGTGCTCGCGGTCGGACTGTTCCTCGGGGTCGGCTCCGTCGCGTTCGTCGGCCTGTTCTCCGCGGCGCTCCGTTCCGGCGTCGAACAGAGCGCCTCGGCCGAGGCCGAGAGCGTCTCGGCGCAGCTGGTCGCGGCGGACGTGACGACGCTGCCCGAGGACGACGGTCGACTCCTGGTCCTCGTCGAGGACGGCCGTGTCGTGGACCGGACGGACGACGAGATCGAGCTCCCGACGCCGATCCCGGACGGTGACGTGTTCGTTTCGGTCGTCGACGACGAGCCGGTGCTGTTCGCCAGTGAGGACGTCGACATCGACGGCCGTGACCTCGTCGTCTTCGCGGGCCGCTCTCTCGAGGAGACCGACGACGCCGTCGGACTCGTGTCGATGCTCCTCCTCATCGCGGTCCCCGTGCTCGTCGCCCTCGTCGGCGGCCTGACCTGGCTGCTCGTCGGGCGTGCGCTGGCGCCGGTGGAGCGGATCCGCCGCGAGGTCTCGGAACTGGGGGCCGGCGAACTGGATCGACGGATCGCGGTCCCCGCCACGGGCGACGAGATCGGTCGCCTGGCCGGGACGATGAACGGCATGCTCGAGCGGCTCGAGGACGCCCAGACGGCGCAGCGGCGGTTCGTGTCGGACGCCTCGCACGAGCTCCGCTCACCGCTCGCGGTGATCAGGCAGTACGCCGAGGTGGCGGCGCTCCACCCGGACCGGGTCGACCCGGCCGAGCTGTCCTCGACGGTCCTCGAGGAGGGCGCCAGGATGCAGGGGCTCGTCGAGTCGCTCCTGCTGCTCGCGAAGCTCGACGAAGGGGCGACGGGCGCCGCACGGCGCACGGTCGACGTCGACGACCTCCTGCTGGCGGAGGCTGCTCGTCTCCGATCCGCCGGTGGACTGCGCGTCGAGTCCGCGGCCGTCGCGGCGGCGAGGGTCGACGGCGACGAGGTGCTCCTCGCCCGCGTGGCGCGGAACCTCGTCGACAACGCCGTCCGGCACGCACGATCCGTGGTCCGACTGGGAACCGCCACCGACGGTCGGATCGTCAGGATCTCCGTGGAGGACGACGGCCCCGGTGTGCCGGTCGAGTCCCGCGCACACGTGTTCGAACGGTTCGTCCGCCTCGACGAGAGTCGTTCGCGCGACGCCGGCGGTTCGGGCCTCGGCCTGGCGATCGTGGCCGACGTCGTGCGGCTGCACGGTGGGTCGATCGAACTCGTCGACAGCGCGCTCGGCGGGGCGGCGTTCATCGTCACGCTCCCGGCGTCGTCCGCTTCCTGAACGCGGCTTCAGCTCGCTTCAGGTCCGCTTCAGCGCTCCTCGGACAGTCTGGGGCACATGAACGAGCACACCGCCTCCCAGCCCACCGATCCCACACAGCCCACCGCAGCCACCGAGCGCATCGAACCCGTCGAGCGCGTCGAGGCGACCGACCACACCGCCATCCCCGCGACCCCGGCGACCACCGGCAAGCCGGCCTTCTGGCGCCGGAAGCCCGTGTGGATCACCGCGATCGTCGTCGGGGCCCTCGCCCTCGGCGGAGCCGGCGCCGCCTACGCGGTGGACGAGTTCGGGGACGACGACGACGACCGCGTCACGGCGGCGTCGAACACCGACCGCGACGGCGGCGCCGCCATCGACGACGGTGACACCACGGCGGCCACCGATGATCGCGACGCCCGTGACGCCGACGACGTGCCGCTCACCGACACCGAGTTCGACGCGGCCTCGAAGGCAGCGCTCGCCGAGGCGAAGGGCGGTACCGTGACCGACGTCGACCGCAGCGACGACCCGGGCGAGGCGTTCGAGGTCGACGTCCTCCTCGAGAACGGCGACGAGCTCGAGGTCGCGCTCGACGCGGACTACGCCGTGGTCACGAGCGTGCTCGACCCGCGCGACTGACGGACGCACCCCGCCGGGTGCGGAACGACGAGGGCCGGACGGAATCCTGGGATTCCGTCCGGCCCTCGTCGTGTGCGTGCGAGCTAGGAACGCGGCTTGCGGTCGTACGAGCCGCCGCTCGTGCCACCCTCGTCGTCGCGTCGGCGGGCGGGACCGCCACGGTCGGGACGGAGCTCGATGAGCTTGCCGCTGATGCGGGTGTTCTCGAGACGGTCGAAGACGTCGTTGCCGAGGCTCGCCGGCAGTTCGACGATCGAGAAGTCCGGCTTGATCTGGATCGCGCCGAAGTCCTCGCGTTTCAGACCGCCCTCGTTCGCGAGCGCGCCCACGATCTGACGCGGGTCGACCTTCTGGCGACGACCCACCGCGATGCGGTACGGAGCCATCGGTCCGCTGGAGGGACGGCTGCGACGCTCGGGACGGTCGCCCTGATCGCCGCGGTCGCCGCGGTCGCCGCGGTCGAAGCGTGAGCCGCGGTCGCCGGAGTCACGACGGTCGCGACCGGCGCGGTCGTTGCCACGGTTGGTGTTGTCGAACTCCTCGCGGCGGCGGCGCTCGTCCTCGGCCGAGAGGAGCAGCGGCGTCTCGCCCTGGGAGACGACGGCCAGGGCCGCGGCGACGTCGGCCTCCGGGACGTCGTGGTGGGAGACGTAGTGGCCGATGATCTCGCGGAAGCGCTCGATGCGGTCGGTCTGGCCGAGTGCCTCGGTGATCGCGTCGTCGAAGCGGGTGAGGCGCGTGGCGTTGACATCGTCGACGCTCGGCAGCTGCATCTGCGTGAGCGGCTGGCGGGTGGCCCGCTCGATGGCCTTCAGGAGGTGGCGCTCGCGCGGCGTGACGAAGCTGATCGCGTCACCAGTGCGTCCGGCGCGGCCCGTGCGGCCGATGCGGTGCACGTAGGACTCGGTGTCGACGGGGATGTCGTAGTTGACGACGTGGCTGATGCGCTCGACGTCGAGACCGCGCGCGGCGACATCGGTCGCGACGAGGATGTCGAGCTTGCCGGCCTTCAGCTGGTTGACGGTCCGCTCGCGCTGCACCTGGGCGACGTCGCCGTTGATGGCGGCCGCCGAGTAGCCGCGCGCCCGGAGCTTCTCCGCGAGCGTCTCGGTCTCGTTCTTCGTGCGCGTGAAGATGATCATCGCGCTGAAGTTCTCGGTCTCGAGGATGCGGGTCAGGGCGTCGACCTTCTGCGGGTACGAGACCGTCAGGTAGCGCTGCGTGATGCTGGCCGAGGTCGTGGTCTTCGTCTTGACCGTGATCTCTTCCGGGTTGTTCAGGTACTTCGCGGAGATGCGACGGATGGACGACGGCATCGTCGCGGAGAACAGCGCGACCTGCTTGTCCTTCGGGGTGTCGGCCAGGATCGTCTCGACGTCCTCGGCGAAGCCCATCTTCAGCATCTCGTCGGCCTCGTCGAGCACGAGGTATTTGAGCTCCGTGAGGTCGAGGGTGCCCTTCTCCAAGTGGTCCATGATGCGACCCGGCGTGCCGACGACGATGTGGACACCGCGACGGAGGGCCGACAGCTGGACGCCGTAGCCCTGGCCGCCGTAGACGGGCAGGACATGGACGCCGCGCAGGTGCGTGGCGTACTTCTCGAACGCCTCGCAGACCTGGAGGGCGAGCTCACGGGTCGGTGCGAGGACGAGCGCCTGCGGCGTCTTCTGCGTGATGTCGAGGCGGGACAGGATCGGCAGGGCGAACGCCGCGGTCTTGCCGGTGCCCGTCTGTGCGAGGCCGACGACGTCGCGTCCCTCGAGCAGCAGCGGGATGGTGGCCGCCTGGATGGCGGACGGGGTCTCGTAGCCGACGTCCTTGAGTACCTTGAGCACCGCGTCGTCGAGGCCGAGGTCGGAGAAGGTCTGCGTAGCGCCGGCGGGTTCCGCCTCGGGCTGCGTCGTGGAATCAGAAGACGTCATACTCCTAACGGTAGTCGCAACGCAAGCGTTTGCAGGACATGGTCTGGAGCCGACCCGTCCGCGTCGTCGCCCGAGGCGTCCGCCTCACCGTCCTAGAGGCTGCCCCAGCGCGCCCGGGCACCGCAGAAGAGTCCGTAGGCGATGAGCCCGACGCCGACCACGAGCAGGATGACGACGCCGAACGGGAGCGCGGCCAATGCCGAGATGGCGCCGTCCATGCCGGAGGCCTTCTCGGGGTCCTGGGTCGCAGCGGCGACGATGAAGAGGATCCCGACCGTGACGAGCGCGACGCCCTTCGCGACCCATCCGACGACCCCGAGGACGACGACGGCGCGCTTCGTCGTGCCGGTGGGCGGGTGGACGTCCTCGAGGAACTTCCGCGTGACGCCCTTGAAGACGAAGAAGCCGCCGATGCCGATGACCACGAGGCCGACGACGATGACGACGAACACCCCACCGGGGGAGGACAGGAGGGTCGCCGTGAGGCCCTGGCTGGACTGCGAGGAGTCCTGGCTGCCGCCGAGGGCGAAGGTCAGCGCGGTCGATCCGACGGCGAGGTAGGCGATCGCGCGTCCGGCGGTCGAGATCCGCTTGCTCCACCGCTTGCGGGTGTCGGATTCGCGCACGAGGAAGGCGGACATCGCCGTCCAGAGACCGAGGGCGAACAATCCGACGGCGACGACCCAGATGATCACGATCCCGCCGGGCGTGCCTGCAAGCGTCTTGAGCGCACCCGATTGGTCCGCGTCACCGCCGCCGCCGGATCCACCGCCCGCGCCGGACAGGGCGATGGAGATCGCGATCCCGCCGATGAGGACGTGGAGCAATCCGTTGACGGCGTGGCCGGTGCGGGCGAGGGTGCGGAGGGTCGTGCTGTTCTGTGCGGTTCCAGCGGCTTGGTCTGCGGCGGCGCGTGCGTTCTCAGGCATCAGACCACGGTAGCGGCCGGGTTCCCGACCGGAAGGGGGGTTGCGCGCCGCACCGGGGGACCGGCGTCGTCGATCGAGCACCGATCCGAGCGGTACCTCGTTTCCGAATGACACGCATGCCCGTGAACTCCTCGCGTCCTGCCCCGCCGGACGACCCCTCCGTGATCACCGCCGACGCGACCGCGCTCGGCCTGCGACGCGTCACGGTGGACACCGACATCGGACCGGTCACCGTCCGGGCGGGTCGCGAAGCGGGCGGACCGGCCATGATCCTGCTGCACGGCGCCGCCGGCTCCTGGACCACGTGGTCACCCCTCCTCCGTGCCGACGACGAGCGGGGCGCGGTCGTCGACGACGTCATCGCCGTGGACCTCCCGGGGTGGGGCGAGTCGGCTCTGCCCACCGCCGACCCGGTGACGGTCGGAGACCTCTCCGCAGCCGTCGCGACCGTCGCTCGCTCGCTCGGCTACCGGTCCTGGCGCGTCGTCGGGCACTCGCTCGGCGGGTTCGTCGCGCTCGACCTCGCCGTCCGCGAGCCCGAGGCGACGATCCGGGTCGACCTCGTCTCGCCGACGGGGATCGGAGTCGTCGAGGCGATCCGCCAGCCGGTCGGTGGCGGCGCCCGGCTCCCGTGGTTCGCGGGCATGCTCCTCGGCATGCGCGTGCTGCAGGCACTCGGCGAACGCGGGCCGGGACTCGTCCGCGCGCTGAACCGGATCGGCCTGCTCGCACCGCTCATGTCGCCGCTGTTCGGACGACGCCGGGACCTCGACCGGTCGGTCGTCGACGCGCTCGCAGCCGACGTCCGGCCGGCGTCGTTCCTCCTGGCTGCCCGCGCGGCCGCCGCCTACGACCTGCACGTCTGGCGCGGCGTGCGGTGTCCCGTCCGCGGCATGATGGGCGACCGTGACGTCTTCATCGGGCCCGACGACACAGCCGTCCTCACCGCCCTCGTCCCGGACCTCCGACTGCGCACACTGCCGGCGACCGGGCACTTCGCGGCGGTGGAACACCCGGAGGCCGTCCTGGAGCTCGTCACCTCCGAGTGATCCGCGTGGCCTCACGGGTGCAGCGACGTCGGCATCCGCTATCCTGGTCCTCTGCCCGACTTCGTGGTTGGGGTGGTTGATCGTCCGCACCGTGCTGCACTCGCGCCGTGTGCCGAGCATCGATCTGGGGCTGGAAACCCCCAGCACCCCCACCCCTCGCACGGAGGTCCTCCTTGTCTGCATCCGCAGCCACCGCATCGCATCCCACCAAAGCACCGTCCGGTTCCCCGGCCCGCCGCTGGTGGGTCCTCGTCGTCCTCGCGATGACGCAGCTCATCGTCGTCCTCGACGGCACGATCGTGAACATCGCCCTTCCGGCAGCCCAGCAGGAGCTCGAGCTGTCCGACACGCAGCGTCAGTGGGTCGTCACGGCCTACGCCCTCGCGTTCGGCGCCCTGCTGCTGCTCGGTGGCCGCATCGCCGACTACTGGGGCCGGAAGCGCACCTACCTGGTCGGCATGGTCGGCTTCGGCGCCGCATCGGCCTTCGGCGGGTTCGCCCAGAGCGGGACCGAGCTCATCATCGCCCGCGGCCTGCAGGGTGTGTTCGCAGCGCTCATGGCACCCGCCGCACTCGCGCTCCTCACCGTCACCTTCTCCCACGGACGCGACCGCAACACGGCCTTCGCCGTCTTCGGCACCGTCGCCGGTGCGGGAGCGGCCGTCGGCCTCATCCTCGGCGGCGTGCTCACCGAGTTCGTCGATTGGCGCTGGTGCCTCCTCGTCAACGTGCCGTTCGTGATCGTCGGACTCATCGCCGGCCTCATCCTCGTGACCGAGAGCAAGGCCGAGGGCGACAACCGCTACGACTGGCTCGGCGCGATCACGGTCATCCTGGGCCTCGGCGCCCTCGTCTACGGCTTCACGCTCGCCGAGGGCGGCTGGGGCAGCGCCGACACCATCGGCTTCCTCGCGCTCGGTGCGGGACTCCTCTCCCTCTTCGTCTTCATCGAGATGCGTGTCGCGCAGCCCCTGCTCCCGCTGCGCATCGTGGCGGACCGGGTCCGCGGCGGTGCCTTCCTCATGCAGATGATCGTCGGCAGCGTCATGATCGGGGCCCTGCTCTACCTGACGTTCCACCTGCAGATCGTGCTCGGCTTCCCGCCGCTCGAGGCCGGCATCGCGACCCTCCCGATGACCGTCGCGATCATGATCGTCGCCCCGATCGCCACGAAGCTCCTGCCGGCCATCGGCCCGCGCCCGCTGCTCATCATCGGTCCGCTCATCGCGGCGGCCGCCCTCGTGTACCTCAGCCGCATCACGGCCGACGGCGACTACTTCGTCCAGGTGCTGCCGGCGCTCCTCGTGCTCGGGATCGGCATGGCGATGATCTTCGTCCCGATGCAGAACCTCGCGCTGACGGGTGTCGCCCCGCACGACGCCGGTGCGGCCTCCGCCACGGCGAACGCCTCCATGCAGATCGGTGGGTCGATCGGCCTGTCGGTCTTCACCACGGTCTACGCGAGTGTCACCGACCAGGCGACGGTCACCGATCAGGCGTCGCAGCTCGTGGCGTTCACCCAGGGCTACTCGGCGGCGTTCATCGCGGCCGCGGTCGGCCTCGTGATCGCGAGCGTCATCGCCATCGTCTGCATCCGCGGTCGCAAGGAGGACCTCCTGCCCTCGGGCGACCAGCAGGCCGTCCACCTGGGCTGAGTCGGCCGTGCGGCGACCCGCCTAGGCGCGGGGAGCGTACGTCGAGAGCACGTTGCCGGAGCTCGTCCGCACCGAGTGGACGAGCTCCAGGCGTGTCACCGGGTCGCTCGGTTCGAACAGATGACGCCCGGCACCGGCGACGACGGGGTGGATCATGAGGGTGAGCCGGTCGAGCAGACCGGCGAAGAGGAGCTGCCGCACCACGGAGATGCTCGCCTGCACCGCGATGCGCCCGCCCTCCTGCTGCTTGAGCTCGTCGACGAAGGACTCGAGCGTGCCGGGGATGAGCGTCGCGTTCTCCCAGGACAACGGGCCCGCCAGAGTGCGTGATGCGACGTGCTTCCGGACGGGGTTGATGAAGGAGCCGAACGGATCGTCGTCGCCGACCGTCGGCCAGAACCCGCTCCACTGCTCGTAGCTCACGCGGCCGAGCAGGACGTCGTCGATCGGAGCGATCGCCTCGGTCATCATGGCGCCCATGTCGGCGTCGAAGTGGTCGAACTGCCACTGATCGGGCGACTCGACGACGCCGTCGACGGATTGGAAGAGTGAGGCGTGGACCTCGCGCATGGTGGCTCCTCGGCAGGGTGGTGACGGCGGGTTCGATGGACAGGTCTCGTTCTACTCCGCTGCGGCGACGAGCACCACCCTCGTGACCACGCCGGGTAGGGCGCGTACGGTGTCCGACATGGCCAGCACCGCGATCGTCCTCACCGTCCCCGGACCGCACGGCGACCGCGAGGTGCGTCTCTCCAGTCCCGACCGCGTGCTCTGGGAGGAGTCCGGTGTCACGAAGCGGGAGCTCGCGGAATACCTCATCGAGGTCGCGCCGGCCTTCCTCGCCGCCAACGGCGACCGCCCGGTGTCCCTCCAGCGGTTCCCGGGCGGTGTGGACGGTGAATGGTTCTTCTCGAAGAACCCGCCGAAAGGAGCACCCGAGTACGTCCGGGCGGTCGACGTCGTGTATCCGAGTGGCCGGCGGCATCCGCAACTCGTCCTCGACGAGGCCGCTGCGGTCGTCTGGGCCGCGCAGATGAACACGGTCGTGTTCCATCCGTGGCCGTCACGGGCATCGGACACCGACCATCCCGACGAACTGCGGATCGACCTCGACCCGCAGCCGGGGACCGACTTCGCCGACGCCGTGCGCGTTGCGGGCTCGCTGCGGGAGCTGCTGACGGAGGTCGGACTGACCGGGTTCGTGAAGACCTCCGGCAACCGAGGTGTCCACGTGTTCGCGCCCATCGTGCCGGAGCACGAGTTCCTCGACGTCAGGCACGCCGTGATCGCGGCGGCTCGGGAACTGGAGCGACGGGATCCCGACCGCGTCACGACCTCGTGGTGGAAGGAGGAGCGCGGTGAACGCATCTTCGTCGACTACAACCAGGCGAACCGCGACCGGACGATGGCCGGCGCCTACAGCCCTCGTGCGCTGGCCTCGGCGACCGTCTCGTGCCCCGTGACCTGGGACGAACTCCCCGAGATCGATCCGGGCGCCTTCACGGTGCGGACCGTCCCGGAGCGACTCCGGACCACCGGAGACCCGTGGGCCGGCATGCACGACACCGCTGGGCGCATCGACGTCCTCCTGCAGTGGTGGGAGCGGGACCTCGAGCAGGGACTGGGCGAGCTCCCGTTCCCTCCCGACTTCCCGAAGATGCCGGGCGAGCCGCCGCGGGTGCAGCCGAGTCGCGCCAGACACTCCGAGGACTGAGCCCGCGCGGACACACGAACGCCCGGTGATCGTGGATCACCGGGCGTTCTGCTGAATCAGGGCGCTATTCGGCCTTGCCGAGGGCGAAGCGGACGCCGCCCTGCTCGTCGATCTGCGCATCGAGGACCGCGTCGCTCAGGGCGACGGCTGCGGTCTCCTCGAGGAAGACGGTGGCTCCGGCGCTCTCGATGACCTGGTCGGCCTCGTGCGGTGTCGCCGTCATGGTGACTTCGAAGTTGTTGTCGTCGGAGCTGCTGCTGATGCGCAGTCCGGCGCCGTGCGTGAGCGACGACGCGTCGTCCGGGACGACCAGTCCCGGGGTGAGTGGTGCGTTCTCGGCGAGGGTCTTGACGACTCGGCCGGCGTTCTCGGTCAGGGTGAGCATGTGTGTTCTCCGTTCCGTTCGCGAATACGAGTTCCCCACCTTGCTCGGGTTCGGGGCAGGATGCCACCCTGAGGCCGATCCTCTGCGGGAACTGCCAAGCAACTCTGCAGGGATTCACACCTCCGCGCCGCTCGTAGCACAGCTCGGGTGATCGTCCCTTGGGGGTTCGTCCGGTGGAGTGGGCTGCTAGCGTCGAACGTGCTGTCCGGCGCGTGCATCCCGCCCCACGGCACCCCCAACACCCCCAGCCCGAGGAGTCCTATGACCACCGTCGCCGCCATCATCAAGCCCACCGCCGACGCGCCTTTCGAGGTCGGCACCATCGAGCGCCGTGCGCCGCGCGCCAACGACGTCGTCATCGACGTCCACTACGCCGGCATCTGTCACAGCGACATCCACCAGGCCCGCGAGGAATGGGGCAAGGCCATCTTCCCGATGGTCCCCGGCCACGAGATCGCCGGCATCGTCACCGAGGTGGGCGACGCGGTCACCAAGCACCAGGTCGGCGACCGCGTCGGCATCGGCTGCTTCGTCGACTCCTGCCGCGAGTGCGAGAACTGCCTCGCCGGCGAGGAGCAGTTCTGCCTGAAGGGCAACGTCGCCACCTACAACGGCCGTGAGTACGACGGCGAGCCCACGTACGGCGGCTACAGCAAGCAGATCGTCGCCGACGAGAACTATGTGCTGAGCATCCCCGAGGGCATCGAGCTCGACGTCGCGGCACCCCTGCTGTGCGCCGGCATCACCACCTACTCGCCGTTGAAGCACTGGGGCGCCGGTCCCGGCAAGCAGGTCGCCATCGTCGGGATGGGTGGCCTCGGTCACATGGGCGTCAAGATCGCCCACGCCCTCGGCGCAGAGGTGACCGTGCTCAGCCAGACGACCTCGAAGGAGGAGGACGGCAAGCGCTTCGGGGCCGACCACTACTACGCGACCGGTGAAGAGGGCACCCTGAAGTCGCTCCGCGGACGCTTCGACCTCATCATCAACACGGTCTCCGCCGACCTCGACATCGACGCCTACCTGTCGACGCTCAAGCTCAACGGCTCGATGGTCTTCGTCGGACTGCCCGAGAACACGCAGCAGTTCCGGGTGTTCTCGCTCGTCGGTGGCCGCCGCTCGCTCGCCGGCTCGAACATCGGCGGCATCCGCGAGACGCAGGAGATGCTCGACTTCTGCGCCGAGCACGGCATCGGCTCGCAGATCGAGCTCATCGGTGCCGACGAGGTCGAGGGCGCCTACGACCGCGTGGTCCGCAGCGACGTCCGCTACCGCTTCGTCATCGACACGGCGACGATCGGCTGATCGCACCGATACCCTGAGAGCATGATCCGGCTCCCGTTCCGTCGTCCAGGCGGAGCGGGAGCCGTTCCTCGTGAGCCCCTCGGCCGCGAGGTCCTCGTCCTCGGCGGTGTCGCGTTCTTCGTGATGCTCGGGTTCGGTGTCGTGATCCCGGTCCTGCCCGTGTACGTGCGGAGTTTCGGCGTCGGCTACCTCGAGGTCGGGGCGGTCGTTTCGGTCTTCGCGCTCATGCGGCTCATCGCGAACCCGTTCGTGGGTGCGCTCGTCGATCGGATCGGCGAGCGGGTGGTGCTGGCCACCGGCATCGGGATCGTCGCGGTGTCGAGCGCGCTCGTCGGGCTCGCGGCGGACTATCCGCAGCTGCTCCTGCTCCGCGGGGTCGGCGGGATCGGGTCGGCGATGTTCTCCGTCGCCGCGATGACGCTGCTGCTGCGCACCACCCCACCGCACCGTCGTGGGCGGGCGGTCGGGTTCTACCAGGGCGGGTTCCTCGTCGGCGGCATGGCCGGACCGGCCGTCGGTGGCCTGCTCGCGACCATCTCGCTCACAGCACCTTTCTTCTTCTACGCCGGGACCCTCGCGGTCGCCGGCGTCCTCGGACTCGTGATGCTGCGCGGCAGCCGGATCGCCGCGCCGGTCGAGACCGCCACGCAGGCCGAGCCGTTCCGCACCGTCCTCGCCGATCGCCGGTACCAGGCGGCGCTCCTCGCGAACTTCGCGAACGGATGGGCGTCGATGGGCGTCCGTGGCGCACTCGTGCCGGTCCTCGTGGTGGAGGCGCTCCACGAGGAGGCCGCCTGGACCGGGATCGCCTTCGCGATCGCCGCTGTCGCGCAGACGCTCGCGCTCGGTCCCGCCGGTCGCTTCGTCGACACCGTCGGACGGCGACCCGCGATGCTCGTCGCCTTCCCGGTCGCGGCGGGGGCGCTCCTCGCCATGCCGTTCGTCGGCGAGCTCTGGCTGCTGGTCGTCGCCCTGTGCGTCTACGGTGTCGCGGCGGCCTTTCTCGGGACCGCTCCGGCGGCGGCCGTCGGAGACGCCGCTGGTGGTCGGGGAGGCCGGGCCGTCGCGGTCTTCCAGGCGACGTCCGATCTCGGCGCCATCGTCGGCCCGCTGGTCGCCGGCGCACTGCTCGACGCCTTCTCGTTCCCCGCGGCCTTCGGTTCCGCGGTCGTGCTCATGCTGCTCGTCCCCGTGCTCGCGGCCCGCATGCCGCGGGAGCACCGGAACCAGCCGGCGACCACCTAGCGGGACCGGAGTCGCAGACCCACCGAGGTGGTGATGCCCTCGCGCTGACCGCCGGAGTGCACGAGCTGCTCGCCGTCGACCGTCAGCTGGCTGGCGTGTTCCGCGAGTGCCGCGGCGACGATCGGGAGGCGGTGATCGAGTGGGAACCACACGGCGTCGTCGCCCAACGGTTCCAGGTCGGTGCGGTGGTGCACGAGTTCCGCGAACGGCACCCCGCTCCTCCGCGCCGCGACGATCGCGGCCTCGTGCATGCGGAGGTGGTCAGGGTGCCCGTACCCGCCACCGTGGTCGTAGCTGATCACCAGGTCCGGCGAGACGTGTCCGATGAGCGCGACGAGGTCGTCGGCGACGAAGTCGAGCGGAGCGAGTGAGAACGCGCCGGGGGAGACGTCGTCAGCGGGGCCGGCGAGTCCCTCGCGCACCCACCGCATGCCAGAGTCCACGTACCGCGTCGACGTCCCCGGCCGGGCCGCCGGACCCGTCCCCAACCAGAACTGCTCGGCCACGCCGAGCGTCCGGCAGGCGGCGGCGAGCTCCGACTCGCGGTGGGACGCGAGTGCAGCGGAGCCGGCGAGGGACCGGAGCGGGCCGTCGACGACCTCGCCGCGCTCGCCTCGCGTGGCCGTCACGAGGACGACGCGAGCCCCCTTGTCGACGAGCTCGGCGATGAGCGCACCCGAGGCGAGCGTCTCGTCGTCGGGGTGCGCGTGGGCGAACAGGACGGTGCGCCCGCTGTCGACGAGCGGGAGGAGTCCGCGGTTCACGAGACGGAGGTCGCCGGAGCGGTGGCGGCGGCCGGAGTGGTGTCGAGCAGGGTCCGGTAGACGTCGACGAGGGCGTCTCCCGAGCGCTGCCAGTCGAACCGCTCTGCCCGACGTCGCGCTGCCGAACCGAGTTGCGCGAGCCGCTCCGGGTCGCCGAGGATGGACGAGACCGCGGCGCCCCAGACCTGCGGGTCGCGGGAGTCGATGACGATGCCCGTCTCGCCGTCGACGACGGCCTCCCGCAAGCCGCCCGAGGCCGCCACGACGGTGGGCACGCCGCTCGCCGCGGCTTCCAGTGCGACGAGACCGTACGTCTCCGAATGGGAGGGGACGAGCACGAGCGTGCTCTCGCGGAATAGCGTGGCGAGCCCGACGCGCGACTGCGGCCCGACGAATCGGACGTCGTCGGCGACGCCGAGGTCGCGGGCGAGGGCGGCGAGTTCCTCAGCGTAGCGGTCGTAGTCGACCGAGACGTCCCCGGCGATGACGAGTTCGGGGCGGAGCTCGGGCGCGACCGCGGCGATGGTCTCGATGGCGAGGTCGAAGCCCTTCAGCGGGTGCAGGCGACCGGCGACCACCGCGGTCGGACGACCTGCACGAGGACCGTCGAGCGGGTGGAACAGCGTCCCGTCGACACCGGGTGGCACGATCGACACCCGATCGGGGCGGGCTCCGAGCCGGGTGATCGCGGTGTCGGCCTCGGCCGCGCTGATCGCGACGACTGCGTCCGACTCCGCGGCGAGCCGTGCCTCGCCGGCCAGGCGCCCGGGGGACTCGGCGCGCTCGCCGTGCGAGAGCGGCGTGGTGGACTCGGCGGCGATGCTGTGGAAGCTCTGCACGTGCGGGATCCCCAGCTCCCGCGCGAGGGGAAGTGCGGCCATGCCGGAGAACCAGTGGTGGGCGTGTAGGACGTCGTATCGCGGCAGTCGGGCGAGTTCCGAGCGGAAGTCCTCGACGAATTCCTCATGCCGACCCTTCGCGACCGGCTCGACGGGACCGGCGTCGAGGAAGCGCAGGGTCACGCCGGGGGCGAGGGAGGCGGCGGACGGCTGGTCGGCCGAAGACCGCCGGGTGATGACGTCGACCTCGTGGCCCGCTGCGCCCATCGCGACGGCCTGATGACGGACCACGACGTTCATCCCGCCGGCATCACCGGAACCCGGCTCGTCACCGGGACTGGTGTGGAGCGAGATCATCGCGATGCGGAGGGGCTGGGGTTGCGAGGGCACCAGACGAGCCTAGTAGCCGTGGGCGTCCCGGCCCCTCGTGACGGAGACACCGGAACGTGCTCGCGCATCCGACGCCGGAGCGTGAGAATGTCGCGAGACGAGCGCGACGATGCGCCCGCCCAGGCGAAAGGGACGATCATGACGACGCTCAACCCGTACCTCGGCTTCCGCGGGACAGCCCGCGAGGCGATGGAGTTCTATCAGGGGGTCTTCGGCGGCGAGCTGCTGCTCTCGACCTTCCGTGACTTCGGTGCCGAGGTCGAACCGGACGAGCTGGATCTGGTCATGCACGCCCAGCTCACGGGTGATGCTGGTGTGGTCTTCATGGCGTCGGACACCCCGAAGCACATGGACTATCGCGAGGGCAGCAACTTCTCGATGTCGCTGAGCGGGCCGGACACTGACGAGGCCCGACTCCGCGAGTACTTCGAGCGGCTCTCGGATGGCGGCACCGTCCAGCAGCCGCTGAGCGTGGCCCCCTGGGGCGACTCCTTCGGCATGGTGCAGGACCGCTTCGGGGTCGCTTGGATGGTGAACATCGCCGCGCCGGCAGCCGCGTAGCCGGGGAACCCTTCCAGCTGGAGACGCCCGGCGAGGGACCTCCCGTTCCGGTGATCTTCTCCCGGTCCCTGAGCTTGTCGAAGGGCTCGCGTAGGCACTTCGACAGGCTCAGTGACCGGGAGAAGTGCACTCGCATTCACTCCGTTCGCCGAGCAACCCTCTCCGGTCCCTGAGCCTGTCGATGGGCGCGCCAGAGACCCCGCGAAGCCGGTATCTCTCTTCCGGTCCCTGAGCTTGTCGAAGGGCGCACGAGCAACCTCCTGCTCCGGTGATCCTCTCCCGGTCCCTGAGTAACCTCTTCCGGTCCCTGAGCCTGTCGAAGGGCACACGAGCGACCTCCAGCTCCGGTGATCCTTTCCCGGTCCCTGAGTAACCTCTTCCGGTCCCTGAGCCTGTCGAAGGGCACACGAGGGACTTCCACAACCGGAACCACTTACCATCTGGAATGTCAGTGGTCCATGGTGAACTTGTTCCATGACCGAGACCACCTCCGCCGCCGCGATCCGCGCTGGCGACGAGTACGCCGCGCAGCTGGCTGAATTCTCGGACGAGTGGGCGGAGCTCCACCGGCAGCAGGCCGTCCTGGACGCGCGGAAGGCGTGCCTCCTTGCCCGCTCCGCCGCCTATGCCGACGCGTTCGCGGACGCCACGGTCCCGGCCATCTTCCCGCCGGCTGAACGTCAGGCCCTCTCCCGCCGGTCGACGTGTGCGGCCCTCGCGATGGCGACCCGAATACCGGAACGGACGATCCAGCGTGCGACGAACGACGCCGAACGCCTCGTCAACGACGCTCCAGCCGTGCTCGAATCACTCGAGGCCGGTCGCATCTCCGCCCGGCACGCCCAGGTGATCACCGACCAGCTCTGCGACGTCCCGACCGCTGGCCGGGCGGTGTTCCTCGAACAGGTTCTCGTCGTCGCCGAGCGCACCACTGTCGCTGGCCTCCGCACGAGCGCCCGCGTCCTGCGCGAGCGCCTCCACCCCGAATCCATCACGACACGCGCAACCCGCTCCGAGGCTGACCGTCGGGCGGAGTTCGAGCCCGCAGCGGACGGTATGGCCTGGGTGCACCTCTTCACCACGGCGCCGATCGCCCAGGGGCTCGTCGAGCGGGTCGAAGCCGCCGCGGCGGAGTCGCGCGCTGCCGGCGACACCCGCACGTGCGCGCAGCTGCAAGCGGATGCCCTGGCGGCACTCGCCCTCACCGGCGTGACCCCGGACGACGTGATGTCGAGCCCGGTGCTCCCGCACCCGATCGAGGTCCAGGAGCACATCAAGCACCGTGCAGATCACCGTCCCGGCATTGAGCATGGCCGGTGTCAGCGACGCCCCGGCCACTCTCGACGGCTATGGCCCGATCGACCCGGAGACCGCCGCACGTATCGCGGTGAACGCGCCCAGCTTCACCCGGGTCCTCGTCCAACCGGAAACCGGTGCGGTCCTCTCCGTCGGGCGGAATCAATACCGGGTCCCGGCCGATCTGCAGCGCGCGGTGCGGCTGCGGGACGGCACCTGTCGGGCACCGGGCTGCGGCAGGCGCACCAGGGCCTGCGATCTCGATCACTCGGTCGCGTGGGAAGACGGCGGGACGACAGATGTCGGGAACCTCGCCTGTCTCTGTCGGCATCACCACCGGATGAAGCATCTGCCCGGGTGGAACCTCGACCACGGTCCCGGCGGCGTGCTCGACTGGACGACACCCGACGGGAAGCACCACCGGACGGAACCGGATCCCGCACCGTTCTGACTTGCCGCGGCGTACTCAGATCGAAGGGTTCCTCGTGGGCACTTCGACAAGCTCAGTGAGCGGGAAAGGTGCGCCCGGAACGATGAGGCGTCCTCGTGGGCACTTCGACAAGCTCAATGACCGGAAGAAGTTCACCGTGAACGTTTCGGTCCCTGAGCCTGTCGAAGGGTTCTTCGTGGGCACTTCGACAAGCTCAGTGACCGGGAAACGTCTGTCCGCACCGCTTCGGTCCCCGAGCCGACACCTGTCTCGGACAGCTGTCCGAGAAGTCGTGGTACACTGGTGGGAATGCCTCGCACATCAGGAGTTCCCGCCCTCGGTGTCGAGCAGTCCACCACTGAACGTCCCGCTCCGCCGTCGCGCGTCGAGCGCTTCGCTCCCGTCCTCCGAGTGACGGGCGACCCACGTGCCGAGCGCACCAGGCAGACGATCTTCGACGCCGTCGCCACCATCCTCGCCGGTCGGCCGGAACGCGTGTCCGTCGGCGACATCGTCCGGGTCGCCGGCATCAGCCGCAGCTCGTTCTACGCACACTTCTCCAGCCTCGACGACCTCACCGCGGCCTACCTACGGGTGCAGTTCGCCGGCCTTGCCGCGTCCGGTGTCTCGGTGCGTCCCGCGGGCGAGTCGCTGGGCAGCGCCGAGCGCGCCCGCGAAGCCTACCGACGCCTCGTCGCCCAACTCCTCGAAGACGCACCGCTCTACTCGAGCGTGCTCGAGCTCCCCGTCGCCCGCAGCGCGTTCGACGACCTCGTCGGCGAGCACGCCGACCACCTCATCGGCTCGCTGCTCGAGCGCACCGAGGTCCCGGTCGGCATCCCGGCGGGCCTCGTCTCCGCCTATGTCGCTGGTGGCACGCTCTCCCTCGTCGACGGCTGGCGCCGCGGACGCATCGACGTCTCGGACGACGAACTGGTCGAAGCCCTGGTCGCCCTGCTGCCCGCCTGGTTGCTCGACGAACGACCCGTCGGCGCGTCACCGCCACCACCGACCCCTGAGCCATCCGGCCGCTGAGCCGCCGGAGCACGACGACGCCGGTGCGCGAGTACCGGTGACGACCTGAGAAGAGAAGAGGAACCATGCAGTTCATCGTTGGAGAGACCCTGGTCTACCCGCACCACGGAGCGGTCACCATCACCGAGTTGTCGAAGGTGACGATCAAGGGTGTCGAGCAGGACGTCATGACGCTTCGCGTGCACACGTCCGAGCTCACCATCAAGCTGCCGATCGCGAACGCCGACCTCGTCGGTGTGCGCGACGTCATCGACCACGACGGCGTCCAGGCCGTCTACGGCGTGCTCCGCGAGCCGTTCGTCGAGGAGCCCGGCAACTGGTCGCGTCGGTACAAGGCCAACCAGGAGAAGATGGCCAGTGGTAACGTCCACCGCGTCGGCGAGGTCGTCCGCGACCTGTGGCGTCGCGACCAGGACAGCGGCGTGTCGGCCGGCGAGAAGCGCATGCTCCAGAAGGCGCGCCAGGTGCTCGTCTCCGAACTCGCGCTCGCGCAGTCGATGACGGACGAAGAGGCGTCCGCGGGCCTCGACGAGGTGCTCGCCTCGTCGANGGGGCGCTCCTCGTCGTCGTGGAGGGTGCCTCAGCCCCCGGTGTTGCCACTCACGATCGCCAGCACGCCGACGACCGCGATGGCGATGATGGGACCGAACGACAGGGCGGCCTTGGTGACCGTCCAGGCACGGCTCTCGCGTTCCGGTGCCGGCAGTTCGGCGGGCGACACGTAGACCGGGGCCTGCCCACCGTCACCGGAAGCGCCGCCGCTGAGCTGCAACACCCGCGTGTCCGTCCACGCTCGTCCGTCGAAGTGGACCTGGCGTTCCTCGTCGGTCGGGTGCGGGTACCAGCCCGCGGCTTCGGCCTGCGACGGCTTGTCCCGCTGGAACCGCAGCACCCTCGAGTCGCCCCAGGTCTCGCCGTCGAAGTGGAGTTCCTTCGTCGGGTCGTCGGGGTGCGGGTACCAGCCTGCGGTCGTAGCCATCCCTCAAGTATGACAGCGGGATCGGGGATGCCGAGACCGTCCGATGGGCGGCAGAATGGAGACAATCATGACGACGACACCGCGACCTCGAGCCCCACGTCCACAGATCATCCTCGAGGTGGTCCGCAGTTCCTGGGTCACACCGCACCTCGTGCGCCTCACCCTCGGCGGTCCCGGCTTCGCCGACTTCCAGCCCAAGGACGCCACCGACAGCTACGTGAAGATCTCCTTCGCCAAGCCCGAACTCGGCCTCGAGCCGCCGTACGACCTCGCGGCGCTCCGCGAGACGCTGGCACCCGCCGACCTCCCGGTCACCCGCACCTACACGGTGCGACGCGTGGACCAGGCGGCGGGCGCCATGGACATCGACTTCGTGGTGCACGGTGTTGAGGGGATCGCCGGCCCGTGGGCCGCTGCCGCGCAGCCGGGAGACCGCGTCGTGCTCGCCGGACCCGGCGGTGCCTACCGACCCGACCCGACCGCCGACTGGCACCTCTTCGCGGGCGACGAGTCGGCGATCCCCGCGATCGCCGCCGCCCTCGAGGCGCTCCCGGCGGACGCGAAAGGGCTTGCGTTCCTCGAGATCGGTGGCCGGGACGACCTCGTCGACCTCGACCACCCGGCCGGGGTGCAGCTCATCTGGGTCGGCCGTGCGGCCCGCGACGAATCGACGGCTGCGCTCCTCGCGACAGCCATCAGCGGACACCCGTGGCCCGACGGACGCGTGCAGGTCTTCGCCCACGGCGAGCGGGAGTCGATGAAAGCACTGCGCGAGGTGTTCCTCACCCAACGAGGGCTCGACCGCTCCCAGCTGTCACTGTCCGGGTACTGGGCCTACGGACGCACGGAGGACCGCTTCCAGGCGGAGAAGCGCGAACCGATCGGGGTCGTCCTGCCGACGTCGTGACGCTTCGCCCCGCCCCGGCGCCGCGCTGCGGGCGGGCGCGGGACTCAGTGCGAGGGGTCGGCCGGCTTGCTCCGCGTCCGGCGGACCCGCGACGGACGCTCGACGCGCGCGCGGATGTCCGGTGGAACGAGGTCGAGCAGCTGATCGCGCCGCAACGGGAGGTCGAGCAGGCTGAGTTTCATCCGGCCCTTGCGCGAGTGCCGGCTCGGGTCGAGACGGACGACGTTGGCTGCGTCGCGCACGAGCCGGACGGTCACGACCGCGCCACTTGCAACATCGGCGAGGACCTGGCCGTCGATCTCGACGGCGGCCTGCTTGGTCGCCGTCCCGATCGAGAACTGCAGGCGCTCCGCCGGCCCGAGGATGAAGGAGCGGTCGATGCCCGACATCGGGGCGACCGGCGTCACGACGGTGGCGGCGACGGCGGGGGAGAGCACCGGTCCGCCGGCCGCGTAGTTGTAGGCGGTCGATCCGGTCGGGGTGGCGATCACGATCGCATCGGCTTTGAAGTACCCGTAGGCGGTGCCGTCCACGGCGAGGTCGGCCATGACCACGCCGGTTCCCGGGCGCCGGGCGATGGAGACGTCGTTGAAGGCGAGGAGATGGGCGACCTGCTCGCCGGTGGTGATCGTCACCTCGAGGCCGTGGTGCGGTTCGAGGGAGAACTCGTTGTCGCTGACCCGTTGGAGCGCCTCCGCGAGTGCGGCCGGTTCGACCTCCACGAGGAAGCCGACGTTGCCGTAGTTGACGCCGAGCACCGGTGCGGACCGGCCGGCGAGCAGCCGCATCGCCCCGAGCATCGTGCCGTCGCCGCCCATCGCCACGGCGACGTCGACCGACGACGCGAAGGCGTCCTCGTCGAGCAGTTCGACGTCGTCGCCGAGCCGGTTGGCCTCGGCGCGGAGTCCGACGAGGCGCGCGCCGTGTTCGAGCTGCCATGAGCGGAGGATGCGGACGGAGTCGTCGATGTTCTTCGTCGGGTGCGTGATGAGGCCGATCGTCATCGACGGCCCGGTGGGGTGCTTCGTGCGAGTGGTGGTCACCCGTCGAGCATAGGCCGATCGCCTGACAGCGCGACCGGGACTCGAGCGCCCAGCGGGCAGCAGCGTGGCTCGCGACCGACGCGCGCCGGACCCGGTTTGGGATACTGGAGGGAGCCGGTCCGCCGTGATCCTCGCGGGGCGCCGAGCGTGGAGGAACGACATGAGCGATGTGACCGAGCACCCTGGCCGACCACGGCGGGCGGGGCGGCTGAAGCCGATCCTCATCGGAATCCTCTGTGCGGTGCTCGTCGTCGTCCTCGGGTTCGTCGTCTGGACCCAGATCGTCATGCAGGGCACCCGTCCCGCCGCACTCGCGGTGTGGGAGGACCCCGCGGTCTCCGTCACCGACGTCGGCGACGCCGTGGTCCTCGCCCCGACCGCGGACGCCGAGCGTCCTGCCTCCGGTACCGGTCTCGTCTTCATCCCCGGGGCGAAGGTCGACCCGTACGCCTACCTGTACAAGCTGTCCGGCGTCGTCGAGGAGGCCGGCGTGACCGTGGTCATCACGAAGCCGTCGCTCAACCTGGCGTTCTTCGACCAACGGCCGCTGGAGACGTTCACCGCCGCCGCCCCGGACGTCGACACCTGGTTCGTCGGTGGCCACTCACTCGGTGGGGTGCGCGCCTGCCAGCTCGCGGAGGATCCCGCAGTGACGGGTCTCGTCCTGTTCGGGAGTTACTGCGCGAACGACCTCTCCGGCTCGTCCCTCGAGGTGCTGAGCCTCGCGGGGAGCGACGACGGACTGAGTACCCCGGAGAAGGTCGCCGACGCGCGCGTCCGGTTGCCCGCTGACGCGACGATGATCGAGATCGAGGGGGCGAACCACGCGAGCTTCGGTGACTACGGGGTGCAGCCCGGCGACGGTACGGCGACGATCTCCACCGATGAGGCCCGCTCCGAGATCACGCGGGATCTGGTCGAGCTGCTCGGCTGAGCGTAGGGGTTGGCCCCGGCGGTCCGCAGGGACCCTGGCGATCAGCCCTTCGGGACAGGCGGCCCGACGACGAGCAGGGCCGTGAAGACGGCGACGACCACGAGGCCGCCGACGACCACGAGCAGGATCGGGTGTCGGACGAGCCAGCGCGTCAGGCGGTCGAGCACGCGCTGGTCGCGCGGGTCGGCGCCCGCCTCGCGGCGCCACGCCCCGTCGAGTCGGCCGGTGCGGTCCGCCCAGAGGTCGAAGGGGATGGTCGCGTACGGGACGACGGCGCTCACGAGGCCCGCAAGGATCGTGCCGATGGGCCAGCGCTGGTTGATCCCGATGAGCAGGACCGTCGCGCCGTACACGAGGAACACGAAGCCGTGCAGCGCGCCACCGATGCTCACGCCGAGGTCGGTCGTCTTCGTGACGTACTTGAGGATCATCCCGATGATGAGCAGGGTCCAGGTGATCGCCTCGGCGATCGCGATCAGGCGGAAGAGGCGGCGCGGCGACACAGGGGCTCCAAGGCTCGGGGTGCAGGTCTTCCAGCTTGCCAGGGACGGCTGAGAAGGCGCTCCCAGCCGGCGTCCGGTTCTGCCACCCTGGGTGGATCGGGAATACCCGTCGCAGTGACGGGGTTCACCGATATGTATGCAAACACATACAATCGCCGTGACAGCTCGCGGCGAGCCACACGACGTTGGAGAACCCCATGACCACACCCCTCGAGTTCGGCATCGACACCTTCGGTGACGTCACGGTCGACGCCGACGGCGCGCCACTGTCCCAGGCGCAGGTCCTGCGCAACGTCGTGGAGCAGGGCGTCCACGCTGAGGCGGTCGGCCTCGACTTCATCGGCGTGGGGGAGCACCACCGCGAGGACTTCGCGGTCTCGTCACCCGAGGTCGTGCTGGCGGCGATCGCGGCCCGCACCGAGCGCATCCATCTCGGTTCCGCGGTCACGGTGCTGAGCTCCGACGACCCGGTTCGGGTCTACCAGCGGTTCGCGACGCTCGACGGCATCTCCGGAGGGCGGGCCGAGGCCATCCTGGGCCGCGGATCCTTCACCGAGTCGTTCCCGCTCTTCGGGTACGAGCTGTCGCAGTACGAGGAGCTCTTCGAGGAGAAGCTCGAGCTGTTCGTCGCACTCCTCGAGCAGGAACCGGTCACCTGGTCGGGCAAGACGCGCGCGCCGCTCCGGGAGCAGTCGGTCTACCCCCGAGTGGAGCACGGGAAGCTGAAGACGTGGGTCGGTGTCGGCGGCAGCCCCGAGTCGGTCGTGCGGACCGCCCGGTACGGCCTGCCGATGATGCTGGCCGTGATCGGTGGTGGGCCGCTGCGGTTCGCCCCCTTCGTCGACCTCTACCACCGCGCGCTCGCGCAGTTCCAGCTGCCGACCCAGCCCGTCGGCATGCACTCGCCCGCGCACATCGCCGAGACCGATGAGCTCGCGCAGGAGCAGCTCTGGCCGCACTACCGGGCTATGATGGACCGGATCGGCCGCGAGCGGGGCTGGAGCCCGATGACGCGCGGGCACTTCGAGCAGGAGGCCGGCCCGGAGGGTGCGCTGTTCGTCGGTTCGCCCGAGACGGTCGCACGGAAGGTCGCGACCGCGGTCGACGGCTTGGGGCTGTCCCGCGTGGATCTGAAGATCAGCAACGGTTCGCTGTCGCACGAGCACCTCATGGACAGCATCGGTCTGTACGGGTCCGCGGTCGTCCCTCGCGTCCGTGAACTGCTCGCCGAGACCTCGACCGCCTGATCCGGCTCAGCGGATGGCCGGCGCACGGTAGGGCATCGTCAGGGTCAGGACGGTGCCGCCGGTCTCGTCGTCGGCTGCAGGGCCGACCCTGAGGGACCCGCCGAACGCGTCGGCCCGTCGATCCAGTTGCAGCAGGCCGCCGGAAGGTTCGGCGTCCTCGCGGAGACCGGAGCCGTTGTCGACGACGCGCAGCTCGACGGTGCCCGCCATCGCCCCTCGCCGCTCGGTGGCGGGCGACGAGACCCGGAGGTCCACGACGAGTCGGTCGGCCGCCCCGTGGGTCAGTGCGTTCGTCACGGCCTCCTCGAGCGTGCGGACGACGACCGCGCGCTCCGCGGTCGTGAAGACGTTGTCGATCGGGTCGTCGAGCAGCCGGAATACCGGAGAGACGTCGAGACTGGTGGTGATCGACGGGGGGAGCCGCTGCAGGATCGCGCGGATGCTCGGTGCGATCCCGACCTCGAGCAGCGGCGGTGACAGGAGCCGGCTGAGTTCGCGCACGTCGCGCTCGCGCACGGTGCGGAGTTCCTCGCCGAGCGACCGCAGGGTCCTGGCCGCATCCGACCCGACGTCCGGGCCGCCCTGCTCGAGGGCCGTGGTGACGGATGCGAGCTGGGCGCTGATGAGGACGAGGTGCTGCTGCAGGGTGCCGTGCAGGCCTTCCGCGACCTCCCGCTTCACCCGCAGCTCCTCACCCTGAAGGGACTGGAGGGCGAGGTCGGCCCGGTGTCGCTGATCGGCGTGCGCACGCTCCTCCTCGCGGGCGCGTCGCCGGGCGGCACTGAGGCTGAACCCGAACGTCGCGCAGACCGCCAGGGCGAGCGTCGTCGTCCCGGCTTCGACGAGGACCGTCTGCAGGCTCGGGTCGCGGTACACGCCCAGCAGGAGCTGGAGTCCGCTGCGCAGCAGCCCCGTCAGCATCGCCACGAGGAGGACACCCGCGAGCACTTTCGGGCGCCACCACTCGTGCAGCGACGGACCCCACCTCGACCACAGCAGGAGTGCGAGCACGAGGATCGCCGCGCTCAGCGAGACGAGGTTCGCGGTGACCCGTTCGGCGAGCATGCCACGCGTCCCGCCCGGGGCGACCCAGGTGTAGATGTAGACGCTCTGGAACGACACGGCGAGTCCGAAGACCGCTGCCATGGCGCCACTGGCCGTGATGAACGCCCGGCTGTCGCTCCAGCGCTCAGCGCGAGGGGTCCGGGCCTCCTGGGTCATGGGTCCATTCTGACCTGCCGTGCGCGCCACCGCCGACATCGACGTGCGGCCCGTCGGGAGCTTCCCCCTCGGTCGTTCCCCGGTCGATCCGGGATACTCGGAACATGCACCACCAGTCGCACTCCGACCCTTCGCCCGCCGCGCTGTCCACGGTCGGTGACGCGACGACGGACGCCGCGACCACCAGGCCGCTGCGTGTCGGGGTGATCGAGGATCAGCCGCTGCTCGGCGGCATGCTCGCCGAGCTGCTGGACGGGGCGCCAGGCGTGGAGTTCGTCGGGCGTGCCGGTACGGTCGCCGAGGCCCGCAGGCTCTTCCTCCCGGGAACGGTGGACGTGCTGACCATGGACATCGAGCTGCCCGACGGCAACGGGGTGAGCCTCGGCGTCTCCCTCCGCCGTGCGCAACCCGGCCTCGGTGTCGTCCTGCTGTCCGCCTACGACCTCATGGACATGCTGCTCGAGATGCCGGCGGACGTCCGCGACGGCTGGAGCTACCTGTCGAAGACCTCGTCACTCACGCGCGAGATCCTGCTCGAGGCCATCCGGGTCTCCGCTCGTGGCGAGACGATGCTCGATCCCGAACTCATCGACCGGACCCGGCCCAGAGCGGGGTCGAGTCTCGAGTCGCTCACCGATCGGCAGTACGCCGTGCTGCAGCTGCTCGCGACCGGTCGCTCGAACACGGGGATCGCGACCAGGCTCGGGATCGCGGAGAAGTCCGTCCAGAACCACCTCACGGCGATCTACGCCGCACTCGGGATCGAGCACGACACCTCGAGCAACCCTCGGGTCTCGGCCGTCCTCGCCCTCCTCGCCGAATCCGGCCGCTTGTCCTGACGGGACGTCCGCGGTCGATGCGCGGGCTCAGCGTCCGCGGTCCGGTGCTTCGAGGTCGTCCACCGTCCGATCAGGGCGCCACCCACGCCAGACCGGGTGCCTGAACCGTCCGTCCGGTGTCCACTCGCTGAAGCGGACCTCCCCGATGAGGACCGGTTCCACCCAGTTGGCGTCGGCCGCGTCGGCCGGCGGGACACCCACGAGGGCCGTCGATGCCCGGCCCAGCCGTTCGAAGCGGAGCGCGGTCGCCGCCAACTCCCGATCGCTGAAGCCGCTTCCGACCCGTCCCGCGTAGTGCAGCAACCCGTCCGAGCCCGGCACCCCGAGCAGGAGCGACCCGATCCCACCTGAGCGCCCGCCCCGACCGGGACGCCAGCCGGCCACGACGACCTCCTCCATGCGTTCGTGCTTGAACTTGACCCAGGTGCTGCTGCGCCGACCCGGGCGGTAGCGTCCGTCGAGCTCCTTCGCCATCACCCCCTCCAACCGCAACCCCCGACTCACCTCGAGCGCATCGTCGAGCGAGCCGTCGATCGTCGGTGGCACCTGGACGACGGTCCCGGATCCGATCGTCCGCTCGAGCAGTTCGCGACGCTCCCGGTAGGGCAGCTCCGTCCGATCCGTGTCGTCCAGCGCGAGCAGGTCGAACAGCAGCAGCCGGACCGGCGTCCGACGGCGCTCCCGTTCGACGTCCCGCTCCGCGGTGAGCTGCATCCGACGCTGCAGCAGCGAGAAGTCGGGACGGCCGTCAGGACCCGACGCCACGATCTCGCCGTCGAGGACGACCGCACGGCCGGCGAGCGACGCCGCGAGTTCCTCGACCACCTCCGGGTACGCCGCCGTGAGGTCCTTGCCGTTCCGGCTCGACAACCGCACCCGCCCCGTCGAGCCGTCGACGCTCGCGATCGCACGGATGCCGTCCCACTTCATCTCGAACGCCCAGGATCCGTCGTCGACCAGCTCGCCGGGTGCCGCGACACTCGCGAGCATGGGGGTGGGGATCCCCCGAGGCCGTGCGACCGGGGGAGCCGGCGGGTCGCCCGGGGCGCGCATCCGGTGGATGAGCCACGACGGCGCCTCCCGTCCCGTCCCGCCCGCGGTCCGGATGAGCGCGAACCGCATCGGCCCGCCGAGCGCACCTCCCGCCCGGCCGTGCAGGGTCCCGATGACCTCGTCGTCGCGCCACTTCTCCAGCTCGTAGGTGCCCGCGTCCCAGATGGTCACCTCACCGGCCCCGTACTCACCAGCAGGGATCGTGCCCTCGAAACTGCCGTACTCGATGGGGTGGTCCTCCGTGCGCACCGCCAGATGGTTGCTGCTCGGATCCGTCGGCACCCCCTTCGGCAGGGCCCAGGACACCAGCACGCCGTCGTGCTCGAGTCGGAAGTCATGGTGGAGTTTCCGGGCCTCGTGCCGCTGGATCACGAACGAGGGCGGCGTCCCGGCAGCGGGAGGCGCCGGCGGTCCTTCCGGGACGGGCTCGGGCGTCCGCTCCGCGTCCCGCTTCCGCCGGTACTCCACGAGCCGGTCCTCGTGTTCCGACGGGCGGATCGTGATCGACGGACGCGGGTCGCCGAGCACCCGCAACGGGTCCTCACCGTCCGCCAGCCGCTCGAGCACCGCAGGGAACTCCAGCTGCGCCAGCCCGGGATCGTCGAGCTCCTCCCACCGGCGGGGAGCCGCCACCGTCGGCCGTGACTGACCCCGCAACGAGAACGGCGCGATCGTCGTCTTCGACCCGTTGTTCTGACTCCAGTCGACGAAGACCCTCCCCGTGCGTCGCTGCTTCGACATCTCGCTCACCACGAGGCCCGGCTCGTCCGCAGCCAGCGCCCGCGCGAGCTCATGCGCCACGAGCGACACCTCCGCGGAACTCTGCCGACCGTCCAACGCCGCATACAGGTGGATCCCCTTGCTCCCACTCGTGAGCGGTACCGGATCCAACCCCATGTCCACCAACACCGCCCGCGCCAGGCCCGCGACCCCCGCGCACTCGGCGAGGGACACCCCCACACCCGGATCGAGGTCGAGGACGAGACGGTCGGGCGGTCGGCGCTCGCCGGATCGGTCGAACCGCCACTGCGGCACGTGCAGCTCGAGCGCACCCAGCTGCGCCAGCCACGTGAGTGTCGCGAGATCGTCGACGATCGGGTACTCGTTCGTGTGATCGCTGTGCTCGATGGGGAGCCGTTGGACCCAGTCGGGAGCCGAGGCGCCCAGGTCCTTCTGGAAGAACCCCGACTCCGGCGACGCAGCCGTGCCGACGCCGTGCACCCAGCGTTTCCGAGTCACCGGCCGATCGGCGAGGTGCGGGAGCAGGTGTTCGGCGACCGCGGCATAGTAGGCGAGGACCTCGGCCTTCGTCGTGCCGGTCTCGGGGTACAGCACCTTGTCGAGATGGGTGAGTTGGATCCGGCGTCCGTCGACGTCGACCCACTGCGTCTGCCCGCCGCCACCGCTCGTCCTCGCCATGGCGATCAGCCTGCCGCCCAGGGGCGTCAAGGGCTAGCCCTTGACGATGTTCCGGGTGTCTACTGGTCACCACGACAGCGCGGGCGGATCCGCCCGCGGACGGGAGCGGTCATGCGCGCGATCTGGAAGGGTGCGGTCACCTTCGGTCTGGTGAACGTCCCGGTGAAGGTGTACAGCGCCACGGAGGACCACGACCTCTCGTTGCACCAGGTCCACGACGCCGACGGCGGACGCATCCGGTACCAGCGCAAGTGCGAGGTCTGCGGGAAGGTCGTCAGCTACGACCACATCGACAAGGCCTACCAGGACGGCGAGCAGACGGTGGTCCTCACCGCCGACGACCTGGCGTCACTCCCCGAGGAACGCAGCCGCGAGATCGAGGTCGTCGAGTTCGTGCCGAGCGACGACCTCGACCCGATCATGTTCGACCGCAGCTACTTCCTCGAACCGGACTCCTCCTCGTCGAAGGCCTACGTCCTCCTCCGGCGGACGCTCGAGGAGACCGACCGCACGGCCATCGTGCGGTTCGCCCTCCGCCAGAAGACGCGTCTCGGTGCCCTCCGGGTGCGCGAGGACGTCATCCTCCTGCAGACACTGCTCTGGGAGGACGAGGTCCGGGAGGTGCGGTTCCCGGCCCTCGAGGAACGCGTCCGCATCTCCGCCAAGGAACTCGAGATGTCGGAGGCGCTCGTCGAGTCCTTCTCGTCCCGCTTCCGCCCGGACGCGTTCGTCGACGAATACCAGGCACAGCTCCGGAAGCTCATCGACGCGAAACTCGAGCAGGGCGACGCACTCGACACCGCCGCCACCTTCGGCGAGCAGCCCGAACCCGACGACGACACGGGCGCCGAGCCGATCGACCTCATGGAGGTGCTGCAACGCAGCATCGAACGGCAACGTGGCACGACCGGCGCGAAGACGGCGAGTGGAGCGAAACGGTCCGGCACCGCCAAGCCCGCCGCGACGAGCAGCTCGGCGAAGACCGGTACCGCGAAGACCGGTACCGCCAAGACGAGTGGCGCGAAGACCGCTACCGCCAAGACCGCGGCGTCGAAACCGTCGACCGCGACGAAACGCAAGAAGAGCGCCTGAGCGACGACGCCCGGGCTGAGAGGGAGCACGACATGATGGAGCACCGCGTCACCCCGTTCCTCTGGTACGACTCGCAAGCCGAGGAGGCGGCGACCTTCTACGTGTCACTGTTCCCCGACTCCCGGATCACCTCGGTGAGCCGCTACCCGGAGGGCGGACCCATGCCGGCCGGCCAGGCGATGGTCGTCGAGTTCGAGCTCGAGGGACTCCCCGTCAGCGCGATGAACGCCGGGCCCATCTTCTCGTTCACCGAGGCGTTCTCCTTCTCCGTCAGAGCCGACACCCAGGACGAGATCGACCGGCTCTGGGACGCCCTCATCGCCGACGGCGGCGCCCCGAGCCAATGCGGCTGGCTCAAGGACCGCTGGGGACTGTCCTGGCAGATCGTGCCAGGCATCCTCGCCGAACTGCAGAACGACCCCGACCGGGAACGCGCGGCACGGGCCATGCAATGCATGATGGGGCAGACCAAGTTCGTCATCGCCGAACTCGTCGCCGCAGCGGACGGTCGATAGCGGCTCCTCCACAACCGACCAACCGACGGGACACCGCCCCTCCGAGACGCCAACGCAGTCCACCGTCAGCAGCTCCTGACAGACTTGCCGCATGTCCCACCCCAGCGCGCCCACCCCCGCCCACCCCGAACCGACCCCCACCGGATCGGTCGCCGAGGCGACGGCGGCGCTCGCCGCACTCACGGGCGTTCCGGGGGCCACGTTCCACGACGGTCAACTCGAAGCGATCCTCGCGCTCGTCGACGAACATCGTCGTGCGCTCGTCGTCCAGCGCACCGGTTGGGGCAAGTCCGCCGTCTACTTCATCGCGACCGCCCTCCTGCGCCGACGGGGCGCCGGGCCGACGCTGCTGGTCTCGCCGTTGCTCGCGCTCATGCGCGACCAGGTGGCGGCCGCCGAGCGCGCCGGCGTGCGCGCTGTGGCGATCAACTCGGCGAACGCACACGAATGGGACGACGTCCGGGCGCGCCTGGAGGCCGACGAGGTCGACGTCCTGCTCGTGTCACCCGAGCGGCTCAACAATCCACGCTTCCGCGATGAACAGCTCCCGACCCTCGTGGCCCGCACGGGCATGCTGGTGGTGGACGAGGCGCACTGCATCTCCGACTGGGGACACGACTTCCGACCCGATTACCGGCGGCTCGCCGAACTGATCGGACGCCTCCCGGCCGAGGTCCCGGTTCTGGCGACCACCGCGACGGCCAACGCACGCGTCGTCCGCGACATCGCCGAGCAGCTCACCGCACCCGGCGCCGCAGGCTCCCACGGAGCCGAGGTGCTCACCATCCGCGGCTCGCTCGCGAGGGCGTCCCTCCGGCTCGGCGTGCTCCGGCTGCCGGAGTCCCGGGACCGCCTCACCTGGCTGCTCAGCCACCTCGGCGGGCTCACCGGGTCCGGCATCATCTACACGCTCACGGTGTCCGCCGCGGAGGACACCGCGCGGCTGCTGCGCGAGGCCGGTCACGAGGTCCGGGCCTACACGGGCCGGACCGATCCCGATGAACGCGAGGAGTCGGAGCGGCTCCTCAAGGAGAACCGCTTGAAGGCGCTGGTCGCGACGAGCGCGCTCGGCATGGGGTTCGATAAACCGGACCTCGGGTTCGTCGTGCATCTCGGCGCTCCGTCCTCGCCGGTCGCGTACTACCAGCAGGTCGGTCGCGCCGGCCGCGCCACCGAGCATGCCGACGTCCTGCTCCTGCCCGGGGCGGAGGACGAGGAGATCTGGCAGTACTTCGCGACCGCGTCGATGCCGGATGAAGCGCGGGCCACCGCGGTGCTCGACGCACTCGACAGTCAGCCGCGGTCCACGCCCGCGCTCGAGGCGCTCGTCAACCTGCGTCGCACACCCCTCGAACTCCTCCTCAAGGTGCTCGACGTCGACGGCGCGGTGCAGCGGGTGGCCGGGGGATGGGTGTCGACCGGGCAGCCGTGGGTCTACGACCGGGAGCGGTACCGGCGGATCGCCGAGGCCAGGGTGGCGGAGCAACAGGCGATGCTGGCTTACGAGCGGGGCGACGAGTGCAGGATGCTCGTGCTGCAACGTGAGCTCGACGACGCGAGCGCGGTGCCCTGTGGCCGGTGCGACCGCTGCGCCGGGCCGTGGTTCCCCACCGAACTCGACAGTGCGGCGGCCGCCTCCGCGTCGGAAGCGCTCGGTCGGGTCGGCGTGGAGCTCGAACCGCGGGCGCAGTGGCCCACGGGAGCCGACCGCCTCGGCGTCACCGCCGACGGCGCAGCGGTGAAGGGACGCATTGCGCTCGACGACCGCCTCGAGGCCGGGCGTGCGCTCGCTCGGCTCACCGACCTCGGCTGGGGTGGTGTGCTGCGTGAGCTCTTCGCCGCGGGTGCACCCGACGCTCCCGCCTCCCGCGCGGTCATCGACGCGAGTGTCCGCGTCCTGGCGGATTGGCCGTGGACGCAACGGCCGGCCGCCGTGGTCAGTGTGCCGTCACGGTCGCGTCCGCAGCTCGTCGACTCGGTGGCGAGGGGCATCGCGTCGCTCGGGCGACTGCCGTACCTCGGGGAGCTCGACCTCGTCGGCGACGGCCCGCGCGGTGGTCCCGGCGGCAACAGCGCCTACCGTCTGGCGGGCGTCTGGGACGCCTTCACCGTCGGATCCGAACTCCGGGCGCAGCTCGCAGCGCTCGAGGGCGCGCCGGTCCTGCTCGTCGACGACCGGGCCGACAGTCGGTGGACGCTCACCGTCGCCGGTCGCGCGCTCCGCCGCGCCGGATCCGGCCCGGTCCTCCCGTTCGCGCTCGGGATCGTGGGCTGATCGCCCATCAGCCCTCGTGGAGGCTGGAGCGGGTGTCCTTGGCCAGGTGCCGCGGCAGCAGGATCGTGCAGACGAGTCCGACGACGGCTGCTGCAGCGCAGATCGCGAAGCTCAGACGGAAGGCGTCCGCACTGGGTGTCGTGACAGCTCCGTCGGTGACGACCTGGGAGGCCAGGATGGCGCCGATCACCGCACTCGCGATCGTGGAACCGAGCGTCCGCATCACGGAGTTGAGTCCGTTGGACGCCGCCGTCTCGCTGGGCGGGACGGCACCCATGATGAGCGTCGGCATGGCGGCGTAGGCGAACCCCACCCCGAAGCCGACCGCGGTGGCTGTGAGCACGGTGTGCCAGACCTCGGTCATGAGTCCGATCGCGATCGCGTAGCCGACCGCGATGATCGTGATGCCGATCAGCAGGCTCAACCGGGCGCCCTTGGCCGCGGTCAGTCGAGCGGCGACCGGCGACATCGCCCACATGATGAGACCGCTGGGCATGAGGCAGAGGCTCGCGATGAGCATGTTCTGCCCGAGACCGACCCCGGTGCCGAGCGGCGCCTCGAGGATGCCCGGGAGGACGACCGTGCTGCCGAAGAAGGCGAAGCCGACCGTGATGGATGCGAGGTTCGTGAAGAGCACCGTCCGCCTGGCGGCGATGCGCAGGTCGACGAGCGGGCTGGAGGACCGTACCTCGAACCACCCCCAGAGCAGGAGCACGACGACGCCGCCGATCAAGCAGCTGAGGGTCCCGACGCTCGTCCAACCCCACTCGTTGCCTTTCGAGACGGCGAGGAGGATCGGGACGAGGCCGGCGGCGAGACCGATCGCGCCGATCCAGTCGAAACCGCCTTCGCTCCGGAGGGTGCTCACCGGGACGAAGCGCGCGACGAGGACGAAGCCGATGAGCCCGAGTGCACCCGCGACCCAGAACAGCACATGCCAGTCCAGGTACTGCGAGATCACGGCGGAGATCGGGAGACCGACGGCACCACCGATGCCGAGGGTGGCACTCACGAGCGCGACCGCGGGGCCGAGCCGCTTCGCGTGGAGCACGTCGCGCAGGATGCTGATGCCGAGCGGGATCACGCCCATCGCCATCCCCTGGAGGGCACGGGCGACGATGAGCGGGACGATCGTGGACGAGAAGGCGGCGAGCACCGATCCGGCCATCATGATCCCGAGCAGGATGAGCACCATCCGTCGTTTGCCGTAGAGGTCGCCGAGCCGACCGGCGATCGGGGTCGCGACCGCGGCCGACAGGAGCGTGGCCGTCACGACCCACATGCTGTCGGAGGCGTGCACGCCGAGGATCGTGGGAAGCGTCGGCACGAGTGGGGTGACGAGCGTCATCATGAACGCCGCGACGAGACCGGTGAACGCGAGGCTCGTGACGACCGCCCGCTCCGGAAGTGGTTTGCGGAGTGCCGCCCGCTCCTCGTCGCTGAGCCAGGGGCGCTCGGCCCCAGGCTGGTCCTCGTCGTGGTCGTCGGGCTGCGCTGAATCCTGCGTCACGGGTCCTGTTCCTGTGGAGAGTCGATGCGGCCGAGGCCACTCGGAGTCGAACACCGTCCGTCGGTGCGGTATTCCCGGCTCGGCCGGGCCGATGTCGTCCGGCCTCGTCGTCGACTCAGCGCGGGAGGCGGGGGATCGCCGCGATGAGCTGCTTCGTGTAGGCCTCGGCGGGATCGTGGAGGATCTGAGCGGTGGCGCCGGCCTCGACGACCTGCCCGTGGCGAAGGACCATCGTGCGTTCACACAGCGCTGCGACCGTGCCGAGATCGTGCGAGACCATGACGAGCGCCAGACCGTTCGAGGCCCGCAGCTCGGCGAGGAGCTCGATGATCTGGATCCGGGTGCTCATGTCGAGAGCACTGACAGGCTCGTCGGCGAGGAGGAGTCGGGGGTTCGGGACGATTGCGCGGGCGATGGCGATCCGCTGCCGCTGGCCGCCCGAGAACTCGTGCGGGAACCGCGACGCCGCGTCGGCGGGCAGTCCCACCGCCTCGAGCGCCTCGGACGCGCGGACGGCCGCCTGCTCGGTGGTCGCCAGACGGAGGGATCGCAGCGGTTCAGCAACGATGCGCCCGATGCGCTGCCGAGGATCGAGCGAGGAGTACGGATCCTGGAAGACGGCCTGCACCGATGCGCGGAACCGACGGACCCGTGTCCGATCGCGGGGGTCCAGTGCGCCACCGTCGAACCGGACCGAGCCCGTGGTCGGCCGGTCGAGGCCGAGCAGCAGCCGGAGGAGGGTGCTCTTACCGGCGCCGGACTGACCGACGATCCCGACGGCCTCTCCTGCGCCGACGGCCAGCGACACGTCGTCCAGGGCCTCCTGACCGCCGCGGTACCGGAAACCGACCGCATCCAGCTCGAGGATCGGCGTCGTCGTGATCGGTGCATCGGTCATCGTGGGTCCTCCAGCGCGTCGTCGAGCGCACGTGCGCTGGTGACCAGACGACGGGTGTCCACGTGCTGCGGTGCCGTCAGCACCTGCGCCACCGCGCCGCGTTCCACGGCCCGACCCTCGCTCAGCACGACGACCTCGTCGACCATGGTCGACACGACGGCGAGGTCGTGACTGATGAACAGGAGGGCCATGCCGCGTTCCCGGACGAGCCGGTCGATGAGCGCGAGCACCTCCGCCTGGACGGTCACGTCGAGCGCCGTCGTCGGCTCGTCCGCGATGAGGAGCTGCGGGCGACCGGCGAGCGCGATGGCGATCGCGATGCGCTGCCGCTGCCCGCCGGACAGCTCGTGGGGGTAGGAGGCGGCGATGCGCGCAGTGTCGGTGAGGGACACCTCGACGAGGGCTGCTTCGACGGCCTCCTTGAGCCGTTCGCCCCGGAGTCCCAGATGGCGACGCAGGGGCTCGGCGAGCTGAGCGCCGACCCGCATGAGCGGGTCGAGTGCGGTCAGCGGCTCCTGGAAGACGAGTCCGGCAACCCGACCGCGGAGTGGCCGCAGCGCGCGGTCCGGGGCACCGATCACCTGGGTGCCGGCCAGTTCGACGCTGCCGCTCGCGCTCAGCTGTTCGCCGAGCAGCCCGATCACCGCGAGGGAGGTCAAGGACTTCCCGGACCCGGAACCGCCGATGAGTCCGAGGCGACCCCCGGCGGCGATGGTCAGGTCCAGCCCGTCGAGGAGCGGCTGGTCAGCGCCGTCGGAAGCACCGCGCCGGACGCCTCGGGTGATGGTCAGTCCGGAGATGTCGAGGAGATCGCTCATGCGCCGCGCCTCCTCGTCGGATCGCCGAGGTCCCGCAGGCCGTCCGCGATGAAGTTCACGCCCACCACGAGCATCACCACGGCGACACCCGGAGCGATCGCGCCGACCGGTGCCGTCGTGACGGTGGCCTGGGCCTCCTGCAGCAGGCGTCCCCAGGAGGCGTTCGGCGGTGGCGCGCCGAGGCCGAGGTACGACAGGCTCGCTTCGGCGAGGACGGCGATGCCGAACTGCAGCGCGAGGTTGACGCTCAGGGTGGGCCAGATGTTCGGGAGCACATGCTGGCCGATGACACCGGCCCAGCTCGTCCCGGCAGTCCTGGCCGCGACCACGTACTGCTCGCTGAGGACCCGCTTCGTGAGGATCCGGGTCAGGCGGGCCACGATGGCCGACATGGCGAGTCCGATCGCGATGATGGCGGTGCCGAGTGACGCGCCCTGGGCTGCCACGATGAGCATGGCGAGCAGGAGCACCGGGAAGGCGATCACGACGTCGAGCGCGGCGGAGATCGTGTCGTCCAGCCAGGCCGACGCGAAGGCCGCAGCGAGTCCCACGGCGATACCGATGATCGCGCCGACCGCGACGGCCCCCGCCCCGGTCGCGAGCGCGATGCGCGCACCGATCATGAGCTGGGTCATCAAATCGCGACCGAGCTTGTCCGTACCGAGCCAGTGGGTGCCGGTCGGGCCTTCGAGACGACCGCCGGAGGTGTCCGTGGGGGCGAAGGGCAACCACACGAGCGAGACGGCCGCCAGGACGGCGATGACGCCGACGAGGACGAGTCCGACGGTCAGCGTCGCGGACCGGGCGCGGCGCCGCACCGGGCGTCGGTCGGCGAGCGCGGTCTGGGCGTCGACGGCGCTCATCGGAGCCCGTTCCCCGAGATCGAGGTGCGCAGACGCGGATCGATGAGCCGCTGCGCGATGTCGGCGACGAAGCCCGTCAGGAGGACGACGAGGGTCGAGACGAGGAGGATGCCCTGGATGTTCGGGTAGTCGTGCTGCTGGATCGCCGTCAGGAGCATCGACCCGAGGCCGGGCAGACTGAAGACGCTCTCGACCACGACGGCGCCGAGGAAGGTGGTGGCGAGCTCGATGCCGAGGATCGCCACGACGGGCACCGCCGCGTTCCGGGCGCCGTGTCGGAGCAGGGCCTCACCGAAGCCGGCTCCCTGCGCCCGTGCCGAGCGCAGATAGTCGCTCCCGACCACGTCGAGCGTGGCGGAGCGGACGTATCGGGTGATCGACGCACTCATGACGATGGCGATGGTGATGACCGGGAGGGCGAGGCTCGTGAGTGCCGCGGCAGGATCTGCCCAGTCGTCGCGAGGGAAGCCGCCGGACGGGAACAGTCGGAGCGTCACCGCGAACACGCTGACGAGCAGGATGCCGACCCAGAACACCGGCACGGCGATCCCGAGCTGCGAGAGGCCGGACAACGCGATGCCGTACCAGCGGTCGGCCCGGAGTGCGGACACGACACCGGCCACGAGGGCGAGCACCACGGCGAGGAGGAAGGCGAGGAGCGTCAGCGGCACGGTGACCTGGAGGCGCGACGCGATCTCGGGTCCGACCGGGAGCGAGCTCACGAACGAGGAACCGAGGTCGAGGGTGAGGACGCCGCCGAACCAGGCGGCGAACTGCTCGCCGAGCGGCCGGTCGGCTCCCACCTGCTCGCGCGCCGCGTCGATCTGCTCCTGCGTGGCGTTCACCGAGAGCAGGGCGTTCGACGGGTCGCCCGGCAGCAGCCGGAGCAGCACGAACAGCACCGTCATGGCGACGAGGAACGACACCACGAGGAACGCGGATCGGCGCAGCAGGTAAGCGAGCATGGTGGACCTCAGCGTAGCGAGGCCCGGGCCGACCGGGCGGTGCCGGTCGGCCCGGGCGACGACTACTTGCGGACGATGTCCGCCACGAAGAACTGCGAGTTCAGGCCGTTGACGCCGTACCCCGAGACGTCGCTCGCGGCGACGACGATCTGCGGGTAGAGGTAGAGCCACACGCTCGCCGCGTCCTCGGCGATCTGCTCGTTGACGAGCTTCAGCTTCGCCGTCTGCTCCTCGGTGGTCGTCGCCTGCTCGGCCTCCGACACCCACTGGGTCACCTCGGGGTTGTCGTAGCCCCAGTAGAAGTCCGGGTTGCCGTACCAGACGACGTCGCGGTCGTTCACGTGCTCCTGGAGTGTCGCCTGGAAGTCGCGTTCCTTGAACACCTTCGAGTACCACTCGTCCGCGCTGATCGTGTTGATCTCGACCGTGATGCCTACCTTCGCGAGTTCACTCTGGAGGAACTCGGCGACGGCCGGGTGCGGGTCGTAGCTCGGGGTGTCGAGGGTGAAGGTGAAGCCGTCGGCGAAGCCCGCTTCCGCGAGCTGCTGCTTGGCGAGCTCGGGGTCGTACGGGTTCACCTGCGTGAGGTCCTCGTACCAGGGGTCCGTCGGCGGGACCATCGACCCGATGAGCGTGCCGTAGTCGCCCCAGATCGACGAGAGCAGCTTCTTGGTGTCGATCGCGGAGTACACGGCCTTGCGGACGAGCGCCTGGTCGAACGGGGCGACCCGGTCGTTGAAGGCGAGCAGCTCCTTCGTCGTGGAGTCGCCGTCGGAGACGACGTAGTCCGCGTTGTCGGTGAACTGGCTCAGCTGGTCGGGGCTCTGCACGCTCGTGATGATGTCGATCTGCTTCGTGACGAGCGCATTGCTGAGCGCGGTCGCGTCGGTGAAGTAGGTGAAGACCACCTCCGCGTTCTTGGCGGGCTCACCCCAATAGTCGTCCCAGCGCTCGAGGCTCAGGGTGCTGCCGCGCTTCCAGTCGCCGAGCGTGTACGGACCCGTGCCGTCCTCGGTGGTCTTGAGGTCCTTCGCCGCGTCGTTGACGATCCAGACGTAGCTCAGGTTGTAGATGAAGGAGATGGAGCGCTCGGAGAGGGTGATGACGACGGTCTTGTCGTCGGGGGTCGCGATGCCGGAGATCACCGCGAAGCTGCTCTTCCGTGCCGACTGCGAGTCCTCGGCGGTCACGGCTTCGATGCTCGACTTCACGTCCGCCGAGGTGAGCGGGTCGCCGGAGTGGAAGGTGACGCCGTCCTTGAGGGTGAAGGTGTACGTCAGGCCGTCGTCGCTCACCGTGCTGTCGGCGGCGAGCACCGGTTCGACCTCGCCGTCGTCCGTGAGGCGGTACAGGCCCTCGTACACGTTGCCGGTGAAGGCCTCCGTGACGCCTTGGCCGCCGCCGCCGGTGTTGCTGAGGTTCTGCGGCTCGTAGAGCGAGCCGACGGCGATGGTCGCGTCGTCGCCCGTCGCCGAACTGCCACCACCACCGGCGCAGCCGGCGAGGGCGACGGCGGCGGCGACGGACAGGGCGACGAGCCCGATGGTTCTCTTCACGGATACTCCTGTGGTGTGGGGGTGATGATGCTGGTGCAGGCTGTGGGGTGCTGGGGGTCAGACGGCGTAGAGGTCGAAGCCCTCGCGGAACCGGACGATCCGTTCTCCGGCGAGGACGTCTCCGGCGAACCGGTTCTGCGGCGGCGGCATCGGACAGTTGTACTGCACGGAGAAGCCGCAGGGCGGCACGAACGCGCGGTTGAAGTCGAGGACGACCTCGCCCGCCGTGCCGAAGCCTCCGTCGTCGGTCCGCTGCACGAACAGGAACCGGCCGGCGCCGTAGGTGCCCGACTCGTCATCTCGGCCGTTCGTCGCGTCGCCGAACACGAGGAGGAGCGTGCCGCCGTCGTCGAAGGCGCTCATCGTGTACTCGACGCCGTCCCGAGTGAACGCGATGTCGCCGGGGACGACGAGCTCCCGTGATCCTCCGTTGTCTCGGATGTGCTCGAACGGCACGGTCCGCGAGCCGTCGACCGGCGTGAACCGCGCCGTCTGGACCCACGCGGCGTCGTACGGGAAGACCTCGATGCCGTCGAACGCGCGGATGGCGGGTGCGTTCGCGTCCCATCGGCGGATGCCGACCTCGTCCTGGCCCGTGTCGAGGTGGGTGCGGCGGAGCGTCGTCACCGTCACGCCGCTCGGCTGCTCGGCGGCGATGGCGGCTGCGGCTGCATCGACGGTGGCCGGCGTCTCCTCCGCGAGCCACCGCGTCTCGACGAGGGCGAGGTTGCCGAGTGGCGCGGTCACGGCGGCTCGACGGTCGTCGCGCCAGGCGTCGTGCTCGGCGATCGCGTTCGGCTGCGGGGCGGTGTGGATCGGCATGTCTCGATTCTCCGGATGACGACGGGCGGATCCCAATCGTGTGTCCTTCGGAGTCCAGCTCGTTTCGGGCGGGAACTATTCCCGAGCCCGGCGACGACCCGGCGCAGGACGGCGAGCGACGGGGTCGCGACGTTCTGGGAGGATGTCCTCATGAACGCCACGCTCGTCCGCATGCCCGCCGATCGACTGCGGGGGTGGATGCTCGCCGCGAACGCGCAGTACCGCCTCGAACGCATCGAGGCGGGGGAGACCGAGGCAGAGGCGACGGCGAAGGCTGCACAGTCCCTCGCCGAGACGTTCCCGGCCGGCCGACTCCAGGTCGGACACCTCGTCTTCGAGGTGGTCCTCGACGAAGCCGCGGTCGGCGTGCTCTGGATCGGACCGCGGAGCACGAGCCACCCGGACGAGTGGTGGGTCTGGGACGTGGAGATCGACGAGTCGTTCCGCGGGCGTGGGCTCGGCCGGCAGGCCATGCAGCTCGCCGAGACGGCGGCCAAGGAGCAGGGCGCGAAGACGCTCGGGCTGAACGTCTTCGGATTCAACCGGATCGCGCGCGGCCTGTACGAGTCGCTCGGCTACGAGACGATGGCCGTGCAGATGCGCAAGGCGCTCTAACGCGGGTCCAGCCCGTCGATCAGCTCGGTCATGACCCGGTCGGCGAGTGACGGAGGCTTCGGGTGCCCGTCGGCGGTGGTCCGCGAGGTCGTCGCCCGGTCGAGCGCGAGGACCTCACCGTGGAGGTGCTCCATCTTCGCGTCGAGCCTGGAGGCAGCCTCGGCGGCGTGCTTGAGCTCGGCGAGCAGGCTGTCCGGCACGGCCTTGTCGTACTTGTAGTAGATCTTGTGTTCGAGGCTCGCCCAGAAGTCCATGGCGATCGTCCGGAACTGGATCTCGACGGGCACCTGCACGACGCCGTCGGACATGAACACCGGAACCTCGACGATCACGTGGAGGCTCTGGTACCCGTTCGGCTTCGGGTTCGCGATGTAGTCCTTGACCTTCACCACGGTGATGTCCTGCTGGCTCGTCAGGAGTTCGAACACCTTGTACGTGTCGGAGATGAAGCTGCAGGTGACGCGGATGCCCGCGATGTCCGTGATGTGTTCGCGGATGTCGTCGATGTCCTGCCCGTACTGCTTGCGCTCGATCTTGCCGATGATGCTCTCCGGCGACTTCAACCGCGAGCTGATGTGCTCGATCGGGTTGTAGTCGTGGATCTGCGTGAACTCCTCCTTGAGGATGTTGAGCTTCGTGGTGATCTCGTCGATGCCGAACTTGTACAGCATCATGAACCGCGTGAACTCGTCCTTGAGGCGCTTCAGCTCCTCGAGGTTGTCCGACGACGTTGGTCCGGTCATGGGCGTGCGCTCCAGCTCTGTCTCCGACGGGCCGACGGCCCGCTCGCACTCTACTGAAGCGGCCTTGGAACGCCTCTCAGCCTCCTGTGAATCAGGACCGTCGCGAGCAGTTCAGTGCTGCAGGGCCGCGCGGCGACGTGACGAGGCCTGGAGCCGGCGGGCGCGCCCGGCGGTCAGCATCAGACCGAGGACGACCCCGGCGACGGCCCCGGACGTGTTCGCGAGGAGGTCGCGGGGATCGCTCACGCGTCCGGGGATCGCGAGTTGCGCGGCCTCGATGCCGACCGTCAGCGTGGCTGCGACGAGGATGGCGAGCCACCAGCGCCGCCGTCCGAGCAGGAGCAGGAAGAAGACGCCGATCGGGACGAACATGGCGATGTTCGCTCCGAATTCGAGGCGCTCGTAAGTGACCCACGCCGTCGACTCCCACCGGGCGAGGAGGTCGACGAGTCGGTACACGAGGGACTCGGTCCGGCCGTCGAAGGGCCGTGGGCCGAGGGTGATGGCCGCCACGAGCGCGAGGTATACCACGGTGAGGGTGCTGAGCACGGGATGGCGGCGGAACATCGGCCCAGCATGCCCGAGCCACCTTGGCGGCGCTTGAGTGTTCCCTGGACGGGGACGATGCGTCGCCGATGAGGCCGGTCGGGTCGTCAGCAGCGCGTCAGCGCCCTCGCAACCGCTCGATGTCGCGTCGTTCACGCTTCGTCGGTCGACCGGCGCCCCGGTCTCGGACGGCCACGACCTGCCGTTCCGCCGGCGTCGGCAGCGGGGGAGAGCGGTCGATGAGACATTCCGCCGCGACGTCCGCCCCGACCCGTTTCGCGATGAGGCGTCGGACCTCCACGACCCGGTCGAAGCCCGCCACGCGGAGTCGGACCTCGTCGCCGATCCTGACGGCCTGTGCCGGCTTCGCCCGCTCGCCGTTGACCCGGACGTGGCCGGCTCGGCAGGCGGTCGCGCCGGCCGAGCGGGTCTTCGTCAGCCGCACCGCCCAGATCCATGCGTCGACGCGCACGCTCGACGGGCTGTCCATCCTCCGATGGTAGAGCAGCCCATCGGTAGACTCGACCCGTGACTGACGGGGCGGGGCGCGGGGTTCGACGGACCGGTGAAGACCGCGTCGTCACCCTCCCCAATGCGCTCAGCGTCTTCCGGATCCTCCTCGTCCCGGTCTTCCTGATCCTCCTCGTGCAGGGGCAGGACCTGTTGGCTCTCGCGACGCTCGCGTTCTCGGGCGTCACCGACCTCCTCGACGGGTGGATCGCGCGACGGTTCGACCAGATTACGAAGCTCGGTCGACAACTCGATCCGGCCGCCGATCGCCTCTACATCCTCGCAGCGTTGATCGGTCTCGCGGCCCGCGGACTCATCCCGTGGTGGTTGCTCATCGTCGTCTTCGCCCGCGACCTGCTGCTCGTCGGGCTCGCCGTCGTCCTGCACCGGTCCGGTACGGGCGTGCTCCCGGTCATCCGCGTGGGGAAGTGGGGCACGGCACTCCTGTTCATCGGGCTCCCGGTCCTCATGCTCGGTCAGGCGTTCCCAGCCGTCGCGATGATCGCGACGCCGCTCGGTTGGGTGTCGGTGATCGCCGGAGCGACGCTCTACTGGTGGGCCGGCATCCTCTACCTGCTGCAGACCGTGCGCATCTCGGGGGATGCCCGTTCGAAGCAGCGGGAACGGGCCCGATCCGACGGATCACCCTCGACCGGGCGGCTCGACAGTGACGCCACATCGGATACGCTTGACGGAGAGGAGGTCGACGGTGGCTGAGCACGATGAGAAGTATCCCGCGACCGGGGCGTACACGCCGGGAGCTGTCGATGACGGTGCCCCGACGAGCGGCTCGGGCGATCGGGAAGTCGACACGACACTCACCTTCGGTGAAGACCTCGGAGCGGCCCTCGCGGCGATCGACTCCGACGTCACCGCTGAGGAGCACGAGGCGATCGCGGCCCTGCCGTCCGGTTCAGCGCTGCTGATCGTCCGTCGTGGTCCGAACGCCGGTGCGCGGTTCCTCCTCGACGCCGACGTCACCACCGTCGGACGTCACCCCGAGGCCGACATCTTCCTCGACGACGTCACGGTGTCGCGTCGGCACACCGAGTTCCACCGTCACGGGACCGCGTTCGAGATCCGCGATCTCAACTCCCTGAACGGCACGTACTTCGACGGTGTCCGCATCGACAAGGCGATCCTGCGCGACGCCGCCGAGGTGCAGATCGGCAAGTTCCGCCTCACCTTCTACGCGTCGCGGATCGACCTCGCCTCCCAGCTGGGAAGCTAGTGGCGGCAGCCAGCGCGAACGCGCGAAGCGACGGTGCTCCGCTGCTGAGCATCGGGCAGGTCCTCGCACGCCTCACTCCGGAGTTCCCCGAGCTGAGCAATTCGAAGCTCCGGTTCCTCGAGGAGCAGGGGCTGGTGTCCCCGGCACGGACGAAGTCGGGGTACCGGAAGTTCTCGAGCGATGACCTCGAACGCCTGCGGCTGATCCTGTCGATGCAGCGAGATCACTACTTCCCCCTCAAGGTCATCCGCACCTACCTCGTCGAGGTCGACGCGGGACGGTCGCCGCTGTTCCCTGGCAGTGGGCAAGCCGTCGGCGCGCCGTCGATCCACCCCGGGGTCCGCAGATTCTCGCGGAACGAGCTGATCCGCGAAGCCGGCGCCACCCCGATGCTCTTCAACGACGCCGTGAGCGCGTCGCTGATCCTGCCCGCCGAGAACTACGGCGAGGACGTCGCGTCCCTCCTGCGGATCCTCGTGGAGCTGCAGCGCTCCGGCATCGAACCACGGCACCTCCGCGGGTTCCGCGCCTCGATCGAGCGCGAGGTCGGGCTCATCGAGAGCGCGTTGAGCGCCGTCGCCAAGCGGAACGACGCCGCCGGCCGGGCACGTACCGCCGACCGGGCGCTGGAGATCGCCGCACAGCTCGAGGGTGTGCGGTCGAACCTCGTCCGCTCGGCACTCGAGCGACACCAATCCTCCTGATCGACCTCCCAGGGCGTAGACTGCCCTCATCCATCACGGCCAGGTCACAGTTCGATCACTCGTCACGACACGCCGTCCGTTTCGAACGGATGTCGCAGCGTTGACCGGGGCGGATCGGTAGCGTGGTGGGAGTGGTCAAGCCGGCTCGACGCCCCCGTCGAGACCGTACCGACCGTGCAGCGAACATCGAGGAGAAGCAGACATGAGTGAACTCAGTCGCGACGGGGCGTCACGGTACGGTGACCTCGGGCTGCTGTTCACCGACGGGCTTCCAGAACTCGAAGAGGGCCAGGGCTACCGCGGAGCGGTCGCCGCCCGTGCAGCCGGCATCAGCTACCGCCAGCTCGACTACTGGGCCCGGACGGGTCTGGTCGAGCCCACCGTCCGCGGTGCATCCGGATCCGGAACGCAGCGTCTCTACGGCTTCCGCGACATCCTCGTCCTCAAGCTCGTCAAGCGCCTGCTCGACACGGGCATCTCCCTGCAGCAGATCCGCACGGCAGTCGACCAGCTCCGCGAAGCGGGCATCGTCGACCTCGCCCAGACCACGCTCATGAGCGACGGCGCCAGTGTCTACCTCTGCACCTCGAACGACGAGGTCATCGACCTCGTCAGCCGCGGACAGGGCGTCTTCGGCATCGCCGTCGGCAAGGTGCTGCGCGAGGTGGAGTCCACGCTCATCGAGTTCGACGCACAGTCGGCCGACCCCATGGACGAGCTCGCAGCACGTCGCTCCGCTCGCAGCGCCTGACCCGAGCCGAAGGCGCCGGTCCCTGAGTCTGTCGAAGGGCTCACCGACGCGCGCCACACATTCCCTGAGCGCGCATCCCGGGGTACTGGGTGCTCCTGCCGGTCCTGGAGCTCCGGCCGGTCCATGAGCGCGCCTGCCGGTCCCTGAGCCTGTCGAAGGGCGACCCGAGCGAGCGCCTGGTCCGTGAGCCGACCGAACGGTCTCGCCGCGACCTCAGCTGTCGGTGGAGGGTGCCTCGACGGCAGCGGGACTCGTGACGGCAGCCGGCTCCGGGGGAGCGCCGTCGGCGTACTCGCCGACGCGGCCCGTGCGCAGCACGCGGTCGAGGAGCGAGTCGAAGTTCTTCGCCATCTCCTGCGCCGTGTCACCCGGCCACACGTGGACGGGCTTGGCGGCACCCTGAGCCTGCTGGAGTGACGTGCGCTCCAGCAGCTGCGGGTTGAGGATGAGGGGACCGAACATGTCGCGCAGTTCCTTGATGCGGAACTGGTGCTCCATCGACTGCGGACGCACCCGGTTGACGATGATGCCGAGCGGCTGCAGCCGGGGGCTCAGCCCACGACGGATCTCCTCGACGGCGCGGAGGGCGCGGTCGGCTGCGGAGACCGAGAACAGGCCCGGCTCCGTGACGACGGCGACGCGATCGCTCGCCGCCCAGGCGGTGCGGGTGAGCGCGTTGAGCGAGGGGGCGCTGTCGATGAGGACGAGGTCGTACTCCTCCTCGACGTGCGCGAGTGCCTCTTCCAGGCGCCAGATGTCGCGGATGCTGGGGTGCGGGCCGTCGAAGTTGATCGCAGACGGGCTGCCGATCATGACGTCCATCTTGCCCGGGTGGATCTTCGTCCAGCCGCTCGCCACGATCGCCTGCTCGACGATCTTCTTCTTCGGCGAGGTCAGCACGTCCGTCACCGTGAGGTGCCCTGCGACGTCGACGGCCATGCCGGTCGAGACGTCGGATTGGGGGTCGAGATCCACGACCAGCGTGCGGATGTCCTTCGAGAACGCGGCGGAAGCCAGGCCAAGGGTGACGGTGGTCTTGCCGACGCCCCCCTTCAGGGAGCTAACGCTGAGTACATGCACAAGGCTCAACGTTACCGTGACTAGGCTAGGGAATCTCAACGTTTGCTGAGTTGGCTGTTGTGGGAAGGGTTCCATGTTCAGGAAGATTCTTGTCGCCAATCGCGGAGAGATCGCCATCCGGGCGTTCCGTGCCGCGTACGAGCTGGGGGCGAAGACGGTTGCGGTGTTCCCCTATGAGGACCGCAACTCGATGCATCGGCTGAAGGCCGATGAGGCTTACCAGATCGGCACGGAGGGTCATCCGGTGCGCGCCTACCTCGACGTCTCGGAGATCATCCGCGTCGCGAAGGAGTCGGGCGCCGACGCGATCTACCCCGGGTACGGCTTCCTCTCCGAGAATCCGGAACTGGCCGAGGCCGCTCGAGCCGCCGGCATCACCTTCATCGGTCCGCCGTCCTCCGTCCTGGAGATGGCCGGCAACAAGGTGACCGCGAAGGAGCACGCCATAGCGGCCGGGGTCCCGGTCCTGAAGTCCACGCCGGCCAGCCGCGACATCGAAGAGTTGCTCGCCGGTGCCGCCGACATCGGGTTCCCGATCTTCGCGAAGGCGGTCGCCGGTGGTGGTGGACGAGGCATGCGCCGCGTCGACAACGCCGAGGACCTCCGCGGCGCCCTCGAGGCCGCCATGCGTGAGGCGGACAGCGCCTTCGGCGACCCGACGATGTTCCTCGAGCAGGCCGTCGTCCGCCCCCGGCACATCGAGGTCCAGATCCTGGCGAGCGCCGACGGCGAGACCATCCACCTCTTCGAGCGCGACTGCTCGGTGCAGCGCCGGCACCAGAAGGTCGTCGAGATCGCGCCGGCCCCGAACCTCGACGAGGACACTCGTCAGGCCATGTACCGCGATGCCATCGCGTTCGCCAAGTCGATCGGCTACGTCAACGCCGGGACGGTCGAGTTCCTCCTCGACACCGCGGGGGAGCGGGCCGGACAGCACGTGTTCATCGAGATGAACCCGCGTATCCAGGTCGAGCACACCGTGACCGAGGAGGTCACCGACGTCGACCTCGTCCAGTCGCAGATGCGCATCGCCGCCGGCGAGTCGCTCGGCGACCTCGGCCTCACGCAGGAGTCCCTGCACCTCCGCGGCTTCGCGCTCCAGTGCCGCATCACCACCGAGGACCCCACGGCTGGCTTCCGTCCAGACACCGGGAAGATCACGACCTACCGCTCTCCGGGCGGCGGCGGCATCCGACTCGACGGCGGCACGGTCGCCTCCGGTGCACAGATCAGTCCCCACTTCGACTCGATGCTCGCGAAGCTCACCTGCCGTGGGCGCACCTTCGAGGCGGCCGTCACGCGAGCCAAGCGCGCCCTCGCCGAGTTCCGCATCCGCGGCGTCTCCACGAACATCCCCTTCCTGCAGGCGGTCCTCGAGGACGCCTCGTTCGTGGCCGGCGACCTCAGCACCTCCTTCATCGACGAGCGTCCGCAGCTCCTGCGCGGGCACGTCTCGAAGGACCGCGGGACGAAGATCGTCAACTGGCTCGCCGACGTCACGGTCAACCAGCCCAACGGGTCGCGTCCGTCCGGCGCGGACCCGGGCGACAAGCTGCCCGCGATCGACATCACCACCGACGCCCCGGCCGGCTCGCGTCAGCGACTGCTCGAGCTCGGCCCGAAGGGCTTCGCTGACGCCCTCCGCGCTCAGACCGCCCTCGCCGTGACCGAGACCACCTTCCGCGACGCCCACCAGTCGCTCTTGGCCACGCGCGTCCGGACGAAGGACCTCCTGGCGGTCGCACCGTTCGTCTCCCGGCTCACCCCCGAACTGCTGTCCGTCGAGGCCTGGGGTGGCGCGACGTACGACGTGGCCCTCCGCTTCCTCGGTGAGGAGCCGTGGGAGCGACTGGCCTCGCTGCGGCAGGCGATGCCGAACATCGCGATCCAGATGCTGCTGCGCGGCCGGAACACCGTCGGCTACACGCCGTATCCCACGGAGGTGACGAACGCCTTCGTGCGGGAGGCCGCCGACACCGGGATCGACATCTTCCGGATCTTCGACGCCCTCAACGACGTGTCGCAGATGCGCCCCGCCATCGATGCGGTCCTGGAGACGGGGACGACCGTCGCGGAGGTCGCCGTCTGCTACACCGGTGACCTGCTGAACCCGGCCGAGAACCTCTACACCCTCGACTACTACCTCCGTCTCGCCGAGAAGATCGTCGAGTCCGGTGCCCACGTGCTCGCCATCAAGGACATGGCGGGGCTCCTCCGTCCGTCCGCGGCGGCCAAGCTCGTCGCGGCGTTCCGCGAGCGGTTCGACCTGCCGGTCCACGTGCACACGCACGACACCCCTGGTGGACAGTTGGCGACCCTCCTCGCGGCGAGCAACGCGGGCGCCGACGCCGTCGATGTCGCGAGCGCGCCGATGGCCGGCACGACGAGTCAGCCGTCCGCGTCCTCGCTGGTCGCCGCGCTGGCCCACACGGAGCGCGACACCGGCATCTCCCTGCAGGGGATCGCCGACCTCGAGCCCTACTGGGAGGCCGTCCGCGCGATGTACCGGCCGTTCGAGTCAGGACTCGCGGGCCCGACCGGTCGCGTGTACACGCACGAGATCCCGGGCGGTCAGCTGTCGAACCTCCGCCAGCAGGCGATCGCCCTGGGACTCGCAGACCACTTCGAGCTCATCGAGGACATGTACGCGGCCTCCAACAAGATCCTCGGTCGGGTGCCCAAGGTGACCCCGTCGAGCAAGGTCGTCGGCGACCTCGCGCTCCACCTCGCCGCCGTCAAGGCGGACCCGGCCGACTTCGAGGCCAACCCCGACAAGTACGACGTCCCGGACTCCGTCGTGGGGTTCATGGCGGGCGAACTCGGGGAACTCCCGGGCGGATGGCCAGAGCCGTTCCGCTCGAAGGTCCTCGCCGGTCGTTCGGTCGACATCGGGATCACGCCGATCTCCGCTGAAGATCAGGCCGCACTCGACGGCGAGTCCGCCGAGCGCCGCTCGACCCTCAACCGGTTGTTGTTCCCGGCGCCGACCAAGCAGTTCGAGCAGCAGCGCGACCTGTACGGCGACCTCTCCGTCGTCGACACCGCCGACTACCTGTACGGCCTCGAGCCGGGCATGGAGCACGTCGTCGAGATCGACAAGGGCGTCCGGCTGTTCGTCGGGCTCGAAGCGATCGGTGCGGCCGACGAGAAGGGCATGCGCACCGTCATGGCGACCCTCAACGGTCAGTTGCGACCGGTGTTCGTCCGCGACCGCAGCATCGAGGTCGACTCCCGCGCTGCCGAGAAGGCCGACACCTCCGTCCCCGGCCAGGTGGCCGCGCCGTTCTCCGGCGTCGTGACCGTCAAGGTCGCCGTCGGCGACCGCGTCGAGGCGGGCCAGCCGGTCGCCTCGATCGAGGCCATGAAGATGGAGGCGGCGATCACGACCGCCGTCGCCGGCATCGTCGAGCGCCTCGCCATCCCGGCGACCCAGCAGGTCGAGGCGGGCGACCTGCTCGTCGTCGTGAAGCCGAGCGCCTGACTCTCCCGAGACCGGCCGCGTCCCTCCTCGAGGCGACGCGGCCGGTCTCCGCGTCCACCACACCTGTCCCGCCCGGAAGGATCCAACCCGTGACGACACGACCCATCAGACACTTCGGTGACCCGGTCCTGAAGGCTCCGACGGCCGAGGTCGTCACGATCGACGACGACATCCGCAGCCTCGTCCGCGATCTCGTGGACAGCGTGGAGCTCCCCGGTCGTGCCGGCGTCGCCGCCACGCAGATCGGCGTCGGACTCCGCGTGTTCAGCTACAACGTCGACGGCGTCATCGGGTACCTCATCAACCCGAAGCTCGTCGAGGTGCGCGGTGAACTCGAGGAGATCGGCGAGGGCTGCCTGTCGGTGCCCGGGCTCTGGTTCCCGACGCCGCGCCATCCCTACGCGCGTGCCGTCGGCATCGACCTCGACGGGCAGGAGCTCGTCGTCGAGGGTGAAGGACTCCTCGCCCAGGCGCTGCAGCACGAGACCGACCACCTCGACGGCATGCTCTACCTCGACCGATTGTCGAAGGAGCACCGTCGCGAGGCGATGAAGCAGGTCCGCGAGAGCGACTGGTTCTAGACGCCGGTCGACGGGCCCGGCGGTCGTCGACCGACCGCCGAGCCCGTCGAGGCGCTACTTCAGGGACATCCCCTGGGTCTCGGGCGAACCCGCTCCGAGGTACATGCCCTCGATCGTCTCCGCGAAGTCCTTGAGGATCACGTTCCGCTTGATGCTGAGCTTCGGCGTGAGGTGACCGCTCGCCTCCGTGAGCTCGTCGTCGAGGATGACGAACTTGCGGATCGACTCCGCGCGGGACACCTTGGTGTTGGCCTCGTCGATGGCGCGCTGGACGGCGGCGAGCACTGCGGGGTTCCGAGCAGCCTCGGCGGCGCTCATCGACGCGTCCTGGCCGTTGTTGGCGAGCCATGACGGCAGCATCTCGGTGTCGAGCGTGATGAGGGCGCTGATGAACGGCTTCTGATCGCCGACGACGACGACCTGTCCGACGACCGGGGTCGCGCGGATCGGGTCCTCGAGCGCCGCCGGGGCGACGTTCTTCCCGCCGGCGGTGACGATGATCTCCTTCTTCCGCCCGGTGATCGTGAGGAAGCCGTCGGCGTCGAAGGACCCGATGTCGCCGGTGCGGAACCAGCCGTCGTCGAAGGCCTCCGCCGTCGCCTCGGGGTTCTGCCAGTACTCCTTGAAGACGTTGATCCCACGCACCTCGACCTCGCCGTCGTCGGCGATGCGGAGCGAGACGCCGGGGAGTGCCGGTCCGACCGTGCCGATCTTCGACTTCTGGGCGAGGTTGACCGTTGCAGGCGCGGTGGTCTCGGTGAGGCCGTAGCCCTCGAGGATCACGATGCCGAGCGCGTGGAAGAAGTGGCCGAGTCGCGGACCGAGTGGAGCGCTGCCGGAGACCGCGTAGCGCACCCGGCCGCCCATGGCCGTGCGGATCTTCGACAGCACGAGGCGGTCGAGGACCCGGAACTTCATCTTCAGGCCGAACGGCACGGAACCGCTCTCCAGGGCCTTCGAGTAGGCGATCCCGGTCTCGGCGGCTGCGCGGAAGATCTTGCCCTTGCCGCCGGCCTCGGCCTTCTGCTCGGAGGAGTTGTAGACCTTCTCGAAGACCCGGGGGACCGCGAGGAGGAACGTCGGCTTGAAGGTGCCGAGCGAGGGGAGCAGCTGCTTCGTGTCCGGCTGGTGGCCTGTCTTCACGCCGGAGTGCACGCACAGCACGGCGATGAAGCGCGCGAAGATGTGCGCCGTCGTGATGAAGAGGAGGGTGGAGGCGCCGGGAGCGGACACGACGTCCTTGAGTGCGACGGCCGAGTTCCGCGACAATTCGACGAAGTTGGAGTGGGTGAGGACGCAGCCCTTCGGCCGGCCGGTCGAGCCGGAGGTGTAGATGAGGGTCGCCATGTCGGAACCCACCGCGAGGTTGCGGCGGCGTTCGATCTCCTCGTCGGGGACGTCGACGCCGGCGGCCGCGATCTTGTCGAGGTCTCCGAGGTCGATCTGCCAGACCCGTGCCACATCGGGGAGGTCGCCGTGCACCTCGTCGAAGCGGGCGAACTGGTCGGGCGTCTCGACCAGCACGCTCGTCGCTCCCGAGTCGCTGAGGATCCACTGCACCTGGCTCGGCGAGCTGGTCTCGTAGATCGGGACGAGGAGTGCTCCGGCGAACCACACGGCGAAGTCGATGAGGGTCCACTCGTACCGGGTCTTGCACATGAGCCCGATCTTGTCGCCGGGTTCGATCCCCGCGGCGACGAGCCCCTTCGCCAGGGCGACGACCTGGGCGTGGAACTCGGCGGTGGTCACGTCCACCCACTCCGACCCGCGGGGAACGGCGAACAGTGCGGCGTCGGGCGCAGCAGCCAGGCGCTTCACGAGCAGATCGGTCGCATTGGCGGATGGGTCTGCTGCGACGACTGCAGGGACGTCGAACTGTTCCACGGCAACTCCTTCGGTACCAGGTCGGCAAGATGTGGCTCCATCCTAGAGCACGGGTGTTTGCGCGGTTTCTGTGGCGCGCAGACGCTCAGTAGACTCGACTGCGGCGCGCGGGCGACCGACTCTACTGACGGTCGGTCACACGCCGCTGCCGGTATCGGCGACATCAGGACAGGGAGACGGCACCGTTATGGCAAACGCGATCGGCATCGACATCGGCGGGACGAAGATCGCGGGCGGGGTCGTCGACGACGACGGCCGGATCCTCGCGGCCGGGCGCACGCCGACGCAGGCCTCCGATCCCGACGCCATCATCGACGACGTCGTCGCCATGGTCCGGTCCTTGGACGACGGCAGCATCTCGAGCGTCGGCGTCGCCGCCCCCGGGTTCTTCGACGCCACTCGCTCGACCGTCTACTACTCGCCGAACATCGCCTGGCGGAACGAACCCCTGCAGGCCCGGCTGGCCGCGCGGTTGCCCGACAAGGTCGTGACCATCGAGAACGACGCGAACGCCGCGGGTTGGGCCGAGTTCCGGTTCGGTGCGGGGCGCGAGGAACGCAGCATGGTCATGGTGACGATCGGCACGGGTGTCGGCGGAGCGATCGTCCTCGACGACCGGCTCCTCACCGGTGGCTTCGGCAGCGGTGCGGAACTGGGACACATGCGCCTCATCCCGGACGGTCTGCCCTGCGGCTGCGGCGCGCGTGGCTGCGTCGAGCAGTACTGCTCGGGGAACGCGTTGCTCCGACTCGCGAACGAGGCAGCGGACGCCGGTGGCGACGGTGCCGCCCTCGCCCGAGCCCGGGTGGCGGCCGGCGGGCTGCTGAACGGACACCACGTCTCCGCCCTGCTCGAGTCCGGTGATCCCGGCGCCCTCCGGTGCCTCAACGAGCTCGCCGATCTGCTGGGGCAGGCCCTCGCGAGCATGTCGGCCATCCTCGACCCCAACATCTTCGTGATCGGCGGCGGCGTCGCCCAGGCCGGCGACCTCCTCCTGGACCCCGTTCGTGAGGCGTTCCTGACGCACCTCCCGGCGCGCGGGTTCCACCCGGAGCCGTCCTTCAGCATCGCGCAGCTCGTGAACGACGCCGGTGTCATCGGCGCCGGCGATCTCGCCAGGAGCGCCCTCGTCCTCGGCTGACGACGACGGCAAGACGGAGGAGCACGATGTTCTACTGGTTCATGAAGTACCTGGTCGCCGGCCCGATCCTGAAGTCGATCTTCCGGCCGTGGGTGATCGGCGCCGAGAACATCCCGGAGCACGGCGGCGCGATCATCGCCAGCAACCACCTGTCCTTCATCGACTCGGTGATCCTCCCGCTGTGCGTCGATCGGCGGATCTCCTTCCTGGCCAAGAGCGAGTACTTCCGCGGCAAGGGCTTCGGCGGCTGGGCCACGAAGACCTTCATGCTCGGCACGGGGCAACTCCCGATCGACCGGTCGGGAGGCAAGGCCTCCGAAGCCTCGCTCAACACCGGACTCGCGGTCCTCGGCGGCGGTCACCTGCTCGGGATCTACCCGGAAGGCACGCGCAGTCCCGACGGGACGATGTACCGAGGCCGCACCGGGGTCGCGCGGATGGTGCTCGAGGCCGGGGTCCCCATCGTCCCCGTCGCGATGATCGACACCGAGAAGGTCATGCCCATCGGCACGAAGCTGCCCCGGATCCGTCGGATCGGGATCGTCATCGGCAAGCCGCTCGACTTCTCGCGGTTCGAGGGTATGGAGGGGGACCGCTTCATCCTCCGCAGCGTCACGGACGAGTTGATGGTCGAGCTCCGCAAGCTCTCGGGCCAGGACTATCGCGACGTCTACGCCACGAGCGTCAAGGAGCGCGCCGCGTCGGCGTGACGCTAAGCTGAAAAACCGGGCCGCGATCGCGGTCCGTTCCCCCTTCCGGGCGGGCTCCGGAGCGCGTCCGGTCGAAGAGAAACAGGAAATCCGTGTCCCACGCTACAGAACCAGTCGTCATGGCCGAACCCTCGGTGATCGCCGGACTGGACTATTGGCGTGAGCTGCCGATCAAGCAGCAGCCGTCATGGCCGGACCAGGCCGCGGTGGCGCGTGCCTCCGCCGAACTCGCGACGCTCCCTCCGCTCGTCTTCGCCGGCGAGGTCGACATCCTGCGCGACCGGTTGGCCCGGGCGGCGAGCGGCAATGCATTCCTGCTCCAGGGCGGCGACTGCGCGGAGACCTTCGCCGGTGCGACGGCCGAGCAGATCCGCAACCGTGTGAAGACGGTCCTGCAGATGGCCGTCGTGCTCACGTACGGTGCGTCGATGCCGGTCGTCAAGATGGGCCGGATGGCCGGGCAGTTCGCCAAGCCGCGCTCCAACGACTCCGAGACGCGGGGCGACGTCACCCTGCCCGCCTACCGCGGCGACATCGTCAACGGCTACGACTTCACCCCGGAGTCGCGCACGGCCGACCCCGCTCGGCTCGTCAAGGGTTACCACACCTCCGCATCGACGCTGAACCTCATCCGGGCGTTCACCCAGGGCGGGTTCGCCGACCTCCGCGAGGTCCACAGCTGGAACAAGGGGTTCGCCGCCAACCCGGTGAACCACCGGTACGAGGGACTGGCGCGCGACATCGATCGTGCGATCAAGTTCATGGAGGCGGCCGGAGCCGACTTCGACCAGCTGCGCGGTGTGGAGTTCTACTCGAGCCACGAGGCGCTGCTCATGGACTACGAGCGACCGATGACGCGGATCGACTCGCGGACCGGGACGCCGTACAACACCTCGGCCCACTTCGTGTGGATCGGTGAGCGGACCCGTGAGCTCGACGGCGCGCACGTGGACTTCCTGTCGCGCGTGCGCAACCCGATCGGCGTGAAGCTCGGCCCCACCACCTCGGCCGACGACATGCTGCGTCTCATCGACAAGCTCGACCCCGAGCGCGAGCCCGGGCGCCTGACGTTCATCACGCGGATGGGTGCGGGCAAGATCAGGGACGCCCTGCCTCCGCTGCTCGAGGCGATCAAGGGTGCCGACGCGACGCCGCTCTGGGTCACCGATCCGATGCACGGCAACGGACTCACGACGCCCACCGGCTACAAGACGCGTCGCTTCGACGACGTCGTGGACGAGGTCAAGGGGTTCTTCGAAGCCCACCGCGCCGCAGGGACGCACCCCGGCGGCATCCACGTCGAGCTCACCGGCGACGACGTCACCGAGTGCCTGGGCGGCTCCGAGCAGATCGACGAGGCCACCCTGGCGACGCGGTACGAGTCGCTGTGCGATCCTCGCCTCAACCACATGCAGTCGCTGGAGCTCGCCTTCCTCGTGGCGGAGGAGCTCGCCGCCGCGAAGTAAGTCTCACACGACGAAGCGCCCATGCCGGGTTCGGCATGGGCGCTTCGTCGTCCGCGACACCTACGCCTGGGAGATCCTGACCAGGTTGCCCGACGGGTCGCGGAACGCGCAGTCGCGCGCGCCCCAGCCCATCTCCTTCGGTTCCTGGAGCACGTCTGCGCCGGACGCGCGGACCCGTTCGAACGTGGCGTCGAGGTCGTCGGCTCGGAAGACGAGCATCGGCAGCACCCCCTTCGTGAGGAGGGCCTGCAGCGCGTCCCCGTCAGCCTGCGAACGACCCGCGTGCGGTTCGGAGACGACGATGTCGAGGCCGGGCTGCGCGTCGCTGCCGAGCGTCACCCACCGGAAGCCGCCGTTGGCGACGTCGTTCCGGACCTCGAGTCCGAGTGCGTCGGCGTAGAAGGCGATGGCCTCGTCCACGTCGTTCACCGTGATGTTGCAGTACTGGAGCGAGATCGTCATGACGACGACGTTACGCCGGGCGCTGGAGGCCCGCTTCTCCGATCCTGCTCGATCCACTCGGACCGGACACCCGGCGATGGGCAGGCCTCGTGGTCGTCTTGGCGACGCAGTCCGGCATCGCGTCGACCGCATGATGTTCGCGCCGACGGTACGCGCTCGGCGTCTCGCCCGTGATGGCGGTGAAGGCCGAGCTGAACGATCCGAGCGAGGTGGCCCCGACGGCAAGAGCGGCGTCCGTCACCGAGCTCCCCGCCCGGAGGAGCGCCATCGCCCGTTCGATCCGACGGGTCATGAGGTGGCCGTACGGCGTCTCGCCGTAGACCGCACGGAACCGCCTCGCGAAATGCGACGGCGACATGTGCGCCGTCGATGCCATCAGCGGCACGTCGAGCGGTTCGGCGTAGTCGCGGTCGATCAGGTCGCGCGCCCGTCGGAGGCAGGCGAGTTCGGCGAGGTCCTCCGGGCTCATGCGGCGAGCGTAGCAGGACGGCGGCGGCTCGTTCCGACGAGCGGATGAGCGCCGTCCGACCGGGTCACAGACCGAAGTCGGTGATGTTGACGGTCGAGCCCTTCTTGACGGACTTGCCCGCCGGGGGATCGGTCTTCTTCACCTTGAAGATGTCGCGGAAGGCCTCTGCCACGGCGATGTCGCCGACGGTGAATCCGGCGTCCTGCAGTGCTTTGATGGCTTGATTGATCGTCTGGCCGGTGGTGTCGGGGACGGCGACCAACTCGACGCCCTTGGACACGATCAACGTCACGTCGTCGCCCGGGATGAACGCCGTCTCGTTCCCGTCCGCATCGGTCTTGGCCTGGATGCCGATGACCTGCCCCGCGGGGATCGTGTCGTCGAACGCCTCGTCGGAGGTGCCCACGCCGAGCCCGACGGATTCGAGGGCGTCGCGCGCCTGGTCCGGTGTCATCCCCGAGACCGAGGGCACCTGTCCGGCCGACACGAGCAACGTCACCGTGGAGCCTTGAAAGGACGGCCCGCCCTGGCTGTAGTCGGCTCCCGAGGTCGCGTCGGTCGCCGCGAGCACGATGTCCTTCGCGATGCTCGGGTCGAACTGCTGGTTCACGGTGCCGACGGCGACGCCGAGCGCGTCCAACTGCTGTTCGGCGTCGGACTGTGCGAGCCCGGCGAGGACCGGGATGTCCACCGGCTGCGGTCCCTGGGAGACGAGGACCGTGACGGAGCTGCCCTTGTCGATCTTCGACCCGGACGGCGGATCGCTGCCGGCGACCGTGCCGGCCGGGACGGTGAGGCTGAACGTCGCGCCTTCGACGGGCACGAAGCCCAGCTCCACGAGTTTGGCGGACGCCTGGTCGAAACTCCCGTCGGCGACGTTCGGGACCTCGACGAGCGAGCCGGGGCCCTGGCCGAAGTACCATCCGGTCCCACCGGCGAGCGCGGCGAGCATGAGGACGATCGTGAACAGCGCGACGCCCACGCGGCTGCGCTTGCGCGCCTTCGTGGCGAGCTTGCCCGGACCGTCCGTCGCGTCGGCGCGCACCGGGACCTGCTGCGGTTTGGTGTTGCGGCCGATGACCTGGGTGACGTCGTCGGCGTGCTCGCTCGAGTAGGAGGCCGGCATGACGATCGTGGGTTGCGCCCCGGTGGCGACCGAGGTGAACCCGAGACTGGACTCGATGGACCGCAGGCGCTCGAGCATCTCGCCGGCGTTCGACGGACGATCGTCCGGTTCGCGCTCGGTGGCCCAGAAGACGAGGTCGTCGAGTTCCTTCGGGACGGCGGGGTTCTTGGCGCTCGGTGCGGGGACCGATTCGTTGGCGTGCTGGTAGGCGATCTGCATCGGCTGCTCGCCCTTGTAGGGCTGCTCGCCGGTGAGCATCTCGTAGAGCATGATCCCGAGCGCGTAGATGTCGCTCCGCGCGTCGGCCTGTCCACGGGTGACGAGTTCGGGGGAGAGGTAGGCGATCGTGCCGAGGAGCGCTTGGCCGGTGGCCGTGTTCGCGCTCGCGGCTCTCGCGAGGCCGAAGTCGCCGATCTTGATTCGTCCGTCGTCAGCGAGGAGGACGTTCTCCGGCTTGACGTCGCGGTGGACGATGCCGGCGCGGTGCGCGGCGGCGAGTCCGGACAGTACGGCGTCGAGGATGTCGGCGGCCTGCCGAGGGGTCAGCGTGCCGTTGTCGCGGATGAGGTCGCGGAGGGTGATCCCCGGCAGGTGCTCCATGACGAGGTACGCCATGTCGGAGTCCTGGCCCTGGTCGAACACGCTGACGACGTGCGGGTTCGCGAGCCGCGCGGCGGAGCGCGCCTCCTGGATGAAGCGGTTCTTGAACGTCGTGTCGTCCGAGAGGTGGCCGTGCATGACCTTGATCGCGACGCGCCGTTCCAGCCGGAGGTCCGTGGCGAGGTAGACCGTCGCCATGCCGCCACGGGCGATGCGTGAGCGCACCTGATATCTCCCGTCGAGGAGACGGCCGATCATCGGATCGGTCTGCTGGTTGCTACTCACCAGTCGAGTGTATGGAACGTCGAGCGCGAAGAGCTGTCAACACCCCGGGAGGGCGGCGAGGCGCCTGGATCGTTACCCGAACGCGATCCGACGGCGCCGATCGGAGCGTGGTCGTGGCAGACTGCTGTGCGTGACTGAGCAGAATTCCGAACTCGTGTGGTTCACCCTTCCCGATCTGGCGACCGAACTCGGGCTGCCGATCCGACGCATCCGCCAGTACCTCGAGGAGCGCGACCTCCTCGCCGTCCGACGTGACGGCGTGCTGCAGGTGCCGTCGTCGTTCATCGCGGACGGTGGGCCGGTGCACAACCTGCGCGGCACGCTCACGCTGCTGTCCGACAACGGCTTCGACGACGAGGCCGCGATGGTCTGGATGCTCGAGGACGACGACGCGATCGGGACCTCGCCGATCGAAGCCCTCCGCGAGGGACGTCGGTCCGAGGTTCGCCGGGTGGCTCAGGCGCTGGCCTGATCCCACGCCGTCCGAGCCGGACCGCTCAGGTCTCGCGGCGTGCGACCGCGACCGCGAGGCCGCGCAGGTGGGCCCGGGCGTCGTCGTTGATCGGAGCCTCGCCCAATGCGGAGAGCGCCCGTGCGACGTGGTCCTGGATGAGCTTCTCCACCTGGTCGACGGCCCCGCTGTCGCGGATGGTCGCCTGGAGCAGGCCGATCTGGTCGTCGTCGAGTTCGGGATCCCCGAGCAGTTCGTCGAGGATGGCGCGCGCGCCCGGCTGGAGGGCCTCCCGCGTGAGCGCGATGAGGATGGTGCGCTTCCCCTCGCGGAGGTCGTCGCCACTCGGTTTGCCGGTGACGGCGGGATCGCCGTAGACGCCGAGGAGGTCGTCGCGCAGCTGGAAGGCGATGCCGAGGGGGAGGCCGTACCCGCGGAGCGACGCGAGCTGCTGCTCGTTCCCGCCGCCGAGGAGCGCCCCGAGCGCGAGCGGGGACTCGATGCTGTACTTGGCCGATTTGAAGATCAGGACGCGCTCGGCCCGGCGGCGGTGTTCGTCGTCGGCGGCGTCGCGCCAGGCGCGCTCCTCGAGGATGTCGAGGTACTGGCCGGCCGTGACCTCGGTTCGCATCCGGTTGAACTCGGCCCGCGCTGCGCGAGCGGCGGTGCGGTCGTCCAGCTGGTCGAGTCCGTCGTCGAGGAGTTCGTCGCTCCAGCCGAGGAGCAGGTCGCCGAGGAGTGTGGCGGCTCCGGTGCCGAAGGTGGTCGGGTCGCCGTCCCATCGGCTGCGACGGTGCAACTCCGCGAAGGAGACGTGAGCCGACGGTGCACCCCGGCGGGTGTCGGAGTTGTCGATGATGTCGTCGTGGACGAGCGCTGCGGCGTGGAACAGCTCGAGTGCTCCACAGGTCGCGATGACGGTCTCGAGGCCGCCCTGACCGCTGGCGTGCCTCCCGGTCGAGACGGCCTGCCAGCCCCTGAAGCAGAACTGTGCTCGGAACCGCTTCCCACCGCTGAGAAATTCCCGGGAGAAGTCGAGGAACGGGGAGAGCTCCGGGCCGATCTGCGCGACAATGGAGCTTCGCGAGGAGAGAAAGTCGGAGAGCCCGCGGCCCACCAGGGTGGCGAGTTCATTGCTTTCGATCACGCACCTAGCCTAGTCATGCTTCGGTGGCTAGACTCGATCAACAACGTCGCGTCGTGTGACCTTGAGGGGAATCAGATGCCACTTTCAGAGCAGGAGCAACGGCTCCTCGATGAGATGGAACGCCACCTCTACCGCAGCGATGCCGATTTCGTCTCCAAGGTCAGCGCTGGCGCGGGCAAACCGAGTTACCGCGGAATCGCGCTCGGCTCCCTCATCGCGGTGGTCGGGGCGATCGGCCTCGTGCTCGGAGTCGTGATCCAGCAGCCCATCGTCGGTCTGCTCGGGTTCGCGATCATGCTCACGGGCGTGCTCGTGGCGACCAAGCCGACCCGGGCTCCACTCGAACAGCCGCGTCCTCGTCAGGCTGCTCCGGCCGGCCAGAAGTCCTCGCGTCTGATGGACCGCTTCAACGACCGCTGGGACAAGCGTCAGTCGGGCGACGAGCGGTAACGATGCCAGGTCTCCCGGTCGCTCCGCGGCCGGCCACTTGACTCCACTTCCCTCCCTCGCGGCGGCGCCGCGCCACGACTCCAAACGGGGCCGATCTTCGGATCGGCCCCGTTTCGTCGTTTCAGGCCCTCCCTGATCGTCCCGGGTATGGCAAAGCCCCTCCATTTCCCTCCACCCCGCAGAGTCTTGACTTTGCGGGGTTTTTTCATGGACAAATTGTCCGATGTGGAGGAATGTGCTGCATTGGTGGGGCAAAGTGGAGTAAAGTGGAGCCCAACCAAGATGTTGGCCAGAACGATTGGGGGCGGGGGCGTATGTTCCTCGGTAGTCACGCCCCCAAACTCGACGAAAAAGGCCGCATCATCCTGCCGGCGAAGTTCCGCGATGAGCTCTCCGGCGGGGTCGTCATGACCCGAGGCCAGGAGCACTGCATCTACGTCTTCAGCACGCGGGAGTTCGAGGCGCTCCACGAGAAGATCCGCCAGGCTCCGGTCACCAGCAAGCAGGCCCGCGACTACCTGCGCGTGTTCCTCTCCGGAGCGAGCGCCGAGACCCCCGACAAGCAGCACCGCGTGACCATTCCGTCCAACCTCCGCCAGTACGCCGGGCTCAGCCGCGACCTCGTGGTCATCGGCGCCGGCAGCCGCGCGGAGATCTGGGACGCCGAGGCATGGGAGTCCTACCTCGCCGAACAGGAGAGCGTCTTCTCCGAGACTGCCGAGGAGGTGATCCCCGGACTCTTCTAGTGCCCTGCCCCCTGACTCCCAGCCGTCCCGCCCTGACACACTTCCCCGGTGCCAGGTCGGAGCCCGCCCTGACACACTTCCCCGGTGCCAGGTCGGAACGGATGGGGATCAGGGGTCAGGGACCGTCCGGATTACGCATATGGCCATCAACGACATCCACACCCCGGTCCTCCTCGAGCGATGCATCGAGTTGCTCGCCCCCGCCGTGTCCCACGAGGGTGCGGTCCTCATCGACGCCACGCTCGGCATGGCGGGCCACGCCGAAGCGATGCTCGAGCGGTTCCCGCAGTTGACCCTCATCGGGCTCGACCGCGACCTCGATGCACTCGACATCGCTCAGGAGCGGCTCGAGCGCTTCGGGTCGCGAGCCCGGTTCGTCAAAGCCGTCTACGACGACATCGACGAGGCGGCCGAGGAGCTCGGGTTCCCACAGGTGGACGGGATCCTGTTCGACCTCGGTGTCTCCTCACTGCAACTCGATCGGACCGAACGCGGCTTCTCGTACTCGCAGGACGCGCCCCTCGACATGCGGATGGACGCCTCGAGCGAGCTGACGGCGGAGACGATCCTCGCCACCTACGACGAGGTCGCGCTTCGGAAGATCTTCTGGGAGTACGGCGACGAGAAGTTGGCGCAGCGCTACGCACGCCGCATCGTCGAGGAACGCCAGCAGCGACCCCTGACGAGTTCCGGTCAGCTCGTCGAACTCATCGATCGAGCCACTCCGGCGGCCGCACGTCGCACCGGACACCCGGCCAAGCGGGTCTTCCAGGCACTGCGCATCGAGGTCAACGCGGAGCTGTCGGTCCTCGAGGCCGCCGTACCCCGCGCCCTCGACCTGCTGCGGGTCGGAGGCCGGATCGTGTTCCTGTCCTACCAGTCGCTCGAGGACCGGATCGTCAAGCGCGAGCTTCAGGCGCGGGCGAAGTCGACCACGCCGGCGGGGCTGCCCGTCGAGCTCCCGGAGCACAGCGCGGAGCTGAAGCTCCTCGTCAAGGGCGCCGAACTCGCCACCGAGGCCGAGATCGACGAGAACCCCAGAGCGAAACCCGTGCGACTCCGCGCGGCTGAACGGCTGAGGAGGCCAGCATGAGCGGAGCGACCGCAGCACTCGATCTCGCACCTGAACGGCTCGGACGCGCTCGGCCACAGCCGACCCGGACGGCCCCCGAACGGCAGCACATCCGTGCGGTCACGACCGGGGCACGCTCGAAGCTCCGACCACGGCCGATGTACGCTGTCGTCGTCGTCGGTGCGGTCGTCGCCATCGTCGTCGGCCAGTTGCTGCTCAGCGTCGGGTTGAGCCAGGGTGCGTACCAGATCCAGCAGCTCGAGGGGAAGCAGGTCGAACTCGGCCGCACCTCGGCCGCGCTGGCCGAGGACCTCGACCGCCTGGCCTCCCCGCAGTACCTCGCCGTGAACGCGCAGGCGCTCGGCATGGTGGGCAACTCGCTCCCGACCTACCTCCGGCTCTCCGACGGTGCTGTGCTGGGGACGCCCACGCCGGCGTCGGCGAGCACGAGTCCGATCTTCAACGCCGCCCTCGTGCCGAACGCACAGGCCGCGACGCTCCCGCTCGTCGGCGGACAGAACGCCGCCGCCGCAGACGGCGCGTCGAGCCAGGAAGCGGTCACCCCGCCCGTACCGTTGCAGGACGGGCTGCCGTCGCCGACCACACGATGACCGGACGGCTCACGGTGGAGGACGACGCCCTGCTCGGAGGTGCGACGTCGGGAGAGGACGCGGTGCGGGCATCATGGTGAGACACACGAAGACCACGCGCCGACGCCTCGCGTTCACCATCGTCGCGGTCTCCATCGTGATGACGCTCTTCGTCCTCCGTCTGGTCGACATCCAGGTGGTCCGCGCGAGTGCCTTGAGCGCCGAATCCCTCGAGAAGACCGAGACGGGCGACACGATCCTCGCCACCCGCGGCAGCATCCTCGCCTCCGACGGTTCGGTGCTCGCCGAAGCCGTCATGCGCTACAGCATGGCGGCATCCCCGAAGGACGCAGGCCCGTTCGAGCGCGACGTCGACGGCAGCGAGCAGACGATCACCCTCGAGCAGGCGACGAACGAGATCGGCGCGATCATCGGGAAGCCCGGTCCGGAGGTCCTCGCGCTCATCACGGACGCCCTCGCCGCGGACAAGGACTCGCTCTACGCCCTCATCGCCAAGAAGCTCACGCTCGACCAGCTCCGAGCGCTCAAGGCACTGGAGATCCCGTGGACGACCTTCAAGGAGGAGCCCTACCGGGTGTACCCGAACGGTGCTGTCGCCGGCAACATCGTCGGCTTCGTGGGCGAGGAGGGCGAGGCCCAGGCGGGCGTCGAACTCATGGAGAACTCCTGCCTCGCCGGCAAGGACGGTCGCACGACGTACGAGAAGGGCAGCGGCGGTCTCCCGCTCCCCGGCACCACGGTGACGAAGCCGGCGAAGGACGGCGGCGACGTCGTGCTCACGCTCGACAAGGACATCCAGTGGTTCTCGCAGCAGTCGCTCGCCGCGCAGGCCGAAGCGGTCGGTGCGAGCTGGGGCGTCGTCACGGTGATGGAGGTCAAGACCGGCAAGCTCCTCGCCGTCGCCGAGTACCCGGCCGTCGACCCCGGCAACGTCAGCGCGACGCCGTCCGAAGACCGAGGCTCACGGGCCTTCGCCGCGCCGTTCGAACCGGGATCGACGTACAAGTCGCTCACCGCCGCGGCGCTCATCGACCAGGGTGTCGCGAACCCGAACTCCCAGGTGGTCGCTCCATTCCGGTACAAGCCCTCGAACGGTGCCGACATCAACGACAGCGAGTTCCACGCGGATCTGAACCTCACCCTGTCGGGTGTCATGGTCGAATCGTCCAACACGGGGATCTCGCAGTTCGGCGAGAAGATGAGCGCCGACACCCGCTACGCCTACTTCCAGAAGTTCGGTCAGCTGCAGAAGACCGAGGTCGGCTTCCCGAGCGAGTCCGGTGGCCTCATGGCGGACCCAGCGGACTGGGACAACCAGACGGATTACGCGACCATGTTCGGTCAGGGCTTCTCGACGACCGCGATTCAGGGCGCCAGTCTGTACCAGACGATCGCGAACGGCGGTGTCCGCATGCCCGTCCAGCTGGTCGAGGGTTGCCGGAACGCCGACGGCACCATGACCGACGTCCCCGACGCGACCGGAACCCAGGTCGTCTCCGCCGACGCGGCGAAGCAGGTCAGCGACATGCTCGAGATGGTCGACCAGGAGAGCTGGGTGGCCAAGAACGTCGACGTCCCCGGCTACCGGGTGGCGATGAAGACCGGCACCGCACAGCAGCCCGACGGCGATGGAGGCTACAGCTCGAGCTACCTCGTCTCGATGGCCGGTTTCGCTCCTGCAGAGGCGCCGCAGTTCGTCGTTTCGGTGAACCTGGCCGACCCGGTTAAGATGAATTCATCGGCTGCAGTCGCTCCCATCTTCCGGGATGTGACCACCCAGGTGCTGAAGAGCAGGGGAGTGCAGCCGTCCACGGAGCCGGCACCGAACCTGCCGCTCAGTTTTTGAACGACCTCATGAAGGATGGGCTCAGCGTGAACAATCAGGGCCCGATCAGCCTCAGGCCGGAACATCCGCAACGGCGGGCGCTCTCGCAGCTGGTGACCGAATTCGACCTCGACCTGCACGGCTCGGCCGACGGCGTCGAGATCAGCGGTGTCAGCCTGAGCTCCGGTGCCGTCGAGCCCGGTGACCTCTACATCGGCATGCCGGGTGTCCGCGCCCATGGCGCCGCATACGCCGAGCAGGCGAAGGAACGCGGCGCCGTCGCGGTGCTGACGGACGACGCCGGACGAGACCTGGCCGCAGCGGCCGGCCTGCCGATCATCGTCGTGCCCGAGCCGCGTGCCGCCCTCGGGCACCTCGCAGCCTGGGTGTACCGCACCGCCGAGGAGCCGCCGACGCTGTTCGGTGTGACCGGCACCAACGGCAAGACGAGCGTGGTCTACCTCCTGAGCGGCATGCTCGCGCAACTCGGGATCGTCTCCGGGCTGAGCTCCACTGCGGAGCGGCGCATCGGCGAGCTCGCGGTGACGAGCTCCCTCACCACGCCGGAGGCCAGTGAGCTGCACGCGTTGCTCGCACGCATGCGCGAGTCCGAAGTGCGCGCGGTCGCCATCGAGGTCTCCGCCCAGGCGCTGACCAGGCACCGCGTCGACGGCATCGTCTTCGACGTCGTCGGCTTCACCAACCTCAGTCACGATCACTTCGACGACTACGGCGACTTCGACGAGTACTTCGCGGCCAAGCGGGAGCTGTTCGAACCCGATCGCGCACGACGTGGTGTCGTCACGATCGATTCCGAGTGGGGCGGCCGACTCGTCGAGCAGAGCCGGATCCCGGTGACGACCCTGACGACCCGCCCGGAGGTCGACGCCGACTGGCGCATGACGATCCTCGAGGAGACCGCCGGCTCCACGACGTTCCGACTCGACGGCCCCGGCGACCGGGTGCTGGTGACGAGCGTGCCCCTGCTCGGCTGGTTCATGGCGGCGAACGCCGCGCTCGCGATCGTGATGCTCGTCGAGTCCGGCGTGGAGTTCGACATGATCGCCCAGGCCCTCGAACGGGACGGTGGGATCGACGCCTACATCCCCGGGCGGGCCGAGCGGATCAGTGGCGACCGCGGCCCGGTCGTGTACATCGACTACGGGCACAGTCCCGACGCGTTCCTCAACACCCTCGCAGCCATCCGCGCCGTCACGCCGGGCCGCGTGATCATGGTGTTCGGCGCCGACGGAGACCGCGACACGACGAAGCGTCGCGACATGGGTGCGATCGCTGCACGGGGTGCCGACGTCGTGGTGGTCACCGACTTCCACCCACGGAGCGAGGACCCGGCGTCGATCCGACGCGTGCTCCTCGAGGCCGCCCGCGAAGCCGCGCCGCACGGCGAGCTGCACGAGGTCGCCGATCCGGCGACCGCCTTCCGCACGGCGCTGGCGCTTGCCGGTCAGGGCGACACCATCCTGTACGCCGGACCGGGGCATGAGGACTACCACGAGGTCGCCGGTGTGAAGCTCCCGTACTCGGCGCGCGACGACTCGCGTGAGGCGCTGCGAGAGGCAGGGTGGCTCTGATGATCGACCTGACCCTCACCGAGATCGCTGCTGCGACCGACGGCCGACTGATCCCCGGTTCGGCGGACCCCGGCCTCGTCGTGTCCGGCCTCGCCGACACCGACTCCCGACTCATCACGCCCGGCGACATCTTCGTCGCGAAGCCCGGCGAGGAGACCGACGGACACCTGTTCGCGGATGCGGCGGTCGCGAACGGCGCCGCCCTGCTCATCGTCGAACGGGAACTGGCCGTCGCCGTGCCGCAGATCGTCGTCGAGCACTCCGTGACCGCGCTCGGCGCCCTCGCCACCGAGGTCATCTCGAGGGTGCGCGCGCTCGGACGACTCCGGATCGTCGGCATCACCGGATCCAACGGCAAGACCACGACCAAGAACCTCCTGGCCGCGGTCCTCGAGCGGGTCGGCGAGACGGTCAGCCCGAAGGCCTCCTTCAACAACGAGGTCGGTGCACCGATCACCATGCTGCGCGTGACGAACGAGACGCGGTTCCTCGTCGCGGAGATGGGTGCCAGCGGCATCGGCGAGATCGCCCGACTCATCCGCATGGCGAAGCCCGACATCGGCGTGGTCCTGAAGGTCGGACTCGCCCACGCGGGGGAGTTCGGTGGGATCGAAGCGACCGTCACGGCGAAGACCGAGATGGTGTCCGAGCTGCTCCCGGAGGACGTCGCCGTCCTCAACCTCGACGATCCACGGGTGGCGGGCATGGCCGACGCCACCCGGGCACGCGTGCTCTGGTTCGGCCTCGACGGTCGCGCCGCCGTTCGCGCGACCGACATCGTCGCGACGGCGTCCGGAACCGCGTTCACGCTGCACCTGCCCGACGGTTCCTCTGCGCCCGTCCGCTTCAAGGTGCTCGGCGAGCACCACGTCATGAACGCCCTCGCCGCGGCCGCAGCCGCCCACGAACTCGGTGGGGAGATCGACCTGATCGTCGACGCCCTCGAGAGCGTGAGCCGGGCGGAGCGCTGGCGGATGGAGCCCCTCGGTGGACGCGACGACGTGTCCATCATCAACGACGCCTACAACGCCAGCCCCGACTCGATGTCGGCCGCCATCCGGACCCTCGCCCAGATCGGTGCTGAACGCGGCCGGACCATCGCGGTCCTCGGCGCCATGAGCGAACTGGGCGACTGGGCGGGCGAGGAACACGACCGGATCGGGCTCCAGGTCGTCCGGCTCGGCATCGGCCGCCTCGTCGTGGTCGGCCCCGAGGCCCGCCGCATGCACATCACCGCGATCAACGAAGGGTCGTGGGACGGGGAGTCGGTGTACTTCGCGACCGCGGACGAGGCGTTCGCGTACTTGAGCGCGGAGATCGCCCCGGGCGACACCGTGCTCGTCAAATCGTCGAACGCGGCCGGACTCCGGTTGCTGGGCGATCGACTGGGGGAGTTGTACGCATGAGAGTCCTGTTGGCCGCGGGAGCGATCTCGCTGGCGTTCTCCCTCTTCCTGACCCCGCTCTTCATCAGAGCGTTCCGCAAGCTGGCCTGGGGCCAGTTCATCCGCGACGACGGACCGCAGAGCCACCACACGAAGCGCGGGACCGCGACGATGGGCGGCGTCATCATCATCGTCGGCACCCTCGTCGGTTTCTTCGCGAGCTATCTGATCTTCCAGGAACAGGTCGGCGTCTCGGCGCTCCTCGTCCTGCTGATGATGGTCGGTCTCGGCATCGTCGGGTTCATCGACGACTTCCTGAAGGTGCGGAAGAAGCAGAGTCTCGGCCTCGGCGGGTGGGCGAAGGTCGCCGGACAGCTCATCGTCGCGACGGTCTTCGCCGTCCTCGCGATCAACTTCCCGAACACCGAGGGGTTCACCCCGGCGTCGACCAACATCTCGATCATCCGCGACATCCCGATCAACTTCATGGCGATCGGCATCCCGGTGATCGGCATCCTGCTCTACATCCTCTGGACCTCGGTGATCGTGGCTGCGACGTCGAACGGTGTGAACGTCACCGACGGGCTCGACGGGCTGGCCACCGGCGCCTCGATCCTCGCGATCGGCTCGTACATCATCATCGGGTTCTGGCAGTTCAACCAGTCGTGCTTCAGCTCCTCGCTCGCCTCCGACGTGGCGTACAAGTGCTACGACGTCCGGGACCCGCTCGATCTCGCCGTGGTCGCGGCGGCGATCGTGGGCGCGCTCATCGGGTTCCTCTGGTGGAACACCTCGCCGGCGCAGATCTTCATGGGTGACAGCGGTTCGTTGGCGCTCGGTGGAGCGCTCGCGGCTCTGGCCATCCTCAGCAAGACCGAGCTCCTCCTGGTGCTCGTCGGTGGGCTGTTCGTGATCGAGGCCGGTTCGGTGATCGTGCAGCGCGCCTACTTCAAGGTCACCCACGGCAAGCGCATCTTCCTCATGAGCCCCATCCACCACCACTTCGAACTCAAGGGTTGGGCCGAGGTCACCGTCGTCGTCCGATTCTGGATCATCGGTGGTCTGCTCGTCGCCGCGGGTGTGGGTTCCTTCTACCTCGAGTGGTTGAGCCGTTGAGCGCCGAGCGCCTCGACGGACTCCGGAGCTGGCACGCCGACTGGCGGGGACTCCGGGTCGCCGTCCTGGGGCTCGGGATGACCGGGTTCTCCGTCGCCGACACGCTCACCGAGCTCGGCTCGGAGGTACTGGTCCTGGCAGGCGAGGCCGCGGACGAACGCGCCGAACTCGTCGGCGTCATCGGTGCGCGGCTCATCCAGCGGGACCTGTCGACCGTTCCGTCCGAGCTCGTCGAGTTCGCTCCGGAACTCGTCGTCGTCTCACCCGGATTCCACCCCGACCACTCCGTCGTCACCTGGGCACAGGCGACCGGGGTCGCCGTCTGGGGCGACATCGAGCTCGCCTGGCGGGTCCGCGACAAGGTCGGCACCCCGGCCGAGTGGATCTGCGTCACGGGCACGAACGGCAAGACCACGACCGTTCAGCTGACGGCGTCGATGCTCGTCGAGGCGGGCTTCCGCGCGGCGCCCTGCGGCAACATCGGCGTCCCGGTCCTGGACGCCGTCCGTGATCCGCAGGGCTTCGACTTCTTCGTCGTCGAGCTCTCGAGTTACCAGTTGCACACCCTCGGCCTGCAGGGCGGTCGGAGCATCGTCTCACCGCTCGCCAGCGTCTGCCTGAACCTCGCCGACGACCACCTCGACTGGCACGGCTCCGCCGAGGCGTACCGGGCGGCGAAGGCCGTGGTGTACGAGAACACGAAGGTCGCGTGCGTCTACAACCGCGCTGACGCGGCGACGATGTCGATGGTCGAGGAGGCCGAGGTCGTCGACGGTGCCCGCGCCGTCGGGTTCGGCCTCGACGTCCCCGGACCGAGCGACTTCGGCGTCGTGGACGGCATCCTGGTCGACCGCGCGTTCCTCGACGACCGTCGGACGAGCGCCCTCGAGATCACGACGGTCGAAGCGCTCGCCCAGCGCGGGCTCGCCGCCCCGCACATCGTCGCCAACATCCTGGCGGCAGCGGCACTCGCCCGGGCCGCCGGCATCACGGTCGAGGCCGTGCGCGACACCCTGCTGTCGTTCGGTCTGGACGCGCACCGGATCCAGCTCATCGCCCGGAGGCTCGAGGTGGACTGGATCGACGACTCGAAGGCCACCAACCCGCACGCCGCCGACGCATCGCTCGCCGCCTACCGTTCGGTGGTGTGGATCGTCGGAGGCCTGTTGAAGGGCGTCTCGATCGATCGTCTGGTGGAGCGGCACGCCGACCACCTGCGCGCGGCCGTCGTGATCGGCGCCGACCGCTCGGAGGTCCTCGCGGCATTCGCGCGACACGCGCCGACGTTGACCGTCATCGAGGTCGACGCAGCGGAGACTGAACACGTCATGCCGGAGGCCGTTCGCCGGGCCGCCGAGGTCGCGCAGGCAGGGGACACCGTGCTCCTCGCTCCTGCAGCCGCCTCGATGGACCAGTTCACGGACTACGGGCACCGTGGTCGCCTGTTCCAGGCCGCCGTCGAAGCAGAGCTGGGAGGTGAGGCGGATGATCGATCCGCCTCGCGCTGACCCGCGCCGCGTGCGGTCGTCGTCGTCCCGGATGATGGGGACCGCCTCAGGTAGTGGGACACCCGACGCGCCGACGTCGCCGAGAGGCATGTCGAGTGCGCGGATCTCGCTGGGCAAGGTGCTGCGTCCGGAGTCGAAGAACTACTTCCTCCTGCTGGGTGTCACCCTCTTCCTCGTCGGGCTCGGGCTCGTCATGGTGCTGTCCTCGTCCTCCGTCGAGTCCTACGAAGCCGGCGACGGGTATTTCGGGCTGTTCTGGCGCCAGGCGACGTTCGCGATGATCGGTGTCCCGCTCATGCTGATCGTGAGCCGCTTCCCGGCACGGTTCTGGAAGAAGTGGGCGTGGGTGTTCCTCCTCGTCGCGATGGGCCTGCAACTGCTCGTCTTCACACCGCTCGGCTACGAGATCGGCGGCAACCGCAACTGGATCGAGATCGGCGGCTTCACCGCGCAGCCCTCGGAAGCGGTCAAGCTCGCGCTGGTCGTGTGGCTCGGGCTCGTGCTGACGATCAAGCAACCGCGTCTCCTCGAGTGGAAGCACGCCCTGATCCCGGTCATCCCCTTCGCCGGTCTCTCCATCGGCCTCGTCCTGCTCGGTGGCGACCTCGGTACCGTCGTGATCATGGCCCTCATCGTGTTCTCGGCGCTGTACTTCGCCGGAGTGCGACTGCGCTACATCGCGATCCCGGTGGTCGCTGGGGCTGTGCTGTTCCTCATCATGGCCGTCACGAGCGCCAACCGCATGCAGCGCATCATGGCGTTCTTCGGCGACGGCAAGGGCGACTACGAGAACGCCGACTGGCAGTCGACCCACGGCACGTGGGCGCTGGCGAACGGCGGCCTCTGGGGCGTCGGTCTCGGCAACTCGCGCGCGAAGTACGGGTGGCTGCCGGCGATCTCGAACGACTTCATCTTCGCGGCGATCGGCGAGGAGCTGGGCCTCATCGGCGCCGTCCTCGTCCTCGGGCTGTTCGTCTTCCTCGCCGTCATGTTCATCCGGGTGATCCGTACCAGCGACGACTCCTTCGTCCGGATCACCACCGGCGCCATCATGGCCTGGATCATCGGCCAGGCACTCGTGAACATCGGCGTCGTCCTCGGAGTCCTCCCGGTGCTCGGCGTGCCGTTACCACTCCTGTCCTCGGGCGGCACGGCGCTGCTCACCACCCTCGTCGCGATCGGGATCGTCCTGTCGTTCGCCCGGGAGCGGGGGCGCCCCGCGTCCCAGCAGTCCCGTCGGTCACCCGCTCGACGTCCCCAATCCTCCGGAGTCACCCGATGACCACCTACCTTCTCGCCGGCGGCGGCACCGCCGGCCATGTCAATCCGCTGTTGGCGGTGGCCGACGGACTCCGCGCCAGAGACCCTGAAGCGACGATCCTCGTCGTCGGCACGGCGGAGGGCCTTGAGGCTCGACTCGTCCCGGAACGCGGTTACGAGTTGCTCACGATCCCCAAACTGCCCTTCCCCCGCCGTCCGAACATCGACGCACTCCGCTTCCCCAGTCGCCTCCGCCGGGCGGTCGCAGCCGTCGTCGCGATGATCCGGGAGCACCGCGTGGACGTGGTGATCGGTTTCGGTGGCTACGCGGCCGCGCCGGCGTACACGGCGGCCAGGCGCGCCGGCGTCCCGCTGGTCATCCACGAAGCGAACGCGCGTCCAGGCCTCGCGAACCGACTCGGTGCGAGGTACACGCCCTACGTCGGTGTCGCCTTCCACCACACGCCCATCCGCAACGCACGCTTCGTCGGCATGCCGCTGCGTCGCGAGATCGAGGAGTTGGACCGCGAGACGCTCCGGCCGGCGGCCCTCGCCGAGTTCGGCCTCGTGTCGGACCGACCGCTGCTGCTCGTCACCGGCGGTTCGCTCGGCGCGAGACGGATCAACGCGACGATGAGTCAGAGCGCCGAAGACGTCGTCGCGGCCGGCTGGCAGGTGCTCCACATCACGGGTGCGAAGAGCGAGATCTCGGATCCGGGTGTCGACCACTACCACCTGCTCGAGTACTGCTCCCGGATGGAGCTCGCCATCGCCGCAGCCGACTTCGCGGTGTCGCGTGCGGGCAGCGCCACGGTCAGCGAGCTGTGTGCGGTCGGGCTGCCGGCCGTCTACGTGCCCTATCCGGTCGGCAACGGTGAGCAGCGCTTCAACGCCGCCGACGTCGTGCGTGCCGGGGGAGCGGTTATGGTAGATGACGCGCAGTTCGTGCCGGCCTGGGTGCATGAGCACCTCGTCCCGTTGCTGAGCGATCGGCACCGGGTCGACGACCTGGCCGCCCAATCCATGAGCGTCGGTGTCTCCGACGGCACGGCTCGCGTCATCGCCCTCATCGATGAGGCGCTCCAACCATCGGTGCAGCGCGTGCGCGGCCGGTGATCCAGTCTTCCCAGAAAGCGTGACACCGTGATCAAGCCAGACCCCACCGTCGAGATCCCCGCCGACCTCGGCGTCGTGCACTTCGTCGGCATCGGCGGCAGCGGGATGAGCGGCATCGCACGGTTGTTCGTGAGCGCCGGATCACGCGTGACCGGCTCGGACGTGCGCGAGTCGAAGAACATCGACGCCCTCCGCGAACTCGGGGTCCCGGTCGCCATCGGCCACGATGCGCAGAACGTCGGTGATGCGGACACCCTCGTCGTGACCGGAGCGCTGTGGGCGGACAACCCCGAGTACCTGCTCGCGAAGGAACGGGGTCTGACGATCCTGCACCGGTCGCAGGCGCTCGCGTGGCTGACCTCCGGTACGCGACTCATCTCCGTCGCGGGGGCACACGGGAAGACGACGTCGACCGGCATGATCATCACGGCGCTCCTGGAGCTCGGTGCCGACCCCAGCTTCGTCAACGGTGGCGTGATCGAGTCCCTCGGGCTGAGCTCGGCCCGCGGCGCCGGAGAACTGTTCGTCGTCGAGGCGGACGAGTCCGACGGTTCGTTCCTGCTCTACGACACGGCCGTCGCGCTCATCACGAACATCGACCCCGACCACTTGGACCACTACGGCTCGCTCGAAGCGTTCGAGCAGGCGTTCGTGACCTTCGCCCAGCAGGCACGCGAACTCGTCGTCATCTCCTCGGACGACGCCGGCGCGGTCCGGATCACCCCGGCGCTCCGCGCGGCCGCCGACGGCAAACGCGTGCTGACCTTCGGAGAGGCCGCCGACGCGGACGTCCGACTGCACGACGTCGGCTCCACCGGCCCGGTCTCGTTCCAGCTCAGCTACGAGGGCACCAGCTACGCGGCGACACTCCGCGTGCCCGGGCGCCACAACGCCATCAACGCGGCCGGCGCCTTCGCGGTCCTCGTCGGTGTCGGGTTCGACCCGGCGGACGCGCTCCGAGGTATCACCGCCTTCGGCGGGACGCAGCGTCGATTCGAACTGCACGGTGTCGTCGACGGTGTGAGCGTCTACGACGATTACGCGCACCACCCCACCGAGGTCGCCGCCGCCCTCGCCGCAGCGCGCACGGTGGTCGGCGACGGACGCATCATCGCGGTCCACCAGCCGCATCTGTACAGCCGGACCCGCCTGTTCGCCCAGGAGTTCGCCGACGCCCTCGAACGGTACGCCGACCACACGGTCGTGCTCGAGGTCTACGGCGCGCGCGAGGACCCCGAGCCCGGTGTGACCGGTGCGACCGTGTCGACCCGGTTCTCCGACGCGGACCGCGTCGCATACATCGACGACTGGCAGCGCGCCGCGGACTACACGGCGACGGTCGTGCGACCCGGCGACTTCGTCATCACGCTCGGATGTGGCGACGTCTATCGGATCGTGCCGCAGCTCCTCGAGGCCATCGCCGGTCGCGAGTCCGTCTGATGGGCGTCCGGTGAAACGCCCGGACGGCTTCGACCCCGCGGCCAGCCCGCGCCCCGAGCGTCAGACGCGACCGTCGGCGTCCGCGCCGGTGGACCGCGCCGGCGCGCCTGCTGAGCCCGTCGCCGAGCAGGAGACGGACGTCATCGAACTGGACGCCGCGCGGCTCCGGCCGAAGCGGTCGGGTGCCGGCGCACCGTCCCAGCCGTCGGGCTCGAAGTCGAAGGCGAAGTCGAAGTCGGCCTCATCGACGCCGGCACCATCGTCGAAGGTCGACGCGAAACCGGCGGCGGCGTCCTCCGCCTCGGCGACGGCGACCCTGGAGCGCCCGGACGAACCGGAGGATGAGGCGTTCCTCACCCCGCGTGAGGCCGCCAAGCTGCGACGTCGTCACGAACGCCAGGAGATCCGTCGGTTCACGGCCCGCAAGCGCGGCCGCCACCGTCCGTGGGTGATCGCGGCCGCGATCCTCGGCGTCCTGATCGTCGTCTCGCTCGCCGGAGCCTATTCGCCGCTGCTGGCCGTCCGGTCCATCGAGGTCGTCGGTGCGAGCCGGGTGAACCAGGCCGAGATCACCGAGGCGCTCAGCGACCAGCTGGGTCGCCCACTCGCACTGGTCGACGCGGGAGCCGTCAAGGCGGTGCTCGTCGGATACCCGCTCATCGCGAGTTACTCCCTCGAATCCCAGCCCCCGAGCACACTCGTCGTGCGGATCGTCGAACGCGAACCGGTGGGTGTGCTGCAGTCCGGATCGGTGTACACCCTGGTCGATGCAGCCGGGGTCACGATCGAGCGCAGCGACCAGCCGATCGCCGGGTATCCGACGCTCATGGTCACCGGCGGCCCGACCTCCAAGGGCTTCGTCGCCGCGGCCGCGGTGATCCGGGCGCTCCCGACGGATCTCCGCGCCCGCGTGGCGTCGGTCTCGGCGTCGACCGCGGACGACGTCACCCTCACGCTCGTGGACTCGCCCGCCGAGGTCGTGTGGGGGAGTGCGGAGGACTCGGTCCTGAAAGCGCGGATCCTCGCGACCACGATGGCGGCCACCGACCCGTCCCAGGTGAACCAGTACGACGTGTCGTCGCCGTCCGCCGCGATCGTCCGCTGAGGAAGCGCACCGGGATATTCCCGTCGATGTGCCGACACGCCCGGAAGCGTCCCGACACGGTCGGGGCTGGGCCCTAACGTCGTGCTCAGGACAGAAAATGCATACGCAGCATAACTTTAAACCTTAACTAGAGGTTGAGAGTTCTCACGGAGGCCTGAAGTGACTACAAACCAGAACTACCTCGCCGTCATCAAGGTCGTCGGTATCGGCGGCGGCGGTGTCAACGCGGTCAACCGCATGATCGAGCTCGGCCTCCGAGGCGTGGAATTCATCGCCATCAACACGGACGCGCAAGCGCTGCTGATGAGCGATGCCGACGTCAAGCTCGACGTCGGCCGCGAGATCACCCGCGGCCTCGGCGCCGGTGCCGACCCCGAGGTCGGACGCCGTGCGGCGGAGGATCACGCCGAGGAGATCGAAGAGGCCATCGCCGGCGCCGACATGGTGTTCGTCACCGCCGGTGAGGGTGGCGGTACCGGAACCGGTGGCGCACCCGTCGTGGCGCGGATCGCGAAGTCGATCGGTGCGCTGACCATCGGTGTCGTGACGAAGCCGTTCGGTTTCGAGGGTCGTCGCCGTCAGGCCCAGGCCGAGCTCGGCGTCGCCCGCCTGAAGGAGGAGGTCGACACGCTCATCGTCGTGCCGAACGACCGCCTGCTGGAGATCAGCGACCGCGGGATCAGCATGCTCGAGGCGTTCGCGACCGCCGACCAGGTGCTCCTCGCCGGTGTCCAGGGGATCACCGACCTCATCACCACGCCCGGCCTCATCAACCTCGACTTCGCCGACGTCAAGTCGGTCATGCAGGGAGCCGGCTCCGCCCTCATGGGTATCGGCTCCTCGCGGGGCGCGGACCGTGCCATCAAGGCGGCTGAACTCGCCGTCGCCTCCCCGCTGCTCGAAGCGAGCATCGAGGGCGCCCACGGTGTCCTGCTGTCCATCCAGGGTGGCTCGAACCTCGGCATCTTCGAGATCAACGACGCCGCCAAGCTCGTCCAGGAGGCCGTGCATCCCGAGGCGAACATCATCTTCGGTGCGGTCGTCGACGACACCCTCGGCGACGAGGTGCGCGTGACGGTCATCGCCGCCGGATTCGACGGTGGCGAGCCCCTCACCAGGACGGCTGCTTCACCGGCCGACGCGGTCATCTCCGGCGGCGTCATGAGCACCTCGGACGAGGCGCCCAGCGCTCCGATCAGCACCTCGGCCAACACGGCCTCCGAGTCGTCCGAGCACCGCTCGGCGCCTGCTGCGGCACCGGTCGCCTCGGGTGGCGACTGGGGCTCCAGGCAGAACGCGTCCTCGCCCTTCTCCGGTGCGACGCACCGTCAACCCGATGCGGTCGTCGAGACCGCCGTCGTCGACCCCTCGTTCGACGACGAGGGTGAGCTGGACATCCCCGACTTCCTGAAGTAGTGGGCGACACGATCACCCCGGCCGGGTCGGGCTCTTCGGAGCCCGATCCGGCTCTGCTCGATCGCCTCGCCGCGATCCGCGGCCGCGTCGCAGACGCTGCCCGTGTAGCCGGGCGCGCCGACGAGCCGACACTCATCGTCGTGACGAAGTTCCATCCGGTCGCACTCGTGGAGCAGCTCGCGGCCGCGGGGGTCACCGACGTGGGGGAGAACCGACACCCGGAGGCCCGCGACAAGGCCGAGGTGGCCGCCGGACTCGGGTTGCGGTGGCACTTCATCGGCCAGTTGCAGACGAACAAGGCCAAGCAGGTGCGCCGATACGTCGACGCCGTGCACTCGGTGGACCGTCCCGAACTCCTGCGCGCGCTGTCGTCACCGGACCGCCTCCTCGAGGTGTTCCTCCAGGTGAACCTGACCGACGACCCGGGTCGCGGCGGTGTGGTCGGCGACGAGGCGCTGGAAGCGCTCGCCACGGAGGCGCTCGAAGCCGAAGGCGTCCTCCTGCGAGGCGTGATGGCCGTCGCCCCGCTCGACGAGCCGCCGGCCGCCGCGTTCGCGCGGGTCGTCACGGCGTCCGCGCGGGTGCGATCCCTCGCTCCGCAGGCCGACGGCCTGTCGATCGGGATGAGCCACGACTACGTCGAGGCGATCGAAGCGGGCGCGACACACCTACGCATCGGCACGGCAATCACCGGGAATCGTCCGGTGTGACGTTAATCTCGAAGGTGCAAGGACCGCAGATCACGGAGGAAACGATGTCGAACCCACTGAAGAAGACCATGGTGTACCTCGGGCTCGCCGACGATGATCTCGAGTACGAGCAGCAGCACGCTGCCCAGGCCGAGCCCACGCAGCAGGCCGAGCCTCGCCGGGCAGAACGTCCCGAGCGCGCAGAGCGTGTCGAGCGCGTCGAGAAGGCCGCTCCCGTGACCCCGCTGCGCAAGCCGGTCCCGGTCCGTCAGCCGGTCGCCCCGAGCTCCGACCTCAACGAGATCCTCACGGTGCACCCCAAGCAGTACCGCGATGCTCAGATCATCGCCGAGAGCTTCCGCGACGGTGTCCCGGTCATCATCAACCTCTCCCAGATGAGCGACGGCGACGCCCGACGCCTCATCGACTTCGCCAGTGGCCTCTCGCAGGGCCTCTACGGGAAGATCGAGCGAGTGACGAGCAAGGTCTTCCTGCTCTCGCCCGAGCACGTCGCCGTTTCCGGCGACAACGGGCAGGGCGCACCGGAAGCGACCGAGGCGACCTTCTTCGCTCAGTCATAATCGAGGGGTGGCTTCTCTCATCTCCGTGATCGGCACGATCCTCTATCTCGCGCTGCTCCTGTACTTCTTCGTCCTTTGGGCGCGGTTCATCCTCGACCTGGCTCGGGTACTCCGCCCGCAGTGGCGACCGTCGGGCGTCGGCCTGGTCCTCGCCGAGCTCAGTTTCACGGTCACCGACCCGCCGATCCGGTTCTTCCGACGTGTCCTGCCGCGCGTCGCGGTCGGTCCCGTCGCGCTCGACTTCGGTTGGACGCTGACGATGCTGTGTTGCATCATCGCGATGACGCTCGTCCAGCTCCTGTAGCCGCCGACGTCGGAGCCCGCGCAGGGTTCGCGACGATTGTGCGGCTACGATAGAACGCCCGTCACCTGACGGGAAGCTCCGACGCTGACAACATGTCTCACCCACTGGGTCAGACTTTGCTAGCGTGGGGGCGTTGTACACAGATTTTCGATTCGACAGTGAAGGTGGTTCGCTATGGCGCTCACTCCCGAAGACGTGGTCCAGAAGCGGTTTCAGCAGACCAAGTTCCGCGAAGGCTACGACCAGGACGAGGTGGACGACTTCCTCGACGAGGTCGTCGTCGAACTGCGTCGCCTCATCCAGGAGAAGGACGAGGTCCAGCAGAAGCTGACCGCGGCCGAGGCCAAGGTCGCCGAGCTGCAGAAGGGCGGCTCCTCCGCTCCCGCCGCGCTCGCAAAGGCTGAGCCCGCTCCCGCACCGGCTCCGGTCGTCGCACCCGCAGCGGCTCCTGCCGCCGAGTCGACCGACAACACGGCCGAGAGCTCCAACAACCTCCTGCAGCTGGCCCGCCGTCTGCACGACGAGCACGTCGCAGAGGGCGCTCAGCGTCGCGACGCACTCATCGCCGAGGGTCACGCGACCGCGGCACGTGTCGTCGCCGAGGCCGAGGCCAAGCAGCGCGCACAGATGCAGATCCTCGAGCAGGAGCGCTCCGTGCTGGAGCACAAGATCGACGAGCTGCGCAACTTCGAGCGTGAGTACCGCTCGCAGCTCCGCGGCTACATCGAGGGTCAGCTGAAGGACCTCGACGCCTCGTCGTCGAGCTCCGCACCCGATGCGAAGTCCGGCGTCACCGCCGACAGCGCAGCGGTCTAGCGCAGACACCCGGTTGTCTCCCGCATCACCGTCGAAGGCCAGCGCCAGGACTCTTGCAGTCCTGGCGCTGGTTGCCGTCGTGGCCTATTCGGCCGATCAGTTCACGAAGTTCCTCGTCACCACCAACCTGACGGTCGGTGAGTCCGTCCCCGTCTTCGGACAGGCGCTGGTCCTGTACTTCGTCAAGAACTCGGGTGCCGCCTTCTCGCTGGGGGCCGGCTACACCTGGATCTTCTCGATCCTCGCCGCGGTCGTCGTCGTCGTCATCGTCTGGTTCGCGCGCCGCATCCGTTCGCGTGCGTGGGCGATCGTCTTCGGTCTGCTCCTCGGCGGCGTGCTCGGCAACCTGACCGACCGCCTCTTCCGAGAGCCGTCCTTCGGCCTCGGCCACGTCGTCGACTTCATCTCGACGCCCTGGATGCTCCCCGCGATCTACAACGTGGCCGACATCTGCATCGTGGTCAGCATGGCGCTGTTCATCCTCCTGACGCTCTTCGGTGTCAACCTCGACGGCACGCGCACGACGCGAGCGAGTGAACGGGCCGCCCAGGAGGCGGAGGACCGCGAGGCCGAAGCCGACGCGGCCACCCTCGATCCTGCGGAGCCTGGCGACGCGAGCCCGGACGCAGGTCGCCCGTGAACGAGTCCCGCAGCCTGTACGTCCCCGACGGACTCGACGGCGAGCGCGTCGACGCCGGACTCGCCAAGCTCCTGGGCTTCTCGCGCAGCTACGCAGCCGAGGTGGCCTTGGCCGGCGGTGTGACCATGAACGGGAAGTCGGTCGACAAGTCCGATCGCCTGCTCGGCGGCGCCTGGCTCGAGATCGAATGGACGCCTCGACGGGAGGCCGTGATCGTCCCGATCGCCGTCCCCGACCTCGGCATCGTCCACGACGACGACGAGATCGTCGTCGTCGACAAGCCTGCGGGCGTCGCGGCGCATCCCTCGGTCGGTTGGGAGGGACCGACGGTGCTCGGCGCCCTCGCGGCGGCGGGCTTCCGCATCTCGACCTCGGGAGCCGCCGAGCGCGCGGGCATCGTCCATCGGCTGGACGCAGGGACGAGCGGCCTCATGGTCGTCGCGAAGACCGAGCGGGCCTACACCTGGCTCAAACGGGCCTTCCACGACCGCGAGGTCGAGAAGATCTACCGCGCTGTGGTGCAGGGGCATCCCGATCCACTCGCCGGCACCATCGACGGACCGATCGGCCGCCATCCACGTCACGACTGGCGGTTCGCCGTGACCGCCGACGGCAAGCCGTCGATCACGCACTACGAGACGCTCGAGGCGTTCCCGTACGCCTCGCTGCTCGAGGTGCACCTGGAGACCGGCCGCACCCACCAGATCCGCGTGCACATGGCGGCCCAGCGGCACCCCTGCGTCGGCGACGCGATGTACGGAGCAGACGCTGCGCTCTCAGCGCGGCTGGGGCTCACCCGCCAGTGGCTCCACGCCACGAAGCTCGGGTTCGCCCACCCGGCCACGGGGGAGTTCGTGCGGTTCGAGGCTGCCTATCCGGCGGACCTCCAGCACGCCCTGTCCGTGCTCGAACTCGACTGAACCGACGCCCAGCCCTCCCGGCGCCATGCGTGACGACGTCGCCGGAGCCGACCGTCGGCGGTGACGGTTAGGCTGGATCACAGACCACCTCGGCGTCCGCGCCGAACCCCACAGCACGATCCCCGGAGGCGCCGTCCGTGCCCACGTCCACCGATTCGTTCGTCCATCTGCACGTCCACAGCGAGTACTCGATGCTCGACGGAGCAGCCCGCGTGAAGCCGCTCATCCAGGCCGCGGTCGAGCAGGGGATGCCCGCCGTCGCCGTGACCGACCACGGCAACATGTTCGGCGCCTTCGACTTCTGGCGTACGGCGACCGATGCCGGTATCAAGCCGATCATCGGCACCGAGGCGTACATCACCCCGGGGACCGCGCGCGGCGACCGGACGAGGATCAAGTGGGGCGACGGCGGGGGAGACGACGTCTCCGGCGCCGGCGCCTACACCCACATGACCTTGCTCTCGGAGACCACCGAGGGGATGCACAACCTCTTCCGGCTCTCGTCGAAGGCGTCGATCGAGGGGTACTACTTCAAGCCACGCATGGACCGCGAGATCCTGAGCCAGTACAGCGCCGGCCTCATCGCGACGACCGGCTGCCCGAGCGGCGAGGTGCAGACGAGACTCCGTCTCGGTCAGTACGACGAGGCGGTCAAGGCCGCGGCGGACTTCCGCGACATCTTCGGCGCGGAGAACTACTTCTGCGAGATCATGGACCACGGGCTCGGGATCGAGCGCAGGATCATGGCCGACCTCATCAGGCTGTCCAAAGACCTCGGTCTCCCGCTCCTCGCGACGAACGACCTCCACTACACGCACGCCGCGGACGCCAAAGCCCACGCCGCCCTCCTCTGCGTGCAGTCCGGCTCCACCCTCAACGACCCGAACCGGTTCAAGTTCGACGCCGACGAGTTCTACCTGAAGTCCGCGGACGAGATGCGCCGACTGTTCCGCGAGTACCCCGAGGCGTGCGACAACACCCTCGCGATCGCCGAGCGGTGCGACGTCGCCTTCGACACCTCGGCCAACTACATGCCGCGGTTCCCCGTGCCGGAGGGCGAGAACGAGGAGAGCTGGTTCATCAAGGAGGTCGAGACCGGGCTGAACCTGCGGTACCCGAACGGGATCCCAGCCGACGTCCGGGAACGGGCGAACTACGAGACGCGCGTCATCGTGCAGATGGGTTTCCCCGGGTACTTCCTCGTCGTCGCCGACTTCATCCAGTGGTCGAAGCGCAACGGCATCCGCGTCGGTCCCGGTCGTGGTTCCGGTGCGGGCTCCATGGCCGCGTACGCGATGCAGATCACCGACCTCGACCCGCTCCGCCACGGGCTCATCTTCGAGCGGTTCCTCAACCCCGACCGCGTGTCGATGCCCGACTTCGACGTCGACTTCGACGACCGCCGCCGCGGCGAGGTCATCAAGTACGTCACCGAGAAGTACGGCGACGAGCGCGTCGCGCAGATCGTCACCTACGGCACCATCAAGGCCAAGCAGGCGCTCAAGGACTCGTCGCGCGTCCTCGGCTTCCCGTTCGGCATGGGCGACAAACTGACGAAGGCCATGCCGCCGGCGGTCATGGGCAAGGACATCCCGCTCGAGGGCATCCTCGACACCAAGCACCCGCGGTACAAGGAGGCGGTCGACCTCCGTGGCATCCTCGACACCGACCCGGAAGCGCGGACCGTCTTCGAGACCGCGCTCGGCATCGAGAACCTGAAGCGCCAGTGGGGTGTCCACGCGGCCGGCGTGATCATGTCGAGCGACCCGCTCATCGACATCATCCCGATCATGAAGCGCGAGCAGGACGGCCAGATCGTCACGCAGTTCGACTACCCGGCGTGCGAGTCCCTCGGATTGATCAAGATGGACTTCCTCGGGTTGCGCAACCTGACGATCATCAACGACGCCCTCGACAACATCAAGAGCAACCGCGACATCGAACTCGTCCTCGAAGACCTCGAACTCGACGACCGCGGTGCGTACGAACTCCTGTCCCGAGGCGACACCCTCGGGGTGTTCCAGCTCGACGGCGGACCGATGCGCGCGCTGCTGCGCCTCATGAAACCCGACAACTTCGAGGACATCTCGGCGCTGATCGCGCTGTACCGGCCAGGGCCGATGGGCGCGAACTCGCACACGAACTACGCGCTGCGGAAGAACGGCCTCCAGGAGATCACCCCGATCCACCCGCAGCTCGAGGAGCCGCTCTCCGAGATCCTGTCGACGAGCTACGGCCTCATCATCTACCAGGAGCAGGTGATGGCGATCGCGCAGAAGGTCGCCGGCTTCTCCCTCGGGCAGGCCGACATCCTCCGTCGTGCGATGGGCAAGAAGAAGAAGTCCGAACTGGACAAGCAGTTCGAGGGCTTCTCCGGCGGCATGGTCGCGAACGGCTTCTCGATGGAGGCCGTCAACAAGCTGTGGGAGATCCTCCTCCCGTTCTCGGACTACGCGTTCAACAAAGCGCACTCCGCCGCCTACGGGGTCATCTCCTACTGGACGGCGTACCTCAAGGCGCACTACCCGGCCGAGTACATGGCCGGTCTGCTGACGAGTGTCGGCGACTCCAAGGACAAGATGGCGCTCTACCTCAACGAGTGCCGCCGCATGGGGATCCAGGTCCTGCCGCCCGACGTCAACGAGTCCATCGGGTTCTTCGCCGCAGTCGGGGAGGACATCCGGTTCGGTCTGGGTGCCGTCCGCAACGTCGGTTCGAACGTCGTGGAGCTCATCCGGCAGGCACGCGAGCGCGAGGGCAGGTTCACCTCCTTCCACGACTTCCTCCGCAAGGTGCCGCTGCCGGTGGCGAACAAGCGGACCATCGAGTCGCTCATCAAGGCCGGCGCGTTCGACTCCATGGGCGACAGCAGACGTGCGCTCTACGAGATCCACGAGGACGCCGTCGACTCGGTCGTGAAGGACAAGCGTGCCGAGGCGTCCGGGAGCATCGGCTTCGACTTCGACAGCCTGTTCGCCGAGGTCGGCGAAGTGCCGCTCGCGAGCGTCCCCGCGCGTCCTGACTGGAGCAAGCGCGACAAACTCAACTTCGAACGGGAGATGCTGGGGCTGTACGTCTCGGACCACCCGCTGGCCGGACTCGAGATCGAGTTGGCGAAGCACGCCACGACGACCATCACCGACCTCATGACCTCCGAGGGCATGGACGGCGAGACCGTCGTGATCTCGGGGCTCGTCACGAGTGTCCAGCACCGGATCGCCAAGGCCTCCGGCAACCAGTACGGCATGATCCAGGTCGAGGACTTCGGCGGCGAGATGACCGCCATGTTCATGGGCAAGGCGTACCAGGAGTTCGCATCCGAACTCGTCGGCGACTCGATCGTGGTGGTCCGCGGACGGGTCAGTGTCCGAGACGACGGGATGAACCTCCACGCATACAGCATCTTCTCGCCCGAACTGCCCGAGGCCGGTGCCGACCGTATGCTCCAGCTGTCGATGGCCGACGCCCGGGCGACGACCGAGACGGTGACCACGCTCAGCGACGTGCTGACGCGGCACGCTGGATCGACCGAGGTCCGACTGAAGCTCATCCGAGGCGAGATCGCGCGGGTGTTCGAGCTGCCCCATCGCGTCAGCCTCTCGTCCGGACTCTTCGGCGAGCTGAAGTCCCTGCTCGGCCCGAACTGTCTCGGCTGACCCCGCCCGGACGCGGGCGGCAGCCGGGACGGACCGCTGCGGACGATAGGCTGTGACGGCCATGATCACCACCATTGACCTCAGGGGAGTGCGGCCGAGCCGCACCGAGCTCCTGGACATGCTGCCCCGTCCCGTCGTCGACATCACCGCGGCAGCGCATGCCGCTCAGGCGCTGATCGACGACGTCCGAGCGGACGGTTCCGAGGCGCTCTCGGCGCAGGCAGACCGGTTCGACGGGGGACGCCCCGAGCGGATCCGCGTCCCACAGGCCGAGATCGACGCGGCCGTCACAGCGCTCGAGCCGGCCGTGCGCGCCGCGCTCGTGGAGGCCATCGACCGGGTCCGGACCGCCACGGGAGCGCAGGTCCCGCCGGAGCGCACGACCGAGCTCGCCGACGGCGCGACCGTCGTGCAGCGCTGGGCCCCGGTCGGCCGTGTCGGCCTCTACGTCCCGGGCGGGAAGGCCGTCTACCCCTCGAGTGTCGTCATGAACGTCGTACCGGCCCAGGAGGCCGGCGTCGGCTCCGTGGCGCTCGCTTCGCCCCCGCAGCGCGAGTTCGGCGGCCGCGTCCACCCGACGATCCTCGGCGCCGCCGGGCTGCTCGGGGTGACCGAGGTCTACGCCATGGGCGGCGCCGGAGCGATCGGTGCGTTCGCCTACGGAGTACCCGACCTCGCCCTCGACCCGGTCGACGTCGTGACCGGCCCGGGCAACATCTTCGTGGCGGCCGCCAAGCGCCTCGTGAAGGGGCAGGTGGGGATCGACGCCGAAGCCGGGACCACCGAGATCCTGGTCATCGCGGACGCCGGGGCCGATGCCCGGCTCGTCGCAGCCGACCTCGTGAGCCAGGCGGAACACGACGAGGCGGCGGCATCGTTGCTCGTCACCGACAGTGCGGCGCTCGCCACCGCGGTGGAGGAGTGGCTGCAGCGGTACGCCGCAGGCACCCGTCACGGAGCGCGCGTCGTCGAGGCCCTGGGCGGGCCGCAGTCGGCCATCGTGCTCGTCGACGACCTCGAGGCGGCCGTGGCGTTCAGCAACGCGTACGGGCCGGAGCACCTCGAGGTGCAGACCCGCGACCCGGAGTCGCTCCTCGGCGCCATCACCAACGCCGGCGCGATCTTCCTCGGCGACCACACCCCGGTGAGCCTCGGCGACTATCTGGCCGGGTCGAACCACGTCCTCCCGACGGGCGGCCAGGCGCGGTTCTCCTCGGGCCTCGGAGCCTTCACCTTCCTCCGGCCGCAGCAGGTCGTCCGGTACGACGAACCGGCGCTCCGTCAGGTCTCGGCCCACATCGTCGCCCTCTCAGGCTCGGAGGACCTGCCGGCGCACGGCGAGGCGGTGACGGCCCGCTTCGGGCTCGTCGATGCCGAGATCCGTGCTGCGGACGACACCACCGCCCCCACCACCCCCGAGGGAGCCCGCTGATGTACTGCCCGTTCTGCCGCCACCCGGATTCCCGTGTGATCGACTCGCGCACCAGCGACGACGGACTCGCCATCCGCCGACGCCGGCAGTGCCCCGAGTGCGGAAGGCGCTTCAGCACCATGGAGACCTCGAGTCTCGGCGTGATCAAGCGCTCCGGCGTGGTGGAGCCCTTCAGCCGGGAGAAGGTCGTGAGCGGTGTCCGCAAGGCCTGCCAGGGCCGCCCGGTGACGGACTCCGACCTCGCCGTCCTGGCTCAGCGGGTGGAGGAGTCCATCCGCGCCACCGGCGCGTCGCAGATCGACGCGAACGACATCGGTCTGGCGATCCTCGCGCCGTTACGTGAGTTGGACGAGGTCGCGTACCTCCGCTTCGCCAGTGTCTACCAGGCCTTCGAATCGCTCGACGACTTCGAGTCCGCGATCGCGCTGCTCCGCGTCGAGCACGCTTCCGGTGCCGCCCCCGTGCCGTCCGAGGAGCTCTGAGCCGTGTACCGCTTCCTCTTCGCCCAGGTGCTGTCCAAGCTCGATCCCGAACGCGCACACCACCTGGCTTTCGACGTCATCCGTTCGCTTCCCGCCACCGGCCTCGGCCCCGTCATCAGGCGCTGGACGGCGCCGCGACTCGACCAGTCGGTGGAGACGCTGGGGCTGCGGTTCGAGACCCCGTTCGGTGTCGCCGCCGGCTTCGACAAGGACGGCAAGGGCGTCCTCGGCCTCGGGCTCCTCGGGTTCGGCCATGTCGAGGTGGGCACGATCACGGCGATCCCGCAGCCGGGCAATCCCAAGCCCCGATTGTTCCGACTCATCGCCGATCGGGCGGTCGTCAACCGCATGGGCTTCAACAACGGGGGAGCCGACCAGGCCAGGCGTCGGCTCGAACGGACCGCGCGGGTGAGCCGCCGACCCGTCCTCGGCGTGAACATCGGCAAGAGCCGTGTCGTGGACGTCGCCGACGCCACGGCCGACTACGTCCGGAGCGCGACGCTCCTCGCGCCTGTGGCCGACTACCTCGTGGTCAACGTCAGCTCGCCGAACACCCCGGGGCTTCGCGGCCTCCAGGAGCTCGACCAGCTTGCACCGCTGCTCGAGGCCGTCCGTGCCGCCGCCGGTTCGACGCCGTTACTCGTCAAGATCGCACCCGACCTCAGCGATGCGGAGGTCGACCGCATCGCAGGGCTGGTCGTGGAACTCGGCCTGGACGGCGTCATCGCGACGAACACGACCATCTCTCGCGACGGCCTGGCCACCGATCCCGCCATCGTCGAGGCGGCCGGAGCCGGTGGGCTGTCCGGTGCACCGCTGGCCGCCCGCTCGCTCGTCGTCCTGCGGCGCATCCGGGCCATCGTGCCCCCGGAGTTGTGTGTCATCTCAGCCGGAGGCGTCGACACCGCCGAAGACGTCCGGGAGCGCCTGGCTGCAGGAGCAACCCTCGTGCAGGGCTACACGGCGTTCCTCTACCGCGGGCCGCTCTGGGCGAGACACATCAACCGCGGGCTCGACCGACTGGCTCGAACCGCCCGCTGATCGGCATAAGGCGCCATCGACGACGAACGCCCGCCGGTCTGGGACCGGCGGGCGTTCGTCGTTCGTGGGACTACTTGTTGGGGAACTGGCCGCGCTTGACCTGCGGTTTCGGCAGACGGAGCGGGCGCAGCTGCAGCGCGCGCATGGCGGCGTACCAGCGCACGCCACGCTCGTCCTGCCCGAACTTCGCCCGCAGCGCTTTCCGGACGCGGAAGCCGAGGAAGAAGCAGTCGGCGATCGCGATGATGAAGAACACCCAGAGGGTGAGCATGCCGTAGACCTGGATCTCGGGCACCGGCATGAAGGTGAGGATGATCACGAGGAACATCACCGGGATCATGAACTCGCCGATGTTGAACCGGGCGTCGACGTAGTCGCGGACGAACTTCTTCTGCGGACCGCGCTCGCGTGCCGGGAGGAACTTGTCGTCGCCGGCGGCCATGCCGGCCTGCGCCCGCCGCCGTGCTTCGGCCTGCTGCGCCTTCGCCGCCTTCGACGCCTCCTTGCGGTCGGAGGGGACGAGCGGACGCTTGTTCTGCGCCTCGCGTTCCGCCCGGGACGGGGTCGGTCGACCCTTCGCCTCCTTGGCGCCGCGGGCGAGGCGCTCAGCCGTCTGCGCTGCGGTCTCGACGATCGGCTCTGATGCCGGGGTGCTCTGCTGTTTGGCCACGATGGAACGTCCTTGATTCGGGGATTCCCTTAAGATTACTCGCATGACGACAGGTACCACGACGGAATCGACCCAAGACCCACGCAACGACCAGGAAGTCCTCGATCGGCTGCGCGAATCCGTCGCCGGTGCGTTGCCGTCGTCGATCGCCGATCTGTCGGCACTGGTCCGCATCCCCTCGGTGTCGTGGTCGGCGTTCGACGCGGCCGAGGTGGCGCGGAGTGCCGAAGCGGTCGCGGCGCTCGCCCGCGGTCTCGGTGTCTTCGACGAGGTCTCGGTGCGCCGGTCCGCCATCGACGGCGGAGCGGAGCTCGGACAGCCCGCCGTGCTGGCCCGCCGTGAACCACGGAACGGCCGACCGACCGTGCTGCTCTACGCGCACCACGACGTCCAGCCCCCCGGAAGCGACGACAAGTGGGACTCGCCGCCGTTCGAACCGACCGTCCGCGACGGCCGCATCTACGGACGGGGCGCGGCTGACGACAAGGCCGGCGTCATGTCCCACATCGCCGCGATCCGAGCCGTCACCGAGGTCCTCGGCTCCGACCTCGACCTCGGTATCGTGCTGTTCATCGAGGGCGAGGAGGAGTTCGGCTCGCGGTCCTTCGGTTCCTTCCTGGAGGAGCACCGCGACACCCTCGCTGCGGACGTGATCGTCGTCGCCGACAGCGACAACTGGGACGAGCGGACGCCGGCGCTGACGATCGGTCTGCGCGGCAACGTCACGTTCCGGCTGCGCGTGAAGACCCTCGACCACGCCTCCCACTCCGGGATGCTCGGGGGAGCGGTGCCGGATGCGATGCTAGCCACGGTCACCCTGCTCGCGACCCTGTGGGACGCCGACGGTTCGGTGGCGGTCGACGGACTCACCTCGCACGACGCCGTCACCCCGGAGTTCGACGAGGCGCAGCTCCGCGCCGAGTCAGGTCTGTCCGAGGGGGTCTCGCCCATCGGACGCGGCTCCATACTCAGCCGGATCTGGTCGCAGCCCGCGATCACCGTCACGGGCATCGACGCACCGTCGGTGGCCAACGCCTCGAACACGCTCATCCCGGAGGTGTCGGTGCGCATCAGTGCGCGGATCGCCCCCGGGCAGGATCCGGCCGAGGCCTACCGTGCACTCGAGGCCCACCTCCTCGCCAACAGCCCGTTCGGCGCACAGCTGACGATCGACGAGGTCGACCAGGGCAGCCCGTTCCTCGTTGACACGAGCGGTTGGGCCGTCGCCGAGGCGAAGCGCGCCATGGCCGACGCCTGGGAGGTCGAGCCCGTGGAGACGGGTGTCGGCGGGTCGATCCCGTTCATCGCCGACCTCGTCCGGGTCTTCCCGGACGCCCAGATCCTCGTCACCGGTGTCGAGGACCCGCACTCGCGCGCCCACAGCCCGAACGAGTCGCTGCACCTCGGCGTCTTCCAGAAGGCGATCCTCACGGAGGCGGTGCTCCTCGCTCGCCTGGCGGCCGCACCCCGCCCGTCCTCCGACGCGTAGACACGACGGACGCACCGCCGGAACCACGGGGTGCGTCCGGCGCGTCAGGCGGTAGAATCTCACACAGGCGTCGACCCGGCGCCGCCAGACCTCGCGAGGAGCATCATGAGCGACACCATCCTGACCGAGACCAAGATCGACGCGGCTCACGGCGTCGGCCTGTCCGACACGGCGGCGCAGAAGGTCAAGAGCCTCCTCGAGCAGGAGGGTCGCGACGACCTCCGTCTCCGCGTGGCCGTCCAGCCGGGTGGATGCTCGGGCCTCATCTACCAGCTGTACTTCGACGAGCGCATGCTCGACGGCGACGCCACGGTCGACTTCGACGGCGTCGAGGTCATCGTCGACAAGATGAGCGTCCCCTACCTCGACGGTGCCAAGATCGACTTCGAGGACACCATCCAGAAGCAGGGGTTCACCATCGACAACCCCAACGCCGAGGGCAGCTGCGCCTGCGGCGACAGCTTCCACTGAGCCAGATTCTTCCTGAAGGGGAAATTACCCGGTCCCGGGTGGTTTCCCCTTCGTCATTCCGGTCACGATCCCGCACCGCGGACGCGAATGGTCCGGCGTTCACCGCCCATCCCCACTAGACTGGGGGGCGATCCACAGGTGTGTATTCGAAAGGTTTCAGAGGTGCGCTCGACTCGTCGTCTCAGATGGGCTGCCATTCCGGTCGCAGCCACACTCGCCATAGTCCTGGCGGGTTGTACGCAGGCGGAACTGCATGGTTACCTGCCGGGATTCGTCGAGGGCGAATCTCCCGTCACGAACCACACGGACCGCATCGCGGGCCTGTGGGTGACGGCATGGCTGGTGCTGCTCGCAGTCGGTGTCATCACGTGGGGGCTCATCATCTGGGCCGTCATCGTGTACCGACGCCGCAAGGGGCAGACCGGTCTCCCGGTCCAGCTGCGGTACAACATGCCGATCGAGATCTTCTACACGATCGTCCCGCTCATCCTGGTCCTCGGCTTCTTCGCCTTCACGGCACGCGACCAGAACGCGATCGAGACCCAGTACGAGGATCCCGACGTGGCCATCGAGGTCTTCGCCAAGCAGTGGGCGTGGGACTTCGTGTACGACGAGGCCGTCAACGGTCAGGACGTCTGGACCGCGGGCGTGCAGGCCGATGAGAAGCCCGGTGGCGTCATCGACCAGGACGCACTCCCCACGCTCTACCTGCCCGTCGGCAAGACGGTGAAGATCGCGCTGCAGTCGCGCGACGTCATCCACTCCTTCTGGGTCATCGACTTCCTCTACAAGAAGGACATGATCCCGGGCAAGACGAACTACATGTCCTTCACCCCTGAGCGCGAGGGCACGTACGCCGGCAAGTGCGCCGAGCTCTGTGGCGAGTACCACTCGCTCATGCTCTTCAACGTGAAGGTCGTCTCGCAGGCCGAGTACGACAAGCACCTCGAAGACCTGGCCAAGTCGGGCAACATCGGCGACTACGGCACGGAATACGATCGCAACAGCAACCTCCCCGGCACCAAGGCGCCGGCAGGTCTCGAAGAGCACGGAGACGGGGAATGACCTCCACCACGCTTCCCGCAGGCCAGGCGAGCGTCGTCGGACGCACCTCGGTCGAGCGCAAGGGCAACATCCTGGTCAAGTGGATCACCTCCACCGACCACAAGACCATCGGGTACATGTACCTGATCGCCTCGTTCATCTTCTTCTGCCTCGGCGGCGTGATGGCGCTCATCATCCGAGCCCAGCTCTTCGAGCCCGGCGGCACGATCGTGGAGACGAAGGAGCAGTACAACCAGCTCTTCACGATGCACGGCACGATCATGCTCCTCATGTTCGCGACGCCGCTCTTCGCCGGGTTCGCGAACGCGCTCATGCCGCTGCAGATCGGCGCACCGGACGTCGCCTTCCCGCGTCTGAACGCCTTCGCGTTCTGGCTCTACGCCTTCGGTAGCCTCATCGCCGTCGGTGGCTTCCTCACCCCGCAGGGCGCCGCCGCCTTCGGCTGGTTCGCCTATGCGCCACTGTCGAGTACGACGTTCTCGCCAGGGCTCGGAGGCAATCTCTGGGTCCTCGGCCTGGCGCTCAGCGGCTTCGGCACCATCCTCGGTGGCGTCAACTTCATCACCACGATCATCACGATGCGCGCCCCCGGCATGACGATGTTCCGCATGCCGATCTTCACGTGGAACGTCCTCGTGACGTCCATCCTCGTCCTGATGGCGTTCCCGGTGCTCGCAGCGGCCCTCTTCGGCCTCGCAGCGGACCGCGTGTTCGACGCCCACATCTATGACGCGGCCAACGGCGGTGTCATCCTGTGGCAGCACCTGTTCTGGTTCTTCGGGCACCCCGAGGTCTACATCATCGCGCTGCCGTTCTTCGGCATCGTTTCCGAGATCTTCCCGGTGTTCAGCCGCAAGCCGATCTTCGGCTACAAGACCCTGATCTACGCGACGATCGCGATCGCTGCGCTCTCCGTGACCGTCTGGGCGCACCACATGTACGTCACCGGATCGGTGCTCCTGCCGTTCTTCGCCCTCATGACGATGCTCATCGCGGTTCCGACCGGCGTGAAGATCTTCAACTGGCTGGGCACGATGTGGCGCGGTTCGGTCACCTTCGAGACCCCGATGCTCTGGTCGATCGGCTTCCTGATCACCTTCGTCTTCGGCGGGCTCACCGGTGTCATCCTCGCCTCGCCGCCGCTCGACTTCCACGTCTCCGACTCCTACTTCGTCGTGGCGCACTTCCACTACGTCGTGTTCGGCACGGTCGTGTTCGCCATGTTCGCCGGCTTCTACTTCTGGTGGCCGAAGTGGACGGGCAAGATGCTCAACGAGAAGCTCGGCTACTGGCACTTCTGGCTGCTCTTCATCGGCTTCCACACGACGTTCCTCATCCAGCACTGGCTGGGCGTCATCGGGTTCCCGCGGCGCTATGCGACGTACTCGCCCGAGGACGGCTTCACCTGGATGAACCAGCTGTCGACCGTGGGCTCGTTCATCCTCGCCATCTCGCTGCTGCCCTTCTTCCTGAACGTGTACATCACGATCCGGAAGGCTCCTCGCGTCACCGAGGACGACCCGTGGGGTTACGGGGGATCGCTCGAGTGGGCGACCAGCTCGCCCCCGCCGCGTCACAACTTCGTCTCCATCCCGCGCATCCGCTCGGAGCGACCGGCCTTCGACCTCCACCACCCCGAGGTCGGTATCCCGGTCGGCGTCGGTCCCGCGAAGGACGCACCTGACGCACCCACGCTCGACATCGACGCCGGAAAGGTGAAGTAGCCGCCATGCGCGCCAATATCATCCTCTTCACGATCCTGACGGTGTTCTGCGCCCTCCTCTGCGCGGTCTACACGGTGTGGTCGCTCGTCGATCCGCTGCACGGTCGGGTCGAGTGGGTCGGCACGGTCACCCTGGCTCTCGCCGCGATCCTGAGTGCCTTCCTCGGCTTCTACCTCAGCCGGGTGCACAAGAGCCAGGGCGCCGAGCTCCCCGAGGACACGCTGACGGCGAACATCGACGACGGCGACCCGGAGATCGGGCACTTCAGCCCGTGGAGCTGGTGGCCCATCATCCTCGCCGGTGCGTGCGGTCTGCTCGTGCTCGGTCTGGCGGTCGGGTTCTGGATCGCGATCATCGGCATCCCGCTGGTCGTCATCGCGGTCGTCGGTTGGAACTACGAGTACTACCGCGGATACTTCGCACGCTGATGGTCGCCTCGTTCAGCATCCGTCGTGGTCAGCCCGACGACCGTTCAGCCGTCTTCGCGCTGGCCGGCCAGCTGATTACGGGGTCCATCCCGCCTGCCGCGGACGACTTCATGGCCGCATACAACAACGTCATGCGCCCTCGTGAAGACGAGACCAACGTGCTGTACGTCGCGGTCGACGAAGCGAACCGCGTCGTCGGTTACACCCTGATGACGGTGTCCCGGCTGCTGCACGCTGCCGGCCTCACCGCCCACCTGCAGGAGCTCGTCGTCGACGAGACGGCCCGCGGCGCCGGCATCGGTTCGGCCCTGGTCGAGGCGAACGAGCACTATGCCGTCGAACGCGGTGCGCGCCAGCTGACGATGTCCACCTCTCGAGCCGGCGACTTCTACCGTCGTCTCGGCTACAACGTGACGGCGGAGTTCTACAAGAAGATCCTCCCGCTGGGCTGATCCCCGAAGAGTCATCGAAGAGCCCCCGAGCCAAGCTCGGGGGCTCTTTCGTGTTCTGGTGCTCGCCTGGACGTGGAGAACGAGCAGCCGGCATTGGTGCGCGCACCCGCCCCGAAGGTCGTGATCGTCACCCTTCCGCCCGGCGAGGCTACTCCCGGTGGGCAGCCGTACTGGTGACGCCTCCTCATGCCTGATAGACCGGGGGAGCGCCCGCCGGTCCCTGAGGCTGTCGAGGGGTAGACGGCGCCCGCAGAGGATGCAGGGTGCGTATCAAAGAGACCTGGCGCAGAGGGGGAACCTGGCCCTGAGCCTGTCCGGGGGGGGGCACACGCCCCTGCAAAGGACTCAGGGTGCGTACGAAGAGACCTGGCGCATGCAGTCCGGTCCCTGAGCCCCGTCGAAGGGCAGCAGTAGTCCGGTGTCTCCTCAGTACGGCCCGATCACCCTGGGTCGTGAACGTCGCCCCCGGGGCAGGTCGATCGGCTCACATCGTCTGCTGTCGCGCAGGAATGCCGGTAACCACGGTGAGCGGACGCGGGTCCCTGAGCCTGTCGAAGGGCTCACCTCATCCGCACCGGCCTTCGGCGCCCGGAGAACGGGGGAGAGGGCTGCACGGACGTCCGCTATCGCACGCGTCTTGTCGCGGCGCAATTNTGGTCGCCGTGGGAACGTTCGATCTCGGTGTTCGTGACCGGAGCGATCCGATCCTCGAAGAACCAGCGGGACATCGCGGCGCGAGCCTTCTGGACACCGGTGATCTTGCCCTTGGCGTTCGGACGGATCATCAACGGCTTGTGGTCGTCGTAGCTCGCGAGGCGCCAGCGCTCGTACTCGTCGACGGGCTCGTGGACCTCGATGAACTCGCCACCGGGGAGGCGGACGATGCGCCCGGTCTCGTAGCCGTGGAGGAGGATCTCGCGGTCCTTCTTCTGCAGCGCCAGGCAGGTGCGCTTCGCGATGAAGTAGGCGATGAACGGTCCGAGGATGAGGATCGCCTGCAGCGTGTGGATCACGCCCTCCATCGTCACCTTGAAGTGGGTGGCGATGATGTCCGAGCTCGCAGCAGCCCAGAGGGCGGCGTAGAAGGTGACACCGGCAGCACCGATGGCGGTGCGGGTCGGCGCGTTGCGCGGACGGTCGAGGATGTGGTGCTCACGCTTGTCACCCGTGATCCACGCCTCGACGAACGGGTAGATGAACACCGTGACGATGAACAGACCCAGAACGAGGACGGGAAGGATGATGTTGAACGAGAACGTGTGATCCCAGAGGACGAACTCGAGGTGCGGCGGAACCAGTCGGAGCGCGCCGTCGGCGAACCCGATGTACCAGTCAGGCTGCGTACCCGCCGAGACCGGGGAGGGGTCGTACGGTCCGTAGTTCCAGATCGGGTTGATCGTGAACAGCGAGGCGATGAGCATCACGACACCGAAGACGATGAAGAAGAAGCCACCGGCCTTCGCCGCGTAGACGGGGAGGACGGGGAATCCGACCACGTTCTGCTCGGTGCGACCGGCGCCCGGGAACTGCGTGTGCTTGTGCACGACGACGAACACCAGGTGCAGGGCGATGAAGAGCAGCACCAGCGCCGGCAGGAGCAGGATGTGGAGCGTGTAGAGGCGGCCGACGATGTCGGTGCCCGGGAACTCCCCGCCGAAGAGCAGGAAGGTCGTCCACGTGCCGATGATGGGCAGACCCTTGACCATGCCGTCGATGATCCGCAGACCGTTACCGGAGAGCAGGTCGTCGGGCAGCGAGTACCCGGTGAAGCCCTCGGCCATGGCCAGGATGAACAGGACGAAACCGATCACCCAGTTCAGCTCACGCGGCTTGCGGAACGCACCGGTGAAGAAGATGCGCAGCATGTGGAGGCCGATGGACGCCACGAACAGCAGGGCCGCCCAGTGGTGCACCTGACGCATCAGGAGGCCGCCGCGGATGTCGAAGGAGATGTCGAGCGTCGACGCCATGGCGACGGACATCTCGATGTTCTTCAGCGGGACGAAGGACCCGTCGTAGTGGACCTCCGCCATCGATGCCTGGAAGAAGAAGGTGAGGAAGGAGCCCGACAGCAGGATGATGACGAAGCTGTAGAGCGCCACCTCGCCGAGGAGGAACGACCAGTGGTCGGGGAAGATCTTGCGGCCGAACTCCTTGACGGCGACCGAGATGGACGTCCGCTCTTCGAGGTAGTTCGCTGCGGCGCCGGTGAATCCACCGGAGCTCTTCGCCGGAGCGGCCTTGGCCTGCTCAGGGGTGCGTGTTGCGGTCGAGGTGCTCAATGACGCTCCCAGAAGCTCGGGCCGACAGGTTCGTGGAAGTCGCTCCGCGCGACGAGGTAGCCCTCGTCGTCGACGGTGATCGGCAGCTGCGGAAGCGGCCGGGCGGCCGGTCCGAAGATGACCGCGCAGTGGTTCGTGACATCGAACTGCGACTGGTGGCAGGGGCAGAGGAGGTGGTGCGTCTGCTGCTCGTAGAGAGCGACCGGGCAACCGACGTGCGTGCACACCTTGGAGTAGGCGACGATGCCGTCGTAGGACCAGTCCTTCTTCGACTCCTCCTCGACGAGGTCTTCGGGCTTCAGCCGCATGAGCAGCACGATCGCCTTCGCCTTCTCGTTGAGGACGTGATCGGCCTCGTGGAGGTTCTCGGGGATCACGTGGAACGCACTGCCGAGGGTCACGTCGGACGCCTTGATGGGCGTACCGGAAGGGTCACGGGCGAGGCGCGTGCCTTCCTTCCACATCGTGTGCTGCATGAGCTCGACGGGGTCTTCGTCGTACGGCGCGAGACCGCGGAACAACGCGATGCCCGGGAGCGGGAAGACGATGAGGGAGCCGATGAGGCTGTTGCGGATGAGCGCGCGTCGTCCGATGCCGGACTCGACGTTCGCCTGGTGCATGATCTCCACCGCGCGATCGCGGCTGGCCTGGTTGCCGCCGACCTTGTGACGGTAGTCGATGCCCTCTTCGTCGTGCATGAGGGCCTTGCCCCAGTGCACGGCGCCGATACCGATCGCGAGCAGGGCCAACGCCATGCCGAGACCGATGAACAGGTTGTTCAGGCGCACCGAGGCGATGTCCTCGGGCTCGATCGGGAACGCCATGTAGGCGGCGACCGCCCAGACGCTGCCGGCGATCGACAGGTAGAAGAGGGTGTAGACGGCGCGCTCGGCCCGCTTGTCCTTCTTGGGGTCGAGGTCCGTGACGCGCTTCCGGTGCGGAGGCAGGCCGGGGTCGACGACGGCGTCGCGGGAGATGACCCCGGTACCGGTCGCGACCTGCAGCTCCTGCCCGTGGGCGGACGGATCGGCAGACGAGTCGGCGGCTGGGTGACCCGAGCCGCTCGAGTTGTCGTGAGCCATGGTGCTCCTTCTTACGTGTTGTCGATCCGCGTCGGTCAGTTCGACTTCGCGGTGATCCAGACGGTGAGGGCCACGATCGAGCCGAGGCCGAAGATCCAGAGGAACAGGCCCTCGGAGACGGGGCCGAGCGAGCCGAGGTCGTTGCCGCCCGGTGACGGGTTCTTCTCCATGAACTTGAGCGCGGTGATGATGTCGCGCTTGTCCTCGGGGGAGAGGTTCATGTCGTTGAAGACGGGCATGTTCTGCGGGCCGGTGATCATGGCCTCGTAGATGTGGGCGGCGCTGACGCCGACGAGCGAGGGAGCGTACTTTCCCTCGGTCAGGGCGCCACCGGCGGCTGCGACGTTGTGGCACATCGCGCAGTTGATGCGGAAGAGCTGTGCGCCGTTCGAGGCGTCGCCCTCACCGTCGAGGTACTGCTCCTCGGGGATCTCCGGACCGGGTGCGACCGAGGCGACGTAGGCCGCGAGGGAGGAGATCTGCTCCTCGGTGAACTGCACGGGCTTCTCCGGGGCCTGCGGGCCCTGGTTCTGCAGCGGCATCCGGCCGGTGCCGACCTGGAAGTCGACGGCGGCGGCACCGACGCCGAGGAGGCTCGGTCCGGCGGTCGTGCCCTGCATGTCGAGGCCGTGGCAGGTGGCGCAGTTCGCGGAGAAGAGCTTCTCGCCCTCGTCGACGGAGGCCTGTGACTTGGCAGCGGCGACGGGCTCTGCGCTGGCCGTGCTGACGCTGACGGCTGCGTAGGCGCCACCGGTCACGAGGAGGCCGATCGCGAGCAGCGCCGCCGAGGCGAACGGGCTGCGGCGGCCGCTCTTGCGCGTGGCGCGGGCGGCCTTCTTGGACGCCTTGGTGGTCGTCGTCTGGGTGGGGTCAGTCTTCATGGAGTCAGTCATTCCGGGTCAGCGCAGGATGTAGATGACGAAGTAGAGGCCGATCCACACGACGTCGACGAAGTGCCAGTAGTACGAGACGACGATGGCGCTCGTCGCCTCCTTGTGGCCGAATCGTTTGACGGCGTAGGCACGGCCGATCACGAGGAGGAAGGCGATGAGGCCACCGGTCACGTGCAGGCCGTGGAAGCCGGTCGTGAGGTAGAACGCCGAGCCGTACGCGTTCGAGCTGAGGGAGATGCCCTCGCTGACGAGCGTCGCGTACTCGAGGATCTGGCCGGAGACGAACACGGCGCCCAGGGCGTAGGTGAGGAAGAACCACTCGACCATGCCCCACTTGCGCGGGCTCCAGCCCGTCATGCGGGGCTGCATGCGCTCCGCTGCGAAGACGCCGAACTGGCACGTGAACGACGAGGACACGAGGATGATCGTGTTGATCGTCGAGTACGGGACGTTCAGGCGACCGGCTTCGGCCGCCCACAGCTCGGGAGCCATCGATCGCAGCGTGAAGTAGATCGCGAAGAGGCCGGCGAAGAACATGACCTCGCTGCCCAGCCAGACGATCGTTCCAACCGCGACCGTGTTCGGTCGGTTGATCCGGGGCGCGCTCGGCGCAAGGTTGATTGAGGTGCTCGTCACCCCTCCATTATGGCCGAAAGCCGGAGCGGTTTTTCGCATTTCGGGGGCGGCGAGCACGCTCGGATCAGTAAGGCTAGCCTTATTTCCTGACCGGAATCTTCGGTTCTGCTGCGGGATTCATGTGATCTTCGCCTCCACAGGCCGCTCGAGGCGTCGGCGAGTCGCGCTTGTAAGATCGTCGACATGCCTCTCACGACCTGGCCGACGCTCATCGGCGACCTGCTCGCCGGAACCGATCTCAGTGTGTCGGAGTCGACGTGGGCGATGGAACGGATCATGACCGGTCAGGTGACGGACGCCCAGCTGGCCGGCTTCCTCATCGCGTTGCGTCGGAAGGGGGAGACGGTGGACGAGATCGTCGGGTTCCGCGACGCGATCCTCGACCACGCGAAGCCGCTCGTCGCCCCGTCTCGGGCCCTCGACATCGTCGGCACCGGCGGCGACCGCTTCGGCACGGTCAACATCTCGACGACCGCGTCCATCGTCGCGGCCGCGACGGGCATCCCGGTCATCAAGCACGGCAACCGCGCGGCGAGCTCCGCCTCGGGATCGAGCGACGTGCTCTCGGCGCTCGGCGTCGACCTCGCCCTGCCGACGGACCTGGTGGGGGAGGTGCTGGCGTCGACGGGCATCACCTTCGCGTACGCGGCGGCGTTCCACCCCGGTTTCGGCCACGCAGGGGCGGTTCGTGCGGAGCTCGGCGTGCCGACGGTCTTCAACTTCCTGGGCCCGCTCGTCAACCCGGCCCGCCCGGAGGCGTCGGCGGTCGGCGTCGCGCACGCCGACCGCATCCCGTTGTTCGTGGGCGTCTTCCAGACGCGCGGGGCGACCGCCCTCGTCTTCCGGGGCGACGACGGACTCGACGAACTGACGACGACGGGACACAGCCACCTCTGGGAGATCACCCGCGGAGCCGTCACCGAGCACGACCTGGATCCCCGGGAACTCGGCATCCGCCGTGCGTCGATCGACGATCTCATCGGCGGTGACGCCCAGCACAACGCCGGTGTCGTGCGCGCCACGCTGGCCGGCGAGGAGGGTCCCGTCCGCGACATCGTCCTGCTGAACGCCGCGGCCGGGATCGTGGCGTTCGAACTGTCGGAGGATCCGACGCAGGCCCAGCGGCCGATCCTCGAGCGGTTCGCCGCAGCGCTCGTGTCCGCCGCGGCCGTCATCGACTCGGGTGCGGCGACCGCGACACTCGACGCCTGGGTGGACGCCACCCGCACGCTCGGCTCGCGCTGATCCGCGCCGTGGCCGGGTCTTCCGGCCCTACCGGCGGTGGGCCGCAGCGCGTAGGTTGAGACCCGATGCCGGCGTACCCGGTCGGCGGACCCGAACCGATCTTGCAGGAGGATTCAATGAAGAAGCTCATCAATGATCCCAAGGACGTCGTCGTCGAGGCGGTGGCCGGTTTCGGCGTCGCGCACCCCGACCTCGTCACCGTGTCGCTCGACCCGGTGTTCATCGCCCGAGCCGATGCCCCGGTCGCCGGGAAGGTGGGGATCGTGAGCGGCGGTGGCAGCGGGCACGAACCCCTCCACGGCGGGTTCGTCGGATTCGGGATGCTCGACGCCGCCGTACCAGGCCCGGTGTTCACCTCGCCCACTCCGGACCCCATCCTCGCCGCCACGAAGGCTGTGGACGGTGGTGCCGGCGTCCTGCACATCGTCAAGAACTACACGGGCGACGTCCTCAACTTCGAGACCGCGGCGGACCTCGCGCTGGCCGAGGGCATCGAGGTGCGGTCGGTCATCGTCGACGACGACGTCGCGGTGAAGGACTCGCTCTACACGGCCGGGCGACGGGGTGTCGCCGGCACCGTCCTCGTGGAGAAGCTCGCCGGGGCACGTGCCGAGGCCGGGGGAGGACTCGACGAGGTCGCCGACCTCGCGACGAAGGTCAACGAGCGCACCCGCACGATGGGCGTGGCACTCACGCCGTGCGTCGTCCCGCACGCGGGCGAGCCGAGTTTCACCTTGGCCGACGACGAGATCGAGATCGGCATCGGGATCCACGGTGAGCCCGGCCGTGAACGCATCCCGCTGGAGCCCGCCGACCGGATCGTCGACCGGCTGCTCGCCGCCATCCTCGAGGACTTGCCGTACGCGCCGGGCGAGCGGGCCCTCGTCCTGGTGAACGGGATGGGCGGGACGCCGCAGGTCGAGCTCTTCATCGTCTTCCGCCGCGTGGCCGAGGCGCTCGCGGAGCGCGGGATCGAGGTGGCACGGTCGCTCGTGGGGAACTACACGACCAGCCTCGAGATGCAGGGTGTGTCGATCACCCTCCTGAAACTCGACGACGAACTGATCGAATTGTGGGACGCCCCGGTGCAGACCGCGGCGCTCCGGTGGGGACGGTAGACGGATGGGATTGGACGGAGCCTGGGCGATCGCCTGGATGCGGGGGAGTGCGGCGGTCGTCGCAGAGCATCGGGTGGAGCTGATCACGCTCGACCGCGACATCGGGGACGGTGACCATGGCGAGAACCTCGACCGCGGGTTCTCCGCGATCCTGCCGAAGCTCGACGAGCAGCCTGACGATGCGACGCCCGCGGACATCCTCAAGCTCGCCGCGACGACGCTCATCTCGACCGTCGGAGGCGCGAGCGGCCCGCTGTACGGCACCGCGCTGCTCAAGGCGTCGATCGCCGTGGGCGGCCAGGAGGACCTCGACGCCGATGCCGTCGTAGCCCTGCTGACGGCGGCACGCGACGGGATCGTGCTCCGTGGCAAGGCCGAGGTCGGCGACAAGACCATGGTCGACGCGTGGACACCCGCCGTGGACGCTGCATCAGCGGCGGCGGAGGCGGGGGAGTCGCCGGCACGGGTACTGGCCGCAGCCGCGGAGGCCGCGTGGGGTGGCGCCGCCGCGACCGAACCGCTCGTCGCCCGCAAGGGGCGTGCCAGCTACCTCGGTGAACGGGCCATCGGGCACCGCGACCCCGGGGCGCAGTCCACCTCCTACCTCCTGCAAGCGGCGGCTGCTGCCGCTGGGGAGGGTGCTGCATGAGCGGGGGAGCCGTCGGCCTCGTCTTCGTCTCGCACAGCGCGCTGATCGCGGAGGGGCTCATCGCCCTGGCGCGCCAGATGGCCCCCGACGCGGCCCTCGCCGCAGCCGGCGGTACCGATGACGGAGGGATCGGCACGAGCTTCGAGCTGGTGTCCGCCGGGATCGCCGCCGTGGACTCCGGGGCCGGGGTGGTGGTGCTGTGCGATCTGGGATCGGCGATCCTGACCGCTGAGACGGCACTCGACTTCCTCGACGACGACGTCCGAGGCCGGGTACGCATCGTCGACGCCCCGCTCGTCGAAGGCGGGGTCGCCGCAGCCGTGGCCGCGCAGACCGGCGCGTCGCTCGACGAGGTCGTGGACGCCGCGCGGTCTGCAGCCGGCGGTGACCCTGCCCAGCACGGCGCCGACGAGGCGACTCGGGCGGGTGGGTCCGACGACCCGACAGCGCCCCACGCCGCAGCCTCCGTGACCCTGCGGAACAAGGACGGGCTCCACGCTCGACCCGCTGCGGAGTTCGTGAAGCTGGCGAGCACGTTCGCGGCCAAGGTGGTCGTGAACGGGAAGGACGCCAAGAGCCTGCTCGGGATCATGTCACTGGGCCTCGTCAAAGGGGCGGTCGTGGAGCTGCAGGCGGACGGTCCGGACGCGGAGGATGCAATCGGGGCACTGGCGTCGCTCATCGAATCCGGCTTCGGAGAGGTCTGACGGGTCGCGCTCAGGGCGGAAGCAGGTCGGCGCCCCGTGCGCAACGGGGTGGTCGACGCCGACGGTCGGCGTAGCATGACCCGCATGAACGAGCAGACGAAGACGTCGGACACCGAAGACCGCCAGTGCACGGTCTGTGGCCATCCGCTCGCCGAGCACACCTTCGACCGTTCCTCCGGGCACGATCACTTCATGACCTGCCCGACGGGGGAGCGGCTTCCGGACCCGGCGCAGTCCGCCGTCCCGGTCAACGAGTTCGGGATGCCGCTCTGGGACCAGGACCCCGATCGACCTGCTCCGTCGGCCTGACGACCCGGTGGCCTACGCCGTCATCCGAGGAGGAGCAACGACCGGACGGCGACGCTGACACCCGTTGTGCTCGATGCCGGCGTCTCGTGCAGTGCGCTGCCGTCGACGAGCCAGCGCACCCATCGGACGAGCTGCTCCGGCGTGGCGTCGGAGCGGGCAGCGCTGGTGCGAACCGCCTCGGTGATGTGGTCGAGGAAGAAGCGGTCCACCATGTCCCGCTCGACCTCGAGGACGGCCGCCACGGCGTGGAGATGCGCCATCCCTTGGACCGCGCGAGCGAAACCGACCGTCTGGTCGGCGGCCCGTTGGCGGTCGAGTGCGCCGAGATAGGTGGTCAACGCAGGGCGCCCAGGCCCGGCTCGCGTGGCGAGGTGCAGTTGATCCTCGGTCCAGGCGGCGCTCACCCGCAGCAGCGTGACCAGGATGTCGAGCTTGGTGGGGAAGTAGTGGAACAGGGTCCCCGAGGAGATGTCCGCCGCCCGGCAGATGTCCGCCGTCGAGGTGGTCTCATACCCCTCGGTGGCGAAGCAGCGGTAGGCCGCAGCGAGGATCGCGGTCTGGCGCGCGGTGAACCGCTGTGGGTCGACGATTCTCGGCATGACTGCTCCCGTATTCCTAGAGCACTCACTCTAGAGCACGCACTCTATCAATTCGGTCCAGGTCAGAGGCGACTTCCCGGCTGAGCGATCATGTCGCGCAGCCCGGAGCGCAAGGCGGTGCTCCCTCACGGTCGGACGCTCGGCGGTCAGTTCGCCGCTGAGTCCGACGATGACGATCAACCCCTGGTTGGCAGTCGCCGACGCACACGCGTCCGTAGCGTCGATGGCACGAGGCAACCGCTACGAGCAGGAGGAAGACGCCATGACGATCGACGTGGAGGGGCTGACCAAAGCATACCGAGGCACGTACGCGGTGCGCGATGTGAGTTTCAGTGTCCAATCGGGCAAGGTCACCGGGTTCCTGGGGCCGAACGGCGCCGGCAAGTCCACGACGATGCGTTCGATCGTCGGGCTCGACCGTCCCACCGCTGGTCGTGCACGTATCGACGGCTCTGAGTACCGAGCGTTCGCCGCGCCGCTGCGCGAGGTCGGTGCTCTGCTGGACGCGAGGGCGGCGCACCGGTCGCGCTCGGCGCTGAACCACCTCGCCTCGATCGCGGCGACGCACCGCATTCCGCGCTCGCGCGTCGACGAGGTGCTCGAGGCGACGGGTCTCAGCGCGGTCGCCAGGAAGAAGGTCGGCGGGTTCTCCCTGGGGATGGGTCAGCGCTTGGGGATCGCCGCGGCACTGCTGGGCGATCCGGGCACGCTCATCCTCGACGAGCCGGTCAACGGCCTGGACCCCGAGGGCGTGACCTGGGTCCGGGAGCTCCTGGCCCGGCTGGCGGCCGAGGGGCGGACGGTGTTCCTGTCCTCGCACCTCCTGAACGAGCTCGCGCTCATCGCGGACCACGTGATCATCATCGGTCGCGGCGAGATCATCGCGGACGCTCCCATCGGTTCGCTCACCGAGCAGGGAGACGGTCGTGTCCGTGTTCGCGCCCTCGATGCGCCTGCACTCACTCGCCGGATCACCTCAGCGGGGGCGACCGTCGCGTCGAGCGAGCCGGGCGTGCTGGACGTGGAGGGCCTCTCCGCGGAGCAGATCGCCCGTGCCGCGCACGAGGCGGGAGTGCTGATCACTGAGCTGACGCCCCTGCGCCAGACCCTCGAAGAGGCCTACAACCGACTCACCCGCGACGCGCAGGAATTCGTCTCCGCCTGACGTCGCGTCCCCCTCGAAAGGACACCATCCTCATGAGCACCACCACCGGCATGGCCGCAGCACCCGTCGTGCGGCGCTTCTCCGCAAGCGATGTCAGCCTCGGCGGCACCATCGTCTCCGAATGGATCAAGTTCCGTGGACTCGCCTCGAACCACGTCCTCGCAGGATTCGCGTTCCTGCTGCTGACCGCGAACGGGATCGCGATGCCCTGGGCGTACGTCTTCCGCGACCGCGAGTCACCGAAGGCGGACTACGACGCCTACCCCGAGATGATCGTCGACAAGACCGGCTACGTCGGCATCGTCCTCGCGGTGCTCGCCGTCCTGATGATCACGAACGAGTACCGGTCCGCTCAGATCGGCACGACGCTGCTCGCGGTTCCGCGCCGGACGGCGGTGCTCGTCGCGAAGGCCTCGATCATCGCGGGTGTCTCGTTCCTCATCGGTGTCGTCAGCGCAGCCGTCGGGTTCGCGCTCGCGCCCATCATCCTGGCAGGGGGCGGGTACGGCTATGTGCTGGAGACACCCGACCTGGCGCGGTTGGTGCTCGGATCCGGGCTCTATCTGGCCACCATCAGCATCCTCGGAATCGCACTCGGCACCATCATCCGCAACGTCGTCGCCGCGGTGCTCGCGACGATCGTGTTCCTCCTCATCGTGCCGGTGATCCCGCAGATGTTCTCCGAATACGGCACCGAGATCACCCGCTTCTTCCCGATCCAGGCCGGCTCCCTGCTCCTCGCCCCGACCGGTACGGACCCGATGGGACCGTGGACCGGGTACGCCGTTCTGCTGATCTGGACGCTGGCGTCGTTCGTCGTCGCAGCGATCACGTTCCTTCGCCGGGACGCCTGAACGGTGCCCACGAGGTGCGCGAGGGAGAATGAGAGCCGAGCTCAGCGTGGAGGTGGCAAGGGTATGAGTGCGATCCAGCCGATCGTGGACGCCGCGGAGGTCGACCGTGTCCTCGGCACACGCATGCTGCGCTGGTTCAGCGCCCACCGGCGTGTGGTCGACGCACTGGTCGCTGGGACCTGTCTCCTGGTCCAGGCGCTCGGGCTGGTCCTGCCGGGTGCGCAATCGCTCTGGCCGGGGTTGCCGTTGGTGATCCTCTCGAGCGTGCTCCTGTTGTGGCGGCGTCGGTATCCGCGGGCGATTCTCGTCGCCGTCGCGCTCGCGAACACGGCGGGTGTGCTCTTGCCCGCCCCCGTCGCACCGGTGACGCTGCCCGCCGCCGTCGCGCTGTATACGGTAGCCGCCATGCTGCCCACCAGAGCCGCGCTGTCGGGCTACGTGGTCCTCGTGGGGCTCCCCGCTTCGGGACTGCTCGTCCGTCTGCTCATGACGGGGTCGACCCAGGCCCCGTCGTTGCTGGAACCGCTGGCGCTGCTCGCTCTTGCCGCAGGTGTCGCCGCCCGCGGTGTGACGCAGCGCCGAGCGGCCCTCACGCAACTCGTGAACCAACGACTCACCACGGCGCGGGTGGTGGAGCGGCAGCGGATCGCCGCGGAGATGCACGATGTCGTCGCCCACTCGCTGTCGACGATGATCTCCCTCGCGGACGGGGCGTCCAGCGGCTGGGAACGGCACCCCGGGCGGTCGGCCCGAGCGCTTGAGCAGCTGGGTGGTGTCGGGCGCAGCGCGCTGGGCGAGATGAACCGCGTCCTGCAGGTACTCCGAGAGGGCGATGCGGTGCTGGATCAGCGCCTGCATCGGTCGGGACACAACGTCTCCGACGTGGAGGAGGTCGTCGAAATCTTCCGCAGCACCGGCATGCCCGTCACGCTCACATGCTCCGGCGGGGCCATGCCGGAGCAGCCCGCTCTGGTGACGACGGTCTACCGGATCGTCCAGGAGTCGCTCACCAACGTGTTGCGGTACGCCGTCGGCCCCACGCGAGTCGAGGTCGGCATCGACGTGGCGCCCGGCACCGTCGCGGTGCGGGTCACCGACGACGGCCGCATCGACACCCACCGAACTCGTGCTCCGAGCCAGGGGAGTGGGCAGGGGCTCCCGGGTATCGCCGCTCGAGCCGCGGCGTACGGCGGCACGAGCGAAGCAGGTCCGTGCGCGGGCGGGGGCTGGTCGACGAGCGTGACGCTGCACATCGACCGAGGAGCAGCGACGTGAGCACGACCAGTCCCTCGATCATCAGCGTGCTGGTGGTGGACGACCAGGAACTCGTCCGGGTGGGCAGCGCGCTGACCCTGGATTCCGCGCCCGACATCGAGGTCGTGGGGGAGGCGGCGACAGGTGAGGAGGCGATTCGGCGTGCACGGGAACTGCGACCGGACGTCGTCCTCATGGATGTGCGGATGCCCGGCATGGGCGGCGTCGAAGCGACCAGGATCATCACCACGGTCCACCCGGCCACACGCGTCCTCATCCTCACCACCTTCGACATCGACGAGTACGCGTTCGGAGGCCTCCACGCCGGCGCCAGCGCCTTCCTGCTGAAGAGCACCCCACCAGACCAATTGCAGGAGGCTGTTCGGACGATCCATGCCGGCGATGCCGTCGTCGAACCCAGGATCACGAAGCGACTCATCGAGCACTATGCCTCCGGTGGACGGTCGCGCGAGCACGGGGGAGCAGGTGGGACAGCCCACCCGCTGGACCCGCTCAGCCCGCGCGAGCTCGACGTGTTCGGATGCATCGTCGTCGGGCTGTCGAATCGTGAGATCTCCGACGCACTCCACCTGTCGCCGTCCACGGTCAAAACGCACGTCAACCGGATCTTCGCCAAGTTGCACCTCCGCGACCGGGTCCACGCGGTGATCCTGGGACAGGACATCCGAACCCGAGCCGCGGGGCGGGGCTGATTCGGGTGAGTTGACATAATGTGCATTATCAGCTCTTTAAAGCCCGCCGCGAGCGGGGTCGGATCGGGTCACGTCGGCCTGCATCACCGACCTGAGGATCGCGATGGCGACCGGGGCGCGTCAGGAGCCGATGTACCGAGCGAGATGTTCTCCGGTCAGCGTCGAGCGATCGGCGACGAGCGCTGCGGGCGTCCCGGTGAACACCAGGCGTCCGCCGTCATGACCTGCGCCGGGTCCGAGGTCGACGATCCAGTCCGCATGCGCCATGACCGCCTGATGATGCTCGATGACGATGACCGACTTGCCGGAGTCCACCAACCGGTCCAGGAGCCCGAGCAGATTCTCCACATCGGCGAGGTGCAGGCCCGTCGTCGGCTCGTCCAGGATGTAGACCTCGCCCGAATCGGCCATCTGTGTCGCCAGCTTGAGTCGCTGTCGTTCACCTCCTGACAGGGTCGTCAACGGCTGTCCGAGGCTGACGTAGCCGAGCCCGACGTCGGCGAGTCGCGCCAGGATGACGTGCGCTGCGGGCGTCCGGGCCGGCCCGTCGGCGAAGAAGGCCTCGGCCTCCGTCACCGACATCGCGAGCACCTCGCTGATGTCCCGCTCCCCCAGCTGATATTCCAGAACGGAAGCATCGAACCGGCGGCCCTCGCACACCTCGCAGACGGTCGAGACGCTCGCCATGACGCCGAGATCGGTGAAGACGACCCCGGCGCCGTTGCAGTTCGGGCAGGCTCCCGCCGAGTTCGAGCTGAACAGCGCCGGCTTGACCCCGTTGGCCTTCGCGAACGCCTTGCGGATGGGCTCGAGCAGACCCGTGTACGTCGCCGGGTTACTGCGACGCGAGCCGCGGATCGGGCTCTGGTCGACCGTCACCACGCCGGGACGCCCGGCGACCGAGCCGTGGATGAGCGAGCTCTTGCCCGAGCCGGCGACTCCCGTGACGACCACGAGGACGCCGAGCGGCACGTCGACGTCGACGCCCTGCAGGTTGTGCCGGTCGGCGCCGCGGATCTCGATGACACCGGTCGGTCGACGCAACGCCGACTTGAGCGCGGCGCGGTCGTCGAAGTGGCGTCCGGTGAGCGTGTCGCTCGCCCGGAGGCCGTCCACACTCCCCTGGAACGTCACCTGTCCCCCGCCGGTCCCGGCTCCGGGGCCGAGGTCGACGACGTGGTCGGCGATCGTGATCGTCTCCGGCTTGTGCTCCACCACGAGGACGGTGTTCCCCTTGTCGCGGAGCCGGAGGAGCAGTTCGTTCATCCGCTGGATGTCATGCGGGTGCAGTCCGACGGTCGGCTCGTCGAACACGTAGGTCACGTCGGTGAGCGACGACCCCAGATGGCGGATCATCTTCGTCCGCTGCGCCTCCCCACCCGAGAGGGTGCCCGTCGTGCGGTCGAGTGACAGGTATCCCAGCCCGATGGCGACGAAGGAGTCCAGCGTCTCCTGGAGGACCGTCAGGAGCGGGCGCACCGACGGTTCGTCGAGCGCCCGGGTCCACGCCGCGAGGTCGCTGATCTGCATCGCGCACAGTTCGGCGATGTTCCGACCGGCGATGCGCGAACTCCGTGCGCCCTCGCTCAGGCGGGTCCCCTCACACGCCGGACACGTGGTGAAGGTGACGGCGCGGTCGACGAATGCGCGGATGTGCGGCTGCATCGCCTCACGGTCCTTCGAGAGGAACGACTTCTGCACCTTCGGGATCAGGCCCTCGTAGGTCATGTTGATGTCGCCGACCTTGACCTTCACCGGCTCCTTGTGGAGGAAGTCGTGGAGCTCCCGCTCCGTGTAGTCCTGGATGGGCTTGTCCGCGTCGAGGAATCCGGATCCGGTGAAGATCCGCACACCCCAGCCGTCGGGTGTGTAGCCGGGGATCGTGAGCGCGCCCTGGTTGAGCGACTTCGTGGCGTCGTAGAGCTGGGTACGGTCGATGTCGTTCACGGTCCCCATCCCCTCGCACCGCGGGCACATGCCGCCGGTGATCGAGAAGCTCCGCCGTTCCTTCGTGCTCTGTCCCCCGCGCTCGATGGTCACCGCCCCGGCGCCGCTGATCGAGGCGACGTTGAAGGAGAAGGCCTGCGGAGACCCGATGGACGGGTCTCCGATCCGACTGAAGAGGATGCGCAGCATGGTGTTCGCGTCGGTCGCCGTGCCCACCGTCGAACGTGAGTTCGCGCCCATCCGCTCCTGGTCGACGATGATCGCCGTGGTGAGTCCCTCGAGCACGTCGACGTCGGGCCGCGCCTGCGACGGCATGAAGCCCTGGACGAACGCGCTGTAGGTCTCGTTGATCATCCGCTGCGACTCGGCGGCGATCGTCCCGAAGACGAGCGAGCTCTTCCCCGAGCCGGACACACCCGTGAACAGGGTGAGGCGGCGCTTCGGGAGGTCGACGTCGACCTCGCGCAGATTGTGCTCGCGAGCACCCCTGACCCGGATGACGTCGTGGCTGTCGGCGGCCCTGGTGTGCATCGGCGTCTCGGTCATGGCGATCAGCGTATCCGTCGTCATCTGCTGGCGTCTCGCCTGGATCGGCACCGGGCCCGCGCGACCACGAAGGTCATGCTGTGAAACACCTGTGTGAATGCGTCACACTGGTGGAACGCACCCGGTCTGCTCGGGAGCGCCGCACTGTCCACCGTCAGGAGCCGACCATGTCCGAATCATCCACCACCACCTACACGCTGAACTCCGCCAAGCTGACCACGAGCCAGATCTCCGGTGTCCGATGGGCCTTCGCCGTCGGTGGGATCCTCACGATCCTCTTGGGTGTCTTCCTGCTGGTCGCGCCGAAGGCCTCGCTGGTCGCCGTCGCGTGGATCTTCGCCGTCTACTTCCTGATCGCCGGGATCGCCCGCATCACGCGTGGCGTCGTCGCCCGTGAGCACGGCGGACTCTGGCGGGTCCTCACGATCGTGTTCGGTGTGCTGCTGCTCGCCGCCGGCGTCTACATCTTCATCGATCCGCTGCTCGGCATCGGCGCACTCGTCTTCGTGATCGGTGTCTCCTGGATCGTCGAGGGCGTGGCCTCGTTGTTCGACTCGGCACCGGACGTGTCGCGGTGGATCACCATCCTCTACGGCGTCATCAGCGTCGTCGCCGGCGTGTTCGTGCTCGCGAACCCGCTGCTCGCCGCCGTGACCCTGCTGCTCGTCACCGCGTTCTTCCTCATCGCGGCCGGCGTCGTCGAGATCATCCAGGCGATCACCTTCGGCAAGCAGGTGAAGCGGGCCGGTCTCGCCGGCTGACCCGGGTGGCAGGACGACGAACGCCCGGCCCCTCGAGGGACCGGGCGTTCGTCGTGTCAGGATCGTCGCCTACTCGGCGATGAAGTCGCTCGTGTCCCCCACGTAGCGGGTGTGGTCCTCGGGGATCGGGTCCACGGCGGCCGAGGCGACCTCGGCCGCGAACTCGCCCACGTTGTAGAGACGACCGGCCGACTCCTTGCGGGAGCTGATCGCACCGGGGTTGGCGCGTTCGAGGAGGGTCGCGGTGATGGTCCCCTCGATCATGTCGCCCGAGACGACCACGAACTCGACACCGGCGGCGTCGAACTGGTCCTGCTTGGCGCGGAGCGCATCCTCGCCCGCGCGCTTGGAGGTCGCGACCGGCACGTACTCGGGCATCGTCGGCGTGGTCCGGATGAAGTGCGCCTGGTGGCTCGTGACGAACACGATCCGCGAGCCGGGGTGGAGGAGCGGGAGGGCCTGTTCGACGACGCTCACCTGTGCGTCACGGTTGAGCTGCATGGCGTAGTCCTCGGCCATGCCGCTCTCCATCCCTCCGGAGGCGTTCAGCACCAGGACGTCGAGGTCGCCGAGGTCGGCCTTCGTCGTCGCGAACATGGCGGCGACCGAGGCGGGGTCGGTGAGGTCGGCTCCGACCACCAGGGCCTGCACACCGAGGGCTCGCACCTCGTCGGCGAGCTTGACGGCGCGAGCCTCCTTGTTCCGGTAGTTGATCACGACGTTGGCGCCGGCACCGGCGAAGTACCGGATGGTGTCGGCACCGATGCCGCGGGACGAGCCCGTCACGAGGACGTTCTTCCCGGAGAGGGATCCGGCGGCCAGGGGGTTCGTCACGTGAGGGCTCCTTCAGATCTGGGGCCGCTCATCGGCGGCTGGTTCCAGCCAATGACCTTACCAACAACCGGCAGACGGATCCGGTTCGGTGGTCCACCCAGCTGATAGCGTTGAACCCGACCGGCGCACCGTCTCGCGCTCCCCCGGACTGCGAGGCGGCAGACGCGAGAGCCGATCCGGGAGGAATCCGCACCATGGACGTCATCACCGAGTACGCCTGGATCGCCTGGTTGGTCCTGATCCTCGTGTTCGTCATCATCGAGATCCTGTCGCTCGAGTTCACCTTCCTCATGCTCGCGCTCGGCGGCACCGTCGGGCTGCTCTCCGGCCTCCTCGGCGCTCCGTGGTGGCTCCAGCTACTCATCGCAGCCGCTGCCGCCCTCCTGCTCCTGTTGGCCGTCAGGCCGCCGCTGCTCCGAGCGCTGCAACGCGGCGCGGACCCGGCGAAGAGCAACGTCGACGCGCTCCTCGGCATGCCGGGACTCGTGCTCTCGACGGTGACCCCGCACGGTGGACAGGTGAAGCTCGGCAACGGCGAGGTCTGGACCGCCAGGACCCCGCACGACTCCCCCGCGTCGTCCCTCGAGCCCGGCACGCGCATCGTCCTGTCCGTCGTCGACGGTGCCACCGCCGTCGTCGTCCCCGTCCCAACCCACCCGGCACCGCTGGGCGAGCAGAAGGAGTAGTCGTGAACGACATCTCATCAGGAGCGATCATCGGCTGGGTGATCGCGGCCATCGTCGTCATCTTCGTGCTGGTGGTGCTGTTCCGATCCATCCGCATCATCCCGCAGGCGAGCGCCGGCGTGGTCGAGCGGCTCGGCAAGTACCACAAGACCCTCCTGCCGGGTCTGAACCTGCTCATCCCCTTCATCGACCGGTTGCGGCCGCTCATCGATCTGCGCGAGACCGTCGTCTCCTTCCCGCCGCAGCCGGTGATCACCGAGGACAACCTCGTCGTCTCGATCGACACGGTCGTCTACTTCCAGGTGACCGACGCCCGAGCCGCGACCTACGAGATCGCGAACTACCTGGGTGCCGTCGAGCAGCTGACCACGACCACGCTCCGAAACGTCGTCGGTGGGCTGAACCTCGAGGAGGCGCTGACGAGCCGCGACGAGATCAACAGCAAGCTCCGCATCGTGCTCGACGAGGCGACCGGCAAATGGGGTATCCGCGTCGGACGCGTCGAGCTCAAGGCGATCGACCCGCCGCTCTCCATCCAGGACTCCATGGAGAAGCAGATGAGGGCCGAGCGCGACCGTCGAGCCCTCATCCTCACCGCTGAGGGAACCAAGCAGTCGGCCATTCTGACGGCCGAGGGTGCGCGGCAGGCCGAGATCCTCCGCGCCGAGGGTGATGCCCAGGCAGCCGTGCTCCGTGCTCAGGGTGAGGCGTCCGCCATCCAGACGGTGTTCAAGGCCATCCACGACGGCGACCCCGACGAGAAGCTCCTGGGCTACCAGTACCTGCAGATGCTCCCGAAGCTCGCGGAAGGCCAGGCGAACAAGCTCTGGGTCATCCCGAGCGAACTGACCGAGGCGCTCAAGGGCATCGGCTCCGCCTTCGGGCCGGGGAACACCCGCGACCCTGCGGCCACGGCACGGGCGGCGGCCGCAGCTGCGCAGACGCCCTCCTTCACCACAGCGCCGGCCGCGTCACCCCAGACTCCACCGGCGCCGACGACCCCCGTCCAGCCCGAGGGCTGAGCACGCGGTGACGACAGCGGTCCTCCCCTACTTCCGTCCGGCCCGTCCTCGGGTCCTCGCCCATCGAGGGCTGGCCGGGCCGGGGGTTCCCGAGAACACGCTGTCGTCCTTCCGCCGTGCCCTGGCTGCCGGCGCCGAGTACGTCGAGACCGATGCGCACTGCACGCGCGACGGGCACGCCGTCCTCTTCCACGACCCGTCCCTGCGCCGCATCACGGGCGATCCGAGACCGATCGCCGACCTCGAACTCGCGGAACTCCAGCGGATCGACCTCGGCGGCGATCGCATCCCGACGTTGTCGGAGGCACTGGCAGAGTTCCCCGGGGCACGCTTCAACCTCGACATCAAGGCGGCGGCCGCGGCTGCACCGGCGGCCGCGGCGATCATCGGTGCCGGTGCGGCTGATCGGGTGCTCGTCACCTCCTTCGACGAGGGCAGACGTTCCGCGATCGTGCGGGCCGTCGGGCTGGAGGCCGGTGCCGACTCCGTGGCCTCATCCGCGTCGGCCCGGATCCTGCTCCGCGTCCTCCCCGCAGCCGCCCTCGGTCTCCGCGGAGCACTCCGCCGCTCGCTCGCCGATGTCCAGGCGCTCCAGGTGCCCGAACGGTTCCGCGGCGTGCCCGTCGTGACGAAGCGTCTCCTCGCACAGATGCACGCCCTCGGCATCGAGGTGCACGTGTGGACGGTCAACGACCCCGCAGACATGCGACGCCTACTGGATCTCGGCGTCGACGGCCTCGTCACCGACCGTTGCGATCTCGCGCTCGAGCTGGTCCGCTCGCGCTGACGGGTCAGGTCGCCACACCTGGCATCTCCGCAGCTGGGCAGGAGCTGAGAGCCGGATGGGTGAACGGAACAGTTTACCCAGCTTGTAGGTTTATAACTGTGGATGCCGAGCGAGAGGAGACCACACAATGGCAGATCGCAGTTTGCGCGGAATGCGCCTGGGCGCCCAGAGTCTACAAACGGAAGAGGGCGTCATATTCTCGGCGCGGAGCAACCACATCTACCGGTGTCAGAGTTGCGAGCGCGAGACCACCATGACCTTCGCCGCCGATGCGGAAGTCCCCGAACTGTGGGAGTGCCGCCATTGCGGTGCGGAGGCTGTCCTCCTCGTCGACTCGAAGCCCGTCGTCGTCGACCGCGGTGACGTGAAGACGCCCCGCAGCCACTGGGACATGCTGCTCGAGCGCCGCTCGCGCGATGAGCTCGAGGAGCTGCTCGAAGAGCGCCTCTCGTATCTCCGGGCCCGTCGCGGCCAGCAGAAGAGCGCGTGACACCGAGCTCCTGACAGGCCTCCCCTCGATCGGCTGATCCGGTATCGGATCAGCCGATCGTCATGTCCGGGGACGGTTCGAGACGCGCCGAGGTCTGGCGGCGAACCCGGCGAGGACCAGCGAGGCGAGTCCCATGCCACCGATGAACATCTCGAGCTGGTGACCGAAGGCCATCGACGGTGTGACCGTGTCCGCGAGCGGCACCTCGGAGACCATCGACCCGGGGCGGAAGGCCGGGATGCTGTCGATCGTCGAGCCGTCTGGGCCGATGATCTGACTGGTCCCCACGGTCGAGATGTTCACGACCGATCGTGCCGACTCGATCGCCCGGAGTCGAGCGATGGCCAGCTGCTGTTGATTCTCGTCCGTCTGCCCGAAGTCCGCGTTGTTGGTCTGGGCGAACACGATCCGCGCGCCGCCCGCCACCGCGTCGCGGGTGAGCTGGTCGTCGGCGATGTCGAAGCAGATGCTGATCCCTGCGAGCACGCCGTCGATGTCGAAGACGTTGTCCTTCGTACCCGGGGTGTACTCGCGCTGGATGAGGCCGATGAGGTCGGGTGCGAACGGCTCCCAGAACTTCCGGTCCGGGACGTATTCACCGAACGGGACCGGGTGCTTCTTGTCGTAGACGTCGCGGACGCCGTCCGAAGCGTCCCAGAGGAGTGACGAGTTGTAGTAGCGGTCGCCGCGTTGGGAGATCGCACCGACGACGAACGGTGCGTCCATGCGACGGCTCAACGCGTCGAGGGCCGCAGCCGATTGGGGAACCCGCTGCGGGTCGAGGTCTGCGCTGCCCTCGGGCCAGACCACGACGTCGACGTCCGCGTCGAGCACCTGCAACGTCTCGTCGATCTGGGTCTGCATGACGGTACCGGGTGCTGCGGCGTCGAAGTAGCCGGCGGGGCCGTTGCCCTGGATGGCAGCCACCCGCATGCTCCCGGTCGTCGCCGTCGGCCATGCCGGCACGACGAGCACCGCGATGACCGCGAGGACCGCGGTCCCGACCCGGCTGACCGTCGGGAGCTCCGCGGTCGCGGCGAGCTGCAGGGCGAGTGCCACGAGCAGCACCATGAGGAACGACAGCCCCGAGAACCCGACCCAGGCGACGAGCGGTGCGAACGGGCTCTCGGACTGGCTGAGTGCCATCCTCGCCCACGGGAATCCGCCGTAGGGCCAGGTGCTCACGAGCGTCTCGCGCGCGGTCCACAGGGCGGCGACGACCGCGGCGGTCAACCAGACCCGCCCCCCGATCCCGGGGAAGGCGCGCGGCACCCAGCGGTACGCCAGGGTGATGAGCACGGCCCCGAGCGCGAAGAAGATGGCCTCCAGCGTCGACAGTGCCGCCCACGGGACGGGACCCAGGTAGGCGGTCGCCCACTCGATGTGGATCAGATAGAAGGACTCCCCCGCCAGGAAGCCGACGAGGAGCGCGCCGCCGACGCTGCGCCCCATGAGGGTGAGGAGGACGAGGGCGATGCCGACGAACGTCAGGGGCCAGTCCCCGCGGTCCGGGAAGCCGGCGTCGAGGACCGGGCCGGCGGCGATGGCCACGACGGCCGCGAGCCAGAGCGGGAGCGGCGGACGACGGTCGACCAGCGCGTCGATCGGTCGGAGCCGGTCGCTCCGACGGTGCAGGGACCTCACAGCGAGCTGTACGCGACGATGCCGCGTCGGATCGAGTCCAGTGCCTCACGCGAATGACGGCCCACCGGTCCGTCGACGACGCGGAGTTGATCGAGCAGGTCGATGGTCTGCTTGCACCACCGCACGAAGTCGCCGGCGGCGAGTTCAGCCTCGATGAGCACCGTGTCGAGGTTCGCGCCCTTGGCCCACTGGTGCATCGCGAGGGAGAGGCCGGTCGAGATCGGGTTGCTCCCCGGGAGACGGTGCTCCCGTTCGCTGTCGTCGAGCCGACTCCAGAGGTCCTGCGTCCGTTCGAGCGCGGAGCGGAACGGGCCGCGGGGCAGGAAGCGCTCCGGGGTGTTCTGCTCCTCACGCCGTGGTTCGTACACGATCGCGGCGGCCATCGCCGCGAGGGATGCGGCATCGAGGTCGTTCCACGCACCGGTTCGCAGGCATTCCGCCACGAGGAGGTCCCGTTCTCCGTAGATGCGCTTCAAGGTGCGTCCGGGAGCCGCGACGACGACTGCGCCGTGCTCGTCGCGTGCCAGGTACTCGTACTCGAGCAGCACGTCGACGACCCGGTCGAACACACGAGCGACCGCGCCCGTCCGCGTCTGGATCTGCTGTCGCAGCTGGTCGGTCTGCTTCTTGAGCTTGAACCATCGTTCCGCCCAGCGAGCGTGGTCCTCGCGGTGCGGGCAGACGTGGCAGGCGTGAGCCCGCATGCGCTTGCGGAGTTCGGCGAGCTTGCGTTGGCGACGGTCCTTCGACGCGCGCGAGCCGTTCGGCTCGCCCTTGCGTTCGAGGTCCGTGAGCTCGCGCCGGATGCCCGCGTACTCAACGAAGTTCCCGAGGTGGCACGACATGGACTTCTCGTAGCCGGCGAGCGAGGACTCCTGCTCGCGCACCTTCCGGGCGATCCCGACGACGGCTCGGTCCGCCTGGAACTGCGCGAAGGACGACTCGAGGATCTGACGGGTGCGTTGACGGCCGAACTGGTCGATCAGGTTGACCGCCATGTTGTAGGTCGGGCGGAAGCTGGAGTTGAGCGGGTAGGTGCGTCGGGAGGCCAGCGAGGCGACGGACTGCGGGTGCAGCCCCTCGGTCCACTGGATCACGGCGTGGCCCTCGACGTCGATGCCACGGCGTCCGGCACGCCCCGTGATCTGGGTGTACTCCCCCGGGGTGATCGGGACGCGTGCCTCGCCGTTGAACTTCTCGAGCTTCTCGAGGACGACCGTCCTGGCCGGCATGTTGATGCCGAGCGCGAGGGTCTCGGTCGCGAAGACGACCTTCACGAGCTTCCGCCGGAAGAGCTCCTCGACGACCTCCTTGAACGCCGGCAGGAGACCGGCGTGGTGGGCGGCGACGCCCCGCTCCAGGCCGTCGAGCCACTCCCAGTAGCCGAGGACGGCGAGGTCCTCGTCGAGAAGGGTCCGGCAGTGCTCGTCGACGATCTGGCGGATCTCGTCGCGTTCGTGCGCCTCGGTCAGCCTGATGCCGGAACGGAGGACCTGCTTGACCGCCTGGTCGCACCCGACCCGGCTGAAGACGAAGAAGATCGCCGGGAGCAGGTGGTGGTCGTCGAGCATCTGGACGAAATGCCCGCGGTCGAGCTTCTCGGCCCGATGCGGGGCTCGGCGCTGGTTGTAGCGGCTGATGTCCTTGTACTGACGGCTGTTCGGTGCACGGCCGCCGAACTGCGCCATGCGGACGAGCTCGGGGTTGACCTGGTGGGTGTCGGCGAGGCTCGGCGCGGCGAACAGGTCGATGAGTTTGTTCCGCATCAGCACGTGCTGGGTGAGGGGCACCGGGCGCTCCTCGGACACGATGACGGCGGTGTCGCCGCGGACGGCCTGGAGCCAGTCACCGAACTCCTCGGCGTTCGAGACGGTCGCGCTCAACGACACCATCCGGACGGCCTGCGGGAGGTGGATGATGACCTCCTCCCACACCGCTCCGCGGAACCGGTCCGCCAGGTAATGGACCTCGTCCATGATGACGAAGGCGAGATCGGTCAGTGCGTCGGAGTCCGCGTACAGCATGTTGCGGAGGACCTCGGTCGTCATGACGACGATGCGGGCGTTGCCGTTCACGTTCGTATCGCCCGTGAGCAGGCCGACGTGCTCGGAACCGTACTCGGCGGTGAGCTCCTGGAACTTCTGGTTGCTGAGCGCCTTCATCGGCGTCGTGTAGAAGACCTTGCCGCGGTCGCCGTGCATGGCGAGGGCGATCGCGAACTCGGCGACGATGGTCTTGCCGGCCCCCGTCGGCGCTGCGACGAGGACGCTGCTGCCGTTCTCGATCCGCTCGCACGCCTCGAGCTGGAACGCGTCGAGGTCGAACCGCTGCTTCGCGCGGAACTCCTGGAGCCTCGGTGTCGCGTTCCGGACCGCCGCTGCCCGATATCGCTCGGCAGGGGAAGCGGTGTCGCTCATGCGAGCCCTGCGCTACCGAGTTCGGCGTCGATGCGTCGCTGCCGCTTGGCCGCACTGCGGTCGTGGAGGACGGCGACGCCGTAGGCCGCGAAGTACAAGAGGACCATCGGGATCGCCAGGACGAACATCGACACGATGTCGGCGGCGGGTGTGGCGATGGCCGTGAAGAGCACGATGACGAGGATCGCGACCCGCCATGCCTTGATGATCGCGGCTGCGGAGAGCACACCGACGAAGTTCAACAGGACGAGGAACACGGGCAGGACGAAGGCGACACCGACCGCGAGCACCAGCTTCAGGACGAAGTCGTAGTAGGTGGTGGCGTCGAGGAAGTTGGCCGCCGCCGTCGGGGTGAAGCCGAGCATGAGCTCGACGATGTGCGGCAACACGAACCAACCCGCGTAGCAGCCCGCGAGGAACAGCGGCACGGCGGTCGCGAAGAACCCGATCGCGTACTTCAGCTCCTTGCGCGTCAGGCCGGGCACGAGGAACGCCCAGATCTGGTAGAGCCACACCGGGCTGGACAGGACCACGCCTGTGGTGAGCGCGATCTTCATCCGCAGGTCGAACGCGCTCGTGACGTTGGTGAAGTTCAGGAACGCCTGCCCGCGATCCTCAGCGATGACGAGGATGGGAGCGCTCATCGCCTCGATGATCCACTCGGAGGCGATGAAGCCCGCGACCATGCCGACGATGATGCCGATGGCGGAGTAGAACAACCGCTTCCGCAACTCGACGAGGTGCTCGCCGAGGGACATCCGTCCTTCGCGGTTCTGTTTCTTGGGACGCTTCTCGGTCAGGGCCACGGCGACATCGTCCGTTCCTGAGCAGCGTGTTCGAGGCGCACTCGTCGGGGGCCAGGTGCTGGCGTCATCGGGCTCGGGTGGTCCTCAGGGTTACGGCTTGACCGGCGGGTCGGTCGGCTTCTGCGGGGCCGTCGCGGCCGGCGTCTGGTCGGCGGGTGCCGCACTCGCGGGCGGAACGGTTCCCGTCGCGTCGGGCGAGGCGGGCTCGTCGTCGCGCATGCTCTTGACCTCGCTCTTGAAGATCCGCATCGACTGGCCGACGCTGCGGGCGAGACCCGGGAGCTTCGGTGCTCCGAACAGCAGCAGGACGATGAGGAGGATGATGACGAGGTGCCACCCGGTGAATGCGTTGCCGAACATAGTCTTCGTTCCTGATCTTCGAGGTCGAGGTCCACTCACTCTACCCTGCATCTCCCGCTCTCCTGCCGGGAGTCTCGGGAGTCAGCTCCCGGATGTCGTGCGGTACTGCGCGAGACCGGCGGCCGCCCAATCGGCGACCGCGTCGCGCGCGTCCGCCGGGCCGAGCACGGTGATGAGCCCGGGGTGTGCGGCGACCAGTCGTTTGAGGCCGTGATGGTGCGCGAGGCGCAGGGTCGCGGTCACCTCGGCGTCGCTGTCCTCGCGGGCTGCGGGGCCGCCTGGCGCGCTGTCGACGGCGACCACGTAGTCGTCGATGAGCGGCAGGACCGAGCGTCGGACGAGCACGGTGACGTTGCGGTCAGAGTCGCTCGGCTCGAACAACGCGGTCGGGACGACGACGTCCGCTTCGCGGAACACGACCTCGGCGTCGGTCTCCCGGAGCTCGGTCATCCGATCGAGACGGAAGCGACGCGTCGCCTCGCGCAGGTGGCACCACCCGTAGAGGTACCAGTCCTGGTCCTGGGACTCGAGGCGCAGCGGGTCCACCAGCCTCGCCTCGGTCGCCCCACTCGCGTCGACGTAGTCGAACGCGACGCTGTGGCCGGCGGCCAGAGCCGACCGGATGATGCCGACCGCGTGTGCGGAGTAGGACTCGGTGACCGCGAGCTGGCCCGGTGCCGACGACGCCCCGCGGGCGAGCTTGGCCATCACGCCGCCGATGACGTCGCTGTCGACGAACTCGGGAAGGCGCTGGAGCGACTGCAGGCCGGCGATGAGGGCGGAGGCCTCGCGGGCTGAGAAGCGGGGACTGTCGTCGAGGGCGACCCGGTGGGTGAGGACGATCTCGTCGTCCTCCTCGAAGCTGCCCCAGTCGATGTCGAAGAGGTCGCCGGCGAGGTACTGCCGGGTGTCGCCCGGCACGCCGGACACCGTCAAGAGCTCGACCGCTTCTCGGATCTGGCGCGGGGACAGCCCGAAGTGCCGCGCGGCCTCGTCGACCGTGACCCGCTCGCGGTCGATGAGGTACGGCACGAGCGAGAGGAGGAAGATCAGCTTGTCCTGGGCGCGGGGCGCCGCCGGTCGCTTAGCCACGGGCGGTCTCCTCGGGGTGTGGTGCGTCGTCCGTCGAGCGGTGGCGGGCGACGACCAGCTCGAGTCTGGACGCCACGGCCTCGACGAGCGCCGGAGGGTCGAGGACGACGACCTCCGGGCCGAACCCGGCGAGCTCGTCGGCGAGGATGTGGTGGTCGAGGTACGGGATGGTGAGTTCCGTGCGCTCCGTGTCGCTGACGCCGTAGCGGTTGCCGAGGCGGGCCGCGGCGTCGGTTCCGGGCCGGACACGGACGAGGGCGCGCTGCGACGAGGACACACGGCGCAGGCCGTCGATCGCGTCGGCGGCGTGGTCGCGGGCGTCGGCGGGGAACGACTCCCCCGTCGGCTTGACCGGACCGACGATCCGCGACAGGAGGAACGTCCGGGGCTCGTCCACCGTCCGGTCGGTCGCGTAGAGGTGCCAGCGACCCTCGTGCTGGACGAGTGCCAGCGGTGCGACGGTGCGGACGCGTGGCCGGGCCTCGCCGGGCTTCAGGTAGGGGAAGGTGACCACTGACCGTCGTTCGAGCGCTGCGTCGAGCGGTTCGAACGAGGCCTCCCGGGTGCGGAGTCTCGGCGCGTATCCGATGATCGGTTCATCGGGCTCGATGCCGAGCGACCGCAACTTCGTCATCGCTCGCTGCGACTGGCCGGAGAGCGACCCCTCGCGCCACACGGTGGCTGCGAGCGACAGCAGCGACAGCTCCGCCGGGGTGAACCGGACGTCGGTGGGAAGCTCGTAGGCGCCCTTCGGGATCCGGTAGCGCATCGACTGGTTGTTGCCGGGTTCGCCCGGCTGCTCGATCGTCTCGAGCGGGACGCCGAGTTCGCGGATGTTGTCCTTGTCGCGCTCGAACTGTCGCTCGAGGCTGGCGTTGCCGCCGCCACTCGAATACTGCTGGCGGTACCCCTGGACGGTCGACAGGATCTCGTTCTTCGTCAGGCCGGTCTGCGTGGCGAGGAGCGCGAGCACGAGGCTGAAGAGTCGCTCCTCCACCGGGACCGGCTTCGGGGACTCGCGGGCTGAGGACACCGGTCCAGTCTACCGACGGACGGCCCGTCCCCCACCCGCGACGCGGGCGTGGGACGGGCCGTCTCCGAGGCGTGTCGGTTACTTCGCCGCGCGCTGGGTGCCGAGCACATCGATGACGAACACGAGTGTCGCGCCGGCCGGGACGCTGCCCGAACCCTGCTCGCCGTAGCCGTCCTTCGGCGCCACCACGAGGATGATCTGCGAGCCGACCTGCTGGCCGACGACCGCGTCGTTGAAGGCCTTGATCATCTGACCGCCGTCGGCCTGGAAGACGAGGGGCTGGCCCTTCTCCCAGCTGCTGTCGAAGACGCTCTTCTGATCCCACAGCACGCCGGTGTAGTTGACGATGACCTGGTCGCCGGCCTTGACCGTGGCACCGTCGCCGACACGGGACAGGGTGTGCTTCGTCTCGGTCGGGGCGGGGGCCGCCGGGATGGTGATACCGGGCTGACCGTTCGGAGCGGTCACGACGGAGGGGAACCCCGACGGGATCGGGCGCTCGGCACCGTCGGCCTTGGGCAGCGCCGCACCCTGGATGTCGGCGACGAGGATGATCGCGTCGTCCTTCTTGATGCCGTTCGCCTCGCTGCCACCGCTCGGGCCGAACGCGTCCTCGGGTGAGATCGCCGCGACGACGCGGGATCCGACCGTCGTGCAGGCGAACGCCTTCGCGAAGCCGGGGAGGCTTCCGGACAGGGCGATGAGGGTGCTCGCGGGCCCGCTGAAGTCCGTCTGCTGCAGGACATCGCCCGTGCGTCCGTTGAGGAGCATCAGGTTGAGGTTGACGGTGCCGTCGGCCGAGACCTGCTGACCGTCGCCCTGGATCACGACCTGGCGCTCCGTCGTCTTCGTGTACAGCGGCTTCGGGAGCTCCACCTTCGGGGTGGCGCCGAAGTCGCCCGACACGCTGATGAGCTTCGTCGCGTCGCCGGCGGACGCCGCGGTGTCGCACGAGGCCGAACCCGGCGCGGTGCACCCGGTGAGGGAGACGAGCAGGAGGCCTGCTGCGGCGATGAGAGCTGGTGCAGTGCGCACGGATCCTCGTTTCGGTGGTACGGGTGGGACGGCAGGTCGCCGTCGCACAGTTTAGTCGACGTGAACCGGGGTCAACGATCGTCGCCGAGCGGCGGCTCAGCGGCGGACGGTTCGACCGACCCGTCGGGCCCCGCGCTCTCGCCGTCGAGGCCCCGCGCACGGGACAGCTCGGCGCTCGCCCCGGCGCTCCTGGCGCGCTTCCGCAGGATCTTCGCGCTCGCGGAGCGTTCCCCGAGGGCGCCCGGCGTCCACAGCTCGACGTCCTCGGCGCTGAAGTCGCTCTTCGAGGCGCGTCGCTTGAGCTCGGGCAGGACCGTACCGGGCGCGAGCTTCCGTGCGGTGATGAGGAAGCCCGTGTGTCCGATCATCCGGTGGTCCGGTCGCACGGCGAGTCCCTCGACGTGCCACCCGCGCATCATGGTCTCGTTCGACTGGGGGTTCGTGAAGCCGCCCGTCCCTCGGATCGCCTCGGCGACCCGGGACAGCTGGGTGACGGTGGCGACGTAACAGAGGATCACGCCGCCGGGCTTCAGCGCCTCCCACGCGACGTCGAGGCACTCCCACGGTGCGAGCATGTCGAGCACCACGCGGTCGACGGATTCGGCGGGCATCGTGTCGGGCAGGGTCTCCTGGAGGTCGCCGACCGTGACCGACCAGTTCTGCGGGTCATAGCCGAAGAAGGTCGCGACGTTGCCGCGGGCGACGTCGGCGAACTCGTCCCGACGCTCGAAGGAGGCCAACCTGCCCGACGGTCCGATGGCCCGGAGGAGCCAGAGGGAGAGCGCACCGGAACCGACACCGGCCTCGACGACCGTCGCGCCAGGGAAGATGTCCGCCTGGCCGATGATCTCGGCCGCGTCCTTCGGGTAGATGATGGCGGCACCGCGAGGCATCGACATCACGAAGTCGACCAGCAGCGGCCGGAGCGCGAGGTGCTCGATGCCCTCGGTGTTGGCGACGACGCTGCCGTCCGGCAGGCCGATGATCGTGGTGTGCTCGATCATCCCGCGGTGCGTGTGGAAGACCTTGCCGGCCTCCAGCGTGATGGTGTTCTTCCGCCCCTTCGGTCCGGTCAGCTGCACGCGGTCACCCTCGCGGAAGGGGCCGCTGTTCGCCGGCTGGTGGTTCGCGCTCATCGCTGTGCTGCCTCTGTCTCGGGGTGGTGGGTGGTGCCGCTCGCGGTCGAGCGCAGCTCGGCGAGGTCGGCGACGGAGCGCCCGGCGAGGGTGTCCCAGGTGGTGTGGTGCGGGCCCTCGGGGATCGGCACGATGTGCGGGACGGACACGGCGATGGTCCCCGCCGCGAGCGCGGACGCGAGACCGGTGGCGGAGTCCTCGATCGCGATGCACTCGCGCGGGTCGACGCCGAGTGCTTCGGCGGCCCTGAGGTAGGGGTCCGGATGGGGCTTGGGCTGCTCGACCTCGTCGCCGGCGACGATGAGGCCGAATGCGTCGAACGGGATGCCGCTCGCGATGTCCTCGGCCATGGACCGGATCGACATGGTGACGAGTGCGGTCGGCACGCCGGCCTCCCGGAGCTCGTGGAGCAGCTCCTGGGCGCCGGGACGGAACGGGACGCCGCGTTCCTGGATGAGGCGCCGGACGTGGTCCGTGAGGTGGGCGACGATCGTGTCCGCGTCCAGCGCGACGCCGCGGCCCTGGAGCACGGCGGCGGAGTCCCAGAGTCCGTTCCCGACGAGCAGGAGGCCGTCCTCATGGGTCCAGGTGCCACCGTGGGCCGCGACCAGCTCGGTCTCGGCCTCCATCCAGTAGGGCTCGGTGTCGACGACGGTGCCGTCCATGTCCCAGAGGACTGCGGCAGGGAGGAGAGTGGTCACGGGGTGCCATGCTACCGGGTGGCGAAGCGCCTATCCTGGATGGATGGTCGCGGAAGGTCCCCGTGCACCGAGGAGTGAGACGTGACGGAAGACACCAAGGAGCCGCTGGGCGGTCGCCTGCTCGTCGTGGCGTTCGAGGGTTGGAACGATGCCGGCGAGGCGGCGAGCGGCGCGGTGCGCGTGCTTCGCGAGTCGCTCGCCCTCCGCCCGCTGCTCGAGATCGACCCGGAGCCCTACTACGACTACCAGTTCAACCGGCCGACTGTCGGCGTCGACGAGGACGGCAAGCGTTCGCTGACCTGGCCCGGTACCACGATCTCTGGGCCCGACCCCGAAGCGGCGAAGCCCGCGACCCCGCTGGCGGAGGACGCTGCGCTCCGGGTCAGCGAGGGCGGTGGCGACAACGTCTACGTGTTGCTCGGTGCCGAGCCCTCGCGCGGCTGGAAGGCGTTCGTCGACGAGATCCTCGCCGTGATCACCGAGCAGCGCATCACCGGCATGGTGATGCTCGGTGCGATGCTCGCCGACGTCCCGCACACGCGGCCCATCTCGGTCTTCGCCTCGAGCGAGAACGCGGAGCTGCGGCAGGCTCTGCAGCTCGAGCGCAGCACGTACGAGGGGCCGGTCGGCATTCTCAGTGTGCTGGCGGACGCCGCCGAGCGGCAGGGTGTCCAGAGTCTGTCGGTCTGGGCCTCGGTCCCCCACTACGTGCACAGCGCGCCCTCCCCGAAAGCCGTCCTGGCGCTGATCGACAAGCTCGAGGAGCTCATCGACGTCGTCATCCCCCGCGGAGCCCTCGTCGAGGAGTCCGGCGAGTGGCAGAGCGGGATCGACACGCTCGCCGCCGAAGACGAGGACATGGCCGCCTACATCCAGCAGCTGGAGCAGGCGCGCGACACCGTCGAGTCGCCCGAGGCGAGCGGCGAGGCGATCGCCAAGGAGTTCGAGCGGTACCTCCGTCGGGACGAGGGCAAGGGCGACGAGCCCTGGCGGAAGGACCGCGAGTAACCCGGTCCCATCGCCGCGGCGCGACTCCGGTGAGTCGCCGTCCTACTCAGCGCACGCCGAGGAGCGCGTCGACGGCCGACCGCGCGAGGTCGGCGTCGTCGACGCCGGTCGTCGCTGCGGCGTCGACGAGCGCGATGGCGCCCGGCGTGTCGAGGTCGTCCGCCAGGCGGACCCGCATCGCCTGCAGCAGCTCGACGGCGGAAGTGCCACCCGCGCTGTCCGTCGCGAAGGCCGAACGCCAGGTCCCGAGCCGACGATCGGCCAGGACGAGGTGCTCGTCGTGCCATTCCCAATCGCTGCGGTAGTGGTTCGCGAGGATCGCGAGCCGGATGGCCGAGGGGTCTGCTCCGTCGGCGGCCAAGCGTGAGACGAGGACGAGGTTGCCGAGGGACTTCGACATCTTGGTGCCCTCGTAGGCGACCATGCCGGCGTGGCTGAACACCTTGGCGAGCGGGCGACCGGACAGCGCTGCGGCGTGCCCGGCACTCAGATCGTGGTGCGGGAAGACGAGGTCGGAGCCGCCACCCTGGACCGTGAAGTCGGATCCGAGGTGCTGGAGGGCGATCACCGAGCACTCGATGTGCCAGCCGGGGCGCCCTTGACCGACGGGTGACTCCCAGCTCGGCTCGCCGTCGCGCGCCGCCCGCCAGAGCAGTGGATCGAAGGCGTCGCGTTTCCCGGCGCGGTCGGGGTCTCCCCCGCGCTCGGCGAAGAACGCGGCCATCGTCGCTTCGTCGAGCCCGCTCTCCGCGCCGAGGTGCCAGACGTCGTCGGCCGCGGCGCGCACGTCGAAGTAGACGTCGTCTCCGGCTGCACTGTCCGGGGTGTCGACCGTGTAGGCGACACCGCGCTCGATGAGCAGCGCGACGGCGTCGGCGATCGGTCCGATGACCTCGGTGACCGCGACGTAGTCCTCGGGGGGAAGGATGCTGAGGCGTTCCATGTCGCTTCGGAAGAGTTCGACCTGGCTCGCTGCGAGTTCGACCCAGTCGACGCCGGTCGCGGTGGCCCGCTCGAGCAGCGGGTCGTCCACGTCGGTGACGTTCTGGGCGTAGTGCACCTCGTAGCCGGCGTCCAGCCAGACGCGCTGCAGGGTGTCGTAGGCGAGGTAGCTCGACGCGTGGCCGAGGTGGGTCGCGTCGTACGGCGTGATGCCGCAGACGTACAACCGCGCCGTGCGTTCGGCGGAGGCCTCGATGAGCCCGGCGCTCGGGGTGTCCCAGAGGCACGGGGCCGTGCCGGAGCCGGGCAGCTTCGGCACGACCGGGGCGGACCAGGCCCTCACGCGTTGATCACGCCCGTGCCGAGCAGCACCAGCAGGACGACGCCGAGCACGATGCGGTAGACGACGAAGGGCAGGAAGCTGCGCTTCGAGATGTAGCTCATGAAGAAGGCGATGACCGCGAGGCCGACGACGAAGGCGATGACGGTGGCCACGAGCGTCTCGACCGGTCCGTACGGGCTCGGCTCGCCGATGCTCTTGAAGACCTGGTAGAAGCCGCTGCCGAACACCGCGGGGATCGCGAGCAGGAAGGCGTACCGCGCCGCAGCACGGCGCTCGTAGCCCATGAACAGCCCCGCCGTGATCGTGCCGCCGGAGCGGGAGACACCGGGGATGAGGGCGAGGGCCTGGGCGCCTCCGAAGATCGCGCCGTCGCCGTAGGTCAGGCTCTTCAGTCGTCGCTTCTTCGCTCCGACGGCGTCGGCGACACCGAGCAGGATGCCGAACACGATGAGCATGATCGCGACGATCCACAGTGAGCGGAAGGTCGTCTCGATCTCGTCCTGGAACAACAGGCCGAGCACGACGATGGGGACGCTGCCGATGATGATCAGCCACCCCATGCGGGCGTCGGCGTCATCCCTCGGGATCTTGCCGACGAGGGCCTTGCACCAGGAGGAGATGATGCGGACGATGTCGCGCCAGAAGAACACCACGACGGCGGCCTCGGTACCGATCTGGGTGATCGCCGTGAACGCCGCGCCAGGGTCCTTCGCCCCCGGGAGGAACTCGCCGAGGATGCGCAGGTGCGCACTCGACGAGATCGGGAGGAACTCGGTGAGTCCCTGGACGAGTCCGAGGATGATGGCGTTGATGAGGTCCACAGGGCACCTTTCTGCAGCCGGATGGCTGGTGTTCGGCCGGATCCGGCAGTCGTCGGCGGGGCGGCTCCTGGAGCGTCTCGCGGCTCGGAGGGCGCGAAGACGGACCGTGGGAAGTCAGTAGTCGAGGAGGAGGTCCGTGAGGACCTGCTTGCCAAACCCTAGCGCGTCGAGCGGCACGCGCTCGTCGACTCCGTGGAACATCGCGGGGAAGTCCAGGTGTTCCGGCAGGCGCAGCGGAGCGAAGCCGTACCCGGTGATGCCGAGGAGCGACAGCGCCTTGTTGTCGGTACCGCCGGAGAGCATGTACGGGAGCACCGGGGCGCCGGGGTCGTGGCGCCCGAGCGTCTCGACGACCGCGTCGACGAGCGGACCCGAGAACGGTGTCTCGAGGCCGATGTCGCGGTGCATGACGATGATCTCGATGTCCTCACCGACGATCTCCGCGACGCGCGCGAGCACGGCGTCCTCCTCGCCGGGCAGGGTGCGGATGTCGACGAGCGCCTCGGCGCGATCGGGGATCACGTTGTGCTTGTAGCCGGCCTGCAGCAGGGTCGGGTTGCTCGTCGTGCGCAGCGAGGCCTGGATGAAGCCGGAGGCCGTACCCGTCGCGAGGGCGAGCTCGTCCGGGCCGAGCCGTTCGGGTGTGGTGCCGAGGATGGTGGCGATCTCACGGAGCAGCTGCTCGGTGGTGTCGGTGAGTCGGACGGGCCACTCGGTGCGTCCGATGGCCGCCACCGCTTCCGCGAGGCGGGTGACGGCGTTGTCCTGCACGTAGCGGGATCCGTGGGCCGCTCGTCCGGTCGCGACCAGTTTGATCCAGACGAGGGCCTTCTCCGAGGTCTGGAGGAGGTAGGAGCGGCGTCCGCCGAACGTGATCGAGTACCCGCCGACCTCGCTGATCGCCTCGGTCGCGCCGGCGAAGAGCTCGGGTCGTTCCGTCACGAGGTGGTGCGAGCCGAACACACCGCCGTTCTCCTCGTCCGAGAACATCGCGATCACGAGGTCGCGTTCCGGGCGGCGGCCGCTGTCGAGGATCTCGCGGAGCGACGCGAGGATCATCGCGTCCATGTTCTTCATGTCGACGGCCCCGCGTCCCCACAGCAGGCCGTCCTTGATCTCGCCGCCGAAGGGGTCCACCGACCAGTTCGCAGGGTCGGCGGGCACCACGTCGAGGTGTCCGTGTACGACGAGCGCCGGCTTCTCGGGGTTCGCACCGGCGACCCGCGCGACCACGCTGGTCCGGCCCGGAGCGGCGTCGATCAGCTCCGGCTCCAGACCGAGGTCGCGGAGGTACGCCTCGACATATTCGGCGGCCTCCGTCTCGCCGTTGGAGCGGCCCTCACCGTAGTTCGTCGTGTCCATGCGGATGAGGTCCCGCGCGATCCGCGTGGTCTCGTCGAGCGTGAGGTCGGATGCGTCTGAGCCGGAGGTCATGGTTCCACGCTACCCGTCGGCCCTGACCGCTGCACCTCTCCCCCGTTCTGCGCGGTCGGCGCACGGCCGGAAGCCGTCGAGAAGATCCTCTGGCGGTACGAGGTGGTGAACGGCTGTCGAAATCCGTGCTAGAGTTTCTTCTCGTGCCCAGCGAAAGCCGGACACGATCACAACACGCGCGGGTGGCGGAAATGGCAGACGCGCTAGCTTGAGGTGCTAGTGCCCTTACGGGCGTGGGGGTTCAAGTCCCCCTTCGCGCACACCGTGTTGAGACGGCGAACGGCCGGAGCGAAAGCTCCGGCCGTTCTTGTTTTTCCGCCGGACTCCACGACACGCCGACACCCGAGATCGTCTTCGGCCAGAGCGAAATCCGGCGCACCTCCGCCGGTCCCAGAGCCTGCACCGCCGGTCCCTGAGCATCCTCCGCCGGTCCCTGAGCCTGTCGAAGGGTGGTCGGAGCAGGGGCCCTCGTGGGCACTTCGACAAGCTCAGTGACCGGGAGAGCTCCGTCCGGAACACGCCGGTCCCTGAGCCTGTCGAAGGGCAGCTCCGGCGGGCTGACCGCGATGCAGGAGAACGCGCGCGCGAGAAGAAGCGCTGTCCTCAGTGCCCGTGGCCCAGGCGCCGACGGAGCAGGTCGATGCGCGACTGCAGCTGCGTCACGCTCGCCTGTGCCACGGCGGGGCCGCCGCAGACGCGTCGCAGTTCGGCGTGCACGAGTCCGTGCGGCTCCTTCGTGTGCTTGGCGTAGAGGCCGACCAGGGTGTTGAGCACCTGGCGCTGCTCCTTGAGGGTGCGGTAGAGCGGAGCGGGGATGTCCGCCTGCGGACTCGGCGAGGCGGCGTTCTTGTCGACGAACGCCCCGCGCTTGGCCTGGCGGCTCTGGCGCTGCACGAGCAGCTCGTGCACCTGTTCAGGCTCGAGGAGCCCGGGGAACCCGATGAAGTCGAACTCCTCCTCGGTGCCCGGCTGGGCGAGCTCGCCGAACTCGTCGCCGTCGAACACCACCCGGTCGAAGTGCGCGTCCGAGGAGACGGCCTGCCAGGTGAACTCCTCGAGGAGTGAGTCGGAAGCCTTGTCCTCGCGCTCCGCGGCCGCCATCATCGCGTCCTCCGGGTTGAAGAGGTCGCCCTCCGCGTCCGGGTCGCTCGGGCGGTCGAGTGCGTGGTCGCGTTCGAGCTCGAGTTTCTCAGCGAGGGCCATCAGGTTCGGCACGTTCGGGAGGAAGATGCTGGCGATCTCGCCGCGTCGACGTGCCCGGACGAATCGCCCGATCGCCTGCGCGAAGAACAGCGGCGTGGCGGACGACGTCGCGTAGACGCCGACGGCGAGTCGTGGGACGTCCACGCCTTCCGACACCATGCGGACCGCGACCATCCAGCGCTTGGTGTTCCCCGAGAAGTCGGCGATCCGGTCGCTGGCCTCCTTCTCGTCGGAGAGGACGATCGTGGGCTGCTCCCCCGTCAGCTCGTGCAGGATGGCGGCGTAGGCTCGCGCGGTCGTCTGGTCGGTGGCGATCACGAGTCCGCCGGCGTCGGGGACCGCTTGACGGACCTCGGACAGTCGGAGGTCAGCGGACTTCAGGACCGCCGGGATCCAGTCACCCTGGGGGTCGAGGGCGGTGCGCCAGGCCGCGGAGGTGATGTCCTTCGTGTTGCCCTCGCCGAGGCGGGCCTCCATCTCGTCGCCGGCCTTGGTCCGCCAGCGCATGTGGCCGGCGTAGACCATGAAGAGCACCGGACGGACGACCCCGTCCTGGAGTGCTCGACCGTACCCGTAGTTGTAGTCGGTGACGGAGGTCCGGATGCCCTGGTGATCCGGCTGGTAGACCACGAACGGGATCGGTGCCGTGTCTGACCGGAACGGGGTCCCGGTCAGGGACAGGCGACGAGTCGCCCGCGAGAAGGCCTCGTGGATGCCGTCGCCCCAGCTCAGGGCGTCGCCGCCGTGGTGGACCTCGTCGAGGATGACGAGGGTGCGACCCGAATCGGTCGTGCGCTGATGCACGGGCGGGTTCGCCGCGACCTGGGCGTAGGTGACCGCGACACCGTGGTAGTGGCGGCCGAAGACCTGATCGCGGTTCGCGAAGTTCGGGTCGAGGCGGATGCCGACCCGGCTCGCGGCCTCGGCCCACTGGCGCTTCAGATGATCGGTCGGGGCGACGACCGTGATGCGGTCGATCGTTCCGCGATGGAGGAGTTCGGAGGCGAGCCGCAGCGCGAACGTCGTCTTGCCTGCGCCCGGTGTCGCCGCCGCGAGGAAGTCACGGGGTTCGGTCGTGAAGTACTGCTCGAGCGCCTCGGCCTGCCAGGCTCGAAGTTTGCTCGCCGTGCCCCACGCTGCGCGTTCCGGGAAGGCCGGTGAGAGGTGTTCGGCTGCGGACCCGCCCAGGTGCTGGGTCGAAGAGATTTCCGCGTTCACTGGAGACCACTGTACCCGGCCGCACCGACACCGCCGACCATCGTGTGCGTCCCCGACACCCATCCGGATGTCCGACTCGCGACTGATCCGCCAGCCGAGGGGCGGGCGTACGCTGGAGGTTCCGGATGCACAGCAGGAGGAACCACCCATGACCGAACAGCACCATCCCTGGTCGCGGTACGTCGCCATCGGCGACTCGTTCACGGAGGGGATCGGCGATCCCGAGCCGGGGGCGCCGGGCGGGCACCGCGGATGGGCCGATCGCGTCGCCGAGGTGCTGGCCGCGCAGAACTCGGACTTCGCCTACGCCAACCTCGCGGTGCGCGGCAAGCTCGCTCAGCAGATCCTCGACGACCAGGTGGAGCCGGCCCTGGAGCTGCACCCGGACCTCATCACGATCTCGGCGGGCGGCAACGACGTGATCCGGCCCGGCACCGACCCCGACGACATCGCCAGACGACTCGAGCAGGCGATCATCCGACTCCGGAGCGACGGAGCGACGGTCGTGCTGTTCACCGGCGTGGACGTCGGCTTCTCCCCCGTCTTCCGGAGCATCCGCGGCAAGGTCGCGATCTACAACGAGAACCTGCGGGCCATCGCCGCCCGACACGACTGCATCATCGCCGACCAGTGGGCCCTCCAGGCGATCCAGGATCCGCGGATGTGGGCACCGGACCGCCTACACCTGAACGCGCTCGGCCACCACGAGGTCGCCCGCCTCGTCCTGCACGCGCTGAACGTCGAGAACGACCTCAAGCCGCTGCAGCCGGAGCCGCTCCCCGTCAGGCGTTGGCGTCAGGCCCGGACCGAGGACTTCGCCTGGGCGCGCGAGTACCTCGTGCCGTGGGTGCTCCGTCGGGTGCGGCACCAGTCGTCCGGCGACCACATCACCGCCAAGCGACCGCTCGCCGGCCCGTTCCTCACGGTCGCAGCGCAGGACCAGGAACTCGACGTCTGACCGTCCGGCCGATCACCCGGGCTCCGGCGTCTGCTGCGGTCACGGGTTGGTCAGGCGCCACCAGGGCGTGACCGGCGCGACGTCCGCGTCGAGGGCCAGCGGGACGTCGATCGTCGCCGCGCCGCCCTCCGCGCCCGCCCCCACGGTGTAGCTGAGCTTCCCGACCGTCGAACCGGCGGCACCCGCGTCGATGGCTCTGGCGCGGCTCTCGACCGTGATCGGGGTGTCCTGCCAGACGAGCACGGAGGCGTCGGACGCCACGACGACCTTCGCGGCCTGATCCCATGCGGTCGAGTACGAGCCGACCGATTGCCCGGCGGTGGCGAGCTGGACCTGGTGGAATCCGGCCGGCACGCTCTGCAACAGGGAGACCACGGCCTCGTTGAGCACGGTGTGGTCGTCGGCGCCGAGGATGACGCCGACGACGGTCACCGTCCGCCCCTCCACCTGGAGGTCGGCGGAGAACAGCAGGCAGGCGCCGGAGGCGTCGTCGGTCCCCGTCTTCATGCCGGTCACCCCGTACTGGCCGAGGAGGGCGTTCGTGTTCTCGACCTCGCCGATGGCGGGCAGCACCGCGGTGGGCTCCTTGACGATCGACGAGAGCACCGGGTCGGCGAGCACGAGCTTGCCGATGGTCACGAGGTCGCTCGGGGTGCTGACGTTCGTCTCGCCCAGCCCGCTCGTGTTCGTGACGGTCGTTCCCGTCAGCCCACGTGCATCGAGCCAAGCGCGCGCCGCGTCGAGGTACGCGTCGACCGAACCGAAGGCCCAGACGGCGAGGGAGATGCTGTAGTTGTTCGCCGACGGGAGGAGCAGTGCTTCGAGCATCTGCCGCTGGGTGAACACCGACCCGGCGACGACGGGTGCCGCTGAACCGTTCTCCGCGATGGTGTCGTAGTAGAACCCGACGTCGGCGTCGGTCAGCGTGATGGACGGGCCCTGATCCCCCGCGGCGAGCGGCTTGGCCTCCAGCACGACGAGGGAGGTGATCGTCTTCGTGATGCTCGCGATGGGGAACGGCGTCTGCTCGCCACTCGAACTCAGGACGCCGTCGAACCCGACGGCACCGATGGCGCCCCGACCGAACCCTGGCCAGGCGACCGGTGTGGTCTGCTGGACGAGCGAGGTGGTGAGGGCGTCGCTGGATTCGAGCGTCGCGGCCGCGGCCGGCACCGGTCGGAGCAGCGCGCCAGCGCTGTAGCCGAACAGCCCGATGAGGAGGGCGAGGACGCCGAAGACGGCGAGACGGCGGCGGCGGTAGATCTGTCGTCTCGTGAGTGGCACCCGGTCATGCTACCCGGCGCTCCTGCGCGTACCCTGTCGCGACGTGCCGCCGACCGGGCGTCCTCGAGCAGCGTGGGACCGTGGTCAGCGGACCCGGAGCTCCCAGAGGGCGACGGCACTGGCCGACGCGACGTTCAGCGAGTCGACGCCGTGGAGCATCGGGATGGTCACGATCGTGTCGGCGGCGGCGAGGGCCGAGGCGCTCAGACCGTCGCCCTCGGCGCCGAGCACGATGGCGAGCCGTTCCGGCGCGGTTCGAGCATAGGTGTCGAGGTCCACGGCGTCGTCGGCCAAGGCGAGGGCGGCCGTCTCGAAGCCGGCATCCCGCAGGACGCCGGAAGCGACGTCCCATTCCGGCAGGCGGGTCCACGGCACCTGCAGGACCGTGCCCATGCTGACGCGGACGCTTCGACGGTACAGCGGGTCGGCGCAGCGCGGGGTGATCAGGACCGCGTCGGCACCGAGGCCGGCGACGGAGCGGAAGATGGCGCCGACATTGGTGTGGTCGACGATGTCCTCGAGGATGACCACCCGGCGGGCGTCGGCGAGGAGCTCGGCGGGGTCGGCGAGCGGTGGGCGGTGCATCGCCGCGAGCGCTCCCCGGTGCAGGTGGAAGCCCGTCAGCTGCTCGAGGAGTGCGGGCTCGCCGACGAAGACCGGGACGTCGTGGCCCTCGAGGAGTGGCGAGACGTCCTCGAGCCACTTCTCCTGCAGCAGGACCGATCGCGGTCGGTGCCCGGCGCGCAGCGCACGTTCCATGACCTTCGTCGACTCGGCGATGTACAGGCCACCCGCGGGTTCGGACACCCGGCGGAGGGCGACGTCCGTCAGTCGCGCGTAGTCGTCGAGTCGTCCGTCGTCGAGATCGGTGATCCTGATGACCTGCATGGGAGACGTCCTCTCGACGCGATGTTCGACCTCCACCTTGCCAGAGTGGGAACACGATCGAAAACGAGGCCGTTTAGACTCAGGGGAAGCGATGGCCTGGAGCACTCCGATCATCGCGGACGGATGGACGGAGCAGGCATGAGCACGCTGATCGCAGCAGGGGATCCCGCTGACGAGACGGCCGAGGCCGGGCTCGAACGGGCGATCGAGCTGCTCGCGGACCGCCGTGTCGCCTTCCTCACCGGGGCCGGCGTGAGCACGGACTCCGGCATCCCCGACTACCGGGGCCAGGGTGCTCCGGTGCGGACCCCCATGACGGTCGACCAGTTCCTGTCCAACGACGACGCCGCGCGCAAACGCTACTGGGCCGGCAGCCACCTCGGGTGGAAGCGGTTCGACGGTGCTCGCCCGAACGCCGGCCACCGGGCCATCGCGCTCCTCGAGGAGGCAGGCATCGCCGACGGCGTCATCACGCAGAACGTCGACGGCCTCCACGTCAGGGCCGGCTCGCGCCGCGTCGTCGACCTGCACGGGTCGATGGACCGCGTCAGCTGTCTCTCCTGCGGGCAGAGTTACGCCAGGTCGAGCATCGCGGAGCGCATGACGGACCTGAACCCGTGGCTCGACACCGAGACGGACGTGACGATCAACCCGGACGGCGATGCCGAGGTCGGGCGCGTGGACGAGATCGTCGTCCCCGTGTGCACGGTCTGCGGTGGCATGTTGAAGCCGGACGTGGTCTTCTTCGGCGAGTTCATCCCGACGGAGAAGTACGCCGAGGCGGCAGCACTCGTGCGCGGCGCCGACGCACTCGTGATCGCCGGCTCCTCCCTCGTGGTCAACTCGGGGATCCGGCTCCTCGAACTCGCCCGCCGGAAGCGGTTGCCGATCGTCGTCATCAACCGCGGCGTCACGAAGGCGGACGGCCGCGCGGACGTGAAGCTCGACGCTGGTGCCAGTGAGACGCTCACCGGGATCGCCGCTCGCCTGGTCCCGTCCGCCTTCACGAGCGTCGTCTCGCAGGAGGCGACCGACGCCTGACGCCTCAGGCGTCGGTGCGGTCGTCCGCGAGGAACGCGGTGAGGCGCTGCGCCGCGTCGTGCGGCTCCTCGTAGTGGATGAGGTGTCCGACGCCCGGGATGACGTGCAGCTGCGCGTCGGCGAACCGCTTCGCGAGCGCGTACTGCGCGGCCACGGGCGTGATGTCGTCACGCTCGGCGGCGATGAGCAGCGTGCGGCTCGGGATCCGGTCGGCGTACTCGCTGACGTCGTGGCTGACCGAGGCGGTGAACGACTCGAGGACGACCTCCCGGTCGGCGAAGGCGCTGAAGTACTGGTCGTGCTGGGCGTGGATCCACCGACGGAGCGTCGGGTCCTTCGTCTTCGACATCGCGACGCTCATGATGCGCACGACACCCTTGTTCCGGAGGAAGGCGAATCCCAGGCGTTTCGGGAGCTTCGCGGACGACCAGTAGTAGAAGACCGCGAGCCTCGTCAGGACACCTCGAGGACCCTGGAGCGCCGGGGCGGCGATCGGGTTCACGAGGATGAGGTCATCCGGTCGGAGTCCCCCGGCGACGGCGGCGCTCGACACGATCGAGCCGAACGAGTGCCCGAGCAGGACGACACGGCCGGTCAGGTGCAGTTCCTCGATGAACCGTCCCAGCCAGGCGGCGTACCCCTCGACGGAGTGGGTGGCCTCCGGGAAGGGAGCCGAGCTGCCGAAGCCGGGGAGGTCCGGAGCGATGATCCGGAACCCGGAGAGCTGCGCGACGACCGGTTCGAGGCCGTGGTGGTCACCCCGGAACCCGTGCACCATGACGATCGTCGTCGACGCCTCGTGGTCGCCGTAGTCCCAGAACCGGGTCTCGGCTCCGTCCACGATGAGCGAGCGCTCCCGGACGGGGATGCGGTCGAGCTGGTCGGCGTACGGTGATTCGACGGGCATCCACTCAGTCTAGGCAGTCCGGCTCCGCGTTCACCCGACGACGCGGACCGTGCCGCCCCGGCGTGGCACAGGACCCTGTCGGAGGTGCGTCATAGGGTGAAGGCGTGAACACGGTCGATGCGAATCCCCACTGGACGGACCGCCTGGCGGTCTTCGATCTCGAGACGACGGGCATCGAGGTGGAGACGAGTCGCATCGTGACCGCCTTCGTCGGTGTCATCACCGCGGACGGTTCGGTCGAACGTTCGTGGTCGTGGATGGCCGATCCCGGGGTCGAGATCCCCGCTCGCGCCGCCGAGATCCACGGCGTCACGACGGAGCGGGCCCGGGCGGAGGGGCGTCCGGCGCCGGCCGTCGTCGGAGAGATCGTCGCCGTCCTCACCGAGCTGTTCGCCGCGCGGACCCCGGTGGTCGCCTACAACGCTCCGTACGACTTCTCCCTCCTGCACTTCGAGGCGGAGCGACACGGGGTGACGTCGATCGCCGACCCGTCCCCCGTCGTCGACCCGCTGATCCTCGACCGGCGGCTCGACACCTTCCGGCGCGGCAAGCGGACGCTCGAGGTCGTCGCCGCCCTACACGGCGTTCCGCTCGAGGGTGCGCATGACGCGGGGGTGGACGCCGTCGCCGCCGGACGCGTCGCTCAAGCCATCGGTCGGCTTCATGCCGACGCCCTGCCGACGAGCGTCGACGAGTTGCACGAGGCCCAGCGGACCTGGTCGCTCGAGCAGGCGGAGAGCTTCCAGTCCTACATGCGCCGCGTGCGCGATCCCGAGTTCGTCGCCGACGGTGCTTGGCCCATCCGCACGGGACGCCCTGCCGCCCGACCCGAGGCGCCGATCATCGTCCCAGCGGACCAGCTGCCCATCGGCATCTGAGCTGTACGGCTCGCCACGACGACGAACGCCCCGATCCGAGGATCGGGGCGTTCGTGTATTCCAGCTGAAGGACTACTTGCCGAAGCCCTTGAAGCGCTGGTTGAACTTCTCGACGCGACCGGCGGAGTCCATGATGCGCTGCTTGCCCGTGTAGAACGGGTGCGACTCGGACGAGATCTCCACGTCGATCACCGGGTAGGTGACGCCGTCGAGGTCGATCGTCTTGCCCGACGAGACCGTCGAGCGCGTGAGGAACGTCGCGCCGGAGGCGAGGTCGCGGAAGACGACGGCTTCGTACGTGGGGTGGATGTCAGATTTCATCAGCAGTCCTTGTTGAGTGGATGGTGTGGGTAGTACCCGCGCTCGGAACTCCAGGCACGAGGCAGAAAGCTCTTGGCTCCGCGAGCCAAAGGTCGACTTTACCAGACTCGGCGCGCGTCTGCTCGCCAGCCGAGGACGACTCGCCGAGGCGTGGCCGTCAGGAGGGGGCGACGGCCGAGCGTCCGGCGCGGACGGAGCGGGCGTGGAACCGGCCGTCCTCCTCGCTCAGCTCGATCGGGAGGTCGAAGGTCTCGCTGAGGTGCTCGGCCGTGAGTGTCTCGGCGATCGGGCCGGCGGCGACGATGCCGCCGTCGCGAACGAGCAGGACGTGGGTGAAGCCGACGGGGATCTCCTCGACGTGATGGGTCACCATGATGATCGCCGGCGAGTCGTCGGCGCTCGCGTAGCCGCCGAGTAGTTCGACGAGCTCCTCGCGCGTGCCGAGGTCGAGGCTCGCGGCCGGCTCGTCGAGCAGGAGGAGTTCGGGGTCGGTCATGATGGCCCGCGCGATCTGCACGCGCTTCTGCTCGCCGTCGCTCAGAGTGCCGAAGCGGCGGTCGGCGAGGTGGTCGAGCTTCCATTCGGCGAGGACCCGCGACGCGCGCTTCACGTCGATGTCCTCGTACTGCTCGACCCAGCGCCCGGTGACCGAGTAGGCCGCCGTGAGCACGACGTCCAGGACGGTCTCCTCCGGCGGCACCCGCTTCGCGAGGGCGGAGGACGCGAAGCCGATGCGTGGGCGCAGTTCGAAGACGTCGACCCGGCCGAGCGTCTCGTCGAGCACGGAGACCGTGCCCTTCGAGGGGTGGATGAGCGTCGCCGCGAGCTGCAGGAGCGTCGTCTTGCCGGCGCCGTTCGGGCCGAGGACGATCCATCGCTGGTCGCCCGTCACCGTCCAGTCGACGCCATCGAGGATGGGGTTGAGATTGCGGACGACGGACACATCGGAGAACTGCAACACGCTCGGCATGGTCCTAGCCTATCCGCCAAGACTCGTCGCGCGTCGCCGTCCTCCGAGGTGCCCGCAGGTGGTTCAGACCAGGCTGCGGTACAGCTCCGCCGTCTGGGTGGCGATGCGCGACCAGCTGAAGTCGGACTCCGCGCGTCGGCGACCAGCGGCCCCGTAGGCCCTCGCCTGGGCGGGATCCTGGACGACCTCGGTGAGGGTGGCGGCGAGGTCGGCGACGAAACGCTCCGGGTCGAGCGGGGTGCCGGTGCCGTCGGACGCCTGCGCGAGCGGGACGATCCTGCCGGTCACGCCGTCCTGCACGACCTCCGGGATGCCGCCGGTCCCCGTCCCGACCACGGCGGCACCGCAGGCCATCGCCTCGAGGTTGACGATGCCGAGCGGCTCGTAGATCGACGGGCACACGAAGGTCGTGGCGGCGGTGAGGACGGTGCACAGCTCGTGACGCGGGAGCAGTCGTTCGATCCACACGACCCCGGTGCGCTCGCGCTGCAGCTCCTCGACGAGCGCCTTGACCTCGGCGAGGATCTCCGGGGTGTCGGGAGCGCCGGCACACAGGATGAGCTGCACGTCGGGCGGCAGCAATCGGGCCGCGCGGAGCAGGTACGGCAACCCCTTCTGACGGGTGATCCGACCGACGAAGACGACGGAGGGACGGGACGGGTCGATGCCGAGGGACCGCAGCAGCTCGTCGTCCACGCGTGGCTGCCAGTCGGTCAGGTCGATGCCGTTGTAGATGACCTGCACCTTGGCCGGGTCGAGGCTCGGGTACGACCGCAGGATGTCGCGACGCATGCCGTCGCTGACCGCCACGACGGCCGCGGCGCCTTCGTAGGCGGACTGCTCGATCCAGCTGGACACGCGGTACCCACCGCCGAGCTGCTCGGCCTTCCACGGGCGGAGCGGCTCCAGACTGTGCGCGGTCACGACGTGCGGGATGCCATGCAGCAGCGACGCGAGGTGACCGGCACCGTTCGCGTACCAGGTGTGCGAGTGCACGAGGTCGGCCCCGGCGACGTCCTGGGCGATCATGAGGTCCGTCCCGAGGGTCGTGAGGGCGCCGTTCGCCCCCTGGAGCTCGGCCGGGACACCGTACGCGACGGTGTCGGCCTCGTCGCGTGGCGCGCCGAAGCAGCGCACGGTCACGTCGATGTCGCTGCGGAGGGATTTCACCAGCTCCGACACGTGGACGCCTGCGCCGCCGTAGATCTCCGGCGGGTACTCCTTTGTCACAAGATCAACTCGCATGTCTAGACGCTAGTACAGGTCTCGTCCGGCATCTATTGTGAAGCCATGGCCGCCTCAAAGAAGATCTTCGGAATCGTCCTCGCTGGTGGGGAAGGGAAGCGGTTGATGCCGCTGACCGCAGACCGCGCGAAACCGGCCGTACCGTTCGGCGGGCAGTACCGCCTGATCGATTTCGCGCTGTCGAACCTCATCAACTCCGGACTCACCCAGATCGTCGTCCTCACCCAGTACAAGTCCCACAGCCTCGACCGCCACGTCTCGCAGACCTGGCGGTTGTCCGGCCTGCTCGACTCCTATGTCGCGTCCGTGCCGGCGCAGCAGCGGCTCGGGAAGCGCTGGTTCAGCGGATCCGCCGACGCGATCCTGCAGAGCCTCAACCTGATCCGCGACGAGAAGCCCGACATCGTCGTGGTCGTCGGCGCCGACCACGTCTACCGCATGGACTTCGCGCAGATGATCGAGGCGCACATCGCCTCGGGCAAGAAGGCGACGGTCGCCGCGATCCGTCAGCCCATCTCCCTCGCCGACCAGTTCGGCGTCATCGACGTCGACGCAGACGACCCGACGACCATCGCCCGCTTCCTCGAGAAGCCGCTCGACGCGCCGGGCCTGCCCGACTCCCCCGGTGAAGTGCTCGCCTCGATGGGCAACTACGTCTTCGACGCCGACGCCCTCATGCAGGCGGTCATCGACGACGGCGAGGTGACGAGCTCGAACCACGACATGGGTGGCGACATCGTCCCGTACTTCGTCGATCGCGGCGAGGCCGGCGTCTACGACCTCCAGCGGAACGATGTACCCGGATCGACGGATCGCGATCGCTACTACTGGCGCGACGTGGGGACGATCGAGTCGTTCTACGAGGCCCACCAGGACCTCATCTCGACGCTCCCGATCTTCAACCTGTACAACCGCGACTGGCCGATCTTCAGTTCGCAGCTGAACTCGCCGCCGGCGAAGTTCGTGCGGGACGCGAAGGGCAATCTCGGCCAGACCATCGACTCGATCGTCTCGCTCGGTTCGCTGCTGTCCGGTGCCCACATCGAGCGCAGTGTCCTCGGGCCGTGGGCGCTCGTGGAATCCGGCGCCCACGTCTCCGACTCAGTCGTGTTCGACAAGGTCCACATCGAACCGGACGCCGTCGTCAAGCGGGCTATCCTGGACAAGGATGTGGTGGTCACCTCCGGCGCGAGCGTCGGTGTCGACCACGACCGTGACCGCGCTCGCGGCTTCACGGTCACCGAATCCGGTCTCACCGTGGTTGGCAAGGGAGTACGCGTCGTTCCATGAGTACCGAGCGTTCGGCAGTGGCGGATCCCGAGGCAGCACTCCCCCCACAGGCCGGACGAGGCGTCCGGTTCCTCGCGGTCCTCGACGCCGACTCGACACTCATCGAGAACGAGGTGATCGAGCTGCTCGCCGAGGAGGTCGGCAGCCTCCCCGAGGTCGCCGCCATCACCGAGCGCGCCATGCGCGGTGACCTCGACTTCGCCGACAGCCTCCGGGCCCGGGTCGCGACGCTCGCGGGCCTGCCCGTCGACCGGATCCCGGTGATCGCCGAACGGATCCGGACGACGGCCGGCCTGGAGACGCTGATCGGCCGGCTGCATGCGCACGGGTCGCGGATCGGTGTTGTGTCGGGCGGGTTCCATGAACTGCTCGACCCGCTCGCCGAGGCACTCGGCCTCGACCATGTGCGGGCGAACCGCCTCGAGACCGCCGACGGTCGGTTGACGGGAGGCCTCAGCGGTCCCATCATCGACGCGGCGGCGAAGGCGGCCGCACTGCAGGAGTGGGCCGATGAGGACGGCGTGCCGTTGGCACGGACGATCGCGATCGGCGACGGAGCCAACGACCTCGAGATGATGGCCGTCGCCGGGCTCTCGGTCGCGTTCAACGCGAAGCCGATCGTCCGCCGCCATGCCGACCTCGTCGCCGGGCGGGTCGACCTCGCCGGCGTCCTCCCGCTCCTCGGGCTCTGATCCGCGCGTCGGTGTCAGCGCCCGAGGTCGGGTTCTGCTCGGTGCGGTGCTGCCCGGGTCAGTGACCCATGCCGAGGCCGCCGTCGACCGGGATCACGGCGCCGGAGATGTAGCCCGCGTCGTCACCGGCGATCCACGTGACGACCTTCGCGACCTCGTTCGCACTCGCGAAACGCGCTGCCGGGATGCTCTTCTTGTACTCGGCCTGGGTCTCGGCGGGCAGTTCGGCGGTCATGTCGGTCTCGATGAACCCCGGGGCGATCACGTTCGCCGTGATCCCGCGTGCACCGAGCTCGCGGGTGATGGATCGTGCCATGCCGATGAGCCCGCTCTTCGAGGCCGCGTAGTTGACCTGTCCGGCGGACCCGTAGAGACCCACGACGCTGGAGATGAGCACGATGCGCCCGAAGCGTGCCTTGAGCATGCCCTTGGACGCGCGCTTGACGACGCGGAAGGAGCCGCCGAGGTTCGTGTCGACCACCTGGTCGAAGTCGTCCTCGCTCATCCGCATGAGCAGGGTGTCCTTCGTGATGCCCGCGTTCGCGACGAGCACCTCGACCGGCCCGAGCTCCGACTCGATCTCGGTGAACGCCGCGTCGACGGAGGCGGCGTCGGTGACGTCCGCGCGGACCGTCAACGTGCCGGCGGGGCCCTCGCCGGATCGTGCGGTGACGGCGACGCGGTGACCCTGCGCGACGAACTCCTCGGCGATGGCGAAGCCGATCCCCCGGTTGCCTCCGGTGACGAGTACGGTGCGTGGTGCGGTCATGGTCGATTCCTCTCCTGCGGCGATACCGGCCGACTCGTGCGGCGGCCGTCGGGGCGCGCGGCGTTCCGGCCGCGGACCCGTACCAGCATATGGGGGTACTCCCTTTCTCCCGGTGATTTGGGGGCTTCGCCCACCCGCCGAGCGCGTAGGCTGGTCATGGCATGAAGCAGCAGAGCATCACCTCCCTCCCACCGGCTCCCGAACAGGAGCGCCGGCAGCGGCTCATCAAGTACTCGATCACCATGGGTGTCCGGTTGCTTTGCCTCGCTGCGCTCCCGTTCGTCCAGGGCGGCTGGATGTTCGCGGTGGCAGCCGGCGCCATCTTCCTGCCGTACGTCGCCGTGATCATCGCGAACGCCGGGTCGCTGCCGTCGCAGGGGGCCATCGAGCGCCCCACCGGTGTCGTCGTGTCCCAGCGGCCGACCATCGTCGACGACTCGGTTCCGCCTCGTCCGGCCGACCAGGCATGATCGGGTTCGGTGCCGAGCCCGACGGCGTGATCTGCTCCCGGGCCGGCTGCCGCGCGGCGGCGAGCTGGCGGATCGAGTGGCGCAATCCGAAGATCCACGCGGAGGACCGCGTGAAGGTCTGGACCGCCTGCGACGAACACGTCGACTTCTTGGAGGCCTTCCTCGAAGCCCGCTCCTTCCCGCTCGAGCGGCGTCCGCTGGCGTCGGCGGTCGGCTCATGAGCGCGGGGTGGCGGTTCGCCTTCAGCCGCCGTTGGCTCGGCTACCTCGGCGTGGCGATCGTGTTCGCGATCGTGTGCGTCCTCCTCTCCAACTGGCAGCTCGCCCGGGCGAGCGAGAAGGAGGAGGAGGTCCAGCGCATCGAGACCAACTGGGACGCGACCCCGATCCCGCTCGACGAAGCGCTGCCGTCGCTCGACTCCTTCAGCGTGGCCGACGAATGGCACCCGGTGTCGATGAGCGGTACCTACCTGCCTGACGAACAGCTGCTGGTGCGGAACCGTCCCCGGAACAACCAGGCGGGCTTCAACGTCCTCACGCCGCTCCGACTTGCCAACGGAGACGTGTTCATCGTCGACCGTGGCTGGGTCGCTGCGAACGATTCACTCGAAGCACCCGAATCGATCCCGGCGCCTCCGAGCGGTGAGGTCTCGGTCGTCGTCCGCATCCGACCCGGCGAACCGACGCTCCCGGGCCGCGGGGCCGCCGACGGCCAGGTGGCCACGATCAACCTCCCGCAGATCGCCGAACTCCGCGGCGAGACGCTCTACTCCGGTGCGTACGGCATGCTCCTCTCGGAGAGCCCGGCGCCTGCCGAGGCGGCACCGCTTGGTCCGATCAAGCCCGAGCCGAACGAGGGGATGCACCTCTCGTACGCGCTGCAATGGGTGGTCTTCGCGCTGATGGGCTTCATCTTCCTCGCCTATGCCATCCGTCAGGAGTACCGCATCCTGAACTCCGACGACCCGAAGGAGCAACGGCGTGCGGCTGCGCGCGCCGAACGGCTCGCCGCGAAGGCACGGTCCGACGCCGACATCGAGGATGAGATCCTCGAAGCGAGTCGCTGACCCGACTGCCCCGAGCCGTCGACGGACGGGGCATACCCGGCCCGTGATGCTCATGGGCCAGCGGGCCGGCCCGCTGGCGCTAGGCCAGGCTGACGAGGTCCTGGTAGTCCTTGTTCCAGTGGTCCTCGACGCCGTCGGGCAGGATGAGCACCCGCTCGGGGTTGAGCGCCTCGACGGCGCCCTCATCGTGACTCACGAGCACGACGGCACCCTCGTAGTGGGCGAGCGCGTCGAGGATCTCCAGCCGGCTGGCCGGGTCGAGGTTGTTGGTCGGTTCGTCCAGAAGGAGCATGTTCGCGCCCGAGACGACGATCATCGCGAGAGCGAGTCTCGTCTTCTCGCCACCGGACAGCACGCCCGCGAGCTTGTTGGAGTCGTCGCCGGTGAACAGGAACGAGCCGAGGACCTTGCGCGCTTCCATCTCGGTGATGTTCGGCGACGAGGAGACCATGTTCTCGAGCACGCTGCGCTTCACGTCGATCGTCTCGTGCTCCTGCGCGTAGTAGCCGATCCGCAGGCCGTGCCCGGGCTCGAGCTGCCCGGTGTCGGGCTGGTCCACTCCGGCGAGGATCCGCAGCAGGGTCGTCTTGCCCGCACCGTTGAATCCGAGGATGACGACCTTCGAGCCACGGTCGATCGCGAGGTCGACGGCCGTGAAGATCTCGAGCGAGCCGTAGCTCTTCGACAGGTTGCTCGCCATGAGCGGCGTCCGGCCACAGGGCGCCGGGGTCGGGAACCGCAGCTTGGCCACGCGGTCTTGCGCGCGGACCTCTTCGAGCCCGGAGAGCATCCGCTCGGCGCGAGCCACCATCTGGTGGGCTGCGGCCGCCTTGCTGGCCTTCGCACCGAACTTGGCCGCCTGGAGCTGGAGCGCCGTCGCCTTCTTCTCGACGTTGGTGCGCTCCTTCTTCCGGCGCTCCTCGTCGGCTTCGCGCTGACGCTGGTAGTTCTTCCAGTTCATGTTGTAGATGTCGATGACGGTGCGGTTCGCATCGAGGTAGAAGACCCGGTTGACGGTCTCGCCGACGAGCTCGATGTCGTGCGAGATCACGATGAACCCGCCCTTGTACTGCTTGAGGAACTCACGCAGCCAGACGACGGAGTCGGCGTCGAGGTGGTTGGTCGGCTCGTCGAGGATGAGCGTCTCGGCGTCGGAGAAGAGGATGCGCGCGAGTTCGATGCGGCGACGCTGTCCACCCGAGAGCGTCTTCAGCTGCTGATCGAGGATGCGGTCGGGCAGGTTCAGGTTCGATGCGATCGAGGCCGCCTCGGCCTCTGCGGCGTACCCGCCGAGCGCGTTGAACCGGTCGGTGAGGTTGCCGTACTTCTTCATGGCGGCTTCCGCCACCTTCGGGTCGTCGCTCGCCATGGCCATGCTGGACCCCTGCATGCCGAGCGCGAGCTGGCCGAGACCGCGCGCATCGAGGATGCGGGTGCGGGCGAGGTCCTCCGGGTTACCGGAGCGCGGGTCCTGCGGCAGGTAACCGATCTCGCCACCGCGATCGATCTTGCCGTTCGTCGGGAGGGTCTCCCCAGCCAGCGTCTTGGTCAGGGTCGTCTTCCCGGCACCGTTACGGCCGACGAGGCCGATCTTGTCGCCGGCGGACACGCGGAAGTTCACGTGCTCCATGAGCACGCGTGCCCCCACGCGGATCTCGAGGTCGTGCACACTCAGCACAGGCATAGTCCATTTCTTCGGGTGCGTTTCGACAACGCGGAGGGTGGGGGTCAGCCTCCCAGTATAAATCGTGAATCCGATGCTCAGCACCGCGGCCGTTCCGGCAGGGTTCCGGCGCGGCCGGACGGGCGTCAACGCAGGGCGGAGATCCGTCCGATCGCCTCGGTGAGGAGCTCGGGTGAGCAGGCCAGGTTGAGTCGTGCGTGGCCGACGCCTCCGGGCCCGAACGGGGCTCCCTCCTGCAGGGCCACGCGCGCCTCGCGCAGGATGCGCCGCGCCGGGGGTTCGGTCCAACCGAGCGCGGTGCAGTCCAGCCAGGCGAGGTACCCGGCGGCAGGCGGACGGTAGCCGACCTCTGGCAACTCGGTGCCCAGCAGCTCACCGAGCAGCCGCCGGTTGCCGTCGAGCAACCCGAGGAGCCCGTCCAACCAGGGCTCTCCGGCCTCGAAGGCGGCGACCGAAGCCAGCACACCGAACTGACCCGTCCGCCAGAACACCTCGACCGGCATCCCCGCGACCACGCTCCGCGGCCCCGGGCCGGCGGTGACCATCACCGCGCACTTCAGGCCGGCGAGGTTCCAGGCCTTGCTCGCCGACAGGACGGCGTACCCGTGTTCGGCGGCCTCGTCGGACACGCTGAGATAGGGGACGAACCGCTCGCCCGGCTGGGTGAGCGGAGCGTGGATCTCATCGCTCACGACCGTGACCCCGTACCGCGCGGCCAGCGCGGCGACCGAGCGGAGTTCGTCGACCGTGTGCGGCCGACCGATCGGGTTGTGCGGGTTGCAGAGCAGGAACGCCTTCGCGCCGTTGCGGAAGGCGGCTTCGAGACCGTCCAGGTCGAGCCGCCAGCCTCCGGCGGGATCGTCGGCGCGGCTGGACCCGAGCAAGGGGACGTCCACCACGACTCCCCCGGCCTCGATGACGAGGTCGAAGAACGGCGGGTAGACCGGCGAGGTGATCACGACGCCCTCGCCGGGCGAGATGACGCGACGCAGGATCTCGACGATGCCCATGCTGACGTCGGCGGTGGTGAACACGGAGCCGGGATCCACGACCCATCCCCAACGTCGCGCTGCGAAGTCGGCGAACACCTGCGGGAGCCGCGTGCGGCTCGCGACATACCCGGCGTCACCGCGGTCGATCGCCGCGTGCAGGGCATCGCGGACCACGGGTGCCAGGGGGACGTCCATCTCGGCGACGAACATGGGCAAGACGTCGTCGGGGTACTCGGACCACTTCTCGCTCGTCCGGCTGCGCAGGACGTCGAGGGGGTCTGCGGACACGATCTCGGTCATGCCTCGACCCTATCCGGGATCAGCCGGACGACGCTGCCGGGAACAGGACGACGGACGGCTGCAATGCAGCCGTCCGTCGTCGTGGAGGTTCGATCAGATCGAGAAGCCGAGGGCACGCATCATGTCGCGCCCGTCGTCCGTGATGCGCTCCGGGCCCCACGGCGGCATCCACACCCAGTTGATGCGGAAGGCGTCGACGATGCCGTCGAGCGCTTGACCCGTCTGCTCCTCGAGGACGTCCGTGAGCGGACATCCGGCGGAGGTCAGGGTCATGTGGATGATGAGCGCGTCGTTCTCGTCATCCCAACCCAGGTCGTAGATGAGACCGAGGTCGACCACGTTCACCCCGAGCTCGGGGTCCATGACGTCCTTGAGCGCCTCTTCGACCTCGTCGAATCGTTGCGGACTGAGCGTTGTTACCATGTCGTTATCTTAGACCGCTCGCGCGGCTTCAGGCACCTTCCGGGGCGACGACGGCATCGACGAGGAAACGGTCGTAGCCTTCGTTCTCGAGTCGGTCGGCGAGCTCGGGACCGCCCTGCTCGGCGATCTTGCCGGCGACGAAGACGTGCACGAAGTCCGGCTTGATGTAGCGCAGGATGCGCGTGTAGTGCGTGATCAGCAGGACGCCGAGGCCCGTGTTCTCCTTGGCGCGGTTGACGCCCTCGGACACGATCTTGAGGGCGTCGACGTCGAGGCCGGAGTCGGTCTCGTCGAGGACTGCGAACTGCGGCTTCAGCAGCTCGAGCTGGAGGATCTCGTGACGCTTCTTCTCGCCACCGGAGAAGCCCTCGTTGACGTTGCGCTCGGCGAAGGCAGGCTCCATGCGCAGGTTCTTCATCGACTCGCGGACGTCCTTGATCCAGCCGCGGATCGCGGGCGCCTCGCCGTCGACCGCGGTCTTCGCCGTGCGAAGGAAGTTCGTGACCGTGACACCGGGGATCTCGACGGGGTACTGCATCGCGAGGAAGAGTCCGGCACGGGCGCGCTCGTCGACGCTCATCGCGAGGACGTCCTCGCCGTCCAGCGTGATGGATCCGCTGTCGACGGTGTACTTCGGGTGGCCGGCGATCGTGTACGCGAGCGTGGACTTACCCGAACCGTTCGGACCCATGATCGCGTGGGTCTCGCCCTTCCGGATGGTGAGGTCGACGCCACGCAGGATCGGCTTGGTGCCCTGTTCGGTTTCGACGCTGACGTGCAGGTCGCGGATTTCGAGGACTGACATGGTGCTAGATCTCTTTCGTTGCGGTCGGGTCGATGTAGATGTCGCCGTCGATGAGCTCGACGGTGTAGACGGGGACCGGCTCGTAGGCCGGAAGGGTGAGCGGCTTGCCCGTCGTGAGCGAGAACTGCGAGCCGTGTGCCCAGCATTCGAGGTTGCCGTCCTCGACGAAGCCTTCGGACAGCGAGATGTCGCCGTGGGTGCAGACGTCGCCGATCGCGAACAGTTCGTCCGATGCGTCGCGCACGAGGGCGATCGGCACGCCGTCCACCACGACCCGCTTGGCCTGGTTGACGGCGAGCTCGTCGAACGAGCACACCTTCGTCGCCATCAGTGCTGCGCTCCGCCGGTGCCCTGTCCGTCGGCGCCGAGCAGTTCGGCCTCGATGGCCGCCGAGAGGCGCTCCTGCAGCTCGGTGTCGCCGATCTGCTGGATGATCTCCACGAGGAAGCCGCGGACGACGAGTCGTCGTGCCTCGTCCTCAGGGATGCCTCGAGCCTGCAGGTAGAAGAGCTGCTCGTCGTCGAAGCGTCCGGTCGCGCTCGCGTGACCGGCACCGGCGATGTCGCCGGTCTCGATCTCGAGGTTCGGAACGGAGTCGGCACGGGTGCCGTCGGAGAGAACCAGGTTGCGGTTCTGCTCGTAGCTGTCGGTGCCGACGGCACGGTTGCTGATGAGGACGTCGCCGATCCACACGGACCGCGCACCCTCGCCCTGCAGTGCGCCCTTGTAGGTCACGCGCCCGCGGGTGTTCGGTGCGTCGTGGTGCATGTAGACCTGCTGCTCGAGGTGCTGACCCGCGTCGGAGAAGTACACGCCGAGCGAGTCGAGGTCCGAGCCCTGACCGGCGAGGTGCAGGGTCGGGTTCACCCGGACGACCTTGCCGCCGAGCGACACCACGACGTGCTTGAGGTGGGCGTCGCGACCGATGGACGCGAAGTGGCTGGCGAGGTGCACGGCTGCGTCGTCCCACCACTGCACGGTCACGACGGTCACGTCGGCCTGCTCGCCGACGACGATCTCGACGTTCTCGGTGAGGCGGGCGTCGCCCGCGTTCTCGATGATGATGAGGCCGCGGCTGAACGGTGCGGCGGTGATGACGGTGTGCGCAGCGCGGGCGCCGTCGCCGAGCCCGCTCCGCTCGAGGCGCAGGGTCTTGGACTCCTCGCCCGTGACCGAGATCGCCAGCGCCTGGTCGAAGCTCGACCAGGCGTTCGCGGAGGCGCGCTCCTCCGGCACGCCGGCGGAGCCGACGCGGGCGTCGTCGCGACTGATCCACTCGACGCTGAAGCCGTCGACGTCGTCGTGCGTGATCGGGGTGGGCGAGCCGTCGAGCTCCCCCGCGGTGAGGTCGGTGAACTGCGCGACCGGGCTGAGCTTCCAGACCGCCTCGCGTCCCGTCACCGCTGGGAAGTCGGCGACATCATAGGAGCTGAAGCGCTCCGATCGGGTCTGCACCGGGATGACGCGTCCTGCGCCGTCGCTGTGTGCCGTGATGCCGTGCTGTCCTTCGGTCTGAGTCGGTGCTGCAGTCGTCATTAACCGACGGATCCTTCCATGCCCATCTCGATGAGCTTGTTGAGTTCGAGTGCGTACTCCATGGGCAGTTCGCGGGCGATCGGCTCGATGAAGCCGCGGACGATCATCGCCATGGCCTCGTCTTCCGGCATGCCGCGGCTCATGAGGTAGAAGAGCTGCTCCTCGCTGACCTTGGACACCGTCGCCTCGTGTCCGAGCTGGACGTCGTCCACACGGATGTCGATCGCCGGGTACGTGTCGCTGCGGGAGATGGTGTCGACCAGGAGCGCGTCGCAGCGCACGGTGTTGGCCGAGTGATGGGCGTTGGCGTCCACCCGGACCTCGCCGCGGTATCCCGCGCGTCCGCCGCCTCGGGCGATCGACTTGGAGACGATGGACGACTGCGTGTACGGAGCCATGTGGATCATCTTCGCGCCGGCGTCCTGGTGCTGGCCGGGACCGGCGAACGCGACGGACAGGGTCTCGCCCTTGGCGTGCTCGCCCATGAGGTAGATGGACGGGTACTTCATCGTGACCTTGGATCCGATGTTGCCGTCGATCCACTCCATGGTCGCGCCTTCGGCGGCCGTGGCGCGCTTCGTGACCAGGTTGTAGACGTTGTTCGACCAGTTCTGGATCGTCGTGTAGCGGACGCGGGCGTTCTTCTTGACGATGATCTCGACGACCGCGGAGTGCAGCGAGTCCGACTTGTAGATCGGCGCGGTGCAACCCTCGATGTAGTGCACGTAGCTGCCCTCGTCGGCGATGATCAGCGTGCGCTCGAACTGACCCATGTTCTCGGTGTTGATCCGGAAGTAGGCCTGCAGCGGGATCTCGACGTGCACGCCGGGCGGCACGTAGACGAAGGAGCCACCCGACCACACGGCGGTGTTCAGCGCGGCGAACTTGTTGTCGCCGGACGGGATGACCGTGCCGAAGTACTCCTCGAAGAACTCGGGGTGCTCACGCAACGCCGTGTCGGTGTCCATGAAGATGACACCCTGCGCCTCGAGCTCCTCGTTGATCTGGTGGTAGACCACCTCGGACTCGTACTGCGCGGCGACGCCGGAGACGAGGCGCTGGCGCTCCGCCTCGGGGATGCCGAGCTTCTCGTAGGTGTTCTTGATGTCGTCCGGCAGGTCCTCCCAGGTCTGAGCCTGCTTCTCGGTGGACCGGACGAAGTACTTGATGTTCTCGAAGTCGATCTCGGAGAGGTCGGCGCCCCACGTCGGCATGGGCTTGCGCTCGAACAGCTGCAGGGCCTTGAGGCGGCGCTGCAGCATCCAGTCCGGTTCGCTCTTCAGTGCGGAGATGTCGGCCACGACCTCCGTGGAGATGCCGCGGCGCGCTGAAGCGCCGGCGACGTCGCCGTCGTGCCATCCGAACTCGTATTGGCCGAGTCCGGCGAGCTCCGGGCGATCGATCAGGATGTCTGACATGTGTCCCTCTTTCCTCCCTGGAGACAACCACCGGCTGGAGGTCGTCATTCCCTCCCATGGCACGCGCCTGATCGGAGCGGATTGGGGAGGGGATGTGCGGGCGGCTTCTTCGCGAACCTACAATGTTCATGAACCATGGCGCTTCTCGCGCGCACCGTGAACCTCATAATCCTACAGCTTCCTGTGGGTTGTGGGTGAGGACGGTGGATACCGCAGCCGTGGCCACCGCGAACCGAAGGATCGACCCGTGTCACACCACTCCAAGACCGCCGGTCGACCGACGCCGGCACCGTCCCTTCCCGACCGGGTGCGGGCCACCCGGTTCTGGCAGTGGTTGCCGACGACGATCGACAAGCGCGTACGGGTCGTCGCCTGGCTCTCGTTCGCCTTCCAGCTCGTCCTCATCGGGACCGGGGGCGCCGTCCGCCTGACGGCCTCCGGGCTCGGATGCCCGACGTGGCCGCGCTGCACGGACGACTCCTTCGTCAACACGCCGGAGATGGGCATCCACGGCTTCATCGAGTTCGGCAACCGCCTTCTGACCTTCGTCCTCGCGGCCATCGTGATCGCCGCGTTCCTCGCGGTGATCCGCATGCGTCGGCAGCGCCCCGACCTCTTCCGACTGACCCTGCTCCAGGGCCTGTCGATCCCCGCGCAGGCAGTCCTCGGCGGCATCACCGTCCTCACCGGGCTGAACCCGTACGTGGTCGGGCTGCACTTCGTCATCTCGATCGTCCTGGTCGCCCTCGCGACGATGCTCGTCCATCGGGTCTACCGAGGCCCTCGCGGTGCGGTGAAGGTCATGCCCGGCTGGTACCTCGGCGTCGTCCACCTGACGAGCCTCTTCGTCGCCGTCACCGTCGTGTTCGGCATCCTGACGACGGGCTCGGGCCCGCACGCCGGCGACAACTCGAAGGAGGTGCCGGCGCCGCGCAACGGGTTCGACCCCGAGTTCCTCCAGCACCTGCACAGCTGGCCCGCCTACGCGACGCTCGCCGGCACCATCGTGCTGCTCGTCGGCGCGATCGCGCTCGGTGCCCGCCGCGGGTCGCGCGGGGTGCGCACCGCGGTCTCCACGCTACTCGCGGTCGAAGTGGTGCAGATCATCGTGGGGCTCACCCAGGCCCGCCTCGGACTCCCCGAGGTGCTCGTCGGGCTGCACATGGTGCTCGCCGGACTGCTCGTCGCCGCGATGACCTGGGTCGTGCTGCAGCAGCGGATCCCGGTCCGGACCGCGTCACGCGTCGAGGAGTCGGCATCCCTCAGCGTCTCCCGCTGACGGCTCAGACGCACTTCCGCTGACGGGTCAGCGGGCCTGCCGACGACTCACTGCGCCTGCTGACGACTCAGAGCATCCCGACCGCGGTCACGCGGACGACCGCGGTCCCGGTCTCGTCGGAGGCGTCGAGATCGATGACGGCGCTGATCCCCCAGTCATGGTCGCCGGCCGGATCGGCGAACACCTGACGCACCCGCCAGACACCACCCGCGTCGCCGACGGGGCGCTCGTCCTCGTCGTCGACGACCAGCAGCTCCGGGCTCCGTGCTGCAGCACCGGTCGGGAGTTCACCGTGCTCCTCGAAGTACGGATCCATGGCATCGGCCCAGGTGTCGGCGTCGAATCCGGCCGACGCGTCGAGCTCGCCGAGCGCGTCGTAGTGCTCCAGCGACGCGAGCTGGACCCGGCGGAAGAGTTCGTTCCGGACGAGGACGGTGAACGCCCGGCGGTTGGCGAGGACACTCCGTGGCGTGGGCGGGAGTGACCGACTCGCCTCCGCATGGCGTTCGGGGTCCGGGTGGGACAGTTCCTCCCACTCGTCGAGCAGACTCGAGTCGACCTGTCGGACGAGTTCGCCGAGCCACTCGATGAGGTCCTGGAGCTCCTCGTCCTTGAACTCGTCCGGCACGCTCTGCCGGATCGCACGGAAGGCGTCGGAGAGGTACCGCAGGACGAGTCCCTCGGACCTCGAGAGACTGTAGAACGAGACGAACTCGCTGAAGTTCAGTGCACGCTCGATGAAGTCGCGCACGACCGCCTTCGGGCGGAGCTCGAGGTCGAGTGCCCACGGCTGCGCAGCGGTGTAGCTCGTGAACGCCGCCTCGAGGAGTTCCGCCAGCGGCCTCGGATGGGTGACCGCCTCGAGGAGCTCCATGCGCTGGTCGTATTCGATCCCCTCGGCCTTCATCGCCTGCACGGCCTCGCCCCTGGCGAGGTGCTGCTGGGCCATGACGATCTGGCGCGGATCGTCGAGCGTCGACTCGACGACCGAGATGACGTCGAGGGCGAAGCCGGGCTCCGCGGGGTCCAAGAGCTCGAACGCGGCGAGGGCGAACGGCGACAGCGGAGCGTTGAGCGCGAAGTTCGGCTGCAGCTCGACCGTGAGGCCGATGACGACCTCACCCGTCTCGGGGTCGATCGTCTGGGTGATGACGCCTGCCGTGCGGAGGGTGCGGTAGATCTCGAGCGCGCGCCTGGCCAGGGCGAAGCGTCTCGCCCGAGGCTCGTGGTTGTCGAAGACGAGGGAGCGGATGGTGCCGAAACTGTCACCGCCGCGTGCGATGACGCTGAGCATCATCGCGTGGGTGAGCTGCATGTGGCTGGTCAGTGTCTCAGGCTCGGCCGCGACGAGACGCTGGAAGCTCGGCTCCCCCCAGGACACGAACCCCTCCGGCGCCTTCTTCCGGATGATCTTCCGGCGCTTCTTCGGGTCGTCGCCGGCCTTCTCGATGAGCTTGAGGTTCTCGGTCTCGTGCTCGGGGGCCTGGACGACGACGGTGCCCGCAGTGTCGTAGCCGGCCCGACCCGCACGACCGGCGATCTGGTGGAACTCCCGGGCGTTCACCTGCCGCATCTTCGTGCCGTCGTACTTCGTGAGCGCCGTGAACAGGACGGTGCGGATCGGGACGTTGATCCCGACGCCGAGGGTGTCCGTCCCGCAGATGATGCGGAGGAGACCACGTTGGGCCAGCTGCTCCACGAGGCGTCGGTACTTCGGCAGCATGCCGGCGTGGTGCACGCCGATCCCGCTGCGGACGAGTCGGGACAGCGTCGTGCCGAACGCGGTGCTGAACCGGAAGTCGCCGATGGCGTCGGCGATCTCGTCGCGTTGCTCGCGGGTGACGACCTTGAGGCTGGTCAACGCCTGTGCCCGCTCGAGCGCCGCCGCCTGCGCGAAGTGGACGATGTAGATCGGAGCCTGTCCCGTGTGGAGGAGGTCTTCCACGGTCTCGTGGATCGGTGTGGTCGCGTAGGAGAAATGGAGCGGGACCGGTCGTTCGACACCGGTCACGATGGCGGTCTCGCGGCCGGTCCGGCGCTCGAGGTCGCGCGCGAGATCGCCGACGTCGCCGAGGGTCGCGGACATGAGGATGAACTGCGTGTCCGGGAGGGTGAGGAGCGGCACCTGCCACGCCCACCCGCGGTCGGGGTCGGCGTAGAAGTGGAACTCGTCCATCACGACCTGGTCGATGCCGGCGTCCTCGCCGTGCCGGAGCGCCAGGTTGGCGACGATCTCCGCGGTGCAGCAGACGATCGGCGCGTCGGCGTTCACCGAGGAGTCCCCGGTGACCATCCCGACGTTCTCCGCGCCGAACATCTCGACGAGTGCGAAGAACTTCTCGCTGACGAGCGCCTTGATCGGGGCCGTGTAGTAGCTGCGGCGACCGGAGCTCAGCGCCGCGAAGTGTGCGCCGGCGGCGACGAGGCTCTTGCCGGTCCCCGTCGGGGTGGAGAGGATGACGTTGGCGCCGTCGACGATGCCGATGAGCGCCTCCTCCTGCGCCGGGTACAGGCTGAGTCCGCCGGCCTCGGCCCAGGAGACGAACCGGTCGAAGACGATGTCGGGGCTCTCCCCCGCCGCAGCGATCAGCCGGCCGCGTTCCGCTGCGTCAGCCACCGGGTCAGAACGGGAGCAGCGGGTCGATGCCGACGGCGAGGAACAGGAGGGTCAGGTAGGTGATCGAACCGTGGAAGACGCGCATCGGCGAGACGTGCTCGTGGCGGATCGCGAGGTTGTACAGGCGGTGGGTCTCGTAGACGAACCAGCCGCCGGACAGGAGGGCGACGGCGCTGTACAGCAGCCCCATGTCGGCCACCGGGATGAGCAGGAGCGAGCAGACGACCGTCGCCCACGCGTACAGGATGACCTGGAGGCCGACCTGCGCGCGACCGCGGACGACGGCGAGCATCGGCACGCCGACGGCCTGGTAATCACTGCGGTACTTCATGGACAGCGGCCAGTAGTGGGGCGGCGTCCAGAGGAACACGACCGCGAAGAGGATGATCGGTGCCCACGAGAGCGAACCGGTGACGGCGGCCCAGCCGATGACGACGGGGAAGCAGCCCGCGATGCCACCCCAGATGATGTTCTGCTGGGTGCGTCGCTTCAGCCACAGCGTGTACACGAAGACGTAAAAGAGGATCGCGCCGACGGACAGTGCGGCCGCGAGCCAGTTGGTGGTGGCGAGGAGCCAGACCGTCGAGACGACGCCGAGCGTCCACGCGAACACGAGTGCCTCGCGCGGCGTGAGCTCGCCGGTCACGAGGGGGCGCTTCTTCGTGCGGTCCATGACCGCGTCGATGTCGCGGTCGATGTAGCAGTTGAACGCCGCCGCGGAGCCGGCGCTCAACGACCCGCCGATGACGGTCGCGATGACGAGCCACCAGTCGGGCAGACCGCCCTTCGCGAGGATCATGACGGGGATCGTCGTCACGAGCAGCAGTTCCATGACCCGCGGCTTGGTGAGGGCGATGTACGCCTTCGCCTTGCGTCGGAAACCGAGCTTGGGGCTCGACACACGTTCTGCTACAGCGACGTCCATTGCTCCTCTAACGTTCGGTTCACCACGCACTGCTCGCCCGGTGCGCGGTCCGCAGACGATTCTACGACACGCGCGGGCGGCTCCCTACTCACGGTGCGCAGGCGCGCGGTCCCTCACCGGGTGACGCCTGTCCTGCAAGCTCTGCGACCATCCGTGACGTCGCGTGTTCGCGCTCGTCGAACATCGACCCTCGGCTGCAGGGGTTCGCTATGCTGGGAAGTGCTCGCCAGCCACTGTGCACGCGTGCGCCCCCCTTCACCCAGTTCGAAGAGCGGTGTCGTGTGCTCGGACGCCGAAGACGACGTGGGCCGCGAACGCACAGAAGAAGGCTCGACCGCTCGTCGGCCTCCTGTTCCGATGAGAAGGGTCAGTATTCAGTGGCAGATCTGCAGTGGGAAAGCATTGACAGCAAAGCAGTCGACACGGCGCGCATCCTCGCCGCCGACGCGGTGGAGAAGGTCGGCAACGGCCACCCGGGAACGGCGATGAGTCTCGCCCCCGCCGCCTACCTGCTGTTCCAGAAGGTCATGCGACGCGATCCGAAGGACCAGGACTGGCTCGGACGCGACCGCTTCGTCCTGTCGGTCGGGCACAGCTCGCTGACCCAGTACGTCCAGCTCTACCTGGGCGGCTACGGTCTGGAACTCTCCGACCTCGAGGCGCTCCGCACCTGGGGCTCGCTCACGCCGGGTCACCCGGAGTACGGCCACACCGACGGCGTCGAGATCACCACCGGTCCCCTCGGCCAGGGGCTCGCCTCCGCCGTGGGCTTCGCGTACGCGTCCCGCTTCGAGCGTGGCCTGTTCGACCCCGAGGCCGAGGCGGGCACGAGCCCGTTCGACCACTTCGTCTACGTCATCGCCGGTGACGGCGACCTGCAGGAAGGCGTCACGAGCGAGGCCTCCTCGCTCGCCGGTCACCAGCAGCTCGGCAACCTCATCGCGATCTACGACTCCAACCAGATCTCGATCGAGGACGACACCAACATCGCCTTCACCGAGGACGTCAAGGCCCGCTACGAGGCCTACCACTGGCACGTCCAGGTCGTCGACTGGAAGAAGACGGGCGAGTACGTCGAGGACGTCCACGCGCTCAACGACGCGATCGAGGCCGCGAAGGCCGAGACCGACAAGCCGTCGCTCATCATCCTCAAGACCATCATCGGTTGGCCGGCTCCCAAGAAGCAGAACTCCGGCAAGATCCACGGTTCGGCGCTGGGCGCCGAGGAGCTCGCGGCCGTCAAGGAGGTGCTCGGCTTCGACCCCGAGCAGAACTTCTTCGTCGCTGACGAGGTCATCGAGCACACCCGCAAGGCGATCGACCGCGGTGCCGAGGCACGCGCCGAGTGGCAGCAGACGTTCGACGCCTGGGCCGCGGCCAACCCGGAGCGCGCTGCGCTGCTCGAGCGTCTCGAGGCCGGCGAACTCCCCGAGGGTGTCGAGTCGGCGCTGCCCGTGTTCGAGGCCGGCAAGGACGTCTCGACCCGCGCCGCATCCGGCAAGGTGCTCAACGCCCTCGGCCCGGTCATCCCGGAGCTCTGGGGCGGTTCGGCCGACCTCGCCGAGTCGAACAACACGACGATCGAGGGCGGTGCGTCGTTCATCCCGAGCGAGCACTCCACCCACGAATGGACCGGGAACCCCTACGGTCGCGTCCTGCACTTCGGCATCCGCGAGCACGCCATGGCCGCGATCCTCAACGGCATCGTCCTGCACGGCCCGACCCGCGCGTTCGGTGGCACCTTCCTCATCTTCAGCGACTACATGCGTCCGGCCGTCCGTCTCGCCGCGCTCATGAACGTGCCGTCCATCTTCGTGTGGACCCACGACTCCGTCGCCCTCGGTGAGGACGGCCCCACGCACCAGCCGATCGAGCAGCTCGCCTCGCTCCGTGCCATCCCGAACCTCGCCGTCGTGCGACCGGGTGACGCGAACGAGGTGGCCTATGCCTGGCTCGAGATCCTCAAGCGTCGCGGCGGCCCGACCGGCATCGCGCTGACCCGTCAGAACATCCCGGTGTTCGAGCGCGGCACGGGCGACGCCACCGGCGAGACCTTCGCTGCAGCGTCGAACGTCGCCAAGGGTGCGTACATCCTCGCCGAGGCGCCCGGCGGCACGCCGGACGTCATCCTCATCGCGACGGGCTCCGAGCTCCAGCTCGCCGTCGAGGCCCGCGAGGTCCTGCGCGGCGAGGGCGTCAACGCCCGCGTCGTCTCGGTGCCCGCACTCGAGTGGTTCGAGGAGCAGTCCGCCGAGTACCGCGAGTCCGTCCTCCCGAAGGCCGTCACCGCACGCGTCTCCGTCGAGGCGGGTCTCGGCCTGACCTGGAAGAGCATCGTCGGCGACGCCGGCCGGACCGTGTCGATCGAGCACTTCGGTGCGTCCGCCGACTACAAGACGCTGTTCCGTGAGTTCGGCATCACCACGGAGGCAGTCGTCTCCGCAGCACACGAGACGCTCGGCAAGTAGCCCGGGCGAAGGAGACAGAAGAACATGACTGAAACCCCAACCGCCCAGCTGTCCGCCGCCGGCGTCAGCATCTGGCTCGACGACCTCTCCCGCGGACGCATCCAGTCCGGTGGGCTGGAGCAGCTCATCGCCGACCGCAACGTCGTCGGTGTCACGACGAACCCGACGATCTTCGCGTCCGCGCTCAGCAACGGCGACGTCTACGCCGAGCAGGTCGCCCAGCTCGCCGCCGAAGGCAAGGACGTCACCGAGGCGGTCTTCGAGATCACCACCGACGACGTGGCCGCGGCATCGAAGATCTTCCGTGGGGTCTACGACTCCTCCAACGGGTACGACGGCCGCGTGTCGATCGAGGTCGAGCCGGGCTTCGCGCACGACGCCGCCTCGACGATCGACCAGGCCAAGCAGCTCTGGGCCAAGGTCAACCAGCCGAACGCGATGATCAAGATCCCCGCGACGGTCGAGGGCCTCGAGGCCATCACCGCCGTCATCGGCGCCGGCATCAGCGTCAACGTCACGTTGATCTTCAGCCTCACCCGCTACCGCGAGGTCATCAACGCGTTCCTCACCGGTCTCGAGCAGGCGAAGGCCGCTGGCCACGACCTCTCGACGATCCACTCGGTCGCCTCGTTCTTCGTGTCGCGGGTCGACACCGAGATCGACAAGCGTCTCGACGCGATCGGCAGCCCCGAGGCGACCGCGCTGAAGAGCAAGGCCGGCGTCGCCAACGCCCAGCTCGCCTACCAGGTCTTCGAGCAGGAGTTCGCGAGCGAGCGTGCCACCGCGCTCCTCGAGGCCGGCGCCAACAAGCAGCGTCCGCTCTGGGCCTCGACGGGCGTCAAGTCCGCCGACCTCCCCGACACGCTCTACGTGACCGAGCTCGTCGCCGACGGCGTGGTCAACACCATGCCGGAGAAGACCCTCGAGGCGACCTTCGACCACGGCGTCATCACCGGCGACACCGTCACCGGCTCCTACGCGGCTGCGAACGAGGTCCTCGACGCCATCGCCGCACTCGGTGTGTCCTACGACGAGGTGACGGCGCTGCTCGAGCGTGAGGGCGTCGAGAAGTTCATCGTGTCCTGGGACGAGCTGCTCGAGACCGTGAAGACGGCTCTGGAGGCCTCCAAGTGAGCTTCAAGATCCGCGTCAGCGGCGCGGCGGAAGCCGCTGTCGCATCGGTGGTCCCCACGCTCGTCAGCGACCTCGTCGCGTCGCGCATCACGGACCAGGACCCCACGCTGTGGGGTCCTGCGGCCGAGGCCGAGGCGTCCAAGCGCCTCGGCTGGGTCCAGGCGGTCTCCATCTCCCGCCCGCTGGTCGAGCCGATCCTCGCGCTCCGTGAGCAGTTCAACGACGAGGGCATCGACCACATCGTGCTCGCGGGCATGGGCGGTTCCTCGCTCGCACCCGAGGTCATCACGAACACGCTGGGTGGCAACCTCACCGTCCTCGACTCGACCGCTCCCGGTCAGGTCCTCGCGGCCCTGGCGGACCGGCTCGAGACCTCGGTGCTCGTCGTCTCCTCGAAGTCCGGCTCCACGGTCGAGACCGACAGTCAGCGCCGCGCCTACGAGGCCGCGTTCACGGCTGCGGGGATCGACCCCGCCGGTCGCATCGTCATCGTCACCGACCCGGGATCCCCGCTCGAGGCGGCGGCGAACGAGGCCGGCTACCGGGTCTTCAACGCCGACCCTAACGTCGGCGGTCGCTACAGTGCGCTCACCGCCTTCGGTCTCGTGCCGTCCGGTCTCGCCGGTGTCGACATCGGCGCGCTGCTCGACGAGGCCGACGCGGTGCTCGGAGAACTCGCGATCGACGACGCGTCGAACCCTGGACTCATCCTGGGTGCGGCGATCGGCGGCACCGTTCCGCTGCGCGACAAGGTCGGTCTCATCACCGACGGGACGCACATCGTCGGATTCCCGGACTGGGCCGAACAGCTGATCGCCGAATCGACCGGTAAGTCCGGTCGCGGCCTGCTGCCCGTCGTGCTCAACCCGCTCGCTCCCGAGCTCGAGTCGAAGCCGGCCGACCTCCAGATCGTCCGCATCGTCGACGACGCCCACGAGTTCCACCTGCTGCGCCACGACCGCCACGAGGGCGAGATCCTCGTCAGCGGCAGCCTCGGCGCGATGATGCTGGTGTGGGAGTACGCGACCGTCGTCGCCGGGCGCCTCATCGGCATCGACCCGTTCGACCAGCCGGACGTCGAGTCCGCGAAGGTCGCCACCCGTGGTCTGCTCGACAACCGTCCGGAGCCTGAGGCACCCGCCTTCGTCGCCGACGGTGTCGAGGTCCGCGGCTCGGCCGGTCTGCTCGACGGCGTGACCACCCTGTCCGGCGCCGTCGAGGCACTGCTCGCGCAGCTCCCCTCCGACGGCTACGTCGCGATCCAGGGCTACGTCGACCGTCTCGCCTCCCCGCAGCTCGAGAGCATCCGCGACCTCGTCGCGGCGAAGGCGGCACGACCCACGACCTTCGGGTGGGGTCCGCGCTTCCTGCACTCGACGGGTCAGTACCACAAGGGCGGCCCCGCGAACGGCGTGTTCCTGCAGATCACCGAGACGGCCCCCGTCGACCTGGAGATCCCCGAGCGCCCGTTCACCTTCGGCCAGCTCATCGAGGCCCAGGCTGGCGGCGACGCCCGCGTCCTCGCCGAGCACGGTCGTCCGGTCCTCACGCTGACCCTCACGGCGCCGGACCAGAACATCGTCACCCTCTTCGACGCCGTCAACGACTAGCGCGTCACTGCACAAGGAGCTTCATGTCCCCGGTGGAAATCACCCCGGAGTCCAACCCGCTGCGGGTGGACACCGACCGACGCCTCAATCGGATCGCCGGTCCGAGCGGCCTCATCATCTTCGGCGTGACAGGCGACCTGTCGCGCAAGAAGCTGATGCCGGCCGTGTACGACCTGGCGAACCGGGGCCTCCTGCCCCCCGGCTTCTCACTCGTCGGGTTCGCCCGACGGGACTGGGAGGACCAGGACTTCATGGAGGTCGTCCACGAATCCGTCAAGCAGTACGCCCGGACCGAGTTCCGCGAGGACGTCTGGAACCAGCTCGCCCAGGGCATCCGGTTCGTCCCCGGAGAATTCGGTGACGACGCGGCCTTCGAGAAGCTGAAGGAGACCATCGAGGAGCTCGATGCGGATCGCGGGACGATGGGCAACCACGCGTTCTACCTCTCGATCCCACCGAAGGCGTTCCCGCAGGTCACCGAGCAGCTCCGTCGCTCGGGACTCGCGGAACCCGCTGACGGTCAGTGGCGCCGGGTGGTCATCGAGAAGCCGTTCGGCAGCGACCTCAAGACGGCTCGCGAGCTGAACGACATCGTGCAGTCGGTCTTCCCGTCGGACTCGATCTTCCGGATCGACCACTACCTCGGCAAGGAGACCGTCCAGAACATCCTGGCGCTCCGGTTCGCCAACCAGCTGTACGAGCCCATCTGGAACGCCAACTACGTCGACCACGTGCAGATCACCATGGCCGAGGACATCGGCGTCGGCGGTCGCGCCGGGTACTACGACGGCATCGGAGCAGCGCGCGACGTCATCCAGAACCACCTGCTGCAGCTCCTCGCCCTCACGGCGATGGAGGAGCCGATCTCCTTCAACGCCGCAGACCTGCGCGCGGAGAAGGAGAAGGTCCTCGCGGCCGTCCGCCTCCCCGACGACCTCGGGGCCGCGACGGCCCGTGGACAGTACGCCGGTGGTTGGCAGGGCGGCGAGCACGTGCTGGGCTTCCTCGACGAGGACGGGATGAACCCGGAGTCGACGACCGAGACCTACGCGGCCATGCGGCTCGACATCAACACGCGTCGGTGGGCCGGCGTGCCGTTCTACCTGCGTGCCGGGAAGCGCCTCGGACGCCGCGTCACCGAGATCGCGGTCGTCTTCAAGCGTGCTCCGCAGTACCTGTTCGCGGAGAGCCAGACCTCGGCGCTCGGCCAGAACGCCTTGGTCATCCGGGTCCAGCCCGACGAGGGTGTCACCATCCGCTTCGGTTCGAAGGTCCCGGGTGCCGGCACCCAGGTCCGCGACGTCACGATGGACTTCGGCTACGGCCACGCCTTCACCGAGGCGAGCCCCGAGGCGTACGAACGTCTCATCCTCGACGTCCTGCTGGGCGACCCGCCCCTCTTCCCCCGTCACGAGGAGGTCGAGCTCTCCTGGAAGATCCTCGACCCGATCGAGGAGTACTGGGCCGCTCAGGACACGCCGCTCGAGCAGTACGCTCCCGGCACCTGGGGCCCGTCCTCGGCCGACGACCTCATGAACCGCGACGGACGCACCTGGAGACGACCATGATCGTAGACCTGCCAGACACGACCACGAGCAAGCTCTCGAAGGCGCTCGTGACCATCCGCGAGGACGGCGGCGCCGTCGCCCTGGGTCGCGTGCTCACCTTGGTGATCTCGACGCGGCTCGGAGCCGAGGAGGAGGCCATCGAGGCCGCCAACGAGGCCTCCCGCGAGCACCCCATGCGGGTCATCGTCCTCTCCACGGAGCACGACGACCAGCACTCCTCCATCGGAGACCGGCTCGATGCCCAGATCCGCGTCGGCGGCGACGCCGGAGCGAGCGAGGTGGTCATCCTCCGCGCCTACGGTGCGGTGGCCGAGAACGAGGAGAGCCTCGTGACCGGTCTGCTCCTGCCCGACGCGCCCGTGGTCGCCTGGTGGCCGGGAGAGGCACCGGAACGCGTCTCGACGTCACCGATCGGCCGCATCGCCCAGCGTCGCATCACCGACGCGTCCGCGGCGGCGGACACCCACGCCGCCCTCCGCGGTCGCGCGGCGAACTACGCCCCCGGAGACACGGACTTCGCGTGGACCAGGCTCACGCTCTGGCGTGCACAGCTCGCGGCGGTGCTCGACCAGCCGCCGTACGAGCCCGTCACGGCGATCGAGGTGTCCGGAGCATCGGACTCCCCGTCGACCGAGCTGCTCGCCGCCTGGCTCCAGCTGCAGTTGCAGGTCGACGTGACCCACGAGCTCAGCATGGCGCACGGGTCGAGCGGCATCCACGGGGTCCGCCTCACGCGGGCGTCCGGCAACGTCGTCCTCGAGCGTCCCGTTCCCGACATCGCGACGCTGATCCAGCCCGGACAGCCGACGCACGACCTCTCGCTCCCCCGTCGCAGTCTGCGCGACTGCCTCGCCGAGGAGCTGCGCACGCTCGACCCGGACGTCCTGTACGGACAGGTCATCACCGTGGGCCTCCCCGGCCTCGGCGAGCCGGTCACGCTCCGCGCTCGGACGAGCTGATGCCGACCGAGCGACGCGTCCTCGTCTACCAGGACCGCGACCAACTGACGACCTCGGTCGCCAAGCGGTTCCTCTCCCGAACCCGCGAACTGCTCGAGTCGCAGGACACGGTCCACGTCGTCCTGACCGGCGGTACCGTCGGGACGGGGACGCTCGCCGCCGTGGCCGCGTCGAAGGACCGCGACCGGGTGGACTGGTCCCGGGTGCACCTCTGGTGGGGAGACGAGCGCTGGGTCGCTCGGGACGACGCCGATCGGAACGAGTTGCAGGCACGCGAGGCCTTGCTGGAGACCCTGCTGGCGCTTCCGGAGCGTGGCCTCGTCGCCGAACACGTGCACGGATACCCGGCGCCGGAGGACGGCATCGACCTCGACGCCGCCGCGGTGCGGTACGCGGACGAGCTCCGACGGTTCGCGCGGCCCGGCGAGGACCACCCGCGGTTCGACATCACGTTCCTGGGTGTCGGTCCCGACGGTCACGTGGCGTCGCTCTTCCCGGAGCGGGCCGAGGTCTCGGTCACCGACACCTCGGTCGTGCCGGTGCGGAACTCCCCCAAGCCGCCGTCGGAACGACTCAGCCTGACGCGGCCGGCCATCAACTCCTCCGTGCGGGTCTGGCTCGTCCTCGCCGGCACCGACAAGGCGTCGGCACTCGGCCTCGCCCTCGCGGGTGCCAGCTACAACGAGGTCCCCGCCGCCGGGGCCAAGGGACGTAAACGGACGGTGTTCTTCGTCGACCAGGATGCCGCCGCCGAGGTCCCGGATTCGTTGATCCTCCCGGAGTACTAGCGGAGGCCGGCCGCCGAGCCGGTGCCAGCATGCAGAAAGGCCGTTCCCCGAGGGGAACGGCCTTTCTGCATGTGGTGCTGTCCGGCTACTTCGCTGCCGTACCGCGTCGTGCGCGGAGCTGCTGGAGTGCTTCTTCGAGCAGCTGCTCGGCCTCCTCCTCCGTGCGCCGTTCCTTCACGTAGGCGAGGTGCGTCTTGTACGGCTCGAGCTTCGCGACCTCCGGCGGGTTCGCCTTGTCGCGACCGGCCGGCAGACCGGACGTCGGGCAGTCGATCGTCTCCGGGATCTCCTCGTCGGGGACGTTCGCCGCGAAGTGGCGGACCGTCTCGTTGCCGAGGGCGTCCCAGTAGGAGATGGCGATGCGGTCCGCGTGGTAGCCGTGGTCCTGCTCGCCCATGGGACCGGCGCCGACGCGTGATCCCCTGATAGCGCTTCCGCCTGATGCCATGGTGTTTCCTCTTTCTCGTACTGTCGAGAGTGGTTCGGGTGTGATGCGTCGAGTTGCGTCCCCGGGATCGGGGCTTCGCGGCCGGTCTAGGCGGCGGCGAACTTCGTCAGGAGCCCGATCACGACGATGCAGGCACCCCAGGTCAGGCCGAGGATGACGGTGAAGCGGTTGAGGTTGCGCTCGGCGACCCCTGACGAACCGAGGTTGCTGGAGGAGCCGCCGCCGAACATGTCGGACAGACCGCCGCCGCGGCCCTTGTGCAGCAGGATCAGGAAGGTGAGCAGGAGGCTGGTGATGCCGAGCAGCACCTGCAGGATGACCTGGAGAATCTCCACGTGAGACCTTTCGCATTCGCGTTCAGAGGGGCTGAACCGCCGTCCAGTATACCTCGACGGTTCAGCGGACACGGCTCGGCCCGCGGCTGGTGCCGCGGGCCGAGCCGTGTCGGTGCTGCTGGTGCAGCAGGTCGGTCAGAGTCCGACGTGCTGCGAGAAGCGGGCGATCCCGGCGAACTCGTCGGCGAGCAGGCTCGCGCCGCCGACGAGGGCACCGTCGACGTCGGGTTCGCGCATGAAGCCGGCGATGTTCGAGGCCTTCACCGAACCGCCGTAGAGGATCCGCGTGCGCTGCGCCGCCTGGTCGCCGAGGACCTCGGCGAGCGTGCTGCGGAGAGCGGCTGCGACCTGCTGCGCCTGGTCGGGCGTCGCCGCCTGACCGGAACCGATGGCCCACACCGGCTCGTAGGCCACGACGATGTCCGCGTCCGGCGCGAGTCCGTCGATGGCCGCCTTGAGCTGCGCCACGGGGACGGCCGACGGGCCGTGTTCCTCGAGGTCTTCGGCGGTCTCTCCGATGCAGATGACGGGGACGAGGCCGTGTCGCACGGCTGCGGCCGTCTTCGCCTGGACGACCTCGTCGGTCTCGTTGTGCAGCGTGCGGCGCTCGGAGTGTCCGACGAGCACGTAGCGGCAGTCGAGCTTCGCGAGGAACGCTCCGGAGATCTCGCCGGTGTAGGCGCCCGAGTCGTGCTGCGACAGGTCCTGCGCGCCGTAGGCCAGCTTGAGCTTGTCGGCGGCGACGATCGTCTGGACCGATCGGAGGTCCGTGAACGGCGGGAAGATGGCCACCTCGGCGTCGGCGTAGTCGTGCTTGCCGTCCTTGAGCGTCCAATCGAGCTTCTGGACGAGGGCGATCGCCTGGAGGTGGTCCAGGTTGAGCTTCCAGTTGCCGGCGATCAGGGGCACACGCGTGCGCCCGGGGGTTACTGCTGCCATCCGAGGACCTCCAGTCCAGGCAGACGCTTGCCCTCGAGGAACTCGAGGCTGGCGCCGCCACCAGTTGAGATGTGACCGAACTGGTCATCATCGAAGCCGAGCGCACGAACCGCTGCGGCCGAGTCACCGCCACCGACGACGCTCAGGCCGTCCGTGCGGGTGAGTGCTTCAGCGACCGCGCGCGTACCGGCGGCGAAGGGCGCGAGTTCGAACACGCCCATCGGGCCGTTCCAGAACACCGTCTTGGACGCGGCGACGATCTCGGCGAACGCTGCAGCCGTGTCCGGTCCGATGTCGAGTCCGAGTCCGGAGGCACCGAACGGGGTGTCCTCGATGGCGTCGGCCGGGCGCACGACGTGCTCGGCGTCGGCACCGAACGCCGAGGCGACGACGACGTCGGTCGGCAGGACGATCGTCACGCCGAGCTCGTCGGCCTTCGCGAGGTAGCCGCGGACGGTCTCGATCTGGTCCGCTTCGAGCAGGCTCGAACCGACGGCGTGCCCCTGGGCGGCGAGGAAGGTGAACAGCATGCCACCGCCGATGAGCAGCGAGTCGACGCGCGGTAGCAGGTGGCCGATGACGCCCAGCTTGTCGGACACCTTCGAGCCGCCGAGGACGACCGTGTAGGGGCGCTCCGGGGTCTCGGTGAGACGGTCGAGGACCTCGAGCTCGGCGGCGATGAGCAGCCCGGCAGCGCTCGGGAGCAGCTTGGCGAGCTCGTACACGCTCGCCTGCTTCCGGTGGACGACACCGAAGCCGTCCGAGACGACGACGTCGCCGAAGGCGGCGAGCTTGGCGGCGAACGCCTCGCGTTCGCCGGCGTCCTTGCTGGTCTCGGCCGAGTTGAAGCGCAGGTTCTCGAGCAGCACGACGTCGCCGTCGGTCTGCGCGGCGACGGCGTCGGTCGCGGCACTGCCGACGGTGTCGGCGGCGAAGGTCACGGGCTTGCCGAGGAGTTCGGACAGCCGCTGCGCGACGGGCGCAAGGCTGTACTTCGCGTCGGGTGTGCCGTCGGGGCGGCCGAGGTGCGAGACGATGACGACACGCGCACCCTGGTTGATGAGCGCGTTGAGGGTGGGGAGTGCCGCGCGGATGCGGCCGTCGTCGGTGATGACGCCGTCCTTCAGCGGAACGTTGAGGTCGAGGCGGACGACGGCTCTGCGACCGCTGAGGTCGCCCAGCGAGTCGAGGGTGCGGAGGGTCATGAGGAAGGTCTTTCTCTGCGCTGAGCCACGACCACCGACGAAGCCGAACGGGCGCCCTGAAGATGATTCAGGACGCCCGTTCGGACCATGCGGTGTCTGGCTGCTCGGGTGAGGAGTGCGGCAGACAGCCGGTTGGTTAGAGGCGGTCCGCGACGTACTCGGTGAGGTCGACGAGGCGGTTCGAGTAGCCCCACTCGTTGTCGTACCACGAGGCGACCTTGACCTGCGAGCCGATGACCTTGGTGAGGCCGGCGTCGAAGATCGAGGAGTGCGGGTCGGTCACGATGTCGCTCGAGACGATCGGGTCCTCGGTGTACTTCAGGATGCCCTTGAGGGGGCCCTCGGCGGCAGCCTTGTACGCGGCGTTGATCTCCTCGACCGTGGCCGGGTTGGTCAGCTCGACCGTGAGGTCGGTGATCGAACCGGTCGGGACCGGGACACGCAGGGCGTAGCCGTCGAGCTTGCCGACGAGCTCCGGGATGACCAGGCCGAGTGCCTTGGCTGCACCGGTGGAGGTCGGGATGATGTTGACGGCGGCGGCGCGTGCACGACGGAGGTCGCTGTGCGGGCCGTCCTGCAGGTTCTGGTCGGCGGTGTAGGCGTGGACCGTGGTCATGAGGCCACGCTCGATGCCGAAGTTGTCGAGCAGGACCTTGGCGAGCGGCGCGAGGCAGTTCGTCGTGCAGGACGCGTTCGAGATGATGTCGTGCGTCGCGGCGTCGTAGGTGCCCTCGTTGACGCCGAGGACGATCGTGGCGACGTCGCTGCCGGTGGCGGGAGCGGACACGAGGACCTTCTTGGCGCCGGCGGTGATGTGCTTGCGGGCGTCGTCGGACTTCGTGAAGCGACCGGTCGACTCGATGACGATGTCGACGCCGAGCTCGCCCCAGGGGAGGTCGGCGGGGTCGCGCTCCGCGAGCACGATGATGGGCTTGCCGTTGACGATGATCTTGTCGCCGTCGAGCTCGACCGTCGCGTCCAGACGACCCGTGATGGAGTCGTACTTCAGGAGGTGGGCGAGCGCCTTGTTGTCGGTGAGGTCGTTGACAGCGACGATCTCGAGGTCGCTGCCCTTGGCGAGGGCGGCGCGGAAGAAGTTGCGGCCGATGCGGCCGAAGCCGTTGATGCCGATCTTGACGGACACAGATGACTCCTGATACTGAGGCGCCAGACGGCGCGATTGTACGGTCTGCTCGGAGTGAGCGCCCTCCCCGAGTGAGGAGGAAGGTGGTCCGTCCCGGCCCGTGGGACCGGGACGGACCGGTCAACTACGACAGTACCAGCAGGCCGTTGGTCTGCTTGCGCGCGATCTCGAAGCGTGCCTGGACGTCGGCCCAGTTGACGATGTTCCAGAACGCCTTGACGTAGTCGGCACGGACGTTCTTGTAGTCGAGGTAGTAGGCGTGCTCCCAGACGTCGAGCAGCAGCAGCGGGACGGTGCCGGCCGGGAAGTTGCCCTGCTGGTCGAAGAACTGCTGGATGTTGATGCGCTGACCGAGGGTGTCCCAGGTGAGCGCGGCCCAACCGGATCCCTGGACGCCGAGCGCCGCGGCGGTGAAGTGCGCCTGGAACTTGTCGAAGCTGCCGAAGTACTCGTCGACGGCCGACTCGAGCTCGCCGGTCGGCTTGTCGCCGCCGTCCGGGGAGAGGTTGTTCCACCAGATGGTGTGGTTGACGTGACCGCCGAGGTTGAACGCGAGGTCCTTCTCGAGCTTGTTGACGTTCGTGAAGTCGTTGGCGTCGCGGGCCTCAGCGAGCTTCTCGAGGGCCGTGTTCGCGCCGGCCACGTAGGTGGCGTGGTGCTTGTCGTGGTGGAGCTCGGTGATGGTCGCACTGATGTGCGGCTCGAGCGCACTGTAGTCGTACGGCAATTCGGGCAGTGAGTAAACAGCCATTCTTCGTGATCTCCTCGTGTTGTCCCGTGCGCTGTCTGCACACGGCTCTGAGCGTCATCACCCAGTCTAGTGAGCGGCAACCGTCGGGAGTCGGGGCTTGTTCCCAGCATGACGAACCGCGACGATGGCGGGTCGGCGAGGATTCACGAGCTGTTTCAGTCCTCGTAATCCGCCGGGAGGTTGGCGTCGGTGCCCGGGATGCCGAGATCGCTCGCGTGCTTGTCCGCCATGGCGAGCAGGCGCCGGATGCGGCCGGCGATGGCGTCCTTCGTCATCGGAGGGTCGGCGAAGTGGCCCAGTTCGTCGAGGCTGGCCTCACGGTGGTCGAGGCGCAGGGCACCGGCGTACTGCAGGTGGTCGGGCACCTCGTCGCCCAGGATCTCGAGGGCGCGCTCGACGCGCGCGCAGGCCGCCACGGCCGCCTGGGCGGAGCGGCGCAGGTTGGCGTCGTCGAAGTTGACGAGTCGGTTCGCGGTCGCCCGGACCTCCTTGCGCTGCCGCATCTCCTCCCAGGAGGTGACGGTGCCGGTGGCACCCATGAGCGACAGCATGCCGCTGATCGCGTCGCCCTCGCGGATGACGACACGGTGGATGCCGCGGACCTCCCGCGCCTTCGCGGAGACACCGATGCGGCCGGCGGCACCGACGAGCGCCATCGCGGACTCGTTACCGGGGCACACGACGTCCAGTGACGCGGATCGGCCGGGGTCGGTGAGGGACCCGGTGGCGAGGAACGCGCCCCGCCAAACGGCGGCGAGTTCGTCGCGCGACCCGGTGGTCAGCCGGTTCGGCAGCCCGCGGACCGCACGCCGCCGGGCGTCGAGGAGTCCGGTCTGCCGGGCGAGGGTCTCGCCACCCTCGATGACGCGCACCACGAACAGGCTCGGCTTGCCCGAGCTGCCGGGGTTCTGCACGAGGATCTCGCTGCGGATCCCGTAGAGCTCGCCGATGTCGCGCCGCACCCGCTGCGCGAGGGTCGGACTGTCGAGTTCGGCTTCGATCGCCACGCGTCCGGAGATCGTGTGGAGTCCGCCGGAGAAGCGGAGCAGGGACGCGAGTTCGGCCGCTCGGACCGAGTTGCGGGTCTCGCGGACGAGCGCCAGTTCGTTCTTGACGTCGGCGGTGAGGGCCACGGTGGTTCCTATCTGTCGTGATCGCGCCGTCGGAGTGCGGCGTCGATCCTGCATGTTCGCGATCCGGAGGCGTGGTGCCTCGGACCGTTCGGGCTCCGCCGCGGCTGCGTCGGGCCCATGGGCGTCATTCGCGCCCGAGGTCTCGGTGCCGGACGTGTACGGCGACGCCGGACTGGTTCCGCAGCCGGTCGGCGAGTTCGAGGGCGACCGCGACCGAGCGGTGCTTGCCCCCCGTGCAGCCGACGGCGATGGTGACGTGACGCTTGTTCTCACGCTGGTACCCGGCGAGGACGGGTTCGAGGGCGTGGGCGTAGCTCTCGAGGAACTCGGCGGCTCCGGTCTGCGAGAGCACGTACTCACTGACCTCGGGGTCCTGACCGCTCAACGCACGCAGCTCCGGAACCCAGAACGGGTTCGGGAGGAACCGCATGTCGGCGACGAGGTCCGCATCAGGGGGCAGGCCGTATTTGAACCCGAAGCTCAGCACGGTGACCTGGACACCCGGTGTCTCCGCGCCGGCGAAGAGCTCACGCGTGGTCGTGGCGAGCTGGTGGATGTTGAGGTCGCTCGTGTCGATGATGACGTCGCTCGACTCACGGATCTCGCTCAGTCGGTGACGCTCCGCCACGATGCCGTCGAGGATCGTTCCCTCGCCCTGCAGCGGGTGCGGCCTGCGGACGGCTTCGAACCGGCGGACGAGCGCCGCGTCGGTCGCCTCCAGGAAGATCATGCGGAGGTGCGTCCCGCCCCGGAGCGCCGGCACGATCTCCTGCAGCTCGCTGAAGAAGTCGCGGCCGCGGACGTCGACCACCGCGGCGATCCGCGGCAGACGTGATCCGGCGCGCTCGGCGAGGTCGACGAGGGGGCGGAGCATCTGCGGGGGCAGGTTGTCGACGACGTACCAGCCGAGATCCTCGAGCGCGTTCGCGACGGTGGAGCGTCCGGCGCCGGACATCCCCGTGACGATGAGGACTTCCTGCTGGTGCTGCGGCTGGCCCGGGGTCATCGACACGCTTTCCTCGAAGGTCTGAAGTCCCAGCCTACCCATTCCGCGAGGCCTGCGAGGGCTGTGCGGAGCCGGAGGTCAACGCCTCGTGCACCGTGGCCGCCAGTTTGTCGCCGATGCCCTTGACCTCGGTGATCTCGGCCGGCGTCGCGGTCTTCAAGCGGGCGACGGATCCGAAGTGCTTGAGCAGCTCGCGGACCTTCGCCGGACCGAGCCCGGGGATCTCACCGAGGACGGTCGAGATGTCGCGCTTCCGCTTCTGTCGCTGGAAACTGATGGCGAACCGGTGCGCCTCGTCGCGGACCCGCTGGAGGAGGAACAGCGCTTCGCTCCCCCGCGGCAGGATCACCGGATACGGGTCCTCAGGCAACCAGATCTCCTCCAGTCGCTTCGCCAGTCCGCACAGGGTGATCCCGGTCAGGCCGGACTCCTCCAGCGCACGCGCGGCAGCGGCGACCTGCGGTTGCCCGCCGTCGACGATGAGGAGCTGCGGCGGATAGGTGAACTTCCGGCGCTTGCGCTCCCCCGTGGTCTCGTCGACCGTCTCGACGGGCTCGGACGACGTGAGGTGTGCGAGTCGCCGGGAGACGACCTGGTAGATCGAGTCGGTGTCGTCGGTGGACTCGGCGACGCCGAAGCGACGGTACTCGTCCTTGCGGGACAGCCCGTCCTCGAAGACCACCATCGACGCCACGATGTTGGTACCGCTCAGGTGTGACACGTCGAAGCACTCGATCCGCAGCGGCGCCTCGGGCATCCCGAGCGCATCGCGGATGTCCTCGAGTGCCTGCGTCCGGGCGACGAAGTCGGAGCTGCGCCGGGTCTTGTAGAGCATGAGGGCCTGCTTGGCGTTGACGACCGCGGTCTCCATGAGCGTCGCCTTCTCGCCGCGCTGGGCGACGCGGAGGGCGACCTTCGAGCCGCGGCGTTCGGCCAGCCAGTCCTCGAGGCTCTCGGCGTCGTCCGGCAGTTCCGGGACGAGCACCTCTCGCGGGACCTCGGTCCCACTCGCGGCGGCGTACACCCGTTGGACGACGCTGTCGACGAGCTCGGCGGTCGACATGTCGAGCTCCTTGTCGACGGTCCACGACCGTACACCGCGGATGCGGCCGCCACGGACGATGAACTGCTGCACCGACGCGGCGAGCTCGTCGTGGTCGATGCCGAACAGGTCGGCGTCCACGGCGTCGCGCAGGACGACCGCGCTCTTCGCGAGCACCTGGTCGAGCGCCTGGAGCTGATCCCGGTAGACGGCCGCGGACTCGTAGTCCTGGCGGGCCGCGGCGGCCTTCATGTCGGCGGTGATGCGCGTCGTGAACCGGCGGTCGTTGCCGACCATGAACGAGACGAAGTCGTCGACGATCGCGCGGTGTTCCTCGATGGTGACCTTGCCGGAGCACGGGCCGCCGCACCGCCCGATCTGTCCGGGGAAACAGGGCTTCCCCGAGGCCATGGCCCGCTTGTACGCCGAGTCGGAGCAGGTGCGGATCGGGAAGACCTTGATCATGAGGTCGACCGTGTCGTGGACGGCCCAGATCTTCGGGTACGGACCGAAGTACTTGGCCCCCGGGATCCGGGTGTTCCGGGTGACCATGACGCGCGGCGCCTCGTCACCGAGGGTGACCGCGAGGTACGGGTACGACTTGTCGTCGCGGAACTTGACGTTGAACGGCGGGTCGTACTCCTTGATCCACGTGTACTCGAGCTGCAGCGCCTCGACGTCGCTGCCGACCGTCGTCCAGGTGACCCCGGTCGCGGTCGTCACCATGCGGCGCGTTCGCTCGTGCAGCGTGTGCAGGGGCGCGAAGTAGTTGCTGAGCCTCGCCCGGAGGTTCATCGCCTTGCCGACGTAGAGCACCCGGCCCGAGTCGTCGCTGAAGCGGTACACGCCGGGCATGGTGGGGATCTCCCCCGCCTTCGGCCGGTACGCCAGACCACTTCCGCCGCGGACGGCCACCACGTCAGCCCGCCTTGCGGCTGCCGCCGGCCTCTGCCTCGAACAGTTCGTTCAGGAAGAAGCCCGTGTGGCTGCCGGGGACCGTCGCGAGGTGCTCGGGTGTTCCCGTGGCGAGGACCGTCCCGCCACCGGCTCCACCCTCGGGGCCCATGTCGATGAGCCAGTCGGCGGACTTGATGACGTCGAGGTTGTGCTCGATCACGATGACCGTGTTGCCCTTGTCGACGAGCCCGCCGAGGACGAGCAGCAGCTTCCGGACGTCTTCGAAGTGCAGACCCGTGGTCGGCTCGTCGAGGACGTAGACACTGCGCCCGTTGCTCCGCCGCTGCAGCTCCGTCGCGAGCTTGACGCGCTGGGCCTCGCCGCCGGACAGCGTCGTGGCGCTCTGGCCGAGACGGACGTAGCCCAGGCCGACCTCGACGAGCGTCTTCAGGAACCGGTGGATCGAGGAGATCGGCTCGAAGAAGTCGGCAGCCTCGGCGATCGGCATGTCGAGGACCTCGGCGATGTTCTTGCCCTTGTAGTGGATGGTCAGGGTGTCGCGGTTGTACCGCGCTCCCCCGCACACCTCGCAGGCGACGTAGACGTCGGGCAGGAAGTTCATCTCGATCTTGATCGTGCCGTCACCCGAGCAGGCCTCACAGCGGCCGCCCTTGACGTTGAAGCTGAACCGTCCGGCGAGGTAGCCGCGGACCTTGGCCTCCTGCGTCTCCGCGAAGAGGTTGCGGATCTTGTCGAAGACGCCGGTGTACGTGGCGGGGTTCGAGCGAGGGGTGCGGCCGATGGGCGCCTGGTCGACGTGGACCACCTTGTCGAGGTGCTCCAGACCCGTGACCCTGGTGTGCTTGCCGGGCAGCTTGCGCGCGCCGTTCAGCTTGTTCGCCAGGACCCGGTACAGGACGTCGTTGACGAGCGAGGACTTCCCGGAACCGCTCACGCCGGTGACGGCGGTGAGGACTCCGAGCGGGAAGTCCGCGCTGACCTTCTTCAGGTTGTTGGCCTGCGCTCCGATCACCTGGATCTGACGCTTCGTGTCGATCGGACGACGCTTCGCCGGGATCTCGATGGCCTTGCGGCCGGAGAGGTAGTCGCCGGTGAGGGACTCGGTGTTGGCCTCGAGCGCCTCATACGACCCGGAGTGCACGACGCGGCCGCCGTTGACGCCCGCGCCGGGACCGATGTCGACGATCCAGTCGGCGGTGCGGATGGTGTCCTCGTCGTGTTCGACGACGATCAGCGTGTTGCCGAGGTCGCGCAGGGCCACGAGGGTCTCGATGAGGCGGCGGTTGTCGCGCTGGTGCAGGCCGATGCTCGGTTCGTCGAGGACGTAGAGCACGCCGGTGAGTCCCGAGCCGATCTGTGTCGCGAGGCGGATGCGCTGCGCCTCGCCGCCCGAGAGGGAGCCGGCGGTCCGGGCCAGATCGAGGTAGTTGAGTCCGACCTGGATGAGGAAGTCGAGTCGGACCTTGATCTCGCGCAGCACCTGCGCGGCGATGTGGGCCTCGCGGTCGCTCAGCTCGAGGCGGTCCATGAACGCGCGGGCGTCGGAGAGGCTCAGCTCGGCGACCTCGGCGATGTTGTGGTCGTGGATCAGGACGGAGAGGACCTCCGGCTTCAGGCGACGACCGCCGCAGACCTGGCACGGGACTTCGCGCAGGTACTCGGACCAGCGCACGCGCTGGCTGTCGGTGTCGGCCTGGAGGTACTGACGCTCGATGTACGGGATGACGCCCTCGAAGCCCGAGGAGTAGCTCATCTCGCGGCCGAAGCGGTTCTTCCACTTGACCTTGACCTTGAAGTTGTCGCCGCGGAGCACCGCCTCCTGGACCTTGGAAGGCAGGTCGCGCCAGGGGGTGTCGAGCGAGAAGTCGAGGTCGCGGGCAAGCCCGTCGAGCAGCTTCTCGTAGTACTGATAGAGCCCCTTGCCCTGGGTGGTCCACGGGACGATGACGCCCTCGTTGATGCTGAGTTCCTCGTCGCCGAGGAGCAGCTCCGCGTCGACCGACATGCGCGTGCCGAGGCCCGAGCACTCCGGGCAGGCACCGAACGGGGCGTTGAACGAGAACGTCCGCGGCTCGATCTCGGTCAGCTGCAGCGGGTGGTTGTTCGGGCAGGAGAGCTTCTCGGAGAAGGTGCGCCAGGCGTCGTCGCCCTCCTCGTCGACGAAGTTGATCGTCACGAGGCCGTCGGTGAGCTGCAGTGCCGTCTCGAGGGAGTCGGTCAGGCGACCGAGGATCTCGGGCCCGGCGACGAGGCGGTCGACGACGACCGCGATGTCGTGCTTGACCTGCTTCTTGAGGGTCGGCGGTTCCGCGAGCTGGATCGCCTCGCCGTCGACGATGGCGCGCGCGAAGCCCTTGGCCGAGAGCTCCTTGAAGAGGTCGACGAACTCGCCCTTCTTCTGGCTCACGACGGGGGCGACGATCTGGTAGCGGCGTCGCTCCTCGAGCTCCATCAGCTGGTCGGCGATCTGCTGTACCGTCTGGCGCTGGATGACCTCGCCGCAGACCGGGCAGTGCGGGACGCCGATGCGCGCCCAGAGCAGCCGCATGTAGTCGTAGACCTCGGTGATCGTCCCGACGGTCGACCGGGGGTTGCGGTTCGTGGACTTCTGGTCGATCGAGACCGCGGGGCTCAGGCCCTCGATGAAGTCGACGTCGGGGCGGTCGACCTGACCGAGGAACTGGCGGGCGTACGCCGAGAGCGACTCGACGTAGCGTCGTTGGCCCTCGGCGAAGATCGTGTCGAAGGCGAGTGAGGACTTCCCCGAGCCCGAGAGACCCGTGAAGACGACGAGCGAGTCGCGAGGGATCTCGAGGTCGACGTTCTGAAGATTGTGGACGCGGGCACCGCGGACGCTGAGCGTGGAGTGGTGATCTACCTTGGCAATTGACACCCTTCGAGTCTACGCAGCACCACCGACACCGGACTCCCGAGCGGTGTCTGTGGTACTGCGCTCTCAGCGAAGCGCCGGACTAGATGTGCCCGGCCTTGGCCATCTGTCGGAGTTCCTGCTTGAGCTCGGAGACCTCGTCGCGGAGACGGCCGGCGAGTTCGAACTTGAGCTCCGCAGCGGCGGCCAGCATCTGCGCGTTGAGGTCGGCGATGATCGACTCGAGGTCGTTCGCGCCCTCGGCGGCGATGCCCTCCCGACGCAGGTTCGGCGTCGGGCTCTTCTTCTTGCCGTTGTCGCGTCCGGCGAGCAGTGCCGCGGTGTCCGCGCCTTCCCGGGCGAGTGCCTCGGTGATGTCGGCGATCCGCTTGCGCAGCGGCTGCGGATCGATCCCGCGCTCCTCGTTGTAGGCGACCTGCTTCTCGCGGCGACGGTCCGTCTCCTCGATCGCGCGCTTCATCGAGTCGGTCAGGACGTCGGCGTACATGTGGACCTCGCCGGACACGTTGCGGGCGGCACGACCGATGGTCTGGATGAGCGAGGTCGACGAGCGGAGGAAGCCCTCCTTGTCGGCGTCGAGGATCGCCACGAGCGAGACCTCCGGGAGGTCGAGCCCCTCGCGCAGCAGGTTGATGCCGATGAGGACGTCGTAGACGCCCTGCCGGAGTTCGCTCAACAGCTCGACCCGCCGGAGGGTGTCGACGTCGGAGTGCAGGTAGCGGACGCGCACGCCGGCCTCGGTCAGGAAGTCGGTGAGCTCCTCTGCCATCTTCTTGGTGAGGGTGGTGACGAGGACGCGTTCGTCGCGCTCGGCGCGGACCCGGATCTCCTCGAGGAGATCGTCGATCTGGCCGTTGGAGGGCTTCACGATGATCGCCGGGTCGACGAGGCCGGTCGGGCGGATGATCTGCTCGACGATGCCGTCCGCGATGCCCATCTCGTACTTGCCCGGCGTCGCCGAGAGGTACACCGTCTGGCCGACGCGGTTCTTGAACTCGTCCCACCGGAGCGGGCGGTTGTCCATCGCACTCGGGAGTCGGAACCCGTGCTCGACGAGGGTGCGCTTGCGGGAGGCGTCGCCCTCGAACATCGCGCCGATCTGCGGGACGGTGACATGCGACTCGTCGATGACGGTGAGGAAGTCGTCGGGGAAGTAGTCGAGGAGGCAGTTCGGTGCCTCACCGGCCGAGCGGCCGTCGATGTGGCGCGAGTAGTTCTCGATGCCGGAGCAGAAGCCGATCTGCTGCATCATCTCGAGGTCGAAGGTGGTCCGCATGCGGAGCCGCTGGGCCTCGAGGAGCTTGCCCTCGCGTTCGAGCGACTGGAGCCGCTCCGCCAGTTCTTCCTGGATGGTGCCGATGGCACGCTGGATCGTTTGCGGGCTGGCGGCGTAGTGGGAGGCCGGGAACACCGACACCGCGTCGAGCTTCTTCACGACGTCGCCGGTGAGCGGGTGCAGGGCGTAGAGGGCCTCGATCTCGTCGCCGAAGAACTCGATGCGGATCGCGAGCTCCTCGTAGACCGGGATGATCTCGATGGTGTCGCCGCGCACACGGAAGTTGCCGCGCGAGAAGTCGACGTCGTTGCGGTTGTACTGCATGCCGACGAACTTGCGGATGAGGCGGTCGCGCCCGATGTTCTGACCGACCTGCAGCGCGGCCATCGCCTCCAGGTACTCCTCCGCCGCACCGAGGCCGTAGATGCACGACACGGTCGACACGACGATGACGTCGCGACGGCTCAGCAGCGAGTTGGTGGTCGAGTGCCGCAGTCGCTCGACCTCGGCGTTGATCGACGAGTCCTTCTCGATGAAGGTGTCGGTCTGTGGGACGTACGCCTCGGGCTGGTAGTAGTCGTAGTAGGAGACGAAGTACTCGACCGCGTTGTTCGGCATGAGCTCGCGGAACTCGTTCGCCAGCTGGGCCGCGAGCGTCTTGTTGTGCGCCAGGACGAGCGTCGGGCGCTGGACGGCTTCGATGAGCCAGGCGGTCGTCGCGGACTTACCGGTACCCGTGGCGCCCAACAGGACGACGTCGGTCTCGCCGGCGTTGATGCGCCCGGACAGCTGCTCGATGGCGGCGGGCTGATCGCCGCTCGGCTCGTACTCGCTGATCACCTCGAAGGGGCGGACGGCGCGTGTTGGTTCCATGCTCCGAGTCTACGGAGGACCACCGACACCACTGCCCCGCTTCGCCCACAGCGGAGCGGGCGAAGCGCTCAGACGCCGTCCTGACGGTCGGGCGCCGGTACAGCGGCCGCGGCGGCGCGGTGCCAGACCGCGTCGACCTGGCTGAGGGTGTACTCGAGCGAGCCGGCGGTGTCGATCACCACGTCGGCGACGGCGGCGCGCTGCTCCTCGGTCGCCTGGGCCGCGATCCGTCGTTCCGCCTCGCCCCGGTCGAGCCCGCGGAGGTCGACGAGCCGACGGGCGCGCTCCCCTTCCGGAGCTGCGGCGACGACCACGAGGTCGAACTCGTCTGCGCGGCCGGTCTCGACGAGCAGCGGGACGTCGTAGACGACGACGGCACCGGGGTCGCTCGAGGCTTCGGCGATCCGGGCCTGTGAACGCCGCTTGACCTCCGGGTGCACGATGGCGTTGAGGTCGGCTCGCGCCTGGTCGTCGGCGAAGACGATGGAGCCGAGCGCAGCGCGGTCGAGCGCTCCGTCGGGCCCGATCACGTCGGCACCGAAGCGCTCCGCGATGGCGGCCAGTCCCGGGGTCCCCGGCTCGACGGCCTCTCGTGAGAGGACGTCCGCGTCGATGACGACGGCGCCGTGTTCAGCGAGCCGGGCCGCGATGGTCGATTTGCCGGAGGCGATCCCGCCGGTGAGGCCGATGAGGTACATGTCAGCCAGCGTACCCGCGGAGCGTGCAGCGCCTTCGACCAGCGCCCCTCGCACAACGCAGCAGGGGGCCGCCCGAAGGCGACCCCCTGCTGGACACCGACGCTGGTCGGTGCTGGTGGGACTAGTTGCTCGAGAGCTTCTCGCGGAGAGCCGCGAGGGACTCGTCGTCAGCGAGCGTGCCGCCGCCGGCGGAGTCGCTCGAGAACGAGGAACCGGCCGACGAGGACGCGGTCGACGAGGAAGCCTGGTTGGCCTCTTCGACGGCTGCGGCAGCGACCTGCTTCTTGTGCGCTTCCCAACGAGCCTGGGCGGCAGCGTAGTCCTGCTCCCACTTCTCGCGCTCGGCGTCGAAGCCTTCCTTCCACTCCTGCGTCTCGGCGTCGAAGCCCTCGGGGTACTTGTAGTTCCCGAGTTCGTCGTACTCCGTGAGCATGCCGTAGAGGGCCGGGTCGAACTCGGTGCCCTCGGGGTCGACACCCTCGTTGGCCTGCTTGAGGCTCAGCGAGATGCGGCGACGCTCGAGGTCGATGTCGATGACCTTGACGAAGACCTCTTCGCCGACCGACACGACCTGCTCGGCGAGCTCGACGTGCTTGCCGGAGAGCTCCGAGATGTGCACGAGGCCCTCGATGCCGTCTGCGACGCGGACGAACGCACCGAACGGGACGAGCTTGGTGACCTTACCCGGTGCAACCTGGCCGATGGCGTGGGTGCGGGCGAAGACCTGCCACGGGTCCTCCTGGGTCGCCTTGAGCGACAGCGAGACGCGCTCGCGGTCCAGGTCGACCTCGAGGATCTCGACGGTGACTTCCTGACCGACCTCGACGACCTCGCTGGCGTGCTCGATGTGCTTCCAGCTGAGCTCGGAGACGTGGACGAGACCGTCGACGCCGCCGAGGTCGACGAACGCGCCGAAGTTGACGATCGAGGAGACGACGCCCTTGCGGACCTGTCCCTTCTGGAGGTTGTTGAGGAAGGTGGTGCGGCTCTCGGACTGCGTCTGCTCGAGGAGCGCACGGCGCGACAGGACCACGTTGTTGCGGTTCTTGTCGAGCTCGAGGATCTTCGCCTCGATCTCCTGGCCGAGGTACGGCGTGAGGTCGCGGACGCGGCGCAGCTCGATGAGCGAAGCCGGGAGGAAGCCACGAAGGCCGATGTCGACAATGAGGCCGCCCTTGACGACCTCGATGACCGAACCGGTGACGACGCCGTCGGATTCCTTGATCTTCTCCACGTCGCCCCAAGCACGCTCGTACTGCGCGCGCTTCTTCGACAGGATCAGACGGCCTTCCTTGTCCTCCTTCTGGAGAACGAGAGCCTCGATCGTGTCGCCGACGTTGACGACCTCGGAGGGGTCGACGTCGTGCTTGATGGAGAGTTCACGCGAGGGGATGACACCCTCGGTCTTGTAGCCGACGTCGAGGAGGACCTCGTCGCGGTCGATCTTCACGACGGTGCCCTCGATGAGGTCGCCGTCGTTGAAGAACTTCAGAGTCTTTTCGACCGCTGCGAGGAAGTCCTCAGCAGATCCGATGTCGTTGATTGCGACCTGCTTGGGGGCGGTCGTTGCGCTTGTCATGTAGTAATTGCTCCAGGTGGACAATGATTCAGGCCGGCCTCGCGCACGGCCCCGGACCCGTGGATGACCACGGACGTTGATCGAAGCGATGCTGTTGTGTGAACCGATCCGGGGATCGGTGTCGCTCTGCGAGACGGGCAGGCGGATAGGACGTCACAATTGTGACAGTCCAGTCTAGCGATTTTCCGGGTGTGCAGGCAAGCCACGGTCGGAGAGGATGTCCCGCAGCGCTGGATCGAGCGTCGGGTGCTCGAACCGGTAGCCCGCCTGCAGCAACCGCTCCGGCATCGCCCAGCGACTCTTCAGGACCAGCTCGCTCTCGGTACGCAGGATGGACATCCCGATCTCCAGCAACCAGCGGGGTGCGGGGAGGCCGACCGGCATCCCGAGCACGTACCGCACGGTCCGCATGAATCCGCGGTTGTCGGTGGGGTTCGGGGACGTCACGTTGACGACGCCGTCGAGTTCGGGATGGCCACGGAGGAACCGGACGATGCCGACGACGTCGTCCAGATGGATCCAGCTGAACCGCTGCCGCCCGCCCGGCGTCCCGAAGCGGTGATCCGTCCCAGCGGCACGACGCGATCGGGAACGGGGCCAGTGACCGTCCAGTTGGGGTCCGCCGAGGCCGAGGCGCGCCAACCACTTGAGCGGGGTGAGTGCTCCGCCGTCGCCCAGGACGATCGCGATGCGGAGGGCGACCCGTCGTGTCCCGGGCAGCTCGTCCGCGAAGAACGCCTGCTCCCAGGCGGTCGCGACGTCGACGGAGAACCCGGAACCGATCTCACCGTCGGCTTCCGTCATCGGGCGGTCGTCGGCATGGCGGTAGATCGTGGCGGTCGACGAATTGATCCAGAGCGGCGGAGGCGCAGCGGCTGCACGCACCGCCCGCGCCAGCTCCGTCGTCGTGTCCACGCGGGACCGGAGGATCTCGGCACGATTCGACGGGGTGTAGCGACAGTTCACGCTCTTCCCGGCGAGGTTGACCAAGAGGTCCGCGCCGTCGACCAGCCGGGCGATGCCCGCGTGGTCACCCCACCGCGCGTCGGCGGCACCGCGCCCGATGACGGAGACGGTGGCGCCGTCGGCCCGGAACGACTCGACCAGACGACGCCCGATGAACCCGGACGCGCCGGCGACGACGATCCGTTCGGCCGTCATCCGAGCATCGCCGACCGCAGCGTGTCGAGCCCGACGCCACCGAGGTCCAGTGCCCGACGGTGGAAGTCCTTGATGTCGAAGGCGTCCCCGGCGCGGCGGGCCGCGTCGTCACGGAGCTGTTCCCAGATGCGCTGGCCGATCTTGTACGACGGCGCCTGGCCGGGCCAACCGAGGTACCGGTTGACCTCGAACCGGACGAACTCCGGCGACATGTTGACGTTGCGACCCATGAAGTCGAAGGCGTACTCGGCGGTCCAGGTCCCGCTGCCGTCCGGCAGCGGCTTGCCGAGGTGCACACCGATGTCGAGGACGACGCGGGCCGCGCGCATCCGCTGACCGTCGAGCATGCCCAGACGGTCCGCCGGGTCGTCGAGGTATCCGAGCTGCTCCATCAGGCGCTCGGCGTAGAGGGCCCAGCCCTCGGCGTGGCCGGAGGTACCGGCGAGCTGTCGACGCCAGAGGTTGAGCGTCTTCCGGTTGACGACGGCCTGCCCGATCTGCAGGTGATGTCCTGGCACACCCTCGTGGTAGACGGTCGTGAGCTCGCGCCACGTGTCGAACTCGGTGACGCCGGCGGGGACGGACCACCACATGCGGCCAGGGCGTGAGAAGTCGTCCGTCGGGCCGGTGTAGTAGATCCCGCCCTCCTGCGTCGGCGCGATCATGCACTCGAGCGCGCGGATCTCCTGCGGGATGTCGAAGTGCGTGCGCCCCAGCTCCTCGACCGCACGGTCACTCGTCTCCTGCATCCATCGCTGGAGCGCGTCGGTGCCGTGCAGCTTGCGCGCCGGATCCTGTTCGAGGAAGGCGACCGCCTCCTCGACGGACGCGCCGGGGAGGATCTCATTCGCGATCGCCTCCTGCTCCGACACCATGCGCGCCAGTTCCTCGATGCCCCATTCGTAGCTCTCGTCGAGGTCGACCGTCGCGCCGAGGAATCGGCGGGACTGCAGTGCGTAGAGCTCGCGGCCGATGGCGTCCTCCTGGGTCGCAGCAGGCAGCAGTTCGTGCGCGAGGAAGTCCGCCAGACGGTTGTAGGCGACGGCTGCGGCGCCGGCACCCGTCGAGAGTTCGGCGGCGAGGGACGCCGGGAGCTGACCGTCCGCCGGTCCGGCGTTGGCGGCGAAGCCGATGAAGAACCCGTCGTCGGCGCCGGTGCGGAGGACCTGCTCGTACACCTCGGCCACCTGGCGGCGTGCCGGGGTGATCCCCCGGGCGATGCCCTCGCGCAGGGTCTCGATGTACCCGTCGACCGCGTCCGGCAACGCGCCGAGGCGGGTCCGGATGGTGCTCCAGTCCTCGACCGTCGCGGTCGGCATCAGGTCGAAGACGTCGCGCAGCTCCTGCGACGGCGACGCGATCACGTTGAGGTCGCGGTACTGGAGACCGGCCTCCGACGAGGCGAGGTCGAGTTCCAGCTCCGCCGAGAGGTCGGTCTGGGTGACGCGGTCGACAGCGTCGACCGGTGCGGCCGACCGCAGCTCGCGAAGCGTGCGCGATGCCGCTTCGATGTAGGCCTCGTGGCCGGCAGGCGAGTAATCGCCGTACCGCCCGCCGACGTCCGTGCGGCCGATGTAGGTGCCGACCTCCGGTTTCAGCTGGACGAGGGTCTCCACCCAGCTCTCGGCGATGGCGTCGATCGGTGTGCTCTGACGAGGTTCTTCGTGGGACATGACGTCGAGCCTAGTCCGCACCCGCCCGACGCCCGGGTGCGGACCCGCAGGGCGCTCAGTGGGCTGCGGCGTCCCAATCGTGCCCGCGGCCGATCTGGACCTCCAGGGGTACCGACAGCTCGGCGGCACCGGCCATCTGCGCTCGGACGATGCGCTCCAGGGCGTCCCACTCCCCCTCGGCGACCTCGAAGATCAGTTCGTCGTGCACCTGCAGCATCATCTGCGAGCTGAGGGATTCAGAGCGCAGCTCGGACTCGATGCCGATCATGGCGCGTTTCATGATGTCGGCGGCCGAACCCTGGATCGGGGCGTTCAGCGCCTGGCGTTCGGCGTTCTCCCTGACCAGTCGGTTGGGGCTCGAGAGCTCGGGGAAGAGCCTGCGACGACCGAAGATCGTCTCGGTGTAGCCGTCGAGTTTAGCCTGCTCGACGACGTTGCGCAGGTAGTCACGGACCGCACCGAAGCGCTCGAAGTAGTCGACCATGAGCTGCTTCGCCTCAGCGCTCGAGATCCGCAGCTGCTTCGAGAGCCCGAACGCGCTCAGACCGTAGGCGAGTCCGTACGACATCGCCTTGACCTTGTTGCGCATCGCGGGGGTCACGTCCTCGGCGGCGACGCCGAAGATGCGCGCGCCGACGAAGCGGTGGAGATCCTCGCCGGACTTGAACGCCTCGATGAGGCCGGCATCGCCGGAGAGGTGCGCCATGATCCGCATCTCGATCTGCGAGTAGTCGGCGGTCAGCAGGGTCTCGTACCCGGAGCCGGCTTGGAAGGCGGCGCGGATGCGGCGTCCTTCCTCGGTGCGCACGGGGATGTTCTGCAGGTTCGGGTCGGTCGAGGAGATCCGACCGGTGCTGGTCCCGATCTGCACGTACGTCGTGTGGATACGGCCGTCGGGCGTGATCGCCTTGTCGAGCGTCTCGACGATCTGGCGGAGCTTCGTCGCATCACGGTGCTCGAGGAGGAGCCCCAGGAACGGGTGCGGGCTCTTCTCCTGGAGATCGGCCAGGGCGCCGGCGTCCGTCGAGAAGCCCGTCTTGTTGGCGCGTGTCTTCGGCATGGCGAGCTGGTCGAAGAGGACCTCCTGCAGCTGCTTCGGTGATCCGAGGTTGACCTCGCGGCCGATCTGCTCATACGCGTTGCTCGCGAGCTCTGCTGCCCGGTTCCCGAGCTGCTCGGACAGGCCGCTCAGGATGTCGTGGTCGACCGTCACGCCGGTCAGCTCCATGTGGGCCAGCACCTGGAGGACCGGCAGTTCCATGTCGAGCAGTACGCCGAGCGACCCGGCGTCGAGCGCCGTGCGGGTCGCCTCGGCGACCCGGAGGGCGTACCAGGCGGTGCCGCCGGCACCCACGGGGTCGGTCTCGGGGACGAGCTGGTTCGGGTCGGCGACGGGCATCGTCTCGTCGAGATAGCGCGTGATGAGGTCGGCGATGGTCTTGTCGCCGCCGCTCGGACGCAAGAGCCAGCCGGCGACCGCGGTGTCGTAGCCGAGTCCGCCGACCGTCAGGCCGGCGCGCGTGACCGCCTGGAGCTGTGGCTTGGCGTCGTGCATGATCTTCGGGGCGTCGCTCGCCAACCACGCTTCGAGCGGGGCGTAGTCGGCTTCGCCGGGACGCCAGGCGAGCGAGACGATCTCCGTGGGCGTCGCGAGGCCGGCTGCGACCGGCAGGCCTCCGTCGAGGTCGAGGTGGAGACCGATCCCGGCGGGATGTGCGGCGACGGCACGGGTGATCCACGCCTCGAGCTCTTCGTCGAGCAGCTCCTTCTGCGGCGGCATGACCACGCCGCCCGCCTGCGGTGCGGACACATCCGTGTTGGCCTCGAGTCCGTCGAGTTTGAGGACCCGATCGAGCAGCGTGCGGAACTCGAGCCGCCCGAAGACGGCCGCCACCGCGTCCGCGTCGATCGGTCGGCGTTCGAGGTCCTTCGGTCCGACAGGCAGTTCGACGTCGGTGAGGAGCCGGTTGAGGCGGCGGTTGCGGACCGCGTTCTCCTTGTGCTCGCGGAGGCTCTCCCCCACCTTGCCGGTGATCTCGTCGGCGCGCTCGAGGATCTGCTCGAGGGAGCCGAACTGGTTGAGCCACTTCACGGCGGTCTTCTCGCCGACCTTCGGGATGCCCGGGAGGTTGTCGCTCGTCTCACCGACGAGCGCCGCGATCTCCGGGTACTGCTCCGGCCGGATGCCGTAGCGCTCGAAGACCTTGGCTCCGTCGTACCGGGTGAGCGCGGAGACGCCCTGGCTCGACGGGTACAGCAGGGTGACGTCGTCGGTGACGAGCTGGATGGTGTCGCGGTCGCCGGAGACGACGAGCACGCGGAAGCCGTCCTCAGCGCCCTGCTTGGCGAGGGTGGCGAGGATGTCGTCGGCCTCGTAGTCCTCTTTGCTGATCGTCGTGATGTTCATCGCCTTGAGCGCTTCTTCGAGCAGCGGCACCTGCCCCTTGAACTCCACCGGGGTCTCACCGCGCGTGCCCTTGTACTCGGGGTACTCGCGGGTGCGGAAGGAACGGCGCGAGATGTCGAACGCCACGGCGATGTGGCTCGGGTTCTCGTTCTTGAGCAGGCTGATCAGCATGGAGATGAAGCCGTGGATGGCGTTCGTGTGCTGACCGTCGCGGGTTTGGAAGCTGTCGACCGGCAGGGCGTAGAACGCCCGGAATGCGAGCGAGTGGCCGTCGACGACGAGGAGGGTAGGCTTTTCTGATTCCGACACGCGCCCAGCCTACAAGCCGGTGCCGACACGGCTCAGGCCCGATCCGAAGGTGGACATGACGAACGAGACCGACGACGCACTCGAGTTCCTGCGGACGAGGGGCAGCGGCGCACTCGCCGCCAAGATGGGCATCGAGTTCACGGAGTTCACGGTGCAGCGATCCGTCGCCACCATGCCCGTCGAGGGCAACACCCAACCCGCGATGCTGCTGCACGGTGGGGCGTACGTCGTGCTCGGCGAGTCCCTCGGCTCGATGGCCGCCAACCTCTTCGCGGGCCCGGGCAAACTCGCGGTCGGCATCGACATCAACGCGACGCACACCAGGTCCGCCACCGAGGGCCTCGTGACGGGTGTCTGCACCCCGATCCACCTCGGTCGCTCGCTCACCGTGCACGAGATCGCCGTCAGCGACGAGCAGGGACGACGGTGCTCCACGATCCGCATCACGAACCTCATCAAGGACGCACCGACCGGCTGACGAGCCCGGCACCGGACACAGCAGAGCGGCCCGCCCCCGAGGGGACGGGCCGCTCTTGCGACGAGGGAGGAGCGCTACTTCTTGGCGCTGAGCTGCTCGATGATGGCCTGCGCGACATCGTGCATGGTGAGGCGACGGTCCATGGAGGCCTTCTGGATCCAGCGGAACGCCTCGGGCTCGGTGAGGCCCATCTTCTCGTTGAGGAGGCCCTTCGCCCGGTCGACGAGCTTGCGGGTCTCGAAGCGCTCGACCATGTCGGCGACCTCGGCCTCGAGGGTGATGATCTGCTGGTAGCGCGAGAGGGCGATCTCGATCGCGGGAAGGAGGTCGTTCGGCGTGAACGGCTTCACGACGTAGGCGAGGGCGCCTGCCTCGCTCGCCCGCTCGACGAGCTCCTTCTGGCTGAAGGCCGTGAGGAGGACCACCGGGGCGATGTGCGCCTTACCGATGCGCTCGGCCGCGGAGATGCCGTCGAGCTGAGGCATCTTGACGTCCATGATCACGAGATCCGGACGGAGTTCCGTCGCGAGGGCGACAGCGGTCTCGCCGTCGCCGGCCTCGCCGACGACCTCGAAACCGTTGTCGCGGAGGATCTCGACGATGTCGAGGCGGATGAGGGATTCGTCCTCAGCGACGACGACGCGCCGTGGGGCTGCGGGAGGGGTCTCTTGCTCGGTCACCCTCAAATCCTACGGTACTCTGATGCAGGTTGCTGTTCGCCGTGCGGCGGACGCGCCGGTGTGGCGGAATGGCAGACGCGGAGCACTCAAAATGCTTTGTCGAAAGACGTGTGGGTTCGAGTCCCACCACCGGTACCGCGATGAGTGAGAAAGCCCTCCGGGCGCACTCAACATGCTTTGTCGAAAGACGTGTGGGTTCGAGTCCCACCACCGGTACTCTCTTCATCCATTTCAGGCCCGGACTCAGGCTCCGGACTCAGCCCGTCCAGGCTCCGACGACTCGTGAACCGCGCCCGATCGTCAAGCCCCTGCGGGAGGTGTCGGCGACGCCGTAGCGTACCGTCGAGAGCACGGCGTACCTCACGTCGTCCGACACGATGGGACCCGACACCATGACCGCAGAGCACACCGACCCGCGCCAGGACGTCCACGACGCCAGCACCGACGACCGGCTCCAGGGCATCCTGGTGCAGGTCGCAGCAGACCGGTCCCTCACCCCGGACCTCGACGTCCGGGCAGCGCTGGCGGACCGTCTCAGCGACCAGGGCATCGACGTCGACGCCGCTGAGCTCGACCGTCTCGTCGGCTCACTGCCGGGTCAGCCCGGCGAAGAGCCCGGACCGTTCCTCACGGACGGCGCGACCTCGGCTGACGGCGCGAACTGATCAGAAGCCGCGCTCGACGGCGGCGGCCGGACCGTCGGCCTCTGTCGTCAGCTCCGGTCCGCCGACGGCGTCGCCCGTCCACGTGTCGACCCGCCAACCGGTCGTCGTGTCCCCGTCGACGATGATGACGCCCGTGTTCGTGATGGGGTGCGTGCCGATGAAGTGCCCGTCGACGTTCGCCCCGCGCAGCCCGAGCCAGGACCGGAGCATCGCTCCGTGGCTCACGACCACCACGCTCTCCAGTCCGAAGCCCTCGAGCTCCTCGATCACGGCGTCGAAGCGCGCGAACACCTCGTGGCCGTTCTCGCCGCCCGGCATCCGGGTGTCGAGGTCGCCCATCGCCCACGCCACGATGGTGTCGATGTAGACCTGGACGGCCTCGGGCGACCCGAGCATCTCGTTGTCGCCGGCGCTGATCTCCCGGAGTCCGTCACGGACGATCACGGGAAGCCCACTGACTTCGGCGACGGGTGCGGCGGTCTGTTGCGCCCGCACCGCGGTGGAGGCGTAGACCGCGTCGATCCGCTCCCCCACGAGCGCTTTGGGGAGGGCGGCCGCCTGCGTCTCGCCGAGTTCGGTGAGGACGGCCCCGGGGATCGCGGTGTCGAGCAGGCCGGCGACGTTGGACGAGGTCTGACCGTGTCTGATGAGGATGAGGCGCATACCTCCAGGGTAGGCGAGCGACCGGACGGCGGTCATCTCCCGGTGCGGAGTGTGCCGGGATCAGCTGCGCGGGGTCCACTGCGGTTCGGCGCTCCCCAGGACCGCCGCCGGGGACGCGTGGTCGTCGAAGGCGCTGAGCGCGGGGCGGGCCGTCGTCACCGCACCGTGGGTCACCAGGCACCGCGCTCCCGGGAGATCGGACGGCGGGCGTTCCCCGGATCGTGGCAGTCGCTGGAGCGCCGCACCGACGCGCGCGAGCGACACCGACGACCGGCCGGCATCACCGCCGCCGACGACCGCCGCCACGTCGTCGACGATGGCCGCCGCCAGCAGGTATCCCGCGCTGTGGTCGAGCGCCTGAGCCGGCAGGGCACCCGGGGCGCCGTCCTCCCCTTCGACCAGCGCGATGCCCGTGGCGGCCTGGACCAGGCTGTCGAAACCGCGTCGATCACCCCAGGGCCCCGTCGTACCCCAGGCGTCGACGGAGCCGGTGACCAGACCGTCGCGACCTCGCAGACCGAGGCGCTCGAGGGCGTTTGGCCGGTACCCCGTCACCAGGATGTCGGCCTCGTCGCTCAGCGTCTGCAGTGTCGCGAGGCCGCGCGGTGTCGACGCGTCGAGGGTCGCCGTCCGCTTCCCCTGGCCGCTGTCGGTGTGCTGCCACGGGATCTCGGGGACCTGCGGTGGATCCACGCGCAGGACGTCCGCGCCGAGGAGCGCGAGGGTCCTCGTGGACACCGGACCGGCGATCACCCGCGTCAGGTCGAGGACGCGGAGGCCGCGCAAGGGGTGTCTCCTCGTCGGCCGCACCCACGAGGCGCTCGCCGAGCCGACGGAGCCGCCATGACGCCTGACGAGCGGTCCATCACCGACGGCGGCCTGTGGTGTGGACGACCACTCGGCAGCGCTCCGGACGGCGACGAGGAGTGCGCCGACTCCCGCGGCCTCCGATTCCAAGTCGAGAGCCGAGCGGGAGGCGATCGCCGAGGCGAGCTCTGCGCGGGTGGCCTCGTCGCCGATCCCGAGCATGGCGCTCAGGCGGCGGCGATGGTGCGGGTAGTTCGCGTGCGTGCGCACCCAGCCGTCTGCCGCGGCGAAGAAGCCGGACAGTGGCGCGAACGCGTCCACGGCTGCTCCGTCGATCCGCAACAGGCGGTCGCTCTGGTAGGCCGCGGCGATCCGCTCGAGGTCGAGAGCCGTGTGCAACGGCTCGTACCCGAGGGCGATGCGGAGTCGGTCGGCGGCATCCTCCACGGCGCCGACGGCGACCGCGGCGAGCTCCAGGACGGCGAATCGGGAGGCCAGGAGTCCCGCCGCACCGGTCGCCTCACGGTCGACGCCTCCCGGCTCCAGGCCCACTGCGCTGCGGAGGGTGTCGTCGACGAGGACGGAACGGTTCATGGGGATCAGGCTAGACCCACGGCGTCCGGAATCGCGGTGCCACCGCACCCCCGGCGGACGACGAAGGCCGTGGTCCCCGTACGGGAGGACCACGGCCTTCGCTGCTGTCGACGACTAGAGGACGTCGCCCACCTTGTGGACGCGGATGTCGTTCGTCGTCCCGGGGATGCCGGGAGGGGAACCGGAGATGATGATGACCGGCTCACCGACGGCGGCCTTGCCCGTGGCGACGAGGACCTCGTCCACCTGGGCGACCATCTGGTCGGTGTGCGTCACGCGCTCGACGACGAAGGACTCGACGCCCCAGTTCAGCGCCATCCGACGACGGATGGCCGGGTCGGGCGTGAACGCCAGGATCGGGATCCGGTTGCGGAGACGGGCCATGCGGCGGACCGACTCCCCCGACTCCGTGAAGACGCAGAGGAACTTCGCCTCGACGAAGTCCGCCACCTCGACGGCCGCCAGCGTGATCGCTCCGGCCTGGGTGCGCGGCTTCGTGCCGAGCGGCGGAACGCGGTCGAGACCGTGGATCTCGGTCGACTCGACGATACGGGCCATGGTCTGGACCGTGATCACCGGGTAGGCGCCGACACTCGTCTCGCCACTGAGCATGACCGCGTCAGCACCGTCGAGCACCGCGTTCGCGACGTCGGAGGTCTCCGCGCGGGTCGGGATGGGGCTGGAGATCATCGACTCGAGCATCTGCGTCGCGACGATGACCGGCTTCGCCATGCGGCGAGCGAGCTCCACCGCGCGCTTCTGCACGATCGGGACGGCCTCGAGCGGGAGCTCGACACCGAGGTCGCCACGGGCGACCATGATCGCGTCGAACGCCTCGACGATGCCCTCAAGGTTCTCGACGGCCTGCGGCTTCTCGATCTTGGCGATCACGGGGACCTTGCGGCCCTCCTCCGCCATGATCTCGTGGACACGGTCGATGTCGGCCGCGTCGCGCACGAACGAGAGGGCGATGAGGTCGGCGCCGAGACGCAGTCCCCAGCGGAGGTCCGCTTCGTCCTTCTCGCTGAGCGCGGGGACGTTGACGGCGACGCCGGGGAGGTTGATGCCCTTGTTGTTCGATACCGGGCCGGCGACGATGACGCGCGTGGTCACGACGGTGTCGTCCGCTTCAACGACCTCGACCTTGACCTTGCCGTCGTCGATCAGGAGGAAGTCGCCCGGCTTGACGTCCTGGGGCAGGCCCTTGAACGTCGTCGAGGAGATCTCCTTGGTGCCGAGGATGTCCTCGGTCGTGATCTTGAAGATGTCGCCGACGGCGAGGTCGTACGGGCCGCCCTCGAACTTGCCGAGGCGGATCTTCGGGCCCTGCAGGTCGACGAGGACGGCGACGGCACGGCCGGAGTCCTCGGTGGCCTTGCGCACGTTGGCGTAGATGGCCTCGTGCACGTCGTAGCTGCCGTGGCTCAGGTTCATCCGGGTGACATCGACCCCCGCATCGATGATGGCCCGGATGTTCTCATAGCTGGAGACTGCAGGCCCCAGCGTTGCGACGATCTTGGCTCGTCTCATGTGTGTGTGTTCTCCATGATTTCTGCGCGCGAGGCGCTTCGGTACTCACTGCTCGGCATGATGCGTCCGACGCTTGTCGTCCGCTTGAAAGCCTAGAGGGAGATGGGCTGGTCCGTGGGACGGACCGGGAAGGGAAGCTGGGTCTCACCCTCGAGGTACTGGTCGACGGCCGCCGCCGCAGCGCGGCCCTCGGCGATCGCCCACACGATGAGGGACTGGCCACGACCGGCGTCGCCCGCGACGAACACGCCGGGCTGGTTGGTCTGGTAATCGCGCTCCCGTGCCACGTTGCCGCGCCCGGTGAAGGGGAGCTGGAACTGCGACTCGAGGGTCTCGCCCTCCGGGCCCGTGAATCCGAGCGCGAGGAGCACGAGGTCGGCCGGGATCTCACGTTCGGTGCCGCTCTTCGGCACGCGACGGCCGTCGACGAACTCCGTCTCGGCGACGCGGATCGCCCGCACCTCTCCGGCCTCGTTGGCGAGGAACTCGACGGTCGACACCAGGTACTCGCGGTTGCCGCCCTCTTCGTGCGCACTCGCGACCTCGAAGAGCGTCGGCATCATGGGCCACGGCTGGTGCTCGGGCCGCTCCCCCGCCGGCTGCGTGCCGATGGCGAGGTTCGTGACGGAAGCGGCACCCTGACGGTGCGCCGTGCCGATGCAGTCGGCACCGGTGTCGCCGCCGCCGAGGACCACCACGTGCTTGTCCTCCGCCGTGATCTGGTCGGAGACCATGTCGCCGGCGCCGACGCGGTTGGCCTGCACGAGGTACTCCATCGCGAAGTGGACCCCGGAGAAGTCACGACCGGGGATCGGGAGGTCGCGCGGCACCATGGCACCGGTGGCGATGACGACGGCGTCGTAGCGGGCGCGAAGCTCGTCCCAGCTGATGTCGACCCCGATGTTCACACCGGCGCGGAACCGGGTGCCCTCGTCCTGCATCTGCTTCAGCCGGATGTCGAGGTGCTTCTTCTCCATCTTGAAGTCGGGGATGCCGTAGCGCAGCAGACCACCGATGCGGTCGTCGCGCTCGTAGACCGCGACCGTGTGCCCCGCACGCGTCAGCTGCTGGGCTGCGGCGAGGCCGGCCGGACCGGAACCGACGACGGCGACCGTCTTGCCCGTCAGCCGCTCCGGCGGGTGGGACTCGACCCAACCGTTGGCGAACGCCTGGTCGATGATCGACACCTCGACCTGCTTGATGGTCACGGCGGGCTGGTTGATGCCCAGCACGCACGAACTCTCGCACGGCGCCGGGCAGAGACGACCCGTGAACTCCGGGAAGTTGTTCGTGGCGTGCAGCCGCTCGATGGCCGAGCGTCCCTCGCCTCGCCACATGAGGTCGTTCCACTCCGGGATGAGGTTGCCCAGCGGGCAGCCCTGATGGCAGAACGGGATGCCGCAGTCCATGCAGCGACCAGCCTGCTTGCGGACGGTCGCGGGGTCGCTCTGCTCGTAGACCTCTTTCCAGTCCATGATGCGGACCGGCACAGGCCGGCGCTTCGGGAGCTCGCGCTCCGGTACCTTCAGGAATCCCTTGGGATCAGCCACCGGTCACCTCCAGGATTCGGTTCCATACGATGTCGCCGTCGGGGTCGAGCCCCTCGTCGAGTGCGGTCTGTCGGGTCGCCAGGACTGCCGCGTAGTCACGCGGCAGGACCTTGACGAAGCGGGCGAGTGAGTCCTCGATGTCGGCGAGCAGGCGCGCGGCCAGCGGAGAACCGGTCTCCACGACGTGCCGCTCGAGGAGGTCGCGGACGATCTCGGCGTCGGCACTGTCGAGTTCGGACAGGGTGAGCTCCCCCGATGCGAGGGAGTCGCGGTTGACCTGGTCGTGTTCGAGGTCGAACACGTAGGCCGTGCCGCCGGACATGCCCGCGCCGAGGTTCCGGCCGGTCTGACCCAGGATGACGGCGAGACCACCCGTCATGTACTCGAGCGCGTGGTCACCGACGCCTTCGACGACCGCCGTGGCGCCGGAGTTGCGCACCAGGAACCGCTCGCCGACGATCCCGCTCAGGAACATGGTGCCCTGGGTCGCGCCGTAGCCGATGACGTTGCCGGCGATCACGTTCTCCTCGGGCGCGAAGGCTGCGCGCTCGGATGGCCGGACGACGATCTGTCCACCGGACAGGCCCTTGCCGACGTAGTCGTTCGAGTCGCCGATGAGCCGCAGGGCGATGCCGCCGGGGAGGAACGCACCGAAGGACTGCCCGGCCGAGCCGCGCAGGGTGATGTCGATGCTCCCTGCCGGGAGCCCGTTCTCGCCGTGTCGTCTGGTGACCTCGTGGCCGAGCATGGTGCCGACCGCCCGCTCCGTGTTGCGGATGGGCAGGTCGACCGAGAAGTGGCCGCCGTGTTCGAGCACGTCCGAGGCGGCCGTGATGAGCTGCTGGTCGAAGTGCTTCTCGAGCTCGTGCTCCTGCGGCCGGCGGTTGATCCGCGGCTCGTCGTCGGCGAAGACGGGACCCACGAGGACCGGGGCCAGGTCGAGCCCGGACGCCTTCCAATGGTCGATCGCCCGGTCGGCGTCGATCAGTTCGTTGTGGCCGATCGCCTCCTCGAGCGTCCGGAACCCGAGCTCGGCGAGGTACTCGCGCACCTCCTGGGCGATGAACTCGAAGAAGTTCACGACGAACTCCGGCTTGCCGGTGAACCGCTCGCGCAGCACCGGGTTCTGCGTCGCGACGCCGACCGGGCAGGTGTCGAGGTGGCACACGCGCATCATGACGCACCCGGAGACGACGAGCGGTGCCGTCGCGAAGCCGAACTCCTCCGCGCCGAGCAGTGCGCCGATGACGACGTCGCGTCCGGTCTTCATCTGACCGTCGACCTGCACCACGACGCGGTCGCGCATGTTGTTGAGCATGAGCGTCTGCTGCGTCTCGGCGAGACCCAGCTCCCACGGCGTGCCGGCGTGCTTCAGGGAGTTCAACGGGCTCGCACCGGTTCCGCCGTCGTGACCGGAGACCAGGATCACGTCCGAGAGCGCCTTCGCGACGCCCGCGGCCACCGCACCGATGCCGGACTGGCTCACGAGCTTGGTGTGGATCCGGGCTTTCGGGTTCGCGCGCTTCAGGTCGAAGATGAGCTGCTTGAGGTCTTCGATGGAGTAGATGTCGTGGTGCGGCGGCGGCGAGATCAGCCCGACGCCCGCAGTGGCGTGCCGCGTCCGTGCCACCCACGGGTAGACCTTCGTCGGCGGCAACTGCCCGCCCTCACCGGGCTTCGCACCCTGGGCGAGCTTGATCTGGATGTCGTCGGCGTGCGTCAGGTACATGCTCGTCACGCCGAACCGGCCGGAGGCGACCTGCTTGATCGCGCTGCGGCGCGTGGGGTCGAGGAGACGGTCGACGTCCTCGCCGCCCTCACCCGTGTTCGACTTGGCACCGATGCTGTTCATCGCGATCGCCAGCGTCTCGTGCGCCTCGCGCGAGATGGAACCGTAGCTCATGGCGCCGGTCGAGAACCGCTTCACGATCGACGCGACCGACTCGACCTCGTCGAGCGGGACGGGCGGCCGCGCACCGGCACGGAGCGTGAACATCCCGCGGAGCGTCATGAGCTGCGCCGCCTGGGAGTCGACCATGTGGGTGTACTCGCGGAAGATGTCGTACCGGCGCGTCTTGGTCGCGTGCTGCAGCTTGAAGACCGTCTCCGGGTTGAAGAGGTGCGGCGAGCCGTCGCGACGCCACTGGTACTCGCCGCCCGACTGCAGCCGCTCGTGGGCCGTCGATGCGGCGTCCTCGGGGTACGCGTACCGGTGACGCTTCGCGTTCTCCTCGGCGATCACCTCGATGCCGACACCGCCGAGCTTCGTCTCCGTACCGGTGAAGTAGCTGTCGACGAGCTGCTGGCTCAGGCCGACGGCCTCGAAGGCCTGTGCTCCGGCGTAGGAGGACACCGTGGAGATGCCCATCTTCGACATGATCTTGAGCACGCCCTTGCCGAGCGCCTTGATCACGTTCTTCACGGCCTGCTCGCGGGTGACGCCCTGGATGAGGCCGCTGCGGACGAGGTCCTCGCAGCTCTCCATGGCCAGGTACGGGTTGATCGCGGAGGCGCCGTAGCCGATGAGCAGCGCGACGTGGTGGACCTCGCGGACGTCGCCGGCTTCGACGACGAGCCCCACCTTCATCCGGTTCTCGGCGCGGATGAGGTGGTGGTGCACGGCCGCGAGCGAGAGCAGCGACGGGATCGGCGCGAGGTCTGAGTTCGAGTCACGGTCGCTCAGGACGATGAACTCGGAGCCGGCGAGGATCGCCTGGTCGACCTCGTCGCACATCTCGCGCAGGCGCGTCTCGAGTCCGGCCGAGCCGTCCTCGACGCGGTAGAGCGCCTTGACGGTCGTCGTCAGCGGGCTCGCCGGGTTCGGTTCGATGTGCTGGATCTTGGCGAGCTCGTCGTTGTCGATGACCGGGAAGTCGAGGACGACCTGCTTGGCGTGCTCCGGGCCCCACGAGAGGAGGTTGCGCTCCGGGCCGAGCCCGAGCTTCAGCGAGGTGACGACCTCCTCGCGGATCGAGTCGAGCGGCGGGTTGGTGACCTGGGCGAACTGCTGCACGAAGTAGTCGAACAGGAGCCGAGGGCGGTCGGAGAGCACCGCGATCGGGGTGTCCGAGCCCATCGCGCCGAGCGGCTCCGCACCGTTCTGACCCATGGGCTGCAGGAGGATGCGCACCTCCTCCTCGGTGTACCCGAAGGTCCGCTGGCGGCGGGTGACGGACGCCGGCGTGTGCACGATGTGCTCCCGCTCCGGCAGGTCGCTCAGGTTGATGCGTCCGGCGTCGAGCCAGTCGCCCCAGGGCGCCGATGCCGAGAGCTCGTCCTTGATCTCGTCGTCCTCGATGATCCGCCCGGCCTCGGTGTCGACGAGGAACATCTTCCCGGGGCGCAGGCGGCCCTTGCGCTTGACCCGGCTCGGGTCGACGTCGAGGACGCCGATCTCGCTGCCCAGGACGACGAGACCGTCGGTCGTCTCCAGCCAGCGACCGGGACGCAGGCCGTTCCGGTCCAGGGTCGCCCCGACGAGTGAGCCGTCCGTGAAGGTGAGGGCGGCCGGGCCGTCCCACGGCTCCATCTGCATCGAGTTGAACTCGTAGAAGTCGCGTCGCTCCTGCGACAGCCCGGTCTGCTTCTCCCAGGCCTCGGGCACCATCATCATCATGGCGTGCGGGAGGGATCGTCCGGTCAACGTCAGCAGCTCCAGGACCTCGTCGAACGAGGCGGAGTCGCTCGCTCCGGGCGTGATGATGGGGAGCAGCGGGCGGATGTCGCCGATGAGCTCGGACTCGAGCTGCGACTGCCGCGCGCGCATCCAGTTGCGGTTGCCCTCGACCGTGTTGATCTCGCCGTTGTGCGCCATCATGCGCAGCGGCTGGGCGAGCGGCCAGGACGGGAACGTGTTGGTGGAGTACCGCGAGTGGACGATGGCGAGCTTGGTCGCGAACCGCTCGTCGGACAGGTCGGGGTAGAACGGTTCGAGCTGGAGCGTCGTGACCATGCCCTTGTAGACGAGCGTGCGGCTCGACAGGGAGATGAAGTATGCCCCGAGCTCGCGCTCCGCCCGCTTCCGGAGTCGGAAGGCGAGTCGGTCGAGGGCGATCCCGGTCGGCGTCGACGCGCCGGACCCGGTGACGAACAGTTGCTCGAACGCCGGCATGGCCGCACGGGCGAGCTTCCCGAGCTCGTCGGCGTCGACCGGCACCTCACGCCAGCCGAGGACGGTGAGTTCCTCCTCGGCGGCGATCGCGGCGATGCGCGTCTGGAGCTGTGCGCGCTCGGAGGCGTCGGTGGGCAGGAAGGCGATGCCCACGGCGTACGCACCGAGCGGCGGCAGGTCGAATCCGGCGACGCCGCGGAGGAAGGCGTCGGGCATCTGGGTGAGGATGCCCGCGCCGTCGCCGGTCCCGGCGTCGGAACCGATCGCGCCGCGGTGCTCCAGGTTGCGGAGCGAACCGAGGGCCGCGTCGATGATGCTGTGCGAGGCCTCGCCCGTCAGGGTCGCGACCATCGCCAGGCCACAGGCGTCCTTCTCGTTCGCCGGGTCGTACATGCCCTGCTTGGGCGGAACCGAGCTGAACGAAGCGTACGGTGCATGCGCCATGGAATTACCGTCCTCACGAAAGGGGATCAGAAGGGGGACGTCGCTGGCCCTGGGACGAAACGGGTGATGGATCCCCTGCTGAGCCGGGATCCACCGGGCCGACGAGGGTGCGTTCAGCCTAGGAGCGAGAGCCGGTCTTGCTTGTGGCGACCGTGGCTTCGGACGACGGAGTGGATGACGCAGTGCGGTCTGATCCGTCGGCATCGTCGTCGGCGGAGGCACTGCGCAGCCCCAGGTTCTCCGCGTCGGTGTCGTAGTAGTCTACCGCAGCCTTCGGATCGGCCCAGGAACGGCCGGGGACGTACGGCGACGGCTCGGCACCCGTGTGGCGACGCGACTGGATGACGATGATCGCGAGTCCGACGACGATCGCGAGGATCGCGGCCCAGACATTGGCGCGGATGCCGAAGAGGTACTCGCTCGGGTCGATCCGGATGGTCTCCCAGACCGTGCGACCGGCGCCGTACCAGATGAGGTAGACACCGAACAGGCGGCCCCACTGCGGGTTGAAGCGGTGTCCGATCCAGAGGATGACGGCCACCCCCAGCAGGTTCCAGATGATCTCGTACAGGAACGTGGGGTGGAACAGCGTGCCGGCGGGCAGACCGATCGGGAACGCTGGGTTGCTGGCCTCGATCTCGAGGCCCCAGGGCAGGTCCGTGGGGAGCCCGTAGAGCTCGTGGTTGAAGTAGTTGCCGAGGCGACCGAACGCCTGGGCGAGCAGCAGGCCGGGCGCGAGGGCGTCGGCGAAGGTCCAGAACCGGATCCCCGTCATGCGGCAGCCGATGTAGGCGCCGACCGCTCCGCCGAGGAGCGAACCGAAGATCGCGATGCCGCCCTCCCAGATGTAGAGCGTCCGCAGGAGGTCGGCACCCGGGTAGAAGTAGTCGCCGGGGTGGGTCAGGACGTGGAAGATCCGCGCACCGATGATCCCCAAGGGGATGGCCCACAGGATGATGTCGAGCACGATGCCCGGCTCGGCACCGCGCTTCGTCAGCCGCCGGGAGGTGAGGATGGTGGCGGCGATGATCCCGGCGATGATGCAGAGCGCGTACATGTGCACCGTGAACGGGCCCACGCTGAAGGTCGCGATGTCCGGGTTCGGGCTCGGGATGCTGAGGGGTGCAATCACTGCAGTGGTCGCCTTTCGTTACGAACTCTGATCGAGTGTACGGCTTTCAGCATCGCGGACGTGGTGAGGATACCCTCAGCGGGCGGTGCCGGCCGCGAGTGAACGGGCGACCTCGGTGATCGCCGGGACGCCGCCGTCGGCGAGAGCCTTGACGAACACAGAGCCGACGATGGCTCCGTCGGCGTACTCGAGGACCGAGCGGACCTGCTCCGCGGTCGAGATGCCGATGCCGACGCACGCGTGCTGTGCCCCCGCCGTGCGGAGACGACCGACGAGGGTCTTCGCGGCCGCGTCGAGGTCCTGCCGGGCACCGGTGATGCCCATCGTGGAGACGGTGTACACGAAGCCGCGGGACCGTTCGGTCACGAGCGACAGGCGGTCGTCGCTCGAGGTCGGTGCTGCCAGGAAGACCCGGTCGAGGCCGTGTCGTTCACTGGCGTCCAGCCAGTCCGCCGCGGCGTCGGGGGTGATGTCGGGGGTGATGAGCCCGGCTCCGCCGGCCGCGGCGAGGTCGGAGGCGAACCGCTCCACGCCGTACTGCAGCACCGGGTTCCAGTACGTCATGACGAGGACCGGGACGTCCACGGCGGCGCGGATGGCGCTGATCGCCGTGAAGACGTCGCGCAACCGGAACCCCTCCGCGAGGGCGGTCATGGTCGCGGCCTGGATGACCGCTCCGTCCATGACGGGGTCGGAGTAGGGCACGCCGAGCTCGAGGACGTCGACGCCGTTCTGCGCGAGCGCGATGGCGGCGTCGATACTCGTCTGGAGGTCGGGGAATCCGACGGGGAGGTACCCGATGAGGGCGCCGCGACGGTCGACGGCGGCGGCGTCGATCGCCGATGCGACCGGTGAGACCGTCGTGTGGTCGGTGGCCGGGGCGGTCATGCGTTCCGCCCGGCTTCGTCGAGGAGCCCGAAGTAGGTGGCAGCCGTCTCGACGTCCTTGTCTCCGCGCCCGGAGAGGTTGATCAGGATGGTCGCCTCGGGGCCCAGCTCCTTGCCGAGGACGATGGCCCCGGCCAGTGCGTGGGCGGACTCGATCGCGGGAATGATCCCCTCGGTGCGGCTCAGGAGTCGGAAGGCCTCCATCGCCTCGGCGTCCGTCGCGGGGACGTAGGTCGCCCGCCCGGTGTCGGCGAGCCAGGCGTGCTCCGGTCCGACGCCCGGGTAGTCGAGGCCTGCGGAGATGGAATGGGACTCGACGGTCTGGCCGTCGTCGTCCTGGAGGACGAAGGTGCGGGCACCGTGCAGGACACCCGGACGACCGCGGCCGATGGACGCGGCGTGCCGTGGGGTGTCGACGCCGTCGCCGGCAGCCTCGACTCCGTAGAGCGCGACGTCCGCGTCGTCGAGGAAGGCGTGGAAGATGCCGATGGCATTGGAGCCGCCACCGACGCAGGCGACGACCGCGTCGGGAAGTGAACCGTTCAGCTCGAGGAGCTGTGCGCGGGCCTCTTCTCCGATGATCTTCTGGAAGTCGCGGACCATGACCGGGAACGGGTGTGGGCCCGCCGCGGTGCCGAAGATGTAGTTCGTGGTCTCGACCGACGCGACCCAGTCGCGGTACGCCTCGTTGATGGCGTCCTTGAGAGTCCGCGAGCCCGTCGTCACGGGGATGACGGTCGCGCCGAGCAGTCGCATGCGGGCGACGTTGAGCGCCTGACGCTCGGTGTCGACCTCGCCCATGTAGATCGTGCAGTCGAGGCCGAAGAGTGCGGCCGCGGTGGCCGTGGCCACACCGTGCTGACCGGCCCCCGTCTCGGCGATGACGCGGGTCTTGCCGATGCGCTTCGTGAGGAGCGCCTGGCCCAGGACGTTGTTGATCTTGTGCGAGCCGGTGTGGTTGAGGTCCTCGCGCTTGAGGAAGATGCGTGCACCACCCGCCGATGCGGCGAAGCGTGGCACCTCGGTGATGATCGACGGGCGGCCGGCGTAGTCGCGGAGCAGCGTCGTCAGCTCGGCCTGGAAGCTCTCGTCGGCCTTGGCGGCCTCGTAGGCCGTCGCGAGTTCGTCGACCGCGGCGATGAGCGCCTCCGGCATGTAGCGTCCGCCGAAGTCGCCGAAGAACGGACCGGCTTCGTCTCGGAGGTGCGTCGGTTCCGCGTGGGCGGGGGTGGCTGGTGACATGGTCATGCGGTGGCTCCCAGGAACTGTTCGAGGGTGGCGACGGGGTCGCCGGTGACGAGCGCCTCGCCGACCAGGACGACGTCGGCGCCGTCACGTCGGTAGGCGGCGACGTCGGCGGCGCGGAGCACAGCTGACTCGGCCACCTTGACGGCGTCGGCGGGGAAACGGTCGGTCAACGATCCGAAGAGGTGTGGGTCGAGTTCGAAGGTGCTGAGGTTCCGCGCGTTGACGCCGATGAGCCGGGCACCGATGTCGCTCGCTCTGGCCAGCTCCTCGGCTGAGTGGGTCTCCACCAGCGGGGTCATGCCGAGCTGCAGGACGAGTTCGTGCAGCGACGACAGCGTGGCCTGGTCGAGTCCGGCGACGATCAGGAGGACCAGGTCGGCGCCGGATGCCCGGGCTTCGAACACCTGGTACGGCAGGGAGATGAAGTCCTTGCGGAGGACCGGGATGCGGATCGCGGCCCGGACGGCCTCGAGGTCTTGCAGCGAACCACCGAACTTGCGGCCCTCGGTCAGCACGCTGACCGCGCTGGCACCACCCTGCTCGTAGAGCGAGGCGAGGAGCGCAGGGTCGGGGATGTCGGCCAACGCGCCGCGGGACGGACTGGACCGCTTGACCTCGGCGATGATCTTGACCTGGTCGGCCGGGGCGAGCGCAGCAAGGGCGTCGATGGCCGGAGGGGCCTCGACAGCAGCGGCTTCGACGACTGCAGCCGGACGGCCCGCGAGGCGCCCGAGAGCGTCCTCCTTCGCGCCGGCCATCAGGTCGGCGAGCATGTTCAGTGCTCTTTCGCCACGGTCTTGGACCCGCCGACGCCGTATCCCGCCTTGGCGAGGACACCGCCCGTGATCCACCCGAGGAGGAGGACGCCGGCGGAGGCCCAGACGAGGACGGGCATGTCGAGCCAGAAGAAGACCGTACCGGCGGCGAACGCGACCAACATGATGATCACGGCCGTCCAGGCGGCGGGCGAGTGTCCGTGGCCGGGGTCCGAGGGGTCGGTGCTCATGGTTCTCCTTCTGTGCGAGTGCGGGTTCCAGTGTACCGGCAAGCGGTGCGCGGTTCCGTGCGTGGGCCACGAGTTCCCAGGTGGCCCGGGGTGCCGTCGTGGTTCGGCGGAGCGGTCAGCGCGTCGGGTCGTCGCCGCGGCTGAGGTCGTCCCAGGCGCCCACCGGGTCGGCGCTCGGGGCCGTCTCGACCTGCGTGAACCGGACCGCCTGGTACTTCTTCGACGGACCGGGCCACCGGCGGTGGGTGAGCACGGTCGCGAGCCCGGCGAGTCCGAGCACGACGCCGAGCACCAGGGTGATCGCCGGCCAGGCGGTGAGCGTGGTCGCCGCGACGAGGTCGATGGTCGACTGGCTTCCGGCGACGCCCGTAGCCTCGGTCACGGCCGCCGCGCCCGCGGTCGCCGGCGAGGCGAGCACCGCGATCGACGAGATCATGACGCAGGCGCCGATCACGGCCTCCAGCAGGCCGAGGATGATGCGGAACACCGGCCCGGCGATGGCCAGCGCCGCGACGAGGGCGAGACCGGCGAGCGCGAGTGCGGACAGGGCGGGAGCGGCGACGGAGCCGACGACGTCGAGCGCGCCGGAGTGCGGGCCGACGCCCACGAGGCTGATCGAGAGCCAGGTCTGGGTCCACGCTGCGAGGATGAGCGCGTCGGCGAGGACGGCGGTGACGAGGAGCAGGGTCTTCAGGCGGCGCTGACGACTGCGGAGAGCCCTGGACTCGAGCTCGTCAGCCTCGGACGGTTCGTCGGGCCTCGGCGGCTCCACCGGCCCGGACTGGGGTGCTGCGGTGCTCTCGGTCATGCTCCAACTCGATTCATGGTGTCGGCGATGGCGCTGCGACGACGTCGAGGCTCCGGCCGTCGAAACAGCTGCGCGTGCCCGTGTGGCAGGCGGCGCCGTGCTGATCGACCTCCACCAACAGGGTATCCCCGTCGCAGTCGTAGGCGAGCGCCCGGACGAACTGCACGTGGCCGGAGGTGTCGCCCTTGCGCCAGTACTCCTGTCGTGACCGGGACCAGTAGGTGACCCGACCCTCGGTCATCGTCCGGCGGACGGCCTCGGCGTCCATCCACCCGAGCATGAGCACCTCGCGTGAGTCCCACTGCTGCACGATCGCGGGAAGCAGGCCCTGCGCGTCGAAGGTGAGCTGGCCGATCGCGGTCTCCGGGTCGGCGCCCACCGGGATGGTGATGTCCGCGCTCATGCCCGCACCGTCCAACCGGCGTCGGCGAGTTCCTGTTTGACCTGGCCGATCGTCAACTCGCCGTTGTGGAAGACGCTCGCGGCGAGGACGGCGTCGGCACCCGCGGCGATCGCGGGTGGGAAGTCGGCGAGGCGGCCTGCTCCCCCGGACGCGATGACCGGAACCCGGCTGATCTCGCGCATGGCGCTGATGAGCTCGGTGTCGAACCCGGCCTTGGTGCCGTCGGCGTCGATCGAGTTCACCAACAGCTCGCCCGCACCGCGTTCGATCGCCTCGGTCGCCCAGGCGAGCGCGTCGAGCTCGGTCTCTCGTCGGCCGCCGTGTGTCGTGACGATCCATCCGGACGCGCTGCCGGCGTGTCGCTTCACGTCCAGGGAGAGGACCAGGACCTGAGCGCCGAAGCGGTCGGCGATCTCCCCCAGCAACTCCGGCCGGGCGATCGCGGCGCTGTTCACGCCGACCTTGTCCGCCCCGCTGGCCAGCAGCCGCGAGACGTCCTGGGTCGAGCGGACCCCGCCGCCGACCGTGAGCGGGATGAAGACCTGCTCGGCGGTGCGGCTGACGAGGTCGTAGGTGGTGTCGCGTTCGGCCACGGTGGCCGTGACGTCGAGGAAGGTCAGTTCATCGGCGCCCTGCTCGGCGTAGCGCTTCGCGAGCTCGACCGGATCGCCGGCATCGCGGAGGTCGAGGAAGTTGACGCCCTTCACGACGCGCCCGTCGGCGACGTCGAGACAGGGGATGACTCGGGTGGCGAGTGACACGGAGGCCTCCGCAATGCGACTGGGACGGGTGATGATGGAGGGGCGACTCAGAGTCGGGCGGCGTGGATGGCCGTGACGAGGATGGCGCGTGCGCCGAGCTCGTAGAGGCGGTCCATGACGTCGTTCGCGTCGCCGCGAGGGATCATGACCCGGACCGCCACCCACTCGGGATCGCGGAGCGGCGAGACCGTCGGCGACTCGATGCCACCGGCGACGGCGGTCGCCTGCTCGAGCAGCCGGACCGGGAGGTCGTAGTCGACGAGCACGTACTGCCGCGCGACGAGCACGCCCTGCAGTCGGCGGATGAGCGTGGCCGTGGTGGGCTTCGTCTCCGGCGACGCGATGAGCACGGCGGTGGAGTCGAGGATCACCGGGCCGAAGATGCCGAGGCCGGCCTTCCGGAGGGTCGTGCCGGTGGACACGACGTCGGCCACCGCGTCCGCGACCCCGAGCTGGACGGCCGACTCGACCGCACCGTCGAGGTGGACGAGCGTCGCATCCACTCCGGCGTCGCGGAGGAAGTTGCCGACGAGGCCGGGGTAGCTGGTGGCGACCGTCTTCCCCGCGAGATCGGAGAGCTCGGAGAACTCGTCGGCCGGACCGGCGAAGCGGAACGTCGAACCGCCGAAGCCCAGCTCGGCGAGTTCGGTCGCGGCGGAGTGCGAGTCCAGAAGCAGATCGCGCCCCGTGATGCCGATGTCGAGGGCGCCGGAACCGACGTAGGTCGCGATGTCGCGCGGGCGGAGGTAGAAGAACTCGACGTCGTTCCGTGCGTCGACGACGTGGAGCTCCTTGGTGTCGCGACGGGTCGCGTAGCCGGCCTCCTGCAGCATCTCGACGGCGGTCTCGGACAGCGAGCCCTTGTTGGGCACGGCGACTCTCAGCATGGGGTGACTTTCGTGTTGTGCGATAGTGTCTCGACAGGGTGATCAGGAGGCGCGGCGGATGCGCCGCGACGTGCTCCTACAGATGTCGGTAGACGTCGGCGGGGGTGAGCCCCTTCGCCACCATCATCACCTGCACGTGGTAGAGCAGCTGCGAGATCTCCTCGGCCGTCTCGGTGTCGCTCTGGTACTCGGCCGCCATCCAGACCTCGGCGGCCTCCTCGACGATCTTCTTCCCGATGCCGTGCACACCCGTGTCCAGTTCGCGGACGGTGCCGGAACCCTCCGGCCGGGTCTCGGCCTTCAGGCGCAGCTCGTCGAACAGCTCGTCGAAGGTTTTCACGTGCTCCAGGGTACCGGTTCCGGGCGGCGGCGCGCACCGCGGGGGCGCTCGACCGGCCAGCCGAGTCAGTGGGTGTGCGTCGACGCCTCGGCTGCGGCCCGGAGGAGCGCGATGTTCGAGGCAGGATCGGAACCGCTGTAGACGGCCGACCCCGCGACGAAGGTGTCGGCACCGGCGGCGGCCGCGATCCCGATCGTGTCCGCGGAGATCCCGCCATCGACCTGGAGCCAGACGTCGAGACCGGTGCGTGCGACCTCGGCTGACAGCGCCTGCAGCTTCGGCATGGTCTCCGGCATGAACGACTGTCCGCCGAAGCCCGGTTCGACCGTCATGACGAGCACCTGGTCGAACTCCGGCAGGAGTTCCAGGTACGGCTCGATGGGCGTGCCGGGCTTCACGGCGATCCCGGCACGTGCCCCGATGGAACGCAGGCGTCTGGCGAGGGCGACGGGGTCGCTGGTGGCCTCGGCGTGGAACGTCACCGAGAACGCCCCGAGCTCGGCGTAGCCGGGAGCCCATCGATCGACGTCCGAGATCATGAGGTGGACGTCGAGCGGGACCGGAGACACGTCCTGGATGCGACCGACCATCTGCGGACCGAACGTGAGGTTCGGGACGAAATGGTTGTCCATGACGTCGACGTGGACGAGGTCGGCGCTCGCGATCCGCTCCAGGTCGGCCTGGAGGTTCACGAAATCGGCGGACAGGATGCTCGGGTTGATGCGCGCGGACATGTGCTCGAGCCTATCGATCGACAGTGGGTTCGGCCGACTCCGCGGGCTTGCGGAGCAGCGCGATGTACATGGCGTCGGTGCCCTGGCGGTGCGGCCAGAGCTGGACCGCGCCACCGGGCGCCGCGGCGTCGAGCGGTTCGGTCGTGACCTGGTCGAGCACCGCGGAGGTGTCGAGTCGCTCCATCCCGGGGTGGGCTCGCAGGGCGCTCTCCACGATCAGTGCCGTCTCGCCGACGTGCGGCGAGCACGTCACGTACGCCACGATCCCGCCGGGAGCGAGCGCGGTGATGGCGGCGTCGAGCAGTGAGCCCTGCAGTCGGGTCAGTTCGGAGACGTCCTTCGGGGTCTTGCGCCACCTCGCCTCCGGGCGTCGTCGCAGTGCGCCGAGCCCGGTGCACGGGGCGTCGAGGAGGATGCGGTCGTAGGTCCCGGGATGCTCCGCAGCGAGCTTCGTGCCGTCGGCGGTCGAGACCGACACGTCGAGCGGGACACCTGCGAGGGCGCGTTCCACGAGACGGGCCCTCGCGGGGACCAGTTCGTTCGCGTCGAGACGTGCCTCCCCGGCGAGGGCTTCGGCTGCGAGCAGCGCTGCCTTGCCACCCGGCCCCGCGCAGAGGTCGAGCCATCGCTCGCCGGGCCGCACCGGTACCGCCCGCGTCAGCGCGAGCGCGGCGAGCTGCGAGCCCTCGTCCTGGACGCGGAGGCGCCCGCCGCCGGTCCCGACGAGTTGGACCGGGTCGCCGCCGGGGCTCCGGAAGCCGTACGGGGAGAAGCGGTTCGGCTCGGCGTCCTCGGGCCGGTCGGCGAGCCCTGGGAGCGCGATGAGGTTCACCTGTGGGGCGAGGTTGTCCGCGGCCAGCGCCTCCTCGAGTTCGTCGCCGCGGTCCTGCAGGTCGAGCGCCTGTCTGATGGCCCGAACGACCCACGACGGGTGGGCGGTGCTCACGGCCAGGCGATCGGTGTCGTTCGTGACCTCACCGAGCAGGATCCGCTCCCACTCGGCGGGTTCGGTCCGCGAGATGGTGCGGAGGACACCGTTGGTGAAGCCGGCCGCCGACCGCGAACCGGCGGACCGGGCGAGCTCGACCGACTCGTTCACGGCGGCGTGGCCTGCGACGCGCATGGAGAGCAGCTGATGGGCACCGAGCCGCAGGACGTCGAGGATCGCGTCGTCGATCTCGGTCACGGGACGCTTGGCCGCGTGCGCGATGACGCGGTCGTAGTACCCGCGTCGGCGGAGGGTGCCGTACGTCAGCTCGGTCGCGAGGCCGGCATCCGCCGGACTCAACTTCGCCTCGGCCAGCCGGTGCGGCAGGAGGAGGTTCGCGTAGGCGTCCGAGGTGCTGACGGCGTGGATGACGTCGAAGGCCACTCGGCGTGCCGGCTGCACGGTCGCCGAGTCACGCGGCCGGGTGGGACGCTGGCGTCCGCGTCGGGGTTCCTCGTCGCGGGGCCGTCGGTCGCGGCGTCGCTGGCCCTCTGGCTGCTGGCCGCTCACGCGGTGACCAGCCGATCGGTTCCAGCGGACGCACCGCGCCACCAGTCGGCGGCGGGCATCGCCGTGCGCCCGGCCGGCTGCACCTGCAGGAGTTGCAACGGTGTGTCCGCCGTGCCGACCAGGACGAGGCCGTCGACGGACACGATCGTCCCGGGCGCCGGCGGGTCCGTCGGCATCGTCGACACGGGGACGGCACGGTGCACCTTCAGCCGTGCCTCGTCGAGGAGGGTGAACGCGCCCGGCTCGGGGGTCACCCCGAGGATCTGCGACCACACGTCGGCGACGGGGCGGTCCCAGACGATGCGGCCGTCCTGGCCGTCGAGCTTCGGCGCGAGCGACACCTCGCCCTGCTGCGGGGCCGCGACCGCGGTGCCGGCGGCGATGGCGGCGACGACCTCCGCGGTGAGCGGTGCGCCGAGCTCGGCGAGGCGGTCGAGGAGCTCCCCCGAGGTCTCGCCCTCGGCGATCGGCGTCTCCACCGACGCGAAGACGTCTCCGGCGTCGAGAGCCGGCACGAGCTGGAAGACCGACGCACCGGTGACCGCGTCTCCGGCCATCACGGACCGCTGGACGGGCGCCGCGCCGCGCCAGGCCGGCAGCAATGAGAAGTGCAGATTGATCCAACCGTGTGCCGGCGCGGACAGGAGGGGTTCACGGACGAGCCCGCCGTACGCGACGATCACGCCGAGTTCCGCACGGAGCGCGACGATCCGCGCGGTCGCGTCGTCGTCGAGCCGTGCAGCGCGGATGACCGGGAGCCCGAGCCGTTCGGCGGCCGCTGCCACCGGCGACGGGGTCAGGACCCGCTTGCGGCCGAGCGGGGCGTCGGGTCGGGTCACGACGGCCGCGATCTCGTGCCCGGCCGAGACGAGGGCGTCGAGCGTCGGTACGGCGACGGCGGGGGTGCCGGCGAAGACCAGCCTCATGCGGTTCGGACTTCGTGGACGGGGTGGATCATGACAGCATCTCCGGATCGTCGAATCGTACTCTGAGTGTAGGCGGGGCTTTCGGTGCTCGCCTGCCGGGGGTCGGACGTCGACGCTTCGCCGCCTGCGCGACGACGGTCGCCCGCAACTGCTCGGCGACCGCCCTGGCGTGGCCGTAGTCGACCCGCAGGATCGCGACGCTGTCGCCCGCTTCGTCGACGGTCGGGCCGAGCACGCGGCTCCGGTACTCGGTGGGTAGCGCGGCGAGAGCGGCATCGACGGCGTCGCGGGTGCCGGTGAGGGTCGCGCTCCGGACCGCGGGAGGGAACCCGAGCTCTCTGCGTTCGGCGAGCTCCTCGCTCGCGAACCGCGGCTGCTGCCACAGGGCGAAGGCGTTCGCCACGGGGGCCTCGACGCCGATCAGCAGCACCGGTGCACGCGCAGCGGCCAGGGCTGCGGCGTTCGACCACCACCGCAGGCAGTCCTCGGCGGCGCGGAGCGACTCCCGCGCCAGCATGCGGTCGGCGTCGACCAGGAGGACGGCGGCATAGCCGCCCGCTGCGACGGGCTCCGCGCCTCGGGTCGCGATCACCAGCGCCGGCTCCGGGCCGACCTCGAACTTGGGGGCGTCGCCGTCCGACACCACGACCCGGTATCGGGGGAACGCCCGGCCCAGCTCCTCGGCGGTCCGGCCGGTGCCGGCGGCCGTGACGCGGAACGCGGTGTCGTGACAGGTCTCGCAGGACCACCCGGCCGCGAGGTGACCGCACCACCGGCAGGAGGGTTGCGAACGGGCTGTGGCGAGTTGGAGTGGACCGTGGCACACCGAGCAGTGGGCCCTCGTCCCGCACCGTCGACAGGCGAGGTGCGGCGCGTACCCCGGCCGCGCGACCTGGACCAGCACGGGTCCGTGATGCAATGCCTCGTCGACCGCGCGCCACGCGCTCGACGGGATCCTCGCCTGGCTCGTCATGGCGTCGTCGCCGCTCGCCCGGGACACGACGACTCTCGGTCGTACCGGCGGGGTCGGTGCGACCTCGCGCAGCCAGCCGAGTTCGACGAGTCGCTGCGTCTCGGTACTGCGTGAGTGCGCGGCGAAGACGAGGGCGGAGCCGCTCATCTCCTGCCGGGTCAACGCGACGTCGCGGGCGTGCACATAGGGGGCGCGCTGCTCCTGATGGAGGGGGTCGCCGTCGTCCCAGAGGGCGATGAGTCCGAGGTCGTGCGCCGGTGCGTAAACGGCCGACCGGTTGCCGACGACGATCCGGGGTACCGGATGCAGTCCGTCCAGGTAGGCGCGGTAGCGAGCAGCCGGGGTCTGCTTCGCGTCGGCCCTCGCGACCGCGTCACCGACACCGAGGTCGTCGAGCGCCGCCAGGAGGTGTTCGACGTCCCGGTAGTCGGGGACGCACAGGATCGCACTCCTCCCCTCGGACAGCTGGTTCACGGCGAGAGCCGCCAGCGTGAAGGACCAGTCGGGGAGCCAGACGCCCGCGCTCGTCGCGGTCAGGGTGGGGATCGCGCTGATCGCGTACCGCTCCCCCGGCGCGAGACGGTCGAGGGTGCCAGGGGCGAAGCCCGGGACGGTGCGCCGCTCGACCGACGGAGGCTCCGGCGGGGTCGCGGCGGTCCAGGTCTTCTCCACCCGGACCTGTCGCGGCGGAATGGCGAGACGCAGGACGTCCATCGCGCTCCCGGCGCTGCGATCCGCGATACGGCGTGCGAGCGTCCACAGGGTCGGGGTCAGGACCGGTACCGACGACACGACCGAGCTCAGCGGGCTGAGCGCTCCGCCGAACTCGCTCGAGTCGGCAAGGTCCACGATGAACCCGTTCGCCGACCGTCCGGCCGAGCGCAACGGCACCGAGACGCGCGCGCCGAGCACGGCGTCATCGGCCAGGTCGTCGGGGATGGCGTAGTCGAACAGGTGGTCGAGCTGTGGCAACGGGGAGTCGAGTACCACCCTGGCGACCCTCGCGCCGACCACGGCTACAGCCCGGCTGCTGACCGCAACGCCTCCACCCGGTCGAGACGCTCCCACGTGAAGTCGGGGAGCTCGCGGCCGAAGTGCCCGTACGCCGCCGTTGCGGCGTAGATGGGGCGGATGAGGTCGAGGTCGGCGATGATCGCGGCCGGACGGAGGTCGAAGACGTCGCGGATCGCGCGCGTGATGTCCGCCTCCGGCACATGGGCCGTCCCGAAGGTCTCGACGTAGAGCCCGACCGGCGCAGCCTTGCCGATGGCGTAGGCGACCTGCACCTCGAGACGTTCGGCGAATCCGGCGGCGACCGCGTTCTTCGCCACCCAGCGCATGGCGTATGCGGCCGAGCGGTCCACCTTCGACGGGTCCTTCCCGCTGAAGGCCCCACCGCCGTGTCGAGCCGCTCCACCGTAGGTGTCGATGATGATCTTGCGTCCGGTGAGCCCCGCGTCGCCCATCGGGCCACCGACGACGAAGATGCCGGTCGGGTTGATCAGGTGGGTCACGTTCGAGCTGTCGAGTTCGACCGTCGCGAGGACCGGTTCGATGACGTGACGCTGGACGTCGCGACGCAGCTGCTCCGTGGAGACACCCGGATTGTGTTGCGTGGAGACCACGACCGTCTCCACGGTCTTCGGGAGGAAGCCGTCGTATCCGATGGTGACCTGGGTCTTGCCGTCCGGGCGCAGATAGTCGAGCTGGCCGGACTTGCGGACCTCGGCGAGTCGCTCCGCGAGACGGTGTGCGATCCAGCTGGGCAGCGGCATGTACTGCGGTGTCTCGGTGGTCGCGAACCCGAACATGATCCCCTGGTCGCCGGCGCCCTGGAGGTCGTAGGCGTCGACACTGGACTGTTCGCGGGACTCGAAGGCATGGTCGACTCCGGCGGCGATGTCGGCGGACTGCGAGCCGATCGACACGCTCACGCCGCAGGAGTCGCCGTCGAATCCGATGTCGGACGAGGTGTAGCCGATGGACCGGATGCGCTCGCGGACGATCGTCGGGATGTCGACGTAGCCGCTCGTGGAGACCTCACCGGCGACATGGACGAGCCCGGTGGTGACGAGCGTCTCGACGGCGACTCGACTGCGCGGATCCACCTCGAGGAGCGCGTCGAGGATGCTGTCCGAGATCTGGTCGCAGATCTTGTCGGGATGCCCCTCGGTCACGGATTCGGAGGTGAACAGGCGCAGCTCGGTCATGCGGTCTCCCGTCGGAAGTGGTGGTGCGATGGTGGAGGGATCGGCCGTCGCGGTGTTCCGGGGCCCGACCGTTCATCACTCTAGTCGAGGCCTCGGACACGTCGTCCGTCCGTGACGCGGGGCGTCGGCGGCGGCGGGAACGGGCCCGACACGACGAATCCGCCGGTCGTCTGGCGCCCGGCGGATTCGTCGTGGTGAAGCGGTTATTCGGCGATCGGCTTGATCTGGAGCTTGTCCTCGTTGATCTCGTGCATCGCGATCGAGAGCGGCTTGTCCTCGACGGACGAGTCGACCAGCGGCCCGACGTTGTCGAACAGGCTGCCCTCGTGGAGGTCGGCGTAGTAGTCGTTGATCTGGCGCGCGCGCTTGGACGCGAAGATCACGAGTGCGTACTTGGACTCGACCTTGGTGAGCAGGGAGTCGATGGGCGGATCGATGATGCCCTTGAGCTTGTCAGCCATGCAGGTTCACACTCCTCGTGTGGTTGTGTTCGGGGAAGATCGGATCGATGCGGGGTGCGCGTCGGACGTCAATCCCCGTGAATCTTCATCAAGTCTACGACCTCTTGGGCCGCGCGGGCCACGTCGTCGTTGACGACACGGTGGTCGAACTCGTCCGCGGCGGCCAGTTCGACCTTCGCGGTGCGCAGTCGGCGCTCCCGTTCCTCCTCGTCCTCGGTGCCCCGTCCGACCAGTCGACGGACGAGTTCGTCCCAGTTCGGCGGCAGCAGGAACACCAGGGTCGCCTCCGGCATCGCCTCCCGGACCTGCCTGGCACCCTGGATGTCGATCTCGAGCAACGCGCTGTCGCCGGCCGCGAGCGCTCGCTCGATCGGCTCGCGTGGCGTGCCGTAGCGGTACGCGTTGTGGACCGTGGCGTGCTCCAGCAGGCGGTCGCCCTCGATGAGGCCGTCGAACTCGTCGTCGGTCACGAAGTAGTAGTTCACCTCGTGCTGCTCCCCAGGCCGCGGCTTGCGTGTCGTGGCCGAGACGGAGAGGTGGACCTCCGGGTAGTGGTCGCGGATGTAGGCGGCCACCGTCCCCTTGCCGACGGCCGTCGGGCCGGCGAGCACGACGAGTCGGCTGCGCGCGGTGCCCGGGTAGCGTTCGGCGATGAAGGCGCGGAGGCGATCCCGCTGCAGTCGGCCGAGACCGCCGAGGCGCTTGACCGAGGAGATGCCGAGCGATTCGAGGATCCGCCCCAGTTTGGTGACGCCGACACTCGGGATGCTGAGGAGGTACTCGGTGATGCGGATGCCGCCCTCGATGCCGTCCGGATCGGCGGTCGCGGCGTCGAGCACCTCCAACGGGGTGCGGGCGCCGGAGGCGATGGACGCCTTGACGGTCGCGCGGGCGCGGCGCTTGCGAACGGCCTCACGTGAGGCGGCGGCCCGGTCGACCTCCGGCATGTTCCTGCCGGGCTGGTCCTGCTCCTGGTCAACCACGGGCGCTCCTCACGGCTGCGACGGAACGTTCGACGGCGTCCGCGATCCCCGAGGGTCCGGCGGCGAGGATGCTCCGGGACTCGGAGACGATGACACCCGGTGCGAGGTCGCCGTAGATGGATCCGAGGTCGGCGACCGAGGCCCCCTGGTGGCCGAATCCGGGCGCGAGGATCGGGATCGTCGTCGTCGGCGGTACCGCCGTCAGGCCGAACTCCTCGAGACGGAGCGTGGCACCGATGACCGCACCGATCGAACCGGTCGACCCGGGGTGGTGCCGTGCGTTCCAGTGGTCGATCTCGTCGAGCATCGACGCCGCGACGGTGAGGCCGGCGCCGTCCTCGGCGCGCTGGACGTCGCGACCCTCCGGGTTCGAGGTCGCCGTCAACACGAACACGCCCTTGCCGTGCTGCTCGGCGAGCTCGAGTGCCGGCTGCAGTGAGCCGAAGCCGAGATAGGGGTTCACGGTGAGGGCGTCGACCTCCAGCGGTGAACCGGGGGTCAGCCACGCTTCGGCATAGCCCTCCATGCTCGTCCCGATCTCACCGCGCTTGGCGTCGCCGATCACGAGGAGCCCGGCGTCGCGTGCCGCGGCGAGGACCCCTTCGAGGGCGATGTACCCGGCCGACCCGAACCGTTCGAAGAACGCCACCTGCGGCTTGACGATCCCGGCGCGACCGGCTGCGGCTTCGACGACGGCGAGGCCGAAGGCCCCCGCGCCGGCGGCGGTGTCGGGCAGTCCCCACGCCTCGAGCAGGAAGCGGTGCGGATCGATGCCGACGCAGAGTCGGCCCGACCGGACGAAGACCTCGTCCAGCCGGGTTCCGAAGGAAGCCGTCACGAGCGCGCAGCCCGATCGAGTGCGTACTCCTGGAGGGAGCGGACCTCGAAGCCACCGCCGAGCGCCTCGAAGGAGCCGACCGCGGCGGTGAGCTGCGCGATCGTCGTGAAGAGCGGCTTGTCGGCCGCGACGGCGGCCGCGCGGATCTCGTAGCCGTCCGCGCGAGCCGACCGGCCACTCGGGGTGTTGATGACCATGTCGACCTCGTCACGGTTGATCAGGTCGACGATCGAGTCGTCCTCGCCGGCGGCCGTGGTCTCGCTGTACTTGCGCACCGTCCGGGCACTGATGCCGTTCCGGTTCAGCACCTCGGCCGTGCCGTCGGTCGCGAGGATGTCGAACCCGAGCTGCTGGAGGCGCAGCACCGGCAGGATGATCGAACGCTTGTCGCGGTCGGAGACCGAGACGAACACCGTTCCGCTCGACGGCAGGCCGCCGTAGGCCGCCTCCTGGCTCTTCGCGAACGCGCGCGGGAAGTCCTTGTCGATGCCCATCACCTCGCCGGTGGAGCGCATCTCCGGGCCGAGCACGCTGTCGACGATCTGGCCGTCCTTCGTGCGGAAGCGCTTGAAGGGCAGCACGGCCTCCTTGACCGACACCGGGGAGTCGATCGGGACCCGGGATCCGTCGACCGGGGGCAGGAGCCCGGAGTCCTTGAGCTCGGCGACCGTCGCGCCGGTCATGATGAGTGATGCGGCCTTCGCCAGCGGGATGCCGAGCGCCTTCGACACGAACGGCACCGTGCGGGACGCACGCGGGTTCGCCTCGATGACGTAGAGGATGCCGGCGCCGATCGCGAACTGGACGTTCAGCAGACCACGCACGCCGATCCCCTGGGCGATCGCGAGCGTCGCGTTCCGCACCCGGTCGATCTCGGCGCGACCGAGCGAGACGGGCGGGAGGGTGCAGCTCGAGTCGCCGGAGTGGATACCGGCCTCCTCGATGTGCTCCATGACGCCGCCGATGTAGAGCTCCTCGCCGTCGAACAGGGCGTCGACGTCGATCTCGATCGCGTCGTCGAGGAAGTGGTCGACCAGCAGCGGCTGGGCCGGGCCCACGATGCCCTGGTCCTCGATGCGCACGAAGTAGTCGGTGAGCGAGGCGCTGTCGTAGATGATCTCCATGCCGCGTCCGCCGAGCACGAAGCTCGGGCGGACGAGGACCGGGTAGCCGATCTCCTCGGCGACGCGCAGTGCACCCTCGATCTCCACCGCGGTGCCGTTCTTCGGTGCGACGAGGCCGGCGGCGTCCAGGATCTCCTGGAACTGGCCGCGCTCCTCGGCGAGGTCGATGGCGGTCGGCGTGGTGCCGAGGATCGGGACGCCTGCGGCCTCGAGACCCTTTGCGAGCCCGAGCGCCGTCTGGCCACCGAGCTGGACGACGACACCGACGAGTTCGCCCGACTCGCTCTCGGCGTGGATGACCTCGAGGACGTCCTCGAGCGTGAGCGGCTCGAAGTAGAGCCGGTCGCTCGTGTCGTAGTCCGTCGAGACGGTCTCCGGGTTGCAGTTGATCATGATGGTCTCGAAGCCGGCGGCCTGCAGCGCGAAGGACGCGTGCACGCAGGAGTAGTCGAACTCGATGCCCTGGCCGATGCGGTTCGGGCCGGACCCGAGGATGACCACCTTGCGGCGGTCGCTCGCGACCACCTCGGTCTCCGTGTCGTAGCTCGAGTAGTGGTACGGGGTGAGCGCCGGGAATTCGCCGGCGCACGTGTCGACCGTCTTGTAGACCGGGCGGACTCCCAGGATGTGCCGGACCTCGCGCACCTCCTGCTCGCCGAACCCGCGCAGCTGACCGATCTGCGCGTCCGAGAAGCCGTGGTTCTTCGCGGTCCGGAGCACCTCGGTGTCGAGGCGTTCCGCCGCGGCGATCCAGTCGGCGACGTCGTTGATCAGGACGATCTGGTCGATGAACCACGGGTCGATCTTGGTGGCCTCGAAGACCTGCTCGGCGGTGGCGCCCTTGCGGAGCGCCTGCTGCACGACGACGATGCGGCCGTCGGTCGGGGTCTTCATGACCTCGAGCAGCTCCTCGACACTGCGGGACTCGTCGCCCCAGTGGAAGCTGGAGCCGCGCTTCTCGAGCGACCGCAGCGCCTTCTGCAGTGCGGTGGCGTAGTTGCGTCCGATGGCCATCGCCTCACCCACCGACTTCATGGTGGTCGTGAGCGTCGGATCGGCGGCGGGGAACTTCTCGAACGCGAAGCGCGGCACCTTCACGACGACGTAGTCGAGCGTGGGCTCGAAGCTCGCGGGCGTGACCTTCGTGATGTCGTTCGGGATCTCGTCGAGGCGGTACCCGATGGCCAGCTTCGCCGCGATCTTCGCGATCGGGAAGCCGGTCGCCTTCGAGGCGAGGGCACTCGAGCGGGAGACGCGCGGGTTCATCTCGATGACGATGATGCGGCCGTCGGCCGGGTCGACCGCGAACTGGATGTTGCAGCCGCCGGTGTCGACGCCGACCGCGCGGATGATGTCGATACCGATGTCGCGGAGCTTCTGGTACTCGCGGTCCGTCAGCGTCAGGGCGGGAGCCACCGTGATGGAGTCCCCGGTGTGCACGCCGACCGGGTCGACGTTCTCGATCGAGCAGACGACGACGGTGTTGTCGGCCGTGTCGCGCATGAGCTCGAGCTCGTACTCCTTCCAGCCGAGGATCGACTCCTCGAGGAGCACCTCGGTGGTCGGGCTCTGGTGGAGGCCGTCGCCGACGATCCGGCGGAGCTCCGTCTCGGTGTACGCGAAGCCCGAGCCGAGGCCGCCCATGGTGAACGAGGGGCGGACGACCAGCGGGTAGCCGAGGTCCTCGGCGTAGCCGACGGCCTCCTCGACGGTGTGGGCGATGTAGGAGCGGGCCACGTCCGCGCCCGCGTCGAGCACGAGCTGCTTGAAGATCTGGCGGTCCTCGCCCTTGTTGATCGCCTCGAAGTTCGCGCCGATGAGCTCGACGTCGTACTTCTCGAGGATGCCGTGCTCGTGCAGCTGGATCGCGGCGTTCAACGCCGTCTGGCCGCCGAGGGTCGGCAGGATCGCGTCGGGCTTCTCCTTCGCGATGATCGTCTCGATGACCTGCCAGGTGATCGGCTCGACGTAGGTCGCGTCGGCGAAGTCGGGGTCGGTCATGATGGTCGCCGGGTTCGAGTTGACGAGGATGACGCGGACGCCCTCCTCGCGCAGCACGCGGCACGCCTGGGTGCCCGAGTAGTCGAACTCGGCGGCCTGCCCGATGACGATCGGCCCGGAGCCGATGACGAGGACGCTGTTGATGTCGTCGCGCTTGGGCACTAGTTGTTCTCCTTGGTGCTGGAAGTGGTGGCGTGGCCGGTCACGAGGTCGCGGAACCGGTCGAACAGGTAGACCGCGTCGTGCGGACCCGAGGCGGACTCGGGGTGGTACTGGACCGAGAACGCGGGGATGTCGATGCAGTTGATGCCCTCGACGACCTCGTCGTTCAGGCTGTAGTGGCTGACCTCGGCGAGGCCGAACCCGGCGGGCGTCTCGTGACGGCCCTCGATCGGCAGGTCGACCGCGAAGCCGTGGTTCTGCGAGGTGATCTCCACCCGGCCGGTCGCCTTGTCGAGGACCGGCTGGTTGATCCCGCGGTGACCGAACGGCAGCTTGTAGGTCTCGAAGCCGAGCGCGCGGCCGAGCAGCTGGTTGCCGAAGCAGATGCCGAAGTACGGCACGCCCGCGCGGAGCACGTCCTGCAGGAGGGCGACGTGCGCGTCGCTCGCAGCCGGGTCACCGGGGCCGTTGGAGAAGAACAGGGCGGACGGTTCGAGCGCGAGGACCTCGGCCGAGGTCACCGACTGCGGCAGCACCACGACGTCGAAGCCGCGAGCGGCGAGGTGGTTGAGCGTCGACGTCTTGACGCCGAGGTCGAGGACCGCGACGGAACCGACGCGCTCGCCCACCGCCGGTACGGTGTACTGCTCGGTCGTGGAGACCTGGCTCGACAGGTTCAGACCGGCCATCTGCGCGCCGGCTCGGACGAGACTGAGCTGCTCGGCGCCGGACAACTCGAAGTCCTCGCCGGAGAACACGCCGCCGCGCATGGAACCGGCGGAACGGATGTGCCGGGTCACCGCGCGGGTGTCGATGCCGCTGATGCCCACGACGCCGTCCTGGACGAGTTCGTCGTCGAGCGAGCGGTCCGCTCGGAAGTTCGAGACGACGCGCGACGCGTCACGCACCACGTATCCGGCGACCCAGACGCGGGCGGACTCCATGTCCTCGCGGTTGACGCCGGTGTTGCCGATGTGCGGCGCGGTCATCAAGACGATCTGTCCGGCGTAGGACGGGTCGGTCAGCGTCTCCTGGTAGCCGGTCATGCCCGTGGCGAAGACGACCTCGCCGAGCGTGCGGCCGGTCGCGCCGTAGGCGTGCCCGACGTAGCGGTTGCCGTCCTCGAGGACGAGTACCGCTGGACTGGGTGGGGTGAAGGAGGTCATGGTCAAGCCCTCTCGTGAGGCGGTGGGGTGGAGTCGTCGGCCGAGGTGATGTCGGCGACGGTGTCTGGGGTGCCGGTCGGTCGGAGTCCGGCGTCCGCGGCGGGGATGAGGCTCGTGACGGTGTCGATGATGCGGGCGCGGTCCGCCTGCTCGAGGACGCGGAAGGTGCTGTCCGCGATCACCGTCGGGACGGGGCGCCAGCTCAGGCGGATGAGCCCGCCCGGCTCGACGACCCGGTCGATCGTGAGGTTGGTCTGGTCGACGCCGACGATGCTCGTCGCCGGGATGAACGTCGGCCGCTCCCCCGGGACGTCGACGACGACTCCGGCGGCACCGAGTTCGAGCGTGACCCGGGATCGGTAGCGCAGTCCCTGCAACGCCAGCCGTTCGAGCGGCTGGTCGTGCTTCGACGTCGCGACGTAGAGGACCTCGACCGTCAGTGACGGGACCGGCCGCGGGTCGGGGAGCTCCGCGAGGGGACCGACCTGGGCGTCGCGCGCGACGCGGCGTCGCCAGGCGAAGGCCATGAGGGCGAGGATGCCGAGGAGGACGAGGGCGACGAGGACGGCCGCGAGGATCCGCCCGTCCATCAGTGCTCGACCTCCGCGGATCGCGCGGCACGGCGTGCTGCGGCCGCGACCTGCTCCGTCGGGAGCACGGCGCCGTCCAGGACGGTCGCGTAGCCCCGGTGGAAGGTGGCGACGACGCGGCCGGGCAGCTCCAGGCCGAGGTAGGGCGAGTTCACGCCCTTGCCGGCCAGGTCTGCCGTGCCGAACGGACGGGTGGCGGCGGTGTCGTAGAGCACGACCTCCGCCGGAGCGCCGGCCTCGATCGAAGCCCCCTGCCCGGTGATCCGTCCGATCCTCGCCGGCGTCGCCGAGAGCACCCGGGCGACGTCGTTCCAGTCCAGGAGCCCGGTCGCGACCATCGACGCATGCACGACGGAGAGGGCGGACTCGAGGCCCACCATGCCGTTCGCGGCGGCGTCCCACTCGCAGTCCTTGGCCTCGACCGGGTGCGGTGCGTGGTCCGTCGCGACGATGTCGATCGTGCCGTCCGCGAGGGCCTCGCGCAGCGCCTGGACGTCCTCCGCCCGTCGCAGCGGAGGGTTCACCTTGTACCGGGCGTCGTAGCTCGCCACCAGCTCCTCCGTGAGCAGCAGGTGGTGCGGCGTGACCTCGGCCGTGACGGGGATGCCCCGGGCCTTCGCCCAGCGGATGACGTCGACGGAACCGGCCGTCGAGACGTGGCAGATGTGGAGGCGGGAACCCACGTGCTCGGCGAGGAGCACGTCGCGGGCGATGATCGACTCCTCAGCGACAGCCGGCCATCCGGTGAGACCGAGCTCGCCGGAGAGGGCGCCCTCGTTCATCTGCGCACCGACGGTGAGTCGGGGCTCCTGCGCGTGCTGGGCGATCACGCCGTCGAAGGCCTTCACGTACTCCAGCGCGCGACGCATGAGCAGCGGGTCCGACACGCAGAGGCCGTCGTCCGAGAAGACCCGGACCTTGGCGCGTGAGGAGGCCATGGCGCCGAGTTCGGCGAGTCGTTCCCCGGCGAGTCCGACCGTCACGGCACCGATCGGCTGCACCGTGGCGTAGCCGGCGCGCTCACCGAGCGACTGCTCCTGCTCGACGACCCCGGCCGTGTCGGCCACCGGCGAGGTGTTGGCCATCGCGAACACCGCGGTGAAGCCGCCGGCGGCTGCGGCACGCGTGCCGGTGAGCACCGTCTCGCTCTGCTCGAACCCGGGTTCCCGGAGATGCGTGTGGAGGTCGACGAGCCCGGGCAGCGCGAGGAGGCCGTCCGCGTCGATGACGGTCGCGCCGACGGCGCTCAGCCCGGAGCCGCGTTCCGCGATCCGTCCGTCGCGCAGGAGGAGGTCGGTGCGTGTCCCGTCGGCGAGCGTCGCTCCGGTGATCAGGGTGACGTCGTGGTTCGAAGTGGGCTCAGACACGGGTGGATTCCTCTCGATCGCCGGACAGCAGCAGGTACAACGCGGCCATCCGGACCGACACCCCGTTGGCGACCTGTTCGAGGACGGTCGACCGGGGTGAGTCGGCTGCCCCGGACGAGATCTCCAGACCGCGGTTCATCGGCCCGGGGTGCATGACAATGCTAGCCGGATCGAGGCGGGCGAGCCGCTCGTCGTCGAGCCCCCAGCGCCTGGAATACTCCCGGCTGTTCGGGAAAAAGGCGGCGTGCATGCGTTCGGACTGGATCCGGAGCATCATCAGCACGTCGGGACGCTGGGCGATCGCGTCGTCCAGGTCGTAGCGGACGGTTGCCGGCCAGGGGCCGAGGTCCACCGGAAGCAGTGTCGGCGGGGCGACGAGGGTCACCTCGGCGCCGAGCGTGTCGAGCAGCCAGACGTTCGATCGGGCGACCCGGGAATGCAGGATGTCGCCGACGATCGTCACCGCCACCCCGTCGAGCGCGCGACCGCGGGAACGCTCGCCGTGAAGGCGCTTGCGCATCGTGAACGCGTCCAGGAGGGCCTGCGTCGGGTGCTCGTGCGTCCCGTCCCCCGCGTTCAGGATGCCGGCGTCGATCCACCCGCTGTCGGCGAGGGTCTGCGGCGCACCGGAGGCGGAGTGTCGGATCACGACGGCGTCGGCATGCATCGCGGCGAGGGTCTGTGCGGTGTCCTTCAGGCTTTCACCCTTCGAGACGCTCGACCCCTTCGCGCTGAAGGTGATGACGTCTGCGGACAGCCGTTTGGCGGCAGCCTCGAACGAGATGCGCGTGCGGGTCGAGTCCTCGAAGAAGAGATTGACGACCGTCTTCCCACGGAGGGTCGGGAGCTTGCGGACCTCACGGAACTGCGTCTCGGCCATGTCCTCCGCGACGTCGAGGATCTCGATCGCCTCGTCGCGGGTGAGGGTCTTCGTCGACAGCAGGTGCCTCATTCGCCGCTCCCCTCGATCGTCACCGAGTCGTCACCGTCGAACTCCGTGAGCCGGACGAAGATGCGTTCCGCCTGCGAGGAGGGCAGGTTCTTCCCCACGAAGTCGGGTCGGATCGGGAGCTCGCGGTGCCCGCGGTCGACGAGCGCGGCGAGCCGCACGACGCGCGGGCGGCCCAGGTCGGTCAGGGCGTCGAGGGCGGCGCGGATCGTGCGTCCCGAGTACAGGACGTCGTCGACGAGGACGACCGTGCGCCCGTCGATCCCCTGTGGCGGCAGCGTCGTGGGTTGCGGTGCACGGGTCGGGTGCTTCGCCAGGTCGTCGCGGTACATCGTGACGTCGAGTGCACCCGAGACGATGGTCGCGCCCGAGATCGAGGAGATCGTGGCGGCGATCCGCTTCGCGAGGATGACTCCGCGCGTCGGGATGCCCAGGATCACGAGGTCGTCTGCTCCGCGGTTGGACTCGAGGATCTCGTGGGAGATCCGAGTCAACGCCCGCGCGATGTCAGCTTCGTGCAGCACGGTACGTGCGCTCATCGCCGACTCCCTTCTCCGCCTCTCTGGACGGTCTTAAAGGTTGTCTTGGTCAACACCCGAGCCTAGCAGTCGGATCAGGCCTCGTAGAGCTCCAACGGGAGGCCGTCGGGATCGAAGAAGAACAGCATCTTCCGCGAAGTGTGGGGGTCGATCCGGACGTCTTCGACGCGGACACCCAGCTCCACCAGACGGGCGTGGCCGGCGTCGACGTCGTCGACCGCGAAGGCGAGGTGCCGCAGTCCGAGCGCTTCGGGTCCGGATGCGCGCGCCGGCGGGTCCGGGAAGGAGAACAGCTCGATGAGGTATTCACCGTTCAGGGCGAGGTCGCCCATCCAGGAGTCGCGCTCGGCCCGGTACACCTCGGTGAGCAGCTCGCAGCCGAGCACCGAGGTGTAGAAGCGCTTCGAGGCCTCGTAGTCGCTGGCGATGATCGCGATGTGGTGCACGCGCTTCAGCGGCAGGGCCGGACCGGTCTCGTCGCTCATCGTCACCGCGGGTTGATCTGCGAGATCTTGCCGAGCAGGCCGTTGATGAAGCCGGCGGAGTCGTCGGTCGACAGCGTCTTGGCCGCCTCGACCGCTTCGTCGATGGCCACGCCGTGCGGCACCTCGTCGTTGAACAGGATCTCCCAGATCGCGATCCGGAGGATGGCCCGGTCGACCGTGGGCATCCGCGCGAGCGTCCAGCCCTGCGCGTACGTCTCGATCTGTTCGTCGATCTCCTCGGCGTGGTCACCGACGCCGTCGACGATCTCCCGCGCGTACAACCAGGAGGCCTGGCGGTCGGGCTCGCTGACGGCGCGAGAGGCTTCCGCGGAAAGGACTTCAGCGAGGGTCTGCTGACGGACGTCGGCCTGGTACAGCAGATCGAGGGCGCGCTTGCGCGCCTTGGTACGAGCGCTCACTCGTTGACGCGACCGAGGTAGTCACCGGTGCGGGTGTCGACCTTGACCTTGGTGCCGGTCTCGAGGAAGAGCGGGACCTGGATCTCGTAGCCGGTCTCGACGGTCGCCGGCTTCGTGCCACCGGTCGAGCGGTCGCCCTGGAGCCCGGGTTCCGTGTAGGTGACCTCGAGGATGACCGACGCGGGGAGTTCGACGTACAGCGGGTTGCCGTTGTTGAGCGCGACCGTGACGTCCTGGTTCTCGAGGAGGAAGTTCTTGGTGTCGCCGACGACGACGGCGGGGATGGTGATCTGGTCGTAGTCGCTCTTGTCCATGAAGACGAAGGAGTCGCCGTCCGCGTACAGGTAGGTGAAGTCGCGGCGGTCGACGTTCTCGACGTCGATCTTCGTGCCGGCGTTGTACGTCTTGTCGACCACCTTGCCGGTCATGATGTTCTTCATCTTGGTGCGGACGAACGCGCCACCCTTGCCCGGCTTGACGTGCTGGAACTCGATCACCGTCCAGAGCTGCCCGTCGATGTTCAGGACGATGCCGTTCTTGATGTCAGCGGTAGAAGCCATGCGCGAAAATGTCCGTTCGTGGAAAGTGTGCGGCCGGATACGACCCAACGAACGAGTGTAACCGCTGCGAGGACCCGTGACCAACGCGCCCGTGGTGGACCAGGACGCCTCGCACGTCACTCGGCGCTGCGGCGGACCACGAGGTCGAGGGCGAGGCGGTACGAGTCGAAGCCGAAACCGGCGATCACGCCGGTCGCGACACCGGAGATCACGCTCGTGTGACGGAAGGCTTCGCGGGCGTGTGGATTCGAGAGGTGCACCTCGACGAGCAGGAGGCCTGCCTTCGTGACCATGGCCGCAGCGTCGCGGAGCCCGTAGCTGTAGTGGGTGAACGCCGCGGGGTTGAGGATCACGGACGTGCCGGCGTCGACGGCCTCGTGGAGCCAGCCGATCAGCTCGCCCTCGTCGTCCGTCTGACGCAGGTCGATCCGCGTCCCGTCGCCCGCGTCGGCCTCGAGCACGGTGCGCAGCGCAACGAGGTCGGCAGAGCCGTAGACGTCGGGTTCACGGCTGCCGAGGCGGCCGAGGTTCGGTCCGTTGAGGACGAGCACGGTGGTCATGAGTCGAGGGTATCCGTTCGGGACGAGCGCTCACGGAGCGCGACGGCGTCGGTCAGGAGCCGATCTCCTGGTAGGCGGCGAAGAGCAGCGAGGTCTCGGGCCCCTGGAGGACGGTCGGCTTGGCGAGGTCGTCGAGCACGATGAACCGCAACATCGAACCACGCGTCTTCTTGTCGCGCTGCATCGTCGCGAGCAGGGTGTTCCAGCGACCCACCGGATAGGCGATCGGCAGGCTGAGGAGCTCCAGGACGCGACGGTGGCGGTCGACGACCTCGTCCGACAGTCGGCCGGCGAGGCGGGACAGCTCGGCGACGTACATCATGCCGATCGCCACCGCGGCACCGTGTCGCCACTGGTACCGCTCGGCGTGCTCGATGGCGTGCCCGAGCGTGTGCCCGTAGTTGAGGATCTCGCGGAGGCCCTGCTCGGTGAAGTCCTCGCTGACGACGTCGGCCTTCATCCGGATCGCGAGCTCGATGCAGCGGCGGAAGGCGGGCGTGTCGGGGTCGGTCGCGGCGTCGACGTCGGCCTCGATGAGGTCGAGGATCTCCGGGTAGCGGATGAACCCGGCCTTGGCCACCTCGGCGAACCCTGCGAGGATCTCGTTCTTCGGGAGGGTGTCGAGCGTGTCGAGATCGCAGACGACGGCGGCCGGGGCGTAGAAGGCGCCGACGAGGTTCTTGCCTTCCGCGGTGTTGATGCCCGTCTTGCCGCCCACGGCCGCGTCGACCATGCCGAGGACCGTCGTGGGGACCTGCACGAGTCGGACGCCGCGCAGCCAGGTGGCGGCGACGAAGCCGGCGAGGTCGGTGACCGCGCCACCGCCGAACCCGATGACCGCGTCGGAGCGCGTGAAGTCGGCCTGCCCGAGGACTCCCCAGCAGAACGCGGCGACCTCGACCCGCTTCCCGGCCTCGGCGTCCGGCACCTCGGCGAGCAGTACCTGGTACCGGTCGCTCAGGGTCTCGCGCAGCTTGGCCGCCTTCTCGCCCAGCGTCGCCGGGTGGACGATGAGGACCCGCTGCACGCCGGTCCCGAGGGCGCCGACGAGCACGTCCTCCAGCCCTCTCCCGATCGTGATGGGGTACGGGGAGGATCCCGTCACTTCGATGACGGTCCGCTCGGTCGGGGTGGTCGGTTCGGTGCTCATGCAGGCTCCTTCACCCAGGCGACGAGCTCGTCGACGATGCCTGAGATGGGTCGGTGCGAGGTGTCGAAGGTGACATCCGCGAGTCGTTCGTACACGGGACGCCGGGCGGCGGCGATGCGCGACCACGCGCCGGGATCGTCGCGGAGGAGCGGACGCTTGTCGAGGTTGGCCCGCGCCAGCACGGCCTCCTCGGTGACCGTCAGCAGCACGACGCGTGCGTCGGCGAGCTCACGTTGCGTGTCCTCGTCGAGGACCGCTCCCCCGCCGAGCGACACGATCGCCGGCTGCTCGAGCGCGGCGGCGACCGCCGCCCGCTCCAGGGCGCGGAAGTGAGGCTCGCCGTGTTGCTCGAAGATGCGCGCGATCGCGCCGTGCTCGCCGGACACGACGCTGTCGGTGTCGACGAACGGCAGGCCCAGGCGCTTCGCCAACTGCTTGCCGACCCGGCTCTTCCCCGACCCCATCGGTCCGATGAGGACGACGGGGAGTCGGAGATCGGCGGCCTGCTCAGGCATCGGCGCTGGAGGCGTGGTCGCCTCGCGTGCGCAGGTTGGACGGGATCGCTGCCAGGTATCCGTCGAGGTTGCGCTTCGTCTCGGGGACGGAGTCGCCACCGAACTTCTCGAGCACCGCTTCGGCGAGGACCAGGGCCACCATCGCCTCGGCCACGACACCGGAGGCCGGGACCGCGCAGACGTCCGATCGCTGGTGGTGCGCGGTGGCTGCCTCGCTCGTCGCGACGTCGACGGTGCGGAGCGAGTGCGGGACGGTCGCGATCGGCTTCATACCGGCGCGGACGCGGAGGACGGTACCGGTGGTCATGCCACCTTCGGTGCCGCCGGCGCGATCGCTCTGTCGGGCGATGCCGTCGCTCTCCTGGACGAGCTCGTCGTGGGCCGCGGAACCGCGACGCGTCGTCGTGAGGAATCCGTCGCCGACCTCCACACCCTTGATGGCCTGGATACCCATGAGCGCTGCCGCGAGCCGTGCGTCGAGTCGGCGGTCCCAGTGGACGTAGGAGCCGAGACCCGGTGGGAGTCCGTAGGCCAGGACCTCGACGATGCCGCCGAGGGTGTCGCCGTCCTTCTTGGCCGCGTCGACTTCGGCGACCATGCGCTCCGAGGTCGCCTTGTCGAAGCAGCGCAACGGATCGGCGTCGAGCGCGTCGACGTCGGCCGGGACCGGCAGCGGGCTGTCTTCGGGAACGCGCACCGGGCCGATCGACAGCGTGTGGCTGACGAGGGTGATGCCCAGCTCGCCGAGGAAGGAGCGCGCGACGGCACCGAGGGCCACGCGCGCAGCGGTCTCGCGTGCGCTGGCGCGTTCGAGCACGGGACGCGCCTCGTCGAAGCCGTACTTCTGCATGCCCGTCAGGTCGGCGTGACCGGGACGCGGACGGGTGAGCGCGGCGCTGCGGCCACGCGACTTGTCGGAGATCTCGGTCGGCTCGGGGCTCATGACCTCGGCCCACTTCGGCCACTCGGTGTTGCCGATGCGGATCGCGATCGGGCTGCCCATGGAGAAGCCGTGGCGGACGCCGCCGGACAGGTTGAGCTCGTCCTCTTCGAACTTCATGCGGGATCCTCGGCCGTAGCCGAGCTTCCGTCGGGCGAGGTCGGCGCGGACGCCGTCCATGGAGATGGGGACGCCGGACGGGAGTCCCTCGAGGACGGCGATGAGTTCCGGGCCGTGAGACTCTCCGGCAGTGAGCCAACGAAGCATGGTCCTATCCTTCCATAGAGCCGGGACGCGACCGTGCGCCTTCGGTCGACGGCCCGGCGGGTGTACAGGTGGGACGGATGCGTCTCGAGCGGTCAGTGCGAGGCGACCGGCGCCCCGGTGTGATCGAGGTGGACCGTGTCGAGCATCGCCCCGAGCACCGTCGTCTCGTCCTCGAGCGGCAGGAGCGGATCGCCGAGGACGAAGATCCGGACCTGGAGGAACGCCTGGTGCACGAGCATCGACAGCCCGCTGAGGACCGACCCGCCGGCCTGCGACCACGCCTCCGCGAGCACACTCGGCCACGGGTCGTACGCGACGTCGAGGAGGAGCGCGCCTGGAGCATGGGACAGGACCGGACCCGGTTCGGTGAGGGCGCCGCCGGGAAGGGTGCTGATCACGAGTTGTGCGTGAGGCGTCGCACCGTCGAGCGGCCCTGAGGCGAACCGCAGCCCCAACCGGCCGGCGAGGTCCTCGAGTGGTCGCGCCTGAGCTGGTCGTCGGAGCGCCACGTGGACGTGCTCGGCACCGAGGTCCGCCGCTGCCATGATCGCCGAGGAGGCCGTCGCTCCCCCGCCCAGGACGACCGCGGACGCGATCGTGTCGACGCCGGCCGCCCCGATCGCGCGGACGATGCCGCCGACGTCGGTGTTGAACCCCTCGATCCGACGGGATCCGTCTTCGGCTCGGCGGAGGCGTAGCGTGTTGACCGCCCCGGTCTCGGTTGCGGCGCGGTCGGCCACGTCGGCCAGCTCGAGCGCGCGATGCTTCAGGGGCATGGTCAGCGAGAGCCCCCGCCAGTCCGAGCCGAGGTCGTCGAGGAAGGCCGACAGGCCGGCCGCCTCGAGTTCGTGGCGACCGTAGTCCCAGTCGAGCCCCAGCACCCGGTACGCGGCCTCGTGCAGTGCCGGGGACTTGGAGTGGGCGATGGGCGCGCCGAGCACGGCGAGCCGCGGCTGCCCGTCCTCGCCGTGACCCGGCCCTGTTCCACTCATGTGCGCCACGCTCCCGCTACTGGTACTCGGGATGCTCGTCCATCCAGGACAGCCACTTGTCGACCGCGGCCTCGTGCTCCTCCTGGGTGGTGGAGAAGATCGTCTCGCCGGAGTCGAGGTTCCAGGTGACGAAGTAGAGCCAGGGTCCGTCGGCCGGGTGCAGCGCGGCGTCGATCGCGAGGTCACCCGGGTTCGAGATCGGTCGCACGACCATGCCCGGGTGGACGTAGGTGTTGTACGGGTTCGAAGCGTCGGCGCGCTCGGCGTCCGTGGTCGACACGCGGTGGGTGTTGCCCGTCCCGTACGCGACCGTGGCGTCGGACTGCAGCAGACCGCTCTCCCACTGGGCCGGGTCCAGCCGGTTGAGGAAGACCCGCGACACCTTGTAGTAGTCGTCGCGGAGGCCCGCCTCCTTCTGGATGAGCGAGGCCAGGACGATGGTCTTCCAGCGGTCCTCGGGCTTCACCCCGGCGTCGTCGAGCGCCTGGAACGACCGGTTCACGAGGGTCTGGAGGACGGCGTGCGCATCGCCGCCGTCGGGGAGGCTGTAGGTCGCCGGGAAGAGGAACCCCTCGAGCGAGGTCGCCTCGGCGGGGAGACCGAAGGACGCGACGTCGGCGGCCGCCGCCTGGAGTTCCTCCAGCGGGATGCCGGTGCCCTCCGCGATCGACGGCAGGGCGTCCTGCTCAGCGGTGCCCTCGGGGATGACGAAGGTGTCCTCCATGCGGTTCGCCTCATCGGTCAGCGCAGCAAGGGCGGATTCGGCGCTCATCTTGAGCTTCAGCTTGTAGGCGCCCGGGAAGAACTCCGGCTGGGTGGGCTGTGCGAGGAGGAGGTCGTAGAAGGCGTCGAACGACTTCGTGACCCCGGCGTCGTGCAGGCTCGTCGCGATGTCCTCGCCGATGTCGCCCTCGTTGACCATGACGACGGCCTCGCCGCTACCGGCACCCTCGTAGTCGTTCGGTTCCTCCCAGCCGAGCACCTTGCGGATCTGCGGCTCGTAACTCGTCCACACGACCGCGGCGCACGCGACGAGACCCCCGACGACGACGATCGACACGATGAGCGCGATGAGCCCTCGACGACCACGTCGGCGCTTCGGCGGTTCCCCGCCGGCCAGCGCACGACGGCGCCCCCGATGGATCGGCTGTGGCCCGCTGTCGTTCGCCGTGTCGCCCTCAGCGAGCAGGTCCTCGAACGCGGGGATGGTCATGGTCCTGGCCCGGGACGCTGAGGACTCGGTGTCGTCCGACTCGGGGGCACGTGAGGTCGGCCCGCTCAGGAGTGTGTCGCTCGCGGCCGTCTCGCTGACGCTGGAGCCACTCGACGACGCGGTCGTGGGGGCGTCGACCGAGGAGGCGTCGATCGACGTGGCGCCGGTCGGGGCCGGTTCGGCCGTGTCGCTCGGAGCATTCCCGTCGACGGGCTCGGACGGCGACGAAGCGGCTTCCGCGGCCTCCCGCTGCTGACGTGCCTCGCGTCGGGACAGTGGCACCGGCTGCTCCCCCGCGGCGTTCCGCTCGGACGTGAAGAGGTCGGCGAGCGGATCGTCTGCTGGGTTGTTCTGAGGTGTCAGATTCGACACAGGCACGTCCTGTTCACGGGTCGACGGGGCTTCCGGGGGGTCGCCCCGAACCGCGTTCGGCGTCGAGGGCGTACTGCAAGAGTATGACGGCCGCCACCTGATCGACAATCGAGCGGGTCTGCTTCTGTCGTTTCCCAGCGGAGCGCAAGGCGCTGTGGGCGGTCACCGTCGTCAGCCGCTCGTCGACGAGACGGGCCGGGACACCCGTGATCGACCTGAGTCGGGCGGCGAACTCCCGGGCGTCCTGCGTGGACGCCGTGTCCTTCCCCGACAGGGCGATCGGGAGACCGACGACGAGCTCCACGGCGCCGAGTTCTTCGGCGATGACCGCGATCGCCCGGATGTCGGCGTCGCCGCCGAGGTCCCGTGGGACCGTCTCCACCGGCGTGGCCAACAGGCCGTCGGGATCGCTTCTCGCGACCCCGACCCTGGCCTTCCCGACGTCGATCCCGAGTCGGACTCCGCGACGGAACCCGTCCGTCATGTCAGGCGATCTCGCGGGCGATCGCCGCGAGGGCGTCGCCGAGTGCGGAGGCGTCGACGCCGCCACCCTGTGCGAGGTCGTCCTTCCCACCACCGTTGCCGCCGAGGACACCGGCCGCGACCCGGACGAGGACGCCTGCCTTGAGTCCGGCGTCGCGGGCACCCTGGTTCGTCGCGACGACGATCGCGGGCTTCCCGCCGACGACCGCGCCCAGGGCGACGACCGCCGGGCTCGCGCCGAGCTGCTCGCGGAGCTGCGTGACGAGCGTCCTGACGTCGTTGGGTGACCCGAGCTCGCCCAGGTGCTCGGCGACGAGCGACACCGGTCCGACGCGGTGAGCGGTCTGCGCCAGTGCCGGGAGGCGTTCGCTCAGCCCGCGGGCTTCGAACGCGGCGATCTTCTTCTCAGCGGCCTTGAGGTTCGCGACCAGTTCGGCGATGCGGTCGGGCAGCTGCTCCTTCGGCGTCTTGAGGCTGCCGGAGAGCTGTGACACGAGCGCCCGCTCGGCGGCGAGGTCGCGGAAGGCCTCGAGTCCGACGAGCGACTCCACCCGACGGTTCGTCGAGCCGACGGACGACTCGCTGACGAGGTTGATCAACCCGATCTCGGCGCTGGAGCTGACATGGGTGCCCGCACACAGCTCACGCGACCACGGTCCGCCGATGTCGACGACGCGGACGGTCTCGCCGTACTTCTCGCCGAACAGCGCCATGGCGCCGAGCGCCTTCGCGTCGTCGAGCGCCATCTCGCGGGTGCTCACCTGCAGGTTGTCGCGGATGGCGTTGTTGGAGATCTCTTCGATCTCCGACCTCGTCGCCGGTGACAGCGGCTGGTTCCAGGTGAAGTCGAGCCGCAGATACCCGGCCTTGTTCGACGAACCGGACTGGTGGGCGCTGTCGCCCAACACCTGTCGCAGGGCGGCGTGGATGATGTGCGTGCCGGAGTGTGCCTGCTGCGCGCCGCGGCGGTAGCTCGCGTCGACGATGGTCGTCGCCGGTGCATCCACACCGACCTCGCCCTGGCTCACCTGCACCTTGTGGGCGATGAGACCCTTGACCGGCTTCTGCACGTCGAGCACCTCGAGCTCGTATCCGGGACCGACGATGACGCCCTGGTCGGCCTCCTGCCCGCCGGACTCGGCGTACAGCGAGGTCTCCGCCAGGATCACCTCGGCGATGTCACCGGCGACCGCGCGCTGCACCGGGTGTCCGCCCACGATGATGCCGAGGATGCGGCTCTCGGTCTCGAGCTCGGTGTAGCCGGTGAACACGGTCTCGCCCTTGGCGCGGATGTCGCTGTAGACCGAGAGGTCGGCGAGGACGCTCTTCTTCGCCTTCGCGTCGGCCTTCGCCCGCTGGCGCTGCGCGGTCATGAGCGAATCGAACGCGTCACGGTCGACTGAGAGGCCGGCCTCCTCCGCGATCTCGAGGGTCAGGTCGATCGGGAAACCGTAGGTGTCGTGCAGGAGGAACGCGGAGTCGCCGGCGAGGGCCGTCCGGCCCGTGCCCTTGGTCTGCTCGAGCGCGAGGTCGAGGATGGTCGTGCCGCTGGCCAGCGTCCGGAGGAAGGTCTCCTCCTCGGCGTAGGCGCTCTGCGAGATCCGGCCGAAGTCGGTCTCGACCTCCGGGTAGGCCGCCTTCATGGCGTCGCGCGACGCGGAGAACAGCTCGGGGAACGTCGCGGTGTCGACGCCGAGGAGGCGCATCGCACGGACGGTCCGTCGCATGAGGCGGCGGAGGATGTACCCGCGTCCCTCGTTCGACGGGGTGATGCCGTCGCTCATGAGCATGAGCGAGGAACGCACGTGGTCGGCGATGACGCGCATCCGGACGTCGTCGTCGTGGTCGGCGCCGTACCGACGGCCGCTCAACTCGGCGGCGCGATCGAGGACCGGGCGCACCTGGTCGATCTCGTACATGTTCTCGACGCCCTGCTTGAGGAAGGCGACCCGCTCGAGCCCCATGCCGGTGTCGATGTTCTTCTTCGGGAGTTCGCCGACGATGTCGAAGTCGACCTTGCCGCGGACGTTCTCGATCAGGTACTGCATGAAGACGAGGTTCCAGATCTCGACGTACCGGTCGTCGTCGGTCGCCGGGCCGCCGTCGGCTCCGTACGCAGGACCGCGGTCGAAGAAGATCTCCGAGCACGGGCCGGCCGGTCCGGGCTGACCCGTCGACCAGTAGTTCGTGTCCTTGTCGAGCCGCTGGATGCGGTGCTCGGGGAGCCCTGCGACGCGCTTCCAGAGGTCGATCGCTTCGTCGTCGTCCTTGTACACGGTGACCCAGAGGTCCTTCTCGTCGAAGGCGAGGCCGCCGCTCGACTCACTGCCGGTCAGGAGCTCCCACGCGTAGGTGATCGCCCCCTCCTTGAAGTAGTCGCCGAAGGAGAAGTTGCCGTTCATCTGGAAGAAGGTGCCGTGCCGGGGCGTCTTGCCCACCTCTTCGATGTCGTTGGTGCGGATGCACTTCTGGACGCTCGTGGCGCGATCGAACGGCGCGGGGACGACGCCGGTGAGGTACGGCACGAACGGCACCATGCCGGCGACCGTGAAGAGGAGCGAGGGGTCGTCGCTGACGAGGGAGGCGGAGGGGACGACGGTGTGCCCCCGATCGCCGAAGAAGGTGAGCCAGCGGGAGCGGATGTCAGCGGTGTCCATGGTGTCCGTACGTCAGGGGTGTGCGTGTCGATGTTCGTGCGCTGCGGCGATGCCCGTCCGGGCGTGCCGCTACGGCTTGGTGAGGTCTTCTGCGGCGTCCTCGACGCGCGCGACGACGGACTCAGCCGTGTCGCGCAGCTGCGCCTCGCGCTCCTTGTAGGCGTCGCCGACGGTGTCGGTGAACTCCCTGACGCGTGAGTCCAGCTCGGAGAAGAACCGCTTGCCGGACTGTGTCTTGTTGATCTCGTGGGCGACGACGAAGCCGGCGCCGATGCCGACGATCAGCCAGAACACGTTCTTCATGGGGAACTCCTCATCTGCGGTGCGACCACCCGGGCGTCGCCGGGCGTACCAAGCATCCATCGTAGTCGAGCGCGGTGGACCGATGGCGTCGTACAACGACGAAGAGGCACCGGCCGGAGCCGATGCCTCTTCGTGTGGTGCCCGGAGCCGGGCCGCAGGCCTAGCGGGCTGCGTAGTACTCGACGACGAGCTGCACTTCACAGGTCACAGGGACCTCGGCGCGCTTCGGGCGACGCTCGAGACGCGCCTGGAGCTTGTCGAGCTCGACCGAGAGGTACGCGGGCACCTTCGGCAGGACGTCGACGTGACCGCCGGCAGCGGCGACCTGGAAGGGCTCGGTGCCCTCGGAGCGCGGCTTGACGTGGATGAGCTGGCCCGGCTTCACGCGGAAGGACGGGCGGTCGACGAGCTGGCCGTCGACCATGATGTGGCGGTGCACGACCATCTGGCGAGCCTGAGCCGTGGTGCGGGCGAAACCGGAGCGGAGGACGAGCGCGTCGAGACGGGTCTCGAGGATCTCGACGAGGTTCTCACCCGTCAGGCCCTGGGTGCGACGTGCCTCCTGGAAGGCGATCTTGAGCTGGGCCTCGCGGATGCCGTACTGGGCGCGCAGACGCTGCTTCTCGCGCAGACGGACGGCGTAGTCGCTGTCGGCCTTGCGCTTGCTGCGGCCGTGCTCACCGGGAGCGTAGGGACGCTTCTCGAGGTACTTGGCGGCCTTCGGGGTGAGGGCGATGCCGAGTGCCCGCGAGAGGCGGGTCTTGCTGCGGGTACGTGACTTGGTAGACACGGTTTCCTTTCGATGAAGTCTCAAACGATGAATGACCGGCGCGAAGACGCGTCGGTGATCCGGAATCACACCGGACAAAGTCAGAGGGGTCCGCCGGGGCTGTTCGGCTACAGAACACGCCCGTCGAACACGGTGATCGAGCAGCCGCGCAGTCACACCGGTTCTAGGCGGATCAATACTAGCACGACGTGCCCCGGTCGCCGGGCCGCCGCGACCCGACGTTCACTCGCCCCGGACGATCTTCCGGAGTTTGTCCAACCGTGCCGAGATGTCGCGTTCGTGGCCGTGGTCGGTGGGCTGGTAGTACCGGACGTCGCGGAGCTCGTCGGGCAGGTACTGCTGGGCGACGACACCGATCGGGTGGTCGTGCGGGTAGCGGTAGCCCTTGCCGTGTCCGAGGCGCTTGGCGCCCGCGTAGTGGGCGTCGCGCATCGGCTTCGGAACACGTCCGAAGGCTCCGGCCCTGACGTCGGCGATGGCCTGGTCGATGGCGACGTAGGCCGCGTTCGACTTGGCGGCGGTGGCCAGGTACACCACGGCCTCGGCCAGCGGGATGCGACCCTCGGGCATGCCGATGAACTGGACGGCGTCGGCGGCCGCCACGGCGATGGGCAGCGCCTGCGGGTCGGCGATGCCGATGTCCTCGGCCGCGGAGATGATGATGCGGCGGGCGATGAAGCGCGGGTCCTCCCCCGCCTCGATCATCCGAGCGAGGTAGTGCAGCGCGGCGTCGACGTCGGATCCGCGGATGCTCTTGATGAACGCGCTGATGACGTCGTAGTGCTCGTCGCCGTTGCGGTCGTATCGGAGGAGGGCGCGGTCGACCGCCTGCGAGACGAGCTCGTCGGTGATGACGGGACCGCGGGGCGCCCGCGTCGCGGTGTCGGAGTCGTCGTCCACCCCGTCTTCGTCGTCTTCATCATCCTCATCGCCGACGTCGAGGAGGCCCGCGTCGTCGAGATCGAGCTCGTCGGGGTCGACCGGAGCGCCGAGATCGGAGTCGGCGGCGATCGCGGCCGCCTCCAACGCCGTCAGGGCTCGTCGGGCATCGCCGGAGGACAACTGGATGATCGCGGCGCGGGCCTCCGGCGTCACGGTGAAGCGACCGGCCAGGCCGCGAGGGTCGGTCACGGCGCGGTCGATGAGGATGCCGAGGTCGTCGTCGCTCAGCTGTTCGAGCGTGAGGAGCAGCGAACGCGACAGCAGCGGGGAGATGACGGAGAAGGACGGGTTCTCGGTCGTCGCGGCGACCAGGATGACCCAGCCGTTCTCCACGCCGGGGAGCAGGGCGTCCTGCTGCGCCTTCGTGAACCGGTGGATCTCGTCGAGGAAGAGGACGGTCGAGCTGCCGTAGAGGTCGCGGCTCGACATCGCCTCCTCCATGACCTGCCGGACGTCCTTGACGCCCGCCGTCACGGCCGAGAGCTCGACGAACCGGCGGCCGGAACTGTGCGCGATGGCCTGCGCCAGCGTCGTCTTCCCGGTGCCCGGTGGGCCCCAGAGGATGACGGACACGGCCGCCTGTGTCCCCTCGTTGTCGCTCGCCAGGCGGACGAGCGGCGAGCCGGGACGGAGCAGGTGCTGCTGGCCGGCGACCTCCTCGAGGCTGCGGGGCCGCATGCGCACCGCGAGCGGGACCGGTGCGCCGGCGATGCCGGGTCCTCGACTGAACATTCCACCAGGCTAGCCGCAGCCTGCGACACGCGGACCCGCTGCAGAACGGGGTCGCCGCCGTCGTGCGCCGTTTGGTCCGCGCGGAGCGCTCCCCGTAAGGTTCTCCTGGGCAGTCCGCCGCGGGCGTGGTGCCAGATGACAGCGCGATGCCGCCGCTCGGCCGACGGCACCTGGAGGGAACGACGTGGCAACGAGCAAGGGTCCGGACAAAGAGGCACGCGCAGCACGCGCACGACTGCGCGCCTACAACGCCCGGCGCACCGTGCACGAGCACCGCTCCAAGCGCCGCGTCCGCGACAACGTGATCGCCGCTGCGGCGCTCGTCGTCATCCTTGCCGGTGCCACGGCTGCGCAGGTGTTCTTCTTCGCCGGCGGTCCGGGCACCCCGGTTGCGACGCCCACCGCCTCCGCCGAGGCCGGGGCCTGCGGTGTCACCGGGGCCACGGACGGCGCCAACACCGGCGAGGTCCCCGCGAGTACGATCGCCGAGGACCGCGACTGGAGCGGTGAGATGACGATCAACGACGTCGTCATGAACCTCACCCTCGACGGCGCCTGCGCGCCGCAGGGTGTCTCCTCCTTCATCTCCCTCGCCCAGTCCGGCTTCTACGACGGCGTCACCTGCCACCGCCTCACGACGAGCGGCATCTACGTCCTGCAGTGCGGCGACCCCGACGGCACCGGCACCGGCGGCCCCGGGTACAGCTACGGCCCGGTCGAGAACGCACCGACGGACGACGTCTACCCGGCCGGCACCATCGCCATGGCGCGCCAGGGCGGGAACGGCTACAGCAACGGTTCGCAGTTCTTCCTCGTGTACCAGGACTCCACCATCCCGTCCGACGCCGCCGGCGGCTACACCGTGCTCGGCCAGATCACGAGTGGTCTCGACCAGCTCGTCTCGGGCGTCGTGTCCGGCGGCGTCGCGGACGGCAGCGGTGACGGTGCTCCAGCGGTCCCGGCCACCATCACCTCGGTGACGGTCCAGTAGCGCGTGCAGTAACCTGCACCAGACGGAACCGACCGGCGCAAGCGGTCGCCCCGAGCAGGACTCGGGGTAATAGGCTTGTGGATCGATCACGATCGCCACGAACGGCGGTCAACACACAGCAAGGGTGATGCGCGTGACCAGTCCAGAGATCGAACCGTGGGGTCGTGTCGACGACGACGGCACCGTCTACGTCCGTGAGGCCGACGGTGAACGAGCGGTCGGACAGTACCCCGACGGTTCCAAGGAGGAGGCGCTCGCGTACTTCGAGCGCAAGTTCACGGACCTCGCCGGACAGGTGACGCTCCTCGAGCAGCGCGCGAAGCGCGGTGCACCGGCGACGGACGTCGCGAAGGCTGTGAAGTCGATCACCAAGCAGGTCGAGTCCGCCAACGCGGTCGGCAACCTCCAGGCGCTCCTGACCCGCCTCGCGGCGCTCGACGGCACCGTGAGCGAGCTGACCGAGGCGCAGAGCCAGGAGACCAAGGCAGCCCTCGAGGAAGCGGCACGTGCGCGTCTCGCGATCGTCGAGGAAGCCGAACAGCTCGCGCAGCAGGATCCGGCACGGGTGCAGTGGAAGCAGACCTCGGCGCGACTCGACGAACTCTTCGCCGAGTGGCAGCGCCAGCAGCACGACGGACCTCGTCTCGCGAAGAACGACGCCAACGACCTCTGGAAGCGGTTCCGGACGGCGCGCGCGACGATCGAGCAGCACCGTCGTGCGTTCTACACGGAGCTGGACTCGGTCCACAAGGAAGCACGCGCGATCAAGCAGAAGCTCGTCGAGCGCGCCGAGGCCCTCATCGCCAAGGGCGCCGAGGGCATCCCCGCCTACCGCAGCCTGCTCGACGAGTGGAAGGCCTCCCCGCGTGCCGGGAAGCGCCAGGACGACGCACTCTGGGCGAAGTTCAAGGCCGCGGGCGACGCGATCTACGGCGCCAAGGCCGAGATCGACGCGCGCGACAACGAGGAGTTCCAGGGCAACCTGGATCTGAAGCTCGCGGTGTTGGCGGATGCCGAGCCGATCCTGGCCGACACGAACCGGGACTCGGCGCGCAAGGCGCTCACCGACATCCAGCGTCGGTGGGACGAGATCGGCAAGGTCCCGCGCGAGCAGGTCCGCGTCGTCGAAGACCGTCTCCGCAAGATCGAGACCCACGTCAAGCAGCTCGAGGACGAGCACTGGAAGCGCAACAACCCCGAGACGAAGGCTCGCACCGAGGGGCTCGCGAGCCAGCTCGCCGATGCCATCGCCAAGCTCGAGGACGAGGTCGAGGCGGCACGAGCGTCCGGTGACGCCGACCGGCTCACCGCGGCCATCGAGGCGCTGGATGCACGCAAGGCGTGGCTCGGGGCGATCCGCTAGGCGGATCCGCTCCACCAACCGCGTGACGGTCGCGGTTCTCCACAGATCCGTCGACGATCCTCCTGCTGCCGGACGGCTGCAGGAGGATCGTCGTATGTCCACGGCACTCCAGACGTCCTCCCCCATCGAGCCAGGCTGCACGACGGATCCTTCGGCCTCCACGAGCCGCCTCCCCGCCTACCTCCAGCCACCTGAGCTCTCCGTCGCCGAGCTCGCCGCCGCGCGGCTCGACGGCGAGCTCTTCGCCTTCGAAGACGGCTACTGCAGTGTCGACGAACCCGACACCGTCAGGCTGCGCGCGGCGGTCCTCGAACAGCTGCCCGGGCTGACCGGCGCGGTCATCGCCGAGACGAGTGCCGCCTGGCTGCACGGTGCGGCGCTCATCGCACCGAGGGTCCACACGGGCTTCGTGTCGATGGAACGGCGAAGCGCGCGTTCGCCCCGGTTGCGTCTGCGTCAGGTGTCACTCCGCGCGGACGACAGCGAGCGGTGCGGGGCACTGCGGGTCACGACCCCCACGCGCACGGTCGCGGATCTGGCACGGCGCACCGGGGCCGATGCGGAGGAGGCCATGTCGACGATCCGCAACTACTTCCTGCTCGGGCTCACCAGCCCTGAGGAGGTCGTCGCATGGGTCCGCTCCGTCCCGCGGGTCCTCGGCGGCACACGGATCGTCCGTGTCGTGTCGTGTGCCACCGAGGTGATGCTCCCCAGCCTCGAGCCGACTCGGAGTGAACTGGCGTCCTGGTCGCTCCCGCTCAGCCGCCGTTGACCCGGTAGACGTCGTAGACGGTGTCGATCCGCCGGACCGCGTTCAGCACGCGGTCGAGGTGGGTGGTGTCGCCCATCTCGAACACGAAGCGGCTGATGGCCAGGCGGTCGCTCGAGGTGTTCACCGTCGCCGACAGGATGTTGACGTGGTACTCGGACAGCACCCGCGTCACATCCGACAACAGTCCGGCTCGATCGAGTGCCTCGACTTGGATCTGGACGAGGAACACGCTCTTCGAGGACGGCGCCCATTCCACGTCGATCATGCGCTCGGGCTCCTGCAGGAGTCCCTGGACGTTGTGGCAGTCCGAACGGTGGACGGAGACGCCGGAGCCTCGCGTGACGAACCCGACGATCTCATCACCCGGCACCGGGGTGCAGCACTTCGCGAGCTTGACCAGGATGTCGGGAGCACCGAGCACGAGGACCCCGGAGTCGCTGTTCTGCAGCCGCTCACGGCGGCTCCCGCGGACCGGGACGGTGTACTCGGCGTGCTCGCTGTCGGCGTCCTTCTGCAGGAGCGCGACGACCTTCTCGAGCACGGACTGCGTCGAGACGTGGCCCTCGCCGACGGCCGCGTAGAGCGCCGTGACGTCCTCGTAGCGCAGCTGCGCCGCGACCTCGGCGAACGAGTCCTGGTTCATGAGCTTCTGGAGCGGCAGGTTCTGCTTGCGCATCGCCCGCGCGATCGCGTCACGGCCCTGCTCGATGGCCTCGTCGCGTCGCTCCTTCGTGAACCACTGGCGGATCTTGTTCCGCGCCCGTGGGCTCTTGACGAAGTTCAACCAGTCCTGGCTCGGACCGGAGTCGGGGTTCTTCGAGGTGAAGACCTCCACCACGTCGCCGGTGTTCAGCGAGCTCTCCAGCGGCACGAGCCGCCCGTTGACCCGGGCGCCCATCGTCCGGTGGCCGACCTCCGTGTGGACGGCGTAGGCGAAGTCGACCGGCGTCGCGCCGGCGGGCAGGCCGACGACACGCCCCTTCGGGGTGAAGACGTAGACCTCCTTCGCGCCGATCTCGAACCGCAGCGAGTCGAGGAACTCCCCCGGGTCCGCCGTCTCCGCCTGCCAGTCGGAGATGTGGGCGAGCCAGGCCATCGAGCTGTCGGGCTCGGCGGAGGACGCGGTCTTCCCGCTGTTCATCCGCTCCTTGTACTTCCAGTGCGCGGCGACACCGAACTCGGCTCGCTGGTGCATCTCGTTCGTGCGGATCTGGATCTCGACGGGCTTCCCGCCCGGTCCGACGACGGTGGTGTGCAGCGACTGGTACAGGTTGAACTTCGGCGTGGCGATGTAGTCCTTGAAGCGCCCCGGGACGGGCGTCCACCGTGCGTGGATCGACCCGAGGACCGCGTAGCAGTCCCGCAGCGAGTTGACGAGGACACGGATGCCGACGAGGTCGTAGATGTCGTCGAACTCGCGGCCGCGGACGACCATCTTCTGGTAGATCGAGTAGTACTGCTTCGGGCGACCGGCGACCTTGCCGCGGATCTTCTGCGCCTTGAGGTCCTCGTTCACCGCGTCGATGACGTGCTGCACGTACTCCTCGCGCTGCGGTGTCCGCTGCTTGACGAGCGATTCGATCTCGGCGTAGAGCTTCGGGTACAGCACGGCGAAGGACAGGTCTTCGAGCTCCCACTTGATCGCCTGGATCCCGAGGCGGTGCGCGAGCGGTGCGTAGATCTCGAGGGTCTCCGTGGCCTTCTTCGCCGCCTTCTCGGCCGGGACGAATCCCCAGGTCCGGGCGTTGTGCAGACGGTCGGCGAGCTTGATGATGAGGACGCGGATGTCCTTCGACATCGCGACGATCATCTTCCGGACCGTCTCGGCCTGGGCGCTGTCGCCATACTTGACCTTGTCGAGCTTCGTGACGCCGTCGACGAGCATGGCGACCTCGTCGCCGAAGTCGGCGTGGAGTTGGTCGAGTGAGTAGTCGGTGTCCTCGACGGTGTCGTGGAGGAGGGCCGCGACGATCGTCTTCGGTCCGATGCCGAGGTCGGCCAGGATCTGGGAGACGGCGACCGGGTGCGTGATGTACGGCTCGCCGCTCTGGCGCTTCTGGCCGGAGTGGGCCCGCTCGGCGACCGTGTACGCACGTTCGATGAGCGCCAGGTCGGCCTTGGGATGGTGCTGCCGCACCGTCCGCATCAGGGTGTCGACGGCGCCGGCCGGCTGTGCCTTCGAGAAGATCCGTGGGACGAGACGGCGCAGGGAGGCCGTCGAGGATGTCGTGGTGTCCGCCATCTCAGGCCTCCCTGCGCTCGTGCACGCGGTTGTCGGTCGCTGTCAGGGTCAACGCGCCAGCGGCGCGTCTGCTTCCGTGCGTTCGCCCTCGGCGTCATCCGAGGTCTGAGCGCGCTCGCGCGCCTGCAGCACGCGCTTGTCGTGCTTGGCGATGCGGGGCTCGTTGTGCCGGAAGTTCGCGTAGAGCGGTGCGGCGACGAAGATCGTCGAGTACGTGCCGACGAGGATACCGACGAGCAGGGCGAGCGAGATGTCGCGCAGCGTGTCGGCACCGAGGACGAAGGCACCGAAGAACAGGATCGCCGCGACCGGGAGCGCCGCCACGACGCCGGTGTTGATCGAGCGCACCAGGGTCTGGTTGACCGCGAGGTTGACCGACTCCCCGAATGTCCGGGCCGCGCCGTCGGCGTCGAGCGTCGTGTTCTCGCGGATCTTGTCGAACACCACGACGGTGTCGTACAGCGAGAAGCCGAGGATGGTGAGGAAGCCGATCATGGCGGCCGGCGTGATCTCCCAGCCCGTCGCGGCGTAGACACCGGCCGTGATGATGAGGTCGTGCATGAGGGAGAGCAGCGCGGCCGCGGACATCTTCCAGGTGCGGAAGTACAGGGCCATGAGGATCGCCGCGAGCACGAGGAACACGATGAGGCCGACGATCGCCTGCTTGGAGACGTCCTGACCCCATGACGGGCCGATGAACGAACTCGTGATGTCGGACTGTTCGACGCCGTAGGCCTCGGCCAAGGCTGCCGACACCTGCTGGGTGACCTTGTCGTTCTTCAGCTGGTCGGTCTGCACGCGGACCGAGTTGCCGCCCACGACGGTGACGTGGGTGGTCGCGCCGCTGACGACGGACGCGACCGCGTCTTCGGCCAGCGTCTGATCGGTGCTCTTGACGTCGGCGATCTGGAACTGCGAACCACCGCGGAACTCGATGCCGAAGTTGAATCCGCCCTTGACGACCGGGATCAACACGGAGAGGACGACCGCGACGATGGCGATCGTGTACCAGATCTTGCGCTTGCCGACGAAGTCGTAGGAGCGCTTCCCGGTGTAGAGCTCGTTTCCGAACCGTGCGAACGCACCCATCAGGAGTCCTTCCCATCGGTCGGCAGATCGTCTGCTCTGGTGTCGGAGCCGCCTCCGACGAGGGCCGCCTGCTTGCGCTCGGCGATCGTCTGGCGCTTGGCCGCCTCACGGCTGCTGGACGCGGCCTTGGCGCCGGGCACCGAGACGGGCTTCCGGAACTCCGCGCGACCACGGTAGATGGCGCCGAGCGCCGACGGGTCGAGACCGGTGAACGGCTTGCCGCTGTTGAAGAGCTTCGTCTGGCCGAGGAGCTGCATCATCGGGTGCGTGAACAGGAGCACGACGATGACGTCGATGATCGTGGTCACGCCGAGGGTGAGCGCGAAGCCGCGGACGTTGCCGATCGCGAGGACGTACAGCACGACGGCGGACAGGAGGTTGACACCCTTCGCCGCGTAGATGGTGCGCTTGGCGCGCTTCCAGCCGGCTTCGACGGCGGACTCCAGACCGCGACCGTCGCGGAGTTCGTCCTTGATGCGTTCGAAGTACACGATGAAGGAGTCCGCGGTGAAACCGATGGCGACGATGAGGCCCGCTATCCCGGCGAGGGAGAGCCGGAAGCCCTGACGCCAGGACATCAGCAGGATCACCACATACGTGAGCACCGCGGCCGCGACGAGCGAGGCGATGGTCACGGTGCCGAGGAGCCGGTACTGGAACAGCGTGTAGATGACGACGAGGATGAGCCCGATCAGACCGGCGATGAGGCCGCTCTCCAGCTGCGTCGAACCGAGGGTCGCCGAGATGGTGTCCTGGCTCTGCACGACGAAGCTGATCGGCAGGGCGCCGAACTTGAGCTGGTCGGCGAGGGTCTTGGCGGACTCCTCGGTGAAGGAGCCGCTGATCTCCGGCTTGCCGTCCGAGATGACGGCGAGCGACTGCGGTGCGGAGATGACGTTGCCGTCGAGCACGATCGCGAACTGGTTCTGCGGGCTCTGCAGCGAGGTCAGGCGGCCGGTGACGTCGGCGAAGAGCGCGGTGCCCTTCTCGTTGAAGACCGGGTACACCGCCCACTCGCCCGTGCTGGCACCCGACGACGTCGTCTTGATGCCGGCGCTCGCGTCGGACAGGTCTTCTCCGGACACCTCGACCGGGCCGAGGACGTACTTGAAGGTGCCGTCGACGTCGCACGTGATGAGCGGGTCGGCAGCGGGCGCTGCGGTGGCGTCGAGCGAGTCCGCGTTCGCGGCGCAGTCGTAGGCCTGGAAGGCGGCGTACAGCGCGGGCGTCACCTGCGACAGGTCGCTCGCGTTCGTCGGCGACGCGGTCGGCGTGCTCTCGAGGCCCGGATCCGGCGTCGGATACGGGGTCGAGGCGCCGTCCTCACCGATGAAGGTGTTGGACGGCTGACCGGGAGTCAGCTGCTGCGAGGTGAGGACCGGACGGAACTCGAGCTTCGCGGAGCTCTCGATCCGGTTCAGCGTCGCTTCGTCGGGGGTTCCCGGGATCGAGACGACCACGTTCTGACCCTGCGTCGTGATCTCCGCTTCTGAGACGCCGGACGCGTCGACGCGCTGGCGGATGATCGCCACGGCCTGGTTCAGCTGTTCGTTGGAGACCGTCTGGCCGGACTCCAGTTTCGGCGCGAGGATGATCTGGGTGCCACCCTCGAGGTCGAGGGCCAGCTTGGGCGCCCATGAGCTGTTCCCCCAGAGGACCCCGGCCGCGTTGATCGCGAACAAACCGATGAGGATTACGCCAAGCCAGGTGAGCGAACGCCACGCCTTCTTGACCGGAGTCGACTTTGCCAAACTCGGAACTCAGCTTTCTCTGCCGGCGGTGGCACGACGGCCACCGCCCGGGAAGGGGTTGGGACTAGTCGTCGCTCTTCTGCGGCTTCGAGGTGTCCTCGACGCGCTGGCCGAATTCGGGCTTGGAGAGGTCGAGCGATGAGGCGTCGTCGGGGATCGACTCGACGACCGGAGCCTCCTCCGCGGTCTCGGCGACCGTCGGGGCGACGACCGCACCCGCGTAGCGGGGGTCGATGGTGACGACGACGCCGGGGGCGATCTCGACATCGGCCTTGCGGGAGTCGCGGTCCATCGAGATGAGGGTGCCGTAGACACCGAAGCCGGTGAGCACCTCTGCGCCGGGGACGAGCTTCTGCTCCGTCACCGCGGCTTGCTTCTTCCGCTTGTTGTTGCTCACCATCATGAACACGATCATGACGCCGGCGAGGCCGAACAGGACGAGGGTCATTGCATCCACGATGGGAACCTTCCAGAGGAGATTGAGGGCGGGAGACGTTGGGAACGCACCGCCAAAGGGAAATTATAGGCCATCGAGGGTCGAGCCATGCTGAGAAGGTGTTCTGCCGAAGTGCCGCCAGGCGGCCGGGGTCGCCACGCGGCCCCGTGGCGTGCGCGTGATGAGGCCGATCCGGACGAGGAAGGGCTCGACGACGGACTCGATCGTCTCCGCTTCCTCGCCGACCGAGACCGCGAGCGTGCTGAGCCCGACCGGGCCTCCGGCGAAGCGGTCGAGCATGCCCTCCATGACCGACCGATCGAGTCGGTCGAGACCGAGGGCGTCGACGTCGTAGAGCTCGAGGGCGGCACGCACGGTCTCCAGGTCGGCGCGGCCACCGTGCACGAGCGCGTAGTCCCTGACCCGGCGGAGGAGTCGGTTGGCGATGCGTGGCGTACCCCGACAGCGTCCGGCGATCTCGGCGACGGCCCGACCGTCGATGTCGAGGCCGAGCATGTCGGCGGTGCGGTGCAGCACCTGCTGCAGTTCCGGCTCGTCGTAGAACTCGAGGTGGGCGGTGAACCCGAAGCGGTCGCGGAGCGGGTTCGGCAGCAGACCGGACCGGGTGGTCGCCCCGACCAGGGTGAACGGTGCCAGCTCGAGCGGGATGCTCGTCGCGCCGGCACCCTTGCCCACCATGATGTCGATGCGGAAGTCCTCCATGGCGAGGTACAACATCTCCTCGGCTGGGCGGGCCATGCGGTGGATCTCGTCGATGAAGAGGACCTCACCCGGGGTCAGCGACGACAGGACGGCGGCGAGGTCGCCGGCGTGCTGGATGGCCGGACCGCTTGTGAGCCGGAGCGGTTTCCCGGTCTCGTGCGCGACGATCATCGCGAGGGTCGTCTTGCCGAGTCCAGGAGGGCCGGCCAGCAGGATGTGGTCGGGGGTGCGGTTCTGCATCCCGGCGGCCGTGATCAGGAGCTGCAACTGACCGCGTGCCTTGGACTGACCGACGAACTCGGAGAGCGACCGCGGACGGAGCGCCCCCTCGAACGCCAGTTCCGCGTCGGACTCGGCGGCTGGATTGGTGAGGTCTTCTGGAGCGTCCGTCACGAGGTACGGCCTCCGGCGTGCGCCGGGCCGAGTCTGCCGAGGGCCAGGCGGATGAGCGACGGCACGGTCGAGAGGTCGTCCGCACTGGCGGAGGCGGAGGCCTCCACGACCGCCTGCGTCGCCGTCTTCTCCGGCCAACCGAGCCCGATGAGCGCCGTCACGACCTGATCGGCGATCGCGGCCGCGTTCACGGTGGTCGCCGGAGCTTCAGGCGTCGTCCTGGTGACGCGGAGCTTGCCGGCGAGCGAGACGGTGATGAGCTTCGCCGTCTTCGGCCCGATCCCCGAGACCTTCCGGAACGGGGCGTCGTCGTCCGCGGAGATGGCGGCGGCGATCTGCTCCGGCGTCAGCGCCTCCAGGACGCCGAGTGCCGACTTCGGGCCGACCCCGGTGACGCTCACCAGGAGCTCGAACACGGACAGCTCCTCGGCGGATCGGAACCCGAACAGCGAGAGCGAGTCCTCCCGCACGATCAGTGTCGTCGAGAGGAGTGCTTCGGTGCCGACCCGGAGTGAGAGCGCATGGGCCGGCGTGACCTGGACGGCGAATCCGACTCCGCCCACCTCGATCACGACGAGGTTGCCGACCGCGCTCAGGACGGTGCCGCGGAGGGAGGAGATCATGCTTCCAGCCTAGGGCTCCGCGCTGCCCGGGCCCGGACGGCCGCCTCGCGCGGAGCGCCGCCGCGTTCCGCAGCAGCCCAGGCACGCTGGGCCGGGGTGAGTGCTCCACTCCCCTGCGGCGGTGCGCCGACGGGTGTCGCAGCAGTCGACACGACTGGTCGCCAGGCGTGGCAGATCGCGAGCGCGAGCGCATCAGCGGCGTCAGCGGGCTTCGGGAGTTCGTCGAGACCGAGGATCCGCGCGACCATGGTCTGCACCTGGAGCTTGTCCGCCCGGCCGTATCCGGTCACCGCGGCCTTCACCTCGCTCGGGGTGTGCAGGCCGACGGGGATCCCGTTCGCGGCCGCAGCGTGCAGGGCGAGCCCACTCGCCTGAGCGGTGCCCATGACGGTCCGGACGTTGTGTTGCGCGAACACCCGCTCGACGGCCATCGCGGTCGGCGAGGTGCGCTCGATCGCCTCGGCGATGCCCTGCGCGATCATGAGGAGTCGCTGCTCGAGCGGGGCGTGCGCGTCCGTCCGGATGACGCCGTACTCGACCATCGTGGCCTGCCGTCCCGGCAGGACGTCGACGACCCCCACCCCGCATCGGGTCAGGCCGGGATCGATGCCGAGGACGCGCAGAGTCATGTTCCGACCCTAAGCGCGGGCGATGCGCCGAGCACTCCGCGAGGGCGGAGTGTCGTACATCCGTTCGAACGAGCTTCGCTCGGCACGCGTGCCGGACTACTCGTCGTCGGCCTCCAGTTCGGCCTGCACCTCGGGGGTGAGGTCGAAGTTGCTGTAGATGTTCTGGACGTCGTCGTTGTCCTCGAGGGCGTCGATCAGCTTGAAGACCTTGCGCGCCGTGTCGGCGTCGATCTCGACCTTGAGGTTCGGGACGAAGGCGACGTCGGCGGAGTCGTAGTCGATACCGGCCTCTTGCAGGGCGGTCCGGGTCGCGACCATGTCGCTCGGCTCGGTGACGACCTCGAAGGTCTCGCCCTCGGTGTTCACCTCTTCTGCGCCCGCATCGAGGACGGCGCCGAGGACGTCGTCCTCGGTGGTCCCCTCGGCCTGGACGACGATGAGGCCCTTGCGCTGGAAGTTGTAGGCGACGGAGCCCGGGTCGGCCATGGTGCCGCCGTTGCGGGACATCAGCGTCCGGACATCGGCTGCTGCACGGTTCTTGTTGTCGGTGAGGCACTCGACGAGCAGGGCGACGCCGTTCGGACCGTAGCCCTCGTACATGATCGTGGTGTAGTCGACGACCTCACCGGTGAGGCCGGCACCGCGCTTGACGGCGCGGTCGATGTTGTCGTTCGGGACCGAGGTCTTCTTCGCCTTCTGGATGGCGTCCTGCAGCGTCGGGTTGCCCGCGAGGTCTGCGCCGCCCATCTTGGCCGCGACCTCGATGTTCTTGATGAGCTTGGCGAACGACTTCGCGCGACGGCCGTCGATGACCGCCTTCTTGTGCTTGGTCGTCGCCCACTTGGAGTGTCCGGACATGTGCTCCCTAACTGCGTGAAAAGAACCTGACCAGTCTAGGCCAGCGGCCCGGAACTCGCGATCACGCCGGGACGGGTGGCGGGAGCAGGCAACGGTGCCTCAGCGGGATCGCTCGACCTTGTCGAGGAAGTAGGCGTGGAACCGGGTGTCGCCCGTGACCTCGGGGTGGAATGACGTGCCGAGGAGGTTCCCCTGCTCGACGGCGACCATCCGACCGTCGGGCAGTGAGGCGAGTGGTGTCACCGCCGGTCCGGCGGCCTCGACCACCGGCGCGCGGATGAACACCGCGTGCACGGGCGGGTCGCCGAGGACTGGGATCGAGAGGTCCGTCTCGAAGGAGTCGAGCTGCGACCCGAAGGCGTTGCGCCGGACGGAGACGTCGAGCCCGCCGAGACTCTGCTGGCCGGCGATCCCGTCGAGGATCCGGTCGGCCAGGAGGATGAGTCCGGCGCAGGTGCCGTACACGGGCAACCCGGCGGTGATCGCTTCGCGTAACGGTCCGGCGAGGTCGAAGGAGCGAGCGAGCTTGTCCATCACGCTCGACTCCCCGCCGGGGAGGACCAGTCCGTCGATGCCGGTCAGTTCCGAGGGACGCCTGATGAGGCTGACGTCCGCCCCGAGGCCGGTGAGGACGGCCGCATGCTCGCGGAAGTCCCCTTGCAGGGCGAGGACGCCGACGCGCGCCGACCCGGTCACGACGTCACCTGGTTCAGGGCGGACGCGGGGCTACCAGCCACGCTCAGCGAGGCGGTGCGGTGCCGCGAGGTCGGCGACGTTGATGCCGACCATCGCCTCACCGAGACCACGGGACACCTCGGCGATGACCTGAGGGTCGTCGAAGAAGGTCGTCGCCTTGACGACGGCCGCCGCCCGCTGAGCCGGGTTGCCGGACTTGAAGATGCCGGATCCGACGAACACGCCGTCGGCACCCAGCTGCATCATCATCGCGGCGTCGGCCGGCGTCGCCACTCCCCCGGCGGTGAACAACACGACCGGGAGCTTGCCGGTCTCGGCGATCTCCACGACGAGGTCGTACGGGGCCTGGAGCTCCTTCGCCGCGACGTACAGCTCGTCCTTCGACATCGACGACAGGTGCGCGATCTCGGAGCGGATCTTGCGGATGTGCTTCGTCGCCTCGGACACGTCGCCGGTGCCGGCCTCGCCCTTCGAGCGGATCATCGCGGCACCCTCGTTGATACGCCGCAGCGCCTCTCCCAGGTTGGTGGCACCGCACACGAACGGGACGTCGAAGCCCCACTTGTCGATGTGGTTCACGTAGTCGGCCGGGCTCAGGACCTCGGACTCGTCGATGTAGTCGACGTCGAGCGCCTGGAGGACCTGGGCTTCGACGAAGTGTCCGATGCGAGCCTTCGCCATGACGGGGATGGACACCTCGGCGATGATGGATTCGATGAGGTCAGGATCGCTCATCCGAGCCACGCCGCCCTGGGACCGGATGTCCGCCGGGACGCGCTCGAGGGCCATCACGGCGACGGCCCCGGCGTCCTCCGCGATACGGGCCTGCTCAGCGGTGACGACGTCCATGATGACGCCGCCCTTGAGCATCTCCGCGAGTCCGCGCTTCACGCGGTTCGAGCCGTGCTGTCCAGTGGTCGTGCTGCTCTCGGTCATGATGGCGAGCGTACCGGCGGGTGGCCTGACGGTGCTCCGTCCACAGGCCGGAAATTGGACTTGGGTGGACCGGTCCAGATGGACCGGCCCCGACGGATCAGGCCGAGGTCGGCCAGGCGTCCGCGATCGCCTGTCGGACATCGCCGAGCAGCTGCGGGAGCGCTTTGGTCTGGGCGATGATCGGGAAGAAGTTGGCGTCCGTCGCCCAGCGCGGCACGATGTGCTGGTGCAGGTGCGCCGCGATCCCGGCGCCGGCCACGGCACCCTGGTTCATCCCGAGGTTGAAGCCGTCGTTCCTCGAGACGGACCGGACGACCCGCATCGCCGTCTGCGTCAGGGCGCCGATCTCGGCGACCTCCTCCGTCGTCGCGTCGTCGTACATCGCGACGTGGCGGTACGGGCAGACGAGCAGGTGCCCGGAGTTGTACGGGAAGAGGTTCAGCAGCACGAAGGCGTGCTCGCCCCGATGCACGATGAGCGCTGACTCGTCGTCGAGCGTCGGCGCGATGCAGAACGGACAACCGTCGTCGGATGGCTGGCCCTGCTTGATATACACCATCCGGTGGGGCGTCCAGAGACGCTGGAATGCGTCCGGGACGCCCACCAGGTGGGAGGTGTCGATCGACTCGAACGACTCCGGTTCGGTGCCCGGGGTCATGCCGGCAGCTCCGCTGCGGTGTTCACCTGCAGTTTCGCGGCGATGGCGGTGCGGATCCGGCGCACGGCGTCGGCGACGGGGACACCGTTCTCCTGGGTGCCGTCGCGGAATCGGAAGCTCACCGCCCCGTTGGCCTGGTCCTCCTCGCCGACGATCAGCTGCAGCGGGGTCTTCGCCTTGGTGTGATTGCGGATCTTCTTCTGCATCCGATCGTCGGAGGCGTCGAGTTCCGCGCGGACTCCGGACGAGCGCAGCTCGGCGATGACACCGCCGAGGAACTCCTCGTACTGCTCGGAGACGGGGATGCCGACGACCTGCACGGGCGCGAGCCACACCGGGAAGGCACCCGCGTAGTGCTCGAGCAGGATCGCGAAGAAGCGCTCGATCGAGCCGAGGAGCGCGCGGTGGATCATCGCCGGGCGCTTGCGCGTGCCGTCCGCGGCCGTGTACTCCAGCTCGAACAACTCGGGCAGGTTGAAGTCGAGCTGCACGGTGGACAGCTGCCACGTCCGGCCGATCGCGTCGCGCGCCTGCACCGAGATCTTCGGACCGTAGAAGGCTGCGCCGGCGGGGTCGAGGACGAGCTCGAGACCGGACTCGACCGCCACCTGGCGGAGGGTCTCGGTCGCTTCGTCCCAGACCTCGTCGGTGCCGACGTACTTGTCGGGGTCCTTCGTCGAGAGCTCCAGGTAGAAGTCGTCGAGACCGTAGCCGCGGAGGGTCTCGAGGACGAACTGCAGCTGGCGGCCGACCTCGTCCTTGACCTGGTCGTCGGTCACGTAGATGTGGGCGTCGTCCTGCGTGAGGCCACGGACGCGCGTGAGCCCGGAGAGGGTGCCGCTCTTCTCGTACCGGTAGACGGTGCCGAACTCGGCGAGTCGCAGCGGCAGTTCGCGGTAGCTGCGGCCTCGAGCGCGGTAGATCAGGTTGTGCATCGGGCAGTTCATGGGCTTCAGGTAGTAGTCCTGGCCCTGACGGGTGACATGGCCGTCGGCGTCGACCTCCTGGTCGAGGTGCATCGCCGGGAACATGCCGTCCTTGTACCAGGCCAGGTGCTGGCTGACCTCGAACAGGTGCCCCTTCGTGATGTGCGGGGTGTTCACCAGCTCGTAGCCGGAAGCGAGCAGGCGCTCGCGCATGTAGTTCTCGATCTCGTTGCGGATGATGCCGCCCTTGGGGTGGAACACCGCGAGACCCGAGCCGATCTCTTCGGGGAAGCTGAAGAGGTCGAGCTCGGCACCGAGCTTGCGGTGGTCGCGCTTGGCAGCCTCCTCGATCCGCGTCTGGTACGCGCGCAGCTCGTCCTTGGTCGCCCAAGCGGTGCCGTAGATCCGCTGCAGCTGCGGGTTCTTCTCGCTCCCCCGCCAGTACGCCGCGGCGAGGCGCGTCAGGGCCCAGCCGTTGCCGATCATGCGCGTGTTCGGCAGGTGTGGACCGCGGCAGAGGTCCTTCCAGACCGTCTCCCCTGTCTTCGGGTCGACGTTGTCGTAGATGGTCAGCTCCGCGCCGCCCACCTCGACGTTCTCGTCGTCGGCTGCCGATCCGCCCTTGAGGCCGATCAGTTCGAGCTTGTAGGGCTCCCCCGCGAGTTCTGCGCGAGCCTCGTCCTCGGTGACGACGCGTCGCACGAAGCGCTGGCCCTGGCGGATGATGCGGTCCATCGTCTTCTGCAGCACCTTGAGCGCCTCAGGCGTGAACGGTGCGGCGACGTCGAAGTCGTAGTAGAAGCCGTCGGTGACCGGCGGGCCGATGCCGAGGTTCGCGTGCGGGTCGACCTGCTGCACGGCCTGCGCGAGCACGTGGGCTGCGGAGTGCCGGAGGATGTTGAGACCGTCGGGCGAGTCGAGGTGCACCGGCTCGACGGTGTCCGTCTCCGTCACCGTGGCGGCGAGGTCCTTCAGTTCGCCGTTGACGCGCATGGCGACCACGGATCGGTCGGTGAACAGTGCGAACCCGTCACTCACGGATGATCTCTCTTTCTCAGGTGAAACCTTGGCCGTGCAAGCCTATCGTCGTCCACGACGAGGAGACGCTGCCGTCGGTCGGCGGCCATGGTTCGTGCTCGGTCGCATCGCTAGAGTGAAGGCCTACGACGTGACGGGGGTGGCGCTGATGACGGCTGTGCAGAGGGGCGGGGCTGCGACGGCGCTGTTCGCCGCGCTGCCCGTGGTCGCACTCGTGCACATCATCGCCCTCGCATCCGGTCAGGAATGGCTGTCGCTCCTCACCAAACCGTTCATCATGCTGGTCCTCGCGCTGGCGCTCGTGTGGTCGGTCCGACGGCTTTCGGTCGCTGCGGTCACGGCGCTCGTCGCGATCCTCTGCAGCTGGCTGGGCGACGTCGCCCTCATGGTTCCGGGCGAACTCGCGTTCGGCGTGGGGATCCTGTTCTTCATGCTCGCGCAGGCCGGTTACGTCGTGCTCTTCGTGCGGCATCTGCGCACCAGGAACCGCCCGCCGGTCTGGGCGCTCGTGTACCTGGCGTGGCTCGTCGCCGGCATCGCGCTCCTCAGTCAGCAGGACATGGGGGCGCTGTATCCGGCGGTCGTCCTCTATGCCGTCGTGATCGGGGCCATGGCGGCGTCTTCCACGATGACGACGCCGACGATCGCCGTCGGCGGTGCGCTGTTCCTGGTCTCCGACTCGTTGATCGGGCTCGACCGCTTCGTGCCTGCAGTGACGATCTGGGCGGCTGACGAGATCATCATGGCGACGTACGCCGCTGGCCAAGGCCTCATCGTGTGGGGCGTCGCGGAGGTCCTGCGTCGCCGGGAGCGGGCGCCTCTCTCCGTCTGAGCGGACGTTAGGGGTGTGCGACGGCTGGTCTGCGCAAGAGTTGGTCTGTGGAACGACGAAGGGCCCGAGCTGTTCGCTCGGGCCCTTCGTGTTCCTGTGGGCGATACTGGGATCGAACCAGTGACCTCTTCCGTGTCAGGGAAGCGCGCTACCGCTGCGCCAATCGCCCAGGTGAGTGGTGTTGCCAGCGAGGTGGCGACGGGATTCGAACCCGTGTGGACGGCTTTGCAGGCCGCTGCCTAGCCTCTCGGCCACGCCACCACGTGTGATGAAACACACTGTCGAGCGGAACGCTTGCACGTTCTCACTGACACTCGAGCGGATGACGAGATTCGAACTCGCGACCCTCACCTTGGCAAGGTGATGCGCTACCACTGCGCCACATCCGCATTACATCCCGTTTCCGGGTGCTTGGAAACTCTAGCCGATGTTGAGGGCGCTCGTTGACACCTCGGCGCGGGCGAGTCGGCCCAACCCTTGATGTTCCGCGGAAAATCGGGCCGAAATTCCATCTTCCTCGGCGCGTCGGCCTGTGACGACGTCCTGAGTGGCACCGTCCAGGCCGAACCACCCTTCGACAGACTCCGGGTTCGGAGCGGTCCGGGTGCACTCCCCCGGTCGCTGAGCTTCTCGAAGTGGGGCACGGCTCGGGGACTGAAGCGATGCGGGCGGACGTTTCCCGGTCACTGAGCTTGTCGAAGTGCCCACGATGAACCCTTCGACAGGCTCAGGGACCGGCGGGGGTCAGAACGGTGCGGGGTCCGGTTCGGTCCGGTGGTGTTTGCCGTCGGGTGTTGTCCAGTCGAGCACCCCGCCAGGCCCGTGGTCGAGGTTCCACCCGGGGAGATGTTTCATTCGGTGGTGATGTCGACACAGGCAGGCGAGGTTCCCGACATCCGTTGTCCCGCCGTCCTCCCACGCGACCGAATGATCGAGATCGCAGGCCCGGGCTCGCCTGCCGCAGCCCGGTGCCCGACAGGTGCCGTCCCGAAGCCGGACCGCGCGCTGCAGATCGGCCGGAACCCGGTACTGATTCCGCCCGACGGAAAGGACCGCACCGGTTTCCGGTTGGACGAGGATCCGGGTGAAGCTGGGGGCGTTGACCGCGATACGGGCGGCGGTCTCCGGGTCGATCGGGCCGTACCCGTCGAGGGTGGCCGGGGCGTCGCTGACGCCGGCCATGCTGAGCGCCGGGACGGTGATCTGCACGGTGGGCTTGATGTGCTCCTGGACCTCGATGGGGTGCGGCAGGACTGGGCTGGACATGACGTCTTCCGGGGTCACACCGGTGAGAGCGAGGGCTGCGAGGGCGTCCGCCTGCAGCTGCGCGCAGGTGCGAGTGTCGCCGGCGGCGCGTGCCTTGGCCGCTGCGGCTTCGACCCGTTCGACGATGCCCTGCGCGATCGGCGCGGTGGTGAAGAGGTGCACCCAGGCCATGCCGTCGGCGGCCGGTTCAAACTCCACCCGGCGGTCGGCCTCTGAGCGGGTTGCTCGGGCGGTGATGGATTCCGGGTGGAGGCGCTCGCGCAGGACGCGGGCGCGGTTCTTGAGTCCTGCGGCCGTCAGGCGCTCCGCCTCTGGAAGGACCTGGTCGAGGAACACCGCCCGGCCCGCGGTCGGGACGTCGCACAGCTGGTCGGTGATCACCCGCGCATGCCGCGCCGAGATCCTGCCGGCCTCCAGCGACTCGAGCACGGCTGGTGCGTCGTTGACGAGACGTTCGGCGTCGTTGGTCGCCCGCTGGATCGTCCGCTCCGGCGTCCGGGTCGCCATCGCGAGGGCCGCGCAGGTCGACCGGCGGGACAGCGCCTGACGCTCGGCCGGCGGGAAGATCGCCGGGACCGTGGCGTCTGCGAAGGCGTCCGCGTAGGCGGCGGAGCGGGCGAGGAGGCGCGCTTTCCGTGCGTTGAGGACGGCCTGCTGCCGGTGGAGCTCCGCCCACGCATCCGAGAACTCCGCGAGCTGCGCGGCGTAGTCGTCGCCGACGCGGGTAGCGGTGAGGGTGGTCTCGGTCATGGAGCAAGTCCATCATGGACCACTGACATTCCAGATGGTGAGTGGGATCGGTCGGGGAAGTCGCTCGTGTGCCCTTCGACAATCTCAGGGACCGGTGGGGGTTGCTCAGGGACCGGTGGGGGTTGCTCAGGGACCGGTGGGGGTTGCTCAGAGACCGGTGGGGGTTGCTCAGGGGTTCGGCGGGGCGTCGCTCTCAGGGACCGGTGGGGTGTCGGTGGTTGTGGAAGTTGCTGGTCTGCCCGCCGACAAGCTCGGAGACCGAGCGCGTCGGCCCGGTGGTGGGACGGTACGTGGCTGCGCAGTGGGTGGAGCCACTCACCGGCGCTCCTGCTGGCTCCAGTCGTCGTTCGCATCGGCGAGGTGCGGGTAGATCTGGAGCATCCGAATCGACTCCACCTCCCAGACGTCGTCGTCCCAGGTGCGCTGGCCGTCGCCGTCAGGGTGGTACTCCGGGTAATCGCGGAGCCGTTCCTCTGCGTTCGAGACCGCGATGGCCTGCCGCGTGTGTTCCGAGAGTGGGCGGATCGCCCCGGCGTCCGCGAGCCACTGCACTACGGAGTCCATCACCGCCGGCATCGCCCCCATGCCCCTCGAGTCGTCCATCAGGGAGGAGTGCGTCCGACCGGGCATGATGAGCCAACCGTTGGTGTCGGGCGTGTCACCGCGGCTGGCGACCTGCCGTCCCCACGCTCTGGCCTCGACGATCTCACGGAGGAGGTACTGCTCGCACTGGGCGAACGCCGCCCGGCCCGACCGGCTGAGCGCCGGGTACGGGACGGCGGCGTGGCCCGGGTCCGTGGGATGCCGTCGCGGTTTCGCGTTGCTCGACCGCCACCAACCGCCGAGGCGGCTCATGCCACACGTCCGTCGCGCGATGGCGACGAGCGCCGCTGTGGCCCGATGGTCTCCGCCATGACTCGCTGAAGCATGGTCCCCCTGCGTTGCCTGCATGTGCCCGTACGACGAAAGCCCCCGGGGGTCCGGGGGCTTTCTGTGGTGGGCGATACTGGGATCGAACCAGTGACCTCTTCCGTGTCAGGGAAGCGCGCTACCGCTGCGCCAATCGCCCGGGTGGCGTGTGAGACACGACGCCGGGATGCTGCTGGTGGAACTGTGTTGCTGAGGTGAGGTGGCGACGGGATTCGAACCCGTGTGGACGGCTTTGCAGGCCGCTGCCTAGCCTCTCGGCCACGCCACCATGTGTGACCGAACACACTGCCGAGTAGGGTTCCTGCCGGAACAACACTACTGACACTCGAGCGGATGACGAGATTCGAACTCGCGACCCTCACCTTGGCAAGGTGATGCGCTACCACTGCGCCACATCCGCATTGCCCGCATCACTGCGTGCTCGAACGACTCTAGCCGAAACCGGGACCGATGTTCAAACCGGCGCGCGTACTGGGTCGACAGCGATGCGGATGTGCGTTCGTCCCCCGGCATCGGCTAGTATCGTGACTCGCGGCTGTTCGGCACCTCTCCGGTGCGGACGACCTGCGGGCGATTGGCGCAGTTGGTAGCGCGCTTCCTTCACACGGAAGAGGTCATCGGTTCGAGTCCGGTATCGCCCACATCATCCACCATCGCCCGGGGTGTTCCACCTCCACGGCGGCGACTCACTCCGCGAGATCAGGACGTTTCGCCCTGGCAGACCCGGTCCGGCGGGCGTCGCTCGGGAAGAAGTGTCGTTCGACGGGTTCGCCGTCGGCGTGCGCCAGCGCTGCAGCGCGGATGTCGCGGTCGCGGCCGGTCAGACGCTGCGTCTCCTGTCGTCGGAACTCGCCCCACGACGGCACCATGAAGGTCTCCAACTGCACGTCGGACTCCTCGCCGCTCCGGTACAGAGCCCATCTCGAGGCACCGGTCCGGCGACGAGAGGACTCGACATGGCCCATGGCCTTCTGGAACGCCGCGAGCGAGTCGGGATGGACCGCGTAGGAGATCTGCACGAGGACCGGCCCGTCGGTCGGCTGTGGCTCGAACACGAGCGTGGGTGTGGGCCAGGACATCGAGATGCTGCGGTCGACGGTCCCTGTTCCGGGGAGCAGGGGCAGCACCCGCACACTGGCCGCCACCAGCAGGAGCAGGACGGCCGAAGCGCTGTAGGCGAGCGACGTCCCGAGCCACTGCGCCACGATGCCCCAGCCGGTCGAGCCGATGGCCATCGCCCCCATGAAGACGAGGATGTAGATCGACGCGCCACGCGATCGCACCCACTGCGGCAGGGTGAGCTGCAGGGCGGCGTTCAGCACGGTCAGCGTGCCGATCCAGGCCAGCCCCGCGAGGACCAGGAGCACCAGCGTCGGGACGACGGGCAGGACAGCCGCTGCGAGCGACCCCGTCGCGAAGAGGACCGCGCTCACCGCGATAACGAGGTTGTCTGAGAACCGACGGCGAGCGAGCGGCAGGGCGAAGATGCCCAGCACCGCGCCGACGCCGAGCGCGCCGAGCAGGACGCCGTAGCCGCTCGAGTCGAGTTGGAGTCGCTTCGCGGTGAGGGGCAGCAGCGCCCAGAGCGCGCTGGCCGGCAGGGCGAAGAGCGCGGAACGCAGCAGGATCCGGCGGACGAGGTGCGCGGACACGACGTACCGGACCCCCGCTCGCAACGCCGCCCCGAACGGCTCGCGGTCGTCGAGACCGGTCTGCGCCGGCCGCTTCCACCAGATGAGGGCGATCACGGCCCCGACGAAGCTCAGCGCGTTGACACCGAACACGACGGGGGCTCCGAAGGCCGACAGGACGACGCCGGCCAGGGCGGGACCGACCGCGCGGGCTCCGTTCACGGTGACACCACCGAGCGCCGACGAAGCCGCGATCAGGTTGCGCGGCACGAGCTCCGGCTGGATCGCCTGCCATGCGGGTGAGGTCAGGGTGGAGGTGATGCCGAGCAGGAAGGTGAAGGCCAGGATCGTCCACGGCGACAGCGCGCCGATCCACGCCACGACGGTGAGTCCGGCCGCGAGGACCGCACTCGCCGCCGATCCCCAGATGAGCAGCCGTCGCCGGTCGAGCGAGTCGGCGAGGACCCCTGCCGGGAGGGCGACCAGGATGGCGGGCGCGAGGCTCGCGGTCTGCACGAGCGCGATGACCGCTGCGCCGGCTGCGGCCTCGACCAGGACCCACTGGGCCCCCACGGTCTGCATCCAGGTGCCGATGTTGCTCCCGAGCTGGGCGAACCACAGCACCCTGAAGGCGGTGATCGCCATGGGAGCCCATGCTGACGGTTGCGACGATGGAACTGCGGAGGGTGACGACATGGTCGAACGATAGGACGCCGTCGCGACCGGGGCATCGTCGGTTTGTCGCAATCATCGAACGGTGCATCACCGTCGCGTGGACGGCCGCCGGCGTCGCTCCATGGAGGATCATCGTCGAATCGTCAAGGTCTGCGGCCGCCGAATCGTGCTGGCTACCGTGGATCCATGGCCATCACGGAACTGATCCTCGTCCGCCACGGTGAGAGCGCCGGGAACGTCGCCGCACTCGAAGCCGATCGCTCGGAATCCCACCGCATCGCCGTTCCGAGCCGTGACGCCGACGTTCCGCTCTCAGCACTCGGGCTCGAGCAGGCGGCTGCGGTGGGGAGACGTCTCGCGGCCCTCACACCCGCCGACCGGCCGGACATCGTGTTCAGTTCGCCCTATCGGCGAGCGCACGAGACGGCCGTGGTCGCCCTTCGGGCCGCAGCGCTCGACGCCGATGAGCTTCGTCCTGTCGTCGACGAGCGGCTGCGTGATCGCGAACTCGGTATCCTCGACACCTTCACCTCGATCGGCGTCGACGCCGAGTTCCCGGAAGAGGCCGCTCGACGACGGTTCCTCGGCAAGTTCTACTATCGACCGCCAGGAGGTGAGGCCTGGACGGACGTGGCCCTCCGCCTCCGCTCGTTCATCGGCGACCTGGACCGGCACACCGACCGCACGCGGGCCCTGGTGGTCTGTCACGACGCCGTCATCTCGCTCTTCCGCTACATCTGCGAGGGGTGGGACGAGCGTCGCGTCCTGGAGGAGGCCGCTCTCCGTCCGACGCCGAACGCGTCCTTCACCCACCTCGTCCACGACGGACGGGCGTGGAAGGCGCGGGCGGCGAATGCGACTGCGCACCTGCAGCAGGCGCAGGTTCCGGTCACCGAGCACTCGGGGGCGAACGATGTCCGAAGCTGACCCCGCCACGCTCACGCCCGAGGTCCTCGCCGACTGGCCACTCCCCGATCCCGGATCGTCGAAGGACGATCGTGGGTCGGTGCTCGTGGTCGGCGGCGCGCGAATGACGCCCGGGGCGGTCGCCTTGGCGGGCCTCGCCGTTCTCAGGGTCGGCGCGGGTCGGATCACGCTCGCGGTCGGTGCGTCGGCAGCGTCTCCACTCGCGATCGCCTTCCCGGAGGCAGGCGTGATCGGGTTGGCGGAGACCAGCGGCGGAGCCGTCCGGGGTGACGGTGCCGGCCCCCTCGAGGACGTCCTGGACGTCGACTGTCTGCTGCTCGGTCCTGGCCTCGACGACGCGGACGAAGCCGTGGCACTCCTCGACGGTGTGCGCCCGCTCCTTGGCGCCGACACCGTCGTGGTCCTCGACGCCTTCGCGCTCGGTGCCCTGTCACACGCTCCCGACTTCTCGAAGGGGCTGGAGGGCCGCCTTGTATTCACGCCGAACGTGGCCGAGGCCGCGATCCTCCTCGACGTGGACGAGGCCGACCCGGACACGGCGGCGCTCGAGCTGGCGCGACGGTTCGGAGCCGTCGTCACCTGTCAGGGCAGGGTCTCCGACGGGGAGCGGGACTTCATCGCGCCCGGCGGGAGTCCGGCCCTCGGGACGGCGGGGAGCGGTGACGTCCTGGCCGGTGCGATCGCCGGGCTCGCGGCACGCGGACTCTCCCCGCTCGCGGCGAGCTGCTGGGGTACCGTGCTGCACGCCGCCTCCGGCGATCGGCTCGCCGACCGGATCGGCCCCCTCGGAGCCCTCGCCCGCGAGTTCGCGGACGAGTTCCCGACGCTCCTCCGAGAGCTCGAGCGACCCGTCACGGGGCGGTCCTAACCGACAGCGGGCCAGCGCCAGCCGGTGATCTCGGGTGCATCCTCGCCGAACTCCCTGGTGTGCGCTCGGGCTCGGAGCCGGGCGTCCTGCATCTCCTGACGGAGACCCGCGAACCGCTCGCCGAGCCCCGGCGTCCGGTCGATCGCGTCGCACACGAGCGAGAACCGGTCGATCTCGTTGAGCATCACCATGTCGAACGGTGTCGTGGTGGTCCCGTTCTCGAGGTACCCGCGGACGTGCAGCTGATCGTGCCCGTGGCGCTTGTACGTCAGCCGATGGATGAGCCACGGGTACCCGTGGTAGGCGAAGACGACTGGACGGTCCGTCGTGAACACGCTGTCGTACTCGGCGTCGGAGAGGCCGTGCGGATGCTGATCCTCGCTCATGAGTCGCATGAGGTCGACCACGTTCACGACCCGGACGGACAGCTCCGGGATGCGTTCGCGCAGGATACTCACGGCGGCCAGCGTCTCGAGCGTGGGGACATCCCCGGCACAGGCCATGACGAGGTCCGGGCGCTCCCCCGCACGCTCTGAACCGGCGAAGGGCAGGATGCCGAGCCCGCGGGCGCAGTGCGCGCGAGCGTCGTCGATGCCGAGCCACACGGGTTCCTGGTCCTTGCCCGCGACGATGACGTTGATCTCGTCCGTGCTCTGCAAACAGTGCTCCGAGACGGCCAGGAGGGTGTTCGCATCGAACGGCAGATACACCCGGATGACATCGGGCTTCTTGTTGACGACGTGGTCGATGAACCCGGGGTCCTGGTGGCTGAAGCCGTTGTGGTCCTGACGCCAGACGTGGCTCGTGAGGAGGTAGTTGAGGCTCGCCACCGGGCGCCGCCACGGCAACTCACGTGAACCGTTCAGCCACTTCGCGTGCTGGTTGAACATGGAGTCGACGATGTGGATGAAGGCCTCGTAGCAGGTGAACAGGCCGTGCCGACCGGTGAGCAGGTAGCCCTCCAACCAGCCCTGGCACTGGTGCTCGCTGAGCATCTCCATGACCCTGCCGGCGCGGGCGAGATGCTCGTCGCCCGGGACGGTCTCGGCGTTCCACTGCCGTTCGGTCACTTCGAAGACCGCCTGGAGTCGGTTACTGGCGAGTTCGTCGGGAGCGAAGATCCGGAAGGTGGTCGGGTTACGCCGGATCACCTCCGTGAGCCACGACCCCAGGACACCCGTCGCCCCGGCGTCGCGACCACCCGGGGCGTCCACCACGACGGCGGCGTCGTCGATCGCGGGGAGGTCGAGTTCCGTGCGCAGCAGACCTCCGTTGGCGTGCGGGGTCGCGCTCATCCGGGCCTCCCCGAGCGGAGCGAGCTCCCGCACGAGCGGAACCACCGCACCATGTTCGTCGAAGAGCTCCTCAGGCCGGTAGCTCCGCATCCAGGACTCCAGGATCCGCGTGTGCTCCTCGGTGTCCCGAGCGTCGGCGAGCGGGACCTGATGCGCGTGGAACGTCCCCTCGACCCGGACGCCGTCGATCACCTCCGGGCAGGTCCAGCCCTTCGGTGTGCGCAGCACGATCATGGGCCACACCGGCCGTCCGGTGTCTCCGGCGGCGGCCCGGGACTTGATGGCCGCGATGCGGTCGAGCACGACATCGAGGACCTCGGCGAACCTGCGGTGGACCTCCATCGGATCCTCGCCGTCGAACCCGCCCTCGACGAAGAACGGTTCGTGTCCGTATCCGCGCAGGAGACTCTCGAGTTCGGAGCGTGGGATGCGCGCCAGGACCGTCGGGTTCGCGATCTTGTAGCCGTTCAGGTGCAGGATGGGCAGGACGACGCCATCCTGGACCGGGTCGATGAACTTGTTGGAGTGCCAGCTGGTCGCGAGCGGTCCGGTCTCCGCTTCACCGTCGCCGACGACCGCTGCGACGAGGAGATCTGGGTTGTCGAAGGCCGCGCCGTACGCGTGGCTCAGGACGTACCCCAGTTCGCCACCCTCATGGATGCTGCCGGGTGTCTCGGGCGCCGCATGACTCGGAACCCCGCCGGGGAAGCTGAACTGACGGAAGAACCGGGTCAACCCGGCCTCGGTCTCGGCGACGTCCGGGTAGATCTCGCTGTAGGTGCCGTCCAGGTAGGCGCTCGCCAGGATCGCCGGCCCGCCGTGCCCGGGCCCGGCGATGAACATCGCCGACTGGTGGCGCTCCGCGATCACGCGGTTGAGATGCGCGTACGTCAGATTCAATCCCGGAGCGGTCCCCCAGTGGCCGAGGAGCCGGCGCTTCACATGAACGGCTTCGAGCGGGCGGCGGAGGAGCGGGTTGTCGAGCAGGTAGATCTGCCCGACGGACAGGTAGTTCGCGGCGCGCCACCAGGCGTCGACCTGTTCGATGCTCCGCTCGGACACCGGCTCGCTCGTGCCGCGAGACCGCCAGCTGTCCGTCGTCGACCCGTCCCGTGCGTTGTGCGTCATCGTTCCACGATCCCAGGTCGAGCGACCGGAGGCCAGGGTGGTGCGTCGCTCCTGCGAGCGTGCTAAAGCGTCGGCGGGCGGTGCCGACCGGTACCGGCCGTCGCGCCCCACCAGTCGAGGTACGCGCTCGCGGTGTCCGGCAGCGCCGGGCGGAGGCTACGACCGGCGGGCAGGCGCGTCCGGGAGGGATCAAGCCAGGCCGCGGCCAACTCGGTGTGAAGCGTCGACGGGTCGTAGCGGACCATCGTCTCCGGGCGCAGTTGGTCCATCTCCGCTGCATAGCGCGAGTCGACGACGAGCGGTCGGCGGCCTGCCTCGACCCAGTCGAGCATCGAGCGTGACGCGGAGACATGGCCGTGCGCGGCCAGGGGGATGCCGGGGCGCGAGATCTGCGCGGTGAACGCCGCATCGTCGAGATATCCGGTCACCTCGAACGAGACTTCGGCGGCGCGTGCTTCCGCCTCGAGGTCGAGCACGTCGTCCTCGTGCCCGGCCGAGGGGGCGCCGATGGCACGGACGACGACGTCGGCGACCTGGTGACCGGTGGCACGGAGATCCTCCGTCGCACGCGAAGCCGCCTGGATCGCCGACGAATGACCTTTACCTGGGTAGATGAATCCGGCGATGAGGACGGTGAGTGGGCGGGCCGTTCCCGTCAGCGATGCATCGTCGGCCGTGACCGCCGCCGTCCCGATCCGGGAGCCGAGCGGAATGGCGTGCGGAACGGTCGCGGCACTGACGCCGAGGAACTCTTCAGCGAGCGCCTGCTCGTGCCGGCTGTTGACGGCCGTCGCGTGGGCGGCTGCGATGAACCGTGCGTAGGCGGCGATGCGGCGGTCCAGCATCCTGCCGTCCGAGGTCTGCGGGATGTCGTGGAGGGTGACCGTCAACTCGGTGGCGTCCGCGAGACGCTCGACGGCGTCCGCCGCCTCTTCGGGTGACCGGCCGAAGAGACGGTCGGTGACGTGGACGTGGGCACGGTCCACGCCGTCGAGCAGAAGCACGGCGTCGGCCGGGGTCGAGGCGTACACCCGTTCCGCGCGAGGGTCTGCGTGGACGACAGCGTCGGCGACGTCGATCGCGTACTGGACGACGCCGTGGTGCTGTGGGCCGACCATGAGGAGACGGGGTGGGGCTGCGATCACCTGCGTCATGGTGGTGCAGTGGGGGGCCCGCGTCAAGGGTCGCGGGCACTCTCGTCATCGGACCTATGTTCGGAGGACGGCGCCCGTATCGTGCCGACCCGTCCGCGCCTCTCGCGCCCGCATCCGTACAGGGGATCCCGCCATGCAGTCGACCGTGATGTCGCACGCCACCGATCGAGCCGCCGACCCGGCATCTCGTCCGATCCGCGTCGTCTCGATCCCGGCCGCGCACCCCTACGTCGGCCGCATCACCGCCTCGCCCGACATCGACGTGCTGAGCGATCCACCGGTCGACGGAGCGCCATCGGGCGTCTGGTGGCCGCCCGCCGCCCTCGATCCGGACTGGATCCACGACCACGCCGTCGATGCCGACGTGCTGCACATCCACTTCGGGACGGAGTCGTTCCCACCCGGACACGTGACCTCGTGCATCGAGGCAGCGCACCAGGTCGGCTGGTCGGTCGTCTACACGGTGCACGACCTCGAGCACCCGCAGCTGGAGTACCAGGGGGCATACGAGGCGCAGCTCGACGAGCTCGTCCGTGGCGCGGACGCCCTGATCACCCTGACTCCTGGCGCCGCCGCCGGCATCCGGGAACATTGGGGCCGCGACGCCGTCGTGATCCCGCACCCGTCGCTCCTGTCGGATGACGTCACGGTTCCGCTCGTGTTGCCGTCGGCGGAGACGCGGGTCGGCGTCCACCTGAAGGACCTGCGCCCCAATGTCGATGCGGTCGGTGCCGTCACCACCCTCATCGACGCGGTCGAACGCCTGCGCCGCCGTGGAGCGGACGTCGTCGCAGAGGTCCGGATGCACCATGCGGTCCGGGATCCGGAGGCACGCGAGGCCGTCCGACGGCTTGTCGGCAGATCGGAAGCCGCGCTGCTCATCGAGCACGAGCGTCTCGACGACCTCGGACTCGCCATCGCACTCAGCCGCCTGGACGTCTGTCTCCTTCCGTACCGGCACGGCACGCACTCGGGTTGGCTCGAACTCTGCTGGGATCTCGGCGTGTCCGTCGCCGTCCCGTCCGGGATCGGAGCGTACCTCGAGCAGCATCCCGACGACACGGTCTCCGCGTACGACCTCGGGGACGGAGCGTCACTCGAGCGTGCCGTCGGCGAGCTCCTCGAAGCGGATGGCGCGTCCCGAGCCGGTTCGGCCGGTCGGGGCGCGACCGTCGCTGATCGCCGTGCCCGTCGCGTCGTCGACGACGCCGTCGGTGCAGCAGCGCACGCCGAGCTGTACCGCCGAGTCATCGCCGAGCGCGCCTCGTGACGGCCGGTCCACGACTGCGCGTCGTCGTCATCGCCCCGCTGCGCTTCCCCATCCGTCGTCCACACGCCGGCGGGCTCGAATCCGCCGTGTGGTCGGAGGTCACCGCGCTTCGCGCACGAGGCCACGAGGTGACGTTCATCGGCGTCCGCGGGTCCGACTTCGTCGAGCGCGGCAGCGTCTTCGAACTGCCGGAATTGCGGTGGCCGCGGTGGTCCTCCCCCGACGACGAGCGGTATCCCCCGGGCCACATGACCCGATCCGTCCCGGCATTGCGTCGCGCGCTCGAAGCGATCGCCGCTCGGCCAGGGCGATACGACGTCGTGTCCAACCACTGCCTGGACGCGCTCCCGGTGGAACTGGCACCTGAGCTGGGCGTCCCCATGATCACCACCCTGCACACGCCGGTCGACGAGGCCGTCGCCGCAGCAGCGAACCGGGCCGGTTCCGACGGCAGCCGGTTCCTGGCGGTGAGCGAGTTCACCAAGCGCACGTGGGCGACGGCCGGTGTCGAGTCCGAGGTGCTCCTGAACGGCATCGATCCGGATGCCTGGCGGGCAGGCCGAGGCGGTGACGACCTCGTGTGGTTCGGACGGGTCGTCGCGGAGAAGGCTCCGCACCTCGCGGTCGACGTCGCCCGCCGACTGGGGCGACGGCTCGTCATCGCCGGTCGCGTGGGCGATCCGGTGTACGCCGAGCGCGTCCTGTCGCCGCTGCTGGGACGTGACGTCCGACATGTCGGGCCGCTCGACCCGACGCGTCTCGCCACGCTCGTGGGGCGGAGCGCGGCAGCGGTCTCGACACCGGCATGGGCCGAGCCGTTCGGTCTCGTCGCACCGGAGGCGCTGATGACCGGGACCCCGGTGGTCAGCTTCGCCGTCGGCGGCGTGCCCGAGATCGCCCAGGCGAGTGTCGGTATGCAGGTCGTCGCACCAGGAGACCTGGCGGCCATGGCGGACCGCGTGGACGGGTTGATCCGGCAGTCGGAGCTCGACCGGGGATTCCGCGCCTCGATCCGGGCATCCGCCCTCGCCCGGTTCTCGCTCGACGCCAGGGTGGGCCGGCTCGAGGAGCACTTCGCCGCGCTCCTCGGCGACTCGCCCGTGCTCGGTTCCGGTCGCGTCGACGAGTTCAGCTCGTGAGGCCCCGCATCGGTTGGTACGTGCACCACCACGGACGGGGGCACGTGACGCGTCTGCTCGCCGTCGCACCCCACCTCGACGCCGACATCGTCTGTTTCAGCTCGTTCCCGGCTCCGGTGGGACTCCCCTCGAACTGTTCCTGGGTGGTGCTCGACCGGGATGACGACGTGCCGGACGGCGCGTCTGCCCCGGACGACTGTGATCCGACCGCGGAGGGCTTGCTGCACTGGGCGCCACTCGGCCATGCCGGTCACCGTGCTCGTCTTGCGACCATCGCCGCCGCCCTCGCTCAGCAGCAGATGGACGCGATGGTGGTGGACGTCTCCGTCGAGGTGGTGCTCCTCGCACGCCTGCTCGGTGTCCCCACCGTCGTCATGGCACAGCCGGGCCACCGCGACGACGAGCCGCACGCGCTTGCCTTCCGTGCGGCGTCGACGATCATCGCCCCATGGCCTCACGGCGTGCTACAGCTGGAGCACCTGCGTCCCGTGCAGAACAAGGTGGTGTACACCGGCGGCATCAGTCGCTTCGAGGGACGCGAGCGGACGTCCGCGGAAGCCGGGCGCAGCGGGGTGCTCCTCCTCGCCGGGGCCGGGGGTTCCGCGGTGTCGCGGGATGCCGTGGAGGAGGCCGTACGCGCCAGCGGTCGCGATTGGACCTCACTCGGCACCGGTGCCGGGTCCGTCTGGACCGACGACCCGTGGGACGCGCTCTGCCGGGCGGAGGTGGTGGTGTCGTGGGCCGGTCAGAACGCGATCGCCGATCTCGCCGCGGCCGGCGTCACGGCTGTCGTGGTCCCACAGGAGCGCCCGTTCGGCGAGCAGGTGTCCACCGCACATGCACTCGAGGCCAACGAGCTGGCGGTCGTGCGGGCGTCCTGGCCCGACGCCGCGGACTGGACGGGCATCCTCGACCGGGCCTCGGAGTTCCAGCCCGACTGGTCTCGTTGGCAGGTGGCGGGCGCCGCCCGACGAGCTGCGGAGGCGATCGAGGCGGTCGCGGCCGGCGATCCTGCAGGGGGTTGGCGATGAGGACATCGATCGTGACCCTGTGCTCGCTCCCACGACTCGGGCACCTCGAACGGCAGCTCGAGGCCGTCGGGGCGTTCATGCCGACGTCGGGCGACGTGGTGGAGCGACTCGTCGTGTGGATCGGTGACGACGCACCACCGGCTCTCGATGCGGAACTGACGGTCCACCTCCCACCGGGGCCGGACGGGCTGCGCCTCGCTGCGGGTCGGAACGCCGGTGCCACGTTGGCCATCGAGCGCGGTGCCGACCTCATCGTGTTCCTCGACGCGGACTGCGTCCCCGGGCCTGCACTGCTCGACCGCTACCGTGAGGCGTCCGATCGTCACCCGGGCGCCGTCCTCTGCGGCCCGGTGACCTACCTGCAGCCAGGCGTGGACGTCACCGACCGCCGCGCATTGGCGGCGGCGACGGCACCGCATGCGGCGAGACCGAACCCGGACGACGGCTCGGAGCGCGTCGCCACCGAGGACGAGTACCCGCTGTTCTGGTCGTTGTCGTTCGCGACGAGTGCGTCGACGTGGTCCCGGACCGGAGGCTTCGACGAGGGCTACGAGGGCTACGGCGGCGAGGACACCGACTTCGCGTTCGCCCTGAACGCGGCGGGGACGCCACTCGTGTGGGTCGGAGGCGCCCACGCCTACCACCAGCACCACGAGACGCAGCGCCCGCCCTGGCAGCACTTCGACGACATCCTCCGCAACGGCGCGCGGTTCGCCGACCGGTGGGGAACCTGGCCGATGACCGGTTGGCTGGAGGCGTTCGCTGAGGCCGGCGCCGTGCGGCGGGCGGGTGACGACTGGGTCCGCGTTCAGTCGACCACCCCGAGCCGTCTGTCGATCGCGACCACCAGCGTGGTGGCGACGGGGTCCGGCGCGTAACGGTCGACCGGGCAGTGCCGTCTCGTCGGCCGCCGCCCGGGGCATCACTCGTCAGCGACGAAGCGAGCCCGGTGAACCGGTGCGCAGTCGTGTGCCGCGCTGGAGCCACCGGACGGCGGGCAGCTCCTCCGGCCAGTGCACACGCAGGGTGGTCCAGCCCCGACGCATCCGGAGTGCGAGTGAACCGGCATCGGTGAACGGGCGCATCGAGATCCCCATCCCGAGCGACCGGTCGTAGCGCACGCGTCGGTGGAGACCCAGATGGGCCGAGACGTCCAGATCGTCGTGCAGTTCCGCATCCTCGCGGTGCACCGCCTCGGCGATCTGGTCCCACGTCGTGCGCCGGATCGCACAGTTGGATCCGAAGATCGGGACCTGGGCGAGGGCGGCTCCGACGAAGAGCCGGTACGCCCCGAGGTAGAGGCCGGCGAGCGGTGCTCGGAGCGGGCGGGGACCGTCGATGAAGACGGCGGGGCCGGTGAGCGCCTCCAGCTCCGGGTCCGTCGCGAACGCCTCGGTGATCCGGGTCAACCAGTCCGGCGGCGGCACGCAGTCCGCGTCGAGTCTCGCGACGACCGTCGCCGTCGCGTGGTCGAAGCCGGCTGCGTTCGCAGCGGGGATGCCGGGCATCGGCTCATCGATGAGGACCGCGCCGTACCGCTCGGCGATGGCCGCGACCTCGGCGCGATCGCGGCTGCCGTTGTCGACGACGATGATCGATGCGGGTCCGGTGTGCTGCGCGCGCAGTGAGCGCAGACAGCGGCGCAGGAGCGCGGCATCGTCCTTCACCGGAACGACCACGTCCACGGTCGTGGGCGGGTGGACCGCGGTCTTGAACGTCTCGATCGTCATGCGTCCCGCCCGTCCGCCAGCAGCTGTGCCTCCGCGAACACCCGCGGGTCGGCGAGGATCCGGAAGTGGCCGCCGGTGTCGAGTTCCACGTTCTTGGCACCGTCGAGTCGGCTGCCGCCCGGGATGTGCGGATCGAAGCGCCCGTAGACGGAGACGATCCTCGGGTTGACGGTCGCCTCCCGGGAGAGCGCGAGGATCGTCGGGTCGTCGGGCGTGAAGATGCGCAGGCTCGGGAGGAGCATGAGCCTCGCGTACCGCGATCCGGCGAACGGCGCCGCGACGGCGAGCATCCCGGAGATCCGGGCTCCCCCGCCGCCGAGCGACATGACGTACTTGCCGACGAGCCCGCCCTTGCTGTGCGCGAGGAGGACGACGTCGCCGAGCCCGTTCGCCTCGAGGTAGTCGGCGACGAGTCGTGCCGCCACCGGGACCGAGCGGTCGTTGCGTCCGAGCGGGTCGATCACGTGTACCGGGTGTCCGTCGTCGTGGAGTCGGCGGATGAGCGGCTCGAGGAACCGCCAGGTCTCGTAGACGCCCGGGAGGACGACGATCGGCGACCGGTCGCCGGACAGGAAGTCATGCGGATCGGTGCGGCTGACGAACGCCCGGAGCTGCCAGACGAGCGCGTAGGCGTAGTCGCGCGCCCACCAGCCGAGCGTCCGCAGCGCGGACCGGATCACCGGCGATCACCGTTCGCGTGGCTCAACCGTCTCCCCGCAGGACCTGGGGGCATCGCTCTGTTCCCATGTCCTCACCGTAACCGGACCACCCGGCCTCACCCTGGACCTTGACAGCGGCCGGACCGGACCCGGGCTGATCGGGACCGACGATGCTCGGCGTGGCTCACCACGGGTGCGGTGCGCTGATAATCTGGCAGCTGCGGTGGCCTCGGGGTGTTCGTGTGCCCGGACGATCGAGGAGTGCAGTGGGAGAGATCGACGCAGAGTTCGGCCGCGTCCGGGACGCGCTGGAGCGTCCCGCGATCCGGCTGCTGAGCCGACCGACGGCACCCGCGGTGGTCGCGATCTTCCGTACCACGTTCGGCCGCGACGTCCAGTTCGTCGCAGCGGACCGCTTCCACCTGCAGGTCGAGGAGTACCTCGGCGAACTCGCGGCGCGCGGTGCGCGGATCCCGGCCGGCGGCGATGAACGCGGTGGCGGACGGTCCCTCTGCCGGGAGTGGGTCCACGACCAGTGGCTCGTCCGGACCAGCACCGACGACGGCGAGGAACAGTACTCGCTCACCTCGCACGCGCTCGAAGCGGTCTCGCTCGTCGACGGACTCGCACACGACCGCGCCCTCATCAGTGAGTCGCGCCTGACCATGATCCTCGACTCCGTGCGCCGATGGGCGCTCCAGGCCGACCCGGATCGTGACGAGCATCTGCGTCGTATCGACGCGCAGCTCGCCGAGCTCCAGGCGGAACGCGAACGGGTCGCAGCCGGCGGCATCGTCGTCGCGGCGAGCGATGACCGGATGCAGGACGGCTACGCGAACATCGCCGACCTCATCCGTCAGCTCCCGAGCGACTTCCGCCGGGTCGAGGAGTCGGTCATCGCGATGCACCGGCGGATCGTCGAGGACTTCCGGAACGACACCCGTCCGATCGGCGAGATCCTGGACGACTACCTCCGGCGCACCGACGAGCTGATGACGGCGACGGCCGAGGGTCGGGCCTTCGAGGGCGCTTTCGAGCTCCTCCGCAACGACGATCTGCTGCAGAACCTCAAGCGCGACCTCTCCACGATCCTCGACCACCCCTTCTCGTCCAGGCTCGGGCCCGCGGAGCTCCGTGGCTTCCGGGGTGCCGTCGGGATCATCCGACAGGGGATCGACGACGTCCTCGCGCAGCGTCGGCGGCTCACCGCGACGCTCCGCGACCACATCGTGCATCACGACGTCGTGCAGGACCGCGAGCTCGACACGACCCTGCGAGCGTTGAACCAGCGCCTCGGCATCTGGATGCGGACTGCGGGACCACGCGCCACCGTCGACTTGCCGCTCCTCCCCGAGACCATCGACATCCAGCACCTGCGCGAGCGGTTCTACGATCCGGACGTCGAGGTCGCTCCGCCGCCGATCGCGACGTCCGTCGAACGGACCGACGGCGCGGCGATGTCGCTCGACACCCTCCGGTCGCAGGGCGGTCCGCTCCTCGACGAACTCCGGGCCGGACTTCTCGACGCGGTGACCTCCGGTGCCGAGGACGCCCATGTGGCGTTCTCCGGGCTCGATCCGGAACTCCGACGACCGGTGGAGCTCTTCGGCCTCGTCCACCTCATGACCCAGCTGGGCACGTACGACGAGCAGGCACCACGCCGTCGCTACGAGACGGTCCGTCCGGACGGGACGACCACCGCGTTCGAACTCCCGGCCTTCCCACTGGGTGAGGCCGGTGTCGCAGCGCTGACGCGAGCCACGACGACCACGACGACTGCTCCGGCCGACCAGGCCGGGCGCGGAACGGAATGACATGACCTCCGAGACGGATCCCACCGTGACGGCGACGACGGATTCGACGTCGGACGCCCTGACGACGGACGGACTCGACGCCGTCGCACCCGCCGACGCGCCGGTCGCCGGCCCGGACGACGACTCGTTCGCCCTCTTCGAAGGGGACGAGGGACGCCTCGACGCCGCTCAACGTCGTGCGCTGGTCGCTCTGCTGAAGCACCGCTACGTCAGCCCCGCGCTCCAGCCTGCCGAGTGGCGGACGGTCCTCGAGTCCGAGTCGCTGCTGCGGTCCCGCCTCAACGAGCTGTTCCTGGAGCTCGAGGTGGACCGCTCGGCCGAGGTCGCCTTCAAGCGCCAGGCGGGCTCGGAGAGCGGGCGGCGTCCCTTCCCTACCCTGCTGCACGACACCAGCTACAGCCGCGAGGAGACGATCCTGCTCGTCTACCTGCGGACGCGTCTCCGGACCGAACTGGCCAACGGTGCACGGGCCGCGATCGTCGAACACGACGAGCTCCTCGGCTTCGTCGCGAGCTTCCGGCCCGAGCACGCCACCGACCGCGCCCGCGACGACGGACGCGTCGAGCGCGCGATCGACAAGCTGCTGACCGCGCGCGTCCTGCTGCGGACCAAGGACGCCCGCCGCCACCGGATCGCGTCGGTGGTGGAGACGCTGCTCCCCCTCGAGCGCCTCCAGGAACTCCTGGAGTGGCTCGAAACGCAGACCGCAGCTGTCGATCCGGCCTCCGAACAGCCGCGAACCGATGCCGACGCGGACTCGGACGACGAGCCCGACGGCACCGCAGCCGAGTCGCAGGACTCCCCCGACGACCAGACCCAGCCACAAGCAGCAGAGGACGACCGATGAGCCGCTCCACGGACACCGACACCCTGCTGGACCTCGTCGAGCAGTGGCGCATCGAACGGATGCAGGTCATCAACTGGGGTGGGTTTGACGGGTACCGATCGGTCGACTTCGCCTCCCGCGCGACGCTCATCTCCGGCGCCTCCGGAACCGGGAAGAGCTCGCTCATGGACGCGTACCTCGCGGTCATGATGCCGTCGGACGTGCCGTTCAACGGAGCCTCCAACGACGCGGCGGTCGGACGGGCACGGAATCCCGACCAGCGCAACCTGCTCACCTATCTCCGCGGCAAGGTCGACTCGGCACGGGACCCGCAGACCGGCGCGATGCGCGACATCAACCTGCGCGGCACGGATCAGCTCACCTGGGGTGCCGTGGCGGTGACGTTCCTCAACGACGACGACCGTCGCTTCACCGTCGTGCGCGCCTACCTCGTCCCCCGACGTGCGCTGCGCACCGGTGACCTGTCGATGACCATGGCGACCGTCGACGGGCCGTTCGAGCTCACGGATCTCGAGGCGTTCGTGCCGAAGCGGTTCGACGCCGGTGAGCTCCAGGGTCGCATCCCCGGATTCGTCGTCCGCGACACCTACGCGGAGCTGTCCTACACGCTGCACACCCGTCTCGGCATCGGTGCCGGTGGCGACGGTGGTCGGGCGATGCGTCTGCTGGCCCGGATCCAGGCGGGCCAGCACCTGCCGACGGTCGACGGCCTGTACAAGTCGATGGTGCTGGAGCGTCCGAGCACGTACGACGCGGCCGACCGGGCGCTGTCGCACTTCGAAGCGCTCGACGAGGCGTACCTCGCGATGGAGACCGAGAGCCGCAAGGCTCGGGTGCTCGAGCGGCTCGGTGAGCTGCGTCGCGACTACGAGGACGGGCACCGGGCGGCTGCCGACCTCGAGCGCCTCGGCTTCACCGAGGACGGTACGACACCGTTCACCGTCTGGCGCAGTCGCGCGCACGAGGCATTACTCGATGAAGCGGTCTCCCGGAACCGGCGGGAGAAGCTCGAGGCCGGAGCCACGTTGGAGGCGGCGCGGGCACGAGCCGCTGCGGCGGGTGTCCGCGTCCGTGAACTCGAGCGGCAGGTGTCGGAGCAGGGCGGGAGCGCGCTGCGGCGTGCCGAGGAACGCCGTGAGGCCGCGGAGGCGACGCACGCCGAGGTGGCACGAGCCAGGTCGCTGTTCGACGAGCGCACCGAGGTCCTCGACGATCCGATCGAGGACGAAGCCTCGTTCCGGCGTGCGCTCGGCCGCAGCGAGGACTTCCTCGCCGACGACGACACCGCGCTCGACGCCATCGAGACCGATCGCGCCCAGCTGCATCGCGAAGCGTTCCCTCTCGAGGAGCGCAACACCGAGCTCCGCCGTGAGCTGCAATCGCTTCGCGGCCGTGACGGCGCGGTCCCCGATCGACTCCACCGGGCGAGGCTCGCCCTCGCCGAGGCAGCCGGACTCGATCCGGAACAGCTGCCGTTCGTGGCCGAACTCATCGACGTCGCTCCCGCCTATGCCGCCTGGCGTCCCGCGATCGAGGTCACCCTGCACGGTCTCGCGAGGACCGTCCTCGTCGACGAGGAACACCTCGATGCGTTCGGCCGCGCGATCGACGCCGTCCGGATCCCGGTCCGCCTGCAGTTCGAAGGTGTCCCGCTGCATGAGCCGTCCTCCCCGGAAGCGGGTGACCCCGCGTTCATCTCCGGCCGCGTCACATACCGCACCTCCCCGTTCAGCACGTGGATCGAGCAGCGCGTCACCTCGGACCGGATCGACGCGCGGTGCGTGGAGTCTCCGTCGGAGCTCTCGGGCGGCGGTCGCCGCGTGACCATGAACGGCCAGCTGCGTGACGGCCGCCGCGGCTCCCACGGCGACACGGGCGGCGCACCGATCCTCGGCTTCACCAATGAGGCACGCATCGCGTCGATCGAGGCGGAGACGGCCGAGATCCGTGGGCGCCTCGAGCTCATCGCCGGTCGACAGGCCGGCATCCAGCAGCGGCTGTCGCGTCGTGAGGCCGAGCGGGCCGCCCACCGGTACCGACTCGACACCGAGTGGGCCAGGATCGACGTCGCCGGAGCTGCGGCGCATCGTGACGCCGCCGCGGCCGAGCTGGAGCGTCTGCTCGACGCCAGTGACGTCCTGCAGGAGCTCCAGGGCTCGGTGGCGGCCGCCCAACGTGAACTCGACGCCGCCAACGCCGAGCGGTTCCCGGCCGAAGACCGTGTCAGACGCCTCGACGAGGAGCACGGGGTCCTCGTCGATCAGCAGGACGCGGCGACGACGGTCATCGACCGCTTCGAGCGCTCCGAGGTGGAGGAGGTCTCCCCCGCCGACGTCGATCGGATCGAAGCCGCCCTCGCAGCGGTGGGCGGCGTGCCGTCACTCGGCGGGTTCGGCGACGCGATGAAGCGGCTCCGCGCCCGGCTCGGTGACGAGTTGTCGTCGGCCGTCCGCCAGGCGGAGCAGGCCGCGCTTGCACAGGTGCACGTGTTCGAGCAGTACCAGTCGATCTGGCACGACCCCAACCTCGGCACGACGCTCGAGTCCTATGGCGACTACCGGGCGATCCTCGACGGCATCCTCGGCACCGGTCTCCCCGAGCGCCGTCAGGAGTGGCGCCGTCGGTTGTCCCAGTGGAGCGGCGAGGACCTGGTCCCCCTCAGCAGCACGTTCGACAGCGCCGTCGAGGAGATCGAGGACCGCCTGGTCCCGGTCAACGACATCCTGCGCGACCTGCCGTTCGGACCGGCGCACGATCGGCTGAAGATCGTCCTCCGCCGGGTGCATCGCGAGGAGGCCTCCGCCTTCCGGCGCGAGCTTCGGGCGCTGTCGAGCGAAGTCACCGCGAACCTCGACGACGACGAGTTGGAGGCCCGCTTCCAGCGGCTCCGCCGGTTCATGGAGTCGATGCGCGACACGGGTGCCGGGTCCCAGTCGACCCGCGAACAGGTGCTCGACGTGCGCCGTCACGTCGAGATCACCGCCGTGCGGTACGACACGTCTGGGCAGGACGTCAGCGTCTACTCCTCGCTCGGCGACAAGAGCGGTGGCGAGACCCAGGAGCTCGTCGCGTTCATCGTCGGCGCTGCCCTGCGCTACCAGCTCGGCGACGAGGACCGCCCGCGTCCGAGGTTCGCACCGGTGCTGCTCGACGAGGGCTTCATCAAGGCGGACTCGGAGTTCGCCGGCCGTGCGGTGGTCGCCTGGCTGCGGCTCGGCTTCCAGCTCGTGATCGGGGCACCGCTCGACAAGGTGACGGCGCTCGAGCCCTACATGGACCGGCTCCTGTCGATCCGGAAGGATCCGGAGACCCGACACGCCTGGGTCGCCGAGATCGAGCGGTCGGCTCCGGTCGAGCCGCTCGAACGCGTCGGATAGGCAGGAAGAGCCGACGACCCACCACCATGGGCGGTGATCGATCCCTTCGGTTGCGGCGCTGAGCTAGGTTGCTGGGACGAGCGAGTGCAGCGGTGATGGAACTTCCGGTCAGCCTGTGCGCGCGACGGGCCCGGCTGAGGCGCGACCGTCGCACCACTCGGCTGCGCGCCCGAGCGCGGTGCTCCTCGACTTCCACAACACCTTGGCGGTCGTCCGGCCGGTGGCCGAGTGGATCGACGAGGCGAGCGACCTGGTCGCGGGTGGGCCTGCGCCGGGGAAGATCCCACGTGAGCGGATCCGAAACGTGTGGGTTGAAGCCAGACGGCTGTTCCCGGTTCTGGACTGGGACCTCGACCCCACCGCGCATCGGCACGCCTTCGTCTCGACCCTGAGCCATGACGACGCGATACCGATCGACGTCGCCGAAGCGCTGTACGCGGTGATGCCGAACCAATGGGTGTTGAACGCAGGCGCATCCGACTTCATCGCCCGAGCATCAGCAGCGGGGACGCGTCTCGGGATCGTCTCGAACATCGCGCTGGACATCCGCCCCGCGCTCGAACGATGGGGTATCGCCACTGCATTCGACGCGGTGATCCTGTCCTACGAGGTCGGCTATGTGAAACCCGATCAGCGGATCTTCCGACTGGCCGCGGACGCGCTCGGCGTCGATCCGACGGACTGCCTCATGATCGGCGACTCAGCGCACGACGATGTCGGCGGTGCCGCCTTGGGAATGCCGTGCCTGATCGTGCCCCCGGACGGGACGTGGCGAGCGTTCGCCCTGGCGAGCCCGTCGTGAACCAACTCGCCCTCGCAGCTGACACGCAGACGCGGCACGGTTGATCTTCGCCACGCCGGGAGTCCGTGCGGGCCGCGTTGGCTGTCATGCACTGCATGGACACCTCGCTCGCTCCGTTGGTGATGTTGATCGTGTTCTTCGGATCGTTCTTCATCTGGATGCTGTGCATGCCGTGGTTCATCCACCGCGAGCGACACAGTCAGCATCGGCAAGCGAAAGCGGGCGTCATCGGCGTTGTCGATGAGGTGTTCCACCCAGAGGCTCATGAAGCGCACGTCGTGTGGGAGGCGCAAAAGGAGATGCCCGCCCCGGCTCCACTCGTCGGCGACAAGCTCTTCCCGAGGGGACGGATCACTCTGGACCTGCACGAGCACGGAGATGCTGCCCAAGTCGGTTCGCCGCGTCGCTGACGTCGCCCGCCCCCTCGGCCAGCCCGTAGCTGCCGTTGGGGTGTGACAGGGGCGGCTGTGAGCATGTCGTGGACGGCTCTCTGGCAAGCTCGCATGTCACCGCCGACATTGCCCAGATGCCCACCGAAGTCCGCGTACGTCTTCGTCCCCGATGGAGCGACGTGCCGCGCCGACGCGCCTTGACATCCCTCAGAATCGAACATATGTTCGAAACATGTCCGACCGGCCCGCTGCCCCGCCGATCCGCATCGGCGAGGCCGAGTGGATCGTGATGCGAGAGATACCCGACCGGCCGGCCGGTCTCGTGAAGTACTTCGCTCCGAGCGGCGCTCCTGCCTACTTCCGCTGCGTCACCTGGGCTCCGCGGTCAGAGGACCGCCGACTGATCGGTCGGTTCGCGACGCTCGCCGAGGCGGAGCGTGCCGTGCCGGGTGGCCGCCGGTCCGCCGCACCGGCCACTCCCAGCTCCGCGGACGCCTGGGAGCACGGGCAGGTGCCGTGGGACGCCGCGCCGCGCCGGAGCGACCGATACGCCTGAGCGACCGGTCGCTGGTCGGTCAGCGCCACCCGTACCGCGAACGGAGCCCAGTGGCGACTCGGGCGAAGCGATCACGCGGGACCTGAGCCGCCTCCCGTCGCATCCCGTCGGGGTGCACACGGAAGACGCGGTCGAGGTTCGCCCAACTCGGACGGCCGGCACTGTCCCATCCGCCGGTGCCGAGCGGCACGAACTCACCGTCCTGCGAATGATCCTTGCTCGTCAGCTGCACCGCCAGCACCCAGCCTCCGGTCGAGCGCGCCACGATGAGCACCGGACGGTCCTTGCCACGTCCGTCGCGCTCCTCGTACGGCACCCAGGTCCAGACGATCTCGCCGGGATCAGGGTCGCCGTCGATGGACGGGGCGTAGTCGATGGACACGGCGCCCACCGCCCGCGGATCGACCTCGACCGTCGCCGTCCGGCCTGAGCGTCCAGGTGAAGCGGTGGTGGTGGTCGGTGGCGTCGCGAGGCCGGCGGTCCGCACCGCACTGGAGGCGGCGCGGGTGGAGGGGCCCAGGAGTGCGTTCGCGACGCGGCGGATGATCGAGGTGAAGGTTGACACGCCGTCACCCTATCGTCCGCGGCTCCCACCGCAGGGGACGCCGAACGGGCGCCGTCCTGGTGGACGACGCCCGTTCGACGAAGCAGAGGCGGTCGAGGTCAGTCGACGAGGGCGTACCCCTCTTCGCCGTGCACGGAGGTGTCGACGCCGGCGATCTCGTCCTCGTTCTTGACGCGGAAGCCGATCGTCTTCTCGATCGCGAAGCCGATGACGAAGGCCACGATGAAGGAGTAGATGAGGACGGCGAAGGCGGCGATGGCCTGGACCGCGAGCTGCTCGATGCCGCCGCCGACGAAGAGGCCGGTCTCGGTCGCGAAGAAGCCGAGGTACAGGGTGCCGATGAGGCCACCGACGAGGTGGATGCCCACGACGTCGAGGGAGTCGTCGAAGCCGAGCTTGAACTTCAGCTCGACGGCGATGGCGCAGACGGCGCCGGCCACGATGCCGAGGAGCAGCGCCCAACCCGGGGTCAGGTTCGCGCACGCCGGGGTGATGGCGACGAGACCAGCGACGGCACCGGAGGCGGCGCCCACCGAGGTCGCCTTGCCGTCCTTGAACTTCTCGACGACGATCCAGCCGATGATGGCGGCCGCGGTGGCCCCGACGGTGTTGACGACGATGAGTCCGACGTTCGCGAGCTCGTTCAGCCACTCGGCGCCGGCGTTGAAGCCGAACCAGCCGAACCACAGGATGGCGGCTCCGAGGAGGGTGAGCGGCACGTTGTGCGGCTTCGTGATGCCCTTCTGGAAACCGATGCGCTTTCCGAGGACCAGGGCGAGGGCGAGGGCTGCGGCTCCGGCGTTGATGTGCACCGCGGTTCCACCCGCGTAGTCGATGACGCCGATGCCTGCATCCTCACCGAAGAGCGTGGTGCCGAGGTTCATGATCCAGCCGCCGCCCCAGACCCATGCGGCGATCGGGAAGTACGCGATGGTCGCGAAAAGGCCGGCGAAGATCATCCAGGAGCCGAACTTCGCGCGGTCGGCGATGGCGCCGGAGATAAGCGCGATCGTGATGATCGCGAAGGTGGCGCCATAGGTCGCTCCCACGAGGTCGGTGTTCGCGGTCTCGCCGCTCGCGAGTGCGGTCATCCCGAAGTCGGAGAACGGGTTGCCCGCGAACTCCAGCGGGCTGCCGACGGCCGACATGTTGAAGCCGTAGAGGATCCACAGCACGCTGATGAGGCCCAGTGCGCCGAAGCTCATCATCATCATGCTGACGACGCTCTTCGCCTTCACGAGGCCGCCGTAGAAGAATGCGACGCCGGGGGTCATGAACAGCACCAGAGCGGTTGCCGTGACTCCCCAAGCGATACTGCCTGTATCCATTGGATCTTCCTCACACATCGTGGTCTTGCAACGGGTGCCCGAGATGGTGAGGACTGGCTGAGCTCGGCCTCGCCGTCCGACTCGGTACAGCGACCAGTCTGGGGAACGGAGGTTTCCGCACGACTGTCAGCGTGTTTCCGACGTGTTACGCGAGTGCCGCTCAGGTAAACAGCGTGTTTCGTGACCAGGTGGGGCCGATCAGTCCATCGAGGTGAGGGCGATCATGCGCGACATCGCGCGCAGGTACTTCTTGCGGTATCCACCGTTGAGCATGTCGCCACCGAACACCTCGTCGAGGGCCGTGCCGGTCGTGACCACGGGGATCTGTGCGTCGTACACCCGGTCGATGAACGCGACGAGCCGGAGCGCCTGGCCCTGGTCGGTCAACTCGTGGACGTCGCGGAGCGCGATCAGGTCGACGCCGTCGAGCAGTCCGATGAATCGTGAGGGGTGGACGGCGGCGAGGTGGGTGATGAGACCGTCGAAGGTGTCGACCGTGACGTCACGGTCGGCGGCCGCCGCCTCCGCGGTGCGGGCGTCGAACCGCTCCTCGGGGCTCACCACGGCGTGTCCCTCGATGCTGCGGCGGCGGTAGTCGGTGCCGTCGATGCGGAGGGTCTCGAAGTTGGCGCTCATGGCCTGGATCTCGCGGAGGAAGTCGGCTGCGGCGAAGCGGCCCTCCCCCAGGGCGTTCGGCGGCGTGTTGGAGGTCGCCGCGATCCTCGTCCCGGTCGCGACGAGTTCCCCGAGCAGTCGGGTCATGACCATCGTGTCGCCCGGGTCGTCGAGCTCGAACTCGTCGATGCAGATGAGCGTCGCGCCCGTCAGCTGCGCGACCGCCGCCGCGTAGCCGAGCGCACCGACGAGGGCCGTGTACTCGATGAAGGTGCCGAAGTACTTCTTCCGACCGGGAGCGTCGTGCCAGAGCGCGGCCAGGAGGTGGGTCTTGCCGACGCCGAAGCCACCGTCCAGGTAGATGCCCGGCTTGGCCGCCGGCGCCTTGGACTTCCGCCGGCCGAAGAAGCCGCCGCCGCCGCCACCGGCCTGAGGCGCGAAGAAGCCGCGGAGCTTCTCGACCGCGGCCGCCTGGCCCGGGAAGTCGGGATCCGGACGGTACGAGTCGAAGCTCGCCTGCTCGAACTGCCGGGGCGGCGTCAGGCTCGCGACGATCTCGGCGCCACTGACCGTGGGGACACGGTCGGTGAGGCTGCGGAATCCGGTCGGGACGGAAGGCGTGGTCACGGCAAACCTCTGGCTCTGCATGGGTGCTGGGTTACGGCGTCTGACGCATCGGTGCGGTTCGGTGGTGCGGACGGCGTACTGTCGAAGGGACAGGCTTCCAGCCTAGATGCACGACACCCGAGCCCCACCGCAGCCAGCTGCACGACCGGAGGTACCCATGACCGTCGACGCCGATTCGACCTCGACCAAGTTCACCGCCTACGCCCACCCCGAGCGCCTCGTCACGGCGGAGTGGCTTGAAGCGCACCTGGGTGAACCCGGTCTCGTCGTCGTCGAGTCCGATGAGGACGTCCTCCTCTACGAGACCGGCCACATCCCCGGCTCGGTGAAGGTCGACTGGCACACCGACCTCAACGACCCGGTCGAGCGCGACTACATCGACGGAGCCGCGTTCGCCGCGCTGCTCGGGTCCAAGGGGATCTCGCGAGACGACACCGTCGTCATCTACGGCGACAAGAACAACTGGTGGGCCGCCTACGCCCTGTGGGTCTTCAGCCTCTTCGGACACGAGGACGTCCGGCTGCTCGACGGTGGACGCGACAAGTGGATCGCGGACGGCCGGGCGATCACCCGCGACGCCACGGAGCGCGACGCCGTCGAGTACCCCGTGGTGGAGCGCGACGACACGGCCCTCCGCGCCTACAAGGACGACGTGCTCGCCCACCTCGGCAAGCCGCTCATCGACGTCCGCTCCCCCGAGGAGTACAGCGGTGAACGCACCACGGCGCCCGCCTACCCCGAAGAGGGTGCGCTCCGCGCCGGTCACATCCCGAGTGCGCAGAGCGTCCCGTGGGGTAAGGCGGTCGCCGAGGACGGCACCTTCCGGCCGGCCGAGGAGCTGGACGCGATCTACCGCGACGGCGCGGGCCTCGCCGAGGGCGACGAGGTGATCGCCTACTGCCGCATCGGCGAGCGGTCGAGCCACACGTGGTTCGTCCTGCAGCACCTGCTCGGGTTCGACAACGTCCGCAACTACGACGGGTCCTGGACGGAATGGGGCAGCGCCGTGCGCGTGCCGATCGTGCAGGGCGCCGAGCCAGGCGACGCACCGACGCGCTGAGCTCGTCCACCCACCGCCCTCCCGCACGGCTTCACTGTGCGGGAGGGCGGTCCGCTGTTCCCGGCTGCGATACTGGAGTGACCATGACCGATTCCCTCCTCGCCCCGAACCTCGCCGAGATCCGAGATGAGTTCCTCGCCATCGAGGAACGCTCACGGCTGCAGCTGCTCCTCGAATTCAGCGACGAGCTGCCGGACCTCCCGGAGCGCTACCGCGACCACCCCGATCTCATGGAGCGGGTGCTCGAGTGCCAGGCACCCGTGTTCTTCTTCGTCGAGGTCGACGAGGACGGCATCGTGCACCTGTTCGCCACGGCTCCCGAGGAAGCGCCCACCACTCGCGGGTTCGCGAGCATCCTCGTCCAGGGGCTCGCCGGACTCACCGTCGACGAGGTCCTCGCCGTCCCCGACGACTTCCCACAGATGATCGGACTCTCCCGGGCGGTGTCGCCACTGCGACTGCGTGGGATGTCGGCGCTGCTCGGCCGGACGAAGCGCCGCCTCCGCGAACTCGCCTGAGTCGTCGGCCCGTCGGTCAGTGCCCGGGCGGTAGCGGCACGAGCTCGTCGAGCCAGTCCGAGACCGCGGCGGTCCAACGCTCCGGGTCGTAGTTCCAGAGCTTCGTGTGACGTGCGACGGTGAACGGGACGAACGTCACGATGTCCGGTCGTGCGAGGGCGAGCGCCCGCGACGGCCCTGCCGGCACGTAACCGTCGTCGTCACTGTGCATCAGCAGGATCGGCAAGGCGAGGTCGGCGGCGTTGGCGACGTAGTCGAGCCGACCGAGATCGATGCTCGTCGCCTGCCCGGTCAGGAGGCGTCCCCACCGGCGGCTGATGGCGAGCAGGGCGACCCGACCGACCACGCTCGGGATCCGGTTCTCGCGGGCCTGGTGCTGCAGGACGTCCACCCAGTCGATGACCGGCGAATCGAGCGCCACGGCGCGGAGGAGTTCGGGGTGCGTCGTCCGCCGTGACGCCTGGAGCACGATCGCTCCGCCCATGGACCAGCCCATGAGTACGACGTCGGCGGCGCCCTGTTCACGAACCCAACCGATGGCGGCGTCCACGTCGCGCCACTCCTCGTCGCCGAGCGCGTAGCGGAAGTCCAGTGCGGGCGGAGCGTCGCCGTCGTTGCGGTAGGAGACGAGCAGGCATGAGTACCCGGCGTTGCGGAAGCTCGGCACCGCTCGGAGCGCTTCGGATCGCGTGGTCCCCCGGCCGTGCACCAGGACGGCCCAGCGGGTGGACGGCCCGTCCTCCGGGTGGATCGCCCACGCCGGCGCCGGCCCGAGCGGGGTCGGGACGAGCACGTCCTCGTGGGCGAGGCCCAGTTCCTCCGGGCGGCGGAAGAACCACCCGCTGAACTCGGCCTCCTGGCCGACGCGGAGTGCGTCGACGTCGCCGCCGAGGAGCGTCCGGACCACGGTGTGCTGCCGCACCTCGAGGATGTCGCCCAGCTGCACGTAGGCGGCCCGTCTCGTCACCCAGCTGCCGTAGCGGCCGGGGACGATCGTGTCCGGGGACGCGACGAGTTCGACCGTCCCGCCGGCACGGTCCAACCCGACGATGCGAGCCTCACTCGGGCGGTCCCGAGCCGGGACCACCACCTTGCGGGCGATGGTCGCGACGACGGCGAGTCCGAGGGCGCCGACGGCGGCAGCGGCTCCACCGGCGATGACGATCGCATCCGTCGCCGAACCCCGCCGTCGGATGCCGGTGCTCGCCGCTCCTCGACCGCCTGCCTGCGACCCGGGTCCGCGTCTCCGCCCGGCGTGCCTCTGCCCATTCATCGGGATGTAACTCTAGTCTTCACTCGTGGTAGAGAGTCCGACGACGGCAAAGGTTCCCGAAGAGTTCGCCCGAGCGGTGGACGCTGTTCGCGCTGCAGCCGTCCGGCCCGATCTGAGAGTCACGGAGATCCCCGCGCCGAGCAATCTCGCGCCGTTCGCCATCGCCCTCGCGGCCGACGTCTCGCCGAGTCGCCACGATGCCGACTCCGACCTCGGTACGGGGCGGTTCGTCCTCCTCTACGACCCGGACGGCTCTGACGCCTGGGGTGGACGCTTCCGCGTCGTCTGCTTCGCCCAGGCCCCCCTGGAGACCGAGATCGGACTCGACCCGTTCCTTGCCGAGGTCGCCTGGTCCTGGCTCGTGGACGCCCTCGACACCCGCGGCGCCTCCTACCAGGCAGCGTCCGGTACCGCGACGAAGATCATCTCGAGTGGTTTCGGGGAGCTCGCCCGGCAGGGCGACGGCGCACAGATCGAGCTTCGAGCGTCGTGGACACCGCTGGAGAGCGACGTCGCGGCGCACGTGGAAGGATGGGGGGAGCTGCTGTGCATGCTCGCCGGCCTGCCTCCGACCACCGAAGGGGTCTCCCTGTTGTCCGTCAAACGAGCTCACCGTGAGTGACGCGGCGCCCGAATCAGCACCGCTCCTCCCGCCGCCCGCGCCCACCGCACCACGGGTCGTCACCGACACCCGCGAGGCCTACCTCGCCTCCCTCGAGGTGCTCGCGGCGGGTCACGGACCGTTCGCGCTCGACGCCGAACGGGCGTCGGGCTACCGCTACTCGCAGCGGGCCTACTTGATCCAGGTCTACCGTCGCGGTGCCGGGGTCTTCCTCTACGACCCGCCCGCCATCGGCTCCATGGCCGAACTCGGTGCCCTGATCCAGGGCGAGCGGTCGATCCTGCACGCGGCCAGCCAGGACCTCGCATGTCTCCGCGAAGTGGGCATCGACCCGAGCGAGCTCTTCGACACCGAGCTGGGTGCCCGTCTGCTGGGGCTGCCGCGTGTCGGGCTCGGCGCCGTGGTCGAAGAACTGTTGGGCATCCATCTGGCGAAGGAGCACTCCGCCGCCGACTGGTCGACCCGCCCGCTCCCCGCCTCCTGGCTCGAGTACGCGGCGCTCGACGTCGAGCTGCTCGTCGACGCCGCAGAGGAACTGGCAGCCCGCATCGAGGATGCCGGGAAGAGCGACATCGCGCGGCAGGAGTTCCAGGCCACGCTCGCCCGGGAGGCCAAGGCACCCCGCGCCGAGCCCTGGCGCCGCCTCTCCGGACTCCATGCCGTGCGCGGACAACGCAACCTCGCCGTCGCTCGCGAGCTCTGGGTCGCGCGTGACGAACTCGCGCAGCGCCGCGACACCGCCCCCGGGCGGCTCATCCCCGACGCCTCGATCACCGCGGCCGCGAAGGCCAACCCCAGCTCGAAGCGCGACCTCGCAGTGCTCTCGGACTTCCGTGGGCGCGCGAGCCGCACCGAACTGGACCTCTGGTGGAACGCGATCCACACCGGCCAGACCACCGAGGACCTCCCCGGTGCCCGCCCGGCCAGCGACACGCTGCCGCCCCCGCGCAGCTGGTCCGACAAGAACCCGGATGCGCACGCCAGGTACACCGCGGCACGGACGAAGATCCTCGCGACGGCGGAGTTCCTGACGATGCCGGTCGAGAACCTGCTCACGCCGGAGACGCTGCGCCGACTGGCCTGGACGCCGCCCGAACCACTCACCGTCGAGACGGTCGCTGCAGCACTCGCCGAGCACGAGGCACGCCCCTGGCAGATCGACGCGACCGCCCGGGCGATCACCGACGCCTTTGTCGAGTCGGCCCAATCCCCGGTGGAGCCTGACCCGGACGCTTCGTAGGAAGCGCTGCACCCGGGTGTCCACCCGTGTCTGCCGCCTAGGATCGGGGCGTACCCCGAGAATGAGGAGGCAACGTGGCCGAACAAGCCGACGTCGTATTCGTTGATGGAGTCCGGACACCGTTCGGACGAGCCGGCGAAAAGGGCATGTACTGGAACACCCGGGCTGACGACCTGATCGTCAAGGCGATCATCGGACTGCTCGAACGTCATCCCGGTCTGCCGCTCGACCGCATCGACGAGGTCGCCATCGCGGCGACGACCCAGCAGGGCGACCAGGGGCTCACGCTCGGCCGGACCGCCGCGCTGCTCGCCGGCCTCCCGAAGTCCGTACCCGGATTTGCGATCGACCGCATGTGCGCCGGAGCGATGACCTCCGTCACGACGCTCGGCAGCGGCATCGCATTCGGTGCCTACGACCTCGTCCTCGCCGGTGGCGTCGAGCACATGGGACGTCACCCCATGGGGCTGGACGCCGACCCGAACCCGCGGTTCCTCGCCGAGCGCCTCGTCAGTGAGGACGCGCTGAACATGGGCAAGACGGCCGAGCGCATCCACGACCGGTTCCCGCAGCTCACGAAGGAACGCTCCGACCGCTTCGGCATGCGTAGTCAGCAGAAGGTCGCGGCCGCCTACGAAGCCGGACGGATCCAGCCCGACCTCGTCCCGGTCGCGCTCCGGAGCGACAGCGGATGGGGACTCGCCACCGGCGACGAAGGGCTCCGTCCCGAGACCACGATGGAGGGGCTCGCCGGACTGAAGACGCCGTTCCGGCCCCACGGCCGTGTCACCGCAGGCAACGCCTCGCCGCTGACCGACGGCGCCACGGTGAGTCTGCTCGCCAGTGCCTCGACGGCGAAGGAGCTCGGTCTCACTCCGAAGATGCGCCTCGTCAGCTTCGCGTTCGCGGGCGTCGAGCCCGAGATCATGGGCATCGGTCCCGTGCCGTCCACGGAGAAGGCCCTTCGGAAGGCGGGCCTGTCGATCGAGGACATCGGTCTGTTCGAACTGAACGAGGCCTTCGCCGTGCAGGTGCTCTCCTTCCTCGACCACTTCGGCATCGACGACGAGGACCCGCGGGTGAACCCGTGGGGTGGCGCGATCGCCGTCGGGCACCCGCTCGCGGCATCCGGCGTCCGACTCATGATCCAGCTCGCGGCGCAGTTCGCCGAGCACCCCGAGGTGCGCTATGGACTCACGGCGATGTGCGTCGGCCTCGGCCAGGGCGGCACCGTGATCTGGGAGAACCCGTACTTCACCGGCAAGAAGGGACGCAAGTAGATGACCGACTACACGACCATCGACTTCTCGGAGCTCGTCGCGATCAGCGGCGACGACGAGGTCGTGACGCGCTCCTTCGTCAAGGACATCACCACGGCGAGCGGGCGCACGATCGCGCTCATCACCCTCGACAACGGACGCGACCACACGAGGCCGAACACCCTCGGCCCGGTCACGCTGCTCGAGCTCGACGGCGTCCTCGAGACGCAACGGACCCGTGCCGCGTCCGGCGAGATCGACGGTGTCGCCATCACGGGCAAGCCGTTCATCCTGGCGGCCGGCGCCGACCTGAGCAAGGTCGGCGACATCCCCTCCCGTGAGGTCGCGACCAAGCTCGCGCAGCTCGGCCACCATGTCTTCGGCAAGCTCGAGGACCTCGGCGTACCGACCTTCGTCTTCATCAACGGACTCGCGCTCGGTGGCGGACTCGAGATCGGCCTCAACGCGAACTACCGGACCGTCGACGCCTCGGCGCCCGCGATCGCGCTCCCCGAGGTGTTCCTCGGACTCATCCCGGGCTGGGGTGGCGCCTACCTGCTCCCGAACCTGATCGGCATCGAGAACGCACTCAACGTCGTCATCTCGAACCCGCTCAAGAACAACCGGATGCTCAAGGCGCAGGACGCGCTCGCCTACGGCATCGCGGACGTCATGTTCCCGTCCGCCAACTTCCTCGAGGACTCGTTGCGCTGGGCAGACGGGGTGCTCGGTGGCACGGTGACCGTGCAGCGCAAGAACGTGCCGGGCAAGGTGGAGCGGACGATCAAGTGGCCGCTCGCCATCAGCACCGCCCGTAAGATGCTCGAGAGCAAGATCGGCACGGTCGCGAAGTCGCCCTATGCGGCCCTCGACCTGCTCGAGGCCGCCCGCAGCGGCACGAAGGCACAGGGGTTCGAGCGAGAGGACCGGGCGCTGTCCGAGCTCATCGTCGGCGACCAGTTCCAGGCGAGCATGTACGCGTTCGACCTCGTGCAGAAGCGCGCCAAGCGCCCGGCGGGAGCGCCCGACAAGCAGCTCGCCCGACGAGTCACGAAGGTCGGCATCATCGGTGCCGGGCTCATGGCGAGCCAGTTCGCGCTGCTCTTCCTCCGGCGGCTCCAGGTGCCGGTGGTCATCACCGACCTCGACCAGGGCCACGTCGACGCCGGCGTCGCCCGGATCCACGGCGAGATCGACACCCTCCGAGGGAAGGGGCGCATCTCCCCCGACGAGTCGAACCGCCTGAAGGCGCTCCTGTCCGGCACCACGGACAAGGCCGACTTCGCGGACTGCGACTGGGTCATCGAGGCCGTCTTCGAAGAGGTCGGCGTCAAGCAGAGCGTGTTCGCCGAGGTCGAGCAGTACGTCTCGGAGCAGGCGGTCCTCGCAACGAACACCTCCTCGCTCTCCGTCGAGGAGATCGGGGCGAAGCTCGCGCACCCCGAGCGGCTCGTCGGCTTCCACTTCTTCAACCCGGTCGCCGTCATGCCGTTGCTCGAGGTCGTCCGCACACCCCAGACGGACGACGAGACGCTCGCGACGGCCTTCGCCACCGCGGCGAAGCTGAAGAAGAGCGCCATCCTCACCGCCGACGCTCCCGGCTTCATCGTCAACCGACTCCTGGCGAAGGTCATGGGTGAGGCGGCGCACGCCCTGGACGCCGGCACCCCGCTGCTGACGGTCGAACGTGCCTTCGCGCCCATCGGCCTGCCGATGACGCCCTTCCAGCTCATCGACCTCGTCGGTTGGAAGGTCGCCGCGCACGTGCAGGACACGATGGTCGGGAAGTTCCCCGACCGGTTCTTCGCGTCGGAGAACCTCCACCGGCTCGCCGGCCTGGACTCGGTCGTCGAGAAGGACAAGGGCGGCAAGGTGACCGGCTTCACGAAGCAGGCCCAGAAGGTGCTCGTCACGGGCGACAGCCCGCTCAGCGAGGACGAGATCCTGCGACGGGTCGAGGACGGCCTCGCGTCGGAGATCAAGCTCATGTTGGACGAGGGCGTCGTCTCAGCCGCCCAGGACATCGACCTCGGGCTCATCCTCGGTGCGGGTTGGCCGTTCCAGGACGGCGGAGCGACGCCGTACCTGGACCGCGTGGGTGCGAGCGAGCGTGCCTTCGGCGACACCTTCCACCACCCGCCCATCCGGGGCGTCCAGGCGTAGTCCGCGCGGTGTCGCGAGAGCGGGGTGTCCTCCACCATCGGTGGACGGCACCCCGCTCTCATGATTGAGCCTCGAGCGACGCCGGCCCTCAGCGCCTGCCGGAGCTCAGCGGTTGACGGTGCTCATGTCCGGATACCGGTCGCCGGCCGGGAGACGGAGTGCGTCGAGTCGAGCGAGCGCGTCGGCCGACAGGGAGAGCTCGTCGGCGCCGAGGTTCTCCTCGAGGTACGGGATCCGCTTCGTGCCGGGGATCGGCGCGATGTCGTCACCCTGGGCCAGCAACCAGGCGAGCGCCACCTGGGCCGGTGTCGCATCGAGCGACGCGGCGATCCGGTCGACCTCTTCGACGATCGCGATGTTCGCAGCGAGGTTGTCCCCCGTGAAGCGCGGGTTGGCGCGACGGAAGTCGGTCTCGTCGAGCACGTCGAGCGATCGGATCGTACCGGTGAGGAACCCGCGACCGAGCGGCGAGTACGGGACGAAGCCGATGCCCAACTCACGGACGGTCGGCAGGATCTCCGCCTCGGGGTCGCGGCTCCAGAGCGAGTACTCCGTCTGCAGAGCCGTGATCGGGTGCACGGCGTGTGCACGCCGGATCGTGTCCGGAGCCGCCTCCGACAGACCGATGTACCGGATCTTGCCCTCGGTGACGAGCTCCGAGAGTGCACCCACCGTCTCCTCGATGGGAACGCCCGGATCCACGCGGTGGAGGTAGTAGAGGTCCACGACGTCGGTCCCGAGCCGACGCAGCGATCCCTCGATCGACAGACGCACGTTCGCGGCGCTGCCATCGGCGCCGAACTGTCCGTCACTGGAATTGCGGATCGTCCCGAACTTGGTCGCGAGGGTCACCTCGTCCCTGCGTGACCCGAGTGCAGCGCCGAGCAGTTCCTCGTTGAGGTAGGGACCGTACATCTCAGCGGTGTCGAAGAAGGTGACGCCGAGGTCCAGGGCGCGGTGGATCGTCGCGGTGGATGCCGCATCGTCGAGGGCGGCACCGGTGTAGAACGCCGACATCCCCATGCAGCCGAGGCCGATCCGGGCGATGTCTGGTCCGGCTGTGCCGAGTGTGATGTGCTTCATCGTGTTGCCACCTGTTCTGTGTAGAGTTCGATCTTGCGATCGATGACCTCCAGCGACTGCTGCATCTCCTCGAGGCGGGCCAGGAACGAGATCCGATGCCGCAGCAGCAGCTCGAGCCTCGCCTCGGCGGTGTCGTCACCGCGCTGAGCCAACACCGTGTACTCGCGGAGCGTCGCGATCGGCATGCCCGTCGATCGGAGCCTCGTCAGGAACACGACCCAGGACACGTCGCCCTCGCTGTAGCGGCGGTGCGTCGATGAGCTGCGGCCGATCGGACGTGGCATGAGCCCTGCGCGCTCGTAGTACCGGAGCGTGTGGACGCTCAGTCCGGTCTGTTCGGCGACGTCGGAGATGGCGTAGCCCTCGTGGAGAGTGGTCATGTCCACACGATACGACTTCGAGTGCACTCGAAGTCAAGCGTGCCACAGCCCCCGCTCAGGCGCCGTGGGGCCTCGTCGTGCTCCGCTCCGAAGACGTGTCCTGCTCGACGCGGTCGTCAGGCAGTGGGCGGGCGACGGGGATCCGGCTGCCGAGGACCTGTGCCACGACGTCGCGGGCGATCTGCTGCGCTGTGAGGCCCGCATCCTCGAGGATCTGCTCGCGTGACGCGTGGTCGATGAACTCGTCCGGCACGCCGAGCTCGTCGACGGCCGTGTCGACGCCGGCCTCGCGGAGGGTCTGCCTGATGCGGGTGCCGATACCTCCGACGCGGATGCCGTCCTCGATGGTGATCACGAGCCGATGCGCCGCGGCGAGCTCGACGAGCGATTCGGCGACGGGGACCACCCAGCGGGGGTCGACGACGGTCGCGCCGATGCCCTGCTGGGCGAGTCGGTCCGCCACGTCGATCGCGATGGGCGCCATCGGGCCGACGGCGACGATGAGGACGTCCGGCTGCTCGGTCGTCCGGAGGACGTCGACACCGTCGTGCAGACGCTCGACGGCCGGGAGCTCGGCGGGGGCGCTGCCCTTCGGGAACCGGATGACGGTCGGGGCGTCGTCGATCGAGACGGCCTCACGCAGTTCCTCGCGCAGCCGCTCGCCATCACGCGGTGCCGCGATCCGGATACCCGGGACGACTTGCAGGATCGCGAGGTCCCAGATGCCGTGGTGGCTCGGTCCGTCGGGGCCGGTCACGCCGGCGCGGTCGAGGACGATCGTGACCCCCGCGCGGTGCAGCGCGACGTCCATGAGCAGTTGGTCGAAGGCGCGGTTCACGAACGTCGCGTACACGGCCACCACCGGGTGCAGTCCACCGAACGCGAGCCCGGCCGCCGAAGTGAAGGCGTGCTGCTCGGCGATGCCGACGTCGTGCACCCGCTCGGGGAAGCGTTCGGCGAAGGCGTGGAGCCCGACCGGTCGCAGCATGGCGGCCGTGATGGCCACGACGCGGTCGTCGGCCTCAGCCACTGCGAGCATCTCCTCGCTGAACACGGCCGTCCAGGACGGTCGGGACGCTGCCCCGACGGGCTCCCCGGTCTCGGGATCGATCACCCCGACGGCATGGAACTGATCGGCGTCGTCGTCGCGTGCCGGCTGGAACCCACGACCCTTCTCGGTGATCGCATGGACGATCACCGGTGCGCCGTAGTGCTTCGCCTGGGTCAGGGCCTCCTCCATCGCGTGGATGTCGTGTCCGTCGACCGGCCCGATGTACTTGATGTCGAGGTTGGAGTAGAGCGCCTCGTTGTTCGTGAGGCGGGACAGGAACCCGTGGGCACCTCCGCGGACGCCCCGATAGAGCGCGCGTCCCGGACCGCCGAGGAGGTTGAAGGCCCGCTGGCTGCGCTCGCGCAGGTCGCGATAGCTCCGGCGGGTCCGCACACCACTCAGGAACCGCGCCATACCGCCGATGGTCGGCGCGTACGACCGGCCGTTGTCGTTGACGATGATGACGAGCCGGCGGGTGTTGTCGTCGCTGATGTTGTTGAGCGCCTCCCACGTCATGCCACCCGTCAGTGCGCCGTCGCCGACGACCGCCACCACATGGCGCTCGTCCTGCCCGGTCATCTGGAAGGCGCGGGAGATGCCGTCCGCCCAGCTGAGCGAGCTCGAGGCGTGCGAACTCTCGACGATGTCGTGCTCGGATTCGGAACGCTGCGGGTAGCCGGCGAGACCGCCGCGGGTCCGGAGTCCGGAGAACTCCTGACGGCCGGTCAGCAGCTTGTGCACGTAGGACTGGTGTCCGGTGTCGAACACCATCGGATCCGTCGGGGAGTCGAACACCCGGTGCATCGCGATCGTGAGCTCGACGACGCCGAGGTTCGGACCGAGGTGTCCGCCGGTCTTGGAGACGTTGGCGATGAGGAAGGCACGGATGTCGCCGGCGAGTTCGACGAGTTCCGCCTCGGAGAGGCCGTCGAGGTCCCGGGGTCCGTTCACCTGATCGAGCACTGTCACGCTGTCGTCCCTCCACCGTGGGCCGACCGATCGCTCGGAGCCCGTCTTTCGAGTGTACGCGTCGTGGGCGGGGTGGGCGGCGAACGCCGCAGGCCGGCCCCGACGGTTGCTGTCGGGACCGGCCTGGTGGTAGAACCTCGTCGTCAGACGAGGCTGCGGAGCACGTACTGCAGGATGCCGCCGTTGCGGTAGTAGTCGGCTTCACCGGGCGTGTCGATGCGGACGACCGCGTCGAACTCGACCGGCTCCTTGCCGGGAGCCGAGTGCTCGCTCGGGACGGCGCTCACGCGGACCGTCTTCGGCGTGGTGCCGCTGTTGAGCTCCTCGAGACCGGCGATCGACACGATCTCCGTGCCGTCGAGTCCGAGCGAGGCCCAGCTCTCGCCTTCCGGGAACTGCAGCGGGACGACGCCCATGCCGATGAGGTTCGAGCGGTGGATGCGCTCGAAGCTCTCGGTGATGACCGCCTTGACACCGAGGAGGCTCGTGCCCTTGGCCGCCCAGTCGCGGGAGGAACCGGAGCCGTACTCCTTGCCACCGAAGATGACGAGGGGCGTGCCCTCGGCCTGGTAGTTCTGCGACGCGTCGTAGATGAAGGACTGCGGTGCGTCGGCCTGCGTGAAGTCGCGGGTGTAGCCGCCCTCCACGCCGTCGAGCAGCTGGTTCTTCAGGCGGATGTTCGCGAACGTGCCGCGGATCATGACCTCGTGGTTACCGCGACGCGAGCCGTAGGAGTTGTAGTCCTTCCGACCGACGCCATGCTCGTCGAGGTACCGGCCTGCGGGCGAGTCGGCCTTGATGTTGCCGGCCGGGCTGATGTGGTCGGTCGTGACCGAGTCGCCGAGCTTCGCGAGGACGCGGGCTCCGACGATGTCGGAGACGGGGGTCGTCTCCATGGTCATGCCGTCGAAGTACGGGGGCTTCCGCACGTACGTCGACTCCTCGTCCCACTCGAAGGTCGAGCCCTCGGGGGTCTGGAGCGAACGCCAGCGCTCATCCCCGTCGAAGACGCCGCTGTACTCGTGGTCGAACATCTCCTTGTTGATGGAGGTGTCGATCGTGTGCTGGACCTCTGCCGCGTCGGGCCAGATGTCCTTCAGGAAGATGTCGTTGCCGTCCGCGTCGACACCGAGGGCGTCGACCTCGAAGTCGAAGTTCATCGACCCCGCGAGGGCGTAGGCGATGACCAGCGGCGGGCTCGCCAGGTAGTTCATCTTGACGTCCGGGTTGATCCGGCCCTCGAAGTTGCGGTTGCCCGAGAGGACGGCGGTGACGGCGAGGTCGTTGTCCTGGACGGCGGTCGAGATCTCGTCGAGCAGCGGACCGGAGTTGCCGATGCAGGTCGTGCAGCCGTAACCGACCGTGTAGAAGCCGAGGTCCTCGAGGTACTCGGTGAGACCGGCTTTCGCGTAGTAGTCGGTGACGACCTTGGAACCCGGAGCGAGCGTGGTCTTGACCCACGGCTTCGCCTTCAGGCCCTTCTTGCTGGCGTTCCGGGCCAGGAGGCCTGCGGCCAGCATGACCGACGGGTTCGAGGTGTTCGTGCACGAGGTGATCGCGGCGATCGCGACGGCACCGTGGTCGAGGGTGAAGTCGACCCCGTTCTGCTCGAGGGTGACCTGGGTCGGCTTCGAGAGGGACGCCGGAGCGTGGCTCCGGTGCGTGTGGTGGTGGTGGTTGTTCTCGTCCTCGTCCTGCGGCGTGGTACCGGCCGGGTCGGAGGCGGGGAAGGAACCGGCGCCGACGAGGTCGACGATGTCGTGCTCGACCGTGGCGTAGTCGACGAGGTCGCGCTCGAACTGAGCCTTCGCGTCCGTCAGCTCGATGCGGTCCTGGGGACGCTTCGGGCCGGCGATCGACGGGACGACGGTGGCGAGGTCGAGCTCGAGGTACTCGCTGAAGACCGGCTCCTGGTCGGCGTCGTGCCACAGCTTCTGGGTCTTGGCGTAAGCCTCGACCAGTGCGATCTGCTCGTCGCTGCGACCGGTGAGGCGCAGGTAGTCGAGCGTGACGTCGTCGATCGGGAACATGGCGGCCGTCGAGCCGAACTCGGGGCTCATGTTGCCGATGGTGGCGCGGTTCGCGAGCGGCACCTCGGCGACGCCTGCTCCGTAGAACTCGACGAACTTGCCGACGACGCCGTGCTTGCGGAGCATCTGGGTGATGGTGAGGACGACGTCCGTCGCGGTGACGCCCGTCGGGATGGAGCCGTTCAGCTTGAAGCCGACGACCTTCGGGATGAGCATCGACACGGGCTGGCCGAGCATGGCGGCCTCAGCTTCGATACCGCCGACGCCCCAGCCGAGCACGCCCAGGCCGTTGACCATGGTCGTGTGCGAGTCGGTGCCGACACAGGTGTCGGGGTAGGCGCGCAGGACGCCGCCGACCTCGCGCGTCATGGTGACGCGGGCGAGGTACTCGATGTTGACCTGGTGCACGATGCCGGTTCCCGGCGGGACGACCTTGAAGTCGTCGAACGCCGTCTGGCCCCAGCGGAGGAACTGGTACCGCTCGCCGTTCCGCTCGTACTCGAGCTCGACGTTGCGCTCGAGCGCGTTCTCGCTGCCGAAGAGGTCGGCGATGACCGAGTGGTCGATGACCATCTCGGCCGGGGCGAGCGGGTTGATCTTGTCGGCGGAGCCGCCGAGTGCCTCGACCGCTTCGCGCATGGTGGCGAGGTCGACGATGCACGGCACGCCGGTGAAGTCCTGCATGACGACGCGAGCCGGGGTGAACTGGATCTCGGTGTCGGGGTCCGCGGTCGGAACCCAGTCGCCGATCGCGCGGATGTGCGCCTCGGTTATGTTGGCACCGTCCTCGGTGCGCAGCAGGTTCTCGAGGAGCACCTTGAGGCTGAACGGCAGCTTCTCGTGACCCTCCACCGTGTCGATGCGATAGATCTCGTAGTCGGTCGTCCCGACAGTCAGGGTGTCTTTCGCCCCGAAGCTGTTCACGGTGGACATATCGTCTTCTCCTTCGTTGGCGGCGGCGAGTGCTCACTCACGTGCGTTCCGACCAATCTTGCTGCTGGCGGGTGCTCCGCGGCTAGCAAGGCTTGCCTAACTACAGGCTGGGGCGCGTCGTGTCATCTCGGCATCGCTCATCTATCTTGATGTCGAGACAATTCTAGCATCGAGGATCGGGTCCTCCCGACATGACGAGAGCCCGGCCCGAGACACGCTGACGCGTCGGGCCGGGCTCTCGGCGGATCACTCGGTGGATGCCTGCGGCGCCTTCGGGAACACGGCGCGGACGACGAGCCAGCTGAGGACGAGCAGTGGCGCGTAGAGCGGGATGCCCATGAGGAGCCGGAGCGTGCCGAGGAGTTCGACGTTCCCACTGAAATAGAGGGGCAGCTGCACGAGGAGTCGTGCGGCGAACATGGCAACCCACACCAGCGTCAGCCACCGCATGGCGCGTCGTTGTCCGGGGTGGGAGCGCCAGCTCGTGCCGCTGCCCATGAGGTAGCCGGCCACGAGTCCGACGACGGGCCATCCGACGAGCACCGAGACGAGGAGGGCCACGGCATAGGCGCCGTTGGTCCAGAACCCGACGACGTAGAAGTCCTCAGCGCGGCCGGACAGCAGAGCCAGAGCCGCTGAGAGTGCGATGCCGAGGAGGCCGCCGACGGCCTGCGTGACCGGCTGCCGCTGCACGAGGCGTGCCACGGAGAAGAGGACCCCGAGGGCGACCGGAGCGATGATCGACGGGAGCAGGTCGAGGGTCAGCGTGTAGACGACGAGGAACAGGAGTCCGGGCAGGATCGCCTCGACGATGCCGCGCACGCCGCCCATGGCGAGCAGCAGTGCCTTGCCGGTGGGGGCGTCGCCCTCGGCCATCGCGCCCAGACCGGACTTGCGTGCGGCGGCACCGAACGCCGCGGACATCGATTCACCGAGCCGCTGTCGATCCGAATCACCCATGGCATCAGGGGAACCCGACGCGTCACGGTGCTCGACCGGGTCGACTCCGCGGGGCTCCGGTTCTCGTGCGTCCGTCATCGACTACGCGCTCGTGGCCGTCGGCATGCGCAGCGGGATGAGGTCGCGCGGCGGCATGGGCGAGTTGCCCCGAACGACGACGAGGCTGCGGAAGAGGTCGTCAACGAGTGCGGCGGCGTCCGGCTTCGAGGCGCCCTCCCCCGCGACGACGCCGCGGAGGAACCAGCGCGGTCCGTCGACGCCGATGAAGCGTGCCAGGTGGGTCGCGTCGGTGCCTGCTGCACCACCGGTCGGCACCTCGGCGACGAGCTCAGGACCGAACTCGCCCTCGCGCTCGGTCACGGTGCCACCCTGCTGGGCGATCTGCTCGGCGATCTGCGAGCGGGTCTCGTTCCACAGACCGGTCGACCGCGGGGCGGCGAACGGCTGGACCTGCAGGGTGGAACCGGCGTAGTCGAGGCCGACCGCGACGACGCGCTTCGTCGCCTCCTCCACCTCGAGGCGGAGGTTCAGCCCTTCCCGAGGCAGCACCTTGACGCCACCGAGGTCGATGTAGGGACGGACGGGGTTCGCCTCGCTCTCGTCGAACGGGCCGGCGGTCTCACGGTCCTCAGGTGCGGACTTCGCGTCGTCGGGCAGCTCCGCGTCGAGGTCGAGGTCTGGGAGGTCTTCGAGTTCGCTCATGCGAGGGTTCCTGTCTGCGCGGCACCGTCGGTGCTGATGGTTGGGTCGGTGGCGGCCGGTGTCGTGGAGAGCGAGCCGACGCCGGTCGAACCGAAGCCTCCGGCTCCTCGTGCACTGCCTGGCAATCGCTCCACCGGGATGAAGTTGGCGCGGGACACCGGCATCACGATGAGCTGGGCGATGCGGTCGCCCGGCTCGACGGTGAAGGAGGCGTGACGGTCGGTGTTGAGGAGCGTGACCTTGATCTCGCCGCGATACCCGGCGTCGACCGTACCCGGCGAGTTGACGACGGTGATGCCGTGTTTCGCCGCGAGACCGCTTCGTGGGACGACGAACGCGGCATGGCCGTCGGGCAGGGCGATCGAGACGCCGGTGCCGACGAGGGCGCGCTCACCCGGTTCGAGCACGACGTGCTCGGCGGACACGAGATCCGCACCCGCATCGCCGGGGTGTGCATAGCCGGGCAGATCCGGCGCGATAATGAGTACGTCAACGCTTTCGGTCACGAATCGAGGGTAGTGCAGTTCTCTGAGACAAGGCAGACATGCAGCCGTACCGTGAAACCCTCTGGCCCAGCCCCTGGGTCATCATCGCCCTCGCCCTCGTGGTGCCGGCGACCATGCTCGTCCTCGCGCCCGTTTCGCTCGCGGCGGGGATCGTCGGGGCGGTGGTGCTGTACGGCGGGTGCCTTGCGCTGGCGTTCGGGACGGCGCCGAGGATCCAGGTCTCCGAGTCGAGCCTGTCGGTCGGGAAGGCGTCGATCCCGCTCGGGTTCATCGGTGAGGTCGTGGTGTACACCGGGACCGACGCGACCGCTCAGCTCCGCACCAAGCTCGATGCACGCGCCTGGCTCATGATCCGCGGGTGGGTGCACAGCCTGGTGAAGGTGGAGATCGTCGACCCCGCCGACCCGACGCCGTACTGGCTGCTGTCGTCCCGTCGGCCGCAGGCCCTGGCGGATGCGATCGCCGCGGCACGCACGCACGCCTGAGGCGGCCACCGCTCGAAGCCGCAACGACAGAACCCCTCCGGATCGTGATCCGGAGGGGTTCTGTGTGCCGCTCGCGCGGCGGTGCTGTCAGGCTGCGCACTCCGCGCAGATCGGGCCGAACTTACCCTCGTGGTCGAGCTGCGAGCGGTGCTTCACGAGGAAGCACTCCATGCAGGTGAACTCGTCCGCCTGGGGCGGGAGCACGACGACGTCGAGGTCGAGGTCGGAGAGGTCGGATCCACCCAGGTTGTAGTCACCCGGGTTGTCAGCGTCTTCGGAGTCGACGACTCCGGACAGCTTGTCTGGAACGCGCTCCTTCAGGGCCTCGATCGACTCGGAATCGTCGTCGGTCTTGCGGGGAGCGTCGTAATCAGTTGCCATGCCTATCCACTTCTCGATGCCGTCGGAACAAAATCGGCGGGCACAGTTTGCATCAGTTCCGCATGAATTGCAAACCGTGTTCGGGAGGGTGTGCGGAACCTTCCCGTGCAACTGACGGCACGCCCGGCGTATTCCCCGAATACGCCCGTGATCCGTGAGAACGTGGGTCAATCACGTGGCACGCTGAGAGGCATTCATCATGCAGGAATTGAAGGTAGTCGGAGCGGAGCTCGGCGCTCTGATCGTTGCAGATCGGAACGAGGAGGAATACCGCCTCATCGTCGACGATTCGTTCCACGTCCACCTGCGGCGGGCGAAGCCGGCCGGTGCGCCCATCGGTGGGAACACCAAGATCTCCCCGAGGGAAGTGCAGGCACACATCCGCAGCGGGCTCTCCGCCGAGGACGTCGCAGCGGTCACCGGCGCCTCACTGGAGTACGTGCAGCGGTTCGAGGGTCCGGTGATGGCGGAGCGCGAGCACATCGTCGGCACCGCCCTGGGCGTCGCCGTCCTGCCGACGACGGACACGTCGGCCGACGACATCGAGGCCACCTTCGGGAACGTCATCCGGGCTCGACTCGAGAAGCTCGGCGCGACCGACGAACGGTGGACGAGCTGGAAGGAACCCGAGGGCGGCTGGATCGTCAAGCTGTCCTTCGCGGCCGACCAGGTCGACCACGACGCCCGCTGGGCGTTCGAGCCGAAGAAGCTCGCCCTCACGCCCATCGGCAGTGAGGCCACGACCCTCTCGCGTCAGGGCGACCTGCCGGCCGCGCTGATCCCCCGCTTGCGTGCGGTCGACACCGACGACTCCCCCGACACCTCACGCTTCGACAGCGGCGCGTTCTCCCTGGACCGCGTGTCGACGCCGCAGACCGAGACCGACCGTCCCGCCGAGACGCGTCCGATCGAGCCGTTGCCGTTCGCGGCCGACACGGGCTTCGGCCGTGCACCGTCCTCGAAGGCTGCGACGCAGGCCGCGATCAACCGTGAGGCGTCGAGCCCCGAGCAGCACAACCAGACCGCGGACCTGTTGGAGGCGCTCCGCAAGCGCCGTGGCGAGCGGGAGGCCGCTCCCAGCGAACCCGAACCTGCCGATCGCCCCAGTGCGCCGCACGCCGTCCCGGATCAGCAGACGCCGCTGGCGGTGTTCGACACCGGTGAGTTCGAGGCGGCGCAGCAACGACGCGCGGGCGATTCCGAGTCCTCCGATGGTGGCACGCCGTCCGGGGCCAAGGCGCGCCGCGGCCGGGCGTCGATGCCGTCCTGGGACGAGATCGTGTTCGGTGCGAAGTCCGACGACGACCCGGTCTGATCGGTCAGGGCTTCAGGGCTCGTAACGACCGAGGCCGAGGAGCGGTATCCGGCGTTCGTCGTCGGTGAGCGATCCGTGCTGTCCGATCATGCCCCTCGCGCTCTGATCGGCGGGACGTGAATCGTAGTAGGCGATGCGCTTCCGGGCGGCGACGATGACGTCGCCGATCCGTGGCAGCACCTCAGGGTCGACCTCGCCATACCAGCCGTGGTCGATCGCCTGCTCGCGTGTCGCGATCCAGGCGCGGCCTCCCTCCTCGGCTCGCCAGGCCTCAGCCAGGCGCTCCCGATCCGCTGGGCCTGCATCGGTGTCGAGATAGAGGTGAAGGCATCGCGGCTCGCCGCCGATGTGGCGGACACCGGCGACCAGCTCGGGGACCTGGTCGAAGAGCACGTGCTGGTGCTGTGCAACGTCGATCACCCCGTGGTCGGCGGTGATGAGCGCGCCGGTCGACGCGGGCAAACGTGACGACCACCGCTTGAGATCGCCGTCGAGCTCCTCGAGGAGCGCCGTCCAGCGGCCCGACTCCCACCCGTACTCGTGCGCTGCCTGATCGAGCTCGGGGACGTACACGTAGCTGAGTGTGGGGCCGGCGGTCGTGGACGCGATCTCTCGGGCCGCGTTGAGGCGGTCCGCCATCGAGCGTCCGGCCCGGTAGTCCGCCCCTCGGAGCACGGCTCGGGTGAAGCCCGAATTGCGGTATCGCTCCTGACCGATCACCGTCGTGGTGACGCCCTCGGCTCTCGCTCGCTCGAACACGGTCGGGAGGCGCTGCCAGGTCTCGGGCACCATGCCGGCGTCCCAGCCGCTGAGTTGGTTCACGACCCGGTCCCCCGCCACGTCCCGTGCTCGGTAGCTGACGAGGCCGTGCCGGCCCGGCAACGAGCCGGTGGTCAGCGTCGCGATCCCGGCCGCGGTCGTCGACGGGAACGCCGACGTCGTGGTGGAGCGCGGACCGAGGCGCGGCGCGAGGAACCGAGCGTGGGCGGCTGCTCCACGGAGGTTCGCGGCGCCGAGGCCGTCGACGAGGACGACGACGGCATGGTCGGCCCGGGGCAGCGATCCACCGCCCACCGTCAGGGATGCGAGGCAATCCGGGAGGACACCGGCAAGGCTGCGTGACTCCGGATCGACCGTCGGTAGCATGGTGGTCATCGGGCTCAGTCTCGCACACCGCGCTGACGACCACGCCCCGCCATCCTCGCCGAGCACCGGCTCGACTCCCCTCAGCAGAGACACGGAATGACCCGCCAACAGCAGACCCCGCCGACGGAGACCAGTGGCGAGCGCATCGAGGACATCGATGTCTCGTCGGAGATGCAGACCTCCTTCCTGGAGTACGCCTATTCGGTCATCTACGCCCGTGCCCTCCCCGACGCGCGCGACGGCCTGAAGCCGGTGCAGCGCCGCATCCTCTACCAGATGACCGAGATGGGCCTGCGCCCGGATCGTGGCCACGTGAAGTCGGCCCGCGTCGTCGGCGAAGTGATGGGGAAGCTGCACCCGCACGGCGACACGGCGATCTACGACGCACTCGTCCGCCTCGCACAGCCCTTCACGCTCCGCGTCCCGCTCATCGACGGGCATGGGAACTTCGGCTCGCTCGACGACGGACCCGCCGCGCCGCGGTACACGGAGGCCCGGCTCGACGCCGCCGCACTCGCCCTGACGGCCGACCTCGACGAGGACGTCGTCGACTTCGTCCCGAACTACGACAACCAGTTCATGCAGCCCGAGGTCCTCCCGGCCGCGTTCCCGAACCTCCTCGTGAACGGCGCCAGCGGCATCGCGGTCGGTATGGCGACCAACATGGCGCCGCACAACCTCGTCGAGGTGATCGGCGCGGCCCGGCACCTCATCGCGCATCCTCAGGCCACCCTCGAGGACCTGATGGAGTTCGTCCCGGGTCCCGACCTCCCCTCCGGCGGCACGATCGTCGGGCTGGACGGCATCAAGGACGCCTACGCCACCGGTCGCGGCTCCTTCAAGACCCGCGCCAAAGTCTCCGTCGAAGCGGTCACCGCGCGGAAGACCGGTCTGGTCATCACCGAACTGCCCTACCTGGTCGGTCCGGAGAAGATCATCGAGAAGATCAAGGACGGTGTCAGCTCCAAGAAGCTCAACGGCATCTCCGACGTCACCGACCTGACGGACCGCATCCACGGGCTCCGCCTCGTGATCGGGATCAAGACCGGCTTCTCCCCCGAAGCCGTCCTGGAGCAGCTCTACCGCTACACGCCCCTCGAGGACTCCTTCAGCATCAACAACGTCGCGCTCGTCGACGGCGGCCCGCAGACGCTCGGCCTCCGGGAACTGCTGCAGGTGTACGTCGACCACCGCATCAGCGTGGTCACCCGCCGGAGCCGGTTCCGGTTGGCAAGACGCAAGGAACGCCTCCACCTCGTGGAGGGCCTCCTCATCGCCATCCTCGACATCGACGAGGTCATCCAGGTCATCCGCGCGAGCGACGACTCCGAACAGGCCCGCGCGAGGCTCATCGAGGTCTTCGACCTCTCGCAGCTGCAGGCCGAGTACATCCTCGAGCTCCGTCTTCGACGACTCACCAAGTTCTCGCGGATCGAGCTCGAGGCCGAGCGCGACAAGCTGCTGGCCGAGATCGCCGAACTCGAGCGGTTGCTCGGGAGCCAACGACTCATCCGCGCCGCGGTCTCCGCTGAGCTCGCCGCTGCGGCCGAGCAGTTCGGCACACCGCGCCGGACCATGCTGACGAACGCGAAGCCGAGCGTCGCGACGACCGGCCGAGGGAAGAGCGCCCCGGTGCTCGAGCTCGCCGACACCCCGTGCCGCGTCTACCTCAGCGCGACCGGACGGGCGCTCCGCGTCGACCTCGAGCAGGACGCGCCCGCCCCACGACCCGGTCGGCGGAGCAAGCACGATGCGATCCTGAGTGTCGTCGAGACCACGAGCCGCACCGAACTCGGTGCGGTCACGAGCCTCGGTCGCGTCATCCGGTTCACCCCGCTCGACCTCCCCGCGGTGCCGGCGGCCTCCATCCAGCTCGCGGCCGGAGTCCGGATGGGCGAGTACCTGTCGCTCCCGAACCGCGATGAGCGCGTGCTGGCGATCGTCTCGCTGACCTCGGAGCAACCGATCGTGCTGGGAACCGAGACCGGCGTGGTCAAGCGGGTCATCCCCGGCGACCTGCCGAACAAGCCGGACTTCGAGGTCATCACGCTCAAGCCGCGCGACCACGTCGTCGGGGCGACGCAGGTCGGCGACGACGCGGAACTCGTCTTCGTCGCCTCCGACGCACAACTGCTCCGGTTCGCCGCGACGTCCGTCCGTCCGCAGGGGCGGGCCGCGGGTGGCATGGCCGGCATCAACCTGGCGGCCGGTGCGAAGGTCATCTCGTTCACGGCGGTCCTGCCCACCGACGACGTCGTCGTCGTGACCGTCGCGACCAATTCGCTGACGCTCGCCGGAACGGACACCGGGAGCGCGAAGGTGTCGGAGTTCTCCGAGTTCCCCGCCAAGGGTCGTGCGACCGGCGGTGTCCGGTCGCAGCGCTTCCTGAAGGGCGAGGACCAGCTGGCCGTCGCGTGGGTCGGCGCCGCTCCGGCGCACGCCGTCGGGACGGACGGGACACCGCGGACGCTCCCGGAGGTCGGCGCGAAGCGGGATGCCTCAGGGGCGCCGCTGGACGCCCCCGTCGGGTTCATCGGCGGCGCGATCACCGCACCGGCAGCACCGGCGACGGACGACGCGGTAGCGAGCGACGAATCGTCCTGATCGGAGCTGCGCACTGACGAAGGCCCGGACTGAGCGCACTGCTCGATCCGGGCCTTCGTCGTCGGTCCTGCTTCTCGGTGGACGACCGACGATCAGACGTCGATGCTCTCCCGTGACAGCCGGTCGGAGCTGTCGACGATGAACTCCTTGCGCGGGGCGACGTCGTTGCCCATGAGGAGTTCGAAGATCCGTCCGGCCGACTCCGCATCCTCGACCCGGACACGGCGCAGCGTCCGGTGACGGCGGTCCATGGTGGTCGTGGCCAGCTGGTCGGCGTCCATCTCGCCCAGGCCCTTGTAGCGCTGGATCGGTTCCTGGTGCTTCTTGCCGGTGCGCTTGAGGTCGCTGAGCACCGCGTGCAGTTCGGCTTCGGAGTAGGTGTAGATCGTCTCATTCGGCTTGGAGCCGGGATTGATGACGATGACGCGGTGGAGCGGCGGTACCGCGGCGAACACGCGACCCGCTTCGATCAGCGGCCGCATGTACCGGAAGAAGAGCGTGAGCAGGAGCGTCCGGATGTGGGCGCCGTCGACGTCGGCGTCGCTCATGAGGATGATCTTGCCGTAGCGGGCGGCGTCGAGATCGAACGATCGTCCGGAGCCCGCGCCGATGACCTGGATGATGGACGCGCACTCGGCGTTCGACAGCATGTCGGAGACGGAGGCCTTCTGCACGTTGAGGATCTTGCCTCGGATCGGGAGCAGCGCCTGGTAGGAGCTGTCTCGGGCGAGCTTCGCCGTACCCAGTGCCGAGTCGCCCTCGACGATGAAGAGTTCGCTGGACTCGAGGTTGCCCGAGCGGCAGTCGACCAGCTTGGCCGGGAGCGACGAGTTCTCGAGCGCGTTCTTGCGGCGTTGCGTCTCCTTGTGGGTCCGCGCGGAGATCCGGGACTTCATCTCCGACACGATCTTCTCGAGCACGAGCGCGGTCTGCGCCTTGTCGTCGCGCTTGGTCGAGGCGAACCGCTCCTTGAGCTCCTTCGTGACGACGTTGGCGACGATGGCGCGGACGGCCGGCGTGCCGAGGATCTCCTTCGTCTGGCCCTCGAACTGCGGCTCCGCGAGGCGCACCGTCAGCACCGCTGTAAGGCCGGCGAGGACGTCGTCCTTCTCGAGCTTGTCCGTGCCGACCTTGAGTCGACGGGCGTTCTGCTCGACCTGGGCGCGGAGGAACTTCAGGAGGCCCTGGTCGAATCCGAGTTGGTGCGTGCCGCCCTTCGGCGTGGCGATGATGTTGACGAAGCTGCGCATGACCGTCTCGTACCCGGTACCCCACCGCAGCGCGATGTCGACCTCTGCCTCGCGCTCCACCTCGGTGGCGACCATGGTGCCCGACGGCGACAGCACCGGGACGGTCTCGGTGAACGTGCCGCTGCCGGTGAGGCGCCAGGTGTCGGTGAGCGCGGTGTCGCCCGCGAGGTAGTCGACGAACTCGGAGATGCCGCCCTCGTAGCGGAACATCGCCTCGGTCGGCTCCTCGACGGTCTCGTCGCGGATGTGGATGCCGAGCCCCTTGATGAGGAAGGCGGTCTGGCGCGCGCGGCCGAGGAGCTCCTCGGCCTGGAACTGGGCGCCTTTCGTGAAGATCTGGCGGTCGGCCCAGTAGCGGATCCGGGTGCCGGTCACGCCGCGCTTCGTCTTGCCGATGACGCGGAGCTCGCTCTGCTTCTCGAACGGCGTGAAGGGTGCGTCCGGGGTCGGCTCCCCCGTGTCGGCGAAGATCCCCGGCTCACCGCGGTGGAAGGACATGGCGTAGGTCTTGCCGCCGCGATCCACCTCGACGTCGAGTCGCTCGGACAGGGCGTTGACGACGGATGCGCCGACGCCGTGCAGCCCGCCGGACGCGGCGTACGAACCGCCGCCGAACTTCCCGCCGGCGTGGAGCTTGGTGAAGACGACCTCGACACCGGAGAGGCCGGTCTTCGGCTCGATGTCCACCGGGATACCACGTGCGTGGTCGCGCACCTCGACGCTCTGATCGGCGTGGAGGACGATCTCGATCTGATCGCCGTACCCGCCGAGGGCCTCGTCGACGGAGTTGTCGATGATCTCCCAGAGGCAGTGCATGAGGCCACGCGAGTCGGTGGAACCGATGTACATGCCCGGTCGCTTGCGCACCGCCTCGAGGCCTTCGAGGACGGAGAGATGCCTGGCGGAGTAGTCGCTGCTCACGCTTCCCAGCGTAGTCGTCGGCACCGACACGCCGAGGGAGACACTCGGCGCGCGATCGCCCGGACCCGCTCGACGGCGCGTTCTCGCGGGCCGTCGACCCATCCGGCTGCACGGTTGATCCGAATCATCTACGCGCACAGCGAAACGAACACGGAATGGGACCCCGTTGTGACAATCGCGTGCTTTCATGAGTACTACGAGTTTCGTAGCCGCCCGAGTCAGGAGGAGCACATGTCACAGACTGCTACCGAGAGCACGCCGAGTGACCTCGACGCCCAGCAACTGACTGCCGCCGATCGTTGCGATCTGTGCGGAGCACAGGCCTACATCCGCGTGCAGATGAACAGCGGTGAACTGCTGTTCTGCGCGCACCACGGCAAGAAGTACCAGGAGAAGCTGACGCAGGTCGCGACCGACTGGCACGACGAGTCCGCGCGACTCTTCAACGAGCAGCGCGCCTAGTCCACCGGCATCACGACGAAGGGCCCCGGATCCGAGATCCGGGGCCCTTCGTCATGTCATCGAGGAAGCTCGGTCTCAGACCAGCGCGGGCTCGATCGCGCGCGTACTCAGGCGAGCGCCGAGACGATCTGCGCTCTGGCGTTGGCGGCGATCTCGTCGAGGTCGTGGAGCTCTGGCGATTCGTCGAGCATCGAGGTGCCCCCGGCGACCGTGATCGCCAGACGGAGCAGTCGATCGGCCAGTTCCGGGTTCTTCGCGAGGACGGGACCGTGCAGGTGGGTTCCGACGAACGGTCCGACCAGCGCACCCTCCGTGCCGTCGCCGTTGCCTCGTCCGTGCTGCACGGTGCCGATCGACTCGACGCCCGTCCCGGCTCGGAAGTCCCGCCCGTGGTTCTCGTACCCGACGAGTACCGGGGCGTCGAGCTCGAGGCCGCCGCTCGGCACGACGACGAGGTCGTCACTCGCCCGCGCGCGCCGCAACGGGGCGTCGCCCTCGATGATGGCGAGGCCCTCGACCCAGCTCCCCGGTACCAGCTCGAGCCGGCGAGTGAGGAGCTTCCATCCGTTGGCGACCGCGAGGACGGGCACCCCGGCCTCCACCCAGGCGATGAACGCGTCGCGGAACGGCCGCAGCGTCTCGAGCACCTGTGGCGCCGACGGGTCGTCGCACGACCCGAGGACGACCGCGTGGACCGTGCTCGGGAGCTCGGCGACCGATTCGACGGGGACGAGCTCGACGGCGAGGCCACGCGCGCGGGCCCGGCGGGCGAGGACCGCGCCGTTCTCGGCGTCGCCGTTCACATTGCAGCTCGAGGGCAGGAGGACGGCGATGGTGATCGTCGGCTCAGTCGTCATGCGTCGTCCTGATCGTTCGAGGCGAGGCCGAGGTGCGCGCGGGTACGGCGCATCGAGTCGGCGGTGAAGATCACGGTCTTCCGACCGTGCGCGGGCGCAGGGAGTGCGAGGAACGCGTCCAACGCCGTGCCGAGGTCCGGTTCGATCCGGTCGATCTCGACGCCGTCGTAGCCCAGCTGCAGCGCGGCCTCCCAGGCCTTGGACCCCGACACGAGCGCAACACGACCGAGCCTGGACGTGTCGACCGGCCAGAGGTACGAGGGATCGCGGACGTCGCTCCCGACGGCAACCAGGATCTGCTCCGTGTCGGCCGCCAGGCTGTCGACGTTGAGCTGGAAGCTCGCGGGGTTCTGGACGAGGACGAACTCGACCTCGACACCGCGGACGGTCGTCACCTCACCGCGGCCGAACACCGGCGTGAGCGCACGGAACGACTCCGACGCGATGGTGAGCTGGAACTCGGGGCCGAGGATCGCGGCGGCGCCGGAGAGGGCTGCAGCGGCATCCACGGCGTAGTGCACGCCGCGAGCCGGCAGACGGAACCGGACGGTCTCGCCGCGGTGGGTGATGGACACCAGGTCGCCGTCGAGGGCTTCGACGACGGTTCCGGAACCGGGATCGACCCGATCGGACGAGGTCGTGCTGTACCCCAGGCCGCGTGCGCTGGCGCCGAGCACGGCCGTCGAGACGCCGTACCGCCATCGCCTCGCGTCGCTGCCTGGCGCGACGGCGTCGACGAGCGCGTCATCGCCGTTCAAGACGAGCGACGTGCTCGATCGGGCAGCGATCGCGTCGAGCATGCGCGCCACCATGGCAGCGTCGTGGAAGCGGTCGATCTGGTCGACGGACACGTTGGTCAGGATGACGTGGGCGGGCGCGAGTCGCGGCGCGATGAGCGCGCCGTGTCCTTCGTCCATCTCGAGCACCCCGAGCTCGGCGTCGATCCGGCCGCGGAGGTCGGCTCGTTCGAGGAGAGCCGAGGTGAGCCCCTGCGAGATGTTCGCCGTGGACGGGTTCGTGAAGACCGACACACCGTGGGCACGCAGGATGCCGACGAGCATCTTGGTCGTCGTCGACTTCCCGCTCGAGCCGCTCACGATCACGAGACCACGCGGGAAGGCGTTCAACGTGTCGGGGAGGAACCCGGGCGCGATGCGGTTGACCACGAGGCCGGGAACGGCCGATCCCCCGCCCGGCTTGCGCAGCCTGGCGAGGAATCGGACGGCACGACCGGCGAGGATGGCCGGGGCGTAGCGCATGCTCCTACTCGAGGTAGTCGCGGAGCGACTGGGATCGGCTCGGGTGACGCAGCTTCGCCATGGTCTTCGACTCGATCTGCCGGATGCGCTCACGGGTGACCCCGAAGGTGTCGCCGATCTGGTCGAGCGTCTTCGGCATGCCGTCGCCGAGGCCGAAGCGCATCCGGATGACGCCCGCTTCCCGCTCGGAGAGCGAGTCGAGGAGCGACTCCAGCTGCTTCTGCAGCATCGTGAAGCTGACGGCGTCGGCCGGCACGACCGCCTCGGTGTCCTCGATCAGGTCACCGAACTCGCTGTCGCCGTCCTCGCCGAGGGGCGTGTGCAGCGAGATGGGCTCGCGGCCGTACTTCTGGACCTCGATGACCTTCTCGGGCGTCATGTCGAGTTCGCGGCTGAGCTCCTCGGGCGTGGGCTCGCGGCCCAGGTCCTGCAGCATCTGCCGCTGGACGCGGGCGAGCTTGTTGATGACCTCGACCATGTGCACCGGGATGCGGATGGTGCGTGCCTGGTCGGCCATGGCGCGCGTGATGGCCTGACGGATCCACCAGGTCGCGTAGGTGGAGAACTTGAAGCCCTTGGTGTAGTCGAACTTCTCGACCGCACGGATGAGGCCCAGGTTGCCCTCCTGGATGAGGTCGAGGAACTGCATGCCGCGGCCCGTGTACCGCTTGGCGAGGCTCACGACGAGTCGGAGGTTCGCCCCGAGGAGGTGGCTCTTGGCGCGGGCGCCGTCCTTCGCGACCCACTGGAGCTCACGGCCGACCCGCGAGCGCTTCTCGAGGTCGGAGAGCTGGGCGAGCTTGTCCTCGGCGAAGAGGCCCGCCTCGATGCGCATCGCGAGTTCGACCTCTTCGGCCGCGTTGAGGAGCGCGACCTTACCGATCTGCTTGAGGTAGTCCTTGACCGGGTCGGCGGTGGCGCCGGTGATGGCGGCCGAGTACACCGGGATCTCGTCGTCGTCGCTGTTGGAGAGCACGAGTGCGTCGGTGGGGAGGGTGATCTCCGGCACGGACTTGTCGTCCTCCTCCTCGACCGCTTCGGTGGCGTCGCCTGCGGGCGCGTCGACCACGGCGTCGTCGGCGACGACCTCGACGACGACGTCCTCGTCGTCCGTGCCCTCATCGGGCTCCGTGCTGGACTTCGTGCCCGCCTTGGCGCGGGTGGCCTTCTTGGGAGCAGCCTTCGCTCGGGTCGTGGTGGCCTTGGTGGTCCGAGCCTTCGCTGCGGGAGCCTCCGTGGCCTCGTCTGCTGGCGCTGCTTCGTCTGCGCGAGCCGTCTTGGTGGCCATAGCTGCACCTTCCTGTTCGGACCCGGCATGGACAGTCATCGCCGGATCGTCCGTGATTTCGGACATTACGAGGACCCATGTCAAGTCTTGGTGCAGTGCAACCCGAAAAGGGCCGCCGACATTCCGAGAGGTGAACGGGTCCGTGTTCCATTATAGCGCGCGGCGGAAGACCTCAGAGCCACAGGCCGTTTGTCAAGGGTGGGATCGGTGGACGAAGCGAACGCTCAGCGACGGCGACCGAGCCTGGCACGGACAGCGATCCACAGCGGACCGACGGCGATGCCCTCGTCCTCGGCGAAGCGTCTCCGCGTGCGGGACCGGGCGACGAGCAGCATCGCGACCCCGAATCCGACCACCAGGTACTGCACGGAGAAGGCGATCCGGAAGCTGTCCATGGAGTAGTCGGCACGGGATCCCCCGCTGACCGCGTCGATGATGAGACCGATGAGGAACATCATGACGAAGCTGGCGAGGAACCCTCCGACGTTCACGATGCCGTTCGCCCCGCCGAGCGCGCGGATGGGGTTGAAGGTGCGGGCGAAGTCGAACCCGATGAGTGAACCGGGGCCGCCGACTCCGACCACGACGAACAGGACGATCACGAGCCACATCGGTGGGACGCCCGGCCAGAGGAGGAGTGCGGCCCAGGCGACGCCCATGACCGTGACGATCCCGAGCACGAGGTTGCTCCGCCGGTAGGGGAACCGGGCGGTGAGCACCCCGAGGATGGGTCCGGCGATCATGCCGGAGACCACGATGACGATGAGCAACGATGCGGCGAGGGGCTGCGGGTAGCCGAGGGCGTAGACCATGAACGGGAAGCCCCAGAGGAGCGTGAGGACCGTACCGGAGGACTGGGTGACGAAGTGCGACCAGAACCCGAGACGCGTCCCTGGCCGACGCAGACTGATGACGACCTCGCGGACGACGTGGCCCCACGTCTCGGGGCGCGGCGCCTCGTCGGAACCGGACGGCCGGTCGCGGACGACGATCACCACCCCGACGAGCGCCAGGAGGACGAGTCCGGCCGCACTGAGGAACGCCGGCGACCAGCCGAAGGCGTGCAGGACGAAGGAGAACGGCACCGCCGAGAGGATCTGTCCGATCTGCCCGATGTTGCCGACCCATTGCGAGACGATCGGCACCCGACGGGTCGGGAACCAGGAGTTCACGAGCCGCAACACGGAAGTGAACACCGCGGCGTCGCCGAGGCCGACCAGCATCCGCCCGACGATCGCGCCGCCGAGTTCGGTCGTGAGACCCAGCCAGACCTGGCCCGCCATGACGACCGTCAGCCCAGCGAGGATCAGGACGCGAGGTCCGAGGCGGTCGATGAGCACCCCGACCGGGACCTGCATCGCGGCGTACACGATCAGCTGTGCGACGGCGAGGGTCGACAGCGCTGCGGCGTCGATCTGGAACCGCTCGGTGGCGTCCACCGCCGCCACGCCGAGCGTGGACCGCTGCATGACGGTGATGAGGTAGGCGAACACCCCGACGCCGAACACCCACCAGACGCGTCGAGATCCCACCGATCCAGCTTAGGTGGTCGAGCGGTCCTCGTCGCCGTGGCGCCGGCTGGCGAGGAACTTCTCGAGCTCCGCGGCGATCTCGTCGGCCGTCGGGAGCGCCCCGTCGATGTCGGTGAGCGGCGATTTCGGCGAGTTGTCGGCCATGTAGGCGTCGTACCGCTCCTCGAGCGTCGTGACCAGCTGGCCCAGCTCGTGGTTGGTCCCGACCTGCTCATCGATCTTGACGAGGAAGTCGCGGCTGTCCTCGCGGAGGCGGTCCGTGGGGAAGATGAGCCCGGTCGCCGCGCTGAGGCTCTCGATCGCCGTGATCGCCGCGGCCGGGAACTCCGTGTCGGCGAGGTAGTGCGGAACGAGGAGCACGAACGCCGCGATGCTGTCGCCGCGCTCGTAGAGGCGGTACTCGAGGAGGTGGAGGACGTTGGACGGCACCTGGGTGCGGGGGCGCCAGACCGAGAGCGACTCGATGAGGTCGAACCGGTTGCCGCTGACGGTGACGCCGATCGGCCTGGTGTGCGGGACCGGCATCGGGATGGCGTGCACCCACGTGGTGTCGCTGACCCGGAAGCGATCGACGAGCTCGAGCACGGCCGCGACGAACCGGTCCCAGAGGAAGTCGGGCTCGAAACCGGTGAGCAGCAGGAATGGCGACCCGAGCTCGTCGTGGGCGAGCGACAGGGTCAGCCGAGGTGGCCGGTACTCCGTCAGGTGGTCCTGGTCGAACGAGATGATCGGCCGGCGGGCCCGGTAGTCGAGCAGGACGTCGGCGTCGAACTCGGCGATGACCGTCGTGTCGAGGACGTCGTCGAGGTAGGCGTTCAACTGCCCGACCGCGCCGCCGGCGTCGGAGAACCCGGTGAGCCCCGCGACGAGGTGGAGGCCGGCGGGGATGTCGATCTCCGGGTGCACCTCGTAGAGGTCGTCAGGCGTAGGCATGGTTCAACTCTAAACGGGGGTGTCGCAGCGCCCTTCCCCTCCGAGCGTCGGCGGTACCGCCGAGAGCGAACACCGGCGGCCCCGCCTCGGTCCGGAACGGCACGTGCCTACGATGGAGGCATGACGATCCCTGTGCTCTCCGTGTTGTCCGCTGCCGTCGAGGGAGTCGAGGCCGAGCTGCTCGTCCTCGCGGTGAGGAAGGGCGACGACGGACCTGAGCTCCTGGCGCCCGATGTCTACGCGCCGCTCGCGGACGAGCTGCGCGCCTCCGGTGTCACGGGATCCGAAGACCAGGTGCGACGCCTCCCGGACCGGTTCGGCGCGGCCTCCGGTCTCGTGCTGGTCGGCCTCGGTCCGGATGCGGACGACGCGGCCTTCCGACGAGCCGCGGGTGCAGTGACCAGGACGATCGACGGCCAGGCCTCGATCGCGTTCGCGTTGACGGAGGAGACGGCCGCCGCCGCCGAAGCCGTCCTCGAGGGGGCGGCCATCGGTGCCTACCGCTACACCGCGTCGCGCGGGGTCGGATCCGCGCCGGCGCCGACACCGCTCGAGCAGATCACCGTCGTCGTCCCGTCGACCGTCGACGCACCGGATGCCGGGCTCGCGGAACACGCCACCGCGGTCGCCGAGGCCATCGCGCTCGTGAAGGACCTGGTCAACACGCCGCCGAACGAGCTCTACCCGGCGACCTTCGCCGACGCGGCCCGAGCAGCGGTCGACGGCCTCGACGTCGAGGTCGAGGAATGGGACGAGACCCGCTTGGCCGAGGACGGCTTCGGCGGCATCCTCGGCGTCGGGCAGGGTTCCTCGCGGCCTCCGCGACTCGTCAAGCTGAGCTACCACCCGGAGGCCGCCAGGAGCCACCTGGCCCTCGTCGGGAAGGGCATCACCTTCGACAGTGGCGGCCTCTCCCTGAAGCCGCCGGTCTCGATGGTCGGCATGAAATACGACATGACCGGCGCGGCGACCGTGCTCGCCGTCCTGGCCGCGGCCGCGCGTCTCGGGGTGCCCACCAGGCTGACCGCATGGCTCTGCCTCGCCGAGAACCTCCCGTCGGGCACGGCGATCCGGCCGAACGACGTCCTCACCATCCGGGGCGGACGCACGGTCGAGGTCACCAACACCGACGCCGAGGGCCGGCTGGTCCTCGCCGACGGACTCGTCGCTGCAGGCGAGGAGGGCCCGGACGCCATCATCGACGTGGCGACCCTCACGGGAGCCGCCGTGGTCGCGCTCGGCAACCGCTACACGGGCGTCATGGGCGACGCGTCCTTCGTCACCGACCTCATCGCGACCGGTTCCGGTGCGGACGAACTGTTCTGGCCGATGCCGTTCCCCGCGGAGCTGCGCAAGGTCCTCGACTCCGACGTCGCCGACCTCGCCAACGCCAAGCCCGGGACCACCGCGGGCGGCATGCTCGTCGCAGGCACGTTCCTCCAGGAGTTCATCGCCGAGCGGACCGACGAGGACGGCGGCACCACCCGCATCCCGTGGGCACACCTGGACATCGCCGGGAGTGCGATGAACGGCGACGCCCCCTACGGCTTCACTGCCAAGGGCCCGACCGGCGTCGCGGTCCGCACCCTCCTCGCAATGGCCGAGGAGATTAGCCACCCGTAGTAAGGTCGGTGGGGGCGGTTCGACCCGCCTCGACGCCGCCGAACACACCACGACGGTTTCCGATCGACCACGAAGCACACACAAGGAGCAACGGAGTGTCCGAGCAGAATTTTGACCTGGTAGTCCTGGGAGGCGGAAGCGGCGGATACGCTGCGGCGTTGCGCGCTTCGCAGCTCGGCCTCACCGTCGGCATGATCGAGAAGGACAAGGTCGGCGGCACCTGCCTCCACCGCGGTTGCATCCCGACGAAGGCGCTGCTGCACTCCGCCGAGGTCGCGGACGCATCGCGCGAGTCGGAGAAGTACGGCGTCAAGTCCACCTTCGAAGGCATCGACATCGAGGGCGTCACGAAGTACCGCGAGGGCATCGTCGCGAAGAAGTACAAGGGACTCCAGGGCCTCGTCAAGGCCCGCGGCATCACCACCATCGAGGGTGAGGGCCGTCTGGTCTCCCCGACGAGCGTGCAGGTCGGCGACGACCTCATCACCGGCAAGAACGTGATCCTCGCGACGGGCTCCTACAGCCGCTCGCTCCCCGGTCTCGAGATCGGTGGCCGCGTCATCACGAGCGAGCAGGCGCTGCAGCTCGACTTCGTGCCGAAGAAGGTCGCCGTTCTCGGCGGCGGTGTGATCGGCGTCGAGTTCGCGAGCGTCTGGAAGTCGTTCGGGACCGAGGTCACGATCATCGAGGCGCTCCCCCACCTCGTCCCCAACGAGGACGAGTCGATCAGCAAGGCCCTCGAGCGCGCGTTCCGCAAGCGCGGCATCGAGTACTCGCTCGGCGTGCGGTTCCAGGGCGTCACCCAGGACGACTCGGGCGTGCACATCACGCTCGAGGACGGCAAGACGATCGACGCCGAGCTGTTGCTCGTCGCCGTCGGCCGTGGCCCGTCGACCGCCGGACTCGGCTTCGAGGAGGTCGGTGTCACCATCGACCGCGGCTTCGTCATCACCAACGACCGTCTCGAGACGAACATCCCCGGCCTCTACGCCGTGGGCGACATCGTCCCCGGCCTGCAGCTCGCGCACCGCGGCTTCCAGCAGGGCATCTTCGTTGCCGAGGAGATCGCCGGTCTCAAGCCGGTCATCATCGAGGACGTCAACATCCCGAAGGTCACCTACAGCGACCCCGAGATCGCGTCCGTCGGTCTCAGCGAGGCCAAGGCGGCCGAGCAGTACGGTGCCGACAACATCACGAGCTACGACTTCAACCTGGCCGGCAACGGCAAGAGCGAGATCATCGGCACGAGCGGCAACGTCAAGGTCATCCGCGTCAACGACGGCCCCGTCATCGGTGTGCACATGATCGGCGCCCGCGTCGGTGAGCTCATCGCCGAAGGCCAGCTCGCCGTCAACTGGGAGGCCTACCCCGAGGACATCGCGCCGCTGATCCACGCGCACCCCACGCAGAACGAGGCGCTCGGCGAAGCATTCCTCGCGCTCGCAGGCAAGCCCCTGCACGCGCTGTGACGCATTCCGAACACCCCAATAAGCTAGTGAACACACAACAGGTTTCAAAGGAGACAAGGTCATGAGCGAATCCGTCAGCCTCCCGGCACTCGGCGAGAGTGTCACCGAGGGTACGGTCACCCGCTGGCTGAAGAATGTCGGCGACACCGTGGAGGTCGACGAGCCACTGCTCGAAGTGTCGACCGACAAGGTCGACACCGAGATCCCTTCGCCCGTCGCGGGTGTCATCGAAGCGATCCTCGTCCAGGAGGACGAGACCGTCGAGGTCGGCACCGCTCTCGTGACCATCGGCGATGGTTCGGGTGCGGCTGCGGCCGAGGAGCCCGCGCCCGCCGCGGAACCGGCTGCTGCCGAGCCCGCTCCGGCTGAGCCCGATCCCGCGGCCGAGCCCGAGCCGGCACCTGCTGCCGCGCCGGCTCCCGCTGCTGCTCCGGCTCCCGCCGCTGCGCCTGCTGCTGCACCGGCACCTGCTGCTGCACCGGCACCTGCTGCTGCACCTGCTGCTGCACCTGCTGCTGCTCCGGCTCCTGCTGCTGCTCCGGCGCCCGCCGCTGCTCCGGCTCCCGCCGCTGCACCTGCTGCTGCTCCGGCACCAGCTGCTGCGCCTGCTGCTGCGGCTCCGGCCGCCGCTTCGACGCCTGCCGCCGGCGGGGTCGTCAACTCCGGCTACGTCACGCCACTGGTGCGTCGTCTCGCCAACCAGCACGGGGTCGACCTCAGCACGGTCACCGGCACCGGTGTCGGCGGACGCATCCGCAAGGAAGACGTCCTGCAGGCTCAGAGCGCCGGTGGCGCCACGGAGTCGCCCGCTGCTCCGACCGTCCAGGTCTCCGAGCTGCGTGGCACGAGCAAGGCCATGTCGCGTCTGCGCAAGGTCGTCGCCGAGCGCGCCGTCGCTTCGATGCAGGGCACCGCCCAGCTGACGAGCGTCGTCGAGGTCGACGTCACGAAGGTCGCGGCACTCCGCACGGCCGTCAAGGACGAGTTCCTCGCCAAGACCGGCAACAAGCTGTCGTTCCTGCCGTTCTTCGCCCTTGCTGCCAGCGAGGCGCTCCAGACGTACCCGATCATCAACGCCACCGTCGACGGCGACCAGATCGTGTACCCGGAGACGGAGAACCTCGCGATCGCCGTGGACACCGAGCGTGGTCTGCTGACGCCGGTCATCCGCAACTCGGGTTCCAAGTCGATCGCCGAGCTCGGTGCCGAGATCGCCGATCTCGCGCAGCGCACTCGCGACAACAAGCTGCAGCCCGACGAGCTGTCGGGCGGCACGTTCACGCTGACCAACACCGGTTCGCGCGGCGCCCTGTTCGACACCCCGATCGTGTTCCTGCCGCAGTCGGCGATCCTCGGTACGGGCATCGTCACGAAGAAGCCGGTCGTCGTGACGGTCGACGGTGCAGACGCCATCGCGATCCGTTCGACGGTCTACCTCGCGCTGAGCTACGACCACCGCATCATCGACGGCGCGGACGCTGCACGCTTCCTCGTCCAGGTGAAGAACCGCCTCGAAGCAGGCGACTTCCGCGGCTCGCTCGGGATCTGATCCCGAACCGATCGCGCTGTGTCCACCGCCTCATCCGGCGGTGAACACCTCCCGCAGACGCCAGCCCGTCTCGCCCCTCACCACGAGGAGCGTGACGGGCTGTCGTCGTCCTGCGGCGGCCTCGTCCGTCTCGGACGGCTCGGCCGTGCCGCGCAGGACCGCCGCGTCGCCCTGACGGTCGACGAGGTCCAGACTCGCCGCATCGATCGATCCGATCCCGACACCGAGGTGCTCGTCGTCCTCGAATGGGGACCCGCGTTCGACGGAGTCCCAGACGCACCCCTCCTCCCCCGTCGTGCGGCACTGATCACGTCGACGGACGAGCTCGCGGGCCGCGGCCGCCGGATCGTCACCGGTGACCACGTCGACGGCGTCAGCTTCGTCCGCCGGTGGCGTCGGCGTCTCCACCGGCGGCGCGATCGTCGTTACCGCCGCGGACGCCGGGCCGACTGAACCGGCCGGCGTCGGTGCGATCGCGGTGCTCGGGTCTTCGGACGGCAGGAACACCATCGCCGCCGACACCAGTGCCGCTGCCGCGCCCGCCGCTCCGATCACGAGTCGACGACGTCTCGGGCTGGAGTCGACGGACGGCGTCGAGCGGGTCGCGGCCGTGACCCGTGTGCCTCGACCGGGTCGCCAGGCCAGACGACGCAGCGACGACCCGGGATGTCGTGACCGACGCCTCGATTCGACAGCGGCTCGTCGGGTCGGCGGGAGCGGAGCCGTCCGCTGCGCGCGATCGGCGGAAGCACGGATGGCATCGGCAGGTGATGCGGACGGCGGGTCGACGCGGTCGAGCAGGACCGGGAGCGGTCGTGCCAGGGCGTGGATCCGCTGTTGCAGTCGGTTGGCGATCTCGTGGTCGGCGAGTTCAGGCACGACGTCGGCCCAGGCCGCGGTCGAGGGGGCCTCGTCGGGGTCGGTCGCCTGCAGGACACCGTCCATGAGCCCCGCGAACGCCGTCCAATCGGCGGCGAACGCCGGAGCGGTGCGGCCGAGCCCACCATCGATCGTCTGGTGGTCGACGGGAGCTGCGCCCGACCAGCCGGAGAGGACCGGTCGGCCGTCGTCGGCGAAGCGCACGGCCGAAGCGCTGATCGACCCGTGGCTGATCCCGGAGAGGTGCGCCGCGCGGATGGCGTCGACCAGTGGTGCCAGGATCGTGACGGCCTCACCGGGAGCGATCGACTCCCGGCGGCGCAGCAGTTCTCCCAACGTGCCGCCGGCGAGCCGCTCGACCAGCAGACACGGGAGGCCGGTGCGATCCTCGGCGACGTCGACGAGTCTCACGATGTGCGGGTGGTCGAGTCGGGACAGGATGGCCGCGCGACGCCAGAGGTCGCGTTCGGCGGCGTCCGCCCTCGCTCGGAGCAGCACGGCGTCGCCCGCCGGGGCGGCCTGGTCGGTGCGCCCTCCGTGCGCGGATCCGGCGTGGGCGAGCACCGTCGAGTAGGCCGTCCACTCCCGGCCCTCGCCCAAGCGCCGGACGAGACGACGGCCGGCAACTCGGGTTGTGGTGGCCGACGGGTCTGGCAGTGTTTCCATAGCTCGATCCTCCGACGCGGAGCCCCGTCCGACGGCGTCGGCGCACGCGGCTGTGGACAAGCTCCCCGCGCCGCCGGCCTGTGGAGCAGAACGCAGCATCAGGACCCTCCGTCACCGGCTATCCTGGGAGCATGGCTCAGAAGGACGCGCCCCCGGCGGCGCAGAAGGAACCAGGGCGGATCAAGCAGCTCTGGCAGGTGTTCCAGCTCACCCGTCGCCACGACAAGGCGGCGCAGTGGTTGATGCTCGGCGGCTTCATCCTGCCGGTGCTCATCGGTGTCGCGGTCGCGCTGCTGTTCTCGGCGGGCAACATCTTCGCGCTCGTCATGTGGATCATCGCGGGCGTGCTCGCCGGCATCCTCGCGGCTCTGTTCATCCTCACCCGGCGCGCGGACAAGGTCGTCTACACGCAGATCGAGGGTCGGCCGGGCGCGGTGGGCCAGGTGCTCCGCGCTGCCCCGCGCTCGTGGCAGACCAGCGAGATGCCCGTCGCCGTGAACCCGAAGACCCAGGACGCGATCTACCGGGCCGTGGGCCGTGGTGGCGTCGCACTGATCGCCGAAGGACCCCGATCGCGGACCTCACGCCTGCTCGAGGACGAGAAGCGCAAGGTCACCCGCATCCTCCCGAACGTGCCGATCACGGTCTTCCACGTCGGCCCGGACGCCGACTCGGTGCAGCTCCGTCAGCTCTCCGGCGCCCTCCGGAAGGTCAAGAAGTCCTTGACCAACCCCGAGGTGCTCGCGGTCAGCAACCGTCTGTCCTCGTTCGGGACGCAGCTCCCCATCCCGAAGGGCGTCGACCCGATGCTCCTGACGGAGGGCGGCCGTTCGCGTTTCCGGCTGCGTTCAGCGCACCCGCAGGAGCACCGTGCCGGCGACCTTGTCGTGGAAGCCGCGCTGGTCCGAATCCCAGACGAGCGCTGGAACGACCACGCAGAGGAGCACCGTCCGGACGGCCGGCCGCCAGAGTCCGACCCACCCGCCGGTCAACGGCATGAGACGCATCCCGCAGAGGCGATGGCCGAGACTGCCGCCGATGGTCGGGATGAACACGAACTGCATGATGGCGAAGATCACGAGCGTCGCGGTGGCGTCGTAGGCGAAGAACGCGACGGAGAGGACGACCGCCAGGGCCCAGTCGATGACGAGGGCGGTGATCCGCCGACCGACCCGCGCGACCGACCTGACGCCGCTCTCCGGGAGTCCCAGGCGTTCACCGGGGAAGGCGCTGGGAGGAAGCTCTCCGAAGGTCCGTGGATTCTGCGGGGTGTGGGGCACTGTGCCATTCTATTCGGGCGGGGATTCTCGTAACATCCACGAAACATGGGTGTCATGGCGGGGTAACCCCCTCCCCGTAGTCTCACAGATGGCTGCGCTGTGCAGCCTCCCTGTACCAACCCCATTTGGAGCCATTCACATGTTCAGTGATTCTTCCGAAGTGCTCAAGTTCATCAAGGACACCGATGTCAAGTTCCTCGACATCCGCTTCACGGACCTTCCCGGCGTGCAGCAGCACTTCAACATCCCGGCCAGCACCGTCGACGAGGAGTTCTTCACCGTCGGCCAGCTCTTCGATGGTTCGTCCATCCGTGGCTTCGCCAACATCCACGAGTCGGACATGCAGCTCATCCCGGATGTCTCCACCGCTTACATCGACGCCTTCCGTGCCGAGCGCACGCTCATCATGGTGTTCGACATCTACAACCCCCGCAACGGCGAGATCTACTCCAAGGACCCGCGTCAGGTCGCCAAGAAGGCTGAGAAGTACCTCGCCTCGACCGGCATCGCCGACACCGCGTTCTTCGCGCCCGAGGCCGAGTTCTACATCTTCGACGACGTCCGATACGAGGTGAACCAGCACTCGAGCTTCTACTCGGTGGACTCCGAAGAGGGAGCCTGGAACACCGGGCGCGCCGAAGAGGGCGGCAACCTCGGCAACAAGACGCCCTACAAGGGTGGCTACTTCCCCGTCAGCCCCGTCGACAAGCAGGCCGACCTCCGCGACGACATCAGCCTCAAGCTGATCGACGCCGGCCTCATCCTCGAGCGCGCGCACCACGAGGTGGGCACCGGCGGCCAGGCCGAGATCAACTACCGCTTCGACACCATGGTCGCCGCGGCGGACGACATCCTCAAGTTCAAGTACATCGTGAAGAACACGGCTGAGCTGTGGGGCAAGACCGCGACGTTCATGCCGAAGCCGCTCTTCGGCGACAACGGCTCGGGCATGCACACGCACCAGTCGCTGTGGAGCGACGGCAAGCCGCTCTTCTACGACGAGAACGGCTACGGCGGCCTGTCCGACCTCGCCCGCTGGTACATCGGTGGCCTGCTGAAGCACGCCCCGGCCGTCCTGGCGTTCACGAACCCGACGGTGAACTCCTACCACCGCCTGGTCCCCGGCTTCGAGGCCCCCGTCAACCTGGTCTACTCGGCCGGTAACCGCTCGGCGTCGATCCGTATCCCGATCACGGGCACGAACCCGAAGGCCAAGCGCATCGAGTTCCGCGCGCCCGACGCCTCCGGCAACCCGTACCTCGCGTTCGCCGCTCAGCTGATGGCCGGCCTCGACGGCATCAAGAACCGCATCGAGCCGCACGAGCCCGTCGACAAGGACCTCTACGAGCTTCCCCCCGAGGAGGCCAAGAACATCCCGCAGGTGCCCGCATCGCTCGGCGCTGCACTCGAGGCGCTCGAGGCGGACCACGAGTTCCTCCTCGCCGGCAACGTCTTCACACCGGAGCTCATCGAGACCTGGATCCAGTACAAGCGCGAGAACGAGATCAAGCCGCTGGCTCAGCGCCCGCACCCGTTCGAGTTCGAGCTGTACTACGGCGTCTGACGACACCTGCTGCACCGCGAACCGCCCGTCATCCGCTCGGATGGCGGGCGGTTCCGTATGGTCGAGGCGATCGGCTCAGATGCCGTAGAAGCCGTGTTCGAAGACCGTCCGGGCGCGCCGGGTGGCCGCGAGGTAGTCCTGCTCCAGGAGGCTCGCCGACCCGGTCGGGTATTCCAGGAGCCGCGCGACACCTTCGAGCTGTTGTCGGTCGCTCGGCAGCACGTCCTGCGTCTTGTTCAACCACAGCGTCATGGCCGAGCGGATCCGCGACGCCAGGATCCAGGCCTCACGGAGTCGTTCGGCGGACTCCCGGTCGACGAGATCCGCCTCCACCGCCGCGTCGAGCGCTCGGAGCGTCGAGGTGGTTCGCAACGACGGCACCGCCGCGCCGTGCTCGAGCTGGAGGAGCTGCACGAACCACTCGACGTCGCTGAGCGAGCCGCGCCCGAGCTTCAGGTGTCTCGTCGGGTCGGCGCCCTGCGGCAGCCGCTCGTTCTCGACACGTGCCTTGATCCGCTTGACCTCGCGGACGGACTGCTCGCTGATCGCCGCTGGGTAGCGGACCGTGTCCGCCACCTCGGTGAACGCCTCGATGAGCTCGGTGTCGCCCACGACTCCGGCGGCGCGGAGCAGCGCCTGGGCTTCCCAAGTGAGCGACCAGCGCGCGTAGTAGTTGCGGTAGGAGTCGAGGGAGCGCACGAGCGGACCGTTCTTCCCCTCCGGACGGAGGTCGAGGTCGAGGTCGAGCGGGAGCCGGGCGTCCTCGCTCAGACGCTTGAGTTCTGCGGCGATCGCTCCGGCCTGGCGCTGTGCATCCTGGGTGTCGACCCCGTCCTTCGGCCGGAACACGTAGAGGACGTCGAGGTCCGAACCAAGGCCGAGCTCTGCGCCGCCGTAGCGGCCCATGGCGATGATGGCGAACTCGATGTCCGCGCCGAGGCCGCCGATGCGTCTGACGGCGCCGAGGAGCCCTGCGAGCGTGGCCGTCGACACGTCCGTCAGTCCGGCTGCGAGGCCCTGCACGTCGAGCATCCCGACGGTCGACGACATCGCCAGCCGGAGGACTTCGCGTCGCCGCACCGCGCGGATGGCGGCGGCTGCGGTGTCCGGTGAGTCGTGTCGTCTGAGGATGGCGGCGATCTCCTCGCCGAGCGCGGACGACGATCGTGGGAGGAGGTCCTCGTCCCCCGCGAGCCAAGCGGCCGACTCGGGGATGCGGTCCATGAGCTCGCCGATGAACCGGGACCCCGAGAGGACCCGCGTGAGCCGCTCGGCTGCGCCTGAGGAGTCGCGGAGCATCCGCAGGAACCAGTGCGACTCGCCGAGGGACTCGCTGAGCCGCCGGAACGCGAGCAATCCGTAGTCGGGGTCGGCGCCGTCCGCGAACCAGCCGAGCATCACGGGGAGCAGATGCCGCTGGATGTTGGCGCGTCGAGACACACCGGCGGTGAGCGCCCCGATGTGGGCGAGCGCGCCGCGGGGGTCGACGAAGCCGATCGCCGCGAGTCGCGCCTCCGCCTGACCGCTCGTCAGACTCAGACCGCTCTCGGGCAAGGCCGCGACCGCCGAGAGCAGCGGCCGGTAGAACAACCGCTCGTGCAGCTGCCGGACACCGTGCTTCGTGGCCTCCCAGCGCGTGACGAGGGCCTGTGCGGTCGTCGCGAGCGTGCTCGACCGGGCCAGGGAGCGGAGCGACGGCTCGTCGCGCGGCATCATGTGCGTGCGCTGCAGGCGCGTCAGCTGCAGGCGGTGTTCGAGCACACGGAGCAGGCGGTAGTCGTGCGCGAACTCCTGCGCCTCGGCTCGACCGATGTATCCGGCGGTCGCGAGGCCGTCGAGGGCGGCGAGGGTTCCGCGTTGATGCACGGAGTCGTCGAGCTGTCCGTGGACGAGCTGCAGCAGTTGGACCGTGAACTCGATGTCGCGGAGCCCGCCCGGGCCGAGTTTCAGTTGGTAGTGGACGTCCTCCGCCGGAATGTGTTCGGTGACCCGTTCGCGCATGCGCTGCACGGATTCGACGAAGCCCTCGCGGGACGCACTCCCCCACACCTTCGGCTGCACCGCCTCGATGTAGCGGGCACCGAGGTCGGGATCGCCGGCGAGGGCCCGTGCCTTGAGGAGGGCCTGGAACTCCCAGCTCTTCGCCCAGCGGTCGTAGTAGACGAGATGCGACTCGAGCGTGCGGACGAGGGCGCCGGCCTTCCCCTCCGGACGGAGGTTCGGATCGACCTCCCACAGGCTCGGCTCGAGACCAGCCTGTCCGAGACCGCGCATGGTGAGGACCGCGAGCCGGGTGGCGATCTCGACGGCACGCCCGTTGTCGAGCCCGTCCTCGTCGTCGCCCGAACCCTCACCGACGAAGATGACGTCGACGTCGGAGACGTAGTTCAGCTCCCGTGCGCCAGCCTTGCCCATGCCGATGATGGCGAAGCGGGTGGCCGCGACCTCCTCGCGCGGGTACACGCCGGGGCCCCTCGGGCCGCTCGTCTGCGTGCGTGCGACGGCGATGGAGGCCTCCAACGCACCCGCTGCGAGGTCGGAGAGGGCACTGGCGACCCGGTCGAGCACGACGATCGGGTCCGGGGCGCAGAGGTCGAAGAGGGCGACCTCTGCGAGCAGTCGGCGGTAGACCACGCGGATCGCGTCCCAGGCCGGCTCCTCGACGATCGCGGCGAAGCCGTCCTCGGCACCGACGCTCGCGAGCAGTTCGTCGCGCGCCTCCTGCAGCGTCGGGACGCGGGTGACCGGCAACTCGAACACCGACAGCTGGTCGGGGTGGCGGAGGAAGAAGTCGATGAACCCCTGCGAGGCGCCGAACAGTCGGAACAGTCGCTCGGCCGAGGCCTGGTCCGCCAGGAGCGCCGACAGCTCGTCGGGTGACTTCCGACCGACCATCAGCACACCGACCAGCGCGGCGTCGGGGTCGGCCGCGACGGCGAAGGAGGGCGACAGCGACGCCGGGTCGAGCTGGACGAGCTCGGCGAGCTCGTCCAGCCGGTCCCGGGCCTCACCCAGACCGGTGAACCCGAGTCGGGCGAGCGTGCTCAGAGAGATGTTCTCGCGGACCATGCGACCGACCGGTCCCCTCGTCTAGAGCATCTCCAGGTTGCTGGCCAACTCGAAGGGGGTCACCTGGGCCCGGTACTCGTGCCATTCCTGTCGCTTGTTCAGCAGGACGTAGTTGAACACCTGCTCGCCGAGCGTCTCCGCCACGAGTTCGGAACCCTCCATCAGGCTGACCGCGCGATCGAGGCTGGCGGGCAGGGCGTTGTATCCCAGTGCCCGACGCTCGGTGTCGGAGAGGGTCCAGACGTTGTCCTCGGCCTCCGGCGGGAGCTCGTAGCCCTCCTCGATGCCCTTCAGCCCAGCGGCGAGCATGAGCGAGAAGGCGAGGTACGGGTTGGCGGCGGAGTCGATGGCGCGGTACTCGACCCGAGCGCTCTGGCCCTTGTTGGGCTTGTACAGCGGCACGCGCACGAGTGCGGAGCGGTTGTTGTGGCCCCAGCAGACGAAGCTCGGGGCCTCGGACAGCTTGTTCGGACCGACGCCACCCCAGAGTCGCTTGTAGGAGTTCACGAACTGGTTCGTCACCGCGGTGATCTCCGGAGCGTGCGTCAGGAGTCCGGCGATGAACTGCCGGCCCGTCTTCGAGAGCTGGTACTGCGCACCCGCCTCGTAGAAGGCGTTCGAGTCGCCCTCGAACAACGACATGTGCGTGTGCATGCCGCTGCCGGGCTGGTGGACGAGCGGCTTCGGCATGAACGTCGCGTAGACGCCCTGCTCGATCGCCACCTCCTTCACGACGGTGCGGAAGGTCATGATGTTGTCGGCCGTCGTCAGGGCGTCGGCGTACCGCAGGTCGATCTCGTTCTGGCCGGGTCCCGCCTCATGGTGGCTGAACTCGACGGAGATCCCGAGGTCTTCGAGCATCCGGACGGAACGTCGACGGAAGTCGTGCGCGGTGCCACCGGGGACGTTGTCGAAGTAGCCCGCGGAGTCGACCGGCTCCGGTCCGTCGACGCCGTACTGCGAGGACTTCAGCAGGTAGAACTCGATCTCGGGGTGCGTGTAGAACGTGAACCCCATGTCGGCGGCCTTCGCCAGGGTGCGCTTCAAGACGTTCCGCGGGTCGGCGACGGCGGGCTGGCCGTCAGGCGTCGTGATGTCGCAGAACATGCGCGCCGTCGGGTCGATCTCGCCGCGCCACGGCAGGATCTGGAAGGTCGTCGGATCGGGGTGGGCCAGGAGGTCCGACTCGTAGGAGCGGCTGAGCCCCTCGATCGCCGATCCGTCGAAGCCGAGGCCCTCGGAGAACGCGCCTTCCACTTCGGCCGGGGCGATCGCGACGGACTTGAGCGTCCCGACGACATCGGTGAACCACAGCCGGACGAACTTGACGCCCCGCTCCTCGATCGTGCGGAGAACGAAGTCGCGCTGCTTATCCATCTGCCCCTCTTCCTTCGGCCGGCGGCCCGTGTCTAGGCTACTGGCTCCGTCCCGGTTCCCGCTCATCAGCGCGCGCCGGGCGTGGGCGATCCACGGCTCACCACCAGGCGAGGACGAAGAGTGCGGTCCAGCCGGCCGTCGCCGCCCACAGCAGTGAGAGGGCGGCGATCCGCAGCCGCGATCCACGGTGGGCCCCTTGCCAGACGGGCACCAGCCCGAGGCAACTCACGAGGAGGGCGATGGAGAGCCACGGCAAGGCGGCGGGCACCCCGACGAGAGCGATCGCCGGACTCGAGGCAGCCGCACGGACGAGCACGACGGCTCCGCCGATCGCCCACGTCGCTCCGAACACCGGAGCGATCCCCAGCAGGAGGCCGTCCTGGACCGGCTGGCGCCGAAGCGCCTGGGTGATCAACCGGTAGCCCCACGCCACGGACCATCCGATGGCCACGAGCCCGAACAGGATGGGCAGCACCAGTAGCAGCCACCCGCCACCGGTGTCCGACGAGGTCTGCTCGGCCCATCGCGGGCTCGCCGCGACATCGGCTCGATCGACGACGGCGACGGCCGCGTCGTCGGCGTCGCAGAGCGCCGCCCGATAGCTCGCCGGATCGCTGAGCCACGCGCGCACCGCGACCCGCGCGCACGCACTGCTGACCGATGGGACGGCTCCCGACCCGGGGAAGACCGCCACGAGGGCGTCCGCCGTGCCGTCGGCGAGGGGGACGACGAGGGCGGCGGCCTGTTCCGGTGCGCTGAGCACGAAGACCGACGTCCCGATCGCTCCCGGCGGCGGCGTCGCACCCACGGCGAACGAGGAGCAGGCAGCGGCCGCGACGTCCTCCAGCAGCGTCGGCGTGGTGACCTCCGCGTCCGAGCGTTCGATCGCCCCAGGCCAGCCGGTCGTCGAACACCCGAGCACGCGGTCGAGGATGCCACCGGAGTCGGCCAGCTGGGCGGTCGCATCGTTCGCCACGGGATCCAGCACCGTGCTGTCGCCGTCCGCGACCGAGCTCAGGAGCACCGGGAGTGCCGCCTGGGCGGTGGGTTCGGACAACGCGTGTGAGGCGATCGCCAAGAGCGCGTCGCCACCGAGGGTGATCGGGCGCGGTCCGGAGGTGCGGTGCGGTTCGGCGACGAGCTCATCGGTGGCGGCGCTGAGGATCCCGGCCGAACGTGCGACCTCGGTCGGCGCGGTGTCCGGGGTCGCGGACGCCGGTTCCTCGGCGGCGGCGGCCTGTGGTGCCGCCGGCGGGGACGGAACGGGACCCTGCGGCTCCTCGCCGCGCGCACGGACGACGGCCAGGGCGGCCGCCACACCGCCCGCGGAGACGATCCCGGGTGCACCCAGGTCGGGGCCGTCGAGGACGACACCGTCGACACCACCCGGATCGACGTCGGACGCCGCGAGGGCCACGCCGGCCGACGAGCCCACGGCCAGGATGGTCCACCGGTCGTAACCGAGCTGCTGCCGGAGGTCACGGAGGTCGGCCGCCGCAGGCGCGACGCCGAAGTCGCTCGGCACGACGCCGTCCTCCTGCCAGGCCGCGGTGCAGGAGGCGAAGGCCGCGCCGACCGCGGCGACGCGGGTTGCATGGTCCCCATCAGCGCCGAGCGAGGCGCGGATAACCGCGGTCGCCGGCGCACAGTCGAGCGACGGCGTGGCGTCGCGACCGCCCCGGCGTTCGACGAACACCACGTCGCGGTCGGAGGCCAGCCCGCCCTCGACCGCGAGCTGCTGGATGTCGAGCGTCGAGAGCGCCGACCCGCCGGCGAGGTAGACGAGCGGCGGTCGCCCGGTCTCGAGGGCGGCCGGTACGAGCACGTACGGCAGGGTCGCCTCCGCCGAGTCCGGCACCGCGCGAGACAGGGGCACCGTCAACACGCCGCAGCGGGAACCACCGGGGACCGCGGTGACGCACTCGGCGGTACTGACCTCGGCGGTGACCATCGGCGCTGCACCGGCGGGCGACGCCGGCATGAGGAGGAGTCCGAGGGTGAGGGCCGCGACGGCACCTCGTCCGACGGCGATCGGTCGCCTCCGCGGACGGTCGATCCTGTGCATGTTCCCCCCGCTCGAGCTTCATCGCTCGGCCCATCCTGGCGGATCACACCACGCCTGCGGAAGAGGGCTTGCCCGCAATCCGCTCGTGTTGCGACCCGGGTGGCTCAGTCCTCGGCAGCCTCGTCGGCGTCCCACTTCGCGCTGTTGGCGCGCAGTCGCTCGAGTGCGTGCGAGGCCTCCGCAGCCGTCTCGAAGGGGCCGACGCGGTCGACGACACTCGACTCGAAGCCGAACTCGACCTGACCGGTCTTCGTGTTGTACCAGTACTGCTCGGATGGTTCCTTCGCCACGGCGCGTCTCCCCTGCTCGGTTAGGCTTGATCCTATGCCTTTCGACACCGCAGGTCACCTGATCCCCGGTCGCGTCGGCCGCCCCCGATCGGTGCCGGAGACGATCGTCCGCCCCGAGTACGTCGGCCGCGCCGCACCGGCCACCGACACCCGGGGCGATCTGTATTCGGCTGAGGAGATCGAACGCATCCGGGTCGCCGGGACCATCGCCGCCGATGCGATCCAAGCCGTCGGCGCGGCGGTCCGTCCCGGGGTGACCACCGACGAGCTGGACGCCATCGGACACGCGTTCGTCATCGGTGCGGGCGCCTATCCGTCGACGCTCGGGTACCGCGGCTACCCCAAGTCGATCTGCAGTTCGGTCAACGAGGTCGTCTGCCACGGCATCCCCGACGACACCGCCTTGCGCGAGGGCGACCTCGTGAACATCGACATCACCGCCTACCTCGACGGCGTGCACGGCGACAGCAACGTGACCTTCCTCGTCGGCGACGTCGCCGACGACACCCGTCTCCTCGTCGAGCGCACCCGGGAAGCCCTCAACCGCGGTATCAAGGCCGTCGCCCCCGGCCGGCAGATCAACGTCATCGGTCGTGCGATCGAGTCCTACGCGAAGCGGTTCGGGTACGGCGTCGTCCGCGACTTCACGGGCCACGGTGTCGGCCGGTCCTTCCACTCGGGGCTGATCGTCCCCCACTACGACGCCGCGCCGCTGTACGACACGGTGATGGAGCCGGGCATGGTGTTCACGATCGAGCCGATGCTCACGATCGGATCCCAGGACTGGGAGCAGTGGGACGACGACTGGACGGTCACGACCCGCGACCGGTCGTTGACCGCGCAGTTCGAGCACACGCTCGTCGTCACCGAACGCGGGGCCGAGGTCTTGACCCTTCCGAGCACGATCGACACCGCCGCAGCGCCCGCGGCGCTCTAGGCTGGACGCATGACGAACGCAGCTCCCCGGTCCGCCGTCGGCATCGATATCGGAGGGACCGGCATCAAAGGTGCGGTCGTCGATCTCACAACGGGTGCCCTCCTCACCGATCGGGTGAAGATCCCCACGCCGAAGGGTGGCGAGCCGAAGGACATCGTCGTGACGGTGCGGGAGGTGCTCGAGCAGCTGTCCCCGGCCTCCGACGGACTCCCGCTCGGCGTCTGCTTCCCCGCGATCGTCCGCAACGGCCGGACGATGTCCGCGGCGAACGTCTCCGACGCCTGGATCGGCCTCGAAGCCGAGCAGCTGTTCGAGCAGGGCCTCGGGCGGGAGATCACCTTCGTGAACGACGCCGACGCGGCCGGGTACGCCGAGACCGAGTTCGGGGCAGCCAAGGGCGCAAGCGGTCTCACGATCCTGACGACCCTCGGCACCGGCATCGGCACGGCGCTCATCTACAACCGCACGTTGATCCCGAACGCCGAACTCGGGCACCTGGAGATCGACGGCAAAGACGCCGAGACGCGGGCGTCCTACGCGGTCAAGGAGCGCGAGGACCTGAGCTGGGAGAAGTGGGCCAAGCGCCTCCAGAAGTACTACGAGCGCCTCGAGTTCCTCTTCTCGCCCGATCAGTTCGTGGTGGGCGGCGGCGTGTCCAAGCACGCGGACCACTTCCTGCCGCTCCTGAAGCTCGACACCCCGATCATCCCCGCCGTGCACCGGAACAACGCGGGCATCCTCGGCGCAGCCGCGCTCGCCGCCGGCCCCGCCGAACGCATCGCCTGAGCACTGCGGGGCGCGCTGCGGCGGTGCCGTGCTGAGGTGTGAACGGGTCGACCGGTACGCCGGGTTCTGTCCCACGCTTGCGCGGATGTCGCAGTACGGCTCGACGCAGTCGCGGCCGTGCTGGGGTGTGAACGGGTCGACCGGTACGCCGGGTTCTGTCCCACGCTCTCGCGTTTGGACGGCCATCTCTCTCGGGACGACGTTGCCGCCGCCCTCTAGCGGTCTACCCGGGAACTTGGCGAGCAGCCTCAGCGTTCCCTGTTGACCTTGCTCCGGACGAGGTTTACCGAGCCGACCGGGTCACCCCGGTCGCTGGTGGGCTCTTACCCCACCGTTTCACCCTGACCGTGGTCGCCCACGGCGGTCTGTTCTCTGTGGCACTGTCTCGCGGGTCACCCCGGGTGGGTGTTACCCACCGCCCTGCTCTGTGGAGCCCGGACGTTCCTCGGCACCGACACCCGGAGGTCTCGGTGACGCGACCGTCTAGCCGGCCCGTTCACGGAGACGAGTCTACCGGCCCGCGACAACGGCCGTGGACCGCCGGTGTCGTGCAGCCAGTGTCCGGCTCAGATGAGGCCGGACTCGTCCGTTCGGACGACGATCGCGGCGCACTCCGGGCACTGCACGACCACTTCGGACGGTGCGGCGCGGACGGCCTGGAGGTCGTTGCCGGTGAGCGACATCTTGCATGCGCCGCAGGTGCCGGCGCGGAACAGTGCTGCACCGATACCGCCGCGGGCGCGGCGCTGGTCGTAGAGGGCCAGGAGGTCGGCGGGGATGCCGGGTGCGAGAGACTCGCGGTCGGCGGTGAGTCGTGTCCGTTCGGCCTCGAGTTCGACGAGTTCGGCGTCGCGCTTGGCGACGACCTCGTCGAGGAGTTCCTGGAGTCCGGCGCGCTCGGCGTCGACCTGGGCGACGGCGTCCTCCGCGGCCTCCACCCGCTCCATGACGTTCAGCTGGATCTCCTCGAGGTTGTTCTGGCGGTTCTGCAACGAGGCGATCTCGCTCTGCAGCGCTTCGACGTCCTTGACGGAGGTCGACGACTGGAGGCGGTCGGCGTCGCGCTTCATCCGGGCCGCGACGACGGCGACGTCGGACTCGATGCGCCCGAGCTCGGTCTGTGCGTCGTCGCGGACGCCGACCCGCTCCAGCCGACGGAGGCGGACGGTCTCGATCTCGGCCTGGAGCTGCGCGATGCGCGCGGCCTCGGGGAGGTTCGCCGCGCGGTGGGCGGTGCGCTGCACGCCGGTGTCGATGCTCTGCAGGGTGAGCAACGTCTTCTGGTCTGCTGGGCTGGCTTTCACGTCTGTTCCAAACTCTCGACTCATCACCCTACCGGCCGCGCCGACTACTGGGTGACGACGAAGTCCCACGGGTCGGTACGCAGCTCGCTGACCCGGACGTCGAGTCCCGGGAGCTCTCGTCGGAGCGCGTCGGCGGCCCCCTCCAGCCACAGCCACTCGCTCGCCCAGTGGGAGACGTCGACGAGGGCCGGCCCGCCACCGAGGAGTGCCTGCTCCCGGGCCTCGGACGCCGGGTGATGGCGGAGGTCGGCCGTGATGTACACGTCGGCCGCGCGGACCGCGGGGTGGGACAGGAGCGAGTCACCCGCTCCCCCGCAGAGCGCGATCCTCCGGACGGCCTGGTCATACTCCCCGGAGGCACGGACCCCGGTGGCGGTCGCCGGCAGGATCTCGGCGAGGGCACGTGCGATCGCGCCGAGCGTCGTCTCCTCCGGGAGGTCGCCGACCCGACCCAACCCGGTCAGGCCGTCGGCGGCCGGGACGATCGGAGCCGGGTCGTGGAGGCCGAGACGTTGCGCGAGGACGTCCGAGGTCCCGTCGACGACGACGTCGGCGTTGGTGTGTGCGGCGATGAGTCCGGCGCCGCCACGGATCAGGCGCGTGATGAGCGACCCCTTGTACCGGTCACCCGCCACGGTCGTGACACCGCGCATCAGCAGCGGGTGGTGGACCAGCAGCAGGCCGTCGGGGCGCTCGAGCACCTCGTCGACGGTCACGCCGACCGCGTCGATCGCCAGGAGCACATGCCCGACCGGCTGGTCCGGGTCGCCGACGAGGAGCCCCGGGGCGTCCCAGTCCTCGGCTCCGGACAGTGGCCAGAGGCGCTCGACGACCGTGTTGACCTCACGCAGGGTTCTCATCACCCGGCAATCCTAACCAGGCACCCTCGAGCACGCTCAGGGGCGCAGGACGAGCATGATCGCGAGGGCGATCATGACGACCGCGATCGCGACGTCGAGGATGCGCCAGGCCACCGGCTTCGCGAAGACGCCGCGGAGCAACCGAGCGCCGTACCCCAGCGCGGTGAACCACAGGATGCTCCCGAGGACCGCGCCGACGGCGAACCACCAGCGCCCCACCTCCCCGTGCGTGTTCGCGATCGAGCCGAGGAGGAGGACGGTGTCGAGGTACACGTGGGGGTTCAGCCAGGTGAGGCCGACCACGGTGAGCACCGCCGCCCTGAGTGAGAGGCCGTTGCCACCGCGGTCGGCGGCGAGACCGGACGGGGCGAGCGCACGGCGTGCGGCCAGCAGACCGTAGCCGAGCAGGAAGGCCGCGCCGGCCCAACGGAGGACGACGAGGACCACGGGGAACCGCTCCACGACGAATCCGATGCCGCTGACACCGGCGATGATGAGCACCGCGTCGGAGAGTGCGCACACGAGGACGACCGGCAGGACGTGCTCGCGCCGGATGCCCTGCCGGAGGACGAAGGCGTTCTGGGCGCCGATGGCCACGATGAGTGAGAGGCCGAGGCCGAGGCCCGCGATCGCGGCCTGCAGTGCGGAGGTCATCCTCCGACCGTAGGAGGCGCAGCATGATGAATCCAGTTCAATATTCTGATGAATCATAAGATCCTCTTATGATGGATTTCCATTTCGAGCAACTGCGGGCCTTCGTCGCTGCGGTCGACCACGGCACCTTCGAGTCGGCCGCCCGGGAGCTGATGGTCACGCCGTCGGCCATCAGCCAACGCATCAAGACCCTCGAGCAGAGCGTCGGACGGGTCCTCCTGCTCCGGACCAAACCGATCACCATCACGGCGTCAGGTGAGATCGTGCTCCGCCTCGGCCGCGCGGTGCACCTGCTCGGTCACGACGCGGCGCTCGAGTTGCACGCCGACGACGCGCTCGCCCCCGCCACCCCGGCGGTGATCCCGATCGTCGTGAACGCGGACTCCCTCGCCACCTGGCTGCTGCCGGTGCTGGCGGACGTCGCCGCCCGGGAGTCGGTCGTCTTCGACCTCGCTCGCGAGGACCAGGACCATTCGACGGAGCTCCTCCGTGCGGGCAGCGTCATGGCCGCGGTCACCTCGAACGCCGAGCCCGTCCAGGGGTGCACGGTGCGGCTCCTCGGTCGGATGCGTTACCGACCGATGGCGTCACCCGCGTTCGCGACGCGCTGGTTCGAGGACGGTGCGACCGCTCAGGCGCTCACGGCAGCGCCCGTCGTCGTGTTCGACCGGAAGGACGATCTCCAGGACGCCTACCTCCGACGACGTGGCGTCGACCCCGCCACCCCGCCGCGACACCATGTTCCGGCCTCGGCGGACTTCGCGACCGCCGTCGGCCTCGGTCTCGGCTGGGGCATGCTCCCGGACGCGCAGTCCGACGCGCCGCTGCGCAGGGGCGAACTCGTCGTGCTCGACGAGACCGGCGGCGTCGACGTCCCGTTGTTCTGGCAGCAGTGGCGACTCCACTCCCGACTGCTCGAGCTCGTCACGACGGCGGTGGTCGACGCGGCCCGATCCTCGCTGCACTGAACGACTGCCGAGAGGTCCCGGAGAAGGTGCACCGGGCACCCACGACGGTGCAAGGATGGAGCAATGGATATCGCGTACACAGCAGTTGCCCATGCCACCGGAGGCGGACGAGACGGACACGTCCGCAGTGAGGACGACCTCCTCGACTTCGACACCCGTCCCCCGAAGGAACTCGGCGGCAGCGGCGAGGGCACCAACCCCGAGCAGTTGTTCGCCGCCGGCTTCGCCGCGTGCTTCCTCAGCGCCCTCCACGCAGTCGGGCGCACCGCGAAGCTCGACACGAAGGACGCCGAGGTGTCGGCCAGCGTCGGCATCGGATCGAACGGTGAGGGCGGCTTCGGCCTGGCCGTCGAGCTCGACGTCTACGTGCCGAACGTGACGCACGATGAAGCCCAGCAGCTGGCCGACCAGGCGCACCAGGTGTGCCCGTACTCGAACGCCACACGCGGCAACATCGACGTGACGGTGTCGATCGTCGACTGACGAAGCTCCCGCCCGCAAGGGCTGTCGATCGTCGTGTCCGCCGGTTACGCTGGCGGGCACGACGATCGAGAGGAAGCATCATGTCTGATTTCGGGGCGGTCGAAGGCATCCGTGACGAGGGCGCCGCAGCCATGCTGCCCGGGCTCCCGGACGCCGTGGTCGAGGACGAGTCGCTGGATGACGACGCGCCCGCCGAGGACGCAGCAGACGAATCCGGTATGGGTCTCGCCGGCTCAGGGACCTGACGCGCGGATCGAGCTCAGCGCAACATCGACGCGGCGATGACGCCGACGATGCCGAGTTGCAGTGCGAGCACGATGCCGATCGTGATGAAGAGCGTGCTCCAGAGGACGATGTTCCCCAGGAGGACGCCCACGAAGGCGCCGAATCGTCCGCGCGGTCGAGCCGTCGACCGCGCCACTTGAAGCCGCTCGGTCTGCGCGACCCGGGGCGTGGACAGGGTGAAGAGATTCGGGCTGGTGTCCAGGTGCGTGGTCATGCCACCAGTGTCCGTCGACACCCGGGGGCGGCACATCGGACGCCGGGGCGATCATCGTCCCCGCGGCGTCATCCTGTGAGCTGATCCTCCTCCGCCCGCGGGACGGTCGACCGTCCGCCGAACGGCGTGCCGGTCACACCTGCGTGAGTCGGATCCCCCAGGACAGCGACCACCGCTCGTCGGGCTCCAACCACCGGAGTCCGGTCCCGCTGTTCAGCGCATCGGCGGGAGCCGTCATGGGCTCGATGGCGATGGCCTGCGTCGGTCCGTCTGCCCCCGGGAAGTTCTTCGGCGTGTAGACCTGGACGAACCGGAAGTCGTCGTCCGCCCAGAGCTCGACGGTGTCGCCGTCCGGTGCAGTGAGCCGGTGTCGGACGGCACCGTCGACCTGCCGGACCGAACCCAGGCCGACGTCGATCGAGAGATCGCCCACTCGAGCGCCCGAGCGCAGATCGTACGGGGTCCCGTCGACGGGACGGGAGACGACCGGGATGCGCTGCTCGTCCGTCTCGAACCAGGTGTCGGCCGCCAGCGTCACGGTGAGGTCGGCGGTCGGCACGTCGCCGAGCGCCAGGTAGGGGTGAGCGCCGACGGCGACCGGCGCGGGGCGACTCGACCGGTTCACGATGGTGTGGGTCACCCGGAGGCCGTCGTCGTCCAACGTGTAGGCGACCGAGGTGTCGAGGCGGAACGGGTAGCCGTGCTGCGGGAACACCGAGGCGAGCAGGGTCACCGCGTGATCGGTGTGATCCTCCGCCCGGTACCCCGTGTTGCGCAGGAGACCATGGGAGGCGTTCCCGGTCGCCGCCTCGGTGACGTCGAGCTGCTGCGGTTCACCGTCGAGCGTCCACCGGGCATCCCGGACGCGGTTGGGCCACGGCACGAGCACCATCCCGCACCCCATCGGGGCGACGACGTACTCACCGAAGGACTGCACGAGGGTGCGTCCGCCGACCGTCAGTTCGCGCAGTCCGGCGGCGAGTTCGGTGACCGTCGCTCGGACCTCGCCCTGCGGACCGGCGTGGTGGAGACGGTACTGGGTTCCAGAGGCAGCGGGCATGCCGCCAAGCCTACGACGGACGTCCGCCAGGCGGGGTGGAGCCGTGTGACGCCGTCCACCGGTGGACGGCCTCGGCGATCCGGATCAGCCCGAGTTCGAGCTCGGCGAAGCCGGAGCTCAGGGGCGCGACCCCGATGCGGAGACCGTCCGGGTGCCGGAAGTCGGGGATCACACCCGCATTCCAGAGCAGCGGGGTGATCTCGCGGAACGACGGGTGACCGAGCGTCACATGACCACCGCGACGCGCCGCGTCACGAGGGGTCATCACCCTGACGCCGGAGCCTGCGAGGTGCTCGTCGGCCCAGGAGATCGCGAACGTGGTGAGCGCGACGGACTTCGCCCGGATGGCGGCGACCCCGGCGGACTCGATGAGCGTCAGCGAGTCCTCGAGCGGCAGCATGCCCACGATCGGCGGCGTCCCGCTGAGGAACCGGCGCATCCCGATGGCCGGCTGATAGGCGTCGGCCATGGCGAAGACGTCGGCGGCGCCCATCCACCCCTGGATGGGCTGGAGGAGCCGGTCCTGATGGCGCGCCGCGACGTAGGCGAACGCCGGAGCACCGGGCCCGCCACCGAGGTACTTGTAGGAGCAGCCCACCGCGAGGTCCACGCCCCACTCGTCGAGCTCGATCGGGACCGCACCGGCGGAGTGGCACAGGTCCCAGAGGACGAGTGCTCCAGCATGATGCGCGATCGCGGTCAGCTCCTCGACGTCGAGCAGCGCTCCGGACAGGTAGTCGACCTGGCTGAGCACGACGAGTGCGGTCCGCTCGTGGACCACCTCGCGCAGCTGGTGCGCGGCGACACCGTGGACCGGGTCGGCGTCGATCCATCGGACACGCAGATCCCGTTCAGCGGCGATCCCCTCGATCACGAAGCGGTCCGTCGGGAAGTTCCCCGCATCGATCACGAGCTCGTCGCGCGGAGCGGCCCCTCCGGCGGACGCCGTCGCGTCGACCGCCGCGCGGATCAGCTTGTAGAGCAGCACGGTCGTCGAATCGGCGACGACCGTCTGGCCGGGTGCTGCACCGAGCACGACCGATCCCAGGCGGTCGCCGAGCGTCAGCGGGAGCTCGAACCAGCGGTCGTCCCACGACCGGATGAGCCGCGTCGCCCACTCTTCCGCGATGAACGACTGCAGCCGCTCCGCCGTGGCCCGCAACGGCCGCCCCAGGGAGTTCCCGTCGAGGTAGGCGACGACGCCCTCGGCCGGGACGAACGCCGCGCGGTGTTCCGCGAGCGGGTCGGCCTCGTCGAGGACGCGTGCGTCCTGGCGGGCGGACGTGGTGGGGGCTGGGGCGTCGACCATCCTGCGACGGTAACCGCCACCGGTGCGCGCCGCAAGGAAGCGGACCGGACCCGGCTTGCTAGCGTTGCCGCATGCCCACCCTCCTGCACCTCGACTCCTCCGCCGATCTCGACACCTCCCGATCCCGCCGGCTCTCGCAGGCCGTCGTGGACGCCTGGTCGACCGCCGACCCCACCGGCATCGTCGTCCGTCGCGACCTGCACCTGGATCCGGTCCCCCACCTCGCCGACGCGAGTCTCCACTGGGCGCCGGCCGACCGCCGCCCCGGTGCGAACCCGCCCGCCGAGGCCGAGACGCTCCAGCGCGTCCTGCTCGACGAGCTGCTCGGCGCCGACATCGTCGTGATCGGCGCGCCGCTCTACAACTTCTCGATCCCGTCGTCACTCAAAGCATGGATCGACCACATCCACGTTCCTGGTGTCACCTCCGCGGACACGGGAGCGCTCACCGGCCGGCCGGTCGTCATCGCCACCAGCCGTGGGGTCGCCTACGACGCGGGCAGCCCGACCGAGGGTTGGGATCACGAGGTGCCGGCGCTGCGGACGTTGTTCGGCGGAGCGCTCGGCATGGACGTCCACGTCATCACGACGAGTCTGACCCTCGCCGACCGTGATCCGGCGCTCGCAGCGCAGCTCGAACGGAGCGAGCAGGAGTTCGCCGAGGCCCTCCGGCTGGCGTCCGAGACGGGACTGCGGCTGGCCGTCTCGACGGCCTGAACGCCGAGACGACGGGCGGACGACGGATCCGACCCGTCTGATCCGGGCAGTGCTCCGAACTCCTGTCGAGCCACGATCAGGGAGAAGAACATGCCATCGAAGCACCAGACCGGCACCACGCGGAGCGGACGACGTCTCGTCTGGTTCGCGGCAGCACTGTCCGGAATCGTCGCAGCAGCGGTGTTCCTCGCGATCGCCGAGCTGGCGGCGCTGTTGTTCGCCCGAGGCAGCAGTCCTCTCCTCACCGTCGGATCGTTCGTCATCGACATCGTCCCGCGGTGGGCGAAGGAGTTCGCGATCGAGACCTTCGGTGGCAACGACAAGATCTTCCTCCTCGTGAGCCTCGGGGTCGCCGTCGTGATCGCCGCGGCGATCGCCGGGGTCCTGCAGCAGATCCGTCCACCGCTCGGTGTCGTGGTCCTCATCGCGGCCGGCGTCTTCGCCGGCGCGACGACCGTCACCCGCGCCGGTGCCACTCCGCTCGCCGTCGTCCCCGTGATCCTCGGTCTCGCGGCCGGCGTCGTGATCCTCATCCTCCTGAGTCGTCGCCTGCCGAAGCGAGCCGCGAACGGTTCGGACGACGAGCGCGCGGCGTTCGACCGCCGAGGCTTCTTCCGCGTGGCCGGCATCGCGGCGGCCGGTGCCGTCGTCGTCGGGGTGGGCGCACGCCTCGTGAACGTCACCACCTCGTCGATCACGGCCGTCCGCGACGCCCTCAAGCTCCCTGCGCCGAAGTCGACCGTCACGATCCCCGACGGAGCCGAGGCGGACGTCGACGGCCTCAGCCCGCTCTTCACACCGAACGACAAGTTCTACCGCGTCGACACCGCGCTGACCGTGCCGACGGTCGACCCGGCCACCTGGACGCTCACGATCGACGGCATGGTCGGCGAGCAGGTGCAGATCACCTTCGAGGAGCTCCTCGCCATGGGGCTCGACGAATACGTCATCACCATGACCTGCGTCTCGAACGAGGTGGGCGGCAACCTCCTGGGCAACGCGAAATGGCTCGGTATCCCCGTGCGCGACGTCCTCAAGCGGGCGATGCCCGACTCGAAGGCCGACATGGTCCTGTCCACGAGCGTCGACGGGTTCACGGCGAGCACACCGATCGAGTCGCTGACCGATCCGAACCTGGACGCGATCCTCGCCGTGGCGATGAACGGCGAGCCGCTACCGCTGGAACACGGTTTCCCCGTGCGCATGGTCGTCCCGGGCCTCTACGGCTACGTGTCGGCGACCAAGTGGCTGACGAAGCTCACGGTCACGACCTTCGACAAGGACGAGGCCTACTGGACCCCGCGCGGATACGATGCGAAAGCGCCGATCAAACTCTCCTCGCGGATCGACACGCCCCGGATCGACAAGCAGCTGCCGGCCGGACCGGCGAAGATCGCGGGTGTCGCCTGGGCCCAGACCGTCGGCATCGCCAAGGTCGAGGTCAGCATCGACAACGGCGACTGGCAGAGCGTCAACCTCACGACCGCCATCAACGACGACACCTGGGTGCAGTGGTGGATGGACTGGGAGGCGACCGCCGGTACGCACTACGTCGCCGTCCGTGCGACCGACAAGGCCGGGAACCTCCAGATCGAGGAGCAGGCGCCGATCGCTCCCAACGGATCCTCCGGTTGGCAGCGCACGCTCGTCCGCGTCGGCTGACGATACGCGGCTGACCGGTGCCGGTCAGCCGCGGGTGTCGACCGGCTGCAGCTGGGCGATCTTCGGTTCGCGGCCGTCGCCGGAGGAACGTCCGGTCAGGCGGCGCCCGATCCAGGGCAGCACGTGCTCGCGGTAGTAGGCCGCGGTGCGACGTTGACGCGGACCGGGCGGCGCCGCAGCGACGTCGTCGATCCCCCACTCCTCCGGGACCGGCACGTCGAGCGCCGTCAGCACGTTGCTCGCCACCCGGGCATGGCCGAGGGCGTTGAGATGCAGGCGGTCCACCGACCAGTACCGGAGGTCGGCGAGCGTCCGATCAGCCCAGTTGTCGACGAAGGTCACCCCGTCACGCGGATACCGCACCCGCACGGCCTGGGCCAGCTGCTCGCCGCGGCGGGCGAGGAGCGAACCCATCGGGATGTGAGCGGAAGGGTTCGCCCCGCTCAACAGCAGCACGTGGGCTCCACCGGCGCGCAGGCGTTCGACCGCACCGTCCAAGCGGTCGGCGACGCCGTCGATCGACACCCGCGGGCGCATGATGTCGTTGCCGCCGCCGTTGAAGCTGACGAGGTCCGGACCCATCGCGATCGCACGGTCGAGTTGTTCGTCGAGGATCGGCAGGAGCTTCCGCCCGCGGATGGCGAGGTTCGCGTAGCTGACGGTCTCCGTGGACGCCCGGGCGAGGCCGAGGGCCACGAAGTCGGCCCATCCGCGGAGGGTGCCGTCCTCCCGGAGATCCCCGTAGCCCTCACTGAAGCTGTCGCCGATGGCCACGTACCGTCTGAACCCGTGCTGCGTCATACCTGCACTGTACGCGCGACCGGAAGCCGTCTCCGACCGGTCCGCTCAGGCCGGACGGGACTCCCCGTCCGTGGCCGGTCGCCAGCCGAGGGCTGGCCCGAGCGCGCCGGCGATGTCGGTGAGCAGCTGCGTGTAGTCGTCCGGTTCGAGCGTGAACGGGAGGGCGAAGGCGACCTCGTCGACCTCCTGGAATCCGGCGTGCTCGTGCAGCCGCTCCGCGATCTCCGCACTGCTGCCGACGAGGTCCTCCGCGAAGAGCATCCGCCGCGGCCCATGGGCGACGCCGACGCGGTGCCGTCTCGAGTCGACGTACTCGTGGTACCGGGCGCGTTGGGACGCGGTCGCGGAGTCCGTCGGGATGACCACGAGCCCCTGTGACACGCGGGCCCGCTCACCCGCCGGGTGGAGTTCTCGGAACCGACGCACCTGGGCGGCCTGGTTCGCGGCGAAGTCCGTCGTGCCGTCCTCGGCGGCGATGACGCTGCTCGTGAGCAGGTTGAAGGAGTGCTCACCGGCCCAACCGGCCGACCGCAGGCTGCCGGCTCCGTACCAGAGCCGCTCCGCCAGACCGTCGGCATGCGGCTCGACCCGTGAGGAGTAGTCCTCCTGGCCCTCACGACCGGCGGCGTCGCTGACGACGTCGCCACGGATGAAGGAGCGGAGGCGCAGGACGCGGTCGTAGCCGAGGTCCTCCTGGTCGAGCGTCGACGGATAGATCGCGTGCTTGAACGCGTCGAACCGCATCGGCTCCCCGGTGCTGAAGCCGGGAAGCACTCTGCCTCCCGAGAGGACGTCGACCGTGCCCAGATCCTCCGCGAGCCGGAAGGGGTTCTCCGCGCCGAGCGGTGTGACCGCGGTACCGAGCGCGATGCGCTTCGTGCGCTGCGTCGCCGCCGCGAGGACGGCGACCGGCGAGGAGATGCCGAACTGCAGGTGCCGGTGCCGCAGCCAGGCGCTGTCGAACCCCAGGCGTTCACCGAGCTCGATGAGCTGCAGGGTCGCCTCGTGCCCGGCCGCCGGCTCCTCGGGGTCGAACAGGCCCATCGTGAGGAACCCGAGTCTGCGGAGCGGTGCTGAGGATCTGGCCATGCATCGACTCTACGACGCCGTTCCGACGCGACGACGCCGCAGGAGCTGGACGTGCCCGCGCCGCGGGTGTCAGCTCGGCGAGCCGGCCAGCACGGTGAACATGGCGCCGATGCTCCCGAGGATGAAGAGCATCGTTCCGAGCTGCATGGTCAGCGACTTGTTCCGGGACGCCGTCGGGACGTCCACCTCCAGGATCGGACAGCCGGACCAACCCAGCAGACCGATGCTCAAACCCACGATGACCGAGCAGCACCACCAGACCACGCGGAGTCCCTCGGCGAGGACCGCCGGTCGCCAACCTGAGCTGAGGAGGAGCCCGAGGACGATCGCGGTGCTCCCGACCGCGACGCCGAACCAGACGGTTCCGGTGCGCATGATGCGCTGGACGTTGTTCTCGGGTGACATGAGGTCCTGTGACACGTGGTGCGGCTTTCTCGAGGTTCCGATTCCTGACGCGGGCCGCATCCGGCCGTCATGGTCGCTCGCAGCCCCGAACAGGAGCATAGACCCGGTCACGAGGCGCGACTCCCGTTCGACGGGGGCTTGCGCCGACGAGGGTCGCGACACAGACGAAGCCGATCGAGGATCCGTGACGGATCACGCAGACGGCGCCCGGGCCACCCACCGTGCCAGCGTCGCGAGCAGCGCACGGTGCTCCGCCGAGGCGTAGGACTGCTCGTCGTGTCCGAGTGCGTCGACGGCGACGCGCGAGGGCCCCACCTCGCGGACCCACACCGCAGGGAACCGCTCGCCGTCGACGTCGTGCTCGGCGACGGTGGTGCTCCGACCGACGGGTTGCAGCCGCAGGTACTGTTCGTCGTCCACCGGGATGTCGCCGAGCGCTCCGCCGTCGGGCGATGCCAGGCCGCGGACGACGGTCGGGCCCATCGGCGGATGCCAGGACACACCGGGTAGCCAGAGCGCCCCGATCGTCGGCGCCCAGTCCGGGTAGTCGCGGAGTGAGGCGAGCGCCGCGTGCATCGCGAGGACACCGATCCCCCGACCGAGTGCCTCCGCGAAACCGTCGATCGCGGCCGCGGGCGCTCGGCCCTGATCCTCGGACCGCCACGGGTCGCCGGCGTTGACCACCAGGAGCTCCACGCCCTCGAGTCGCGTCATCGCACGATCGACGTCCTCGTCGATCTCGACCGCGAAGCCGGCCGTCTCCAGGACCTCCGCGATGAGCGGGCTCGTGCGCGCGTACGGGTGCCACGGATCCGCATACCGACCGCTCCCCGATGCGATGAGTGCTTTCACGGTTCCCCCTCGTCCGATCCGTCGGCGCCGGCACCGTGTCCGCGGCCGACGCCTCTCCAGGGTACGGGGCCTCCCCCGACGGCTGCGTCGCCGGCCGATTGTGTCCGCGCATGTCGTCGTCACCTGCGCCCGCCCCGATCCCGACCGTAGAGTGCCTGTCACCGACGCCGGGGCGTCGACGACGGCCGAGCTGACGGAGAGGACGAGGCGATGCATGAGCGGAACCGAGGGGGCTTCAGCACCCGACAGCTGCACGCCGGTGGCGCACCCGATGCGCCGCTCCAACCCCGGGCTCTGCCGATCTACGCGAGTGCCGGGTTCGTGTTCACGGACTTCGACGAGGCGGAGCGGCGGTTCGGACCGGACCCTGGTGGATACAGCTACAGCCGGGTCGGCAATCCGACGATCGATGCCGTCGAGCGCCGTCTCGCCGCGTTGGAGGGTGGTGTGGACGCGCTGCTCCTCGGCTCCGGACAGGCGGCCGTCGGCGTCGCCCTGCTCTCCCTGCTCGAGGCCGGCGACCACCTGCTCACCGCGCCGAGCCTGTACGAGGGCTCGCGCAGCCTCTTCACGGAGAACTTCGGTCGGCTGGGGATCACCACGAGCGAGGTCGCCGATCCGCTCGACGCCGACGCCTGGGCGCGTGCCATCCGACCCGAGACGCGCGCGATCTTCGTCGAATCCATCCCGAACCCACGCAACGACCTCACGGATCTCCGTCTCGTCGCCGACGTTGCCCATGCGCACGGGGTCCCGCTCGTCGTCGACAACACCTTCGCCACGCCCTACCTCCTGCGTCCCATCGAGCACGGCGCCGACATCGTCGTCCACTCGGCCAGCAAGTTCCTGGCGGGCCACGGCACCGTGCTGGGCGGGGTCGTCGTCGACGGCGGCACGTTCGACTGGGCCGCTCGCGCAGACCGCTACCGACACCTCACCTCGCCGCTCGCCGCGCTCGGCGGGCTCAGCCACGTCGAGGCGGACGGGCGTGCAGCGCTGGCCGCCTACGCACGGACATCGGTCGCGCTGCGTCTCGGCCCGACGCCGTCGCCGTTCAACGCGTTCCTCATCGCACAGGGCATCGAGACGCTGTCACTCCGCGTCCAACGGCAGAGCGAGAACGCCCTCGCCCTCGCGACCTGGCTGGCGGGCCGAACCGAAGTGGCCTCGGTCGACTACTCGGGACTCAGCGACAGTCCGTTCCGAGGCCTGGCGGACCGGTATCTGCCGGATGGACAGGGATCGGTGTTCTCGTTCACCCTGCACGGCGGACGGGACGCAGCGCGGACGGTCATCGACCACGTCGGCCTGTTCACGCGGATGACGAACCTCGGCGACGTCCGGTCGCTGATCCTCCACCCGGCCTCGACCACGCACGCCCAGCGTTCGGCCGAGCAGCTCGCGGCGAGCGGCATCAGCCAAGGACTCGTGCGGATCTCCGTCGGCATCGAAGACGTCGCCGACCTCATCGCGGATCTCGCCTCGGCGTTCGACGCGCTCCCGGTCCGGGAACCGTCGACGAGCACCGGCGCGAGCGTCACGGCGGACGAGGCGGTCGCCGCGTGAGCGCCCGGCAACGCTTCGGCTGGTTCCTGTCACGTGGGTTCGGTCCGCACGGTTGGGGGCATCCGTACCTCGACTGGGACTACCGCTGGCAGGAACCCGCCCTCTACCAGCAGGCCGTGCGCGAGCTCGAGCAGGCGGGCCTGGACCTCCTGATCATCGAGGACGCCCTGTCACTGGGGAACCCCGAGACGCTCGACCTCCGCATCCGCGGCGCCTACGGCGGGCCGAAGCACGACCCGCTGAGCCTCGCCCCGTTCCTCTTCGCGGTGACGGAGCGCATCGGCATCATCCCGACCGTGAACCCGTTGCAACTGCCGCCGTACCAGGCGGCACGGCAGTTCGCGACCCTGCAGCACCTCAGCCGCGGACGGTTCGGGGTGAACGTGGTGACCGACGTCGGCAGCAGCCGTCACTTCGGCGAGCCGGTCGTGCCGCACGACATCGCCTACGAGCGGGCGGAGGAGTGGCTGGACGGCGTGCGCGCGCTCTGGCGGAGCTGGCGACCCGGCGCGTACGTGGGCGACACCGCCTCCGGACGCTTCGCCGACGGCCGCCACCTCGACCGCGTCGAGCATCGCGGCGCACACTACGACTTCGACGGGCCGCTCAACGCCCTCCCCTTCGACGAGGACTCCGGTGGGGAGCCCGTCATCGTGTCGCCGGGCTCCTCGCCGCGAGGGCTCGCCTTCACCGGACGACAGTCGGACGTCCAGCTCGCCCTCGCACCGCTCGACATCGCGAGCCTCCGTGCGTACCGGAGACGGGTCCTCGACGCGTCTGCTGCCGTCGGTCGGGACACCCCTCCCGCGATCCTGTTCGTGTTCAAGCCCGTCATCGTGTCGAGCAGCGCCGAGGCCGATCGACTCGTCGCCGCCTCGGAACAGCCGGACGATGAGACGCTGCGCTCCGTCGCACTCGCGTGGTCGAGCGACCTGGAGACGGACCTCACCGCGCTCGACCTCGACCGACCGGTGGACCCGGCCGTCTTCGGCGACCACGTGTCGCGCGGCAGCCTCGACGCGTTACGCGGACCGTACGAGTCCTTCGCGGCGGCGACGCTCCGGGAGCTGCTCGTGCCCAAGGCACGACTCGGGCGGATCACCGACGGCAGCGGTGTCGTCGGCACGGCAGCGGAGGTGGCCGACCACATCGAACGCGCCGGCAGCGAGGCGGACAACGACGGGTTCATCTTCTCGGCCGACCTCCATCCGGTGACCGTGCACCGCATGCTCGACGAACTCGTGCCGATCCTCCGACGCCGCGGGATCCTTCAGCGTCCGAAGGTCGACGCACCGCACGGACTCCGGAGCTCGTTGCAGGCCCCCTGAAGGATCGCGTCGTCAGCGGCTCGTCTGCAGCGCTGCACGTGGTTCGGGCAGGTCCAACTCCCCGCGGGCGACGAGCGACCGGACGGACTCGAGGACCGCCTCCGTCGAGGTGTAGGCGGGTTCGTATCCGAGCAGCGACCGTGCCTTGTCGATCGACGCGCAGTGGCTCCGTACCAGGTGCTCCCAGGTGGTGTCGGCGTGCTCCGTCGGTGTCTCGGCTCGGAAATGCTCCCAGGTCACCGACTCGAGCTCGGCCGAGTGTCCGAACCAGCCGGCGACGACGTCCGCGTAGCCGCGGACGGTCACCGCGGCGGCCGAGGTCACGTTGAGGTCCTCGCCGGCGACACGATCCCGGTTCGCGACGGCGAGCTCGAACGCCTGCGCGACGTCGTCGGCGTGCACGTGGTGCAGCAGCTCGGCACCGAGCCCGGGGATGCGCAGCGGTGCACCGAGCGCGAGGGTCCGCCAGACCCCGAGGTCGAGGTTGCCCAGCGGGTTGATGGGCGCCCACCCCGGTCCGACGATGTGCCCGGGATGCAGGGAGGTCGTCACCAGTCCTCCGTCGGCGGTCTCCTGCTGGAGCAGCCGGGCGATCTGGTCCTTCTGGACGCCGTAGTCGCCGAACGGCGCCGTCCCGGAGCCCTCGACGATGGGGACGGACGCGCTGGGACCGTAGCGCCAGATCGATCCGCAGTGGAGCAGCTGACCCGTGTTGCCGCGCAGTCCTTCGACGAGCGCCGTCGCCGAGGCGACTGTGAAGCAGACCAGGTCGATGACGACGTCCGGGCCGAGGTCCGCGATGCGTCGCGCGAAGACACCGTCCCGGTCCTCGGCCTCCCGATCGGCCCGGATCCGCTCGACCTGGTCCCACTCGGGCGCGTCCGTGTACGGCGAACGATCGCCGCGGCTCACGCTCACGACCTCGTGGCCGGCCCGGACGAGTCGCGGGACGAGGAAGGTGCCGATGTGGCCGGTCCCGCCGATGACGACGATGCGCATGGTGTTCCTCCGTTCGCGCACGACGACGGCGTCGACGGGTGCGCTCTCCGGGAACGCTAATGGACCGGACCGTCCGACGCACGCCCTTGCGGGCGGCGACGTCGTGACCCGCTAGTCGTCGGAGGGACGTCGCCGTTGCTGTTTGGTGGCGCTCCGCTGCTGTTTCGCGGCGAGGTGGCGTCGCGCCGATCCGCGGGTCGGACGCGTGGGTCGGCGCGTCGGCGCCGGCGGCGCGAGGGCCGACCTGATGCGTGTCGCGAGCGCTTCGAGTGCGAGTTCGCGGTTCCGGAGCTGCGATCGCTCGCGGGAGACCGTCACGGTGATGGCACCGCCGACCAGCCGGGCGCCGAGCCGCTCGAGCAGTCGGTCTCGTTGCTCGTCGGTGAGGACGGTCGACTCGGCCACACTCCACGTCAATTGGACACGGCTGTCGGAGGTGTTGACGTGCTGTCCGCCCGGGCCGGACGACCGGGAGAAACGCCACTGCAGCTCGGCTGCTGGGATCGTCAGTCCGGGCGACACCTCGAGGTCCATGGGGCAAGCGTCTCACGAACCCGCGGCACGGCTCGCGTCCACCGCTGGTTCCGAGCCGGTGCCTCCTATCCTTGACGCTGTGAACGATGCACCAGCCGAACGCGGACGTCGACGCGCAGCCGTCGTCGTCAACCCCTCCAAGGTCGACATCAAGGTCCTCCGCTCGGCCGTCGCCGCCGCTGAATCGACGCACGGACTGGCACCCTCCACCTGGCACGAGACGAGCGCCGACGACGACGGCCGGGGTGCGTCCGCGGCCGCGATCGCCTCGGCACCCTCGGTCATCCTGGTCGCGGGAGGCGATGGGACACTGCGGGTCGCCGCCGAGGCCATCGCATCCACCGGCATCCCCCTCGGGCTGGTCCCGGCCGGAACGGGGAACCTCTTCGCCCGAGCGCTCGGCCTGCCGTTGGGCGACCTCAAACGGTCTGTCGAGATCGCCTGCTCAGGGCGTGACCAGGTGGTCGACGTCGGGCAGGTCAGTCTCGGGCGCAGCGACGGCACGAACCGGGACGAGGTCTTCCTCGTCATGGCCGGCATCGGCCTCGACGCGCACATGGCCGGCCACACCAACGAGCGGCTGAAGCGACGGATCGGCTGGCTCGCCTACTCCGATCCGATCGCGCGGAGCATCATCGGGAACCGGCAGTTCGACCTGCACTATCGACTCGACGACCGCCCCGAGGCGGCTGCGCGAGCGCACACGATCATCGTCGGCAACTCCGGCACGCTCACCGGTGGGGTCCTGCTGCTCCCCGAGGCCGTCGTGGATGACGGCCTGCTCGATGCCGTCATGTTGCGCCCTGGCAAGGGTCCGGGTTGGGGGAACATCGGCTACCGCCTGACGTTCAACCGGATGCTGCACCGCACGCGGTTCGGCCGGTTGGTCGGACGATTCTCGCCCAAGGCACGCGCGATCAGCTATGCACAGGCGCGGACGATGCACCTCAGACTCGAGGAGCCGCAGGAGATCCAACTGGACGGCGACTCGCACGGTTCGGTGATCTCGGTCTCGCTGACGAACCTGCACCATGCCCTGATCGTCCGGGTTCCGAGCGGCCCGGCTGCGCGCCCCGGCGGGCGCTGACCACCGGCTACGACGCCGCGTCGGTGGGAGCGGCCTCGGAGTCGATCGATACCGCGAGCCGGTCGATCCGCTCGAGGGCGCGGTCGAACACGGGGACCAGTTCCCACAGGCGCGGCTCATCGGCGCGGACCTCCTCGAGGGAGGCGTGTGCGCTGCGGACCGAACCGAGATCGAAGCTGACGTTGGTCCGCGCTCCCGTGATCGCGGCGCGGAGTGCGCCGATCGCCACCGCCACGTCGGCGATCAGCGCCGGGTTGCCGTGCTCGGTCAGCCACGCGAGATCGTCGATCGCGTCGACGGCATGCTCGCCCAGGCGTGCCGAGGCCGCGGCCGCCTCGATGGACGCAGCACGGATCGCCTCGTCGCGTTCGACGCCGGTCGGCAGATGGAAGGCACTGCCGAACGCTCGCGAGGCATGGGCGTCCTCGTCGGCCAGACGCAGCGCCAGCTCGGAGCGTGCCTCAGCGCGAGCGCGGAGTGCGGCGATCGCCGCCTCGGCCTCGGCCTCGGCCGCGTCCCGCCCGCTCGCGTCCTCGGTGGCATGCGTGGCTCGGGTGTAGCCGGCGACCATCGCGGTGAGGCCGGCGGCGATCGCCAGCATGAGTCCGGATGCGGCCCCGCCGCCGGGGTTCCCGGTCGCCGTGCCGAGCGCCTGCATCCACGTCGACACGCTCGAGTGCTCCGTCGACACCTCGTCGGTGTCCGATGATCCCGTCATGGCGACCATTCTCCCGCGTCCGCGTCAGCTCGACGCGCGGACGATGAGTTCGGTCGGGAACTCCGCCCGATCCCCTGGATCCGTCCCGGGCTCAGTCTCGAGGACGAGCTGGACCGCACGCGCGGCCATCGCGCGCATCGGCTGTCGCACGGTCGTCATCGGCGGCGGCATCAACCTGGACTGCGGGAGATCGTCGAAGCCGACGACCCGGATGTCGTCGGGGATGCGGAGCTGCAGCTCCTCAGCGGCGCGGTAGACGCCGTAGGCCATCTCGTCATTGCAGCTGAAGACGCCGATCGGGAGCCCGCCCTGCCTGAGCAGCTTGCGCACGGAGACGAACGCACTCTCCGAGGACCACGGCGACGAGATCTCCTCGACCGTCGCTCCGTCGGCGTGCCGTTCGACCGCCGCTCGGAAACCGGCCTCTCGCGCACGACCGAACCGGTACTTCGGCCGGCCGGTGATGATGAGGAACCGCCGTGTCCCCCGCCGGGCGAGATGCCGACCCGCGTCGAAGCCGCCCTGCCAGTCGGTGGACCCGACGCTCGGCAGACTCCGCGCCGGCTCCGCACGCGGATCGAGGAGCGCGACGGGGATGTTGGCCGAGGCGAGGATGTCGAGCTGGGAGACGTTGGGACGGATGAGGCACACGACGACACCGGCCGATCCCCGCGCACGTGCCCGACTGGGCCAGTCGTCGACCATCGACTCGCTCTCCGGCGTGAGCACCAGGTCGTAGTTCGCCGCAGCGGCCGCCCGCCGCACACTCGTCACGACCGTGTTCGCCCAGGGGTCGTCCCACTGACTCATCGCCAGGTCGAGCAGGCGCGGGACCGAGCGAGGTCGGCCGCGACGTTGTGCTGCGCGGTCGTAGCCGAGGTCGTGCGCTGCAGCGAGGATGCGGTCGCGGGTGTCCGGGGATGCATGGCGCTTCCCGGCGAGCACCCGGGAGACGAGCGACACCGAGCACCCCGACCTCGCGGCGACGTCCGCGAGCGTCACGCTGAGGTCGTCCTGCTCCGGCGTCGTCGTCATGGCTCCATGGTCCCGCATCCCGAGGTGCCGTGCGCATCGGCACCGGTGGTCATGCGCCTTCGGCGATCAGCACGCGGAGCTCGGTGCACCGCGGGGTCTCGTGATCCGGCTGCGCGACGAGCGCGAACCGCCGGACACCCCACCCGGCGCTGGTGGGCGTCAGCGGGTACTCCGCCCACTCCAGGTCGTCGTCTCGCCCGCCCTCCTGCGGAGCGACCGGGGTGCCGTCGATCTCCAGGTTGAAACCGTGGCCCGCCTGGTCGTGCAGCCAGGTCACTCTGACGACCCGGCCGAGGAGATGCGGGTCGACGAGCGTCACGGACAGACGATCGGCCGTGCTCCGCCAGCGGATACCACCCACCGCGCCGCTGGCGCTGGCCACCCCTTCGAACCCGTGATCCGCCTCGGGCTGCTGCTCGCCCAGAGCGACCCGGTCGACCGTCCGTCCGTCGATGCTCGCGGCACGTCGGTCCCGCTCGACCAAGGCGGTGCGGCGCCGAGCGACGGCGTCCTCGTCCGCCGTCGACGCCACGGGGAACGTGACGGTGTACCGCGCGTCGTGCAGACCTGCGAACGGTTCCAGCGGGATCGGTCCTCGGTCGGAGTCGATCCGGAGTCGCCCGTCGGCGTCCCGGTGGGGCACGGCCGACCGCGGGACGATCGGTGCCGAGGCGAGCGGGCTGAGCGGGCCGACCGCCGTGTGTGGGGCATGGGCGCGGCCGGCCAGCACCACGTCGGTCGGCAGCGACTCGCCACGGGCGGCCAGGACGGACGGACCCCAGAGGAGCGAGGTCCAGTCCGAGCCGTCCGGGTACGGTTCCGCACGACCGCCCATGGGGAGCTCGAACGACACGGTGTCGCCGTCGCTCCACTCACGATCCAGGACGAGATGGGCGCGTTCGAGTCCGGCGGTCACCGGAGCGCCGTTGAGGAACACCTCGGGTGTCGGATCACTCCACCCGGGGACCCGGACGCGGAGCCGGAACCGCCGCGGGCAGGTGAGCCCGAGGGTGAGTCCGACCACGCCGTCGGACGGGAAGGCCGTCCGTTGCTCCAGCTCGAGACCGAGTGCCGGGATCCGCACGACGGAGGGCGCGAAGAGCTCGACCGACACCGTGTCGTCGTCGAACCGGTACAGCGACTCACCGTGTTTCGCGTGGCTCTCCAGTCCGGTCCCGACGCAGCACCAGAAGCTGTGCTCCGGCGAGGAGTAGACGCGGTAGTGGTCGGGTCGCATCGAGGTGAAGTAGACGAGCCCACCGTGCTCGGGGTGCTGCGATGACAGGAGGTGGTTGAAGAGGATCCGTTCGAGCGCGTCGGCGATCGCCGGGTCGGATTCGTCGGCGCTGAGCCGTCGGCCCAGCTTGATGAGGTTGTAGCTGTTGCAGGTCTCCGGGCCCTCCCGGTCCTCGGTCATCGGGGTGAAGTCGTCGATGGCATGGAAGTGCTCCCGGACACTGTTGCCGCCGATCGCGACCGTGCGCCGCGTCAGGATCGTCTCCCAGGCGAACCGGGCCGCGCGGGCGAGCGCCGGATCAGCACTCCGAGCGGCGAGGGCGGCGAACCCGACGAACTGCGGGATGCGGGTGTTGGCGTGCAGGCCGGTCAATTCGTCAGAACGACGCGACAGCGGTTCGCTGAGGGCGGTCGACGTGAAGCGGGCTGCCATCGCGAGATGGCGGGGATCGCCCGTGAGGTCGAAGAGGTCGACGTACGCCTCGTTCATCCCGCCGATCTCGGTCTCGAGCATGAGCTGGAAATGCTCGTCGTCGATCCCGGCAGCGAGCTCCTCCCACCACGCGGCGAGGCGCAGGACGACGTCGCGTGCCACCTGGTTCCCGGTCAATCGGGCCGCGTCGATGAGACCGGCGTACAGCTTGTGCAGGTTGTACCAGGGCACCCAGCGGCCGGCGCGGAACGTCGATTCGGTGATCCCCGCTGCGACCTCGGCCCAGAGCTCGGCACTCCGAGGGACTCCACCGACGTATCCGGTCCCCAGATGATCCTGTGCGCGGGCCAGTTCGGCGACCGTGTACTCCAGTCGGGAGCGCAGGACGTCGTCCCCGGTCGAGGCGACCATCAGGGAGCAGGCCGAGAGGTAGTGTCCGGCGGTGTGGCCATCGAGTCCGCGCACCTCCCAGTCGTCGTATGACGGCGCCCGGGGCTCGAGACCCGCCTCACGGAGGAACGGGGCGAGCAGGCGATCGGGTTCGAGGGCTCGCAGGTAGGCGCGGTCGGCCTCCTGCGCCCGGAACAGGGGCCCACCCGTGAGGGTGACCTGGGAGATCGGGACGAACGGCATGGTCAGGCCTTCCTCGCGACCGCGTCGACACGCAGCCAGTCCACGCGGAGCTCGCGCGGCCCGACCAGCTCCCGCCGGTTGCCGGTCACCTCGATCGTGTGGGTGAGCTGACGGTCCAGGGCCGATGGACCTGCGGACAGCACGTACGTACCCGGTTCGACCACCCGACGGCCGTCGACCCCGGTGAAGGACAAGCGGTCGGCCGACACCGAGAAACGCACGGTTGTCGACGTCCCGGCAGCGACCGTGAGGCGTGCGAACGCGAGCAGCTCGACCGAGGGACGCACGACGGAGGCGACCGGATCCGTGCCGTAGAGCTGGATCACCTCGACGGCGTCCTCGACACCCACGTTCTCGACCGTGACGTCGACGAGGACCTCACCGTCGACGGCGAGGCCCGTCGCGCTCGTGAGCGAGCGGTAGCGGACGTCCCCGGCGGTGAGGCCGTGACCGAACGGGAAGAGCGGCGTGGGGTCGAGCACGCTGATCCCGCGGGAGGCCAGACCGAGCGGCGGTTGCAGGTACGTGCCCGGCATGGCCGGTGAGCGAGGGATCTGCACGGGGAGCCGACCGCTCGGCTGCACCCGGCCGGACAGCAGCCCCGCGACGGCCGCCGCGCCCTCCTGGCCGGGGAAGAACGCCTGGACCAGTGCATCGGCCCGGTCGTAGTCCCCCAGCGCGTAGGGTCGCCCGGACAGCACGGTCAGGACGACGGGCGTCCCGGTCGCGAGGACGGCGAGCACGAGATCGTGCTGACCCCCTGGGAGGCGCAGGTCCTCGGCGTCGCAGCCTTCTCCCGAGGTGCCATCGCCGAACAGGCCCGCGATGTCACCCACGGCCAGTACGACGACGTCGGCCGCACGGGCGGCCTCGACGGCGGCCGGAACGTCCTCCTGACCGATCTCGGTGATGCTGCATCCCGGTTCGACGACGATGTCCGCCGTGGGGAACTCGGTACGCACCGCGTCCAGGATCGTCGGGATGGTGATTCCGAGATCGTGCCCGGGATGCTTCGACAGGACGTGGTTGGGGAACGCGTAGCAGCCCACGAGACTGCGGAACTGGTCGGCCGCCGGCCCGATAACGGCGATGCGCGCGGTGGTCCGGAGCGGGAGAACTGTGCGGTTCCTGAGGAGGACGATCGACTCCTCGGCCAGACGCGTCGCGATGGCTCGGTTGCCGGGGCTGTCGAGATCGGTCGATGCGGCGTGCTCCGGCACGAGCGGGCCCCCGTCGAGCAGGCCGAGCTCGATCTTCTGCCGCAAGTGCTGGAGCACGGCTCGGTCGACCAGCCGCCCGTCGAGCGCCCCGTCCTGGACGAGCCTGACGAGGCCGGCGCCGTAGCCGGCGGTCTCCGGGAGCTCGACGTCGATCCCGGCGGTGAGGGCGAGCGCGCCGGCTTCCGCCGCACTGCTCGCGACGTGGTGCATGGTCGCGAGGAACGGGATCGCCCAATAGTCGGCGACGACGGTGCCGTCGAAACCCCAGTCGTCGCGCAGGATGTCGGTGAGCAATTCGACACTGGCACCGGCGGGGACGCCGTCGAGATCGGTGTAGGCGTTCATCACGCTTCGCGCTCCCCCGAGCCGGATCGCCGTCTCGAACGGCGGAAGCACGCCATCGGCGAGCTCGCGGCGCCCCATGCTCACCGGGGCGTGGTTCTTCGCGCCTCGGGACGCGGCGTAGCCGGCGAAGTGCTTGAGCGTCGCCACGACCCCGGACCGCTCGAGACCACGCACGTACGCGGCGCCGAGCTGGCCGACGAGGTAGGGGTCCTCCCCCAGTGTCTCCTCGACGCGGCCCCAGCGGTAGTCGCGCACGACGTCGAGGACCGGGGCGAGTCCCTGATGGACCCCGACCGAGCGGAGGTCGTCTCCGATCGCCTCCGCCATCCGCTCCACGAGCTCCTCGTCGAAGGAGGCGGCCCAGGCGAGTGGCGTCGGGAAGGCGGTCGCACCGTACGCGGCGAACCCCGTCAGACACTCCTCGTGCGCGATCGCGGGGATGCCGAACCGGTTGCCGGCCACGACCTGCCGTTGCCGTTCCCGCAGGCGATCGACGCCCTCGGCCACCGTCACCGGTTCGGTCCCGAAGATGCGCGTCAACTGCCCGAGGCCGCCCGTGAAGTCGCCGGTGGGCGCAGATGTCGGCGCAGCCGGGTCGTCGGCGCCGTCCACGCTCGGCGCGAAGTCGCCCGCCGTGTCGGTGAACCAGACCGAACCGAGCTGACCGACCTTCTCCTCGAGGGTCATCTCATCGAGGAGTGCTCGCGCCCGCTCGTCGGGTGACGCCCGTCGGTCGTTCCAGAAGCCGCGGACGATGCCCGACGTGGTCGGCGTGACGCCGTCGTGTTGCAGGGTCATCCCTTGAACGCTCCGTCCATGATCCCCGTCACCATGCGCTTGCCGACGAAGATGAACGCGATGAGCAGCGGGATGGTGGCCAGGAACGACCCGGCCATCGCCAGGCCGAGGTCGATCGACCGCTGCGACTGCAGGGCCTTGATCGCGATCTGGACCGTGTACATCTCGGGCGACTTCAGGACGATGAACGGCCAGAGGAAGTCGTTCCAGGATCCGACGAAGCCGAGTAGTCCCAGGACGAACGCCGCCGGTCGGATGACCGGGAAGACGATCCGCCAGAAGATCTGCCAGGTGTTGGCACCGTCGAGTCTCGCGGCCTGGAGCAGCTCGTCGCTCACGGAGCTCGAGATGTGCTGACGCATCCAGAAGATGCCGAACGCGCTCGCGAGGCCGGGGACGATGAGTGCCTGCAGGGTGTCCACCCAGTCGAGCGCGGAGATGATCAGGTACTGCGGGATCACACTCAGCTGCGTCGGCACGGTCATGGTGAGGACCACGAGGATGAACAGCGCGTTGCGGCCGCGGAACTCCAGTTTCGCGAAGGCGAACCCGGCCAGGGCGCAGAGCAGGGCCGATCCGACGCCGATCGACAGCGCGACGATGAGACTGTTGATCATCGATTGGATGAACGGCACGGTCTCGAGCACGAGCCCCACGAGGTGGAACAGGTTGTCGCCCGGGTACAGCCGCGGTGGCAGGGTGGTCGCCGTCGCCGAGTCCGTGGTCGCGACGACGAACATGAAGTACAGCGGGAACATGCTCACGACGACGGCGCACACGAGGAGGACGTAGGTGTACCAGGGGATGCGACCGATGCGGCCGCCGTTCCGTTTCCGGCCGGCGGAGGTCGCGCTCGCCATCAGCTGGGTGGAGTTGAGCGTCTCGGACATCAGCGTCCTCCTCGGGTGCGGGTGGACAGGAAGAAGTTCAGCAGGGCGACGAGGACGACGATCACGAACAGCGCGACGCCGATCGCCGAGCCGTATCCGAACTCGAACTGACCGAAGCCCTGCTCGTAGAGGAACAGCGTGAGCGTCTGACACTGTCGTGCCGCACCGCAGGTGAGGCCGGTGGCCGGGTTCACCAGCAGTGGTTCGGTGAACACCTGGAGCCCGCCGATCGTCGAGGTGACGATCGTGAACACGATGATGGGACGCAACGACGGGATGGTGATGTAGACGAACTGCTTCCATCCACCGGCACCGTCGACGGCGGCCGCCTCGTACACGTCGCGAGGGATCGCCTGCAGTGCCGCCAGGTAGAGCAGCGTCGTGTAGCCCGTCCACCGCCAGACGACCATGAGCGCGACGAGGAACCACGAGCCGACCTTGTCGTTGAGGAAGTCGACGTGGTCACCGCCGAAGAAGCTGATGAGGTAGTTGAAGAGCCCGTAGTCACGGTCGAACAGCTGGGCGAACACGATCGTGGTCGCGGCGACCGAGGTGATGTACGGCACGAGCATCGCCATCCGGAACCCGGTGGCGAAGCGCAGGCGGACGTGGTTCAGCAGATGGGCGAGGCCCAGGGCGATGACCAGCTGCGGCACCGTGGAGATGATGAAGATCGCGAAGGTGTTGAGCATCGCGTTCCAGAACCGTGGGTCGGCCGCGAGCCTGGTGAAGTTGTCGAAGCCGATGAAGGTCTGCTGACCGATCGGGTTCCAGTCGAAGAGGGACACCACGAAGGTGAACAGGAGCGGGATCAGGCCGAAGACGGCGAAGATCAGGAAGAACGGGGCGATGTAGACGTAGGGGGCGAAGCGTTCCGGCAGGGTGTTGCGGATCCGCGTCCCGATACCGGGTGGCGACTGTTTCGGCAGCAGCCGAGGTGGGGCGATGTGCGTGGTCACGATGATCCTTCAGGGGCGTTCCGGCGTGTTGCTCGGCCGGAACGCCCCGGGTCGGAGCGGACGGGTGGACGGGGTCGTCGGGTCAGCCGCCGAGGGCGTCCTTCACGGCCTTCATCGCGACGTCCCAGGCCTTGTCCGGTGGGGTGTTGCCGGCTTCGACGTCCGTCACGGTGTTGATCATCGCGGAGCCGATCGTCGCCGTCTCCGGACCGTTGAAGAACGGCTTGAACTCCTGCAAGGACTTGCCGAGCACGGCACCGATCTTCGAGTCGCCGAAGAACGGGTCGGTGTAGTCGGCGATCGCCGTGGACTCGTACGCGGAGACCGTGCTGGGCAGGGCGCCGGTGTCGGTGAAGTTCTGCAGCTGCGACTCGGGTGACTGCATCTCCTTGATGTAGGCCCACGCCGCCTCCGGGTTCGCCGCGCGCTTCGGGATGGCGAGGTAGCTGCCGCCCCAGTTGCCGGCGACCTTGGGCACCGTCGTCACGCGCCACTGGCCCGAGGTGTCGGGCGCGTCCGTCTTGATGCTCTTCAGCATCCAGGAGGGAGCTGCCATCGCGGCGAAGGCGCCGTTGGTCTTGCCCGTGCTCCAGCCGGTGGAGAAGGCGGGGACGTTCGCGGTGATGCCGGCCTCGATCGCCTTGATCGAGATGTCGAACGCCTCCTTCACCTGCGGATTCGTGTCGTACACGAGCTCACCCTCGGGCGTGTAGTACTTCTCGTCGACCTGGTTCACGGTCTGGAAGAAGACCGAGGTGCCGGCGTTGTCCAGGAACGGCTTCCCGGTGGCGGCGACGTACTGCTGGCCGACGGAGATGAAGTCGTCCCAGGTGGGCCAGAGTGCCGCGACCGCGTCCGGTTCCGACGGCAGGCCGGCGGCCTCGAAGAGGTCCGCGCGGTACGCCATCGACATCCCGCCCACGTCGGTCGGCACCCCGATGACGGCGTCGTTCTGGGCCACCGCCTGGTCCCAGACCCACGGCAGGTAGTCCCCGGAGATGTCGTCGGCGCCCATCGTGCTCAGGTCGACGAAGTTGTCCGGGTTCGCGACGAAGTTGGGCATGTCGTCCCCCTGGATGAGTACCAGGTCGGGGACCTTGCCGCCGGCCAACGCCGCGGTGAGCGCCTGGGCGGTCTCCTGCGTGCTGCCGACCTCGGTGAGCTTGACGGTGATGTCGGGGTGCGCTTCCTTGTACTTCTCGACATCGGCCTTCTGGTTGATGCCCGTGAAGGACCAGAACTGGAAGGTCTTGTCATCGCCGCCGCCGGACCCGGAACAACCGGTGACCAGGGCGCCGACCATGACGGCGACGGTTGCTGTTGCTGCAAGACGGAATTTCACTGGAAATCCCCCTCCTATGCGGGATCGTGTTCCGCGGTGTCGCGCTACGTTGCGGTCACCGGCCGGAGATCGCTCTCCGGCTCGCGCCGATGTCGACTGGATCGGGGAGCATCCGGACCGTTCGGGCGTGGTGATCACCATAGGCAGCGGGGTTCCAGGGCACCAGGGCAATATTGCGCAAGTCGGAGACCGCTCTCTCGGATTCTGCGATGCTCGTTGCCAGACCACCGCCAGGTGGACGATCGCAAAGGAGCGAGGATGCGCAAACCGACCCTGGTCGACGTCGCCCGAGAGGCCGGTGTCTCCCGAGCGACCGCGTCGCGGGTCCTCGCCGGTGCCTCGACGGTCGACGCCTCGATGGTCGTCGCCGTGCGCGAAGCGGCCGCGAGACTGGCCTACCGCACGAACGTCGCAGCCCGGTCGCTCGCCGGAGGCAGGACGGGCGCCGTCGCGATCGTCCTCGCGGCGGGCGAGCTCGAACCGTTCTCCGGATCGTTCGTCGCGGCACCGCTGAAGGGCGCCACCGCCGCGCTCCTGTCGGCAGCCCAGCAGCCCGCGCTCTTCCTCGCCGACCCGCGCCAACTCGACGCGCTCGTCGCCTACCTGGCGGCGCACTACGTGGACGGGGCGGTGGTGATCCTGCAGCACGAGATCAGCACCATCACCCAGGCGCTCGCCTCGGTGGACCTCCCCATCGTCTTCGTCGGCCGCCCGATGGGTGAGCACACGGAGGACGTCACCTTCGTCGACTCCGACAACTACGCCGGCGGTCGGCTCGCGGCCGAACACCTGATCGCGCTCGGACGCACGCGGATCGGCGTCATCTCGGGCCCCGCCGACATGGCCGCGTCCAGCGACCGTGTCCGAGGCTGGCGGGACGTCCTCACCGAACGCGGCCTCGACACCCGTGCGGTCGCCCGAGGCGACTTCACCATGCCGAGCGGGTCGTCGGCCATGGCACGGTTGCTCTCCCGGTACCCGGACCTCGACGCCGTCTTCGCGGGCTCCGACCTCATGGCGGTCGGCGCGATGCGCGTCCTCGAGGCCAGTGGACGCACGGTCCCGGACGACATCGCGCTCGTCGGATTCGACGACACGGTCGTCGCGGCAACCGCGGAGCCACCGCTGACCTCGGTCCGTCAGCCGTTGGAGCAGATGGGCAGGGTCGCCGCGGAACTCGTCATGGAGCTCATCGCCGGCCGGACGACCGCTCCGCGCTGGCTCGACACCACGCTCGTCGTCCGGGACTCAGCCTGACCTTCGGCCCACCGGCCGTCACACCCGCTTCACCGACCGCTTCGGAGGAACCATGTCCGACCTCTCAGCGACGTTCGAACACCGCGTCGTCCATCTGCAGTGCGACGGCGTCTCCGTCGTCCTCGTCCAGCACGGCACCCGCCTCCCGACGATCGCGCACTGGGGTGCCGCCGTCGATGCCGACGACCTCGAGTGGCTGGCCGCGGCCGCAGCCACCGTGCGCGGCGACCTCGTCGACGGATCGGACGCGCCGTACGAGCCGAGCCTGTTGCCCGAGCACGCGTCGGGCTGGTCGGGTCTCCCCGGCCTCCGCGCGCATCGCGCCGGGACGGCCTGGTCGTCGCGCTTCGACGTGGCCTCGGTCGAGGTCGACAGTGCGGCCCTCCCGGCCGGCGAGGTGCGGCAGTACGGCGCCGCGCTGGTCGAGGTGACCGCGGTCGACGACCAGACCGGCATCGCTCTCCTCATGGCGATCGAACTGACACCGAGTGGCCTGCTGCGCACGCGCGTGACGGTCACGAACCGGGGCGACGACCTCCTGGAGATCGAGGGTGTCGTGCCGGCCCTCCCGATCCCGACCTCGGCTCGGGAGATCCTCGACTTCGCCGGTCGGTGGGGCAACGAGAAGCTGCCGCAGCGGCTTCCGGTCACGACCGGGACACACCTCCGCGAGTCGCGGCACGGTCGCCCCGGTCTCGACGCCACCGGGGTCACCGCGATCGGAACACCGGGGTTCGACAGCCGGACCGGTGACGTCTGGCTGTGCCACGTCGGTTGGAGCGGCAACCACACGATCGGCGTCGAACGCACCGACGGACACCTCGCGTTCCGTGGCGGCGAGCTGCTCCTGCCCGGCGAGGTCCGACTCGGCCCTGGCGAGGACCACCGGACTCCATGGGTGTACGGGGCCTACGGCGTCGGCCTCGATGTCGCCTCGTCGCGGTACCACCGTTGGCTGCGCTCGACCTCGCGGGCGGCTCGGCGTCCGCGCCCCGTCACCCTGAACGTCTGGGAGGCGGTCCTGTTCGATCACGACCTCGACGTCCTCTCCGAGTTGGCGACCCGGGCCGCGGCCATCGGCGTCGAGCGCTACGTGCTCGACGACGGATGGTTCCGCGGACGTCACGACGACACCCGCGGCCTCGGCGACTGGACACCGGACCCCGAGCGTTGGCCGGACGGTCTCGCGCCGCTCGCCGACCGGGTGCGATCGCTCGGCATGGAGTTCGGGCTGTGGTTCGAACCCGAGATGATCAACGAGGACTCCGACCTCGCACGCGAGCACCCGGACTGGATCCTGCGGGCGAGGGACGAGCTCCCGTCGCCCGTCCGGCACCAGCAGGTGCTCGATCTCGGCAATCCGGCGGCCTTCGACCACATCCTGCAGGCCATCGACACACTGGTCGGCGAGCTCGGGATCGCGTACCTGAAATGGGACCACAACCGCGACCTCGTCGATGCCGGGCATCCGTCGACCGGGCGGGCAGCCGTGCACGACCAGACCGAAGCCCTCTACCGGCTGCTCGACGAGCTCCGATCGCGGCACCCGCACCTCGAGATCGAGAGCTGCGCGTCTGGCGGAGGCCGCGTCGACCTCGGTGTCCTCGAGCGGTCCGATCGCGTCCACACCTCCGACAACCACGACCCGATCGAGCGGGCCCGGATGCTCCGGTGGACGGGGCTTCTCGTCCCGCCCGAGATGCTCGGGTCGCACGTGGCCTCGGCCAGATCGGCCACGACCGGACGCACGCACACGCTCCACACCCGGTGCGCGGTCGCCCTCCTCGGGCATTTCGGCGTGGAGTGGGATCTGCGCGAACTCGACGATGCGGATCGGACGACCCTCGCCAGATGGATCGCCGTGTTCACGCGTCATCGCGGACTCATCGCCACCGGCCGCGTCGTCGGCGACGGCGAGTGGGACGACGACGCTCCGACCCTGCACGGGGTCGTCGCGGAGGACGGTACCACCGCGCTGTACACCCTCGTGACTCCCCCGCGGTCGGCCGACTCCCGTCGTCGGGTCCGCCTTCCCGGACTCCGCCCGGACGGTCACTACCGCCTCGCCGTCGCGCAGGACGACTCCCTCGGCCCGCGCTGGGTGATCCCCCGGTGGCTCCGGGATGCGCCGCCACTCGACGCCGACCCGGCCACGCTCGCGGCGGCGCCCGTGCTGAGCGGTGGCCAGCTCGCCGTGATCGGCCTCGACCTCCCCACCTTCCAGCCCGACCGCGCGATCACGATCCTCGTGACCGCCGTCTGACTCACGACCCGCTGCACAGAACAGGACCACATCACCCATGGACTCCACTGCGACCGTCACCGTCGACCTCGACCGGCCGGGCCCCACGATCAATCGACACGTCTACGGCCACTTCGCGGAACACCTCGGGCGCGGGATCTACGACGGCTTCTGGGTCGGCGAGGACTCGCCCGTGCCGAACATCGGCGGCATCCGGCTCGACGTCGTGGAGGCGCTCCGCGAACTGCGCATCCCGAACCTCCGCTGGCCGGGCGGATGCTTCGCGGACCGCTATCACTGGACGAGCGGCATCGGACCTCGCGAGGACCGCCCGAAGCTCGTCAACACGCAATGGGGCGGGACGAGCGAGACCAACGCGTTCGGCACCCACGAGTTCATGGAGCTGTGCGAGCTCCTCGGCGCCGACGCCTACGTCTCGGGCAACCTCGGTTCGGGCACGGTGCAGGAGATGGCCGACTGGATCGAGTACCTGACCGGTGCCGGGGAGACCCCGATGGCCGAGTTGCGTCGGGCGAACGGCCGGGAGGAGCCGTGGGACGTCCCGTTCTGGGGGCTGGGAAACGAGCCCTGGGGATGCGGTGGCAACCTGCGCGCCGGCGCGTACGCGGACCTGGCACGCCAATTCGGCACGTTCTGCGAGAGCGGCGGGAAGGTCCCGCTCTACCGGGTCGCCGCCGGCGCCGACGGGTTCGACGTGGCCTGGACCAAGACGCTGATGGAGGTCGTCGCCGACGTGGCCACCCACCCGTTCTCGGCGACCCCCTGGGAAGCCGTCTCGGTGCACTACTACACGATCGGCGGCAGCTGGAAGGCGAAGGGCAGCGCGACCGGGTTCGACGCCGCGGAGTACTGGAGCACGATCACCGCAGCACAGGGCGTCGAGCAGCTGCTGTCGTCGCACGCCGCCGTCATGGACGTGTACGACCCGGAGGAACGGTTCGGCATGGTGCTCGACGAGTGGGGCACCTGGTGGGACGTCGAGCCGGGCACGCACCCCGGGCATCTGTTCCAGCAGAACACCATCCGCGACGCCATGGTCGCCGCCTGGCACTTCGACGTCTTCCACCGATTCGCGGGCCGGCTGCGCATGGCCAACATCGCGCAGACGGTCAACGTCCTGCAGGCGATGCTCCTGACCGATCCCGACGGCGGCGAGATGGTCCGGACGCCCACCTTCCACGTCTTCGAGATGAACAGCCCGCACCAGGACGCCACGTCCCTCCCGACGCACGTGGTCGGGCCGGTCCGCGACGCCGACGCCGCACACGCGGGTGGCATCCCGACCGTCTCCGCCTCGGCGAGCGTCAAGGACGGCGTCCTCCATTGCTCGCTGACGAACGTCGACCTCGACGCGCCACTCGTCATCGAGGTCGACGTCCGTGGCGGGTCCGTGGTCGAGCCGCACGGCCGGCTGCTCACCGCTGCGCGGCCCGACGCCCACAACCGTCCCGGTGAGACCGACGCCGTGTCACCGCGACCGCTCACGGGTCTCGACGTCACACCGACGGGTCTTCGCGTCACGCTCCCACCGCACTCGTTCGCAACGATCACGGCTCAGGTCGTCGCGCCATGAGCGAGGTTGAGATTGCGGTCACCGAGGTGCGTGCAGCACGTCGGGCGCGGGCGGACCGCCCGCCGATGGGCTGGAACAGCTGGGACTGCTTCGGAGGGTCCGTCACGGAGGCCGAGGTACTTGCCAACGCCGCGTTCCTGGCCGAGCACCTGCTGCCCGTCGGCTGGGACACGGTGGTCGTCGACATCCAGTGGTACGAACCGGCGCCCGGCGTCGGCGACTACGAGCGCGTCTCCCAGCCGACGCTCGACGCCTGGGGCCGACCGCAACCCGCTCCGAACCGGTTCCCGTCTGCGGCGTCGGGCGGCTTCCGCGCGCTCGCCGACCGCGTCCACGCGCTCGGGCTCCGCTTCGGGGTGCACCTCATGCGTGGCGTGCCGCGTCTGGCCGTCGACCTCGACCTACCGATCCTCGGTTCGACCGCCCGCTGCGGGGAGATCGCCGATCCGTCCAACGTCTGCTCGTGGAACCCCGACAACGTCGGCGTCGACATGACCGCCCCGGGCGCCCAGGCCTACTACGACTCGGTCATGGCACAGCTCGCGGACTGGGGTGTCGACCTCATCAAGCTCGACGACGTGCTCTACCCACCGATCCAGACCGCCGAGATCGAGGCCATCTCGCGGGCGATCGACGCGACTGGTCGACCGATGGTGCTCAGCCTGTCCCCGGGGAAGCGACTCTCGACCGAGCACCTCGACACCCTTCGATCGACGGCGCAGCTGTGGCGGATCTCCGACGATCTTTGGGACGACTGGTCGGCGGTGCTCGAACAGTTCCAGCGCCTGGCCCGCTGGGCGCCCCTCCAGCGTCCGGGGGCGTGGGCCGATGCGGACATGCTCCCGCTGGGGCGGATCGGCATCCGCGCCCACGTCGGTTCGGACCGGCTGAGTCGCCTCACCCTGGACGAACAACGGACGCTCATGACCCTCTGGTGCATCGGCCGGTCGCCGCTCTTCTTCGGCGGCCACCTCCCGGACACCCCGGCGCACACGCTCGCGCTCCTGACCAACCCGGACGTGCTCGCACTGCTCGGCAGCGACGGGAGCCGGGAGATCATCCGCGACGGCGACCTCGTCGTCTGGGCGGCTGAGTTCGGCGAGACCCGGTGGCGCGCGGTGTTCTGGCTCGGCGATGGGGACACGGAGCTGCGGGTGCACCTGGCCGATCTCGGTTGCGCCGATCGATCGTCCGTCACCGAGCTGTGGAGTGGTCGGCCGTTGCCGGTCGTCGACGGCGCCGTCGACACGTCCCTGCCCGCGCACGGTGCCGTGCTGCTCCGACTCGACCACTGATGGACCTCCGACAGCAGCGCGTCGAGCGTCATCGAATCGAACTCGACGGACCGGCCACCCGGTTCGTCGATCGGTTCCTCATCGGGAACGGGACGTTGGGCGCGGCGCTCGACGGTGTGCCCGGACGGGAGGGCATCGACCTCTCCCTGGACACGTTGTGGTCTGGAGGTCCGCGACGTCCTGGCGACGGGCCGGCGGGCCGCTCGCTTCCCAGTCCGCTGGAGTCCGTGCGCCGGGCGATCGCCGACGGCGATCCCGTGGCGGCCGATGCCCGCTCGGCTGCACTGCGCGGGACCACGTTCACCGAGTCCTTCCAGCCGCTCGGGCGCCTCACCATCGACTACGCGTCGCCCGACAGCGGTTCGCGCTCGACACGGACCTCCGATCTCGCGCGCGGCGTCGTCGAGACGACGTCCACGAGCGGTGGCGAGGCGGTCACGCTCCACGCGTTCGTGTCGGCGGTGGACGACGTGCTGGTCGTCGAGCTGCTGGGTGACGGTGTCCGTGAACCGCTGGTCGGGTTCGCGACGCCGCACCCGTCGACGACGGAGGAGCGCACGGTCGGCGACACCCGGTGGTGGTCGGCGACCGGCCGTGCGCCGGCGAGCGTGCGACCCTCATATCTCGGCGGTGACGAGGACGAGGCCGTCCGGTACCCGACCGACGTCCCGGACGCCGAGGGTCTCGTCGACGCCGGCATGGCCTGGGCGCTGGTGGTCGCGGTGCAGCCGATCCCGGGCGGGTTCCGCCTCGTCGCCGGTGCACGTTCCGGGCACCGCGGGTGGCGAGAACGACCGTCGGGCGACCCGTCCACGCTGCTGGAGCACGCCCAGGGGACGGTCTCGCGTGCGTTGCAGCGATCCGGCGAAGCGCTGCTCGATCGGCACGTCGCCGACCATCGGTCGCTCTTCGACCGCGTCGAACTGGACCTCTCGGCATCGGCGTCCGCGTCGGCCGACCTCGCGGAGCGCTACTTCGACCTCGGACGGGCGCTCCTCATCGGCAGCTCCCGACCGGGGAGTGAGCCGGCGAACCTCCAGGGGGTCTGGAACGATCAGGTCAGACCGCCCTGGAGCGCGAACTTCACCACCAACATCAACCTCCAGATGAACTACTGGCCGGCGGAGAGCACCGGCCTGGGTGACCTCGTCGAGCCACTCACCCGGTTCATCGGCGAACTGGTGGACGCCGGACAGCGCACCGGCGGCGAGTCCTACGGCCTCGACGGGGCGGCAGCCCACCACAACAGCGACCTCTGGCGACACACGGACGCCGTGCCGCTCGACGCGCACTGGGCGAACTGGCCGAGCGCGCTCCCCTGGCTCGTCGCGCACCTCCACCGCCGTCTGGACGACGGTGGCGCTGATCACGCCGCGCGCGTCGCCGTCCTGCAGACCGTCGAGCCGGTGGTCTCGTTCGTCCTGGGAATGGTCGTCACGGATGCCGCCGGATCGCTGGTCGTGAGTCCGTCGACCTCACCGGAGAACCGGTTCGTGGTCGACACGGATCACACGGCGGCGATGACGGCCGGCGCGGCGATGGATCAGGAGCTGGCGCACGAGTGCCTCCGCGAGTACCTCGCCCTCGCGGAGCGGGTCGGCGACGGCATCGCGGACGTCGGGCTCCTGGCTCGAGCACGCGACACCGTGGCCACCCTCCGACTGCCGCAGGTCGGCCGCGACGGAACACTCCTGGAGTGGGCCGAGGAGCGGGAGCCGACCGAGCCCGGCCACCGACACCTCTCCCACCTGTACGGCCTGTATCCGGGGACGCGGATCACCGAATCGGCCACGCCCGAGCACGTCGAGGCAGCCCGACGCGCACTGCGACGGAGACTCGCGAACGGCGGGGGCGGAACCGGGTGGAGCATGGCCTGGGTCCTCTGCCTGGCCGCACGACTCCGTGATCCAGGGCTCGCGTCCGAGGCGCTCGACACGCTGCTCGGTCCGCTGTCATCGGCCTCGCTGCTCGACCTGCACCCGATGGGCGACCTCGACGACGTGTTCCAGATCGACGGCAACCTGGGTGGGACGGCCGGTGTCGTCGAGTTGCTCGTCCAGGGACACGGCGGTGTCCTGTCGCTGCTGCCGACCCTCCCGGCCGAGTGGTCGGCGGGACGGTTCCGAGGGTTCCGGGTCCGGGGTGGACACGTCGCGGATGTCGAGTGGAGCCGTCATCGCCCCGTCGCGGCGACCCTGCTTCTCACGGCTGGCGGCGTGCTCGTCGAGCTGCCGGACGACGGCTCGACGATCGCCATCACGGGCCCTGGCGGCGCACTGCCGACACGGCTGGAGGACGGCGCGCCGGCCAGGCGGCTGCGGATCAGGCTCGACGAGCCCGGTGTCCACCGGCTCGAGTTCGCGCGTCCGCCCGGCGATCAGGAAGACTGACCGCCTCCTCAGGACGTCGGCTACTCGGCCTGTGCCTCGGCCTTCGCCGCTGCGATGGCGGCGTGCACCTCGGACATGTCGAGACCGCGCACCTGCGAGATGAGGTCCTCGAGTGCCGGCGCGGGGAGGGCACCGGCCTGCGAGAAGACGAGCACGCCGTCGCGGAACGCCATGAGCGTGGGGATCGACGTGATCTGCATCCCGCTCGCGAGCTCCTGGTTCGCCTCAGTGTCGACCTTGGTGAACACGACGTCCTGGTGCTGCTCGCTCGACTGCTCGAAGACGGGGCCGAAAGCCTTGCACGGGCCGCACCACTCGGCCCAGAAGTCGACCAGGACGATGCCTTCGGCCGACACGGTGTCCTCGAAGTTCGAGATGGTCAGTTCCTGCGTGGTCATCATGTGCCCTTCGGATCGGTGGTCGGACGCTTCGCATCCGACTGACGAGCCTACCCGCGGACGACGGGCCGTCCTCCCCTTGTGCCGCGCCGCGGTCAGTGCCCGGGCGGCTGCTCCGGGAGGAGCAGGAGCCGGCGCTGTATCCGCGACATGATCAGGAGCACCCCGCCGAGGACCGCGAACAGGACGCCGCCACCGACGACGATGCCGCCGATGAACCCTCCGAGGAAGCCGTAGCCGTCGCCGCTGCTGTTGACGAGGATGACCACGCCGACGGCCAAGGCGAGCACACCGATCCCGAGGACGACCCAGGACATGACGAGATAGGTGCGGAACGCGCGCGCTCCATGGAACGTCGGCCGGATGCCGTACTGGGTTCCGACGTACTGGGCCCAGCGTGAGCCGGTCCACCACCTCGTCGCCCGAGACGACACGGAGTACCAACCGGCACCGGGACCGTCCTGCTCACCGGGTAACGGACGGCCCACGTCCGTGACCACCGGGGTGCCGACCGGCTGCGGGATCCGCCGCACGGCGGTCGTCTGGGCGGCGATACCGAACCAGAGCAGCGTCAGGAGGAGCATCGGGAATCCGTTGAACGACAGGTGGGTGGACAGCGCGCCGAGGCTGAACTGCGCGATCGCCAGCACGAGGAAGACCGATCCGAACACCCAGGCCAAGCTCGGCTGCTCGGTGGTCGCCCAATCGGTCCCGGGCTTCCCGTTCTTGACCCTGAGCCCCGTCCAATGCGAGCCGTCCCACCATCGGAGCTGATCCGGCCCCGTCGGATACCAGCCCAGCTGCGGTCCGGACGGCAGCTGCGACGGCGACACCATGGGAGTCGGCGCCTGCTGCTTCACCCGTGGCGCGGCGTCGGCCTCCTGAGCAGTCCACTGCGTTCCATCCCACCAGCGCAGCTTGCCCGGCGTCCCCGCCTCGTACCATCCCGGTGCAGCGGTCATCGCTGCTCCTTCCCCCGAAGATCACGCTCATGACGTCCATGCAGCGACCCCAGTGTCCCGTCTGCGGGTCATCGCGGCAAGCCGCCGTTGTCGAACATCGTGCGAGCCAGGTAGGTTGACGGCGACGCGACGAAGGGACCACCGTGGCCAGACGCAAGACGCCGGAGCAGATCGCCGACGAGGAACGTCGCTACGAGCTCGCGAGATCGGCAAGCACGTTCGAGGAGTTCTCCGTCCTCGCGAACGACCCCAATCAGGCGATCCGCGCCGCTGCGGCGCACAACCCGGCAGCCGACCCAGCGGCGTTGGAGCTCTTCCTCAAGGATCGATTCTGGGGTGCGCGCATCGAGATCGCGCTGCACCCGAACGCGACCGAGGAGCTCTTGCTCCGCCTCCTCGAAGCCGATCCGCGCAAGCGTGGCGTCGTCCACCACGAGGCGGAACACCGTCTGGCCGCGAAGGGCGTCCACTTCGACGACGACGGCCTCCCGCTGATCGGCGACGCCGGCACGAGCGCTCGTTGAGCCCGTACAGCCAGGTCGACTGGGACGCGAGCCCCGAGCATCCGTCGTCCGTCGCCGAACCGTATCTGATGGGCACCGGCGTCGTCACCGACGAGGACACCGGGAGTCGACCGCTCTCGCCACCGCACCGTCATCCGGACGCCATGCTCGCCTGGTGCTACCGCGGCACCGTGTGGGTGCACCTCCCGAACGCGTTGTGGCGCCTCGCACCGGGTCAGGGCGTGTGGATCCCAGCACACACGCCGCACACCGCGCACCACGAGCGCGACTCCACCGGGTGCTACACCTACCTCCCCGCCAGCTCGCTGATCGCGCCCGTCGAGACCGTCACCCAGGTCCTGGTCCCGCGTGCGGTGCAGGAGATGTTGCTCCACCTCGGGATCAACGACATGCCGACCGACCTCCGGGTCCGTGCGCAGGCGGTCCTCATCGAGATGCTGCAGCAGCCCGCGCCGGAGACGGCGGACGGCTGGGGCGAGATCCCGATGCCGTCTGACGATCGTGTCCGTCCGCTCGTCCGTGCGATCCTCGCCGACCCGGGTGACCTCCGGGGCGCGCGCGAGCTGTTGGACGTGCACGGCCTCCACGAGCGCACCGTGCTGCGGATCTTCCAGCACGACACCGGGATGAGTTTCGCCCGGTGGCGGACGGGTGTCCGGATGACGCTGGCGGCGCGGCTGATCATCGACGGCATGCCGATCGGGGCGGCCGCGCACCGGTGCGGGTACGCGTCCTCGAGCGCCTTCTCCGCGAGCTTCCGAGCCCGGTTCGGCATGACCCCGCGGGAGTACGTGGAACGGGTGCAGGCGGACCCCGCCCATCAGCTCTACTGGCGCTGATCCACCCGGGCACGCATCGTCGTGTCGGATCGGCGACAGAACTCGTCGGATACTCGACACTGTCGCGCGCGGAAGCGCCCTACGATCGTTCTGTTAGGACATGCTTACCTAACTTCTGGATCGCCAGCGGTGATCCCACTCCCCCCCTCTTCAAAGGAGCCCCATGCCGCACGCTTTCGCGCGCCCGAACGTCCGCCGAGGATCCACCCTCCTCGCCGCCGTCATCGCCACCGCTCTCGCCCTCGCCGGATGTTCGGCCGCCACCGGCGACACCGGATCGACGACGGCATCGACCGACGGCGTCGTCATCGAACACGCCCACGGTGAGACCGTCATCCCGGAGAAGCCGGAACGGATCGTGGCCCTCGGGTGGATGACGCCCGACATCGTCGCCGCCCTCGGCACCAACCCCGTCGGCATCGAAGAGGTCTGGGGAGCCGGTGAGAGCGGCTACCAGCCCTGGTTCGAGGACTACGTCTCCGAGGCGTACGGCGAGATGCCCGAGATCATCCCCTTCACGGACGACGGCCCGAACTACGAGGCGATCAAGTCGTTGAAGCCCGACCTGATCCTCAGCCTCTACTCCGGTGTCACCGACATCGAATACGAGCGGCTCACCGAGATCGCCCCGACCGTCCCGTACATCGAGGGACCCTGGAACCCGGGCACCTGGGAGGGCATGACCCGCACCGTCGGGAAGGCGATGTCGGAGGAGGCCAAGGCCGAGGAGCTCATCGGCGAGACCGAGGACCTCATCAGCTCCCTCGCCGACGCACACCCCGAGTTCGACGACAAGAGCTTCGTCTGGGGCCTCACCCTGAACGAGGGCGGGACGGACCTCGGCGTCTACCTCGAGTACGACCCGCGGGTCCGCATCACCGAAGCGCTCGGCTTCACCTCGACGTCGGCGATGGACAGCTTCCTCGCGAGCGCCGAGGGCGACAACTGGTACACCGGCGTCAGCCTCGAGCAGCTCTACGACGTGGACGCCGACCTGTTCGCCGCGTGGGGCGGGAGTGCCGAGGAAGGGACGTACACGGTCGAGAACGCCGTGGTGTCGCGCTGGTCGCCGATCGCCGCCGGGTCCTACGTGATCTACGCCGACGCCGCCAAGGCCTCGGCCATCAGCGCGCCGACCGTCCTGTCCCTGCAGTACGTCCTGCCCGGCTACGTCGACGACCTCGCAGCGGCGCTGCAGGGCGAGCCGACCATCGACGGCAAGTGACGTCGGAGATCTCCCGGTCCGCCGCCCCGTCAGCAGCGCCGGCTGCGGGCGGGGCGGCGGACGTCCCGACGCCCGGTGGGGCCGGACGCGCGGACGTCTCGCCCCACCGCACCGGGACCCTCGCCGTCGGGCTCCTCGTCGCCACCGTGGTGCTGATCGCCGCAGCCGTCGCCTCGCTCGCCATCGGCAATCGGGCCATCGATCCACTGACCGTCGTCCGTGCGCTCGCCGCCTACGACGACGCGAACCCCCTGCACCTCATGGTCATGGAGCTCCGCGTCCCACGGACGCTGCTCGGCATCCTGGTCGGTGCGGCGCTCGCCGTCTGCGGCGGGCTCATCCAGGCCTTCACCCGCAACCCGCTCGCCGACCCGGGCATCCTCGGGGTGAACGCCGGTGCGTCGTTCGCCGTGACCTTCGCGGTCGGTGTCCTGGGACTGACGACTCCCGGCACCTACGTCCCGTTCGCCCTGGCGGGTGCGTTCATCCTCACGGTGATCGTCTACACGCTCGGATCCGTGGGAGCCTCGGGCGCGACCCCGATGAAACTGACCCTCGCGGGGGTCGCCCTCGGTGCCGCCTGCACCGGTTTCACCACCGCGATCGTGCTGCGGGACGAAGGCACCCTCCAGGTCATGCGCTTCTGGAGCGTGGGATCCATCGGTGGACGCACCCTCGACCAGCTCACGTGGGCTGCTCCGCTGATCGTCGCGGGCCTCGTGATCGGTCTGCTCTGCGCCCGGTCGCTGAATGCCCTGACCCTGGGAGACGAGCTCGCCCAGGCGCTCGGTGCGCGAGTGCGCAGCACCCGGGTGTGGGTCGTCGTGGCCGTCACCCTCCTGGCCGGCACGGGCGTCGCAGCCGCCGGTCCCATCGCCTTCGTGGGACTCATGATCCCCCATGTCGTGCGGTGGTTCACAGGCCCCGACCAACGCTGGGTGCTGACGTACTCGATGGTGATCGGCCCCGCGTTCCTGCTGCTCGCAGACGTCCTCGGCCGGATCGTGTTGCCGTCCGGAGAGCTCCGGGTGGGGATCGTCACGGCGCTCCTCGGCGCTCCCATCCTGATCATGCTGGTGCGTCGGAAGCGGGTGAGCGGACTGTGAGCGTCATCGACCATGGACGACGGCTGATCCGCGTGGAGACCGCGCACATCGCGACGCTCGTACCCGTGCGGTCCGTCCTCGTGTGCCTCGCTCTCATCGTGGTGATCATCGGAGCAGGGCTGTTCGCGACGACGATCGGAGCGTACGAGATCGGCTTCGACGCGGTGATCCGGGCGATCGTCGACCCCGCATCCGACCCGGACGTCCGCCAGGTCGTGACCGAGTGGCGACTGCCGAGGGTGCTGTTCGCGGTGCTCTGCGGAGCGGCGCTCGCGCTCGCCGGGGGGATCTTCCAGTCGCTCACCCGCAACCCGCTCGGCTCACCGGACATCATCGGATTCGGTGTCGGCGCGCAGTTCGGCGTCACGCTGACGATGCTCGTCCTCGGGCTCAACACCTACCTGTTCAAAGCCGCCGGGGCACTCGTCGGCGGTCTGCTGACCGCCCTGCTCGTCGCCGTCCTCGCGAACCGCCACACCATGTCGTCCTTCCGGCTGATCATCGTCGGCATCGGCGTCTCGGCCGGGCTCGGTTCCCTCACCTCCTGGATCCTCATCTCCGTCAGCGTCGAGCAGGCGATGATGGCGGCCACGTGGGGGGCCGGATCCCTCACCTCGCTCGGCTTCGACCAGCTCCTCCCCGCCGCCACGGCCTTCGTCGTGTTCGCCATGCTTGCTCGGCCACTCCGACGTTCGCTCCCCGTGCTCGAGATGGGCGACGACGCCGCCATGGCCCTCGGCGTGCGCCCTGGACGCACCCGGCTGATCGCCATGGTGGTCGGTGTGGCCCTCGTGGCGCTCGTCACCGCCGCCGCCGGCCCGATCTCGTTCATCGCCTTGGCCGCCCCGCAGATCGCTCAACGGCTCACCCGCTCGAACACCCCGATGGGCCTCGCGCCGGTGATGCTCACCGGAGCCGCCCTGGTCGTCGTCTCCGACGCCGTCGCCCAGCTGCTCGCGGTCCCGGTCGGCGTGGTGACGCTCTCGGTCGGTGGCATCTATCTGACCTGCCTGCTGGCCGCCCAGTTCGTGCGCCGCACGTGAAAGGAACTCCCATGACCACGTCGCTCCTCGCCCGCGACCTCACCCTGGGCTACGGCGATGCTCCGATCGTCTCCGAGCTGTCGCTCGAGGTGCCGGACGACTCGTTCACGATCATCATCGGACCGAACGCCTGCGGCAAGTCGACCCTGCTCCGCGGACTCGCACGGCTCCTGCGCCCGACCGCCGGTGCCGTCCTCCTCGACGGGGCGGACATCCGCGCGTCGAAACCGAAGGACACCGCTCGCCGACTCGGGCTCCTCCCCCAATCCGCCATCGCCCCCGACGGGATCACCGTCGCCGACCTCGTCGGGCGTGGGCGGTTCCCGCACCAGAGCGCGATGCGGACGTGGAGCAGCGCCGACGAAACGGCTGTCTCGGAGGCGATGGCCGCGACCGGGGTCACGGAGCTGTCCCGCCGGCTGGTCGACGAGCTCTCGGGCGGCCAACGGCAACGTGTCTGGGTCGCGATGGCACTCGCCCAGCAGACGAAGCACCTGCTGCTCGACGAGCCGACGACCTTCCTCGACATCGCGCACCAGATCGAGCTGATGGAGCTGTTCACGGATCTGCACCGCAGTGGCACCACCCTCGTCTCGGTCCTCCACGACCTCAACCACGCCGCCCGCTATGCGACGCATCTCGTCGCGATGCGCGACGGCGCGATCGTCGCCCAGGGCGATCCGCAGGAGATCATCACCGCCGACCTCGTGGAGGCCGTGTACGACCTGCCATGCCAGGTCATCACCGACCCCGTCTCTGGTACCCCGCTGGTGCTCCCGCTCGGACGGCGGAGCCGATGAGCAAGACGACGACCAGCACGCCGCGGCGCCTCTTCGGCATCGCGCTGGGAGCGGACGGTCGCGGCGCCATGCTCGTCGCCGCAACCGGCCTCCTCATCGTGCACGCCCTGTCGGAGGCGGCGATCCCCGTGATCATCGGGGCGACCATCGACCGTGCGGTGGTGCCGTCCGATCCGGTCGCCCTCGGGATCTGGATCGGGGTCCTGGTCGGAACCTTCCTCGTCCTGACGGTGAGCTACCAGTCGGCGTCGCGCCTCATGGTGTCGATCTACGGGCACGGCGAACAGGCGCTCCGACACCTCACGCTGTCCCGGATGCTTCGGCCGCAGCTCTCGCGACAGAACCTTTCGGCGGGTGAGGCGCTGACGGTCGTCACGTCCGACACCTACCGGGTGGCCGGGGTCGCCTGGTCGGTCGCGCAGCAGTCGGCGACCATCGCGGCCATCATCGGAGCCGCCCTGGCGATGTCGGTGATCTCGCCGGTGGCGACGATCGTGGTGTTCGTGTCGACCATCGGGATGATGCTCGTCATGCGCGTCGTCTCTCGACCACTGGAACGCCGAGGCTTCGCCGAGCAACGGGCGGCGACCGAGGCCGGAGCGGTGGCCGCCGACTTCATGAGCGGGTTCCGGGTGCTCGTGGGCATCGGCGGGCGTGCTGAGGCCGTTCGCCGGTATGACGCCGCCAGTGACGTCTCACGACGCGCAGCGACGGCCGCCGGGCGGTCCCTCGCCCTCTTCGACGCCGTGAGCGGCACGCTGGCGGCATTCGTCATGGCCGCACTCGTCGGCCTGTCCGCCTGGTTCGCCGCGGAGGGGCGGATCAGCATCGGCGAGCTCGTGACGGTGCTCGGCCTCGCGCAGTTCATCAGCGGATACCTCGCACAGGCGGGTTCCTTCCCCTCGAACTGGATCCACAAGCTCGCGTCCGCCAAACGCCTGGCCGCGGTCGTCGACGCCGACGACCTGCTCGAAACGGGCGGTCGGCTGGGCGAGACATCCGGCTCCGGCCCTGCGACCGACGTCGTGCTGTCCTTCCGCTCCGAACACCAGGCCCGACCGGTGGAGGTCCGTGCTGGTGAACTGCTCGGCGTCCGGCCGCCCGACAGCGACACGGCGCGGGCCCTCTCCCGCCTGCTCGGCATGCGGACCCCCGCCGAGCGCGGCAGCGTCTCGCTCGCCGTCGACGGCAGACTCGTCGACCAGCTGGACCTCGACCCGGTGGCGTACCGCCGTCGTGTGGTCGCGCCACCGCACGGCCAGCGCATCATGAGCGGCACCCTGGCGGAGGCGGTCCGCGGTCATGACGTGACCGGCGACCCGGATGCGGTGTTCGTGGGCATGGCGGCGCTCGACGACGCGGTCGTGCAGCTCGGCGGCTGGTCGTCACCGGTCGGTGAGGCGGGCAGACGGCTCTCCGGCGGGCAGCGCCAGCGCGTCGGCATCGCCAGGGCGCTCCATGCCGGTGCGGACGTGCTCGTCCTCGACGAACCGACGTCGGCCGTCGACGTCCTCACGGAGACCCGCATCGCCCGAGCGCTCGCGGCGCACGACGGCACCGTCGTCGTCATCACCACCTCGCCGGTCCTGTTGAACGCCTGCGACCGGGTCGTCGAACTCACTCCCGGTTCGGAGACCCGCCATGACTGATCCCGCCACGGAGCCCACCACCGCCGAGATGCTCCCCGTCGCCGACGGCTCCCGCGTCCGAACCGTCGTCGGTGCCCTCCTCAGACGCCACGGCGGACGGACCGCCGCCGTGGTGGTCCTCTTCCTCGCAGCCGCCGCACTGGGCGTCGTGATGCCCGCGTGTCTCGGGCGGATCGTGGACGCCGTCGCTTCCGACGCCGGGCTGAGCGTCGTCTCAGGCTGGGTGGCCGCAGCCGCCGTCGGGGCTGTCGGGGCCGTCGCGGTGACGCTGTGGGCGACTCGGGTGCTCACGGGGCTGGTGCAGGACCTGCTCGCCGAACTGCGCGAGGACGTGTTCGCCTCGGCCATGCGGCTCCCGGTGAGCACCGTCGACGACGGTGAGCGTGCCGATCTCCTGTCCCGGGTCACCGGCGACGTCGACGCGGTCGCGGAGGCCGGCGGGAACGTCGCCCCGACACTGCTCTCCGCCGGGTTCGCGATCGGGGTGTCGGCCGTCGCCCTGGCAGCCGTCGACCCGTGGCTCGCGCTCGCCGGTCTCGCCTCGGCGCCGTGCTACGTCCTCGGGACCCGTGCGTTCCTCCGGCGATCCCGCGTGGTGTTCCGCACGGTCAGGATCCGCGAGGCATCACGCAGTCAGGCCGTGCTGGACGCGGTCGACGGCGCGGAGACGCTCGCCGCGTTCACCGGGACGGACCACGCGCTCGAACGCGTCCGGGAATGCGCGGCCGCCTCCATCGACGCGCAGATCGAGGGTGTGCGCGTCGCGAACCGTTTGTTCCGATGGATCAACTCGGGTGAGCTCCTCGGGCTGTCGGCGATCCTGGCGACCGGCTTCCTCCTCAACCTGCAGGGCACGATCACCGTCGGGCTCGTGACCACCGCCGCGCTCCTGTTCCACCGGCTGTTCGATCCGGTCGGCCGGCTCATCTTCGGGCTCGACGACATCCAGCGGGCCACGGTCGGGCTGGCTCGGCTGGTCGGGGTCATCGACCTCGCAGCAGCGTCGTCCGCGATGCCGGAGTCGCCCTCGCCCGTCGGCGGTGCCGCAGGCGGCGTCGCCGCAGCGCCGGCGATCCGAGTGCGCGACCTGACGTTCCGGTATCCGACCACGGACCGTGGGATCGCGGAGGTCACCATCGACGTACCGCCCCGGACGACCACGGCGCTCGTCGGCACGTCCGGCTCGGGCAAGAGCACCCTGGCGCGGGTCGTCGCCGGGCACCATCCGCCGACGTCCGGGCGGGTGCTCGTCGACGACACCCCGTACTACCTGTCGCAGGAGCTCCACCACTTCCGTGGCTCGATCGCCGACAACCTCCGGCTCGGGGCTCCGGACGCCAGCCGGGACGAGATGGTCTCGGCGCTCCGTGCCGTCGGAGCCGAGTGGGCGGTCACCGCGTTGCAGGACGACCCGGCGGCGGACCCGACCGACTCGAGGGAGTCGCCCGTGCCGCTGGACGAGGGACGCATCCAGCAACTCGCGGTCGCTCGGGCGTTCCTGGCGGACCCGGCGATCGTGATCCTCGATGAGGCGACGGCCGACGTCGGCTTGCACCATCGCGACGCCGTCGAAGCGGCGATCGCCGTCCTCCGGACGGACCGGACCGCGCTGCTGATCGCGCACCGGTTGGAGCAGGCCGCCACCGCCGACCGGATCGCGGTCTTCGCGGACGGTCGGATCGTCCAACACGGCACGCACGCGGAACTCCTCGCCTCCCCCGGCCCCTACCGCGAGTCCTGGCTCGCGCACAGGCCGCACCCGACCCAGCACACCGAACCGACCCGAGAGGCCGAGACGCCATGAAGATCCACCGCGGCATCGTGACCGCAGCGACACCCCTGAGTCCGAACCTGATCCGCATCACCCTCGGCGGTCCGGGCGTCGAGGACTTCGTCAGCACCGGCACGGGCGATGAGTACGTCCGCGTCTTCTTCCCCCACGGTGCCGACCCGACGGAGGTCTCGCTCCCGGTACCGGCAGGCGACTGGTGGGAGACGCCGGAGGGCTCCCCGCAGGCACCGATGCGGACGTACACGATCAGCGCCGTGCGGCAGGATCCGGTCGAGATCGACATCGACTTCGTCGTGCACGAGGCCGGGGTCGCGGGGCCGTGGGCGGCTCGCGCCCAGCCCGGGCACGTGCTCGGCCTGAACTCGCCCACCGGCCTGTACGCGCCGCCCGCCGACATCGGTTGGCAGGTCCTCGTCGCTGACCTCACCGGTCTTCCCGCGGTCACGCGCATCGTCGCACAGACACCGCCCGGACTGCGGACCCGCGTGGTGCTCGAGGTACCGAGCGAGCGGGATCGGATCGCGGTCGAGACGAACGACGACGTGACGGTCACCTGGGTGGTGGGCGGCAACGGACACGGCCCGAGCGCCTTGGGTCGGCTCGTCCGGAGTGTCGTGGACGAGCGCCTCCCGCTCGATCAGGGCTACATCTGGGTGGCGGGTGAGACGGTGGCCCTCCGTGACGTGCGCAAGTATCTGCGCAAGGAGCTCGGGCTACCCGCCACCCGCTTCAAGGTGGTCGGGTACTGGACGCCGATCACCGCGTGGGACGAGAAGTTCGCCGCCCTCCCGGCGTCCGTCCAACAGGAGCTCGACGCGATCTGGAGCACCGAGGAGGACGCCGAGCCGGAGGACGTGCAGATCCGGTTCGAGGAGCAGCTCGACCGCCTCGGCCTCTGATCGCGGTGGGGCGTGTGCCCACGGCCACCATCACCCCAGCAGGCCGACCGGCGCGATCCAGACCGTGGACTCCCCCGGAACCGCGCCGGCCTGGAGGGCACCCAGGACGACGGCATCGTGCTCCGCCTCGAGCGGGAACGGCTCGGTACCGAAGTTCGTCACGACCTGCCAACCGTTCGGCCGCACGAACCGGATGACGTCCGCCCGCCCCGTCTCGATCCACTCGAGGCGCTCCTCGGTCTGCAGCAGCCTCCGCAGTCGGAGTGCCTCGCGGTAGAGCGAGAGCGTCGAGGTCGGATCCGCAGCCTCGACGTCGACCGCGTACTCGGCGAACCAGGCTGGTTGCGGCAGGTGCGCGACCGCACCTCCGAAGCCGAAGGCCGGTCGGTCCGCCGACCACGGCAACGGCACGCGGCAACCGTCGCGGCCCAGCCCGTCGTATTCGCCGCCGCGGAAGAACGCGGGGTCCTGACGCTGTTCCGCCGTGATTGCGGCGACCTCCTGCAGGCCGAGCTCCTCCCCCTGGTAGAGGTAGGTGCTGCCGGGAAGTCCGAGGAGCAGGAGCGTCGCCGCTCGCGCGCGTCTGAGCCCCTGGTCGCGATCGATGTCGGCCTCAGGTCCGCCCGCTGCGACCCACTCGGTGCCTTGCTTCACCGGTCGTCCGGCCAGGGGCGGGAGTCCGTACCGTGTGGCGTGACGGGTCACATCGTGGTTGGACAGCACCCACGTCGTCGACGACCCCGTCTCCGCCGCCTGTGCCAGGTTGTCGGTGATGACCGTGCGGAACTCGTCGGCATCGAAGTCCGCCTCGAGCAGGTCGAAGTTGAAGGCCTGGCCGAGTCCCTCGGCCGATGCGTACTTCGCCCGGCGCTCAGGTGAACTCACCCACGCTTCGGCGACCGCGGTGCGCGGCGGGTCGTACTCCTCGAACACCCGCCGCCATTCGGCGTAGACCTCGTGCACGTCGTCGCGGTCGAGCAGCGGGTGGGTGCCGTCCTGCGGCATCCGCTCCAGTTCAGCGCGGGTCGGTAGCGGTTCGGTGAGGTCTTTCGTGAGCATGTGCGCGACGTCGATCCGGAAGCCGTCCACGCCCCGATCCGACCAGAACCGCAGCGTCTTCAGGAAGTCGGCGCGGACCTCGGGGTGGTCCCAGTTGAGGTCCGGCTGCTCGGTGGCGAAGTTGTGGAAGTACCACTGGCCGTCCTCGACCCGCTCCCAGGCGGGGCCACCGAAGACCGACTCCCAGTCGGTGGGCGGTTCCTCCCCCGATGCGCCCTTCCCCTCGCGGAAGACGTATCGGTCGCGTGCCGCCGACCCGCGCCCGGCGGCGAGTGCCTCCTGGAACCACTCGTGCAGATCCGAGGTGTGGTTCGGCACGATGTCGACGATGACCCGGATACCGCGCTCGTGCAGTGCGGCGATCAGTTCATCGAAGTCCTCCAGCGTGCCGAGCCGCGGGTCGACGTCGCGGTAGTCCGCGACGTCGTACCCGCCGTCGGCCAGCGCCGAGGGATAGAACGGACTGAGCCAGATCGCGTCGATCCCGAGGCCGGCGAGATAGTCGACCCGGGAGCGGATGCCGGGCAGGTCGCCGAGACCGTCCCCGTCCGCGTCGGCGAAGCTCCGCGGGTAGATCTGGTACACGGCGGCCTGACGCCACCAGGTGGCGTCGGCGGACTCGGTGTCGGTGTCGGTGTCGACGAGTAGTGCGTCGGTCATGACGGCGTGGTCCTCGATTTCTCTGATGGTGGGTGGATCCGGTGTCGGTCCGTCGGTCGGACGGGTCACCCCTTGACGGCACCCTGGGTGACGCCCGACATCACCCAACGCTGCGCGAACAGGTAGGCGATGATCGCGGGGGCCATCGCCATCAGGTACGAGGCGAAGGCGACGTTGTAGTTGCTGCTGAACTGGGTCTGGAAGAGGTTCTGCCGCACCGGGAGGGTCTGGAGTCCCGCGTCCGAGATGATCAGCGACGGCATCATGAAGTCGTTCCAGGCGTAGAGGAACGCGAAGATGCCGACGGTGGCACTCATGGGAGCCAGGAGCGGGAAGATCAGCTTCCAGAACGTCTGCCAGGTGCTCGCACCGTCGATGCGCGCACTCTCCTCGAGTTCGATCGGGATCGATCGCAGGAACGCGGTGAACAGCAGCACGCTGAAGCTCAGCTGGAACATCGTGGCGAGGATGATCACGCCGAACGGGTTGTCGAGTCCGACACGACCGGTCAGCTGGATCTGCGGCAGGGCGACGACCGGGAACGGGATGAACATGGCGGCGAGCAGGTAGAAGAACGAGAAGCGGAACAGGCGGCGATCCCAGTTGCGCACGATGGCGTACGCGGCGAAGGAGGCCAGGATGATGGTCGCGACCACGGTCCCTGCGGTGACGAGGAGCGACATCGCGAAGCCCACCGGGAACTTCGTGAGGGTCCACGCCTGGACGAAGCCGTCGATGCTGAACGGTGCCGGGAGCGAGAAGGCGTTGCCGTCGACCGTCACGTAGAGCGGCAGGAGGACGGTCACGGCGCAGAGCAGCAGGATGATCGTCGTCGACCAGCTCACCCGCTCTCCCCTCGTCCGCTGTTTCGGGGTGGCGTTCGCCGTGGTGATGGACTGGGTGCTGAGCACGGTTGGCGTGGCCATCAGAGTGCGTTCCTTCCGCGCGTCGCCGAGAGTTGCACGAGGGCGATGATGATCGTGATGATGAAGAACAGGGTGGCCGTGGCCATCTGGTAGGCGTAGTCACCCGTCTGGAACCCGCGGATGATCGTCATCGAGATGCTCCGCGTGGAGGTGCCCGGGCCACCGTTGGTCAGGCCGACGATGATGTCGTAGGCGTTCAGGTAGTTCTTGAAGCCGAGGATCACGTTGATCACGACGTATCCCATGACCAGCGGCAGGGTGATCCGCAGCAGCTGCTGGCGCTTGTTCGCGCCGTCGAGCGACGCTGCCTCGTAGACGTCGCCGGGGACCGCGAGGAGACCCGCGATGTAGATGAGCAGGGTGCCCGGGATCGACTGCCAGGCCGTCACGATCACGATGCCGAGCCAGGCGAGGTCCGGGTTGGAGAGGATGCTCGTCTCGAGGAACGGGATCCCGAGCGCCGAGCCGGCCGCCGGCACCGAGTTCATGAAGAGGAACTGGAACACGTAGGCGATGATGATGCCCGAGATCACCATCGGGATGACGAAGATCCCGCGGAGCCCCATCTTGAAGCGGATCTTCGCGGTCAGGCCGACCGCGAGCAGGAACGCGATGACGTTCACCGCGATGACCGTCACGAGCGAGAACCCGAAGGTGAAGAGGAAGCTCGTGAGGATGGCCGGGTCGCTGAACGCGGCGATGTAGTTCGTGAAGCCGATGAACTCCCAGTCGCCGATCCCGATGGAGTCGGTGAAGCTGAAGAAGATGCCGACGACGCCGGGGAGCGTGATCGCGAGCGTGAAGAGGATGACGGCTGGGAAGAGGAAGAAGTAGTAGATCGGCTCGACCCGTTTGGTGCTGCGTCGGACCTTCGGGTTGCCCCCGGTCACGATCGATGTGGTGGCGCTCATTCGGAACCCTCCTTGCTCGTGACGGGCGGCTGTCGGAACGCGAGTCGTGCCCAGTCCGCGTCCATGGTGCGGAGCATCGACGCCGCGTTGGTGCCGAGGACCAGTGACTGCGCGTAGTTCTCGGTCGGGATGGCGCGGGGGTTGAGCACGCCCGGCCCCTGGTAGAACGCGCCGGCGTCGTAGTACGGGATCATGCCCGCGACGCGCGGGTCGTCGGGAGCCTTGCCGTCGTCCGTCGGGACGAACCCGAGCTGCGATTCGTTGTAGGCCTGGATGACCTCCGGCTGGAAGAGGTACTCGAGGAAGTCGCGGGCACCCTCGGGGTTCTTCGCCTCCTCGGGGATGATGGTGACGAGGTCGAGGTTGACGCGAACCTTGAGGTCCTTCGGGTCTTCGGTCATCGGCAGCGGGAAGGTCCCGAGGTCGAGATCCGGTGCGGTCAGTGCGATCTGGCTGAACGCCCACGGGCCCTGCAGGTACATGGCGCCCTTGCCCTCGGCGAAGGCGACATTGCCGGCGTCGTAGGTGCGACTCGGCGCATCAGCCTGCGTGTACTCCTTGGCGAGCAGCTGCATCTTCTCGATGGGCTCCAGGAAGTCCTTCTCGAACGAGACCGGAGCATCCGGTCCCACCTCGGTGCCTTCCTCCGCGAGCCGGTCGTAGAAGTCCGGGATGTCGACGGCGCCACCGACCGAGTAGTCGAACCAGCCCTGGTTGGCGGTCCAGGCATCGGCGAACGTCGCGTAGAACGGCGCCACGCCGGCCGCCTTCAGCGTGTCGGAGACGGCGATGAGTTCACTCCACGTCGTCGGTACCTCGAGGCCGTACTCGGCGAAGATCGTCTTGTTGTAGATGACGGAAGCGGCCATCACCGAGTAGGGCAGCGCACTCGTGCGTCCCTCGCAGACGCCGTACTGGTCGAGCAACGGCTGGAGGTCGTCGCGGATGGACGCCGCCGCTGTCGTGTCGGACAGGTCGGAGAGCGCGCACCGTTCGACGAAACGCGACACCTCGTGGTTGTAGTTCGAGAGCATGAGGTCCGGCGGGTTGCCACGGACGAAGCTCGCCGCGAGCGGATCGGGCCCCGAGGTGTCCATGACGACCTCGTACTGCTGCTGCGAGGCGTTGTAGTCCGCGACGGCCTGGTTCATGAAGGTGAACGCCTCACGCTTGCTGAACGTGAAGTGGATGGTCTCCCGGCCATCACTCGAGCAACCGACGAGGACGCTGGCCAGGAGCGCCACACCCGCCACTCCGGCTGTGGCGCGTATCGCGCGTTTCAGTGGGTTCGACATCGTTGTCCTTCCGCGGAACCCTCGATGGATCCGCTGACTAAATACAGAGAGTAAATCAACTGATGACGGAAACTCTGCCATCCGTTCGGCGTCTGGTCAAGCACCGGTTCCATCACGACATCCACGGGCCGGACGCCGTGATCGTTCACGGTTCTGCGCACGGTGCAGCGCCTCCCCGGCTCGGCATCCGCGCGCGGTCTGCGGATCGTGGATATCGTTGTCGGTCATGGAAGCGACGACGACGGAGCGGGCAGCGGAGCCGCGCTCCTCCAGCATCACCGCCGTCCTCGATCACGCCTGGGCGACGTCCGCGTTCACCGCGGCCGACGTCATCACCGCCACCGGGTTGTCACGATCGACGGCGATCACGCTCTCCGACGAACTCATCGGACTGGGTTGGCTGACGGAGCTCGATGACGCACGTCAGGCTGGTGCCGCCTATCGGAAAGGTCGCCCCGCCCGACGCTACGAGTTGCGCATCGACGCCGGGATCGTCGTCGGTGTCGACGCCGGAGCCCACTCCATCACCGCCATCGCCGCAGACCTGCGCGGTCGGGAACTCGCGAGATCGCACCACACCGTCGATCCGGCGGCCACCGCTGAGGCACGGGTCGAAGCCGTCGACGCGGCGATCGACGAGGCCGTGCAGCAGTGCGGACCGAGGCCGCCGCTCAGCATCGTGCTCGGCGTCCCGGCCCCCATCGACGCACTCGGACGGTCACCCGAGGGCAACGTCTTCTGGGACCGCATGAACCCTCGGCTCGGTGAGCGCATCCGCGACCACGGCTGCGCGGTCGTCACCGACAACGACGCCAACCTCGCCGCCGTCGCCGAGGGAGCGATCGGCGCCGGCGTCGGCGTCGACTCCTACATCACGGTCGTCACCGGTGAGCGGCTCGGCGCCGGATACGTCGTCGACGGTCGTCTCGTCCGCGGTCGCGGCCGGGCGGGCGAGCTGCACCTCCTCGACCTCGTCGACGGCGTCGGTTCGTCGCGAGGCATCGCCGCACTCCTGCGCGACTGGGGTCGCGAGTACCGCGAGAGCGGCGGGCTCCCGGAGAGCAGCCCGCTCAGTCACATACCGGTCGCGCAGGTGGATGCGCAGTCGGTCCTCGCTGCAGCGGACCATGGCGACACGGTCGCGCTCGACCTGGTGCGCCGGATGGGTGATCGCATCGCGCGGATGAGCGCCATCCTAGGCGGGTTGCTCGACGTCGAGCGCATCGTGTTCGCCGGCGGGATAGCTCCGTCGATGTCGCAGCTGCTCGAGGTCGCGTCGGAGCGCATCCCCGGCTACATGAGCGCGGAACCTCCCGTGCTCGTCGCGTCGGAACTCGGTGCCGACATGGTGGCGCAGGGTGCGGTCGCGACCGCGATCGACGACGTGCGTCGCAACGCACTGCGGATCGACCTCGCCCGACCAGTACGCTGACGTCGTAGCCAGCCGGAAGGAGCACCATGGCCGATGCGATCGTCCTCGTGTCAGGGGGTGCGGCCGTGACCCCGTTCACGGGTCCGGACCATGCCGCCGGCTCCGGCCTCGCCGCCGGGAACACCCTCACCGCGCTGCGTGCGCACCTGCTGGGGCGGGATATCCCGGTCTTCACCGCACCCGCACGCATCGGTGCTGGGGAGGTGCACGAGGACACGGGTTGGCAGGGGTTCGCCGACGTCTCGATCGTGCTGCCCGCCGAGGTGACCGTCAACGCCGTCGGTGGGATCGACGCCGGCGGAGCCAGCCTGGCCGCGTTCCTGCGGTGGCTGTCCGACAAACACGGTTTCGCGAGCGTCGACCTCGTCGCCCACTCCATGGGCGGTCTCTTCTCTCGTGCCGCAATCCGAGAACTGCGCGGCTCCGGGCCGTCGATCGGCCGGCTCGTCACCCTCGGCACGCCGTGGGAGGGATCGCTCCTCGGCGATGTACTCACCGGCGAGGTCTCGGTCCACGACGCCCACGGTGACGAGGGGACCACGACGATCCTCGAGCGGTCGAGCGGCTATGCCGCCGAGAACTCACGGGGCGCTGCCGACGAGGTCTCACGCCGGTTCCTGCACGAGTGGAACACGACACAGGCCGGGTTCCTCGACGACGTCGCCGTCACCGCCATCGGGGCGGGCCACTTCCACACGGCGGTCGAGCCGCGACAGCTGTGGCCGCACGACGGTCTGGTGGCACTGCGAAGTGCCCGAGCCGATGACGTCCCGGTCGACGTGCTCCCCCTCGTGGTCCGCCACTCCTCCGAGGAGGACGTCCACAGCATCTTCTTCGCCGACGCCTTCGACCTCCCGTGGGAGCGCGCGCTCACCTGGGATCCCGAGGTCTTCTCCGTGATCGACGAGGCGCTCGCGTTCTGAGTCGGCGTCGATGTCCGTGCAAGCGGACCAGCGCTTCGGAATATACCCCGGAGGGGTATCGTTCGGCTTGCTGAACGAACCGAAGGAGTGCTCATGAGCGACCACACCCACCACAACCACGGCCAAGCATCCGACAACGCGACCTCCTGGCGGATGGCGGCCACCGCCACCCTCCACTGCCTCACCGGTTGTGCCATCGGCGAGGTGTTGGGCATGGTGATCGGCACTGGCCTCGGACTGCACAATCTCGGCACCGTGGTGCTCTCAATCGCACTGGCCTTCGTCTTCGGCTACGCACTCACGATGCGCGGCGTGCTCCGCGCAGGCCTGTCCTGGCGCGCCGCCATCGGTGTCGCGCTGGCCGCGGACACCGTGTCGATCGCGGTCATGGAGATCATCGACAACACCGCGATGCTCGCCATCCCCGGAGCGATGGACGCCGGCCTCACCAGCGGCCTCTTCTGGGGGTCCCTGGTCGCCTCTCTCGCCCTGGCCTTCATCGTCACCACACCGGTCAACCGTTGGCTGATCAGCCGCGGCAAGGGGCACGCCGTCGTCCACGAACTCCACCGCTGAACCAGTCCGGGAAGCCGGACAGCCGGGCCGAGTCGTCGTGATCGGAGGGCGCAGTACGATCGTTGCCATGCGAGTCGTCTTCATCTCGTGGCTGGTCGTGATCGTGGCTGGCCTGCTGTACATGTTCCTGATCCCGCTCATGGGGAGGTGACGTGATGTCAGCCGTCCGCCGTCACAGTCTGAGCCTGTTCTTCGGGCTGATCTTCATCCTCGCCCTGTTCGGGCAGTCGATCGCCGGTCTCGTCGCGTACAACGAAGACCAGCTCGCGCACGGTCAGGCGACCGTCGATTATCTGCACTTCATCACCTCGTCGGCGTTCGTCGTCGACGTGGCCGAGAACTGGCAGTCGGAGTTCCTCCAGTTCTTCCTCTTCATCCTCGCGACGGTCTGGTTCGTGCAACAGGGGTCTCCGGAGTCCAAGAAGCTCGGCGACGAGGGTCTCGGGAGCGACGAGGACCAACTCATCGGAGTACATGCGCGCCCCGACTCACCTCGCTGGGCGAGAGAGCGCGGCGTGCGTCTGTGGCTGTACTCGAACTCACTCCTCCTCGTGATGGGCGTCATCTTCGTGTTGTCCTGGTCAGCGCAGGCCGTCGCCGGCACCGTCGTCTACAACGCCGAACAGGCTGAGCACGGTCAGCCGGCAGTGACCGTCATCGGATACGTGTTGTCGGCCGATTTCTGGAACCGGACGCTGCAGAACTGGCAGTCGGAGTTCCTCGCAGTGGGCTGCATGGTCGCCTTCTCGGTCTACCTTCGTCAGCGAGGATCGTCCGAGTCGAAACCCGTCGGGACACCACATCACACCGCCTCCGTCGAGAACGACTAAGCGCGTGCCCGATCAGCCGGTGATCGTCAGCAACGCTGTCCGCAGCGGCGGCCCGCCAGCTTCATCGTCGGCGGAGGTCGCGCGGTGTCTCCGGCAAGGGGGTGAGACTGCCGACGATCTCGCCGAGGCTGCTGATGACCGGGTGACGTCGATGCGAGGGCGCGTCCTGGTGACCACCGTCGAATCGCAGGAACCGCACGTGCAGTGCTTCGGCGATCTCCTCGTCGTGATTGGTGTCGCCGACCATCAACACCCGCCGAGGATCATGGCCCGAGTCATCCAACCACGCGGTCACGACATGCTCCTTCGACGCCGCATAGACATCGGTGATGCCATGCACGTGTGCGAAATGGCCGTGCAGCGAGTGGGGAGCCAGCTGACGCTCGAGGGTGACCTCTGGGGTCGCCGAGATGAGGACCTGCTCGACGCCGAGCGCGTCGATCGCCGCAAGGGTGGCGCGGGCCTGCGGTTGGAGCGACGCTGCTCCCACGCCGGCCGCGAACAGCGCGAGGTATTCGTCGGCCGCCTCCAGGAAGTCGGCTGCATCGACACCGAGCCGGGCGTAGAAGGCCCGGATGGGGAAGCCGAACACCGCCCGATACGCCTCCTGGTCGGACATCTCGGCAAGACCGCGCTGCCGGAGAACGGTGTTCATCGCGGCAAGCGCCACCTCGACATCGTCGAGGAGCGTGCCGTTCCAGTCCCAGCACACCGCGTCGATGGTCGTCGATCCGTTCTCGCGCACGAGGTCGAGTCTCACACGGTCGGCTGACATCGGCCGGGTCCGACGAGGCCGATGGCTCCTGCTCAGGTGATCCCGACGCCGACGGCCAGTCCCTCCAGGATGTCCGCGAGTGCCACGGCACCGGCCTCGGCATCGGCGTCCTCGGCGTACTCCTCCGGCGAATGGGAGACGCCGGTCGGGTTGCGGACGAAGAGCATCGCGGTCGGCACGTGCGACGCGAGCACTCCGGCATCGTGCCCCGCGCCGGTACCGAGCACGGGCGCGTCCGGCATCATCGTTTCGAGGCGCCCGCGGAGGAACGGGTCGAAGTCGGTCGTGGCGCTGAACGACTCCTCGGTGATCGCGGCCTCGCATCCCTCCTCCGCTGCGACGAGCGACAAGCGTTCGGTGATCCCCGCCACGATCGCGGCGGTCACGACGTCGTCAGGATGACGGACATCGATCCAGAAGTCCACGCTCGACGCGATCACGTTCGTGCCTCCCGGCAACGGAAGCACTCGGCCGACGGTCGCCCGAGCGTCCGGCGTCGCCCGTCCGATCGTGCGGATCTCGGTGATCATCCGTGCGGCCGCGACGAGGGGGTCCCGGCGATCATGCATGAGCGTCGTCCCCGCATGGTTCCCTTCACCACGGATCGACACCCGCCACCGTCCATGCCCGAGGATGTTCGAGCCGATCGCGACCGGGCGATCGAGGTCGACCAGCGCCCGCCCCTGCTCGACGTGGAGCTCCACGAACGCGTCGATCGCTCCGAGCCCGCCCGGATCTGGGCCTACACCCCGCGGGTCGACACCATTGCGTGCGAGGACCTCGGCGAACGTGTCCCCCTCCACGTCGCGCAGGGCCAGCGCACGCTCCGGACTGATCGCCCCGGTGAGGAGCCGCGAGCCGAGGCAAGCGACCCCGAACCGCGAGCCCTCCTCCTCGGGGAAGACCGCGACGACGATCGGCTTGGTCGGCTCGAAGCCTCGCGAGCGCAGGTGGTCGATCGCGATCAGCGCCGATGCGACCCCGAGTGGTCCGTCGTAGGCGCCACCGCCGGGGACCGAGTCGAGATGGCTCCCGGTGACCACCGCATCCGCCGTCGAACGTGACGGCACGTGCCACCAGGCGCGGATGACCCCGTTCTCGTCGATGTCCACGTCGAGGCCACGGCGCTCGGCCTGACCGACGAACCACTCCCGCAGCTCGAGTTCGGCGGTGGAGTAGACAGGCCTCGAGTAGCCTCCCCGACGCTGATCCCGACCGATCCCCGCGATCTCGTCCAGGAGCGAGACCACGGTGTCGCGTGTCACCGGACGGCTGCCAGGCTCGGACGGAACATCGCTGGCACGGCGTCTCGGCCCTCGATCAGCGCGTGGGCGTAGTCGCCGATGAGCGGGGCGAACTTGGCACCGTGGCCGGAGCAGGGCGCCAGGACCGTGATCCCGTCGACCCGGTCGATGACGAAGTCCTCCGTCGGGGTGTTCGTGAACAGGCAGGTGGTCTCGGCATACGGTTCCGGGACGAGGCTCGGGAGGAACTCGCGGACGTAGGCGACGACCCGTCGGCGGTTGGCGTCGTCGACGACGCCGTCATGATCGGCGGCCGAGGGGATGCGCCTGCCGCCGTTGTACTCGGCGACCTTCTGACCACGCCAGTCGGCGTCACGCCCTCCGGGGAGCCCGTAGACCTGCATCCGCTCGGACTTGTGGATGAAGGTGGGCCACACGGCTCCGGATCGCGCCGGGTCTTCCGCGTCGACGCCGATTCGGTCCCGATACGGGAAGTGGTACGCCTGCTCCTGACTGACCTCGAGGGCCGGGAACGCGTCGAGGAACTCTCCCGGCAGCGCGAGGTCGCCGAGCAGGTCCGGAAGCCAGCCCCCGGCTGCGACCACCACCTGCTCCGCATCGAACGCCCTCCCCCCATACCCGAGCACCCGGTACCCGGTGGCAGTCCGCTCAACCCGCTCGACCGGCTGATCGTTCAGGACCGTGGCCCCGGCGCGGACGGCGGATTCGAGCATCGCCATCACCGCCTGCTCCGCGTCGATCACGCCGGCTCCCGGATGCCACAGGGCGGGCGTGTCGAAGCCGATGTCCCAACGGGCTCTGGCTTCGTCTCGCGACAGCAGCTCGTGATCGATGCCGTGCTCGGCGAGCACCGACGCGAGGTGCTCCGGGCGACGGGTCGTCCCGAAGTCGAGCGCCCCCGTCTGCGTGATCAGTGGACGCCCGTGCTCCAGGCCGAGCTCGTCCCACCCTGATGCCGCCGCGAGGACGAGACGGGTGTAGGACGCCTCCGGGTAGGCGTAGCGGAAGATCCGGGCCGATCCGTGGGACGATCCCCACTCGTTGGCCGGGCGACTCCGCTCGAGGACGGTGACGTCGTGCCCGGCCTGGGCCAGGCGCCAGGCCGCCGCGGCACCGGCGAGCCCGGCTCCGACGACGATGACGCTGGTCATGCGCGTGCTTCCAGGTCTTCGTCCTCGTAGGCGCGCTCGGCGTGGGCGTGCTCGTCGATCCCGGCGACCTCGTGCTCCTCGGGGATCCGCAGACCGATCGTGATCTGGATCACCTTCGCGATCACCCAGGTGACGATGAACGAGTACGCGAGGACCGCGACGGTCGCGATCGTCTGCACGCCGAGCAGTTCGAATCCGCCGCCGTACAGCAGACCGGAGCGTCCGTTCGGAGCCGCATCCGTCGCGAACACTCCGATGAGGAGCGTCCCGATGATGCCCCCGACGAGGTGGACCCCGACGACGTCGAGGGAGTCATCGAACCCGAGCCGGAACTTCCACTCGATGGCGAGGCAGCAGACGACGCCCGCGATGGCCCCGATGATGATCGCACCGATGGGCGAGACGGCGCCGCAGGCGGGGGTGATCGCCACGAGGGCGGCGATGATCCCCGATGCGCTGCCGAGGCTCGTGACCGCTCCGTGGCGGAGTCGATCGACGATGGACCAGCCGATGAGCCCGGCACAGGCGGCGACGGTGGTGTTGAGGAACACGACGCTCGCCGCATTACCGGCTGCGAGCGCTGAACCGGCGTTGAAGCCGTACCAACCGATCCAGAGCAACCCGGCGCCGACGAGGACGAGCGGGCGGTTGTGGGGACGGAGCTTGCCGCCCCAGTCCTTGCTCTTCCCGAGCACGAGGGCCAGTGCGAGCGCCGCGACGCCGGCGTTCATGTGCACGGCCGTCCCGCCCGCGAAGTCGACGGCACCGAGGGTGTTCGCGATCCATCCACCGGTCGCCGTGTCGTTCGAGAAGGCGAACACCCAGTGCGCGACCGGGAAGTACACGAGCGTCGCCCAGAGCCCGGCGAACAACAACCACGCGCCGTACTTCATGCGACCGGCGGCGGCACCGGCGACGAGCGCCGTCGTCACTCCGGCGAACAGCAGTTGGAACGCCGCGAAGAGTGCGAGGGGAATGCCGGCATCGGGGTCGTCGACGAGTGCCTGGTCGAGCCCTGCGAACTCGAACGGGTTCCCGATGAGTCCGAGCCCGCCGACGGAGTCACCGAAGACGAGCGAGTACCCGAAGGCCACCCAGAGCAGCGCGACGAGGCTGGCCCCGCCGAAGCACATGATCATCATGTTGAGGATGCGGCGGGACGAGACCATCCCGCCGTAGAACAGAGCCAGGGCCGGGATCATGAGGGCGACGAGCGCCGAGCTCGTCAGGATCCAGGCGACGTTTCCAGCGTCCACAAATCACTCCATCGTTCGAGGTGCACAGCGGCCGGACGGCCGCGGCGTCGGGTTCGGGTGGAACAGGTGTCGGTGCTCGGTGCCGGTCGGCGGTCAGGCCAGGTCTGGGGCTTCCCAGAGGTTGAGCTTCGTGCCGATCCCCTGCTCGACGGCGTTCTCGTAGATCGTCTTCGCCCAGGCGACGTCCTCGACGCCCATCCCACCGACGCTGAAGAGCACCGGCTGCTCGGGGAACTCGCGCCCGACGGCGCTCCCGTCGAAGACGTCTCCGATGTTGACCACGCGGGACTCGTCGAGTTCGCCGGTCCCGATGAGGTCCTGCCAGTAGAGGCCGATCATCCCGAACGCGGTCTCGTGTGACGGCGCCGGGTACTCCTCGGCCCACGCCTCGTAGATCTTCTTCGCGTCGGCGATGAGGCGGGCCTTGCCGGAGAGGGTGTACTCCTTGTCCATGCGCAGGTTCGCGGGCAGGCTCAGGAAGGCGCCCGGCTTGATCCAGTCGCCGTCGATGAACGGGTAGTTCTCCGAGCCGACCAGGCCGGTGACGGCTTCGGAGACGATGTCCGAGTCACGCACGGCGGCCTCGACCGTCTCGGCGATCTCGATCGTCGTGAACTGCGGGTAGTGCTCGCGGACGTAGTCGGCGAACGCCTCGGACGTCGACCGTCGGCGCCCGTGGATGCGGATGGTGTCGAGCGAGGGACGGGCGGTGGTCATGGCGTGCAGGGCGCTCTTGTTCATGGCGCCGGGCCCGATGATGCCGAGCGACTTGGCGTCCACCGGCGCCAGGAGCTTCGCGGCGGCTCCCGGCACGGCAGCGGTGCGGTAGGCGCTCTCGAGGTTGCCGGACATGATCGCGTAGGGCGCACCGGTGTCCTTGTCGTTGAGCACGATGAGGTGGATGGAGCGCGGGAGGCCTCGCTCGCGGTTGTCGACGTTCGAGCCGTACCACTTGACGCCGGCGGTGTCGAAGCGTCCGCCGAGGTAGGCGGGCATCGCCATGAACCGACGGTCGGCGGCGTCCAGCGGCATGCCGGGGAACGGTGAAGTGGCGGGGAACCCGATCGGTGCTCCGTGCGAGTTGGCGGTCGGGCCGGCCATCCGGTAGTCACCCTTCGCGACGAGCACCAACACCTCCTCCATGACCTCCATGCAGTGGGCCATGTCCTTCATGCCGGCGGCGATGACCTCCGGTTCGCTCAGGTAGAGCATGTCGATCCGGGTGTTCGGGGAAGCGTCTGCGGTCACGGGTGGTCCTCCAGGTCGGGGTGTGTGGTCCTCAGCGAACACGGTCGCGATCGTCCTGGTCAAATACCGATTCGAACCTCGATTGAGAGCGTTTCGCTCGCAATCTGGACGAAACAGCGCGGTAATACGAGGGTCGTATCGTCGATGGGATGGAGCTCCGCCAGCTGCGCTACTTCCTCGCCGTCGCCGAGGAGCTCCACTTCGGGCGCGCCGCTCGACGGCTGCACATGTCGCAGCCACCGCTGAGCGTCCAGGTCGCACGGCTCGAGCAGGAGGTCGGCACCGCACTGTTCGACCGTTCGACGAGGCGGGTGGCGCTGACCCCCGCTGGACGACATCTCCAGGCGCGGGCGAGACACATCGTCGAGGAGCTCGACACGGTCCGGGGTGAGATGCGCGACTTCGTCGACGGTCTCGCCGGGGAGCTCACCGCGGGGTTCGTGAGTTCGGCCAACTACACGGTCCTCCCCGGTGTCGTGCAGCTGTTCCGGGCGAGCCGCCCCGGGGTGACGCTACGCCTGGTGCCGTTGACCTCAGGAGAACAGTTCGACCGGCTCCGCGACGGCACGCTCGACGTCGGGATCGTCCGTGACGAGGTCCCGCAGACGCCATCCGACAGCTCTCCAGCGCTCACCACGGAGGTCGTCTTCGAGGAGCGTCTCGTGGCGTGCCTCCCGGTCGGTCATGCACTGGCGGGCCGACCCAAGGTCACCGCGGAGGAGCTCATGGACGTCCCGATGATCTCCTACCCGCGGGCGCTCATGCCAGGATTCGTGGACCGCGTCGCGGAGGTCCTCGGCACGTCGAGTCGGACGCAGGTGGTCGAGGAGGTCGTCCATCAGGAGACCGCACTCGGGTTCGTCGCGGCCGGCGTGGGTACGACGATCCTGCCCGAGTCGGTGCGGCAGCTGGTGCCGCCGTCGATCGTCGTCGTGCCGCTCGCCGGGTCGCCGACGACACGCCTGCTGGCCGCTCGTCAGGAACGGGCGGACGACAGCCCGGTCCACGAAGCGTTCATCGCGTGTCTCCACGACGCGGCCGCACAAATCGGGTGAGGGGCGGCTCGAAGGCCGCCTGGACGCGACGGGTATCCTCGGAAAGGCCAGGCTCGGCGAGGCCGGGAACCCGGTCGGCAGCTCACCACCAGGAGAGGAACAGCATGACGTCTCTCGCGTTCGCAGGACAACGGGTCGCATTGGTGACCGGTGCTTCCAGAGGCCTCGGCGCGGGGATCGCCCGGCGACTCGGGGCCGAGGGGTACTTCGTCGCCGTGAACTTCCGCTCTGGGGCGGACCAGGCTGCGGAGGTCGTCGAGTCCATCCGTCAGGCCGGCGGTGCCGCCGAAGCGTTCAGCGCGGACGTGACGGACGAGGAAGCCGTCGCCTCACTCGTCGAACGCGTCACGGGAACCGCGGGTCCGATCGCGGTCCTGGTCGCCAACGCCACCGGGCCGCAACCGGCGGTGGCGATCGACGACCTCGACTGGGACGACCACCTCGCCCAGTTGGACTTCTTCGTGAAGAGCCCGACGCTGCTGGTGCGGGCGGCTGTCCCACACATGCGCGAGCACCGATACGGCCGGATCATCCAGATCGGCTCCGATATGTTCGAGCGGGCCCTGCCGGGGATGTCCGCCTACGTCGCGGCGAAGGGGGCGCAGCTCGGCCTCACCCGCTCATGGGCTCGGGAGCTCGGACCGTCCGGGATCACCGTGAACCTGGTTGCACCCGGGTGGATCCCCGTCGAGCGCCACGCCGATGCCTCGCCGCAGGAGATCGCCGCCTACCTGGCCGAGGTGCCGATGGGGCGGATGGGCACCATCGACGACATCGCGGAGACCGTCGCCTTCCTCGCCTCGGACCGGGCCGGCTTCATCACCGGGCAGCGGATCACCGTCAACGGCGGCCACACCATCGACTAGGCCGGGGCCTCCGCCGTGCGCTCCACCGCCTACGACGCCGCTCCGGTGTTCAGGCAGAACCTGGACAAACGAGTCGACCCTGTCCAAGCTGGAACCGATGACCGACACCCGCGACGACTTCACCATCCGACGAGCCGCCCTGGACGACGTCCCCCTCCTGCAAGCGTGGAGCTGCGACGAACCCGTCGCCTGGATTGACTCGGAACGACTCACCGCCGAACTCGCGAGTCGGAACTATCGGCCGGAATGGTCGTGGATCGCCGAGCAGGACGGTCGCCCGGTGGCACGAGCACTCTGGTGGGGCAAGGCGGATGCCAACCGGCCCGCCACGCTCGACTGCCTCACCAGCACGGTCGAAGTCGCGGAGCCCGAACGTGTCGGTGCCGCGCTCATCCGTGCCGGACTAGACGCCTTCGGCGCGGGACCCGCACTGGAGTTCAACGTCGACGTCTCCCCTGCGTGGGCAGATGACGCTGCGAGTGTGGAGGCGGTGCGGTGGCGCCATGAGGCTGCACGCGCGGGCGGGTTCTCGCGCACGACCGAGCGGGTCAGTTTCGCGAGGTCCAGCTCCGATCCCGTGCCGGCACGATCGCAGCGGCTCCGTTTCGTCGCCGCCCCGGACGACACGTTCCACGAGCTGTTCGCCCTGGTCGCGACCGGCACGCTCGATGCGCACACGCAGGACATGGTCGCGCGCGAAGGACTCGAGGCGCTCGCGGACGACGACCTGGCGTTCTACCGTTCGCTCCCCGGCGAACGGGACGCCTGGCGGGTCGCAGAGCTGCTCGACGGGACGATGGTCGGGTTCATCATCCCGACGAGGACGGCGTACGACGCGAGCATCAGCTATCTGGGCGTGTTGCCCGAGCACCGCGGACACGGGTACGTGCACGACCTCCTGGCGGAGATGGTCCACGTGCACCACGGGTCGGGGCAGGACCGGATCGTCGGCACCACGGATGCCGCGAACACTCCGATGCGCGGCGCCTTCGATCGGGCCGGTTTCTCGGTCACGCGCGTTCGGATCGTGCACGAGCAGTAGGTTCAGCGAGACCTTGTCCGGCTCGCGCGCGACCGCTCCCGAGCATCAGGTCTGGCTGCTCCCGGCTAGCCCATGCGGGAGGACCAACGGCTGTCGCGGAGCCTTCGACCGCTAGCCTTGCGTCATGCAACGCAGGGGTGTGGGCGCATGACGATCGATGATCTTCTCGCGGAATCAGACGACGGATGGTCTCGTAAACCACGGACCGTGCGTCAGGTGCTGGGAACGCTCGGGGTAGCCGTCGGTTGTATGTCCGGCTTCATCGTCCTCGTCGTCGCGCTACTGGGGTCGTTTCAGGGCAGCTACAGCTCGTTCCTCGAAGGCGACGTGTCCGTCTGCGGCTACGCAGGCGTGGATTCGGTCTGCCAGCAGGAGCTGCGGGAGCAGGTGCGCACCACGATGCACATTCCACTCGCCGAGGACGTCCGCGTCGAGAAACTCCGTCGCTACGGGTTCCCTGATCCGATCTACCAGGCTCAGCTGTCGTACCCGAGCGCCGCCGATGCGAGCGCCGCCGGCCACACTGTGCTGGAGGTGAGAGCGAGCGGCGCAGCAGTCGTCACCGTGAAGGTGAACGGGTGACTCGCATTTCGTCGTCGCTCTGACGAGGATCATCCGGGCCGAGCAACCGTTCCAGGTGCGCGGCATGCGCAATGGGACCACGTCGAGCATCGGACGCTGACGGCGGCAGGACGTTCGGCCCGGCCGCTCCAGGTCGGACGGTGGAGAGTGCAGGGAGAGGACGGGCGATCCGTCCTCACCACGGAGGAGTTCCCATGCACGCAGCAGTCGTCACGTCGTTCACCGAGCCGCTGGAGATCCAGGAGCGGGACGTCCCCAGTCCGGGGCCGGGCCAGGTGCTGATCCGCCTCGAGACGTGCGGGCTCTGCCACACCGACATCCACGCGGCTCACGGCGACTGGCCGGTCAAACCCCAGCCCCCGTTCGTGCCCGGACATGAAGGTGTCGGCATCGTGGAGGAGCTCGGATCCGGGGTGGCCGACCGGTCCGTCGGCGAACGGGTCGCGATCCCCTGGCTGGGATACGCCTGCGGAGAGTGCCGCTTCTGCATCGACGGCCGCGAGACCCTCTGTGAACAGCAGCAGAACAGTGGCTACTCGATCGACGGCGCCTTCGCTGAATACGCTGTGGCGAGCGCGCGGTTCGTCGTGCCGGTTCCGAGCGGGCTGAGCGCGCTTGACGCCGCCCCGCTGAGTTGTGCCGGTGTGACGACCTACAAGGCGATCAAGGTCGCGAAGGTGCAACCGACCGAACACGTCGCGATCTTCGGGATCGGCGGACTCGGTCACCTCGCGGTGCAGTATGCACGGATCGTCGGTGGATCGGTGATCGCCGTCGACATCGAGGACGAGAAGCTCGACCTCGCGAAGGAACTCGGCGCGGAGCACGTCGTGAACGCGGCCAAGGTCGACCCGGTCGCGGCGATCCAGGCAGTGGGAGGCGCGGACGTCGCCGTGGTCCTCGCAGCCTCCCCACGCGTCTTCGAACAGGCCTTCGCCTCCTTGAATCGCGGCGGTCGGCTCATCTGCGTCGCACTCCCCGCCGACCAGGACATGCACGTCTCGATCTTCGAGACGGTGCTGAAGGGCATCTCGATCATCGGGTCGATTGTCGGCACGAGGCAGGACCTCGCGGAGGTCTTCGCCCTGCACGCCGCCGGGCACACGAGGATCATCGCGGAGACTCGGAGACTCGACCAGATCAACGACGCGATGGCCGAGGTGCTCTCCGGCAAGGTCCTCGCAAGACTCGTCGTCGAGTACTGAACCGGCGGCGATCCCGATGAACACGGCTCAAGGACCACGGGCGCAACCGAGGCTCGGCGTCATCGGTGACGGTTTCCTCGGCAGGTGCGAGTGGGACACGTGGTTCACGCCAGGCCTGGTGCTGGACCTCCGGGGCGCAGCACTCTCGGCCGACGGCCTTGCACCACTCACCGTGGTCCTTGTCCGCGTCGAGCCGGCGGCGTTGATCCTCTCGACCGGCAGCGCCGACGGTGCATGCGGGATCGTCGACCTGACACACCCTGGCCGGATGCTCACCTCCATCGAGCACGTTCTGCGAACGCTTCACGCAGCGCTTCCCGGCACCCGTCTCGTGCTCCAAGCGCTGCCGCCCGCCGATGCACGCCACGCCCCGGCCATCGAAGCGCTCAACGACGCGCTCGCAGGACTGTGCGTCGCCCTGGATGTGGGGTTCCTCCCCCTTCACCCGCACTTCGCCCAGCTCGACGGCTCGATGAACCCGGACCTCGTGTCGTCGAGTGGACAGCTCAACCGCGACGGGTTCGAGACCTGGATCGAGATGCTCGACCTCGCTGCGCTGCTCCCAGAGGCCGTCAGGCCACGGCGGCTTCCCGCCCCCCATCACGTCTACCGACCACCGGGAGCCTCGGGTGTCCGGCCAGAGCCAACCTTCGGCTGACGCACGGAGCGGAGACGCTCCGATCCGTGACGACCATGACCCGGACTCACCACCGCTCGGAGGACGTCCAGCTCGCCAGCACGGACGCGCCACACTGCAGACCGGTCTGCAGGCGGCCCGCCGATACCCCCTGGTCCTGACGACACTGTTCGCACTCGTCGTCGGAGGGGCGTCCGCCCTCCTCGGCGCGACGACGGTCTCGTCCGTCGTGCTCGCGGCCACCGCGTCACTCATCGCGGTCGTGCAGCTCGCGCGCATGATCCGTCGCATCCGCTCGGGCTCCTGGGGACTCGATGTCCTCGCCATCGTCGCGATCACCAGCACGGTCATCCTCGGTGACGTCTGGGCCGCGGCGATCGTCGCGCTCATGTTGACCGGCGGCCAGGCGCTCGAGGACTTCGCGTCGACGCGAGCCAGGCGGGAACTGACCGCCCTGTTGGCGACGGCTCCGTCCTTCGCGCACCGCCTCCGCGATGACGGCACGGTCGACGAGGTGGAGGTCGCCGACATCGGGATCGGTGACATCCTCCTCGTGCACCCCGGTGAGGTGGTGCCGGTGGACGGCGAACTGCTCAGCGCGACCGTCGAGGTGGACGAGTCCTCGCTCACCGGCGAGAGCCTTCCGGTCACCCGAACCCGAGGAGCATCCCTGCTGAGTGGGACGGTCAACGGGCAGCTCGGTGCGACCATCCGCGCAACCGCGACGGTCGCCGGCAGTCAGTACCACCAGATCGTCCAGCTGGTCGAATCGGCCGCCGACAGCAAGGCGCCCTTCGTCCGACTCGCCGACCGATATGCCGTCCCGTTCACCGTCTTCGCCCTCGTCCTCGGCGGCCTGGCTTGGGCGCTCAGCGGCGATCCGGTGCGATTCGCGGAGGTGCTCGTGGTCGCCACGCCGTGTCCGCTGCTGATCGCGGCGCCGGTGGCGTTCATCGCGGGCATGAGCCGAGCGGCGCGGAACGGCGTCATCGTCAAGAGCGGCGGAACGCTCGAACAACTCTCCAGGGTGAGGACGATCGCGTTCGACAAGACGGGAACGCTCACCCGTGGGGCGCCCGTCGTGGATCGGGTTGAGTGCGCGGCGAACCGCGGTGAAGACGAGGTCCTCGCCATCGCGGGAGCCGTCGAGCTGGGGTCCACGCATGTCCTCGCCGAGGCTGTCGTCGACGCCGCGGCGGCACGGCTGGGGCCGTCGGCGCGGCTGCCGCGAGCGCACGACGTCTCGGAGCTGCCCGGGCGCGGCGTCAGTGCGATCGTGGGGACCGAACGGATCGAGGTCGGCAAGGCTGCGGTCGGGACCGCGCTACCCGATCACTTCGCAGCCCTGGTGCCGGGCGAGATGGCGATCTTCGTGACCGCGGACGGCGCACTCATCGGCCGGATCGTGCTCCGTGACGGCGTCCGCGACGAAGCGGCAGACGTCGTGTCGCAGGTGCGCGGCCTCGGTGTGCAGCGCCTCGTGATGGTGACCGGCGACGCGCAGGGCACCGCCGCGCACGTGGCCGCCGCCGTCGGCGTCCCCGAGGTGCACGCCGGGCTGCTCCCGGCGGAGAAGGTGGTCGTCATCGCGGGCATCGCCGATCGGCCGGTCGTCATGGTGGGCGACGGCGTCAACGACGCACCGGTCCTCGCCGCAGCCGATGTCGGCGTCGCGCTCGGTGCACGCGGCGCCACCGCCGCCTCACAGGCCGCCGACGTCGTCATCCTCGTCGACGACCTGCGTCGAGTCGTGAGCGTGATGCGGATCGCCCGACGCGCCGTCCGGGTGGCGCGTCAGAGCATCGGCATCGGCATCGGGCTGAGCGTCGCGCTCATGCTGGTCGCGACCTGGGGCGTCCTTCCGGCCATCATCGGTGCCACCCTCCAAGAGGTCATCGACGTGATCACGATCCTCAACAGCCTTCGGGCCCATCGGCCGCCTCGCGGCCACTCCGACGAGGCATGACCGTGATCGCCTCAGCCTCCGCCGCGCCGTCCACCCGAGCGGACGCGCAGGACCTTCGGCTCTGAGTCCGCGTCGCTCGGGCCGCAGGCTGATGAGAGGCCCGTACCGGGCCGACCCTCGAAGGAGCAGATCATGACCGAACACACCCTCGTCGGATGGGACGGTTCCGCCGTAGCGCGTCGCGCAGCGGAATGGGCGACACATCGCGCCCTCGCGACCGGCGAACCCATCACACTCATCCAGGTCGTCGCTCCAGGTCCGGCCGGTGCCGACGACGTGACGCTCATCCGCGCGGTGGAGTCCGCTGAGGACGAGGCCATCAGTATCCGACAGCGGTATCCGGTCCTCGACGTCCGCTCCGAGGTACTCGTCGGTGAACCACTCGCCGACCTTCGAGCCTGCTCCGACGAGCATCGCCTCCTCGCCGTCGGCACGGACGAACTCGGCACGACGTCCCGGACCTCAGGCTGGTCGTTGGGCAGTCGGTTGGCTGCGTCGTGTTCCGGCCCGGTCGCGGTCATCCCCCAGGTGGCAGCGGGTGAGCGTCACGGTGTCGTGCTCGGGATCGAGAACCGAGAGGAGGACAGGCCTGCGATCGAGCTGGCCGCACGAGAGGCGATCGCCCGTGAGGAACCACTCCATGTGGTGCATGCCTGGCATCAACCGACCGCCGCGGGAGCACGCGGGCTCAATCCGGAGTTCATCGCTTGGCTCGGCGACGCGCACACGACCGCTCTCTCCGAGGCTGTGGAGCGTATCGAGCGGGACTTCCCCGAGGTCTCGCTGCAGCAACACCTGTCCGAGGGCTGGCCGGCCGACGCCCTGCATGCGTTCGCCGGTTCGGCGACGGCACTCGTGGTCGGAACCCGAGGCCGCGGCGCGGTCCTGAGGTTCTTCCTCGGGTCGACCAGTCATCAACTGCTGCTGACCATCGACGCCCCGACCATCGTGGTTCCTCGTCGGCCGGTCTCCACCCCGGACGACGAAGCCCCGAGGTGAGACGCAGGAGGACCAACGCCTCTACGGTCGTCTCGCGCGACGAGCCAAGGTGGTGGAAGGACGACGATGACACCTGCGCGATGGGCCCCCATCTCGAGACCATCGGCGATGAGGGAGGACCATCATGAGCAGGCGAGCGATCATCGGCTGGGACGACACGGATGCTGCCCGAAACGCCCTCGACTGGGCGCTCCGCTGGTGGGGTGCCGAGGACGTCGAACTCGTGACCGTCGGGACCCGGGACGAGTCGAGCGCCGAGTACTTCGTCGCCGGTTCGCTCGCAGCCGAAGCGAGGATCCGGCTCATGGACGCAGCCGAACAGGTACGGGAGTCGCATCCCGATACGAGCATCTCGTCCAGATTCGAGCTCGGGGACCCCGTCGAGGTGCTCGCCGGTCTCAGCAGCGCTGATACGTGTGTCGTGCTCGGTACGAACCGGAGCGGTGAAGCGCCGTTCCGGTTCGCCTGGTCCGTCGCGACGAAGGTAGCCGCGACGGCGGTCGGCCCGGTCGTCATCGTGCCCACCTTCGTCGACGACCCACGCACGTCGGTGCAGCAGATCGTCGTCGCCGTCGATGGATCCATCGGCGAACTGGAGCTGGTGCGGATCGCAGCGGAGGAAGCCGAGCGGACCCGATGCGGGCTGACCGTCCTGCACGCTTGGACACCACCGATCTGGGAGTCCGAGGACGTCTTGGACCGAGACATGCTGCAGTGGCTGGCGCAGGAACACGCACGCTTGCTGGACGCCACCGTGGCCGACGTCGCGGCGAGCCACCCGACGGTCACGATCGCCAAGCAGCTGATCGAGGACGAACCGGGGCCGGCCATCACCGCGGTGGCCCGATCGGCTCAGCTCCTGGTGCTCGGCAGGCACGGAGTGAGCCGGCTCCGCCGACTGTTCCTGGGTTCCGTCAGCCACACGGTCCTGCTCGACATCCCCGCGCCCACCCTCGTCCTCCCCCTCGGCGTTCCGGAGCGATGAAGTTCAGACGGTCGACGCCACCGATGGACCCTCGGACGGGCCCGGACGCGGCACGAGTCGTGCGTCGCCCGCCGAACGCGGCACGATGAGCAGTGGGCACGGCATCAGGGACAGCAGCGAACGGCTCACCGAACCGAGTGCCAGCGACGCCAGGACGTGTCGGCCATGGCTCCCGATGACGAGCAACGATGCGTGCTGCGCCGCCGTGCGCAAGGCATCGACGGCGCCCCCGACGACGAGCTCCACCCGCAGCTCGATGCTGGCGTGCAGATCCGACTCTCGCGCGAACGTCCGCGTGATGATGTCGGTCATTGCGTCGGACACCCCGAGGGGCGGGTGCTGCTCCTCGGGCCTGACCTCCGCCAGGAACGGCGGTGCAGGCTTCCATGCATGGACCAGGTCCAGCGACGAACCGGACCAGGCCGCCACGTCGATGGCCACGGCGAGCACGGACGTGGCCTGCACGTCGTCGTCGATGCCGACCACCAAGGCGGCCCCCGGACCCGGTTCACGAGCTGGGATGACGGCCACGGGACACGGCGCCGACGTCACCAGCCGGGCGGCGAGCGCCCCGTACGGTGATGTCCTCGTCTGCTGCGGGCCTCGATCCGTTCCCAGGACGATGAGGACGGTCGCTTCGGATGCACGCGCGAGCTGGGTCACGACGTCGCCGTACGCCAGGCGCCGTTCGACGCTGAGACCCGGATGACCAGTCCTCGCCGTCGCCTCCGCACGGATGAGCGTCTGGGTCCCGCCCGCGGATCGGACTCCTCGCGAATCCTGCTGCTCGAGCACCAGTACGACCAGCAGCACTGCGCCGAGACGCTCGGCGGCAGACGCGGCCCATCGCACCGCGCGTCCTGCGGATGCTGAACCGTTCGTCCCGACCACCACGTGTGCACTCATGGCTGCGCTCCCTCGGTCGTGCGTCGCTTCGTATCCTGGGGGAACGACGGGTCGGCTGGTAGGGGCGTAGGTCCTTCGGCGGTTGGATGGCCCGGTGGCACGGGGCTATGCTGCTCGCACAGGCATGCAGACCGATGCACCAGGGGGTGTGGATGGACGCCGACGCTCCGCCGCAATTCCCCGATCCCGCGCACGCAGAGTTCGACAGCGCGCTAGCCGCACTGGTCACGCAGGCCGCGCTCGTCCTGAAGACGCAGGGGCGCCTCCACGCGCTCATCACCGCCAACCGGGCGATCACCGAGGAACTCAACCTGAGCAGCGTGCTGCGCACGATCGTGGACGCCGCCGTCGAGCTCGTCGACGCGGAGTACGGAGCGATGGGGGTCATCGCGACTCATGGCGGCCTCGAGCAGTTCATCCATGTCGGGATGCCCGTCGAGACCGCAGCACGGATCGGTCATCTCCCGGAGGGCCACGGTCTCCTCGGCGCGGTGATCGAAGACCCGCAACCGATCCGGCTGGATTCGCTGACCGACGATCCACGCTCGTCGGGCTTCCCTGCTGAGCACCCGCCGATGAGCTCGTTCCTCGGTGTTCCGGTGCGTGTCAGGGACGAAGTGTTCGGCAACCTCTACCTGACGAACAAGCGTGGGGGTTCGTTCTCAGCCGAGGACGAGCAACTGGTGACCTCGCTCGCCTCGACGGCGGGCGTCGCGATCGAGAACGCCCGTCTCTACGAGGAGAGTCGAAGCCGGCAGGCGTGGACGGCGGCATCGATGGAGTTCACCAACGCGGTCCTGACCGACTCGGCCGAATCCGCAGAGACGTTCCTCTGTCGGATGAGCGTCGATCTCGCCGGAGCAGACGTGGCGTCCATCATCGACGAAGAACGCCACGTGCTCGCCGCTCGCGACACGGAGGATGACGTCATCATCGACGTCCTGCCGGGACGCGCTCGACGACTGGCCGCCGCCGCGTTCACGAGCGGCGTCGATCGGGTCGCCGATTCGCCAGGCGCCGCGGCCACCCGCTCGCGCTCGGCCGAGCCCTACACCGGGCCGATGCTCGCGGTGCGACTGCCGTTGGCACCGCCGAGGGTCCTGCTCCTCGGCCGATCACCCGAGCGGCCTCCGTTCACACCGTTCGACGCGCGGATGACGACGGACTTCTGTTCGCAGGTCGCCGTGGCGATCGAGCTCGCCTCCGCCCGTGAGAATCAGGAACGTCTGGTGGTGATGGAGGACCGAGGGCGGATTGCCCGGGATCTCCACGACCACGTCATCCAGCGACTGTTCGCAACCGGTCTGGATCTGCAATCGCTGGCCTCCGCGACGTCGGGTCGGACGAACGACATCCTCGACAACGCCATCGAGTCGCTCGACGCCAGCATCACTCAGATCCGGACCGTCGTCTTCGCCTTGACCGGGAGATCGACCGGAGCCACCGGCTTGCGGTTGCGACTGATCACGCTGGCCGACGAGCACAGCGGGGCCCTCGGGTTCTCCCCCGCGGTCACGTTCACCGGGGCGATCGATCATGCAGCGACCCCGGCGCAGGCTGATGAGATCCTCGCGGTGTGTCGAGAGGCCCTGAGCAATGTGGCACGGCACGCTCACGCGACGACGACCAGTGTCAACCTCTCGCACCAGGACGAGACCCTGCGATTGACGATCTCGGACGACGGGCGAGGATTCGTGCCGGACGACGTCGCCCGGCGAAGCGGTATCGCGAACCTCGAACAGCGCGCGCAGCGGTTGCGCGGAGGCTGCGTCATCGACTCGTCGGCAGCAGGGACGACGGTCCGTTGGTGGATCCCGTTGTCCGCCACAGCCAACTCTGGAGGCACCCGTGGCCGCTGAACCCATTCGTGTGTTCCTCGTCGACGACCACGAGATCGTGCGCCGCGGCGTCGCGGAACTCGTGTCGGCAGAACCCGACCTCGAGGTCGTCGGGGAAGCGGCGACGGCGCGGGACGCGCTGCAGCGCATCGCGGCGACCCGCCCGCGGATCGCGCTCCTGGACGTCCGGCTCCCCGACGGGAACGGCGTGGATCTCTGTCGCGACCTCCTGTCGGAGCACGCTGACCTCCGCTGCATCATGCTGACCGCCTACGACGACGACACCGCGATCACCGCGGCGGTCCTCGCGGGTGCTTCGGGCTACGTCCTGAAGGACATCCGCGGTAGCGGCCTCATCTCGGCCATCCGGAGTGTCGCCGCCGGCCGCCGACTGCTGAGCAGCACCCTGGCGAAGAACCTGTCCGCATCGCTTGCTCAGGAGCACCGCGACGATCCACGACGCGAGACGCTGGGTCTCCGCGAAAGCCAGATCCTCGCACTGATCGCCGATGGACTGACCAACCGCCAGATCGGCGATCACCTCGGCATCGCCGAGAAGACCGTGAAGAACTACGTCTCCTCGCTCTTGAGCAAACTGGGCATGCAGCGGCGCACACAAGCCGCCGCCTACGAGGCCGAATCCCGCGCGCGCTCCCATCCCGGGTGATCCGGGGTCCTGCCATCCGTGGGACGTTCGCCTCTGTGCTCGTTCGCGACCACACGCGACGATCGGATCCCAGCCGGGGTGCAGCCCCGCGCACGACGCAGGGAGTCTCGACATGATCGAACAGACCGTCATCGCCTGGGATGGTTCCGATGCTGCTCGACGCGCATCGACCTGGGCCGCCTCACGCGCCGCGGCCACGTCGGACGCCCTCCGCGTGGTGCAGGTCGTCGACCGGTCGTCTGCGGATGATGGTGAATCGCTCGAGCGAGCGGTGGCATCGACCGAGGACGAGGCGTCCCGCCTCCGCGTTCTCCATCCCGAGCTGCTCGTCCGGGCCGACGTCGTCATCGGTGACCGGTACACCGAACTCCGCGGTTTCTCCGACGACACCCGCCTGGTGGCGCTCGGCACGGACGAGCACGGATCACCGACCCGGAGCTCAGGCTGGTCACTCGGCTCACGGCTCGCGGCAGCATCGTCGGGCCCCGTCGCGGTCATACCGGAGCTCGCCGAAACCGGACGCCACGGCGTGGTCGTCGGTGTCGATGGCACGACCGACTACGCCGCCCTGTCGTTCGCCGCGCGTGAGGCGATCGCCCGGCAGGAGCCGCTGCACCTCGTCCATGCCTGGCACCGGCCGACGACGACAGGCGTGCACGCGCTCAACCCGACGCTCGTCGACTGGATCCGCGAGACCCACTCCGAGACGCTCGCACGCACGACAGCCAGTCTCGTCGAGGCGTTCCCGGAGGTGTCGGTCCAGCAACACCTCACGGAGTCGCACCCGGCCGGCGCCTTACATGCGTTCGCCGCATCGGCGTCCGCGATCGTGGTCGGAACCCGTGGGTACGGACCGATCCGACGGTTCATGCTCGGATCGACCAGCCACACGCTCCTGCTCTACATCGACGCCCCGACGATCGTGGTTCCCAGCGCCCCTCAGGGCCCGTCGGGTGCCACCGACCCGCTGCTCGCGTGAACCGCGCGGGCGGACGCCTCATCCGTGACGACGAGGTGGTTCTCCACACGCTCGACGCCGCGCAGCGCCGACACCAGCGTTTCGGCCGTCTCGGCATGGTCTCGGGTGCTGACCGACCCGATCAGTTCGACCGCACCACCGGTCACACGGACCTGGATCGTCTCGACATCGACGCCGTCCGCCCATCCCAGCACGTCGACGACTCGGTGGGCGAGCATGGTGTCGGTCAGCGTCATCGGTTCACACGGACCGACCACGAGCTCGTCAGCGATGCCGTGCACCCCGGGAACCGCCAGGACACGACGTCGGACCGCCAGCACCTCCTTGAACGTCCGAACCTGCCCCGTGAGTGTCACGATGCCGTCGGTGACGGCGACTCCGACGCTGGCGGCGTCGATGTCCGATTCCCAGATGAGGGCCGTCCGGACGGCACCCTGCACGGCGATTCCGGCTTCGGTCGGCCGGTTGCGCGAGTCGCTCATCGGAGTGCGTCGTTCAGACGGTCGACGATGCGGAGGGTCGCGTGGCGCAGGGAGCGGCGGGCATGCTGCGGTTCGACGGTCGGATCCATGCGAGTAGCCTGCGTCGTTCCAGCGATCCTGGGCAGGGGCGAAGGTCCTGCGGGACGTTCGGCCCTGCCCTTCGCCACCCACGACCGGGACATTGTTCCCATGAACGACCAGACCCCTGTTTCGATGCTCGGCGAGGATGCTTGCTGGGAGCAACTGTCGCGTGTTTCGATCGGCAGACTCGCCATGAGCGTCGGCGGTCGGCCCGACATCTTCCCGATCAGCTACGTCGTCGACGGGCACACGATCATCATCCGCACGAACCCTGGCGACAAGCTCGTCGAACTGACGATCAACGACCAGGTCGCCCTCGAGGTCGACTACTACGACGACGCGGAGGCTTGGAGCGTCGTCGTGAAGGGCACCGCCGAGCAACTCCAGCACGGAGTCGACATCGACCTCGCCGAACGACTCGCCCTCACCACGCTCATCCCGATCTCTACCGAGGTGTTCGTGCGCATCACGCCCGAGCAGGTCTACGGTCGCACCTTCGACCTGACCGCCGAACGACCTGAGCCGGTGTGAGGCGTGAAACCCGTGATCGTCCGCGGGACCTTGGTCCCATCGCCCGTGGGCGTTCGTCCGTAGCTTCAGCAGCGCGGGTTCGACCCGTTCAGCCGACAAGGCCCAGGAGACGATCCCGTGGGAGATCCTCCTGAGGGCCGCACTCGGACGACACCGCATGGTGCCGGGGCAGGCTGGGGTAGGGGTGACGGACACCCGAGCGTCGTCCCTACCCGTCGGTCGGCATCCAGGGCGGCAGGACCTTCGACTCTGGGCGTCCCCGCGGACACACGGGACACTCCTGACATGAACAGCGGCACAGACTCCCCCGTCCGAACGGCGACGACCCCGATGACGGCCACCTCCGAACCTCCGACGATGCCGGTCGTCGTCGGAGTCGACGGTTCCGAGGCCTCCATGGCCGCGTTCCGGACGGCAGCGCGACTCGCCCCGGTCCTCGATGCCCCGCTGCGGGCCGTCCTCGTGTGGCAGTTCCCCAATGTCGGGTACGCCGGCTATCCGACCGTCGCCGGCTGGGCACCTGACGCCGACGCCCAGGAGCTCCTGAGGGCCATCACCACCGAGGTCTTCGGCGACGCCACGCCCGACTGGTTCTCCACCGAACTCGTGATGGGCACGCCTGCCCAGGTACTCGCCGAGGTCGGCACCACCGCGCAGCTGCTCGTCACCGGCGGGCATGAACACGGCGGTCTCGCCGGGATCATGCTGGGTTCGGTCAGCGAGGCGATCGCGCGACACGCCCCCTGCCCGGTCCTCGTCCTCCGCGGTGACGACCACGACCTCATGACGACGGACGGCGACGACCGACGGCCGGTCGTCGTCGGCGTCGACGGCTCGGTGGCGTCCCTCGACGCGCTTCGGCTCGCCGCCGACTTCGCGGAGCGGTTGGGGGCCCCGCTGCGGGTGGTCCTCGCGTGGCACGAACCGATCTCGTTCAGCGGGTACCCGCTGGCACTGGCCTGGTCGCCGCGGGAGGACGCACGGACAGCGCTCACGACGTGCACCGCCGAGGTGTTCGGTCCCGAACTCCCGGCACACGTCTCCACGGAGGTCATCGAAGGTCGAGCGGCCCCGGTGCTCATCAACGCCGCTCGCGATGCACGCCTCCTGGTGATGGGTGCACGCGGACGGGACGGGTTCGCCGGACTCATGCTCGGATCGGCCACGGAGGCCTGCGTGCGCCATGCTGCCGCGCCGATCCTGGTCGTCCCGGACCGACAGACCAGGATCGGTCGCCTCGCCGACAGCACGGACACCGCGCAGGACGCCGACCCCGTCGGCGTGGACGAGTCATGACCGAGACCCCTCGGGCCGGGTCGACCCCCGGAGCCACACGCGCATCATCGTCCGACAATCCGTACTGGCGCGACACCTCCGTGGTCCACCCCGTCGACGCGAAAGCGACCGAGGTGGAACACCTCGACGAGGACGCCTGCTGGGCGCTCGCCGTCGCCTCCAAGATCGGCCGCATCGCCGTCGTCAACGACGATGGAGGCCCGGACCTCCTCCCGGTGAACTTCCTCGTGCACGATCGGCGCATCTACATCCGGTCGGCACCCGGTTCCAAACTCATGGACATCACGAGTCGGCCGCGCGTCGCGTTCGAGGTCGACGGACACGACGCCGACAGCTGGTGGAGCGTGATCGCGCACGGCAGCGCACGGCGTCTCGCCATCGATGCGGAGATCGACGAGTCCGGGGTGCTGGGTCTCGACTCCTGGAGTCCGACGGTGAAGAGCAACTTCATCCGCATCACCCCCGCTCGCCTGACCGGTCGCCGATTCCCCCGGCGCATCAGACCGGCGACCGACGAGTGGCTGTCGTGACCAATACCCCAGCAGTGACGACAGCGGTCGGGGCCTGGCAGGCGGACGGTTCGGGCGCTCTCGAGGCCGACTCGCTCGCCTCACTCGACGCCTGGTGGCGTGCCGCGAACTACCTCTCCGTCGGGCAGATCTACCTCCTCGACAATCCGCTCCTCCGGGAACCCCTCCGTCCGGAGCACATCAAATCGAGACTGCTCGGTCATTGGGGCACCACACCGGGGCTCAACTTCGTCTACGCCCACCTCAACCGCGTCATCCGGCTCCGTGAGCTGAACGCGATCTTCATCGCGGGACCCGGCCACGGCGGGCCTGGCGTCGTCGCGAGCACCTATCTCGACGGCACCTACAGCGAGGTCTACCGGCACATCGATCGGAGCGAGGACGGCATTCGGAGGCTCTTCCGACAGTTCTCCTTCCCAGGCGGGATCCCGAGCCACGTCGCTCCCGAGACCCCCGGGTCCATCCACGAGGGTGGCGAACTCGGCTACTCCCTCTCCCACGCCTACGGTGCGGTCTTCGACAACCCGGATCTGCTCGTCGCCGCAGTCGTGGGCGACGGCGAAGCCGAGACCGGCCCGTTGGCCACCGGTTGGCACTCGAACAAGTTCATCGACCCGCTGCACGATGGCGTCGTCCTCCCGATCCTGCACCTCAACGGGTACAAGATCGCCAACCCGACGGTGCTCGCCCGGATCCCGGAGGCGGAACTCGAACAGCTGATGCGCGGTTACGGCCACACACCCCACCTGGTGTCGGGTGGGTTCGACGGCGAGGACCCGCTGTTGGTCCACCGACGGTTCGCCACCGTCCTCGACGAGGTGCTCGACGAGATCGCGCAGATCAAGGCCGATGCGGCTTCGGACGCGGCAGCGGGCGCGCCCGTACGACGACCGGCCTGGCCGATGATCATCCTCCGGACGCCAAAGGGTTGGACCTGCCCGCCGGTCATCGATGGGAAGGCGGCCGAGGACAACTGGCGCTCCCACCAGGTGCCGTTGGCGAACGCTCGCGACACGCCGGAGCACCTCGCGGTCCTCGAAGGGTGGTTGCGCTCCTACCGGCCCGAGGAGCTCTTCGACGAGTCCGGCGCCCCGGTGCCGTCGGTCACCGCGCTCGCCCCGCTCGGCGATCGCAGGATGAGTGCGAACCCGGTCGCCAACGGCGGGATACTCCGGCGCGAGCTCCGGCTCCCCGACTTCCGCACATATGGCGTCGATGTCACCGAACCCGGCAGGACGAGCTCCTCTGCCACCACCGTGCTCGGCACCTGGCTCCGCGACGTCATCGTGCGGAACCCCGACACCTTCCGGATCTTCGGACCGGACGAGACGGCGTCGAACCGTCTTCAGGCCGTCTTCGAGGTGACCGACAAGCAGTGGGACGCCCTCTCCGAGTCGGCCGACCTCGACAACCATCTGGCCCGTTCGGGGCGCGTCGTCGAGATGCTCAGCGAGCACCAGTGCGAGGGGTGGCTCGAGGGGTACCTCCTCACCGGACGCCACGGGTTGATCAACTCGTACGAGGCGTTCATCCACATCGTCGACTCGATGTTCAACCAGCACGCGAAGTGGTTGAAGACCGCGCGCACCATTCCGTGGCGCCGTCCGGTCTCATCGCTGAACTACCTCCTCAGCTCCCACGTCTGGCGCCAGGACCACAACGGCGCCTCGCATCAGGACCCCGGCTTCATCGATCACGTCGTCAACAAGAAGGCCGACGTCGTCCGGGTCTACCTGCCGTTCGATGCGAACACGCTGTTGTCCACCTACGACCATTGCCTGCGGTCGGTCGACTACGTGAACGTGGTCGTCGCGGGTAAACAATCGCAGCCGGACTGGCTCACGATGGACGAGGCGATCGCGCACTGTACCCGCGGCGCCGGTGTCCTCGAGTGGGCCGGCACTGAGCGGCCTGGCGAGGAACCCGACGTCGTGCTCGCCTGCGCGGGTGATGTACCGACACTCGAGGTCCTCGCCGCGGCGCAGCTATTGCACGAGAACCTGCCATGGCTCCGGGTCAGGGTGGTGAACGTCGTCGACCTCATGCGTCTGCAGAGCGAGGGCGAGCATCCGCATGGCCTCAGTGACACTGAGTACGACGCGCTGTTCACGGCGGATCGACCCGTGATCTTCGCGTACCACGGGTACCCGTGGCTCATCCATCGGCTGACCTATCGGCGTCGCGGCCACGACAACCTGCACGTCCGCGGCTTCATCGAGGAAGGGACCACGACGACACCGTTCGACATGGTGATGATGAACCAGCTCGACCGGTACCAGCTCGTCATCGACGTCCTCGATCGTGTTCCCGGGCTGGCCGTACGCGAGGTGGCACTCCGCCAACGGATGCAGGACGCACGTGCGCAAGCCAGGGCGTACACGCGCGAGCACGGCGAGGACATCCCCGCGGTCGCCGACTGGACCTGGGACGCGAAGCGTCGACATTTGTCCCGAACCGAGCGGTCCGAGCGATCGGCCGAACTGGAGTAGATCCGGAGGACGCGCGTGCGATGATCCGGCGACGAGCGCCCCTCTTCAGCGTGCCGCGAGCATCCGATCGGCCGTGCGCAGCGACAGCGCCATCTGCGCCAGGCCCGGGTTCGCGGAGAGCGCGCTCGGGAAGGTGGAGTTGTCGCAGATCCACAGGTTGTCGATGTCGTGCGATCGACCGTCCCCGTCGACCACGCCGTCACTCGGATCGTCGCTCATCCGGCACGTGCCGAGCGTGTGCGCCGTGCGCGCGAGCACCCTGGTGCTCCGTGCCCCGGCTGCCGTGAGGATGTCCGTCATCGTGCGGATGGCGTGGCGGTCGATGGCCTGCTCGTTGTCGCCGGGCGAGAACGAGATGGTCGCACGCGGCAGACCCCATTCGTCCTCCTCCGACGAGAGCTCGAGCCGGTTGCCGTCGGCGGGCAGACACTCGGCGTTCATCCCGATGCCGGCGTTGTACCGGGACGCGTCGAGCTCGTCGACGAGCTCGGTGCCCCAAAGACCGCCGCCGCGCACGAGGGTGGTCGCGTAGTTGAACGGCATGACGCCGAGGCTCTGGAGCAGATATCCTCCGGCGAAGTCAGCACCTTCAGGGCGGACGAAGTCCTCGGTGATGAGCGCCGACGGGTAGCCGCGGTAGCCGCGGATCTGCTCGTCGAACCGCCCCCACACCTGCACCGCACCATGGGCGAGGAAGTTCCGGCCGACCTGACCGCTGGCGTTCGCGAGGTCGTTGTGCAGCAGGAGCCGAGGGGTCTCCACCCCGCCGCCGGCCAACACGAGCACCTCGCAGCGTTGCCGCTTGTCGACGCCGTCCTGGCGATAGACGACGCCGGTCACCCGACCGCGGGCATCCCGCTCGATGGTGTGCACGACGGCGTCCGGACGGATCTCCGCTCCCGCCGCGACCGCCGCCGGCAGGTAGGTGATGGCCGTCGTCGCCTTCGCACCGTGGCGCTCGCCCTGGTGGATGGAGCCGACGTTCGTCGTGGCGCGTCGGAGGCCGTGGTGCGGCTGATCGCGGTCGCGCGTGATGATCGCGGCGGGTGCGTCGGTCGCCCGGATGCCGAGCGACTCTGCGCCCTTCGCCATGAGGTCAGCCGGGGCGTTCCGCTTCGGCGGCGCGTACAGGTAGGTGCGCGACGGGTCCCACGGATACGGCGTCGGCCCGGAGACACCGATGGTCGCCTCGACCTCCTCGACGTAGCGGGTGAACTCCGCATGGTCGACGGGCCAGTCACGCCCGAGACCGGTCTCGCTGCGCAGACGCAGGTCCCGGGCGTCCGGCCGGGGCGTGAACGCGCCCCAGTGGACGGTGCCACCGCCGACGCCGAACCCGCTGTTGTTCGGGCCGAACGCCGTCGGAGCGTCCCCGCCGCTGAACCGGCTGGACATCCAGTTGATCGTCGTCGCGTCGACCTCGTCCGGCGTGGACTCCGCGGGGTCGTGATTTGGCCCTGCCTCGAGAGCGACGACGCGCAGCCCCGCCTCAGCGAGTCGCGCGAGCAGTGGTGCGCCACCCGCACCGGTACCGACCACCACGACGTCGACGCTGTCGTCGAGGTCGTAGATCTTCATCGCGTCCAGGTTCACGCTGTGTCCTCCTGCTACTGTGCGGGTGTGGGGGCGGGTGCGGCGCCGAGGTCGGAGGGCTCCCAGTCATCCCGGGTGTCGGCACCGAGCTCGCGATAGCCGGCGAAGTCGACGTCTTCAGCGCCGGTCGCGAACCCGTCGTACCCGACCCGGGCCAACGACGCTGGGTGGATGAGCCACTCCCGCGTGACGTCCACGCGCAGGTCCTCGAACCAGCGACGCAGATCATCCGCATCGATGGCACCCCCGGGAACGCCCTGGCCGTCGATCACGGCGCCGACCAACGCATCCTGGTCATCGGCCGAGTCCGGCCAAGCGGTTCGGAGGGCATCCAGTCCGGCGCGGTAGGCCTCGTCGTCCGTGAGTCCTCCGACCGGCCGCCATCCGTCGCCACCACCGGCTGCGAGGTCGGCGTCGACCCGCGCGGCGAGGTCGATCCGCCCACCCGCCGGCTGCGGAACCAGGCGATCGGCGACGGCGCGGAGCAGGTCCAGCTGTTCCCTGCTCAGGGTGCGGGACCGATACCGGGGGTCGTCCGGCAAGGCGCGTCGTGCCAGCGCACGCCGCACCCGCGGCGTGGTCCGCGGGGACGCGATGACGAGCCCCCACTCCGCGGGGACGACCGCACTGTGTGCGACGATCTCGTCCCACAGCTCGGTGATCGCCCGAGCGACATCGACGGGGCGCTCGAAGGAGAGCAGATGCCCCGCGCCGGCCAGCGGCACGAACCGTGCGCGGGGGTAGACGCCCGAGAGCAACTCCGGCTGCGCAGCGGCTCCGAGCGCCTCGTCCTCCTCCCCTGCCAGCACGACGCACGGCAGATCGAGAGTCCCGATCGAAGAGGAGAGGTCCTCCACACTGCCCTGCTCCAGCCATCGTCGCCAGGCGACGGGCGACATCGCCCGCACGGACGCCACCGCGGCCGCCTGCAGTTCGGCCGGCAGGGGCGCACCCACGTTGTCGTCGACGAAGGTCCGAGCGTCCGCCTCGGCGATGGGCCCGTCCTCGATCCAGCTGAGCATCTGGTGGCGCTTGGCGTCCGGCATCGGCTCAGGCGTGGGCGGTGACGGCGCGAGGAGCACGACACCGAGGAGGCCGAAGACGGGCACGTCGCCCCCGCGGACCCGGGCGGCGATCCCCGCGGCGACCTTGCCGCCCATGCTGTGGGCGCACAGCATCCAGGGTCCGCCGTCGGCCTGCGCCGCGATCACGGAGAGGGCAGCGTCGACCTGCGACTCGACCGAGCCGTCCGGCGCGTCGGCCGTGTCGCCCTGGCCAGGCAGTTCGACGGCGATCACCCGGAACCGAGCGTCGAGTTCGCGAGCCACGGGTGCGACCGCGGCGGCGTCGAGGCCGAGCCCGGGGAGGAAGAAGACCGTGCACGCAGCCGCGGTCACGGGGTGACCATGCCGCCGTTGACGTTCAGCGTCGCCCCGGAGACGTAGCCGGACTCCGCCGAGGCGAGGTAGACGTACGCCGGCGCGAGCTCAGCCGGCTGACCGGCACGCTGATACGTGTTCTCGTCGTCGAAGTGCTCCATCTGCTCGTCGGAGACGCCGTCGGAGACCTGCAAGGCGGTCCACACGGGGCCGGGAGCGACCACGTTCACGCGGATCCCGCGCGAAGCGAGCTGCAGCGCGAGCCCCTTCGAGAGGTTGTTGATCGCGGCCTTGGTCGCCGCGTAGTCGAGCCGGTCTGGTGACGGCTTGTACGCCTCGAGCGACGCCGTGTTCACGATGCTCGCGCCCTCGCCCAGGTGTTCGAGCGCCGCCTTGGTGATCCAGAAGTTCGCGAACACGTTCGTCCGGAAGGTCTCCTCGAACTGCTCGTCGCTGAGGTCCTCCACCCGGTCGACCGCGACCTGCTTGCCCGCGTTGTTGACGAGGACGTCCAGGCCTCCGAGGAAGTCCGCGGCCTCCGCGACGAGCCGACGGCACTGGTCGGCGTGCGAGATGTCGGCGACGATCGCCTTACCTCGGCGCCCTGCGTCGGCGATGAGCGACAGCACGTGCTCGGCGTCCTCCTCCTCACCCGGGAGGTGGGCGATGACCACGTCCGCACCTTCGCGGGCGAACGCGATCGCCGTGGCAGCACCGATACCGGAGTCTCCGCCCGTGATGAGTGCCTTCCGACCGTTCAGGCGTCCGCTGCCCCGGTAGCTCGCTTCACCGAGGTCGGGAACGGGGGTCATCTTGGCCTGCACGCCGGGCTCCGGCTGGTGCTGCAGCGGGGGCTCGACCCGGTCGTACTGGGTCACGGGGTTGGTCAGGTCGTACTGGTCGCGGGGAGACATGACGACCACGCTAAACGAGACGCAGGCCGGAACCGGTGGGGTTGCACTCAGCGCGCCCGGTGGTGCAGACGTCCGACGGAGGGCCGGCGTTCGGGCCGCGTGAATGATGCGTGGAGCGCGTCGTCGCCGATCGGGTCAGCAGAACGATGAGGGTCCGCCCCAGCCGCCGACCCAGGCCGCCACCCGGGGGTCGGGCCGCAGCAGATGGACGCCATCGGCGACGAGCTGCTGCGTCTCGAAGGCATCGGGACTGCCCCACCGTTCCTCACGCCGCCTGGCCCGCCGGGATCGCAGGCGGCCGAGCGACGCACCGTCCGTGTCGACGAGCTCGACGGTGCCCACGTCCCCGGTGCCGAGGCGGTCGACGAGATCGACGATCCAGGTCGGGTCGAGGATCACGATCGGACGGTCGAGCTCCCACGTCACTCGGGCGTCGACTCCGGCTGATGCACGGAGGACGCGCGGGTCTCCCCCGAGCTCCTCCGCTCCGCCGTCCTCGAGGACGAACCGAGCCTGCGGGAAGGCGGTGAACAGCGAGTCCGCCGCGACGAACCGAGCGGCCGCCGTGTGGGTACCCCGCAACCGCACGAGAAGATCCGCCGTGTCCGACCACAGCGCCCGCGGCGCGGACCCCGACACGGGGATCGACGACAGGAGCCGCATGGTCTGGGCGTTCGCGCGGTCCATGCCTGAGCCGTCGCGCTCGGCCCACTCGGGGCCGTCGTGCCATGCCACGGCGGTCGGGACATGGGCGAAGACCGCTCCCGCCTGCCACATGCGGTACGCCCACTCCCAGTCCTCACCTCCGTACGAGGTGAAGGACTCGTCGAATCCGCCGACCTCGTCGAACATGCTCCGCGAGCAGGCGATGACCGCGCCGATCATGAATCGATAGGAGCGGTCGTCCGCGTCGCGCAGATGCCGACTGCGCGCGTACTCCTCGGCGAGCCACGCCGGTTCGGCGAGCTCACGGCCGGCGGCCGCCTCGACGACCGGTGTCTCCGGGGCGACCCCGGCGAAATCGGCGTGGCGACGCCGCCCCACCGTGACCGCCTCGGGCAGCAGGGCGGGCAGCCGCGTGAGCGCGCGCACGTACCCCGGCTCGGGGACCGTGTCGGCATCGAGGAAGCACAACACCTCGCCGCTGCTCGCCCGCACGCCCAGGTTGCGGACGGCGGCAAGCCGGAACCCCTGGTCCTCCTGCCGGACGAGGATCACGTCGTCCGGAACCGACACGTCACCCGGGGATCCGTCGTCGGCGACGATCACCTCCAGGAGGTGACGCGGGTAGTCCTGCGCGGCGAGGGCGTGCAGGGTCCGGAGCAGCTCACCGGGCTGGTCGTAGTGCGCGACGATCACCGAGACGCGTGGCAGCGGATCAGGATGGACGTCGTCGAGCGTGTCCCACCGGTTGCCGACGACCCACGGCTGCGCACTCCCGGTCACGCGTTGCGCCACACGGTCAGGAGGGCCGAGAGCCGGTCGAGGGCAGCGACGACGAACTCGGGGTGGGACGCATACCAATCGGTGTGGGCGGCGCGCACCTCCGCGTTGTCGATCTCGACGCCCTCGACGATCCAATGTTCGCGGGGCTCGTCCGTCAACGACCAGGCGTCGACGACCTCGGGTGCGATGGGTGCGCGCACCGCGTTGAGCAGGGGGCGTCCGGGGTCGGTGACGCCACCAGGGGCCCCCAGGGTTTCGAGGATGCGGGCGCCGAGCGGCAGCCAGATCGCGTTCCCCGGGTGGTTGACAGTGCGCGCGTGGTCGGCGGTGACCAAGTCGAAGAGGTCGGACACCGGCACGTCGGTCGCGGCCTCGCGTCTCCGCAGTTCCTCGACGGAGGCTCGGCCGATCGCGCGCACGGCGTCCGGCTGGAGCGCAGACACGACGGGGATGCCTGCGGCGGCCGCGAGCGTCCGGACGTCGTGGTACGCCACGATCGGCGGGTTCTCCTCGACGCCGGGGACCCGGACGGCGGCCTGGAACGGATGCAAGCCCCCGAACCGCACCGGAGTCACCGTGAGCACGCGGCCGCTCGTGGAGGCTGCCACCTGACGCGTGCCGAGCGGCAGATCGTGGTAGTCGTCCCGTACGGGTTGCGACACCACGGTGTGCGCGACGCCGACCACCTCGTGCAGTCGCTCCGCATCCTCGGGGGTCATCTCATGCACGGCCGGCACGCGCACGAACCGGCGGTCCGGCGCATCCATCACGGTGCGCAGGGATTCCGCCTGGCAGTTGCCGAGCACCACCCCGAAGTCCGTCGGCAACGGAGCGAGGCCGTAGAACTCCGCGTAGTGCCTGCGGCGTGCCTCGATCGGCGACCCGGCGGGTGCAGCGGTCGTACCCGGTTCCAGGGTGTGGCTCATGCCTCGACGGTATACCGTCGCCGAACCTGGCATGGTCCTGCCGCATCGGGGTTGCGCCGGGAAGCCGCGGTCTGCCATCAGCGCCGGGCATGCGCGTCTGCACCGCGCTCGATCGGGGTGGCGCTGCTCGCCTGGCGGCACGGCGCGGCCTCATGACGGTGGTGACGGTCTGCAAGAATGGGCACATGTCGTCCGCCCGCTCGACCCGCACCCTTCGTGGTGTGGTCGCCGCGGCGTTCTCGACCTTCGTTGCACTCCTGTCGCACGTCGCCGGCGGCGGCTCGATGCCCGGCGTCCTCGGTGTCGTCGTGCCACTCGTGTTCTCGACCGCCGTCTGCGTCCTGCTCGCAGGCAGACGGCTGTCGATCGTCCGTCTGTCCGTCTCCGTCGCGGTGAGTCAGGTCCTGTTCCACACGCTCTTCGTCCTCGGCACCGCCCAGGGCACCACCTCGACGACGACGCCGAGCGGCCACCTCTCCCACGGATCACCGGTGATCCTCGAGACGTCGTCGATGCCGATGATGCACGACGGCCACGCCGGTGCCGCCATGTGGTTCGCCCACCTCGTCGCCGGCCTCGTGACCATCGCCGCGCTCCACCGAGCCGAGACGCTGCTGTCGACGGCCGGAGCCATCACGGAGTTCGTCCTCGCACGGCTGGTGCCCGCGGTCCTCGCGGCTCTGGCGTCGCCGGTGCTGCCCGCCCGGGTGCTGCCGCAGCGTGACGTGCCGATCCTGCGCCCACTCGGCGTGTATCCGGAGACGACCGCCTTGCGCGGGCCTCCGGCGCTGTCCTTCCTCTGAGATCACGGCACGACCTCGCCGAGCTGCACGCTCGGTCGACGGTCACCGCTGCGTGCGCATAGGACGCTTCCTCGACGACGACGCTCGAACCAGCGTCGTCCCGATGCGCCGTGCACCGGCGGAGTGCCACCATTTCCGCCGCTCGGTCCTGCCCGGCGCCCGTTCGGGTGCGGTCGCGGGCTCACCGGGTGAGCTGTGCCGCTGGGTTCGTCCACTTGAGCCCGCGGGGAAGGAGCCACCTCCTGTGGCAGAAACACCCATTCCGTCGAGTGCGCCCGAAGCCGATCCGAGCGGTCAGCGAGGCCAGTCGCCCGTCCTCGTGCCGATCCGTGCACCTGAAGCCGTCATGCTGGCTGCGTTGCCGGTGGCGGTCGTCGTGGCGCTCTCCGCGCTGCAGTTCACGGGTGCGTTCACGACCGGCACGCTGCTGTCGGATCCGGGGGTGATCGTCACTCGCGGTCTGCCGGTCGCGAGGGTCGTCCACGATGCGGCAGCGTCGGTCACGATCGGCCTGCTCATCGCTGCGACCTTCCTGCTGCCAGGGCAGCGGATCCTCCCGGGTGTCGTGTCGTTCTCGCAGTCGAAGGCGATCCGCTGGGCGGCCTGGGCGGCCTCCGTCTGGCTCGCGGCGGGAATCGCAGTGCTGGTGTTCACCGCGGCGAACTCCATCGGTGTGCCGGTGTCCTCGCCGACGTTCGCGAAGACCTTCGTGTTCTACGCGACGCAGTTGGAACTCGGGCAGACCCTGGTGTGCTCGCTCGCGTGCGTGCTGGTGGTGTTCTGCATCGTGCTCCTCGCCCGCCGTCTGGCGTGGATCGCCGCCGCGAACGCGATCGCCGTCTTCGCACTGCTTCCGCTGTCCCTGTCTGGTCATGCTGCAGGCTCCGACGAGCACGGCAACGCGGTCAACTCGCTCGCGATCCACCTGATCGGCGTCACCGCCTGGGTCGGCGGTCTCGTGGCCGTGATCCTGCTCCGTCGGAAGATCGGTGATCAGATCGGCGCGGTCGTCGCACGCTACTCGGTGCTCGCCGGTTGGGCGTTCGGTGCGGTGGCCTTCTCGGGCGTCGTGAACGCCTCGCTGCGACTCGCGGGCCCGACGGACCTCCTCACCCCGTATGGGCTGCTCCTGGTCGCGAAGACCGTCGCGCTCGTGCTGCTCGGACTCGCCGGCGTGTGGCACCGGCTCCGGCTCATCCCCCGGCTGCAGGCCGAACCCGGGAAGCGGTCGACGTTCATCCGGCTCGCTGTCGTCGAGGTCGTCGTCATGGCGGTCACGATGGGCGTCTCGGTCGCGTTGTCGCGCAGCCAACCGCCGGTGTCGCAGGAGCCGGTCGCCGACGACGTCCGCCGCCGGCTCCTCGGGTTCGCCTACCCGCCGGAGGTGACGCCACTGCGGATGTTCACCGAGTGGCACGTCGACTGGATGTGGGCCGGCCTCGCCGTGGTCGGTGCGGCCTGGTGCCTGTGGGCGTTCCGGACGCTCCGGCGCCGCGGCGACGCCTGGCCCGTGGTCCGCCTGATCGCTTGGCTGGCCGGCTGCGCGGCGCTGTTGTACGCGACCAGCGGTGGCCTCGCCGTGTACGGGCAGATCCACTTCAGCACGCACATGCTGCAGCACATGGCGCTCATGATGATCGTGCCGCCGTTGCTCGTCCTGGGCGGCCCGATCCTCCTCGCCCTGCGAACCCTGCCGAGTCGCACCGACGGAGGCCGAGGCCTCCGGGAGTGGATCCTCGCCGTGGTGCACTCGCGGTACCTGCGGCTGCTGTCGAAACCGGCCGTCGCAGGAGTGCTCTTCGCCGGGAGTCTGGTGGTGTTCTACTACACGGGTTGGTTCGAGTGGGCGATGCTCGCCCACCAGGGTCACATCCTGATGACGGTGCACTTCCTCGCCACCGGGTACCTGTTCTTCTGGGTCCTCATCGGCATCGACCCGGGCCCGAACCGTCCGGCCTATCCGTTCCGGATCATCCTGCTGCTCGCGACACTCGCCTTCCACGCCTTCTTCGGACTCGCGATCATGTCCAGCGCCACCGTGCTCGCGGAAGGGTGGTGGACCGCGCTCGGCTACACGGACACCGCAGCGCTCCTCGCCGATCAAGCGGTCGGTGGCGGTATCGCGTGGAGCGTCGGCGAGATCCCCGCCGTCCTCGTCGCCCTCATCGTCGTCTCCCAGTGGGTGCGGAGTGACGAACGTGCCGCGAAACGCTACGACCGCCGAGCAGAACGCGACGGGGACGCAGAACTCACCGACTACAACGCCCGCCTCGCACGCATCAACGACCACGACCATGCCTCTCGAAAGGACCACCCGTGACCACACGCGCACCGGCCCATCTCCACGCCGATGGACCACCCCCGAAACCGGACCGCAGCCGAGGCTGGTTCCCGCAGCTGCTGCTCCGCCTCCACTTCATCGCCGCGATCTTCGTCGGACCGTTCATCCTCGTCGCGGCGACCAGCGGCGCGCTCTACGCCCTGACCCCGCAACTCGAGCAGCTCGTGTACGCCGAGCAGCTCCATGCGCCGGAGGCCGACGAGTATCTGCCGCTCGCAGACCAGATCGAAGCTGCGAACGCGTACACGAAGGACCAGGACACCATCGTCGCCGTGCGCCCCGCACCGAACCCCGGCGACACCACGCGCGTCATGTACACCGGTGACGGGCTCGGCGAGAGCGAGACCCGCGCCGTGTTCGTCGACCCGGCCACCGCCCAGATCCGCGGCGACCTCACCGCGTACGGCACCAGCGGAGCACTGCCGCTGCGCACCTGGATCGACCAGCTCCACCGCAACCTGCACCTCGGCGAGGTCGGACGCCTCTACAGCGAACTCGCCGCCTCCTGGCTCGGTGTCGTCGCCCTCGCCGGCCTCGGCCTCTGGATCGCCCGCATCCGCAAAGCCCGCACCAAGAAGGACTTCGTCCGCCCGAACAACCGAGCCAAGGGGTACCGGCGCATCCTCTCCTGGCACACCTCCACCGGCATCTGGCTCCTCGTCGGCGCACTGTTCCTCTCCGCCACCGGCATCACCTGGTCGCATTACGGCGGCGGCAACGTCGGCACCCTCCGCGCCGCCTTCGACTGGTCCACGCCATCCGTGACCACCGACCTCGGCGGTGAGTCCGCACCGGCCGATGAGCATGCCGGCCACGGAGGCACCGTGGCTCCCACATCCGATCCCGAGACGGTGACGGCGAACCCGGCGACATTCGACGCGGTGCTCTCCGTCGCCCGGAAGGTCAACGTCAACACGGGCCTCGTCGAGATCACGCCACCGGCCACCGCGGGAACGGCGTGGGTGGTGCAGGAGATCCAGCGCAGCTTCCCGACCGAAGTCGACGCGGTCGCGATCGACGGATGGACGATGCAGGTCACCGATCGGGTCGACTTCGCGGACTTCCCCCTCGCCGCGAAGCTCACCCGCTGGGGCGTCGACACCCACATGGGCTCCATGTTCGGCCTCCCCAACCAGCTCCTCCTCTTCGCCCTCGCGTCCGGTCTCGTCGCCATGGTCGTCTGGGGCTACGTCATGTGGTGGCAGCGACGACCGACCCGCGAACCTGGACGCCTCGTCGGCAGCACACCAGCGCGCGGCGCGATCCGCCGTGCACCCTGGTGCGGCATCGTCGCGGTCCTCATCGTCGCGGCCGGTATCGGCACGCTCCTGCCGCTCCTCGGCCTCAGCCTCGCCGCCTTCGTCGTGGTCGACGTCCTGCTCGGACTCCGAGCCCGCCTACGATCGGCCGAGACCGGTTGATCGCTGAGGAGCGATGAGGAGAGGTCGCGCTGGGTGGATTCAGGCGGTGACGACCGCGATGACGAGCAGCACGACGGTCGCCGCAAGCACTCCCAGGGACACGGCCCGCGCACGGCTCCGGTGCGCCGGCGGCACCGCCAGCGGTAAGGAGACTGCCATGACCAGCCCGGCGAAGAGTGCAATCGGGGTTCCGAAGAGCAGGCTGTAGCCGTGGACGTCGCGTTCGTCCCAGCCAAACCGGCTCGACACCACCATCCAGATCGCCAGCAGGAACACGGCGGCGGCCGCGGCGGCGACGACACCGGCGATCACCCGGAGGACGAGACGTGTCCGGGTGGTCGCCCGCCGTGCATGCGGGTGGGCCATACGGCCACCCTAGAGCGGAAGCCGAGGCGTCGGCCAGACCCACGGGGGCGGTCGGTCTGCTCAGAGCGTCTGAAGCCGCACCCGTCTTCGGATCAGACGACCTCCGCCGACCGGCGCCTCGCGGCGTAGACGGCGGGGGTCATGGAGAACCGGGCCCGGAACGCCCCGATGAAGCTGCTCACCGACTCGTAGCCGACCGCGGGTGCGACGTCCTGCACGGCGGCACCCCGTCCGAGCATGCCCGCGGCAGCATGCAGGCGCACGCGGACCCGCCATTCGCGGAAGGTGCATCCCGTGCCGTCCACGAACGCCCGGCCGATCGTCTTCGAGCTGACGCCCGCCGCCGAGGCCCAATCGTCGAGCCCACGCGGGTCGGCGGGGTCGGCCATCAGGGCCGACGCGATGGCACGCGCGCGCGGTTCACGGGGCATGGCCAACGCCTCATCGTCGCGAGCCGCCGCCGACAGCAAGTCGATCAGGAGCGACCAGCATCGCCATCGCCGGCGCCCGGTCGGGTCGGCGTCGAGCAGGTGGGCCAGCAGCGCTGCCGACAGCTCGTCGACCCGGACGGTCCGTGCACCGTTCCACCGGCCGCCCTGGGGGCGCAGTTCCGGGTCGGCGTAGACGCTGATGAGCTCGCCGGGCTCGCTGAAGCTCATTTCGTGCACCATCCCCGCGGGGATCCATGCGAGGTGCTCTCGCCGCAGTCGCCGTCGATCGCCGGGGACCGACACCTCCATCGCGCCGGAACTCATCCACGCGAGTTGGTCCTCGCGGTGGGAGTGCTCATCGAACCGTGTCGTCGCGTCGACCCGCGAGCGGGAAACCCGGAACTCCCCCGATGTCCCTTCGGCGTCATCCAGCGGGCCGAGGAGCTTGATTCCGCCGTCCGAGTGATCGCGACCAGACATCCAGCTGTCTCCATTCGACAAGTCCTGTCCACTCAGCGCGATAGCGCGAAGCGATTAGGCAAGGCTAACCTGACTGTCGTCATCCCGCCAGCCGAACCGATGAAGGACCCCATGATCGTCCCGAAGCACCACCGCGCCCCGAGCGCGAGGACCGCTCGTCTGCTTGCCGCGGTGAGCGCGCTCGCCCTCGTCGGTGTCGCGCTCTCCGCCTGCTCGAGCGCCGCGTCGACCACCGCCGAGAACCCGAACTACACGACCGAGCCGAGCGACTCGTTCCCGGTGACGATCGAGCACGAGTACGGCGAGACGGTGATCCCGTCGGAGCCGCAGCGGATCGTCGTGGTCGGTCTGACCGAGCAGGACATCCTCCTCGAACTCGGTGTCACACCGATCGCGACGACGGAGTGGTACGGCGAGCAGCCGTATGCGGTGTGGCCGTGGGCGACGGATCTCCTGGGCGATGCCGAGCCGACCGTCCTCACCACGACCGACGGGTTCGAGTACGAGAAGATCGCGTCACTGCGGCCGGACCTGATCATCGGGACGAACGCCGGCATGACCGAGGAGAACTACGGGAAGCTCGCGGAGATCGCGCCGACCGTGACCAATGAGGAGGGCGCTGGGCTCTACTTCGCGGACTGGCGGGACCAGACCAGGATGGTCTCCAAAGCCGTGGGTCGGTCGGCGGAAGGCGAGGCGCTCATCACCGGCGTCGACGAGGCCTACGCTGCGGCGGCGGCAGCGCACCCGGAGTTCGCGGGCCTCACGGCGACCTTCTCGCAGGGTGGGCCGTGGGACGGCAACCTGTGGGTCTACCCCGACGGCCTCAACACCGACTTCCTGACGGATCTCGGGTTCACGATCACGCCCAGGCTGCAGCAGTACGTCCCGAGCGAGGGCGGACAGGCGCAGATCGCCGCGGAGAACGTCGGTGTCATCGACGCTGACGTGATCGTCTTCGCCACGGAGTCCGCGGATGCCGTCCAGGAGGTGCTGGGCTTCGGCACCACCTCGAGCCTCGACGCCGTGACCGGCGGGCGAGCGGTCTTCACCGACGGCGAGCTCGCCGGCGCGATCTACTTCCTCACCCCACTCAGCCAGAAGTACGTCCTCGAGCAGCTGGTGCCGCGCCTGGTGGACGCCGTCGCCGGCACAGCTCCGCAGAGCGTCGACGGCTGACCCGTCGGTGACCTCGCGCACCCCTCGCGGGCGCCGTTCGCTGGGGCTCGGGATCGCGGTCGCGGCACTCGCGACCGCAGTCCTGCTCAGCGTCCTCGTCGGGTCCCACCCCGTGGGCCCGACGGACGTCTGGCGGGCACTCACGAGGCCCGACGGCTCCGTCACCGATCTGGTCGTCCTCGATCTGCGGATCCCCCGCACCGTGGCAGGACTCGTCGTCGGCGTCGGGCTGGGCGTCTCCGGCGCCCTGATCCAGGGCCTCACCCGCAATCCCCTCGGTGATCCAGGTATCCTCGGCGTCGACGCGGGCGCGGCACTCTTCGTCGCGATCGGTGTCCTGTTCGGCGCTCGCACGCCCGTGCAGTACCTGCCGTTCGCGTTCCTGGGAGCCCTGGTCGTGACGGCACTCGTCTACGTGATCGGCTCGGCAGGACGTGGTGGCGCGGATCCGGTCCGGCTGACCCTCGCCGGCGTCGCCCTGGCAGCGGTGCTCAGCGGCATCACGACCGCCATGATGCTCCTCGATCCGGTCGCCTTCAGGCAGCTCCGCGGCTGGAACGCCGGGTCCTTCGTGGAGCGCGGCTTCGACGTCATCCTGCCCGCACTCCCCTTCGTCGTCGCGGGCGTCGTCATCGCGCTGTTCAGCGCGCGATCGCTGAACGCCCTGGCGCTGGGCGACGATCTCGCCTCCTCACTCGGTACTCGCCTCGTGAGCACCCGCGTGCTCGCCGTCGTCGCGATCACCCTGCTGGCTGGTGCGGCGACCGCGATCGCCGGGCCGGTCGGCTTCGTCGGCCTGATGGTGCCCCACATCGCGCGGTGGATCGTCGGTCCCGACCAGCGGTGGATCGTGGCGTATTCGATCCTGATCGCGCCGGCCGTGCTGCTCACGTCCGACGTGATCGGTCGCGTGATCCTCTGGCCGAGTGACGTCCCGGTCGGGATCGTCACCGCGTTCATCGGCGCGCCCGTGCTGATCCACCTCGTGCGGCGCGCGAAGGCGAGCGCACTGTGACCGGCGTCGAGACGGGACCGCGCACGGTCGTGTGGCGTCGGCGATCCCTCTCCGTCCGCGTCCGGCTGCGCACGATCGTCGTGTGCGGCGTGTTCTGCGCGGTCCTCTTCACCCTGGCGCTGCTCGCGTTGTGTCTCGGCGACCTGCCACTGTCGGTCGACGAGGTGGCGTCGGCGTTCCTCGGCGGGCCAGGCGGTCTGGTGCAGACGGTGGTGCTCGAGTGGCGCCTCCCGCGGGTCCTCGCCGCGCTGCTCTTCGGAGGGGCCCTCGGACTCTCCGGCGCGATCTTCCAGTCCCTCACCCGCAACCCACTCGCGAGCCCCGACATCATCGGGCTCACCGCGGGATCGTACGCGGGCGGTCTCATCGTGATCATCGTGATCGGTGCCGGCGCCGGTTCCGCCGCCGTCGCAGGCGGTGCCATCGGTGGCGGCCTGATCGCCACGGCGCTGGTCTACCTCCTCAGCTACCGTCGCGGCATCCAGGGTTTCCGGCTCATCGTCGTGGGCATCGGCGTCTCGGCCATGCTCGAAGCGCTCAGCTCCTACCTCGTGCTGCGGGCGAAGCTCGAAGTCGCGATGCTCGCCACCGTGTGGGGTGCGGGCTCGCTGAACGCCGTCGGTTGGGCTCAGCTCATCCCCGCCGCAGTGGTGATCATCGCCATCGCAATCATCCTCGGTCCGCTCGGCGGATCGCTCCGCCAACTCGAGCTCGGCGACGACGCGGCGAAGGCGCTGGGCTCGCGGGTCGAACGCTCACGGCTCGGCCTCGTGGCGTGCGCCGTCGCGCTCACCGCTGTCGTCACGGGAGCAGCCGGGCCGATCGCCTTCGTCGCGCTCGCCGCCCCGCAGCTCGCGCAGCGGATCACCCGCACGGCCGGCATCGCGCTGGTGCCGTCCGCGCTGCTCGGGGCCCTCGTGCTGCTGGCATCCGACATCGTCGCGCAGCACCTGTTGCCGACGTCGCTCCCGGTGGGGGTCGTCACCGTGATCGTGGGTGGCGGCTACCTCGTCTGGCTCCTCGTCCACGAAGTCCGGAGGCGTTCGTGACGGTTCTGTCGTGAGGACCGGGGATACCCCCTCACCGCAACGATGGGCGGCCCTCTAGCCTGATGCCGAAGAGCCGACGCAGCCCACGCGACGGCGGAAACGAGGCACGATGTCGCTCCCTCCCGCCCCCGATCCCACCCGAACCACGAAGCGCTTCATCCTCGCCGCCTTCAGCTTCGTCGCGCTGATGGCGTCCGGCATCGGTGTCGTCGCGTGCTCGATCGGCCTCGCAGACACCGGCCATCCCGCCATGATCGTCGGGCTCGCCGGAAGCGTGCTCGGCATCGCCGCCGCCTTCGTCGTGATGTGGACGGCCCTGCGCGCCGAACGCTGACGCCTCCAGAGCGTTCAGGTCGGGAACGGCGAGGCTGATACGCTCTCGCAGGTCTGCGTTCGCGTCGCCACCCGGGTCGTGACCGGGGTCAGGGACGTGCTCATGCGCAGCGGGGCGTGAGGAGTCGCAATGAGCATGGAAAGCGCGGCCTGGAGCTCGCTGTACAAGATCTCGACCGCCAAGGACGGTAAGCACGGCATCTCCCGTGAGTCCGTGCGGCGCATCATGACGTTCGCGGTGCCTTACCGGTCCAAGCTGTTGGTCTTCATCGCGCTCTCCGTCGCGGGAGCGTTCCTCGCGGTCGCGACCCCGGTGCTCGCCGGCCAGGTGGTCGACGTCATCGTCGCCCGGGGCGAGGTGGCCACGATCGTCCGCCTCGCCGTCGTCATCGCCCTCGTGGCCGTGGCCGACGCCGCCGTGTCCCTCGTGACGCGCTGGTATTCGGCCCGGATCGGCGAAGGCGTGATCCTGGACCTCCGCACCGCCGTCTTCAACCACGTGCAGCAGATGCCGATCGCGTTCTTCACCCGCACCAGGACGGGCGCGCTCGTGAGCCGCCTCAACAACGACGTGATCGGCGCGCAGCAGGCCTTCAGCGGCACGCTGTCCGGGGTGATCACGAACCTCGTGGCCCTGATCCTCACGCTGATCGTCATGCTCAGCACGTCCTGGCTCGTGACGGTCCTCGCCGTGGTGATGCTGCCCATCTTCCTGGTACCTGCGCGCCGCATGGGTAGCCGCCTCGCCGCGCTGCGTCGCGAAGCCGCCGACCACAACTCGGCCATGAGCACGCAGATGACCGAGCGCTTCTCAGCGCCCGGTGCCACGCTCGTCAAGCTGTTCGGTCGACCGGATCAGGAGGCTGAGGAGTTCCGCGTCCGTGCCGCCCGCGTCCGCGACATCGGCGTCCGGACGGCGATGCTGCAGTTCGTCTTCTTCACCGCGCTGATGCTCGTCTCCGCCCTCGCGCTCGCCCTCGTGTACGGCCTCGGCGGTTTCCTCGCACTCGCCGGGCAGCTGGACACCGGTGAGGTGGTCACCCTGGCGCTCCTCCTCACCCGCCTCTACGCGCCGCTGACCGGCCTCGCGAACGCCCGGGTGGAGATCATGAGCGCGGTGGTCAGCTTCGAGCGCGTCTTCGAGGTGCTCGACCTCGAACCGCTCATCCAGGAGAAGCCCGACGCCGTCACCGTCGCCAATGGTCCGGTGTCCGTCGAGTTCGACGACGTCCACTTCGCCTACCCGTCCGCGGACAAGGTGTCCCTCGCCTCCCTGGAAGAGGTTTCGACGCTGGACACCCGCGGCGGCGAGGAGGTGCTGCACGGCGTCTCCTTCCGGATCGAGCCGGGGCAGACCGTCGCCCTCGTCGGCTCGTCAGGAGCGGGGAAGTCCACGATCGCGCAGCTGCTGTCGCGGCTGTATGACGTCGATGAGGGCGCCGTGCGTCTCGCGGGGACGGACGTCCGCGATGTCGCCTTCGCCTCCATGCGGCACACCCTGGGCATGGTGACGCAGGACGGTCACCTGTTCCATGAGACCATCCGCTCCAATCTGCGCCTCGCGCGTCCGGAGGCGTCCGAGGACGAGGTGTGGGACGCCGTCCGCCGCGCGCGGCTCGAACCGCTCATCCGGTCCCTGCCGGACCAGCTGGACACCATGGTGGGCGAGCGTGGCTACCGACTCTCCGGTGGTGAGCGCCAACGGATGACCATCGCGCGGCTGCTCCTCGCCCAGCCGCGCGTCGTCATCCTCGATGAGGCGACAGCGGCACTGGACTCGACCTCGGAGGCGGCGGTGCAGGCGGCGCTCAGCGAGGCCCTCGAAGGCCGGACGGCGATGGTCATCGCGCACCGGCTCTCAACCATCCGCAGCGCGGATCTGATCCTCGTGGTCGAGGACGGCTCGATCGTGGAGCGGGGCACGCACGAGGAGCTGCTGGCTTCCGGCGGGCGGTACGAAGAGTTGCACCGGACGCAGTTCGCCGTCCAGAAGAACCTGGCAGCGGATGAGGAGACACCGAGCGGGACCTGACCGCGGTTGCCCCCTCGCAGCCTCCGGACCGATGGGTTACCGGAGACGCCTGCGCAAGAGCAGGGCGGCTCCGCCCGCGAGCAGGCCGGCGGCGACGACGCCGGCCCCGCCGAGCTGCCAGCCCGTCAGCGCCAGGTCTCCGTCAGCGGAGGGTCGCGCTGTGGCCGAGGGGCCCGGCGACGCGATCGCCCCTGCTCCAGAACCTCCCGAGGGTGGGGCCGCGGTCGGCGTGACCGTCGGAGGAACCGGCTCGACCTGAGCGCCGGGCACCGACCAGGTTCCCGCGGCGAACGTGACGGGCAGGGTCGCCGCCGTGACCACTGACGACGGGATGCCCGACTCGAGGACGAGGCACTCGAGCGCTAGGGTCGCGTCGCCCTGTTCGACGCCGCCGTCCACGACCTCCTGGAACGAGATGGCCATCGGCACCTCGACCGGCTGCCCGGCGGCCACCGTGACGGTCGAAGACGTGACGACGGTGACCCCTCCCGCCGTCACGGATAGGCGGGCGGCGTCATCCGCATCGGCGGGGCAGCCCGCGGCGAGCACCGCGGAGCCGAACGACGGGACGGCGCGCGCGTCACCTGACGTGACCGCGGCGCCGGTGGTGTCGCGCAGCGTGAGCGGTGCCGGCGCCGAGGCGGCGACAGCAGCACCGGCGCCGACGAGCCAGAGCACCGCGCTGGCGCTGAGCGCTGCCGTGACGAGCAGGGCGCGCCCTGCGGCACGGAACGGAGAACGGCGGATGACGGGGACAGTGGAAGACATCGGGACCTTTGGTGGGTGCGGTGGGCCTCCGGGACGGGGATACCCGGCGACGCCAGGACTATCGCCCACGCAGGTGAATGGGTCGTAAACGCCGGGCGTCCCCCACGGCACCGGCCGTTGGGCCGAGGTTCACCTCCGCTACCTACGATCGGCGCGTCCGTCCGATGAAAGTGATGCCATGCCCTTCGATCCCCGCCCCGAGCAGCCCGCGCCAACCGGTGGCGCATCGTCCGTGCCCGAGGAGAAGCGGGGCGCATCGGCCCGGTACGGCCTCTCCCGCCGGTCCTTCCTGGGGGCCTCCGTCGCTGCGACGGTCGCCGTGGGAGCGACCGCCCAGGGGCTCGGGAGCGCGGCCTCTGCCCAGGCCGCGCCGCTGCCGTCCGCGTCGGCAGTCGTCGACCCGGACGCGCTCTCCTGGCTCGTGTTCGACCACCACGTGCACTCGGTCTACTCGCACGACGCCAAGTACCCGATGACGACGATCCTCGACCAGGCGCAGCGCTTCGCGGTCGACGCGATCGCCTTCACCGAGCACAGCAACAAGGGACATGCCAACGTCGGCGGGGTGTTCAACGCGGCACGCGAGATCGACACCGCGCGGGCGGCGCGGCCCGACATGCTCGTGCTCCAGGGGCTCGAGTGGTACATCCCGGGAGCCGAGCACGCGACCGTGCTGATCGCGCCCGGGCCCCAGACGACCCTCGTGCTGCGCCGCTTCGAGCTCGACCACGACGGCAAGCTCAACGGTTGGGAGAAGCCGCGCCCCGGCACCGAAGACGCCGCCGAGTGGCTCGTGCACGCGACCGACGGCATCGCCTGGCTCGGCGCCCAGAAGCGTGCCGGCGTCATCGACGACGTGATCGTCCTGGCGAACCACCCGAGCCGCCTCGGCATCGACTCGCCCGGCGAGCTCCGTGCCTGGCAGGATGCAGACTCAGAGGTGTTCGTCGGCATGGAGGGTGCTCCGGGCGCCCAGGCCGGAGCGATCGCCGCGAACGCGACCGAACGCTCACGGCGTGGCGAGTACGAGAACACCCCCAGTGAATTCTCGTTCCCCGGCTACCCCGCGGAGGCCTATCTGACGCACGGCGGCTTCGACTGGACGACAGCCGTCGTCGGCGGCATGTGGGACTCGCTGCTGAGCGAGGGACGGCGCTGGTGGATCACCACGAACAGCGATCTGCACCTCAAAGAGTCCGACGCGACACGCGTGGGCGACTTCCCGACCGGGCCGGGCTGGGAGGCCGGGGCGACGCTCGCGAACTTCAACCGCGCCGGCCGTCGACCCGACCCGATCGCCACGGCCACGCCCCAGAACGGCGCCGACTTCTGGCCGGGCGAGTTCAGTCGGACGCACGTCGGGGCCGTCGATCGGTCGTCCGCCTCCCTGCTCGACGCGATCCGCGCCGGCCGTGTCTGGGTCGACCACGGGCACCTCGTCGCCGGACTCTCCGTCGTGCTCCGCGCCACCGACCAGCCGGAGACCGTCGCCACCTTGGGCGGGACCCTCACCGTCGAAAGCGGCACCGCCCTCGAGCTCGTGGTCGACGTCACGCCCACGACGACGCCCACCTCGCGGGGCACGACGCCGAGACTCGCGCACCTCGACCTGATCCGCGGGCGCGTCACCGGGCCCGTCGCCGACCGTGACGAGCAGCGCGCACCCGGCACCCGAGTCGTCGAGATGCTCGACGTCACCGACCGCAGCGACTCCCCGTTCCGTGTCGTGGTGCCGCTCGAGCCTGCCACTGAGGACGGCTACGTCCGCCTTCGCGGCAGCGACGGCCAGGTGCACGGGGTCGGTCCACTCGGCGCCGAGGTCGACCCGCGGGCACCCCAGCCGTACCCGGTCTCCCCAGCCGACCCCTGGGCCGACACCTGGCTGTACACGAATCCGATCTTCATCAGCGTGACCTGAGCCCGGCCGGGCGCGGTCTGCGCCAGCGGTGTTCGCCGGATCGGAAGCAGGGTTCGCCCTCGCTGACGCGATGCTCGAAGCCGTACTCAGTGTGATTGAAGACGAACCCTCCCAGCTCGAGGTCGTCCTGCGTCGCTCTCCACGCGTCCGTCGGTCCATCCCTCGTGGCGGATCACGTCGCAAGCAGGTCAGCGAGATCCGTCTCACCGACGCGGATCCGAGCCGGCACCGTCAGGTTGCACGGGACCCTGCCGAGGTCGGCAGTCGATCCCGGTCGTAGGTCGTATCGGTGTACCCGTGCGGAAGCGGTTGTCCGTCGTCGTCGAGACTCACGAACACGATGCGGTCGATCGTGAGGATGCTTCGTCGGGTGACCATGTTCCTGACCTCCGCCCGCATCGTAAGGGACGTCCGCCCGAAGGCGGTCGCGCGGAGGCCCATCTCGATCAGGTCGCCCTGCAGCGCCGAGGAGACGAAGTCGATCTCCGAGATGTACTTCGTCACGGCCCTGGGGTTGCCGAGTTGCAGGATCGCGTAGATCGCCGCCTCCTCGTCGATCCACCGCAACAGACTGCCCCCGAAGAGCGTGCCGTGTGCGTTGAGATCCTCGGGCCGCACCCAGCGCCTCGACCGGAAGGTGATGCGCTCCCCGTCGTCGACTCCGTCGGCGACGGCCGAGTCCTTCGAGGTGGTCACGCATCCCTCCTAGATCACCGGAAGGATGATGTCACGAACCAGCGCATCCAGCTGGGCATCCGCCTCAAGGAACTGACGGAGGGTCCGCCGGGTCGCACCGAAGTCGTCGAACTCGTCGATCGACATGCCGTCGACGAGGTAGGCTTTGCGGAACTCCGGGACGCGTTCGAGGAGCGTGTCGATGATGTGCTGCGCGACCGGCACGTCGATGCGATGCGGGTCGACTGGGATCCGGTTCTCGTTGATGCGCAGCTGCCAGTCGAACGGCGGGGAGACGACGAGGTCGCCGCCGACCAGCTCGGACCACTGCAGGTGGTTGCGGAATGCGGCGGAGAGGATCCTCGATCGGAACCCGCGTCGGGTGAAGATGCGGTGTGCCTCCTTCAACGCTGCCACGCCCGCCCACTCGAGGTAGCCAGGATCGATGAGGATACGGTCTTTGGCAACGGACGCCTTGAGCCAGTCGTCCAGGCGCCCGCCCATGATGGTGACGACGGAGCCGAACTCCCAGTCCGGGAGCCCCTCGACGGCCCGTCGCTCGTGACCGCGCTCGATCGCCTCGCCGACCGCGACTGCCTGGGCCACCGTGAACGACACGGTCGCATTGATGCTGACCCCGCGATAGGTCGCCTCCTCGATCGCGCGGATACCGACAGCGGTTGCAGGAATCTTCACGATGATGTTCTCTGCCAGTGCCGAGAACCGAACGGCCTGCTCGACGAGCGCCTCAGCGTCCCGGTGCAGGCGTGGATCGGTCTGGATCGACAGACGACCGTTCCGGCCGTTGCTCTCCCGGAACGCGGGCTCGAGGAGCACGGCCGCCTGGATCGACAGCTCCTCGACCACCTTCCAGCCAAGCTCGGCCTCCCCCGCTGTCGGGAACTCGGCAGCGAGTTCGGTGATCCGCGGTGCCCAGACGTCGAGGTTCTGGGAGATGACCGCGAGGGCGATGACCGGGTTGCAGGTCGCGCCGACCGCACCGAACGCGATCGACCTGGCGAGTTCGTCGGGGTCAGCGGAATCGTTCCACAGGCTCGTGGGCGTCGAGGCCGCCGCGGCTGCGAGCGAAAGCGTGTCGGCTGGGGTGAGGGTGTCGGTCATCGAGGTGCCTCCGGGAGTCGAGTTGGCGATCGCCAGAGCTGCGGCGACGCAGTCCGATCACCATACCTGAACTTTGACAGCATGTCCTAACAATATGCGCGCAACCCGTCGTGACCTGACATACCCCCATTTTAGAAAGCCCTGATATTGTCAGGACAAGTTCTCTCTCCCAATCGAAGGAGCCTCATGGCACAGCCCGAGCAGACGCTCCCAGTCGAACTCTTCCTCGACCTCGACCGATCCGGACCGGTGCCGCTGTACTACCAGATCGCAACCAGGCTCGAGCAGGCCATCCATGATGAGACACTGCCAGCAGGATCACGCCTGGAGAACGAGGTAGCGCTGGGCACCCGCCTCGGACTCTCCCGCCCGACCATCCGTCGAGCCATCCAGGAGCTCGTCGACAAGGGCCTCCTCGTTCGCCGGCGTGGGATCGGCACGCAGGTCGTCCACGGCAAGGTGACCCGCAACGTCGAGCTCACCAGCCTGTTCGAGGACCTCGAGCGTACGGGCCAGAAGCCGGAGACCGACATCCTCTCCGCCGAGGTCGGCACGGCCGATGAGAAGGTGGCCGATGCCCTCGGCGTGGCGACCGGGAGCCCCATCGTCCACATCAAGCGGTTGCGCCGGGCGGACGGTGTCCCGCTCGCGATCCTCGAGAACTACCTGCCCGAGGACCTCACCGACCTCGACCTCGGCGCCCTCGAGCACCATGGCCTCTATCAGCTGCTCCGGGCACGCGGCGTCACCATGCGTGTCGCCAAGCAGCGGATCGGCGCCCGGGAGGCATCGGGTGCTGAGAGCGAGATGCTCGACGTCCGGAAGGGCAGCGCACTCCTGACCATGTCGCGAACCGCCTTCGACAACTCCGGTCGGGCGGTGGAGTTCGGCCAGCACGTCTACCGACCCGACCTGTACTCCTTCGAGGTCACCCTCGTCGACCGGTAGCAAACCGATCGCGCGATCTCAACGCGCCGGAACGGCGAGCTCCCCGGTGAGGTACTGCGCGCGACCGAAGCCGAAGGACCAGTCCTGCGGACCGTTCTCGACATATCCGATGAAGACGTCCGCACCATCGACGCCGACCTCGGAGAGACGGTCGGCCACCGCCGCATAGAGCGCCTGCTTCGCCTCGTCGCTTCGACCGCGCTGCGTGAAGATCTGGATCATCACGACGCCTCCGGAGCGTGCGAAACCGAGCCCCGCATCCTCTGCGATGATCTGGCCAACAGAGTGTTCGGTGACGATCTGGAAGCGGTCACGAGGCGGAATCCCGTAGACGGAGACGATCGCCTCATGGATGGCGTCTGCGATCTGCTGGATGCCTGCGGCGTCGCGGCCTGCGGCGAGGTCGATCCTGACGAGCGGCATGAGAGTCTCCTGATCGGTTCAGGTTTGTTAGGACATAAGAACGTTACCCCCTTCGGCCGCGATTGTCACCAGTAGGTAAATATGTCTTGACTTTCTATTGCCCTCTTGTCTGTTCTTCACTACCTTGAGCCCTGCAATGATGCACGGGCCGCCCGAGGCCCACCCCTCGAAAGGACACAACGAAGTGAACACCTCAGCACGACGCTCGCTCCTCGGCACGATCGCCCTCGTCGGCGTCGCTGCACTCGCCCTGGCCGGTTGCACGGCGACCCCGAGCGCCGGCAGCAGCTCAGACGCCGGGCTCGCCTCCGGTTTCGGATCGCGCGCGGACAACCGCGACGCCTACTTCTTCACCTACTACAACCCGGCGAGCGACCCGTTCTGGGCGCAGATCCTGAAGGGCGGCGAGGACGCCGCCGAGCTCGGTCACCTGAATCTCACCCACCAGACCGCGGAAGGCGACCCGGACAAGATGGTCGACCTCGTCGGCACGGCGATCGCGACCAAGCCCTCGCTCATCTTCATGCCGTTCAACGAGGGTGAGAAATGGTCGAAAGTGGCCTGTGACGCCCACGACGCCGGTATTACCGTCATCGCCTACAACGTGCCCGCTCCTGACAGCGCGAAGGACTGCGTGTCCGGCTTCGTCGGCCAGGACTTCACCGAAGTCGGCACGCTCGTCGGCGAACGCCTCCTGAAGGAAGTGGATCTGCAGGAGGGCGACAAGGTCATGTTCCCGGCTGAAGAACCGGAACAGGACTACGCGATCAAGCGAGGCGGCGGCGTCCAGAAGGCCCTCGACGAGGTCGGCGCCAAGGGTGAGTACCTCCGCACGTCCGGCGCCGACGAGGAAGCCCTCAACTCCATGACGTCGTGGCTGACCGCGAACCCCGACGTCAAGGCGATCGTCCCGCTCGGCGGAACCCCACACCGCAACGTCGTCGCGGCCATGGAAGCCGCCGGGGTCTCGGTACCGGTCGTCGGCTTCGACACCTCTCCCCAGGTGATCCAGGGGATCAAGGACGGCAAGATCCTCGCCACGGCAGACCAGCAGGGGTACGTGCAGGGGTACCAGTCGGTGATGCAGGGCATCCTGTCGATCGACTTCGGCCTCTCCCCCGCCAACATCAACTCCGGCGGCCTCGGGCTGATCGACAAGTCCAACGTCTCCTTCCTCGAGGAGAAGGATCTGCAGGGCGTCCGCTACTGACACTCGTCCGTCGTGTGCCGGGGATCGCTCCACGACCCTCGGCGCACGACACCCCTCCCCGAACCGACCGCGATCCGTCGCGCACCGAAGGACCCCCATGTCTCAACCACCCACGCGCGAACCCGCGCCCATCCTGACCGCCCCGCTCTCCACCGAGAGCATCTCGCAGCCTCGCAGACTGTCGGACAACCAGCCGCAGGGCTTCGCCGACCGCCTCCGTGACACGATCACCTACACCCGCGGACGCGGCGCGCTGGAGATCGGCATCATCTTCGCGATCGTGCTCCTCGGCTTCGTCATCGCCGGCTTCGTCGCCCCCGACGCGTTCCCGTTCCTCTCACCGAGCAACCTCTCCGGAGTGATCTCCCAGTCCATACCAGTGCTCGCGATCCTCGGCATCGGAGCCGGGATCCTCATGATCGCGGGCGAGTTCGACCTGTCCCTCGGCGCGAACATCGGCTTCTCCGCGATCATCTTCATCCGCGTCTCAGAGGCGGTGGGCTGGGGATGGGGTGCCCTCGCCGCGATCGCCTGCGGCACAGGCATCGCACTCATCAACGGCCTCATCGTGGTCGTCACCAAGATCCCGTCCTTCATCGCAACGCTCGGCATGGGCTTCTTCTGGACCGGGGCGAGCCTCTTCGTGAACGGGACGTCACCGGCGATCCTGTCCAGCGCGAAGGACGACACCCTGGTGACGCTCTTCGCCGGCGACTTCGGGCTCTTCCGCTCACAGTTGGTCTGGCTGCTCGTCATCGGCGTGATCGCCTGGCTCTTCCTGCACCGGCACAAGCGCGGCAACCACGTCTACGCCGTCGGCGGCAACGCTGCAGCGGCGAAGGCGATCTCGATCAACCCTTCGGCGGTCCGACTCATGGCCTTCGGTGTCTTCGGCGGACTCGTCGGCTTCGCCGCGATCCTGATCGCCGTCCGCACGTCGTCGATGCAGCCGGGTAGCACGGACGACTACACGCTGATGGCCATCGCGGCCGCCGTCGTCGGGGGAACCTCCCTGCTCGGTGGCCGAGGGAGCATCGTCGGCATGATCATCGGCGCCGCGCTGATCCGGATCATCGAGAACGGCCTCATCCTGGCCAAGGCCCCCGGCTTCTATATCCAACTCTTCGTCGGGCTCATCATCGTCATCGCCGCCATCTTCAACAAGCTCATGGAAGGAAAGGCATCGTGACCCTCGACGCCACCATCGACACCGCGACGCCGCTCCTACGGATCGAGGGCGTCACGAAGCGCTATGGGGCGAACACCGTCCTCAATGACGTCTCCTTCGACATCGGCCACAGCGAGGTGGTCGGCCTGCTCGGCGACAACGGAGCGGGCAAGTCCACCCTCGTCAAGATCCTGTCCGGTGTCGTCCAGATGACATCGGGTTCGTACACCTGGGAGGGACAGCATCACGACACGGTCAACCGAGCGCTCACCGAGCAGCTCGGTGTCGAGACGATCTTCCAGGACTCGGCTCTCGTCCCGCAGATGTCGATCACCCGCAACCTGTTCATGGGTCGCGAGATCACCAACCGCCTCGGACTCATGAAGATGAAGCAGATGGACGCGATCACCTCCGAGATCCTGGACACCGTCGTGACGATCGAGGGCATCAAGTCCTCGAAGCAGCTCGTCGCCTCGCTGTCAGGCGGCCAGGCACAAGCGGTCGCCATCGCGCGCGCCGTCCACTTCAAGCGGAGCCTCCTCATCCTCGACGAACCCACCTCGGCCCTCGCGGTTCGCGCGACCGAGGCGCTGCTGAACTACCTCCGGCAGCTGAAGTCGGAGGGCGTCAGCTCGGTGCTCGTCACCCACAACCTGCACCACGCGTACCAGGTCTGCGACCGGCATATCGTGATGAACCACGGTCGGAAGATCCTCGACGTCCGCCGTGAGGACACGAGCGTGGAGGAGCTCACCGCCGCGGTCGTCGAGGGCGCCGTCGGCGTCGAACGGTTCCGGGCGGGACGCTTCTGATCCGTTCCCCGTCGGAGACGACGGCAGAGGCCGCCCCGCCACCTCGGCGGAGCGGCCTTCGCCGTTGAGCCGGTTCACGCCAGCGCGTCAGGTCCGAGCAGCGCGTGGATGTGCGCCTCGATGAGCGCTCGGATGTCGAACGGCGGACCCTGCATCCACCGCAGCTGGAGCCCCTCCCACGCGGCGAGCAGTAACTGTGCCGCCTGGTCCGCATCCAACTCGGCCGGTACCCGTCGCGCCGCCTGCAGGCGTTCGATGTCCGTGGCGACCACCTGCACGGACCGCTCCCAGCGGCGCCGGAAGTACTCGTTCGCCGGATGCTCGGGATCCGCCGCCGCTCCCGCGAGCTCGTTGTAGAGTCGCCCGAAGTTCGTCCGCTGCACGCCGAGCGCGGCACGGTCCCCCATGTCGGCGATCGCTCCGGCCTCGGCCCCTCGCTCGCGGATGTTCTCGTCGTCGTGCTGCTGAAGGGCTGCGATCAGCAAGCTCTCCTTGGTTGGGTAGTGGTAGTAGACCGTCGGCTCACTGGCTCCGGCGAGCGCCGCGATCTCCGAGACGGCGACCGCCCGGTGCCCCTTCTCCCGCACGAGCCGCAGTGCGGCCTCGCTGAGTGCCCTCCGTCGGTGATCGGACTTCGCGTACGGCCCGCGCTTCTCTCGCATCCAGACTCCTCGTCGACTCTTGAACGTCTGCCGATGCAATGATATGTTCAACGCACCAAAGTTATAGGCGACTCAGGATTAGCGTAGGGGACGGAGGTGACGGCATGGCGATCGATCGACGGAGCCTCGTGCGCCGGCACAACCCGGTGATCACGTCCGCCCACCCCACGGAGGTGTTCACGGTCGGCAACGGCGATGCCGCCCTCACGGTCGACCTCTCCGGGCTGCAGTCCTTCCCAGACGCCCACCGGCTCCGGCCCGATCCCCTCCGCGTGCCTCGTGACGGCCTCGACGCCCTCCCCGAGCAGCGAGCTCGGGCCTTCGATCGCGACGACTTCCAGATCCCCCTGCAGACCCAGTCCGCTTGGGGCTGGTACGAGACGCGCCCCACCCAGCCACTCGAGCTCGACGAGGCTGAGACCACCCACGCCACCGATCGAGGCCCGGTCCCCTATCTGGACCGCATGGGACTGCAGCGTCCGGGCGACCCGATCGCGCCCGAGTTCACCGCCGGGGCCTGGTTCCACTACAACCCGCGCCGCGCCCACCTCGGTCGGCTCGCGCTCGTCCGCCTCGACCACCCCGGACCGCTCGACCCCTCGATCATCGATGACGCCCTGACCACCCTCGACCTCTGGTCGGGTCGGATCGACGCGGGCTACTCGGTGCTCGGGCACCGCGTCCAGGTCACCACCGTCGCCGACCCCGGTGCCGACCGGTTCGCAGTCCGGGTGCGCTCCTCCCTCCTGGCCGAGGGCTGGGGCGTCGCCTGGGTGTTCGACCCGCAACCGGATGACCTGGCCCCGTTCGAACACCCGCTGGAGGAGGCCACGAGCTGGGAGGCGCGGTCGCCGGAGGACTGGGTCGCGCGACGGACGGTCGAGACCACCACCTATGCCGTGCACGTGGCGACGACGGGCGTCCTTCGCGAACTCGGTCCCGACGGCGTCGTGGCCACGACGGACCACTCCGAGCTGGACGTCGTGGTGGCGCTCCGACCGGGTCCCGCGGAATTCGATCGCACCGAGCGCCCGGCGTTCACCGACGTGCTCTCCGCGGCCGCCGCGTGGTGGCGCGGGTACTGGGAGGACGGCTCCGCGGTCGACCTGGGCGACAGCTCCGACGGGCAGGCGGTCGAACTGGAACGTCGACTCGTGCTCTCCCAGTACCTGCTCGCCGTCAACTGCGCCGGAAGCACGCCTCCAGCAGAGACAGGGCTGACGTACAACAGCTGGTCCGGCAAGTTCCATCTCGAGATGCACTGGTGGCACGCCGCGCACTTCGCCCTGTGGAACCGTGGCGCACTGCTCGAGCGCAGCCTCGACTTCTACCACCGATCGCTCGATGCGGCTCGTGAGACGGCTCGCCACCAGGGGTACCGCGGGGCGAGATGGCCGAAGCAGACCGACCCGTCGGCCCGTGAGTCCCCGAGTAACATCGGGGTGTTCCTCGTCTGGCAGCAGCCCCACGTGATCCATCTCCTCGAACTCCTTCATGCGAGCGGACGGGACGAGGCGTTTCTCCGCCGGCACTATCGGCTCGTCGAGGCGACGGCGACCTTCATGGCGGATGTCGTCGCGGAACGGGACGGCTCCTTCACGCTCCCCCCGCCCCTGATCCCCGCCCAGGAGAGTTACCTCGCACAGCGGAAGACGACGGCCGACCCGACCTTCGAGCTCGCCTACTGGTCGTGGGCCCTCGCTGTCGCCAACACCTGGCGGGAGCGGCTCGGGCTCCCCGAGGACTCCTGGTGGCGTCGGGTCTCCGACGGGATGCGATCGCCGACCGTGCTCGACGACGGAACCTACGCCGCCATCGCGACACCGCCCTTCCTGGTGCGGAAGGACCACCCGTCGATGCTGATGGCGTACGGGTGGTTGCCTCCGACCGAGCTCATCGATCCGTCGATCATGTCTGCGACGCTCGACAGCGTGTGGGAACACTGGGACCTGCAGTCGAGCTGGGGGTGGGACTACCCCGTGATGGCGATGACCGCGGCACGGTTGGGCGACCTGTCGCGCGCGATCGACGGGCTGCTCATGCCGTCACCGAAGAACGTCTACCTGAACAACGGCCACAATCCGCAGATGCCGGGCTTCCTCTCGCTCTACCTCCCAGCGAACGGCGGGCTCCTGGCTGCGATGGCCCACCTCGTCGCGGCCCACCGCGACGGCGCGGAACTCCCTCCGGGCTGGTCGATCGTCGCCGAGGGGTTCGAGTCGGTGCACGCCGGCATTCCCGATCGCAGCCTCGCGGCCTCTCCCTGACGCCGACCAGACCGACTCAACAACCCACACACCGACATGAGACGAGGCATAGCTTGGCAACCGGTTGACACAGACTATGCGCGGTGACGCACCGCACACCGACACCAGCACCACCCGAACGACGGCGACCGAACGGATCGCCGGACTCCGATCGCCCGACCGGAGTCATCCCTGGCTTTCAAAGGTGAGGACCATGCACAGTTTCCAGAACACCCCATCCCCGACCGGTGGAGCGCGCAGGCGCGCCACGATCGTCGCCAGCGGCTCGATCGCCGCCGTCGCCGCCCTCCTCCTCAGCGGCTGCTCCGCCGCCGAGCCCGCAGCCGACGGCGAGGTCGAACTGACCTTCATGAACCAGTCGCGCGGCCAGGAGGCCGCCCTGACACAGCTCGCGGAGCAGTACACGACCGAGACGGGCGTGAAGATCACGATCGACTCCCCCGGACCGGCCGACTATCTCCCCAAACTGCAGGCGAAGGCGCAGTCGAAGTCCATGCCCGACATTTACTCGTCGTTCAACGCCACCGACATGGCGCCCTTCTACAAGGCCGGGTGGGCGATGGACCTGACCAAGGAACTCGACGGCGATTGGGCGGACGACTTCAGCCCCGCCGTCATCGAGATGTCGACCTTCGACGAGGGGAACAACCTGGGTGTGCCCGCCGGGGTCTACACGGTGCACTGGGAGACACAGACCTACGGATTCCTCGTCAACCCGGCACTCACTGGCATCAGCCAGGACACCGCACCCACCACCGGCGCCGAGTTCGTCGACGCCCTCGCGGGCTCGACCTCTGGCGAGAAGTTCAGCGTCGCGGCGTCACTCACCCCGCAGCTCATCCAGGGGCTGGCCTCGAACTGGCTGAGCGACGAGGAGATCGAGGCCACCTTCAACGGCGAGGCGAGCTGGGAGGACGACGGCTGGCGCAACGCCTTCCAGTTCCTGGTCGACCTCAAGGACGCCGGCGTCATCGCGAACAACGCGCTGCCGGGCGGCCAGGATGACAACCCGAATGTGGAGACGTCGTTCTTCACCCAGGCGACCGGCTCCATCTTCGACGCCTCCCCCGGCGTCTCCGTCGGGCTGCGGACCAACCCCGAGTTCGAGGACTACTTCTCCCTTCCCCTGCCGAAGCTCGACGGTGCGACCCTCGACCCACGGTCCCCCGGCATCCCCGGGAAGGGCGCTGTCATCAACCCGAAGGGCCCACACCCCGAGGAGGCACTCGACTTCGTGAAGTGGCTGACCGAGCCGGAGCAGCAGAGCGTCTTCGCCGAGGTCGGACGCATCCTGCCGACGAACCCCGAGTTGCTGGCCGCAGGTGACGTGCCGCAGCAGCTGGCCGGGTACGCCGCCGGCGTCGAGGACGTCCAGGTCATGTCTGCGACGTTCACGACCGACGTCAAGACGGCCATCATTGCAGAGGCGCAACGACTCGTCCTGGGCGAGGCGACGGTCGACGAGGTGCTGGCGAACATCCAGGCCGCACAGGACCGCACGCCATGACCTCGCAGCCGATTCTGGCCTCCGCCGCCGTGCGCGTGACCCGCGCGCGCGGCGGGGGCCGCCCCCTGCGTCGGAACCTCACCGGCTGGTTGTTCCTCGCTCCGGCGATCGCCCTGATCGGCGTCTTCACGATCACGCCGTTCGCCCAGGCGATCCTGCTCAGCTTCCAGTCGTGGGACGGGGTGAGCCCGGACACCCCTTGGGTCGGCCTCGCCAACTACGAGTTCATCGCCGGCGACGTCGTCTTCTGGGCCTCGATGCGCAACGTCCTCTTCTTCGGCATCGTGGGGTTCTTCCTCGGCAACGGCATCGCGCTCGGCATGGCGCTCGCCGTGAACCGCATCACCCGGGGCAAGACCTTCTTCCGAACGGTGTTCTATCTGCCGGGCGTGCTGTCGGTCGTCGTCGTCGGACTCCTGTTCTCGTTCATCCTCGCCCCGGGGAGCGGGGTCCTGAACCGGGTGCTCGAGACCGTCGGCCTCGGCGCCCTCGCCCAGAACTGGTTGGGCGACCCGGCCGTCGCGCTCCCCGCCGTCGCAGCGGTGTTCATCTGGTTCCACTGGGGCTTCGGCTTCCTCCTCTTCCTCGCCGGCCTGCAGGATGTGCCGAAGGAGCTCTATGAAGCAGCGGAGCTCGACGGCGCGGGCCCGTGGACCACGTTCCGATCGATCACCTGGCCGCACCTGGCCCCGGTGACATCGATCGTGAGTCTCCTGACCCTCCTCGCGGCCCTCCAGATCTTCGGCACCGTGCAGGTGTTGACGAACGGTGGGCCCGGCTACCACACCATGGTGCCGACGCTCGCTATCTACAACGAGGCGTTCGTGAACTGGCGGTACGGCAGCGCGGCCGCGATGTCGGTCGTCTTCGGCGGCGCCCTGGTGCTGCTCTCCGTCTTCCAACTCGCCATCACCGGATGGAGGTCACGCAAGTGACGATCACCACCGACACCGACCAGCAGAGCACCCGGTCACTCACGACGGCTCGACGCCCGGGCGACCGCGGTCCGCTCGCGAAACCTCCCCACCGGCGGAAGAAGATCCGCCCGGATCAGATCGGCCTCTACGGCCTCCTGATCGTCGCGGCCCTGACGGCGCTCCTCCCCCTGCTCTGGATGCTCTCCGGTTCGCTGCAGAGCCTCACGGAGTTGCTCTCCAACGACAGCCTCCTCCCGGCGTCCCCGCAGTGGACGAACTACGTGACCGCGTGGGTGCAGGGCGACCTGGGCACCTACCTGCGGAACAGCGTCGTCTACACCGGCTGCGCGGTCGTCGGCATCCTCATCGTCTCGAGCCTCGCCGGGTACGCGTTGGCCCGCCTCGACTTCGCCGGGAAGGGCGCCTTCACCGTCGTCATCCTGGCGGTCATGATCATCCCGGCACCCGCGATGTTCCTCGCGCAGTACAAACTCCTCATCTCCCTCGGGCTGACCAACAACCCCGTCGGCTACATCCTCATCCTGATCACCTCCGGCATCCCCATGTCGACGCTCATCATGCGGAGCTTCTTCGTGAGCCAGCCTCGCGACCTGGAGGAGGCGGCCGCGCTCGACGGTGCCGGGCCCGTGCGCACCTTCTTCAGTGTCATCCTGCCGCTCGCCCGTCCGGGCCTCGCCGCGGTCGCGGTCATCCAGGGCCTCGGGGCGTGGAACGAGTACCTGATGGCGCTCGTGATCTTCGACGACAACGCCCTCATGCCGATCCAACGAGGCCTCACCGCGTTCACCTCGGCCGACACCCCGCAGCAGCAGATCCTGTTGGCGGCGACGACGATCTCGATCGTCCCCGTGGTCGTGTTCTATCTGCTCGCGCAGCGGCACATCGTCAAGGGTATCGGCGCCGGCGCGATCAAGTAACCCATCACCGGAACGGGGCGGTCGTCGATCGACTGCCCCACGGAACGAGGATCACGACCCATGCGTTCAGCATTCGCAGCAACCCCCTGGTTCGGCGGGGACTACAACCCGGAGCAGTGGCCACGCGAGGTGTGGGACGAGGACGTCTTGCTCATGCAGCGGGCCGGCGTCACCCTCGCGACCGTGGGGGTCTTCTCCTGGGGTTTGCTCGAACCCGAGGAAGGCGTCTACGACTTCGCCTGGCTCGACACCGTGCTGGACTCACTCCACGCTGGCGGCATCCGAGTGGATCTGGCGACCGCCACCGCATCGCCGCCGATGTGGTTGGCCCACCGGTATCCGGAGTCGCTCCCGGTGACGGCGGACGGCGTTCGCCTGCGTGCCGGGTCCCGGCAGGCGTACTGCCCCAGTTCGCTGGCCTACCGCCAAGCGGCGGTCCGACTGGTCACCGCACTCGCCGAGCGGTACGGCGACCACCCTGCCCTCGCGCTCTGGCACGTCAACAACGAATACGGATGCCATGTGTCGCGGTGCTATTGCGATGCGTCGGGGAGCGCGTTCCGCCGCTGGCTGATCAGGAGGTACGGCACGGTCGACGCCCTCAACGACGCGTGGGGCACGACGTTCTGGTCCCAGCACTACACCTCCTTCGATCAGGTCGAGCCCCCGCGCACGACACCCGCGTACGGCAACCCGTCCCAGCTCCTCGACTTCGACCGGTTCAGCTCGGACGAGTTGCTCGACTGTTTCCTGGCAGAGAAGGACATCCTCCGGCGAGTGACCCCGGAGATCCCGGTCACGACCAACTTCATGGGCCTGTTCCGCGGCCTGGATTACTGGCGTTGGGCGCCGCACGTCGACGTCGTCGCGGACGACCTCTACCCGGACCCAGCCGACCCCGATGCAGCTCGATCCGCGGCTCTGGCGCGTGACCTGATGCGCTCGCTCGGGCACGGTCGCCCCTGGCTCCTCATGGAACAGGCGGCGGGCGCGGCGAACATGCGACCGAGCAACGCGCCGAAGGCTCCCGGTCAGATGCGTGCGCTCTCCTACCAGGCGGTCGCCCGCGGAGCCGACGGCATCCTGTTCTTCCAGTGGCGACAGTCCGCCGCCGGCGCCGAGCAGTTCCACTCCGCGATGCTTCCGCATGCGGGGACCGACACCAGGATCTGGCGCGAAGTCGAGGCACTCGGCTCGGAACTCGGCTCGCTGGACGCAGTGATGGGCGCGCCCGTCCGGGCGCGTGCCGCGATCATCCTGGATTGGGACAGTTGGTGGGCGATCGAACATCGAGGGCTCCCCATGCGGTCGAGCTACCCGTCGCTCATCGCACCGTGGCACGCGGCCCTGTCCGAGGAGGGGGTCGTCGTCGACTTCGTGCGCGGCGACGAGGACCTCACGGGGTATGCGTTGATCGTCGCGCCTGCGATGTTCGTCGCCGACGACGCGCGGCTCGCCGCGCTCGACGCCGCCGTCCGCGGAGGCGCTGTCCTCCTCGTCACGCCGCAGTCTGCGATCGTGGACACCACGCACCGAGCACGGCTCGGCGGCTACCTGGGATCGCTGCAGCAGACCCTCGGTGTCTGGATCGAGGAGTTCGTCCCCCTCGCAGGCGCCTGGGATCGCCCTGGAGCCATCCCTGTGCGTCCGGAGTCGACCATAGCTCCGTCGGTCAGGATGGAGGGTGCGGTCTTCGCCGACGGCACCGCGACCGGTGTGGAGTGGAGCGAGTCCGTTCGTCTCCACGACGCCGACGTGCGCGCGGTCTTCGCCGACGGACCGCTCAGCGGGCAGCCCGCACTCACCCGACGTGTCAGCGGCGACGGCACCGCGTGGTACCTGGCGACGCGCCTGGGTCTCGACGACACCCGGGCGCTCATCCGCACCCTCGTGACGGAGGCGGGCATCGCCCCGCTCCGGGTCCACGACGAGGCGACGTCATCCTGGATCGAGGCTGTCCGTCGCGGGGACCTGACCTTCGTGATCAACCACGGTGCCACCCCGGTCACCCTGACCCTGTCAGGTACCGACCTGTTGAGCGGCGCCTCGGCGGCCGGCCTCCGTCTGGGTTCCCAGGGCGTCGCGGTCGTGAGGGGCGCCTGAGGGGGCAGCCCCTCGGCTCGACGTGGAAGCCGGTGCGGCACCGGCCGGTCAGCCCCGCCGGGCTCGCAGCAGCTCGTCGACCGCTCGAAGCCCCTGCTCGAGCGCTCGGAGGTCCTCGGTGGCGAGGTCCCGAAGGACCTCCGAGCCGAGCTCCGGACGCGACGCCATCATGCGCAACACCACGGCCCGACCGAGCTCGGTCGCACGGATCCGCCGGACGCGCTGGTCGTCCGCGTCGAATGCTCGCGTGACGAGCCCCTGCTCGACGAGGCGATCGACGTGCTTCGACGTCGTCGCCATCGAGACGCCGAAGGTCTCCGCGAGTCCCCCGCCGGTCGCGCCGTCCTCGCTCGTGACCACGAGGGAGAGCACCTTGAGCTGCGCGATGGTGAGGTCGGTCTTGAGGAGCGGCTCGAGACTCATGGGGATCGACCGGATGGAGATGGTGAGCGCCAGCGCCTCGACGCTGCGGACAACCGCGTCCCGACCCCGTTCCGCTGTGCTCATGAGACCACGGTAGTGGTGACTCAGCAGATCCTCAGGACTATTTACTTAGCCAAAAGCTAAGCTTTCCCCATGACCAAGACAGCCCCCCGCCCCGAGATCGACGACATCGACCTCGACGCCCTCCGCGCGACGTACGCCCACGAACGCGACCGACGGCTCCGCCCCGACGGCCAAGCCCAGTACCGCCGTGCCGCCGGTGCGTTCGGATATTACGCGAAGGACCCCTACACGGCCTGGCAGGAGCGCGAGCCTCGCACGGACCACGTCGAGGTGCTCATCATCGGCGCCGGATTCGGCGGCCTGCTCACGGCGGCCCGACTCCGCGATGCCGGTGTGGAGTCGATCCGACTCATGGACGAGGCCGGCGGCGTGGGCGGCACCTGGTATTGGAACCGCTACCCCGGCATCCACTGCGACGTCGAGGCCTCCGTGTACCTGCCACTACTCGAGGAGCTCGGGACCGTGCCGTCGTGGCGGTACGCACCGGGCGAGGAGATCAGGCAGCATGCTGTCGCGATCGCCGAGCACTACGGACTGCTGCACGACGCCCTGTTCCAGACGCGCGCCACCGGACTCACCTGGGACGACGACGACGGACACTGGACCGTCGAGACGGACCGCGGTGACCGCATGACCGCCCGGTTCGTCATCACCTCCTCCGGCACACTGACGCAGCCGAAGCTCCCCGGCATCCCCGGCATCGAGACGTTCCGCGGCCACACCTTCCACACGAGCCGATGGGACTACGACTACACGGGCGGGAGCGCGGACGGCGGACTCACCGGCCTCGCGGACAAGCGGGTCGCGGTCGTCGGCACCGGGGCGACGGGCATCCAGGTGATCCCCCACCTCGGCCGCGACGCCCAGGAGCTCGTCGTGTTCCAGCGCACGCCGTCGACCGTCGACGTCCGCGACAACCGGCCGACGGACCCGGACTGGGCGGCATCGCTCCGTCCCGGTTGGCAGCGCGAGCGGATGGACAACTTCATCGCCGTGCTCTCCGGTGAACCGGTCGAGGAGTCGCTCATCGACGACGGTTGGACGGCGACGGCGGCACTGCAGCGGAAAGTGGTGTCGGGCAACGTCGACACCACGATCCCTGACGACGAGCGGGAACGGCTCGAAGAGTTGCAGGACGCCGTCACCATGAACCGCATCCGAGCGCGGGTGGACGCGGTCGTCGAGGATCCGACGACCGCCGCGGTGCTGAAGCCCTGGTACCGCTACATGTGCAAACGTCCCGCGTTCAGCGACCACTACCTCCAGACGTTCAACCGACCGAACGTCACCCTCGTCGACACCGCGGACCACGGCGGGATCACCCGCATGACCGAGCACTCGGTGGTGGTCGGCGACACCGAGTACGAGGTCGACTGCGTCATCTTCGCCACCGGGTTCGAGGCCGGGGTGTCCGGCGTCGTCTCCGGCACCCTGCCCGTCATCGGACGCGACGGCCGGAGCCTGCTCGAGGCCTGGGGTCGCGGCCCACGGACGCTGCACGGGTTCATGACCAACGGCTTCCCGAACCTGTTCCAGCTCGGCCCGATCCAGAACGCCACCTCGGTGAACTTCGCCCACATCCTGCGCGACCAGGCCGAGCACATCGCGGCAGTCGTCGAGCAGGCGCGCACGGTCGATGCCGTCCGCGTCGAACCGAGGGCGGAGGCCGAGGAGGCCTGGGTGCAGACCGTCGCGCGCACCGCCCGCGACGTGACCGCGTACCAAGCCACCTGCACGCCCGGGTACTACAACGGGGAGGGGACGCGGTCGATGACCGGCGCCTCCTACTCGGGCAGCCCGCTCCAGTTTCGACGGCTGCTGGCCGACTGGCGGGCGAACGAGCTGCACGAGGCGCTCGTGACCGCCGAGGCCGCCGAGATCACGACCGCGGGCGCGAGCCGATGAGCGCCGACACCGCCCTGTGGCGACGTCGCGACGTCCGTGTCCTCGGCGGGCTCGTCCTGGCGACGACGCTGGCGGGCTGCACCACCGTCACCACCACGCCCGCCGTCTCGTCGACGACCGGACCGTCGGGCGCGAGCACCATCACCTCCACCGAACTCCTCCAGGTCACCTCACCCCACGACCTCACGGGGATGACGCTCCTCGAGGGTCCGACGTTCGGCCCCGACGGCGACCTCTACGTGGTGGACGTCACGGCACCTCCCGGCGAACCGAAGGTGCTCCGCATCGACACCGAGTCCCTCGACGTCACGCCCATCCACACGGATTCGACGAGCGCGTACACCTCCGCGCAGTTCAGCCCCGTGGACGACCGGCTGTACCTCACGGACTTCATCGGCGGCCGGATCGACAGCATCACTGCGGACGGCGACGATCTCAGGCAGTTCTTCGCCGGCGACGTCGACGGGGCCCCGATCCACCCGGACGATGTCTCCTTCGACGAGGCGGGTCACCTCTATGTCTCGGACTCCGCCGGGTACGACCGGCCGTATTGGGAGGCGTCGGGCCGGCTCATCCGGCTTGACGGTTCGACCGCGGAGCCGAGCGTCCTCGCCGACGGGCTCGCCGCCCCCAACGGCGTCGCCTTCACCCCCGGGTTCGACGGCCTCTGGGTGACGCACAACACGGGGAACCAGGTCGACTTCGTCCGGCTGGACGAGACCGGCTCCCGGGTGGTGACGGCATTCCCCGCACTTCACATCGACGGCGGGACGACGCAGGTCGACTCGGCGGCGGTGGACGCCGACGGCAACCTCTACCTCGGTCTCCACGGTCGGGCGGCGGTCCTCGTCTACAGCGACACCGGCGAGCACCTCGCCACCGTGGAGATGCCCCACGACGAGGACGGGGTCGGATCGGCGACGAACGTCGCCATCGAGCCGGGGACGACCGACGCGTATGTGACGGTCAGCGGCGAAGCGGGCGGGTACGTCTACCGGTTCACTGCGCTCGGCGAGGGTATCCGGCAGTCGAACGGCGGGTGACGGTGCCCCTCGCCAGGCTCGGCGGACGGATGTCCGCTCACCGAGCCTCGCGGGGCGCCTACCGGATGCCCTTCACCTTCGTCAGGATGATCGAGCCGCCCAGCAGGGCGAACACCCCGCCGACGAGATACAGCAGCGTGTAGTTCTTCACTCCGTCCACCGCACCGATCGCGATGATCGCTGGGGCGAGGAGCGGGGCGATCGCGCTCGGCAGCTTCTGCGCGAAGGACACGACCGACATGTAGCGACCGGCCTCAGAGCGGTCGGGGAGGATCGCCAGGACGATGGCCTGGTCGACGGCGCCGAACGCCGCCAGGGCGAGGTTCATGATGACAGCTCCGATGACGAGCTGCGGGAAGGAGAACGCGGTGGCCTCGATCACCGCGCCGACCGCGAAGAGCAGTGCACCGATGAGGACGAAGAGCTTCCGGCGTCCCAGCTTGTCGGACACCCACCCGCCGCCGAGCGCTCCGATGACGGCGGCCACGACCCCGAGGAGGCCGATGACGGTCACGGCGCCGGCGATCTCGGAGACCGGCAGCCCGAGCCGCTGCGCGTAGAAGAAGGTCGCGAAGCTCGTGTTGAAGTACAGCCCGATGAAGAAGGTGAACCGTCCGAGCCAGTTCCACCCGAAGTCGGGGTACTTCCGCGGGTTGAAGGCGTAGCTCGAGAACACCTTCCTGAGGGAGATCCGGTCGTTCGGCAGCGCCATGCCGCGCGAGTCCGGGTCCTTGCCGAGGAAGACGAACACGAGCACGGTGACGGCACCGATGACGCCAGGCAGCAGGAACACGAGGATGGTGCTGATGTCGACCACGGCGTAGACGACGCCGATACCGAGGATCGGTGCGACCTGGGCGGTCAGACCGGTGAGCCCGGAGATCTTGCCGCGCTGCTGCTCCGGCACGAGGTCCGCCTGGAGGAACATGATCGCCGCCCCGACGTTCGCCCAGCCGAACATGGCGATGATCCAGCCGATGATGAGGACCGGCACGCTGGGCGCCACCGAGATGACGAGGAGACCGACGAGACCGAAGACGATCCCGCCGAGCATGAACGGGCGCCGACGACCGATGCGGGAGCGGGTGCGGTCACTCCAGATGCCGATGAGCGGCGCCGTGAGGATGAACACCGCCTGCGCGAGGCCCGTGGCGTACCCGAGGACCTCCTCGTGGCCGGGAACGAGCTCTTGGATCCGGAGGGCCAACGAGTAGGACAGCGGGACGATGAACGCCATCGAGGATCCGAAGTTCGCGAGCATCATCGTCACGATGAACCGCGCGCTCACCGGCCGCGTCGGTCCGTCCGGCGTCGGGAGGTTGGTGGTGGTGGGACCTGCGGCGGTGCCGGAGGTCATGGGACGCGCCGTGGCAGCGGCGATGGTGATGCGTGAGGACTCCTCTGGAGTGAGCTCGTCGTTGATGCCCATGGGTTCCTTCTTCGGATCGGGTGGTGCGGGTGTGGTTCGGGTTCGGGATCACCCACGGCGGCCCTCACCCCCGAGGGGCCGCACGCGGATGGAGGGGTCACCGGTCGTCGGTGCCTCCGTCGGGCGCTTGTCCGGGCTTCGACCCGTCGAGCCCGGTCCACCGACGGCGCAACGAGAACGCGGCACCCTTCGGTTTGCGATCGCGGGTGAAGACGCCCTTGCGGTTGCCGTCGACGCGGTGGATGCCGGGGGACGTCTGGAAGTCGGCGAAGTTCCAGACGTGCTCGCCGATGAACTCGGGGATCCGATCGAAGACGCGGTGGTTCATGGCGAGGTAGTCGGTCTGGTACTCCTCACTCCATGGCATGTCCCACACGGAGTGCTGGCCGGGCATGGTGTCCGCGCCGTACTCGGACATCATGATCGGTTTCCCGAACCGCTCGGCCCAGCCCCTCAGGTCCTGCTCGAGGTAATGCTCGGCCGTGGCGAGGTCACCGGTGAACACGTACCAGCCGAAGTAGCGGTTGATGCTGAGGACGTCGAAGAGGTCGGCGATCTTGTCATTCTGCGCGTTCGCGAACATGACCGCCGCGTAGGTGAGCGGCCTCGTCGGATCGAGCTCGCGGGCGAGGTCGACGAGCGGTTCGAAGTATTCGCGCGCGCCCTCCTCGTTCGACGCCGGCTCGTTCGCGATGCACCACATGACGACGCTCGGGTGATTCTTGTCGCGGTCGATCAGCTCTCGGAGATGCTGGGCGTGGACCTCGCGCGTGACCCCACCGAAGTTCTCCGGTGCGAACGTCGGTGTCGGTGGGATACCGGTGAGCCCGCCCTGCACGCCGAGGTTCAGGCCGACTGCCGCCGTCTCGTCGATCACGACGATGCCCTGCCGGTCGGCGAACTCGAGCACCTCCTCCGCGTAGGGGTAATGCGAGGTGCGGAAGGAGTTCGCGCCGATCCAGTCGAGGAGCTGGAAGTCATGGACCAGGTAGGCGTTGTCGTGCCCCTTCCCGCGGATGGCGGTGTCTTCGTGCTTGCCGAAGCCGGTGAAGTAGAAGGGCGAACCGTTGATGAGGAGTTGTGCTCCGCGGACCTCGACCGTGCGGACGCCGAACGACTGCGTATAGCTGTCGATGAGGATCTCGTCGTCGAACAGTTCCACGACGAGGTCGTAGAGGTGGGCCGCGCCAGGCTGCCAGAGGGTGACTTCCGGGATGACGACGGTGGCGGAGTCCCCTGCGCCGGTGGCGACCTCGGTGCCGTCGGGGTCGAGAACCCGCGCGCGGACCGAGGCCGGAGCGCTCGTCTCAATGCGGTATCGCACGACACCGTCCGACCCGTCGACGTCCGTGACGACGGTCACGTCCTCCACGCGGACTTTGGGCGAGCTGTACAGCCAGACGGAGCGAGCGAGCCCCGCGTAGTTGTAGAAGTCGTGGAGCACCGTCTGCTTCGCGCGTCCGTCCGGCGCCTCGCTGATGATGCCGGGCGGGATGGTGACGTTCGTGAGTCGGTTGTCGACGCCGACCGTCAGCCGGACGGTGTCCCCTGGCCGGACCCGCCCGGTGATGTCGATCTCGAACGGCGTGTACCCGCCCTGGTGCTCGCCCACGAATGCGTCGTCGACATACACCCGCGCGGCGTGCGTGGCGGCGTCGAACCGCAACCGCACGCGCTCATCGGTCCACCCGCGGGGAATGGTCACCGTGCGCTGGTAGTACACCCATCCCACATGGTCGCGGATGGTCGAGGACGTGAACTGGTCGTTGAAGCTGGCTGGGACGGCGGCCTCCAGCCTCGTCGACAGGCGTCCGAGCCAGGGCTCGTCTTCGACGGCGGAGTCGAGCGCGAACGCCCAGAGGCCGTCGAGGCTGACGAGGTCTCGGGTGGGGGTGGAGCGGGGTTTCAACATGGGTTCCTTCTTCGCGTCGATGCGAGGTGGTGACGGTCGATGAGGCGGGGCTGGTGTCAGTGGAGTGCGGTGTAGGAGAACCGCGCGACGGTCGCGTCGCCGCCGAGCGCCTCGACGCCGATCACGCGACCCGTGAACCCGCCGGCGACCTCGGTCGAGCAGTACCGACCGTCGATGTCGGCGAGTACGTCCGGCTCGGTGCCGAAGCCGAGGACGATGCGGTCGGGGCCGGTGCGCGCGCCTGGGCGCTGTTGCGGGTTCGCGATGGCCCGGACGACCAACGGCTCGCGCCGGTCGACGCCGGTCCGTTCGGCGACGAGCTGGTCGAGCGGGCCGATGACGACCCGGACCGTCACGCGGTCACCGATCCGCTGGACCACGGCCTGATGCGCGTCGTCGATGCGGACGCCGAGCGCGATGTCGCCATCGGGTGCGACCACCTCGACGGCCCATTGCTCGTCACGTGCGCGCACCGCCAGCAGCCGTTCGGCGTCACGGCTGACCGCCGCACGTCCGGCCGCCAGACGCAACGCACCGTTCCCGACGTGCGCGAAGGATGCCGGGGCCCGACCCGGGGCGATCCACCGCGGGTGGAGACCTGCAGCGTCGAAGGTGTCCACGAACGAGGTCTCCGTGGTCACACCCGCGAAGCGGTCCTCCACGACGACGGGCCAGTCGTCCACCCAGTCGATGCCGACGAGGAAGGTCTCGCGGCCGTTCGTGTGCCATCGCGGGAACGACCCACGCAGTCGGACGCCGAGGTGGACCATCGCCCAACTGCCGTCCTCAGCTTCCACCAGGTCGGCGTGTCCGGTGGACTGGACGGCGTGCGTCGTGCTGCGGTGCGACAAGATCGGATTCGCCGGGTTCCCCGCGAACGGGCCGTCGATGCTCGCCGATCGCGCGATGGTCACCATGTGGCCAGGACCGGTGCCGCCCTCGGCGACCAGCAGGTACCACCAGTCTCCGCGTTTGAACACGTGCGGGCCTTCGGGATGGGTGTCGCCGGTTCCGATGCCACGCCAGAGCACCACGGGTTCGGACAGGACCCGACCGGTCGACGGATCGACCTCGACCTGGGAGATGCAACCGCGCATCACATCGCCCCATGTGAGCCTGCAGACCCCGTCGTCACCCCAGGCGAGGTCGGGGTCGATCCCGATCAAGCCCTCCGTGTAGACCGGCTCGCTCCAGGGCCCCCCGGGACGCTCCGCGTGCACGATGAGATGCCCCCGGGTGATCTCGTCGACGTTGGTCGTCGTGAGCCAGAACCGGCCGTCATGGTGTCGAAGGGTGGGTGCGTAGACACCGCCGCTGGCGCCATCGACGCCGGTCCGCACCGTCAGCTGACTTTCGCGGTCGAGGGCGTTGCCGAGCTGGTCCCACGAGCGGAGGTCCGTGCTCGTGAAGATGGGCACACCGGGTGAGTACTCGAAGCTCGAGGTGGCGAGGAAGTAGTCCGCTCCGACACGACAGATCGACGGATCGGGGTGATAGCCGGGGATGACCGGGGTGTTCGTCATGGGTGGTTTCCTTCTTCCTCCGCGACGGTGCGAGGGGCTCGTGGTGCTATTTTGACTGAGCAAGACAAAATCTGTCAACCGATTGCCAGGACTTGCCATTACGGGCGCAGCACCGGCAATCCGACGCAAGACGGACAGAGGACGACATGGATGATCCACAGGGCAAGCTCGCCGAGGAGACACCGGCCCGGGCGGGCGGGCGACGCCTCGTTCCGACCATCTACGACGTCGCGCGGGCGGCCGGCGTCAACGCGTCGACGGTCTCCAGGGCGCTCAACAAGCCCGGGCGGGTCAATCGCGCGACGGAGCAGCGCGTCCGCGCGGTCGCCTTGGAGTTGGGCTACCGCATCAACCCGATGGCGCGTGCACTCCCGACCGGCCGCACCGACACCTTGGCAATCCTCATCTCCGACATCACCAACCCTGTCTACTTCGACCTCGTGCGCGGAGCAGAACGCGCGATCGCCGCCACTGGACAGACACTCGTGTACGCGGAGTCGCAAGAGTCCGGCGAGCTCGAGCTCGCCACCGCCGGCCGCCTGCAGTCCGCGGTCGACGGCCTGCTCCTCGTCGGCTCCCGCCTGCGCGACGACGAGATCAGTCAGCTGGCCGCGACGAAGCCGGTCATCCTGGCCAACCGCGTCGTTCCCGGCCTCCCGTCCATCACCCCCGACGTGATTGCGGGTGTCGCGCAGGCGATCGGCCACCTCGCCGACCTCGGCCACCGCTCGATCGGCTACCTCGCAGGACCGGCCGTGTCGTGGATGAACCGCACCCGATGGGACAGCATCTTCGGTTCGGCCCGTGCACGCGGCCTGTCGATCGCGATGTTCACCGCCAGCCGGCCGACCGTCGATGGCGGTGAACACGCTCTGCCGAAGATCATCGCGTCCGGCGTGACCGCGGTCATCACCTACAACGACCTCATGGCCCTCGGACTGCTGCGGGCGTGCAGGGCAGCGGGCGTCCCGGTACCCGGCAGACTCAGCGTCATCGGCTTCGACGACATCTTCAGCGCCGATCTGACCAGCCCGTCGCTGACGACCGTCCGCAGCCCCCTTGCCGCCATCGGTGAGGCTGCCGTCCACCGTCTCGTCGCCGAAGTGCGCGGAACGCCTCGGGGTGACGAGGAACCCGGCCTGACGACGACGCTCGTCGTGCGAGAGTCGACCGGGCCGGTCGTCCAGAACTGAAGCGAGGACGCCGGGTGCGGAGTCCACGAACATGACTCCGCACCCGGTTGTCAGGCGCCGACTGCGTCGAGCGCGTTCCGTCGGGCGACGTCGCCCAGCCACGCGAGGCTCGGCTTCGGGGTGCGGACGAAGGTCTCGCGGTCGATGGCGATGAGGCCGAAGGTCGGCTCCCAGTGGCCCCACTCGAAGTTGTCGAGGAGTGACCAGTGGAGATACCCGCGCACATCGATCCCGTCGGCCATCGTGCCGGCGAGGCCCTCGAGCGCCTCCCTGGTGTATCGGATGCGCTGCCCGTCGTCGGCGGTCGCGATGCCGTTCTCGGTGATCATCACCGGTACCCCACCGGTGACCTCCCACGCGTGCCGCACGGCCATCGCGAGGGCGTCCGGGCGGTAGGCGGTGCCGACGAGGGTGTTGTCCGGGTGGGGCGGGTGCGGCACGAGTCCGCGCGCATCCACCTGCTGGCTGGAGTACGCCTGCACCCCGACGAAGTCGTCACCACGGCTGCCCTCCCAGTAGACGTCCTCCTTGCCGTACCGGATCTCGAGCAGCTTCTCCTCGCCGCCCGGAGCCGCGGTGAGCGCGCCGGCGGCGATGGTCCAGCCGACCTTCGCGCCGGTGCGCTCGCGCACGATCGCCCGCGCCGCATGATGGATGGCCGTGAACGCCCGTCCGATCTCCGGATCGGCGTAGGTCAGGAAGTCGCTGTGCGACTGCTGCTCCTCCTCTCCGTCCGCTTCGACGGTCGGACTCTGCCACTGTCCACCGGCCTGCTGCATGCGTCGCATCGCGGTCATGATCGCCGCCTGCATGTTCGGCTCGTTCATCGTGACGACCCATTCGACGCCGTCGAGGATCGCGGTCGCCTCGGCGACGTACGCCTGGAACCGCTCCGAGGCGTCGGGCGCCAACCAGCCGCCTCGATCGGCGAACCACTGGGGGGTCGTGAAGTGCTGCAGGGTGACCACTGGGGTGACACCGTGCTCGAAGCAGCACTCGATCATGCGCCGGTAATGAGCGAGCTCCGCCCGTGAGAAGTGCCCCTGCACCGGCTCGATCCGCGACCACTCGAGGCTGAAGCGGTAGGAGGTGAGGCCTGCATCGGCGAGCAGCGCGATGTCCTCGCGGTAGCGGTGGTAGCTGTCGCAGGCGTCTCCGGACAGTTCCATGCCCGGCATGGACTGCTCGCGCGTCCACCAGTCGCTGTTCACGTTGTTGCCCTCGATCTGGTGGCCGGCGGTCGCCGCGCCCCAGAGGAACCCGTCGGGGAAGGTCGTCGTCATGGTCGTCGGTGCTCTCTCGTTCGTGGTGCGATGGTCAGATGGTGGCGACCGAGGCCTCGGCCTCGGAGGTGCGGTGTGGGCGGCGGGCACTGAAGCGGCCAGGTCCCGACCGGAACTCGGTGCCGTCCGGGAAGACGATCCGTGCTGTGGTCGCGGCCGGGATCTCCGCGTCGATGAGCAGTTCGCCGCCCTCGTGCCCCCAGCGGACGGTGATCGTCCCGTTCGGCGACTCGTGGGAGCCCCGCGCCCAGGACAGCCCTGCGCCGGGGACCGGCGCGATGACGATCGACTCCCACGCGATCGAGTCCTCGGCCTGTCGTAGCCCGAGTGTGTACTCGTGGAGGAAGCGCGCGAACGTCCCCTTGCTGTAATGGTTGAGCGACTCGTGCGCCACGCCGTCCGCGTCGATGCCCTCCCAGGCCTCCCAGATGGTCGTCGCGCCGCGGTCGACCATGGTGAGCCAGGAGGGCTCCGAGCGCTGCGTGAGCAGCTCGTACGCCACGTCGGCGCGACCTCCCTCGACGAGCACGGGGAGGAGGTCCCCCGTCGACAGGAAGCCGGTGCCGAGGTGGGTGCCGGCCAGCCGGATGAGCTCCACGAGACGATCCAGCGCCGCGGCTCGACGGTCCTCCGGGAGGAGGCCGAACGACAACGCCCGGACGTACGCCGCCTGCGTGTCCGTCTCTGTCGTGCCGTCGGGCCGGAGGTAGGCCGTCTGCCAGGCGGACCGGACCTGCTCGGCGACCAGCGCGTAGCGACCGGCCGCCTCGTCCTGCCCGAGGATCGCCGCGATCTGCGCCAGCGTGGACGCGGAACGGAAGAGGTAAGCCGTGCCGACCTCGCCCTTGTCGGCCATGAACCAGGCCATCGGGTCGTTTACGATCGGGTCGATGCCGTTGCCGTCGGCATCGAGCTCCCTCGGTTCCGTCCACTCACCCCAGTGGAAGGTGCCGTCCCAGAGGAACTCCTCGAACGCCTCAGGTTCCGGCGAGCGCTGCTGCCGGGCGTGGTGGCGGGTCTCCCGGGCGCGGTCGAGCGCCCAGTCGACCCAGCGGACCATCGCCCCCCAGTTCTCCGCGAGCACTGCGGTGTCGCCGTAGCTGCGGTACAGCTCCCAGGGCACCGCGACGATCGCGTCGCCCCAGCCCGCGGAACCCGTCATCATCGCGAACTGGTCGTCCAGTCGCTGCTTGATGCGGCGACCGTCGGGCGAGAAGTTCGTGATGCGTCCGTCGTCGAGCTGGTCGTCACGGACGGAGCGCAGCCACTTCCTGCTGAACCCGCTCACATCGCGGAGCCGGGTCGCCGTGGAGACGAACACCTGATAGTCCCCGCTCCAGGCGAGGCGTTCCCTGGTCGGGCAGTCGGTGGGGACGTCGACCGCGTTGCCGAGGAAGCTCCACTCCGCGAGTCGGTGGAGCTCGTTCAGATCGGGGTCGCTGCACGAGAACGTCCCGGCCTGCGCGAGGTCGGTGTGCACGATCTGCATCGAGATCGTCGCGGGGTCGAGCGGCGCACCGTGTCGCACGATCCGTGCGTATTGGAAGCCGTGGACGGTGTGCCGCGGTTCGAAGACGGCCGGCGTCTCCCCCGCGACCACCTCGTCGTGCTGTCGGAAGACCCGTACCGGTTCGCCCGGACGGTGGGAGTCGAGGTGGGTCGTCGAGAGGTCGCCGTCCGCTTCGACATACTCGCCGTAGTCGATCTCGGTCCGGGTGCCCGCGGGGCCGAGATCTCCGAGCCGGAGCCATCCGGAGGCGTTCTGGCCGAAGTCGACGACCCACACGCCCTCGCGCAGCTCGCGGACACTGCTCGGGGCGCGCGAGGCGACCACCGTCACGGCGGGCGCCGGCGACCAGTCGATGGCCGGTGGGTCCACGACGGCGTCGATGAGCACGGACGAGACCGTCTCGTCGGCGGCCTCTACATCGGCCACCGTCAGGTCGACCGTCTGGCCGTCCATGAGGTCGGCCCGGGTGATGGTGGACGGCCGGCTCTCCCAGCGGTCGTCCGAACGGACGACGAGGGTGCCCCCGTCGGCGAAGTCGACGTGCAGCTCGGCGCGGAGACCGAGGACGGACCCCCAGCCCGACGGGATGCGGAACGCCCCCACCTGGCCTCGGTACCAGCCGTCGGACAGGTCGACGTCGAGGCGGTTGGAGCCGGTCACCAGGGCGGCGGCGACGTCGAAGGCCTGGGCGTACAGGGTGCGGTCATAGGAGGTCGACCCCGGGGAGAGCTCGGCCCGGCCGGCCCGCACCCCGTTGACCGCCGCGGTGTACAGACCGAGGGCGGTCGCATAGAGCCGCGCGGACCGGACCTCGCCCTCCAGCGTGAACTCCACGCCGAGGAGGTGCGCCGGGCGGTTCCCGTAGCCGGGATCATCTGTCTCGACGGGCGAGATCCAGGCCGCCCGCCAGTCCTCGTCCAGGAGGCCGACCTCGAAGGACGCCGATTCGGACCACTCGGCACCCGCATCGGCCGAACGCACCCGCCACTCGACGCGCTGACGGCTGCGCAGCGCCGACCACGGCCAAGCGACGTAGCGGTGCCCGTCCGCGAGCACGACCGATTGCCGCACCCCGTCGATCACGGCCTCGAGCTCGAAGCCGCCGATCGCGCCGTCTCCCGGCTTCCAGGAGAGCCGCGGCGTCGCCCCGGTGACGACGAACTGGTCGCCGCCGCTGTCGACGGTGAGATCGTGGGGTGTCGCGTGCATACTGTGGCTTTCTGCTGGGTGGTGCTGGTCGGGGTGTCGGCGGTGACGTCAGGCGGTCGATCCCACCGGGTCAGCGAACGGCTTTGACCTTTGTGGAGACGATGATCCCGCCGAGGAGCGCGAGGACCGCACCCGTGAGGTAGAGGATCGTGTAGTTCTTCTCCGCACCGGTGGCACCGAGGGTGATGACGACCGAGGCGAGCAGCGGTGCGACGGCGCTCGGGATCTTCTGCGCGAAGGCGACGACCGCCATGTACCGGCCGGCCTCCTCGCGGTTCGGCAGGATGGCGAAGATGATCGCCTGGTCCACCGTCGCGAACACCGCGATCGCGGTCTGCATCAGCACCGCACCGATGATCAGCTGCGGCAGTGACCACGCGAAGGCCTCGGCCAGGGCGCCGGCGACGAAGAGGAGCGAGGCGATGAGCACGAACAGCCGCCGACGCTTGAGCTTGTCGGAGAGGAACCCGCCGAGTAGCGCCCCACCGGCGGCGGCGACCACGCCGAGCATCCCGATCGTGGCGACGACCCCGGCGACCTCGCGGACCGGGAGGTCGAGCCGCTGCGCGTAGAAGAAGGTGCCGAACGTGGTGTTGAAGTAGAGGCCGATGAAGAAGACGAAGCGACCGAGCCAGTTCCAGGCGAAGTCCGGGTACTTGCGGACGTTGAAGCCGTAGCTGCGGACGACGGAGCCGGCCGTGACGGTGTCCGTCTTCGCGAGGTGCTTGGAGCTCCCCTCCGGCTTGATGAGCGGGAAGATCGCGAGGAGGACGGCGCCGATGACGCCGGGGACGAGGAACACGAGGAAGGTGCTGGATGACACCGCGTAGGCGACGCCGATGCCGAGGACCGGAGCGATCTGCGTCATGAGCCCGGTCAACGCCGACACCTTGCCGCGCTGCGACTCGGGGAGCTTGTCGGCCTGCAGGGTCTGGATCGCCGCGCCGCAGATGGACCAGCCGGACATGCCGAGCACCCAGCCGGCACCGACGATGAGGAGGTCGGGTGCGAGTCCCATGACGATGAGGCCGATGAGGCCGATCCCGACGCCGAGGAAGATGAACGGCGTGCGGCGCCCGAGGCGCGAGCGAACGCGGTCGCTCCAGATGCCGATCATGGGGCTGATCACGAGGTAGATGAGCTGGGCTGTCCCGGTGATGTAGCCGAGCACCTCCTCGTGTCCCGGCGCGAGCTCGGAGATGCGGACGGCGATGCCGTACGACAGCGGCACCATCATGGCCATGGACGCGCCGAAGCTGGCGAGCATGAGCCAGAAGATGTAGGAGCGGCTGACCGGGGCCTGTGGCTCCTGCACGGCGGCCGGTGCGGCGTCGAGTCCGTCGGGTTCGGCCTGGGCGCCGGGGGTGGGCTGGGCGGCGGCGATACCGGCGGCTGTGCGCGCGGTGGGATCGGGTTCGTTCGGGGACACCATGACTCCTTCATCGGGTGTGTCGACCGGCTACGGTGCTGGTCTGCGTCCGGGCGACAGCGGTGTGCGACTCCGGCAAACTGTAACCACCATGGTTACTGTTTGGAAACAGTAACCACCCCGGATACAATTGGCAAGTCCCGCGCGGCACCGGTCCGATCCGCGGGAGGAGGGCCCGGCATGACGACGAGCACGGTGACGGACACCACGCCTGAGGCACCGCACCCCTCGGCGCGCCGGGGGCCTCGCGGACCCTATGCGACGACACCCGCGCGCCGCGCCGAGATCATCCGGGCGGCGTCGGCGAGCTTCGCCGAGCACGGCTACGAGCGGGCCTCACTGCGGGACATCGCCTCCCGCGCGAGCGTCACGCACGCCGCGCTCCTCCGCCACTTCGCGACGAAGGACGACCTCCTCCTGGCCGCCCTCGCGCAGCGCGACGCCGACGACCTCGAGCTCGCCCAGCGCATCATGCAGTCGAGACTGCCGGCGGACCGCGTCCTGAGCGCGGTGCTCGAGGAGGACTTCGCCCACCCCGAGCAGCAACGCAACTGGCTCGCGATCACGATCGCGGCGACGAACCCGCACCACCCCGCGCACGACTTCTTCATGGCCCGCCGAGCCCGCATGCGCGAGCACTTCACCGACAAGCGACTGTCGACGGCCGCCGACGGGGAGCAGCTCACCGCCGATGACAAGGTGACGATGACGCTGGCGATGATCGACGGGCTCCGCATCCAGGCGCTCCTGGACCCGGACCGCGAAACCCTTCCGCTGCTCGAAGCGTTCATGCGGTTGATCGCATCACCGGAGGACGGCGCCGCCACGACCGGCTGACGTCAGCGGGTCGGCGAGTCCACCCCGCTCGCACGGATGACGTCGAAGCCGCGGAGCGCCTCCGCGACCGCCTGCGCGGGAGAGGCATGGCGATCACCGGCCGCCCACCAGGCCAGCGCCTCGTCGATCGCGGCCTGGACCGCGGCCCCGACGGCTCGCGGGACGATGTCGGACGGCGAGGCCCCGAGGCGCCGCGCGACGAATGCGATGGTCTGCTCGCGCCACCGCTGGTAGGTCTCCGGCCTCGTCTCACGCAACTCCGGGGTCGTCGCGATGAGGCGCATCCGCGCGCGGCCGACGGCGAGGGCGTCGGCGTCCTGGTCGAACACGTCGAGTACGACGGCGGTGATGGCGTCGGTGATCGGCAGTGAATCGTCGGCCGTCGCGAAGCCGTGGGCCAGCGCATCGATCGCCCCCTCGATGCCACCCCAGACGATGTCGGCCTTCGTCGGGAAGTACCGGTGCAGGGTGCGGACACTCACCCCGACCTCGTCCGCCAGCACGCCCATCGTCGTGCCCTGGTACCCACGGCGGTAGAGCACGTCGAGCGCTCGGGACCGGAGTTCGTCAGGCTCGGAGACGGGCGGGCGGCCTGGGCCCCGTTTGGCGGTCATGTACCCACGCTAGCCTCCCGCCCGCGGGTGGCTTTATGACATACTCTGCCAATACCGTTGTCACGACATGGAGGTCGTCATGCCCTACCCCTTTCCCGATGTCTCCGAGACCCCGCTCGCAGACCTCCTCTCCCTCGCCGGGCGACGAGCCGTCGTCACCGGAGGCGCGCAAGGACTGGGCAAGGCCATCGCCGCCCGACTCGCGGAGGCCGGTGCCGACCTCCTGATCGTCGACCTGCATGAGGACGCCGCGCGCGCAGCGGCCGACGAGCTCCGCGCGCGGTTCGGTGTCACGGCCCTCGGGACCCGCGCCGACGTGAGCGACGCCGCCTCGGTCGCGGCCGCCGCGGACATCGCCGTCGCCGAGCTCGGCGGGATCGACGTCTGGGTGAACAACGCCGGCGTCTTCCCCAACGCCCCCGTACTCGAGATGGACGACGCGACCTGGGATCAGGTCTTCGCCGTGAACACCCGCGGCGTCTTCCTCGGAGCCCGCGAAGCGGCACGACGCATGACTTCGGACGGCTCCGGTGGCGTCATCGTGAACATCGTCTCGACCGCCGGGGTCCAGGTGGCCTTCCCAGGCATGTCCGCCTACGTGAGCTCGAAGCACGCGGCGCTCGGACTCACGAAGTCGCTCGCGGTCGACCTCGCGCCGCTCGGCGTCCGGGTCCTCGGTGTCGCACCGAGCTTCGTGCCCACGGAGGGGAACCTCGCCGTCGCAGCCGCGGCCGCGGAGGCCGCCGCTGCGGCCGGCATCGAACTCCCGAAACTCGATGTCATGAACCAGAGCCTCATCGGACGCTTCGGCACCCCGGACGACATCGCGCGCGTCGTCCTCTTCGCCGCGAGCGACCTCTCCATGATCATGACCGGCAGCACCCTGCTGGCGGACGCTGGAGAGACCCTGTAGTTCCTCAGGCTTGGAGCCGACGGGCCCACCCATCTCACCAGATCAGAGCACTCACTAGCGCTTGTTGGCAGAATGTCCTAACATAAGGACACATTCTCACCCGGTTCAGCGTCGACAACCGGCCCATCGGGGCCGGAGGCGGGAACACGCAAAGGAGCGAACAACGTGTCTCATGGTGGAACGATCACCAATGCCGTGAAGGTGGCCCTGCCACCCCTCGGCAACGGCCCCTACAACCGACGCCTCGGCCTCGTCGCCGTCATCGCCACTTTCGGCGGGCTCCTCTTCGGCTACGACACCGGCGTCCTCAACGGCGCCCTGTCGTTCATGATGGAGTACTTCGGCCTCAATTCCTTCCAGGAAGGACTCATCACCTTCACCCTGCTGATCGGCGCAGCGGTCGGTGCCTTCTTCGGCGGTCGTCTCTCCGACCGCCTCGGTCGCAAGCGCAACATCCTCATCATCGCCGTCCTGTTCTTCATCGGTGCCGGGGGCTGTGTCGTCGCCCCGACCTATGAGACGCTGCTCGTCTTCCGCTTCATCCTCGGCCTCGCCGTCGGCGGCGCCTCGGTCACCGTCCCGGTCTACCTCGCCGAGGTCGCTCCGTTCGAGAAGCGCGGAAGCCTGGTCTCCCGCAACGAACTCATGATCGTCGGCGGCCAGTTCCTGGCCTTCGCGATCAACGCCATCATCGGCAACGTCTGGGGCTCCAACGACCACGTCTGGCGCTACATGCTCGCTGTCGCGGTCATCCCCGCCTTCGTGCTCTTCTTCGGCATGCTCCGGATGCCCGAGAGTCCGCGCTGGCTCCTCGCTCGCGGTCGCGACGACGAGGCCCTCGCGGTGCTCCGGCAAGTGCGCTCCGCGGAGCGGGCCGTCGCCGAAATGGAAGAGGTCCGGCAGCTCTCCGTGATCGAGAAGGACGAGCAGTCCGGCACCTTCATGGACATCGTACGGACCCCGTGGATCCGACGCCTCCTCTTCATCGGCATCGGCATCGCCGCCTACCAGCAGCTCACCGGCATCAACTCGATGATGTACTACGGCACCCAGGTGCTCGAGGCGGCCGGCTTCACGCGGAACGCCGCACTGAGCTTCAACGTGCTGAACGGCGTGATGTCCGTCACGGCGATGCTCGTGGCGCTCTCCATCATCAACCGCTTCAACCGTCGCTCGCTGATGCTGTTCGGCTTCATCGGGACCACGACCATGCACCTGCTCGTCGGCGCCATCGGCCTGGGGCTCCCAGAGGACAACCCCGTCCGCCCGTGGCTGCTCCTCATCGCGATCCTGCTCTTCATCGGGATCATGCAGGGCACCATCGGCCCCCTCGCATGGCTCATGATCGCCGAGATCTTCCCACTGAAGATGCGCGGCGTCATGATCGGCATCACCGTCCTGGTGCTCTGGTCCACGAACGCGATCATCTCGCTGGCGTTCCCCTCGCTCGTCGAGTCCCTCGGATTCGGAACGTTCCTGCTCTTCGCAGCGGTCGGTCTCCTCGCCATCCTTTTCGTCGCGACGAGCGTCCCGGAGACGAAGGGCAAGAGCCTCGAGTCGCTCGAGGACCACTTCAAAGAGCAGTACAAGACCTTCTGATCCTGGTCCGCACCACAGCGCAGAGCGGCCCGCCCTCATCGAGAGGACGGACCGTTCTGCTGTGCCGGGAACACGCACCGAGGAATGTCAGACGGACGAGACGTGCACCCAGGTTCCGAGCTCAGCGCTCCGGCGAGCAGCCTCGAGGATCGCGAATGTGGCGAGGGAGCCCTCGACGGCGACGGGGAGGACGCCTGACCCGGTGTCGATCGCCGCATGCACTCCGGCGTAGAAATCCTGCCAGCGACCGTCCGCGCGCGGATATGGTCGCTGCTCACCGGCCGTCGTCGTCAGCGTGCCCCACCGCTCGTGCGGCTCGACGCCCCAGCCATGGTCGGCGGGCCGAAGCCCGGCGAGCACTTGGTCCGTCTGGAGGTCGAGCCCGCGTACGGTGACGGTCCCGGTGCTTCCGGTCACCCGCAGGCGTGGGCGCCCGTCGGGTTGCAGGACGTCGGAAGCGACCATCGACCGGATACCACCCTGGTGCTCGAGGAGCAGGTCGAAGGCGTACTCGTACTCGTCACCCGGTCGGCGGTCGATCGTTGCGAACACCCGCTCGACAGGCCCGAGCGCGTCACGAACCTGGTCCACGGTGTGACTGCCCAGATCCAAGAGTTGACCGCCGCCGGATCCGTCTCCGGTCGCGCGAGGTTCCCACCGGTCGAGGACGTTCTCGACGAGGCGGATGTCACCGACGGCGCCCGAGCGCACGATCGCCTGCAGCGTACGGGCCTCGGAATCCCAACGCCGGTTCTGGAAGACGCTGAGCAGGACGCCTCGATCAGCCGCGTAGGCGACGAGTTCACGCGCCTCGGCAATACTGCTCGCCATCGGCTTGTCGACGATCACCGGGACTCCGGCGTCGATCACGCGCTTGGCGATGTCGAGCCGACCCGATGGCGGCGTCGAGATCGTCACGATGTCCACACCCGCTGCGAGCAGATCGTCGACGGTGTCGTACACGGGCACCCCGGGATGGTCGACGGCGAGCTCCGCCCGGCGGGCAGCAGAACGGGTCACGACCCCGGCGAGGACCCCCTCGCCGAGAGCGGCGACGAACGGGGCGTGGAAGGTGCGTCCGCCGAATCCGTAGCCGACGAGGCCGAGCCTCACGCTCCGGTGCCCGCTCCCTCACCCGAAGCGGCCGCGCGGCCGGCGTCGATGAGCGCACGCAGGCGCTCGAGCTGGAACCGCGAGACCTCGTCGGCGCGCTCGTCCTCTGCGAAGACGTTGGAGACGACGATCGCATCCTCGCGATCGAGGAAGCCCGTGCGTCCGAGCGTCGCGAACAGTCCCGCCCAGTCGACGTCGCCGTCGCCGATCGCGAGGTGCTGGTGCACCCGGGCAGCGTTCCCCGGAGGGTTGCTGATGTACCGGAGTCCGTGGGAGCGGTGGTGGTCGAACGAATCGGCCGCGTACACCGCGCCGAGCCGGTCGCCGATCTCGGGCAGCAGGGTCGTCGCGCGGTCGCCGTAGTGGAAGGTGTGGGACGCGACGTACACGAAGCCGACCGATGCCGAATTGAGACCGCGGATGATGCGCCATGCCTCAAGACCGTCCTCGACGAAGTCGTCGGGGTGCGGGTCGAAGTTGATCCGGACACCCTCCCGCTCGGCCAGCGGCAACAACGTCTCCATCGAGCGGTAGAACGCCGCTTCGGAGTCCTCACTGCGCTCCGGGCGCCCGCTGAACTCGGTGTTGAGGGTGTCGACGCCGAGTTCCACGGCGAGGTGGATGGTACGCGAGAAGTTCCGCACGGCCGCCTCCCGCTGCTGCTCCTCCGGTGAGGAGATGCGTTGCACCGGCAGGAGCGCCGGAATCGTGATCCCGGCGTCGGCGACGCGCTTGCGCAGGGCGGCGACGAGGGCGTCATCGGCCTTGGGATACCGGAAGAACGGCCCGAAGTCGGCGTGCGGCGTCAGCTGCAGATGGTCGTATCCGAGCCGCGCGGCGATGTCCGGGAAGTCGAGCAGTGCATGGTCGTGGTGATACGGGGTCGGATCGAGGGCGATGCGGACCATCGGGGAACTCCTTCGTCAGTGCGTCCGGCCGGCACCGCGAGGCTTGCCGGCCGGATGCGGATCAAGCGTAGAACGCGGCGCGCTCGGGAATGGCGACCGGCACCGGGCCGTCGGTGGTGAGGGCCGCGACTCCCGCTTCACAGGCGAGCGCCACCTTGTAGCCGTCCCAGGCGTTCGGCCCGTCGACGAGGGTGCCCCCGCGGACCGCGTTCACCCAGCGCTGGACCTGCTCGTCGTACGCCGCGGCGAACCGCGTCACGAAGCTCGTGTGGTCGGCGACGCTGAAGCGGCCGTCCTTCCACTGCTGGAGGCCGGACGGCTGACCGATTCGCGCGATGCTCTCGGCGAAGACCGCCTCGGTCGCGACCTGATAGCCGAACTGGACGCTCACGTTCATCTCGACGTCGACGAGGACACCGTTCGCGAGCTCGATGATGACGAGGATCGGCTCGCGCAGGTGGTCAGGGCTCAGCCGGTTGCGACGCGGGTACTTCACCTCGACGCTCGCGACGGTCGAGCCGGCCACCCACGGCAGCACGTCGAACTCGTGCACGACGGAGTCGGTGATGAGCATCGTCTGCGTGTAGGTGTCGGGGACGACCGCGTTGCGGTGGACACCGCGGAGCATGAGGAGCTCGCCGGCCTCGCCGGACTCGACGAGGGCGCGCAGCTGCTGGTACTCCGCGTCGAAGCGGCGCATGAACCCGACCTGGATGTGCGGTCGGTCGAGCTGCTGCTCGGCCTCGAGCACCCGCCACGACGACGTGGAGTCGGGCGTCAGCGGCTTCTCGCAGAGGATCGGGAGTCCGGCGGCGAGTGCCGGCAGGAGCACCGGCTCGTGGAACTGCCCGGGGGTCGCGATGAGGACGGCGTCCACGGCGCCGGCCGCGATCGCGTCCTCGATCCGGGTGAACGCCTGGGCGCCGGGGGCGTTGGCAGCCGCGGCCGCGGCACGGCCCGCGTCGGGTTCGATGATCGCAGCGACGACCGCACCACTCACCCGCTCGGTGATCCGTTTGACGTGGTCGGCTCCCATCAGGCCGGCTCCGACGATGCCGACCCGGAGGTCGCCCGTCCGGGCGTCGGTCCCGGTGGGACGGTCGGTGGTCTGGGTGGTGGTGCTCATGGCGTCGGTGCCTTCCGTGGATTCTGACTGGTCGAAGTGGGTTCAGCTGACGCGTGCAGCGGCGGTCTCGCCGAAGATGTGCTCGCGTGTGCGCTTGGCGATGGGGAACGGGCGGTCGATCGAGCACCCGTACATGTCCTGCTCGACGATCCCGAAGATCTGCGGGTCGAGTGCCGCGACGCGCTCGATGATCGGGCCGAGCTCCGGTACGCCGAACGGCGGCTCGACCATGATGTCCTGGGTGACGGCCTCGGCGAACGGCACGTCGTTCTTCAGCACGTCGAACAGCAGGCTGGTGTCGACCTGCTTCAGATGCAGGTAGCCGATCCGCGACGGGTGGTCGTCGATGAGCTTGAGGTTGTCGCCGCCGTAGTAGGAGAAGTGGCCGGTGTCGAGGCAGAGGTTCGTGTACCGCTCGTCGGTCTCGGCGAGGAAGCGCTCGACCTCCCTGGTCGTCCCGACGTGGCTGTCGGCGTGCGAGTGGAACTGCTGCTTGATCCCGAACTCCTCGAGGAGGGCCTTGCCGAGGCGATCGTGACCAGCGGCGAGCTTCGCCCACTGCTCGTCGTCCAGTGTGCGCGCCTCGAGGACCTCACTCGTCGCGTCGCTCCGCCACAGGTCCGGGATCACGACGAGGTGCTCGGCCCCGAGCTTCGAGACGAGGCCGGCGATGTCGAGCGCCTGGTCCCAGGCGCGCTTCCACTGGTCGTCGCCCTTGTGGAACCCCGTGAAGACCGTTCCGGCCGACAGCTTGAGACCGCGGGAGCCGAGTTCATCGGCGAGCTGGTTCGGGTCCGTGGGGAGGTAGCCGTACGGACCGAGTTCGATCCACTCGTATCCGGAGGCGACGACCTCATCCAGGAATCGCTCCCACGGGACCTGCTTCGGGTCGTCGGGGAACCAGACGCCCCAGGAGTCGGGAGCGGTGCCGATGCGGATCGACGGAGTGGTGGTGGGTTCTGACATCGGGTTCCTTCGGTACTCGTTCGTGGGATTCTGGACGGTCACTCAGCCGAGCAGCGGCTTCTGGGTGGCCTTGATCTCGGCGTACTCCTCGTAGGCGCGCTTCGTGCTCGGCAGCTCGGAGACCGCCGGGACGGGGACGTCCCACCAACCCTCGCCATCGGGGGCGTACAGCAGCGGGTCGCTGTTGATGTGGATGAGCGTCGTCCGGTCGGACGCCTTCGCAGTCGCCATGGCAGCCCTGAGGTCGTCGATCGACGATGCGCCGGGCTCGACCTCGATCACGTCGACGCCGTAGCTGCGCGCGTTGGCGGCGAGGTCGACGGGCAGGATCTGCTCGCCCTGGAAGTTGCGGGCTTCGGGGTCGAGGCTGCGGTACCAGGTGCCGAAGCGTTCGGAACCGACCGTCTCCGACAGGTGTCCGATCGAGGCGTACCCGTGGTTCTGGATGAGGACGACGATGAGCTTGATGCCCTCGGCGACCGCGGTCACGAGCTCCGTGTGCAGCATGAGGTACGACCCGTCGCCCACCATGACGACCACGTCACGGTCGGACCCGCTCGCCTCGGCACCGCGCTTCACGCCGAGACCGCCGGCGATCTCATAGCCCATGCAGGAGAAGGCGTATTCGACGTGGTAGCCGAGGGCGTCCCGCACGCGCCACAACTTGTGGAGGTCGCCGGGGAGTGATCCCGCCGCCTGGACGATGACGTCCTCAGGCTGGGTCGACGATTGGACGGCACCGATGATCTCCGCCTGTCCGGGGAGGGCGAGTCCCGACGGCTCGAAAGCGGCGTCGACGGTCGCGTCCCATGCCGCCTTTTCACGGCGGATGGTCTCGGCGTAGTCGGCAGCGACTCGGAACCGAGCGAGCTCATCGTGGAGCGCTTCGACCGTCTCCCGCGCGTCGGCGACGACGGCGATCTGCGTCCCATGCTTGTAGGCGTCGAAGCTCGCGACGTTGACGTTGACGAAGGTCACGCCCTCGGCTTGGAACGCCGTGCGGCTCGCCGTGGTGAAGTCGCTGTAGCGAGTGCCGATGCCGATCACGACGTCTGCCTCCGCCGCGAGACGGTTGGCCGCCGTCGTCCCGGTGGCGCCGATCGCGCCGACATTCTGCGGGTGGTCCCAGACGAGCGACCCACCACCGGCCTGCGAGGTGCCGACGGGGATGCCGGTCGCCTCGACGAGCAGACGCAGCGCATCCTCCGCGTTCGAATAGATCACTCCCCCGCCGGCGATGATGATCGGACGCTTCGCCCCGCGGATCGCCGCGACGGCGCGGGCAAGCGCAGCTCGTTCCGGCAGCGGACGGCGCAGGTGCCATTCACGGTTCTGCAGGAATTCGAGTGGGACGTCGACGGTCTCCGCCTGCACATCCTCCGGCAGGGCGATCGTGACCGCACCCGTCTCGGCGGGGTCGGTGAGCACACGCATGGCGGCGAGGGCGATCGAGAACAGCTGCTCGGGCCGCTGCACCCGGTCGAAGAACCGGGACAGCGGACGGAACGCGTCGTTGACGGTGATGCCGATGTCGTGGGGCAGTTCGAGTTGCTGGAGGACCGGGTCGGCGACGCGCGTCGCGAAGGTGTCGCTGGGCAACAGCAGCGCCGGAAGCCGGTTGGTGGTGGCGAGGGCGGCACCGGTCAGCATGTTCGCGGCACCCGGGCCGACCGAGGCCGCGCTCGCGAAGGTGCCGAGGCGGCGGTGCATGCGGGCGTACCCGACGGACTGGTGCACCATCGCCTGCTCGTTGCGTGCCTGGAAGTACGGCATGAGATCGGGTTGCAGGGAGTTCGCCTGCTTGAGTGCCTGACCGAGTCCGGCGACGTTGCCGTGTCCGAAGATGCCGAACATGCCGGGGATGGTCCGCTCACGGTGGTCGCCGTCCACGGTCCACTGGTGACCGAGGAATTCGACGAGCGCCTGGCTCACCGTCATCCGCTTCGTCCTGGATTTCGTCGCCATCACTGCTGTCCTTCTGCGTCGGAGCGGGTGTTCGTCTGAGTAGCTGTGGGACCGGCGTAGGGCAGCCGGGGGTCGATGTCCTGGCCCTCCCAGGTCTGGCGGATCCACGCGTGTGCCGGGTCGTCGCTGATGTTCCAGACCCGTTCCTGGTCGGGTCCGGCCATCACGTTCAGGTAGTAGAGGTCGTACCCCGGCGCGGCGACGGCAGGACCGTGGTATCCGAAGGGGACGAGCGCGATGTCGCCGGTGCGGACGATCGCATTGATGTCGATCTCCCCGGCGGGCGAGGAGTAGGTCGCGAACATCCCGAAGGGATCCGCGGCCGTCGGTGCTTCCAGACCCTTCGACACGGCGGACTCGAAGTAGTAGATCTCCTCGAGGCGCGATTCCGCCCCAGGCAGGCGCTCGTCGTGCTTGTGGGCGGGGTAGGACGACCAGTTCTCTGCGGGCGTCACGACCTCGCACACGATGAGCTTCGCGGCGTCGAGCGCGTCCGGCGTGCCGAAGTTGTGGACCTGACGACTCGACCGGCCCGCGCCGCGCAGCTCGACGGGGATCTCCTCCGCAGCGACGTGACGCGTCGGGTGGATCGCCGTCGTCGGGGCCTCGGCCACAGCGACTCGACCGACTCCGCTGAGGACGCACGCTGTCCTTGCACCCACGTAGAGGACGTCGGTCGGTCCGTCGAAGACGGATCGACGGCCGGAGAGCGCCGTGGTGCCATACCGCTGCTCAGCGTCCGACCAGCTGATGCTGAAGGAACCGGCGAGCGGGACGACGATCCGTTCCACATCGCCCGCTGGGAGGTCGATGGCATCACCGTCGGCGAGGACCGCGACGCGGAGACCCGTGTGCGCCCAGCCGTCGATCGAGCCGTCGACGACGCTCTCCCAGCCGTCTCGGGCGAGGTCACCCCGCTCGTACATCCACTGCATGTTGTTCACTCCGTCGTGTGTGATTCGATCATGCCCTTCGACAGGACTGCGGAACGATGTCGGCTCGGGCACCGCGCCGTTCCCTGGGCCTGCCGAAGGGACGTCCGGGAGCCTCAGTTCTGGGGGAAGCCGAGGTTGATGCCGCCGTGGGAGGGGTCGAGCCAGCGGGAGGTGATGGCCTTCTGCTGGGTGAAGAAGCGGACGCCCTCGGCGCCGTGGGCCTTGGTGTCGCCGAACAGGGAGTCCTTCCACCCGCCGAAGGAGAACGTCGCGACCGGGACGGGGATGGGCACGTTGATGCCGATCATGCCGACCTGGATCTCGTTCTGGAACCGTCGGGCGGCACCGCCGTCGTTGGTGAAGATCGCGGTCCCGTTCCCGAACGCGCCACCGTTGATGAGCGCGACACCCTCTTCATAGGAGGCGACGCGGACGACGGCGAGGACGGGTCCGAAGATCTCCTCCGTGTACACCTTCGACGTCGTCGGGACGTTGTCGATGAGGGTCGGGCCGAGCCAGAACCCGTTCGGGTCGCCGTCGATGGGCGTGTTGCGGCCGTCGACGACGATCGTCGCGCCATCGGCTTCGGCGATGTCGAGGTAGGAGGCGACCTTGTCGCGGTGCACCTTCGTCACCAGCGGGCCCATGTCGCAGTTCCGACGTCCGTCACCGATCCGCAAGGTCGCTGCACGTTCGGCGATCTTCGCGATGAGTTCGTCCGCGACGGGCTCCACGGCGACGACGACCGAGATCGCCATGCACCGCTCACCGGCGGAACCGAAACCGGCGTTGATCGCGGAGTCGGCGACGAGGTCGAGGTCGGCGTCGGGCAGCACGAGCATGTGGTTCTTCGCCCCGCCCAGCGCCTGGACGCGCTTGCCGTGTGCGGTGCCGGTCTCGTACACGTACTTCGCGATCGGCGTGGAACCCACGAAGGAGATCGCACGGACGTCGGGGTGGGTGAGGAGCCCGTCGACGGCCTCCTTGTCACCGTTCAACACCGTGAACACCCCGTCGGGGAGGCCTGCTTCCTTCCAGAGCTTCGCGAGCCAGATCGCCGCGGACGGGTCCTTCTCACTCGGCTTCAGCACGACCGTGTTCCCGGCCGCGATCGCGATCGGGAAGAACCACATCGGCACCATCGCGGGGAAGTTGAACGGCGAGATGATCCCAACGACCCCGAGCGGCTGCTTCGTGGAGTACACGTCGACACCGGTCGAGACCTGCTCGGAGAACTCACCCTTCAGGTGGTGTGCGAGACCGGTCGCGAACTCCACGACCTCCTGACCGCGCGTGATCTCACCGAGCGCGTCGGAGACGACCTTGCCGTGCTCCGCCGTGATGATCTCCGCCAGCTCACCCTTCTTCGCCTCGAGCAGCTCACGGAACTTGAACACGATCTGCTGACGCTTCGCGAGGGACAAGTCGCGCCAAGCCGGGAAGGCCTTGGCAGCCGATGCGACAGCTGCGGCGATCTCGTCCTGATCGGCGAGCGCGACGTGCTTCGTCGCGACACCGAGCGCGGGGTCGTAGACCGGGGCGGTGCGACCCGAGGTGGACGGGGCTTCGGCTCCGTCGATCCAGTGCGGGACGACCGGGAGGGAGTCAGTGCTCATGATGCGGGTGGTTCCAATCTGTGAAGGATCAGCGATCGCGGCGGATCGGGAGGCTCAGGAGGGGAGGTCGGCGTGGACGAGCCCCGCCGCGGTGTCGACTGCAGCGGAGACATCGCCGTCGGCCGGGTAGATCAAGGTGCGTCCGACGACCAGGCCGCGGACACCGGGCAGTTCGAGGGCTCGTTCCCAGGACGAGTAGACGTCGTCCCGATGGCCGTTCGGCTCGCCACCGAGCAGGAGTGTCGGCATCGAGGTGGCAGCCATGACGCGTTCCATCTCCTCGACGACCGGCAGCTTCATCCAGGTGTACGCCGAACTCGATCCGAGACCGGACGCGATGGCGATCGAGGTGATGACCGCCTCGGCTGAGAGGTCGTTGACGATCCGTCCCTCGCGCCACTCACTCATGAACGGTTCGAGCATGATCGGCACACGAGCCTCGACCGCCTGGTCTACGGCACGGGCGTTCGCCTCGATGGTCGCGACCGATCCGGCATCGCCGAGGTTCACCCGGAGGAGTGTCTTGGCGAAGTCGAGACCGTCTCGCACGATCCCGGGAATGTCGTAGCCGGTGAAACGGTCGTCCATCTCGAACGCGGCGCCGCGCAGCCCACCCCGGTTCATCGACCCGACCACGACCTTGTCGTCGAGCAGGCCGAGGAGGGCGAGGTCGTCGACGATGTCCGGGGTGCCCAGCACGCCGTCGACACCAGGGCGCGAGAGCGCGAGCGCGAGGCGGTCCAGAAGCTCGTACCGGTCGGCCATGGCCATCGACTCGTCGCGCACACCGAGGGCTCCGCGAGCCGGGTGGTCGGCAGCGACGATGAAGAGTCGACCGTCACCGCGGATGAGCTCGCGCCGACGCCGGCCGGCATGGGCACGGGCGATGGCGGCCGGGTCGGATGCGCGGACCTCTCGCAGGCGCTCGAACTCGCTTTCGCGGAGGAACCGCGATGTCCTGGCGTTGTTCACGATGGTCATCGGGCACCTCCGAGTTCTGCTGCACCGACGGTGCCGATGGTGTCGAGGATCTCGAGCACCTCGGTGGAGTTCGGCATGGCCGTCGAGCACTCCCGCCGCGACGCGACGATCGCCCCGGCGATGTTGGCGAACCGCAGGATCTTCTCGAGACCCCACCCTTCGATGAGTCCGTGGCAGAGGGCGCCACCGAAGCTGTCCCCCGCGCCGAGTCCGTTCACGACGTCCACGAAGTACGGCGGGACCTCGACGGTCTCGTCGCTCGTTTTGGCGAGGACCCCCTTCGGACCCTGTTTGACGACGGCGAGTTCGACGCCGCGTTCCAGCAAGGCGTCTGCAGCGCGGTGTGGATCCGTCTCGCCGACAGCCACCTCGCACTCCTCACGGTTGCCGACAGCGACCGTGACGTGTTCGAGCGCTCGCCCGACCTGGGCGGAGGCCTGCTCGGCCGAGTTCCAGAACATCGGACGGTAGTCGAGGTCGAGGATCGTCAGCGGCCGGCGGGCGCGGGCTTCCCACGCGGTGAAGTGGGCCGAGCGGCTCGGTTCCTCGCTGAGCCCCGTCACCGTCGCCCAGAACACCTTGGCACGGTAGATCGCGTCGAGGTCGAGGGACTTCGACGTGATCGTCAGATCAGGCGCCTTCGGCTTCCGGTAGAAGTACAACGGGAAGTCGTCCGGCGGGAAGATCTCGCAGAAGGTGACCGGCGTCTGCAAGTCCGCCTCCCAACCGACGAACTCGTCAGCGACGCCGAGGCGCCCGAGTTCGCGATGGACGTATCGACCGAAGGGGTCGTTGCCCGTCCTGCTGATGAGCGCCGTCGGGTGCCCGTGCTGGGCGGCAGCGACAGCGACGTTGGCGGCGCTCCCCCCGAGATACTTGCCGAAGGTGTCGACGTCCTCGAGCCCGAGGCCGTCCTGCAACGGGTAGATGTCGACGCCGACGCGTCCCATGGTGACGACGTCGTACGTGGTGGCTGATGGAGCGGTCATACGTCTCTGTACAACTTTCTGTGAGCTGTTCGGTGAGGCCATGACCAGCATACACAGAATGTCTTAACAAATGAACATGGATCGAGAATCTTGCTTACGGGCCAACCCGTCCGCTGGGACGCCACGGGGACGTAGCCAACAGTGGGAGCCAAGACCTGCTGGGCGTCCATACGAAGAAGCCCCGAGATCCGCATGATCTCGGGGCTTGCTATTCGGTGGGCCCTGCCGGGATCGAACCGACGACATCCACGGTGTAAAGGCTCTCGGATAGGGCAGTTCCGCCTGTTTCCGCGCTTCAGGCGTTGCTCGACGCTCCTCACTGCAGCAGCTGTTGCATCGTGAGGGGACGGCTCGGGGACGAGCGGCGGGTTGGAAGTCACGGCTTCAGATCGTGGCGGACAGATGGGCCCGCCCGGCCAACGGGAGAGCTCACTCCGACCGGCACAGCGGCGACCGTCAGGGTCGATGCCGCCCTGGCAAACCGATAGCGACCTGGAGAACGGCGACGTCCTGTCAGTTCACGAGCATGCCGCGCGGACGACCTCGTTCGTCGTCTGGACCACCGCGAATTCCTGGTGCAGGCTGGCCAGGGCGGCGTCGTGCAGCTCGGTCGCCGACCACCGTCGCCCATCGGGACCGAGTCGCTCGAACGTCGCCGTCGCATCACTGACGATGGTGACGTGGAAACCGAGATTGGCCGCCATGCGGGTTGTGGTGGACACACAGTGATCGGTCGTCAGGCCACAGATGACCAACGATGAGATGCCGGCACGGCGCAGCTGCACCTCCAGATCAGTGCCGATGAACGCGCTGTTGACGGTCTTGACCACGACCGGCTCCCCCGCGACCTCGCGAGCCTCCGGCTTGACCTCGTAACCGGGCCCACCCAGCGAGAACAGTTGACCCTCGCTGGCGCTCTGATGTCTGACGTGGAACACCGGTCGACCGGCCAGGCGCCAGTCGCTCAACAACATCCCGACGTTCGATTCGGCATCGTGGTTGTTGCGTTGCCCCCACTGTGGATCGTCGAATGCCTGCTGGACGTCGATCACGAGGAGCGCGGTCTTCTCCCGGGCGGTGACTGGATCGTTCATGCTTCCACTGTGCAGCGGGCCCGCCGGAGGTGCCATGTCCATCGCGCCAGAAGGCCCCCATTTCCGGACAAAGCATCGAATGCGGCCGCTAGGCTCGCCGGCATGACCGACCAGCCGAACGTTCCCATCAGCCGTGAAGAGATCGAGGCCAAGTACAACACCAACACGCCGCGAGAGCGCTACTCCAATCCATACTTGCGAACGATGGGATTGGCGGCCGCCATTCTGGTGGCGATCGGTCTGTTGGTCACCGCTGCAACGTTCTCGAGCTACAGCGGCGCGGCCGGTGGTCTCTCATTGATCTTGGCAGGACTGACCATCGCCGTGTTCTGGCTGCTCGCCGGCGCCGTCGTGCACGCCGTTCGATCTCTCCACCAAGCGCCCAGCACACGGCGCGCAACCGAACAACCGGACTAGCGCGCACGGCGCCCGCCGGGCGCTGAGCATCGGCACGACGGCTGCGGGTCGACCCGTAGTTCCTCGCCTGTGGCGGGCGACTTCACGTCAGGTTGACGCGCATTCGACGACGGTCGCGTCGTCGACGAGCGCTCGCACCTGGGGCTCAGTAGCGCAGCTTGGCTACGCCTCGCATGCGGAGATCGTTGCCTCCAAGGTACTGAGCCCCAGCGCACCACGCTCGGTGAGCCGGACGGCCCGCGAGTCGGGGCGACGGGTGATCCACTGCTGCGTTTCCATCGCCTCCAGGATTTGAGCTCCAACCTGGCCGGCGACGTGAGCGCGGCGCCCGGTCCAGTCCAGGCAGCCTCGTGACCACGGCCGTGAACCAGAACCAGGATGCAGACGGAGCGACTCCACAACGGGGCCAGCCGGGAACGGTGACGGGGCGTTCTCCGTCGCCGCGGTGCGGATGCTCGAGAGGATGCTTGCGTGGACGAGCAGGTCCGTGACGCGTAGGCCGAGATCTCCGGCGAGATGGTCGTAGCAGGTCCGCGCCTCCCGGAGATCGGCCGAGACTCGGTGCTGTCGGAAGGACCGCACGACCGTGCGAGGGGCGATGGCCTGGAGCGCCTCCACCGCCCGGGCGACCTCGTCGTTCGTCAGACGGAAGAAGCGGTTCCTGCCCACCCGATCGACCGTGACGATGCCTGCGTCGAGGAGCACGCGGAGATGCTCGCTGGCGGTGGAGGCTGAGACGCCGGCAGCGCGGGCGAGCTCCCCAGCGGGGATGGCACGGCCACCGAGCAGCGCTGTCACGATCCGGCCGCGAGCGGGATCACCGAGTGCTCGCGCCGGCACCGAGATGTCCGCGTCGCCGGTCACGACCCGGCCTTTTCGAGCGCTCGACGGGCAGCGGCGACATCGTCCACGAGCAGCACCTTGCGGTTGTCATGGTCGCTGTACTGGCCGTGCAACACCACACCGGCCCCGGCGAGCCGCTCCATCATCCGGCCGAGCGCACCCGGCGCATCCACGACGAGATCGACCACGAGCGCTTCCCGCACGAGCACCGGCCCGAACCCGATCCCACGCAATACCTCCCCAGCGCAAGCCCCCTCAGCTACGAGATAGTGCGCCACTCCCGACCACAGGCCCCCGCCCTCCAAGCCGATGCCGGCCGCACCCAATGCGCGTCCGATCGCCGCGAGGGAGGAAGCACCGTCCGGGGCCGGGATCTCGATGTCGAACATCACCGCACCGTGATCTCGGGTTCGAGGGTGACGACGGCGGTGAGGCTGTTCGCGATGTAACACTGCCGGTGGGCTTTCTCCAGGAGTCGCTCCACCGCTCCCGTCGTCGTGCCCTGGGCCACGATCGTCGGTCGAAGCACGATCTCGGTGAGCCGCATCGGACGTGTGTCGTCCGGCATGATCCCGGTCGCGGCGTCCCGGTAGTCGATGATCTCGACGCCTGCATGGGCGGCGACCGCGAGGAACGACAGCAGCTGACACGAACTCGCCGCCGCCACCAACAATTGCTCAGGGTTCGGCAACCCGCTGTCGCCTCGGAACTCGGCCGCTGCGCTCAGGTCGATCGACGAATCCCCCAACCGCACCCCATGGCGACGGCTGTAGATCTCGTAGGCATCGGTCCGCCCGCTCCACGTCACGGTAGCGGTGTAGTTGTGCGTCGTCATGCAACCACGCTAGGTCGCGAATGCTTCGGCAAGTACCGAAACAACACCGCTACGGCGTTCGGTGGTTCGCGGGAGAAATCGGTGTGGCGGTCGCGTTCTGCCTTTCCTGGCTGCTGTGTTTCTTCCGCACTGCAGGTCACGACGCATTCACTCACATCTGATCGGACACGGCGTGCTCTGCGGCGCTATGCTCCGGGCAGGTCATCACCCCGACGAGAGCCTGCCTCGGATGATTAGGGTCCGGAGAGACAGCGGGGCACACGTCTCCGCTCCTGCACACGCCTCTACCGACGTCGGAGCGACGTGCCCGAACCCGCCGCCCCGAGACCAGAGCAGCGTGTCATGCGCGGAACCCGAATCCCGTGCTGGCCCACAACTGCGCCGGTCCCGTGCATGGTAGATCTGTCGCGCCGGGCCCACAAGGTGCAATCGGCACGGTGCAGGGCGGAGACTGTGCGGCGCGATCCCACGCGGGCGCTGCTGAATCGACTCCACCCACACGATCGGTGTCCGCTCCAACGCTGCGGCCGTAGCTCGCATCAACGCGCTCATCGACATCGGCGGTGCTGCCGTTCGCGCCCCAAGGCCTCCGGGCGTCGAACTCTCCAACATCGAGTGTCCGGCGATGAGGCGCGCACGGCTTAGCGAAAAGGCCCCGAGATGCCCATGATCTCGGGGAACTTCCTTCGGTGGGCCCTGCCGGGATCGAACCGACGACATCCACGGTGTAAACGTGGCGCTCTACCAGCTGAGCTAAAGGCCCGCGATCGGATGGAAGCGTCCGATGCGACTCGTCGAGTCTAGCCGGAGTCGCCGTCGGAGCCGGAACGCTCCACAACCCGGGTTCGCGCGCTTCCGCCGCGACACCGGACGATCGGTCGGGCGCGGTGACGGTCGCTGGCCGTACGATCGAGGGGATGGATACGACGATCCCCACCCCGTACGAAGACCTCCTGCGCGACACGCTCGAGCACGGCGCCGCCAAAGGCGACCGCACCGGAACCGGCACGCGCAGTGTGTTCGGCCGCCAGCTCCGCTTCGACCTCTCCCAGGGCTTCCCGCTCATCACCACGAAGCGGGTGCACTGGAAGTCCATCGCCTACGAACTCCTGTGGTTCCTCCGCGGCGACGGCAACGTCCGCTGGCTGCAGGAACACGGCGTCTCGATCTGGGACGAATGGGCCGACGACCAGGGCGAACTCGGCCCCGTCTACGGCGTGCAGTGGCGGTCCTGGCCGACCCCCGACGGCTCGCACATCGACCAGATCTCGCAGGTCATCGACCAGCTGCGCACCGACCCGAACTCGCGCCGCATCATCGTCTCCGCTTGGAACGTCGCCGACATCCCCAATATGGCGCTCGCCCCGTGCCACGCCTTCTTCCAGTTCTACGTCGCCGACGGCAAGCTGTCCTGCCAGCTCTACCAGCGCAGCGCAGACCTCTTCCTCGGCGTCCCCTTCAACATCGCCAGCTACGCGCTCCTCACCCACCTCGTCGCCGAGCAGGTCGGCCTCGAGGTCGGCGACTTCGTGTGGACCGGCGGCGACTGCCACATCTACGACAACCACGTCGAGCAGGTGACGGAGCAGCTCACCCGCGCACCGTTCCCCTACCCGAAGCTGCGTATCAACACGAAGCGCGACAGCATCTTCGACGTGGAGTACGACGACCTCGAGATCGTCGACTACCAGCACCACCCCGCCATCCGAGCGGCCGTCGCCGTATGAGCCTGGCGCTCATCTGGGCCCAGGCCCACGACGGCGTCATCGGCGCCGACGGCGACATGCCCTGGCACGTCCCCGAAGACCTCGCGCACTTCAAGGCGCTCACCGGATCCGACGCGGTGATCATGGGACGCCGTACCTGGGATTCACTCCCCCCGCGGTTCCGTCCGCTCCCAGGACGCCCGAACATCGTCGTCACCCGCGATCACGCGTGGTCCGCCGACGGCGCGATCGTCGCCCACTCCCTGGAGGACGCGTTCGAAGCGACGCAGCTCGCCGGCAACGGCCAGGCCTGGGTCACCGGCGGCGCGGGGCTCTTCACCGAAGCGCTCGCGCTCGCCGACCGGCTCGAGGTGACCGAACTCGACCTCGACGTCGCGGGCGACACCTTCGCGCCGATCATCGGCGAGGAGTGGGTGCCGGTCACGATCGACCCGGCACACGGCTGGTCGGAGTCACGAACGGGCGTCCCGTACCGGTTCATCCGCTACGAGCGCGCACCCGCGGTCACGATCACCGGCTGAGACTCTCGACGATCCGGAGCGAACACAGCGAGCCGCGGCTCAGGCCGGCTGACGCAGCTCTTCGAGCGCGGCGCGGTAGGCCGCGAGCGAACGGGCCTCGCCCGGTGCCGTGATGAAGCTCTCACGGATGATGCCCTGCTGGTCGATGAGGAAGGTCGCACGGTTCGCGAACCCTTTCTCCTGCAGGAACACCCCGTACTCCTTGGCGACCTGGCCGTGCGGCCAGAAGTCGGCGAGCAGCTGGAAGCCGTACTGCTCCTGCTCCGCCCACGCGCGCAGCGTGTGCTTCGAGTCGACGGAGATGCCGACGAGCGTGACCTGGTCGTCCGTGAACAGGCTGAGGTTGTCGCGCAGCTCGCACAGCTCCCCCGTGCAGGTGCCCGAGAACGCCAGCGGGAAGAAGACGAGGGCGACAGCTGAACTGCCGCGGAACTGACTCAACCTGACGAGTTCACCGAACTGGTTCGCCAGTTCGAAGTCGGGTGCCAGGGTGTCGTTCTCGAGTGCCATGAGGGTCCTTTCAGGCGGGTTCGCCTGCTCCGGATCGCCCGAGCGGTGGACGGGTCCGATCCGGTCACACATCCTAACCCCGCACCGCAGCTGCACAAACCCGGAGGGGTGCGCCGCTCGGTCACCGTTCCTTGGGGTGACCGGATAGGGTGAAAGGTGGCGCCCGCGTCCATACCCATCAGGACGCATGGAGTTCACCATCACAACCCAGGCACGATCTGCCACGAGAGAAAGGTCGACGGTGACTGTTCACGACCAGGATCCATACTCGTCCAACCACGTAGACGCCGATCCTGAGGAGACGTCCGAGTGGAATGAGTCCCTCGACGCCCTCGTCGACGAACGTGGCCGCGGTCGCGGCCGCGACATCATGCTGAGCCTCCTGAAGCGCTCGAAGGAGCTGCACCTCGGCGTGCCGATGGTGCCCACCACCGACTACATCAACACCATCGCCTCGGAGAACGAGCCCGACTTCCCGGGCGACGAGGACATCGAACGCCGCTACCGCGCCTGGATCCGCTGGAACGCGGCCATGACCGTGCACCGCGCGCAGCGCCCCGGCATCGGTGTCGGCGGACACATCTCCACCTACGCGTCGTCGGCCGCGCTCTACGAGGTCGGCTTCAACCACTTCTTCCGCGGCCAGGACGCCCCGGGCGGTGGCGACCAGATCTACATCCAGGGCCACGCCTCCCCCGGCACCTACGCCCGCGCCTTCCTCGAGGGCCGCCTCAGCACCGACCAGCTCGACGGCTTCCGTCAGGAGAAGTCGCACGCGCCGCACGGGCTCTCCTCGTACCCGCACCCGCGCCTCATGCCGGACTTCTGGCAGTTCCCGACGGTCTCGATGGGTCTCGGCCCGATCAACGCGATCTACCAGGCGCACCTCGCCAAGTACGTCACGAACCGTGGCATCAAGGACGCCAGCGACCAGCAGGTCTGGGCCTTCCTCGGCGACGGCGAGATGGACGAGGTGGAGAGCCGCGGTCAGCTCCAGGTCGCCGCGAACGAGGGCCTCGACAACCTCAACTTCGTGATCAACTGCAACCTGCAGCGCCTCGACGGTCCCGTCCGCGGCAACGGCAAGATCATCCAGGAGCTCGAGAGCTTCTTCCGCGGCGCCGGCTGGAACGTCATCAAGGTCATCTGGGGCCGCGAGTGGGACGACCTCCTCAACCGCGACACCGACGGCGCGCTCCTCAACCTCATGAACGTCACGCCCGACGGCGACTTCCAGACGTACAAGACGGAAGACGGCGCCTACGTCCGCGAGAACTTCTTCGGCCGCGACGAGCGCGCCCTGAAGCTCGTCGAGGGCTACACCGACGACGAGGTCTGGAACCTCAAGCGCGGCGGCCACGACTACCGCAAGGTCTACGCGGCGTTCAAGGCGGCCAGTGAGCACAAGGGTCAGCCGACGGTCATCCTCGCGCACACGATCAAGGGCTACGGCCTCGGCCCGAGCTTCGAAGGCCGCAACGCGACCCACCAGATGAAGAAGATGACGCTCGACAACCTGAAGACCTTCAGGGACACGATGCGCATCCCGATCACCGACTCGCAGCTCGAAGAGAACCCCTACCTCCCGCCGTACTACCACCCGGGCGAGGACGACGAGGCGATCCAGTACCTGCACGAGCGTCGCCGCGCGCTCGGCGGCTACGTCCCCGAGCGTCGCAGCAAGTACACGCAGCTGAACCTGCCCGACGACTCCGCGTACGCGGCAGCGAAGAAGGGCTCCGGAACGCAGGAGATCGCCACCACCATGGCGTTCGTCCGACTGCTGAAGGACCTCCTCCGCGCCAAGGACTTCGGCAACCGCATCGTCCCGATCATCCCCGACGAGGCACGCACCTTCGGCATGGACGCGTTCTTCCCGAGCGCGAAGATCTACAACCCGAACGGTCAGCACTACACCTCGGTCGACCGCGAACTGCTGCTCGCCTACAAGGAGAGCCCGCAGGGTCAGATCGTGCACGTGGGCATCAACGAGGCGGGCGCCGTCGCAGCCTTCTCCGCGATCGGAACCTCGTACTCGGTGCAGGGCGAGCCGCTCATCCCGGTCTACGTCTTCTACTCGATGTTCGGCTTCCAGCGCACCGCCGACGCCATCTGGGCGGCCGGCGACCAGATGACCCGTGGCTTCATGATCGGCGCGACCGCCGGTCGCACGACGCTCACGGGTGAGGGCCTCCAGCACGCCGACGGCCACTCGCTGCTGCTCTCGTCGTCGAACCCCGCGGTCGTCAGCTACGACCCGGCCTACGGCTACGAGATCGCGCACATCGTGCGCAGTGGTATCCAGCGCATGTACGGCGGCGAGCACGAGGACCCGAACGTCATGTACTACCTCACGGTGTACAACGAGCCGATGGTCATGCCCGTCGAGCCCGAGGGCGTGGACGTCGACGGCATCGTGCGCGGTATCCACCGCATCAGCACGAGCGACAAGCAGGGGCCGAAGGCTCAGCTCATGGCCTCCGGTGTCGCGGTCCCGTGGGCGATCGAGGCACAGCAGCTCCTCGCCGACGACTGGGGCGTCTCCGCAGACGTCTGGAGCGTCACGAGCTGGACCGAGCTCCGTCGCGACGGTCTCGCCGCCGACCAGCACAACTTCCTGCACCCGCAGGAGGAGCGTCGTGTGCCCTACGTCACGGAGAAGCTGAGCGGTGCCGCAGGTCCGTTCGTCGCCGTGACCGACCACATGCACGCCGTGCCGGACCAGATCCGTCAGTTCGTGCCGGGCGACTTCGCGACGCTGGGCGCCGACGACTTCGGCTTCTCCGACACGCGCGCCGCTGCCCGTCGCTTCTTCAAGATCGACGGCCCCTCGCTCGTCGTCCGCACCCTCCAGCAGCTCGCTGCTCGAGGTGAGGTCGATGCGAGCCTCCCGCAGCAGGCGATCGACCGCTACCGCCTCCACGACGTGAACGCCGGCAACACCGGTAACGCGGGTGGCGAGAGCTGATTCCATCGCTACCACGGTGACGAAGACGAAGACGAAGGCCGAGACACTCGACTGGCTCCGCCGGATCTCGGGTGAGCTCGCGACCGCGACGCTCAAACGCCTCGAGGACACCCTTCCCTGGTACGCCGAGATGCCACCAGGCCGCCGCTCAGCGGTCGGCCTGGTGGCCCAGGCGGGCATCAGTTCGTTCATCTCGTGGTTCGACGACCCCCGGTCGACGCCGTGGATCGCCGCCGACGTGTTCGGGGCGGCTCCTCGCGAGCTGCTCCGTTCCGTCAGCCTGCAGCAGACGCTGCAACTCATCAAGGTCACCGTCGAGGTCGTCGAGGAACGCGTCGCGTCCGGGAGCGTCGACCTCCGTGAGGCGATCCTCCTCTACTCACGCGACATCGCATTCGCGTCGGCCGACGTGTACGCCCGTGCGGCCGAAGCCCGCGGACTCTGGGACGCCCGCCTCGAGGCCCTCGTCGTCGACTCGATCCTCAGCGGCGAGGCCGACGACGAGCTACCGAGCCGCATCGCCGCCCTCGGGTGGCACGGTCACGGCGAGGCCTGCGTCCTGGTCGGGACGACCCCACGGGTGCTCGATGTCGACATGCTCCGCCGGACCGCCCGACACCTCGACGCCGACGTCCTCATCGGCGTCCAGGGCAACCGGCTCGTGCTCGTCCTGGGTCGCGCTGAGCTGCCCAGCACCGAGCCCGGAGACGGCGAGCCCGTCGACGAGGCCGAACAGGCCGCCGCGGACGCCCGCACCAGCTCACAACTCACCTTCCTCGACATCGCCGCCAAGCTCGAGCACGGCTTCGGGCCGGGGCATCTCGTGCTCGGTCACGCTGTGCCGTCCCTCATCGAGGCATCGCGCAGCGCGAAGGCCGCGCTTGCCGGGTTCGCCGTCGCGAAGTCCTGGCGTCACGCACCTCGACCGGTCGCGGCGGACGACCTCCTTCCTGAGCGCGCCCTCGCCGGCGACAACCTCGCGAAGACCACGCTCATCGAGCGGGTCTACCGCCCGCTCAAGGACTACTCCGGCGAGCTCGTGACGACGCTCTGGTGCTACCTCGACAACGGCCGCTCGCTCGAAGCGACCGCGCGCGAGCTGTTCGTGCACCCCAACACCGTCCGGTACCGCCTCAAGCGGGTCTCCGAGGTCATCGGATGGGACGCGACCGGTGCCCGCGAGTCGCTCATCCTGCAGGCGGCCCTCATCCTCGGCGCCATCGCTGAGCCTGAGCCGTCCCGACGTCGGCTGACCTCCTGACGCTGGCAGGGCCGTTCGACCGGTCGGCTTTGTGGAGTCCACACAACACATTTTCCAAAGGTTCGTGGTGTTGCTCCACTGCTGGGCGTCCTCCGGTTGGCAGACTAGAGCGGTGATCGTCATCGCCTGCCCTGGACAGGGCTCCCAAACCCCCGGCTTCCTCGACCCCTGGTTGCAGGACGCCTCCGCGAAGGACGCGCTCGCGCGCTTCTCCGACGAAGCCGGACTCGACCTCGTCAAGCACGGCTCGGTCTCGGACGCCGACACCATCCGCGACACCGCGGTGGCCCAGCCGCTCATCGTCGCGGCCGGCATCGTCGCCTTGGACGCCCTGCGGAAGGCCCTCCCCGCCGACGCCGCGCCGTTCGGCGGCATCGCCGGACACTCCGTCGGCGAGATCACCGCGGCCTACGGCGCCGGCATCCTCTCGGACAGCGACGCGATGAGCTTCGTGAGCGAACGCGCCGTAGCAATGGCCGAAGCCGCAGCCACCACCCCGACGGGCATGAGTGCCGTCCTCGGTGGCGACCAGGACGCCGTCGTCGCGCACGTCCGTTCCTTCGGGCTGGAGCCCGCCAACTACAACGGCGGCGGCCAGATCGTCGTCGCCGGCGCGCATGACGCCCTCGCCCGCCTCGCCGACGAGCCGCTCAAGGGCACGCGGGTGATCCCGCTGCAGGTCGCAGGCGCCTTCCACACGAGCTACATGCAGTCGGCCCGCGACTGGCTGGCCGGGGCGAGCCGCACGGTCGAGCCCCAGGATCCGACGCTCCGCATCTGGACGAACCACGACGGCACCGAGGTCACCTCGGGTACGGCGTTCTTCGACCTCCTCATCGGTCAGGTCGCCTCCCCGGTACGCTGGGACCTGTGCATGGACGCGTTCAGCGCCGCAGGGATCACCGGACTCATCGAGCTCGCCCCCGCCGGGGCGCTCACCGGACTCGCACGTCGCGGCCTGAAGGGCGTGCCGACGGTCGCCATCAAGACCCCCGACGACCTGCCGGCAGCCCTCGACCTCATCGCCCAGCAGTAGCGCAGACGGAGAACCAGTCAATGACCACCCCCACCCTCAAGCAGTCGCGCGGTCCCGAGTTCACCCGCATCCTCGGCCTCGGCGCAGCTCGCGGAGACCTCAGCGTCCCGAACGACGACCTCGTCGGTCCGATCAACTCGTCCGACGAGTGGATCCAGCAGCGCACCGGCATCGTCACCCGCACGCGGGCGTCGGCCGACGTCAGCGCCGTCGACCTCGCAGCCGAAGCCGGCGCCGAGGCCATCGCGGCCGCGGGCATCTCGCCCGAGCAGGTCGACCTCGTCCTCATCGCGACGATCAGCAACGTCCAGCAGTCCCCGTCGATGGCGGCCGTCGTGGCCGACCGCGTCGGAGCGAACCCCGCTGCCGCCTACGACCTCAACGCCGCATGTGCCGGATACGCCTACGCGATCGCTCAGGCCGATGCCCTCATCCGATCGGGCGCGGCTCACTACGCGCTCGTCATCGGCGCCGAGAAGCTGTCCGACATCGTCGACCCGACCGACCGGTCGATCTCGTTCCTCCTCGGCGACGGTGCAGGCGCGGCCGTCGTCGGTCCGAGCGACTTCCCCGGCATCTCCCCCACCGTGTGGGGATCCGACGGCTCGAAGGCCGACGCCGTCGGCATGAGCGGCACGCTCACCGAGTTCCGCGACGGCACCGCCGCCTGGCCGACCCTGCGCCAGGAGGGCCAGACGGTCTTCCGGTGGGCGGTCTGGGAGATGGCCAAGGTCGCCAAGCAGGCACTCAAGGAAGCGGGCGTCGAAGCCTCCGACCTCGCGGCCTTCATCCCCCACCAGGCGAACATGCGCATCGTCGACGAGTTCGCCAAGCAGCTCAAGCTGCCGGAGACCGTCGTCATCGCGCGCGACATCGAGACCACCGGCAACACCTCGGCGGCGTCCATTCCGCTCGCCACCCACCGGCTCCTCCAGGGGCACCCCGAGCTCAGCGGCGGCCTCGCCCTGCAGATCGGATTCGGTGCCGGACTGGTCTTCGGCGCTCAGGTCGTCGTCCTGCCGTAGCAGGACGCCCGACGCGACTACACTCGACTACGGTCAAACCTCACCCAAGGAGTAGAACAATGGCACTGTCCACCGAAGAAGTCCTCGCCGGCCTGGCCGAGCTGATCAACGACGAGACCGGCATCGCGACCGACACCGTCGAGCTGGACAAGTCGTTCACCGACGACCTCGACATCGACTCGATCTCCATGATGACCATCGTCGTCAACGCGGAGGAGAAGTTCGACGTGAAGATCCCGGACGAAGAAGTCAAGAACCTGAAGACCGTCGGCGACGCCGTCGACTTCATCGTCAAGGCTCAGGGCTAGTCCCAGCGCAGTGCTGAAGGGTCGGCCGGCAGTTGGCCGACCGGCCCTTCAGCGTTCGAGGCGGCTCGTCCGTCCGGACACGGGCTCGACCGCCGCAGGGCTCGGACCCCCTCGTCGTCTCCACAGAAGGTTTGACTGAATGACCACCAAACGCATCGTCATCACCGGCATCGGTGCCACCACTCCCCTCGGCGGCAACGCCACCGACTCCTGGGACAACCTCCTCGCCGGCAAGAGCGGTGCGAGCCGTCTCGAGCAGCCATGGGCTGAAGAGCTCGAGCTGCCCGTACGCTTCGCCGCGCAGGCCGCCGTCCCCACCGCGGACATCCTCGACCGTCGTGAGGTCAAGCGCCTCGACCCGTCGAGCCAGTTCGCCCTGATCGCCGCGCGCGAGGCCTGGCAGGACGCCGGCGCCCCCGAGGTCGACCCGGAGCGACTCCTCGTCGACTGGGCCACCGGCATCGGCGGCGTGTGGACGCTCCTGGACGCCTGGGACACCCTGCGCGAGAAGGGCCCCCGCCGCGTCCTCCCCATGACCGTCCCGATGCTCATGCCGAACGGCCCGGCAGCGGCGATCGGCATGGACCTCGGTGCCCGAGGCGGAGAGCGCACCGTCGTCTCCGCTTGTGCGTCAAGCACCGAGTCGCTCGCCAACGCCTACGACCACCTCCAGGCCGGCCTCGCCGACATCGTCGTGGCCGGTGGCTCCGAAGCCGCCATCCACCCGCTCCCGCTCGCGTCCTTCGCAGCGATGCAGGCGTTGTCCAAGCGCAATGACGACCCCGCCATCGCCTCGCGTCCCTACGACGTCGACCGCGACGGATTCGTCCTCGGTGAGGGCGCCGCAGCGCTCATCGTCGAGACCGAGGAGCACGCCAAGGCCCGTGGCGCCCGCATCTACGCCGAGCTCCTCGGTGGTGCGGTGACGAGCGACGCGTACCACATCACCGCTCCCGATCCCGAGGGTTCGGCTGCTGCCCGCGCCATGCGTGCGGCCGTCGAGAACGGCGGCGCGTCGCTCGACGACGTCGTGCACGTCAACGCACACGCCACGAGCACGCCCGTCGGCGACATCGCGGAGTACAACGCGCTGCGTCGGGTCTTCGGTGCCCACCTCGACGACATCGCCGTGACGGCCACCAAGGCCTCGACCGGCCACCTCCTCGGCGGCGCGGGCGCCATCGAAGCGGCCTACACGGCGCTCGCCCTGCACCACCGGGTCATCCCGCCGACCATCAACCTCGACAACCAGGACCCGGAGATCCCGCTCGACGTCGTCACGACGCCGCGTGAGCTCGGGTCCGGCGACCTGCTCGCCATCAGCAACTCGTTCGGGTTTGGCGGCCACAACGCGGTCGTCGCGTTCCGAAGCTACTGAGCCGTCCGCGACGGAGACGACGACGGGTCGTGGTGCATGCACCACGACCCGTCGTCGTCTCCTGACCAGGGTGCCGCCGTTTCGTCACCTCGTGTCTGCCGGGAGTGTCACCGACCTCGCACGGTCCACGCCACGTGGGCACCCTGTCGTCTGTGCAGTTGTCTCGCGTGCGCGGTGCCGCCGCGCCGGCGGGGCCGGATCAGCCCACGTTGTGCAGCCAGATGACGGAGGACCCGTCGCCGGCGTGACGGAACGGCTCGAGTTCGTCGTCCCACGGCTGTCCGAGCGCGACGCGGAGTTCGCGCTGGAGCTCGGCGGCGTTCCCGGCGCCGACCTCCATGGCGTACCGGATGCGATCCTCCGGGACGACCACGTTGCCGATGCTGTCGGTCTGCGCGTAGAAGATCCCGAGGTCGGGCGTGTGCATCCACCGGGCACCGTCGGCGCCCTGGGCCGGGTCTTCGCTCACCTCGTAGCGGAGGTGCTCCCAGCCGCGCAGGGCTGAGGCGAGTGCGGCTCCGGTGCCGTGCGGGCCTTCCCAGAAGACCTCGGCACGCTGCGCACCGCGGAGGATCGGCTGGTCTTCCCAGTCGAAACTGATGGCACGACCAAGAGCGCGACCTGCCGCCCATTCGAGGTGCGGGCAGAGCGCGCGAGGCGACGAGTGCACGAACAGCACACCCTTCGTCATCGGTGTCGACATGATTCCTCCACTGCGTCCGGGTGCGTCTTCCCCAACGACCCATGCAGTGTGATCCATGCCGGTGTCCGGCTGACCGGACCTCCGTGTATGCAGTTGTTCGACTCGCGCCGATACGAGCATTATGCCCCATGACCTGGAGGAATGACAACCGTGTCGTTCCCAGTACGCTGGATCGGGAGCCGGCCCGGACTGACGGCCTTCCAGGATGGAGCGGTGATGCACGAGGCCCTCGCGATCGACATCGGCGGCACGAAGGTCGAAGCGGCCGTCGTCGACGTTGAGGGACGGATCCTGCCCGGCACCCGGTTCCGCGGTCCGACGGGCGCCGCGGCCACCCGCGAGGAGCTCGTGGCGTCGATCCTCCAGACCGCCGAACGGAGCGTCGCGGCCCATGGCGGGCCGGTGTCCGGTGTCGGAATCGGTTCGGCGGGCCCCATCGGCAGGGCCGACGGCACCGTCTCGCCGATCAACCTCCCCCGACTCGCCGTCTTCCCCGTCGTGGCGGAGCTCCGGCGCTTCACGTCCGGTCCGGTGGAACTCCGACTCGACGGCACCTGCATCGCCCTGGCCGAGCACTGGCAGGGCGCACTCCGCGGAACCGAGAACAGTATGGGCATCGTCGTCTCGACCGGGATCGGTGGCGGGATCATCCTCGGATCCCGACTCGTCCCCGGCACCTCGGGCAACGCCGGCCACCTCGGACAGATGCAGCTCCGCCGACGCGAACCGGATGCCGTCGGCACACCCTGGACGTTGGAGGGCATCGCGTCAGGCACCGCGACGGTCGCCTGGGCGCGCGCCCAGGGATGGACCGGCACGACGGGCGAACAGCTCGGGGCCGACTACGCAGCTGGAACGGAAATCGCGATCCGCGCCGTCCGACGTTCCGCCGAGGCCGTCGGCGAAGCCCTCTGTAGCATCACGACCCTGCTCGACCTGGAACGCGTCGCGATCGGAGGCGGCTTCTCGCGGGTCTCCCCCGACTACCTCGACCTCGTCCAAGAGGCTGCGACCGCCTCGGCATTGCACGCCTACGCCCGTGAGCTGCGCGTGGTCCCGGCCGGGCTCGACGCCGACGGGCCGCTCATCGGTGCCGCCGCCCTCGTCCTCGCGGACTGAACCGGCCAGTCTCGATCGCCGAGCAAGGTCGCACCGATCCCGGAGCCGCTCCATCCCGGTCCCTGAGCTTGTCGAAGGGCGCCCTTCGACAAGCTCAGGGACCGGAACCAAGGCTCGTGGGCCGGTTCTCGGTAGGGCGGGTGGGACTTGAACCCACGCATCGTTCGGTTATGAGCCGAATGCCTTCACCAGCTTGGCTACCGCCCCGTGCGGAACCCAGTGTACCGAGTGGCCCGCGGGGCGGGAGTCAGTCGCGGGATTCCTGGCGGTCTGCGGTCGCCGTGTGACGCTCGGTCGTCGGGTCGACGACCTGCTCGCCACGGTAGAGCGCTTCGAAGGTGTCGAGCGTGCGCTCGATGTCGTGTGCGGAGACGAGCTCCAACGAGGCGTCCTGCATCCGGCGGTACTCCTCGGGCGAGGCGCTGAGTACCGTCGCGAGCCGTTCGGCCAGGGCGTCGACGTTGCCCGGCTCGAACAGGTAGCCGTTGACCTGATCGTGCACGAGGTGGGGCAGGGCCATGGCATCGGCCGCGACCACCGGGAGACCGGAGGCCATGGCTTCCATCGTCGCGATGCTCTGCAGCTCGGCGATGGACGGCATCGCGAAGACGGTGGCGTTCGTGTAGGCCTGCTTCACCTCATCGTCGGACACCTTGCCGAGGAACCGGACGCGGTCGCCGATGCCGAGCTGCTGGGTCAGCTGCTCGAGGTTCTTCGCTTGGTCGCCGCCACCGATGACGTCGACGTGGGCGTCGAGTTCCTTCGGGAGTTTCGTGAGCGCGCGCAGAAGCACGTCGATCTGCTTCTCGCTCGTGATGCGACCCACGAAGAGGATGGAGTTGCGCTTCCGCGGTTCGAACGACGGCGTGTACTGCCCGGCCTCGATCCCGCAGGAGATCGCGTGCACGCCGGTCAGGCCCGTGAACTGCTCCAGGAAGTCGGCGGCCTTGCGCGTCGGGGTCGTCACGGCGAAGGCACGATCGAAGACGCGACGGGCTGCAGCCCACTGCGTCCGGACGAGCCACTCCTGGGTGCGCTTGGGGATGACGGTGAAGTCGAGGATGTTGTCGGGCATGATGTGGTTCGTCGCCACCATGCGGATGCCGCGTTGCTCGGCCTCGATCGAGAGACCACGGCCGACCACGATGTGCGACTGCAGGTGCACGACGTCGGGCTTCACGCGGTCGAGGATCTTCCGGGCGTTCCGACGCATCGACCACGGCATCGCGAAGCGCAGCCAGTCGTGCGGGTACCACCGGAGGCTGAAGAGGCGGTGCGCCGTCATCGTCTGACCCTCGTGGGTCTCCTTCCACGTGCCGAACTTGCGTGAGCCCGCGGGCGCCACGATGTGGACGTCGTGGCCTCGTCGGACGAGTCCGGCTGCGAGTCGTTCGGCGAAGCGAGCGGCCCCGTTCACGTCGGGCGAGAAGGTGTCGGCACCGATGACCACCCGCAGCGGCTTGTGGGTGTCGGCGCTCGGCGTCGTGCTGGACGCCTTCGCGAGGTGCTGGTCGTCGGGAGAAGTCAAGGTATCGGTGATTCCTCTGTGCTTGGCCAGTGATGTGAGGGGGTGCGGGCGGTCGCTCACGACCCTGATGCGGCGCGGAACGCCAAGCTCAAGCATACCTGCAGCCCGTTCGGGCTCCAGGGCTCAGGCGGGCGCGTCGCCGGTCGCGAGGGCCTTCGCGGCTGCTGCGGCCGCCGGCGTCTGGCTCACCTGCGGGTGATGGCGGGCGAGCTGGAAGACACCCCACACGGCGATCGCGCCGGCCACGACGAAGCCGAAGCCTGCCCAGAACGGTGCGTTGCTCGCCTCGCCCAGCACGATGATGCCGATGCCGACCGCGATCATCGGGTCGATGACCGTCAGACCCGCGATGACCAGATCGGGAGGCCCCGAGGAGTAGGCGGTCTGCACGAAGTAGCCGCCGAGCGCACTCGCGGCGACGAGGCCGAGCCCGCAGAGGATCGTGAGCCAGTCGAACTCGCCCTGCTGCAGCCGTCCGATGATGACCTTGGCGAGCGTCGCGACGAAGCCGTAGAGCACCCCGGTCCCGACGATGTAGAAGATGGCCGTGAAGCGGGAGCGGAACACCATGAAGCCGAGTCCGAACACGACGAGCACGACGCCGAGCATCACCAGGATCGTGACGAGCTCGGCCTCGGTGATCCGGTGCTCGCCGGTGAAGACCGCCGCGATCGTCACGAACAGGCCGACGCCGCCGACGCAGGCGACGATCGCCACGACCGATCGACGGTTCAACCGGACGCCGCTGATCCGGCTGTTCACCACCGCTGTGATGACGAGGGCGACCGCGCCCAACGGCTGGACGAGGGTGATCGGTGCGAGGGACAGGCTGCCGAGCTGGAGCACGATCGCGAGCCCGAGCATGACCGTTCCGGTCACCCAGGACGGCCGACTGAGCAGCGCCAGGAGCTGAGCGACGTTGAGCCCCGAGGTCGCGTCGGTGCCACTCGACGACTCGACCTTCGCCACACCCCGGTGCTGCAGCTGCGCGCCGAGTGAGAGGAAGACGGCACCGAGGAGTGCGAACGGGATGCCGAGGAGTTGAGAGGGATTCCGGGTGAAGTCGTCCGCGAGGTCGGCGATGTCGATGGCGGAGGGGATCACCCGTCGAGGGTACCCCGCGGCCCCGCCGATCCCGGCACGCCAGGCCGAGCCCAGCGGATAGGCTCGAGCAATGGCAATTCTCGAGATCCACGTGACCGGTGACCCGGTGCTCCACTCCGTCGCCCGGCCGGTCACCACCGTGGACGACGACCTCCGGCGGCTCGTCGCCGACATGTACGAGACCATGGATCTCGCTCCCGGGGTCGGGCTCGCGGCTCCGCAGGTCGGCGTGCCGCTCCGCCTCTTCGTCTACAGCTACGAGGACGACGACGGCCAGCCCTGGCGTGGCGTCGCGATCAACCCCGTGCTGTGGATCAGTCCCCCGCCGGTGGGCGAGCTCGACGAGGAGGCCGAGTCGGAGGGCTGCCTCTCCGTCCCGGGCGAGCGGCACCCGCTCCGTCGCGCGGAAGCGGCCATGCTCATCGGGACCGACCTCGAGGGCGACCCCGTCGAGCTGCGGGTCGTCGGCTGGCGCGCACGCATCCTGCAGCACGAGTTCGACCACCTCAACGGCGTGCTCTACGTGGACCGCCTCGAGCTGCCGCACTCGCGCCGAGCGGCGAAGGCGATCCGCAAGGCGGGCTGGGGCGTGCCCGGGATCTCCTGGCTGCCGGGTCGCGACGACCTCGAGGGCTGAACCGCCTCGACGGACACGACGCCGGCACGATCGACACGGCATCGCCTCGCCAGGCGCAGGGTGTCCGGACATGCAACGAGGCCCGAAGAGTGGAGTCTTCGGGCCTCGTCGTCCAGTCTACGGCGTCCCTGCCGGTTTCGTGAAACCGGCCTCGAACGACGAATCCCCCGGTCCGTATGGACCGAGGGATTCTGTGCAGCTCCTCGAGTTGGACTCGAACCAACAACCTATCGATTAACAGTCGATTGCTCTGCCAATTGAGCTATCGAGGAATACGTGCTTCGACCGGCCGGACGAATCCGGCCTCTGCGTTGCAGCGCGTATCTACTGTAGCAAAGGATTCGCAGACTCCAAATCGACACGCGATCAATCGATGCCGACGGCCTCGGGCGTCTCGTACTGGGTCTCCGTGCCGCCCGACTGGGCGAGCGCTGCGAGGAACTCGTGCGGCGGATCGGCGAGCATCGCGTCGATCGGGCCATAGCCCACGACCCGTGACTGGTGGAGCGCCAGGACGTCGTCGGTCACCTCGCGGAGCATCGCGAGGTCGTGCGTCACGACGATGACCGTGCCGCCGTCGCGTCGGAACCCGTCGAGCAACTCGGTCACCGTGTGCCGGACGGTGATGTCGATGCCGGCCGTCGGTTCGTCGGCGATGAACACCTTCGGGCCGAGGACGAGGGCCCGTGCGATGGCGATCCGCTGCCGCTGACCACCACTCAGCTCGTAGGGGTACTTGTCGAGGCTGGAGAGCGGCATCTGCACGGCGTCCAGCAGTGTGGCTACCCGGACGCCGAGCGCCTGCTCGCTGAACTTCTTGTCGCGAGCGAGGACCGGTTCCGAGATGAGCTCCGTGACGGTGAGCTCGGGCTTCAGGTGCGCACCGGCCTCCTGCTCGAGCAGGGACACCTCGAACGTGAGCTTCGTGAGCTCCCTACGGCCGACCTTGCGCATGGAGCGACCGAGCGTGCTCGCGTCGCCGCCGGACACGAACGGACGGGAGTCCGCTCCGGTCAGGTGGCGTCCGGACAGCACTCGCAGGAGCGTGCTCTTCCCCGAGCCCGAGCTGCCGATGACCCCGAGGGAGCCGCCGACGGGCAGCTCGAAGCTGATGCCGTCCAGGGCTCGGTTGCTCGGACTGACGCCGTGCGCGGCGTAGTCGACGCTCAGATCACTCGCCCGGACCGCCGGTCCGTCCTGCTCTGGGTGCTTCATGAGACCTCTCCTTCCGGTGCACGGGGAGCCACCGGATCGCCATCGAGTGTATCCGGCGATCCCGGCGGGGCCACGTGCCACGCTCGGCGGAGGACGACCGCGTCAGGCCTCGGCGCGGAGCGCCCGCCGTTCCGCCTCGACGTCGGCGAGCTGCCGGGTGATCTCCCGGTGGGACTCGTCGCGGGGGTCGGTGCGACGCAACGACCCGAGCAGCGCCGCCTTCCGACCGAGGAGGTCGCGGTCGATCAGCGCCCGCGCGATGTCCCGGACGTAGCTCGGCAGCTTCTCCTCGTTCGTCTCGGGGAGTGGTGACACCCCGAGCTCGCGGACCAGTCCGTCGAAGCCGGGTGGGACCTGCGCGATGACGGTCTCCAGCCAGGCGTTCGTCCCGAGGTGGTCCAGGCTCACACTCATGGCGTCGCGTACCACGGCGAGGGAACTGTTGGCGACCGAGCTCTGGACCGCGCGCTCCAGCATGGGGCGTTCGAGGTGCTGGGGCAGCTGCAGGATCGCACGGAGGGCGTCTTGCTCGAGGCGCGTCGACGGATCCTTGGGCAGGTCGTTGAGCGAGGCCTGGCGCTCGCGCGGCGGCTCGGCAGCTGGTGCGCCGGGGCCCTGCTGGCGGGCGTCTCGGGCGGAGTTCTGCGAGCCTCCTGCGGCGGCACCGCCAGCGGCCCGCACGGCGCGGGCCACCTCGTCGAGTTCCATGCCGAGCTGCTTCGCGAGCACCCGGGTGTACCCGGGACGGAGCGAGGGGTCGCGGATCTCGGCGACGACCGGCGCGGCCGCGCGGAGTGCGCCGACGCGGCCCTCGACCGTCTCGAGGTCGAAGCCCGCCAGCGTCCGCCGGATGATGAACTCGAACATCGGCTCGCGGCCGTCGACGAGCTTCCGGATGGCGCCGTCGCCGCGGTTGAGGCGGAGGTCGCAGGGGTCGAGGCCGTCGGAGGACACGGCGACATACGTCTGGGCGGAGAACCGCTTCTCCTCGCCGAACGCACGCGTCGCGGCCTTCTGCCCGGCCTCATCGGGGTCGAACGTGAAGATGACCTCGCCGGTGGCGGAGTCGTCGCCCATGACGCGGCGGATCATCTTGATGTGGTCGACCCCGAAGGAGGTCCCGCAGGTCGCCACCGCGGTGGTCTCCCCCGCCAGGTGGCAGGCCATGACGTCGGTGTACCCCTCGACGACGACGACGCGCTTGCCGCGCGAGATGTCGCGTTTGGCGAGGTCGAGTCCGTAGAGGACCTGCGCCTTGTGGTAGATCGCCGTCTCGGGGGTGTTGAGGTACTTCGGCCCCTTGTCGTCGTCGCGGAGGCGCCGGGCGCCGAAGCCGAGCACCTGGCCGGTGGTGTCGCGGATGGGCCAGATGAGGCGCCCGCGGAACCGGTCGTAGACCCCGCGGTCGCCGCTCGACACGAGCCCGGCCGCGAGCATCTCCTCGTCGGAGAATCCGCGAGACCGCAGCGCCTTCATGAGGTGGTCCCAACCGGCAGGCGCGAACCCGATCCCGAAGTGGTCGGCAGCGGCGGCGTCGAAGCCTCGTTCGCCGAGGAACCGCCGCCCGAGGTCGGCATCGCCGTCGTGGAGCTGCTGCTGGAAGTACTCGGCGGCAGCCTGGTTGGCGGCGAAGAGGCGACCCCGGTTGCCGTGATCGACCTTGCCGCCGCCCTCCTCGTAGCTGAGCGGGTAGCCGATGCGCTGCGCGAGACGTTCCACCGACTCGGCGAACGTCACGTGGTCCATCTTCTGCAGGAAGCTGTAGACGTCGCCGCTCTCGCCGCAGCCGAAGCAGTGGTACAGCCCGACCGTGGGGCGCACATGGAAGCTCGGGCTGCGTTCGTCGTGGAAGGGGCACAAGCCCTTCAGCGAGCCGACGCCGGCGGACTTCAGCGAGACGTAGTCACCGACGACGTCGCCGATGTTGGTGCGTGCCTTGACCTCTTCAACATCGCTCTGTCGAATCCGTCCGGCCATGCTTCGATCCTAGTCTCGTGCGTCCATCGTCCATCCCTGAGGGCCTCCGCACAGCGGAGTCGGAGGCCCGCTCCCGTGTGGAGGAGCGTCAGGCGCCGACGTGCCGTTCGTGCCAGGAGAGGGCGCTCTGATCGGTCAGGCTCGCGATCTGGTCGACGACGACGCGACGGCGTTCCGCATCGGACCCGGCTGCCCGCCAGTCCGCCGCGAAGCCGACGTCGAGGGCCGACTCCCCGAGCGCGAACACCGCGTCCGACAGTTCGATGAGGATCTCCCGCTGCCGGACGTACAGCGGCTGGCGGGAGTCGCTGTACATCACGAACGCGGCGACGATCCCCTTGAGGAGGGCGATCTCGGCCTGGATGCCGTGGGGCACCACGACGTCGGCCCCGAACCGCACGAGGCTGGCCTGAGGGAAGGCCTCCCGGGTCGCCGCGGTCGCCGCACCGGCGAACCGACCGATCATCTGGCTCGTGAAGTTCTTGAGCCGACCGAGGTCGCGCCGGGAGCCGTCCCAGGCGGTGATCCAGGTGTGCGAGGACTGCAGCCGGTCGAAGGCGGCGGCGAGGTCGTCGTGGGTGAAGTCGTCGCCGGCCCAGGACAGCGCCGTGTCGATGAGGCGGTCGTGTCCGGCGCGCGCGTTCAGGAACGCCGGGTCGATGTACTCCCCGACGACGGCGTCCTCGAAGTCGTGCACGGAGTAGGCGATGTCGTCCGCGAGGTCCATGACCTGCGCCTCGACGCAGCGGACGCGCTCGGGAGCGCCGGCTCGCAACCAGCGGAAGGCCGCAGAGTCCTCGTCGAAGAACCCGAACTTGGCGCGACCACCGGGATCCGGCACCGACTGGGCGGCCGGCCACGGGTATTTGCAGCTGGCGTCGAGGCTCGCGCGGGTGAGGTTCAGACCGTACGGCTCGCCGTCGGGACCGAAGACCTTGGATTCGAGGCGCGTCAGGATCCGCAGGGTCTGGGCGTTGCCCTCGAACCCGCCGATCGCGGCGGACCAGTCGTTGAGCGCTCGTTCGCCGTTGTGACCGAACGGCGGGTGACCGAGGTCGTGCGCGAGGCACGCCGTGTCGACGACGTCCGGCGCGAGGTCGAGGCTGGCCGCCAGCTCGCGACCGACCTGCGCCACCTCGAGGGAGTGGGTCAGCCGGTTCCGCGCGAAGTCGACACCGCTCGTCGGGCTCAGCACCTGGGTCTTGGCGGCGAGTCGCCGCAGGGCACTGGAGTGCAACAGCCGTGCACGATCGCGCGCGAAGTCGGAGCGTCGCGTCGAGTGGTGCTCGGGCATCCAGCGTTCCTCGTCGTGCAGGGTGTAGCCGTCCCGGTCCATGGAGACGCTCCCCTGCTCGATGATGCTATCCGCCACTGTGGTCCAGTTCCGCTCCTGCGATCTCGGTCTGCTCGTCGGCACCCAGCGACTGCGAGTCGAGCCAGCCGTAGGGCAGTGCCGGTCGTTTCGGCGTGCCGGCGCGTCCGCGCTGGCCTTCCGCTGCGGCGCCCGGGTAGGGGGCCGTCCAGTCGAGGGTCGCGAGCAGGTCGTCGAGCTGGTCGAGCGACTCCACGGTCGCGAGGCTCGCGCGGAGGTCACCGCCGACCGGGTAGCCCTTGAAGTACCAGGCGACGTGCTTCCGGATGTCGCGGCAACCGCGCTCCTCGCTCTCGAAGAACTCGGCCAGGAGCTCGGCGTGACGCCGGAACGCGGCCGCGACGTCGCCCAGGGACGGCTCCGCCTTGCCGCCCTCGCCGGCGAACGCCGAGCTGAGGTCGCCGAAGAGCCAGGGGCGACCGAGGCAACCGCGGCCCACGACGACGCCGTCGCATCCCGTCTCGTCGACCATCCTGAGGGCGTCCTCACCCGACCAGATGTCGCCGTTCCCGAGAACCGGCACCGAGGTGACCGTCTCCTTGAGCTTGGTGATCGCCGACCAGTCCGCGTGGCCGGAGTAGAACTCGGCGGCGGTCCTGGCGTGCAGCGCGATCGACGCCACACCGGCGCCCTCGGCGATCCGGCCGGCCTCGAGGTAGGTGAGGTGGTCGGAGTCGATGCCCTTGCGCATCTTGATCGTGAGCGGGACGTCGCCGGCGGCACGGACAGCGCCCTCGACGATGTCGCGGAAGAGCCCGGTCTTCCAAGGCAGCGCCGCTCCCCCGCCCTTGCGGGTGACCTTGGGCACCGGGCAGCCGAAGTTGAGGTCGATGTGGTCGGCGCGATCCTCGGCGACGAGCATGGTGACGGCCTCGGCGACCGTCTTCGGGTCGACGCCGTAGAGCTGGATGGAGCGGAGCGTCTCGCTCTCGTGGTGCTGGATGAGCCGCATGGTCTCCGGCGTGCGTTCGACGAGCGCGCGGGAGGTGATCATCTCGCTGACGTACAGTCCGGCACCGTATTCGCGGCACAGTCGACGGAACGCCGTGTTGGTGATCCCGGCCATGGGGGCGAGCACGACCGGCGAGTCGAGCACGATGGGCCCGATCGAGAGGCTCGGGCGCTGCGAGAGCGTGGTAGGAAGAGACATCACCCTCGATTCTCCCAGATGATCGGCGCTCCCGCGCCCAGTGAGGACCACATGTCAGACGCCGTCCCGCCCGTCGTCCTCCAGCCGCCCGGCCGCGAGCGCGTCCGAGCAGCGGCCGCCGCACTCGGTCTCGACGTGGAGCTGGTCGAGCGACCGCCCGCGCGCAGTCTCCACGAGGCGGCGGAGCTGCTCGGCATCGAGCCCGCGGACATCGTCAAGACGATCGTCGTGAAGCGTCGCAGCGGCGACTACCTCTTCGCCCTCGTGCCGGGCGGCCGCAAGATCTCCTGGCCGCCGTTCCGCACGCTGCTCGGGGTGAACAAGCTCGCGATGCCGGACGCGGCGACCGCGTTCCAGGCGACCGGCTACGAGCGCGGCACCATCACCGTCCTCGGTGCGAGCGCTCCACTCCCCGTCTACGCGGACGAGCGCATCCTCGAGCGCGGAGGGCGCATCTCGATCGGCGCCGGCGAGCACGGGTGGAGCGCCTTCGTCGACGCGGCGGAGTACCTCACGGCCATCGGCGCCGTCACCGCGGACCTCACCGAGCCGGAGGACCCTCAGTCCTGAGCCGGCTCCGGCGGGAGCACGAGGCAACTGTCGCCCTCGCAGACGACGGCGTCGCCCCCGAGGAGTCGGAGCGCCGGCCGGACCGTCGCGGACTGCTGATCACCGACGCTGCGCTCAGGGGACGTCGTCTCCGCGCTCACGCCTGCACCGGCTCGGTGCTCGCGCGTTCCGTCCAGACCTGCTCGAGGACCTGCGTGAACGCGGCGGCCTCCTGCGCCCCGGACACCCCGTAGGCGCCGTCGATGACGAAGAACGGGACGCCCTGGATGCCGTACCCCTGTGCCGTCGCCTGATCCTGGCGGACCGCCTGCGTGTACTGGCCGGATTCCAGCGCCGAGACCACGGCGGACCGGTCGAGCCCCACCTCGACGGCGAGGTCGGCGAGGTCCTCGATGCGACCGACATGACGGCCCTCGGTGAAGTAGGCCCGCAGGAGGCGCTCGGTCATCTCGAGCTGCTTCCCCGCCGCCTTGGCGAAGTGCAGCAGTTCGTGCGCCTTCACCGTGTTCGTGTGCTGGAGGATGTCGAAGTCGTACTCGAGACCGGCGTCCGAGGCGATCCCCGTCACCCGATCGAGCATCTGCTGCACCTGGTCGGCCGGCATGCCCTTGTGCTTCACGAGGAAGTCGATCTCGGTGCCGTCGAAGTCGACCGGGGTGTCGGGTGCAAGCTCGAAGGAGTGGTACTCGACCTCGACCTCGCGTCCGTCGCCGAGCTGCGCGAACTCCGCCGCACCCCGCTCGAACTTGCGCTTACCGATGTAGCACCACGGGCAGGCGATGTCGGACCAGATGTCGATCTTGATGGGTTCACTCATGTCAGGGCCAACCACCGACACCCGTCGGTCATTCCCCCGAGGGCGCCGCGGCGTCCGGCACGTCGCGCGCCCCGCCGAAGCGGCGGTCACGTCCGGCGTACCGCTCGACGGCCTCCCAGAGCTGACGCCGCCCGAAGTCGGGCCAGAGGGTGTCGAGGAAGACCATCTCCGCGTAGGCCGACTGCCACAGCTGGAAGTTGCTGGTGCGCTGCTCCCCGGAACTCCGGACGAAGAGGTCGACGTCCGGGAGGTCGGGCAGGTAGAGCCGGCTCTGGACGAGACGCTCCGAGACGGCCGACGGCTTGATGCGGCCGGCGGCGACGTCGTCGGCGATGCTGCGGACCGCGTCGACGATCTCGTTGCGGCCGCCGTAGTTGACGCACATGGTGAGCGTCAGGCGGTCGTTGCCGCGCGTCAGCTCCTCCGCCGTCTGGAGCTCCTTGATGACCGAGGTCCACAACCGCGGCCGACGCCCAGACCAGCGCACGCGCACGCCCCACTCGTTCAGTTGGTCGCGCCGTCGATGGAGCACCTCGCGGTTGAACCCCATGAGGAAGCGGACCTCGTCGGGCGAGCGCTTCCAGTTCTCCGTCGAGAACGCGTACACCGACAGGTGTTTGATCCCGAGTTGCAGGGCACCGGCCACGACGTCGAGGAGTGCGGCCTCGCCCGCCTTGTGCCCTTCGACACGCGTGAGTCCGCGTCGGTTCGCCCACCGGCCGTTGCCGTCCATGACGATCGCGACGTGCGACGGCACCTCGCCCTTCGCGAACTCGGGCGGGACCTCCCCCGTCCAGTCGATCGGTTTGAACGGCACCGCGTCGCGGTGGGTGTACGGCTTCGGGGTCACCCGCGGCTCCGATCCTGTTCGAGGTGCGCGAGCGACCGTAGGCCGCGCTCCAGATGCCATTGCGCGTAGGCGGCTGTGAACCCGCTCGCCCGTGAGGCCGTCTGCTCGGCGGCGGCCTCCGCGTAGTCCCAGTCGCCGGAGAGCAGCGCTCCGAGGAGCGAGAGGGTGTCGGCGTCGAGCCGAGGGCTGCCCGAGGGTGCGCAGTCGTCGCACACGACCCCGCCGAGCTGCACGACGACGTGCGAGTACTCGCCCTCCGTGCCGCACCTCGAGCAGGCGCCGAAGCTCGGTGCCCAACCGGCGAGCGAGAACGCCCGGAGCAGGTAGGAGTCGAGGGTGAGCCGCGGACCGTGCTCGTGCTTCGACAAGGACCGCAGGGCGCCGACGAGCAGCAGGTACTGCTGGAGGGAGCCCTCGGACTCCGTCAGGCGATCGGCCGCCTCGACCATCGCGCTGGCGGCCGTGTAGCTCCCGTAGTCGGCGCTGATCTCGGCGCCGTACGAACCGAGCGACTCGGCCTGGGTGATGGTGTCGAGGCTGCGGCCCTCGTAGAACTGGACGTCGGCGACCATGAACGGCTCGAGCCGGGACCCGAACTTGGAGCCGGTGCGACGGACACCCTTGGCGACCGCCCGGATCTTGCCCCTGCTGCGTGAGAGCATGGTGACGATGCGGTCGGCCTCGCCGAGCTTGTGGGTCCGCAACACCACCACTTCGTCTCGATATACCGGCACGCATCGATTATCCCGCCTCGCACCGACAACGTGACCCGGGAACCGCCGTCGGGGATCGAAGGAGCGCCTGGAGAGATGAAGCCGTGAACGAGGTCCTCTTCGTCGTTCCGCTGTGGGTCGACCTCTCGGCGGTCGCCATCGGCGCCGTCCAGGGCGCGATGTTCGCGGCCAGATTCCAGGATCGTCAGCTCGACTGGCTCGGCGTCGCCATCATCGGCGTCGTCGTCGGACTCGGCGGCGGTCTCATCCGCGACATCCTCCTCGGACAGGTGCCGGCGTCCCTCCAGAACAACTGGTACCTCCCCGTCGCCTCGGGAGCCGCCCTGCTCGGGATGTTCCTCCTGCGCACCATCACGAGGCTCGGGCCGGTCATCATCGGTCTCGACGCCCTGACGATCGGCATGTTCGGAGCGATCGGCTCCACCAAAGCCCTGGCAGCCGGCCTGCCGGTCATCCCGGCGATCTTCGTCGGCACCGTCTCCGCTGTCGGAGGATCGGTGCTCCGCGACGTCATGCTCGGTGTCCCCGTCGCCCTCATGCACGTCGGGTCGCTCTACGCCGTGGCGGCCGCGGTCGGGACCGCCCTCCTCGTCCTCGCCGTGACCTTCGGTGCGCCGCTCGGGATCGCGGCGATCGTCGGTGTCTCCTCGACCGCGGTGATCCGCCTCCTGGCGGTCCGGTTCGGGTGGACGTTGCCCGAGCAGCGCCAGATCGGCGGATGGCGGATCTGGCGCCGCTCGACGCGCGGCTGAGTCGTCTCAGTCGACCGCGAGTGCCGCGACGGGCGCGATCCGGGTCGCCCGACGTGATGGGGCGACCGAGGCCACAGCCGTGAGGAGTGCGGCGAGCACGACGATCACGGCGACGATGGCCCACGGGATGACCGGGAAGATCAGCCCGGGCGAACCGTTGATCGCGCCGAGCATCGACTGGGCACCTGCCCACCCGTAGAACGTCCCGAGGACGAGGCCGACGACGACGGCCGCGATCGTCAACTGGGCCGCCTCGATCACGATCATGCGACGGATCTGCGCTGCGGAGAACCCCAGGGCGCGGAGCAGTCCGAGTTCGCGCGTGCGCTGCAGGACGCTGAGCGAGAGGTTGTTGACCATCCCGACCGCGGCGATGAGCGCGCTCAGCCCGATGAGGGCGGAGAAGACGCCGACGGTCGTCGCGACCACGGCCTGCGTGCCCTCGTAGACCTCCGGACTCGCAGCCTGTGCGTTCATCACGAACTCCTGGAAGTTGGCCGCTGCGACCGCGAACATCGTCACGAGGGTCACGCCGATCACCAGTCCGATCGTCGTGCGTGAACTGCGCTCCGGGTAGCGGACGGCGTTCTCGGCGGCGAGTCGAGCCGTCGCGGAGGTGCCGAACAGCCGGCCGACCAGCCGCAGTGCCGGCGGCATCACGAGGTGCGCACCGAGCACGAGGCCGGAGAAGGAGACGATCCCGCCGACGATGCCGATGAGCACGCCGAGCGGCGAAACGAGCCCGACGCCGACACCGGCGAGCAGGAGCAGGACGCCGACCACGAAGAGACCGATCGCGACCGCGTTCCGGGCGGGCCGCGCGGTGGCCTCCTCCCGGCTCAACTCCTGCGATCCTCCGATCGCCTGCATCGGGGTGACCGTCAGGACGCGACGCGCGCCGATCCAGGACGCGAGCCAGGTGGTCAGGACGACTGCGACGACCGGCAGGAGCACGGCCGGTTCGACGATCGCGTACGGCAACTCGGGCAGCACACCGGTCGCGACCCCGATCCGCACGAGCGCAAAGGTCGCGAGGAGCCCGACGAGCAGCCCGGCTCCCCCGCCGAGCAGGCCGACGACGACGCCCTCCTTCGCGACGGCGCGACGCTGCGATCGCGCCGTCGAACCGATCAGGCGGAGCAGCGCGATCGTCCTCGTCCGCCCGGCGACGATCGTCGCGAACGTGTTCGCCGTGACGATCGCACCGACGTACACCGCCAACGAGACGAACACGGCGGCCGCGAGGATGAGCATGATCACCACGGTGCCGCTGGAACCCGTCACGTCGTCGGCCAGGATGAAGGTGGAGAGCACACTCGTGACCATGAGCAACAGGACGCCGAACGAGGCACTCAGCGTCGCGACGAGGAGGCTCGCGCGATGCTCGCGGGCCCGGGGGCGGAGGTCTACCCGGCTCATGCCGCACGCTCCATGCCGAGCATGAGCGCTGAGATCTGCTCGGCGGTCGATCGGGGACGGTCCTCGACGACCCGGCCGTCCGCGAGGAACACGATCCGGTCCGCGTAGCTCGCGGCGATCGGGTCGTGCGTCACCATCGCGATGCTCTGCCCGTATTCGGTGCTGGCCGCCGCCAGCAGGGCCAGGACGCTCCGCCCGGTGCGCGAGTCGAGGTTGCCGGTCGGTTCGTCCGCGAAGAGGAGCTCGGGTCGCGTCGCGAGGGCACGCGCGATCGCGACGCGCTGCTGCTGTCCGCCCGAGAGTTCGTGCGGGCGGTGCCCGAGTCGGGAGGCGAGTCCGAGCGTGCTCACGAGCACGTCGATCCAGCTCTGCTCCTCACCGGTCGGACGGCGGGCGTCGAGCTCGAAGGGCAGCCGGATGTTGGCCGCGACGTCGAGCGTCGGCACCAGGTTGAACGCCTGGAACACGAAGCCGACACGACGCCGACGGAGGATCGTGAGCTGCCCGTCGTCGAGGTCCGTGATGTCCTGGTCACCGAGGCGCACCCGGCCAGCTGTGGCCTGGTCGAGGCCGGCCATGATGTGCATGAGCGTCGACTTGCCCGAGCCGCTCGGGCCCATGATGGCGGTGAACCGGCCCCGCTCGATCTCGAGGTCGACGCCGTCGAGGGCGACGACCTGGTTGTCGGCGGGTCCGTAGCTCTTCCTGAGTCCGTGGACGCTGGCGACGACGGACGGCTGTGCTGAAGTGGTCATACTCCGAAGCTACGGAGTGAGGTGCCGGGTGCGCGTCGGGCGCACGAGCGACCCTGGTACATCCTGGGGATGATCCTCGATCACTCCGCGGGTGCGTGCTGGACCGCGGTCAGACCAAGCCGTGTTCGAAGGCGAACACGACGAGCTGGACCCGGTCGCGCACCTCGAGCTTCGCGAAGATCCGGCTGATGTGGGTCTTCACGGTCGCCTCGCTGAGGAACTCGGCAGCGGCGATCTCGGAGTTGCTCAGCCCGCGCGCCGCGAGGAGGAAGATCTCGCGCTCGCGCGCCGTGAGCTCGGCATACCGCTGCGGTGCGGCCGGAGCGGCCGGCGCCTGCTGGAAGTGTTCGAACAGCTCGCGGGTGGCCGACGCGGCGATGACCGCGTTCCCGGCATGGACGGTGCGGATCGCTGCGAGCAGGAACTCCGGCTCCGCGTCCTTGAGCAGGAACCCGCTCGCGCCGGCTCGGATGGCCGTCGCGGCCGCCTCGTCGAGGTCGAAGGTGGTCAGCACGACGATCCGAGGCCGCTCGCCCCCGCGCGCGTCCGCCTCAGCCAGGATCGTCTTCGTCGCCTCGATCCCGTCCATGACCGGCATGCGGACGTCCATGAGGATGACCTGCGGACGTGTCCGTGCGGCCAGCTCGACCGCTTGACGCCCATCGGAGGCCTCGCCGACGACGCGGAGGTCCGGCTGCGAACCGATGAGCATGCGGATCCCGCCTCGGAACAGCGCCTGGTCGTCGACCAGCGCGATCGTGATCGCCCCCGCTGCCGTCGCATCACTCGGATCGGTCATCTCGTCACTCCCACCGTCGCGTACGGGATCGATGCGTAGACGGTGAAGAGACCGTCCACCAGGGTCGTCCCGAACCTGCCGCCTGCCAGCGTAGCGCGCTCGTTCATCCCGGCGAGTCCGTGCCCCGTGCCGGCCTTCGGCGGTTCGACCTTGGCCCGGTTGACGACCCAGAGCTGCAGCTCGGGTCCGGTCCAGTCGAGGTGGACGTCGATCGGCCCCCGATGGTCGCCGTGTCGGAGCGCGTTCGTGAGCGCTTCCTGGATGATCCGGTAGACGGCGAGCTGCGAACCGGTCGCCACCGGTCGTTCCTGACCGTGGCTCTGGACCACCACGTCCAGTCCGGCTCCTCGCAACTGCTCGTAGAGCCGGTCGAGGTCGGCCATGACCGGCTGCGGGCCCTCGGTCTGTTGGAATCGCAATTGCGCGAGCAACACCCGGACGTCGGCGAGGGCCTCGCGGGAGATGCTCGAGATCGTCCGCAACGCCTGGTCGGCCGAGTCCGGGTCTGCGGCCAGCGCATATCGGGCACCGTCGGCCTGCGCGATGACCACGGCGAGGGAGTGTGCCACCACGTCGTGCATGTCGCGCGCGATCCGGTTGCGCTCCTGCTCGACCGCGACGTCGCGCTCGGCCAGGAGCTGCGCCTGTCGGCTCTCGCGGGCGAGCCGCCAGGTGCGCATGAGGACACCTGCGGTCCAAGCGAGGCCGAAGAAGGCGGCGAACGCGAGGAACATGAACAGCCCGACCGTCACCTGCGCGACCGGTGTCAGGTCGTTCGCCAGACCGAAGGTGCTGATCTCAGCGGAGATGTTGGAGGTCCAGCTCGGGACGACGATCACATAGAACGCGATGAGCGCGGCTCCGACGAACGCGGAGGCGAAGGAGATCCAGCGCAGGGCCCGTCCGCCGTAACTCGCCGCCGCGTAGAGCACGACCGGGATCGCGAAGTTCGCGGGATCTGGTGCCAGGAGGAGCAGCATCTGCGCCAGCGCCGCGACCCAGGCGACGGCGAGGGAGATCCCGGGAGCCAGGCGGCGGAGGGCGAGCGCCACGCACATGCCGAGTAGGACGATGACGTACTGGGTCGGCCGAGCGGCGTATGCCGCGAACGTGACGAGGAACAGCACCGAGGGCAGCGCGATGTCGAGGGCCAGTTGGCCGGGTCGGAGCGAGCGGAGCATCCCCCAACCGTACGACCTGGCGGCCGGTCACCCCGTCCTCCCGCGGGAAGATCATCCTCCGGGTGTACACCGGAGGACAGCGCTGCGCCGGGCCGACCCGAAGGCCGACCCGGCGCAGCGGGATCGTCAGATGGAGGCCAGTTCCCGCGCCTCGACCTGCGTGCGCACGGCCCGGTTGACCGCCGAGACAACTGCCTTGAGCGAGGCCGTCGCGATGTCGCCGTCGATGCCGACGCCCCAGAGGCGCTGGTCGTTCACCTGGAGCTCGACGTAGGCGGCCGCCTCGGCGTCGCCTCCGGCGCTCAGCGTGTGCTCGACGTAGTCGTACAGCGTGACCTCGATGCCGCGCCCGGAGAGCAGGTTGAGGAAGGCCGCGATCGGGCCGTTGCCGGTCGAGGTGCGCTCCTCGACCTGCTCGCCGTCGCGAAGGGCGACCTCGAGGACCACGGTGCCGGTGAGGTCGCTCGACGTCTTCGTGGACTGCAGTTCGAACCGACCCCACTTCGCGTCCGCGACCGTTGCCGGAAGGTACTCGTCCTGGAAGATCGACCAGATCTGGCCGCTCGTCACCTCGCCGCCCTCGGCGTCGGTCTTCGCCTGGACGACGCCGGAGAACTCGATCTGCAGGCGACGCGGCAGGTCGATCGCGTGATCGGTCTTGAGCAGGTAGGCGACGCCGCCCTTGCCCGACTGCGAGTTCACGCGGATGACCGCTTCGTAGCTGCGCCCGAGGTCCTGCGGATCGACGGGCAGGTACGGCACGGCCCATTCGAGGTCGGCGACGTCCTTTCCCTGGGAGACGGCGTCGACGGACATCGCCTCGAAGCCCTTCTTGATCGCGTCCTGGTGCGAACCGCTGAAGGCCGTGAAGACGAGGTCGCCCGCCCACGGGCTCCGCTCGTGCACCGGCAGCTGGTTGCAGTGCTCGGCCGTCCGCTTGACCTCGTCGATGTCGCTGAAGTCGATCTGCGGGTCGACACCCTGCGTGAACATGTTGATGCCGAGCGCGACGAGGTCGACGTTGCCGGTGCGCTCGCCGTTCCCGAAGAGGCACCCCTCGATCCGGTCGGCACCGGCCAGGTAGCCGAGCTCGGCTGCCGCGATCGCGGTCCCGCGGTCGTTGTGCGGGTGCAGCGAGATGATGATGTTCTCGCGGTTGGCCAGGTTGCGGCTCATCCACTCGATCGAGTCCGCGTAGACGTTCGGCGAGGCCATCTCGACCGTCGACGGCAGGTTGATGATGACCTTGCGGTCGGGGGTCGCCTCGAGGACCTCGACCACCTGGTTGCAGATGTCGACGGCGAACTCGAGCTCGGTACCGGTGTAGCTCTCCGGCGAGTACTCGTAGTAGATCTGTGTCCCGGGAACGGTCGACTCCATCTCGCGACACTTCCGGGCGCCGTGGAGGGCGAGGTCGATGATGCCCTGCTTGTCGCTGCGGAACACGACGTCGCGCTGCAGGATGCTCGTCGAGTTGTACAGGTGCACGATCGCCTGCTTCGCGCCGCGCAGCGACTCGTAGGTGCGTTCGATGAGGTGGTCGCGTGCCTGGGTCAGCACCTGGATGGTGACGTCCTCGGGGATCGCACCCTCGTCGATGAGGCTGCGGACGAAGTCGAAGTCGGTCTGGCTCGCGCTCGGGAACCCGACCTCGATCTCCTTGTAGCCCATCTTCACGAGCAGGTCGAACATGATGCGCTTGCGCTCGGGGCTCATCGGGTCGATGAGGGCCTGGTTGCCGTCGCGGAGGTCGACGGCGCACCAGCGCGGGGCCTCGGTGATCCGTCGGTCAGGCCACGTGCGATCGGGCAGCGAGACGTCGAACTGGTCCTGGTAGGCGCGGTAGCGATGGACCGGCATGCCTGATGGGGTCTGGGTGTTCTTCATGATCCTGGGATCTCCTCGTGGGATTGGGGGTGAGCCAATGACGAACTCCGCGACGAGGGAGGCCTGGAACTAGGACTCGTCGCGGCAGCTAAGGAGGAGCAGACCGGAGAACACGTCGTCAGCATAGCACTCCTCCGCGCGGCCGATCAGGCGACCAACGAGGCGAGGTCTCGCACGGACACGTCCGGGAGGTACGCGCGCCCGACCGCGATGCCGATCGCCGGCAGGGTCAGCGGGTCCGCGTAGCCGAGGACGAGCGGACGCTCCTCCGGCTGGAACTTCCCCTTGAAGGCGAGGAGCGAGCGGAACCCGTACACGGGCTCGAGCACGTTCCCGAGGTAGGTCAGGACCCGGTCGATCCCGTCCGTCTCCGGCTGCTCGGCGCTCCTCGAGCGCGCGAGCGGAGCTCCGGAGAGGCTCATCTCCTCGATGCCGTCCGCCTTGAACCGCGCGGCGGCCTCGGCGATGAGGAACTCCATGACGCCGTTCATGCCGTCCGTCCGACGCCGCATGAAGTCGAGGGTCCAACCGACCAGCTCACCGTCGCGTCGGACCGGGAGCCAGCTCGTGACACCGTGCAGCCGTCCTTGCTCGTCGACCGCGAGCAGGAGCCGGACCTCCTCGTCGACGAGCTCGTCGATCCCACCGAGGGTGAACCCCATCTCGGGCAGCTTCCGCTCGGCGACCCACTCCTCGGAGATCTCGGCGATCTGCGCCGCGAGCCCGACGCCGAGCGCCCCGTAGGTCGACCAGACAGCGGTGATCCCCGCACGATCGGCTCGGTTCACGGAGGATCTGATGTCCTGCCAGCGCTTGCCGACCATGCTCCAGCCCTGCGGGTGCAGGACCGTCTCCTCGGCGACCTGCACGGTGCGCCAACCGATCCGGTGGAGCGCTCCTGCGGTCTGCTCGTCCACGCTGTACAACGCCACCGTCAGGCCCGAGTCCTCACAGTGCTCGATGAACCGCTCGAGCACCCCCTGCTCGTGGCGGTGCATCCCGAAGAATCCGCCCGTGGTGACCGCGACCCCGGCGACGATCCGATAGGCGATGCCAGCGTTGCGCTCCGGGTCGAACCAGGTGAGGTTGCCCGGCCAGGTGGCCATGTGCCCGATGGAGTCGCTGCCCTCGGCCAGGAGCTCGCGCAGGCGGCGCTCGTCGGCCGGCGCGATGGCGTTCGCGACCCGGCTCAGCGGCCAGACCGCGCCGAGCAGGATGATGCTCCACCAGACGGGTCCGACGGCGTGGAACACCACGCCGGTGAGCGGCGCGACCGGCACGAAGCCCGGGAGGACGTTCCGCAGGTACGCGGCGGGGACGAAACGCTCCGGCGCCGCGCGGAGGACCTCCCACACGTCGGGCCTCGGCGAGAATCCTCCGGGTTGCAGCAGGGCGACGACGACGAAGAGCGCGGCGAGCACGACCCACGACGCGCCGACCAGGGCGAGATACCCCCAGGCGCTGCGTCGGGTGGCCCGCACGGGGAACCCACGACGGAGCACGACCAGGAGCGCCGCCACGACGAGCGGCAGCAGGATCGCCGCCCACAGTGCTATCGCGATCTCGACGGACCGCTGCTGCGCACCGTGCCCCGTCCCGAGCAACGACGAGGGGTGTCCCGTCGGGTGGAGTCGCACCCCCGCCCCGAGCGACAGCGCACTCAGGACGGCGAAGGACACCATGATCGCCGTGGCGAACCAGACCGCGAACCGTCTGCCGCGGAGCAGGCCCCACGCCGCGAAGAGCAGGGCGATCATGGGGACCACCGACAGGAGCACCGCTCCGAAGCCGTCGACGCGCACCAGCGTGAGGTCGCGCAGGCACTGTGCTGACACGCCGACCGTGCGGCATTGCCCGATGACCTGTCCGGCGTCCGGGATGTTCTGTTCGAGCAGGAGCACGAGCGGCGCGAGCGGACCGAGGTGCCGGCCGGACAGGAAGGTGATGAGCGGTCCGACGCCCATCATCGCGACCACTGACGCCAGGAGCACCCGGGTCTCGTGGTGCGAGCTCCGCACGCGTCGCACCGACGGGGTGGCCCCGGCGAGCACGATCCCGAGCAGGACGCCGACCAGCGCTGCAAACAGTCGCGCGAGATCCTGCGGGAGTCCCGAGTACAGCAGCACGATCAGCGCACCGACGACGACGAACGCGCGGATCCGCCGACGCCAGAGCGGCCCGTGGAACGCACTCGACGCGGCGAGGGCGCCGAGCGCGCCGGCCACGGGGTCGAAGGCCACGATGCGGGCGACCTCGCCGCTCCAGAACTCGCCGCCGAGCGTGCCCAGGAGTTGGAGCCCGATGGCGAGCGCGTTCCCGGCGACCGCGGTCACGAGCACCGCCAGGAGCGTCTTGGCTGCGCCGAACCGTCGCTCGGCGAGCACCAGTGCGGGGACGCCGATCAGCAGGAAGGCGAGGAGCCCGAGCACCCCGTCGGTTCCCAGGGCGCCGGTCAGGAGTGCCCACCAGTGCCCGTCGACCACGACCTGCTCGTACCCCACGCCCGCCGCCTCACGGATCGCCGACCGCCAGGCCGGCGTCGCCACCGGCGGCGTCCGCCACACGAACGCACTGACCACGAGCACCAGCGCCGTGATCCCGATGCTCATCGGCACCGATCGGATCACGCCGGTCACGAGTCGACCGAACGGCGTCGCCCTCCCCGCGCGCATCAGGCGAGCCCGAATCGTGCGGCGATCACGGGGAGCGCTCGCTCGAACACCGTGTGCACGGTGTGCCAGTCGTGCGCCGTCCCGTCGGAGACGAAGGTCGTCGTCCGCATGCCGGCGGCCGAGGCCATCGCGGCGACCCGCCGGACGCCGGGACCGTAGCGGCTGTCGTCGCTGCCGTAGCCGAAGACACCGACGGTGTCCGCGTACGGGGTGTGTGCGGCGAGGATCGCGGAGGGGGCTGCAGCCTCGTACGCCGTCGCCGACCCGCCGAAGCCCTGTGCGATCGTCGTCGGTCCGATGGACGGGACGACCTCCCCCGAGATGTCGAGGATGCCGCCGTAGCGTTCGGGGTGCGCGGCGCCGAGCTGGATGGAACAGGTCCCTCCCTGCGAGAAGCCGGCGATGAACCAGTCCGTCCGCGATGCGGACACCGGGAGGTGCGCCGAGATCCACGCGGGGACGTCGACCGTGAGGTAGCTCGCCGAGTTGCCGAGCTGCCCGTCGACGCACATCGGGTTGCGGTCCGGAGCACCGAGCTGGTCGGGCACGACCACGATCGGTGCGAGACCCGCATGCGAGGCGGCGAAGCGGTCGAGGATCCCGGCGATCCCAGCCGACGCGAACAGGTCGGCAGGCTCTCCCGGCTGACCGCTGAACGCCTCGATGACCGGCAGTGCCGGCGGGTGTGCGGCCAGGGCGGCCGGTGGCAGGTAGACGAGCGCGTCCCGGTGGGCGAACCCGGAGGTCGTCGCCGGGATGTCCACGTGTTCGACCCGCCCGCCGCTCGGCAGATCGGCGGGTCGCTGCCACGTCGTCGTCGTCCCCCGGGCGGCAGGCAGGGCCGAGAACGACTGGTACGGGCTGATCCCCAGCGCCGCCCGCACCGTCGCGAACTCACCGAAGTCCTGGTTCACGCCGACCGCCCCGATGAGCAGGAAGACCGGGACCGCGAGGCTTGCCACGACGACCCGCCACGCCCGGGTCCGCACGATCGCGGCGATCGCGAGGGCGGCACCGGCGAACCCGACCGCCGCCCACGCACGGGTGACCGGCGTCAGTTCGATCCCGAAGACGTCGAACACGTCACCGAGCAACCAGGCCGTGGCATAGGCGAGGAGCGCCCCACCGCTCGCCACGAGCAGCATCGTCAGCCAGCCGCGAACCGTTCGGCGCCCGGTCAACAGGAGGATCGCCAGAAGGACGGCGGCACCGCCGACCCAGACGAGGAGCTCCGGACGATCCAGCCTGATGGCCAGCAACCAGTCGAACACTCGGACTCCTTCTCGCGACCCCGAGGACCAGTATGTCCGCGCGCTGCAGAGCCCGTTGGCCAGACGACGGGTTCCACAGCGGGCCCAAAGCGGACACGCAAGTCACGTTCAGGTAACGGAGGACTCCCACTCGGATCCGCGCGGGTGCACATCGCCGACGGTCGAGTGGATCCGGGTCAGAATCCCAGGCGACCGAGCAGTTTCGGGTCGCGCTGCCAGTCTTTCGCGACCTTGACGCGGATGGACAGGAAGACCCTTGATCCGACGAGTGGCTCGATCCCGGCGCGCGCCCGGGCCCCGACGTCGCGGAGCCTGGAGCCGCCCTTCCCGATGATGATCGCCTTCTGGCTGTCGCGCTCCACGAACACGTTCGCGTAGATGTCGAGCAGGTCGGTCCCCTCTCGCGGGATCATGTCGTCGATGGTCACGGCGAGCGAGTGGGGCAGCTCGTCCTGGACACCCTCGAGCGCGGCTTCACGGATGAGCTCGGACACGCGGTCGACGACGGTCTCGTCGGTGGTGGCCTCGGTCGGGTAGAGGCGTTCCGAGAGCGGCATGAGCTTCGTCACCTCGGTGACGAGGATGTCGAGCTGGTCGTCGGTCACCGCGGACAGCGGGATGACCGCGTCCCAGTCCCGGAGCTCCGAGATCGCGAGCAACTGCTCGGCGATCGTCGTCCGGCTGGCGGTGTCGGTCTTCGTGACGATCGCCACCTTCTTGGCGCGCGGGAAGCCGTCGAGCGACTCGTTGATGAAGCGGTCGCCGGGACCGAGCTTCTCGTTGGCGGGGATGCAGAACCCGATGACGTCGACGTCGGAGAGGGTGGACTGCACGAGGTCGTTCAGCCGCTGGCCGAGCAGGGTGCGCGGGCGGTGGATGCCGGGGGTGTCGACGACGATGAGCTGGCCGTGGTCGCGGTGCACGACCCCGCGGATCGCGCGACGCGTGGTCTGCGGCTTCGAGCTCGTGATCGCGACCTTCTCACCGACGAGGGCGTTGGTCAGCGTGGACTTGCCGACGTTCGGACGCCCGACGAAGGACACGAACCCCGCTCGGAAGTCGGACGGAGGGGTGGTGTCGTTCATGGGTGCTCCCGGTGGTCGGTGGACGCCTGCTGGGCGTCCTGCAGCTGGTCGTCGCGCTGGGCGATGACGGTGAGGATGCGTCCCCGCCGCCCCTCGACGCGCTCGGCGGTGAGTTCGAGGCCGTTGGTCGACACCGTCGATCCGACGACGGGCAGCCGACCGAGGGCCTTCGCGAGGAGCCCGCCGACGGAGTCGACGTCGTCGTCGTCGAGTTCGAGGCCGAACAACTCCCCCAGCTCGTCGACCGGGAGACGCGCATCGACCCGGAACCGTCCGTCGTGCAGATCGGTGATCTCGGGGGTGTCGGTGTCGTACTCGTCGGAGATGTCGCCGACGAGTTCCTCGATGAGGTCCTCGAGGGTGACGAGACCGGAGATGCCGCCGTACTCGTCGACGACCATCGCGATGTGGTTGGACTCCTTCTGCATCTGCTGCAGGAGCGAATCGGCCTTCTTGGACTCGGGTACGAAGCTCGCCGGCCGCAGGAGCGGCTCGATCGAGCCCACCTCGGTGACGCCGTCGCCACCGAACATCGCCCGCACCAGGTCCTTCAGGTACAGGATGCCGACCAGGTCGTCGATGTCGCCGTCGCTGACGGGCGCCCTCGAGATCCCCGTCTCCAGGAACACCTCGAGCGCCTCGCGGACGCTGAGATCGCGCTGCAGACTCACGAGGTCGGTGCGCGGGATCATCACCTCGCGGACGAGCGTCTCGTTGAACTCGAAGATCGAGTGGATGAGCTCGCGGTCGTCCTCCTCGAGGACCGAGTGCGCCGCGGCCTCGTCGACCATGCTCAGCAGTTGCTCCTCCGAGGTGAAGGAGACCGAACGGGGCAGCCCCGGGGTCACCCGGTTGCCCAGGGAGACGAGGACGTTCGCGACCGGGCCGAGGACCACGCGTGCGGCGCGGATGGCGGGAGCGCTGAAGCGCAGCACTGCGCTCGCGTGGGTCCGCCCGACGCCTCGGGGGCTCGCGCCGACGAGCACGAAGGAGGTCCCGGTCATGATGACGACCGCGAGGACGAGGACGACCCACAACTCGTCGATCGACGAGGCCAGTGCGAGGGTGACGAGGACGGCGGCCGTGGTCTCGGCCAGGATCCGGATGAAGTTGATCGCGTTGACGTGCGCACCCGGATCGGCTGCGATGGCGCGGAGCGCGGATCCCGAGCGGGCGCCCTCTGCCAGGTCGAGGATGTCCGCGCCCGACTGGACGCCGATCGCGGCGTCGGCTGCGGCCATGAGACCCGCGAACGCGACGAGCAGGAACGCGACGATGACGAAGACGGCGACGAGAGACATCAGCTGGTGCGTCGTCTCTCCTGGAGCGCGAAGGCGAGGAGGATGTCCCGCTGGATACCGAACATCTCCTTCTCCTCGTCGGGCTCCGCGTGGTCGTACCCGAGCAGGTGGAGCACACCGTGGCAGGTCAGGAGCTGGAGTTCGTCCATCGTCGAGTGCTTCGCGGCGGCGGCCTGCGTCTCGGCGACCTGCGGGCAGAGCACGATGTCGCCGAGCAACCCGGGCGGCGTCGGGTTCTCCTCGGTGCCGGGACGGAGCTCGTCCATCGGGAAGCTCAGGACGTCGGTCGGTCCCGGCTCGTCCATCCACTGGACGTGCAACTGCTCCATTGCGCCCTCGTCGACCAGCACGATGGCGAGTTCGGCATCGGGGCTCACGTGCATCGCGTCGAGCGCGAACGACGCCAGGGCGAGGATGCGCGATTCGTCGACGGCGACACCGGACTCGTTGTTGATCTCGATGGTCATGAGCGTCCTCGCTTCGGCTGGTGGTCTCTGGCTGCGCCGCGACGCTCGGCACGGTTGGCGAACTCGGCGGCCTGCTCGCGCTCGAACCGCTGCGCCTGTCGGACGGCGTCGTACTCGCCGTAGGCGTCGACGATCCGACCGACGAGGGTGTGGCGGACGACGTCCTCGCTCGTGAGGTGGGCGAAGTGGATGTCGTCGACGTCCTTGAGCACGCGGGTGACGAGCCGCAAGCCGGACGCACCGGTGGGCAGGTCGATCTGCGTGACGTCGCCGGTCACGACGATCTTGGACCCGAACCCGAGCCGGGTGAGGAACATCTTCATCTGCTCGGGCGTGGTGTTCTGCGCCTCGTCGAGGACGATGAACGAGTCGTTGAGGGTCCGGCCACGCATGTAGGCGAGCGGTGCGACCTCGATCGTCCCGGCCGCGAGGAGCTTCGGGACGATCTCCGGGTCCATCATCTCGTTGAGCGCGTCGTAGAGCGGACGCAGATACGGGTCGATCTTGTCCGTCAACGTGCCCGGGAGGTACCCGAGTCGCTCGCCGGCCTCGACGGCCGGGCGCGTCAGGATGATCCGGTTGACCTCCTTGCGCTGCAGAGCCTGCACCGCCTTCGCCATCGCGAGGTACGTCTTGCCGGTACCAGCGGGGCCGATGCCGAACACGATCGTGTTCTCGTCGATCGCGTCCACGTACGCCCGCTGCCCGACGGTCTTCGCCTTGATCGTCTTGCCACGCGAGGTGAGGATGACCTGCCCGAGCACCTCCGACGGGGAGGCCGAGCCGTCCTGCCCGAGCATGCGGGCGGAGGTGCTGACCTCCGCCGGCCCCGGGTCGTGTCCTTCTCGGACCATGGTGATGAGTTCCTCTACGAGTCGTCTGGCGGCGTCGGCCTGCGGCGCCGGGCCGGTGATGGTGATCTCATTGCCGCGCACGTGCACCGAGACACCGGGGTGTTCACGCTCGACGGTCGTCAGGAGGCGGTCCTGTGGGCCGAGGAGACGGACCATGGCGAGCCCGTCCACCAGGAGGACGTGCTCGACCTCATCCGTCCGCGCAGCGGCGGGTCGGTCTGGGTTCGAGGACTCAGGCTCCGCCAAGGGTGCCCTCCTGCAGGGAACCGCCGAGGACATGCGCGTGCACGTGGAAGACCGTCTGCCCGGCGGACTCGCCGGTGTTGAAGACGAGTCGGAACTCGCCACCCGTGTGCTCCTTCGCAAGCGACGACGCCACCTCGACCATCTCAGCGAGCAAGGAAGGGTCGCCAGCGGCCAACTCCACGACGTCGCGGTACTCGGCGGTCTTCGGGACGACGAGGAGGTGCACGGGCGCCTGCGGTGCGATGTCGGCGAACGCGATCACCCGATCGGTCTCGGCGAGGAGGGTCGTCGGGATCTCCCCCGACACGATGCGGCTGAATACCGACGGTGCTTCACTCATGTCCACCAGTCTAAGGTTCGTGGCGGCCTCATGCGCGGGCTGGTGGATCGTCACCACCGACCGAGCAACACGTTGAGCGCGGCGATCGCCGCAGGCCCTGCCGTCGAGGTGCGCAGGACGCCGGAGCCGATCCGGACCTCGATCGCGCCGGCCGCTTCGAGCCGCTCTCGCTCCGCCGGCGAGATGCCGCCCTCCGGACCGACGACGAGGACGAGTTCCTCGGCGAGCAGTGCCGACGGGTCGAGCTCCGAGAGCGCGAGTGCCGCGCTGGGTTCGAGCACGAGGACGGTCCGGCCGGCGACGATCGCCGAGAGTCCTCGGGTGTCGACGACCTCGGCCACCTCGGGCACCCGGGCGCGGATCGACTGCTTCGACGCCTCGCGCACGATGAGCTGCCAGCGCGCACGGCCCTTGACCGCTTTGTCGCCCTGCCACCTGGAGATGCTGCGCTCGGCGCTCCAGGGGACGATGCGGTCGACACCCAGCTCGGTCGCCGCCTGGATGGCGAGTTCGTCGCGATCGCCCTTAGCCAGCGCCTGCACGAGGACGAGCCCGGGACGGTTCTCCGGGTGCACCACGACCGATTCGACGCGGATCTCCAACTCGCCCGGCTCGCTTCGCACGACCGGTCCGGTCGCGATCAGGCCCCGGCCGTTGCCGATCGAGGTGGTCTCGCCGACCCGCAGCCTGCTCACGGCGACGGCGTGCTTCGCCTCGGGCCCGCGGAGGGTCACCGAGTCGCCGACACCGGTCGATTCGAGATCCTCGCGGAGGTACAGCGAACTCATCTCAACCGACGCCGTGGAAGCGGTCGCGGATCTTCGCGAACAGGCCCTGCTGGAACTGCGCGAGCGCCGGAGCACCCTGGCGTCGTCCCGAGGCGAAGCTCTTGATCAGCTCGCGTTCGCGGTGGTCGAGCTTCGTCGGGGTGACGACCTGGACGCCTATCTTGAGGTCGCCCCGGCTGTTCCCGCGGAGGCGGGTGACGCCGCGGTCCTTGACCGTGATGACCTCCGAGCTCTGCACGCCCGGTCGCAGCTCGACCTCGACGTCGCCGTCGAGCGCGTGGACGGTGACCTGGCGGCCGAGGATGGCGTCGGTCATCGGGACTTCGAGCGTGCACAACAGGTCGTCGCCGTCGCGGCTGAAGACGTCGTGGTGCTTGACCTTCATCTCGAGGTAGAGGTCGCCGTTCGGGCCGCCGGCCGGGCCCACCTCGCCGCTCCCCGGCATCTGCAGACGCAGACCGGTGTCGACACCGGCCGGGATGTCGACCGAGACGGTGCGGCGAGCACGGAGCCGACCCTGACCCTGGCAGGTGACGCACGGGGTCGCGATGATCGTGCCGTAGCCGCGGCAGGTGCCGCAGGGCGCCGAGGTCATGACGTTGCCGAGCAGCGAGCGGACGGCCCGCTGGATGGAGCCGGTGCCGTGACAGATGTCGCAGGTCACCGGTGAGGTGCCGGGCTGGCAGCAGGAGCCGTTGCAGGTGCTGCAGAGCACGGCGGTGTCGACCTCGAGGTCGCGGTGGGTGCCGAAGATGACCTCGTCGAGGTCGAGCTCGACGCGCAACAGGGCGTCCTCCCCGCGTGCGCGACGGGACTTGGGTCCGCGCTGCTGGCCGCCCCCGCCGAAGAAGGTGTCGAAGATGTCGCCGAAGCCGCCGAACCCGGCGTCGCCGCCACCGAACCCACCCGCCTGCGGACCGAGGTCGTACTGCTGGCGTTGCTTGGGGTCGCTCAGCACGTCGTAGGCGTGCGTGACCTCCTTGAACCGTTCCGAGGCGTCGGAACCCGGGTTCACGTCGGGGTGCAGTTCGCGTGCGAGGCGGCGGTACGCCTTCTTGATCTCTTCGGGCGTCGCCTCCTTGGCGACACCGAGTGCTGCGTAGTGGTCGGGGTAGTCAGCCACTGAGGGCCTTTCGTTCGAGGTGCGGAAGGTGTTGGGGGACGCGACGAGGATGCGTCACTCGGCGTCGAGGATGCGCGAGAGGTACCTGGCGACGGCGCGGACCGCAGCCATGTTGCTCGCGTAGTCCATTCTCGTGGGGCCGAGGACGCCGAGCCGGGCGATTTCGCCACCAGAGGAACGGTAGTTCCCGGCGAGGACACTCGTGGTCTCGAGGCCGAACGACGCGTTCTCCCGCCCGATGCTGGCGACCACGCTGTCGCGCTCGGACTCCATCTCACCGAAGAGCCGGAGCAGCACGACCTGCTGCTCGATGGCGTCCAGGACCGGATAGATGCTGCCGGGGAAGTCGTCCTCGGTGCGGGCGAGGTTGGCGGCGCCGGCCATGACGAGGCGGTCCTGGCGCTGCGCCGACAGCTGCTCGCGCACCGCGTCGACGATGCGGACGGCGGCCGCGCGGTCGAGGTCGGCGATGTCGGCGGGGACGTCGCCGATCGCGTCGTGGGCGTCGAGGAGTGGACGGCCCGCGACCGCCTCGTTGCACAGCGAGCGGAGCCGCGAGATGAGGTCGTCGTCGACCGGGCTCTCGGTCTCGATGAGCCGCTGCTCGACGCGGCCGTTGTCGAGGATGATGACCGCGAGCACACGGTTCGGGGTGACGCTCACCAATTCGAGATGCCGAACACGTGCCCGGGAGAACATCGGGTACTGGACGAGCGCGACCTGGTTCGTCAGCTGCGACAGCAGCCGCACCGTGCGGTGCAGGACCTCATCGAGGTCGCCGGACGCGCCGAGGAAGGTCTCGATCGCCGTCCGTTGGGCGTTGTTGAGCGGACGGCGGTCGGCCAGGTGGTCGACGAACATCCGGTAGCCCTTGTCGGTCGGCACCCGGCCGGAAGAGGTGTGGGGAGCGGCGATGAGCTCTTCGTCCTCGAGCTGCGCCATGTCGTTGCGGATGGTGGCTGCGGAGACCCCGAAGGAGTGGCGGTCGACGATCGTCTTGGAACCGACGGGCTCACGCGAGGCGACGTAGTCCTGCACGATGACGCGGAGCACTTCGAGACCGCGATCCGACACCATCTCGATCTCCTCCCGTCATCCACCTCGGAGCACCGACCATCAGCACTCGAAGACCCTGACTGCCAATCATATCGTGGCCTCCGCGCAGCCGTCCCTTGCGCGGCCCTGTGCCGCGGGAATACCGTTGGCCGCAGGCGTGGGTCCCTGATGAGCAACACCTGGTGCGATACGCTCAGCTGGACCAATTGAATATCACTCTCCGTGAAAGGTGCGAAGATGTCCGATCCGAACGCTCAGCCGCCCGTCGACCCAGCGAAGGGCGGGTCGGTTCCGCCTGCAGGAGACGGCGCGACGCCCCCTCCCGCAGCTCCGCAGCAGCCGCCCGCAGGCGCCTACCCGCCCCCGCCCGCCGGTGGCTACGCGCCGCCGCCGCCCGCTGCAGGCTCCTACCCGCCGCCGCCCGCAGGCGCCCCGCAGTACCAGCAGCCGTACGCCGCCGCTCAGCCCATGAGCCCGTCGGACGAGAAGCTCTGGTCGACGCTCATCCACATCGGTGGGATCTTCTTCGGATTCATCCCGCCGCTGATCGGCTACCTGGTCCTCAAGGACCGCGGCCCGTTCATCAAGGCGCACACGCTCACCGCGCTGAACTTCCAGCTGACGATGCTGATCGCGCTGGTGGTCGGCTCGATCCTGACGATCGTCGTCGTGGGTCTGTTCATCATCATCGCCGTGTACGTCGTCGTGATCGTGTTCAGCATCATCGCCGCGATCAAGGCGAACAAGGGCGAGCTGTACAGCTACCCGCTCACGATCCAGTTCATCAAGGCCTGATCCGTCGAGTCGCAAGAGAACAGCCCCGTCCGGTCCGCCGGGCGGGGCTGTTCTGCGCCTCGGGCAGGGTCAGTCGCCGACCAGACGGCGGACGACCGCGTCGGCGAGGAGCCGTCCGCGGCGCGTGAGCTCCAGCCGTCCGAGCAAGGCCTGCCGTGCGTCGACCAGTTCCTCGGCGATGAGCCCGGCCACCGCCGTGCGAGCCTCGGGGGCGAGCGTCCGGATCGGGATGCCGTCCCGCGTGCGGGTGAGCAGCAGGATGCGTTCGAGTTCCCGCGTCTCGTCGTCCAGGGTCTCCCGGCCGGCGGCCGGCGACTCCCCCGCCGCGATCCGCTGGGCGTAGGCCGCCGGGTGCTTGACGTTCCACCAGCGCACCCCGCCGACGTGACTGTGCGAGCCCGGGCCGACACCCCACCAGTCCTCGCCGGTCCAGTAGGAGAGGTTGTGCCGGGAGCGGTGCGTGTCGTCGGTCGCCCAGTTGCTGACCTCGTACCAGCCGTAGCCGGCCTCGGTAAGGAGATCGTCGGCGAGCTCGTACATGTCGGCCTGCAGGTCTTCGTCGGGGGTCCCCACCACGCCCGAGCGGATCTGGCGCGCGAGTTTCGTCCCGGGTTCGACGATGAGCGAATAGGCCGACACGTGGTCCGGAGCGCAGGCGATCGCCGTCTCGAGTGAGACGCGCCAGTCGGCCAGGGTCTCCCCCGGCGTCCCGTAGATGAGGTCCAGGCTGACGCCGAGGCCGGCCTCGCGGGCCCACTGCACGACGAGCGGCACCCGAGCCGGATCGTGCGTGCGCTCGAGGGTGGCGAGCACACTCGGCACCGCGGACTGCATCCCGAAGGACACCCGGGTGAATCCGGCTTCGGCGAGCGTGCGGAGATAGGCGGCGTCGACGGAGTCGGGGTTCGCCTCGGTCGTCACTTCGGCGCCGAGCGCGAGGTCGAAGTTGTCCGTCACGCCGCGGAGCATCCGGACCAGGTCGTCAGCGGGAAGGAGGGTCGGTGTCCCGCCACCGAAGAACACGGTCGATACCGGTCGGTCGGGGACGGTCGACGACGCCAGGACGGACTTGCCGAAGCGGAGTTCCGCGACCGCCTCGTCGGCGTAGTCCGATTGCTTCGCGCCTCGGAGCTCGGTCGCCGTGTAGGTGTTGAAGTCGCAGTAGCCGCATCTGACCCGGCAGAACGGGACGTGCAGGTAGACCCCGAAGTTGCGTTCGTGGGCACCGACGGCCGCCGTCTCCGGGAGGAGTCCGTCGGACGGGGCCGGATCGGCGAGTGGGAGGGCGCTCGGCACGGTCCGTCGCTCAGACGCCGCGCGACGGCAGGAGTGCGCGGAGGTAGGCGTCGTTCATGGTCTTGCGGCGGCGCTTGGAGCCGACGAGCTTCGCGGCACCCTTCGTCGGGCGGAAGAACGAGCGCACGACGATCCAGACGGAGTCGTCCTCGCGCTGCTCGATCGTGAAGGACTGCTCACCGCTCTCCGGATCGCCCTCCATCGTGCCGATGGCCAGGCTCACGTGACCCGGCTCCTCGGTGACGGAGATGACGCGATGCGGCCCGACGAGCGGTTCCCCGCCGACGGTGCCGGCGAAGACGACCGTCGTGCCCGGCGTGATGAACGGCGTGCCGTCCTCGGCGAAGCGCTGCTCTTGGTGCGTCTCGATGGGTTCCAGCGGCGTACCGTCCTCGGCGAAGGCGATGCCGCCGTACTGCACGCCCGTGCCGGGGTGCACCTCGGAGATCTCCACGCCGCTCGAGCGGTGCAGTCCCCAGGTGAGGAGGGCGCTGCTCGCGAGGGCGAACCGCTCCTCACCGCTCCCGAGGCGGAATTCGTCCTCCGACGGCACGTAGCCCTCCGGCGGGTACTGCATGAGGTCGGTCCGCTGGGTGGCGCCGACGGCCGCGTAGTCGACCGCCTCATCCTCGAACGAACTGCGTCGTGCGTTCACTTCTTGTCCTTCGTCTCCACGTCCCCGGAGAGCGCTGCGATGAACGCCTCCTGAGGCACCTCGACCTTGCCGACCATCTTCATCCGCTTCTTGCCCTCCTTCTGCTTCTCGAGGAGCTTGCGCTTGCGGGTGATGTCACCGCCGTAGCACTTGGCCAGGACGTCCTTGCGCATGGCACGGACCGACTCGCGGGCGATGATCCGCGCACCGATGGCGGCCTGGATCGGCACCTCGAACTGCTGGCGCGGGATGAGCTTCTTCAGCCGCTCGGTCATGAGCACACCGTAGGCGTACGCCTTCTCGCGGTGGACGATGGCGCTGAACGCGTCGACCTGGTCGCCCTGCAGGAGGATGTCGACCTTCACGAGATCCGCGGCCTGCTGGCCGGAGGGCTCGTAGTCGAGCGATGCGTACCCCTGCGTGCGGCTCTTCAGGTGGTCGAAGAAGTCGAACACGATCTCACCGAGCGGCATCGTGTACCGCAGTTCGACGCGGTCCTCGCCGAGGTACTCCATGCCGAGCAGGGCGCCGCGGCGGCTCTGGCAGAGCTCCATGATGGTGCCGACGTAATCCTTGGGGGCGAGGATGCCCACCTTGACCATCGGCTCCGACACCTCGAGGATCTTCCCGGAGGGGAACTCGCTCGGGTTCGTGACGGTGACGACCTGCTTGTCCTCCGTCTTCACCTCGTAGGTGACCGACGGTGCCGTGGCGATGAGGTCGAGGTCGAACTCGCGCTGCAACCGCTCGGTCACGATCTCGAGGTGCAGGAGGCCGAGGAAGCCGACGCGGAACCCGAAGCCGAGGGCGACGGAGGTCTCCGGCTCGTAGTTGAGCGAAGCGTCGGAGAGCTTCAGCTTGTCGAGCGCGTCGCGGAGGATCGGGTAGTCGCTGCCGTCGATGGGGTACAGACCGGAGAAGACCATCGGCTTCGGGTCGGTGTAGCCCGGGAGGGCGTCGGTCGCCGGTTTTACCGCGGTCGTGACGGTGTCGCCGACCTTCGACTGCCGGACGTCTTTCACACCGGTGATGAGGTAGCCCACCTCACCGACGCCGAGGCCCTTCGTTGGCGTCGGCTCGGGCGAACTGACGCCGATCTCGAGGAGGTCGTGCACCGCGCGCGTCGACATCATCTGGATGCGCTCACGCGGACTCAGCTGGCCGTCGATCATGCGGACGTAGGTGACGACGCCGCGGTAGGTGTCGTAGACGGAGTCGAAGATCATGGCGCGCGTGGGTGCGTCCGGGTCGCCCACGGGGTTCGGGATGCGGCCGACGACGCGGTCGAGGAGGTCCTCGACACCCATGCCGGTCTTGCCGGACACCCGCAGGACGTCTTCGGGCTTGCCGCCGATGAGGCTCGCGAGCTCCTTCGCGTACTTGTCGGGGTCTGCCGCCGGGAGGTCGATCTTGTTGAGCACCGGGATGATCTCGAGGTCGTTCTCGAGGGCGAGATAGAGGTTCGCGAGTGTCTGCGCCTCGATACCCTGTGCGGCGTCGACGAGGAGGATCGCACCCTCGCACGCGGCGAGCGACCGCGAGACCTCGTAGGTGAAGTCGACGTGCCCGGGGGTGTCGATCATGTTGAGCGCGAAGGTCTCGCCGTTGAGCGACCACGGCATGCGCACGGCCTGGCTCTTGATGGTGATGCCGCGCTCGCGCTCGATGTCCATGCGGTCGAGGTACTGCGCCCGCATGTCGCGGTCCGAGACGACGCCGGTGATCTGCAACATGCGGTCCGCCAGGGTCGACTTGCCGTGGTCGATGTGGGCGATGATGCAGAAGTTCCGGATGAACGCCGGGTCGGTCGATGCCGGCTCGAGGGCCTTCACTGCTTGGGGGCTCACGCGTTCCTCGGGGTCAGGGGTGGAATCGGGCAACCCTCATTGTCCCACGGCGGGGAGCACCCGCGCTGCGGTACCCTGGATTGCCAGAACTCAGCCCGACTGGTAATGTTGCCTGTTGGCTTGCGTGTGAGTTGAGACCACACGAGAACTCGCTTGAAGACGCCCTCTTCCGTCCGACGGCACCGAACATCATTTCCTCGAACCGAAAGTTGACCCAACGTGGCAAACATCAAGTCGCAGATCAAGCGCATCGGCACCAACAAGAAGGCCAACGAGCGCAACAAGGCCGTCAAGAGCCAGCTGAAGACCGCCATCCGCGCAACCCGTGAGGCCGTCGTCGCCGGCGACAAGGCTCAGGCTGAGTCCGCGCTCAAGCTCGCCTCGAAGAAGCTCGACAAGGCCGTGAGCAAGGGCGTCATCCACGAGAACCAGGCAGCGAACCGCAAGTCGGCCATCGCCAAGCAGGTCAACGCGCTCTAAGCGACGCCAGCTGCAAGGCCCCGGCGTTCCTCGGAACGTGCGGGGCCTTTCGCGTTCCCGGAGCACACCGGTCCCTGAGCACACAATCGGTCCCTGAGCACACAACCGGTCCCTGAGCACACAACCGGTCCCTGAGCTTGTCGAAGGGCATCCCGCCCGCCGCCACGGCCCGCTCGGCAGGCTACCGCTCCGACAAATCGACCCCGCGTGCCGCGATGACACCGACGAGCCGCTCGAGCGCGAACACCGGGTCGCGGCTCGCGCCCTTCACGCCGGCGTCGGTCTCGGCGAGCATCTGCACCACGCGGCCGATGCCGGCGTCCGTCCAGCCGGACAGGTCCCGACGGGCGCGGTCGACCTGCCACGGTGCGAGGCCGAACTGCTGGGCGATCTGCCCGGACCCGCCACGCGCCGACGACACCTTGGCCATCGTGCGGATCTTCATCGCGAACGCGGCGACGATCGGTACGGGGTCGGCACCGGAGTCGAGCGCCTGCCGCAGGGCGAGCAGTGCTTCCCCGTGTCGTCCGGCGATCGCGGCGTCGGCGACGTCGAACGCGCTCGTCTCGAGTCGACCGCCGTAGTACTTGTTGACCGTCTGCTCGGTGATCTCCTCCGACGCGTCGGCCATGAGCTGACTGCACGCGGCTGCGAGCTCGGCGAGGTCGTCGGAGAAGGCGCCGACGAGCGCCCGGAGCGCCTGGGGCGTGATGCGACGACCCGCCGTCTTGAACTCCGCCGCAGCGAAGTCGGCCTTGTCGCTGTCCCGCTTGAGTTCGGTGCAGACGATCTCGACACCGCCACCGGCGCCTGAGCGGATGGCGTCGAGCAGCTTCTTGCCGCGCACGCCTCCGTTGTGCCGCAGCACGAGGTAGGCGCCCTCCGGCGGTGCTTCGAGATACCGGATGGCTTCGGTGAGGAACTGGTCGGAACACTTCTCGACCTGGCTGACGCGGACGAGCCGGGGCTCGCCGAAGAGCGACGGGCTCGCGACCGTGAGCAGCTCCCCAGGGGCGTAGCTGTCGGCGGCGACGTCGTTGACCTCGAGCGAGGGGTCTTCGGAGACGAGGAAGTCGCGCAGCCGGCGGATCGCCCGGTCGGCGAGGAAGGACTCCGTGCCGGTCACCAACACGATCGGCGCCGGGCGGATCTCCGACCAGCCGAGCTGCGGGATCGCCGCCGAGGCTTTGGCCGCCGTCTTGGCCTTGCCGCGACCGGCGGAACGTGGTGCAGCCACAGCGGCTCCTCTCGACCGTCCGAGTCTACCGGCGACCGCCGACGCCAAGCGGGGCGGTCGGCGGCTCACCCGCCGCGCTCCGACCACACGCGGAACCCGCCGCCGTCGTCCGGGCCGAGGACGATGGTCCCAGACTCGTCCGTGCGGAGGACCTCGGCCCCGGTGGCCTCGTAGAGCTCGAGCGCTGAGCGCGTCGGATGCCCGTAGCCGTTGTCGGCCCCGACGGAGACGAGCGCCACCGTCGCGCCCACCCGGCGCGCCAGGCGGTCGCTCTGATCGGCGGAACCGTGATGCGACACCTTGACGATGTCGACCGCGTCCCCGAGCGCGTGCCGTCCGAGCAGCCGGTCCTGTGCTTCCTCACCGAGGTCGCCGAGCAGCAGCACCGATGCGGCGAGGAGGTCGAACCGGACCACCACGCTCGAGTCGTTCCCCGGTTCGACGCCACCTGCCGCGGGGTCCGGCCACAGGACGCGCCACGGCGCCGCGCTCTCCGGATCCCCCAGCACCCCCTGGTCCCCGGCGCCGGCCTGTCGCACCTCCGCACCGCCCGCTCGGAGCACTCGCGCGATGCGCTCGTCCTCCGGGTCGCCGACCGGCCCGAGCAGCACCTCGTCGACCCTGCCGACGACCGCGTCGAGGCCTCCGACGTGATCGAGGTCGTAATGGGTGAGGACGAGCAGCTCGATGCGGGAGACCCCGAGTTCGTCCAAGCACGCGCGGAGCGGTTCGGGGTCGGGCCCGACGTCGACCAGGGCGGTGGCGCCGCCCTGTCGCAGGAGGACCGCGTCGCCCTGACCGACGTCGCAGGCGGCGACGATCCAGTCGCCCGGCCGATGCAGGGCCGGGCCGAGTCCGTCCCCGACCGCCCGACCGCACAGTGCAACGAGCGACACGACCACCGCCACCCCGATCGTCCTCGACCACCGCGGGGGCAGATCCCGACGGAACAGCAGGAGCGTGGCGATCAGGGCCGTCGGCACCGCGACGAGCACGACGCCGAGTGGCCCCTCCGGCCACGGCACCCTCGCGGCAGAGACGCCCTCGAACCACCGGGCCACTGCGGCGATCCACGTCGCGGGCACCCACCCGAGCCATGCGACGAGCAGCGCGAGTGGTGGTGCGAACGGGACCAGCAGGCAGGCGAGCAGCCCGAGCATGGTCGCGGGCGCTGCGGCCGGGCCCGCGAGCAGGTTCGCGGGGACACCGCCGAGCTGGATCGCGGGGTCGAGGAGGACGAGCATCGGCTGGCAGGCGAGCTGGGCGGCTGCCGGGATCGCGATGAGGGCCGCGATCCCTCGCGGCAGCCATCTACCCAGCAAGTCCGTGAGGGGTCCGCTCAGAAGCAGCAGACCGCTGGTCGCGAGCACCGAGAGCCCGAACCCGTACTGCCCGGCCAGCCAGGGGTCGGCGACGAGGAGCACGACCACCGCCAACGACAGCGCGGCGAGGCCACGGATCGGCCGCCCGAAGCCGCCCAGCACCAGGACGAAGGCAGCCATGAGTGCCGCCCGTTGCACGCTCGGTTGGGGCGTCACGAGGACCACGAAGGCGACGAGGCACAGCAGGGCGCACGAGATCCTGAGCTTCCGTCCACCACCGACTGCCGCGACCGCCGTGTTGACGAGCCACACGATGACCGCACAGTTCGCTCCGGACACGGCCGTCAGATGCGAGAGTGAACTGCGCTGCATCGACTCCGTGACCGCGTCACTCACCTGGCTGACATCGCCGATCGCGAGGCCGGGCAGCAGTTCCCCACCCGGGCCGGGCAAGGTGGACGCGAGGCCGACGAGGCCGGAACGGAGCGACGCCGACCAGTCGAGGATCGCCGGCGGCTCCCCCAGCAGCTCGGGTTCCTCCCGCGCGAAGAGCAGCGCTGCCCGCGCATCACCCGGTGCATTCCATCGGAGCGAGCCGTCGACGCGCCAGCGCTCGCCGATCATCGGCGCCCGATCCACCGGCACCGGCGCGAAGACGAGGACCGGGACCGAGAGTCCCTCCAGGGCTCCCCCGTCGTCCGAGACCGTCACAAGGTCGGCTGCGAACCGAACCGTGGGTGCAGTCGTGACCGAACCGGTGGGCACGGCGTCGCCGGTCACCACGACCTCGGCGGTCACGGGCGTGCTCCCGAGCTCGAGCAGAGCCTCCGGCTGCCGGTCAGGCGCGCGTGCGGCGATCGACGCGGCGACCATGCCGAACAGCGCCGCGGCGCACGCGCAGAGCAAGAGTGTCGTGATGACGACAGACCCTGTCCGGCGCTCCCCGGCGCGACGCTCCACGAGGCGACGCCGGACGACCGTGCTGCACCCGAGGCAGGCGGAGGCGACGAGGAACGCGACCAGTACCCCACCCCAGGCCAGCGTTGGAGCCGCGCTGCAGACGGCCGCACCGACCCAGGTGACCGCCGCCGGGATGAGCAGGCGCGGGAACCGCATCGCGCTCTCACCTCGCCCGGATGTCGGTCCGGTGGCCGCGTCTGTGGTCACACCGTCGCCGCCGCGCGAAGCCCCTCGAGGGTCTTCGCGCCGATGCCTTCGACCGCGCTCAGGTCGTCGAGGGTGGCGAACGGGCCGTTCGCCTCCCGCCAGGCGACGATGCGTGCAGCCAGGGCTTCCCCGATCCGCGGGAGTGCGGTGAGTTCGGCCGCGGATGCCGTGTTCACGTTGACGAGCTGCGAGCCGGACGGACTCCCGGCAGCCGACCCGTTCGCGCCTCCACCAGGTGGCACCTCGCCGACCACAGGGACGTACAGTTGCTCGCCGTCGTTCACGAAACGCGCGAGGTTCACGGCACTGGTGTCCGCTTCCGGCAGGAGGCCGCCGGCGGACGCCACCGCATCGAACGCACGTGATCCGTCCGGCAGCCGGTAGACACCAGGGGCCGCGACCGCTCCAAGTACATGGATGAACAGCTCCCCCGTCGCCGAGCCGGCGGGCGCGGTCGATCCCGGTGTCGCGGCGGGCACAGGGCTCGCGTCAGCCGACAGCTCCGCCCCACCAATCGTCCTGACCGCCCCGCCTGAGGTGAACAGCGAGACGAGGATGGCGACGACGAGGGCCGCGATCACCAGCACGACAACCGCCCCGGCACGGAACTCCGGGCGCGGTAGCTCACCGAGCAAACGGCGCGTCGACGAACGCCTGGACGGCACCGGGCGGGACGTGGGTTCCGGTTCGATGGTCATCCTCGAACGCTACGAGCCCGGACGCCCCGCACCACACGCTCGCCGTCGCCACGGGACCGAACACCCCGCGCCCGCCCCTGTGGAGCGCGTTTGAGACGCGCATCGAGGCCTGACGTCCAGCCCCGGCCCCCACCTCGCGGCGCAGAGCCCTGCTACCGTCGAGTCTCCGGCGGGGGCCGGTGAAACGGGGGCAGCATGCAGGCGAAGTCACGTCGACAGGCTTGGCTGACGGCGATCCTCATCGCCGCGGCGCTGGTGCTGGACGTCTCCATGCACCTGTATCCGCTTCGGCTCATGATCCTGGACGTCGAACGAATCGATGGCGCCGGAGTCCCGTCTGCAGAGGCAATGCGGTTCCCGGAAGGCACCGCGCTGCTGAGCGCGCGCAGCGAATGCGCGAACGGCGGGTGCTGGTCACTCTTCACCGTGCGACCCCCAGCGGGCGCCGACCGAGTGGCCTTCGAGGAGATCTATCTCGTCGATCGTGGCCGGATGGACGGCACCCTGTGGGATCCGAGGCCGATCACCGTGTCGGCGGAGGAGTTCGGCAACGATGTCTGGGTCGTGCGCGGAGACTACTGGAGCGATTCATCGTGGCGGCCGAGCAGCTGAACGTCAACGCGCGCAGTTCGTGCCGCACGCGTTAAGACTCGATGGGTGCCGGACATGTCATCAGTGACGGTGTTCACTCGAGGGGGTTTCCATGGATGATCTTGACGCACAGATACAACGATCCGCGCCGCGCGCTTTCGGAGAGGATGCGGAAGCCGCCGAGTACGCTCGTTTCGTAGCCCAGGAGGCTGCGTCCCGAGCACGACCTTCCGGTGTGAGATCCCGATACAAGCGCTACCTCAGCCTCCTGGGTGTGACCGCCGGACTCTTCACGGTCGGTGTGAGCGCTGCGGCGGCGGCCCCGGCTGTGCTCGACTGGGTCGGCTGGACACCCGAAGCCACGGTGCAACGATCGTTCGACATCGGCGAGGACGGCGCGGTGTGCCAGCTCGTTGCGCGAGTGGTCCCCGAATACCGGAACATCAGCACGGCTGAGGCCGATCGCCGCACTCAAGAAGCCCGCGTCTTCCTGACCGAATACGACTGGGACAGGGTCGTCGCTTCGATCACCACAGCAGACATCGACGCAGCGCTCGCCATCGAACAAGCTCGACGCACGGAACTGGCAACGATCGCCGAGGTAAATGGAACCACGCCGCCGCCAGCTGCAACCCCGGAATCCGTGGCCGGAAACCTGATGGCGACGAAGATCTTCGATGCATTCGAGAAGGCTGGCTTCCTGCGGACTGGGACCTCGATCGACGTCGCCGGCGACTGTGGCGAGACCGCGGAGGATGCGCAGTGACCGACGCGAAACGTCGCGCCCGCCAGGAACGACTCGAGAGACTTCACCAGGACAACGCGGCCGATGTGCTCTCGTTCCTCGGCCGACGGGTCACGACCCCGGCAGACGCCGCCGATGCGCTGAGCGAGACCTTCATCGCAGCATGGAGACACATCGATCGGATGCCAGCGGACCCCGTACAGGCGCGGATGTGGCTCTTCGGAGTCGCACGCCGGGTGGCGTCGAATGCCCGCCGCAGCTCTGATCGCAGGGACGCACTCACCGCTCGTCTGGGCGAACACCTCGAAACGCTCCAGCCGACGCAGACGGACGACACCACCGAATCCGTGCTGGCGGCTATCTCCGAGCTCCCTCGGAATCAAGCAGAACTGATCAAACTCGTGCTGTGGGACGGGTTCACGGTCATCGAGGCAGCAAGCATCGTCGGTGTGCGTGAGTCGACTGCCCGTGGCCGATACCAGCGCGCGCGTCTGCGTCTCCGCCAGCTGTTGCGGGATCCGGGCGAGCAGGACGTGCGCGTTCGCGTCCCGCTCGAGGGATCTGCCGCGCATGTCGACCGCTGATCGAGGACGTCCACTTCTCGAATCCCTCGGCCTCCGACCACAGCGGATCCACTCATCGACGGCTGGCGACGACGTCCCGCTCCCGTGTCGAAGATCGCCCGAACCAGATCCACAGGGGGCGAGCCGTGGCGAGGATGAGCACCGCGAACAGGCTCTGATTGATGACGCCGAACCACGAGAGTCCGCCGAGCAGAACGAAGACGGTCCAGTTCACGGCGATGTCGGCGACGATCACCGCGATTCCGAGCACGATGCCGGCGCGCCGTCGAAGGATGATCAGCACAGCGGTGATGGGGTCCAAGACCGTGAGCGTCACCCAGAACAGCCGGACGCCGGGCGGGAAGCCGCCGTAGACGTCCAACCCGCCGAGGATCAGATCCGCGGTGTGCGTGGTCGTTCCGATCAGGAAGCCGATCACCCACAGGATCTGGAACACGCGGAGCGTTCGTACTGATGGGGTGAGAGCGATCACCCGGTCATGCTACCGAGGAAGCACAGGCAAGCGGGCGGGACGCGATCCGGGAACCCCCTGCCGTCGGATGGGACACGGGGTCCGACTGGATGGTCGTCCCCGAGCGCTCCGAGCGTGTTCGGGACGGGCCACAGGGCCCGCCCCGAACCGCATCAACCCTTCGTGGCGATGCTCACCACGCGTGGGGCGCGCACGACGACGTTGACGATCTCGCGGTCGCCCACGGAACGCTGCACGGCCGCGCTCGCGCGTGCGAGCTGCTCGAGCTCCTCGCCGGAGATCTTCGGCGACACCTCGAGCCGGTCGCGGACCTTGCCGTCGACCTGGACCACCGCGGTCACCTGGTCCTCGACCAGCAGCGACCGGTCGGCCTTCCGCCACGGCACCAGCGAGATCGACGGCTGGTAGCCGAGCTTGGCCCACATGTCCTCGGCGGTGAACGGTGCGAAGAGGTCGAGCGCCATGGCCGTCACCTCGGCGGACTCGCGTACGGCGGGGTCGCCCGCGCCGGGCCCGGCGTCGATCGTCTTCCGCGTCGCGTTGACGAGCTCCATGAGTCGTGCCACGACGACATTGAACTTGCCCGCCTCGATGAGGCCGGGAGCCTCCGCGAGGAAGTGATGCGTGACCTTCCGCAGCTTCTCGTCGCCGTCCTTCCAGGCGACGTCGGGCGAGCTGGTGACGTCGTGCGCGACCCGCCAGGCGCGTGCCAGGAACTTGGCCGACCCGGCAGGCGAGACGTCCGCCCAGTCGATGTCGTCCTCCGGAGGACCGGCGAACGCCATCGTGACGCGCAGGGCGTCGGCGCCATACGACCGCAGCTCCTGGGCGAACTCCACCAGGTTGCCCTTGCTCTTGCTCATCTTCGAACCGTCGAGGATGACCATGCCCTGGTTGAGGAGCGCGCTGAAGGGCTCGGTGAAGCCGACCTTGCCGAGGTCGAACAGGACCTTCGTGATGAACCGTGAGTAGAGCAGGTGCAGGATCGCGTGCTCGACACCGCCGACGTACTGGTCGACCGGGGCCCACTTGTCGGCCTCCTTCGGGTCGAACGCGATCTCGTCGGAGGTCGGGTTCAGGAACCGGAGGAAGTACCACGAGCTGTCGACGAAGGTGTCCATCGTGTCGGAGTCGCGCTTCGCAGGCTTCCCGCACGACGGGCAGTCCACGTTGATCCAGTCCTCAGCCGCCGCGAGCGGGCTCATGCCCTTCGGACGCAGGTCGAGACCCGCGGCATCCGGCAGCCGCACGGGGAGCTGGTCCTCGGGGACCGGTACCTCGCCACAGGCGTCGCAGTGGATGATCGGGATCGGCGTGCCCCAGTAGCGCTGTCGCGAGATGAGCCAGTCGCGAAGGCGGTAGTTCTTCGTCTTCGCGCCGAGGCCGCTCGATGCGAGCGCAGCCGTGACCTTCGGGATCGCGTTCGCCTTGCTCAGGCCGTCGAAGGGGCCGGAGTTCGTCAGGCGACCGTCGCCCGTCAGCGCGACACCCGTCTTGGCTGGATCGATCGACGGGAGGTCCTCCGGCAGCTCACCGTCGACGATGATCGGGATGGCACCGGTGACGGGCTGGGTGGTGTCCACCACGACGCGCACGGGCAGGTCGAACGCCCGCGCGAAGTCGAGGTCGCGCTGGTCGTGCGCGGGGACCGCCATGATCGCCCCGTGACCGTAGTCGGCCAGGACGTAGTCGGCCGCCCAGATCGGCAGGCGCTCGCCACTCAGCGGGTTGATCGCGTAGCGCTCGAGGAACACGCCGGTCTTCTGTCGGTCGGTCGCGAGCCGCGCGATCTCACTCTCACCCTTGACGCTGTCGAGGTAGGCCTGGAAGCGTCCCTTGACCTCGTCGGAGGTGTCGGCGACGAGCTCGGCTGCGAGCTCCGAGTCGGGCGCCACGACCATGAACGTCACGCCGTACAGCGTGTCGGGTCGGGTCGTGTACACGGAGACCGGCTCGGCACGACCCTCGATGGAGAACGAGACGTCCGCGCCGTTGGATCGGCCGATCCAGTTCCGCTGCATGCTGAGGACCTTGGCCGGCCAAGTGCCCTCGAGCTGGTTGAGGTCGTCGATCAGGCGGTCCGCGTAGTCGGTGATGCGGAAGTACCACTGGGTGAGCTTCTTCTTCGTCACCTCGGCGCCGCAGCGCTCGCAGTGTCCGTCGACGACCTGCTCGTTCGCGAGCACGGTCTGGTCGTTCGGGCACCAGTTGACGGGGCTCGCCTTGCGGTACGCGAGGCCCTTCTCGAACAGCTGGAGGAACAGCCACTGGTTCCACCGGTAGTACTCGGGGTCGCTCGTGTGGAGCTCGCGGTCCCAGTCGAACGAGGGGCCGTACTGACGGAAGCTGGCCTTCTGCTGCGCGATGTTCGCGTAGGTCCACTCGCGCGGGTCGACACCGCGCTGGATGGCCGCGTTCTCGGCGGGGAGCCCGAACGAGTCCCAGCCGATCGGGTGCAGGACGTTGAAGCCCTGGTGACGCCAGTACCGCGCGACGATGTCGCCGAAACCGAACGCCTCGGCGTGACCCATGTGCAGGTCGCCCGAGGGGTACGGGAACATGTCGAGCACGTACTTGCGCGGACGTTTGTCGGCAGGGTCGCCTGCCGCGAAGGGCTTCAGCTCGTCCCAGACGGGAAGCCACTTCTCCTGGATCGCCTGGAAGTCGTACCGCTCGCCGTCTCGGCGGTCGTCGGTGTTGCGCTCGTCTGACACGTCACTCTCAATCACTGCAGGTGCTGGGGGTGGAATCCCGTGGGTTGCTCGCACGGCGCTCGGCCGCAGGATGGACGGGCTGGAGCGCACGACGGCGCTCCGTCCAACGGTCAAGCCTACCGGGATTCGGCAGGCGGACGTCCGACGCCGAGTGCCGCCAGCGGGGCCGCCGCCTTGGTCCACGTCTCCTCGAGCTCCTCCCGGGCGTCGGACAGCGCCGTGATGCCACCACCCGTGCCGACCGACGCACCCTGCGGATCGATCACGATCGAGCGGATGACCATGGCGAGGTCCATCGATCCGTCCGCGGCCAGCAGGCCGAAGGCACCGGCGTACACCCCGCGGGGTCCCGCTTCGAGGTCGTACAGCAGTTCCATCGCCCGGCGTTTCGGGGCCCCGGTCATCGATCCGGCCGGGAATGCGACCTCGACGACGTCGAGCGCGTCCAGCCCTCCGCGCAACCGTCCTTCGACGGTGCTGACGAGTTGGTGCACCTGCGGGTAGCTCTCGACGTGATGGAGCGCCGTGACCGCGACGGAACCCAGCTCGCAGACTCTGGAGAGGTCGTTCCGCATCAGATCGACGATCATGAGGTTCTCCGCGCGCTCCTTGGGACTCGCGAGCAGATCGGCGCGCTGACGGGCGTCCTCCTCGGGATCGGCACCTCTCGGCCGGGTCCCCTTGATCGGTTTCGTCCGGACGCGGCCGTCGGCCGAGACCTCGAGGAACTGCTCCGGTGACGCGCTCGCGAGACTGATCGAACCGAACCGGAGGAAGCCGCCGTGGTGCGTGGGGCTCGTCCTGCGCAGCCGCAGATAGGTCGCCAGCGGGTCGTGGACCCCGTCGACGCGCAGGTGGTTCGTCAAACACAGCTGGTAGGCGTCCCCACGGGTGATGTGCTCCTGGCACCGCTCGACGAGCCGCACGTATGCCGCATCGCTGTGACGGGGCGCGCAGACCCCGCCGGCCGCCTCGGCCACGGGAGGAGGCTCGGTCGCCGTACTCAACCGCTCGACGGTCGTCGCGATCCAGTCGAGATCGTCCGACGAGATCGTCACCGTCCGCGCCGCATGGTCGAACCGCACCTGGTCGTCGAGGCGCAGGAAGAGCGCGTCCGGGGAGGCGGCCGCGTGTGCCGGAACCCCGACGAGACCGGCCCCCGACTCGTAGCCGAACCACCCGACCCAATCGCCCGGGTCGTCGTCGGCACGCACGGTACGGAGGGCGTCGAGCATCGTCGTCCGGTCGACCGAGGCGGCCACCGGGCTGACGCGCTTCACCGTGCCGAGCCGGACGTCCGCCACGAGGCGTTCGGTCCCGCGCCCGATGAGACTGACGCCGGTCCGGGCGCCCTGGCCCGAATCCAACCAGGCAGCCCAGGGCTCGTCAGCGAACACGCGTCGGTAGACGTCCTCCGGCTCGGACCAGGCCGGGAGGAGGACCTGCCGGCGCGCTCCGGTGGATCGCATCAGCCGACGGCCGCGATCGGCGGCGCGACGATCCGAAGGCGACCGGTCACGAGGTCGTCGGGAACCGGCGTGTGCGAGATCACGATGACCGCACGACCCTCGGATCCCGCGACACCGAGCAGGTCCTCGAGCAGGGCGGTCGCGCGCTCGGGATCGACGTTGGCGGTCGGCTCGTCGAGCACGAGCACGGGGAACTCGCGGAGGAGCGCACGGGCGAGGGCGATGCGTTGCGCCTGCCCCCCGGAGACGAGCGCGCCGTGCTCCCCCACCGGGCGGTCGAGCCCGCCGCGCTCGGCGAGCCAGGACGAGAGCCCGACCCGCTCCAGCACGGCCTCGAGCTCAGCGTCGTCGGCCGTGTCCCTGGCGAAGAGGAGGTTCTGGCGGATGTCGGCGTCGAAGAGGAACGGACGCTGCTCGACGAGCCCGACCGACTCGCGCAATGTATCCGGGCGGAGGTCGCGTGCCTCGACACCGCCGACGCGGTACCCACCCTCGTACTCGAGGAAGCGGACGAGGGCGTGCGCCAGGGTGGTCTTCCCGGCTCCGCTGTCACCTTCGACAAGCAGCCGGTCGCCGGCCGACAGCCGGAAGCTGATCGGTGCGAGCGCCGCCGCCGTGCTCCCGGGCCACCGTGCGCTGAGGTTCTCCGCCTCGAGCATGACGCCGTCGAAGGTCGGCGTGAGGATGCTGCCGGTGTCCTCGTCCGGGATCTCGCGTGGGCGCTCGCTCGGGACCGCGTCCGCCACGCGCTCGGCGCTCGCGACCGCTTCCCGCCAGGCCCCGAAAGCCAGGGGCACCATCGCGCAGACCTCGAACACGGCGAGCGGGACGAGGACGATCACGGTGAGCGCGGGGCCGCCGATCGTTCCCAACGCCGGCATGCCTGCCCAGAGCGCCGCGACGACGGACGCCCCGGAAGCCAGGGAGAGGACGGCGCCGGCAACCCCGGCGCCCGCGGCCCGCCACACCATCGCGCGCGTGAGTGCCGCGTCGGCATGTTCGATCCGTGCCCGCGCGGCGTCGACCGCGCCGTAGGCGGTCAGCACGTCGAGACCGGTCACGAGTTCGAGCAGGGCTTCCGACAGCGCACCGCGCAGCGGCGCGAGTTCGCGTTCGGCGCGCGCCGCCACCCGGCTCACGAGCAACCACGAGACGAGGAAGGCCGCGACGAGGCAGACCGCGAGCGCGATCCCGGCGGCCGGGAGCAGCGCGGTCGTGAGGATGACGGAGGCTCCGGCGACGACACCCGAGACCACCAGTGGTTGGACGACCCGCAACGGCACGTTCTGCAGCTCGTCCACATCGGTCACCAGGCGGGTGAGGAGGTCGCCCCGACCGGTGAGCTGCAGTCCATCGGGAGCCACCGGGATGACGCGTTCGATCATGCCGGCGCGCAGCTGCGCCAGTTGACGGAATGCGGCGTCGTGGCTGAGCAGGCGTTCGAGGTACCGGAAGGACGCCCGGGCCAGCGCGAATGCGCGCACCCCGACGACCGCGACACCCAGCTCGACGATCGAGGGCTGCTCGGCGGCCTTCGTGATGAGGAACGCGCTCGAAGCGAGGAGGGCGACGGCGGCCCCAGCGGAGAGGATCCCGGCGAGGAGACCAGGGACGAAGCGGCGAGCCGGCGGCTGCGCCAGTCGGATGATCTGTCGGACGCGCTCATCCATGGAGCATCACCTCGTCGTCCTGGACGTGTTCCGACCGCACGCGGATCTCGAGCACGGCATCCGCGTGTTCGACGATCGACGGTCGGTGGGTGATGACGATGACGGCCGCCCCGGCCCGAGCGGCGCCGCGCGCGGCGTCGATGACGAGCTCCTCGGACGCGGCGTCGAGCGCCGAGCTCGGCTCATCGAGCAGCAGCACCGGCGTTCCAGCATCGACTGGGGTGCGCCGCAGTCGGTACAGGGCCCTCGCGATCGCGATCCGTTGCGCCTGTCCACCGCTCACGCCGTCGCCGACCGCGCCGATGGGGTGTCCGAGCGGCAGCGCGGACAGCCCGAGTGCCGACAACGCCTCGACGATGAGCGCCTCGTCAGGGGCGTCGTCGCCCAGCGCGACGTTGCTGCCGACCGTCCCCGCGATGAGGACCGGACGCTGCGGGGCCCACGACAGCCAGCGTCGTCCGCCGGGCGCGGGCGGCACGCGTCCGCCGTCGTGCAGGATCGATCCGGTGGCGTTCACGAATCCGAGGATCGCCGACGCCATGCTCGTCTTCCCGGCTCCGCTGGCGCCGACGACAGCCGTCACCACGCCGGCCGGGAACGTCGCGTCGAGGTCGTCCAGTACCCGCAGCTCGTCGTACTGCACGCCGAGACCGTCGAGTACCAGGCCAGACGTCCGGCGAGCGGAGTCGCCGACCGTTGCCGAATCGCCGACCTGATCAGGAGCCGACGGCGATTCGCGCACGGCCTTCGCTTCGTCGAGGATCTCGAAGACCTCGTCGGCGGCGGTGACGCCCTCGGCAGCCGCGTGGTAGTTCGCACCGACGTTCCGCAGTGGCAGGAAGGCCTCCGGGGCCAGGATCAGGACGAAGAGCCCCGTTCCGAGGAGGAGCGAGCCGTCGAGAAGCCGCAGGCCGATGCCGACCGCGACCACGGCGACCGCGAGACTCGACAGCAGCTCGAGGGCGAAGCCGCTCACGAACGAGAACCGCAGGACCTTCATGGTCTCGACGCGGTACTCCTCGGTGACGGTTCGGATCCGCTGCACCTGCCGGTGCTGCCGTCCGAACAGCTTGAGGGTCGCCATGCCCGCGACGAGCTCCAGGAACCCGCGCGACAGGTGGGCCAGGGTCTCCCACTGGCGCCGCTGCACCGCCTGGGTCGCGAATCCGATGAGGATCATGAAGACCGGGATGAGCGGGAGCGTCACGATCACCGTGATGCCGCTGAGCGGGTCCTGGATGAAGATCACCGCCGCGATGATCGGCATGGCGATCGCCGTGAGGATGAGCTGCGGGACATAGCGACCGAAATACGCGTCCAGGGCGTCGAGCCCGCGGCCCGCCACGGTCGTCAGTGCGGCGGAGCTCCGACGCGAGACCCACCCCGGCCCGAGCGTCTCGAACGCGCCCGCGAGGGCCCGCCGCAACTGACTGCGGACGATCGCGGAGCCACGGGCGTTCACCGAGTCGGATGCCAGGACGGTCCCGGCACGCAGCACCACGATGCCGATCAGCAGCCAGAGCGACGGCAGGAGCTCCTCGACCGGATCCCCCGCGATCGACCGGGACACGAGCTGGGCCACGAACCAGGCGAACCCGAGCGTGCAGGCGGTCTGGACGAGCGCGATGACCGCGCCGAGTCCGAGGACCGACCGGGCTCCGCGGGCATAGCGGAGCAGTCGCGGATCGAGGGGGCGCACGATGACAGGTTAGTGCGCGGCGGCTTCGATGTGCTTCCGCGTGATGCGCTTGCGGAACACCCAGTACGTCCATCCCTGGTAGGCGAGGATCAGCGGCAGGAAGATCAGGGCGGTCCACGACATCACCGTGAGGGTGTACTCCGTCGAGGAGGCGTTCGCGATCGTCAGGCTGTTCGCCGGGTCGTTGCTCGCCGGCATCACCGCTGGGAAGAGCGCGGTGAACAGGGTGAGCACGGCCGCGGCGACGGTCACGGCCATGAGCGCGAACGCACGGCCTTCCAGCCCTCGGCTGTTCGCGAACCAGGCGCTGATGAGCGAGACCGCGGCGATGGCCGCGAGGATCAGCACCGGGAGCGAGAAGTGCGCGAGGACGGTCCACCCGAGGAACGACGCGGCGAGGAGGATGGCGACGAGCCCGGCTCGGCTCGCGAGGCGGCGGGCGCGCTCGCGGATGTCGCCCTCGGTCTTCAGCGAGGCGAACACGGCTCCGTGGGCGAAGAAGAGCACGAGCGTCGTGAGACCCCCGAGGATGCCGTACGGGTTGAGCAGGGTGAAGAGCGTGCCGGTGAAGTTGTGGTCGGCATCGAGCGGGACGCCCTGGACGATGTTCGCGAAGGCGACGCCCCAGAGGAAGGCCGGCAGGGCCGAGCCGACGATGATCATGAGGTCGAAGCGCCGCTTCCAGGAGGCTTCCGGCCGCTGGTGCCGGTACTCGAACGACACCCCTCTGATGATGAGCGCGAGCAGGATGAACAGCAGCGGGAGGTAGAAGCCGCTGAACAAGGTCGCGTACCACTCGGGGAACGCGGCGAAGAGGCTCGCCCCGGCGACGATCAGCCAGGTCTCGTTGAGGTCCCAGACCGGCCCGATGGTGTTGATGAGCATCCGGCGGTCGGTCTCGTCCTTCCCGAGGAAGGGGATCGTCATGCCGACGCCGAAGTCGAAACCGTCGAGGACGAAGTAGCCGACGAACAGTGCGGCGATGATCCAGAACCAGAGAATCGTGAGGTCCATGATGCGCTCCTAGTAGACCGTGGTCGCGGGGGCGGCGGGCTTCTGCACGCCGTCCTCGTCGGGTTCGGACAGCTCGATCGGGTCGGGCCCGGCCTTGATCGTCTTCTTCAGGAGTCCGAACTCGACGACGAGCAGCGACCCGTAGACGACGGTGAAGGCGATCAACGAGATCAGGACGTCGAGCCCAGTGGTGTTCGGCGAGACCGCGTCCTCCGTCTTCAACAGGCTGAAGACGATCCACGGCTGGCGGCCCATCTCGGTGAAGACCCAGCCCATGGTCATGGCGAGGAACGGCATCGGGACGGCCCAGACCGCGACGCGCCACATCCAGCGCTTCGGCTCGCGGCCCTTGCGGGTGAACCAGAGACCGGCGGCCGCGACGAGCATCGAGGCGAGGCCGAGACCGATCATCCAGCGGAACGCCCAGTAGGTGACCCAGATGACGGGCGAGTAGTCGCCCGGACCGTAGAGCTGGGTGTACTGCGCCTGCAGGTCGTTGATGCCCTCCACCGTGCCGTCGAAGGTGTGGGTCGAGAGGAACGACAGGAGGTACGGGATACGGATCGAGAAGAGCTCGTGGACGCCGTCGGGCGTGCCGAGGGTGAAGATCGAGAACGAGGCGTCGGCACCGCTCGCCGTGTTGTACATCGCCTCCGCAGCCGCCATCTTCATCGGCTGGGTCTCGACCATGGCCAGGCTGAGCTGATCGCCGGCGAGCATGGTGGCACCACCCGCGAGAAGCATGCTCCACGCACCGACCTTGAGCGCCGGGCGCATCGCCTCGACGTGCTGGCCCCGGGCGAGGTGCCAGGCGGCGGCGGTGATGATGACGGCTGCGGAGACCATGAAGCACGCGAAGATCGTGTGCGGGAAGGCGGCCAGGGCGACCTTGTTGGTCAGCAGCTCCCAGATGTTCGTGAGCTCGGCGCGGCCGCGCTCCTCGTTGATCCGGAAGGCGACCGGGTTCTGCATGAAGGCGTTCGCCGCGATGATGAAGTAGGCCGACAGCACGGTGCCGAGCGCCACGATCCAGATGGTGGCGAGGTGGAGCTTCGGCGACAGCTTGTCCCAGCCGAAGATCCAGAGTCCGATGAACGTCGCCTCGAGGAAGAACGCGAGCAAGCCCTCGAGTGCGAGCGGGGCGCCGAAGACGTCGCCGACGAACCTGGAGTAGGTGGACCAGTTCATGCCGAACTGGAACTCCTGGACGATGCCCGTCACGACGCCCATGGCGAAGTTGATGAGGAAGATCTTCCCGAAGAATCGGGTGAGCTGCAGGTAGTGCAGCTTGCCGGTCCGGACCCACGCGGTCTGGAACCCGGCGACCGTCACCGCCATGCCGATGGTGAGCGGCACGAAGATGAAGTGGTAGACGGTGGTGAGGCCGAACTGCCATCGGGACAGCAGTAGCGGGTCGAGAAGGTCGTTCACGATGAACACTCCATTTTTCGCGGCATCCAGGGAAGGCGGCGCAGGTGCGGCCCGATCGGGGTGGTCATCCCCGTGGCTTCGATCCATGTCGTCGAGATCAATCGTACAGGACTTCACGCCTGTGGTCAGACCACACATCCAAGGGTGTCCTAACAGGGGTTTCCGAGCCGCTCACACATCCACGGCAGTAGGCTCTGAGCCGTGAACGACGTGCTCGGCTGGCTGCTCGACCTGGTGCAGAGCGTCGACCCCGTGACGCGCACGATCCTCGCCGGCGTCGGCATCATGCTCGAGACCTCGGTCCTCGTCGGCCTCGTCGTCCCGGGCGACACGGTCGTCATCGTCGCGAGCACCGCCGTCGTCGGACCCGTCCAGTGGATCTCGATGATCCTCGTCGTCATCACCGGCGCGCTCATCGGCGAGTCGGTCGGCTTCGCGCTCGGCCGCTGGTTCGGCCCGCGCATCCGTGCCAGCAGACTCGGCCGACGGATCGGCGAGCGGCACTGGGCCCGTGCCGAGCGCTACCTCGACCGGCGGGGTGGCATCGCCGTCTTCATCTCGCGATTCCTCCCGGTCCTGCACTCGCTGATCCCTCTCACGGTCGGGATGAGCACGATGAGCTACCGACGCTTCATCTCCTGGACGCTGCCCGCCTGCGTCATCTGGTCCTCGGCCTACGTCTCCGTCGGCGCACTGGCTGCGGGCAGCTATCGCGAGCTGTCGGACCGCCTCCATTGGGCGGGCTACGTGTTCGTCGGCATCATCGTCGTCTTCGCCGTCGTGGTCCTCGTCGTGAAGCGACTCCTCCAGCGGAACGAGGAGCGACACATGCTGGCCCAGGAGGACGCGACACCACCCGACGACGGCTCGACGCCCCAGTAGCAGACGACCCTCATCGCCGCGAGACGGCGGGCCGGACGCACCGGCATGACAGACTGAACGGGTGAAGGCATCCGACGATCGTCCAACGGCCTCCTCCGACGCCGCCGAGCAGATCCGGCACTTCGCCGCACGGATGGAGGACGCCGTCCAGTTGCGCCGCCAGCGTCGTGCGAGGCGGCACGGACGCGAGGCGGCGGTCATCCCCTTCACCGGCTACGGATCGACGTCCTGGATCCGTGTCCTGGCCAGGGTCGTCCTGGCGGAACCGGGCAAGACCACCGTCCAACCGCAGCAGAAGGTGCGCGGCTGGAAGAGCTTCTTCGCGCTGAGCATCGCCGACCCGACGGTCGAGGTGGAGGTCGACGGGCAGCGTCACACGGTCACGGGCGACCGAGGTGGCGTGGTCGACGCGGTGGTCCAGGTATCGCTCACCCCCGGCTGGCACACCCTCAGACTGAGCTCGGAGGGCAGCGACCCGGTCGAAGCGCCGGTCTTCATCGTCGCCGACGACATCGAGTTCGGCATCGTGTCCGACATCGACGACACGGTGATGGTGACGGCGCTCCCCCGCCCGCTCGTCGCGGCCTGGAACACCTTCGTCCTCGACGAGCACGCCAGGACACCGGTGCCCGGCATGGCGGTGTTCCTCGAGCGCACGGCCCGCGAGCACCCGGGCTCCCCGATCATCTACCTCTCCACCGGCGCCTGGAACGTCGCGCCGACGCTGACCCGGTTCCTCTCGCGCAACCTCTACCCCGCCGGCGCCCTCCTCCTCACCGACTGGGGTCCGACGCACGACCGCTTCTTCCGCAGCGGCCGCGAGCACAAGCGGAACAACCTCGAGCGGTTCGCCGAGGACTTCCCCCGTCTGCGGTGGCTCCTCGTCGGCGACGACGGACAGCACGACGAAGCCCTCTACCGGAGCTTCGAGGAACGCCACCCCGACCGCGTCGCCGCCGTGGCGATCCGCCAGCTCTCCCCCGGTGAGGCGGTACTCGCCGGTGGACGCTCGAAGGTCGGCGCCCAGCACGCGGGCGCCCCCTGGGTCTACGCGGGGAACGGCGCGGAACTGCTCGACCAGCTCCACGACAAGCTCTGACGGCACCGATGTCCGTCGTCCCCGTCCTGCGCACCAGATCGCGGCTGCCCCTGCTCCAGGTGCTGAAGACGGCGCTGGCCGCCGTCGCCTCCTGGATCGTCGCGATCACGATCATCCCGGGCCAGCTCCCGGTCTTCGCCGCCATCGCGGCGATCCTCGTGGTGCAGCCGAGCGTCAACCAGTCGTTCGGGAAGGCGCTCGAGCGCAGCCTCGGGGTCATCACCGGCGTCATCCTCGCGACGGCCATCGGGATCGTCTTCGGACACTCCGCCTGGATCGTGCTCCTGGCCATCGTCATCTCCATCCTGCTCGGATGGGTCCTCCGCCTCGGGCCCGGATCCGCGAACCAGATTCCGATCAGCGCGATGCTGGTGCTGTCGATCGGCGCGGCGACCCCGGACTACGCGGTCGCGCGGATCGTCGAGACCGTGCTCGGTGCGGGCATCGGACTCCTCGTCAACGTCGTCCTCGTCGCACCGGTGCTCCTCGCTCCTGCGAAGGCGGCGGTGACCACCCTCGCGCTCGCGTGCGCCGACACCCTGGACCATCTCGCCACGTCACTCACGCGTGCGAACTCGGACGCGGAGCTGGTGGCGCTGCTCCAGGAGGCTCGGGCGCTGAAGCCCCTGCGGGACCAGGCGATCGCCGCGGTGAAGGAAGGCGATGACAGCCTGCTGCTCAACCCTCGTCGATCGAGGCACCGTGACGAGCTCGACCGTCAGCGCCTGCTGCTGCGTCGACTGGAGCCGGTGGTCACGAGGACGCTGGGCATGGCGCGTTCGGTGCACGACCACGACGACCCGACCCTGCACGAGGAGCCGACGGTGGCGGACATCGCCGTCGAGCTGACGCGGGCGGCCCACGATCTCAGGCTGCTGGTGAACGATCGTGCCGCGTCCGACGAGCCGCCGACCGAGACCGCGGAGATCCCGGCGCTGACCGCTCCCCTCGTGATCGCCCGCCCGCACCCCCAGCACTGGATCCTCATCGGATCGCTCATGGAGGACCTCCGTCGCGTGCGCGACGAGATCGTCGGCGAACCGACCTGAGTCGGCCGGATACACGAAGGGCCGGTGGAGCGATGCTCCACCGACCCTTCGACGTGCTGGGACTACGCCTGGTGCGCGGCCTGCAGTTCGATGGTGATCGTGACGTCGTTGCCGAGCAGCACGCCGCCGGTCTCGAGCGCCGCGTTGTAGGTGAGGCCGAAGTCCTCGCGGTTGATCTTGGTGGTCGCCGTGGCGCCGAACTTGTAGTTGCCGTAGGGGTCGGTCGCGAAGCCACCGAACTCGACGGTGAAGGTGACGGGCTTGGTCACGCCCTTGATCGTGAGGTCGCCGTCCACGAGGAAGTCGTCGCCCTTGGCGCGGGCGCCGGTCGAGACGAAGTCGATCGTCGGGTAGGTCTCGGCGTCGAAGAAGTCGCCGGTGCGGAGGTGACCGTCGCGGTCGGCCTGGTTCGTGTTGATCGATGCGACCTCGGCGGACGCGGTGATCTTCGTCTCGAGGGGGTTCTCCGGCGTGACGAACGTCGCGTTGAAGCGCTCGAACTTGCCCTTGACCTTCGAGACCATGATGTGGCGGATGCTGAAGCCGACCTCGCTGTGCGTGGCGTCGACCTCCCAGGTGCCAACCTTGTAGCCGGGAATCGTCAGGGTGTCGGTCATGCGGTACTCCTTGCGTCGATGTGCGGCGCGCTCGCGCCACGTTCTATTCAAACGCACGGACCTGGGAGCTATTCCCGCATCCCCGAGAAATTCTCCTCACCGACATCAGCGCGACATCGGCCGGAGCGACGGCAGGCCGAGCCGGACGCGCAGCAGTCGGTGCGCCGCATCGGCGACCGTCGACTCCGGAATCCTCCCGGACCTGACCGCGGCGGCGATGTCGGCCACGAGCACGGCCGGGTCGACACCGGTCGACGACGGGTCGGCCCCGAGGACGTAGAGCAGCATCGTGCTGCCGGCGGCCACGGCGCGGATCGCGTTCTCCGAGGGGTTCTGGTACTCCGGCAGACCCGTGTGCTGCAGCATGAGCATGTCGTCGGTGATCGTGACACCGGTGAAGCCGAGGTCGTTCCGGAGGCGCTCGTGCCAGGCCGCCGACAGCGTCGCCGGTGCGGCGTCCACCGCTGAGTAGACCAGATGGCCGAACATCACGACCTCGGCCCCGGCCTCGATACCGGCGATGAACGGCAGGGCGTCGGTGGCAGCCCAGTCCGCGGCACCGATGGCGGTCGTCGGGACCGTCGAGTGGGAGTCCCCCGGGGCCTGTCCATGGCCGGGGAAATGCTTGAGCGTGCTCAGCACCGCACCCCGCTCACCACGGACGGCCGCGGCCACCCGCTCCGCCGAGGCGTCCGGCGTCGTCCCGAGGGCACGGTCGTAGATGAAGGAGCTCGGATCGGCGGTCTCGTCCGCGACGATGCCGAAGTTCACGGTGCAGCCGGCACCGGCGAGCATCACAGCGCGTTGGCGGAACGCCTCCTCGCTCGCAGCTGGCGGCTGCGACTTCAGGGTGTCGGCAGCGGCGAAGACGTCCTCGTCGATGCGCCGGACATCGCCGCCCTCCTGGTCGATGCCGATGAGCAGCGGCATGGTCGGGTCGGGGCTGAGGGCGCTCGTCACCGCGGGCAGCCCTGCGAGGCCCGGCACGTTGTCGCCCATGATGATGAACCCGCCCGGCTGATACCGCTCGACGAACGCCCGGAGGGTGCCCGGGTCGGTGCCCGGAGCGTGCAGCATCAGCATGGATGCGATCCGCTGTTCCAGGTTCATCGCGGCGAGTTCGGCGGCCGCCCGCTGGTCGGCGGCAGACGGAGTCGTGCTCGTGGGGCGTTCCGAGGGCTTCGAGGATCCTGGCCCGGTGCACCCGGACAGGCCGAGGACGGCACCCGCCGCCATCGAGGCGCCGACTGCGAGAAACCCTCGTCGTCTCAGCTGCACCGGCCCACTCTAGGCTCGGATCTTCCACGCAGGCTGGGCGTCGCTCCCGGTGTGGCAGGAGTGACGAATGTGACATCGGCGGCTACACTTGCGTGGGTGACCGCCAGGATGGACGCATGCGCAAGCCGCTGACAACCCTCTCGCCCCGCTCGAGGGGCGTCTCGCGAGCCGCCGCCCTCGGAGCCGCGCTCGTCATCGCGGTGTCGGTCGCAAGCCCGGCGGCCGCCGTGACCCCCACCTCGTTCCGGACCGCCGACTACCCGAGCTGGGACGACGTCCAGGCGGCCAAGGCGAACGAATCGACCGCTCAGGCCGAAGCCGACCGGATCGTGTCCCTCCTCGACGGACTGCGCGACGAATCCGCCCGGCTCGGCGACGAAGCCGTCCGCCAGGGTGCGGCGGCCGGTGAGGCCAAGGCGGCGTTCGACGCGCAGGCCGCCGTCGCGGACACGATCAGTGCGCAGGCGACCGCCGCGGCATCGGCAGCGGCATCGAGCAAGCGTCAGGCCGGAGCGGTCATCGCCCAGATGACGCGCACCGGCGGCGTCGATCCGACGCTCTCCCTCGTCCTCTCCGGTGCAGCCGACGACGACCTCCTGTCCAAGCTCAGCGCGATCAGCAAGCTGAGCGAGACCTCGGCTCAGGACCTCGCGTCCGCGACCGCCGCGAGCAACACGGCGACCGCGCTCGCTGAGCAGGCGACGGCGGCCGAAACCGAACGTCAGCGACTCTCGGAGGCGGCTGATGCCAGCTACGAGACGGCGCAGTCCGCGAGCGACGCCGCCGATGCGGCGGTCGCCGAGCAGCAGGCCAACCGCGACCGGTTGTACCAGCAGCTCGCCGTCCTCAAGAACACCACCGCGGCGGTCGAACAGGCCTACGCGCAGAGCCAGGAGGCGATCGCCGCAGAAGAGCAGCGACGCAACGAGGCGACCGGTGGCGAGGGCTCCACGAGCGCTCCGCCGCCGGACCTCGCGGCCGACCCGGCCGGAGCGAAGGCGTACGCACAGTCCGCGATCGGCGCCTACGGCTGGGGTAGCGGAGAGTTCCAGTGCCTGCTGCAGCTCTGGACCCGGGAGTCGAGCTGGCGCGTCAACGCCTACAACGAGTCCAGCGGCGCCTACGGCATCCCGCAGTCCCTGCCGGGGAGCAAGATGGCGAGCTCCGGCGACGACTGGCGGACCAACGCAGCGACGCAGATCAACTGGGGCCTGAACTACATCGACAGCCGCTACGGCTCCCCCTGCGGCGCATGGGCGCACTCCGAAGCGACCAACTGGTACTGACGCCCCGTCTCACCCGACGTCGGCGACACCGAGGTTCGTCCCGGCCACCGCCAGCACCACGGTCACGAGCAGTGCGGCCCCGATGATGAGTCGGAAGAGCAGCCGATCCGGCGCGCGGGTTCCGACGAGCACGAGCCCCCACACGACGAGCGCGAGGACGCCGACCGCGCCAAGCACCCCGACGACCGGCGGTGCGGTCGGCCTGCCGACGAAGACCCCGCTCTGTCCGAGGACGGCGACCACGCCGGAGACGCCGAGGGCGACGAAGGCCGTCCGACCGGCGGCCCTCGCGCCGAGCCGGTGCGGCAGACCGCGGACGCCGGTCTGCAGGTCGTCCTCGAGATCCGGTAGGGCGTTCGTGAAGTGGATCGCCACACCGAACAGCCCACCGACGGCGAGCGTCCACGCGGCCGGCACGATCGGCGGGACAGCCGCGAAGGTGACCACGGCGGGCAGTGCGCCGAACCCCACGATGAACGGGACGACCGACCAGGCCGTCGACTTGAGGCCCAGGTTGTAGGCCCACCCGCAGACCAGGAAGAGCAGGTGCGAGGCCGCCGACGCCCAGCCGAGGGATGCCGAGAGCGGAATGCTCGCCGCACCGGCCAGCAGCGCCGCCGCCCGGACTGCCGAAACGCTGAGGTCGCCGCGTGCGACCGGTTTGTCCTGTCGTCCCGAGCGACGATCGCGTCTGGCGTCGAGCCAGTCGTTGGACCAGCCGATCGAGAGTTGTCCGACGAACACCACCACGGCGAGCAGGGCCGTCCGGAGGGGTGGCAGGCCGACGGCCGATCCGAGAACGACGGCGAGCACGGTCACCGCGACGGTCGGCCCGGGATGCGAGGACGCGAACAGACGGCGGGCCATGGAGAACACCGCCTTAGCTTAGGGTGACACCCGGGTGACGGCGCTACACTGCAGCATGACCGTCTCCGTGAGGGCGATCGGCGTGGCCGTTCCTCAGACCATCCTTCATCAAGACGAGATCAGGGATGTGTTCCGCGACCAACCCGGGCGGAGCCGTCTCGCCCAACGTCTCATCGGCGCCGCGTTCGACGCGTCCGCGATCGACACCAGGCACACCGTCATCGACGCCTTCGACCACGAGGTCGAGACGACCACGGCCGCCTTCTACGACGCGGAGCAGCGGCAGGTGCTCTCCCCGCCCACCGGCGTGCGGAACGACGCCTACATCGAGCACGCTCCCCCGCTGCTCCTGGAGGCCGCGCGGCGGGCACTCGATGCAGCCCCCGGTCTGTCGGCAGCGGACGTCACCCACGTCGTGACCGCCTCCTGCACCGGGTTCTTCGCGCCCGGGCCGGAGTACCTCCTCGTGCGCGACCTTGGTCTCGATCCCGGTACGGAGCGCTACCACCTCGGGTTCCAGGGGTGTTTCGCCGCGTTCCCCGCCCTTCGCGCAGCACAGGCGTTCTGCACAGCAGACCCCGACGCCGTCCTCCTCGTGGTCTGCATCGAGCTCTGCTCCATCCACCTCCGTTCCTCCGACGACCCCGACGTGATCCTCGGTTCCTCGGTGTTCGCCGACGGTGCTGCGGCCGCCGTCGTGACCGGTCGGGACACCGGATCCTCCGCGCCCGTGCTCGAGTTCGACGGCTGGTCCACCGCGCTCGTGCCGGACGGCGAGACGGAGATGGCCTGGACGATCGGCGATCACGGGTTCGAGATGGTCCTGAGCGGCGCGGTGCCCAAGCTGATCGGCGAGCACCTCGAGATCGCCCTCCGCCCACTCCTCGCCGCAGCCGACGACGCCCCGGTCTCATCGATCGATCGCTGGGCGATCCATCCCGGTGGCCGGAGCATCCTCGATCGGGTCCAGCGCGGATTCGGGCTCGACGACGAACTGCTGGCTCCGTCACGCACGGTGCTCCGCGAGTACGGCAACATGTCGAGCGCGACCGTGCTCTTCATCCTCCAGCGCCTGCTCGAAGGCGCGCCGGCCGACGCCGATGAACGGGTGTGCGCCCTCGCCTTCGGTCCGGGACTGACGATCGAGAGCGCGCTGCTCCGGCTCCGGGCCGGCCGAGCCTGATGCTGCCCGACCTCGGCCGCCGTGCGACGGATCTCCTCGAACTGATGGACGACCCCGACTGCGATCCCGCACTGCTGGACGCCACCTACGCCAGGTTCGCGACGGTGAACCGGCTCGTCTCGGGCTGGCGTGGCCTGTACCGGTCGCGCATCCGTCCACTCCTCCACCCGTCCCGGACCACGACGATCCTCGACGTCGGCTTCGGTGGTGGCGATGTCGCCGTGGCCATCGCCGGCTGGGCGAGGGCCGACCACCTCCCCGTGCAGGTGGTGGGGATCGATCCCGACGAGCGGTCCGTGGCCTTCGCCCGTCGCCGATACCCCGATGGCCCCGTCGCCTTCCGTCCGGCGCACAGCAGCGACCTCGTCGCCGCCGGCGAGGAGGCCGACATCGTCCTGTCCAACCACGTGCTCCACCACCTCGATCCCGCGGGCCTGTCGAGCCTGCTCGCCGACAGCTCGCGGATCGCCCGACGACTCGTCCTGCACAGCGACCTCGAGCGCAACCGACTCGCGTACGCGGTCTACGGAGTCGCCACCCGTGCAGGGCGAAGGCGCTCCTTCCTCCACGTCGACGGGCTCCGATCGATCCGTCGCAGCTATCGCCAGGAGGAGCTGCAGCGCGTGGTGCCCAACGACTGGATCGTCGAGCGAAGCTTCCCCATGCGACTCCTGCTCTCGCAGACCGTCTCGTCGGAAGCGGACGGCCACCGATGACCGAGGTGCTCGTCATCGGTGGCGGACCGGTCGGCCTCGCGTCCGCGATCCTCCTCGCTCAGGCCGGCGTCGACGTGACCGTCTGGGAACGACGGTCGGACTCCCCCTCCGGCACCCGGGCGATCGGGATCCACCCGCCGTCGCTCGACCTGTTCGAGCATCTCGGTCTCCTCGACGAGATCCGCCGCGACGCGGTCCGGATCGACCAGGGCGAAGCCTGGAACGCCGGACGACGCCTCGGGGCGGTCGTGTTCCGTGATCGGCCCGTCCCGCACCCCTACGTCGCCGCGCTCGAGCAATGGCGGACCGAACGGATCCTCCGTGCTCGATTCGAAGCCGTCGCGCCGGGATCGCTCCGGACGGGGACGAGCTGTACGCGGTTGACGCCGGCCGAGGACGGCGTCCTCGTGTCCGGCAGTGACGCCGATGGAACGGTAAGCACCCGCGCAGCCGTCGTGGTCGTCGCAGCAGGAGGACGCGCCACCGTCGACGGGATGCAGGCTCCAGGCCCCGTGCACCGGTATCGGGACCGGTACCTCATGGGCGACGTCGCGGATCGGAGTGGGGCAGGTTCCATCGCCAGGGTGCACCTGCACCACCGAGGGGTCGTCGAGTCCTTCCCGCTCCCCCATGGCATGCGACGATACGTCGTGCACACCGGGTACTCGGTCGATCAGGACGCCGCCCGCCCGGAACCCACCGCGTCCGACCTCGCGTCCCTCGTCGCCGACCGCACCGGCGACGACGTGGATCCGGCGACGAACACCATGCTCAGCGCGTTCGGCGTGCTTCGTCGACGACGGAAGCGCGTCGTCGACGGTCGGGTCGTCTATCTGGGCGACGCCGCCCACGAGATCAGCCCGATCGGCGGGCAGGGCATGAACCTGGGCTGGTCCGACGCGCGGGTCTTCGCGCCACTGATCGCCCGCATGACCACCGGACATCTCTCGACACAGCACGACGTGGCCGCGGCCGTCTCCCGCCAACAGCGCGCGATCCGTCGGGCCTCATGGCAGGCGGAGCTCAACATGCGCTTGGGACGTCCGTTGCCGGGCCCGCTCGTCGGGATCCGGGACCTCGCGCTGCGAACCGCGCTCAACGGTCCCGCGATGCCGATCCTCGCCGACGCCTACACGATGCGCTGGCTGCGCTGACGCCGTCCGAGGTCCTGCGCTTCAGTGACCGACGTGCACGCCCGCCGAAGCCTGGTCCGTTCGCCGGATGAGGAACGACGCACCGATCGCGAGCAGCGAGAGCACGGCGCCGCACATGAACGCAGCCTGCACGCCGGCTGCCGTCGCGTCGACCGCGGAACTCCCGGCCGCCGCACGAGCCGCTGCCGTGGTCGACATCATCGTGATGAACAACGCCGTCCCCGCTGCTCCGGCCAGTTGCTGGACCGTGCCGACGATGGCGCTGCCGTGCGGGTAGAGCTCGGGCCGCAGCGAACCGAGCGCCGAGGTCAGGAGCGGTGTGAACATGAACGCGAGGCCGGCGCTCAGCAGCACGTGCACGGCGATGATCATGACGATGGCGCTGTCGACGCCGAGCATCGTCAGCAGCCAGAGCGCAGCACTCACGGCGAAGGCCCCGGGGATCACGAGTGGACGCGGACCGAACCGGTCGAACAGCGACCCGACCAGCGGCGCGAGAGCGGCCATCGTCAGGCCGCCCGGCAGCAGCATGAGGCCGGTGGTCAGGGTGTCGACCTGAAGCACGGTCTGCAGGTAGATCGGCAGGATGATCAGGGAGCCGAACAATGCCATCATGACGATCGCGACCAGGATGATCGAGACGGAGAACGAGCGGTTCGCGAAGGTGCGGAGGTCCATGAACGCCCGGTCGTCGCGTGCGAGAGCGCGCTGGCGGAGGACGAAGCCGAGCAGGGCGAGGACACCGACCGCGAGCGGGATCCAGACGGGCATGAGCGCGTGTCCCTCGGCGGACTCGCCGATGCTGCTGAGCCCGAAGATGAGGCCACCGAACGCGAAGGCGGAGAGGACGAGCGACAGCACGTCGAAGCGGACCCGACGCGGCTCTGTCACGTTCCGCACGAGGATGGCGCCGAGGACCAGCGAGGCGACGGCGATGGGGAGGACGATCCAGAACATCCAGCGCCAGTCGAGCACGCTCAAGATGAGCCCGGAGACGGTCGGCCCGACGGCCGGCGCGACCGAGATGACGATCGAGATCGCACCCATCGTCCGGCCGCGCGCCGACACCGGCACGACGTTGAGCACGGTCGTCATGAGCAGCGGCATCATGATGGCGGTACCGCTGGCCTGGACGACCCGACCGAGCAGGAGGGTGCCGAATCCCGGGGACAGCGCGGCGATGAGCGTACCGAGGCTGAACAGCACCATCGCGGTGATGAACATCGTCCGGAGGGAGAACCGCTCCAGGAGGAACCCGGTCGCGGGGATCACGACGGCCATGGTGAGCATGAAGCCGGTGGTCAGCCACTGCGCGGAACTCGCCGTGATGTCGAGGTCCTCCATGAGCCGCGGCAGGGCGACACTCATGATCGTCTCGTTGAGGATGACGACGAACGCCGACACGAGGAGCAGCCCGATCAGGAGCTTGGACCCGGGTGGAAGGCGGTCGTCCGAGGGCTTCCCGGTCGTCGGGACGGAACCGGTCGGATTCGGCACGGTTTCAGTCGTCATAGCGGTGTCATCCTTCTCAGGCCTCGGCCGTCGTGCGGGCAGACGCCTGCCCTCTCGAAACACAAGCGTCATGTCGCCGCTGGTATTCCCATGCGTGTCGACCGGTTACGCGCAGGGCGAAGACCCGTTCCGGACGGACGGTTCCGGTGCCAGCATGAGGACATGACAGTTCCCACCATCACCCTGAACGACGGCCACACCATCCCTCAGCTCGGCTTCGGCGTCTTCCTCGTCGACCCGCAGGAGGCTGAGCGCATCGTCTCGGACGCGCTCGAGGTCGGCTACCGCCACATCGACACTGCGGCCATCTACAAGAACGAGGAGGGCGTCGGCGCCGCCATCGCGAAGTCGGGCATCCCCCGCGACGAACTCTTCATCACCACGAAGCTCTGGAACGACCGCCACCAGAAGGCGTCCGCGCACACCGCCATCGACGAGAGCCTCGACAAGCTCGGGCTCGACCACGTCGACCTGTACCTGACCCACTGGCCGACCCCGGCCAAGGACGACTACCTCGAAGCATGGCTCGCCCTCGAGGAGATCAAGGCGGCCGGCAAGGCGCGTTCGATCGGCGTGTCGAACCACCAGGTCGAGCACCTCGAGAAGCTGATCGCCGGTTCCGAGACGGTCCCTGCGGTCAACCAAATCGAACTCCACCCGGCGTTCGCCCAGCGTGAGCTGCGCGCCTTCGGTGCCGAGCACGGCATCCACATCGAGTCCTGGGGCCCGCTCGGTCAGGGCAAGTACGACCTCTTCGGCGAGCAGGCCGTCTCCGCTGCAGCCGAGGCGCACGGCGTCACGCCGGCGCAGGTCGTGATCCGGTGGCACCTGCAGAACGGGCTCATCGTCTTCCCGAAGTCGAACTCGCGCGAGCGCATCGCGCAGAACTTCGACGTCTTCGGCTTCGAGCTGTCCGCCGACGAGATCGCGTCCATCGACGCCCTCGACTCGGGCAAGCGCGTCGGCAGCCACCCCGACGAGGTGAACTGACCTCAGGGTCCCGCCAAACCCAGGGTCTGACCAACGTAGAAGTCCCCGTCAGCTGTTCGGCTGACGGGGACTTCTCGGTGTTCGGGTGGATCTGAGGGGACTCGAACCCCTGACCCCCTGCATGCCATGCAGGTGCGCTACCAGCTGCGCCACAGACCCGTATTCAACTTGCTTGCCCCTGCTGTTTCAGCGGAAGCAACTTGAATAGGTTACTACATCTTGAGAGCGGTTGTGACCACTTTCGGTGCTCGGCACCGACGGGATGGTCAGTTCGCGGGCTGCGGTGCGGACGAGACCAGCGGAATCACCGGGCAGTCCTTCCACAGACGCTCCAGCGAGTAGTACATCCGCTCCTCCTCGTGGAAGACGTGGACGACGACCTCGCCGAAGTCGAGCAGGATCCACCGCCCCTCGGACTTGCCTTCGCGTCGCAGCGTCTTCACGCCGCTCGCGTTCAGGCGGTCCTCGACCTCGCCGGCGATGGCGACGACGTTGCGCTCACTCCGACCGGTGACGAGGAGGAAAGCGTCGACGAACGGCAACGGACCGGAGACGTCGAGCGCGACGAGGTCCTCGCCGCCCTTGGACTCGGCTGCGGTCGCTGCGAGCTGGACGGCGTCCAGTGTGGTGTCGGACAGGGTCATGTGGTGTACTCCTCTGGCGATCGCATGGTGCGCGATCGGATGAATGCCGGCAGGGCTAGAACGCTCCGCCGAAGAAACCGATGATGAGCACCGCGATCACGCCGGCGGCGAGTACCGCGGCGGCGATCGCGAGCGTCATCAGCAGCTTGTTGCTCTGGTTGGTGGTGGCCGGGACGACGTCGCGCGTGGAACCGTGGCTGCTGACTGCGCGGCTGGCCGCGACCGGGGACGCTGCGGTGACCGAGGCCGGCAGCTCGTCGCCCTCGATGAGCCGGTCGATCCCTGCACCGTCGAAGTGGTTCGGGTCTTGACCGGCGGAACCCAGTCCGCGGGGCAGATCGATGGTTCCGGTGATGAGGATCTCGCCCGTGGAGTTGGATGTGGCACCCGCCTCGGCCTGCGCCGGAGCGACGGGGATGATGAGCGAGCTCGTGGTGATCTGCCCCGTGCTCGTCATGCCGCTTCCGAGGAGGTCTTCGAACGCGACCTCGTTGTCCGCCTGCGAAGCCTTCTCCGCTTCGAGTGCCGCGACGAGCATGGAGTCGCGCCCGAACCCCTTCGACAGGGTCGACGCGGGGTCCTCGGAGATGTCGTCGCGGTCCGAGACGTCGAAGAGTGAACCAGTGGCCACCGGTGTCGTGGCGGCGGGGGTCGCGGGAGGCGTCGGCGCCTCGGCGGACCGGGCCTTGGCTGTGCGCTGGTCGGCGGCGGCCCGCTCAGCGGCCTTGCGTTCAGCCGCCTTGCGTTCGGCTGCCTCGCGTTCTGCGGCCTGCTCTTCCTCGGCCTTGCGCTCGGCGGCCTTGCGCTCGGCGGCCTGGCGCTGCTCGGCCTGCTTGGTGGCCTCGGCTTCGCGACGTTCCTGCTCAGCTGCAGCGGCAGCCTTGGCGTCCGCTTCCTGCTGAGCGAGCTTCGCGGCCTGCTGACGGGCCGCCTTGTTCTGCTTCTGGGGCGGAGCGACCACCTGATCGGGCGTCCGCGGCGGCAGGGCGACCGAGGGGACCGGCTGCTCGACCGGAGGAGCGACCGGCGCTGCCGGGGAGCCCACCTGCTCGATCGAGCCGGTGCGCTCGAGTTCTCGCAACTGACGGCGCGTGAGTCCACCGGTCGGGGCCGGAGCAGGTGCACCGGAGGACGGAGCGCTCGTCGACGGCGCGGGTGACGTGGACGCAGGCGCTGGAGCGCTCTCGTCGCGCGACGTGGTCTGCTCGGGGATCGCTCCCCCGGCGACGGGTTCGGATGTCGACGCGCGTCGTGTCCGTGGTGCAGCGGCGTCCGGCGTCGCTTCGTCAGCGGACGTCGACGGCTGCTGGCTCGCTCGAGCCTGTCGCCTGGTCAGGGGCGCATCCTCTGGCAACGCGGTCATGTGGCTTCACTCCGATACAGGTGGTGCTTGGTGATGTACTGCACGACACCGTCGGGAACCAGATACCAGACCGGAAAGCCTTTGCTCACCCGGCTCCGGCAATCCGTCGACGATATCGCTAGGGCCGGAACTTCCAACAAGCTTACGTCGTGCTGTGGTAATCCGGAAACGTTCAAATCGTGTCCCGGTCTACTCACAGCGACGAAGTGAGCGAGGTCCCACACCTCTCTGACGTCTTTCCAACTGAGGATCTGGGCGATCGCGTCGGCACCCGTGATGAAGAACAGCTCGGCATCGGGACGCTTCCGCCGCAGATCGCGGAGCGTGTCGATCGTGTACGTCGGTCCGGCTCGATCGATGTCGACCCGGCTGACGGTGAAGCGGGGGTTCGCTGCGGTGGCGATCACGGTCATGAGGTAGCGGTGCTCGCTGTCGCTCACGCCCGACTTCCGGTACGGCATGCCGGTCGGGACGAAGACGACCTCATCGAGATCGAAGTGCTGCGCGACCTCCGAGGCGGCGACGAGGTGCCCGTGGTGGATCGGGTCGAACGTCCCGCCCATGACCCCGATCCGAGGACGACGGGTCTTCGTCTCGGTGACGGGCGCGCTCACGCCGGACAGCTTAGTGGCCGTGCTCGCCGTGAGCGGAGGCCGACTCGCCCTTGTCGGCATGACGGTTGGCGACGTCGCGGTAGCTGAAGGTCACGGCGCCGAGGATGGCGAACAGCACGAGGGCGACCGCGCCGAACACCCAGGTCGGTGCGGCGAGTTCGACGGCGTGCTCCGATTCAGCCAGTACGGCGGTGGCCAAGACGGACGCGGCAATCGACATGATCTCTCCTTCTGTGCGACGCCTGGTGACGCCCGTACCAGTCTAGCGACTACCGACGGGTGTGGCCCGAACCACGCACGAGCCACTTCGTACTCGTGAGTTCCGGCAGCCCCATCGGTCCGCGGGCATGGAGCTTCTGCGTCGAGATCCCGACCTCGGCGCCGAATCCGAACTCGGCGCCGTCGGTGAAGCGGGTCGAGGCGTTGACCATGACGACGGCCGAATCGACCTCGGCGAGGAACCGGTCGGCGTTCACCACGTCGTTCGTGATGATCGCGTCGGTGTGTCCGGTGGAGTATCGATCGATGTGCTCGAGCGCGGCGTCGAGATCGTCGACCACGCGCACCGAGAGCTCGAGCGACATGTGCTCGGTGGACCAGTCCTCCTCCACGGCGGGCACGACGTCGGCGAAGACCTCGCCGGCACGTTCGTCCGCGTGGATGAGCACCCCGTGCTCGCGCAGGTCGCCGAGCACGGCGGGCAGCAGGCGCGCGGCCGCAGCGCGGTGGACGAGGATCGTCTCGAGCGCGTTGCAGACCGATGGCCGCTGCACCTTGGCGTTACGCACGATGTCGACGGCCCAGTCGAGTTCGGCACTCTCGTCGAGGAACACGTGGACGACGCCGGCGCCGGTCTCGATCACGGGGACCGTCGACTCTCTGACGACCGTCTCGATGAGTGACGCGCTCCCCCGCGGGATGAGGACGTCGATCAGGCCTCTGGCGTTCATGAGCTGCTTCGCACCGTCGCGACCGAACTCGTCGATGGTCTGTACCGCGTCCCCGGGAAGACCGACGGACTCGAGCGCCGATCGCAGCAGTCCCACGAGGACCGCGTTCGAGTGTTCCGCCGCTGACCCGCCGCGGAGCACCACGGCGTTGCCGCTCTTGATCGCGAGGGCGGCGATGTCGACCGTGACGTTCGGGCGCGCCTCGTAGATCGCGCCGACCACGCCGAACGGGACGCGTACCTGCTCGAGCTTCACCCCGTCCGGAGTGTTGCTTCCGCGGACCACCTGGCCGACCGGGTCGACGATCGCGATGACGTCGCGGACCGCCACCGCGAGCCCGTCGATGCGGCCCCGGTCGAGGCGGAGACGGTCTTGCAGGCCGACACTGATGCCCTGCTCGCGTCCCGCGACGAGGTCGCGCTCGTTGGCGGCGATGACCGCATCCGCGCCCTCGACGATCGCGACGGCGATGGCCTCGAGGGCCCGGTTCTTCTGCGCGGTGGTCGCCTGGGCGAGGACCCGGGAGGCACGCTTCGCAGCGGTGAGACGATCCGCGAGTGGCAGCACGGTGGTGGTTGGCGACGACATGCGTCGATTCTACTCAGCGGCGTCTGGTGGACGCTCTCCGCGTCACGCCGGTTGGAACCAGGTGCCGAGGTGCTCACCGCGGAGGGCGGACGCGACGTTCGTGGTCGACGTCACGAGGACGGACGTCCCCGCCTCGGCGGCCAACCGGGCGGCCGACACCTTCGTGCCCGCTCCCCCGGTGCCGACGCCCGCGGAGCCGATGTCGCCGAACGTGACGCCCGAGAGGGTGTCTCCGAACGGGACCTCCTCGATGCGCTCGGCACCCGCTTCGTGCGGAGGGCGGGTGTACAGCGCGTCGACGTCACTCAGCAGGACGAGGACGTCGGCCGCGACGAGGACCGACACGAGGGCGGCAAGGCGGTCGTTGTCGCCGAACCGGATCTCGTGTGTCGCGACGGTGTCGTTCTCGTTGACGATCGGCAGGATGCGCAACCCGAGGAGGCGTTCCATCGCCCGCTGGGCATTGCTCCGGTGACTGGGGTTCTCGAGGTCGCCGGCGGTGAGCAGCACCTGGCCCGCGACGATGCCGAACCGGTCGAGGCTGTCCTGGTACCGGTAGATCAGCACGTTCTGCCCGACGGCGGCAGCCGCCTGCTGCGTCGCCAGGTCGCTCGGACGGGCGTCGAGGCGGAGGTAGGGCATCCCGGTCGCGATGGCGCCCGAGGACACGAGGATGACCTCGGTGCCTCGGGCGTGCGCCTCGGCCAGAGCCTCGACCAGCGCAGTGATCTGCCCGGCGTTGTCGCCACTGATCGAGGAGGACCCGACCTTCACGACGATGCGTCGCGCCGAGGGGATGCCACTGCGCTGGTGGATGGTCACCGGTCGTCGTCCTCCGTCGTGACACCCTCGTCCTGCTGCGCGTCGGCCGGCACGGAGCCGACCTCGAAGCCCTCGTCGTCGTTCCAGAGACCGGCCGCACGTTCGCGGAGCAGCTCGGCACGGGCCTCGGCCTTGGCGTCCATGCGCTCGAAGTACTCGTCGCGACGCTGGTTGCGCGTCGGGCGGTGGCTCGCATCGAGACGCGGGTCCGTTCCACGCGGCTGCGTCAGCAGTTCCGCGGTGCTCGTCAGTGTGGGCTCCCAGTCGAAGACCACACCGCCACCCGCACCGATCATCACGGTCGCGCCGGCGACGGCACCGGCCTTGAAGAGCGCCTCTTCGACGCCGAGCTTCGCCAGTCGGTCCGCGAGGAACCCGACGGCCTCCTCGTTGTTGAAGTCCGTCTGCTGCACCCAGCGTTCCGGCTTCGCGCCGAGGATGCGGTAGAGGTTGCCGTAGGTGCCACCCTCGACCGTGACGGTGAACTTGGAGTCGTCGACGGGCTTCGGGCGCAGCACGATCCGGGGCTTCGCGGCCTCGAGGGCTGCGCGGGCGCGGCTCTCCTCGACGAGCTCGCTCAACGCGAACGAGAGCTGTCGGAGGCCTTCGCGCGAGACCGTCGAGATCTCGAAGACCTTGTAGCCGCGCGCCTCGAGGTCGGGACGCAGGAACTCCGCGAGCTCCCTCGCCTCCGGGACGTCGATCTTGTTGAGCGCGATGAGCTGCGGACGCTCGACCAGCGGCGTCTGCCCCTCCGGCACCGGGTAGGCGGCGAGCTCGGCCAGGATGATGTCGAGGTCGCTGATGGGGTCGCGTCCCGGTTCGAGCGTCGCGCAGTCCAGCACGTGCAGGAGCGCGGAGCAGCGCTCGACGTGACGCAGGAACTCGAGACCGAGGCCCTTGCCCTCACTTGCGCCCTCGATGAGTCCGGGGACGTCCGCCATGGTGTAGCGGACCTCGCCGGCCTCGACGACGCCGAGGTTCGGGTGCAGGGTGGTGAACGGGTAGTCCGCGATCTTGGGTTTCGCCGCGGACATCGCCGCGATGAGGCTGGACTTGCCGGCGGAGGGGTACCCGACGAGCGCGACGTCGGCGACGGTCTTCAGCTCGAGGAGGACGTCGCCTTCCCAGCCGGGCGTGCCGAGCAGCGCGAAGCCTGGGGCCTTGCGCTTGGTCGACGAGAGTGCCGCGTTCCCGAGGCCGCCCTGGCCGCCGGGAGCGACGACGAACTCCATGCCGGGCTCGACGAAGTCGACGAGTTCGACGCCGTCGACGTCCTTGACGACCGTCCCGACGGGGACCGGCAGGATGAGCGTCTCGCCCTGGAACCCGTTGCGGTGGTCGCCCATGCCGAAGCCGCCGGTGTCGGAGCTCCGGTGCGGTGACCGGTGGTATCCGAGCAGCGTCGTGATCTGAGGATCGGACACGAGCACGATGTCACCACCGTGTCCGCCGTTGCCGCCATCGGGGCCGGCCAGCGGCTTGAACTTCTCGCGCTTCACGGAGACGCAGCCGTTGCCGCCGCCGCCCGCTCGCAGGTGCAGTGTGACCCGGTCGACGAATGTGACCATGGACGCTCAGCCCCTCTCTGGATCATGGAACTCGGTTGTACGACAGCAGGGGGCGGGCCGAAGCCCGCCCCCTGCTGGAAAGACGTTGTTGCTACTCTGCAGCAGCGACGATGTTGACGACCTTGCGGCCACCCTTGTTGCCGAACTGCACGGAGCCGGCCTCGAGGGCGAACAGCGTGTCGTCGCCGCCACGACCGACGTTGGCGCCGGGGTGGAAGTGCGTGCCGCGCTGACGGACGAGGATCTCGCCCGCGAGGACGACCTGGCCGCCGAAGCGCTTCACACCGAGACGCTGTGCGTTGGAGTCACGACCGTTGCGAGTGGAACTCGCACCCTTCTTGTGTGCCATCTCTTCTTCTCCTCGATGCCTTACTTGATGCCGGTGATCTTGACGCGCGTGAGCTCCTGACGGTGCCCCTGACGCTTCTTGTACCCGGTCTTGTTCTTGAACTTCTGGATGATGATCTTCGGACCGCGGAGGTTCTCGAGCACCTCGGCCGTCACCGTGATCTTCGCGAGCGACTTCGCGTCGGAGATGATCTTCTCACCGTCGACGTGGAGCACCGCGGGAAGCTCGATGTTGCCATCCTTGTCGGCCTTGACCCGGTCCATCGTGACGATGGTTCCGATCTCGACCTTCTCCTGCCGTCCTCCGGCGCGCACAACTGCGTAAACCACTACGTACCCGTTCTTTGGGGAGCGAAACGCTCCGACTGACTGTTGCTGGAAGTTACTGCTCGGAAAGGCTCGAACACGTGGGACACCTTGATGGCAGAAAACCGTTGGGCGTGGCATTGAAAACTCAATGCACACCAACGGTCGAGTTTACTTCATCGTGCAGTCCAGGTCAAACCAGTGGGCACAGAACCTCGTGACCGAGGCTGTTCCTCACGGCTCCCACACCGGACGCACTCGACCAGTGTACCCCGGGGGCTCCTGAACGCCGGCCGGGTGCCCGGCGCGTCCGGCCACGGACGGGAATCGCGCGAGGGGCCCGATGGTTGGATGGAGGCATGACGGTGCTCATCGATCCCCCGCTGTGGCCGGCGCACGGCACGCTCTGGTCCCACGTGGTGAGCGACAGCTCCCTGGAGGAGCTGCACGCCTTCGCCGGACGCACCGGGCTCCCGCCGCGATCGTTCGACCTCGACCACTACGACGTCCCCGCCGAGCGCCATGCCTCGCTCGTGGCGGCCGGCGCCGTCGCGGTGACCGGCGGCGAACTCGTCCGTCGACTCATCGCCAGCGGCTTGCGCATCACCGCACGCGAACGGCGCGCCTCCCGAGGAGACGCGCCGTCCTGATGCGACCTGACTATTCGGCCTGACGCTGGGCGCCGTCCGAGCCGACGGCCTGTCCGCCCGCGAGTGAAGCGGTCGACACCCGGCGGCTCCGGCCGCGACCCTGGCCCGGCTGCTTCGGCTCGGGGAGCGCGTCGAGCACGGACTCGAGCAGGTGCTCGGGGTCCGCGACGGCTGCGCGACGCGGCTTGTCTGCGACCGGTGCGATCGGCAGGTCGAGCAAGGCCAGCGTCGGGGCCGCGGATTCGGTCGGCGCCTCAGTGGAGCGCTCCTCCGAAGCACCTCGGCGGGACCCGTCACCGCCACGACGACGCGGTTCGCGCTTCTCGCGCCGGCTCCGACGACCGTCGTGCGATCCGGACTGATCCTCCGGTGACGTCGTGGACTCGTCCGCGACCGACTCCTCGGAACCCTGCGCCTCGGTGTGCTGCGCCTGCGTGTGCTGCGCCTCGGCCACGACGGCGTCGGCCACGGCCTCGGCGGCGGCGAGCTCCTCGTGATGCAGCGTGCGCGCCGCGATCAAGGCGAGCGCGTTCTTCGCGTCGTCGGTGATCCCGTGCGTCTGTCCGGCCGGCTTCTGCTGAGCGCCCTGGCCGTTCGAGGACGGCTGGCCGCCCTGGGACCCGCCCTTGCCGCGCCGACGCTGCTGCTCCGGCTGCGGCGTCTGGCGGTGCTTCACGACGGGGTCGTGGTGCACGACCACGCCGCGTCCGGCGCAGACTTCGCAGGGCTCGCTGAACGTCTCGAGCAGGCCGAGGCCGAGCTTCTTGCGCGTCATCTGCACGAGACCGAGCGAGGTGACCTCGGCGACCTGGTGCTTCGTGCGGTCGCGGCTGAGGCACTCCACGAGGCGGCGCAGCACGAGGTCGCGGTTCGACTCGAGCACCATGTCGATGAAGTCGACGACGATGATCCCGCCGATGTCGCGCAGTCGCAGCTGACGCACGACCTCCTCGGCGGCCTCGAGGTTGTTCTTGGTGACCGTCTCCTCGAGGTTGCCGCCGGAACCGACGAACTTCCCCGTGTTGACGTCGACGACCGTCATGGCCTCGGTGCGGTCGATCACGAGGGATCCGCCGGACGGCAGCCAGACCTTGCGGTCGAGCGCCTTCTCGATCTGCTCGGCGATGCGGTAGTCGACGAAGGAGTCGCCCGTGCCGTCGTACGGCTCGACACGCTCGAGCAGGTCGGGGGCGACGCCGCGCAGGTAGCTCTGGATGTCCTGCAGCGCGTCCGAGCCCTGGATGACGAGCTTGTGGAAGTCCTCGTTGAAGACGTCGCGGATGATCTTGATGAGCAGGTCGGGCTCGCTGTGCAGCAGTGCCGGTGACTGGACCGTCTCGATCTGACGGGAGATCTCCGACCACTGCGACTTCAGCCGCGTGACGTCGAGCGTGAGCTGTTCCTCGGTCGCGCCCTCGGCGGCCGTGCGGACGATGACGCCGACGTTCTCCGGGAGGACCTCCTTGAGGATCTTCTTCAGGCGGGCGCGCTCCGTGTCGGGCAGCTTGCGCGAGATGCCGTTCATCGAGCCGTTCGGCACGTAGACGAGGTACCGACCGGGGAGCGAGACCTGACTCGTCAGGCGCGCGCCCTTGTGTCCTACCGGGTCCTTCGTGACCTGGACGAGGACCTTGTCGCCGCCCTTGAGCGCGAGCTCGATCCGGCGGGGCTGGTTGCCCGTCTCCACGGAGTCCCAGTCGACCTCGCCGGAGTAGAGCACCGCGTTGCGTCCGCGACCGATGTCGACGAACGCCGCCTCCATGCTGGGCAGGACGTTCTGCACACGGCCGAGGTAGACGTTGCCGATGAGCGACGCCTCCTGGCTCCTGGCGACGTAGTGCTCCACGAGCACGCCGTCCTCCAGCACGCCGATCTGCGTCTTGCCGTTCTTGGAGCGGACGACCATGACACGGTCGACCGATTCGCGGCGGGCGAGGAACTCGGCCTCGGTGACGACCGGACGACGACGACCGGCGTCGCGTCCGTCACGGCGACGCTGCTTCTTGGCCTCGAGCCTCGTCGAGCCGCGCACCTTCTGCGGTTCGGTGATGAGTTCCGGCTCACGCGGCGTGCGGACCTTGACCACGTTGCGGGTGTCGGGGCGCGAGTCGCCACCCCGCTCGCCCTGCTCCGGTCCGTCCTCGCCGGCACGACGACGCGTGCGACGCCTCGACGAGCTGAGCTCCGCCTCGAGCGGTTCGTCGTCGCGGTGGACGATCGGCGGCAGGTCGGGCGCCTGGAACAGCAGCATGGTGGTCGGTGGACGCACCGGTGCGGCAGCAGTCTTCTGCTCGTCGGGCCCGGTCGCCTGGGCGTCCGTCTCGGTGCTGGTCGACTCGTCCGCCGTCTCGGGCGTCGTGAGGTGCTGGTCGGTCGGTTCGTGCTCGGTCCCCGGCGTGGCCGGATCCTCGGTGTGCTCTTTCACCATTCCTGGTGTACTCCCCTATGCCGGGTCGGTGGCCGCGCCACCCTCCGGTTCTTCGTCTCGTGCGTGCGGCCGCGGGTGCAGCCGTTCGCAAATCCTGTGTGATCGCTGGCTCTCGGAGCTCTCACGATCGTGCCGGCACGTGCCGGCGGGTCCTGGGCTCTCATTGCCCAACAAGCCTGTTGTGTCGTGCGGTCGAGCGCGGCTCGGGCACCACCCCACGATTATCGCACGAACAGGGCCGACGGTCCTGAGTACGGACCACCCGGGCATGTCCCGCCGCCGTTCAGGCGGGCGTGCGAGAATCAGGGCGTGTCAACTCCGGTCATCGACGCGCGCCCCAGGGGCCTCGCCATCTTCCTCATCGTCGCAGGTGTCATCGGGTGGATCGCGGCGTTCGCGCTCACCCTCGACAAGTTCCAGCTCCTGCAGGATCCGAACGCCCAGCTCGGCTGCAATCTGAGCATCCTCGTGCAGTGCGGGGTCAACCTGAACTCCTGGCAGGGTGCCATCCTCGGATTCCCGAACCCGATCATCGGCCTCGCCGCCTGGATCGCCCCGATCGCCGTCGGCGTCGCGGTCCTCGCCGGTGCGCAGTTCGCGCGGTGGTTCTGGATCGCGTTCAACATCGGGTTCCTCGGTGCGCTCGGATTCGTCATCTGGCTGATCTCGCAGAGCATCTTCGTCCTCGGCACGCTGTGCCCGTGGTGCATGGTCACCTGGTCGGTGACGATCCCCTCGTTCATCGCGGTGACCGCGTTCACCCTGCGGAACGGCATCATCCCGGCGTCCCCCGCCGTCCGCCGCGTCGCCGGGGTCGTGTCCTCGTGGATCGTGGTGGTGACGCTCGGGTGCTACCTCGTGGTGGCGGTCATCGCCCAGCTCCGCCTCGACGTCCTGTCCTACCTGTAGCCGGTGGCGGCCCGAACGGCCGCCGGACGCGCACGACGAAGCCCGCCCCCGGAATCGGAGGCGGGCTTCGTCGTGCGGAGTCGGTGCGTCAGGCGAACCAGAGCGCGAGCTCGCGGGAGGCGGACTCGGGGCTGTCCGAGCCGTGGACGAGGTTCTGCTGGACCTTGAGGCCCCAGTCGCGGCCGAAGTCGCCGCGGATGGTCCCGGGCGCGGCGGTGGTCGGGTCGGTCGTGCCGGCGAGCGAGCGGAAGCCCTCGATGACACGGTTGCCGGCGACGCGGATCGCGACGACGGGACCGCTCAGCATGAACTCGACGAGGGGCTCGTAGAACGGCTTGCCCTCGTGCTCGGCGTAGTGGGCGGCCAGCAGCTCGCGGTCCGGCTCGACCATGCGCAGGTCCACGAGCGAATAGCCCTTCGCCTCGATCCGACGGAGGATCTCGCCGGTCAGGTTGCGTGCGACGCCGTCAGGCTTCACGAGTACCAGGGTTTCTTCAACAGCCACGGTCAATCCTTCGCTTCTCGGTAGAGCGCCTGCTGACGCTCGATCTTGTCGCCTTGGACCATCGCATAGGTCCAGACGGCTGCGGCCATCCCGCCGACGAGGAACATCATCGGCACGAGCAGGCCGGTAGCCACGATAGCGGCTTGCACCGCCCAGCCCAGCCAATACCCCCAGCGGAATCGCAGGAGCGGGATCGTCGCGACGATGATCAGACACAGCACCGCTCCGCCGATCAACGCGACCGGGGCCGGGAGGGCCTTCAGCCCGAAGATGACGAGCGCGCCGAGGAACATGACGATCATCTCGAAGCCGAGGATGATCGATCCGAGGGTCTGCTTGATGCTCCGTGGAGCCCGACTCCGTGCCATGCCGCTCATGCGGTCGCCTTCCATTCCCGGTCGTCGGCGATCTCGATCGCCTCGCCCACGAGGGTGATCGAGCCGGTGATCACCACCAGCCGGCGCGGCGCCTCCTCGGCCCAGCGCCGTGCGTCCTCAGCGGCCTCGTCGAGCGTGTCGGCGAAGGTCGACGCCGGCAGGTCGAGCGACGCGGCGAGGCGCGAGAGCTCCTCGGCGGGGATCGCCCGCTCCGACTCCGACTGGGTGAAGAAGAAGCCGGATGCGGCGGGCGCCAGGGTCGTCAGGATGCCGGCGGCGTCCTTGTCCTGGAGGATGCCGACCACGAAGGCGATCTCGTCGACGTCGAAGTAGCTGCCGAGTGCGGCGACCAGGGATGCAGCACCGTGCGGGTTGTGCGCAGCGTCGACGAGAACGGTCGGCTCGGTGCCGATGAGCTGCAGACGCCCCGGGGAGGCGACCTCGGTGAGGCCCTCCGCGAGGACGTCCTCCGCGATCGGCTGGGTCGCTCCGCCGAGGAACGCCTCGACCGCGGCGATCGCGAGCGTCGCGTTCCGTCCCTGGTGGTCCCCGTAGAGCGGGAGGTACAGCTCCGGGTAGGTGCCGGCGCGCCCTCGGACGGTGATGAGCTGTCCGCCCACCGCCACGGCGTCCTGCACGAGGGCGAACTCCTCACCTTCGAACACGGCCGGGTCGTCGACCGCCGCGGCGGCGTCGACGATCGCCTGACGCGCGTCGGGGTGCTGCGCGGCCGAGACCACCTGCGCACCGGGCTTGATGATCCCGGCCTTGGTGCGCGCGATCTCGGCGATCGTCTTGCCGAGCCGCTGCACGTGGTCGAGGTCGATCGGCGTGAAGACGGCGACCTCGGCATCGGCGGCGTTCGTCGAGTCCCAGGCACCGCCCATCCCCACCTCGACGACGGCGACGTCGACGGGGGCGTCGCCGAAGCAGGCGAATCCCAGGACGGTGAGCGCCTCGAAGAAGGTCAGCGCGGGCTCACCCGCCTCCGTCAGCTCGGCGTCGACCATCGCCAGATACGGCTTGATGTCGTCCCAGTTCCTGGCGACGGCCTCGTCCGAGATCCGCTCGCCGTCGATCCCGATGCGCTCGGTGAACCGGACGAGGTGCGGGCTCGTGAAGAGACCGGTGCGGAGCCCGTGGGCGCGGAGGATGCTCTCGATCATGCGGGCCGTGCTCGTCTTGCCGTTCGTTCCGGCGATCTGGATGATCGCGAAGGACGACTCCGGGTTGCCGAGGAGCTCGAGCGCCCGCTTGGTGGCACCGAGACGCGGCTGCGGCTGCGCCTCCCCCAGCCGTTCCAGAAGCTCGCGGTACACGGCGTCGGCGGCATCGGCCGCGGACGACTCGTCTCCGGGGATCAGGTCATCGGACATCGGCGGTCTCCTCTGCACGTGCGACGGTCACGGTGAAGGCTCCGGCGTTGCCGAACTTCCCGGCCGCGAACGACTGGGCGAAGCCCGACGCTCCAGCCTGGGCCTCGTCGTCGGACCAGGTCAGGGACGTCGCCAGGGTATCGCCGGCGAGGTCGACCACGTCGAGGGCACTGCGCACCGCGCGTTCGTCGGCGCCGTCCTCGAATCGGAGCTGCAGCCGGATCCGGTCGCTCACCTGCAGGTCCGCCGCCTTCCGGGTGTCCTGCACGGCACGGATGATGTCTCGGGCGAGTCCCTCCGCTTCGAGCTCGGGCGTCAGCGTGGTCTCGAGCAGGGCGAAGCCACCCGAAGGCAGGAGCGCGAGCGCAACGCCACCGGCGGCGCCCGAGGACGCCTCCATGACGAGCTCGTACTCGCCGTCGACGAGCTCGATGCCGCCGGCCGTGACCGTGCCGTCGACCTCGGACCAGTCGCCGCTCCGAGCGCCCTTGATCGCCTGCTGCACCGTCTTGCCGAGGCGCGGGCCCGCCGCGCGGGCGTTGATCGAGAGGCGCGAGGTGACGCCGAACTCGGTGCCGCTGGTGTCGGTCAACTCGGCGAAGGAGACGGCCTTGAGGTTGAGCTCCTCGCGGAGGATCGCCTCGAACGGGGCGAGCGACGCGGGGTCGGGCGTGACCACGGTGAGCGATGCGAGCGGCAACCGGACACGGAGACCGGCCTGCTTGCGGAGGGCGAGGGTGACACCCGAGACCTCGCGGACCCGGTCCATCGCCTCGACGAGTGCCGCGTCCTCCGGGAACGCCTCGGGCTCCGGCCAGTCGGTGAGGTGCACACTGCGCTCGCCCGTCAGGCCGGTCCAGATCTGCTCCGTGATGAGCGGCAGGAGCGGAGCGGCGACCCGGCAGTACGTCTCGAGGACGGTGTAGAGCGTGTCGAAGGCGTCGCGGTCGAAGACGCCGCCGTCGGTCGACCAGAAGCGGTCGCGGGAACGACGCACGTACCAGTTGGTCAGGACGTCCGCAAAGTCCCGCAGCGAGGCCGCTGCGAGGGTCGCGTCGAACGCCTCGAGGTGGTCGGTCACCGTGACGACGAGCTCACGTGTCTTGGCGAGGATGTAGCGGTCGAGGACGTCGGTGGAGTCCGTGCGCCACTCGGCGTCGTAGCCACCAGGGACCGCCGTGTTGGCGTACAGCGAGAAGAAGTACCAGGTGTTCCACAACGGCAGCATCACCTGGCGGACGCCCTCACGGATGCCCTCCTCCGTCACGACGAGGTTGCCGCCGCGCAGCACCGAGCTCGACATGAGGAACCAGCGCATGGCGTCGGAGCCGTCGCGGTCGAAGACCTCGTTGACGTCCGGGTAGTTGCGCAGCGACTTCGACATCTTCTGGCCGTCGCTGCCGAGGACGATGCCGTGGCTCACGACGCTCGTGAACGCCGGCCGGTCGAACAGCGCGGTCGACAGCACGTGCAGGAGGTAGAACCACCCACGCGTCTGGCCGATGTACTCGACGATGAAGTCCGCGGGGCTGTGCGAGTCGAACCACTCGCGGTTCTCGAACGGGTAGTGCACCTGGGCGAACGGCATCGATCCGGAGTCGAACCAGACGTCGAGGACGTCGGTGATGCGGCGCATCGTCGACCGGCCGGTGGGGTCGTCGGGGTTCGGCCGCGTGAGCTCGTCGATGTACGGGCGGTGCAGATCGGTCGGGCGCACGCCGAAGTCGGCCTCGAGCTCGTCCAGCGATCCGTACACGTCGATGCGCGGGTAGGCAGGGTCGTCGCTCTTCCACACCGGGATCGGTGAGCCCCAGTACCGGTTGCGGCTGATCGACCAGTCGCGCGCACCCGCGAGCCACTTGCCGAACTGTCCGTCCTTGACGTTCTCCGGGACCCAGGTGATCTCCTGGTTGAGCTCTTCCATGCGGTCGCGGAACTCGGGCACGCGGACGAACCAGCTCGACACAGCCTTGTAGATGAGCGGCTGCTTGCAGCGCCAGCAGTGCGGGTAGGAGTGCTCGTAGCTCGCCTGACGCAGGAGGCGGCCCTGTGCCTTCAACAACTGGGTGAGCGGCTTGTTGGCGTCGAAGACCTGGAGACCTGCGACGTCGGACACCTCCGGGAGGAACTTCCCGCCGTCGTCGACGGAGACGATCACCGGGATACCGGCGGCCTCGCACACCTTCTGGTCCTCTTCACCGTAGGCGGGGGCCTGGTGCACGATGCCGGTGCCGTCCTCGGTCGACACGTAGTCGGCGACGAGGATGCGCCAGGCCTGCTCCATGCCCCACTCGGCGTCGGCGTAGTAGTCCCAGAGGCGGTCGTAGGAGACGCCTTCGAGCTCGCGCCCGACGATCGTCCGGGAGACGGCGGCCTGCGCCTCGGCCGCGGAGTCGTAGCCGAGGTCCTTCGCGTAGTTGCCGAGCAGCGCCGAGGCGATGAGGTACTCGCCGCCGAGGACCTCGGTGTCGGCGTGGGCGGAGCCCTCCTCGCGGAGCACCGTGGCGTCGGGGGTGCCGTTCGGGCCGGCCGGGACGACCGCGTATTCGATGTCGGGCCCGACGGCGAGCGCGGCGTTCGTCGGCAGGGTCCAGGGCGTGGTCGTCCAGGCGAGCGCGCGGACGGCGGTGAGCCCGAGGCTCTCGGCCTTCGGACCGACCAACGGGAAGGTGACCGTGACGGTCTGGTCCTGGCGGGAGCGGTAGACGTCGTCGTCCATCCGCAGCTCGTGGTTGGAGAGCGGCGTCTGGTCGCGCCAGCAGTAGGGCAGCACCCGGTAGCCCTCGTAGGCGAGGCCCTTGTCGTGGAGCTGCTTGAAGGCCCAGATGACCGACTCCATGTAGGTCACGTCGAGGGTCTTGTAGTCGTGCTCGAAGTCGACCCAACGCGCCTGGCGCGTCACGTAGTCCTGCCACTCCTCCGTGTAGCGGAGGACGGAGTCGCGTGCGACCTGGTTGAACGCGGCGAGCCCCATCTCGTCGATCTGGCGCTTGTCGGTGATGCCGAGCTGGCGCTCCGCCTCGAGCTCGGCGGGGAGGCCGTGGGTGTCCCAGCCGAACCGGCGGTGCACCTGCTTGCCGCGCATCGTCTGGAACCGGGGGAAGAGGTCCTTGGCGTAGCCCGTGAGGAGGTGACCGTAGTGCGGGAGGCCGTTCGCGAAGGGCGGGCCGTCGTAGAACACCCACTCCGGAGCGCCCTCGCGCTGGTCGATGGAGGCCTGGAAGGTGCCGTCGGTGGCCCAACGGGCGAGCACCCCCTCCTCGATCGAGGGGAAGCTGGGCGACGGCGTCACGCCGAACGCAGCGCCGTTCGACGCCGACTCGGTTGGGGTCGGTTCCTGGGACTTCGGGTAGCTCATCGTTCTCCTGGCAGGTCTCGTGGGTCCTGCGAGGACGCCGGCGTTGCCGACGCGGTACCACCCCGCTTGCCGCTCCACTGGAACGGCCGCTCTGCATCGGCTGTGACGGGCCTGACCCGCTCGGTTCTACTGGGCTCCCGCTGAGCGGTCGCTGTTCTGCCGAGGACTCCCCGGTGATGGCCGGATCGATGTCGATGGTCCCATCGTACAGCCTGCGGAGCGGCTGCGAGGAGGGTCGGCTACGAGGAGCTCGGCCCGTCGATCCGGGCGAGGGCGCGGGCGTACCCGTCCACCACCGGAGCGATCGCGCGGCGGAGGTAGTCGCCGAGCTCGCCCCGGCCGACACCTGCGGCCGCCCAGGCCCCGGCGCCGGCGACGATCGCGCCGGCGAGTGCCGCTGCAGCGGAACGGATCGTCAGCTCGTCGGCGCGGACGGCGAGGCGGGCGAGCGAGACCCGGAGCACGGCTTGGAGACGCAGCAGACGTTCGAGACCGGACGCCTGCAGTTCCCACGCGGTGTCCATCAGCTCGATCTGTGTCAGTGCCCAGGGCACGGCGCCGTTCGAGCGCTCCTCGGCGATACCCAGGAGGGCGGCTTGTAGGGACGGCATCGCGTCGGCGACGTCCGTTGCAGGGGTGTCCCCGCCTGCGGCGAGCGCCCGTTCGAGTCCGGCGAGCGCGGCGTCGACGTCGACCCAGAGGACGTCGCTCTTGGAGCCGAAGTAGTTGAAGAAGGTGTTGCGGCTGACGCCGGCGCGGCTCGCGATCTGGTCGACGGTGGTGCCGGGGTATCCCTGTTCGAGGAAGAGTTCGGCGGCCGCCTCCTCGAGGACGCGTCGGGAGGATCGTCGGGGTCTGCCGACGGCGTTCCGTGCCGGTGGTCGTGCCATGTGGGCTCCTTCCGCCGCCTGTGAGCCTAGCCGTCGTGCGAGGGGTCGGGGCGTGGTGCTGAGGCTCTATGCTGGTTCCGAGACGGCGTCCAATAATTCGTCCGACGCCGCCACCGGGCCCTCAGCACCCGGTCGATCGCCTTCTGGAGTCCCTGTGCCCGCATCCCCCTCCTCTGCCCGTCGACGCCCTGCATCCTCGCGTCGTCCGTTGCGCATCGCCGCGGCGCTCGTTCCGCTCGCGGTCCTGCTCGCAGCGTGTGCACCGGGGACGCCGGCCGCGTCGAGCACGCCGAAGGCCGGTGGGACGCTCGTCTACGCCAGCGGGGACGCCGAGCCCACGTGTCTGGATCCGCACGTCGGTGGCAACTACCCGCAGGCCCTGTTGAGTGCGCAGTTCCTCGAGCCGCTCGTCTCCCGAGACGCGAAGGGTGAGATCATCCCGTGGCTCGCCGAATCCTGGACGACGTCGGAGGACGGTCTGACCTGGGAGTTCACGCTGCGGTCGGACGTGACGTTCACCGACGGCACCCCGTTCGACGCGGCGGCGGTCAAGGCGAACATCGAGCACCTGCAGGACCCGGCGACGAAGTCGTCCACGGGCTACCTCGCGGTGGGCAAGGTCGCGTCGGTCGAGGCGGTCGACGCCACGACGGCCCGGTTCATCCTCTCCGCTCCCGACAGCGCGCTCCTGGAGTCGTTGTCGCAGCCGTGGACGGCGATGGAGTCCCCGACGGGGATCGCCCGCGGTGAAGCGGCGAACTGCGATGCGCCGGTCGGTACCGGACCGTTCGTCGTCGACGAGTGGGTGAAGCAGGACCACGTCTCGCTCGTCCGGAACGACGCGTACGACTCGGCACCGGGCGACGCCGCGAACGACGGGCCGGCGTACCTCGACGGCATCACGTGGCGCTTCATCCCCGACTCCGCGTCGCGCTTCGCGGCACTCCAGAGCGGCGACGTCGACATCATCGACAACGCGCAGCCCGACACGATCGCGCAGGCGAAGGACTCGAAGACGATCGTCGACCTGGACGCACCGCGCCCCGGTGCCTCGAACCGCATCGAGCTCAACGCGGGACAGGCGCCGTTCGACGACCAGCGCGTGCGAGAGGCCTTCGTGCGGTCGACGGACGTGAACGCCGGCATCGAGTCCCTGTTCTTCGGCACGGCGAAGCGTTCCTACTCCCCGCTGTCGAGTGCGGAGGCGACCGCCTACTCCGACGAGAGCCTGTTCGGCTACGACCTCGATGCGGCCAACACGCTCCTGGACGAGGCCGGCTGGACCGAGAAGGACGAGGACGGCGTGCGGACGAAGGACGGCGTCCGACTGACCGTACGGTTCCCCGTCAGCACGAACCAGTCGATCCCGGCCGAGCAGTCGCTCTTCGAGCAGATCCAGGCCGGAGCCGGCGACGCCGGCTTCGACGTGCAGCTCGAGCTGCTCGACCTCTCGAGCTGGTACGAGGCGCTCGGCTCCAACGCCTACGAGGCCGTCAGCGCTCCGTACACGAAGGTGGGACCGGACGTCCTCCGCGTGCTCTACGACTCCTCGGGCATCGTCCCGGCGCCGAGCGGCTACTTCGCGAACCACGCCCAGCTGGACGACCCCGCGCTCGACGAGATCCTGAAGCAGGCGAGCGACACCCTCGATCCCGAGGAACGGGCGTTCCTCTACGAGCAGGCGCAGCAGATCATCCTCGACGGCTACTACATCCTGCCGCTCTACGACCAGCAGAACCACTTCCTGCTGAGCACCTCGCTGCAGGGCGTCCGCGCGCTGCCGACGGTGTCGACGCCGGTCTTCGGGGACGCCTGGCTCGTGGAGTGAGCTCCGTCGGCCGCTCGGGACGCGACCTCCGCCGCCTGGCCGGGCGGATCGGGGCACGTCTGGCCGGTGCGGTGTTCGTGCTCTGGGCGGTCGCGACGGTCACCTTCTTCGCCGTCCGGCTGATCCCCGGCGACCCGGCGCAGGCCTATCTCGGTGGCCCCGGCTCCCAGGCGTCGGCGGAAGCGCTCGCGCGGGTGCGCGAGCAGTACGGCCTGGACCAGCCGCTCCTCGTCCAGTACCTGGCGCAACTGGTCCGGCTGGTCCAGGGAGATCTGGGCGCGTCGGCGTCCCTCCGCACGCCGGTGGCCCAGGTGCTCGCCGAACAGCTCGGCGGGACGCTGGTGCTGGCCACGGCGTCGCTCGCCGTCGCCTGGCTCCTGGCGCTCGGCCTCGCGGTCTGGTCGACCCGTGGCGGGCGGGTGTCCGCGGCCCTCGGATCGGCCGTCGAGCTCGTGGCGGCGTCGCTCCCCCAGTTCTGGCTCGCGACCGTCCTCATCACGCTCTTCAGCACCTGGCTCGGATGGCTCCCTCCGGTGAGCACGGGTGATGCGGTCGGTCTCATCCTCCCGGTGCTGACCCTGGCCATCCCGGTCGCCGGGTTCCTGGCCCAGGTGATGCGGGAACCGTTGCTCGACGCGGGGAGCGCACCGTTCGCCGTCTCCGCGGCCGCCCGAGGTGAGTCGACGACCGGCCTGCTGCTCAGACACGGCCTACGCCACGCCGCCGTGCCCGCGGTGAACCTGTCGGGATGGGCCTTCGGATACCTCATCAGCGGCGCGGTGGTGGTGGAGACCATCTTCGCCCGGCCCGGTCTCGGACGGACGCTGCTCCAGGCGGTGACCGTGCGCGACGTCCCGGTGGTCACCGGCGTGGTGTTGAGCTCGGCGGTGGCCTACGTCGTCGTCATGTTCCTCGCGGACCTCGCGGCGGAGCTGCTCGACCCACGCGACCGGATCCGGCGGTCCGGTTCATGAGCGGGCTCGCGATCACGCCGACGTCCGGAAGCGCCGACGCCCGGGTCCGCCGCGGATGGCGCCGGTCATCGGGATTCGGCGCACCCGAGATCGTCGCGGCCGTGGTGGTGCTGTTCCTGCTCGGCTGTGCGCTCGCCCCCCAGCTGTTCGCGACAGCGTCACCGACGGCGGTCGACCCGCGGGCCGCGTTCTCGCCGCCCTCCCTCTCGCACTGGTTCGGGACGGACGAGTCCGGCCGCGACGTCTGGAGCCGGGTCGTACACGGTGCGGGGACCTCGCTCCTCATCGGCGTCGCCGCGACGGCCATCGGACTGATCCTCGGGGCAGTCCTCGCGACGATCGCCGCAGTCGGCGGGCGGATCGCGGACTTCGCCGTAGGACGCGTCCTCGAAGTGCTCTTCGCGTTCCCCGGCCTGTTGCTCGCGCTCCTCGTGATCGTCATCGCGGGGCCCGGTCCCGTCACGGCGACGATCGCGGTCGGCCTGTCGACGGCGCCGGGCTACGCGCGCCTCATCCGCGGTCAACTGCTCCAGGTCCGCTCCTCCGACTTCGTCGAGGCCGCGCGAGTGCTCGGGCACGGGCCGGCCCGGATCCTGTTCCGACACATCCTCCCGAACGCCGTCGCCCCGCTGTTCGTCCTCGCGACCCTCGGCATCGGACAGGCGGTCGTCTGGGCGTCCGCCCTGAGCTACCTCGGGCTCGGGGCGCAACCACCCGCGCCGGAATGGGGCGCCATGCTCGCCGCAGCACGAACCTACCTCGCGACGGCGTGGTGGCTCACGGCGTTCCCCGGTCTGATGATCGTCGCGACCGCCCTGTCCACCACGGTCCTCGGCCGGGGTCTCCAGCGTCGATCTCGGGAGGATGGCCGATGAGCGACTCCACTCCCCTGCTCCAGGTGGAAGCATTGACGGTCGGATTCGGCGGCGGGGACGCCGTCGTCTCCGGCGTCTCCTTCCACGTCGAGCGCGGCACCTGCGTCGCGATCGTCGGCGAGTCTGGCTCCGGCAAGAGCGTGACCGCCAGATCGCTCCTGGGCCTCGCCGGCGCATCGGCGCGGGTGACGGCCACTCGACTCGACTTCGACGGCACCGATCTCCGCGGACTCGGAGCATCGGCCTGGCGACGCCTGCGGGGACGTCGCATCGGACTCGTCCTCCAGGACGCGCTCGTGTCGCTCGACCCCCTGCGACCGATCGGGCGCGAGATCGACGACGCACTCCGACTCGGCACCGACCTCGACCGGACCGCCCGCACCCGGCGGGTGCTCGAACTCCTCGAATCCGTCGGCATGCCCGACCCGGCTTCCCGCATCGGCCAACGTTCCGGTGAACTCTCCGGCGGGCTCCGCCAGCGCGCGCTCATCGCGTCGGCGATCGCACTGGACCCCGACCTCCTCATCGCCGACGAACCGACGACCGCGCTCGACGTCACCGTCCAAGCTCGCATCATCGGCCTCCTCGACGACGTCAAGCGGCGCGGCGCGGGCCTCCTCCTGATCAGCCACGACCTCGCCGTCGTCTCGTCGATCGCCGACCACCTCGTCGTGATGCAGCACGGTGTCGTCGTCGAGCAGGGGCCGGCCGAGCAGGTGCTGACCAGGCCGACACACCCGTACACCCGAGCCCTCATCGCCGCGGTCCCCACCGACCGCGCTCGAGGGACGCGCCTCAGCGCGGACCCGGCGGTCGACTCGGCCCCGATGGCCGAACAGCCGGCGACGGGCACCCGCCCGACGACGCAGACCGGATCGGACGCACCCGCGCTGGAGTTCCGATCCGTCACCCGGAGCTTCGAACGCGGCCGCGGCGCCTCGGCGATCCTCGCGGTCGACGACGTCTCGCTCCGCCTGGACCCGGGGACGACCCTGGGCGTGGTCGGCGAGTCCGGTTCGGGCAAGACCACCCTCGCCCGCATCGCACTCGGCCTCACGGCGCCGCAGTCGGGAGCCGTGCTCTTCGAGGGCGAACCGTGGTCGGAGCTCCCCGAGCAAGCGCGTCGTCCACGACGGAACCGTCTGGGCTGGGTCTCGCAGGATCCGCTGAGCTCGTTCGACCCACGCTGGCGCGTCGACGCCATCCTCGCCGACGCCGTTCGTGGACGCGAAGCCGCACCTCGCGACATCACCCGTCTCCTCGCGGACGTCGGCCTCGATCCCTCGCTGGCTCGCGCGCGCCCGCGGACGCTCTCCGGCGGGCAGCGGCAACGCGTGGCGATCGCCCGGGCACTCGCGAGTCGACCGTCGACGCTTATCCTCGACGAACCCGTCTCCGCGCTCGACGTCACCGTCCAGGCCAGGATCCTGGACCTCCTCGACGAGCTGCAGCGACGCCACGGCCTGAGCTACCTGCTGATCTCCCACGACCTCGGCGTCATCCGGCACATGAGCGACCGGGTCGCCGTGATGCAGTACGGACGGGTGGTCGAGCATGGCGACGCCGAGCAGGTGTTCACCGCCCCGGCCCACCCCTACACCGCCCGACTCGCAGCCGACGCTCCGCGCCTCATCGCGCCCGGTGCGGCGTCAGGGCGCGACGCCGTCTGACTCCGGCGTCGGGATCCGATCCAGCACCGCCTGGACGACGGGCGCGAGGGTCTCGGCGTACACCCAGCTCAGGTGGTGGTGGTCGCGGTACGCGAGGACACCGCCGATCACCGGCGAGCACCGATCGGACGCGCACAGGGCGTCCGAGAGGTCGACGGGTCGGACCCGTGGGTCGGTGCTCGCGAGGGCGGCCTCGTACTGCGGATCCTCCGTGAGCGCGTCGCTCCGGTTCCGGGCGCACCCGTCCTCCGGGTCAGCGTCGTCGCGGACGCACTCCAGCACGTCGTCCGACATCGTCGGGGTGTCGCGCAGCACGACGATCTGCTCGATCGTCGCGGGCACGAGCGCCCAGCGCTCCGCATAGGCTTCCGCGGCCACCTCCCGCCAGTCGCGGTCCCCCTCGGCGACGACCGGGTTCCGAGCGCGCGCCGAGACGACGAGCGTGTCGATCTCCGGTTCGTCCTGCAGCAGCTCGAGGGCGTCGCGGTTCCAGCTCAGGCACCCGGCGCGCATCTCGGCGAGCACCGCCGCGCTGGTCCCGGGCTCGGTGCGCTCGGCGTCGCTGAACGGGCAGGAACTCTTCGCCGCGACCAAGAGCCGCCACCCGTTCGCCTCGGCGGCCGTCGCGAACGCCGGCAACCACTGCTCGGCGTGCGAGTCGCCCATGAGCGCCACCGTCCTCGTCGCCTGCTCCGCGCTGGCACCGTAGGCGCAGACCTCGAACGCTGCAGCCCGGATGTCGGTGATGCAGCGGTCCGGCGGGAGGTCGGCGAGCGACGCGTCGGGAATGACGACCCCGCGGGTCTCGTCCCCGGGCGACGCCGAGGAACCGTCGCGCGAGGTCTCGCCACCAGAACCGTCCGTACCGTCCGATGGCGCTCCGCCGCTTCGCGGGCACGCCGCAGCATCGACGAGCTCCGCGGCACCGAGGCAGTTCGACGGGGTCGCGACCAGGGTCTCGATGCGCTGCTGTTCGGCCGCGATGCGCGCCTCGGCACCGGGGAGCACCCCGATCGAGGCGGCCAACAGGACGCTCATCGCGAGGGCGGTCGCGCCGATGACCCGTCGGGGCCGCCAACCGGCGATGCGCCCGAACCGGATCGGGCGCTCCACGAACCGCGTCGTCACCTCCGCCAGGACGCCGGTGATGACGAGGAGGACGAGCTGCTCGGGGACGGTGGCCGACCGAGCGAGCACGATCCCGCCGAACACGATGAGGGGCCAGTGCCAGAGGTAGACCGCGTAGGAGCGGTCGCCGAGCCACTGGATCGGCGCCCGGGCGAGCAGCGCGGTCGGCGACCACCGGACGTCCGGGGCCCAGGCCACCATCACGGCGATCGTGCCGCCCACCGGCAGCGCCGCGGTCAACGCCGGGAAGGGCGTCTCCCCCGAATACCAGACGGCCGCCGCCCCGATCGCGGCGAACCCGAGCCAGGCGACGACCGTGCGCGCACCCACCCGCAGCGCCCACCCGCGCCGGGCTCCCTCGGCCACCAGGATCGCCGTCAGTCCCCCAGCGGCGAACTCCCAGGCCCGCGTCGTCGTCGCGAAGTAGGCCGGAGACGGGTCCTGCGCGGTGAAGACGACCGACCAGGCGGCCGACGCGATGCAGACGAGTCCGATCGCGATCGCGACGCCCCGACGCCGTACCATCGGCGCAGCCGAGCGTCGGGCGAACCGCACGGCGAGCCAGCCGGCGACGAGGACCAGGATCGGCCAGACGAGGTAGAACTGCTCCTCGACCGACAGCGACCAGAAGTGCTGCACGGGCGACGGAGCGTCCTCCGCCGCGAGGTAGTCGACCGCGGATCCGGCGAGCGCCCAGTTCTCGATGTACAGGCCCGACCACGCGATCTCGCGCAGGAACCGGGGCAGGTCCCCGAGCGGTGCGAGGTACCAGCTCGCGACGAGGGTCGCGGTGAGGACGGTGAGCGCAGCGGGGAGCAGCCGTCGTGCGCGCCGCGCCCAGAACCGCCCGAGTCGGACCGAACCGGACCGCTCGACCTCGGCGAGGAGGTGCGCCGTGATGAGGAACCCGGAGATCGCGAAGAACACGTCGACGCCGACGAACCCGCCCGGCATGAGCCCCGGCCAGAGATGGAACACCACGACGAGCGAGACCGCCACGGCGCGAAGGCCTTGGAGGTCGGCTCTCACGGGGCCGGAGGCGGCTCTGGTCGACACGGTCCGATGCTATCGGCGGAGGATGACGGCCTGCGGTCCGGCGTCCTCCCGCTCCCCTGCGATAGCATGGGATGTTCCCACACACTCAGGCACGCAGACACGGTGCCGCACATATCAGCAGGAGATCGCCTCATGACCGCTGCCAGCATCCCGGACAAGCCGGCCCTCGAAGGTCTCGAGCAGAAGTGGGGCTCCTCCTGGGAGTCCGCGGGGACATACCGGTTCGAGCGCGACGGCGCGACGCGTGAGTGCATCTACTCGATCGACACCCCGCCGCCGACCGCATCCGGCTCCCTGCACATCGGTCACGTCTTCAGCTACACGCACACCGACGTCATCGCCCGCTACCAGCGGATGACCGGCAAGCGCGTCTTCTACCCCATGGGCTGGGACGACAACGGTCTCCCGACCGAACGCCGCGTCCAGAACTACTACGGCGTCCGGTGCGACCCGACGCTCCCCTACGACGCCGACTTCACCCCGCCGTTCGAGGGTGGCGACAACAAGAGCACCAAGGCCGCCGACCAGATCCCGATCTCGCGTCGCAACTTCATCGAGCTGTGCGAGCGCCTCACCGTCGAGGACGAGCAGCAGTTCGAGGCCGTCTGGCGTGCGCTCGGCCTCTCCGTGGACTGGACGCAGAGCTACCGCACCATCGGCGACGAGTCGATCACGGCGAGCCAGCTCGCGTTCCTGCGCAACCTGGACCGCGGTGAGGCCTACCAGGCCATGGCGCCGACCCTCTGGGACATCACCTTCCGCACGGCGGTCGCCCAGGCGGAGCTCGAGGACAAGGAGCAGCCGGGCACCTACCGTCGGCTCTCCTTCCACCGCCCAGACGGCGGCACCATCGAGATCGAGACCACACGGCCGGAGCTCCTCCCCGCCTGCGTCGCCCTCGTCGCCCACCCCGACGACGAGCGCTTCAAGCCGCTGTTCGGCACGACCGTGACCACGCCGGTGTTCGGCGTCGAGGTGCCCGTGCTCGCCCACCACCTCGCCCAGCCCGACAAGGGTGCCGGCATCGCGATGGTGTGCACCTTCGGCGACATCACCGACATCGTGTGGTGGCGCGAACTCGACCTCCCCAACCGCGCGATCCTCGGCTTCGACGGCCGCGTCATCTCGGAGGCCCCTGAGGCGATCACCTCCGAAGCCGGCCTCGAGGCGTACGCGCAGCTCGCCGGGAAGACCGTCTTCAGCGCCAAGCAGACCGTCGTCGACCTCCTCGCCGCCTCGGGCGACCTGATCGGCGAGCCGAAGCAGATCACCCACCCGGTGAAGTTCTTCGAGAAGGGCGACAAGCCGCTCGAGATCGTCTCGACCCGCCAGTGGTACATCCGCAACGGCGCCCGCGACGAACAGCTCCGCAGCCGCCTCCTCGAACTCGGCTCGGAGCTCGAGTGGCACCCCGACTTCATGCGCGTGCGCTACGAGAACTGGGTCGGTGGCCTGTCCGGCGACTGGCTGATCTCCCGCCAGCGCTTCTTCGGTGTGCCGATCCCCCTCTGGTACCCGCTCGACGCCGACGGCAACCCGGTCTACGACCAGCCGATCGCGCCCGACCACGCCACCCTGCCCGTCGACCCGTCCAGCGATGCCGCACCCGGCTACGACGAGTCGCAGCGCGGCGTGCCCGGCGGGTTCATGGGCGAGGTCGACGTCATGGACACCTGGGCCACGTCGAGCCTCACCCCGCAGCTCGCCGGCGGCTGGGAGCGCGACCCCGAGCTCTGGGACCTCGTGTTCCCCTACTCGCTGCGCCCGCAGGGTCAGGACATCATCCGCACCTGGCTGTTCTCCACCATGCTCCGCAGCGTCCTCGAGTACGACCAGAAGCCGTGGGAGCACGCCTCCGTGTCCGGCTTCATCGTCGACCCCGACCGCAAGAAGATGTCGAAGTCGAAGGGCAACGTCGTCACGCCGGCGGCCATGCTCGAACAGCACGGTTCGGACGCCGTCCGGTACTGGGCGGCTTCGAGCCGTCTCGGAACCGACGCCGCCTTCGACCCGCAGAACCCGACGCAGATCAAGATCGGCCGACGACTGGCAATCAAGGTGCTCAACGCCTCGAAGTTCATCCTCGGGTTCACCGGTCGTGAAGACGCCCCGGTGACTGAGGCCGTCGACCTCGCCATGCTGAGCGTCCTCCGCAAGACCGTCGCCGACGCCAGCAGTGCGCTGGCCGGTTACGACCACGCGCGCGCGCTCGAGCTCACCGAGGCGTTCTTCTGGACGTTCTGCGACGACTACCTCGAGCTCGTCAAGGAGCGGGCCTACGGCGAGGAGAGCCCTGAGCAGGCTTCGGCGGTGGCCGCGCTGCGGATCGCGCTCTCGACCCTGCTCCGCCTGTTCGCCCCGTTCATCCCGTTCGCGGCCGAGGAAGCCTGGTCCTGGACGCACGACGGCTCCGTGCACCGTGCCAGCTGGCCGACCGACGAGGAGTTCGCAGGACTCGCAGCGGGCGAACCGCAGGTGCTGCAGCTCGCGAGCGAGGCGCTCACGGGCATCCGGCGCGCGAAGACCGACGCCAAGGCGTCCCAGAAGACCCCGGTGGACTCCGCGGTCATCGCCGGACCCGCCGCATCGGTCGAGCTGCTCGCGCTCGTCGCAGACGACCTCCGCGCCGTCGGACGCATCGAGTCCCTCGAGTTCGGCACCGCCGACGTCCTGTCGGTCGGCGACATCGTCTTCACGCCGGCGGCCGACGCCGAGGAGGCACGCGCATGAGCGTCACCATCCGTCCCGCCGTCGAGAGCGACCTGTTCGCCTGGCACGCGCTGTACTCCGGCTACGGGGAGTTCTACGGCAACCCCCTGACCGACGAGAAGGCCGTCCTCGTGTGGCGCTGGCTCAGCGACCCGACCCACCCGTTGACCGCGCTCGTCGCGGAGGACGCACAGGGCGCCCTCGTCGGGCTCGCCCACTATCGCGTGTTCCCCCGTGCCCTCGCCGGCGGGACCGGGCTCTACCTCGACGACCTCTTCGTCGCCGAGGACGCCCGCACCGGCGGGGTCGGGACCGCGCTGATCGAGCACGTCCGCGACCTCGCGAAGGCGGACGGCCACAGCGTCGTCCGGTGGATCACCGCCGCCGACAACGAGCGCGCCCAGGCCGTGTACGACAAGCTGGCGACCCGCACGAGCTGGGTCACCTACGACCTGGAGCCGTGATGCAACTCGGGACCCGCTGGGCCGTCGGCGCCAAGCCACCGGAGAACGTGCCGACGCCGGTGCGGACAGCCATCGCCGCTGAGGAGCAGGAGTTGCTCGCGCAGGGTGTCGACACGTCCTCGTGGCGCTGGACCCTCACCTGGCTCGAGCGCCGGCCCGTGGTCGAGCTCGACGACGGTACGACCATCCGTCAGCACGCGGACGGATCCGTCGGCCTCACCCGACCGGACGACGACCACGACGACGACGAGGACTGAGCCTCCTCCCCGGCACGCTGGATAGGGTGAGGTATGGAATCACACACGAATCCGTTCCTCCAGCCGAGCACACTCCCCTATCAGCTGCCGCCGTTCGGCGAGATCCGCGAGGAGCACTTCCGCCCCGCCTTCACCGCCGGGTTCGCGCAGCAACTCGACGAGATCGCGGCGATCACCGCGCAGGACGACGCGCCGACCTTCGAGAACACGCTGATCCCGCTCGAACGGAGCGGCGCGATCCTCCGGCGGGTCGCAGCGGTCTTCTTCAATCAGAGTTCGGCGGACAGCTCCGCGTTCACCAATGAACTCGAGGAGGAGCTCGCTCCGCAGCTGGCCGCCCACGAGGACGCGATCAGGCTCGACCCCGTGCTGTACGCGCGGATCGCGGCGGTCCACGCGAATCTCGACGACCTCCAGCTGACGGCCGAGGCGGCTTACCTGGTCCGACGCGTGTACAGCGAACACACGCTCGCGGGCGCCGGTCTCGACGCCGAGGAGAAGCAGCGGCTCTCCGACCTCAATCTCCGCCTCTCGACACTGACCACCCGGTTCGAGAAGCAGCTCCTGGCCGACACCAACGAGCTCGCTGTCCACCTCACCGATGCCGCAGAGCTCGACGGCCTGAGTGCGGGCGAGATCTCCGCCGCGGCCCAAGCGGCCGCCGAGCGAGGCCTCGACGGTTGGCTCGTCACCCTTGTCCTCCCGACCGGCCATCCGGCGCTGTCGTCGTTGACGCACCGTGGCGTCCGCGAGCGGATCATGACGGCCTCCCGTGCTCGGGGCACACACGGCGGACCGAACGACAACCGCGACCTCGTCCTCGAGATCACCCGCCTCCGCGCTGAGCGTGCCGCACTTCTGGGATTCCCGTCGCACGCGGCAGTGGTCACCGCGGACCAGACCGCGGGGACCCCGGAGGCCGTCGCAGCGCTCCTCTCTCGACTGGCGATCCCCGCTGCCCGGAACGCGGATCGGGAACAGCGCGAGCTCGAGCGGGTCACCGGCCTCGAGACCGTGGAGGCCTGGGACTGGCCGTTCGCGACCGAACAGGTCAGGATCGACCGGTTCGATGTCGACACCAGTGTGATGCGTCCGTACTTCGAGGCGGAGCGAGTCTTGTTCGACGGGGTGTTCGCCGCAGCGACCAAGCTCTACGGCATCACCTTCGCCGAACGGACCGATCTCCAGGGGTACCACCCCGACGTCCGTGTCTTCGAGGTCTGGAACGAGGACGGCTCCGGTCTCGGCCTGTACCTCCTCGACCTGTACACGCGCGACAGCAAGCGCGGCGGCGCCTGGATGAACGCGCTCATCTCCCAGAACCGCCTGCTCGACCAGCCCACCGTCGTGGTCAACAACCTGAACGTCCCGAAGCCGGCCGAGGGTGAGCCGACCCTGCTGAGCCTCGATGAGGTCACGACCTTCTTCCACGAGTTCGGCCACGCGCTGCACGGTCTCTTCGCGGAGGTCGAGTACCCGCGGTTCTCCGGTACGAACGTCTTCCGGGACTTCGTCGAGTTCCCGAGCCAGGTGAACGAGATGTGGATGCTGTGGCCCGAGGTGCTCGCCGGCTACGCCAGGCACGTCGAGACCGGTGAGCCGATGCCGCAGGAACTGGTGGCGAAGCTCCAGGCGTCCGAGGGGTTCAACGAGGGCTTCTCGACGAGCGAGTACCTTGCAGCGGCGATGCTCGACCAGGCGTGGCACAGCATCGGTGCAGAAGACCGGGTCGACGATGTGGAGGCGTTCGAGGCGGCGGCACTCCGGTCCGCCGGACTCGACAATCCGGCCGTCCCGCCCCGCTACGCGAGCACGTACTTCGCCCACACCTTCTCGGGTGGATACGACGCCGGCTACTACTCCTACATCTGGAGCGAGGTGCTCGACGCGGACACCGTCGACTGGTTCACGGAGAACGGCGGACTGACGAGGGAGAACGGCGACCGCTTCCGCACCAAGCTCCTCGGGGTCGGCGGTTCGAAGGATCCTCTGGAGGCCTACCGCGACTTCCGTGGACGCGACGCGGTCATCGAGCCGCTCCTCCGACGCCGCGGGCTCGAGGACTGAACGACGAAGCCCGCCGCAGCTGCTCCGGAGGTTCCGGGGCGCTGCGGCGGGCTGTTCACCGCTGGATGTCGTCTAGGCCGACTTCTCCTGGCGGCGAGCCGCACGAGGGACGATCGTCGGGGCCGCGTTCTCGACGACGGACTCCCGGGTGATGACCACGCGAGCGACCTCGTCGGTGGAGGGCACCTCGAACATGATCGGCCCGAGCACCTCTTCCATGATGGCTCGGAGCCCTCGGGCACCGGTCTTCCGGAGGACGGCGAGGTCGGCGATCGCTTCGAGTGCCGCCTGGTCGAACTCCAGCTCGACGCCGTCGATCTCGAACATGCGCTGGTACTGACGAACGAGTGCGTTCTTCGGGACCGTGAGGATCTCCATGAGCGCATGCTGGTCGAGCGGGGTGACCGTCGTGACGACCGGCAGGCGACCGATGAACTCGGGGATGAGACCGAACTTGTGGAGGTCTTCCGGCAGGACCTCGCCGAAGAGGTTCACGTCGTCGCCCTTGCTGTGCAGGGGTGCGCCGAATCCGATGCCCTTCTTGCCCGCGCGGGAGGAGATGATCTCCTCCAGCCCGGCGAAGGCGCCGGCCACGATGAACAGGACGTTCGTCGTGTCGATCTGGATGAACTCCTGGTGCGGGTGCTTCCGGCCGCCCTGCGGGGGTACCGAGGCGACGGTTCCCTCGAGGATCTTAAGGAGCGCCTGCTGGACACCCTCACCGGAGACGTCGCGCGTGATGGAGGGGTTCTCCGCCTTGCGGGCGATCTTGTCGACCTCGTCGATGTAGATGATGCCGGTCTCCGCGCGCTTGACGTCGTAGTCGGCAGCCTGGATGAGCTTGAGGAGGATGTTCTCGACGTCCTCGCCGACGTAGCCGGCCTCGGTCAGTGCGGTCGCATCGGCGACGGCGAAGGGGACGTTCAGTCGCTTCGCGAGGGTCTGCGCGAGATACGTCTTGCCGCAGCCCGTCGGGCCGATGAGGAGGATGTTGCTCTTCGCGATCTCGATGTCGTCGTGCACCGTCTCGGCGGGAGCGAGCGTGGCGCGTGAGCGGACGCGCTTGTAGTGGTTGTACACCGCGACCGAGAGTGCCTTCTTCGCGGCCTCCTGGCCGATGACGTACTCCTCGAGGAAGGCGAAGATCTCCTTCGGCTTCGGGAGGTCGAACTCGCTCACCGTCTCCTCGCTCGCTTCAGCGAGTCGCTCGGCGATGATCTCGTTGCACAACTCGACGCACTCGTCGCAGATGTACACGCCGGGACCAGCGATCAGCTGCTGGACCTGCTTCTGGCTCTTGCCGCAGAACGAGCACTTGAGCAGATCGGCGCTTTCGCCTATCCGTGCCATGTCTTTCCCTCTCCCTGGAGATTCGGTGCTCCGAGCCTAACCTGTCCCTGCGACAACTCGGCGCGCCACCCCGCTGGGATGACGCGCCGAGTCGTGAGCACTGGAGCCGGGTCAGGCCGTGATGGCCGCGATCGGGTTCTTCCGTGAGGTGAGCACCTGGTCGATGAGACCGTACTCGAGCGCCTCGGCGGCCGAGAGGATCTTGTCGCGGTCGATGTCCTTGTTGACCTGCTCCACCGAACGGTTGGAGTGGTGTGCGAGGGTCGACTCGAGCCAGCCGCGCATGCGGAGGATCTCGGCCGCCTGGATCTCGATGTCCGAAGCCTGTCCGTGGCCGGCCTCGCCGACGGCGGGCTGGTGGATCAGGATGCGGGCGTTCGGGAGCGCCAGGCGCTTGCCCGGCGTGCCGGCGGCGGTCAGCACGGCAGCGGCGGAGGCCGCCTGTCCGAGGACCACCGTCATGACGTGCGGACGGATGTACTGCATCGTGTCGTAGATCGCCGTCATCGCGGTGAACGAGCCACCGGGTGAGTTGATGTACATGACGATGTCGCGGTCGGGGTCCATGCTCTCGAGCACGAGCAGCTGGGCCATGATGTCGTCGGCCGATGCGTCGTCGACCTGCACTCCGAGGAAGATGATGCGGTCCTCGAAGAGCTTCGCGTACGGGTCCTGGCGCTTGTAGCCGTAGGCCGTGCGCTCTTCGAAGCTCGGGAGGATGTAGCGAGCACCCGGCATCTGCAGCGAGCGGCCCGCCGCACTGAACGTTGGAGTCTCCATGTGTTGCATTCCTGTCTGGTCGAAGCCGGGTTACTTGTCGCTGTCGACGGTTCCGCCGCCGCCGGCCACGTCGAGCGCGGACTCACGGAGGTGGTCGACGAAACCGTATTCGAGCGCCTCTTCGGCGTTGAACCAGCGGTCGCGGTCGCCATCGGCGTTGATCTGCTCGACGCTCTTGCCGGTCTGCGCCGCGGTGATCTCGGCGAGACGGCGCTTCATGTCGAGGATGAGCTGCGCCTGGGTCTGGATGTCGCTCGACGTCCCGCCGAATCCGCCGTGCGGCTGGTGGAGGAGCACGCGGGCGTTCGGGGTGATGTAGCGCTTGCCCTTGGTGCCGGCCGTGAGGAGGAGCTGACCCATCGACGCGGCCATACCGATGCCGACGGTGACGATGTCGTTCGGCACGAACTGCATGGTGTCGTAGATGGCCATGCCGGCCGTGATGGAGCCACCGGGCGAGTTGATGTAGAGGTAGATGTCGCGCTTCGGGTCGTCCGCGGCGAGGAGCAGCAGCTTGGCCGCGATCTCGTTCGCGTTCTCGTCGCGGACCTCGGCGCCCAGCCAGATGATCCGGTCCTTCAGCAGGCGGTCAAAGACACTGGGCGAGAACTGTGGTTCGGCCATTATCGCTCCGTTTCGGTTGTGCAGTGGTTCGAATCTATCGGAGGCGACGCGCGACCAACGCCCTGTTCGCCCTCGGCAGACTCCCGGGCGGCGGGGTTCGCCGGAGGCGGACGGCGAGCGGACGGACCGCGCGACCGTTGGGGCTCAGCGGAGCGGATCCGTCTCGAGTTCGTCGGCGTAGGCGCGGACGGACCGGTGGTATCGCGGCAGGTGCGGCACGAGAGCGCGGAGCGCGACGGCGGTCGCTCGACGCGGGTCCCCCGAGCTGGCGAGCGCCAGGGCCAGGAAGGCCGCGGTCGCGTCCGCGTACGGACCGGTCGGATCGTCCGCGAGCTGCTGTTCGAGCAGGACGATGCTCTCAGCGGTCCGGCCGAGGTTGCGGAGCGTGCTGGCCAGTTGGATGATCGCCTGCGGACGGTGCTCCTCGTCGAGTCCGGCCTCGAGGGCGGCGCGATAGCAGACCTCGGCCTCGACCTCGTGGCCGGCGGAGTCGCGCGCACCGGCTGCCTCGAACGCGGCGCGGGCGTCACCCGCCGGACGCTCGGCGGCCAGGGCGTCGATGGCGGCGATGCGCTGCTCGTCGTCGATGGTCTCGTCGGCCCAGACGGCTGCGACGCGGTCGTCCCAGCCGGTTGCGTCGGTCGTCGTCATGATGGCTCCCATTCGGCTGACGTGTCCGGAGACGACGACAGGGGCGGAATCGCTTCCGCCCCTGTCGTCACTGCTGGTGCTGTCCTACTCGGCAGCGGCCTCGTCGGCAGCGGCCTTCTTGGCCGGTGCCTTCTTGGCGGGCGCCTTCTTCGCAGGTGCCTTCTTGGCGGCGGCCTTCTTCGGCTCTGCCTCGGCCGGAGCCTCGTCGGCGGCGTCCTCGGCCGGAGCCTCGGTCGTCTCGTCGGCTGCAGTCTCGGTGGCGGCGTCCTCGTCCTCGACCACGGCGACGAAGTCGCTCAGGTCGACGGGCTTGCCGTTGGAGTCGACGACCTCGGCCTTGCCGAGCGCGATGGCGATGGCCTTGTTGCGGGCGACCTCGCCGACCATGGCGGGGATCTGGCCCTGCTGGCCGAGTGCCTCGATGAACTCACCAGGCTCCATGCCGTACTGCGACGCGCTCTGGATGAGGTACTCGGTGAGCTCGTTCTGGTTCACCTGGACGTTGAGCGACTCCGCCAGTGCGTCGAGGAGGAGCTGCGTGCGCAGTGCCTTCTCGCTGGACTCGGTGACCTCGGCGCGGTGCTCGTCGTCCTCGAGGCGGTTCTCGCCCTCGAGGTGACGGTGCACCTCGTCCTCGATGACGCTCTCGGGCACGGGGATCTGCGCGGCCTCGAGCATGGCGTCGACGAGCGCGGTGCGTGCGTCGCGGCCCTGGGTGATGACCTGCTGGCGCTCGACGACCTCGCGCAGCTGCGCCTTGAACTCGTCGATGGTGTCGAACTCGCTCGCGATCTGAGCGAAGTCGTCGTCGGCCTCGGGAAGCTCGCGCTCCTTGACGGCGGTCAGGGTGACGGTGACCTCGGCGTCCTCGCCCTCGTGCTCGCCACCGAGCAGCGGCGAGGTGAAGGTGGTGGTCTCACCGGCGGTGAGGGAGTCGAGTGCCTCGTCGATGCCGGTGAGCAGCTCGCCCGAACCGATCTCGTAGGAGACTCCGCTCGCGCGGTCGACCTCGGCGTCGTTGATCTTGGCGACCAGGTCGAGCTGGGCGAAGTCGCCCGTCTTGGCCGGGCGGTCGACGGTCACGAGCGTGCCGAAGCGTGCACGGATGCGGTCGAGCTCGTCCTGGACGTCGGCTTCGCCGGCTTCCTGAGCGTCGACGGTGAGCTTGAGGCCCTCGTAGGCGGGAAGCGTGATCTCGGGACGGACGTCGACCTCGATGTTCACGAGCAGGTCGCCGGAGAAGTCCTTCTCGTTCGGCCACTCGACGATGTCGGCCTGCGGGCGGCCGAGCGGACGGAGTTCGTTCTCCTCGAGTGCCTTGCGGAAGAAGCCGTCGAGGCCCTCGTTGACGGCGTGCTCGATCACGGCGCCCTTGCCGACGCGCTGGTCGATGATCGCCGGTGGCACCTTGCCCTTACGGAAGCCGGGGACGTTGATGTCCTCGGCGATGTGTCCGTAGGCGTGGGTGATGCTCGGCTTGAGCTCCTCGGGCGTCACCGCGATGGCGAGCTTGACGCGAGTGGGGCTCAGCTTCTCGACCGTGGTCTTCACGTGATTACTTCTCCTGTGTCGGGGATTCTGCCTCAGTTGAGGACGCAAAACGGAGTCGGGGCGACAGGATTCGAACCTGCGACCTCCCGGTCCCAAACCGGGCGCTCTACCAAGCTGAGCTACGCCCCGGATCGGCGACAATCCGGCCAGCCGGCCCGACCGACGAGCGGTGGGCGAAATGGCCTCGGTCAGTCTAGCCCAGAATCTGTGCGGCCCCTGTGCGGTTTCCGGGGCGGAACCGGCCTCGGGACACGGAGCTGCACGGATGGGCGCTCGGGATGCAGTAGCATTACCGGGTGAGTTCGTCGCATTGCGACGCCTCGGGGATGTAGCTCAATGGTAGAGCCTCAGTCTTCCAAACTGATTACGCGGGTTCGATTCCCGTCATCCCCTCTCCATTCGTCAGAACCATGCAGCGCCGTGCGAGCAGGCGCGACGGTTCGGCTCCGGTCCAGCGGCCTTCTGACGCCGCGCCCTTCGACAGACTCAGGGACCGGATCGTTCCCGTTGACCCTCCTCCGGTCACTGAGCTTGTCGAAGTGCCCACGAGGAACCCGTCGGCAGGCCCAGGAACCGGAGCCATCCGGGCACACCTCACCCCGGGACACCGAGCATGCGCGACCGAGCTGCCCTTCGACAGGCTCAGGGACCGAATCGTCCCCAGTGAACCTCGCCCGGTCACTGAGCTTGTCGAAGTGCCCACGAGAAACCCTTCGACAGGCTCAGGGACCGGTGGGGGTCAGAACGGCGCGGGATCCGGTTCGGTTCGATGACGTTTCCCGTCGGGTGTCGTCCAGTCGAGCACCCCGCCGGGCCCGTGTTCGAGGCTCCATCCGGGGAGGTGCTTCATCCGATGGTGATGTCGACACAGGCAGGCGAGATTGCCGACATCTGTTGCGCCGCCGTCCTCCCACGCGACCGAATGGTCGAGGTCGCAGGCTCTGGCTCGTCGCCCGCAACCGGGTGCGCGACAGGTGCCGTCTCGCAGGCGGACCGCGCGTTGAAGATCGGCGGGAACGCGGTACTGATTCCGCCCGACGGAGAGGATCGCGCCGGTTTCCGGCTGGACAAGGATCCGCGTGAAGCTGGGTGCGTTCACGGCGATACGCGCGGCGGTCTCCGGGTCGATCGGGCCGTACCCGTCGAGCATGCCGGGTGCGTCGGATACTCCGGCCATCGTGAGTGCCGGGACGGTGATCTGCACCGTCGGCTTGATGTGCTCCTGCACCTCGATCGGGTGCGGCAGGACTGAGCTGGACATCACGTCTTCCGGGGTCACACCGGTGAGCGCGAGCGCCGCGAGGGCGTCCGCTTGCAGTTGGGCGCAGGTGCGGGTGTCACCGGCCTTGCGCGACTCCGCGGCAGCCGCTTCGACCCGCTCCGCGATGCCCTGCGCGATCGGCGCCGTGGTGAACAGGTGCACCCACGCCATACCGTCCGCCGCGGGCTCGAACTCCACCCGACGGTCCGCCTCGGAGCGCACCGCTCGGGCGCTGATGGACTCGGGGTGGAGGCGCTCGCGCATGACGCGGGCGCTCGTGCGGAGGCCAGCGGCCGTGGTGCGCTCGGCGACGACGAGAATCTGTTCGAGGAACACCGCCCGCCCAGCAGCAGGGACGTCGCAGAGTTGGTCGGTGATCACTTGCGCATGCCGCGCCGAGATACGGCCTGCCTCCAGCGACGCGAGCACGGCTGGTGCGTCGTTGACGAGACGTTCGGCGTCGTTGGTCGCGCGCTGGATCGTCCGTTCCGGTATTCGGGTCGCCATCGCGAGGGCCGCACACGTCGACCGGCGGGAGAGCTCCCGACGCTCAGCCGGCGGAAAGATCGCCGGGACCGTGACGTCCGCGAAGGCGTCCGCATAGGCGGCAGAGCGGGCCAGGAGGCGCGCCTTCCGTGCGTCCAAGACTGCTTGCTGCCGGTGGATCTCCGCCCACTGATCCGAGAGCCCTGCGAGGCGCGCGGCGTGCTCGTCGCTCGCGCGGATCGCGGTGGCGGTGGTCTCGGTCATGGAACCAGTCCACCATGGACCACTGACATTCCAGATGCTGAGCTGCGCCGGTTGTGGAGGTTGCTCGTGTGCCCTTCGACAAGCTCAGGGACCGGAGGAGGTTACCCACAGACCGGGAGAAGATCGCCGGAGCCGGAAGTCCCTCGTGCGCCCTTCGACAGGCTCAGGGACCGGAAGAGGTGACACAGGGACCGGAGAGGTTACTCAGGGACCGGAAGAGGTTGCTCAGGGACCGGGAGAAGGCCACCGGAGCGGGAGGTCCCACCCGTGCCCTTCGACAGGTCGTCGCCTGGGGAGGACGGAGGACAGGATGCCCGACGCCCTAGGCTGAGCGCATGCGACTCGACGCGATCTGGCCCCACGTCTGGACGGTGGCCGGCGCGCTCGTCTTCTTCGTCGGGGTGTACGCACTCGCGACCGGGCGACTCGGCGTCGGACTCATCTGCATGATCGGCTGCGTCGTCTGCCTCTCCGGCTCGCTCGCCGCGCAGCGTCGCCTCAGGAAGCGCGACGCACGCCGCCGCTAATCCTCGTCGACGGCTGCGGCGTGGACCGCTCTGAGGGCGACGTAGTGTGCGGCGTTCTGCTTGATCGCCTCCTGCTCGTCGGCCGTCAGCTCCCGCCGCACCTTGGCCGGGACCCCCGCGACGAGCGACCCGGGCGGCACGATCATGCCCTCGAGGACCACCGCTCCGCCGGCGACGAGCGACCCGGCACCGATCACTGCTCCGCTCAGGACCACGGAACCCATACCGATGAGGCAGTCGTCCTCGACGGTGCAGCCGTGCACGACCGCGTTGTGTCCGACGGAGACGTTGCGCCCGATGACCGTCGGGTGGCCGCTGTCCGTGTGCACGGCGACGCCGTCCTGGATGTTGGACCCTGCGCCGAGCGTGATCGAGTCGGAGTCCGCGCGGAGGACGGCGTTGTACCAGACGCTCGAATCCGCGGCGAGCATGACGGCGCCCACCAGCACGGAGCCCGGTGCCGTGTAGGCACTCGGGTCGACCTGGGGCGAGCGTCCGTCTGAGAGTTTCCTGACCGTACCGTGCAGCGTCATACCGGCCACGCTATCGCAGGCGGCCCCGGCCGACGGGAACCCGCGTCGTTCCGGGGTGAATCGCCGGTACGGTCAGGCTTTCCTTGCTGAGTGCACCCTTCGTAAGCCGAGCCTCGACTTCCTTGCGGAATGTCTGCGGCTGAGTACCGTTGCATTCAAGTAGACCGACGAATCCGCCCGACCAGGGCCTCACTCGTCAACGAAGGGGAAACACCATGACCGACATCACCACCTCCATTCCGCAGGCCGTCGCCAACCCGGACGTCGCAGCAGGCACCGCGCAGTTCCTCAGCCCCGTCGTCGTCGACCTCACCGCCATCGTCGTCAACGGCAAGCAGGCCCACTGGCACGTGCGTGGCGCGAACTTCATCGGCGTCCACGAGCTGCTCGACGACATCGTCGACCACGCGCAGGAGTGGGCAGACCTCGCCGCAGAGCGCATCGTCGCCCTCGGCCTCCCGGTCGACGCACGCCTCAGCACCGTCGCCGCGAAGACCAGCACGCCCGAGCTGAGCGAGGGCTTCCAGCAGTCCGACCGCACCATCGCCGAGGTCATCGCCCTCATCGACGCCGCCTCCGCCTCGGTCAACACCGCGGTCGACGAGCTCGACGAGCTCGACCAGACCAGCCAGGACATCGCGATCGAGATCGCCCGCGGCCTCGACAAGGACCGCTGGTTCCTCTTCGCCCACCTCAGCCGGTAGTACTCCGGCGGGGCGACCCGCTCGCATCACCCACGAAGGGGCAGTCATCCGTGACTGCCCCTTCGTCGCGCGTGTCACCCTTCAGCCGTTGCGCTGGAGCAGGGCGAGGACCGCGAGGACGCGTCGGTGGTCGCTCCCGGAGTCCTCGAGACCGAGCTTCTGGAAGATGGCCGAGATGTGCTTCTCGACCGCACCGACACCGACCCGCAGGCGTTCGGCGATCGCCGTGTTCGTGCGCCCCTCCGCCATGGCGGAGAGCACCTCCGTCTCACGCGGGGTCAGGCCGGCCAACGGGTCGCGCTGTGCTGCGAACAGGGTGCGGACCACGTCGGGGTCGAGGACGGTCCCTCCCTCGACCAACCGGTGGATGGCGTCCTGCACCTCCTCCAACGAGGCGACCCGGTCCTTGAGCAGGTAGCCGATCCCACGCCCGCCGTCCGCGAGCAGCTCCCGGGCGTAGACGGTCTCGACGTACTGGCTGAGCAGCAGGACGGGGAGGTCGGGATGCTCGGCACGCAGCGCTATCGCTGCGCGGACCCCTTCGTCCCGGAACGTGGGCGGCATGCGGACGTCCATGACGATGAGGTCCGGTCGGTCCGCCGCGAGTCCGCGCTGGAGCGCCTCCGCATCGGCGTACGCGGCGACCGTGACGAAGCCGGCCTCGTCGAACAGCCGCATCAAGCCCTCGCGGAGCAGTGTCGAATCCTCGGCGATCACGATGCGGAGCGGTCCACCACCGGCACGGTCAGGGCTGATCACGCGTTCAGCCTACGGGGAGCGAGATCGACACGGCGCTGCCACGTACGACGCCTTCCCACACCGGGGCCGGCTCGATCACCAGTCTCCCGCCGAGACCCTGCGCGCGTTCCGTCAGGCCTTCGAGACCGTGGCCCGGTTCCAGGTGCGCGCCGCCCCGACCGTCATCGGTCACGCGGAGGGTGAGCCGCGAACCCAGCTGCTGGTCAACCGTCGCGTGGGCCTCGACGCCGGCGCGCCGCGCGTCCGCATGCTTCGACACGTTGGTCAGGAGTTCGGCGACGATGAAGTAGATCCCACGTTCCGTCTCACGAGGCAGCGTCACCGATGAGACGACCGCCAGCTCCGTCCTCGTCGGCACCGGACACCGCGCGGCGAGGTCCTCGAGTGCCGCGACGAGGCCGCGGTCCTGCAGCAGTGGCGGCATCAGGCCCTTCGAGAGCGCACGGAGTTCGTCGAGCGTCTCGGCGGCCTGGGCGCGCGCCTCGCCCAGGAGCGAGCGTGCGGAGGCGGGGTCCGTGTCGAGGCGTCGTTCGGCGGCCGCGAGATCCATCTGCAGCCGGACGAGCCGCTGCTGCGGACCATCGTGGATGTCCCGTTCGAGCCGCCGCACCGCACCCGCCTCAGCCGAGACGGCGGCACCGCGTGCACGCCGCTCCGCCAACAGCTCGGCTCGGAGCTCCTCCTGTGGCCGCGCACCGAACAGCCCGGAGGCGATGGCGTGGTGCAGCAGCACCAGCACCCGGAGGACCAGCGGGAGCGTCACGAGGAACACGACACCGAGCGCGAGATTCCAGAGCTTGTCGGCGAGCAACGCGTCCGACGGGTCCAGCGTGGGAGCCAGCAGCTCCGCGAAGCCCGAGGAGGAACCAGCCGAGAGCCGGTCCGCCCAGATCCAGTAGGTCGTGCCGGCGACGGCACCCACGGTCCAAGTGATGGTCAGCCCCCAGGTGATGCCCCCGACGATCGGGTTCACGAGGACCGTGTGCAGGGCCGCCAGCCACCAACGCGGTCCGGCGAGTGGAGCGAGCACGGCACCCAGTGTCGTCTCGGTCCCGATGGACGACCGCCAGGCTCCTCGTCGGATCGGCGGGAGCCCCGTCGTGCTGAGACGCGCGACCTCGAGCTCCACGAACGCCCGCGAGACCCAGAGGGCTCCGACGACGATCAGGAGACCGACCCCCAGGATCGCGAGCCCGAAGCCGAGGGAGAGGATCACCACGGCGACGACGCCGCCGGCGATGACGATCGGCAGGTTGGGCAACAGGAACAGGAGCGATCCGGGGACGTCCAGCCAGAGCCGACCGTATCGCCATGCGCCTCGGGTGGAGGGATCAGGCTTCGCCGACGCGTCGAGCTGCCGGCCGATGGCGGTGGTCATGAAGGAGGTCCTTTCGACGGAGCGGTCCCGGCTCTCGCACCGGGCTCACCTCAGTCTGTTCGGCTCCGCCGACGAACGGCATCCGGTGGACGCCCCGTTCCGATCGGGGGTTATCCCCCGGCCGGGTGGACGGATGGAGCCGCCGTCAGGCGCCCACCCAGCATCGTCGCACGGACCGGCATGGTGCGCAGGGCTTCCGGCGCGCAGGAGAACGGGTCGAACCCCACGACGACGAGGTCGGCGGGGCGGCCGACGGCAACCACGTCGTCGTCTCCTCTCGTCGACGCCGCCAGTGCTTCCTCGACCGTGATGGCCTGCTCGCCGTGCCAGGCCTCGCGTCCATCGCGGCTGCGCGTCACGGCGGCGGCGATGGAGACCCACGGGTCGAGGGGAGCGACCGGGGCGTCGGAACCGAGTCGGAGCGTGGCGCCGGCGTCGAGGAGGCTGCGGAGCACGAAGGCACGGTCGGTGCGCCCGGCCCAGTGGACCTCGGCGATGTCCCGATCGTCCATCGCGTGTTCCGGCTGGACACTCGCAGCCGTTCCGGTCCGCGCGAACCGCTCCAGGTCCGATGCCCGGAGCAGCTGCGCGTGTTCGATCGTGCCCCTCGCGCCGGTCGTCTCGATCGCGTCGAGCGCGAGGGTGTTGGCGCGGTCACCGATGGCGTGCACCGCGCAGTGGAGGCCGTTGGCGGTCGCCAGGGTGAGCAATGCGGTGAGTCGCTCCGGCGGGACGTTGAGCATCCCGTGCGCGTCGGTTCCGGGAGACGAACCCGGATAGGGCGCGTCGCAGCAGGCCGTCCGGGTGTTGAGGGATCCGTCGGTGATGACCTTGAACGGGCCGACCTGCACCAGGCCGTCCGTTCCGGCGAGCACTCCCCCGGTCACGAGCCCGGCGTCGATCGCGCGCTCGAGGTGCTCGGCGTACACACCGAACGAGATGCGGAGCGCGCGAGTCCCGTTCCCGACCCGACGGATCCAGTCGGCGGCGTTCCAGCGCATCTCCAGGTCGACGACACCGACGACGCCGCGTGACGCCGCCTGATCGGCTGCGGCGTCGACCCAGCGGTCGGAGAGCTCGTCGGCGACCTGGTCGAGCTGCTTGAGGACGGCGAACGACTCCTCCTCCCGCAACAGGCCGGTGGGATGGTCGGCGAAGCCCGTGGCCCGGAGCGCCGCGCTGTTCAGCCAGCAGCAGTGGAGGTCGGCGCTGACCAGCACGACCTCGCGGTCCGGTGCGATCGCGTCGAGCAGCGCGAACGTCGGCGCGTCCGGCCAGAGGGCGTCACGGAACCTCGCGCCCTCGACCCAGCCGTCACCATCGGCCCCCTGAGCGATCCGCTCAGCGACCAACTCGACCGCCTCGGCGGCGGATGCAGCAGAGGACAGGTCGACGCGCCTGGCCGTACGCGCCCACTGGGTGAAGTGCACGTGGTGGTCCCAGAGCCCGGGCAGGAGGAACCCACCACCGCCGTCCAACACCCCGGGGTCGGAGCGAAGCAGGACCTCGGGGTCGGCGGGTCGGATCGCCACGATCGAGCCGTCCTCGAGCAGGACGTCGACCCGTTCGGCGTCGGACGAGCCTCCGCGGCGCGGTCCGGACAGGTGGACGTCGGCGATCGTCGTGACGAGGTCGCCGTCGGGTCCAGGGCGGTGCTCGGTCATCACATCGGTCCTCGTCGGTTCGGCGGGCGGGTTCGGTTCAGCGCTGACAGTTCGGGCACCAGTACAGCTTGCGGGCGCCCATCTCCTCCAAGAGGATGTTCGTCCCGCAGACGCGGCACGGCAGTCCCTCCCGCTTGTAGACCCAGTGGCGATCGGCGCGGTTGGCCATCGCGAGGCGGTAGTCGGCCGCCGACAGGTCGTCCATCGTCATCATCTGGCCGGTCTCGACCCCGATCGCGAGCAACCGCGTCCAGTCGAGCCAGATCTCGCGAAGCGTCTCGACGGGGACCGTCTTCCCGGTGCGGTGCGGATCGAGACGGGCGCGGAACAGCAGTTCGGCGCGGTAGACGTTGCCGATCCCGCTGATGATCTGCTGATCCATGAGGAGTAGACCGATCGGGGAACCCTTACGGTGCGCACGCGACACGAACCGCTCCCCCGCCTCCGCGCTCGGGTCGAGCAGTGGATCCGGTCCGAGCCGATCGATGACGGCCTGCACCCCGGCGGCGTCGATCACCTCGCAGGCGGTCGGCCCGCGGAGGTCCGCCACGGTCGTCTCGGTCAACAGCCGCACGCGCACCTGACCCACCGGTTCGGGTGGGAACCGCTCGTCGATCTCGGCGAGTGGACTCGACTGCTCGGACATCCGGACCCTGGCCCGGCGCGGTGCACCGATGCTGTGCAGGGAGTTCTCCCCGTCCGCATCGTGGATCGGCGCATCGTCGTCGTCGAGCACCGTCCCGCGCTGGTTCGTCTGCCCCATGCGGCCGTTCGAGGCGGCGATGGTCGGGTCCGACCGGATCTCACCGGCGAAGTCCCACGCGCCGTACAGACCGAGGTGCACCCGCAACCACAGTCCGTCGTCGAACTCGAGGAACATCTGCTTGCCCACGGCCTTGGCGTCGGTGACCGTCCGGCCGTCGAGCACGGCGGCACCCTCGGCGAAGCGCCCCTGGGGAGACGACACGGAGACCCGGTGTCCGACGAAGTTCTGAGCGAACTGTCGGGCGATGCGATGGACGGAGTGCCCCTCGGGCATGGTGACTCCTCACTCGGTGGGGGCGCGATCCGGCGCGCCGCGCGGTGGCGGTGGAGGACGCGTCAGGCGTCGACGTGCTTGCCGGCGATGGTGCCGGTCGCCTCGAATTCGGCGAGCTGGGCGATCCGACGGGCGTGACGTTCCTCGAGGCTGAACGGCTCGGCGATGAACGCGTCGATGAAGGACACCGCCTCATCGGTGCTGTGCTGACGCGCACCGATCGAGATGACGTTGGCGTCGTTGTGCTGCCGAGCCAGCTGCGCCGTGCTGAGGTTCCAGACGAGCGCCGCGCGGACACCGACGACCTTGTTCGCGGCGATCTGCTCGCCGTTGCCCGAGCCGCCGAACACCACGCCGAGGGCGTCCACACCGGCCTGCTGATCGCGCACGACGGCCTTCGCCGCGTTGATGCAGAACGCCGGGTAGTCGTCCAACGCGTCGTACTCGGCAGGGCCGTGGTCGACGACGTCGTGACCGGCTGCGCGCAGGTGGTCCTGCAGGAACTGACTGAGCTCGAGACCGGCGTGATCGGTGGCGATGTGGATGCGCATGTGGAAAGTCTAGGGTTCCGGGCGCCGGCGTCGCGTCAGTCGAAGATCGGGTCCGCCGTACGGCTGCGCTTCAGCTCGAAGAAGCCCGGGTAGGCGGCAGCGGCGACGACACCGTCCCACAGTGCGAGCGCCTGCTCGCCCTTCGGCGCCGGCGAGATGACGGGTCCGAAGAACGCCACGTCGTCGATCGCGATGACGGGGGTGCCGACGTCCTGACCGACCCGTCCGATGCCGTCGAAGTGGCTCTCGCGCATGGGCCCGTCGTAGGCGTCCGTCGTCGACGCTTCGGCGAGCGCCGCCGGGAGCCCGGTCTCGGCGAGGGCTTCGGCGATCACGGCGTCGACGTCCTCCGCGCGTCCGCCGGGGTGGATCCGCGTGCCGAGGGCGTCGTAGAGCGGCTTGACGACCGCATGTCCGTGTTCGGCTGCCGCAGCGGCGACGAGCCGCGTGTATCGGAGCGCCCGGGGGAAGAAGGCCCGGTAGTCGTCGCTGACGTCCTGGTCCTCGTTGAGGACGGCGAGGCTCATGATGTGCCAGTGGACGTCGAGGTTCCGGGCTTCGGTGACCTCGTCGACCCAGCGCGAGGTCATCCAGGCCCACGGGCAGGAGGGGTCGAACCAGAAGTCGACGCGGGTGTTGTCTGCAGCGGAAGTCGTCATGCCGTCACCCTACGCGCCGATCCCCGTCGACTCCCCCGAAACGGACGGACGGCGGGTCTAGGCTGGTTGATCGTGCCGCGGTCGTCACGAGCGACCACGTGCAGTTCACACGTCACGTGTCCATCAACACCAGGGAGCAGTTGTGCCAGGAGAGAACCTCACCCGAGTCGAAGCCCAGGAGCGCAGGGCGCTCGTCGACACGTCGAGCTACGAGGTCGTGCTCGACCTCACGACCGGTCCCGAGGTGTTCCGCAGCACCACGACGGTGCGCTTCACCGGTGAACCGGGCGCCTCGACCTTCATCGACGCCATGACGCGCACCGTCCACTCCGTCACGCTGAACGGCGTCGAGCTCGACCCGTCGACCGTCTCCGACGGCGTGCGCATCCAGCTCGACGGCCTCGCTGCGGAAAACGTGCTCGTCGTCGACGCGGACGCCGAGTACACCAACACCGGTGAGGGCCTCCACCGCTTCGTCGACCCCGTCGACGGCGAGGTGTACCTGTACAGCCAGTTCGAGGTGCCGGACTCCCGTCGGGTGTTCGCGGTCTTCGAGCAGCCCGATCTGAAGGCGACGTTCACCTTCACGATCACGGCGCCCGCAGCCTGGCAGGTCGTCAGCAACTCCCCGACGCCTGAGCCGGTACCGGCGCACGACGGCGCGGCGACCTGGAGCTTCGCACCCACGCAGCGCATCTCCTCCTACATCACCGCGATCGTGGCCGGCCCGTACGACGTGGTGCGCAGCGAGCTCACCTCGAGCGACGGCCGGACCATCCCGCTGGGCGTCTTCGCTCGCAAGAGCCTGGCGGAGTACCTCGACGCCGACTACATCTTCGAGAAGACGCGTCAGGGCTTCGCGTACTACGAGGAGAAGTTCGCGTACCCGTACCCGTTCGAGAAGTACGACCAGCTCTTCGTCCCCGAGTTCAACGCGGGCGCGATGGAGAACGCCGGCGCGGTGACCTTCACCGAGACCTACGTGTTCCGCTCGAAGGTGACCGACGCGATCAAGGAGCGCCGGGTCGTCACGATCCTGCACGAGCTCGCCCACATGTGGTTCGGCGACCTCGTCACCATGAAGTGGTGGAACGACCTGTGGTTGAACGAGTCGTTCGCCGAATGGGCTTCGACGATCGCCACCGCTGAGGCCACCGAGTGGACCGAGGCGTGGACGACGTTCAACGCGATGGAGAAGACCTGGGCCTACCGCCAGGACCAGCTGCCGTCGACGCACCCCATCGTCGCGACCATCAACGACCTCGAGGACGTCCAGGTCAACTTCGACGGCATCACCTACGCCAAGGGCGGCTCCGTCCTGAAGCAGCTCGCCGCCTGGGTGGGCATCGAGGCGTTCTTCGCCGGCGTCGGCAACTACTTCCGCAAGCACGAGTTCGGCAACACCGTGCTCGACGACCTGCTCGTCGAGCTCGAGGCGACGAGCGGCCGCGACCTCCGCGAGTGGTCCAAGCTGTGGCTCGAGACCGCCGGGGTCGGGACGTTGAGCCCGGAGTTCACGGTCGACGCCGACGGCGCGTTCACCGCGTTCGCCGTCCGGCAGACGGTCCCCGCGGACTACGACACGCTGCGTCCGCACCGCCTCGCCATCGGCCTGTACCGACTGCAGGACGGCAAGCTCGTCCGCACCCAACGCGTCGAACTCGACGTCGACGGGGCGCTCACCGAGGTGCCGGAGCTCGTCGGTGAGATGCAGCCCGACCTGGTGCTGCTGAACGACGACGACCTCGCCTACGCGAAGATCCGCCTCGACGAGCGGTCGCTCGCGACGGCGATCGGCCACCTCGCCTCGATCGAGGACCCGCTCGCACGCTCGCTGGTCTGGGGCGCTGCCTGGGACGCGACCCGCGACGCCGAGTCGAGCGCCTCCGACTACGTGGAGCTCGTCCTCGGGAACATCGCCACGGAGACCGAGTCGACGACCCTGCGCACCACGCTCGGCCAGCTCGGTCTGGCCGCGCGCAACTACGTCGCTCCGGAACGCCGCCTGGCGACCATCTCCCGGGTCGGCCACGCGCTCTGGACGCTCGCCCAGGAGGCGGAGGCCGGCTCCGACGCGCAGTTCCAGTTCGTGAAGTTCTTCGCCGCTCTCGCCTCGACCCCCGAGCACGGCGAGCACCTGCGTGCACTGCGCGACGGCTCCGCGGCACTCCCGGGCCTGGAGATCGACACCGACCTCCGCTGGGAGCTCCTCGAGGGCCTGGTCCTCCTCGGTCTCGCGGACGGTTCGGACATCGATGCGGCGCTCGCCGAGGACAACACGGCGAACGGTGCCCAGGCGGCCGCTCGTGCACGGGCGACGATCCCCACCGTCGAGGGCAAGCGCGCAGCGTTCGACTCGGTCGTCGAGCACGACGACCAGCCGAACGCGATCGTCCGGAACGTCGGTCTCGGGTTCGGGCACGTCATCGACCCGGCCGTCCTGCAGCCGCTCGTCGAGCCGTACTTCGCCGCGCTCACGTCGGTCTGGGAGTCGCGCAGCTACAAGATCGCCGAGTACATCGTCGAGGGGCTCTACCCGGCGGCGCTCGCCTCCACCGAGCTCCGCGACCGCACCCGCGCGTGGTTGGCCGCCAACGCCGATGTCCCGGCACTCCGACGCATGCTCGTCGAAGCCCTCGCCGGGGTCGAGCGGGCGCTCGCGGCACAGGCACGGGACGCCGCGTGACCCACTCGGCCGGATAGCACTCCGGTACCAGGATCATCTGGCGAGAACCCCTCCACGGCACGACCCGCTGTGGAGGGGTTCTCCGTATCCTGGAGGGATGCGCGGCCCAGTGAACGACGAGCGACCCACAGGGTCGTCCTCGTCGTGACTACTCGGAAGCCCTCCTCCGACCGGGACCGGGCCGCGACGGAGGCCGCGCTGATGCTCCCACGCCCACCCGGGGTCGTCCGACGCTGGTGGTCGAGGCATCCGTGGACCGCCGACTCGCTCATCGCCGCCGGGTACCTCCTCATCGCGCTCTCGGTCAGCACCGTCGAGTGGTTCGACGTCGACCTGGCGGCTCAGCCCGGTCGCATCGCCCTCGCCGTCGCGATCGTGGGCATCACGACGCTCGCCGTCCTGCTCAGGCGACGGCGCCCGCTCGCGATGACCGTGCTCGTCATCGCCGTCGGTCTCGTCTCGGTCGCACAGACGGTGGGCGTCGACGCGTTCGCGGTGCCGATCCTGCTCTACTCGGTGGCCGTGTACCGGACCGTCGCGCTCGGTTGGCAGGCGTTCGCCACCGCCGCGGTGGTCGCCGTCCTCGCCCCGTTCCTGCCCTGGGCCGCGCCACATGAGCCGGGAGAGCCGCAGCAGACCATCATCTCGGTCGTCCTCTTCGCGCTCTTCGGGCTGCTGATCGGGATCAACGTCGGCAATCGCAAGCGGTACGTCGAGGCCCTCGTCGATCGGGCGGCGCAGCTGGCCCGCGAGCGCGACCAGCAGGCCCAGCTCGCCGCCGTCGCCGAGCGGACCCGCATCGCCCGCGAGATGCACGACATCGTCTCCCACAGTCTCACCGTCATCGTCGCGCTGAGCGAGGGGGCCCTGGCGACGAAGGACCCGGCGGCGTCACGGTCCGCCATGACCGCCGTCACCGACGCCGCCCGCGGCTCCCTCGTCGACATGCGACGCATGCTGGGCGTCCTCCGCGAGACCGGCAGTGCACCCCTCGCACCGCAACCCGACGCCGCGTCGATCCCCACGCTCGTCGAGACCTTCCGCGGGCTCGGTCTGCCGGTCGCACTCACCGTCTCGGGGCCGTCGACGGACGACCCGTCGATCCTGCTCGCCGTGCACCGCATCACGCAGGAGGCACTCACGAACGCGCTGCGGTACTCGGAGCGGCCGAAGCGCGTCGACGTCGTCCTCACCACCGACGACGAGCAGCTCGAGCTCATCGTCGAGAACGACGGCTCCATTCCGGACGCGCCGTCGCTCGGCGCCGGCCAGGGGTTGCTGGGCCTCCGCGAACGCGTCGCGTTCCAAGGAGGTCGGGTCACCGCCGGAGCCGTCGGCGATCGGCTGTGGCGCGTCCATGCCGTCCTCCCCCTGGAACCACGCCCGTCGAGAACGTCCCCGCCGACCACCGAACCACGAGGAACCACACCATGACCGACCCCGTCCGCATCCTGCTCGTCGACGACCAACAGCTCATCCGGCTCGGATTCGGTCTCGTGCTCGGCGCTGAGGACGATCTGGACGTGGTCGGTGAGGCTTCGAACGGCGCCGAGGCGATCGACCTCGCCGCCAGCCTGCGGCCGGACGTGATCCTCATGGACGTCCGGATGCCGGGACTCGACGGGATCGAGGCGACCAGGAGGATCGTCGCCGCGAACCCCGACAGCCGCATCATCATCCTGACGACCTTCGACCTCGACGAGTACGCCTTCGGAGCGCTGCGGGCCGGCGCGAGCGGCTTCCTCCTGAAGGACGCCCTGCCGAACGAGCTGACGTCCGCGATCCGCGCGGTCCACGCCGGCGACGCCGCCGTCTCGACCCGCATCACGAAGCGGATGCTCGAACTCTTCGCGACGGCCCTCCCCGGCACACCCACGGCCGCCGAAGACGGCTCGGCAGCAGAACTCGCCGAGCTGACACCGCGGGAGCACGACATCCTCGTCGCCATGGCGGAGGGGCTGAGCAACGCGGAGATCGCCGCCCACTTCGTCCTCTCCGAGTCGACGGTGAAGACGCACGTCGGTCGCGTACTCATGAAGCTGCAGCTGCGCGACCGCGTGCAGGCGGTCATCTTCGCCTACAAGCACGGACTCGTGCGTCCATGACCGTTCACGCAGGCACCGTCCGGCTCGCACTCGGGCGGCTCACACGGTTCACTCCGGGTCGCTCGATACACTGAGGCCCATATGAACTGGGATGAGATCTGGCCTGACGTGACCGCCTTCCTCTGGACGGCGGGGTGGAAGATCATCGGCGTGGTGGTCGTGATCGGCCTGGCGTTCGCCGCCGCATGGGTGCTCCGATTCGTCATCCGACGCGTCGTCGGCCGCATCGTGAGTGGCGTCAAGAAGAGCGCCGACGTCACCGACACGCAATCGCTGCTCGCCTCGCCGCTCGCCGCCGTCCGACTCGTCCAACGCACGCGGACCCTCGGCACCGTGCTCAGCAACATCGTCAACGTCACCATCGTCATCGTCGCGGCCATCCTCGTCGTCAACGTCATTGACTCGAGCATCATCGGCTCCTTCGCCCTGCTGACGGCCGCGGTCGGTGCCGGTCTCGGTTTCGGCGCGCAGAACATCGTCAAGGACATCCTCAACGGCCTGTTCATGGTGGTGGAGGACCAGCTGGGCGTGGGCGACGTGGTCGACCTCGGACCCGCCACCGGCGTCGTCGAGACCGTCGGCATCCGGATCACCCAGGTACGCGACGTCAACGGCACGCTCTGGTTCGTCCGCAACGGCGAGATCCTGCGGGTCGGCAACATGTCGCAGGGGTGGTCGCGGGTCATCATCGACCTGGCGATCCCGTACGACACCGACGTCGAAGCCGTCCAGGAGCGCATGCTCGACACGGCCAACGAACTCGCCCACGACCCCAAGTGGCGCTCCCGCATCCTCGAGAAGCCCGAGCTGTGGGGTCTCGAGTCGATCTCGGGTGACGCACTCGTCATCCGCCTGGTGATCAAGACGCGCACGAGTGCCAAGGACGACGTGGCTCGCGAACTGCGGATGCGGTTGAAGCGGGCCGTCGACGAGATGGACGTCAAGCTGCCGTCGCTCAACAGCATCGTCCTCTCGGGCTTCGAGGGTGCCGCAAGCGTGACCGGTTCGCGTCCCCCGCGCACCCACCCGACCACGGTGGTCCCTCCACGGGCGCCGAAGACCAAGCGACCCCCGAGAGGGCAGCAGTGACCGACTCCCAGGCACCAGGCATGTCCTTCTACGAGCAGGTCGGCGGACACGCCACCTTCAAGGCCCTCGTGGACGAGTTCTACCGCGGCGTGGCCGGCGACCCCGTCCTGAAACCGATGTACCCCGAGGAGGACCTCGGTCCGGCGGCCGACCGGCTGATGCTCTTCCTCGAGCAGTACTGGGGTGGGCCGGGCACCTACAGCGCCGAACGCGGCCACCCGCGTCTCCGGCTCCGACACCAGCCCTTCCACGTGAACCCCGACGCTCGCGACCGCTGGCTGCTGCACATGCGCGCCGCCGTCGACAGCCTCGACCTCGCGCCGGTGCACGAGGCGACGCTCTGGGACTACCTCGAGCGGGCAGCCCACGCCATGGTCAACACCTTCGACGAGGATCCAGGGGCACCGCACCGCAGTCTCCTCTGATTCCGGCCGCACGGTCGTAGGATCGGACGCACGTCCGTGCCGAAGGAGTCAGCAGATGCCAGCAGCCGTCCCTCCCAACCCGTCCGCCGATCGAACCGAGGCCGACGCGATCGTGATCGGCAGCGGGCTGGCGGGGCTCGTCGCAGCCGCAGAGCTGATCGACGCCGGCAAGCGTGTCATCCTGCTCGAACAGGAGCCGGAGTCGAACCTCGGTGGCCAGGCGCACTGGTCGTTCGGCGGCCTGTTCCTGGTCGACTCCCCCGAGCAGCGCCACCTCGGCGTCCGTGACTCGCTCGAGCTCGCGACCCAGGACTGGTTCGGCGCAGCAGCGTTCGACCGTCCCGAGGACCACTGGCCCAAGCGCTGGGCAGAGGCGTACCTCGATTTCGCCGCGGGCGAGAAGCGCGCCTGGCTCCACGAGCAGGGCGTGCGGTTCTTCCCGGTCGTCGGCTGGGCGGAACGGGGCGGCTACGGCGCCATCGGCCACGGCAACTCCGTTCCCCGCTTCCACATCACCTGGGGCACCGGACCCGGTGTCGTCGCGCCCTTCGTCCGACGGGTGAACGCCGGCGTCGAGGACGGCTCGGTGTCGGCTCACTTCCGGCATCGTGTGGACGAGCTGCTCACCGAGGACGGTGCGGTCGTCGGCGTACGCGGCTCCGTGCTCGCCCCGTCGCATGCCGAGCGCGGAGCTCCGAGCTCGCGCGAGGTCGTCGGCGAGTTCTCGTGCAGGGCGCCTGCGGTGCTCGTCGCAAGCGGTGGCATCGGAGGGAACCACGACCTCGTCCGCGAACAGTGGCCGGCCCGGCTCGGGACGCCGCCGACGACCATGCTCTCCGGTGTCCCGGCGCACGTCGACGGACGCATGCTGGCGATCAGCGAACGCGCGGGCGGGCATCTCATCAACGGCGACCGGATGTGGCACTACGTCGAAGGCATCACCAACTGGGATCCGATCTGGCCGCAGCACGGCATCAGGATCCTGCCGGGGCCGTCGTCGCTCTGGTTCGACGCGACCGGGAAGCGACTCCCGGTGCCGCTCTTCCCGGGCTTCGACACGCTCGGTACCCTCGCGCACCTGCGTGCCACCGGCCACGACCACAGCTGGTTCGTGCTGACCCAGCGGATCATCGAGAAGGAGTTCGCACTGTCGGGGAGCGAGCAGAACCCTGACCTCACCGGGAAGGACCTCGGGCTGCTCGCGAAGCGCATCGGCCCGGGAGCGCCCGGCCCCGTCGAGGCGTTCAAGGAACACGGCGCGGACTTCGTCGTCGCCGACACGCTCACCGAGCTGGTCGCAGGGATGCAGGAGCTCAGCCCGGAGAAGCCCATCGACGCGGCGAACGTCATCGCCGAGGTGGAGGCCCGCGATCGCGAGATCGACAACCCGTTCACGAAGGACCTGCAGATCACGGCGCTCCGCGGTGCCCGCTCCTACCGGGGCGACAAACTCATCCGCGTCGCCGCACCGCACCGGCTCCTCGATCCGAAGGCCGGACCGCTCATCGCGGTGAAGCTGCACGTCCTGACCCGCAAGAGCCTCGGTGGGCTCGAGACCGACCTCGCGAGTCGGGTCCTCGGCCCGGACGGGAACCCGGTGCCCGGCCTCTACGCCGCCGGTGAGGCGGCTGGCTTCGGCGGTGGAGGGATCCACGGCTACCGCGCGCTCGAGGGGACCTTCCTCGGCGGCTGTCTGTTCAGCGGTCGGACCGCCGGCCGCGCGATGGCCGCCGGCTGAGGATCAGGACACGGCGCCCGCGAGCACATGCCCGCGTCGGGTGCTCAAGCGGACCCATCCGCCTGAGCGGAAGACGGCCGCGCGCTCCGGCTCGGCGATGAAGCCGAGGCCCACCGCGGCGAACGCGGCACCGGTCGGGAGTCCGTGGCCGTCGCCGAGGGGCCGGGACCAGACCTGCGACCGCACCTTCTGGACGATCTGATCGCCCACCGCTGTGGGGAGCGTCTCGGCGATCTCCGAGGCCCCCGTCCTGGCGACGAGTTCGAGCTCGATGGTGTCCACGTCGCCCGCACGTTCCCAGCCACCACGGGGCGGTGCCTGTCCGACCCACGGGGCCGTCCTCGTGGACGGCGGCAGCTCGAGCGGCACGGTCTCGCGGGCATCCGCGACCAGGTCCTCGGCAGCGACGCCGCCGAGCGTGCGGACGATGCGGTCGATGAGTTCACGCGGGGTCGCGAGCACGTCCGCCGTGGCGGGTTCGGCGAGTGCGAAGGTGCGCATCCCGATGATCGTCGGACTCCGGTCGAGCAGACCCTGCGGGTGCAGCACCGGAGCGGAGACCGCCAGGACGTCCCCGATAGCCAGGAGCCGCACACCGGAGTCGTCGATCCGGGCGGCGCGTGCGAGGAAGGTGCGGAGGTCGGCGAGCGAGGTGGCGTCGAGGAGCTGCAAGATGGTGGACATCTCCTCTCAATCTACGCCACCGCCGCGTGCGCTCCGGCACCGCGTCGCCAGGGCCTGGATAGACTCGGCGGGTCGGGTCGGGCATCGACGACCGAGCCTCGACCCCCGGATGAAAGGCGTGTTCGCGTGAAGGAACCGATCCACTCCCTGCTCACCGCACTCGACCTCAGTGCTCCCGGTGTCCGGACCGACGAGGACATCTTCACCGGTCCGTCCCAATGGATGCCACAGGGGCGGGTCTTCGGTGGTCAGGTGCTCGCCCAGTCCGTCGTCGCCGCGACCCGGACCGTCGACGCCGAGCGCATCATCCACTCGATGCACGGGTACTTCCTCCGACCAGGCGACGTCGACCTGCCGATCACCTTCGCGGTCGACCGCATCCACGACGGACGCTCGTTCGCCACCCGGCGCACCCAGGCATACCAGAACGGGGTGCCGATCCTCTCGATGATCGCGTCCTTCCAGACCCAGGATGAGGGCCCGGAGCATCAGATCGAGCTGCCCGACGGGATCCCGGACCCGGAGACGCTCCCGTCAGCCGCCGAGCTCCTCAGCGGGATCGACCACCCGGCGGCCGAGGCGTGGGCGACGGGACGCCCCTTCGACCTCCGCCACGTCGGCTCCCCCGTCTACCTCCGGGTGGAGGGCGAGCGGACCACCCGGCAAGCGGTGTGGTTCAAGACGATCGAGGACCTGCCCGACGACCCGGCGCTGCACCGTGCAGCGCTCGCCTACGCGAGTGACTACACGATCCTGGAGCCGGTGCTCCGTCGTCACGGCGTCCCGTGGGCCACCCCGGGCATCAAGATCGCCAGTCTCGACCACGCCATGTGGTGGCACCGACCCGCCCGCGTCGACGAGTGGCTGCTCTACCTGCAGGATTCCCCGAGTGCCACGGGCGGACGAGGTCTGTCCCTCGGGCGCATCTACGATCGGGCGGGTCGCCTCGTTGCGAGCGTCGCCCAGGAGGGCATGGTGCGGTTCCCGACGCCTCGGTGACCGGCGTCGCTCAGCGCCGCGAGAACTCGATCGGATCCTCGAGGAACGGCTCCCATGCGGCACGTTCGACGTCCGAGATCCGGCGCGGCTTGAGCGTCTTGGCGTCCACCATGACGACCGTCGTGGAGGCTCGGGCGTACAGCGTCTGCGATGCCCCGCCCAGCGGCGAGTAGACCTCGTACGCGACCTGCAGGCTGGCTCCGCCGATCTTGCCCATCCAGAGCTGGACGTCGAGCGGATCGCGCTGGTACGGGATCGGGGCCAGGTACTCGATCTCCTGGTGCGCCACGAGCGTCAGCGTCTCGGCCTCGAGGCTCGCATCGATGACCGCGGTCGGCGGGACGTCCTCCGACGCCAGCGTCGGGATCCAGAAGACGCGGACGCGCGCCTCCTCCAGCAGCTTGAGCATGGAGGCGTTGTTGACGTGGTTGAAGGCGTCGAGGTCGCCCCACCGCAGTGGGATCGGCACGTGGAGTCTGGTCATTGCTGGGCCCTCCGTGGGTCGGGGACGTACGGGTCGTGAACGGACGACGGCCCATCGGCAGAAGCCGATGGGCCGTTCGCACGAGTCCTAGTCGCGCGTGAGCTTGCGGTACGCGGAGCGGTGCGGCTTGGCCGCGTCCGGTCCGAGGCGCTTGATCTTGTCCTCTTCGTAGGACTCGAAGTTTCCCTCGAACCAGTGCCAGTTCGACGGGTTCTCCTCGGTGCCCTCGTACGACAGGATGTGCGTCGCGATGCGGTCGAGGAACCACCGGTCGTGGGTGATGACCACAGCGCAACCCGGGAACTCGAGGAGCGCGTTCTCAAGGCTCGAGAGCGTCTCGACGTCGAGGTCGTTGGTCGGTTCGTCGAGCAGCAGGAGGTTACCGCCCTGCTTGAGCGTCAGCGCGAGGTTCAGTCGGTTGCGCTCACCACCGGAGAGGACGCCGGCCTTCTTCTGCTGGTCCGGCCCCTTGAACCCGAAGGTCGACACGTAGGCGCGGGACGGGATCTCCTGGTTGCCGACCTGGATGTAGTCGAGCCCTTCGGACACGACCTCCCAGAGCGTCTTGTTGGGGTCGATGCCCCCACGGGACTGGTCGACGTAGGAGAGCTTCACGGTCTCGCCGACCTTGAGCTCACCGCCATCGAGCGGCTCGATGCCGACGATGGTCTTGAACAGCGTGGTCTTACCGACACCGTTCGGGCCGATGATGCCGACGATGCCGTTGCGAGGCAGGCTGAAGGAGAGGTCGTCGATGAGGACGCGTCCGTCGAAGCCCTTCTCGAGCTTCTTGGCCTCGAGGACCGTCGAGCCGAGTCGCGGACCGGCGGGGATCTGGATCTCCTCGAAGTCGAGCTTCCTGGTGCGCTCGGCCTCTGTCGCCATCTCCTCGTAGCGAGCGAGACGAGCCTTCGACTTCGCCTGGCGGCCCTTCGCGTTGCTGCGGACCCACTCGAGTTCGCTCGCGAGTCGCTTGGCGAGCTTCGCGTCCTTCTTGCCTTGGACGTTGAGACGCTCGCCCTTCTTCTCGAGGTAGGTCGAGTAGTTACCCTCGTAGGGGTACAGGCGACCGCGGTCGACCTCACAGATCCACTCTGCGACGTGGTCGAGGAAGTACCGGTCGTGGGTGACGGCGAGCACGGCGCCCGCGTACTGGGCGAGGTGCTGCTCGAGCCAGAGCACGCTCTCGGCGTCGAGGTGGTTGGTGGGCTCGTCGAGGAGCAGGAGGTCGGGCTTCTGCAGGAGGAGCTTGCAGAGTGCGACGCGACGCTTCTCACCACCGGAGAGGTGGGCGACCGTGGCGTCGGACGGCGGGCAGCGCAGGGCGTCCATCGCCTGCTCCAGCTGCGAGTCGAGGTCCCAGGCGTCAGCGGCGTCGATCGCCTCCTGCAGCACGCCCATCTCGGCGAGCAGGGCGTCGAAGTCGGCGTCGGGCTCGGCCATCGCGAGCGAGATCTCGTTGAAGCGGTCGATCTTGCCCTTGATCTCGCCGACGCCCTCTTGGACGTTCTCGAGCACGGTCTTGTCCTCGTCGAGTTCCGGCTCCTGCATGAGGATGCCGACGCTGAAGCCCGGCGTGAGCTTCGCCTCACCGTTCGAGGGGGTGTCGATCCCCGCCATGATCTTCAGGATCGTGGACTTACCGGCACCGTTCGGGCCGACGACGCCGATCTTCGCTCCGGGCAGGAACGCCATCGTCACGTCGTCGAGGATGAGCTTGTCGCCGACCGCCTTGCGGGCGCGGACCATCGAGTAAATGTATTCAGCCATGTCGCCGTCCAGTCTACGGGCGGACCCTCCGTTTGCGCTGCACGACGACGCCCGCGATGACGGCCGCCGCCGCGATCGCGCAACTCGTCGTCACCTCGAGGAGCCGGGCGGGCCCGCCGAAGAACATCGACACCAGCAGCGCGACGAGCGCGACGACGACCACGACGGTGAGCCACGGGTGTCCCCACATGCGGATCCCGCCGACGCGGTCGCTGCTCTCCGACGGCGAGACCTGATCGAACCGTCGGCTGCGCAATTGAGCGACGGCGATCACGATCCACACGAAGATCGCGATCGCGCCGGTGGAGTTGACGAGGAACGTGAAGACCTCGTCCGGTGCGAGGTAGTTCAACAGGACGCACACGAGCCCGACGACGGCCGAGCACAGGATCGCGACCGCCGGAGTGCCGCGCCGTGTCGTCGCGCGGACCGCTCGCGGGGCCTCCCCGCGGCCGCCGAGCGAGAACAGCATGCGCGATGCCGTGTACAGCGAGGCGTTGAGCGTCGACAGCAGGGCCGTGAAGACGATGATGTCCATCGCCACCCCGGCACCGGGAATCCCGGCGGCGTGCAGCATGGTGACGAAGGGACTGATCCCCGGCGTGATCTCCGTCCACGGCACCACGATGAGGACGACCAGGATCGAGCCGATGTAGAACAGCAGGATCCGCCAGACGACCGAGTTCACCGCTCGCCGGACGGCACCCTTCGGGTCCACCGATTCTCCCGCCGCGATCGTGGCGACCTCGGCACCGAACATCGAGAAGATGATCGGCAACAGCGCCGCCAGGACGCCGCCGATACCGAACGGCAGGAAGCCCCCGTCGGTTGGAGCGAGGTTGGCGACGGTCGCCGTCTCGGTCGGGATGACGCCGACGATGATGAGCGATCCGAGCGCGATGAACAGGATCACGGCCGCGATCTTGATCGACGAGAACCAGAACTCGAACTCACCGAACGACTTCACGGAGACGAGGTTGGCGGCGAGGAATGCGACGGTGATCACGAGCGCCGGGATCCACTGCGGGAGACCGGGCACCCACTGGCTGACGATCTGCGCTGCGGCCGTCGCCTCGATGCCGACGACCACGACCCAGAACCACCAGTAGAGCCATCCGATCGCGAGACCGGCCCAGGGACCGATGAATCGCGAGGCGTAGGCGGAGAACGACCCGGTCTCGGGCGATGCGGAGGCCATCTCCCCCAACATGCGCATGACGAGCACCACGACCACGCCGGCCAGGGCGTACGCGAGGATCACGCCGGGCCCTGCTGCGAGGATCGCCGTGCTCGACGCCACGAGGAGCCCGGCGCCGATCATGCCACCGAGGGCGATCAGCGCCAGATGACGAGGCTTGAGCGTGTGCGCGAGCGCCGTCGGCGCGACGGCCAGACGTTCGTCGGCCAGGAAGACGGCCTCGGTGGCAGGTTCCCCGCCAGGTGATGGGTTGGCGGTCATGCAGTCCCTCGATTCCGGATCGAGCCACCCAAGAAGTGGCGACATCTGAAATGTCAGGCTATGGCATGCCTACAACTTGCACCAGTCCGGAAGCGGTCGGCGGCTCTACCAGTCGATCGCGCGGGTGACCCCGATGAGGCATCGACCGGTGTCGAGCTGCGACACCACCGACGAGTGGTACCCCGTCGCCGGCCCGTTCTGCCCGAGGATGCACTGCCCTTGCCACCGGATGGCGAACTGGATCGAGTCGGCCGGCTCGCCGATGCTCGTCGTGTCCGAGGAGACCTCCATCTCCGCCTTCGGGAAGCCGGCGGCGACGAGACCGTCGATGATCGCCTGGCCGCCAGCGGCGGGGTTCGCGGCGAGCGTGGCGGCGTTCACGGCGTCGAAGAACGGCAGGTTGTCGGTGGCGGTGCCCTCGGGGAGCAGCACCGGTGCGGCCGGAGCCGTCTCAGTGGCGGTCGGCGTCTGGCTCGGCGTGGCCGTCGGCTCGGGAGCAGGCTGGGTGCAACCGGTCACGACGATGCCGAGCAGGCCGAGCACCACGCCGACCCGGACGCCGGCGATCGACGAGCGACGACGGATCGAGGTGACGGCTGAGACGGGGCGATCGCGGAGGCTCTTCTGCACGTCGAGCAGTCTACGCGGCGCGTCAGAACGGCGTGTCCTGCGGCGGTGCCGACGCCCACTCCCCGGTTCCGGATCCGGATCCGGTCGACTCGGATGCGGCGGACGCCGGGGACGCCCCCGCTCCGACCGGCGACTCATTGGACCCCTTCGGTTGCCAGCCGATGTCCGGCCCGATGTGATCGGCTTCGATGTCGACCGACGTCCCTCGTCGATCGCCCTGCTCCCAGTCGCGGATCCGCAACCGGCCGAGCACGATGACGCGTTGTCCTTTGACGAGCGATGTGGCGGAGGCGGTCGCCAATCCACGGAAGGCGCTCACCGTGTACCAGTTCGTCTCCTGCGCCACCCAGGAACCCTGCTTCTGGTCGTACCGACGTTGCTGCGACGCCAGGCGGAAACTGGTGATGTCCAGCCCGGACGTCGTGCGATGGTGCTTGGGGTCTGTCGCGACGTGTCCGCAGACGGTGATCTGGTCGTTCATGGGTTCCTCTCCTGTCGGTCCGACGATCCTGGCGGCGGATCGCGGAAGCGTCCGGGGCGGGTCCGTGCCGATCGCCGCCCCGGACGCGCTGCCAGCCTCACCGATCCCGGAGGCCCCGTGGCGAGCCGGGCGGCCCTCGTCGATGTCCACAACCGCGCACCTCGCTGTGGAGGACCCTCGCTCCGCTCTGACCAGGGCCGATGTCGGTGGCCCCGCATACGCTGACGAGTACCAGCCGGCAGTCCCAGTCCGGTATCGCCCCACCAGCGCACGAGGAGTCCCATGCCCAACGCCCTGAGCATCCGTCCCGGCTACTGGCGCGTGACGACCCCCGACGGCCGCGTGCTCGGCAACATCGAGGCCGTCGGAGCGGACGGCGTCCCGGAGTACCGGGCCAACCGGTTCAGACCGGCGGTCCTCGGGTACGCCCCACTGGGCAGCTTCAGCGATCTCGCGGTCGCCATCGACGCCTTCCGCAACTGAGCGACGACCCTCCCGCCGTTCCCATCGAACCCGGTGCGTCGCCCGTGTTCACGCCCGAACGAGGGGTAGTCTGCGGCCCATGCAGTGGTGGAATGACTTCGTAGAGTGGGTGACCTCAGCTGAGGTCCGCCCCATGCTGTTCGCTGCGGCCCTCTTCATCGTGGCCGTCGTGGTGTCCTCCCTCGTCGCCGCCGGCGCAAGCCGTCGCGCGCTGCGAGCCATCGTGGACCAACGCGACCGAGAGCAGAAGAACGTCGCGATCCTGGCGCTCGTCGACGCCGCCACCGAGGCCAGCGTCTGGAACTCGCTCACCCCGCAGGAGCAGGTGCTCAGCGATCGGGCCGTCGCCCAGGCCGACACCCTCGTGCGGCTCAGCCCGATCAAGGGTGCGGCCGTCGCCGCGGACTGGGCGAACCACCAGCTCCACGAGATGAAGCGCAACTCCGCGACGTTCGGGTACGAGTTGGACCCGGTGGTCGAGGACTTCCGCGACCGCCTCGTCGAGTGGTCGAAGAAGCCGGCACGGGCCCGAAAGGACTTCGACGGAGACCTCCGTCGCTGGCGCGCCGAGTCCAGCGGATCGGAACAGGCGCTCGTCGCGGAGCAGGAGTCGTGGGTCGCCAAGCAGCACCACGAGCAGTACGCCGGTGTGAAGCCCGCGTCCACCGCCCCGGCTGCACGGCCCGGCGACATCACTCGCTCGACTGGCGGCACGATCAACACCAGCACGACGCAGCGCATCATCGACGACGTCGCGGTCCTGGAAGCCGANCCGCCGTCTTCGTGTCAGGGGTGCGTGGTCAGCGCCACCAGGTGTCGAATTTGCTGACCGGGACCTGTCGCTTGTGCTCCGTCGCCGCGTACCGGGCCTCGATCGCTTCGGCGGCCACCGGATCGATCTCGCTCCCCTCGAGGAAGTCGTCGATCTGCTGGTAGCTGAGCCCGAGGTTCTCCTCGTCGGTCTGGCCAGGAGTGCCGTCGAGGAGATCGGCGGTCGGGGCCTTCAGGTAGAGGCGTTCCGGAGCGTCGAGCGACTCCAGGAGCGCACGCCCCTGACGCTTCGTCAGGCCACTGAGCGGGAGCACGTCGGCCCCGCCGTCGCCGAACTTCGTGAAGAAGCCGGTGACCGCCTCGGCCGCGTGGTCCGTCCCGACCACCAGGAGCCCCTGCTGACCGGCGATCGCGTACTGCGCGACCATCCGTGCCCGCGCCTTCGCGTTGCCCTTGACGAAGTCACTGAGGGGTTCGCCGGTCGCATCCGCGTACTCGGCTTCGAACCCGTCGACCGCACGTTGGATGTTGAACACGACGGAGTCGTCCGGGCGGATGAACGACAGCGCCAACTGGGCGTCGTCCTCGTCGTGCTGCACGGCGTACGGTAGACGGACGGCGACGAACCGGGCCTCGCCACCCTCGGCTCGGACCTCTTCCGCCGCGAGCTGGCACAGGCGCCCGGCGAGCGACGAGTCCTGTCCCCCGCTGATCCCGAGCACGAACCCCTTCGTGTGCGTCGCCCGCAGGTACGACTTCAGAAAGTCGATCCGGGAACGGACCTCGGCCGCCGGGTCGATCGTGGGGCTGACATGGAGTTCCGCAATGATGCGGGCCTGGATCTCGCGCATGTCCCCAGGCTACTCGCTCACCGGAGGCGCACCCGGAACTCCGAGGCACTTGCAACACACCGGAAACACGGCTCGGTGGGCGAGGCGGGTCTCAGGCCCAGCCGAGCTCGTGCAGCCGCTCGTCGTCGATGCCGTAGAAGTGCGCGATCTCGTGGACCAGGGTGGTGTGGATCTCGTCGGCGAGCTCGTCGAGTGTCTCGCACGCCGCCAGATGCGGCTCGCGGTAGACGATGATCCGGTCGGGCATCTCGCCGAAGCCGTAGCGGTCGCGCTCCGTCAGGGCGACGCCGTCGTACAGCCCGAGCGTGTCGAGCGTGCCGTTCTCAGGGCGGTCCTCGACGACGAACACGACGTTGTCGAGACCGTCGACCATCTCGTCGGGCAAGCGGTCGAGTTCGTCCACCACGAGGGCTTCGAACGCCTCGGTGTCCAGCTCCAACATGCCCGCTCCCCGGATACGACAGAAGCCGGAGGGATCCTCCGGCTTCTGTACGACATGGGGTGAGTAACGGGGCTTGAACCCGCGACCTCCTGGACCACAACCAGGCGCTCTGCCAACTGAGCTATACCCACCATGCGACCTGCTCCGCGGAGACCGCGTCACAAGCGACTGGACGAGTCTATTACATGTTTGGGGCGTACCGTGACACGACCGCTTCCGAAACCTGCTTCGCGTCGTCGGAGGACGGGCCGGGGAGGTCGACGAACAACGCTCCGCGGTAGTAGGCGAGCTCACGGATGGACTCGAGGATGTCCGCCAGCGCGCGGTGTCCGCCGTGCTTCGACGGGGCGTTGAAGTACACCCGCGGGTACCACCGACGGGCGAGTTCCTTGATGGAGGAGACGTCGACGTTGCGGTAGTGCAGGTGGGCGTCGAGCCGCGGCATGTACCGCGCGAGGAATCCTCGGTCGGTCCCGATGGTGTTCCCGGCCAGCGGTGCCTTCGACTCGTCGGGGACGAAGCGCTGGATGTACTCGATGACCTGGAACTCGGCGTCCGCGACGCTCACGCCGTTCGGGATCTCCTCGAGCAGCCCCGACGTGCGGTGCATGTTCGTCACGAACTCACCCATGTTGTCGAGTGCCGACTGGTCGGGCTTGATCACGACGGAGTAACCCGGGTCGAGGATGTTCAGTTCGAAGTCGGTGATCACGACGGCGATCTCGACGAGTTCGTCGACCTCCAGCTCGAGTCCGGTCATCTCGCAGTCGATCCAGACCAGACGGTCCCCAGCTGTGCTCATGGGTCGAGTCTACTCAGCACGACCGACGCCGCCGGTTCCGTAGACTCGAGCGGTGATCATCGCCATCTCCGTCCTGCTGCTCGTCAACGGTGTCTACAACGTCGTCGTCTGGCCCCGCTTCCTCAAGCGCATCGTGGCCGACCCGCGCGCCCGCGACGATCAGGGACGTGCGACGACGTTCCTGCGCGTCCACGTCATCCTCATCAGCATCGCCCTCGTCCTCGCAGCCCTGTCGCTCGTCTTCGGAGTCCTCGGCCTCCTCGGCGTCGGCGCCTGACACACCGCTGCGGTATCCTGGACGACGCCCGCCTCCGTAGCTCAGGGGATAGAGCAGGAGCCTTCTAATCTCTTGGTCGCAGGTTCGAATCCTGCCGGGGGCACCTCACACGACATCGCGGACCCTTCTCATCTCTTGGTCGCAGGTTCGAATCCTGCCGGGGCACACCACCCTTCGACAAGCTCAGGGACCGGAACCCGAGTCCTGACCCTTCGACACGCTCAGGGACCGATGACCGGAAGCTGACCCTTCGACAAGCTCAGGGACCGAGATCGCGGTCGGTCGTCAGACGCGGAGCCAGGAGTTCCAGCGGCCCGCTTCGTCGCGCCGTAGGGCGTCGAGGACGAGCGCGAAGACCTGGTCCGCGGCGCCGGTCGCCTCGATGCGGAGACCCGCGTCGAGGTCGGGCCGCTCCCGCTCGATGAACGAGTCCTCCTGGAGGGTCCACCCCGCGAGCCAGTCGACGCCGTCACCGCGCCCGATGAGGCGGTCGGTGCGCTGCACCACCGGCGCGTCGAGCCACAGCACCGTGTCGGCGAGCACCCGCGACGATCGCGACGACGACCCGCAACCCTCGACGATGAGTGGACGGTCGCTCGGCACGAGGTGCGCCTCCGCACGGGTGGACCGTTCCCAGTCCCAGCGCCGCCACTCCCCCGCGCGCCGCTCGGAGAACGGTCTGAGGATCCACTCGACGAGGAGTCGAGCACCCTCGTCGAGCCCCTCCCACCCCGGATACAGGTCGTCCATGTGGACGACCGTGCTGGCCATCAATGCGGACGCCACCGAGGAGGCGAGCGTCGTCTTCCCCGTGCCCGACCGTCCGTCGATGAGCAGGACCGGCGGAACCGCGCTCACTGACCCACGACCCGGAACGTACCGGCGAGGACCGCCGTGGACAGCGCGAGGGCCATGATCACGATCGTCACCAGGACGGCAATGAGATCGGCCCGGCCCAGGCGGGACGGTCTGGCCCAGGTGCGTTCGATCGGTGCCCCGAACCCCCGCGCCTCCATCGCCGTCGCGAGTTTGCTCCCGCGGCGGATGGCGAACACCAGCAGCACGAACGCCATGGACGCGAACCGCCGGACCACTCCCCGGTCCCCCAGCCCACGGGCACGACGGGCGAGCGCGAGACTGCGCCAGTCGTCGATGAAGAGTCCGAGCATCCGCGCTCCAGCGAGGATCCCGAGCACGAACCGCGACGGCAGCTTCGCGATCTGGGACAAGCCGTCGGCCAGATCGGTCGGATCCACCCGCGCGAAGAGCAGGATCGTCGGGAGACCGAGCGCCAGCACGCGGATCGTCACGGCGACCGCCAGTTCGATCGAGTTGTCCGTCACGCGGACGAACCCGAGCGACAGGTACTCCGTCCCTCCCGGCTTCGCGTACAACAGCATGCTGATCCCGCCGATGGGCGCGAAGACGAGCACCGGCAGTGCCCGCTTCAGCAACGCGGTGAACCGCAGGCCGGAGAGCGGGAACAGCATCACTTCGAGCAGCACCGCCGTGCTCGCACTCACCCAGTCGATCGTCAGCAGCAACGGGACGGACAGGATGAGGACGGCCAGCACCTTCGTCACCGGATTCACCCGGTCGAGTGGCGGTCGATGGTGCAACACCGTCGAGCGCTCCGCTGCAGTGACGCTCGTCATGCGGCCCGCCTCCCGAGCTCCAGCGGTTCGAGGAGGATGCGATGGTCGCCCAGATGCTCGACGACCCCCGCGTCATGCGTGACGGAGACGATCGTCGCGCCGCGCTCGAGCTCATGTTGCAGCAGGCGGACGAGTGACAACCACGTGCGTCGATCCTGCCCGAACGTCGGTTCGTCGAGGACCATGACCGCCGGCCGGGCGGCGAGGACGGTGGCCACCGACAACCGGCGCTTCTGACCGCCCGAGAGACTGAACGGGTTCGCCTCGGCGAGACGCCCGAGACCGAGCGCCTCGAGGATCTCGGTGACCCGCTCGTCGATGGCGGTCCGGGACCAGCGGAGGGCCTGCAGGCCGACACCGAGCTCGTTCCGCACGGTCGATGAGACGAACTGGTGCTCGGGATCCTGGAAGACCGTCCCGATGCGCGTGAGCAACTCGGTGGACTTCCAGCGGATCGGCCGGGATCCCAGCCTGCCGGCGAGCTGCGGAGCGGCGGTCACCGTCCCCGTGATCTCCGGCAGCAGTCCCGCCAGCGTGAGCGCGAGCGTGGACTTCCCCGCCCCGTTGGGGCCGACGATGACGGTCGCCGCGCCCTCGGGCACCGCGAGCCCCAGGTGCTCCTGCACCGGCTGCTTCCGCGTTCGACCGATCGCCAGGTCGTCGGTCGTGATGACCGCCGCTGATGGGCCGGACACCGGACGAGGGGCCAACCCCAGCGGGATGCCCGGCACCCAGACGCCCGCATCGGCCAGGCGCTGCCCGACGTCGTCGAGGACGAGGTCGGGTGGCCCGTCGGCGAGGACACCGCCGTCGGCGTCGAGCACGACGACCCTGGTCATCAGCTCGCGCCAGACGTCGACGCGGTGTTCGATGACGACCAGGGTGGACGAACCGTCATCGACCAGCCGAGCGACGGCGTCCCGCACCTCCGCCACCCCGGCCGGGTCGAGGTTCGCGGTCGGTTCGTCGAGCAGGAGGAGCGAGGGGTGCATGGCGAGTACGCCGGCGAGGGCCAGCCGCTGTTTCTGACCGCCGGACAGCGCCGAGGTCGAGTGGTCCAGCGGCAGGTCCAGTCCGACGGCCTCCAGCGAGGCGTCGACGCGGCGCCAGATCTCCTCGCGCTCGACGCCGAGGTTCTCGCAGCCGAAGGCGACGTCGTCGCCGACCTTGGACAGGATCACCTGCGAGTCGGGATCCTGCAGCACGAGCCCGATGCGACCCCTCGCTCGTTCAGGCGGAACGCCGTCCACGAGGAGCGAGCCGTGGGACTCCCCCTCGTCCGCACCGCCGAGGACGCCGGCCAGTGCGTGGATCAGCGTCGACTTGCCGGCACCGGACGCCCCCAGGAGGAGGACCCGTTCGCCCGGTTCGATCACGAGGTCGAGGTCGCGCACCGCCCAGGCCTTCCGACCGGCATGACGCCACCCCCAGTCCCGCGCGACGACGCGCGCCGGACCGGTCGCAGCCGTTCCCGGCACGATCAGACCTCGCGCCGAGCGTCCCGCCCCGAGGCGAACCGACTGAGCGCCCCGGTCGACGCGAGTGCCCTGACAAGGGCCCAGCCGACGACACCGGCGAGGATCGCGCCCGAGACCAGCAGGGAACCGAGGTAGATCGCGTTGAACTCGACACCCTTCTCGAGGTTGCCCGACATCACGAGCTCGAGGAGCCATGCGCCGGCCCCGGCTCCGGCACCGGCGAGGATCGCCGGAACGAGGCCGAAGCGCTTGTACGCGAGCGCCGCGAACACCAGCTCGGCCCCCAGGCCCTGAGCGAGGCCGGAGTACACCGTCGTGACACCCCATGCGTTGCCGATGAGGGCGGAGACGATCGCTCCGATGGTCTCGACGAGGAGCGCAGCGCCGGGCTTCCGGATGATGAGTCCGCCGAGCACCCCACCGAGGAGCCAGATCCCGACGGCGATCCCGCCGAAACCGGGCGTGACGGCGCTGGCACCCGCGTACCAGAGTGATCCGAGCGTGTTCCACGCCCAGAAGATGAGGCCGGTCGCGACGCCGAGCACGGCGACCACGACGATGTCGACGACCCTCCAGCGCAAGGTCCGCGACGCAGCGCGTTCAGAGGGTGAGATCCTGGTCGATGCTGACACGATACGTGCCCTTCCTGTAGACGGAAAAGAGCACGGGATAGCGAGAAATGGTCTCCCTGCGCTGGCATGATCCAGATCAGGTTCGACGGTCGAAGGCGAATACCTTCCTCTCAGCCCGGTTCACCGGACTCCCGTGGTGGCACGAGTCTAACCCCTGCCGTGCGCAGTCGCACGACAGGGGTTCGACGGAGAGGGCTACTTCTTGAGGGCCTTGATGAGGCCGGCCAGCGCCTTGCCGCTCACCCAGATGAACGGGATCGCGACGGCGATGAGCGAGATGAGGTTCGGGTCGAAACGGAGACCCTCGTCGGTCTTGATGTAGGCACCGACCGGGATCGAGACGCCACCGCCGCCACCGCCGCTCGGGGCGTCGTCGCCGTCGCCCTCGGAGCCGCCGCCGAAGCCGTAGTACGTCAGCGCGACGGGCACGAGCTTCGTGCCGTCGACGTCCTGCTGCTCCCCGTAGGCTGCGGACACGCCGAGCCCCTTCGCCTGTTCTGCCAGCTTCTCCACGAGATTCGTCATACCGCGAGGCTACCGCTCGGTATCCACCGGTCCAAGGGGTTGATCCGTGCTCCCAGCACCCTGCGAGTCTCCGCGACTGCCGAGTCCGCGACGTCTCGGCTTGCCGAGGAGGGAGGCGGGAGCGATCGCGAGATCGCCGAACCGGCTCGCGACCCGGTCGATCGTCTGCTCGGCTTCACGCCACTCCTCGTCCGGGTCCCAGAGCCCGGCACCGGCCTCATCGGCGGGGACGAGCTGGTCGACCTTCACCCCGACGAGGCGCACGAGGCGTCCGCCGCGATCGAGGTCGTCGAACAGCGACGCCGCCTCGTCGTAGACCCGACGCCCGACGTTCGTGGCCTCGCCGATGGTGCGCGACCGGGTGATGACGCTGAAGTCCGCATAGCGGACGCGGATGCTGATCGTCCGGCCGGCGTAGCCGCCCTTCCGGAGCCGGATCGCGACGAGGCCGGCGAGGTTCAGCAGCTCGCGCTTGAGGATGGTCGGGTCCGAGACGTCCGTCGGGAAGGTCACCTCGTGGCTGACGCTCTTCTCGCGTCGTGCCAGCTCGATGCCGCGCGGATCGATCCCGTTCGCGAGCTCGAGGAGTCGGCGACCGGAGGCCTCACCGACCGCGCGCTGGAGCATCGACAGCGGGGTGGATGCGAGCTGACCGATGGTCCGGATGCCCCGGTTCGTCAGCTGCTCCTCCGTCCGACCACCGACGCCCCACAGCGCACCGACCGGCAACGGATGGAGGAACGCCAGGGTCTCGTCGGCGGGCACGACCAGCAGGCCGTCAGGCTTCGACAGGCCGGAGGCGAGCTTCGCGACGTACTTCGTCGACGCCAGGCCGACCGAGCACGGCAGACCGGTCGCGTCGAGGACCCGTTGCTTCACGAGCGCGGCGATCGTCCGCGGGCTCCCGAGCAACCGGACCGCACCGGAGACGTCGAGGAAGGCCTCGTCGATGCTCAGCGGCTCGACGAGCGGTGTGACCGACTCGAACACCTCCATCACCCGGTCGGAGTACTCGCGGTACCTGCCGTGGTGGGGCGGCAACACGACGGCGCTCGGACAGAGGCGCATCGCCTGGGACACCGGCATCGCCGCGCGCACGCCGTACCGGCGAGCCTCGTAACTGGCGGAGGTGACGACCGACCGCCCCTCCTTGTTGCCCACGATGATCGGCAGACCGCGCAGCTCGGGCCGTTCCAAGAGCTCGACCGAGACGAAGAACGCGTCCATGTCGACGTGGAGGATGGGGGTACCGCTGTCGTCGGCATCGTGCGCCGAGACGCGACGAGACGCTCCATCCTGCCGACTCATGACTCCATTGTCGCAGTCGCCTCCGACACGCTCTCCACAGGGGCCAGGGCGGGAGGGCTCGGCGACGCTAGGCTGTCCGGCGATGAGCACGCGAACGCGGACCGGGTCGGCCCCGGCGGTCCCAGACCTCTCCGGGCGGGACCTCGCCCTCGACCTCGTGCGCGTCGCGTGCGTCGTGACGGTCGTCATCGTCCACCTCCTGATGGTCGCGGTGGCGGTCGAGCCGGACGGCACGATCGGCATCTCCCGCGCGTTGGAGCAGCAACCCTGGTTCGACACGGGTACCTGGTTCGGCCAGATCATGCCGCTGTTCTTCATCGTGGGCGGCTTCGCGACGATCACCGGCTGGCGCAGCACCGTCCGACATGGTGGCGGGACGAGGGACTTCCTCCGGTCCCGAGTCTTCCGACTCGCCCTGCCGACGATCCCGGTCCTGCTCTTCCTCGCCGCGGGGCTGTGGCTCGCCGGGGCGCTCGGTGTCGACCCCGCCATCATCGAGGCCGTCGCCGCAGGCGTCGGGTCCCCGCTCTGGTTCCTGGCCGCCTACCTGCTGTGCCAGGCGGTCGCCCCGTTCCTCGCCACCTGCCACGACCGCCACCCCGTCCTGACCTGTGCGGCACTGCTGGCCGGCGTGATCCTCGTCGACGTCGTCCGGTACTCGACCGGCCTCCTGGGCATCGGTCTCGTCAACCTGGTGTTCGTCTGGCCGCTGCTGCAGCAGTTCGGGTTCTTCCTGGCCGACGGTCGTCTCCGCACCGTCCCTCGCCTCGTCCTCGTGGCCGTGGTGCTGGTCTCCTACGGTGCGCTCGTGCCGATCACGACCTGGCTGCCGTACTCGACCAGCATGCTCGGCAACCTCAACCCACCGACCCTCCCCCTCGTCGTCCTCGGCGTCGGGCAGCTCGCCCTGCTCGCCCTGGTGCACCCGCTGCTCACCGCCATCATGCGGACCCGCGCCGCGCGAGCGGTCGTCTTCCTCATCGGGTCCCGGCTGATGACGGTGTACCTCTGGCATCTCCCCCTGATCATCGCGGTCGCCGGTCTCCAGCTCGCCCTCGGCATCCCCTTCGCGGAACCGCTGAGCGCGGCATGGTGGTGGACCCGACCGGTCGTGCTGCTCGTCGTCGCGGTCCTGCTCGCGGGCGTCGGCACACTCCTCGGCCGCGTCGAGCACCCCCGCAAGCTGCGCCTCGACCCGGAGCGCAAGCCTGCGCACGTCGCCGTGTGGATCGCGCTCGCGAGCGCATTCATCATGCCCTTCGCGGAGATCTCCCACCCGCTCACCGCCACCATGGCGGCTGCAGGTGCTCTCGGCTCGATCATCGCGGTCGTGCTCCTGAACCCGACCCGTCGGCCGGTCGAGGGCGTCGCGAACGGATCAGACCAGGCCGTGGACCAGCGGCCGTAGCCACTCGCGGAAGGCCTCCCGGTCATCCCGGAGCGACTCACTGACCACGATCGTGTCGGGCGCGACCACCCAGGCCCCCGGTCGGCAGATCGGGAGCACCTCGAGGTCCAACCGGAACGAGCTGGATTGCCGACGCAACTCGAACTGACGCTCGCGGATGAGTTCGTAGACGTCGGTGAGACGGCTCGGCGATCGCCCTGCGAGCGCGCGTTCGTACTCACGGATACGGGCCGACGCCCATCGGTACGCCTCGTCGTACGCCCGATAGGCGAGCTCCTGCAGGTCGAGGGCTCGATCGAACACCTCGAAGTGTGGTGGACGGACCTCGGCCATGAAGAGGCGCGTGTCCCGACGGGCGATCCCGGTCCACCAGCCGTCGAACTGGACCGCGAGCGCGTCGAGGTCGAGGCCGGCGACGTCGACCCGCTCCAGCCCCGGCGTGACTGCGGGAAGCTGCGCGACGCATCGCTCGCCGAGCCCTGCCATGTCGCGGAACGCGAGCGCCAGCATGAGGGCCATCGGAGCGTCTTCCGTGACCTGCCACCGCATGGTGCCTTCGACCAGCATGGCGGAAGTGTATGCCGGGCCCGCAGTCGGCACCAGGGCTTCCGCTGGCCGACGACATCGGGCCCGAGCCGCCGTCGTCGACGGTGGCACGGGCCCGATGGTGCAGCAGCGGCCGCTACTGCGAGGCGCGCTCCAGGACGAGTTCGCGCACACGCGCCGCATCGGCCTGTCCGCGCATCGCCTTCATCACGGCTCCGATGACCGCGCCGGCGGCCTGGACCTTGCCGTCGCGGATCTTGGCGAGGACGTCCGGCTGAGCGGCCAGTGCCTCGTCGATGGCGGCGATCAGCGGCCCGTCGTCGGACACGAGCGCGAGACCGCGAGCGTCGATGACCTCCTGAGGAGTGCCCTCCCCGTCGATGACGCCCTCGAGCACCTGGCGCGCGAGCTTGTCGTTGAGCGTTCCGTCCTCGACGAGCGCAGCGAGTGCCGCGACGTGCTCGGGCGACACGAGGCTCGTCGCCTCGACGTCGCGCTGGTTCGCGATCCGCGAGATCTCGCCCGTCCACCACTTCCGTGCGGCGGCCGGAGCGGCACCGGCCTCGACGGTGGCCGTGATCTCGTTCAGCAGACCACCGTTCACGACGTCCTGGAACTCCAGGTCGGTGAAGCCCCACTCGCTCTTCAGCCGACGGCGGCGGACGGCCGGCTGCTCGGGCAGTGCCGCTCGGAGTTCCTCGATGAGTTCGGGCGACGGCACGACCGGGAGCAGGTCGGGCTCCGGGAAGTACCGGTAGTCGTCAGCGTCGCTCTTCGGCCGGCCGGCGGACGTGGCACCGGTGTCCTCGTGCCAGTGCCGCGTCTCCTGGACGATGGATCCGCCGTCCTTGAGGATCGCCGCCTGCCGCTGGATCTCGTAGCGGACGGCGCGCTCGACGGAACGCAGGGAGTTGACGTTCTTCGTCTCGGTACGCGTGCCGAGCTTCTCCTGGCCGCGCGGGCGCAGCGAGATGTTGGCGTCGCAGCGGAGGTTCCCGCGCTCCATCTTCGCGTCGGAGATGCCGAGCGCCACGACGATGTCGCGGATCGCGGAGACGTAGGCCTTCGCGATCTCGGGCGCCCGGTGCTCGGTGCCGTAGATCGGCTTCGTGACGATCTCGACGAGCGGCACACCCGCGCGGTTGTAGTCGACGAGCGAGTACTCGGCACCCTGGATACGGCCGGTGGAACCGCCGATGTGCGTGAGCTTGCCGGCGTCCTCCTCCATGTGCGCGCGCTCGATCGGCACCGTCACGATGGTGCCGTCCGCCAGCTCGACGTCGACCGAGCCCTCGAACGCGATCGGCTCGTCGAACTGCGAGATCTGGTAGTTCTTCGCGAGGTCGGGGTAGAAGTAGTTCTTCCGCGCGAACCGGCTCGAGGGTGCGATCGAGCAGCCGAGGGCGAGCCCGAGGCTGATCGAGTACCGCACCGCCTGCTCGTTCACGACCGGGAGCGACCCGGGCAGACCGAGGCAGACCGGCGAGATGTTCGTGTTCGGAGCGTCGCCGAAGCCGTTCGGCGCCGAGGAGAACATCTTCGTCTTGGTGTTCAGCTCGACGTGCACCTCGAAGCCGAGCACCGGCTCGTACAGTTCGAGGGCTTCTTCGTAGGAGAGGAGCTTGTCCTTGGCCATGGGTTACCGACCTCCGAGAGCGGGTGCCTGCGAGATGAGGGTGTGCCCCCACGTCGATTCGAGGAGCGCCTCGAGGGCGGCGCCGACCCGGTAGAGCCTGGCGTCCTCCCGTGCTGGCGCCATGAACTGGATGCCGACGGGCAGACCGTCTTCCGGGGCGAGACCGATCGGCACGCTGATGCCGGGCACGCCGGCGAGGTTCGCCGGGATGGTGGTGACGTCGTTCAGGTACATCGCCAGTGGGTCGTCGATACGCTCGCCCAGCTTGAACGCCGTCGTCGGGGCGCTCGGGCTCACGAGGACGTCGACCTGGTCGAAGGCCGCCGCGAAGTCGCGCTGGATGAGCGTCCGGACCTTCTGGGCGCTGCCGTAGTAGGCGTCGTAGTAGCCCGCGCTGAGCGCGTACGTGCCGAGGATGATCCGTCGCTTCACCTCGGGACCGAAACCGGCCTCGCGCGTCGCGGACATGACCTGCTCGACCGTGCCGCCACCCTCGGGCGTGACCCGCATCCCGAAGCGCACCGAGTCGAACTTCGCGAGGTTGCTCGACGCTTCGGCGGGGAGGATGAGGTAGTAGGCCGCGACGGCGTACTCGAAGTTCGGAGCGGAGACCTCGACGATCTCGGCACCGTTCGCCTCGAGTACCGCGAGCGCCTCCTGGAAGCGGCTCTTCACGCCGGCCTGGAAGCCCTCACCGTTGAGCTCGGTGACGACGCCGACCCGGAGGCCGCGCAGCACGTCGCCGCGCGCGCCCTCGCGGGCCGCAGCGGCCATCGACGGCCAGGCGTCGCGGAGCGAGGTGGAGTCGAGGGCGTCGTGCCCGGCGATGACGTCGTGGAGGAGGCCCGAGTCGAGGACCGTGCGGCTGACCGGCCCGACCTGGTCGAGCGAGGAGGCGAGTGCGATCGCCCCGTAGCGGCTGACCGCGCCGTAGGTCGGCTTCACGCCGACCGTGCCGGTCACGTGCGCCGGCTGGCGGATGGACCCGCCGGTGTCGCTGCCGAGGGCGATGGGTGCCTCGAACGCGGCGACCGCGGCAGCGGAGCCACCGCCGGAACCGCCGGGGATGCGGTCGAGGTCCCACGGGTTGTGGGTCGGGCCGTACGCGGAGTGCTCCGTGCTCGAGCCCATGGCGAACTCGTCCATGTTCGTCTTGCCGAGCGGCACGAGACCGGCGGCACGCGACCGGGCGACGACGGTCGCGTCGAACGGTGACAGGTACCCCTCGAGGATCTTGCTCCCCGAGGTGGACGGCATGTCCGTCGTGACCAGCACGTCCTTGATGGCGAGCGGGACGCCCGCCAGCTCGCCGAGGTCCTCGCCCGCGGCACGGCGTGCGTCGATGTCGGCGGCGACGTCGAGTGCGTGGTCCGACACGTGGAGGAAGGCGTGGACGTCGCCGTCGACCTGCGCGATGCGGTCGAGGTGCGCCTGGGTGGCTTCGACGCTGGAGACCTCGCCAGCGCGGAGCTTGCTCGACAGCTCGGCTGCCGTGAGACCGATCAACCCGCTCACTGCTCCTCCCCCAGGATCGCCGAGACCTTGAAGCGACCGTCGGCCGATTCCGGCGCGTTCTGCAGCGCCTGCTCCCGCGTGAGCGTGTTGCCGACGACGTCGTCGCGGTACACGTTCTCGAGCGGGATCGGGTGGCTCGTCGCCGGGACGTCAGGCGTGGCCACCTGCTGCACCTTCTGGATGTTGTCCACGATGGAGTCGAGCTCCGTCGTGAGGTGGGCGATCTCGTCCTGGCTCAGGGCGATTCGAGCGAGGTTCGCGAGATGCGCGACCTGCTCGGTAGTGATTTCCGACATGCGTCTCCCGTACGTGTAGCGGTGGCGGTCGCTCCAGTCTATTCGCCAGGGACGTGGTCGTCCGTCGGGCTCCGCCCCTACAGTGGGACGGTGACCCAGAACGACTCGAGCAGCCGTCCCCGTCCCCCGCACGAGCGTCCCTGGCTCGCGAGCTACGCCGCCGACGTGCCGGACGACATCCCCGAGCAGACCGGCAGCCTCGGCGATCTCGTCGAAGCCTCCGCCGCGAGCTACCCGGACGCCGTCGCGCTGGAGTTCTTCGGGTCGACCACCACCTACACGGAGCTCGAGGCGCTCATCGCCCGTGCCGCCGCCGGCCTGCGCGCACTCGGTGTCCGGGCGGGAGACCCCGTCGCCCTCATGCTCCCGAACTGCCCGCAGCACATCGTCGCGTTCTACGCGGTCCTCAGGCTGGGCGCCGTCGTCATCGAGCACAACCCGCTCTACACCCCTCAAGAGCTCCGCCACCAGTTCGAGGACCACCGCGCGACGTTCGCGATCGTCTGGGACAAGGTCGCCGAGCACCTGCAGGACTTCCCGGCCGATCTGGCGGTGCACTCGCTCGTGACGATCGACGTGACCCGGGCGATGCCGCTCCACATGCGCGCTGCTCTCCGTCTGCCCATCCCGAAGGCGAGAGCCTCACGGGCTCAGCTCACCGCGCCGGTGTCGGGCACCGTGCGGTGGGAGCAGCTCCTGACCTCGGGGCCGCTGCCGGCGAGCCACCCGAAGCCCGCGACCGACGCCCTCGCACTCATCCAATACACGAGCGGGACGACGGGCTCGCCCAAGGGGGCCGCACTCACCCACGGCAACCTGCTCGCGAACGCGGCGCAGTCCCGCGCCTGGGTGCCCACGGTCAAGCGTGGGGAGGCCGTCGTCTACGCGGTGCTCCCGATGTTCCACGCCTACGGCCTGACGCTCTGCCTGACGTTCGCCATGAGCATGGGCTCGCGCCTCGTCCTCTTCCCGAAGTTCGACCCGGCGCTCGTCCTCAAGGTCATGAAGAAGCGACCGCCGACCTTCCTGCCCGCCGTCCCGCCCATCGCCGACCGACTCCTGACCGCGGCGACCGAGCAGGGCGTGTCACTGCAGGGCACCGAGATCGCCATCTCGGGCGCGATGCCGCTGCCGCACGACCTCGTCGTCCCGTTCGAAGCTGCGTCCGGCGGTTTCCTCGTCGAGGGCTACGGGCTCTCCGAGTGCTCACCGGTCATCTCCGCGAACCCGGTCTCGACCGCACGGAAGCCCGGGACCATCGGCCTCCCGCTGCCGAGCACCGAGGTGCGCGTCGTGGATCCCGACGACCCGGCGACCGATCGTCCGGCCGGCGAGGCGGGCGAGTTGCTCGTCCGCGGCCCGCAGGTCTTCCACGGCTACTACAACAAGCCCGAGGAGACCGCCGCCGTCCTGCTCCCAGGAGGCTGGTTCCGCACCGGCGACATCGTGTCCATCGACGAGGAGGGGTTCATGACCGTCGTCGACCGGATCAAGGAGCTCATCATCACCGGTGGGTTCAACGTGTCGCCGAGCGAGGTTGAACAGGTCCTCCGCGGACACACGTCGGTCGCCGACGCCGCCGTCGTCGGGCTCCCTGATCCCCACTCCGGCGAGCAGGTCGTCGCGGCCGTCGTCGCGGCTCCCGGTGCCACTGTGGATCCGGATGCCCTCCGAGCCTGGGCGCGGGAGATCCTCACCCCGTACAAGGTGCCGAAGCGGGTCGTCGTCGTCGACGAACTCCCAAAGTCGCTCATCGGCAAGGTGTTGCGGCGCCAGGTCCGCGACGAGCTGCTGCAGGCCGACAAGGACTGAGGTCAGTCCGTCGGCACCTCGTCGGCGGACGCTGCGCCCTCGGCTTCATCCTCGGCCGGGGCGTCCGGCTCGCCGAGCGCCGCCGGACCCTCGGAGACGAGCAGGGCGAACTGCTCGGCGTCGATGATCCGCAGACCCAGTGCTTCGGCCTTCGCGAGCTTCGACCCGGCACCCGGGCCGGCGGCGACGAAGTCGGTCTTCTTCGAGACGCTCGACGCTGCCTTCCCGCCCGCCTGCACGATCGCTTCCAGCGCACCCTCCCGGGTGAAGCCCTCGAGCGAACCGGTGGCGACGACGGTGACACCGGACAGCACACCACCGGCCGCGACCGCCGCGCCAGGCCCAGGGTGTCCGGGTGTGGCCCACTGCACGCCCGCCGCAGTCCACTCCTCGACGATCTCGCGATGCCAGTCGACCTCGAACCAGGCGATGAGGGCGTCGGCGATGATCCCGCCCACGCCGTCGACCTCCGCGAGCTCATCGCGGGTGGCCGCACGGATGGCGTCGAGCGAGCCGAAGTACTCCGCGAGTGACCGGGCGGCCACCGGGCCGACGTGGCGGATGTTCAGTGCCACGAGCAACCGGGCGAGCGGGCGGGTCTTCGCGCCGTCGAGGTTGGCGAGGAGTTCGATCGCGTTCTTGGACGGCACCGAGGACTCGTCGCCGTCGAACTCGTCCGCGGCCGGGTCGTACACGCCGTCCTTCTTGGCGCGTCGGCGGCGGAAGGGCGTGACGCGCTTCTCGGATCCGTCCTCGTTGAGCTTGGGCAGCCCGGTCTCGTTGTCGCGGACGATCACGGTGACCGGGAAGATGTCGGCCATCGTGAGCGAGAAGAGTCCGGCCTCGGTCGTCAGCGGTGGTTCGGCGGGCTCCACCGGCTGGGTGAGCGCCGCTGCCGCCACCTCGCCGAGCGCCTCGACGTCGAGCGCGCCACGGGAGCCGATGTGCTCGACGCGTCCGCGCACCTGCGCCGGGCAGCTCCGCGCGTTCGGGCAGCGCAGGTCGATGTCGCCCTCCTTCGCGGGGGCGAGGGTGGTACCGCACTCGGGGCAGTGCTCGGGCATGACGAACTCGCGCTCTGAACCGTCGCGGAGCTCGACGACCGGGCCGAGGACCTCGGGGATGACGTCGCCGGCCTTCCGGAGGACGACGGTGTCGCCGATGAGCACCCCCTTCGCCTTCACGACGTCCTGGTTGTGCAGGGTCGCCTGACGCACCTCGCTGCCGGCGACGAGCACCTTCTCCATGACGGCGAACGGGGTGGCGCGACCGGTGCGCCCGACGCTCACGACGATGTCGAGGAGCTTCGTGTTCACCTGCTCGGGCGGGTACTTGTAGGCGATTGCCCATCGCGGAGCACGACTCGTCGCGCCGAGCTCGCCGTGGAGCGCGAGATCGTCGACCTTCACGACGACGCCGTCGATCTCGTGCTCGACGCTGTCGCGGTGGGCGCCGAAGTACTCGATGAACTCCGCCGCACCGGTCGCCTCGTCGTGGACCCGGTAGTGCGAGGAGGTCGGGAGCCCCCAGCTGTGCAGCAACTCGTAGACCTGTGACTGCCGGGCGACGGGCGGCTGTTCCCACGCGCCGATGCCGTGGACGAGCATCTGCAGTCGGCCGAGCCGGTCGTGCATGAGTGCGAGCTGGGCCGGGTTCTTGCTCTCCGCCTTCTGGCGCAGGGAACCGCTCGCCGCGTTGCGCGGGTTGGCGAAGACCCGTTCACCGGCCGCCGCCTGGTTGGCGTTCAGTTCGCGGAAGGCCTCGACCGGGAAGAAGATCTCGCCCCGGACCTCGACGACCTCCGGGAACTCGACCTCGGGGTCGGACGACGTCAGGCGATCGGGGATCGAACGGATGTACCGCACGTTCTCCGTGACGTCCTCGCCGACGACGCCGTCGCCGCGCGTGGCCGCGCTCACGAGGCGGCCGCGCTCGTACCGGAGGTTGATGGCGAGGCCGTCGATCTTCAGTTCGCAGAGGTACTGGACGGACCCTCCGGCGTCGCGCTCGACCTTGGCGGCCCAGGCGAGGAACTCCTCGATCGAGAAGACGTTGTCGAGGCTGAGCATGCGCTCGAGGTGGGTGACGGGGGCGAACAGCGTGGTCTCGGCACGCCCGCCGACGGTCTGGGTGGGGCTGTCCTGGCTCTGCAGCTCGGGGAACAGACGCTCGAGCTCCTCGAGCCGCCGGAGCATCGCGTCGTACTCCTCGTCGGAGGCGAGCGACTCGTCGCGCTCGTAGTACGCGTCGCGGAGCTCGAGGATGCGCGAGGTGAGTTCCTCGGCCTCGGTCGATGCCTGCTGGAGGGTCTGTCCGGTGCTGTTCGCCACGGCGTCCAGTCTACGAGCGGCGTCCGACACCGGCGGGCGCTTGACACCCGGCACGTCCTCCCGGATGTGCGCAACGGGGTCGGGATGGGTCTCATCGAGGAGTATGGTGTCGCAGTGCCGCAGGAACCATGCGCGCGGAATCGGAGGAACCATGTCCCAGTCCAGCAGTCCGGGAACGGGGGCGGCTCCTACCAGCAAGCAGCTGACCGCGCGCGTCATCGGCATCTCCGTCTCGGCCGCGGTCGGTGGCTTCCTCTTCGGGTTCGACTCCTCCGTGGTGAACGGCGCGGTCGACGCGATGCAGGACCACTTCGCGCTCAGCGAGGCACTCATCGGCTTCGCGGTCGCGTCAGCGCTGCTCGGTTGCGCGCTCGGCGCCTACCTCGCGGGCCGGATCGCAGACAGCCGCGGCCGCATCTTCACGATGCTGCTCGGTGCCGGTCTGTTCTTCATCTCCTCCTTCGGAGCCGGCTTCGCCTTCTCCCCCTGGGACCTCGTCATCTGGCGCATCGTCGGCGGACTCGGTATCGGCATCGCCTCGGTCGTGGCTCCGGCGTATATCGCCGAGATCGCGCCGAGCGCCATCCGAGGTCGTCTCGCCTCGCTGCAGCAGCTCGCCATCACGCTCGGCATCTTCGCCGCGCTCCTGTCCGACTCCGTCCTGGCGGGCGCCGCCGGCGGCGCCTCGAACCCGCTGTGGTTCGGCGTCGAGGCCTGGCGCTGGATGTTCATCGCCTGCGCGCTCCCGGCCGTGGTCTACGGCGTGCTCGCGATGCGGCTCCCCGAGTCGCCCCGGTTCCTCGTCCGCAAGGGCAAGTCGGACGAGGCCCGTCGGATCTTCGCGACCGTCTGGCCGCAGGAAGAGGTGGATCGCGCCGTCAAGCTCGCCGAGCAGGCGGTCAAGGACGATGAGCAGCAGAAGAAGGCGACCCTCTGGGGCGGACGCTTCGGGCTCCTGCCGATCGTCTGGATCGGCATCATCCTGTCGATCTTCCAGCAGTTCGTCGGCATCAACGTGATCTTCTACTACTCGACGACGCTGTGGAAGGCCGTCGGGTTCCAGGAGTCCGACTCGCTCCTCATCTCGGTCATCACCTCGGTGACGAACGTCGCGGTCACCGTCGTCGCCATCCTGCTCGTGGACCGGATCGGTCGACGGCCGATCCTCCTCGCGGGTTCCATCGGTATGACGGTCTCGCTCGGCGCGATGGCGATCGCGTTCACGCAGTCGATCACCGACAGCGCCGGCGAGGTCTCGCTGCCCCAGCCGTGGGGCACGATCGCCCTCGTGGCCGCCAACGTGTTCGTCGTCGCGTTCGGCGCGTCGTGGGGACCGCTCGTCTGGGTGCTCCTCGGCGAGATCTTCCCGAACCGCCTGCGCGCGAAGGCACTCGGTGTCGCGGCGATGGCGCAGTGGATCGCGAACTTCCTCATCACGGTCAGCTTCCCGGCCCTCGCCGCGTTCTCCCTGCCGGTGACCTACGGCATGTACGCGCTGTTCGCGCTCCTCTCGTTCGTCTTCGTCCTCGCGAAGATCCCCGAGACGAACGGCCTGACGCTCGAGGAGGCGGAGACGCTCTTCGTCAAGAAGCCCAAGAAGTCCAAGGCGGGCGCACAGACCCGATCCTGACGACCGACGCGGAACGCCCGACGAGCCTGCCGGCTCGTCGGGCGTTCCGTCGTTGCGGCGTCCTCAGGCGGAGGCGGCGGCTCCGACGGGCACCGCACTGACGGTGCGGTCGATCGTGAACTGGCCGAGGACGCGCGTCCCGCTGTACAGCACGGCGGTCTGTCCGGGAGCGACGCCGTCCAGCGGTGTCTCCGGGTGGACGACGAGCTCGCCGTCGACGAGCGTCAGTGCGGCGGGGACCGGGTCGGCGTGCGCACGGATCTGGACATCGCACGGGATCGGTGCGACACCGACCTCCGGAGCCCTGCCAGCCCAGGTGAAGCGCGAACCGGCGATCTCGCCGATGGCGAGCGCCTCCTTCGGCCCGACGACGACCGTGTTGTCCTTCGGCCGCACCTCGAGGACGAAGCGCGGACGTCCATCCGGCGCCGGCACGCCGAGGTGCAGGCCCTTGCGCTGGCCGACGGTGAAGGCGTGGGCACCCTCGTGCGAACCGACGACGGCTCCGTCTCGGTCGAGGACCTGGCCGGTCTCGGTGCCGACCCGCTCCCCCAGCCAGCCCTTCGTGTCGCCGTCGGGGATGAAGCAGATGTCGTGGCTGTCGGGCTTGTTCGCCACCGTGAAGCCGCGCTCCGCGGCCTCGGCACGGACCTCGGCCTTCGACGGTGTCGCCCCGAGCGGGAACATCGAGTGCGCGAGCTGTTCGGCGGTGAGCACGCCCAGGACGTACGACTGGTCCTTGGCCCAGGCACTCGCGCGGTGCAGCTCACGATCGCCCTCGGGGCTCGTGACGATCGTGGCGTAGTGACCGGTCACGACCGCGTCGAACCCGAGGTCGAGCGCCTTCTCGAGCAACGCCGCGAACTTGATCTTCTCGTTGCAACGCATGCACGGGTTCGGGGTCCGGCCGGCGCGGTACTCGGCGATGAAGTCGTCCACCACGTCGAGCTTGAAGCGCTCCGAGAAGTCCCACACGTAGTACGGGATGCCGATCAGGTTCGCCGCACGCTGGGCGTCCATCGAGTCCTCGATGGTGCAGCACCCGCGACTGCCGGTGCGGAGCGTGCCCGGCATCCGGCTGAGCGCCAGGTGGACGCCGACCACCTCATGGCCTGCGTCGACGGCGCGCGCCGCTGCCACGGCGGAGTCGACTCCGCCACTCATCGCTGCCAGAACTTTCACCGGGCAAGTCTACGCGCCAGCCGCTGGACGGCCACCCGCAAGCGGTGACGGGACGGCTGCTCAGGGACGAGCGCCCAGCGCCGTGTCGCGGTCGGCGGAACCGGCCCGACTCGCCTGTGCGTACGCGCGCGGCAACGCCTGGAGGAAGTCGTCCACGTCCGTCTCGGTCGTCGTCCGACCCAGCGTGATCCGGAGGACCGATCGGGCCTCCGTCTCCGGGCGTCCCATCGCGAGCAGGACATGCGACGGTTCCGGGACGCCGGCCTGGCAGGCGGACCCCGTCGAGACCGCCACCCCTGCGAGGTCGAGGAGGAAGAGCATCGAGTCCCCCTGTGCGCCGGGGAACACGAAGTTCGCGTTCGACGCGAGTCGCTCGCTGGGATCACCCGTCAGCTCGGCCTCCGGAACGGTCGCCCGCACGCCGGCCACGAGTCGGTCGCGCAAGGCGCTGAGACGCTCCTGCTCCGCGGTCCGCTCGAGCGCCATGAGCTCCGCGGCGACGGCGAACCCGACGGCTGCTGCGACGTCCTGCGTGCCGGAGCGGAGTCCGCGCTGCTGTCCGCCACCGTGCTGCAATGGCTCCACCACGGCTGCGCGGCTCACGACCAGGGCTCCGATCCCCACGGGACCACCGATCTTGTGCGCGGAGACGCTGAGCGCGACGAGACCACTGGCACCGACCGATCCGGATGCGGCGCGAAGGTCGGCGAGGTCGATGGGGAGGTGTCCGTAGGCCGAGACCGCGTCCAGGTGGAACGGCACCTCGGCCGCTGCGGCGATCGCCGCCAGCCGGACGACGGGCTGGATGGTGCCGACCTCGTTGTTCGCCCAGAGCGCCGTCGCCACGGCGATGTCGGGGCCGTGGTCGGCGAAGTGCTCGGCCGCCGTGTCGAGTGAGACCCGGCCGAGGTCGTCGAGCGGGATCCAGAGCGGGGATGCACCCTCGTGGCGCTCGAGCCATTCGACGGTGTCGAGCGTGGCGTGGTGCTCCCCCGCGGGTGCGAGCACGGCGGCGCGGCGTCGATCCTGCTGGCGGTGCCAGTAGAGCCCCTTGAGGGCGAGGTTGATGGATTCGGTGCCGCCGGAGGTGAAGACGAGTTCGATGGGGTCGCACCCGAGGGTCGCGGCGACCCGCTCACGTGCCTCTTCGAGGAGGCGGCGGGCCTGCTGCCCGGGGCCGTGGATGGAGGCCGGGTTGCCGACGGTCGCCATCGCGGACGCGTAGGCCTCGATCACCTCGGAGCGCACCGGGGTCGTCGCGGCGTGGTCCAGGTACACCACCATGCCGCTCCTCCCCTCACCGCGGTGTCCGCGGATCTTCGCGCACTCCCGCACTCACTACTGTAGAACCCATGAACGCTGGTGACCCCCTCCACGATCTCGGCGTCCGCCTCGGCCCGTCCGGTGGTGAGCTCCGTGTGTGGTCCGAGCACGCGGATGCCCTCGAACTCGTGATCTTCGACGACAAGGATCTGAACTGGATCACCCACTCGGTCGAGATGACCCGCGACGACGACGGGGTCTGGAGTGGGAGTTCCGAGGAGCTGGTGCTCGGCCGACGCTATGCGGTCCGCGCCTCCGGGCCGTCCTCGCCGAACAACGCCTTCGACCCGAGCCTGCTGCTGCTCGACCCCTACGCCCGCGGGCTCGCCCGGGTGTCGGCAGAGCAGTGGCGTTCCGTCGTCGTCGACGACGCGTTCGACTGGGGCGGCGTGCAGAAACCCCGTGTCCCGCTCGACCGGACCGTCGTGTACGAGGCGCACGTCAAGGGGCTGAGCAAGCTGCACCCCGACGTGCCGGAGGAGCTGCGGGGCACGTACGCGGGCCTCGCCCACCCCGCGATGATCGCGCATCTGCACGATCTCGGGGTGACGAGCGTCGAACTGCTGCCGGTGCACGCGTTCACCTCGGAGCAGCGTCTCATCAAGCAGGGCCTCGTCAACTACTGGGGCTACAACACCCTGAACTTCTTCAGTCCACACGCCTCCTACGCGACGAAGACGGCGCAGGCGGGTGGTGCGGACGAGGTCCTCCGCGAGTTCAAGGGCATGGTGAAGCTGCTGCACGAGGCCGGCCTCGAGGTCATCCTCGACGTCGTCTACAACCACACCGCCGAAGAGGGGCCCGGCGGCCCCCGCACGAGCTTCCGCGGCATCGACAACGCGACCTACTACCGTCAGGACGCCACCGGCGCCTACATCGACGTGACGGGCTGCGGCAACACCGTGGACTTCGGCCACCCGGTCCCCCAACAGCTCGTGCTCGACTCGTTGCGGTACTGGGCTAACGAAGTGCAGATCGACGGCTTCCGGTTCGACCTCGCTGCGACGCTCGGTCGGAACGAGGCGGTCGAGTTCACGCCTGACCACCCCCTGCTCGAGGCGATCGTCCACGACCCGTCGCTCGTCGACGCGAAGATGATCGCCGAGCCCTGGGACGTCGGGATGGGCGGCTGGCAGACGGGGAACTTCCCCGCCGGTTGGCACGAGTGGAACGACCGGTACCGGGATCGCGTCCGCAACTTCTGGCTCTCCGACATCGACTACGCGAGACGGGCGGACGCCCCGGTCGGGATCGGTGGGTTCGCGACCCGTCTGGCCGGATCGAGCAACACCTTCTCCGCTGAGCGCGGTCCGCTGGCCTCCGTCAACTTCATCACGGCCCACGACGGGTTCACCCTGGCCGACCTCGTCTCGTACGACGTCAAGCACAACGTCGGGAACGGCGAGTCCAACCGCGACGGGACGGACAACAACCGTTCCTTCAACCACGGTGCCGAGGGCCCGACGGACGACCCCGCGATCCTCGCCGCTCGTCGCAAGGCGATGCGGAACCTGCTCGGCACGCTCCTGCTGTCGGCGGGTGTCCCGATGCTCACCGCGGGCGACGAGTTCGGGCGGAGTCAGCGTGGCAACAACAACGCCTACTGTCACGACTCCGAGCTGACCTGGGTCGGATGGACGAGGGAGCCCTGGCAGGACCAGTTGCTCGCGCACAGCCGCCGGCTTCTCGAACTCCGGCGCGAACACCCCGCCCTCCGACCGGAGCACTTCGCCGCCGCCGGGACGACGGTGCCCGGCGCGAGCGTCATGGACTGGTTCGACGCCTCGGGCGCGACCATGAGCACCGAGGACTGGACGAGCCCGCGGAACCGGACGTTGCAGTTCTTCTCGACGAGCACGCCGGAGTCCGAGGAGCTCGACCGCGTGCTGCTCATCGTGCACGGCGTCGAGCAGCCGGTCGAGGTCACCCTGCCCGAGCACGAGGGCGTGACCGCGTTCGTGCGCATCTGGAACTCCGCGGACGACGCACCGACGTCCGAGGAGGAGCAGTTCGTCCCCGGCCAGACGGTCCCGGTCTCGGCCACGTCGATGCAGCTCTTCCGAGCCGTCTGACGATGGCGAAGCGCAGGGCCGAGGGTGGCGGCACCCCGGCGACGGTGACGTTGACCTCGCTGGGCATCCCCTTCACCCCGCGGTCCTACCACCACGACCCGTCGGTGACGGCCTTCGGTCTCGAAGCCGCCACGGCGCTCGGGGTCGACCCGCCCAGGGTGTTCAAGACCCTGCTGGTGGAGGTGGACGGGTCGCTCGTCGTCGCGATCGTCCCGGTCACCGACCAACTCGACCTCAAGGCGCTCGCGACGGCCCTCGGCGGGAAGCGGGCGACGATGGCGGACCCCACCGTCGCCGAGCGGAAGACGGGCTACGTGGTCGGCGGCATCAGCCCGATCGGGCAGCGCACCGCGCTCCCGACGGTGCTCGACGAGAGCGCGTTCGAGCACGAGACGGTGTTGGTCTCAGGTGGTCGGCGCGGGTTCGACCTCGAACTCGCCCCGTCCGACCTCGGAACGGCCGTCTCCGCCGTCGTCGCGCGGATCGCCCGATAGTCGGATCCCTCGACGCACCGGACCGAGGGACGCACCGGCGCGTCGGAGGAGATCGCCCTACTGGTCCGCCACGGCGACGAGCCCGAGTTCCGCGGGGGTGAGGAGCAGCTCGTGTCTCGGCACGATGCGCACCGTGTACCCGAACCCGCCGGCCCGATCGAGGGGAAGCGTCCCGGCGTACTCGAGCGTGTGCTCCGGCCGACTCGTCGACGGGGACTGCTGTTGCTCGAGCGGCTGCGTCCGGATGTCGAGCAGTTCTCCCCCGGCACCGGGTACCCCGCAGACCACCTCGACGGTCACGTCCTCGGGTGACAGCGACCCCAGCTGGACGTAGGCGCGCAGCCGCAGCACGTCACCGACCTGCGGGACCGCGTCGACGCCGCCGCTCTCGACATGGGCGACCGCCAGCTGCGGCCAGGCCTCGCGGACCCGCTGCTTGTAGGCCGCCAGCTCGCGCGCCCGCTGCTGATCGGACGCGTTCAGCTCGCGCTCCATCGCCGCCGCCGGGAGGTACATGCGCTCGGTGTACTCGCGGACCATGCGGTCGGCGCTGAGTGGTTCGGACAGCGTCGAGATCGTGTGTCGCACCATCTGCATCCAACGCTGCGGCAGACCGTCGTCCCCGCGCTCGTAGAACCGTGGCACCAGCTGGTGCTCGAGGATCTCGTACAGCGCCGTGGCCTCGAGGGCGTCGCGTTCATCGTCGTCCGCCGCGCCGTCCGCCGACGGGATGACCCAACCGTTCTCGCCGTCCGCGTAATCGTTCCACCATCCGTCGAGGATCGACAGGTTCAGGGCACCGTTGAGCGCGGCCTTCATGCCGGAAGTCCCGCAGGCCTCGAGGGGACGCAACGGGTTGTTCAACCACACGTCACAGCCGGGGTAGAGCGTCTTGGCCATCCCGATGCCGTAGTCGGGCAGGAAGACGATGCGCGATCGGAGTTCGGGATCCTGGGCGAACTGCACGAGGCGCTGGATGAGCCGCTTGCCGTCGTCGTCCGCCGGGTGCGCCTTGCCCGCGACGACGATCTGGACGGGCCGTTCGGGGTGGAGCAGGATCGCGCGCAGTCGATCGGGATCGCGCAGCATGAGGGTGAGCCGCTTGTAGCTCGGCACGCGCCGGGCGAACCCGATCGTCAACACCTCGGGGTCGAGCAGTTCGTCGATCCAGGACGGGAGCACCGCCTGCGGGTTCTGGCTCCGATACCCGTCGGCGATCCGACGCCGCACGTCGGCGACGAGGCGCTCCCGCATCCCGTGCTTCCGCGACCAGAGCTCTGCGTCCGAGAGCGACGGATCGGACCAGTCCGCTCGACTCGTATCGGTCGTCCCCCACCGGTCCACGGCGAGGTCGACGAGCGACGGATCGGTCCAGCTCGGGGCGTGGACACCGTTCGTGATCGACGTGATCGGCACGTCCGAGACGTCGAAGCCGGGCCAGAGGCCTCGGAACATCGCGCGGCTCACCTCGCCGTGCAACCGACTGACGCCGTTCGCGCGCTGCGCCAGACGCAGGCCCATGATCGCCAGGTTGAACACGTCGGCCGAGCCGCCGTTCGCCGTCTCGTCGCCGAGTGCGAGGACGTCCGGTGCGGCGACGCCCGGGAGCAGGTCACCGCTGAAGTAGCGCGTGATCACCTCGCGGTCGAACCGGTCGATCCCGGCCGGAACGGGGGTGTGCGTCGTGAAGACGGTCCCGCCCCGCACGAGCTGCAGCGCCTCGTCGAAGGAGAGTCCGTTGCCGACGAGGTCGCTGATCCGCTCGAGCCCCAGGAAACCGGCGTGGCCTTCGTTGGAGTGGTAGACCTGCGGCAACGCGTGGTCGGTGAGCTCGCTCCACTGCTTGATCGCTCGGACGCCGCCGATGCCGAGGAGGAGTTCCTGCAGCAGTCGATGCTCGCCGCCACCGCCGTACAACCGGTCCGTCACCCCGCGCAGGTCGGCGACGTTCTCGGGGATGTCCGTGTCGAGCAGCAGCAGTGGCACCCGACCGACCTCGGCGATCCAGACCCGTGCCGACAGGCTCCGGTCGTCGGGGAGCGCCAGAGTGACGGTGACCGGTGTCCCGTCCGGTTCCCGGAGCACCGTGACCGGGAGTCCGTCGGGGTCCTGCACGGGATAGGACTCCTGCTGCCAGCCGTCGTTCGTGATCGACTGCGCGAAGTATCCGGAGCGGTAGAGGAGACCCACGCCGACGAGCGGCACCCCCAGGTCGGACGCGCTCTTCAGGTGGTCGCCGGCGAGGATGCCGAGGCCGCCCGAATACTGCGGCAGGGCCGCGGCGATACCGAATTCGGGCGAGAAGTAGGCGATCGTCTGCGGTTTCGGGTCCGGGAGGCCCTGGTACCACCGCGGCTCCTCCAGGTATCGGCGGAGGTCGGCGTGCAAGGCGTCGGCCCGGCCGACGAAGTCCGCGTCGGAGGCGAGTTCCGCCAATCGCTCCGGCGTCACGAGTCCGAGGCCGCTGATCGGATCGTGGTCGGACTCGCGCCAGACGTCCGGCGCGATCTCGTCGAACAGGCGCTGCGTCGGCTCGTGCCACGACCACCGCAGATTCGCAGCGAGGGCGGTGAGCGAGGTCAGGGACTCGGGGATGAGCGCGCGGACGGTAAACCTGCGGATAGCCTTCACGCGCTCACTCTATGGCAACCGCGGAACGCACCCGAACGCTCATCGGGCGGCCACCCGGGACACGGCCGCGCCCGAGGCCTTAGCATGACGCGCGACACCCCGCGCGCCCCTTCATCGGTGGTCGTTTCGCGGTACGGTCGGACCAGTGGCACCGAAGGAGATGGAACGCACTATGCCGAAGTCAGTACCGCAGTCCTCCACCGTCGACGACGCCGTACCGGTGTCGCTCGCGCTGTCCCCGAGCATCGGGCGCATCCCGATCCTTAATCCGACCCCCTCGGTCGAAGGTGGCCGCTGGCCGGCCAAGGCGTTCGCTGGCGAGGTGGTGCCGTTCGGTGCGACCGCGTTCCGCGAAGGACACGACCTCATCGGTGTCGAGCTCCTGCTCACCGATCCGCGCGGGAAGACGGTCGCACATCGGATGGCTCCGGGCGCCCCGGGCACGGACCGCTTCGAGGTCGAGGTCCAACTCACGACGGAGGGCACCTGGCGGTACCAGGTCCGCGCCTTCGCCGACGAGTTCTCGACCTGGGAGCACAACGCCCGGGTCAAGATCGAGGCCGGCGTCGACGTCGAGCTCATGTACCTCATCGGCGCGGAACTCCTCGAGCGCGCCGCGACGGACAAGCTCCGCCCGGCGAAGGACCGCCGCTTCCTCACCGCCGCCGCCAAGCTCCTCCGCGACACCGACGCCGAGCCGGAAGCCCGGTTCGCGGTGCTCGACGATCCAGAACTCCTGGCCATCGCCGACCGTCGGCCGTTCGCCGGTCTCGCGAGCACGAGCGACGAGCGCGTGGTCCGCGTCGAGCGCACCCGGGCCGGCGTCGGTTCCTGGTACGAGTTCTTCCCGCGGTCGGAGGGTGCCGAGCGGAACCCGGACGGCTCCTGGACGTCGGGCACCTTCCGCAGCGCAGCCGGTCGGTTGCCGGCCGTCGCCGCGATGGGGTTCGACGTCCTCTACCTGCCGCCCATCCACCCCATCGGCGTGACGTTCCGCAAGGGACCGAACAACACCCTCACGCCCGGCGAGCACGACCCGGGCTCCCCCTGGGCGATCGGTGGTGCCGCGGGCGGTCATGACGCGATCCATCCCGACCTCGGCACGGAGAAGGACTTCGTCGCCTTCGTCCGCCAGGCGAAGAAGGCCGGCCTGGAGGTCGCGCTCGATCTCGCCCTGCAGGCGTCGCCGGACCACCCCTGGGTGACCGAGCACCCCGAGTGGTTCACGACCCTCCCCGACGGCACGATCGCGTACGCCGAGAACCCGCCCAAGAAGTACCAGGACATCTACCCGGTCAACTTCGACAACGACCCCGAGGGCATCCGGGCCGAGGTGCTGCGCATCATCCGGCACTGGATCTCGCTCGGTGTCCGAATCTTCCGCGTCGACAACCCCCACACCAAGCCGCTCGACTTCTGGGAGTGGTTGCTCGCGACCGTCAACCGGACGGACCCCGACGTCGTGTTCCTCGCGGAGGCCTTCACCCGTCCGGCCCTGCTGCAGGGTCTGGCGAAGGTCGGGTTCCAGCAGAGCTACACCTACTTCACCTGGCGCAACACGAAGGAGGAGCTCGAGGAGTTCCTCGGCGCGGCAGCGACCGAGACCGCCGACTTCCTCCGGCCCAACCTGTTCGTCAACACGCCGGACATCCTCACCGAATACCTCCAGTTCGGTGGCCGGGCGGCGTACAAGGTGCGTGCGGCGATCGCCGCGACCGCCGCGCCGACGTGGGGGGTCTACGCCGGGTACGAGCTCATCGAGAACGTCGCCCGTCCCGGAGCCGAGGAGAACATCGACAGCGAGAAGTTCGAGTACCGTCCGCGGGACTGGGCCGCTGCGGAGGCCGCCGGCACATCGCTGTCGCCGTACCTCACCCTGCTCAACCAGATCCGGCGTGCGCATCCCGCCCTCCGGCAGTTGCGCAACATCAGCTTCCACTGGAGCGACGACGACCAGATCCTCGTCTTCAGCAAGCATCTCGACCAGCGGTTCACCGGCACCGGTGAGCACGACACCCTGCTCGTCGTCGCCAACCTCGATCCGCACTCGGTCCGACAGACCATGGTGCACCTCGACCAGACCGTGTTCGGTGGTGTCCCGGGCGGCAGCTTCGACGTCACGGACCTCGTCACGGGAGCCGAGTGGATCTGGTCCGACAGCAACTTCGTGCGCCTCGACGCCTTCACCGAGCCCGTGCACATCCTGAGCGTGAGGATCCGACCATGACGACCAGCCCTGTGACCCCAGACGGAGCCGCTGCACCGAAGCGCTCCGGCCGTCGAGCCGCACCGATGCCGGTCGACGCCACACCGGCGCCCCGGGAGCTCCCGCTCCCCTCCGTCGAGGACTGGATCCTCGACGCCGTCGCGGAGGGCCGCTACCACGATCCGCACGAGATCCTCGGCCAGCACCTGGTCGACCTCGGCGGAGTGAGCGACCCCCTCGTGGTCGTCCGCGCCAGACGCCCGCTGGCCGAGCAGGTCACGGCGGTGCTCGCCAACGGTGCGCGCGTCGAGCTCGCGCACGTCCGCGCCGGCATCTGGCAGGGCTTCCACGTCGACGGCATCATCGACTACACGCTCGACGCCCGCTACAGCGACGGGTCGATCTGGAACGCCGACGACCCGTACCGGTTCGCGCCGTCGATCGGTGAACTCGACCTGCACCTCATCGGCGAGGGTCGCCACGAACGGCTCTGGGACGCCCTGGGCGCACACGTCACCGAGCTGCGTGGGGTCACCGAGTCGGTCGCCGGCACCGCGTTCGCCGTCTGGGCACCTCACGCACGTGCGGTCCGGGTCATCGGCGACCTCAACTCCTGGGACGGCACGGCACACGCCATGCGCAACATGGGTGCGACGGGTGTCTGGGAGCTGTTCATCCCCACCGTCGGCGCCGGCGAGCTGTACCGCTTCGAGATCCTGACCCAGCACGGCGACTGGGTCCGTCGGTCCGACCCGATGGCCCGGTTCACCGAGCGCTCCCCCGCCACCGCATCCGTGACCGGTGTCAGCGACTACCGCTGGACCGACGAGGCGTGGCTCGATCGGCGGGCCGCGAGCGATCCGCACAACGGACCCATGAGCGTCTACGAGCTGCACGTCGGCTCCTGGCGTCCCGGGCTCGGCTACCGGGACCTCGCGGACCAGCTCATCGAGTACATCGCTGAGCTCGGCTACACGCACGTCGAGTTCATGCCACTCGCCGAGCACCCCTTCGGCGGCTCCTGGGGCTACCAGGTCACCGGCTACTACGCGCCGACGAGCCGCTTCGGTTCGAGCGACGACCTCAAGTACCTGATCGACCGTCTCCACGGCGCGGGGATCGGCGTCCTCATGGACTGGGTGCCCGGCCACTTCCCCAAGGACGAGTGGGCCCTCGCGAACTTCGACGGTCAGCCCCTCTACGAGCACCCCGACCCGCGACGCGGCGAACAGCCGGACTGGGGCACCCTCGTCTTCGACTTCGGGCAGCCCCAGGTCAAGAACTTCCTGGTGGCCAACGCCCTCTACTGGCTCGAGGAGTTCCACGTCGACGGCCTGCGCGTCGACGCCGTCGCCTCGATGCTGTACCTCGACTACTCGCGGAAGGACGGCGAGTGGCTGCCGAACGTCCACGGCGGGCGCGAGAACCTCGAAGCGATCAGTCTCCTCCAGGAGGCGAACGCGACGGCCTATCGACGGAACCCCGGCATCGTGATGATCGCCGAGGAGTCGACGAGTTGGCCCGGCGTCACCGCCCCGACGAGCGAGGATGGACTCGGGTTCGGCCTCAAGTGGAACATGGGCTGGATGCACGATTCGCTCCAGTACATCGAACACGACCCGCTCTACCGGTCACACCACCACGGCGAGATCACCTTCTCGATGGTCTACGCCTTCAGCGAGAGCTTCCTCCTGCCGATCAGCCACGACGAGGTCGTCCACGGCAAGGGGTCCCTCCTCGCGAAGATGCCCGGGGACCACTGGCAGCAACTCGCGAACATGCGGGCCTACCTCGCCTTCATGTGGGCCCACCCCGGCAAGCAGTTGCTCTTCATGGGCCAGGAGTTCGGTCAGCCCTCCGAATGGTCGGAGGAACGCGGGCTGGACTGGTGGATCCTGGACCAGCCGAGCCACCGGGCACTGCTCGGCCTCGTGTCCCGACTCAACGCCGTGTACACGGAGCACCCGGCCCTCTGGGCCCTCGACCACGACGCCGCCGGCTTCGAATGGCTCGATGCCGGGGACGCGCAGAACAGCGTGCTCTCCTTCCTGCGCTGGGACGACGACGGCAACGTGATCGCCGCGCTCGTCAACTTCTCCGGCGCCCCCGTCGGCCCGTACCGGGTCGGTCTGCCCCGCGCGGGTCGGTGGGAGGAACTGCTCAACACCGACGCCGTGGAGTACGGCGGATCCGGCGTGGGCAACTACGGATCGATCGAGGCGTCGGCGTCACCGTGGGCGGGACGCCCGGCTTCCGCCGAGCTCACGCTCCCTCCGCTCGGCATGANGGAGGCGGGCCTTCGTCGTGCATCGGTCGGTCAGTAGAGCAGGCCGGTCAACCGGGCCCTGGCCTTCATGACGCGCGGATCGGTGACGCCGGCGACCTGGAACAGCTCGAGCAGGCGCGTCCGGACGGTGTCCTTGCCCGACTGGTCGAGGTCGGGGAACAGCGTCAGCAGACGGTCGAAGGCGTCCTCGAGGTGCCCTCCGGAGAGGTCGAGGTCGGCGACGGTCAGCTGGGCGTCGAGATCGTCGGGAGCGGCGGCCGCTCGTCCGCGGATCTCATCGAGGGTCTTCCCCGTGAGGCGGTGCAGCAGACGGACCTGGGCGAGGCCGGCCACAGCCATGTCGTCCTTCGGGTTCTGCGCGATGGCCTTCTCGTACGCGGCGATGGCCGTCGGGTAGTCGGCGCGCTCGATGGCCTCGTAGGCCTCGGCGTGGAGGGGCGGCAGCGGCTCCTCCACGGGCTCGGCGGGAGCTGCGGCGTCGCCATCGGCGACGACGGCCCGACCGGAGACCCCGTTCTGCTCGGCCAGCTGCAGCAGCTGCTCGATGACATCGCGCACCTGCGACTCCGGGATCGCGCCGTTGAACATCGGCACCGGGCGTCCGCCCACGACGGCGACGACCATCGGGATCGACTGCGCCTGGAAGGCCTGGGAGAGCTGCGGGTTCGCGTCGACGTCCACCTTGGCGAGCACGAAGCGACCCGCGTATTCGGCGGCGAGGCGCTCGAGCACCGGCGAGAGCTGCTTGCACGGTCCGCACCATTCGGCCCAGAGGTCGATGACGACGGGCACCACGGAGGACAGCTCGACGACCTGACCGAACCCGTCGTCCGTCGCGTCGAAGACCAGTGACGGGACCTGCACGGTCTGGCCGGTCGTCGCACCGGGAGTCTCCGCAGGTGCGCCCGGTTGGTTCGGTGTGGCAGCAGGCGGCGTCTGGTGGCGACGCGCGAGGCCGGAGAGGTCAACGGCGCCGCGCAGGTGTGCTGCGCTCGGCTCCGCGGCACTCACGGGAGCTCCGATGCGGCGATGAGGGTCTGGGTGAATCCGAGCAAGGTGATCTTCTCTCCGGAGTTGACGGCTGGCACGTAGAACAGGAGCTGGTCGCCGTAGGTGGCCTGCGTCCCCTTCGCGCTCTCGGTGATCCCGGAGAGAGCGGCGACCGCACCCGAAGGTTTCACGGTAGCACCGGCTGTGACGACGGATACCACCTCCCCCTCCTGCACGTTGACGGCGACGATCGCACCGGAGTCGTTGGTCGCCAGCGCGACGTTCGGGCCGGTACCGGCGGCCGCCGAGAAGGCGATACTCGCCGTGGTGGGGAGGCTCGCGGCCTTCGTGGCGCGGTCCGCGGCGACCTGCGTGCGGAAGACGTCGCCATCGGCGTTGAACAGGCCGGCGAAGGTGCTCGCATCGCCGTTCGTGATGATGTCGGCGTACGCCGCGGCGATCTCCTCCGGCGGCATGACGAGCAGCTTGGAGTCCGGCGGGACGCTCGCGGCACCGATGGTCGCGGGCGCGACGTTCTCGAGTCGGGCGCCCTCGAGGAGCTTCTCCGCGTAGACGACCTGGTAGTTCGACCGCGGGTCCTGCTGGGTCATCACGAGGACCGTCGGCGACACCGTCTCGTCGGCCTTGTCCTGGATCGCGGTCATGACCGTCCGTGGCCAGGCGTCCGTCGCCTGAGGCAGGGTGAGCGTGACGGGCGAGGCGGGGATGGGGGTCGCTCCGGCGGCGTCGGCCACCTTCGAGCGGAGGGCGTAGTTCGCGGTGCGCTCCTCGAGCGCCGGCCCGGAGAATCGGACGGCCGCAGCGGTGCCGTCGAGCGCAGCGTCGGCCTCGGACGCCGCCGTCGAGATCCGCGACACGATCCGTTCGACCTGTGGCACGGTGACGACGGGCGCCGCGAAGTCCTGGTCCTGGCTGTCGGCCGGCAGGTCCGTCGCGGTGACGGTGGGCGTCGGTGACGACGCTCCGATGGTCGGCCAGTAGTCCTGGGAGCAGCCGCTCAGGCCGAGCGTGCCGATGAGGACGAGCGGGACGCCCACGACGAGGGAGCGGCGGAGCGGGGAGCGCTTCGTCTTGCCGGCCCCGAGTTCACGGGGGCGGCGCGGCTTCGGTTGTCTCGACATCTTCGTGATGCCCTTCTGTCCTTGTCCGGGACCCTTGCGACGCGGGCCTCGCGAGCGACGCATGCGCTGGATCCCAGAGAGGTAGAGCACGATGCCGGCGAGGAGCACGAGGATGCCACCGGCGATCAGCGGACCGGCCCACGGTGTGGCGTTGTCGAGTGGCCAGGAGAGGCGGAGGGAATCCGGAGCAGCGGCCGAGCCGTCGGTCGCGATGAGCACGTCGATGTCCTTCGGCAGGTTCATCGTCGCGATGACCGCGCCCGCTTCGTCGTACTCACCGAGCCAGAGGTCGGATCCGCGCGGGTCCGGGCCCTTCTCGGAGGTGGTGGTGTCGTCGGTGGCCTCGGGGGCCGGCGTCGCCGACGGCTCGGGACTCGGGGTCGCCCCGTCGTCGTCGGTGGCGTCCGCCTCGGCGGTGACGGTCGTGGTCGTCAGGGCGGTGCCGGCACTGTTGACGCCGACGCGGCTGTACGGCTCGTCGCCGAGCCAGGCCGTGATGTCTTCGGAGCGCCCGTAGCTCATGAACACCTGCGTGTCGCCGCCCGCGCCCGCCACGATGGACTGCGCTCCCGGCTGCGACTGCAGCACGCTCCCGGGGATGACGATGAACCGGTCACCGCTGTCGACCGTCGTGGACAGGCTGAAGGTGCCGGGCGAGAGGAACACGGTCCGTTGCGCGATTCCCGTCACGATCATGACGGCTGCCACGACGAACGCGGCGATGGCGAGAACGAAACGCACGGATTACTCTCCTCTGGCGTCGGAGCGACGCGGGTGATCCTGCGTCCGACGGGATCCGGCGGGTCGGGCCGGCAGGAGACGCAGGTGGTTCAGGCTATCGGAAATGACTGGGAGGCGGCTAGACGGCCGCTGGGAGGCCAGGGGCCGGCCAGTGGGTCGGGAGCGGCAGCGCCTCGGGACGCACTGCAGCGACGATCTCGGTGAGCACGCGTCGGGTCTGGCTCTCCCCCACCCACAGGTGCTTGGCACCGTCCACCGGGACGAGGGTGGCACCGGGGAGCACGCCGAACCGTTCCGCCGCTTCCGCTGGTCGGAGGTAGTCGTCGAACTCGGGCACGAGGACGACCATCGGCCGGTCGTCGCCGGCCCAGGCCCGGAGCTCGTCCTCCGTCGTGCGGTGCAGCGGCGGAGAGAGGAGGATCACGCCGTCGACGGCCGGGTCGCGCCCGTACTTCAAGGCCAGCTCGGTCCCGAACGACCATCCGACGATCCACGGATGCGGAAGCCCGCGCTCGGCCACGAACGCCAGCGCGGCCTCGACATCGGCCCGCTCGCCGACGCCGCCGTCGAACGCGCCGTCGCTCGTCCCTCGAGGAGACGAGGTGCCGCGGGTGTTGAAGCGGAGCACGGCGATCCCCGCGAGCGCAGGCAGGCGCGCCGCGGCCTTGCGGAGCACATGGGAGTCCATGAACCCGCCGGCGGTCGGCAGCGGGTGGAGCGTCACCAGGGTCGCGACGACCTCGCCGTCGGCCGGCACCGCGAGCTCACCGACGAGGGTCAGGCCGTCGGCCGTGTGCAGCTCGATCTCCTCGCGGACGGCGGGGAGCTCGGCGCCACCACGGATCTCGATGGTGTCGGTCATGAGTCAGTCCTCCGGGGCAGTGTGGTCGGGTCGTTTCGCGGCGTGCGGGCGTTCACCGGATCCGCCAGCAGTGGGAGTGCCAGTGCCGCCGGGCAGCGATGTCGGCCTGGTCGCCCAGGACCCCGTCAGCGCGCCACGTCACCACATGGGCGGTGCCGGGCGGGATGGACTGTCCGCATCCAGGACACACATAGGTCTTCTGCGCACTGGAACCGCTGACGGGCTGGACGAACCAGGATCCGTCTCGATGGTCCTCGGTGCGTTTCCACCCCGCCATCAGCCGTTCGAGACCGTTACCCTCGTCGTCGCCGGGCCGTGGCCGGTGGCGATGGTGTCGGGGCATGGGTCAAGTCTAGGCTCAGCCTCCACGACCGTGTCGGGAGGCGGTTCCGGTCAGTACCAGCCGTTGGACTCCGAGTGGGCCCACGCGCCACACGGCGTGCTGTACCGACTCGTGATGTATCCGAGACCCCAGGTGATCTGCGTCGCGGGGTTGGTCGCCCAGTCGGCTCCGGCCGAGGCCATCTTGGAGCCGGGAAGCGCCTGCGGGATGCCCGTGGCGCCGGAGCTGGCGTTGTAGGCGTACACGTTCCAACCCGACTCACGGTTCCACAGGGAGACGAGACAGCTGTACTCGCCCTCGCCCCAGCCGTTGGCCATGACCATGTCGTAGGCGATGGCCTGAGCCGTACCCGGGTCGGGCGTGCCTGCCGCGGGAGCGCTGCCCGTGGACGAGGAACCGCCGCCGGTCGCGGCCGGCGTCGCCACGGGAGGCGGCGGGGGCGGAGCGACGACCTCGTAGCTGTCGCGGGCGAAGGTGTACTGGTAGTTCGAGCTTGCGACGACGGACTGCGCGGCGTTGCCACCGAACTGCGCCTGCTTCTCCGCATAGGAGGATGCCACGACGCTCGAGGTCGGGTCGACCATCGTCACGGCGACGAAGCCGAACGCAGCCGTCGCCGCGAAGATCCCGAGGACCTTCTTGCCGCGAGAGCGCGGCCGACGGTAGGGCTGAACAGCCTTACCGGTGTTCGGCTGGGCTGATGGTTTCCACGGGGTCACGTCAGTTGAGTCTTGAGGCACGATGCATCGATGGTAGCCGAGAATGCCTGATCAGGCCACCTGGTCGCCCGACGCTCAGCGAACCGCCAGCATGACGTCCACGACGCTGTCGAGCAGTGCGTCGACCTGGGACTCGCGGTAACCGGCCCATTCGTTGCGGAACACGGCCGTGCGGACGCGGTCGACGTTGAGCGGCGTCCCGTCGTGGAAGTAGGCGACGAGGCGATCCGCGAGGGCGTCCACGTCCTTCCGGCTGTAGCCGCGGGCGAGCAGGCTCACGCGCTGGAACCGCTGGCCCTCCGGCCTCGTCAGCCGGTTGAGGATGACCTGCGCGGTGCCGCGGGCGTCGCGCAGCCACTCCTTGGCGCCGCGCTCCTCGACCGACCGCTCCCGCTCGCGGAGCGAGAAGGCGTCCTCGAGTCGCTCGAGCGCCGCGTCGACATGCTCGGTGCTGTAGCCACCCCGGACGAGCCGGAACGCCACGTGCCGGATGTCCTCCGCGCTCAGGATCGCATCGGCGTCGGCGTCGGCAACCTGCCCGTAGGCGGCGCGAGCGCGGTCGAGGAACTCGTCGACCTCGGCCGGATCGTAGCCACGCTTCGAACGTTTTGCGGTGGGGAAGATCGTGCTCACCGGACCATTCTCCCCCATGAGGGGCTGATCGGGCGAAATCGGACCGAGCCGGGACTCAGACCGCGAGTCCGCCGAACAGGAGGTAGACCACGTAGGCGACGACCGCCGACGGCAGGATCGAGTCCAGGCGGTCGAGGAATCCCCCGTGCCCGGGAAGCCACGAGCTCATGTCCTTCACGCCGATGTCGCGCTTGATGAGCGACTCCGCGAGGTCGCCGACCGTGGCACTGCCGAGGAGCAGCAGACCGAGCAGGACACCGACCCACCACGGAACACCGAGCATGAGGATCGCGAGCAGCACGCCGGCCACGACCGAGACGGCCCCCGCCCCGGCGAAGCCCTCCCAGGTCTTGTTCGGGCTGATCACCGGCGCCATCTTGTGCTTGCCGAACGACAGGCCGCTCACATAAGCGCCGACGTCGACGCAGATCACGAGGATCAGGAACGCCAGCGTCCACCATTCGCCCTCGGGCTGGGCGACCAGGAACACGGCGAAGGAGGCGAGGAAGGGGACGTAGACCTGGATGAACGTCCCGGACGCGAGGTCGCGGACGAGCGTGGGAAGGTCGGTCCGCTTCGAAGCGATGGCCTGCTCGGCCACGCGCCAGACGATGACGAGCAGGATGCCGAGCAGGACGACGGACCAACGCCAGACGTCGTGGAGGAAGAACGCCGCCGGCTGCATCGCGACGGCCGAGATGACGGTCGGGATCGCCGGCACCCGGCGCCCGGTCTGCTCGAGGGCCTTCCGCAGCTCCAGCGTGGCGAAGGCCACCACCGCCGAGGCCAGGACGACGAAGATCACCTTGAAGATGATCAGACTCACGAGCATGATGCCGCCCGCGGCCACCCCGATGAGGATGGCGTTCACGAGGTTGCGGCCGACGCGCGCCTCGATGCGTTCGTTCGTCGCGTCGAACTGCGCCTTCGTCGCCTGGACCTGCCGTTCGATGTCGGCGCGTTTGGCGTCGACCTGCCGCTCGAACTTCGCGCGGCGGTCCTTCAGCTGGGATCGCAACTCCTGCGAGCCCGACTTGCCGGACCGGCCGGGTTCGGGCTTCGACGGATCGCTCGATCGCCCGGGAGCGACATCGTCTTCCACAGGTACCTCCAGCGGGCGTGCCGTCGGTCGAGGGACCGGTCGGCGAACGGAATCAGCGGTGGGACAGCGGCTCAGATGGAGAGCAGCTCGGTCTCCTTGGCCTTCAGCGCGGCGTCGACGGCGTCGATGTGCGACTTCGTGACGGCCTCGAGCTCCTTCTCGCCGCGTGCGACGTCGTCATCGCCGACCTCGCTCTTGAGCGCCTCGAGGTCGTCCTTGCCCTTGCGACGGATGTTGCGGATCGACACCTTCGCGTCTTCACCCTTGCCGCGGACGATCTTGACGTATTCCTTGCGACGCTCAGCGGTCAGCTCCGGCATGGTGACCCGGATGACGGTGCCGTCGTTCGTCGGGTTGGCGCCGAGGTTCGGGATGTCGCGGATCGCCTGCTCGATGTCGCGCAGTGCGGACTTGTCGTAGGGCGTCACGACGATCGTGCGCGCTTCCTGGTTCTGCAGGGAGGCGAGCTGCGCCAGCGGCGTCGGCGTGCCGTAGTAGCTCACCAGGACCTTCTGGAACAACTGGGGGTTGGCGCGACCCGTACGCACCGTGGCGAAGTCATCCTTCGCGGCCTCGACGGCCTTCGACATCCGGGTACCAACATCCGAGAGGACATCCGCGATCACGAGCACTCCTTTGATTGCATTACTGGGTTCAGTCTAGTCGGGCGGCGGCGCTCGGCCTGGCCGCCCTGCCGCCTAAGCGGAGGTGACGAGGGTGCCGATCGCCGCACCGCGGATGGCCGCCGTGACGTTGCCGGCCGGCTCCATGCCGAAGACGCGCATCGGCATGCCGTTGTCCATGCAGAGGCTGAAGGCCGTCGAGTCGACGACCTTGAGGCCGCGCTGGAGCGCCTCCTGATAGGAGATGGTGTCGATCTTCGTCGCCGTCGGGTCGACGCGGGGGTCGGCGGTGTAGACGCCGTCGACACCGTTCTTCGCGACGAGGACCTCGACGGCTCCGATCTCGAGCGCGCGCTGTGCGGAGACGGTGTCGGTCGAGAAGTACGGGAGTCCGGCGCCCGCTCCGAAGATGACGACGCGACCCTTCTCGAGGTGTCGCTCGGCGCGGAGCGGGATGTAGGGCTCGGCGACCTGCGTCATGGCGATGGCGGACTGCACGCGCGTGGCGGCGCCGGCCTGTTCCAGGAAGTCCTGGAGCGCCAGGGCGTTCATGACCGTTCCGAGCATGCCCATGTAGTCGGCTCGGCCGCGGTCCATGCCGCGCTGGCTGAGCTCGGCTCCGCGGAAGAAGTTGCCGCCTCCGACGACCACTGCGACCTCGACCTCGGCGGTCGCCTCAGCGATCTCGCGGGCGATCGACCCGACCACGTCGGGGTTGACGCCCAACTGGCCGCCTCCGAACGCCTCACCTGACAGCTTGAGCAGTACCCTGCGCTTCTTCTCCGGCATCCGCCTGTCCTTCCTCGTCCCTCACACAACTTAGCGTCAGGAGCCGCCCGCTGTCCGCGACAGCCGTCGACTCGCTGGCTGGATCGTCACCGATCCCACGTGCGCGGGTATGCCCGCGCACGCAAAGGGGTCCGGATCGCCACTGGCGATCCGGACCCCGTCACAACTGCTACGCGCCGACCTTGAAGCGGGCGAACCCGGTCACGGTGAGGCCCGCGTCAGCGAGCACCTTTTGCACGGACAGCTTGTTGTCCTTGGCGTAGTCCTGCTCGAGGAGCGCGACCTGCTTGAAGTACGAGGTCACGCGGCCCTCGACGATCTTCGGCAGTGCAGCCTCGGGCTTGCCCTCGTTCTTCGAGATCTCGGTGACGATCTCGCGCTCCTTCTCGACCTCGTCGGCCGGGACGTCGTCGCGGCTGAGGTAGGACGGGTTGGCGAACGAGATGTGCTGCGCGATGCTGCGAGCCGTCTCCGCGTCGTCGCCCGTGTAGCCGACGACCACGCCGACCTGCGCGGGCAGGTCCTTGTTGGTCTTGTGGAGGTAGACGGCGAAGTGCTCACCGTGCACCACCGCGAGGCGGCGGAGCTCGAACTTCTCACCGATGATCGCAGCGGAGTCCGCGATGACCTCGGCGACGGTCTTGCCGTCGGCCGGGGCCGCGTTCCCCTCTTCGACGGTGGTCGCGCCGGCGGCGACGACTGCGTCGAGGACGAGGTCGGCCAGGGCGAGGAACTTCTCACCCTTCGCGACGAAGTCGGTCTCGCAGGCGAGCTCGATGAGCGTGGCGGTGTCGCCGTTCTCCTTCGCGGCGACGAGGCCCTCGCTCGTGGAGCGGTCGGCACGCTTCGCGTTGCCCTTCGCACCCTTGAGACGCAGGATCTCGGTCGCCTTCTCGACGTCGCCATCGGCTTCGACGAGAGCGTTCTTGGTGTCGACCATGCCGGTGCCGAGCTGCTCGCGCAGCACCTTCAGGTCAGCGAGAGAAAAGTTGGCCATTGCTGGTGTCCTCCTTGATTACTTCTCGTCGGCGACGACGGCGGCAGCTGCGCCCTCGGCGTCGGCGGCGGACTCGGTTGCAGCGACCTCGACGTCTTCGACAGCCGGAGCTGCCTCGACGGCGTCGGTTGCGGCGATCGCCTCATCGGCGACCTTCTCGGTCTCGGCGGAACCCTGCTCGCCGCCCTGGAGCAGCTCCTGCTCCCACTCGGCGAGCGGCTCGGCCGGGGCGTCGCCCTCGGTCGGCTTCTGGTGGCGCTGGATGAGACCCTCGGCGGCGGCGTCGGCGATGATGCGCGTCAGCAGGCCGACGGAACGGATCGCGTCGTCGTTACCCGGGATCGGGTAGGTGACCTCGTCGGGGTCGCAGTTGGTGTCGAGGATGCCGATGACCGGGATGCCGAGCTTGCGCGCCTCGTCGATCGCGAGGTGCTCCTTCTTGGTGTCGACGACCCAGAGCGCCGACGGCGTCTTCGAGAGGTTGCGGATACCACCGAGCGACTTGTGGAGCTTGTCCAGCTCGCGCTTCTTGATGAGGAGTTCCTTCTTGGTGAAGCCGCTCTTGGAGGCGTCTTCGAAGTCGAGCTCCTCGAGCTCCTTCATGCGGGCGAGTCGCTTCGACACCGTCTGGAAGTTGGTAAGGAGGCCACCGAGCCAACGCTGGTTGACGTAGGGCTGGCCGACGCGCGTCGCCTGCTCGGCGATGACTTCCTGCGCCTGCTTCTTCGTGCCGACGAAGAGGATGGTGCCGCCGTGGGCGACCGTCTCCTTGACGAAGTCGAAGGCCTGGTCGATGTAGCCGAGCGACTGCTGCAGGTCGATGATGTAGATGCCGGAACGCTCGGTGAAGATGAAGCGCTTCATCTTCGGGTTCCAACGGCGGGTCTGGTGCCCGAAGTGCACGCCGCTGTCGAGCAGCTGGCGGATGGTTACGACGGCCATGAGCCGTTCTCCTGTTCTGCGCTCGCCACCGCACCGCTGACGCGGACGGGTGGGAGTGCCTCGGTTGTCTGACGGACCGGATGGCCTCGTCCCTGGTGCCCGGCGCACGTCCGCCACGCTCCGGAGAGCGAGGACCGATTGGAAGTGGTGGCCGAAATGGCACGCGTAGTCACCCCGACGAGCGAGGTGCTCCGTTCAGCATAGCATCAGGCCACCGTGATGACGGTGCTCCACAGGCCGTCCGACCACGTCCGCCTCCCCGCTCCGAAGCGCCCAACTGCCTTCGCTTTCCCGAGCCCGCCAGGCTCGGATCATGATGACCTCGATCGCCAGTTGGTTCCTCATCTCCTGCCTGGTGCTCCTCGCACCCGTGAGCACGTCTGGGGCGGCGCCGGCCTGGAGCTGGCCGATCGCTCCCCCGCACGTCGTCACCGAGCCGTTCGTCGCGCCGCCCGACCCGTACAGCGCCGGCCACCGGGGTATCGACATCGCGGCATCGCCCGGTCAGCCGGTGGCCGCAGCAGCCGCCGGCGTCGTGACGTTCAGCGGGACGGTGGTCGACCGCCCACTCGTCGTGATCCGGCACGACGACGGACACCTCTCGAGCATCGAGCCGGTGGTGGGTTCGGTCGACGTCGGTAGCCGCGTGACCCGCGGGGCACCGATCGGGACGGTCGGCGTCGGCGGACACTGCGCCGACGGCTGCGTGCACTTCGGGGTGCGGCTCGACGGCGTCTACGTCAATCCGATGCTGCTGCTCGGCGAGGTGCCACCGGCCGTCCTGCTCCCACTGACCACGACGGCGGGGGCTCAGGCCCGCGGGTGGGCGTTGCGGTAGCTCTCCTTGATGCGTTCGACGGAGACGTGCGTGTAGATCTGCGTCGTCGCGAGACTCGCGTGGCCGAGGAGTTCCTGGACCGCGCGGAGGTCCGCTCCCCCGTCGAGCAGGTGCGTCGCGGCGGTGTGCCGCAGGGCGTGAGGCCCTGCCGGACCACCACCGGGCACGGCGTCGAGGAGCCGGGCGACGAGCGTGTAGACGGAGCGTGGGCCGAGCCGTCCTCCGCGTGCGCCGAGGAAGAGGGCTGCGCCGGGCGTCGGTCCGCGGTCGTTCGCGGCTGCACGGGCGACCAGCTGCGGGCGGGCGCTCGTGAGGTAGTCGACGATCGCCGACTGAGCGGGGACGCCGAACGGCACGACCCGCTCCTTGTCGCCTTTGCCCGTGACACGGACGGTGAGCCGGTCGAGGTCGAGGTCGTCCCGGTCGAGTCCGCACAGCTCGGACACGCGGAGGGCCGAGGCGTAGAGCAGTTCGACGACGGCGAGGTCGCGGAGGGCGTTCGGCTCCCCCAATGCGGCGCGGTCCTCGAGCCCCGCGAGGAGGTCGTCGAATGGGCCCCGGCCGACGACGCGTGGCAGGGTCCGACCCGTCTTCGGACTCCGGAGACGTGCCGCGACGTCCGAATCGACCCTGCCGGTGCGCAGGAGCCAGGCGCTCCAGGCCTTGGCCGTGGCGGTGCGTCGCGCGAGCGTCGCCTTGGACGAGCCGGCCTCGGAAGCGGCCCAGAGCCAGTCGCGGAGGAGGTCCAGCGTCACGCCGTCGACGCGCTCGACATCGCGTCCGGTGGCGAAGTCGGCGAGCTGCCGGAGATCGGATGTGTAAGCGCGAACGGTCTGCGGCGACAGCCGACGCTCGGAAGCGAGGTGCTCCGAGAACCCGTCGATGCTGCTCCAGATGTCCACGTGGACAGCATGCCCCACGCCTCCGACGCCGTGGTCTTCCCCCGCCGACCGATCACCTCACGCCCGTCCCCCGACGAGCACCCACCCCCGTTCCCGTTCCTCGACGGCCCCGGCCAGATCCAGCGCACCGAGCACGCCGCCGACCTCACGAGGACTCAGACCACTGGCTTTCGCAAGCGCCTCGACGGTGCGCGGCGAGCGCGCGCTCATCACATCACGGACCCGGCGTTCCTCCGGAGAAGCGAACGCCTGCGCATCCGCGTCGAGCGCGGTCCACCCGGCGAGCTCCGCCATCTGCGCGGCGTTCGTGACGCAGGTGGCGGCGTACTCACGGATCAGGCGGTGACAGCCAGCCGACGACGGACTCGTGACCGGGCCGGGCACAGCTCCGAGCGGACGCCCGAGGGACGCAGCGTGTCCGGCCGTGTTGATCGACCCGGAGCGGTCTCCGGCCTCCATGACCACCGTCGCAGCCGAGGCTGCGGCGATGAGTCGGTTCCGTTGCAGGAATCGCCATTTGGACGGTGTGGACCCGCACGGTGATTCGCTGATGACGGCTCCGCCGGACTCGCGGATCCGACGGATGAGCGCATCGTGACCGGCTGGGTAAGGCCGATCGACCCCGCCTGCAAGGTAGGCCACGGTCACACCTCCGCTCCCGAGCGCGGCTCGGTGCGCGGCGCCGTCGATGCCGTACGCGGCACCAGACACGATCACGAAGCCCCGATCGACGAGCCCGGCCGCCGCCTCGAGGGTGACGTGCTCGCCGTAACCGGACGCAGCCCGGGCCCCGACCAACGCGATGGCGCGTCCTCCCGCAGGCGCGTCGGGAGAACCGCGCAGCCAGAGGGCGTGCGGCGCGTGCACACCGAGGTGGTCGAACCCCGCATGCCAGCCCGGAACGCCGGGCAGGAGTAGTCGAACGCCGACCTCGATCGCCGTCTCACAGGCGGCGACGAGGTCAGCCGAGACGAGACGGGGGCGCCAGCGTTCCAGCGCACTTCCGAGCACGCGTGAAGCGGGCATCGCGGCGGGATCCTCGGACTCGGCATCGGCAGACGTCGAGCCCGAGCCGCTGGACCACTCGCTGCCGAGGATGCGGCGCTGCAGTTCGGTCGGCCCCACCCGTTCCAGGACCGCTGAGAGCGCGCCCGCTGGGCCGAGCGCACCGACCACGAGCCCGGCGACGCCGTCACCCGGTTCAGCGATCATCGTCCAGGCTGCCCGAGCGAAGGCCGCCCGTATCCCGGCGGTGCCGACGTTCTCGTCGGCCTCTGGGACGTGCTCGGCACCTCCATCTGCGCGAGGATTGCCCGCGGCCTCGGCCGACTCCAGGCCGCCGAGTCCTCGGACGAGGCGTTCGATCAACTCGCGGTCCAAGCCGAACCACGCACTCATGAGATGCCCTTCCGCAGGAAGAGGGCGCGCCCCAAGTGCTCGGCTGAGGGGCTGCCGGCCCCGTCGAGGTCGGCGAGCGTCCAGCTCAATCGGAGGATGCGGTCGTAGCCGCGCATGGTGATCCCTCCCCGCTCGAGGGAGCGGTCCAACGCGCTGGTGACGGACCTGGGCAGCCGCATCCGAGGGCTCCTGAGCCAGGTGCCGCTCGCCTGCGCGTTCGTGGTCCAGCCGGTGCCAGCCAACCGCTCGGCACTCGCGGCCCGCACCGCTTCGACGCGGGAACGAGCCTCAGCGGTGGAGACACCGCCCTCCTGCGAGAGACTCGTCAGTGCCGAGGTGATCCGGTGCACCCGGACGCGGATGTCGATCCGGTCGAGGAGCGGCCCCGAGATCCGCCCGAGATAGCGTCGACGGGCCTGCGGTGGACAGGTGCAGACGCCGTCCGCCGTGCCGTACTGACCACAGGGGCAGGGGTTCGCGGCGAGGACGAGTTGGAAGGCGGCCGGGAACGTCGCGCTGCCGTGTGCACGATGCACGGTGATCACGCCGGCTTCGAGTGGCTGACGCAGCGAGTCGAGGACGTCGGCGCGGAACTCCGGCGCTTCGTCGAGGAAGAGCACGCCGTGCGCCGCGCGCGCAGCTGCCCCCGGCCGGATCTGGCGCGAACCACCACCGATGATCGCCGCTGCCGATGACGAGTGATGTGGGCTCTCCCACGGTGGTCGTCGGGCGAGCGTGCCGTCAGGCGGCAGACCGATGAGCGAGCGGAGGCAGCTGACCTCCACCGCGGCCTCGGGCTCGAGGTCGGGAAGGATCTCGGGGAGCCGGGCGGCCAGCATGGTCTTGCCGGCACCGGGAGGTCCGACCATCATGACGTGGTGCCCGCCGGCCGCCGCAGCGACCATCGCGTCGACCGCCTCCGGTTGTCCGACCACGTCCGCGAGATCGAGCGGGTCGGGCGTGGGTAGCCGGTCGACGCGTTGCCGGACGGGTTCGAGGTCGATCGCGGACAGTTCTGCACCGTGCCAGATGGCCGCATCGCGCAGCGAGGTCGCCCCGATCACCGTGACGCCGGGCACGAGCTGCGCCTCCTCGACATTGGCCGTCGGCACCATCACCGCGTCGTAGCCGGCGCGGGCGACGGCGAGGACGGCCGGCAGCACCCCGACGAGCGGACGGAGCCGACCGTCGAGCCCGAGCTCACCGAGATGGACGACCCGCTCGGCGGACTCCCGGCGGACCAGGCCGCCCACGGCGAGACAGGCGATCGCCATGGAGAGGTCGAAGGCGCTCCCCTGCTTGGGCAGCGACGCGGGAGACAGGTTGATCGTGAGCTTGCCACCGGGCAGCTCGCAGCCGGAGTTCGCCGTCGCACTCTTGATGCGGTGCGCGGCCTCACCGAGCGACTTGTCGGGAAGGCCGACGATCGCCATGCCCGGTACGGTCGCGGCAGCTGACGCCTCGACCTCCACGATCGCGCCCGTGAGGCCGGCGAGCGCGACCGACCAGGTGCGTGCGACGGCCATCAGGAGACTCCCCGCAGGTGCTGGAGTCGTATGTCCCCTTCGGAGGGCAGCACGATGCCGACGACGTCGACGCGCATGCGCCTCGAGCGCGGTCGGTGCTCAGCGCACCAGGCTCCGGCGAGGCGACCGATCCGGGCCAGTTTGCTCGGCGTGACCGCCTCCGCGGGATCACCGAAGCCGACGCCCGAACGCGTCTTCACCTCGACGAAGACCAGCGTGCCGTGGTCGTCCGCAACGAGGTCGAGTTCGCCCTGCGGGCATCGCCAATTGCGGTCGAGGATGCGGTATCCGCACGCCTCGAGATGATCCGCCGCCAGTTGCTCGCCGCGTCGGCCGAGCTCGTCTTTCCGTGCCATGTGCACCTCCTGGCATCCAGCCAAGCGTGCAGACGAGGCGCGTTACCCGGAGGTGGGTCTGTCGCCGACGAGCGCGTGAAGAAGCGCGCCTGTGGAGCGCTGTCGATCGCGGAGACTGCGCCCTACTCGTCGAGCGTGAGTTCCTTCGGGAGCTCGAAGTCACGCGAGGACAGCTGCTCGACGTTGACGTCCTTGAAGGTGAGCACTCGGACGCTCTTGACGAACCGGTCGGAACGGTAGACGTCCCACACCCAGACGTCGGTCATGGAGAGCTCGAAGTAGAAGTCGTTCGCCGTGTCGCGTCGCACGAGGTCGACCTCGTTGGCGAGGTAGAACCGGCGCTCGGTCTCGATCACGTACTTGAACTGACCCACGACATCGCGATACTCGCGGTAGAGGGCCAGTTCGACCTCGCGGTCGTAGTCTTCGAACTCGTCTTCGTCCATGGTCTCTCCAGTCTACGTGTAGGCGGGCAGCCAGCTGCTCCGGTGGTGGAGGGTCAGGCCGTGCTCGGAGAGGGCCGACAGATGATGCGCCGAGCCGTACCCCTTGTTGCCCTCCCACCCGTACTCCGGCAGTGCCTCGTGCAACTCGATCATCAGTCGGTCGCGGTGCACCTTGGCAAGCACGGACGCCGCGGCGACCGACGCGCAGTCCCGATCCGCTTTTACCCTCGTGGTGATGGTGAGCGGTCGCTGAAGCGCCCGGCTCAACCAGTCGCTGTTGCCGTCGAGCAGGACGGTCGATCCCGTGACGTCCGCGCCGACGGCGTGCAGTTCGAGCAGCGCCCGACGGCCGGCGAGTCCGAGGCACGCGGTGATGCCGAGCTCGTCGACCTCCGCGGGGCTCGCGAGCCCGACGGCACCGTACAACACCCACTCGCGAGCCAACGGTTCCAGGCGGGTCCTCGCTCGCTCGCTCAACAGCTTCGAGTCGCGGAGTCCCTCAGGGAACGGCCCACACGCCGGGGCGACGACCGCAGCGCCGACGGCCACCGGGCCGGCGATCGCTCCGCGGCCCACCTCGTCCATGCCGATGACCGACGGGACACCCGCAGCGAACAGTCCGTGCTCGACCTCGAGGGTCGGTTCGCTGACGGCCATCACTCCTCTTCTGGGGCGGGGATGCCCTGGAAGACGGACGGGTAGTTGTCGAGCCAGGCCCAGTTGCTGGACGGCCAGGTGATGACGAACGCGCGCCCCACGACGTTGTCGATCGGGACGAAGCCCCCACCGGGGGTGTCGCCGTTGTATCGGGAGTCCTTCGAGTTGTACCGGTTGTCGCCCATGACCCAGAGCGAGCCTTCGGGGACGACGATGTCGAACGCGTCTCCGGACACCTTCTCAGTGCCGGCCGGGAGCTTCACGTACGGTTCGTTCAGCGGCACCCCGTTGACCGTCATCTGCCCGAGGGGATTGCAGCACGACACGTGGTCGCCCGGCAGGCCGATGACGCGTTTGATGAGGTGGTCGTCGCTGTCGGGAGCGACGAGGCCGAAGATCGACAGCACCCATTCGACGGCTGCGGTGACGGGAGGCTGCGGAGCCTCGACCGTCTGCGGGAGCCAGCCGCCCGGATCCTGGAACACGACCACGTCGCCGCGGTTCAGCGAGACCACGTCGGGGACGAGCTCGTTCACCAGGATGCGGTCCTGGATCTGCAGCGTGTTCTCCATCGACCCGGACGGGATGTAGAACGACCGTACGAGGAAGGTCTTGATGAGGAAGGAGACCAGCAGCGCGACCACGAAGATGATGAGGAGGTCGCGAAGGAAGAGCAGCGCTCCGCGTTTGCCGCGGGGGCGCTGCTGGTGGTCGGGCGACGCGTCTGCCGCCAGGGAATTGTCTGTCATTTAACCGCCTGAGCTCCCCACCAGCTTATCCGGTGGGGAGCTCAGGAATGATCGCGGACGGCGACCGGGAGGACGACTAGTTGTCGCGCTTCTCCTTGATCTTCGCCTTCTTGCCACGGAGCTCGCGGAGGTAGTACAGCTTCGCGCGACGGACGTCACCGCGGGTGACGACCTCGATGTGGTCGATGTTCGGGGAGTGGACCGGGAAGGTACGCTCGACGCCGACCTGGTAGCTCACCTTGCGGACCGTGAAGGTCTCGCGGACACCCTCGTTGGAGCGGCCGATGACGACACCCTGGAAGACCTGGATACGGGACTTGTTGCCCTCGATGATGTTCACGTGCACCTTGACGTTGTCGCCGGCGCGGAAGTCGGGGATGTCCGACTTGAGGGATGCTGCATCGACTGAGTCGAGAATGTGCATGATGATTCCATCTCTGCGACCGCCACAGGTCGACCGCTGAATACGTTCGGAAGGAAGGGTGTGCCCGATGCCGGCGTTCCCCTGTGGCAGAACTGCGGAGGCACAAACAGCAATTGTGTCATGAAAGGGCCTCGGATGGGAAACCGGGGCTCCCGGACGGCGCAGGCGACCGCTGTGCAAGCGACCGCTCAGCGGCGCTCGTCGGGCTTCGACTCCTCGATCACGATGAACTCGCCGCCGTCGATCGGACCGGGATCGAACCGCGGCTGCGGCGGGATCGCCGATCCGGGGACCGTGCCTGGCCCGGCTGCAGCGGCCATGCGCTCGAATTCGGCCATCGTCTCCCGGGCGCGGCGTGCCGTCTCGGAGATGAGTTGCGCGATGACGCCCCAGAAGGCGGCGAGGCCCGCGACGACGCCGAGGACCGCCCAGAGGGCGACGCCCGAGCTAAACGAGCCGAAGCAGATGATCGTGACGTGCCAGAGCGTGAGCAGGCCGACGTCCGTCCACGACACGAGCTTCGTCGTCCGGACGCTGGCCCTGGCGGAGATGAGGAACGCGATCGCGGCGAGCGCGATGGCGAGGATCGGCATGGCGATGAAGAGCCCGAACAGGCTCCAGCCGCTCTCACCGAAGAGTCCCCATCCGACGAACGGCCAGGCGGGCAGCACGAAGATCGCGGCGAATCGCCAGTAGTAGAACGCCCGACGGATGATCATGCCTTCAGGCTACCGCCGGGCTCCTGAGCGCGCACTGGTCGTTCGCTGTCGGCCGATGTCCGTTCCGGCCCGCGTGGTCAGAGGAGCTTGCGCTGCAGAGCCCAGGCGGCGAGTTCGTGGCGGGAGGACAGCTGCAGCTTGCGCAGCACGCTCGACACATGGGTCTCCACGGTCTTCACGGAGATGTACAGCTCCGTCGCGACCTCCTTGTAGGCGTAGCCGCGGGCGATGAGGCGCATGACCTCCTGCTCACGGGCGGACAGCCGGTCGAGCTCGTCGACGGACTCCGCGGTCTCGCCCGTCACGGCGCCGAAGGCGTCCAGGACGAAGCCCGCGAGGCGAGGCGAGAAGACCGCGTCGCCGTCGTCGACCCGCCGTGCGGCCTCGGCGACCTCGGCACCCGAGGAGCTTTTCGTGATGTAGCCGCGTGCACCGGCCCTGATCACCCGGACGACGTCCTCGGCGGCGTCCGAGACGCTCAGCGCGAGGAACCGGGTGGCGGGCGCGGTCGACACCGACCCGGCGATCACGTCCGCACCACCGCCACCAGTGCCGCCCGGCAGGTGGACGTCGAGCAGCACGACCTGCGGGCGGGTCTCCCCGATCACCCGGATCGCCTCCTCCACGTCACCGGCCTCCCCCAGCACCTCGATGCCGGGATCGAGTTCGCTGCGCAGCCCGGAACGGAAGATCGAATGGTCGTCGACGATCACGACGGTCAGTGGTCGGTCGCTCATGGTCGGCTCCTCGGAACGGTCGGGACGGTGTCGGGCTGCGGCGCCGTCGCCGCGGCGTCGTGGACGGGCAGGACGAGACGGACCTCGGTACCTCGTCCGCTTGGCCTCGAACGGATGGTCGCCTCGCCACCGATGCGCTGCATGCGGCCGATGATCGACTCCCGCACCCCGAGGCGGTCCCGCGGGACCTGTTCCAGGTCGAAGCCGGGGCCGCGGTCGGAGATCGACACCTCGATCCGCTGCGGCGCCGTCTCCAGATAGACGGAGACGTCGCCGCCGGCGTGACGTGCCGCGTTGAGCACGGCCTCCCGCGCGGCGGCGAGGAGCGGCTCCGGAGCGTCGTCGATCGCACGCCCGACCGCGACGACGTCGACGCGCACCGCGTGGTCGGCCTCCACCGCGGCCGCGATGGTCCGCAGCTCGGTCGCGAGATCGCCCGTCGGAGCGGTCCCGCCGGAGAAGAGCCAGTTCCGCAGCTCGCGCTCCTGCGCCCGTGCGAGACGGGACGCCTCACTCCCCGGACCGGCCTGCTGCTGGATGAGCGCGAGCGTCTGGAGCACGGAGTCGTGCAGGTGCGCTGCGATCTCGGCGCGGTCGGCCTCGCGCATCCGCGCGGCACGCTCGTCGGCGAGGTCGCGATTGAGCTGGAGCGCCCAGGGGGCGATGACCACGGCGACCCCGAGGAGCACGGCGATCGCGGCGACGATGACCGTCCACATGTTCGGGCGGTCACCGGTGACGAAGAACAGAAGGATGCCGAGGACGACGAGGACGAGCGCTCCGAGCACGCGAATCAGGAGGGCACGTGAGCCCTCACCGCGACCACGCTCGCCGAACTGCCGCCAGGCGAGTGCGGCACCCGCGAGGACGACGATGACGGGGATGACGGCCTCGAGTGGGATGTCCAGCCCGGTCCGGGTCGCGATCAGCGCGGTCCCGGCCGCGAGCAGGGCGATCCCGAGCAGCACCTCCGTGATCGGCGCGCGACGGGGGCCGTCGAGGTCGCCTCCGTCATCGGTCGAGGCCGGCCGGAGCAGGTGCTCCCGAGGATCGAGCGGTGCGTCCGCGCCCTGCGTCGGCGTCATGACCCACAGCCACACGTAGAGGAGCAGGCCCGCTCCGCCGCAGCACGCGAGGATGACCGTCGCCGTCCGCACCGCGGCGACGGGGAGACCGGTGTGCTCGGCGAAGCCGGCGCAGACACCGCCGAGCAGGCGGCGCCTCGGACGGATCATCACCTCGGTTCCCATGGAGCCATCCAAGCAGTTCGGGGTGCGGTCGGCACCCTGGGACGGCAGGATCAGGGTGCACTCAGGGTCATGCCGGATGGGCCCGACCCGGACGCTTCGCCAGAATCGGACCATGACGAACCACAGCACGCCGCCCACCGGAGCAGAACCGGGGGCACCAGCCCCGCAGGATCCGACGACCCGCTTCTTCGACTGGTGGCGGTCCACCGGTCTCCGTCGCTCGAGCGACTCGTGGCTCGGCGGTGTCGCCGGGGGTGTCGCGGCCCGGCTCGGCCTCGATCCGATGATCGTGCGCGGAGCACTCATCGTCATCGCGATCCTGGGCGGGCCGGTCCTCTTCGTCTACGCCGCGGGCTGGGCGCTCATCCCCGACCAACAGGGTCGGATCCACCTCGAGCGTGCGATCCGGGGCGTCTTCGACCCGGCGATCGTCGCGATCGGCATCCTCGCGGTCCTCACCGCCGTGCCGTTCATGCGCGGCCTCTGGTGGGACGGCGTGCCGCATGCGTGGAACCTGCCCGGGTGGCTGGAGTCGACCATGACCGCCGGTTGGGTGATCGCCCTGGTCGCCGCAGCTGTCTGGCTGATCGTGATGTTCTCCCGCCGCGACCCAGGGCGGGCGACTCCGTCTGAGACACCGCCGCAGCGCGACCCGTGGACCAGCGACGCCTCGATCCCGAAGCCGACGGCACCATCGCCCACGGCCTCCCCCTCGGGCCCTGCCGGCTCGGCCCCGGCCTCCCGCGGTGCCGCGAACCCGGTGTCGCTCGCGAAGGCCGACGGTTCGCCTGGTGATGCGAGCGCGACCGTCCCACTCCCTGGAGCCACCGCCACCGCGTGGAACGGAGCTCCGAGCCACCAGCGCGGCTGGACGAGTCAGGAGTTCCGGGATGAGATGAGCCGCCAGCGAGCCGAGCAGCAGGCCGAGCGCGAGACGAAGGCTCGAGAGCGTCGTACGCAGCGTCCTGGAGCGGCCTTCGTGGCCATCACCCTCGGGCTGGCACTGCTCGCCGGTGCCGGCGCGGCCGTCATCGCGGCGAGCGCCGGGTTCTCGATCCCGGTCGTCGTGGTCATCGGGCTCGCCGCAGCGCTCGGTGCGCTCGCTGTCGCGACGATCGTCGCGGGCATCAGCGGACGGGAGAGCGGCTGGCTCGGACTGTTCACCTGGGCCGCCGTGATCTCCTTGCTCGCCACCGGGGTGTTCCCCCTCGGCTCCTCCTTCCTGCCGGTCGGACGCACGACCTGGACCGTGACGTCGACGGATGCGGACGACCGACGCGGCTACGTGATGATCGCCGGCAAACCCACGCTCGACCTCGGCGAGCTCGCCGACGACGACGCCTTGCGCGGTGGCACGATCGACGTGTGGATCCTCGCAGGAGAGGTCGACGTGCTCATCCCCGAGGACGTGCCGGTGATCGTCGAGTTCTCAGCGATCGCGGGCACCCTCGAGACGGGACGCGATGGTCGGGACCGGACGGACCGCCGCGGCGGAGCCCTCTTCCAGGATGAGGCACGGTACGGACGTACGGCGTCAGGAGACACGACGCGGGTACGGGTGTGGACGGTCGCCGGCAGCGCCGTCGTGACCGAGGAAGCGGAGGCGGGACGATGAGCGAACAGGACGACCGGACCAGAGCGACGAGCATGTCGTTCCCAGTCGACGCGGCGACGGGATCGGCTCCGTCGGAGACCGATCAGACGGCCACCACGGAGTCGGACGCCACGCGGCCGACCACTGCGCAGCCGGCCACAGCCCAGACGGCCGATGAGCCGAGGACCGATGTCGGCCCGACGGATCGGGGTGGCCGGGCGCCGCGCTTCGGCACGATCCTCTGGGGCGTGCTCCTGCTCGTCTTCGCCGGCGCCATGCTCGTCACCAACCTCACCGAGGTGCGCATCGACCCCCTGGGGTGGATCACCGGGGCGATCATCGCGACCGGGGCCGTCCTCGTCATCGCCGGCATCGCCGCCGCCGTGCGACGTCGGCCCTGACAGCCGTCACGCACAGGACCCCAACGCGCTCAGGCGTCCGGCTCGTCAGCGGGCAGCAGATCCGGGCGGACCTCGCGGGTCCGCTCGATCTGCTGCTGCCGACGCCAGGTGGCGATCGCACCGTGATTGCCGCTCAGCAGCACCGGCGGTACCGGGAGTCCTCGCCACTCGGCGGGCTTCGTGTAGCTCGGGTACTCGAGGAGCCCGTCTTCGTGCGACTCCTCGACCAGACTCTCGGGGTTGCCGACGACCCCCGGGACGAGCCGACCGATCGCCTCGATCATCGCCATCACGGCGACCTCTCCCCCGTTGAGGACGTAGTCGCCGAGGCTCACCAGGCGGACCCGCGCTCGGCTGGCGGTGTGGTCGAAGACGCGGTGGTCGATGCCCTCGTACCGGCCGCAGCCGAAGACGAGGTGCGGCTCGGCCGAGAGCTCGCGGGCCATGGCCTGCGTGAACACCTCACCCGCCGGAGACGGGAAGATGACGAGCGGCTCCTCCTCGGTGTCGTCACCCAGGATGCCGTCGAGCGCCTCACCCCAGGGCTCCGGCTTCATGACCATGCCGGCTCCCCCGCCGTACGGGGTGTCGTCGACGGTGCGGTGACGGTCGTGCGTCGAATCCCGCAGGTCGTGGACGTCCAATTCGATGAGCCCGCTCTGCTTCGCCTTGCCGAGCAGCGAGAGGTCCAGGGCATCGAAGAAGGTCGGGAAGATCGTGACGATGTCGATGCGCATGAGGAGCAGTCTATTCGCGCGACGGTCGTCGTCCCGGTCGCGCCGGTCAGCCCGACAGTCCGGCCGAAGCCTCCGCGTAGCGGTCGACCACGAGGTCGACGATGCCGGGATCGGGAACCTCTCCGAGGTGGAGGAGCGGCGGCGTCACGAAGTCCGCTCCCGCCTCCTCGAGCAGCCTCGCGAAGTAGCCGGGCGCCAGCAGGTAGGTGGCGATGATGACCCGCCCTCGCGGTCGGCTCGTTCGCGCCGCCGCCACCGCGTCGGGCACCGACGGCTGAGCCGCGGAGACGAACGCCGTCTCGACCGGCACACGCAGTCGCGATTCCAGCCGACGTCCCATGTCGACGCAGTCGGCGACGGCCCTGGCGTCGGTGGACCCGGCCGCTCCGAGCACGATCCGATCATCGGGCGTCACGTGCAGCGCCTCCAGTCGCCTGGCGAGGACCGCCACGAGGCGGTCGTCCGGTCCCATCGCCCGCCCGAGTGCCGTCGGCCGATCCGTCGCCTCGAGGTCCTCGACGAGGTCGACGTGGACGTGGAACCCCGCGGACAGGAGCAACGGCACGACCACCGCGGGCCGCTCGGGCTCGATCGAACCGAGGGTGGCCGGGACGTCGGGCTGCTGGACGTCGACGAAGCCGCCGGCGACGTGGAGGTCGGCACGCGCCCGTCCGACGGCGTCGACGAGCGCGGCGACGGAGGCCTGTCCGATCGGGCAATTCGTCCCGTGGGACACGGCCAGGAGCGCCGGACCCGTCCGCGGACGCGTCTGCAGGCGGCGAACCGCGGCCTCGAGCAGGGTCATGCGTCCTCCCCCAGCTCGATCTCCACGAAACCGCCCACGATGCGGGTGCGGAAGGTCTGGAGGAAGAGGTTCGGGTCGGTGAAGCACTCACCCGTGCCGAGGTCGTACACCTGCTTGTGCAGCGGTGACGCGATCGTCGGTCGCTCCCCTCGGGAACCGACGATGCCGCGAGCCATCACCGGCGCGTCCGTGTGCGGGTCCCGATGGTCGACGGCGTAGACCTCATCGGCCCCGATACGGAACACCGCGATCTGCCGGGCTCGGAGCAACGCCACCTCGCCCCAGGAGAGCTCGAGGTCGTCGATGGCGCAGACGCGTCGCCACTCGGCGAGCGCCGTCCGCCCGGTGTGCTCCTGCATCGTGATGCTCATCGTCGGCCTCCTGGTCGTGCGTCGGAGCACCGACGCTACGGGTGGGGTGTTTCGTCGGATCACCCGTGACGTTTCCGTGAGGTGAAACCGACCTCACATCCGCCCGGGCGTCGTGTGCGGTCCTGGACGCGTTCGGGACACATGCGGGCAACGGTCCGGAAACGCCGCGTCAGTACGCTCGCTGGAACACGAGCCGAGGGGGCCCATGATGATCGATCCCACCGCAGGAGATCTGCCGCGTCGCGTCGTCGTGGTCGGTGGCGGCCCGGCCGCGCACCGTCTGGTCGATGCCCTGCACAGTCGCGACGCCGGGCGCACCATGCACATCACGGTCGTCTGCGAGGAGCTCCACCGCCCCTACGATCGTGTGGCGCTGAGCAAGCGTCTCGACGACGCGGCGATCGACCTCACGCTCGCGCCGACGGGCGTCTGGGACGAGCAGCACGTGTCGCTCCTGCTGGGCGAACGCGCCGAGCGGATCGACCGCGAGGCCCGGACGGTGCACACCTCCCTGGGGCGGGTCGTCGCGTACGACGAGCTGGTCCTGGCGACCGGCTCCTCGGCCCCGGTGCCCGAGATCGACGGTTCGGAACACGCCCTCGTCTACCGGACGATCGATGACGTGGACCTGCTGGTGTCGGAGATCGAGCGCATCGGCTCCCTGCGAGGTCGTCCCGCCCGGGTGATCGTCGCCGGCGGCGGGCTGCTCGGGCTCGAGGCTGCCGGTGGTGCGGCACGGCTCGGTGCCGAGGCGAGCGTCGTGCACTCCGGGTCGTGGCTCATGTCCGCCCAGCTGGACGAGGGAGCCGGTCGAGCCCTCGGGCGCATCATCGGCGGCCAGGGTATCGGTCTGCACCTGGGGACGAGGCCACGGTCGATCCTCGTGGACGAGCAGGGCGGTGTCTCGGGCGTGAAGTTCTCGAGCGGCCAGCAGGTCGACGTCGACATCGTGGTGTTCGCGATCGGGATCCGCGCCAGGGACGAGCTGGCCCGCGATGCCGGGATCGAGCTCGGTGACCGCGGTGGTGTCGTGATCGGGACCGACTGCAGGACGTCTGCGCCTGGTGTCTGGGCCATCGGCGAGGTCGCCTGCTTCGACGGTCGATGCACCGGCCTCGTCGCGCCGGCGAACGCGATGGCCGAGGTCGTCGCGGATCGGCTGCTCGGTGGCGAGGCGGAGTTCACGACCGTCGACGACGCGACGAAACTCAAGCTGTCCGGCGTCGACGTCGCGAGCTTCGGCGACGCACTTGCACGCACGGAGCAGAGTCTCGAGATCGTGTACGCGGACCCGGCGCGCGGGCTGTACCAGAAGCTCGTCATGACGGACGACGCCAAGACCCTCCTGGGCGGGGTCTTCGTCGGCGACGCCTCGCCCTACGCCTCGCTGCGTCCGCTCCTCGGCGCTGAACTGTCGAGTGAGCCGGCCGCCTACCTGTCGGCCTCAGGGATCGAGGCACCGGCCGGGGACGAGCTCCCCGACGCAGCGCTCGTCTGCGCATGCAACGCCGTCACCGCGGGGACCGTCCGCGACGCGATCGCGGGCGTGCACGGCGAGGCGTGCACCGAGCTGGGGGCGCTCAAGACCTGCTCCCGTGCCGGGACCCAGTGCGGCTCCTGCGTCCCGCTCGTGAAGAAGATCCTCGAGACGGAGCTGACGAAGTCCGGCATCGCCGTCTCGCGGGCACTCTGCGAACACTTCGAACTGTCCCGTCAGGAGCTGTTCGAGACCATCCGGGTGCTCGGCCTCACCTCCTTCGACGAGATCCTCGCGCGCTACGGCACCGGCCGCGGCTGCGACGTGTGCAAGCCGGTGATCGGTTCCATCCTGGCCAGCCAGCAGGGTGGGTACATCCTCGACGGCGGCCGGGGGACGCTGCAGGACACGAACGACCGTGCGCTCGCGAACATGCAGAAGGACGGCACCTACTCGGTGGTCCCTCGGATCCCCGGCGGCGAGATCACGCCGCAGAAGCTCGCGGTCATCGCACAGGTCGCCACCGACTACGGGCTGTACACGAAGATCACGGGCGGTCAACGCATCGACCTGTTCGGCGCCCGCCTCGAACAGCTGCCCGACATCTGGCGCATCCTCGTCGACGCCGGCTTCGAGTCCGGACAGGCGTACGGGAAGTCGCTCCGCAACGTGAAGAGCTGTGTCGGGTCCAGCTGGTGCCGTTTCGGTGTGCAGGACTCCGTGGGCATGGCGGTCCACCTCGAACTCCGGTACCGCGGCCTCAGGGCACCGCACAAGTTCAAGTTCGGGGTCTCCGGGTGCGCGCGCGAGTGCGCCGAAGCACGTGGCAAGGATGTGGGGATCATCGCCACCGAGCAGGGCTGGAACCTGTACGTCGGCGGCAACGGAGGGTTCCAGCCGACTCACGCGCAGCTCCTCGCCGGAGACCTCGACGACGAGACGCTCATCCGGTACATCGACCGGTACCTCATGTACTACATCCGGACAGCGGATCGACTGCAGCGCACCGCCAGGTGGATGGAGGACCTCGACGGCGGACTCGACCACGTGCGGGAGGTCGTCGTCGAGGACTCGCTCGGACTCGCCGCCGAACTCGAACAGGCCATGGCCGCCCATGTGGACGGGTACGAGGACGAGTGGGCGGCGACCCTCGCCGACCCGGAGCGCCTCCGCCGGTTCCGTTCCTTCGTCAACGAGCCCGGCGACGCCGAACCGCGACTCGCGCGGGTCGCGGAGCGAGGCCAGTACCGGCCCGCGACGACGGAGGAGATCGAGCGCGGCGAGGCCGTCTATCTCGCAGGGCCTACCATTCCAGTGAGGGAAGGGGCGTAGATGTCGGGTCCAGGCAGGGTCACGCTCGTCGGCGGCGGACCGGGCGATCCCGCGCTGCTGACCGTCGCTGCCGTCGAGGCCCTCCGCGACGCGGACGTGGTCCTCTACGACCGGCTCGCACCCCACGACACCCTCCCCGAGCTCGCCCCGAACGCGCTCCTCGTCGACGTCGGCAAGCGCCCTGGTCATCACCCGATCGGACAGGACGGCATCGAGACCGTCATGGTGCAACACGCGCTCGACGGCGCGGCGGTCGTCCGCCTCAAGGGAGGCGACCCGTACGTCTTCGGGCGCGGCAGCGAGGAAGTCCTGGCCTGCCACCGCGCGGGCGTCCCCGTCCGCGTGATCCCGGGCGTCTCGAGTTCCGTCGCCGTGCCCGCGGCGGCAGGCATCCCCCTCACCCACCGGAACCTGAGTCACCTCTTCACCGTCGTCAGCGGTCACGCTCCGCTCTCCGACGAGGAACACCGTCACCTCGCCGGCCTCGGTGGGACGATCGTCGTCCTCATGGGCGTCGGCACGCTGCCCTCCATCTCCCACGGGCTCCTCACTTCGGGGCTCGCCGCCGACACCCCCGTCGCGATCATCGAGCGCGGCTACAGCGAGACCCAGCGCACCACCGTGGCAGACCTCGGGACGATCCTCCACGTCGCCGCGGCCGCCGGTGTGCGGTCACCGGCCGTCATCGTGATCGGCCATGTCGTCGCCTTCGCGTTCGAGGGCGATGCCGAGGCCTCGGAACTGCTGGCGCGGGCCGAACGACTGGCGGCGCCGGCATGACCGACATCACGCCACCGACCGCCGACCCCGGCCCGGATGTCACGACCCCGGTTCCGGGATTCCGCGCGGACCAGCTCGAGGGCTTCCGGATCGGGGTGACGAGCGACCGCCGATCGCAGGACCTCATCGACGCCTTCGAGCGACGCGGTGCCACCGTCGTGCACGCACCGACGCTGCGGATCGCACACGCACAGCACGACGAACCGCTCATCGACGACACCCGCGACATCATCTCCGCACGCCCCGACGTCCTGCTCGCCACGACCTCGTACGGCATCCGACGGTGGTTCGAGGTCGCCGACGCCGCTGGACTCGGCGACGAACTCCTCGAGGCGCTCGCCGAGACGGCCATCCTCGTCCGTGGGCCCAAGGCACGCGGTGCCATCCGAGCAGCGGGTCTGAACGACGTGGGCATGAGCGACCGCGAGACCACCGCCTCCCTCGTCGACAAGGTCGTCGCCGACTACCCGGCCGGTCTCCGCGTCGCCGTCCAGCTCCACGGGTACACCGACGAGCGCCAGCTCGAACGGCTCCGTGCCGTCCATCAGGAGGTGCACACGGTCGCCCCGTACCGGTGGACGGACCCCGACGCGACCGACGAGCGCGTGCGGCGACTCGTCGAGGCGATCGTGAGCGGCTCGCTCGACGCGGTCACCTTCACGAGTGCCCCGTCGGTCGTCGCCCTGTTCACGGCCGCGGAAGCACTCGGTCAGGAGGACGCCGTCGTCGACGCCTTCCGTCGCGACGTGCTGTGCGCGGCCGTCGGCCCGGTCACGGCGGCGCCACTGCTCGCCCAGGACATCGAGCCCATCGTCCCCGAGCGGTTCCGCATGGGGGCACTCATCCGGCTGCTGTGCGAACACCTCGAGCAGCACGCGATCCTCCGAGCCGAGACGCTGCACGGCCCGATCGCCATCCGTGGGGCCATCGTGGAGCTGCCCGGGTCCAGGGTCCGGCTCCCCCCGAACTCCCTCGCGCTCCTCCGCGCCCTCGTCCGCGCGAACGGAGCCGTCCTCTCGCGCTCCGCGCTGGCCGACGCGCTGCCCGCAGCCGCGGACCACCACGCGCTCGAAGTACAGATGAGCCGCCTCCGCCAGACGCTCGGCGTCCCTGGACTCATCAACACGATCGTCAAGCGCGGCTACCGCCTCGACGTCTGACGACGGCCGATCCGGCCCCTGGACCGCGCGCCGTCATCCGCCTCACCGGGGTGATCAGTGCCTGTGAGCAGGCGGTGATCCAGGTGTTACCTCGCGGGTGGGGCCCCGAAACACGTCGTCTGTAGCTTCGGAGACAGCACACGTCCCGTCCCGCTTCACCGAACGCTCGGAGCAGCCATGACCACGAACCTCGAAGCAGCCGACGCCCCACCGACCACGACGACACCGACCGTCACCCCGGTCGCCCTGACCCACCGTCCCGGTCGTTGGATCGACGGGTGGAACCCCGAGGACAGCGCGTTCTGGGACCGGGAGGGCCGCGGCATCGCCGGACGGAACCTCCGGTGGTCGATCTTCGCGGAGTTCCTCGGCTTCGTGGTCTGGCAGCTCTGGAGCATCGTCGTCGTCATGCTCCCGACGGCCGGGTTCTCGTTCTCCACGGCCGAGACCTTCTGGCTCATCTCGATGCCGAGCCTCGTCGGTGCGACCCTCAGGTTCCCGTACTCGTTCATGGTCCCGCGCTTCGGCGGGCGGAACTGGACGATCATCTCGGCGGGGCTGCTCCTCATCCCGTCCATCGCGCTCGCGCTGTGTGTGGGCAATCCGGACACCCCGTTCGGCGTCATGCTCGTCGTCGCCGGACTCGCCGGCTTCGGCGGCGGCAACTTCGCCAGCTCCATGTCGAACATCACCTACTTCTACCCGCAGCGGGAGAAGGGCTGGGCGCTCGGGCTGAACGCGGCGGGCGGCAACCTCGGGGCAGCGGTCGCGCAGTTCGTCGTCCCCATCGCCGTCACCGTCGGAGCCGCCGCGACCCTCAACCTGAGCCTCGCCGGATGGATCTGGGTCCCCTTCATCCTCCTCGCGATGTTCGGCGCCTACCGGTACATGGACAACCTGTCGTCAGCGAAGGCGGACCTCCGCGGATCCGCCGCCGCGCTCCGGGAACCGCACCTCTGGCTCCTCGCGCTCCTGTACATCGGCACCTTCGGCTCGTTCATCGGCTTCGCGAGTGTGTTCCCCAAGCTCATCGCTGATCAGTTCCCCGACTTCTCCTCCTTCGCCGTCGGTTCAGCATCGATCTCGCTCGCGTTCCTCGGAGCCCTGATCGGCTCGCTGGCACGACCCTTCGGTGGGCGTCTCGCCGACCGCTTCGGCGGGGCCGTCGTCACGATGAGCGCGTTCGCCGTCATGGCCCTGGGGGCGCTCGCGGTGCTGTGGACCCTGCCGCTGGCGAACTTCTGGCTGTTCCTCGGCTGCTTCCTGCTCCTGTTCGTCGCCGCCGGTGTCGGCAACGGCTCGACGTACCGCATGATCCCGAGCGTCTTCGCGGCGCGATCCGGCCTGCGCGATGCGCACCACCGCAGCGGCGACGTCGGGACGCAGCGCAAGGCCGCCGCCGCGCTCGGGCTCATCTCCGCGATCGGCGCTTACGGCGGCTTCGTGATCCCGCAGATCCTCGGGCTCTCGCACGGCGCGACCGGCAGCTACTCGGCCGCGTTCATCGGCTTCATCGGTGCATACGTCGTCCTGTTCGCCGTCACCTTCCTCGTCTACTTCCGCAAGAACGCGTCACTCGCCGGCCAGCGACTCTGAGTCGTCGCTCCACCCGCTCCTGATCGAAGGACAACGCATGCCTCGTCCCACCGCCCCGGTGACCGACACCCACTGCCCGTACTGCGCGTTGCAGTGCGCGATGTCCCTCACCCGGACCGCGGCGGTGGACGGGGTCGCACCGAGGCTCCCGGTCGACGTCGCCGGGCGGGACTTCCCGACGAACCGGGGCGGCCTCTGCAAGAAGGGGTGGACGTCGGCCGAGCTCCTCGCGCGGGGCGATCGCCTCACGACCCCTTTGGTGCGCGACGCCACCGGTGCGCTGGTCGAGACGAGCTGGGATGCGGCGCTCGACCTCGTCGCCTCGACCGTCCTCCGGATCCGCGACGAGCGCGGGGCGGACGCCATCGGGGTCTTCGGAGGCGGTGGCCTCACGAACGAGAAGGCCTACCAGCTGGGCAAGTTCGCCAGGATCGCGATCGGGACGAGCCGGATCGACTACAACGGTCGGTTCTGCATGTCGTCCGCCGCGGCAGCGGGCAACCGCGCGTTCGGGATCGACCGGGGGTTGCCGTTCCCACTGGAGGACCTCGACGACGCGTCGACCATCCTGCTCCTCGGCTCCAACGTCGCGGAGACGATGCCCCCGTTCATCAGTCATCTCGTCGGTGCTCAGGCCGCCGGTGGCCTCATCGTGGTCGACCCGCGCCGCTCGGCCACCGCGCGACTCACCGAGACCGGTCGTGGACTCCACGTGCAGCCCGCGCCCGGGACCGATCTGGTCCTGCTCCTGGGGCTCACGCACATCGTCCTCGCCGAAGGGCTCGCCGACGAGGCCTACCTGGCCGAGCGCACGACCGGGCTGGACGGCCTGCGCCGCAGCGTGAGCGCGTGGTGGCCGGAACGCGTCCAATCCGTGACCGGTGTGCCGGCGGCGGTCCTCCGCGACGTGGCTCGTCGGCTCGCAGCCTCGGACGGCACCTACATCCTCACCGGTCGCGGCGTCGAGCAGCATGTCGACGGCACCGACACGGCCACCGCCGCCATCAACCTCGCACTCGTGCTCGGACTACCGGGTCGGACGGGATCGGGCTACGGCACGCTCACCGGCCAGGGCAACGGCCAGGGCGGCCGCGAACACGGTCAGAAATGCGACCAACTGCCCGGGTACCGCAAGATCACCGATCCGGAAGCCCGCCGTCACGTCGCCGAGGTGTGGGGTGTGCCAGTCGAATCGATCCCCGGTCCCGGGCTGCCGGCCGTCGCCCTCCTGAACCGACTCGGTGAACCGGACGGTGTGCACGCGCTCCTGGTCCACGGCTCGAACGTCGTCGTATCCGCTCCGAACGTGCAGACGGTCCGGGACGGACTCCGCCGCCTCGAGCTGCTCGTCGTCTGCGACTTCTTCCTGTCGGAGACCGCCGCGCTCGCGGACGTCGTCCTCCCGACGACGCAGTGGGCGGAGGAGGATGGCACCATGACCTCGCTGGAGGGGCGTGTGATCCGCCGCCGGCGGGCGCTCGATGCCCCGGTCGGCGTCCGCAGCGAGCTCTGGATCATGCACGAACTCGCCCGTCGTCTCGATGCTCCGGGCCGATTCGAGCTGGACCCGTCGATCGTGTTCGACGAGTTGGCGGCCGCATCCGCCGGAGGCCTCGCCGACTACTCGGGACTGAGCCACGCCCTGCTCGACACCGGGCTCGCCGCGCACTGGCCGTTCCCCGTCGGCAGCGGCGGCACGCCCCGGCTGTTCACGGAACGGTTCGCACACGACGACGGTCTCGCCCGCATCGTCCCGGTCCGCCCCGCGAAGGTCTCGGAGTCACCGGAGACCGGGGAGGAACTCACCCTGACGACCGGACGCCTCCTCGAGCACTACCAGTCGGGCACCCAGACCCGCCGCGTCCCCGAGCTCGACGACGCCCGTCCCGAGGTCTTCGTCCAGGTCCACCCCGCGACGGCGGCACGACTCGGGATCGTCGAGGGCGGACTGGTCGAGGTCTCGAACCACCGGGGCACGCTGACGGTCCGAGCCCGTGTCGACGGCGACATCCGTCACGACACCGTCTTCCTGCCGTTCCATTACCCGGGCGACGCGTCGGCGAACCTCCTGACGCAGGACGCGGTCGATCCGATCTCCGGGATGCCGGACTTCAAGCGCGCGGTGGTGCGGCTGCGCCCGGCCGCTGACGCACCGCTGCCGGAAGCCACAGGGACCGGAGCCCTCCGATGAGTCCGCGACCAGGTCGGCCACTCCGCATCGTCGTGGTCGGATTCGGCCCGGTCGGTGCGCGATTCGCCGAGGAGGTCGCGCCCGGCGTGCGGGACGGCTCGCTCCAGGTGACCGTGGTCGGGCAGGAGCCGGTCGACGCGTACAACCGGGTGCTGGTCGCCGATCACGCGGTCGGCTCGACCGGACTCGCCGACATGACGCTCGTCAGTGCCGAGGACCTCGCCCGGGACGGTGTCCGTGTCCTGCGCGGCACGACCGCGATGCAGATCGATCGAGAGACGTGGACCGTCGAACTCGACACCGGGGAGACGCTCCCCTACGACCGCCTCGTCCTGGCGACGGGTGCGCGCGCGAACGTTCCGACACTCGACGGCGTCGATCGACGGAAGCGGGACCTCCCGGCGCTCGAGAAGTACGGACGGTCGTTGCTGCTGTCCGACCACGACCTCCCCCGCGGCGTCTGCACCCTGCGTGACCTCGCGGACGCCGACGCCGTCGCCGAGGTCGTCCGATCGGGCGGCCGGATCGTCGTCCTGGGTGCCGGCGTCCTGGGACTGGAGCTCGCGCTCTCCGCCGCGCGCGCCGGCGCCGACGTGGTCGTCGTCCACCACGGCCCCACCCCGATGCCGCGGAACCTCGACCGCGGCGGCGGCTCCGTGCTCGCCGCGGCGCTGCGGGCAGCAGGAGTGGAGGTCATCGCGCACAGCCGCGCCGAGGCGGTCGGTCATCGGGACGACCCCGCGGGCGGGAGGCACTTCGACGCGCTGATCACCGCTGACGGGAAACGGATCACCGGCGATCTGCTCGTCCTGTCGTGCGGGGTGAGCGCACGCTCCGATCTGGCGATCCTCGCCGGGGTCCGTGTCGGCTCCGGCGTGCTCGTCGGTGAAGACCTCAGCAGCTGGTCGGACGAACGGATCTTCGCCATCGGCGACTGCGCGCACGTGCTGGCGCCGACACCGGACCTGCGCCGCGAGCGCATCGTCCCCGGCGGCCCGTCGGGGCTCATCGGCCCAGGATGGCGGCAGGCCGAGTGGCTCGCCGCTCGTTTCCTGCTCGAGGCCGCGGCCGGCGGACCACCGCTCGAGCTGGGTCCGCCACCGGTCGAGCGGCCGAGCACCGTCGCACTCAAGGCCGAGCGGGTCGACGTCGTCGCGGTCGGCGACGTCCAGGCCGAGCCCTGGGACGTCGAGCCGACCACCGCTGACGCGTGCAGCGTGCATCCGGCCGCTCCGCGCAGCGTCTCGGTGTGGGCGGACCCCGACCACGGCCGCTACGTCAAGATGATCACCCGCGCCGGGGTCCTGACCGCCTTCGTCTGCGTCGGTATGCCGCGCACTGCGGCCGAGCTGACGCTCCTGTACGACGGGGGCGGTGAACTGCCGGCGGATCGCTCGGTCCTCCTCCGGCTCGACGGGCCGGACGCGATCGGTGGTGCCTCCGCCGAGGCGTTCGCCCCCTCGACGACCGTCTGTACGTGCAACGGCGTGACGGTCGGCAGGATCATGGATGCCGCGCAATCGGGCAGTACCACGGTCGCCTGCATTGGCAAGGCAACCCGCGCCGGTACCGGCTGCGGTGGGTGCACCGGCCGGATCGCCGCGGTCCTCGAGCGGGTCGCGGACGGTGATCGTCAGAGCGAGCCGGTACCGGCGTGATCTGCCGGAGACGACGACGGAGGCGCCGGTTGCACGCAACCGACGCCTCCGTCGTGGGTGTTCCGAGCCGGGAGAACCGACTCGGAACGGGATCTACTGCTCCGGCTGCGATGCTCCGGTGTCATCCTGAGCCTCGTCGGAGGCCTCGGATTCGACTGGGCCGGCCGTCGTCGTCTCGGGGGCTTCGTCGGCCTCCGGGAGTTCCTCGAACAAACCGGTGGGCGGCGTGACCGTGACGATCCTGGCAGCGATGTCGACCGTGGGGACGATCGCCTTCACGAACGGGACCATGACCTCGCCGTCGCCGGTCTTCACGATCAGGAGGTCCTGAGCCGGGAAGTGGTCGACGCGGGCGACGGTACCGACGGCGACGCCATCGCGGTGCACGGCCAACCCGACGAGCTGGTGGTCGTACCAGGCATCGTCGTCGACCGGCAGCTCGGTGGAGTCCTGCTCGACCCAGAGGATCGCCTTCACCAGGGTCTCCGCCTCACTGCGATCGGAGATGCCGATGAAGAAGGCGACCGGCTGGCTGTTGTACCAGCGCAGTTCGATGAGCTCGAGCGTCTTGCCGCGCCACTTCGATCCTGCGGGGACCTGGAGCGTGAACGTCGCGCCCGGGGTGAACCGGTGCTCCGGCTCATCCGTGTAGAGCTCGACCTTCAGTGCGCCCTTCAGGCCATGGGCTTTCGTGAGCCGACCGACCCGCAACTGGGTCTTCGGCTCCGTCTCGTCCGCCACCTACGCGCTGGCGCCGGAGGCGTCCGTGTCGACCACGTCGACTCGGACCCGCCGACCGTCTGCCAGCGCTGCCACGAGGGTGCGCAGGGCTTTGGCCGTCCGGCCGGCACGACCGATGACCCGGCCGAGGTCCTCGGGGTTCACACGAACCTCGAGGACCTCGCCACGGGCGGAGTTCTGTGCCGTGACGCGAACGTCATCCGGGTGATCGACGATCCCCTTGACGAGATGTTCGAGCGCGGGAGCGAGCAAGACTACGCCTGCTCTGCTTCAGCGGCGTCGGCAGCGGGCGCCTCGGCCTCGGCCGGAGCAGCCTTGGCCGCGGGGGCCTCAGCCTTCGGCTTGAGGACGGGCTTCTTCTTCTCGTCGGCGACGAAGGCGGCCTTCGGCTCCTTGACGCGGACGGTGCTCACGGCGTCCTTGTCGCCCTTGAACTTGCCCCAGTCACCGGTGAGCTTGAGGAGTGCTGCGACCTGCTCGGTCGGCTGGGCGCCGACGCTGAGCCAGTACTGCGCACGCTCGGAGTCGACCTCGATGAACGAGGGCTCCTCGGTGGGGTGGTACTTGCCGATCTCCTCGATGACACGACCGTCGCGCTTCGTGCGCGAGTCTGCGACGACGATGCGGTAGTACGGCGCACGGATCTTGCCGAGACGCTTGAGACGGATTTTGACAGCCACGATTCTCCTGAATGATGTGATGTTTGATGTGCTCGCTGCCGAAAGGTGGGGCCACACGCTCGACGCGAAAACTGTGGTTGCTGCGGGCGTCGGATAGAGGGTCGAACTCCGCGCAGACTCAACTCTCTATTCTGCCAGACATCGGGCGATCTGGGTAATCCGAGGACACCGATACCGGATGACCCCTCCACCCCGTGTGAAGATGGGCTGGCGCGCGGCATCCGGCCGCGCCCTGCGGGAGGTCGACGCCAATGCCCATCGAGTTCGCCAGATCCGAGCGTTCGACCGTCGGCCTCGAATGGGAGGTCGCCCTGGTCGACCGCGACACCGGCGATCTCGTCGGCGTAGCGGACACCGTCCTGTCGGAACTCCGCCCGAGCGACGGTTCCGATCATCCGCAGATCACCAACGAGCTGCTGCTCAACACCGTCGAACTCGTCTCGGGCGTGCACCACACGGTCCCCGAGGCGATCGCGGACCTCGAAGGCCAGCTGGCCGAGGTGCGGGCGATCACGGATCCGATGGGCGTCGAACTCATCTGCAGCGGTTCGCACCCGTTCGGCCAGTGGTACGACCAGCAGGTCACCGACAAGCCCCGCTACCACAAGCTCATCGACCGCACCCAGTGGTGGGGTCGCAACATGATGATCTGGGGCGTGCACGCGCACGTCGGCGTCGAGACGGTCGACAAGGTCCTCCCGATCATGAACGGGCTGCTGACCTATCTGCCCCACCTCCAGGCGCTATCGGCATCCAGCCCCTACTGGGGCGGGGTCGACACCGGGTACGCGTCGAACCGCGCGCTCATGTTCCAGCAGCTCCCGACGGCGGGCCTCCCCTACCAGCTCTCCGACTGGGAGCAGTTCGAGGCCTACGTCGACGACATGACGGTGACCGGCATCATCGAGGACCACACCGAGGTCCGCTGGGACGTGCGACCGTCGCCGCAGTGGGGCACGGTGGAGATGCGTGCGTGCGACGGAGCGTCGACCGTCGCCGAGTTCGGGGCCCTCGCCTCGCTCATCCACTGCCTCACCGAGCACCTGTCCGACCGTCTCGACGCCGGAGAGCGCCTGCAGACCCTGCAGCCGTGGTACGTCCGCGAGAACAAGTGGCGCGCAGCCCGGTACGGCCTGGACGCCGAGATCATCCTCGACTCCTCGGGCCACGAGCGCCTCGTGACCGACGACCTGCACGACCTGCTCGACACCCTCGCGCCGGTCGCCCGTCGGCTCGGCTGTGCGGACGAACTGGCGAGCATCGCCAAGATCATCGAGCACGGCGCGAGCTACCAGCGGCAGCTCGCCGTCGCCCAGGCGAACGGCGGCAGCCTGCAGGCGGTCGTGAGCTCGCTCGCGAAGGAGCTGCGACACGGGGTCCAACCCTCCGCCTGACGAGGCGGTGTCACTCCGCGCGGTCGAGCCTCCCGATCCGCGTGCCGGCGTCGTCGGTCACGGTCAGGCGGCCGCCGTCGTCCGAGAGCGTCGCCTGTGCGATCCCCCGCAGCCAGGTGTCGACGCCCGGGCACGCCATCAGGGTGCTCGCGACGTCGGAGACGACGACCGCGTCGTCCTTGGCGCGCCAGGAGCCGGAAAGGCTGTTGCAGCCGTCCGAACCACTCACGCGACCGTCGTCGGTGAACACCAGGTGCGGGTCGGCGGCGCCGGTCCCCTCACCCCAGGTGCCCAGGACGCGTTCGCCCGGAGACGGAGCGGAGCACCCGGCGAGCATGCCCGCGGCCAGCACGACTGCGACGACCGAGGCCGCCGCCCTCAGCGCGCGCATACCGCCTCCGCTCGACTCAGCGACCCAGGAACTTCTGCAGCTCGGCGAGCTCCGCCTCGGTCGGGGCCGCTGATCCCGACGACGAACCGCCGCCGAGGCCGAATCCAGCGCCAGTGGCGGCAGCCTCCGTCTCGACGGCGCCGGCGTTCTCCGCCGCGCGCTTGGCCGGGTTGCCTGAGCGGGAGCCCTTCTTCTTGGCCTGCGGCTTCGGTCGGTTCGTCCGTGCACCGGGGACCGGGCCCATCCCGGGGATATTCGGCACGCCACCCTTGGCGACGGTCTTCATCATCTTGGCCGCCTGCTCGAAGCGGTTGACGAGGGCGTTGACCTCGGTGACGGTCATGCCGGAACCCTTGGCGATACGCAGGCGACGGGATCCGTTGAGGATCTTCGGGTTCGTGCGCTCGGCCGTGGTCATCGACTGGATGATGGCCTCGGTGCGGACGATCTCGCGTTCGTCGAAGTTCTGGAGCTGCTCCTTCATCTGCCCCATGCCGGGGAGCATGCCCATCATCTTCTTGATGGAGCCCATGCCGCGCAGCTGCTGCATCTGCTTGAGGAAGTCGTCGAGCGTGAAGGAGTCGGTCGCGAACTTCTCCGCGACCTTGCGCGCCTCCTCCTCGTCGAAGTTCTGCTGCGCCTGCTCGATGAGGGTGAGGATGTCACCGAGGTCGAGGATCCGGCTCGCCATGCGGTCGGGGTGGAACGGCTCGAAGTCGTCGAGACCCTCACCAGTCGACGCGAACATGATGGGGCGTCCGGTGACGGAGGCGATGGAGAGTGCCGCACCACCGCGGGCGTCGCCGTCGAGCTTCGAGAGCACCACGCCGGTGAAGTCGACGCCGTCGAGGAAGGCCTTGGCCGTCGCGACCGCGTCCTGACCGATCATCGCGTCGATGACGAAGAGGACCTCGTCGGGATCGACCGCCTTGCGGATGTTCGACGCCTGCTTCATGAGCTCGGCGTCGACGCCGAGTCGTCCGGCGGTGTCGACGATGACGGTGTCGTAAAGCTTCTGCTCGGCGAACCGCACGCCGTCGCGGGCGACCTTGACCGGGTCGCCGACCCCGTTGCCGGGCTCGGGAGCGTAGACGGGGACGCCCGCCTGCTCTCCGACGACCTGGAGCTGGTTGACGGCGTTGGGGCGCTGGAGGTCGGACGCGACGAGGAGCGGCGTGTGACCGTCCTTCTTGAGCCACTTGGCGAGCTTGCCCGCGAGTGTCGTCTTTCCGGCACCCTGGAGGCCGGCGAGCATGATGACGGTCGGCGGCTTCTTCGCGAACTCGAGACGGCGCTGCTGTCCGCCGAGGATCGTGACGAGCTCGTCGTTGACGATCTGGACGACCTGCTGCGCCGGGTTGAGGGCCTTGCTCACCTCGTCGCCGAGGGCGCGCTCGCGTACGCGACCCGTGAAGTCCTTGACGACGTCGAGTGCGACGTCCGCGTCGAGGAGGGCGCGACGGATCTCGCGGACGGTGCCGTCGACATCGGCCGCGGAGAGCTTGCCCTTGGTGCGGAGGTTCTTGAACGTATCCGCGAGGCGGTCAGAGAGTGTGCCGAACGTTGCCATGATCCCTCCAGTTTAGGGCAGACCGCGGCGCGAGCCGGTCGAACGTCGCCATGGTCCGAAGATGAGTATTTGGACGCCGTCCAACAATGCTATCGTGGCGGCCATGACACAGCTCCTCATCGCCGGGCTCGCGCCCGCGTTCGTCCCGTACCGCGAGGGTTGGGCGCTGCAGCGTCGAGTCCATGAGGCGGTCGTCAGCGGTGAGAGGCCCGAGCACCTCATCCTGTGCGAACACGAGCCCGTGTACACGGCGGGCAAGCTGACCCGGCCGCACGAACGTCCCGACGACGGCACACCGGTCGTCGAGGTCGACCGCGGTGGCCGCATCACCTGGCACGGACCCGGACAGCTCACCGGCTACCCGATCGTCCGCCTCCCGGAGCCGGTCGACGTCGTCGCCCACGTCCGCCTGCTCGAGGAGGTCATGCTGCAGACGATCACCGAGCTCGGCGTCATCGGCCGCCGCATCGACGGACGGTCGGGTGTCTGGGTCGACCCCGTCGCCGGCGGACCTGCCGCGAAGATCGGCGCCGTCGGTGTCCGGGTGCAAGCGGGGGTCACGCTGCACGGCTTCGCGCTCAACTGCGACAACTCCCTCGAGCCCTTCGGCCACATCGTCGCGTGCGGCATCGCCGATGCCGGGGTCACCACGATCAGCGCCGAGCTCGGTCGACGGGTCACGCCCAGCGACGTCGCGGGGCGCGTCTCCGAGATCTTCGAAGCACTCCGGCCCGGCTGGACGGCCGCGTCCGTGACCACGATCGGAGCGGCCGCGTGAGCGGCTGCGGCGCACCGGCACCCGCTCCCGCGGCGGACACCGGCGGACGGAAGCTCCTGCGACTCGAGGTCCGGAACGCCCAGACCCCCATCGAGCGGAAGCCCGACTGGATCAAGACCCGCGCGACGATGGGACCCGAGTACCGACAGCTCCAGGCGCTCGTGCAGGAGGAGGGCCTCCACACGGTCTGCCAGGAAGCCGGCTGCCCGAACATCTTCGAGTGCTGGGAGGACCGCGAGGCGACCTTCCTCATCGGCGGGTCGCAGTGCACGAGGCGCTGCGACTTCTGCCAGATCGACACCGGCAAGCCGGCCGACTACGACCGCGACGAGCCACGGCGGGTGGCCGACTCGGTGCAGCGGATGCGCCTGCGCTACGCGACCGTCACCGGTGTGGCGCGCGACGACCTCCCCGACGAGGGGGCGTGGCTGCACGCCGAGACCGTCCGGCGCATCCACGAGACGAACCCGGGGACGGGCGTCGAGATCCTCGCGACGGACTTCTCCGGCAACCCCGACCTCCTCGGCGAGGTGTTCGCCTCCCGGCCGGAGGTCTTCGCACACAACGTCGAGACGGTCCCGCGCATCTTCAAGCGGATCAGGCCCGCCTTCCGTTACGAGCGCTCCCTCGACGTCCTGACCCAGGCGCGTGCCGCCGGCCTCATCACGAAGTCCAACCTCATCCTCGGGATGGGCGAGGACCGGAGCGAGATCAGTCAGGCGCTCGAGGATCTGCACGAGGCCGGCACGGACATCATCACCGTCACCCAGTACCTCCGGCCGACGCCTCGACACCTCCCCGTGGACCGCTGGGTCAAGCCGCAGGAGTTCCTGGAGATCAAGGAGGAGGCCGAGGAGATCGGGTTCCTCGGTGTGCTCGCGGGACCGCTCGTCAGATCGTCCTACCGTGCCGGACGCCTCTGGGCGCAGTCGATGACGGCAAAGGGCCGCGAGGTCCCCGAGGGACTGCAGCACCTCGCAGACGCCTCACTCGGTTTCGCCCAGGCAGTCTGAGGCCGACGCCTCGACCTGCCGGGCTCAGTCCTCGCTCGTGACCCCGGTGACCTCGCCGTCGGAGGTGTACGCGACCATGAGCACGCCGTCGAGCTGGTCCGCGTCGAGCGAGTACTCGAAGATCGCGAACGCCTCGTCGCCGTTGTGCTGATGCGGCGCGAACCCGACGCTCAGCAGCGTCATCGACCGGATGACGTCGACGTCGCGGTCTCCGGACTCGTCGACCAGGACGTCCGGCAGGGACTCCCCCAGCTCCTCGACGGCTTGGATGATGTACTCGGTCACCTCGGAGGTGCGGTCGTCGACCTCGCTCAGCATCGCCTCACGCGAGCGCAGGTCGAAGCCCTCCAGGGCGAGGATCATCGCGGCCGCCAGGTCGAGAGCATCGGCCGGGATGTCGTCCTCGTCGGGGGCGCTCAACGAGATGGAGACGGACTGCTCCCCGACGTCGATGTTGTCGGACCAGTAGACGCCACCACCAGGCTCGGTCGCGATGATGCCGAAGTAGTCGTGTTCGATCGCCATCAGCTGCCCACCAGATTCTGTGCGAAGACGTGCGGCGTGAAGCCGGTGAGGTCGCCGATGCCCTCACCCTGGCCGACGAGCTTGATCGGGATGCCGGTCTTCTCCTGCACGGCGAGGACGAACCCGCCCTTCGCGGAGCCGTCGAGCTTCGTCAGGACGAGTCCGGTCACCCCGGCGTGCTCGATGAACGCCTGCGCCTGCGACAGACCGTTCTGACCGGTCGTCGCGTCGAGCACGAGGAGGACCTCGGCGATGGGCGCCTGCTTCTCGACGACGCGACGGATCTTGGACAGCTCGTCCATGAGCCCGCCCTTCGTCTGCAGCCGACCGGCGGTGTCGATGATGACGATCTCGGTGCCGGTCTGCTTGGCGTACTCGATCGTCTGGAAAGCGACGGACGCCGGGTCCTGCCCCTGCTGCTGGGGGCGGACGATCTGTGCGCCCGCACGCTCGGCCCAGGTCGCCAGCTGCTCCACGGCAGCGGCGCGGAAGGTGTCCGCTGCCCCCACGACGACGGTGCGGTCGTAGTTGCGGAGGAACTTCGCGAACTTGCCGATGGTGGTCGTCTTGCCGACCCCGTTGACGCCGACGACGAGGACGACCGCCGGACGCTCGCTGAGCTTCAGCGTCGTGTCGAACTTCGACAGCCGCTCCTCGACCTCCTCGCGCAGCATGCGCTGGAGGTCGCGCGGGTCGGTGGTCCGGTAGCGGTCGACGGAGGCGTGCAGGCCCGTGACGATCGACTCGGTGACGTCGGGACCGAAGTCGGCGCCGATGAGCGCGTCCTCGAGGTCCTCCCAGGTGGTCTCGTCGATCGTCGGACGTTGGAACATGCCTTTGAGGGCACCGGAGAGTGACCAGGGTGTGCGTGCAGCCATGGTCTCAGCGTAGCCGTCGGCGACGCGGTCCCGTCGCGAGGGGACGAGACCGGATCAGCTCGCGCGTTCCGCAACCACGCGCTGACCGACGACGGCCGACACCCCGTCCTGGCGCATCGAGACGCCGTAGAGGGCGTCGGCGATCTCCATGGTGCGCTTCTGGTGCGTGATGACGATGAGCTGACTCGTCTGACGGAGGTCCTCGAAGATGGTGAGGAGCCGCCCGAGGTTCGCGTCGTCGAGGGCCGCCTCCACCTCGTCCATGATGTAGAACGGGCTCGGTCGGGCTTTGAAGATGGCGATGAGGAGGGCGACCGCGGCGAGCGAGCGCTCCCCGCCCGACAGGAGCGACAGGCGCTCGATCTTCTTGCCGGCGGGCTTGACCGACACCTCGATGCCCGTGGTGAGCATGTGCTCGGGGTCGGTGAGCGAGATGCTGCCCGTGCCGCCGGGGAACAGGATCGGGAACACCTCGGTGAAGGCGGCTTCGGTGTCGGCGAACGCCGAGGCGAAGACGACCTCCATCTTCCCGTCGATGTCCTCGATGATCGACAGCAGGTCGGCGCGGGTGCTGGTGAGGTCGGCGAGCTGTTCGGTGAGGAAGCGGTGGCGCTGTTCGAGTGCCGCGAACTCCTCGAGCGCGAGCGGGTTGACCCGTCCGAGTTGGGCGTAAGTGCGCTCCGCTGCTGCCAGACGCTTCTGCTGCTCGGCGCGGACGTAGGGCGTCGTCGGCACGTCGTCCGACTCCTCGGTGGGTTCCTCCTCCGGCTCGGCGTCCGGCGTCGCGGGTCCGTCGGCAAGTGCCTCGGGCGCCTCGTCCGAGTCGGGCGTCGTCGTCTCGGGCGAGACCTCCGGACCGGTGTCGTCGGCCGTTCGCACAGCCGAGCGGGCGGTCGCGCGGGGTGTCGGAGGGTCGACGGGCACCGGAACCTCGGGCCCGTACTCGGCGACGAGAACGTCCTCGACGAGTCCCAGCTCCGACCCGGCGCGCTCGAGCAGACCGGACAAGTGGAGCTTCTTCTCGTAGATCTGGAGTTCGAGGCCGTGGACGCTCTCGGTGACGACCTGCAGCCGCTGCCGGAGCGTGTGCTCCTCGCCGCGCAGTCGCACGAGCTCGGCGTTCCGGCTGGACCGCGTCGCCTCGGCTGCCGCGAGCGCGACGCGGGCCTCGGTGACCGACCGGTCGACCGAGTCGAGGACGGGCGGGAGCGCCTCCGTCACGGCGGTGGCGGCCGCGGCCTGGCGCGCACGGATGACGGCACGCCGAGCCGCTTCCTCAGCTGCCGCCTGGTCGGCCTGCCGCTGCCGCTCGAGGTTCGCGACCGCGAGCTCCTCCGCCCGCACGCGTTCGCGCGCGGTCTCGAGGAGGAGGCGGTGCTGCACTTCGGCCTCGCGCGCCGCGTCCAATTCGGCGGAGAGCCCGTCGCGTGCCGACACGTCGAGGAGCGGTCGTGGACGCGCGCGAGCGGTGTCGTGGTCCAGCTTGGCCCGCTCCACGGCGGCAGCGGCGTCGGCGACGGCCGCCTCCGCCGTCCCGGCAGCTGCGAGGAGGCGGTCGTGTTCGGCCTGCGCGGATTCGTACCGGACCGTGACCCGGTTCACGCGCTCGGCCTGTGAGGCACGGTTGGCGTCGAACTCGCGGAGGGCGCTGAGCGCCGCCTGCGCGGTCTGCTTCGCCTCCTGCAGGATCGTGCGCTGCTCGGCCAGGGCGAAGCGCGCCCGTTCGATGAGCGACTCGACCTCACCGTGTCGATCGGCGGCAGCATCGCGCTCGGCCAGCAGCTCGATGCGACTCTGCGCTCCGCCGCTCCCCCCGCGGACGATGCTGTCCGTTACCACTGCGCCGTCGCGGGTCACGAGGGTGAACGCGCTGAGCGACGAGCCGAGTCGGTCGTACGCCGCGATCGCGTCGTCGAGCGAGTCGACGACGAGGACCGAGGCGAGGATCCCCAGCACGCCCGGAGGGGCATCCACCAGCTCGGCAGCCGAGGTGAACCCGGCGGGCACGTCCGGGACGTCTCGCGCACCGTCGGCGATGACGATCTCGACCCGGCCGAGCTCCTGGTCGGCCGCGTGATCGAGCGCCCGACGGGCAGCGTGCCGGTCGACGGCGACGGCGGCCTCCGCGAGCGTGCCGAGCGCTGCGGCCACAGCCGACTCGTGGCCGGGTCGGACCTGCACCCGGTCCGCGACGATCCCGTCGATCCCGTCGAGACCGCTCGCAGCGAGCTCGGCCGAGCCGGTCTTGAGGTCGAGGGCGCGCGAGAGTGCACTGGTCTTGGCGCCGAGCGAATCGCGTTCACGTTCGAGGGTGTGGAGCTGCTCGCGCAGGCCCTCGATCTCCCCTTCGGCCTCCGCTGCGCCGCGCTGGGCCGCCTCGTAGGCGTCGTCGAGTCCGGAGTCGGCGGCGTCCGCCAGGGTCGGGTCGTCCTCGAGCGCTTCATACTCCAGCCGCGCGGCGTCCAGACGGAGGGCAGCGGCGTCGATCGCGTTCTGCTGGCGCAACGCCTCGCCACGGACCGCGGCGAGTTTGGACCCGGCGGCGTCGACGGCACCCGCGAGCTTGGAGAGCTCCAGGTCGTGTCGTGACACGAGCGCGCTCTGCGCTGCGATCTCGACGTCCACCGCGTCGAGTGCGGCGCGCTTCGCGCGGGTGTCCGCCTGCGCCTCCTGCAACGCGCGCTCCGCGTCGGCGACCGCCACCCGCAGTCCGTCGATCTCCGCGGTCGCGTCGGCGACCATCTGCTTCGTGATCCGGGGTTCGGCGGCCGTCGCGTCCGTCGAAGAGCCGAGGAGTGCGAGCCGCTGATTGGCGAGCGTGTACAGGTTCCGGAGGCGCTCCTGCACGCTCTCGAGCTCGAAGGTGATCCGGCGGGCGTCGTCGACCGCGTCGCCGAGTTGTGCCTGCTCGATCCGGTTGATCCGCAGTTCCGCCTGTTCCAGCTGCTCCTGGAGGACGAGGCGCTCGCTGTGGCGCTCACTCTCCGAGCGGTTGTGCTCGTCGAGGGAACGCCGGAGGCCCACGACGTCGTCCGCGAGGATCCGAGCGCGGGCGTCGCGGACGACCGCGGCGATCGTCTGCGCCTCCCGGGCGATCTCCGCCTGACGACCGAGCGGCTTCAGCTGCCGGCGGATCTCGCCGGCGAGGTCGCTCAACCGCGTGAGGTTGGTCTGCATCGCCTCGAGCTTCCGGAGCGTCTTCTCCTTGCGTCGGCGGTGCTTCAGGATGCCGGCCGCCTCCTCGATGAAGCCGCGTCGCTCCTCGGGCGTCGCCCGCAGCACCGCGTCGAGCTGCCCCTGTCCGACGATGACGTGCATCTCGCGGCCCAGACCGGAGTCGCTCAGGAGCTCCTGGACGTCGAGCAACCGGCACGTGTCGCCGTTGATGGCGTACTCGCTCCCGCCGTTGCGGAACAGGGTGCGGCTGATCGTCACCTCGGTGTACTCGATGGGCAGTGCGCCGTCGCTGTTGTCGATGGTGAGCGTGACCTCGGCTCGACCGAGCGGTCCCCTGGTCGACGTGCCGGCGAAGATGACGTCCTCCATCTTGCCGCCGCGGAGGGTCTTCGCCCCCTGCTCGCCCATCACCCAGGCGAGCGCGTCGACGACGTTCGACTTGCCGGAGCCGTTGGGACCCACGACGCAGGTGACGCCCTGCTCGAACGCGAAGGTGGTGGGGTGCGCGAAGGACTTGAACCCTTTGAGCGTCAGGCTCTTCAGGTACACGCGCACCTCCTCTCCCGCGTCGCGGATGCTGTGCACTACGGTAGCGAATCCGCGGACGGACGAGGGACACCACGCTGTGCCGGCCCGCCGGGGCGGTCGTACCATGGACCGCATCACCCAGGACGGTCTGGTGTGGGAGGGAGGCGACGATGCGCGTCACGATCGACGAGGTGGAGATCCCGGCGTCCGGGAGCTCAGCCGTGTTCGAAGCGGTCCAGGAGGTCGCGAACACGCTCGAAGCGGAGATCTGGTCCACCGACGACTTCGCCCTGACCTCCGCCATGACCCTTCCCGAGTACCGCGACCAGCGGTTTCAGCGACGCGTCCTGCTCGCCGCCGTCCTCGACGGCCGTGTGGTCGGTCGCGGCTGGCTCGGGTATGGCACCGAGGCCGACGCGGTGACGGCCTCCCTGGACGTCGGTGTCCTCCCCGAGGCGCGTCGTCGTGGGATCGGCACAGCGCTCCTGTCGGAGTTGGAGCGACGGGCCCTCGCGGCCGGCCGCCCGACGGTGACCGCCTTCACCCAGCACGCCGTCGACGACATCCCGGCCGGCGAACCGCTCCTCGGTGCGAGCGTCGGCGAACAGGCGATCCCCGCGAACGCCGCGGCCAGCCGGTTCATGCTCGATCGTGGATACGCCCTCGCGCAGGTCGAGCGGACCAACCGCTGCGACCTCGCCACGACGCTCGGGGAGCTGCCGGACATCGTCGCTGCGTCGACCGCCCGAGCCGGGCACGAGTACCGCCTCGTGCACTGGTTGGATCGCACCCCCGACGAGCTGCTCGGCTCGCTCGCGACGGCCCGCGAACACATGGCGACGGACATCCCGGCCGCCGATCTGGAGCTCGACCCCGAGGTCTGGACGCCCGAGCGGGTCCGCGCCCGCGAGGACCAGCTGGCGGCGTCTGGCGACCACGCGATCGTCGTCGCCGCCGTCCACCGCGACAGCGGCACGGTCGCCGGGTACAGCGAGCTCGTCCTCGGCGAGGGCAAGGAACACGCGGAGCAGTGGGACACGCTCGTGCTCGCCGACCACCGGGGACACGGCCTCGGACTCTGGATGAAGGCGGCGAACCTCCTCGCACTCGCCGATCAGGCACCCGATCGGTCCCGGATCTACACCTGGAACGCCGACGAGAACGCGCACATGCTCGCGATCAACGACCGACTCGGTTTCCGCATCGTCGGCTACTCCGGAGAGTGGCAGCGCCGACTCCCCCGCAGCGACTGATCGTCAGGTGCGGCGCTGGCACACGGGACAGCGGTGCGAGCCCCGGTTCATGAACTGCTCGCGGACGATGAGCGTGCCGCAGCGCGCGCACGGTTTGCCCTGCCGGCCGTAGGCGTTCAGGCTGTGGGCGAAGTACCCCGCCTGACCGTTGACGTTCACGTACTGGGCGTCGAAGCTCGTCCCGCCCTCGGCGAGGGCCTTGGCGAGCACGGAGCGGACCTCTTCGAGCAGCCGGCCGGCGCGTCCGAGCCCGAGACGGGCGGTCTCCTGCTCGGGGTGGATGCGCGCCGCCCAGAGCGACTCGTCCGCGTAGATGTTGCCGATCCCGCTGACCAGGGTCTGATCGAGGAGCGCCCGCTTCACACCGGTGCGTTTCTCGCGCAGTCGTCGGAGGAAGACGGCGTCGTCGAAGGCCGGGTCCATCGGGTCGCGGGCGATGTGAGCGACCTGGTCGGGCACCATCGCGACCTCGTCGCCGAACCCACCTGCGGCTCCGTCCGTCGTCGGGACGAGCGCGGTCACTGCCATGGAGCCGAAGATCCGCTGGTCCACGAAGTGCAGCCAGAGCTCGCCGTGCTCGGGATGCTCCAACTGCAAGCGGATGCGCAGGAGTCGGTCGGCGTCATCGCCAGGTGACCGGAGCAGCATCTGCCCGCTCATGCCCAGGTGACCGACGATCGCCTCATCGTCGTCGAGAGGGAACCAGAGGAACTTCCCGCGTCGGACGGCCGATCGGATGGTCCGCCCCGTCAGCCGTGCGGTGAAGTCGGCGACACCACTCGCGTGGCGGCGCAGGGAGCGTTCGTCGAAGACCTCGACGCCGGCGATCGTCGCCCCGCTGACGGCGGGCTCCAAGCCGGCGCGGACGACCTCGACCTCAGGGAGTTCCGGCACTGATCCTCGACCAGGCTTCCAGGGCCGCGGCCATCTCGGCGTGCTTCTTGCTCGTGCCGGAGCCCGTCGCCGTGACGGCGGTGCCCACGGTGACCGTCGCGACGAACCGTCGGTTGTGGTCGGGGCCGGAGCTGGCGATCTCGTAGACGGGCGCCGGCGCACCGATGGCCGCGGCGGCCTCCTGGAGGCTCGTCTTCGGGTCCATCGCCGCACCGAACCGCTCAGGGTTCTCGAGCAGGGGGTTCACCAGCCGCAGGACGAGTGCCGTCGCCGCGTCGGGACCGGCCGACAGATACGTCGCGCCGATGACCGCCTCCATCGTGTCGGCCAGGATGGACGCCTTGTCGCGGCCACCGGTCTGGTCCTCGCCCTTGCCGAGCTTGATCCGCTCGCCCAGACCGATCGAGCGTGCGACCTCAGCGAGCGCGATCGTCGAGACGAGGCTCGCACGTCGCTTCGCCAGCTGCCCTTCGTCGAGGTGCGGGAAGTCGCGATAGAGCATGACGGTGACGGCCTGCCCGAGGATCGAGTCGCCGAGGAACTCGAGGCGCTCGTTGTGCGGGAGTCCACCGTGCTCGTACGCGTACGAGCGGTGCGTCAGCGCCAGGTCGAGCAGCTCGTACGAGACGTCGACACCCAGTTGCCGTGCGAAAACGACCACACCGGGATCGGTCTCCGATACGGAGCCGATTCCGGTGTGGTCGGAATGATTCGTGTTCACGCTGTTCGAACGCGGACGTTCAACGCGCGGATCAGACGTCTGCGACCTTGCGGCCCTTGTACTCGAGGTACAGGGCGGTGCCCTGCGAGTCCTCGACGACCTTGGCGCGGTGCGGCAGGCTGTACGTGACGCGGCCGTTCTCCACCGTCTTCACGAGCGTCGGCACGGCGGCCTTCCACTGCGAGCGACGCGAGCGGGTGTTCGAGCGCGAGACCTTCCGCTTCGGGGGGTTTCCAGCCATGATCTATCTCTCTTCTGTGTCTGCAGCGGCGCGCTGGGCGCTACTGGCGTCTGTGTCAAGTACGGAGTCTGAGGACAAGCCCGCGAGCGCAGACCAGCGAGGATCTGCGACGTCGTGAGGGTGTCGTTCCGGACGTTCGGCCAGCCGCTCACCGGTCTCGGGGTCGAGTCCGGGGCAATCCGGCTGGCACACCGGCTGAAACGGCAATGCGAGAACTACCGCATCTCTGACCAGAGGTTCAAGATCCACGTGGTCGTCGTGAACCTCGAAGTCAGACGCTTCCGAATTAGGATACGCGAAAAGTTCCTGAATCTCGACTTCGACAGGCAGTTCGATGTCGCGGAGGCAGCGTCCGCACTCGCCGGTCGCCAGTGCGTCGACGTCGACGGTCACGAGGATCCCCTCGTGAACGGATTCGAGACGCACCTGCTCGGAGAGCGTCGTGCCCTCCTGGACGGCGACCAGACCCTCGCCCCAGCGCTCGGCGAGCACCACCTCGAGGTCGTGCTCGCGCATCTCCCCGGGACGGTTCACCAGATCGCGCACGTTGACGCTGAACGGCGAATTGTTCGTTCTCTTCCTAGTCACGATCGACGATTCTACGCCGAACCCGACCGGGAGGACGCCCTAGCCCTCCTGGAGGAAGGTCGCCACCACCTGCGGGACGTACGGGCTGACATCGCCACCGAGCGCGGCCACCTGCCGGACGAGTGAACTGGAGACGTGCGCGTGTGCCGGATCAGGCAGGAGGAAGACCGTCTCCACGCCGGCGAGGCTGCGGTTCATGATGGCCATGGGCGTCTCGTACGCGACGTCGACCTGCGAGCGGATGCCCTTCACGAGTACGCTCGCGCCGACGTCCGTGCAGTAGTCGACGAGCAGGCCGACGTTCCACTGTGCGACGACGATGTTGTCGGGCAACCCGCCGTCGGCGATGGAGCGCTCGAGCAAGGACACCCGCTGCGGCATCGGCAGTAGCGCGGACTTGTCGGGATTGTGCACGACCAGCACGTGCAGTTCGTCGAAGATGCGCGCCGCCCGCTCGATGACATCCAGGTGACCGAGGGTGACTGGGTCGAACGATCCGGGGACGACGGCGATCCGCTTCATGCCGCCAGCCTATCGGTGCTCAGTTCTTGGCGAGCGCGGCGCGATCGGATTCGTCGAGGCGCCGGCGGAGCGCTTCGGCCAGCACCGGGTGGTCGGCGAGGTCGGGATCGGTGTCGAGGAGCTCGGCGGCATCCGCCCGCGCCTCGATGATGACCTCGCTGTCGTGCACGACCCGGAGCAGCTTGAGCGAGGACCGCCCGCCCGACTGCATGCTGCCGAGGACGTCGCCCTCGCGCCGCAGTTCGAGGTCGACCTGCGCGAGGTCGAAGCCGTCGAGCGTCGCGGCCACCGCGTCGACGCGCTCGCGTGCGGTGCTCTCCGCCTCCGCCGCGGTGACGAGCAGACACAGACCCGGGACGCCGCCTCGGCCGACGCGTCCGCGGAGCTGGTGGAGCTGCGACACCCCGAAGCGCTCCGCGTCGAGCACGACCATCGTCGAGGCGTTGGGGACGTCGACGCCCACCTCGATGACCGTCGTCGCCACGAGCACGTCGATCTCACCGGCCGCGAAGGTCCGCATCGTCCGGTCCTTCTCCTCCGCGCTCATCCGGCCGTGGAGGACGTCGATGCGTCGGGAGGCGAGCAGCGGGTGGGTACGCAGCTGCTCCACCGTGGTGAGCACGGACGCGATCGGGCGCGCCGGGTCGGCGTCCTCCTCGAGTTCCTCACCGGGCTCGACCTCCTTGGCGTCGATCGCCGGGCACACCACGAACCCCTGCCGCCCCTGCGCGAGTTCCTCGGCGAGGCGCTCCCAGACGCGGGAGATCCACCGCGGGTGATCGGCCAGGGCGACCACGAAGCTCTCGATCCCCTGCCGCCCGCGTGGCAGCTCCTTGATGATGCTGACGTCGAGGTCGCCGAAGACGGTCATGGCCACGGTCCGTGGGATCGGCGTCGCGGTCAGTACGAGGACGTGCGGCGGTGTGCGTCCCTTCTGACGGAGCTGGTCGCGCTGCTCCACGCCGAAGCGGTGCTGTTCGTCGACGACGACCATCCCCAGATCAGCGAAGGTCACGGCGTCACCCAGCAGCGCGTGCGTCCCGATCACGATCCGGGCCTGGCCTGCGACGATCCGCAGCAGCGCCCGTTTGCGATCGGAGGTCGGCAGCTGGCCGGTGAGCAGCGTCGGCATGAGCTCGGCCGAGAGGTCGGGCCCGAGCGAACGGACGATCGACCGCAGGTGCTGCGCCGCGAGGACCTCGGTGGGCGCCAGTAGCACCGACTGTCCCCCGCTGTCGGCGACGGCCGCCATGGCCCGGAGGGCGACGAGCGTCTTGCCCGAACCGACCTCGCCCTGGACGAGCCGGTTCATCGGATTGGGCTGCGCGAGGTCGGCCGCGATCTCCGTGCCGACCGTCTGCTGGTCGCCGGTCAGCTCGAACGGGAGCGCGGCATCGAGGCGCTCGAGGTAGCCGCCGGCTTTCGGCACGCGGGGTTCGGCCGCCAGGGCACGGGTGGCCGCGCGCTGCTGGAGCAGGGCCGTCTGCAGGAGGTACGCCTCCTGGTACCGCAGACTGCGCCGGCCACGCTGCCAGTCGCGGTCGACCGCCGGGCGGTGCACCGCCCGGATGGCGGCGTCGAAGGAGAGCTCACCCCTCGCGGCACGGACCGACCGCGGGACCGGGTCCTCTTGCGGCGGCAACGCGTCGAGGACCAGTTCCACGGACTGCCTGAGGTTCCAGCTCGTGATCGTGCTCGTCGCCGGGTAGATCGGGATGGGCGCCTCCGACCACGCCTTCGCCTGGGCGTCCGCGAGCGCCGGTGCCTCGGCGTCGTCGGGGAAGAGCTGGTACTGCGGATGTGCGAGCTGGTAGCTGCCGCGGTAATCACCGACCTTGCCGGCGAAGATGCCGCGGAGTCCGGGCCGGAGTTCGTTCGCCCGCCACTTCTGGTTGAAGAACGTGAGGTTCAGGCGGCCCTGGCCATCGGAGATGACCACCTCGAGGATGGAGCCCTTGCGCTGCTTCATCTCCCGGTCGCGGACCTCGACCACGTCGGCGACGATCGTGACGTCCTCCCCGAGTGGCAACTGGCCGATGGCCGTCAGTTCACCCCGACGCGCGTAACGGCGTGGATAGTGCTCGAGGAGGTCGCCGACGGTCTCGACACCGAACGCCTTCTGCAACGCCGTCGCCGTGCGACCGCCGAGGACGCCACCGAGCTTCGTGCCCAGCTCGATCCCCGTCATGCCGTCGATTCTATTCGGCACCTCGGACACCGCGGTTCGCCCGGCTCCGCGCGGCCTGCGAGGATGGGACCATGGCCGGCATCAGGATCATCTCGGGTTTCGCCGGATCACGCACGATCCGGGTCCCGGGCAGCGGGACACGACCGACGAGCGATCGCGTCCGCGAGGCGCTCTTCTCCGCGCTGGAGGCCCGCGACGTGATCGCCGGCGCCGAGGTGCTCGACCTGTACGCAGGCTCGGGGTCGCTGGGGCTCGAGTGCGCCAGCCGGGGTGCCGCCGTGGTCACCCTCGTCGACCGGGGGTCGGAGGCCGCGAAGCTGTGTCGGGACAACGCGAGGATCGTGACCTCGGCAGCGCCTCGCGGCGCGGCACCACGCATCACGGTGCACGCCAAGTCGGTCGCCGCCTATCTGTCCGCGGCGACGGTCCCGTCCGACCTCGTCTTCATCGATCCCCCGTACGACCTCCCCGAGGCGGAGCTCACGGCCAACCTCGCCGCGCTCGTCGGTCTGGTAACCGACGACGGGCTCGTGCTCGTCGAGCGGAGCTCCCGCTCGCCCGAACCGACCCTTCCCGCCGCGCTCGAGGTCCTGCGGAAGAGCACCTACGGCGAGACCGTCGTCTGGTGGATCACGCCGGTCTGAGTCACCGCGTCACCGTCACCGCGTCACCGCACGGTCCTCGCGCCACAACGGCCGGGAACACCGCTCAACCGGACGCGTCGTCCCAGTCGCGGTAGGGGTCCCAACCGGCGCGACCGTCGTAGGCCACACCGTCGACGAGGACCCCGGCACCGGTCCGGGCCGTGCCGATGGTCCGGAAGCCGGCGGGGATCGTGGTGGCGGCCGGGAACGTCGCCAGGAGGGAGTGGTCCTCGCCACCGGCGAGGGCGAGCGCCACATCGGCACCCAGGTCCTCGGCCCGCAGGTCGATCGCGACCCCACTCGCCCGCGCGAGGCGACCGGCATCGAGCGCGAGCCCGTCCGACAGGTCGAGCATCGCCGTGGCACCGGCGACGGCGGCGACGACCCCGGCAGCGATCGGTGGCCGTGGCGCGAGTTGTGCCTCCACCTCGACCGGGTGATCGCGTCGTAGGACGGATGCTGCCTCGGCCGAAGGCACGCCGTCGGTGTCGACCCCACGCGAGAAGAGGAGTCGCAGACCTGCCGCAGCCGAGCCCAATTCCCCCGCGACCGCGACCACGTCGCCGGGTCGCGCTCCGTCACGTCGGACGGGGGCACGACCCTCCAGGTCGCCGAACGCCGTCACCGCGATCATGAAGACGTCGGACACGGCCAGATCGCCGCCGACGACACCGCAGCCGGGCGCGAGCTCGGCACAGGCGTCGCGCAGTCCTTCTGCGAACCCGTCGAGCACGGCGACCGGCAGGTGCTTGGGCATGGCGAGTGCGACGACGAGTGCCGTCGGACGCGCCCCCATCGCCGCGACGTCCGCCAGGTTGCTGGCCGCAGCCTTCCACCCCAGGTCGTGGGCGCTCGACCACGCCAGCCGGAAGTCCGGCCCATGGATCATCGTGTCCGTCGTGACGACGAACCGACCGTCCGGCGCCAGGACGACCGCGGCATCGTCACCCGGCCCGAGGAGTTCGGCGTCGGCGTGCGGCAGGCGAGGGAAGATGCGCTCGAGCAGCTCCCCCTCGGCGAGGTCCCCGACACAGGGCCCGACCGTTCCGTGATCGTCGGACGCGCTCCCAGACTCGTTCATGGGATCAACGGTAGCCTGGTGGGCGATGTCCCCGATTCGTGTGCTCCTCGCCACCGCCCTCGCCGCAGCCGCAACCCTGGCCCTCGCCGGCTGCGCGCCCGCCGTCGCGCTCGAACCCGCCGCAGATGCGAACAACCCGCAGTGCGCTGAGGTCACGGTGCGTCTGCCCGACGTCGTCGCCGAACTGCCCGAGCGAGGGACCGACGCTCAGGCCACCGGCGCCTGGGGCGATCCCGCGACGGTCCTCCTGCACTGCGGCGTCGCGATCCCCGGCCCGACCACGCAGCAGTGCCAGTCGGTGAACGGCGTCGACTGGATCATCGACGACGCCGACGCGCCGAACTACCGGTTCACCACCTTCGGGCGCACGCCCGCGGTCGAGATCGTGCTCGACGGCGACGCCGTCGCCAGCAGCACCGTCCTGGCCGATCTGGCGCCTGCCGTGTCCGTGCTCCCGGTCACCGGGAAGTGCACCGCCCTCGGCGACGCCGACCTCCCGATCCCCACCGACGGCTGACCGTTCCGGCGCCGCTGCGTTCAGGAGCGGGCGCGCGCGACCTCGATCAGCTCGGTGATGAGCTCGGGGTAGCTGAGCCCCGAGGCCAACCAGCAGCTCGGGAACATCGAGATCGGGGTGAACCCCGGCATGGTGTTGACCTCGTTGACGACGAAGCCGTCCGCGGTCAGGAAGAAGTCGACCCGGGCGAGCCCCGCGCAGCCCAACGCCTCGAACGCCCGACGAGAAAGGTCCTGCATCTCCGACAACTGCTCGGGACGAAGATCGGCGGGGCAGACGAGCTCGATACCGGGGGCGTCGAGGTACTTCGCCTCGAAATCGTAGAAGTCGCGTCCGGTCACGACGACCTCGCCGGCCACCGAGACCCGAGGTGCCTCGCCGGGGAGGGACTCGAGGACCGCACATTCGACCTCGCGGCCCACCAGACCGGTCTCGACGAGCACGGTCGAGTCCTCGGCGAGGGCCAGTTCGATCGCCGCACGGAACGCGTCCGGCGTCGACACCTTCGACACGCCGACGCTCGAACCGGCTCGCGCCGGCTTCACGAACGCCGGTGACCCGAGCGATCCGAGCGACACGAGCACCTCCTCGGGTGCCGTGGCCCAGTCGTGGGCGGTGAACCGCACCCACGGGGCGACGGCGATCCCGGCGGCCTGGAGCACCGTCTTCGTGAAGTGCTTGTCCATGCCGAGGGAGGACGCGAGGACGCCGGAGCCGACGTACGGGAGGTCGACGAGCTCGAGCATGCCCTGCACGGTGCCGTCCTCGCCGAACCGACCGTGGAGGATCGGGAAGACGATGTCGATGGGGCCGAGGGTGAACGGGACGCCGTCCTCCCCGACGACGGTCAGCTCACGGCTGCCGATGCGCTCAGGCCAGCGCACGGCCGGCCGCGAGGGGTCGACCTCCGGCAAGTGCGCGGGGTCGAGCGCGTACCGGCTCGGGTCGTCGACCTCGAGGACGTACGAGCCGTCGTGGGCGATCCCGACCGGGTAGACGTCGTACCGTTCGCGGTCAATCGCGGCGAGGACGCCGCCCGCCGTTGCGCAGCTGATCGAGTGCTCGCTTGAACGGCCTCCAAAGAGCACCACCACTCCGGTCTTGTGCGTCATCGTTGCTTCTCTCCCCCTGGGGTTCGTCGTCGTCGGTCGTGAGGTGCGGTGCGATGTCCTTCGGGTCGAGCGTGCCGTCGAGCACCTGCTTGACCTGTTCGACGATGGGCATCGCGACCCCCTTCGCCTTGGCCAGCTCGAGCACCGGCGCCACGGACGCGAGCCCCTCCGCGGTCTGCTGCATCTGTTTGACGACGTCGTCGAACTGATACCCCTGGCCGAGGAGACGCCCCGCCGTGTTGTTGCGGGACAGCGGCGACTGGCAGGTCGCGATGAGGTCGCCGAGCCCGGCCAGGCCCGAGAGGGTCTCCGGCTGCGCGCCGTGGGCCACCGCGAAGTCGGTCATCTCGACCAACCCGCGCGTGATGATGGAGGCCTTCGTGTTCTCGCCGTAGCCGACGCCGTCGACGATGCCGATCGCGACGGCGATGAGGTTCTTGAGCACACCGCCGAACTCGGTGCCGATGACGTCGGTGTTCACGAAACTGCGGAAGTACCGGTTGCGCGCGAGGAGCGCGACCGTCTGCGCCGTCTCGAGGCTCTCCGAGGAGATCACGGCGGCCGTCGGCTGCTCGCGGGCGATCTCGAGCGCGAGGTTGGGGCCCGAGGCGACGGCGATGCGTGACGGGTCGATGTCGAGGGTCTCGCGGATGACCTCGCTCATCCGGGATCCGCTGCGACGCTCGACGCCCTTCATGAGCGAGACGACGATGGTGCCGTCCTCGAGGTGCGGGCGGAGCGCGATGAGGTTGTCGCGCAGGGACTGGCTCGGGACGGACAGGAACACGACCGAGGCACCGCGCACGGCGTCGACCATGCTCGCGGTCGCCGTCATCCGCATCGGCAGATTGATCCCGGGCAGGTAGTCGCTGTTGCGCTTGGCCTCGGTGATCTCGCGGGCGAGCTCGGGCCGTCTGGCCCACATGACCACGTCGGAGCCACCGTCTGCGAGGATCTTGCCGAACGTCGTGCCCCAGCTGCCCGCTCCGAGCACGGCGACCCTCGTGGCGGCCGGTGGTTGCGGAACGTTCCTAGGACTCAAAGCGGCCTGTCTCCTTCTGCTGGTGTTTCGAGGGATCCCAACGCTCCGTGGGAGCTTGGGCACCGCGCAGTTCCTCGCAGAGGGCGGTGATGGCCTGCATGACGACCTCGGTCGCCTCGTTCAGCGTCTTCGAGTCTAGCTGCCGCCCGGCGAAGGCCGAGAGGTCCACCGGCTCGCCGATGGCGACCTCGACGCGCTTCCGCAAGGGGAACACCCGCAGCTTGCCGTACCGGGGCATGACCTCCTGCGTGCCCCAGTGCGCCGCGGGGATGATCGGCAGGCCGTGCGTGAGGGCGATCCGGACCGCGCCGGTGCGCCCGCGCATCGGCCACAGGCCCGGATCACGGGTGAGCGAACCCTCGGGGTATACGACGACGCCCTGACCGCGTTCGGTCAGGTGTGCTGCAGCGCTGACCGGGTCCATCCCGCGGGCGGAACCCTCGCGCTCGACGGGGATCTGGCCGGACTTCCGCAACAACCACCCGACCACCGGGACCTTGAACAGACTGCCCTTCGCCATGAAGCGGGGCTGTCGCCCGAGCCGCCAGACGGCCACGCCCATGATCAGCGGGTCGAACTCGCTGTCGTGGTTGGGCGACAGGATGAACGGCCCCTCCTGCGGCAGGCGTTCGCCGTGCCGGACGCGGAGCTTGACGAGAGCACTGAACGGCGGGATCGCGATCGACGACAGCAACCAGTAGATCGACGGCCTCGACCGTTCCACCCCCACGGCGGACTACTTCGTTTCGAGGACGAAGTCAGCACCGAGCTGCTGGAGCTTCACGATGAAGTTCTCGTACCCACGGCTGATGATGCCGACGTTGCTGACCGTCGACTTGCCCTCGGCGGTGAGCGCCGCGATGAGGTGGCTGAAGCCACCGCGGAGGTCGGGTACCTCGATGTCGGCACCGTGCAACGGAGTCGGTCCGTTGATCACGGCGGCCTGCTCGAGGTTGCGCCGCGGCACCCGACGAGGCGTACCCGACAGCCCGTTGGGGTGCACGACGATGTTCGCGCCCATGGTGTTGAGCGCGTCCGTGAAGCCGAAGCGGTTCTCGTAGACGGTCTCGTGGACGATCGACTCGCCCGTCGCCTGCGTCAGCGCGACGATGAGAGGCTGCTGCCAGTCCGTCATGAAGCCGGGGTGCACGTCGGTCTCGATGACCACGGGCTTCAGCTCCTCCTTACGGTAGAACCGGATGCCGTCGTCGGTGATGTCGAACCCGCCACCGGCCTTGCGGAAGATGTTGAGGAACGTCATCATGTCCTGCTGCTTCGCGCCGCCGACGAAGACGTCGCCGTCGGTCGCGAGCGCGGCCGACGCCCAGCTCGCGGCCTCGTTGCGGTCGCCGATGGCCGTGTGGTCGTACCCCTCAAGCTTGTCCACGCCTTCGATGAGGATCACGCGGTTCGGCTCGTAGGAGATGATCGCGCCCATCTTCTGGAGGACGGCGATGAGATCCATGATCTCCGGCTCGATCGCCGCACCCTTGAGTTCTGTGGTGCCCTTGGCACGGACCGCCGTGAGCAGGACCTGCTCCGTGGCGCCGACGCTCGGGTACGGGAGATGCACCGTCGTCCCGTGGAGACCGTTCGGGGCCGAGAGACGGATGCCCTGCGGGAGCTTCTCCACGACCGCGCCGAACTTGCGGAGCGCGTCGAGGTGGAAGTCGATGGGGCGGTCGCCGATGCGGCAGCCTCCGAGGTCGGGGATGAACGCCGCCCCGAGGCGGTGGAGCAGCGGCCCGCAGAACAGGATCGGGATCCGGGAGAAGCCGGCGTGCGCGTCGATCTCCTCCATGTGGGCGGACTCGACGTTGGTCGGGTCGAGGCGGAGCTCGTTCGGGTTCTCGCCCTCCGTCACGTCCACGCCGTGGATCTCGAGCAGGGAGCGGACCACCCGGACGTCGCTGATGTTCGGCACGTTGCGCAGGACGCTGACGTTCTCGCCGAGCAGCGACGCCACCATCGCCTTGGTCACGAGGTTCTTGGCACCCTTGACCTCGATGCGGCCCCGGAGCGGGATACCGCCGTTGATCGTGATGCGGTCGACATCGAGTCCGACCGACGAGCCTGCCGCCTGTGACGCCTGGACGAGTGAATTCAAACCGGTACCTACTGCCTTGCTACTTGACGGGAATGGTGCGGGGCAGCCAGTTCGGCCGCCGGGCTTCGAACGCGGTGATCTGCTCCTCGCTACGGAGCGTCAGCCCGATGTCATCGAGTCCTTCGATGAGCCGCCACCGAGTGTAATCGTCGACCTGGAACGAAACCGTGAGATCGCCGACCGTGATGGTGCGGGTGATGAGGTCGACGACGGAATCGGAGCCGGGAGCGGCTTCGATCGCAGCCCAGAGCTGCTCGAGCTCTTCCTCCGTGACCTGGGCGGCCAGGAGGCCCTGCTTCCCGGAGTTGCCGCGGAAGATGTCGCCGAAGCGGGACGACACGACGACCTTGAACCCGAAGTCGCGCAAGGCCCACACGGCGTGCTCACGCGACGAGCCGGTGCCGAAGTCGTGCCCGGCGACGAGGATGCTCGCGCCCTGGTAGGCCGGCTGGTTCAGGATGAAGTCGGGGTCCTGGCGCCATCCGGCGAAGAGTGCGTCCTCGAAGCCCGTCTTCGTGACGCGCTTCAGGTAGACGGCGGGGATGATCTGATCGGTGTCGACGTTGGAGCGCCGCATCGGAGCGGCGACGCCGGTGACGGTCGTGAACTTGTCCATCAGGCGTGCACGCCTTCCTGCTCGGTGGCCGCGTGTCTGCCGGGCTCGACCTCGAGATCGGCCGGGCTGGAGAGCGTGCCTCGGATGGCGGTCGCCGCGGCGACGAGCGGTGAGACGAGGTGCGTGCGGCCGCCCTTGCCCTGGCGACCCTCGAAGTTGCGGTTCGACGTCGAGGCGCAGCGCTCCCCCGGAGCGAGCTGATCGGGGTTCATCCCGAGGCACATGGAGCATCCGGCGAACCGCCACTCCGCACCGAAGTCGGTGATGATCTTGTCGAGCCCCTCGGCCTCCGCCTCGATCCGAACCCGGGCGGAACCCGGGACCACCATCACTCGCACACCCTCGGCCTTCGTGCGGCCCTCGATGACGGATGCGAACGCCCGCAGGTCTTCGATCCGGCTGTTCGTGCAGGAGCCCATGAAGACCGCGTCCACCGGGATCTCCTTCATCGGGGTACCGGCTTCGAGTGCCATGTACTCCAGCGCGCGCTCGGCGGCGGAGCGCTCGTTCGGGTCGGCGATGGCCGCGGGGTCGGGAACGTTCTCGCTGAGCGAGACGCCCTGGCCCGGGTTGGTGCCCCAGGTGACGAAGGGTTCCAGCGCGTCGGCGTCGAGGAAGACCTCGGCGTCGAAGGCGGCGCCTTCATCGGTCGCGAGGGTGTCCCAGTAGGCGACGGCTTCGTCCCAGTCGGCTCCGGTCGGAGCGTGCGGGCGGCCCTGCAGGTAGTCGTAGGTGATCTGGTCCGGGGCGACCATGCCGGCACGGGCACCGGCCTCGATCGACATGTTGCAGATCGTCATGCGGCCCTCCATGGAGAGCGCACGGATCGCCGAGCCGCGGTATTCGAGGACGTAGCCCTGCCCGCCGCCGGTGCCGATCTTCGCGATGACGGCGAGGATGATGTCCTTCGCGGTCACGCCCGGCCGCAACGTGCCTTCGACGGTGATCGCCATGGTCTTGAACGGCTTCAGCGGCAGCGTCTGCGTGGCCATGACGTGCTCGACCTCGCTGGTGCCGATGCCGAAGGCCATGGCCCCGAAGGCGCCGTGGGTCGAGGTGTGCGAGTCGCCGCAGACCACCGTGATCCCGGGCATCGTGAGGCCGAGCTGCGGCCCGACGACGTGCACGATCCCCTGATCGAGGTCGCCGAGGGAGTGGATCCGCACCCCGAACTCCGCGGCGTTGCGACGGAGGGTCTCGATCTGCGTGCGGCTGGTGAGGTCGGCGATCGGCTTGTCGATCGCGAGCGTCGGGGTGTTGTGGTCCTCGGTCGCGATCGTGAGGTCGACGCGACGCAGCGGCCGGTCGGCCAGGCGGAGACCGTCGAAGGCCTGCGGGCTCGTCACCTCGTGGACGAGGTGCAGGTCGATGTAGATGAGGTCGGGCGTGCCGTCCTCACCCTTGACGACGAGGTGGTCGTCCCAGACCTTCTCGGCGAGCGTGCGCGGGTGCTCGGGAATGCTCGGGACGGACGGATCGGCGTTCAGCTGCGACATGTCGTGGAATTCCTTCAAACGATGAGTGGTCAGGCGTCAGCGACCTCCGCGACGAGGGAGCCTGGATCTAGGCCTCGTCGCGGCTGGGAAGGAGGAGCAGCCCGGACAACATTCGCCCAGCGTACCACCCGGTCCGTGGCGAAGCCGTCGGCACCGTCGTCGCTCGAGGGGACGCCGGTGCCGACACCGTGCTACTTCGGCGCGTCGATCCCGACGCGGTACTGCCCCTGGTCGTTGATGACCTCGACGGCCACCGGGTAGCTCTTCGCGTTGTACGAGAACGTGCACTCGAACTGTGTCCCGGTCGTGGCCGGCTGATCGCTCGGGCACTCGACCTTCTCGACGTCTGCGAGGCCGAAGTCCTGCTTGAGCACCTCGGCCACACCGGTCTGCACCGAGCCGCGGTCGAGCATCGGCGTGAACAGGCGACCGACCGAGAGGAGGGTGAGCGGGACGGCGATGAGCGATGCGGCGACCGCACCGATGAGCACGCCGGTCCAGAGTTTGCGCCCAAGTGGCTTGCGCGCGGGTTTCCGGCTCGGAGCAGGCTGCTGGCCCGCGACGCCGTACTCGGGGCCGGGACGGAACGGACCGGTCTGCTGTGGACCGGACTGCGATCCTTGCTGTTGCGGACCTGGCTGGAACGGGCCGGTCGGGTGCTGCGCCTGTCCCGGACCGAAGGGCTGTGGCCCGGTCGGGCGTGCCTGACCGTAAGGAGGTTGACCCTGCGGCCCCTGAGGCTGGCCCTGCGGCGCGCCGAATGGACGTCCCTGTGGAGCCTGACCGGGGGCCCGACCCTGCTGAGGACCCCCGGGCGCGTGACCGGGCTGACCAGTCGATGTCGGGGGCCGGAACCCGTCCGGACCGCCTGGCCGCCCCTGCTGCTGCGGCTGCTGGTTCGGGCCTGCGTTCGAGGGCCGCTGCTGCTGCACCCACGGCTGCCCACCGGGCGCGCCGGCGAACGGCGCTCCAGGCTGGGTGGGCGGCTGCGGCGCTGGACCGTTGGACTGCTGCCCTGGGGCGTCTCCCTGCGGACGGGGCCCTCCGCCGGCCTGACCAGGCGCGGACAGCTGAGACGGGCCGTTCTGCGACGGGACGCCCTGCGGTGGTCCGTTCTGACCCTGCGGCGCGCCGTTCTGGGGTGCACCGTTCTGCGGCGGCGTCTGACGCTGCGGGCTTCCCGGTCCGAACTCCAGGCGAGGTGCGTTCGGGTCGGGGAATCCCGGCGGCTGCTGGTCGGGGCGCAGGGGGCCGCCGACCGGGGGCTTTCCGAGGTCCTCGGGCTTCTGGTCGTCGGTCATTTCCTCAACTCCTCGATCCGATCCCAGAACGCGGCCTGATCGGCCGCCGGGATCACCGTCACGTCGAATCCTGATGGTGCGGTCGGCAGGTCCTCGAGCGTCGACGTGCCCGACACCTCGAAGCCGGCCTGCAACTGCAGCGTCGTCTTGCTCTCGACCGTCCCGCTCAACTCCATTTTCACGAGGCCGCCCTCGGCGTTCTGGAAGATCGTCACCGGGAGGAGCGTCGCGAGGTCGTCCTCGCTGAACGACGCGACGAGGTCGTCCGGGAGGTCGAACAGCGTCCCGACGGCCAGCACGCTCTCGAGGCTCGCGCTCGTCGAGATCTGCGAGGAGCCGTCGTTGCGCATCGAGACGACGACGCTGCTGAGCGCGCCGTCCCCCGAGCTGCGAGTGGTTTCGACCGCGCTGTAGATGTCGCACGCGATGGAGATGCCGGGGTAGACGCAGGCCGGCCCGAGCGAACCTTCGGCGTCCTCGTCAGCCACGTACTGCGTCTGGACGGCCACCCACTCCGTGGGCGCGAGCTCCTTGAGTTCACCGCCGAGCAGCAGGAGGTCGTAGTCGACTCCCGCCTGGTGATAGATGTCGACGGTGTCCCCGTCGGCCGAGCCCTTGTCCTGGCTGAACGACGCGGTCGGGTCGCCGAAGAGCACGACCGAGTCGTTCTCGTGCGACTCGAGGTCTCCCGAGACGGCGTGGACGTATGCCGACCCGATCACGTCCGGCGCCTGGCCGATCTGGGCTGACAGCAACTCCAACCTCGCCTCGGCGAGATCCTGCATGTAGCTCTGCTGGGCGGCGGCGTCGGGGAACGCCGATCCGGGCGTCGTGCACGCGCTCAAGGCGAGCGCGGCGCTCCCGGCCAGAGCCAGGACGCCGATCCGCCGCCGGCGTCGCGTCATACTCGCGCTGGCGGTCATGACCCCTCCGCCAGAGCGTCGTTGTACAGGGTGAGCGCCCGCTGTCCGAGGACGGGGCCCTCGAGCCAGGAACCGTCGCCGCGCGAGGTGACCGAGGTGACGTACCCGGCGCCGGTGGCGGGATCCAGGCGGGTGAGCCAGCCCCCGCCCGAGCAACCCGGGGTCATGAGGCAGTCGACCCGGTATCCGGCGTATCCCTTCGTGGCGGCCTGGCTCGCGCAGTAGCGCTGCGACTGTCCGTCGAACGGTGCGGCGGACGGATACCCGATCACCGTGATGCCCTCGGGCGGCGTACCGAACGAGATGCCCTGACCGCCGGTCACCTCCTGGATCTTCTGGCCTGCAGCGTTCGGGGCGAGCCGGATGAAGGCGAAGTCGTAGGCCCAGCCGTTGCCGCTCGTCGCACCGCTGGCGTCCGAGGTCGCCTCACTCGTGAACTCGTCGGGGACGTAGGTGCTGACCCCGGCCCACTGCCCGTAGGGCTGGGTCTGGCCGTTGGCCGCGTCGGCCGGGATGAAGATGATGTTCTCGGCGAGCTGTTTGCCGTACGTGTCCCAGACGCAGTGGCCCGCCGTCAGGACGAGGTCCATGGTCGGGGCGTTGACGACGCTCGCGGAACAGACGTACGTGGCACCGCCGATGGAGAAGTACAGACGTCCCTGCGTCGCCGCCGCCAAGCCGGTCGCCGGGTACGGGTCGCCGGCTGCTGTCGGGGTGATGGCCTTGACGTCGACGTCGGGACCGACCCCGGTACTCGGGTGCACGACCACGCCGGTGGCCTGGTCGCCCGTGAGCGTGTCCTCACCCGGCTTCAGATCCGGTGCCGTCGCTCCGCCGAACTTGTCGTCGGTCCAGTAGTCGTTGACCTCCTGAGGACTCGCGTCGAAGTCCTTGCGCAGCGTGTCGTCGGTGCCGCCGGCGACGTCGACGACGGGGCCGGCACCGCCGGCCACGGGCTCCCCCGTCACCGGGATGGAGCACCCCGTCAGCAGGGCGGCGAGGATCAGGACTGCGGCTGTCGCCGGAGCGCGGCGCTTCTGCTTCACGGTCACCCGGCCAAGCTAGCACGCAGCGGCACTCGGCGAGATCGGTGCGGGCCCTGCCTTCGGAGCGTCCCGGAAGGCCCGCGTGGCCATCCCGAGGCGCACTCGAGCCGCCAAATGAACGAAGCCCCGCTTCCTGATGACTCAGGAAAGCGAGGCTTCGTTCGGTGTTGTGACCCCAACGGGATTTGAACCCGTGCTGCCGCCGTGAGAGGGCGGTGTCCTAGGCCGCTAAACGATGGGGCCGTAAGCAACGGATATGAGTATGCCATACGATTTCGAGCCGTACAAATCGAGGCCACCAGCGGCATCCGACGGGCGTGTCGCGCGGTGGTCGTGCTCGGGCGGACGCGGTCACGCGAGCACTCGGAGGGCGCCGGGGACCACGTCGATCGTGACCGGCAGCGGACCGATGCGCTCCCCGTCGGCGTAGGCCGTGATGCCGTCCGCGGCGATCGAGACCGAACGGACCCTCGACAGTCGCACGATGTCGAGATCCGTGTGGGCACCCGAGAAGACCTTGGGGAACAGCCGGAGGAACCGGAATCGGGACACGGGTGTGACGACGAAGAGGTCGAATCGGCCGTCGGCGAGGTCCGCCTGCGGCGCGATGAGCATGCCTCCACCGATCGAGGTGTTGTTCGCGACGGCGAGGAGGACGGCGTCGACCGTCTCCGGCGCCCCGTCCACGGTCAGCTCGTACCGGCGGGGTCGCAGGGCCAGGAGCTCACGGAGGATCGCGATCGTGTACCGACTGCGCCCGCGCGGCCGTCGCATGCGGTTCGCCCGTTCGTTGACGAGGGCGTCGAAGCCTGCGGACACCGCACCGACGAACCAGGTCGTCCGCTCGCCGTCCGTCACCGTGCCGGCGTCGATCACGCGCGGCTCGCCCTCGAGCGCACGGAGCAGGGACGCGATCGCGGCTGCGGGATCCCCCAGCGGGATCCCGAGTCCCCTGGCGATGTCGTTGCCCGTACCGGACGGGACCACGCCGAACGGCAGGCCCGAGTCCCGCACCGCCTCGACGGCCAGACTCACCATGCCGTCGCCACCGACGACGACGAGCGCGTCCAACCCAGCCTCGATGGCAGTCTGCACCGCGCTCCGGAGCTGCCCGACGGTCTGCTCCTGCAGACGGACGGCGCGGTGCCCGGCTTGCTCGAGGGCGTCGAGCACCATCGGGCCAACGGCTCGGGTCGAGCCGAACGACGCGGTCGGGTTGATGGCGACGCCGATGCGTCGGGGCTGCGTGGTCACCTGCCGATTCTGACAGGCCCACGGCGGCTGGATACCCGGACGACCGGGTTGCCCCCGGCGCTCCCACGGTATTCACTCGTCCTATGAGACTCACGAAGTTCGAACATGCAGCATTCCTCCTCGAGACGGACGGCGCCAAGCTGATCGTCGACCCGGGCGCGTTCACGTCGCCGATCGCCGATGTGGAGCACACCGCGGCGGTCCTGATCACGCACCTGCACCCCGACCACTGGACCGCGGAGCACCTCGACCGCATCCTCGCCGCGAGCCCGGAGGCCGTCCTCTACGGACCGGCCGGTGTCGCCGCCGCCGCGGGCGGCTACGACATCACCGTCGTCGCTCCGGGAGACGTGGTCGAAGCCGGGCCGTTCACGCTCCGCTTCTTCGGAGGGACCCACGCGGTCATCCATTCGTCGATCCCGGTGATCGACAACGTGGGCGTCCTCATCAACGACCTGGTGTACTACCCCGGCGATTCCTTCGCCGTCCCCGAGGGCGTCGAGGTCGACGTCCTGGCCGCCCCGGCTGGTGCACCGTGGATGAAGATCTCCGAGGGCATGGACTTCGTCACCGCCGTCGCGCCGAAGCGCGCGTTCGGGACACACGAGATGGTGCTCTCAGGGCCGGGACAGAGCATGTCGCACGACCGCCTGCAGTGGGCGACCGAACAGGGCGGCGGGACCTACTACCCGCTCGCCCCGCTCGACACGCTCGAGGTCTGAGCCGGATCGACTACCGGCGGCGGAAGTTCGCCGCCGCCGGGCAGTCGAACGGGTCGCGGGCTGAGAGCCCGACCCGGTTGAGGTACTCGATGACGATGGCGTAGGACTGCAGCAGGGTCGTCTCGGTGTACGGCACCTGCTGGGTCTCGCAGTGCTCTCGAACGATGACGCGAGCACGGGCCAGAGCCGGGCGAGGCATGCTCGGGAACAGGTGGTGCTCGATCTGGTAGTTCAGGCCGCCCATGAAGGTGGCCATGCCGAAGCCGCGGACGTTGCGCGAGGTCAGCACCTGCTTGCGGAGGAAGTCGAGCTTCATGTCGGCCGGGATGATCGGCATGCCCTTGTGGTTCGGCGCGAAGGACGCACCCATGTAGACACCGAAGACCGCGAGCTGGACGCCGAGGAACGCGAACGCCATGCCGACGGGCAGGAAGAGGAAGATCGCAGCCAGGTACAGACCGACGCGGGCGACGATCATGCTGATCTCGGCGGCGCGGCCGTCGACCTTGCCCGGACCGAAGAGGGTCTTGAAGGACAGCGCGTGGAGGTTGATGCCCTCCAGCATGAGGAGGGGGAAGAAGAGGTAGCCCTGCTTCCGGGTGATCAGCGCCTGCAGGCCTTTCGCCTTCGCCGCGTCCTCCTCGATGAAGGAGATCGTGTCGATCTCGATGTCGGGGTCCTTGGTGACCTGGTTCGGGTTCGCGTGGTGGCGCGTGTGCTTCGTCATCCACCACGAGTAGCTGATGCCGACGATGCCCGCCGCGAGGAAGCGGCCGGCGCGGTCGTTCGCCCGACCCGACTCGAAGACCTGACGGTGCGAGGCCTCGTGGGCGAGGAAGGCGAACTGGGTGAGGATGATGCCGAGCGCGCCGGCGATGAGCAACTGGAACCAGGACTCGCGGAGCAGGACGAACCCGGTGACGCAGCCGAGGAGCGCGATCACGAGGAACGAGAACGTCAGGATGTAGAACATGCGGTGGCGGCGGAGGAGTCCCGCCTCGCGAACCGTCTTCAACAGCGACGAGTAGGAGCTGGTGACGTTCGTGGCGCCGGGCTTGCGGGGGCTCGTGGCACGAACCGGGCCGAGGATGGCTTCAGTTGACATGGGCACTCCGGAGGAATCGTGTCGACTTCCCAGCCGGGGTGGTGAGCGGACGCTCGGGCGAGCATGCGCTCTGCAGATGGCCTCAGCCTACGGTCGACGGCTGGGGAATCACCGCAGACCGCGAGATCCGCTGGAGATACCCAGGCATCACGTCGAATGTCGGAAAAAGACGCAGAATTGGCCAATCCGTTACGTGTTCGGCTGCCGTTTCGAGCCGAGATGGGCTAACGTGGATCGAAGTTGTTGTGTTGCGCAGGTATTTCAAGCCGCGTTTCCACCGATGGATACGCTGCTTTTCTGAGGAGCGAGCAAAGAACACCGCGACGAACGGGCCCGAAAGTCGGGAACGGTCACTCATGAAAGAGGAAATACATGTCAACTGGAACTGTGAAGTGGTTCAATGCCGAAAAGGGCTTCGGATTCATCACTCCTGACGACGGCAGCGCCGACGTCTTCGCACACTTCTCCGCCATCGCGACGAGCGGCTACCGCTCGCTCGAGGAGAACCAGAAGGTCGAGTTCGAGACCAACCAGGGCCCCAAGGGCCTGCAGGCCGAGAACATCCGCCCCCTCTGATTCTCTGATCAGTCGGAGCTGACGATCCGAGCGGCCGGTCATTCCAGCCCTCGCGTCTGAGACACCGAGAACCGCCCCTGACGTTCGCGTCAGGGGCGGTTCTGTGTTTTCGGGCCAGCCCCCGGTATCCCCGGGGCAGTTCGGTGCCTCCGGGCGACGCTCCTCCTGCGGCTACTCCTGGACGGGGAGGATGAGCTCCGGTCCATCACCCTGCAACGGCGCCACCCGGTGGAAGACGAGCTGCTCCGCGACGTCGGTCGCTGCGGACACCATCTCGTCGACCTCGTCCTGATCGGCCTCGTGGTGCGGATCGAGCCAGGCGTCCCAGCATTCCGGAGGCAGCGTCACCGGCGTCCGTGGGTGCAGCTCCTGCAAGGGACCGACCGCCGGCCGCGTGAGGATGGTCGCGCTCAGCACCCAACGGCGCGGGTCATCGTCCGGTAGCGAGCGGTCGCGCCACCACGAGTAGAGGGCCGCGAAGACGATCGGTTCACCACCCGCGGTCTGCACGTAGTACGGGGTCTTCGTCGCGCCCTCGGTGTGCCACTCGTAGTACCCGGCAGCAGGCACCAACGCGCGCTTCTGTTTGACCGATGGCGCGAACGTGGGCTTGGTGGTGACCTCCTCCGCGCGAGCGTTGAAGGTCGGGTACTGACTCTTCAGCTCGGTGGCGAACGACGGCACGAGTGACCACCGCGCCGATTCGAGCCGGCGGACCACCGGCCCCGTCTTCACCGAGTCGAGGATGATCGGGATCTGCTCGGTCGGGCGCACGTTGTACGAGGGCCCGGGCAGCTCGGCAGCCGCGTGGTCGATGTCGAAGAGCTCGATGAGTTCCTCGGTGGATTCGGTCACGACGAAACGTCCGCACATGGGCCCAGCGTACCGGGCGCCGCTGACACCGCGGACCGCGTGTCGGTGGGATGCGGGACCATGGTCGAGTCATCCGTCAGTCGTCGTCGAGACCGGATCGAGCCGGTTGACTTGTTCGAAGATATGTTCGAATATTGAGCCATGGCCCTCCGCGCACTCGTCGACTCCCCCGTCAGGGCGGACACCGCGACCGAGCTGCACGAACTCCAGGGGCGCATCAAGCGGATGCAGGGGACGCGCCTCGACACCCGGTCCCTGCCGACCGCTCCTGAGCTCTCCCGGCTCCTGCCCGGTGGCGCTCTCCAGGCCGGAGGCAGCTACTCCGTCCTCGGCTCCACGGCACTCGCCATGTCGCTCATGGCCGGGCCGTCCGCAGCCGGGACGTGGTGCGCCGTCATCGGTCTCCCGTCGTTCGGCGTAGAGGCGGCGGCCTCCATGGGCATCGACCTCGAACGGCTCGTCCTCGTCCCCCAGCCCGGTCCGGACTGGCTCACGGTCACCGCGGCCATGGCCGACGTCGCCGGCGTGCTCATCACCGCGCCTCCCGGACGGATCGCCCCGAGCGACGCCGCCAGACTCGCGGCTCGCCTCCGGCAGCGCGAAGCCGCACTGATCGTCCTCGGTTCCTGGCCGCAGAGCGATGCGACGTTGCGCGTGACCGAGAGCTCCTGGAGCGGCCTCGGGGCGGGGCACGGACATCTCCGGCATCGGCGGCTCACCGTCAGCTCGATGCTCGGCCAGGGGGCTGCGGGCCGGCCCAGGACCGCGCACCTGACGCTGCCCCTGGGATCGATCGAGGATCGCACCTCGCAGCTCGCCGGCTCCGGCCTCATCGACGACGACACGGTCGTCCGGCTCCCGATGGTCGTGAACCGATGACGACCGAACCGCCTGCGGGACCGGTCGAGCGCACCATGGTGCTCTGGTGCCCCGACTGGCCGATCGTGGCGGCACGACTCTCCGGGACGCTGTCCGAGGACACGACCGACGCTCCGCTGGCCCTGGTCGAGCATGGTGAGGTCCTGGCCTGCGACGCCAGCGCACGTCGAGCAGGAGTGCGGCGAGGACTCCGTGTCCGCGAGGCTGAGGCCCGCTGTCCGGAACTGGCGACCGCCGACTACGACCCGGTCGTCGACACCCGCGCCTTCGAGCCGATCCTCCTCGGCATCGAGGAACTCATGCCGGGCGTCCAGCCCTTCCGGGCCGGGCTCTGCGCCATCCGATCCCGAGGACCGAGCAGATACTACGGCGGCGAGTCGGCTGCGGCAGAGGTGCTCCTGGCCCGTCTCGACGAGCTCGGTGTCCCCGATGCACGGATCGGCATCGCCGACGGCCCGTTCGCCGCGGAGCAGGCCGCGAGGTCCACCGCGTTCCAGCAGGACGGTTCCCGGATCATCGTCATCCCCTCCGGAGCCTCTCCCGCCTTCCTGGCCCCGCTCCCCCTGTCCACCCTCGGGCGCCCCGAACTCAGCTCACTGCTCCACCGGCTCGGGATCAGCACCCTGGGAGCGTTCGGCGCACTGCCCGCGACCGAGGTCCGCGACCGCTTCGGCCCCGACGGCGCCCGAGCGCACCGCCTCGCAGCCGGCGCGGACGCCCGAAGCGTCGTCCCTCGCGTGCCACCCACCGAGCTGGCCGTGTCGATAGCCTTCGAGCCCCCGCTCGACCGCATCGACCAGCTGACCTTCGGGTTCCGACAGTCCGCGGAACGGTTCATCACGGGCCTGGCGGAGGCCGGCCTCGTGACCACCGCGATCACGATCAGCATGCGGAGTGAGCGCGGGGAGCGCTCCACCCGCACCTGGCTCCACCCACGCTGGTTCACCGCCGGCGACGTCCTCGATCGCGTGCGTTGGCAGTTGCAGGGCGCGTCCAACATCGATCACGGACTCGCCTCCCCCGTCGAACTCGTCGAGGTCGTCCCGGAGACCCTCGACGACGCCGCGGAACACGAGGAGGGGCTCTGGGGCAGCGGACCGGACGAACGCATCCACAGCGGACTCGCCCGCGTCCAGAGCATGCTCGGTCACGACGGCGTCGTGACCGCGGTGCCGTCCGGCGGACGCCTCCTCCTCGACCGCCGCATCCTCGTCCCCTGGGGCAGTGTTCCACCGGGTGGCGAGGCGGCCGTGGCCGAACGCCGGAACCGACCCTGGCCCGGGACCATCCCGGGAGCGGCTCCGTCGACCGTCTTCGACACCGCCGTGCCGGTCGAGGTCGTCGACGCGACGGGGCTGGCCGTGACGGTCGACGAGCGCAGCACCGTGAGCGCGGCGCCCACACGGTTCTTCGCCCTCTCGGACTGGCACGTCATCGACGGCTGGGCCGGCCCCTGGAGCATCGACGAACGCTGGTGGGACGACGACGGCCACCATCGCGTCCACCGTCTCCAGGTCCTCGACGACTCGGGTGAGGCCTGGCTGCTCCTGTTGGAGGAGCAGCACTGGAGGGCCGAGGCCCGCTACGACTGAACCGCATCACGTCCGCACCGCACCGCATGACGAAGGAGCCCAGCATGGGATGGAACAACCCCCCGGTCTCATGGTCGGAGTTCGAGCGCCGTCTGTCCGACGCGAGCCGACCGGCCACCCTGCCGCTGGGAGCCGACGGCGGGGACAGCCCGGCCTGGTCGCGGAAGCGTCAACCGTATGTCCCCGAACCACCAGAGCAGCGCCCGCCGACGACGCGGGTCCCCTATGCGGAACTCCACGCGCACTCGAGCTTCAGCTTCCTCGACGGCGCGAGCCCGCCGGAGCGGCTCGTCGAAGAGGCTGCGGCACTCGGCCTGCACGCGCTCGCGCTCACCGACCACGACGGTTTCTACGGCGTCGTCCGGATGGCCGAGGCGGCGGAACGGTTCCCCGACCTCCGGACGGTCTACGGTGCCGAACTGTCCATCGGCCTGGACCGGCCGCAGAACGGCGTCCCCGACCCCGTCGGGCATCATCTGCTCCTGCTCGCCCGTCGAGCAGAGGGGTATCACCGTCTGGCCGGCGCGATCACGGACGCACAACTCGCCGACGGTGCCGAGAAGGGCCACCCGATCTACGACCTCGAGCGGCTCGCCGCCTCCGTCGCCGGCCACGTCACCGTGCTCACCGGGTGCCGCAAGGGGTTCGTCCGCACCGCGCTCCGTGAGCACGGTCTGGAGGCCGCCGCCGCCGCGGTCGACCGACTCGTCGCCCTGTTCGGTCCGGAGCACGTCGTCGTCGAGTTGAGCGACCACGGCCACCCGGAGGACTCGGCGGAGAACGATGCACTCGCCGAGATCGCGGCGTTGCTCGACCTCACCGTCGTCGCCACGGGCAACGTCCATTACGCCACGCCCGAGCAGCATCGACTCCAGACCGCGCTGGCGGCCGTCCGAGCACGACGCAGCCTCGACGAGCTCGACGGATGGCTTCCCGCGGCCGGAACCGCGCACCTGCGGAGCGGCGCCGAGATGGCGGACCGGTTCGCCAGATACCCCGGAGCGGTGGCACGGAGCGTCGAGCTGGCCGACGAACTCGCCTTCAGCCTGCGGGCGGTCCGCCCGAAGCTCCCGCGACAGCGCGTCCCAGAGGGCCATACGCCCATGAGCTGGCTTCGGCACCTCGTGCTCGAAGCCGTCCCCGCCAAGTACCCCGACGCCACTCCCGAACACCTCCGACGCATCGAACGGGAGCTCGAGGTCATCGAGCAGAAGGACTTCCCCGGGTACTTCCTGATCGTGCACGACATCGTCAGTTTCGCCCGCGGCCGGGGCATCCTCTGCCAGGGACGCGGTTCCGCCGCGAACTCGGCCGTCTGCTACCTGCTCGGGATCACCGCCGTCGACTCGATCTTCTACGAGCTGCCGTTCGAACGGTTCCTCTCCAGCATGCGAGAGGAGGAGCCCGACATCGACGTCGACTTCGACTCCGACCGGCGCGAGGAGGCCATCCAGTACGTCTACGAGACCTACGGACGCCGCAACGCCGCTCAGGTCGCGAACATCATCAGCTATCGGCCGAAGTTCGCCGTCCGCGACACCGCCAAGGCGCTCGGGTACAGCCCCGGTCAGCAGGACGCCTGGTCGAAACAGGTCGAGCGTTGGGGCGGGGTCATGTCGAGCACCGACCACGACATCCCCGAGCGCGTCGTCGGCCTCGCGCAGCAGATGCTCACCCTGCCCCGGCACCTGGGCATCCACTCGGGTGGCATGGTGCTGACCGATCGGCCGGTCGGCGAGGTCTGCCCGATCGAGCACGGGCGCATGGACGGTCGCACGGTCCTCCAGTGGGACAAGGACGACTGCGCCTGGATGGGTCTCGTCAAGTTCGACCTCCTGGGTCTCGGCATGCTCTCGGCCATCCAGTACTGCTTCGACCTCGTGGCCGAACACACCGGGGAGCGCTGGACCCTGGAGACCATCCCGAAGGACGAAGCAGGGGTCTACGACCAGCTCTGCCGGGCCGACACCATCGGGGTCTTCCAGGTGGAGAGCCGCGCGCAGATGGGCATGCTGCCGCGCTTGCTCCCCCGCCGGTTCTACGATCTCGTCATCGAGGTCGCCATGATCCGCCCGGGGCCCATCCAGGGCGGCGCGGTGCACCCCTACCTGCGCCGGAAGACCGGCCAGGAGCCCATCACCTACCTCCACCCGAGCCTCGAACCGGTCCTCGAACGCACGCTCGGCGTGCCGCTGTTCCAGGAGCAGCTCATGCAGATGGCGATGGCCGTCGGTGGGTGTTCGGCCGAGGATGCGGACCTCCTGCGCCGGGCGATGGGATCGAAGCGCGGCGAGGAGAAGATCGAGAGCCTCAAGGACACGCTGTACCTCGGCATGGCCGGTAACGGCATCGTCGGAGCGGACGCCGATGCCGTGTACGCCAAGATCCAGGCCTTCGCCAACTTCGGCTTCGCTGAGAGCCACTCCCTGAGCTTCGCCCTCCTCGTCTACGTGAGCGCCTGGCTGCGTCTGCACTACCCGGGGGCGTTCCTCGCGGCCCTGCTCCGGGCGCAGCCCATGGGGTTCTACTCGCCGATGACGCTCGTCGCCGACGCCCGCAGACACGGCGTCTCCGTCCTTCGTCCCGATCTGCATCGCTCCGGCGCACAGGCCGGCCTCGAAGCGCTCGACCCGGAGGCCGCCCCCGGTGCCCCGGTCGCTCCCGGCGGACGCACGCGCTGCCTCGAACACGATCAGGGACCGACCGGGCTCTTCGATCCACTCCTTCCCGACGATTCGGCAGGACACCGGCGCGACGGCGCACTCGCCGTCCGGCTGGGTCTCTCCTCCGTCCAGGGGATCGGTGAGGAGCTCGCGAAGCGGATCGTCGCCGAACGGGAGTCCGGAGGGCTGTTCACCAGCCAGGCCGACCTGGCCAGGCGGATCGGCCTGAGCTCCTCGCAGTTGGAGTCGCTGTCGGCGGCGGGCGCCTTCGACGGATTCGGCCTCACCCGTCGTGAGGCGATGTGGGGCGCAGCGCAGGCCAGTCGGCATCGTCCCGACCAGCTCGAGGGGACGTTCACGACCGTGCAGCCGCCGTTGCTCCCGGTTCCGACGGCCGCCGAACAACTCATCTCCGACATCTGGTCGACCGGGATGTCGACCGACGACCACCCCATCCGCCACGTCCGTGCCGATCTCACACGACGAGGTGCGCTGCGGTCCGACGAACTCCTGACGGCGCAGACGGACCGTCGCGTGGAGGTCGGGGGTGTCGTGACGCATCGGCAACGGCCGGCGACGGCGAGCGGCATCACCTTCATGAACCTCGAGGACGAAGCGGGACTCGTCAACGTGATCTGCAGTGTCGGCGTCTGGAACCGGTATCGCCGCGTGGCCAGGGAAGCCCCGGCGATGGTGGTCCGCGGCATGCTGGAGCGATCACCGGAAGGCATCGTCAATCTGGTGGCGGATCGGTTGGAAGCGCTCCGGATCGGGGCGAACACCCGTTCGCGCGACTTCCAATGACCGGTCACGACCAAACCGCGGCGGCCTCCTCCTCCGAACACCCTCTACAGCACAGCACGAGACTCATGGGATTCCCAGGCAGGCCCCGGGAAGGAATGACCGGGAGCCACCCGGCGTTGTCCCCAGTGTTGAGTAGACCAGAAGGGGGTCACCCATGGCGAGAGTGTACGAAGAGATCGAAGGCCGGACCGGCGAGGTGGAACGGTACCGTCACCACCCGAACGGCAAGGGCATGGTCGCAGCTCGTGCACTGATCGATCCGTCGGCGTTCATCGAACGCACCACCTTCGTGGAGGCTGACGCGGACATCCGTGCCAACGCCTGGATCGGTGCCGGAACCTGGATCGACCGGTCCGCGGTGATCGGGGAAGGCGCCTTCATCGGCGCGAACGTCCACATCGGGGAGCGCTGTGTCATCGGACGCGGAGCGCGGGTCGGAAGCGACGCCCGTCTGGGTGCCGACGTCCAGGTCGCCCACGGCGCGAGCGTCGATCGGGATGCCAGGGTCGCAGACCGCACCGTGGTCGGCAGTGAACGACCCGTCATGACCGAACCGACGGTCCGTCAGACGAACCGCGCCCCGCGCCGACCTCGCGCGAACGGCACCGACCGGTTCGGCAAGGCCGCCTGAACGGCAGACCGCCCCACCACCGTCATGCAGGGCCCGGACTCGTGAGTCCGGGCCCTGCGTCATGTTCGCCGACGCGGCGGACATGCCAGACGACTAACATATCAGGATGGACCTGAAGGACTACCTGCGCATCCTCCGCCATCGTTGGCTGCTCATCGTCGCGATCACGCTGGGGGCCACCGCACTCGCCCACGGATACACGCTCATCACCAAACCCGTCTACCAATCGACGGGCCAGCTGTTCGTGGCCGTCACCGGTGGAGACTCCGTGGGCGACCTCAATCAGGGCAACACCTTCGCCCAGAGCCGCGTCGCCTCATACGTGATCCTCGCCACCGGCTCGACGGTGCGGTCCACGGTGGCTGACCGCCTCGACCTCGACCCCGCGTCGCTCATCGGGACGATCTCAGCGTCCAATCCCGCGCAGTCGGTCCTGATCAACATCTCCGCCGTCGACAGCGATCCGGTTGCAGCAGCCCGCATCGCGAACACCGCAGCCCAGGTGCTCGTCGACCTGGTCGACGATGTCGAGAGCGCCAACGAGGTGGGCTCCGCCGGTGCACCAGGTGATCCGACCCCGGTCGGGCTGACGATCGTGGAACCGGCGTCTCCACCCCGGTCGCCCGTTGCGCCGAACGTGCTGCAGAACCTCGCGGTGGGCGTCCTCACCGGCCTCGCCCTGGGCGTCGGGATCACACTGCTCATCGAGGTCCTCGACACCCGACTCCGTGGTCGTTCGGCGATCGAGAAGCTCACGGACACGAGCATCCTCGGCGCCTTCCACACGGAGCCCACCGACGCGGCGCAACTCATCCTCGGATCGACGGAGAGCTACAGCCGGCGCGCCGAGAGCTTCCGGCAACTTCGGACGCACCTCCAGTTCGCCTCCATCGACGGCGGACTCCGCAGCGTGATGGTCACGTCCTCGGTCCCGGGCGAGGGGAAGAGCACCACCGCGGCGAACCTCGCGCTCGTCCTCGCAGAGGCGGGGAACGCCGTCCTCCTCGTCGATGCGGACCTGCGCCGACCCCGCCAGCACGAGATGTTCGGACTCGAGGATGCGGTCGGGCTCACGACCGTGCTCACCGGCAGGATCAGCCTCGGCGAGGCCTCGCAAGCGGTCGACGGGGCGGGGCGTCTCGCCGTCCTCACCTCCGGCGAGCTGCCGCCGAATCCGAGTGAACTCCTCGGATCGGCGGCGATGGAGCGCGCGCTCTCCGAGATGGAACGCGCGTACGACGTGGTGGTCATCGACACACCCCCGCTCATCAACGTCTCGGACCCGACAGCACTGTCGACCCTCGCGAGCGGGGTCCTGCTCGTGGCGTCGGCCGACGGGCGATTGCACCGCGATCAGCTCCGGCAGTCCCTCGAGAACCTCAGCTTCGTCCAGGCGAAGCTCCTCGGGGTCGTCCTCAACCGCGTCGAGGTGGCTCGAGGAGAGCAGTCGTCGTCCTACGCGTACTACCACCGGACCGCCCCGACGCGTCGACCGCGGCGGACCACAGCATGAACACCCCGCTCGATCCGCCTCCGACCCGAATCCTGATGGTCTGCACCGGCAACATCTGTCGGTCCCCGTATGCCGAGTTCCTCCTCACGAGCGGGCTGGCGGAGGTCGACGCGTGCGGCTTCGAGGTGCGGAGCGCCGGGACGGGGGCGCTGCGCGGACACCCGATCGACGCCTCGAGTGCGGCGTTGCTCGGTCCGCTCGCCGCGACGGCCGCCGACTTCACCGCGACGCAGCTCACCGCCGACCTCGTGGCTCGACAGGACGTCGTCCTCACCATGACGCGGGAGCATCGCAGCGCCGTCCTCAGGTTATGCCCGGAGGCGCTGCGTCGAACCTTCTCCCTGCGTGAGTTCGCCCGGCTCCTCGACACCGTCGACTCGGGACGACTCCCCCGCCCTCGAGCAGGGCGCTGGAAGCATCTTGGCCCCGAACTGGCGGCCAACCGGACGAGCGCGCGACTCCCTGATCCGGCGCAGGACGACGTCGTCGACCCGTTCGGTCAGGGCCCGGAGGTCTTCCGTCGGATGGCCTCGCAGATCATCCCGGCCGTCGAGCGCATCATCGCATTCGAGCGCACATCCGTGGAGGAGGATTCGGAGCCGCGGTGAGAGACGTCGGTGGTTCGGCGGCGTCGCCAGCCCACGGAGCTGCACAGCACGCCGGAAACGACGAAGGCCCGCGATGATCGCGGGCCTTCGTCGTGGTGATGCTGTACTGCTGGGGTACCTGGACTCGAACCAAGAACAACTGAACCAGAATCAGTCGTGTTGCCAATTACACCATACCCCACTGTCAGAACCGAAGCCCCGACCGAAGAACAACACTAGCCTACGGAGGCGATCGTCTCAAATCGAGGCGTCCCGGGCGCGTCGCGGGTCACTCAGCTGGGGACGCCCGCGAGGTCCCGGTTGAGTGCTCGGGACACTCGAGCGCCGTTCCCGGCCGCGACGATGAGCTGCTGCGGACCGGGAGGCGTGATGTCGCCGGCGGCGTACACGCCCGGCACGGACGTGCGACCCCAGGCGTCGACCACGACGTACCCGTCGGTGTCGCGATCGAGTGAGAGCTGTTCCAGATATCCGAGGGGCGCGGCCCACTGCGGCCGCACGAAGCCCCCGGAGCGCGGGATGAGCGCACCGTCGGCGAGGCGGACACCGGTGAAGCCGTCGCGACCGCCGTCGAGCTCCGCGATCGCTCCGCGCTCGACCCGAATGCCCGCGGAGGCGAGCGCGGCCTCCTCGGGACCGGTGACGGTGTCGGTACCGTTCGTGAAGACGATGAGGTCCGACGACCACTGTGCGATGAGGATCGCCCATTCCGCCAGGTCCGTCGTCTCGCCGATGAGCGCGAGCGGCGCGTCGGCCTTCTCGTACCCGTCGCACTCGACGCAGCTGTGCAGATCCGTTCCGTAGAAGGCCCGCAGGTTCGTGACCTTCGGCAGCGTCTCCGTGAGACCGCTCGCGACGACGACCGTCCGGGTCACGACGTCGCGATCCGGTTCGCCGCGGACCCCCTGGGCGACGACGTGGAAGCCGTCAGCAGTCGCCTCGATCGACTGCACGGACGCGAACTGGACCTCCGCGTTCGCGTACGCGGCGACCTCCTCGCGCCCCATTCGCCGAAGATCCAGCGGAGCGATGCCGTCGCGGGTGAGGAAGCCGTGCGAGCGCAGCGTCGCAGCGTGCCGTGGGCGATTGCCGTCGAGCACGAGGATGCGCCGACGCGCGCGCGCCAGGTTCAGCGCGGCCGAGAGTCCCGCGGGTCCCGCGCCGACGACGACGACGTCGTACGAGTCGCTCATGACGCGAGGTGCGCGGAGAGCCGATCGAGTCGCGTGATCGATTCCGTCTTCCCGAGGATCTCGAGCGACTCGAACAGCGGCGGGGAGATCCGACGCCCGGACGCGGCGACGCGGAGCGGGCCGTAGGCGATACGGGGCTTCAGTCCGAGGCCCTCGATGAGCGCGCCGGCGAGCGCGTCCTGGATCGATCCGGCCGTCCACTCCGACTCGGGGACGAGCTCGAGGGCGCCGATGGACGCGGCGAGCACCTCGCCGGCGTTCGCCGGAAGCCCCTTGAGCGCGTCCTCCTGGTACTCGAGCTCCGCGGCACCGCGGAACAGGAAGCCGAGGAGCGCGGGGACCTCGCCGAGCAACGCGATGCGCTCCTGGACGAGCGGGGCGGCCTGCTCGAGCACGGCCTGCTGCGCCTCGGTGACGGGCTCGCCCACCACACCGGCCTCGACGAGGTACGGCGTGATGCGGCCGAGGAAGTCGGCCGGCTCCAGCAGTCGGATGTGGTCGCCGTTGATGGACTCCGCCTTCTTGAGGTCGAAGCGCGCCGGGTTCGGGTTGACGTCGACGACGTCGAACGCGGCGATCATCTCGTCGATCGAGAAGACGTCGCGGTCGCCGCTCAGCGACCATCCGAGCAGTGCGAGGTAGTTGATGAGCCCCTCCGGCACGAAGCCACGGTCGCGGTGGTGGAAGAGGTTCGCCTCCGGGTCGCGCTTGGAGAGCTTCTTGTTGCCCTCGCCCATGACGTACGGCAGGTGACCGAACCGTGGGACGAAGGTCGTGAGGCCGATGTCGATGAGCGCGTGGTACAGGGCGATCTGCCGCGGCGTCGACGGCAGCAGGTCCTCGCCGCGGAGGACGTGGGTGATCTGCATGATGGCGTCGTCGACGGGGTTCACGAGCGTGTAAAGCGGCTTGCCGTTCGGGCGCACGAGGACGAAGTCCGTGAACGACCCGGCCGGGAAGGTGATCTCACCGCGCACGAGGTCGTCGAAGCTGAGGTCGTCGTCCGGGACCCGCAGACGGAGCGCCGGCTCGCGGCCCTCGGCTCGGAACGCGGCGCGCTGCTCGTCGGTGAGGTCGCGGTCGAAGTTGTCGTACCCGAACTGCTTCGGCCGGCCGGCCGCCTCGTTGCGCGCGTCGATCTCGTCGGCGTTCGAGAAGCTCTCGTAGAGGTGCCCGGCAGCCGTCAGCCGTGCGATCACGTCGGCGTAGATGTCGCTCCGCTCGGACTGCCGGTACGGCGCGTGGGGTCCGCCGACGCCGACGCCCTCGTCCCAGTCGAGCTGCAGCCACGTGAGCGCGTCGACGAGCTGCTCGTAGCTCTCCTCGCTGTCGCGAGCGGCATCGGTGTCCTCGATCCGGAAGACGAGCTTGCCCCCCGTGTGCCGGGCGTACGCCCAGTTGAACAGCGCCGTGCGGACGAGACCGACGTGGGGCGTGCCGGTCGGCGACGGGCAGAACCGGACGCGGACCTCGGTGCCGGAAGCCGTGGAGAAGGGGTGCGTAATCGTGTCAGACATCGCCTGCCATCTTAGTCGCGCCGCCCACGGACGCGGCGATCCGCAGGAGTGCAGCGACGGCGGGGATACGGTCCGCGTGCTCGGCGCTGACGAGGTGGAGCGCCCGGTCGTCGTCGTTGCGTGTCGGCAGCACGACCACCTCGGTCGGCAGCTGTGCGGCCGCGAGCGCGAGGGTGGGTAGCAGGGCGACGCCGAGCCCGGCCGCCACCAGGGCGGTGACCGCGATCGCATTGTCGGTCTCGTGCGCGATGACGGGCTCGAAGCCGCTCGACCTGCAGAGACCGAGGAGATGACCTCGGCAACGCGGACAACCCGCGATCCAACGCTCACCGGCGAGGGCCGCGAGGTCGACCTGCCGATCACCGGCTCGAGCGTGGCCGACCGGGAGCACGAGGCGCATCGGGTCGGTGCCGAACCGGCGCACGCGGAGTCCGGCCGCGCTCTCCCGATGCGGGTCGTCCGGATCGCCCGGGTAGCTGAAGGTGATCGCGACGTCGGCTTCACCGGCACGGACCGCGGCGACGGCCTCCGGCGGTTCGGCCTCGACGAAGGAGACCCCGATCCCCGGATGCTCGTCGGCCAGGCGAGCGAGGAGCTGCGGCACGAGCATCGACGACGCCGAAGGGAAGGCGACGAGGCGCACCCGCCCACTCCGCAGCCCCGCGAGTGCCGCGACCTCCTCGGACGCCGCGCGCACCGCTCGGTCCACCGCAACCGCGTGTCCGGCGAGGATCGCACCGGCCTCGGTGAGGCGGACGCCCCGACCGACGCGCTCGACGACCGGCATGCCGAGCCGACGCTCGAGCCGGCGGAGATGCTGGCTCACCGCCGGTTGACTCGAGCCGAGCGCGTGCGCGGCGGCCGTGATCGACCCGGTCGAGGCGATGGCGCCGACGACGAGGAGGGAACCGGCGTCGAGGGCCGATGACGAGGGCTGCGGTGAGAGGGTGGACACCCTCGAAGCATAATCCCTCGTTATGGTTCTCATCGAAAGTCGGTCCTTGTCGTATGGATACCCGGCGAAGAGACTGGATGCATGAGCACCCTCAGCTTCCAGGAAGCCAGCGGATCCTTCCCATCCGCACCCGGCTACCTGGCCGCCTGCACGCTGGGACTGCCGACGATCGGCACGACGGACGCCATCATGGCCGACCTCTCCGCCTGGCAGGCGGCTCGAACCGATGCAGCCGCCTACGGCGCCGTCGTCGAGCGGGTGCGCGGCTCCTTCGCCGAGCTGGTCCACGTACCGGTCCGCTCGGTGGCGATCGGATCCCAGACCTCCGCCATGGTCGCCATGGTCGCGGCGTCCGTGCCGGACGGCGCCGAGGTCCTGTGCGTCGAGGGCGACTTCAGCTCGCTCGTCGCCCCGTTCCTCATGCAGGCGCACCGCGGTGTCCGTGTCCACCACGCGCCGCTCACCGAACTCGCCGCCCACATCGACGCCTCGACCTGGCTCGTCGCCTACTCCGCAGTGCAGTCCGCGACCGGCGCGGTCGCCGACGTGGTCGCGATCCGGGAGGCGGCGGCCGTCTACGGCGCGCTGACGCTCAACGACCTCACCCAGGCGGCCGGGTGGCTCCCCGTCGACGCCTCGGCCGACGACATCACCGTGTGCCACGCCTACAAGTGGCTCTGCGCGCCACGAGGCGTGGCGTTCATGACGGTGCGCGACGAGGTGATGGACCGCCTCCGCCCGAGCCAGGCCGGTTGGTACTCGGGTGACGACGTCTGGTCGTCCTGTTACGGCCCGTCGTTGCATCTCGCCGAGAGCGCACGACGGTTCGACGTCTCCCCCGCCTGGCAGGCCTGGGTCGGCGCCGAGCCCGCCATCGCCCTCTTCGCGGCGGTCGACGCCGTCGCCGTGTACGAGCACGACACCCGGCTCGCAGCGGCGCTCCGGGCGGGCATCGGCGAGAGCCGGTCGCTCCTCACCGGGACGGCCTCGGCCATCGTGACGTGGACGGATCCGGATGGACACGACCTCCGGGCGCTGCAGTCGGCCGGGATCACGGCATCGGGTCGCGCAGGCCGGGCGAGGGTCGCGTTCCACCTCTGGAACACCGACGACGACGTCGCAGCTGCGCTGACCGCTCTCGGTCAGCGCAGCTGACGCGGGTCAGGGCCGGCGGCCGGTGTTCCGCAGGATGCCGATGCCCGAGACCTCGACCTCGACGACCTGGCCGTCGGTGAAGGGTCCGACGCCGGCCGGCGTCCCGGTCAGGATGACGTCGCCCGGGAGGAGCGTCCAGACGGCGGATGCGTACTCGACGATCGCGCCGATGGAGTGCACCATGTCGGAGAGCGGGGCGTGCTGGCGGACCTCACCGTCGACGCGGGTCTCGATCGTCGCGCCGTCGAAGGAGAACTCCGTCTCGATGTAGGGGCCGAGCGGGCAGAAGGTGTCGAAGCCCTTCGCGCGGGCCCACTGGCCGTCGGACTCCTGGAGGTCGCGGGCCGTGACGTCGTTCGCGATCGTGTAGCCGAAGATGACCTCGTCGGCACGCTCCGCGCTGACGTTCTTGGCGACGCCGCCGATCACGATGGCGAGCTCACCCTCGAAGTCGATGCGCTCGGACTGCTTGGGGAAGACGACGGCGTCTCCCGGCCCGACCACGGAGGTGTTGGGCTTCAGGAAGAGCAGCGGCTCGGTGGGAGCCTCCCCACCCATCTCGGCTGCGTGGTCGTGGTAGTTCTTGCCGACGGCGACGACCTTGGAACGAGGGATGACCGGCGCGAGCAGGACCGCATCCGCGAGTGGGACGCGCTCCCCCGTCGGTTCGAAGCCCGAGTAGAGCGGATCGCCGTCGAGGACGACGAGATCCGCATCGTCGATGATGCCGTAGCGGATGGCCTGATCGTGACTGAAGCGAGCGATTTTCACCAGGCCAGCCTATCCCGAGGTGCGGCGGCGACACGGAAGCCCCGCACGAGGTGCGGGGCTTCCCAGGCTGCTCGGAGGCTACTCGGCGTCGAGACGCGTCATCCACCCGTGACGGTCGGGCAGGCGGCCGTACTGGATGTCGGTCAGTTCCTGACGCAGCGACATCGTGAGTTCGCCTGCCGGAGCATCGGCGTCGCCCACGGTGAAGTCCTTGGCCTTCAGCTGCGCGATCGGCGTGACGACCGCAGCCGTGCCGCAGGCGAACACCTCGACGATGTCGCCGCTCTCGACGCCCTCGCGCCACTCGTCGATCGTGACCCGGCGGCGCTCCACCCGGTGTCCGCGGTCCTCCGCGAGCTGCAGGATGCTGTCGCGGGTGATGCCCTCGAGGATCGAGTCCGATTCCGGCGTGACGAGCGTGCCGTCGCGCTTGACGAGGACGACGTTCATCCCGCCGAGCTCTTCGATGTAGGTCGCCTCCTGCGCGTCCAGGAAGAGCACCTGGGCGCACCCGTGCTCGTACGCCTCGGCCTGCGGGAGCAGGGAGGACGCGTAGTTGCCGCCGGTCTTCGCCGCCCCGGTGCCGCCCTTGCCCGCACGGCTGTAGTCGGTTGACAGCCAGATGGACACGGGGGTGACGCCGCCGGTGAAGTACGCGCCGGCCGGGCTGGCGATGACGTAGTAGTTGACCTTCTTCGCGGGGCGGACGCCGAGGAAGGCCTCCTTGGCGAACATGAACGGCCGCAGGTACAGGCTGGTCTCCGGCGCGGAGGGCACCCAGGCACCGTCGACGGCGATGAGCTGCTTGATCGACTCGACGAAGTACTCGACCGGGAGCTCCGGCAGCGCGAGCCGCTTGGCCGAGCGCTGCAGGCGGCGACCGTTGGCGTCGGGGCGGAACGACCAGATGGAGCCGTCGGCGTGACGATACGCCTTCAGTCCTTCGAAGATCTCCTGGGCGTAGTGGAGGACTGCGGCGGCCGGGTCGAGCGAGATCGGACCGTACGCCTGGACCCGTGGGCGGTGCCATCCACCGCGCTCGGACCAGCAGATGTCGACCATGTGGTCGGTGAAGTGCTGCCCGAAGCCCGGATCGGCGAGGATCGCGTCGCGCTCTGCGGCGGGGACGGGCTGCTCGTTGGGGGTCACGGTGAAGGCGAGTTCGCGCTGCGCCATGGGGAGGTTGATCGTCATGATGGTGTCTTCCGTCGTGATCTGCGTGTCTGGTGGGCGTCTACCGGTTCGCCGCGAGGGCCGCGATCGCATCGCCGACCTCGGTCGTCGTGCGTGCTGCGCCGGTGCGGGCGGCGATGTCGGCGGTGACGGCAGTGGCGACTCGCGCCGCCTCCGTCTCGAGCCCGAGATGCGACAGCATCAGGGAGACGGAGAGGATGGCGGCGGTCGGGTCGGCCAGCTGCTTCCCGGCGATGTCGGGCGCCGATCCGTGGACGGGCTCGAACATGCTCGGGTACGTGCCGTCCGGGTTGATGTTTCCCGAGGCCGCGAGTCCGATGCCGCCGCTGATCGCGCCGGCCAGATCGGTGAGGATGTCGCCGAAGAGGTTGTCCGTGACGATGACGTCAAATCTAGCAGGATCCGTGACGAGGAAGATGGTGGCCGCGTCGACGTGCAGGTAGTCGACCGCGACGTCGGGGAACTCCGCGGACACCGCGTCGACGACGCGCTTCCAGAGCGACCCGGCGAAGACGAGGACGTTGGTCTTGTGGACGAGGGTGAGCTTCCGCCGACGCGCGGCCGCAGCGGTGAACGCGTAGCGCACCACCCGCTCCACGCCGTAGGCGGTGTTGACCGACACCTCGTTCGCGATCTCGTGGGGCGTGCCCTGGCGGATCGCTCCGCCGTTGCCGACGTACGGCCCCTCCGTGCCTTCTCGGACCACGACGAAGTCCACGTCGCCGGGCTCGCTCAGCGGGCTCGGGACACCCGGGTACACGACGGTCGGGCGCAGGTTCACGTAGTGGTCGAGGCTGAACCGGAGCTTGAGGAGCAGCCCGCGCTCGATGTTCGCGTTCGCGAGCCGGGGGTCGCCGGGCACGCCGCCGACCGCTCCGAGGAGGATGGCGTCGTGCGAGGCGATCGCGGCGAGGTCCGCGTCGGTCAGCACGTCGCCGGTCTCGAGGAACCGCGCGGCGCCGAGCGAGAAGGGCGTCTGCTCGAACCGGACGTCGCCACCCTGCACCGCCGCATCGAGGACCTTGAGCGCCTCGCCGACGACCTCGGGACCGATCCCGTCGCCGGGGATGACTGCGAGCTTGACGGTGCGGGACATGCGACTCCTGAGGATGCGACGACGGTGTGCGCCCAGCTTAACGCCTCCGACCTCGGGTGGATCGTGCCACCCGTCTCCGGGTGGCACGATCCACGGAGCCCTACCGGACCCGGCGCAGACCGATCGCCGCGACGAGCATGGCGGCCACGATGAGGCCGACGCCGATCCACGCTGCGACACCGACACCGCTGTCGAAGGCGTGCCGCGCGGAGTCCATGAGTGCGCCCGCGAGGTCACCGGGCAGCTGCTCGGCGACCGTCGCCGCACCACCCAGGGTCTCCCCCGCCGCCTGCTGCTGGGCGGCGGTCAGTCCGTCCGGCAGGACGACCGAGGAACGGTAGGACGCGGTGAGCACCGTACCGAGCGTCGCCGTGCCGAGCACCGCGCCCAGCTCGTAGGCGGTCTCGGAGACACCGGACGCCGCACCGGCCTTCTCCGGCGGCGCACTCGCGATCACGAGCTCGTTCGACACCGTCTCGGCGGAGCCGATGCCGAGCCCGAGGGCGACGAACGCGAGGCCGATCCCGAGGGCCGAAACGTCTCCCCCGGTGATCGCGATGGAGGCGTATCCGACGGCGGAGACGACGAGTGCGATCGGGACCACGATGCCCGGACGGACCCGCTTGGAGATCGGCACGATCACGAGGCCGGCGATGATCATCACGATGAGGCCGGGGAGCAGGACGAGCCCGGCGTCGAGCGGCTGCAGGCCCAGCACCAGCTGCAGGTGCTGCGACACGAAGAACAACCCACCGACGAGCGCCGTCACGCTCAGCAGGTTGATGACCACGGCGCCGCTGAACGAGGCCCGCCGGAACAGGCTCAGGTCGAGCAGCGGGTGCTCGAGGCGGAGCTGACGGCGGATGAACAGGACGCCACTGACCACGCCGACGACCATCGAGACGACCGTGAGCAGGTCGAAGCCGGCTTCCGCCAGGTGCTTGATGCTGAACACGAGTGGCGTCATCGTCAGGAGGATGAGCAGGATGCTCGGCACGTCGATGCGTCCGGGGTTCGGGTCCTTCGACTCCGGGATGAGGAAGGGTGCGAGGACGACGAGCGGCAGGAGCACCGGAACGGCGAGGAGGAACACCGCACCCCAGGCGAAGTGCTCGAGGATGATCCCACCGACGATCGGCCCGAGCGCGCTGCCGGCGGCGAACCCGCTGGCCCAGACGGCGATGGCGAACCGTCGCTGGTCGCGGTCGAGGAAGATGTTCCGCAGCAGCGAGAGCGTCGACGGCATGAGCATCGCTCCGAAGAACCCGAGTGCTGCCCGAGCCGCGATCAGGAGCTCGGCGCTGGGCGCGAACGCCGCGGCGACGGAGACGACGCCGAACCCGATGGAACCGATGAGCAGGAGGCGACGACGACCGATGCGGTCACCGAGGCTGCCCATCGACACGAGCAGGCCGGCGAGCACCAGCGGGTAGATGTCGACGATCCAGAGCAGCTGCGTCCCGGTCGGGGTGAGCGCGCTCGAGATCGCGGGCAACGCGAAGTTGAGGACCGTGTTGTCGACCGACACCAGCAGGACGGGGAGCATGAGGACGGCGAGCGCGAACCAGGCTCGCCGACCGGCACGGGGAGCGGCGACGGCGGTGGGTTCGGTGGCGGTGGACACGATGACCTCTTTCACAGCGTGGAGAACGGCGCCGGTCGGGCGCCGTCCGCTCGACTATACCGTCCAGCCGGTATAGTATCAATCCGAATCCGACGAGCCGAATACGATGGAGCCATGGCGAAGCAGACCGCAGCCCGAGAACGCGTCCTCGACGCCTTCGCCGAACTCCTCATCGAAGAGGGCGAACGCGCCGCCACCCTCGACGCCGTCGCCGCGGTGGCCGGCGTCTCCAAGGGCGGACTGCTCTACCACTTCGGCAGCAAGGAGGCGCTCGTCGATGGCCTCATCGACCGGCTCTCGGAGATGAGCGAGGCCGACACGGCGCGGATGCTCGCGGCCCCGGAGGGCGTCGTCGAGTACTTCGTGCGCACCTCCGTCGACTGCGGCACCCCGTTCGACCGGACGATCATCGCCGTCGCGCGGCTGGCACAGGGGCAGCACGCCCAGGCGAGCGGCGCGATGGCGGACATCCGCCGGAGCTGGTTGCGCACGGTGGAGGATGCCGTCGGCGACCCGGACACCGCCCGCGCCATCGTGCTGATGTGCGACGGTCTCTACGCCAACACGGGGCAGCTCGGCATGGGGGTCAGCGATCCCGATGAGGGCAGCGACGAGGCGATCGAGCGGCTCCTGGCCGTCATCGCGCGGCTGCTTCCCGCAGGCGGGCGCTGAGCCGGGACACCCCGCCCGGCGCACCGGAACAGCCTCGGCGTCTCGGCCTGCAGACGACGATGCCCCGCACCGGACGGCGCGGGGCATCAGGTCGGAGCAGCGGTCGGGTTACTGCTCGGTGATGTCGATCTCGCGGAGCAGCGTCGCGTCGATCGTCTCGCGGATGACCTCGAGGACGTCGTCGGCGACCGGCGAGTCGACCGTCAGGACGCTGAGCGCCGGGCCGCCGGCCTCGTGACGGGCGATCTGCATGCCCGCGATGTTGATGCCCGCCTCGCCGAACCGCTGACCGTAGACGGCCACGATGCCGGGCCGGTCGGTGTAGACCATCACGATGTGGTGCTTCGCGAACGGCACCTCGACGTCGTAGCCGTTGATCTCGACGATCTTCTCGGTCTGCTTCGTGCCCGTCAGCGTGCCCGACACCGAGATCTGCGATCCGTCGCTGAGAGCTCCGCGGAGCGTGATGACGTTGCGGTACTCCTCGCTCACCTCGTCGGTGAGCAGGCGCGTGACGACACCGCGCTGCTCGGCGAGCAGCGGGGCGTTCACGTACGAGACCGTCTCGCTGACGATGTTCGTGAAGATCCCCTTGAGCGCGGCCAACTTCAGCACGCTGACGTCGTACCCGCTCAGCTCGCCGTGGACCTCGACGTCGACGCTCGTGAGCGACGAGGTCGACAGCGCGGCGAACACCTGCCCGAGCTTCTCGACGAGCGGGATGCCGGGACGGACGTACGGGTCGATCACGCCGCCGGCGACGTTGACCGCGTCTGGAACGAGTTCGCCGCCGAGCGCGAGGCGCACGGACTTGGCGACCGAGACGCCGGCCTTCTCCTGTGCCTCATCCGTCGACGCACCGAGGTGCGGCGTCACGATGACGTTCTCGAGCCCGAGCAGCTTCGTGTCGGTGGGCGGCTCGCTGACGAAGACGTCGAGGCCGGCACCGGCGATGACGTTGTTGGACAGCGCCTCGTACAGCGCGTCCTCGTCGATCAGGCCACCGCGGGCGACGTTGACGACGTAGGCCGTCGGCTTCATGAGCGCGAACTGCGGGCCGGCGATCATGCCCGTCGTCTCCGGCGTCTTCGGCATGTGGATGGTGATGAAGTCGGACTGCGCCAGCAGCTCGTCGAGCGTGACCAGCTGCACCCCGAGCTGCTGTGCACGGGCGGACGTGATGTAGGGGTCGTACGCGATGACGTTCGTGCCGAACGCCTGCAGACGGGCAGTGATGAGGGCACCGATACGACCGAGGCCGATGATGCCGATGGTCTTCTCGTACAGCTCGGTACCGGTGTACTTGGAGCGCTTCCACTGCCCCTGGGCGAGCGCGGCGTGCGCGGCCGGGATATGGCGGGCGAGGCTCAGGATGTGGCCGACGGTGAGCTCGGCCGCGGAGATGATGTTCGACGTGGGCGCGTTGACGACCATGACCCCGGCCGTCGTTGCCGCCTTGATGTCGACGTTGTCGAGACCGACACCCGCGCGCGCGACGACCTTCAACCGGGTGGCCGCCTGGATGGCCTCCTCGTCGACCTTGGTCGCGGATCGGACCAGGATGGCGTCGGCGTCGGCGATCGCCGCGAGCAGAGCCGGGCGGTCCGTCCCGTCGACGGAGCGCACGTCGAAGTCGGGCCCGAGGGCGTCGACGGTTGCTGGTGAGAGTTCTTCGGCGATCAGTACGACCGGTTTCGACACGGAACGGTTCCTTCGCAGTAGCAGTGGGGTGGGCAGCGCGTCGGTGTCCGGCGGCCATCGCAAGCCTATCGGAGGCGCACCGGGCGGTTCGTCGTGTGACGAGGCGACGGCCGGGTCAGACGGAGAGGTCGATCAGCTGCTGCGCGCCGAACATCGCGAGGACCGACAGTGAGATCGCCGCGACGACGCACAGGGCGACGAGGTAGCGCACGGCCTGCTCGCCGAGCGACCGGTCGCGACCGGTCCAGAAGGCGATCGCGAAGGCCACGATCGGCAGGAGCAGGCCGCCGATGAGGACGACCCAGCCGAGCGGCAGGACCGGCACGGCGAGGCCGTTCGCCGTCCCGATGATGCCGACGAGGTTGCCGACGGCTTCGAAGACGTCATAGGCGAAGAACAGGCCGAACAGGACGGCGATGGACCAGCTGAGCCAGCCGGGTCGCTCGGCGGCGGGTTTCGACACGGGGTCCGCGGTGGTGGAGGGCATCAGGGTCACACTCCTCGGAGGAACGGCCAGGGCAGGATGAGCACGACGCCGAGCAGGAGCATCGCGATCCTGACGACGGGTCTGCCGCCACGCGTCAACCAGAGCGTCGCGGCCATCCACACGGGTCCCGCGGCGACCGCGAGTCCCTGTCCGAGATCGAACATGAACCGGCCGACCGCGTCGCTCGGCACGGCCGCGTCAGGACGGAACGCCGAGATCAGCCAACCGACGCTGTACAGCAGGAAGACCCCGCCGAAGATACCGAGCGTGACGAGCATGACCGAACTCATCTGCTCGCGCTCACCGGCGGCAGCCTCGTCCGTGACCCTGTCGGTCGGCTTCGCGACGTCGACCTCGACAGGAGGGGCGACCGGTTCCGCACTCGGACCGGCCGACTCAGAGGCCGGCGGGACCGCCGCGGTCGCCCGACCACGTGTGATCGGCTCCGGCGATGCGGGCTCGAACGTGGTCCGGTCGCCGGAAGCCGAGGCGTCGAGCGTCGGATCGTCGTCGCCCGCCCAGCTCAGCGCGTCTTCGTCCCGCGGCTCAGTCATACCGCCAGCCTATCGCCGCCGGGCCGACCACCGAGTGCGGCGATCCGGACGCGACGGAGCAGAATTGCCTGGTGAACCCGTTCCCGCTCCTGCAGTCCGTCCTGACCGTCGTCCTCGCGATCATGTTCATCGGCATGGGAGTCCTCCACTTCCTCCCGGGACCGGCGAGGACGATGGCCGCGATGATCCCGGGACCCCTGCGGAGCAGCACCATCACACCGCGGATGCTCGTCGTCTTCACCGGTGTGTGCGAGATCGCGGGCGGCGTCGGCCTGCTCGTCCCACCCACCAGGCTCGCCGCAGTGGTCTGCCTGATCGTGTTCCTCGTCGCGGTGTTCCCGGCGAACGCCGCGGCCGCGCGCCAGCCCGAGCGGTTCGGTCGCCTCGCCGTGCCGTTCGTCCCACGACTGATCGGTCAGCTCGTGCTGATCCTCGCCCTCGTCATCGTGGCGCTCTGATCGCTCGCCCGGATCGATCGACGATCCCCTCGATGCCGGCGGATCTCAGACGGCGACGGCAGCACGCCTGGCCGCGGCCACCGCGCGAGCGACGGTCGTCGCGTCCGTGATGTCGTAGCTCGGCGACCCTCCACCGGGGCCGGTCTCGGTGACCCGGCCGGCACGACGACGGGCGGAGAGGTGCACCGCGTCGACACCCGCCCGCGCGAGGGCGGGGATCGCATCGATCGTGACGCCGCCACCGGCCATGATCTGCATCGAGCTGTCGCCCCTCGAGGCCATCTGCGCGAGCTTCTCGGCACCGTCGATGCTCGCCCGCGCACCGCCGGAGGTCAACAGACGGTCCACACCGGCGTCGCGCAGCTGGTCGGCGGACCGGACGGGGTCGGTCGTCGCGTCGACGGCCCGATGGAACGTCACCGCGAGCGAGCCGGCAGCCTGACGCAGCTGCGCCAGCGCCTCCAGATCGATCGTGCGGTCGGACCGGAGGGCGCCGACGACGATGCCCGCAGCACCAGCGGCCTCGAGCGCGAGGATGTCGCCGGACATGACGTCGATCTCCGGGGGCGAGTAGACGAAACCGCCCTCTCGCGGACGCACGAGGACGTGCACGAAGTCGCTGAGCCCGGCTTCGTCCGCAGCACGGACCGCCGCCATGACCAGTCCGATGGAGGGGGTGAGCCCACCGGTGCCGAGGGCCTGGCACAACTCGACCCGCTGGGCTCCCTCGCGGATGGCGATGCGGACCCCCTCCACGTCCTGGACGGCGATCTCGACGGCGATTGGCGACTGGAGGCTCATTGGACCCATTGTTCCAGTGATCCGCTCGAGCCGAGGACGCGCACGCCGCTGCGCTACTTGTCCGTGCCCTGCGACACCGAACCCTGCAGCTGGCGCTGGAAGATCAGGTACACGATGAGCACTGGGACGACGGTGATCACGGACGCCGCGAAGAGTGCACCGAAGTCCACCGAGTACCCGGCCTGGGCGGCGAAGGACGCCATCCCCTGCGTCAGGACGTAGTTCTGCGGGTTCGAGTTGAGCGCCACCGGCAGGAGGAACTGGTTCCACAAGCCCACGAAGTTGAGGATCGCGACGGTCGCGAGCCCGGGCCTCGCCATGGGCAGCATCACCTGGAAGAAGGTCCGCCACTCCCCCGCCCCGTCGATCGCGGCCGCCTCCGCGATGGAGACCGGCAGCGACTTGAAGAACGAGAACAGGAAGAACACCGTGAACGGGAAGGCGAACGCCGCGTACGTGAGGATGAGTCCCGGGAGCGAGTTGAGCAACCCGAGGCTCTGCAGCACGAAGAACAACGGCACGATCGCGAGGAACACGGGGAACGTGAGGCCGGCGAGCATCAGGTAGTAGATGGCCCGGCTCCCGAAGAAGCGGAACCGCGCCAGCACGTACGCACACATCGAGCCGAACAGCATGGTCACGATGAGGGCGCCGAACACCACCACGATCGAGTTCAGGAAGAAGCTCCCGATACCGGCCGTCGTCCACGCGTTCACGTAGTTGTCGAAGTTCCATTTCGACGGCAGCGAGAACGGTGAGGCGAAGATCTCGGAGCTCGTCTTGAACGACGACATGACCGTCCAGAGCAGCGGGACGACGACCACGATCGACCAGATGATGAGCACCGTGTGCGATGCCGTCCCGACGACGCGGTCGCCCGTGGTCGGCTTGCGGCTGGCCGGTGTACGCGTGCCGGTTCCGACGACCGCCGGGTTCGCGGTCGTCGCCGTGGTCTGGACGGTCATTCCGCCACCCCTTCATCGTTGCCGCCGGTGAGTCGGCTGACCAGGAAGACGACGCCCGCGAACATCAGGGTGACGAGCGCGAGCACGACTCCCATCGCACAGGCGTAGCCGAACTGGCCCTTGGTGAACGCCGTCGTGAAGAGCTGCTGCGACATCACGAGCGTCGTGTTGGACGGGCCGCCGCCGGGATTCAACGCGGCCATGTACACGAACGCGTCGAGGGCGAGGATGCCCATGTAAATGTACGCCGTCTGGATGTTGTCGCGGATCAGCGGGATCGTGATCGTGAGCGCGGTCCGCAGGCGACCCGCGCCGTCGATCCGTGCCGCCTCGTACACCTCGGCCGGCACGCCCTTGATCGCCGCGATGAAGAGCACCGTGTAGAACCCGATGAGTCCCCAGACGATGACGAACATGGTCGCGATCATCGCCGTGTCCGGCGAACCGAGCCAGGCGAAGGAGGTGAACTGGTCGAGCCCGATGCCGGTCAGGAAGCCGTTCAGCAGCCCGGACGACGGGTCGTAGATCTGCTTCCAGATGAGGCCGATGACGATGGCCGGCACGACGTACGGGAAGAAGGTGATCACGCGGTACACGCTCGAGTTGCGGAGGCCGCGGATCGGACCGTTGCTCGGCCCGCCGATCGTGATGAGGGAGGCGAAGAGGAACGCGATCCCGAGGGTCACGAGCGGCAGGACGATCGCGAGCGCGACGCTGTTGCCCATGGACTGGAGGAAGGTCTGGTCCTGGAAGAGCTTCGTGTAGTTCGAGAACCCGACGAAGTCCATGCCCGGGGAGAATCCGGACCAGTTCGTCAACGAGTAGTACGCCGCCTGCGCGAACGGCGAGACCACGAAGACGACGTACCCCACCACCGGCACGATCAGGAAGACCAGGAAGAAGGAGACCCGGTCGAACGTGAAGTCCCGGCGGCGCAACCGCCGGGCGGCGGGAGGGGTAGCCCCTCCCACCTTCCCGATCGGCGTGCCGACCGCCGTCATTTGACGGTGACCTTGTCCACGGAGTCGTCGTTGCGGACCTTGTCGGAGATGTCCTGCATGCCCTTGGTGAGGGTGGCGACGTCGGAACCACCCTGCAGGAACGTGTTCCAGAGGACGAGGAGGTCCGTGTTGAGTCCGTACAGGTCGATGAAGCTCCACGAGAACACGTCGGTGCCGGCGTCGTTCAACATCTTCACCTGGGACACGAGCGCCGTCGAGCCGAAGCCGTCCTCGGGGATCGTGTCCTTAACGATCGTCGACGAGAAGGTCGTCTTGGCGAAGTTCACCGCGGCGTCGTTCGACAGCATGGCCCGCAGGAACTCCTTGCCACCGCCGACGTTCTTGCCCTGCGACGGGACGATGAACCCTTCACCTGCGGTGCTGTGCAGCGCCGAGTACGGCAGGGCTGAGTCGGCGGAAACCGTCGGCTCGGGCGCGCCGGTCATCTTGAATCCGTCCTTCGTCTGGGTCTTCATCTCGTTCTCGATCCAGCCACCCGAGGGGTAGAGGATGAAGTCCTCCGAGTTGCTCCACTGCGCCTGCGCAGCGGTGAACTGCGTTCCGGCGCCACCGGGCTTGACGTAGCCGGCGTCGATGATCGCCTTGAGACCCTTGAGCACGTCCTGGACGGCCGGCTTCGACCAGCAGTCCGCCTCGAGGTTCTCGAGCGCCAGACGGACCTCGTCGCCGCCCTCCTTGATCGCGGACGCGATCGCCATCGTCAGGTAGTAGGTGGCCGCCTCGGTGCCCCAACCGAACAGGTACTTGCCCTGCGCCTTGGCCTTCGCACCGAGATCGAGTGCCTCGGCCCAGGTCTTCGGGGGCGTCCAGCCGTTCGCCTCGAAGAGCGCTGCCGAGTACCAGACCGCGTAGACCGTCAGCACGTAGTTCAGCTGCACGAACTTGCCGTCGAAGGTGCCCGGCTCGACGACACCCGGGTAGAGGGTGTCCTTGATGACCTTGCCCTCGTAGTTCTTCGCCTCGATGACGTCCGTCAGGTCGGCGAGCTGCTCGCGGATCGTGTTGATGCCGATGAGGCCGGCGCCGCTGTTGTCGATGACGTCCGGCGGGTTGCCGGCGACGAACCGCGGCTGGAGGGTCTGCGCGATGTTCGTCGCGGCCGTGACCTTGACGGTCGAGCCTGCCTGCTGCTTCTCGACGAGCTTCCCGGCGAACTCGGTGTACTCGATGCCGTACCCGCCCTTGAAGATGACGGCGTCGACCGTCGAGTTGGCGGCCATGCCGAACGGGTTGTCGGCCGAGACCGGTCCGCCGGTGGTGGTCGCCCCGCCTCCGCCGCCGACACAGGACGCGAGCGTCCCGCCCAGCGGGAGGAGGATCGCGGTCGCGAGTGCTCCTCGCAGGAAATCGCGGCGTTGGAGCGTTGCTGGCTGCTTGTCCATCGGTCTACCTTCCAGTGATTCGAGTGTTGCCCGGGTGTGGTGCTGTCGGGGTGGTGTTGTCGGGTGTGTGGTGCGGGTGTTGCGACGCCTCGGGTTCAGGCGTCACGTCTGATCCGGCCCCGGTAGCGGTCCTCGAGCACACTGTTGTGCTCGTCGCCGCCCGGGATGTTCGCCGAGATGTAGAGCGGTGGGGTCTCGCCGGTCGCCGCGATCCTCGCCGCGACGCCGATGGTGAGGAGCTGCGCGAGGTAGGCCGCCGTGATCGAGGACACCGCGCCGACCGGGACGCCGTCCTGGACCTCGATCGTCGCGTCGCCGAACGGAGCACGGTTGTCGAGCACCACGTCGGCCACCTCGGAGAGCCGCAGTCCGCTCGGGTGCTTCGGCTCGACGCGCGAGGTGTGCTCGAGCGAGGTCACGGCGATGACGGGGTGGCCGTGCTCCTTGGCGATCAGGGCGAGTCCCACGATCGACCCGTTGACACCGGAGTTCGACGCGATGATGAACACGTCGCCCTCCCCCACCGGGGAGATCGCGAAGAGTTCCGCCGCGACGTCGCCGCTGCGCTCCAGCGCGGCACCACCGAGGTCGTCGACGGACCGGTCGCCGCGGAGGACGACGTCCCGCAGGGCGATCTTGTTCGTCGGGATCAGTCCACCGGCGCGGCCGGCGATCTCCATCGCGAACGCCTCCGAGTGGCCGGTGCCGAACGCCTGGATGACCGCTCCGCGTTCGAGGGCCGCGACCAGCAGGTCGATCGCGGGGTCGAGTTCGCCGGACCGGGCCGCCTGGGTGATGTCCGCGAGGCGCGAGGTGACCTCGTCGGTGTAGCGATCGACGTGATCGGTCCAGGTGGTGGTGGATGTGGTGCTCATTCGGTTCCTCTCAGACGCCCACGGGCGAGGCGGTCTCGGACAGGGCTCCGGCCTTGGTGGGTCGGCGGTGCGGGGCGACCGCGAGGGCGGAGGCCGCGAGGCGCTTGGTCGTGCGCTCGAAGTTCTGCTGCGCGACGAACAGGTACAACAGATCCAGGACGAACAGCTGACCGTGCTTGGCGGAGAGGTCGTCGGGCTGCAGGAACCGCTCATGGGCCGAGGTGATGATGGCCAGCGTCGACGCGGCGACGAGCGGGGAGTCCGGGTTGTTGCTGATCGCCACGGTGAGCGCGCCGGCGCGACCCGCCTGGCGGAGCATCTGGATGGTCTCCTCGGTGCGCCCGGTGTTGCTGATGCCCAAGGCGACCGAGTCCGGGCCCTGGATCGCCGCGCTCGTGAGGCCCGCGTGGACCTCCGACCAGGCGTGCGTGCTGATGCCGATCCGGTACAGCCTGGCCTGCATCTCGTCGGCGAGCATCGCGCTGCCGCCGACACCGTAGATGTCGACGTTCCGCGCGCGCGCGATGGCTGCGGCGATCTCGAGCATGACCTCGAGGTCGATCACGTCGGCGGTCTCCCGCAGCGTCCGGGTGTGCGCGTTGAGCAGCGTGCTCAGGACGTCCGGAGCCGAGTCGTCGGGGCCGAACGCCCGGCCGATGTCGGTCTGCCAGGAGTCGCGTGCGGTGCTGCGACCGAAGTCCTTGGCGAGGTCGACCCGGAACGGCGCGTAGCCGGTGTACCCGATGATCCGGCAGAAGCGGGTGATGGTCGCCGCTGAGACGCCCGAATCGGCTGCGAGCTCACCGATCGTGAGGGTGAGGGGCGCGTCTGGGTTCTCCAACAGGTAGTCCGCGATACGCAGCATGACCCCGGACATCTCCGGCATCCGCGACCGAATCCGGTTGGTCACGCCGGTGGCGTGCTCGACCGGTGGGTCGGTGCGGATGGAAACAGTCATGGAAATTCCTTTTCTCCTTCGTTGGAGTGACGCGAAACTGATTCTTACAGTACGTTGTGGCCCACGGCAACATGTTTCGAGATGATGACGATGATGAAAACAACTCTGGCGGTCGACGCCGGCGGCACCTCGTCCCGCGCGGTGCTCGTGGACGCCTCAGGACGTCGCCTCGGTTCCGGGCGCGCGGGCGGCGGGAATCCGACGTCGTCCGGTGTGGACAGCGCTGCCACGCAGATCGCGCTCGCGGCTCGTGCCGCACTCGACCAGGCCAGGACGACGTCGTCCATACCGCCCCTCCCGTCCGGGTCGCTCGTGGTGATCACGCAGGCGGGGCAGGTGTCCGACGCCTACCGCCGCGCCTTGGACGCACACCTCGTACCGCTCGGACTCGGACCGGTCGTGATCGAACCGGATCTGCTCGGCATGTACGGCTCCGGCTCGGCGTCGCCGGACGGCGTCGTGCTCGTCGCGGGGACCGGGAGCGTCGCGGGACGGATCAAGGACCGTCTCGTCGTCCGGGAGGTCGGCGGTGCCGGCTGGCTCCTCGGCGATGGCGGCTCCGGATTCTGGATCGCCCGGCGCGTGATCCGCGCGGTCGCCGCCGACCTCGACGGCATCGGCCCCCGCACGGGCCTCACCCCGCTGCTCTCCCAGGCGGTCGGGTTCACTCCGGACCCGTCCTCATCCGGTGACGCGGACCACCGCCGGTCCCCGGTACTCGACACACTCATCCGCTCGGTGAACGACGGTCCCCCCATCGCCATCGCCCGCCTGGCGCCGCTCGCCTTCCAAGCCGCGGACGACGACGTCGCGCGGTCCATCCTCGACGCTGCCGTCGACCGCCTGGCGGTCCTCGTGGAACGGGTGCTGGCTCCGGATTCGGACCACAGAGAGAGCACGCTCGTCGTCGGCGGCAGCGTGCTCGTCGACGGACTCCTCCCGTCCGTCCCCTCGGCCGCGGAGCGCCTGTCATCGGCTGCCGCCGGGGCCCGACTCGTCCCGGTCGCCGACGGCCTCGTCGGAGCCGCCGCCCTGGGCATCAGGATGCTGGGCGGGGACGTCGACGACGCGACCCTCAGCCACCTGCGCGAGGACCTGGCTGCTGGAGAGAAGCGGTGACGCGGTGATGGCGGACCGGATCGCCGTCATCGGCACCGGTGCCATGGGACTGGCGCACGTCCGCGCGCTCGCCGGACTCGGTGCAGCCGACCGGATCACTTACCTGTGCTCGGCTCGGTCGCCGAGAGCCATGCCGGAGGCACCGGCCGCACGACTCACCACCTCGGTCGACGAGGTGCTCCTGGATGCCTCCGTGGGGATCGTCGTCATCTGCACGCCGACCGACACCCATCGGGATCTCGCCGTCAGGGCGCTCCGTGCCGGCAAGCACGTCCTGCTGGAGAAACCGATCGCCCTGACGCTCGCCGACGCCAACGCGATCCTGCAGGCCGCCGACGAGTCCGGCCGGACGTTCATGGTCGCGCACGTCGTCAGGTTCTTCGGCGGGTACGAGGCGATCGACGACGCGGTGCGGGCCGGGGCTGTCGGCACACCCCTCGCCGTCACGGCCGAACGGCTGAGCTCCCCCGCCGCCCCGTCACCGTGGTGGCAGGATGAGCGACGCTCCGGCGGCCCCCTCGTCGACTTCGCGATCCACGACTTCGACCAGCTGAACCAGCTCCTCGGTCAGCCGCGATCCGTGTCAGCACGACGCACCGGCACCGGTCGCCCGATCGAGACCACGGTCGACTACGCCGACGGCGGGATCGGGCGCGTCCTCACCTCCATGGAGCTCCCGCCGGCCTTCGGATTCAGCTCGGCCATCGAGGTGCTCGGCAGCACCGGGCTCATCGCCCACCGATTCGTCGGTGCGTCCCCGACCCACGCACCGCCGCTCTCGGTCGACGCGCTGGGATCGGCCGCCGCGCACGGCCCCTACGACCTCGACGAGACCGATCCCTACCGACGACAGATGGCCTCCTTCCTCGACTGCGTGAAGCGAGACGTCCAACCGTTCCGAGTGACCGGCCGGAGTGCCCTCGCGGCCCTGACGGTCGCGTTGGCGGCGAAGGCATCGCTGGACACCGGCGTGCCCGTGCAGGTCTTCGAACCCCACGACGCCTGAATCGTCGACGCGCAGGAGGTCCGACGTCCTGACCACGCCGGCCCACCGGACAGCAGACATCCGACCTTTCGTGTTAGCCTGCCCCCGCACCGCCGTGAACCCACTCGACGATCGAAGGGCCGCCGTGACCGAGACCACCATCCCCCGACCCGACACCGCCTGGTTCGACGAGGCGAGATTCGGATTGTTCCTGCACTGGGGCCTCTACGCCCTCCCGGCACGCCATGAGTGGGTGCAGACGCGGGAACACCTCTCGGCCGAACACTACGAGCGCTACCGCGAGCACTTCGACCCCGACCGGTTCGACCCCCGCGCCTGGGCCAGGCAGGCCAAGGCGGCCGGCTTCCGGTACGCGGTGCTCACGACGAAGCACCACGACGGCTTCTGCCTGTGGGATTCGGCACTCACCGACTTCACGTCCATGCACACGCCCGCCGGCCGTGACCTCGTGGCGGAGTTCGTGGAGGCCTTCCGCGCCGAGGGGCTCCGGATCGGCTTCTACCACTCGCTCATCGACTGGCATCACCCCGACTTCACGGTCGACGGCATCCACCCGCGACGCGACGACCCCGAGGCGCTCGCAGCGAACGCCGACCGTGACTGGTCCCGCTACCGGGACTACCTGCACGGCCAGGTGCGCGAGCTGCTCACCGGCTACGGCCCGATCGACTACCTCTTCTTCGACTTCAGCTACTCGCAGGGCATCGAAGGTCTGCCGGGGAAGGGCGCCGCCGACTGGGGCTCCGAGGAACTCGTCGAGATGATCCGCGGGCTGCAGCCGGAGATCCTCATCAACGACCGCCTCGAACTCCCGGGCGACGTCACCACCCCTGAGCAGTACCAGCCCGTGGTGACACCGGTCGGGACCGACGGCGACCCCCTCCGGTGGGAGGCCTGCCAGACCCTGAACGGCAGCTGGGGGTACGACCGCGACAACCTCGACTACAAGTCGCCGGAGCTGCTCCTGCGGATGCTCATCGATTCGGTCTCGAAGAACGGCAACATGCTGCTGAACATCGGACCGACCGCGCGCGGGACGATCGATCCTCGCGCGATCGAACGACTCGACGTCCTCGCCGACTGGTTCGCGCTCCACGAGCGGGCGATCCGAGGATGCGGCCCGTCGGAGTTCAGCAGTCCGACCGACGTCAGATACACGCAACGCGGCGACCGGCTGTACGTGCATGTCTTCGCCTGGCCGTTCGTGCACCTGCACCTGCCCGGTCTCGGCGGCCGGGTGCGCTACGCGCAGCTGTTGTCGGACGGCTCCGAGGTGCCGTTCCAGGTGCATCGCCCGGAGCACGATCTGCCGAACCAGCACACCCAACCGAAGGGACTCGGTCCCGACACGGTGACCCTGCACCTGCCGATCGGTGAACCCGACACCCCGATCCCGGTCATCGAGATCTTCCTCGAGCCGGGCACGACCGGAGCAGCGACGGCCTGAGGCTCCCGCAGACGACGGAACGCCCGCCCCGACGGATCGGGGCGGGCGTTCTGGCTCGGTGCCGCTAAGCGGCTGGACGAGCGGAGACTAGCGGGCGACGCTGCCGTCGACGTAGTCGTCGTCGTTCGAGGCGTTCCACGCGAAGAGCTTGCGCAGCTCGCGACCGGTGGCCTCGATCGGGTGGTCCTCGCCCTTCTTGCGCAGCTCGAGGAACTCGGGCGCGCCGGCGTCCTGGTCGTCGATGAAGCGCTTGGCGAAGGTGCCGTCCTGGATGTCCTTGAGGACCGCCTGCATGTTGGTCTTGACGCTCGGGTCGATGACGCGCGGGCCGGAGACGTAGTCGCCGTACTCAGCCGTGTCGGAGACGCTCCAACGCTGCTTGGCGATGCCACCCTCCCAGATGAGGTCGACGATGAGCTTCAGCTCGTGGAGCACCTCGAAGTAGGCGATCTGCGGCTGGTACCCGGCCTCGGTCAGGGTCTCGAAGCCGTACTGGATCAGCTGCGAGACGCCACCGCACAGGACGGCCTGCTCGCCGAAGAGGTCGGTCTCGGTCTCCTCGGTGAAGGTGGTCTTGATGCCACCGGCACGGAGGCCACCGATCGCCTTGGCGTAGGACCAGGCGAGCGCCCAGGCGCCACCGGTCTCGTCCTTCTCGACGGCGACGATGACGGGGACGCCGCGGCCGGCCTCGTACTCGCGACGGACGGTGTGGCCCGGGCCCTTCGGGGCGACCATGAAGATGTCGACGCCCTCAGGAGCCTCGATGTAGCCGAAGCGGATGTTGAAGCCGTGGCCGAAGACGAGCGCCTTGCCCGGAGCGAGCTGGTCCTTGATGGACTCGGCGAAGATCGTGCGCTGGTGCTGGTCCGGAGCGAGGATGACGATGACGTCGGCCCATGCGGAGGCGTCGGCGACGTTCTTGACGGTGAAGCCCTGCTCCTCGGCCTTGGCGATCGACTTCGAGCCGTCCTTCAGGCCGACGACGACCTCGACACCGGAGTCGCGGAGGTTGAGCGCGTGTGCGTGGCCCTGCGAGCCGTAGCCGATAACGGCAACCTTCTTGCCCTGGATGAGCGACAGGTCTGCGTCCTGGTCGTAGAAAATCTCAGTCACTGGTGGTTCTCTCCTTGGTTGTGGTTTCGCAATATGCCGCAGATGCGACTAGTTCTTGAAGACGCGTTCGGTGATGGACTTCGAGCCGCGCCCGATGGCGAGGAGACCCGATTGGGCGATCTCCTTGATGCCGTAGGGCTCGAGCACCTTGAGGAGCGCGGTCGTCTTCCCGGAGTCGCCCGTGACCTCGATCACGAGGGCGTCGGTCGCCACGTCGACGACGCGGGCCCGGAACAGGTTGACGGCTTCCAGCACCTGGGAACGGGTGGAGTTGTCGACGCGGACCTTGATGAGCAGGTGCTCACGCTGGACGGACTGCGCCGGATCCAGCTCGACGATCTTGATGACGTTGATGAGCTTGTTCAGCTGCTTCGTCACCTGCTCGAGCGGAAGCTCCTCGACGTCGACGACGACCGTGATCCGGGACAGACCCTCGATCTCGCTGTGGCCGACCGCGAGGCTCTCGATGTTGAAGCCCCGGCGGGCGAACAACCCGGCGACGCGGGTCAGCAGACCGGGCTTGTCCTCGACGAGGAGGCTCAGGACGTGGCTGCTCATGCTCAGGCCTCCTCATCGAACGACGGACTGTGGTCCTTGGCGTACTGGACGTAGCTGTTGCTGACACCCTGCGGCACCATCGGCCACACCATCGCGTCGGCACTCACGACGAAGTCGATGACGACCGGACGGTCGTTCGTCTCCAGGGCGAGCTTGATGGCGGCGTCGACCTCCTCCTCCTTCGTCACGCGGATCGCGAGGCAACCGTAGGCCTCGGCCAGCTTGACGAAGTCGGGGATCCGGATGGTGTCGTGCCCGGTGTTCAGGTCGGTGTTCGAGTACCGACCGTCGTAGAAGAGCGTCTGCCACTGGCGGACCATGCCCAGCGAGGAGTTGTTGATGATCGCGACCTTGATCGGGATGTTGTTGATCGTGCAGGTCGCGAGTTCCTGGTTGGTCATCTGGAAGCAGCCGTCGCCGTCGATCGCCCACACGTGGCGATCGGGCTGGGCCACCTTGGCACCCATGGCCGCGGGGACCGAGTAACCCATGGTCCCGGCACCGCCGGAGTTCAGCCAGGAGTTCGGACGCTCGTACTTGATGAACTGCGCCGCCCACATCTGGTGCTGGCCGACGCCCGACGCGAACACGCCCTCCGGCCCGGTGATCTCGCCGATGCGGGAGATCACGTGCTGTGGCGAGAGCAGACCGTCGGTCGGCTCGGCGTAGCCCAGCGGGAACTCCTCGCGGAGCCCGTCGAGGTAGGACCACCACTCGGCGATGTCGGGGGTGACCTCGCGGGCGGCTGCCTCGAACGCCGACTGGAGGTCGACGATGACGTCCTTCGCGTCGCCCACGATGGGGACGTCCGCGATGCGGATCTTCGAGATCTCGGCCGGGTCGACGTCCACGTGGACGACCTTGGCGTTCGGCGCGAAGAGCGAGGCCTTGCCGGTCACGCGGTCGTCGAACCGGGCACCGAGCGACACGAGCAGGTCGGCCTCCTGCAGCGCGAGCACTGCCGGGACGGTGCCGTGCATGCCGGGCATGCCGAGGTGCTGCGTGTGCGAGTCGGGGAACGCCCCGCGAGCCATGAGCGTCGTCACGACCGGAGCCCCGGTCGCCTCGGCCAGCGCGAGCAGTTCCTCGGAGGCCTTGGAGCGGATCACGCCGCCGCCGACGTACAGCACCGGCTTCTTGGCGTTGACGAGCAGCTGCGCAGCGGCCTGGATCTGCTTGCCGTGCGCCTTCGTCACCGGGCGGTAGCCGGGCAGGTCGACCTTCGGCGGCCAGATGAACGGCGCTTCAGCCTGCTGGGCGTCCTTCGTGATGTCGACCAGCACCGGTCCGGGACGGCCGGTACCCGCGATCTCGTAGGCCGCGGCGATGGCCGCCGGGACCTCCTCCGGGGTCTTGACGAGGAAGGAGTGCTTCGTGATCGGCATGGTGATGCCGACGATGTCCGCCTCCTGGAACGCGTCAGTGCCCATGAGGGTCGAGAACACCTGACCGGTGATCGCGACCATCGGCACCGAGTCCATGTAGGCGTCGGCGATGGCGGTGACGAGGTTCGTCGCGCCGGGGCCGGACGTCGCGATGCACACGCCGATCCCGCCACCGGCGGCGGCGTATCCTTCGGCCGCGTGGCCGGCGCCCTGCTCGTGTCGGACCAGGATGTGGCGGAGCTTCGTCGAGTCCATCAGCGGGTCGTAGGTCGGCAGGATCGCTCCGCCGGGCAGACCGAAGATGTCGGTGACCCCGAGGAGCTCGAGCGATCGGACGATCGCCTGGGCTCCCGTCAGGATCTCCGGTGCGGCCGGGGCCGCAGGTGTTCTGGGATGAGGCACGGGTTGGGATTCCGTGGGCATGATGATTCCTTCAGCGATGAGATGCACGAACGAGATGCTCGGTTATCCCGTGATCGCGCCCTCCGCTGCGGAGTGCACGAGACGAGAGTACTTTGCGAGAACGCCACGGGTATAGCGCGGGGGAAGAGGCGCCCAGCCGTCGCGGCGGGCTTCCAGCTCTGCTTCGTCGACGAGTAGGTCGAGCGAGCGGCCAGCGATATCGACCCGTATCAGATCACCATCGCGCACGAAGGCGATTGGACCTGCGTCCACCGCTTCGGGTGCTATGTGGCCGATGCACAGTCCGGTTGTGCCGCCTGAGAATCGACCGTCCGTCAACAGTAGTACATCCTTGCCGAGTCCGGCGCCCTTGATGGCGGCCGTGATCGCGAGCATCTCGCGCATCCCCGGCCCACCCTTCGGGCCCTCGTAGCGGATGATGACGACGTCGCCCTTGTTGATCTTGCCCTCGGTGAGCGCGTCCATGGCTCCGCGTTCACGTTCGAAGACCCGCGCGGGTCCTTCGAAGACCTCGGCGTCGAATCCGGCCGTCTTCACGACGGCGCCCTCGGGCGCGAACGAGCCCTTGAGGATCGTGATGCCGCCGGTCGCGTGGATCGGGTTGTCGAGCGTGCGGATGACCGTGCCGTCGATCGGGTCGGGGTTGATGTCGGCGAGGTTCTCGGCGACCGTCTTGCCGGTGACCGTCAGGCAGTCGCCGTGCAGCAGACCGGCGTCGAGCAGCGCCTTCATGACGACGGGGACGCCGCCGTGGCGGTCGACGTCGTTCATGACATACTGGCCGAACGGCTTCAGGTCGCCGATGTGCGGCACCTTGTCGCCGATGCGGTTGAAGTCGTCGAGCGTGAGGTCGACCTCGGCCTCGCGGGCGATCGCGAGCAGGTGCAGGACCACGTTCGTCGATCCGCCGAATGCCATCGCGACGGCGATGGCGTTCTCGAACGCCTCCTTCGTCAGAATGTCGCGCGCGGTGATGCCGAGTCGGAGCATGTTGACCACGGCTTCGCCCGAGCGGTGCGCGAAGTAGTCGCGACGGCGGTCGGCCGAGGGCGGCGATGCCGAACCCGGGAGGCTCATGCCGAGCGCCTCGGCGACCGACGCCATCGTGTTGGCCGTGTACATCCCGCCGCAGGCACCCTCGCCCGGGGCGATGGCGCACTCGATGCGCTTCAGGTCCTCTTCGCTCATGTTGCCGGCCTTGCAGGCCCCGACCGCCTCGAAGGAGTCGATGATCGTGACCTCCTTCTCGGTGCCGTCGGAGAGCTTGACCCAACCCGGTGCGATCGATCCGGCGTAGAGGAAGACCGAGGAGAGGTCGAGCCGCGCGGCGGCCATGAGCATGCCCGGCAGCGACTTGTCGCAGCCGGCGAGCAGGACCGTGCCGTCGAGGCGCTCGGCCATGACCACGGTCTCGACGCTGTCGGCGATGACCTCGCGCGAGACGAGCGAGAAGTGCATGCCCTCGTGGCCCATCGAGATGCCGTCGGAGACGGAGATGGTGCCGAACTGCAGCGGGTATCCTCCGCCCGAGTGCACGCCCTCCTTGGCCCCCTGTGCGAGGCGGTCGAGCGAGAGGTTGCAGGGCGTGATCTCGTTCCACGAGCTCGCGATGCCGATCTGGGGCTTGTCCCAGTCCTCGTCGCCCATGCCGACGGCGCGGAGCATGCCGCGCGAGGTGGTCGCCTCGATCCCGTCGGTGACGGCACGACTGCGTGGTTTGATGTCGATCTCTGGCATTTTAAGAGTCTACGGCTTCCTTGTTGCTTCGATATTCCGCGAGCATGCCGAGGACGCGCGCGATCTCGGAGGGTCCTTCGACCCTGAAGTCGGCGGCGGTCACGCCGGTGCCGCTCTTCACCCCGAGGTCGCCGGGGCCGAGTGCGCCGAACGCGTCCTCGTCCGTGACGTCGTCGCCCGCGTAGAACACGGCATCTGCTTTGGTGTACCGCCGGAGGTGTTCGACGGCTTCGCCCTTGGTCGCGCTCCTGAGCGAGAACTCGAGGACGTTCTTGCCCTCTCGAACCGTCAGGGCGCCGAACTCGTCCTTGGTGTGGGCGAGTGCTTCGAGGTGGGCGATCCTGGAGTCTTCTTCACTGGCGAGCCTCGTGTGCAGGGCGAACCCTGCCGGCTTCCGCTCGATCCAGACATTATCGTAACCCTCCGCGACGTCCTGGAGGATCCGTTGGAGGGTCTCCCGCTGTTCGCGTTCCTCGTCGTCGAGGGCGAGGGCGTCGTCGGGGTTGTCGAGACGGATCTCGACGCCGTGCGAGCCGGCGAACAGGGCGTGGTCGGGCAGCTCAGCAACCGCCACGAGACTGTCGATAGCGCGCCCGGACACGAGTGCGACGCGCGTCCCTGGCAGGTCCATCAGCGCCAACACGGCCTTGCGAGCCGCCGGCAGCGCGCGCGCCTGATCCGGGTCGTCGACCTCGGGGGCCAGCGTGCCGTCGAAGTCCAGGGCCACCAGGAGCTTCGGGACGTCGGCCAGGCGGCGGAGTTCCGCACGCAGTCCGAGGGGAAGCCCCCCGAGGGTGTCGGTGGGCTCGTCGGTGGTGCTCATGACTGGGTGGTGCTCCCCTGCTCGATGGTCGGTGACTGGTCGCGCACACGCTGCAACTCGTCGAGGAAGGACGCCGACCACCGCGCGACGTCGTACTCCATGACGCGCTTGCGCAGCGCCCGCATGCGACGACCACGCTCGGCCTTCGTCATGTGCACGGCCTGGAGGATCGCCGACTTCATCCCCTCGATGTCGTGCGGGTTGATCTTGAGTGCCTGCTTCAGCTCGTCGGACGCGCCGGCGAACTCGCTCAGCACGAGGACGCCGTCGTTGTCGTAGCGAGCGGCGACGTACTCCTTCGCGACGAGGTTCATGCCGTCGCGCAGTGCCGTGACGAGCATGACGTCGGCGGCGAGGTAGAGCGCGGCCATCTCCTCGCGGGGGTACCCGTGGTGGAGGTACTGGATCGCGGTGTGGCCGATGGTGCCGAAGTCGCCGTTGATCCGGCCGACCGTCTGTTCGATGTCGTCGCGGAGCTGGCGGTACGTCTCGACGCGTTCGCGGCTGGGGCTGGCGACCTGGACGAGCGTGACGTCCTCGACCGCGAGCTTGCCCTGTGCGAGGAGTTCTCCGAAGGCCTTGAGTCGGTGCCCGATGCCCTTCGTGTAGTCGAGGCGGTCGACGCCGAGCATGATCGTCTCCGGGTTGCCGAGCTCCTCGCGGATCTGCTTGGCACGGGCGATGATCTCGGGGCGCTGAGCGAGGGCCTGGTACCCCTTGCTGTCGATGGAGATCGGGAAGTGCCGGGCGATCACCGTGCGGTACGGGGCGCCACGCTTCGAGGCGACCGGTGCCGCATCCGTCGTGACCGACACGAGTGCCGCGTCGAGCGGGACCTGGATCGCAGCCCCCTTCGTCTCGTACCCGAAGAGGCGGCGGACCGCCCGGGAGAAGTTGCCCGCGTCCGCGACGCGCTGGAAGCCGATGACGTCGGCGCCGAGCAGTCCCTCGATGATCTGGCGTCGCCACGGGAGCTGCGAGTAGATGCCGTAGGCCGGGAACGGGATGTGGTTGAAGAAGCCGATCGTGAGATCGGGTCGCAGCTCACGCAGGATCTTCGGAACGAGCTGCAGCTGGTAGTCCTGCACCCAGACCGTCGCGCCGTCGGACGCGGCCGCAGCGGCCGCCTCCGCGAACCGTCGGTTCACGGCGACGTAGGAGTCCCACCACTCGCGGTGGTAGCTCGGCGGAGCGATGACGTCGTGGTAGAGCGGCCAGATGGTGTCGTTCGAGAAGCCCTCGTAATAGCGGGCGATCTCGTCCTCGGACAGCGGGACCGGGATGATCCACATGTCGTCGTTGTCGAACGGCTCGATCTCGAGGTCGGCGGAGCCGGCCCATCCGATCCATGCGCCGTCGGCACCGCGCATCACGGGTTCGAGGGCGGTCACGAGTCCACCGGGTGAGGTCCGCCAGCTCTCGGCGCCGTCTGCATCGACGACGCGGTCGACCGGCAGCCGGTTGGATACCACGATGAAGTCGAAGGTCGACGCTGATCCGCCGTCAGGCGCGGAATATCTGGTGATGATGGCCCTCCCGGGGTACTCGGGTTCGCTGTTCAGGCTAGCAGCGTTCCGCATGGCGAAACCGCGTGTTCAGACGGCGAGCATATGCTTGCGCTGATGATCCGCCATGGCATGAGCACGTCCTGCGTCTACCCGCTGGGAACCCGGCGCGCGTTCGAGTTGGCCGCCGAAGCCGGCTACGACGGCGTCGAGGTCATGGTCACCCAGGACCGCGTGACACAGGACGCCGACGCGCTCCGCGCCCTCGCCGCCGAGACCGGGCTCGACATCCTCTCGATCCACGCGCCGGTCCTGACCCGGACCGCGTTCGTCTGGGGCCGCGACCATCGGGAGAAGCTCCGCCGCTCGGCTGAGCTCGCCGTCGCCGTCGGCGCCTCGACCGTCGTCGTCCACCCGCCGTTCCGCTGGCAGCGGCGCTACGCGAGCGCCTTCGTCGACCTCGTCGCCGAACTGAGCGAGACGCACGGACTCGAGCTGGCCGTCGAGAACATGGCGTGCTTCCAGAGCCGCGGGCTCCGGGTGCAACCGTTCGCGTTCGGCTACGACCCGGCCCCACTCGCCTGCGCCGCCCTGACGCTCGACTTCTCCCACGCGGCCCTGGCGGGTGAGGACTCGCTCGAGATCGCGACCCGCTACGGCAGCCGTCTCCGCCACGTGCACCTGTGCGACGGGACCGCGCCGTCGCCGCGGGGCGCCTTCCTCGACGAGCACCTCCTCCCGGGCGATGGCGAGCAGCCGGTCGCCGAGGTCCTCGAGCTGCTGCGCGCGGCGGACTGGTCGGGAAGCATCGTCGCGGAGGTGCACCTGCCCGCGACCGGCGGCGACGCGCTCCGCCTCGCCCAGCTGCGGGCCTCGCTGGCCTTCGCGAAGCGTGCATTCGCTAGCACAGGCGAGAACCCGAAGGAAAGCCCGGATGCGGGGGGCCTCCCCTACCGGCTAGCGTGAAGACATGCGCAAATTCCTCTTCAACGGCAGCATGATCTCCACGGTCTTCGGCGGGATCTCCGCTCTCCAGGCGACCCGACAAGGACCGCGGGACTGGAAGCTCGCCCTCCTCTGGGTGAGCTGGGGCATCTCGCTCGCCCTCGCGATCAGCTCGGTGCTCGACGACAGCAAGCAGGCCGAGATCGGCCGCTGAGGTCGCGCCGCCCGCGCTACCACGACCGCCCGGAAAACCCGAGAATTGGGGCGCTCACCCGCGTGTCTCCGCGTCGTTCCGCGCCTCGTGATCGACAATGAAGGCAGTCCAGCCTCACGGATGATCCGCTTTCGATGAAGGGCCCGCCATGTTCGGTCGCCGACGCCACGCAGCACCAGTCTCCGCATCGAAGCTGACCGAGAAGCAGCTGTTCGACCTCGTCCACGCTCGACTGGCCAGCGAACTCGGCGCCAACGGCGCCTGGGTGCTGTCGCGCCGCACCCCGAGCTCCGGCGACGAGATCTTCCACGAGGTGTACGCCCAGCAGCTCGCTCACGAGATCGCGACGGACATCGACCTCGAGCAGGCAGCGGTGACGGTTCGTGCCGAGGCAGCTCCGGCACGTGGATGGCGCCTCTGGTCGCGCGGCCAGGAGGAATCCGCGGTCGACGCCGCCGAGGTCGAGGTCGTCGAGCCGACCGTCGCCGAGAAGCCTGCCGCCATCACCGAGACGATCGACGCGCCGTCCAAGGCGCAGGCCGGTGACGACCACCCCGAGGCGGCGGCAGACGACACCGAGCCGACGCTCGTCGAGCGAACCCTCCTCGAGCCGCAGCACTACCCCATCACCGTCTGGGCCGAACCCGAGTTCATCGACGCGAGCCTCGTCAACCCGGTGCCGGCCCGCCGCAGCTCGGTCGCCTGACCGGCGACGCACCTCGAGAACGGCCGCCCACTCCGGTGGGCGGCCGTTTCGTCGTACCGGGCCACTGAGCGGGCATGACGCCTCATCGAACCCGAATCGATGAGGCGCCACGGCGCTGGTGGGCACGAATGCCCGACCGTCGCTCTGCTCCGCACGGTGGGGTGACCACGCGGAGGCTTTCATCGGCAACGGCAGGACCCGATCCCGCCATGCTGCCGACCCTTCCAGGGTCTCATGCCAGAGCCCCACTCCGTCCCGATGACGCGAATCGGACGGGAGCTGTCGCGAAACACTCATGAAGCGTTTCGTGGGGCCGCAGGCGCGAACGCGAACCGAGCCGAAACGCAGAACGGCCCCGTCCGAAGACGAGGCCGTTGCTGGTGTGGTGCACCCCCCCGGACTTGAACCGGGAACCCACTGATTAAGAGTCAGTTGCTCTGCCAATTGAGCTAGAGGTGCGTGGTTTCGGAGTGTTCCGAACCGAGATATGACACTAGCACCCAACTGGCCCGGGTGCGAAATCGAGCCGGTCGGCGTGTCGCGAAGGCACGTCGCCGACCCCTCGAGCGTCGTTCGATCAGGCCCGCGCGACCCTATCCTGGAGAGGTGACCGAACCCGTGACCGTCTCCCCCGCCGACCTCGATCTTGCGCTCCGACTCGCCGACGCGGCCGACCGCATCGCGATGGACCGCTTCGAGGCTCGCGACCTCGAAGTCTCCACCAAGCCGGACCGATCGCACGTCACGGACGCCGACCTCGCCGTCGAACGCGCCATCCGCGGCATCCTCGAGACTGAGCGTCCGGACGACGGCGTGTTCGGCGAGGAGTACGGCGCGCAGGGCCCGACGGATCGACAGTGGATCATCGACCCGATCGATGGGACGGCGAACTTCCTCCGCGGTGTCTCGAACTGGGCGACGCTCATCTCCCTCGCCGTCGACGGCGTTCCGGTCGTCGGCGTCGTGAGCGCACCCGCCATGCACGCCCGCTGGTGGGGTGCTATCGGACACGGCGCGTGGGGCGTCCGGTTCGGCGAGACCACCCCACGCCGGCTGTCCGTCTCGGGGGTCTCCGACCTCGCCGACGCGTCCTTCAGCTTCCAGAGCATCGCGCAGTGGGCCTCGGTCGGACGGATCCCCCAGCTGCTGGCCCTGTGCGGCTCGCTGTGGCGCGATCGGGCCATCGGTGACATGTGGCCCTACATGCTGCTCGCCGAAGGCTCGATCGACGCCGTGGCCGAATTCGGCGTGCAGGAGTACGACCTGGGCGCCCACGTGCCGATCGTCCTCGAGGCGGGTGGTCGCTTCACGGACATCGACGGCATCGAGACCATCTCCACGCGGAGCTCCCTCGCGACGAACGGGCGCCTGCACGACGCCTTCCTCGCCGAGCTGCCCCCCGTCGGCTGACACGAGCGCACGGCACCGCGCAAGCCCGCCGAGCGGGATCCGGCCGCGTCGTACGCTGGGCGGATGGTACGACTGAGGCGCAGCGACGTGAACGGACAGGGCATCCGACGGGTTCGATCCGGGCGCGGCTTCAGCTATCGGTTGCCGGACGGTTCGCTCCTCGACGATCAGGAGATCCGGGCACGGATCGACGGCCTGGTGGTCCCTCCCGCGTGGAACGAGGTCTGGATCACCCCCTACGCGAACGGGCACATCCAGGCGACCGGGATCGACGCGGCCGGGCGACGACAGTACCTCTACCACCCGTCGTGGCGCGAGCGTCAGGACCGGAGCAAGTTCGACCGCGCCCTGGCCCTCGCCGAGGCCCTCCCGGCCGCGCGAGGTCGGGTCACCCGGGACCTCCGGCTCGAGGGGTACCCGCTTGCACGGGTGTCGGCCGGCGCGTTCCGCATGCTCGACACCGGCTCCCTGCGCGTGGGCGGCGAGCAGTACGCGGAGGCCAACGGCAGTCACGGCCTGTCGACCCTCGAGGGTGCGCACGCTCGCGTGAGCGGCGACACCGTCGCGCTGAAGTTCCCGGCGAAGAGCGGACAGCCTTGGGAGTCCGACATCGTCGACGCCGACCTGGCCTCGCTCATCCGCTCCCTGAAGCGCCGTGGACCGCACGCCCGCCTCCTGGCCTGGAAGGACGGGAACCGCTGGCGTCACCTCCAGGCGAGCCAGATCAACGACTACGTCCGGGCGCAGACGAACGGCGAGTTCACCGCGAAGGACTTCCGGACGCTGCACGGCACCGTCGCGGCCGCGGAGAGCCTGGCGAAGGCCGGACCCGTGCAGAGCAAGACGGCACGCTCGAAGGCTCTCGCACAGGCCATGCGTGACGCAGCAGCGGTCCTCGGTAACACCCCGGCGATCGCGAAGTCCAGCTACGTCGACCCGCGGGTCGTCGATCGCTACACGCATGGCGAGACGATCCCACCGGACGGTCGCGGCTCACCGGAGACGGCGCTGCGCGTCCTGCTCGTGGGGACGGACGACCCGTCCTAGCCGTGGTCCTGGTCGTGGGACTCGGTGCCCGCGTCGCGCGGCGCTCCGTTCCCCGCGAGGTACCCCTCGACATCGGACTCCGGGATGAGCTGCAGCCCTCGCGGGGTGTGCGATGAATCCGAGAGGACCTCGAGCCACGCACGGTTGAGTTCCGGCGGGCGGCTCCCGAAGAAGCGGAACTGCAGCGGGATACTCGGGGACAACCACAGCGAGCGTCGTCCGGAACCGTGCTCGGGATCGTTCGCCCAGCTGAGGAAGAAGCTCTCCTGGCGGCGCAGCTTCGCCCCGATGACGGCCTTCAGGTGCGCGAGCGCGCGGTCTTCGATCTCGTACTCGTCGCCGGATCCGTAGATGAGCATTCCCATGGGGACATTCTGCCGCTATTCGGGCGTGTGGCCGGGATGTCGTTCCTCGCCGAGTTCTTCGCGTCCCGCGAGCTCGTCGCGGACGAGGACGGCCTCGTCGAAGTTGCCGCTGCGGTAGGCCGCCCGGGCGACCATGTGCGCGGAGATCGGCGCGGTGAGGCTCTGGAACACGATGATCGCGATCGCGATGGTGATGGTCCCGACCGTCGGGCTCGAGACGGCGACGTCCGCCATGATCGCGATGAGCCCGAGGATCTGCGGCTTGGTCGCCGCGTGCAGGCGGGACAGCACATCTGGGAAGCGCAGCAGGCCGACGCCGGCGGCGAAGCACATGATCGCCCCGACGAGCACGAGGGCCCCGGTGACGATGTCGCGGATCAGCTCGCCGGTCATGCGTCGTCCTGCTTCGACATGAAGCGGGCGACGCTGACCGAGCCGACGATCGCGAACATCGCGAGCGCCAGGAGGACCGGCAGGCCGTCCGTGTGACGGTTGATCGCCATCTCGGCCCCGATCGCACACATGACGGTGGCGACGAGCACGTCGGAGGCGATCACGCGGTCGAGGAGGCTCGGCCCGCGGATGATCCGGTAGACCGCAGCAAGCGCCGCGGCACCGAACAGCACGGAGACGATGATGATCACGACGAGCATCACTGCCCCCTTCCGATCGAGACGTGGTCATGGTCGTGGCGGAGCGCGTCCGCCTCGGCGCGGGAACCGATCGCGAGGATGAGCCGTCGCTCCGTTCCGAGGACCTCGGCGACGACCGCGTCGATGTCGGCGTCGTCATGCACGTTGAGCGCGTGCAGGTAGAGCGTCGAGGCCGTGCGGTCGAGGTCGACCACGATCGAGCCTGGGACGATCGAGACCGCCTCGGCCGTCCAGCTCATGATGAGGTCGGAGGTCGTCCGCAGACGGACCGCGATCACCGCGTTACTGGACCGGAACCTCGGCTTGAGGACGAGCCACGCGATCTCCGCACTCGCCCGCACGATGTCGATGAGGAGCTTGCCCAGGAAGATCGCGGTCCGCCAGAGGTTGATGCGGCCGCTCAGCTCGACGGCCGGCAGGTAGAACAGGAACGACACCAGCAACGCGACCCCGAGGCCGGTCACGAGGGTGAGCAGGTCGAACATCCCCCAGAGGAGACACCAGAGCAGGATGAGTCCGGCCAGGAGGAGGGCCTGGCTGAACAGGGCGCGACGACGTGACGGTTGCATTACTTCAGGTGCTCCGTTCCGTCGGGGAAGACCGCGGTGATGTAGTTGTCCGGGTCCTCGATGTTCTCCGCCGCGCGCGTGGCCAGTCCGAAGAGCGGCCCCGCGAAGACCGTCAGGGCGAGCGTCAACGCGACCATGCCGGTCGTGGCGCCGATCATCGGGCGCGAGATGGTCTTGGTGTCGACCGAGCCCGAGTCCTCGGGGCTCTCCGCGAGCTGGTCGAGCAACGGCGAGGAATATCCGGCGACCTCGTCCTTCCCACGCCAGAAGCCCATGTTCCACACGCGCGCCAGGGCGTACAGCGTCAGGAGCGAGGTCGCGGCTCCGGCGGCGATGAGGATGTACGACAGCGGGTCGCCCAGGGCGACACCCGCCTGGAACAGCCCGATCTTGCCGAGGAAGCCCGAGAACGGCGGGATACCGCCGAGGTTCATCGCTCCGATGAAGAACAGCACACCGACGATCGGCGAGGCCTTCAGGATGCCGCCGAGCCGGGAGATGGAGGTCGTCCCGCCGATCCGCTCGACGAGACCGGTGGTGAGGAACAGCGTGGTCTGGACGACGATGTGGTGGACGATGTAGTAGATCGTCGCGGCGGTCCCGGCGACCCCGCCGACGGCGATCCCGAAGATCATGTAGCCGATGTGGCTCACGAGCGTGAACGACAACAAACGTTTGATGTCGGCCTGGGCGACCGCGCCGAAGATGCCGATGAGCAGGGTCAGGAAGGCGATGACCATCAAGGGTGTCGCCAGCGGCACGTCCTTGAAGATGAGCGTGTCGGTCCGGATGATCGCGTACACACCCACCTTCGTCAGCAGGCCCGCGAACACCGCCGTGACCGGCGCCGGCGCGGTCGGGTAGGAGTCGGGCAGCCAGAACGAGAGCGGGAACACCGCAGCCTTCACCGCGAACCCGAGCAGCAGTGCGGCGCAGAGGATCGCCTGCACCTCCATCGGCAGGTCGCGCACGCGGTCCGCCACGAGGGCGATCGTCACCGTGCCCGTCGCGCCGTAGATGAGGGCGATCGCGGCGACGAAGAGCAGCGACGACATGAGGCTGATGACGATGTACGTGACACCGGCGCGGATCCGCGCTCCCGTGCCGCCCAGGGTGAGGAGGACGTAACTGGAGGCGAGGAGCATCTCGAAGCCGACGTACATGTTGAAGAGGTCGCCCGCGACGAAGGCGTCGAACAGCCCGGCCGCCAGGACCAGGTACGTCGGGTGGAAGATCGACACCGGCGTCTCGCGGTCGCCGTCGACGATGCCCTGGCCGATGGCGAAGATGAGGACGCCCAGCAGCATCAGGGCGGCGACGAGCAGCATGATCGCCGACAGTCGGTCGACGACGAGCACGATCCCCCACGGCGGGGACCAGCCGCCCAGCTCGACGACGATCGTGCCGCTCTGGTCGACTGCCGCGAGCAGGATCGCACTGATCACGGTCACCGCGGTGAGCGCGATGACGCTGATCGCCACCTGCGTCTTGCGGCGGTTGCGGAACATGAGCGCGATCGCCGAGCCGATCAGCGGGATCATGACCACGAGCGGGACGAGTGCGTTCATTCGCCTGCCCCCTTCCTGGTCGTCTTGCGATCGTCGCCGTGCTCGTTGCTCTCGTCGAGGACCCGTTGGATGGCCTCGTCGTCCAGGTCGACCTGGTTGAAGACCGCCTCCGTCGCCGCCTCCGTGTCGTCGGCGTGCTCGTCGCTGAGGGTGTCGCCCTCGTCGCCGAGTTGTGCCAACCACCAGGTCCGGTAGATGAGCGCCAGGATGAAGGCGGTCACGCCGAAGTTGATGACGATGGCCGTGAGCATGAGCACCTGCGGCACCGGGTCGACCATGCGGTCGTCGGAGGCGGTGCCCGTGACGAGCGGTGCGGTGCCGCTCGGGCCGCTCATGATCAGGATGAGCAGGTTCGTCGCGTTGCCGACGAGCACGAACCCGATGAGGAACCTGGTGAGGCTCCGCTCGAGCATGACGTACACCCCGGTGCCGTACATGACGGCCATCAGGACGACGAGGGTCAGAGAGGCGCTCATCGTTCGGCCTCACTCGCCGAGAACTCGTCCGTACTCTGCTCGTCGATGTCGGCTTCCTCCTGTTGACGGTCGACTTCGGCCCCGAGACTGCGCAGGATGTCGAGCGCCAGTCCGACGACGACGAGGTAGACGCCGATGTCGAAGATGCTGGACGTGCCGAACGACAGGTGTCCGAGGATCGGGACGTCGGCCGAGAAGTACGCGGACTGGAGCGCCTCGCCGCCGAAGAACAGGGAACCGACGGCCGTCCCCACCGCGAGCAGCAGCCCGACGCCGAGCACCTTGCCCGCGTCGATCGGCACGGCTTCGCCGAGCTCGTAACGTCCGCCGGCGAGATACCGCATCACGAGCGCGAGGCCGGCGAGCAGACCACCGGCGAAGCCGCCGCCCGGCTCGTTGTGGCCGACGAAGAGCAGGAAGACGGAGACGACGATCGCCGGGTGGAAGAGGAGCCGCACGAGGACCTCGAGGAGGATCGAACGGTTCGCCTCGGCGATCGCCCGGCCACCGATGAGCCATGAGTGCCGCCCCACCGCATCGCGAGGCGCCTCCATCTCGCTGTCCGCGAGGTGGGGGTCGGACACGACCTGGGATCGGAGGCCCGGGATACGTCGGCGCCGCGCACCGCTGAGGCGCGGGACCTCGGCGCCCCGCTGTGAGACGAAGAGCAGGCTCGCGATACCGGTGGCCACCACGACGAGCACGGAGATCTCCCCCATGGTGTCCCAGGCTCGGATGTCGACGAGCATCACGTTGACGATGTTCTTGCCGTGGCCCTCCTCGACGGCGAGCCGGGGCAGCTCGGTCGCGATGCTCTCGGCCTGTCGCGCGCCCAGGGCGATGACCCCGATGAGCCCCATGACCAGGCCGGTCAGCGTCCCGATGACGACCCGACGGACGCGGTGGACCGGGGCGTTGCGCTGGGCGATCTTGGCCGGGAGTCGGCGGAGCACGAGAACGAACACCACGATCGTGATCGTCTCGACGAGGGCCTGGGTCAGCGCGAGGTCGGGAGCGCCGTGCAGGGCGAACAGCGCGACGAGCCCGAAACCGGTGACGCCGACGAGCAGCACGGCGGCCATGCGCTGCTTCGCCCGGGCGGCCGCGATCGCCGCGGTCGCCATGATGAAGGCGATGGCCACCTGGGCGGGATAGTCCCACAGCCGGATCTCGCTCGGCCAGGCACGCCCGAGGAGGGCGATCGTGCCGAGGGTCAGGACGAAGACCACGAGGATGGTGGACAGGTACTGGACGAGCCCGCCGCGCTGGGCGAACAGGGTGACCTTCGCGGAGAGCCGGTCGATGCCCTGGGTCGCCGCCCAGTAGCCCTTCGAGGAGTCGATGAGGGGTGGCAGGCGGTCCTGCAGACGCGCGACCGGGAGCCTCCAGCGGAAGAGCAGCAGACCGAGCAGCACCACGACGGCCGAGATGCCGAGCGCCGGCTCGAGGCCGTGCCAGAGCGCGAGGTGGTAGTCGCCCTCCCCCACGGAGTCCGCGTACGGCGCGAGCACCGTGTCGATGGGCTTCGTCGCGAAGCCGAGAGCGATGGTCGCGACGGCGAGGATGCCCGGCGCGATCATGATTGTTCCGGATTCGGCATGCAGTTCGGTCGGCGCGGCGCCGCGTCGGTCTCCGAAGGCGCCCCAGAGGAACCGGGCGCTGTACGCGACGGTCAACACGGACCCGACGGCAGTGCCGATGATCGCGACCCAACCCCACACGTCGCCCTCGAGCGCGCCCTCCAGCAGTGAGGTGAAGACGGCCTCCTTCGCGACGAACCCGAAGAGCGGTGGGATACCGGCCATCGACGCGACCGCGATCGCCGCGATGACGGCGAGCACCGGCGTCTGACGCCCGAGACCGGAGAGGTGCCGCCAGTCACGCGTCCCAGCACGGTGGTCGATGATGCCGACGACGAGGAAGAGTGCCGCCTTGTAGATGGCGTGGGCGAGCAGGAGCGCGACGGCGGCCAGGGCCGAATCACGGGTGCCGTACCCCGAGATGACCATGAGGAACCCGAGTTGGCTCACCGTCCCGTAGGCCAGGACCAGCTTGAGGTCGTACTGACGCAGCGACCGCCAGGCCCCGGCGACCATGGTGAGGACGCCCAGACCGACGAGCATCGCGTCCCAACCCGGGGTGTCGGCGTAACCGGGAGCGAGTCTCGCGACGAGGTAGATCCCGGCCTTCACCATCGCCGCAGCGTGCAGGTATGCGCTCACGGGCGTCGGTGCGGCCATCGCGGCCGGCAGCCAGAAGTGGAACGGCACGAGCGCCGACTTCGAGATCGCGCCGACGAGGATGAGGAGGATGGCGACGGTGGTCGCGGGGCCGGTCAGACCCTGCTCGACGATCGAGGCGAGCGAAGTGCTCTGCGCCTGCACGGAGATCATGATCACGCCCACGAGCATGACGAGCCCGCCGAAGGTCGTCACCAGGAGCGCCTGGAGTGCGGCACCGCGGCTCTCCTTGCGATCGGTGTAGTGCCCGATCAGCAGGTAGGAGAGGACACTCGTGATCTCCCAGAACATGAACATGACGATGATGTCGTCGGCGGTCACGAGGCCGAACATCGTGCCGGCGAAAGCGAAGAGGAGTGCGGCGAAACGACCGAGGCCTGGCTCGGTCGAGGAGAAGTAGCGGCCGCAGTAGAGCAGCACGAGGGCGCCGACGCCGGTGACGACGAGGGACAGCAGCCAGGCGAGGGTGTCCATCCGGAACGAGAGCGCGATGCTCAGTTGCGGGATCCACTCGATCGTCTCGACGACCGTGCCGCCGGACGTGACCGTACCGGTCTGGAAGAGCGTCCAGACGAATGCCGCCGCGGGCATACACGCGATGACGTAGAAGACCTTCGTCGACAGCACTCGAGTGAGTGTGGGCGTGGCGACGGCGATCGCAGCAAAAACAAGCAGGATTGTCGCCATGCAGGTCTCCCGGGTGGTGGCGGCCTCTGGACTCCCAGGTTAGCAGCCCGTCGGTACCCCTCCGACCCCCGGAACGACGACAGGCCCCCGCCGAAGCGAGGGCCTGTCGTCGACTCGGCAGCGTGTGACAACGTCCGGAGTGGAGATGGGGGGAATTGAACCCCCGTCCACTGCTGTGATTCTGCGCCTTCTACGGGCGTATCCCTTAATACGTTCTACTCGGCCCCGACCATTGACAAGGGCATCTTGGTCGACGGGCCCAGCCGAAGAAAAGTCCCGGATGACGTCGCGGCTCCGTCATCCAGCAAGTCCCCTAGATGACGCCAGGATCCGAGACGGGGACACGCTCGGTCTGACGGACTATCGGGCTCGCTTAAGCAGCGAGGGCGAAGTCAGTGCGCTTAGAGTTGGCACTTGTTGTTTTGCAGAGATCGTTAACGAGATAACCCTGCATCCTCGACCCGCTTCTCGCAGTTTCGCAGGCAATGTCGAAACCGATCATCCCCATGGACTCAGCGCCTCGGAGAACGAGGCGAAGAGGGTCGTTGTCACACGCTGTCGAGTTGTCAATCCACCGCGAACGGTGAACGAGCACCTTGCGGTGCAGCTTTCAAGTCTACCGCGCCTGAGGGGCACCTGTCACCTATTCGCCAAGCCGGTTCCTGGTGGCCATCGCACGCGCGGCCTCACGGGTGTCCTGCTTCTCGCGGAGGGCATGCCGCTTGTCGTATTCCTTCTTACCCTTCGCCACGGCGATCTCCACCTTGGCCTTGCCGTCCTTGAAGTAGATCTTCAACGGCACGAGGGTGAAGCCACCCGGGGCGATCTTGTGGGCGATCTTGTCGATCTGCTCGCGGTGCAGCAGCAGCTTGCGCTTGCGCCGTGGCGGGTGGTTCGTCCACGTGCCCTGACCGTACTCGGGGATGTGCACCGCGTCGAGCCACGCCTCACGGCGGTCGATGAAGGCGTACCCGTCGACGAGCGACGCCCGCCCGGCTCGCAGCGACTTCACCTCAGTACCCGTCAAGACCATGCCGGCCTCATAGGTGTCCTCGATCGTGTAGTCGTGGCGGGCCTTGCGGTTCGTGGCCACGACGTTCTCGCCCCGTTCCCTCGGCACGGTGTACTCCTGACGTTCTGGTTCGGATCCATCGGAACGGACCGGCCGCGATCGCGGCAGCCTGTCAGTCTAACGCAGAGCGAGCGGTGCGGCGGCCGCACTGCCTCCCCGTTAGACCTTGAGGTACCGCGAGATCGCGAAGTTGGCCGAGATCGCCGCCAACAGCACGCCGACGAGCAGCAGGATCGGGAGGACCACGAAGGCATCACCGAGATCGACGAAGTTGACGTACCGCATGCGGTCCGCCAGGTATCCCTGGACGAACACCTGGACGATGGTGATCACCGCCCCGGCCGCGAGGATGGAGCCGATGAGCGCGGCGAACACACCCTCGAGGATGAACGGTGTCTGGATGAACCGGTTCGATGCACCGACCAATCGCATGATGCCGAGTTCCCGGCGTCTCGAGTACGCCGACAATCGGATGGTCGTCGCGATCAGCAGGGCTGCGGCGACCAGCATGAGTGCCGCGATCCCGATCGCCGTGTAACTGGCGATGTTCAGGACCGAGAAGATCTGGTCGAGGTACTGGCGTTGATCCGTCACCTGCTCAACGCCCGCGACGCCGGAGAACGCCTCGACGAGCACGTCGGACTGCGAGGCGTCCTTCATGTTCACCCAGAAGGTCTCGGGCAGCTGGTCCGCCGTGACGAACTGTGCGATGTCGTTGCCCTTGAACTGCTCTTGGAAGTTCGTGAACGCCTGCGCCTGGTCCTCGAAGTAGAACTTGTCCACGAAGGGCGCAAGGGTCGACGACTCCAGAGCGCTCTGGACGGCGGCGCGCTGCTCCTCGGTCGCGGCGCCGGCGGCGCAGGTGTCGCCCGCACTGTCGGCGGTGCAGAGGTAGATCGCGACCTGTGCGCGGTCGTACCAGTAGTTCTTCATCTGCCCGATCTGCATCTGCAGCAGGACGGCCGTACCGACGAAGGTGAGCGAGATGAACGTCACGAGCACGACGGAGACGACCATCGAGACGTTGCGACGCAGGCCGTTCCAGACCTCGGACCAGATCAGTGCGAGTCTCACTTGGTCGGCCCCACGTTCTGCTCTCCGTCTTCAGTGCCGCGCGCCGCGGCACGCAGGCCGAGTCGCTCGGCGAGCGACAGGTGTTCGACCTCGATCGGGTCGATCTCGTTGCGTGCCGGGAGCCCGATGGGGCCCGTGGCGTTGCTCAGGCGTTGCGGAGGCGCGACCTCCGGGACCGCAGCCGCCGGCGGCACGGCGGGCTCCGCTTCCGGCGTCGTCGGCTCGGCCTCGGGCGCTTCCGGTGTCGACTCCTCGGCTCGCGTCGCCGGGGTCTCAGGCTCGGCGACGGGCGCTGCGGCCGGTTCCTGGATCGGCGTCGAGCCGGACACCCGGGTGACGACCTCGTCGGTGTCGGCCTGTGGTGTGGTCTCGCGCGAGACCGCGACGGGCGTGGTCGGGGCGGCCGGAGCGGTCGGCGGGGTTGCGGTGGCGGCGACCGCGGCTGCGGCCACGGCACTCGTCGTGGGCTCGGAGCTGGCAGCGACGGATGAGGTCGTGGTCGTCACCGGAACCGACGAGGTCTCGACGGCGGGTGCGACCGGGGTCGAGGGCGTTGCGGGGGTCGTCTGCGCCGACGGGGCGGCAGCCTTGGAGGATCCTCTGACGAGACCCGGTATGGCCGCGGTCGTGCCGTATCCGCCGTGACGTTCGTCGCGGACGATCTGACCGTCCTGCAGCTCGATCACCCGGCGCTGCATCTGGTCGACGAAGCCGGCCTCGTGCGTGGCCATGACGACCGTCGTCCCACCGGCGTTGATGCGCTCCAGCAACTGCATGATGCCGGCGCTGGTGGCGGGGTCGAGGTTACCGGTCGGTTCGTCGGCGAGCAGGATCTGCGGCTTGTTGACGATCGCCCGGGCGATGGCGACGCGCTGCTGCTCACCACCGGACAGCTCGTGCGGCAGGCGCTGCGCCTTGCCGTCGAGTCCGACCATCTTGAGGACGTCGGGGACGGCCTCCTGGACGAAGCCGCGCGACTTGCCGATCACCTGGAGGGTGAAGGCGACGTTCTGGTAGACCGTCTTGCTCGGGAGCAGTCGGAAGTCCTGGAACACGACCCCGAGGCTGCGCCGGAAGTACGGCACCTTGCGGTTCGAGATGGAACCGAGGTCGTGGCCGAGCACATGGATCTTGCCCTTGCTCGGCTTGTCCTCCTTGAGCATCAGGCGGAGGCAGCTCGACTTCCCCGACCCCGAGGCACCGACGAGGAAGATGAACTCTCCCCGCAGGATCTCGAAATCGACGTCGTTGAGCGCGGGACGCGAGGTTCCCGGATACTTCTTGGAGATGTGATCAAACCGAATCATGGCTCCTTGAGCTTAAGGAGCGACCTGCCGATTACGGGCAGGACACGCCCGCGATCCGTACCCTGTACGAGGGCTGGGCGAACACTATGTCGCGCTGCGCTACTCCGGCTTCGACATCGACCGCCAGCGGATGCCCGCGGCGATGAACCCGTCGAGATCGCCGTCGAACACCGCTGCGGGGTTCCCCTGCTCGTGCTCCGTCCGCAGGTCCTTGACCATCTGGTACGGCGCGAGCACGTAGGAGCGCATCTGGTCGCCCCAGCTCGCCGTGATGGTGCCGGCCAGCTCCTTCTTCGTCGCGGCCTCCTGCTCCTTCTGGATGAGGAGGAGTCGCGACTGGAGCACGCGCATGGCCGCGGCACGGTTCTGGATCTGGCTCTTCTCGTTCTGCATCGAGACGACCGTGCCGGTCGGCAGGTGGGTGATGCGAACGGCGGAGTCGGTCGTGTTGACCGACTGGCCGCCAGGGCCGCTGGACCGGAAGACGTCGACACGGATGTCCGACTCGGGGATCTCGACGATCTCCGTCTCCTCCATGAGCGGGATGACCTCGACGGCGGCGAAGCTCGTCTGACGCTTGCCGGCGGCACCGAAGGGGCTCATGCGCACCAGGCGGTGCGTGCCCGCCTCGACGCTCAACGTGCCGAAGGCGTACGGTGCGTCGACCTCGAAGGTGGCCGACTTGATGCCGGCCTCCTCCGCGTAGCTCGTGTCCATGACGGTGACCGGGTACTTGTGCTGCTCGGCCCACCGCAGGTACATGCGGAACAGCATGTCGGCGAAGTCGGCGGCGTCCACACCGCCGGCACCGGCGCGGATGGTGACGACGGCGGGGCGCGGGTCGTACTCGCCGCTCAGCAGCGTCTGCACCTCGAGGTCGCCGAGCACCTTCTGCAGGCTGATGAGCTCCTGGCGGGCCTCTTCGGCCGACTCCTCGTCCTGGGCGTCGGTCGCGAGTTCGATGAGCACCTCGAGGTCGTCGAGCCGGTTCGCGATGCTGGTGATGCGGGCGAGCTCGGACTGCCGGTGGCTGAGGGCGCTCGTCACCTTCTGCGCGTTCGTCGTGTCGTCCCAGAGATCCTGGGCACCCGCCTGCTCGCTCAGCGTCGCGATCTCGGCTTCGAGACGGTCGACGTCGACGACGGTGCGGATGTCGTCGAAGGTCGAGCGGAGGGTACTGATCTGTGTGGAGAGGTCCAAGTCAAACATTTGGCTTCAGCCTACCGCGCAGGGCCGCGGGCGTACGATCGAGGGGATGACTTCCGACGAACGCCCGTTCCAGCTGCGCTCCGTGGCCGTCTCGGTCTTCCTCCCCACGCTGTTGTTCTCTATCGGTGAAGGCGCCATCATCCCGATCATCCCGGCCGTCGCCGGGAACCTGGGGGCGACGCTCGCCGTCGCAGGCGTCATCTCCTCACTCATCATGCTCGGCGAACTCGTCGGCGACGTCCCGTCAGGGTGGATCGTCAGTCGGATCGGCGAACGCTTCGCGATGATGTGGGCGGCGCTGCTCGCGGTCGTCGGGGTCGCGACGGCGGCCATCTCCCCCAATCCGTTCGTCCTTGCCGTGGGCATCTTCTGTATCGGGCTCGCGACCGCCGTGTTCGGTCTGGCACGGCACGCGTTCATGACGACGTACGTGCCGATGCGGTACCGGGCGAGGGCGCTCTCCTCCCTCGGCGGTGTCTTCCGCGCCGGCACGTTCATCGGACCGTTCCTGGCCGCAGGCGTCATCCACCTCACCGGGACGTCGCAGGCGGCGTTCTGGGTGATGGTCATCTGCTGCGCTGGGTCTGCGATCACCCTGCTCGTCCTCCCCGACCCGGCGGAGATGTTCGGTCGACCGCCGTCGACGCGCACCGCCGACGGCGAGGAGCGGACCGAGGGAGAAGAGCTCGCGTCCGAGGAGTCGAGTGGCCTCATCGCTTCGATCCGAGCCCACGGCGCGGTCCTCACCAGGATGGGGACGACCGCCGCACTCGTCGGCGCCCTGCGCTCGTGTCGGGCGGTCCTGCTCCCCCTGTGGGCCGTCAGCATCGGCGTCTCGGAGACGGACACGGCGCTCATCATCGGCGTCGTCGGCGCGGTGGAGTTCGCCCTCTTCTACGCCAGCGGTCAGGTCATGGACCGCTGGGGGCGGATCTGGACCGCCGTCCCCTCGATGATCGGGCTGGGCTCCGGGTTCATCGTCCTGGCCTTCACGCACGACCTCGACGAGGCGCGGGTCTGGTTCATCGCCGTCGCGCTCGTGCTGGCACTGTCCAACGGCCTCGGTAGCGGCATCCTCATGACCCTCGGCTCCGACCTCGCGCCACCGGACCGACCCGCGCCGTTCCTCGGCGCCTATCGCTTCCTGGGCGACGCGGGCACCGCCGCAGCTCCCCTGGCGATGTCCGGGATCACCGCGGCTGCGTCGATCTCCCTCGCCGCCGGCACCATCGGCGGTGTCGGGCTCATCGGAGCGTTCCTCCTCTTCCGGTTCATACCCCGCTTCATCGACCGCGGCACGCGCCCGTTCCCCTGATCGTCGGGGGGGGGGGGGGGGGGGGGCCGTCCGCCGTCACCAGAAGACACTGCGCGCACTCGCGGTCGCCTCGATCCGGAGGCCCTGCGGGACGAACAGCGTCAGCATTGGTGGCCGCCAATCCGACGCCAGCGAGACCTCCGCACTCCGGCCGTCTGGGGTCCGCGCCGCGACGATCTCGACGCCGGTGAGCGCACCCGCACCGCCGGTGATGAGGTCGTCGCGTGCACTCGAACGGACCGAGTCGTCATCGAGGACAGGTCGGAAGGTCCCGTCGGGCTGGATCGTGACGTCATCGATGGAGAAGGACTCCGCGGCGGTCGCGGCCAGGCGGTCGGCGAGGTTGAGGAGCCGCTTGTGCTCCACGTACAGGGATGTGGCAGCGCTCCCGACGAGGACCACGGCGAGCGCCACCACGGCGAATCCGATGGTCAGGAGCATGGTCGAGCCGCCCTCCTCGCCGACGTCCAGATGTCGTCGTCCGCCCGGCTCCCTCATTCCGCCTCGCCGAACCGATCATCGAACCGGGAGATCGGTGCTGTGGCGGCGCCGGTGACGGGGACCGCGGCCTGCACGCCAAGAATCTCGGGCATCAGCGGCAGGACGACGAGGATGTCGACGGTGACCGTGACGGCACCGCCGCGCTGCCCGCACGGGAGGCCGGCTGGCGCGCAGTCGAGCGTGACGGACGACTGGGACCGGTCGAGCCCGAAGTCGTCGAGCGCGAGTGCGAGCGAGTCCTCGACGCGGTCGCGACCCGTGGCGTCGTCCTCGGCCCGCGCGTAGAGCTTCGCCGCCTGCGCCGCGGCCCCGCCGGCCGCGAGCACTGCCGCCTGCACCTCGGCGAGCGCGACGATGAGATAGACGATCGGCACGAGGAGGACCAGACCGACGGTGATGAACTCGAGGGAGGCCGATCCGTCGTCGTCCAGCGCGGTCGGTCGGTGACGCAGCTCATCACTCGAGTGTCTCGAGGACCGCATGACCCTCCACCTCCAAGACGCCGGGCAGTCCGATCAAGCCCACGACCGGAAGCGGTGCGCGGACGGTCACGGTGACGACGCTTGCTCCGCGATGATCGGCCAGCGTGGCGCCGACGTCACCCGTGTAGCCCTCCCCCACGGCGACGGCGATGAGCTGGCGTGCACGGTCGGCGCCGTCGAGCATTTCGGTGTCGGCCAGCGCGCCGAACCGGGCACCCTCCGCCGCCGCGTCGATGAGCGTGTTCCGGACGTGCAAGGCGAGCGCGAGCTGGACCACGGACATCATCAGGACGGTGAGGATCGCTCCGACGAACACGAACTCGGCGACGGCTGATCCGTCCTCGCCGCGCAGGAGTCGCGTCCGCCATCCGCCGATCTCGGGCTCAGATGCCGGAGACACGGTCGATGGCCTGTTCGAACACCTGCGTGAGCGCCGGGCCGGCGACACCCCAGATGAGGAGGACGAGCCCGGCCGTCATGAGCGTGATGAGGACCCAGCCGGGGACGTCGCCGCGCTCCTCGGTGAAGAGGGAACGACTCCGGCGAAACGCGCGGTCGAGGAAGGAGGGGGAGGACATGTGGAACCTTTCGTCAGAAGCCGGTCCGGAGCACGAAGACTCCGGGGAAGACGGCGATGATGATGGACAGGGGCAGGATGAGGAAGACGAGGGGTACGAGCAGTCGAATAGGATGCTTTTATGAAGGCCGGTATCTACGCGCGCATCTCTCAGGATTCGGAGGGCGAAGGCCAGGGCGTGCGGCGTCAGATCGAGGACTGCGAGGTGCGAGCGCAGCAGCTGGACTGGTCGATAGTCGATCGCTACGTCGACAACGACATCTCAGCCACACGAAGCCGATCTCGACCCGAGTATCAGAGGCTGATGGCCGATCTCCGTAGCGGCCGGATCGAGGGCCTGATTGTGTGGGCCATTGATCGACTCACCCGCACCCCTCGAGAACTCGAGGACATCATCGACCTGGCCGAGCGCCGGGGTTTGAAGCTCGTGAACCTCCGTGGCGACATTGACCTGGCAAGCTCGCAGGGACGAGGCATGGCGCGGATGCTCGGCACATTCGCGCGCATGGAAACCGAGGCCATGAGCGCTCGTCTCCGACGGAAGTATGAAGACAAAGCCCGGAAAGGTGAACCTCACGGGTACCCTCCCTACGGCTTCGAACGCCGCTTCGTGTCGCAGGATGATGCTCGTCGACCAGGGGCCGTCAAGCTAGATTTCGTCGTCCCGGAGCAGGCCGACGTGATCCGTGAGGCAGCTGCCCGAGCGCTCGCCAGGGAATCGCTGCGGTCGATCGCCGGCGATCTGAATCGTCGGGCGATAGCCAGCCCGAAGGGCGGTCAATGGAGCTCGACCATCCTGAAGCAGATTCTTGTTAGGCCAGCGAATGCCGGGTTGCGGGTCCACCGAGGACAGGTGATCGGGAAGTCCGCGTCGGAAGCGATCTACTCCCCCGACCTGCACGACCAGCTCTGCAGTTTGCTCAAGGATCCCTCGCGGAAATCGAACCACGTCGGGCCGAGCCCGAAGTATCTGCTCAGCGGACTAGCCAGGTGCGGTCTATGTGACGGCACCCTGCGGCGCCAGGTAGGCCGGGCTGTGAAACCCACCCGGCCTGACGGTGCCACGCGACAGGCCCCTTCCTACGCATGCAGCAACTGTTTTCGGCTTCGCTGTGCTCAGGAGCCACTTGACGACCTGATCTCATCGCTAGTGGTCCGGAGGCTTTCTCAGAGCGATGCAAGAGAGACGTTCGTGACCAGGGACTCAGCCGCTGCAAGTTCTGCGAGCGACGAGATCGCACGATTGCAGCTGAGGCTCGATGCTCTCAGCGAGATGTACGCCGATGACGCAATTAACCCTGAGACGTTTCGGAACAGCGCAGCGAAGCTGGAACGGCGCTTGGAAGTAGCCAAAGCCCGGCTCAGCGCCAGTGCACCGAGCGATTCAGTTCTCAATCTGGTCACGGCGCGCAGCGTTCGCGAGGAGTGGGACGGCCTCCTTGTTTCAGCTCGTCGCGAAGTCCTTCAGGCGCTCATGGAAGTGGTCGTCCTGCCGGCCGGTTCTGGCAAACGTTTCAGCCCCGATCGGGTACAGGTTCGCTGGCGTACTGCGACACGCTAGTCAAGTCCCTGATGTCGACCGACTCTCACTCGCTGCCGACGCATTGGCCTGTGCCTCAAGTTTGGCGCGAAGAGACTTCAACTGCCGAAGAACGAAATGGCGCCGTTCACGAGGGGTCAGGGTCGGTGTGTCACGGTCAACGATCTCGTATTCGGGTTCCTCGCCAAGGTCTACTCCTTCCAGCTCGGGCCCGTAAGTCACGAAGCTGTCACCGACCGCAAAATTGAAGAGTGCTGATTGGAAGAGAAGATCGTACTCGACAGTCATGCCGTAGGACGCGCTTGAGGCGACGTAGGCCTCGGCAACGTCGAGAACGTCTTCGACGCTCCCCACCTTGCCGGTCAGAAAGCCCCGCTCCGCGCCCTCGGCGGATGCCATGGAGATCAAGTGGGTAGCGTCAGGCAGCTCCGGTAGGGCCCGGATCTCATCAAGGGGCCGGTCTCTGATCATCTCCAACCAACCGGTGACAAGCTCTCCGTACCGCGACCCCACCTCAGGTGGATCCACGATCCGCTTCCTCACGGCCCACATCGCAGCCCCCACGAGATCGGCGTAGTCGAAGCGCTCTAACAGAGCTTCCAGCGACGGAACACCGGCCGTGAGAGCTAGATGTAGCTCGCGAGTCAGCAAGACGTCGGAGCCCGAGAGACTGAGATGGTTGTCAGCTTCGCTCACCTTCCTCTTGAGTTCCTGCGCGAGATCCAGGAGCGAAGTCGAGGTGGAATCCGCTTTCGCCCGATGATCGTTCATGATGTTCAAGGCCAACGATGAACGCTCAAAGTCCCGACCCACCACGATTGCCTTGAGTTCGTCGACTGCATCATCATCATCTTGCTCCTCGCTAAGGCGGTCGAGGATCCGTTCCGTCAGCGCCTCGCTGACGTCCACTTCGTCGAGCCCAATCTGGAAGTATCGATCAAAGTATCTGCTGTGGCGCATTCGCCATCGCCGATTGCCAGACATGGCCAACTCTATAGACGGCGGTTCGAAGAGGAACCGGACTACGGGCTCGACGGCAAGCAATGCCTCCGACCCGACCGCCTCCCTTACGAGCGCCATCGCCGAGAGCTGCTCGGGAGCGTCGTCTTGGCTGCTCCACTCTTGGAACGTCCTCGGGTGCAGACGTATCGCGTCCCAAACCGCATGGTGATTGATTCGCAGCCACGTCAGTGCGGTGAAGTCGAGCGGATCCACCTCCGCGACTGCTATCAGGCTGGACAATCCGACCATCTGCTCACGCAGCCTGCTCGCTGCGCGGGGCGTCTCCAACCCGTCTGCCAGAATCTTCACGAGGTGGTCTCGATGTTCAGAATGTTCGTCAGCCGACGCCACCGAATCTAGGACGCTTCTGCTCCACTTCCGGCGCACGACCATCGACACTGGTGGTACCTCGAACGGGTATTGCACGATCTTCTCCATGAACTCGGAGCTCGCCCCATGCACTCCCGTGCTCTCAAGCATCCGCGCGATCGTCGACTCGTCGTAAGCCATGAGGTAGTGCACGTTCTCGAATCTGCCAAGCAGGCGCACGACGCGCAGGAGGGCTCGAAGCTCGGTCCCATCTAGTCGATCGACGTCATCGATGATCACTATGACGCGCTTGTCCTGCTTGGCGATCTCCGCGCTGAGCTCCGCGAAGGCCGCATGCCACGCAGGTTGACTCGCTAAGGCAGCGATAGCCTCGTCCGCCACAGCCTTTACCGCTTCACCAGCTACTGGGATCAACTTGAGCACGGGCGAACCGAATCGAGCGTACTGGGCAAGTCGCTGACGTATCGGCTTGCTCTCAGGAAATGCTCCAGACAGCGTGGAAACAAACTCCTCAGTGAGCGCTGCTACGTCAGCCACTGACCACGGCGCAAACCATACGGGCGTCCAACCAGGAAGGTTATCCACAACTGAGGTGAGCAGAGTTGTCTTCCCGCTCCCCCACGGTCCAACCATCCCGAACACCGTCGAGCTCTGGCCGACTTCACACCCGTCAATACGGCGGGCTATGGCCTCGGCGAACTCAGCTCTACCCCGAAGATCGGCTTGTGGCAAGGGTTGGTCACTCCAGGTTCCCCCGGCGGGTAGATCTGCACTCATAGCTCACCTAAACACATGCGAAATCGGTAAACAACCTGTTCGAGCTGGGAGCGCCGGTCGACCAATGGCTAAGCTTGCTACGACACGGCGTACGATCGGCCGGGACATCAATACGGGGGCCGAGGGGTTAACTTATGGTTACTGGAGTCACTTCAAGCGGCGAGTTCGTAATCAATGAGGCACGGCTCGAGGACTTCAAGAAGGATGTCTTGTGGTACATCGACCGGGCCGCCGGCGGCACAGGCTTTTCCATCGAGGCCAACCCATTCGTGACCGTGTTCCTTGTCCCCGATGTCGAGGTGCTGAACGACACCCAGACGGCGGTAGGGACGACTGAGGCCGGGGACTTCCACCTGAATGAGGCAGGTCTCGACGACGTAGTGCAGAACATCGACGAGTACCTGCGCAGGACGACGAGAAACGAAGGATTCTACTTCGAGCACAGACGGCGCACGGCACACCTCGTTCCGAAGGTCGACTACGGGGACGAGCCCTCGGAAGCCTAGCCTGCGATCCAAGCGAATCGCAGTGAACTAGCAGAGCGCGAGACCTGACCTGATTACTGGCGAGATGTCAACTTTCAGTCCGGCGGTATCAGGATCATCTGCCCAGATCGGAAAGATCTCTGGTAGCTCGGTATGGTCGCGAGCGGTGCCGTTTACGGCGTACTCAGTGCCATCCGGCGACTCGACCGTGACGATTTGCAGGACTCGTCCCGCCGCGGTCTTCTCCTTGCATTTGACGATCGCGTAGGGCACAGTCAGGGGCCACTCCGCGCCGAAGTCCGTGCTAACGAGCAGGCCCGGATCATTCTTGAGTTCGGCGGGGACCTCGACGACCGGATCCGTTGTTTCGGCAGTAGGCGCATAGTCGGCGCACAGACCATCCTGCGGCTCGCCGAGCTCCTCCTCCGGGAAGGTGACGACGACATAGCCGGCCGCACTCCCGGAGTCCGTGGAGTTACCGGGACCCCACGTCCGGTCGACGCAGATCTCACTTTCATCGACAACGAGGCCCACGAACGTCATTCCCTCCCAGATCGGAGCATCGGGTAGCGCCTCCTCAACTAGCCGCACGGAGCGCGCTAGGCGCTCGTCGTCAGTCAGATTTCCAGTCTCCACCGATGGAAGAGGTTCGGGGCTCTCGTCCGTCGAAGACGCTGAGGAACAGCCCGAGAGGAGGACGGCGACGATGACCGCGCTCAGGAGAGGGGCATGCGACCGGGTTGTGGGCATGCTGAAACTGTAGCGAAACACGGCTGTCGTGACCGCTGCAACATGGACAGGCCCCTGAACCAACATCCGACAAAGACTCGCGGATTCTGCCGATGAGGAAGACTTGGTCGCGCATAGTAAAGCGACCGCAAGACCTGAGAAGCTCCAGTCGAGCGATCGCACTTACATTCTTTCGCTCGGGTCTGGACAACGACCGTACGATGCCAGCTATCATTCAGTCAACGTTTGTCCACCGGGGGGGTTAATTTGGCTTGGGTATCTGTCGAGTCCGCACGCGATTTGGAATCTCGCCTGGGATTCGATCTTGCTATAAGTTCGAGTCAATTCGACGATCTCTTGGCGCTGGTTGCCGAGGTCGAGGCAACGGACGAATTCATCGAACCGCGGCTGGTGTACCCCACACCACCTCCAGGCGTGTTCGCATACCTGGCGCCACGTACGCAGTACTTTTTCAATTTTGCGAAATGCAAATCTCTGTGGGGCGACGCCGTGGTGGCTGCCGCGCTCCACTTGACGACGTCCAACGGCTTTGCAGCCTTCGCGGCCCTCACTATCCGTAGGCTAGTCGCAAGTTTCGAGCGGCTCACGGAGGACGAAGCGGAACTCGCTCACGAAATCATCCGCCAGTCCAGAGGGCGCGCGTATGACCGCGGCGCGGCGGAAAGCGACCTCGTAGCATCGTGGCGAGAGGCAACGGTCGACGTTCACGGCCTGATCGCTGCTCTGATGGCGAAGGACGTTGTTGTGCGCACGCAAGCAGGACGCTTAGCACTCGTATTCTGATCCGGCGCTCATGCGTCATCCCAGAATCACGCGTCTTGGCGGATGTGTTCTCCCAAAGCAGTCGGGGCCTGCGTAGCTCAGCGGTGCGCCCGCTGAAGTCCGTGGATCGTAAGCTCGACGTAGTTAGATCGATCGCCCGTTCTCAGGGCTAGAGTAGCCGACTACGAACTGGGATGAGTGCACTCGACCACGCCGCCCTGGTGGTCGAATTGGAGCGACTGGGCTATGAGCGCCGCCGCGAGGATTACCTTGCCGGGTTCCTGGTCGAGCAGTACGTAGATCGGCCCGAAATGGAAGGCAAGAACCTTGAGTAAGCGCACCGTCATCACTACTGTCGACGACCTAGACGGTACCGTCCTCGAGCCGGGAGGCGGCGAAACGGTCCGGTTCGCAATAGATGGCCGCCGCTACGAGATCGATCTGACCGCAGAGAACGCGGCCGCACTGCGAGATATGTTGCGGCCATTCACTGAAGCTGGCCGCCGCGTGCGTGTCAAAGCGCGCCGCCGCGGTAGGAAATAGTCGTGGGACTCGAGGTGCTCAGCACAGACCTTGGCGCGCCAGATCAGTACCTCGGGCCGTCGGTCTGGGACATCGTCACTGACGCAGGCATCCCTAGCCTCGCGCTGCTCGTCTCAGCTGGCATTGCCATCTGGCTAGCGCGGTCTGAAAGCAAACGGGCCGAGAAGGCTCGCGTCGAAGAACAGACGGTTGCGGCCCAGGAGCGGCTGATTGAACAGGAGGCCGCAGCTCAGATGCGCGAAACCGAGCGACGCACTGCGCGCGAAGACAGAGAGTCCGAGCGTCGGGATCGTCACCTGGAGGAATTGCTAGAGATCTACGGCTTCTTCGTAGCCGCGAATCCTCAGACCGAGTCATGGCTACCGATCATGCGACGTCTTCGCGCCAAGCTCGTCATCCTGCAGACGATACCCTCTGCTCTCGCTCTGGCGGACTGGCTTGTTGCCGAAAGCAAGAGGGGAACAGATGCGATGGCGTATGCGATGGAGAACCCTTACCTCGACACACCGGAGGACCCCGAGTACATGAAGTGGCAGGGCCCCATGGCCCAATGGGCCCAGGACATGATGAACAGCATCGCGTCGTGGATGAGAGGGACAGTGACAGACGCCGATATCCGGGAAACGCTTCGGCGGCGCCAAGAAACACAAGATGGAGCGGCACCAGCCGGATGAATCGCACGGGTGTCCGCCAATAGCCGTTCACGGCTCACACCTGAATGCCAAGCGGGCCTTTCAGGAACTCCACCAGTCCGCCCCGATCCGGGTACACGGTCGAAAATCGCAACCCCTTACCGGCCAGGTATCGTCGGATAGCGGGCTTTGCTCTGGCCGTGATGCGAAGCGAGAACAGCGGAACCAGGTGGGCTTCGTTCGGCTTAGTTATCACGTCATGCCGCGAGGGGAAGCCTACGATTGACGTAGCTCGGGTTATCTCTCCCACCCGCCACTCATGCCCCATGGCTGCTGAGATGACCTCCGCGACCGTTGGCGTGACTAGGGGGCCCGCTTCAAGCAGGAATCCGGCTCGCTGAGCTCGCATGCGGTCGCTGAGCGCTGGCGGGAACCATGACCAGGTTCTGGACCCAGTGCCCCATCCGACGCGTGCGCGCTGGTCCTCAGATGCCCAAGCGTGCCAGAATGGCGCCTTCTCATCAGCCGGCAGGTCCTCGTCGGCGTCGGCAAGCTTGCGGGCGGACGTCCGCGCAACGCGTCCCCACGCGATAACCCGGCCGTCCACATCATCAAGATCCGGGTCCGCTTCGACGGCGAACCAGGCAGCCATCTCGGGGTCCATGGTCGCGTCGAGAAGTCGCGTCGGAGCGCCCTGATGTTGCAGATGTGCGAAAAACTTCAGCGCCGCGACGGGATCCTCTCCCCATGTCCGCGCGTGATCCAAGGCAAGCGCCTCGGCTGACACCAACCTGTCCTCGGAGACAGGGCCTCGCTTTTCTAGTTTCCGGTAGAGGGAGCTGTGGGTCTGCCAGCTCACGTCCTGCTGACCTCGCCACACCAATTGGTGCTTGTGGTGCTTCTCGAGGATCGTGGCGAGCGCCTTGATCAAGGACCTCTCGTCGTCGATCTCCACCGAGTGCGCGTCAAAGAAAGCCTCCGCTGAGCGATCGCCTCGAACAGTTGCCTCATGCGGGTTGGAACGCGAGGCAAGCTGATCTTGCGAGTAAAGTGACGGCACCGACACCGATTGTTCTAGAGCGCGAACGGTCCAACCGAAACGCTCCCAGTAGCCGTCGGAGAAGACGCCCTGCGAAGCCGTCCTCAACGCAGCCTGCAGTCCAGCAAAGGTGTCCGTCGGAATGGTTACCTTTGCGGATGCTGCCAACGCCGCTTGTATTCCGGCCAGTGACTCGGTCGGAATGTTGACCTTGGCAGAAGCTGCCATGGCAGACCGAAGTCCCTCTAGCGCTTCGGTCGGTACGGCTATCTTCGCGGCGGCGTCATGCAAGCCTTTCAAAGCCGTGAACGGAATCTCCGGCCGGACTGCAGCGGCGGCGGCGGCCACTGTCTCCATACTCGACTTCAGCTGACCGTAGTATTCAGCAGGAACCGGTGACGACGTCCGAATCGCTTGGCCAATACCAGCAAGAGATTCGCCGTCAAGTTGGAAAGCCGTCTGTGATCCCAGCAGGCGCGCGGGCGACACCCCGTGATTGACGTCGCTTGTGAGAGGAGCAGTTTCGCTACCGTGCCCGGCATCGTGGTCGTCCGAAGGCGGTTCGGGGTCCTCGGGAGATTCGGTGCCGTTCTTGTCCGCGCTAGTGCTGTTCACGTCTTGACGTTAGTGGACGGCTCCGTTCTCCGCTCGACTTCGTAGCCTGACCGGCCGCAGCTGGTGCACCGGGCATAGAGTCCCAGACGGTGGCGACGCCGTTAGCGTTCGTCTCACGATCCCATGATTTCTAGGGGGCACACGACGGCTCACCGCTCCCTCAAAGACCCGAACGCGACTGCGTCGTAGATGCAGACAGCCTTCGCCCACAGCGTCGTCGGCTTACCTTCCGGCGTCTCTTCGTAGTTCCCACGCAGGTAGCCGCGAAGATGCTCATCGTCAACCTTCTGAAGGTCAATGACTTGCAGCACCTGGAGGCTGGTTTGGCGATCCTGGTCCATGGTCAGCGCTTCGAATGTCTCATAGCGCTCGGCGAGCAGACGATATTTCCGTGGGAAGTTTGATGGGCGTAGGTACGCCACTGCGGACTGAACCCGGCTCATCACCCGCTCGTGCAAACCATCCGAGTCGCCGACCGCGCCCAGTGAGCCCAAACGTCCTGCACCAGCCAGATAGTAGTAGACCGAGCAGTTTGTCGTTCCTGACAGATGCTGCGGCAAAACCTCGCGGGCAACCGTTTCCATCGCTTCCCGGTTTCCCGCGAGATTATGTTCCAGGGTTTCAAACATGACGTGCTTCCGGTCCCAGCCCACGAGACCTTCCAGAGCCAACTTTTGCCGTACGCCTACACCGATCACGATTTCAACCTGAGAGGGATCGACATCGTCGTCAATATCGCGAACCAGCAGCGTACCCTTCGACTCGCTCGTCGAAACAAGTTCGTATACCTGTTCCTTCACGCGTCGCAGGACACTGGCCGGGAGGCGAGGCTTGAGTCGACGAAGCGCTCGAAACACTCCCTCGAAGCTACTAACCGGGACGGAAATGATCGGGATCGCATTCCCATTCACGGAATGGAACGTGTGAATCAATTCACCCGCCTGGGGCTCACTCGACCACTGCACGAAAATCAAGCGGTTCTGCAGTTTACTCAAATTATCCGCCGTCAACACCTCGGCGATATTCAAGAGAATCTCCTGGATATTTGGATCAGACAACGAGTATCCCAGGAACACGATAGGATGCTCGACAAATATTGTCAGGAGCTTCGCCGCAAGGTACTTGTTCCGTTGGTTGAACCGCAAAAAATCTTCTGTCGTCAGAATTATACTTTCGGGCAGCTTTGCACTGCCGTGAATCTTGAAGATTTCCCCAACGCCGTAGGAGTTATTGAATAGCAACTCATCCTGGCCTGCGTATACGGTGAACGTCGGGAAGAGCTTCTCCAGCAAAGTGTCATAGTTGGTTGTAATAACCCCCTCCACTATTGCATCCTTGAGCAACTCCAGCTCTTCGGCTAGAGGACCCGATTGGGGTACACTATCGACGGCCTGAGCCAGGTACTTCGCTACCTCGATTTTCAGCGGCGATTGTCCTGTCTCTGGATCAGGAAATTTGTTCCTACTCGCTACATAGTCGTCCGATTCCCACCATGTGGAATTAAAGCGAGCAGCTATGGCGGACGCCATCCGGCCCGTGTCACGGCTTGCATCCGCGCGATACCTCTCGAACGGGTAATCAGTCTTCTCTGCAAACCTTCGCAAAAGGCCCATCCAGTCGTCCGTGGCGAGATACCTTCGCGAGAGCCCGCTCCCCACGAATAGAAATGGCGCAGTCTCGAACTTCGCGAGATGCGCGTAGAGGTCATTTTCTACCGTCATGGAACGCATCTTTGCACACCTGCGCGACGAAGCCTGACATCACGGGCCCGTCTGACGAGACGGGCATCTCGTAACTCAAGAGTTTGAAGACGTCTCGTGACCGCAATTGAATGCGCGCCCGAGAGCCCTCAACCTTGTCCTGCAACTGTGTCCCGCCTACGAAGCCCAAGTGGTCGACAAGTGCGACGTTCGCCGGGGAACGGTGCCCAGCACACCATGAAGCTCCCGCAGGTCACACTAGGCTCGGGGACCGTGCCGACCACCTTCCGCATCGACGGATCCCGCATCCACGACATCGCCTCGTTCTACGAGGTGATGAACGACCTCCTGATGCAGGACGAGAACTGGGACCTCGGCCCGAGCCTCGACGCCCTCGACGACGTCCTCTACGGCGGGATCGGCGCGCTCCGCGAAATCGACGACGTGCACTTCGTCTGGACGGAGCATGACGCCAGCCGCACCGCACTCGGCATCACGGCCACCCGCGCGTGGTTGCAGGAGAAGCTCGAACGGGGCGCACCGTTCGACACGGCGCGGATCACCACGCAGCTCGACGACCTGGACGCCGGCCGAGGCAAGACCTACTTCGACCTCCTCCTCGAGGTCTTCGCCGGCCACCCGGACATCCGACTCGAGCTCGCCTGACCAGGTCCCGAACCGACGGTCGCGCTCAAGCCGTCGCGAACCGCCTCGCCGAACGCTCCTTCGCCTTCTGCGCCTCGACCTCGCGGTCCTTCGGCGGGGCGGTCGTCACGAGGTCCTCGAGCAGGTGGCGGGTGATGTGGGCGATCTCCGCGACCGCCCGGTCGAAGGCCTCAGCGTTCGCCTGGGACGGCTTCGTCGACCCGCTGACCTTCCGCACGTACTGGAGCGCCGCGGCCCCGACCTCGTCGTCGGTCGCCGCCGGCTCGAAATTGTGAAGGGTGTGGATGTTCCGGCACATGCAGGCATGGTAGCCCCGGCGCACGCCAGGATCCAGAGGTGATTCCGGAGCTGGTGCCGCGCCGCAACCGCTTGCGGCGGTCGACCCGAGCCGGAAGAGTGGGCGCCATGATCAACGGCTACACCGCAGACCAGGTCCGAGCGGCAGAGGCACCACTCTTGGACGCAGGGGAACCGCTCATGGCGCGAGCCGCCCACGGCCTCGCCGAGGAACTGCGGGCGGTGCTCGCCGATCGCGCGGCGGGCGTCGAGGGCGAGGCACCCGAGGTTTGGAAGATCCTGCTGCTCGTCGGCTCAGGCGACAACGGCGGTGACGCCCTCTTCGCGGCGGCGGAGCTCGCCGGCACGACCGGTCCGGACGACGTCCCGCTCGACCTCGTCGTGGCGAGGACCGGTGACCACGCCCACGAGGCGGGCTACGCCGCAGCGGTCGAGGCCGGCGTCCGCTTCCTCATGAACTCCCCCGCCGAACCGGACGACACCGCCGACGAAGCCAAAGGCGCCGCGATCGTCGTCGATGCCGTCTTCGGCATCGGCGCAAGCCGGAACCCCACCCTGCGCGGTGCGCCGAAGGCGATCGTCGAGGCGGTCCTCCCGGTCGTGCAGAACTCCGGCGGACCGACGGTGGTCGCCGTGGACGTCCCGAGCGGCATCGACCCCGACGAGGGAAGCGTCCCCGAGGGTGCCGTCCTGCCGGCGGAGGTCACGGTCACCTTCGGCGCGGTGAAGGCGGGGCTCCTCATCCCGCCCGGCTCGGCCTACGCCGGCGACGTCCGCCTCATCGACATCGGTCTCGGACCGCAGCTGGCCGACGTCACGCCGTTCACGACGCTCGACCAGGCGGACGCCTGACGAGCAGCCACGCACGGTCCACCGCCTGGACGGTCGGCATCACCGACCGTCCAGGCGGTGTATGACGTTCAGGAGCCGACGGCAGCAGCCGATCGCCCTGATGCGACACCCGCGAGCGCGTGGCCCGCGAGCGACCCGAGGGTTCGGAGTCCGTCGCGCGACAGCACCGACTCGAGGTGCCCCTGGACCGACGCGAACCCGCGACCACGCATCGCGAACACGTCGCCGGACGCCGCATCTGCAGCGATCTCCACCCCGCCAACCGGAGCCTCACCCGCCAGCCGTGCGGTGAAGGTGTTGTAGAACCCGATCAGCGACTGCTCACCGAAGAGGTCGAGGTCGAGCTGCAGCCCCTGTCGTGGCGCGTCGAGGCGTTCGATCGGCAGCCCGAGCTGGATCGCCAGCACCTGATGGCTCAGGCAGACGGCGAGCAGTGGCGCTCCGGCAGCGAGACGCGCGGACACGATCTCATGCATCCGGCGGACCCGCGGGTCGGCGAGGTCGAGCGGGTCGCCCGGACCCGGGCCGGCGACGAGGAGGTCGACGTCCACGAGCGCGTCGGTCACCGCGGACCAGTGCTCCACGCTGACGGTCATCCCGAAGTGGCGCAGCTGGTGGGCCAGCATCGCGGTGAACTCGTCCTCGGCGTCGACGATGACCGCGGTACGGCCCGACAGTGAACCGACGGGCGCCGGGTGCTGCGGCTGCAACCAGAAGGACGCCAACCGCTCGTTCCGCGCTCGGAGCGCGTCCTGCACTCCGGGTTCCGCCGCGAGGTCGACAGTCGGGCCGAGCGCGGCGGGTGCCATGACGCCGAGGGCGGTCAACACGCCGGCCGCCTTCGCCGCCGTCTCGGCGACCTCCGACTCGGGATCCGAGTGACGGACGAGCGTCGCACCGGCGGGAACGCGGACGAGGCCTGCGTCGTCGACATAGGCGGTGCGGATGAGGATCGGTGCGTCGAGTTCGTAGTCGCCGTCGCCCACCGGGGTGAACAGCGCGAGCACGCCGGAGTAGTAGCCGCGCGCGTTCCGCTCGTGGCGGGCGATGACCGAACACGCGTTCTGCATGGGCGAGCCGGTGACCGTCGGTGCGAACATCGTCAACCGCAGGACCTCGCGGACGTCGAGTTCGCTCGTCCCGGCGAGCAGGTACTCGGTGTGGGTGAGGCGCGACATCTGCTTGACGTAGGGTCCGAGGATGCGTCCACCGGAGGCACACACCCGGCTCATCATCTTCATCTCCTCGTCGACGACCATGAAGAGCTCTTCCGTCTCCTTGACGTCGCCGAGGAACGCGCGGAAGTCGTCGCCGGTCGCGCCGGAGCGCGGGTGGCGGAAGGTGCCGCTGATGGGGTTCATGGTGACGGTGCGTTCACCGGTCGACGCGTCGCGGGCGACCGCGACGTGGCGCTCGGGCGTCGCACCGGCCATCGAGACGCCCGGCGTGTGCACGGCGAAGGTCCAGTAGGCGCCGGTCTCCCCCGACAGGAGCGCCCGCAACCAGGCGAGGACGGCGCGCTCGGCCGGCACCTCGGTCGTCGCGGTGAACTCGCGGCGGATGACGAAGTTGGCGCCCTCGCCGCGTCCGATCTCGTCCTCGATGACGCGGCGCACGATCGACGCGTAGTCCTCGTCGGAGACGTCGAACCCGCCGTCGACCAGCGGGACCGCGTCGGCGGGGAGTCGGTCGAGCAGCTCGTCGAGTGTCACCGTCTCGCGCTCGCTCACCACGAGGCAGCGCAGCGGAGCGCCGTCGTCCATCGCGGCGAAGCCTCGCTCGCGCACCTGGCGGTACGGCACGAGCGTGAGGACCTCGGGCTGGTGGTCGTCGCCGGCGGATCCGAGCGGGATGTCGGCGAGCGACTCGACGTCGACGACGTCGCCCGTGTAGAGGTCGACGGTGTCGCTGCCGTGTCGGCGGAGCACCGCGAACGGGAAGTCGGGGCCGGCGTGCAGCACGCGGTGGAGCAGGGTGGTCATGGTGGTGTCCTCAGGCTGGGACCGATCCGACAGGGCCTCCGAACGAGAACGACCGCCCTGTCAGGCGGTCGAGTCGTCGTGTGTGCACGTGCGCGGTCCGCCTAGGAGGCGGGCCACCAGCTCGTTGCACACGTCGTTCGCATGGAGCCGAGCATACACGGGCCGACCCGGGCTCCGCTGGCCGCGGCTCCTCCCCCGAAGCTCAGGACGTTCCCGACCTCGCTCCCGTAGACTGAGCGGGCCGCGGGAGTGGTGGAATTGGCAGACACGCAGGATTTAGGTTCCTGTGCTTTCGAGCGTGAGGGTTCAAGTCCCTTCTCCCGCACGCGACATCGTCGTACGCCGTTCCATCCCTCCCCCTACAGCAGGAGCTCCGCATGGTCCACACCGCCCTCATCCCCTGGCTCGACCCGGAGGGCATCATCACGGCCGTCGGTCCTTGGGCCCTCGTCGTGGTCTGCGCGATCGTCTTCGCCGAGACCGGCCTCCTCGTCGGATTCCTGCTCCCCGGCGACACCCTGCTCGTCATCACCGGTCTCCTCGCGTTCGGCTCCGCCCGCGTCATCGAGATCGACATCTGGTGGGTCTGCCTCGCGATCGGGTTCTCGGCGTTCCTCGGCGGCGAGGTCGGATACCTCATCGGGCACAAGCTCGGGCCGAAGGTGTTCGAACGCAAGGAGTCCGGCCTCTTCAGCATCAAGAACGTCGAGCGGACGAACGCCTTCTTCGAGCGCTTCGGCGCCCTCGCGGTCATCCTGGCGCGCTTCGTCCCGATCGTCCGGACCTTCGCCCCGGTCGCGGCCGGCATCGGCCACATGAACTACAAGAAGTACTCGCTCTACAACCTCATCGGCGCGCTCATCTGGGGCGCCGGGCTCACCTTCTTCGGCTACCTGCTCGGATACATCCCCCCGGTCGCCACCTTCGTGCAGAACTACATCGACGTCATCCTCATCGGAGCCGTCGTCCTCACCCTCATCCCGACCACCTGGCACTACATCCAGTCCAGCCGGAAGGCGAAGGCGCTGCAGGGCACCATCACCGAGGAGGAGCGTCGGGCCGCGGCTTCGAAGCTCGCCGACCAGGACGTCTTCAAGCGCGACCGCGGGAACGACACGGTCTGATCACCGGTGGCGACGCTCGCACGAGCGATCGCGACAGGCGGACCGCCCACGCGTCAGCGGTGGTGCGACTCCTCGTGCGAGGCGTGTTCCTCGGGTTCCAGCTGGAACGTCGAGTGCTCGACGTCGAAGTGGTCGTGGAGGCACGAACCGAGACGGTCGAGCAGCTCCCCCGTGCCACCATCGGCGAACACCTCGTGCTCGACGACGACGTGTGCCGAGAAGACCGGCTGTCCGGACGTGATCTGCCAGACGTGGACGTCGTGGACGGCGACGACGCCGTCGGTGCCGAGCAGGTGGTCCCTGATCTCCTGCACGTCCGTGTCGGACGGTGCGGACTCGCTGAGGACGTGGACGACGTCGCGGAGCAACGACCACGCCCGCGGCACGATCATCGCGGCGATCGCGAGCGACGCGATGGCATCGGCCTGAGCGAAACCCGTCACCATGATGACCACCGCGGCGATGATCACGGCGATCGAACCGAGGAGGTCGCCGAGGACCTCGAGGTACGCGCCGCGCATGTTGATCGACGTGTCACGGCCGCCGCGCAGCACCTGCAGGGCGGTGAGGTTCGCCACGAGACCGATGACGGCGACGATCAACATCGGAAGGCTCTTGACCTCCGCGTCCGCCGGCTCGACGAGGCGGGACACGCCCTCGATGAGGACCGACACCGCGACCGCGACCAGGATGAGCGCGTTGATGAGCGCGCCGAACACCTCCGCGCGCTGATACCCGAAGGTCTGGCGGTCGGTGGCCGGTCGGGCGGCGACGATCGTGGCGGCGAGCGCGATGATCAGCCCGGTGAGGTCGGACAGCATGTGCCCGGCGTCGGCGAGGAGGGACAGCGAACCGCTCACCCAGGCGCCGACGAGTTCGACCACGAGGACGGTCGCGATGATGGCGATCGCCACCGCGAGTCTCCTGCGGTTGGCGGTGCCGGCGTGTGCGTGATCGTGACCCATGATGCATCAACCGTAGGAGCTTCCCAGCGCCCGCGGAAGGGTTCATGCCGAGATAGGAATGGTCCTGAGTATCATGCTCAGCTGGTGGTCGAGGCGGGCCCCTCGGGCACGAGCCGCTGCAGCACCGGGACGAGTGCTCGGAAGGCGAGCGCGCGGTGGCTCAGCTCGTTCTTCTCCGCCGGTGACAGCTCCGCCGCCGTCCGCTGCTCACCGTCCGGGATGAACGCCGGGTCGTAGCCGAAGCCGTTCGTCCCGCTCGGCTCCGTCGCGAGGGTTCCGCGCCAGGTGCCGACGGCGACGTGCTCGAACGGCTCCGTCCCATCGATCCCCGGTGGCACCACGAGGGCGAGGTGGCAGGCGAACCAGGCGGCACGATGCTCCTCGTGCACGTCCCGCAGCTGATCGAGGAGGAGGGCGAGGTTCGCGGTCGAGTCGTGCTGCGAGCCGGCCCAACGCGCCGAGAAGATACCCGGCGATCCACCCAGGATCTCGACACCGATGCCGGAGTCGTCGGCGAGCGCGATGGAGCCGGTGTGGGCCGCGGCGACCCGCGCCTTGATCAACGCGTTCTCGCTGAAGGTCGCGCCGTCCTCGACGGGCTCCGGGCCGTCGTAGGCGAGGACCGTGATCCCGGGGACGTCGCGGCTGACGAGCCGCTGGAACTCCTCCACCTTGTGCTGGTTGTGCGTCGCGAGGACGATCTCGACGCCCATCAGCGTCCGAGGGCCTCGAACTGGATGGCCTTGAGCGACGCAGCGCCACCGACGGCGAGGTCGAGCAGGGAGTCGAGCTCGCGACGGTCGAACGGCGCGCCCTCGGCCGTCCCCTGCACTTCGACGAACGATCCGCCGCCGGTGACGACGACGTTCATGTCGGTCTCGGCGCGCACGTCCTCGACGTAGGCGAGGTCGAGCATGGGCACACCGTCGATGATCCCGACCGAGACGGCCGAGACGCTGTCGGTGAGGGGAGACGCCTTCTGCGAGATGAACTTCTTGCCGCGCGCCCACTCGATCGCATCGGCGAGGGCGACGTAGGCGCCGGTGATCGCCGCCGTGCGGGTGCCTCCATCCGCCTGCAGGACGTCGCAGTCGATGACGATCGTGTTCTCGCCGAGGGCCTTGGTGTCGATCACGGCGCGGAGGCTCCGACCGATGAGTCGCGAGATCTCGTGGGTACGACCGCCGATCTTGCCCTTGACCGCTTCACGGTCCATCCGCTCGTTGGTGGAACGGGGAAGCATCGCGTACTCCGCGGTGACCCAGCCGCGACCCTTGCCGTTGAGCCAGCGCGGCACGCCGTTGGTGAACGAGGCCGTGCAGAGCACCTTCGTCCGGCCGAAGCTGATCAGCGCCGAACCCTCGGCCTGCTCGCTCCAGCCGCGCTCGATCGTGATGGGACGCAGCTGGTCGTTGGTGCGGCCGTCGGCGCGCGCGATGTCACTCATGGATGTGCTCCTCGAACTAATGGGATGGAAGGTCGATAACGCCGGTCTGGACGAGCGAGACGGTGGAGATCTCCCGGCCCATCAGACGGTTGGCGAGGGCGATGAAGTCGTCGGCACTGCTCCCGGTCGCCTCGTACCGGTGGGTGGCCGGTTCGCTGCTGTCGCGCAGCAGGTCGCGGGTGACGAGCACGCGGTAGACGTCGTTCGCGGTCTCGGTGTCGCTCGAGACGAGCGACACCTGCGGACCCATCACGTAGCTGATCGCGCCCTTGAGGAAGGGGTAGTGGGTGCATCCGAGGACGACGGTGTCGACGCCGGCGTGCCGGAGCGGGGCCAGGTACTCCTCCGCGGCCTCGAGGAGGTCGGGGCCGGTCGTGACGCCGGCCTCCACGAACTCCACGAACCGGGGGCAGGCCTGGCCGAACACCGTCAGCTCGGGATTGACCTCGAAGAGGTCCTGATACGCCCGCGAGTTGATCGTGCCCTCGGTCCCGATGACGCCGATGCGCCCGTTCCTCGTGCTCCGGACCGCGGTCCGCACAGCGGGCTGAATCACCTCGACCACGGGGACCGAGTAGCGTTCGCGGGCATCGCGGAGCATCGCCGCCGATGCGGTGTTGCAGGCGATCACCAGCATCTTCACGCCCTGGTCGACGAGCGAGTCGAGGACCTCGAGCGAGTAGCGCCGCACGTCGGCGATGGGCTTCGGGCCGTAGGGCGAGTGGGCCGTGTCGCCGATGTAGATCACGGACTCGGCGGGGAGCTGGTCGCTGACCGCTCTCGCCACCGTGAGTCCGCCGACGCCGGAGTCGAAGATGCCGATGGGTGCGTCGTTCACGATGACCCAGCCTACCGCCCCTGCCGATAGACGTCGCGGACCGACCGATCACCACGTTCCGAGCACGCTCGCGGCTAGGCTGAACGGGTGCACGAGTCCTCAGCTCTCCTCACCGACCGATACGAACTCACGATGCTGGACGCCGCCCTCCACCGCGGCACCGCGGATCGGGAGTGCCTGTTCGAGCTCTTCGCCAGACGCCTCTCCGGCGGGCGCCGCTACGGCGTCGTGGCCGGCACGGGCCGATTCCTCGAACTGCTCAAGCACTTCCGCTTCGGTGAATCGGAACTCGAGTGGCTGCGCGAGGAGGGCGTCGTCAGCACGACGGCGCTCGACTGGCTCGCCGACTACCGCTTCTCGGGATCGATCTGGGGCTACCGCGAGGGCGAGGTGTTCTTCCCCGGTTCACCGATCCTGGTCGTGGAGGGCACGTTCGCCGAAGCCGTCATCCTCGAGACCCTGGCGCTCAGCGTGTTCAACTACGACAGCGCGGTCGCCACGGCCGCCGCGCGCATGACCTCCGCGGCGGGCAGCCGCCCCCTGGCCGAGATGGGCTCCCGTCGGACGGGCGAGCGGTCGGCCATCGCCGCGGCCCGGGCGGCATACATCGCCGGCTTCAGCGCCACCTCGAACCTCGAGGCCGGACGCAGCTGGGGCATCCCGACGATGGGAACGGCCGCGCACTCCTTCACCCTCCTGCACGACTCCGAGGAGGACGCCTTCCGAGCCCAGATCGACACGATGGGCGCCGGGACCACGCTGCTCGTCGACACCTACGACATCGAGGAGGCCGTGCGACTCGGCGTACGCCTCGCCGGCCCGGAGCTGGGAGCCGTACGCATCGACTCCGGTGATCTGCCGATCGTCGTCGACCAGGTCCGCCGCCTCCTCGACGAGCTCGGCGCCACGTCGACCCGCATCACCGTCACCAACGACCTCGACGAGCACGCCGTCGCGGCCCTGGCCGCGTCCCCGGTCGACTCTTACGGCGTCGGCACCTCCGTGGTCACCGGCTCCGGATCCCCCGCCATGGGCATGGTCTACAAGCTCGTCGCGCACCGCGACGACCAGGGCGACTGGATCAGCGTCGCGAAGAAGTCGGCTGAGAAGGCGACCGTCGGCGGCCGCAAGACCGCTGCCCGCGCCTACGACCGGCACGGGGTCGCCCGCGAGGAGCGCATCTACCTCGGCGACGGTCCTGCGGGCGAACACGAGGGTGCGGCCGACGCCGCCTCGGAACGCCCCCTGATGGTCCAGCTCGTCGAAGGCGGACTCGTGGACGAGCAGTACCTCGGCGCCGCGGGGACGCGCCAGGCGAGGGAACACCGGGCGCAGGCGGTGGCGGAACTGCCACCCCGGGCCGTCAGCCTCACCCGCGGCGACCCCGTGCTCCCGACCGTCTACCTCGAAGGCTGACCGCGACGACGCGTCTCAGCGTCGGCCGCGGTGCGCTCCGAGCTCAGTCGCGGAGGAGCTTCTCGTAGATCTCCTTGCAGGCCGGGCAGATCGGGAACTTCTCGGGGTCGCGACCCGGCGTCCACTTCTTGCCGCAGAGCGCCTTCACCGGCTTGCCGCTCAACGCCGACTCGAGGATCTTCTCCTTCTTGACGTAGTGGGAGAACCGCTCGTGATCGCCGGGCTCGATGTTCTCGCTCTCGATCAGCTCCTCGAGCTCACGATCCATGATCGCCGTGCTCCCACCGTCGGGCGTGCCACCGGGATCGATCGTGCTCATCTGCTGCTTCGTGCTGTCATGCTGCGCCATGGCTCCATGGTACCGCCGGACGGCACCCGGGTCTCCTGCGCGCCGATCCGGTCGCCGACGTCGGGTCAGTGCGAGCTGGCGAAGCCGACGATCTCGGGGCTGCGACGGTCGAAGACGCGACCGCCGGCGAAGATCCCGATCGCGAGCACCAGGATGCCCGTACCGGCACCGACCGCGAGTGCCCCGAAGTTCCAGTTCGGCTCACCGGTGAGCCCGAGCACGGCCAGCCAGCCGGCGGGAATCGTGAGGAGCACCGTACCGAGCAGGCTCAGGAACTGTGCGGACATACCGCTGCTGCCCGGGACCTGCGGCTGCTGGAACGGGCTGTCGCCGGGAAGCGACGTCGGATACGGGAACCGCGCGGACACGAAGCTCGCGATACCGGCACCGCTGAACAACAGGCACGTGCTCACGCCGATCATCGACGGCAGGGCGTCCCAGTCGCCGTAGAACAGGATGCTCAGCGTCGACCCGACCGCGATGAGCGGGATGCCGATGAGGAGCACCGGGAAGAGCCGGCCGATCCGATCCGATCGTCCGCGGACCCCCGAGGCGACGTGCAGCCAGACCGCGGTCGAATCGAAGGCGAGGTCGTTGTGCAGGAGCCAGCCGAGGAACCAGCACACGACCGGGAGTGGGACGAGTGCGAGGACGTTCATCGGGATGCCGGCGACGAGCATGGGCACGAAGAAGATGAAGGGCGCGATCGGGATGATCACGAGGGAGACGAGGTACCGAGGGTCGCGCAGCCAGTAGGTCATGCTCCGAGCGGCGATGGCTCCGGACGGGGAACCGGGGAGCAGGTCGAACCAGCCCAGACCGGTGCTGTCGCGGCCCGTCCCGAGGCGTTCCGGCGCCACGAGCAGTCGGGCGACGAACGCCTGCCAGGCGAACCAGAGCAGGGCGATGGTCGCCGCGGTGAGGAGCAGCTTGACGATCGCCGGCGCGATGCCACCGAGTGCGGCATCACCGGGGAACGACCAGACGGCGCCGAGCGGGGTCCAACTGAGGATGTCAGCGACCCGGCCGAGGACGGCGAACCCGTCGCGCTGCCAGTCCACGGTGGTGAGGGCGATGATCGCCGGGGCCACGGCGATGATGAGCACCAGCCCGAGGACACCCATGACCTCCTTGGCGCGACGCGTCGAGAGGAGGCTCGCGGAGATCGAGGTGGCGATCCGGGCCAGGAGCGCGCAGAGCAGCACGCCGAGGACCGCGGAGACCACGGCCAGGACGGCGGGCAACGGCGACCGCGACCAGGTGACCACCGACGAGGCCGCGAGGACGGCGAGGACGAGCGACGGCACCGACACGAGCGCTGTCACGAGCAAGCCTGCGGACAGGGTGCGGTTGGGCAGCCCGAAGAGCGAGAACGCCCGAGGATCCAGCTGATCGTCCACACCGAAGACGAGCGGAAGGATGATGAACCCCAGGACGACGGCCGATCCGGCCAGCACGAGCAGGTTGCGGGTGACCTCTGGATCGCCACCGCGCAGCGCGACGAGACCGGTGCTCGCGAGCACGACGATCCACACGCCGACCGCGATCGCGAGGACGAGCCCGACCAGTCGCCAGGGGCTGCGGCGGAACGCGTTGAGCGTCAGCTGCAGTTTCAGTCGGAGAAGCTGTGCAACCATTCCATTCCCTCTGCCGACTTGCGGCCCCCGGCGAGCTCGACGAACCGCTCCTCGAGCGTGCCCGTTCCGCGCACCTCGTCGACGGACCCGGCGGCCAGCACCTTGCCCTGCACGATGATGGCCACGTGATCGCACACGCGCTGAATGAAGTCCATGCCGTGGCTCGAGAGCACGACGGTTCCGCCGTTGGCGACGTACCGCTGGAGGATCTCGATGACGTTCGCCGCGGAGACCGGGTCGACCGATTCGAACGGCTCGTCGAGGATGAGGAGCCGCGGCGAATGGATGAGCGCGGCAGCCAGCGCGATCTTCTTCGTCATGCCCGCCGAGTAGTCGGAGACGAGACGACCGAGCGCGTCGTCGAGACCGAAAGCACGGGCCAGATCGGCGGTCCGCGACTTGACGGTCGCGGGGTCGAGCCCCCGCAGGACACCGGAGTAGTAGAGGAGCTGGCTGCCGGTCAGGCGGTCGAAGAGCCGCAGCCGGTCGGGCAGCACACCGATCGCCCGCTTGGCCTCGGCGGGATCCTGCCAGACGTCGACGCCCTGGACGGTGATCGACCCTGCGTCGGGACGGAGGAGACCCGTGACCATGGACAGCGTGGTGGTCTTGCCGGCCCCGTTGGGCCCGACGATGCCGTAGAAGGAGCCGCGGCGGACCTCGAGGTCGACGCCGTCGACCGCGACCGTGTCGCCGAACTGCTTGACGAGTCCCGAGATCGACAGGACGACGGGATGTGCGTCGTCGGCAGCCTCGGTGCGCTGCGTCGTCGTCGCTGCGGGCGACGAGGGGGCGGCGGACGGCGGGGTCGACGCGGGACGGCCGACAGGACGCTTGGGGGCTGCCGCCGGAGCGACGACCTCATCCTGCGGAGGCGCCACCGACACGGACTCCGACGGTGCCGGCGTCGTCTGCGGGGCCGTGTCGTCCGCAGCCTGCTCGGCAGTGGATGACGCGGTCGTCGGGGTCTCGGTCTGCGTGTCGTCGGACCGAGGCTCGTCGACGACGATCCGGTCGGCGACCTCGGGGGAAGGCTGCTCGGACGGGGCCGACGTCGTCGCCCGGTCGACCGATCCCGGTGCGCTGACCTCGTCGAGGACGCCGGCGACCGCGGCGGCGGTCTGTTCGGTCTGCTTCGCGGCGCTGGTGCGCGCCGGTGTGCGCTTGGCCGGCGTCCGGGCCGTCGTGGACTTCGTCGTCGAGGTCCGGGCGGTGGTCGTCTTGGCGCCTGCGGCCTTGGTCGCCGGCTTCGCGGCTGCGGGGCGCGCCGTCGTCGACCTGGGCGTCTTCGGGGCGGTGGTCGTCTCGGCCGACTCAGTGCTCTCAGCATTACCGGCTGCAGCAGCCGACTTCGCGGGCGTGCGCTTCGCGGCGGTGGTTCGCGCCGTCGTCGACTTGGTGGCCGTGGTCTTCGCCGTCGAGGTCCGAGCGGTCGTCGAGCGTGCCGTGGTCGTCTTGGGCGCCGGTGTGGTCGCGTCCCCGGACTCGCCCGAGGTCTCGCTCGCCGACCTGGTGCGGGTGCGGGGCGTGCTCGGCCGCTTCGCCGGGGCCTTCGCCGTTCCGGAAGCCCGAGGCGTCGTCGAGCGGGGTGCGCGCTTCGGTGCCGTCGGCGTTGCAGCGCCCTGATCGTCGGAAGCGGTCGTCGGCGCAGGTGCACCCGCGGCGTCGGCGGGGTTCGGCGTGCCCGGACTCGTCGACGTGCCGTCGGCAGGCGCGGGCTGCTGAGCGGGATCTGGCGGAGTCGTGGAAGTCACCAAGCAAACCTACCAACAGCGGCGGCCGCAGCGGACAGCGGAGTCTCAGGATGAACGGTTGACACATCTCCCCCAAGCTGTGTAAACGCCGGGTGGTCGATCACAAAACGACAACGGACCCTGGGAACCCCTGACAGACGGAGTTCACCGCGGCTAGCCTGTATTTTGGCATAACGGAGTGTCTTTCAATGCACGTCTTGGTTAATCCTCGGTGAATCGTCCACAGCATCGTGGCACCGCGTGATTCCATACCCACACTGAGGAGAACAACGTGACCACCCAGGTAGTGATCCTTGCCGCAGGGATGGGCAGCCGTCTCGGCCGCTCGCTCCCCAAGCCCCTGACCGAGCTCAGCGACGGCCGCACCATCATGCAGCAGCAGTTCGACAACATCCACCACGCGTTCGGAGCGAGCGCCAAGGTGACGATCGTCGTCGGCTACAAGCTCGAGCACATCATTGAGGCCTTCCCCGACGCCTCCTTCGTCTACAACGAGCAGTACGACCAGACCAACACCTCGAAGAGCCTCATGCGCGCCCTCGCCGCGTCTCAGGCCGGCGGCGTGCTCTGGATGAACGGCGACGTCGTCTTCGACCCGGCCGTCCTCGACCGCGCTGCCGCGATGATCGCCAAGGACCGTTCGTTCGTGACCGTCAACACCTCCAAGGTGTCCGACGAAGAGGTCAAGTACACGACGAGCGCCGAGGGTTACATCAAGGAGCTCTCGAAGACCGTCGTCGGCGGGCTCGGCGAGGCTGTGGGCATCAACTACATCTCGTCGCAGGACAAGACGATGCTGCACCGCTACCTGACCAAGGTCGGCGACCAGGACTACTTCGAGCGCGGCATCGAGCTTGCCATCGAGCGCGAAGGCATGCTCGTCGAGCCGGTCGACATCTCCGACCTCTACGCGGTCGAGGTCGACTTCGCCGAGGACCTCGAGCGCGCGAACCTCTTCGTCTGAGGGTCCCGTCCACATCGCACACGAACGCCGTCCCGACGCTGAGCGTCGCGGGCGGCGTTCCTGCGTCGCCTCGATAAGGTTGGTCACGTGAGTTCTTCTGCTGAAACGCGGCCAAGGATGTCGCGTTCGGCGAGGTATCGCCACGCGCTCTGGATCCTGACCGTCCGAGACCTGCGTGTGCGCTACTCGACGAGCGCGCTCGGCTACGTGTGGTCAATCCTCGACCCCCTCGTCATGAGCGGGATCTACTGGTTCGTCTTCACACAGGTGTTCCGGCGCGACGTCGGCGAGGAACCGTACATCGTGTTCCTCCTCGCCGCCCTGCTGCCGTGGATGTGGTTCACCGGATCGGTGTCCGACAGCACGCGCGCCTTCCTGCGCGAGGCGAAGCTCGTGCGTTCGACGACGATCCCCCGGACCATCTGGGTGAACCGGATCGTGCTGTCGAAGGGCATCGAGTTCCTCGCGGCGCTTCCGGTCCTCGCGGCATTCGCGATCTTCAGCGGTGCCCAGGTGAACCTCGACATCGTGCTGTTCCCGCTCGCCATCGTCATCCAAGCCGTCCTGACCATCGGGCTCTGCCTGATCGTCGCTCCGCTCGTCGTGTTCTTCCGCGATCTCGAGCGAGCCGTCAAGCTCGTCCTGCGGTTCATGTTCTACGCGACGCCGATCATCTACAGCACGACGGCACTGCCCGACAAGATCGAGCCCTTCGCGGCGTTCAACCCGCTCAGCGGCATCTTCGCGCTGTACCGTTCCGCGTTCTTCCCACAGGAACTCAACTGGCACCTCGTGGGCGTGTCCGCCGCCATGTCGGCCGTCATCCTCGCGGTCGGTCTCCTCGTCTTCAAGCGCTGCGAGCGCTCCGTGCTGAAGGAGATCTGATGCCCACAAGCAACTCGACCGCCGGTCGGCCGGCGATCTCGGTCGCCGACGCAGGTATCCGGTTCCGGCGCAACCGTGGCGGTCGGCGGAGTTTCAAGGACCTCTTCGCCGGACGTGACCGCCGCTCGAAGCCGGGCGAGTTCTGGCCCCTGCGCCACGTCTCCTTCGATGTCGCCCCCGGCGAGGCGATCGGCGTGGTCGGTCGGAACGGTCAAGGCAAGTCGACGCTGCTCAAGCTCGTCGCCGGTGTCGTCCTCCCCGATGAGGGCACCGTGGGCGTCCGCGAGGGTGTCGCGCCGCTCATCGAAATCACCGGAGGCTTCGTCAACGATCTGACCGTGCGCGACAACGTGTACCTGACGGCCGGCCTCCACGGCATGTCCCGCCGCGAGATCGACGGGCGGTTCGACGACATCATCGCGTTCGCCGAGATCGCGGACTTCATCGACACCCCGTACAAGCACCTCTCGAGCGGGATGAAGGTCCGCATCGCCTTCGCGGTGATCGCGCAGCTCGAAGAGCCGATCATCCTCGTCGACGAGGTCCTCGCCGTCGGCGACCGGGCGTTCCGCGAGAAGTGCTACCGGCGCATCGAGGAACTCCTCGAGGGCGGGCGCACCCTGTTCTTCGTCTCGCACAACGAGAAGGACCTCAGGCGGTTCTGCACGAGGGGGCTCTACCTCGACAAGGGGGCGCTCGTTCTCGACGCCCCGATCGACGACGTGCTCGACCGCTACAACGCGGACTACAACAGCTGAGCCCCGCCAGCAAGCATCAGTCGACCCGCAGTGGGTCGACGTAGACTGGCCGCCCCGCCCACGAGGAGGTCGTCATGACCGGACCGCAGCAGGGACCCGTTCCGGGTCCCGCCCAGTTCCCCACCGCCGCAGCACAGCAGCCCACACTGCCCGAGCCGGGATGGGTGCGGGCGCTCGACCGACTGCTCTGGGTCCAGCGACCGGTGGTCGTGGCGCACATCCGCTCGATCCGGCGGATGTACCCGAACGCGACGGCCGACCAGCTCATCCGCGTCCTGGAGCGCCGGTACCTCACGACGGTGACGACGACGGGAGCCGCCGTCGGCGCGACCGCTGTGGTCCCGGCGATCGGGACGGCGACGACCCTCGCGCTCTCCGGTGTCGAGACGGCGGGGTTCCTCGAGGCGACCGCCCTGTTCGCCCAGTCGGTCACCGAGGTCCACGGCATCGCCCTGGCGGATCCGATGCGATCCCGCGCGCTCGTCATGACCATGATGCTCGGCAAGGCCGGAACCGACCTCCTGCGCAACTTCGGATCCCAGGCGGCCGGCAAGGGAGTCCCGCGGCAGGCGTTCTGGGGCCAGACGATCACCCAGGGCCTGCCGTCGATGATCGTGGGCCCCGTCGCCGACCAGTTGCGGGTGCGCTTCGTGAAGCACTTCGCGGCGAGCGGCAGCGCCGGTGTCATCGGCAAGGCGCTCCCCTTCGGCGTCGGAGCGGCCGTCGGCGGTATCGGCAACCACATGCTCGGCCGACAGGTCGTCCGTGCTGCCCGCCAGGCGTTCGGACCGGCGCCCTTCGTCGTCCCGCTCGACCTCGAACCGCGGATGCGGGCCGTCTCCGGCCGGTCCGGCCTCGGGAAGATCCGCGACCAGGTGTTCCGACGCCGGAAGCACCTGGCCATCGAGTCAGGCGGCGATGCGGCCGTCGGCGACGGGTCCGAGCAGCGCCCCTGACCGCTCGAGGCCGGCGGCGGACCGCTCCCGACCGGGCCGCCCGGGATGCGGCATCCCTCCAGGTCCATCGCGTACCGTCGGAGGGTGAGACTTCCCTTCCTGCGCCGCCCCCAGAAGCCGTTCCCGGAAGGTCGCCACTTCGCGGTGACCTGGGGCCTGTCGGACGACTTCGGCGGCATGACCGAGGCGATGCTCCAGCGCTCCCGCGCGTTCATCAGACTGGCGGACACCCCGGTCGACGTCCTCACCTTCGACCACCGACCGGACTACCCCGAGTTGGCGTCACGGCTGCGCACGCGCGGAGACCTGATCGACGGCCTCCGGGTCGTCAACCTCTGGGATTGGCTCCGCGACAACCCCCTGCCGGGTGGTTCCCTCGACCTGGCGCGCCACGGGTTCACCCCGCTCCCCCTCGACGAGGTCGGCAGCGAACGACGCCGCGGTGACGCCGTCCTCAGCCGCGAGCGACACGACGACTCGGGTCAGATCCTGCAGGTGGACGTCTACCGAGCCGACGGCACCCTGCTCCTGTCCGACCGCCGCGACACGCGTGAACGGGGCGTGAAGGGCGGCCGCTCGGTCGTCCTCTGCGACGAGCAGGGTCGTCCAGTCCGCTCCTGGGGGCGCATCTGGTCGCTGTACCGCGCCTGGTTCGACGCAATCACCGCAGGCGGGCCGGCCTGGATGATCGTCGACAGCAAGACCATCGCCCCGTTCGTCCTGAGCTACCGGAAGCGCAACCTCGTCACCGCGCACGTCGTGCACGCCTCGCACCTCCAGGGCACGGAACGGCCACACGGTCGGCTGCGGGAGTCGCGGCGAGCGGTGTTCGAGGCGCTCGACGACTTCGACCTCGTCGCGCTCCTGAGCGATCGACAGCTCGCGGACGTGACGACCATGCTCGGCGAGCACGCCTCGCTCAGTGTCATCCCGAACTCGCGCGAACTCGTCGCCCCGGAGGTCGCACGTGCGCCTCGACCGCGCAGCCGCGGGATGTTCCTCGGCTCGCTCACGGCTCGCAAGCGGCCGGCGCACGCGATCCGCGCCGTCCTCGCCGCCACGTCCACGGATGGGCCTCCCCCGACGCTCGACGTGTACGGCGGCGGCGAGCTGCTCGACGAACTGCAGTCGCTCCTCACCGCCGAAGACCCGGACCACCGCGTCGTCCTCCACGGCTACGACCGCTCCGCCCGGCAGCAGCTCGGCTCGGGTTCGTTCCTCGTGATGACCTCGACCTCGGAGGGCTTCCCGCTCGTGCTCATCGAGGCGATGGCAGCCGGATGTCTTCCCATCGTGGTCGACGTCCCCTACGGACCGGCCGACATCGTCCGCGACGGTTGGAACGGGTTCCTCGTGCCGTCCGCGGAACCGGCCGTCGTGTCGGCCGCCATCGAGCGCCTGCTCGCCCTTCCTGAAGCCGAAGTCGACGCGATGCGTCGCAACGCCAGAACGACCGCGGAGCAGTACGACGACGAAGCCGTCACCCGTCGGTGGGCTCAGGAGTTGCACGCGGCCGCTCGTCGGAAGAAGCGGAACGCGCTCGTCCCTCGCGTCGGCTGAGCATCCGGGAGCGCACCGCCGCGACCCCCGTCTGTACCCCTCGGCCGACGCGGCGCGCCAGGCCATGGGACGGACGCTCGACGAGCTGGAAGAATCCGGCGGCGATCAGCAGGCTGAGTGGCACGCCCACGATGCCGACCAGCCACCAGCGCTCGTCGCCGAACATGAAGGCGAGTGTGGCCAGGATCGGGGCGTGCACGAGGTACAGGCTGAACGACACCTTGCCGAGCCAGAGGACGGGCGGGGTCTCGAGGAGCCTCCTGGCGAACGGGCTTCCGATGGCGACGACGATGAGGCCGGCCGCGCCCACGCCCGACAGGCCCCAGAGCGCCTGGCCCAGGGTCGAGGAGGACTCGACGTACGGTCGGGAGAGCCAGCTCGCGACGAGCAGGAGCGCGGAGCCGGCCGTCAGCATCGCCCACTGCAGGGGGCGGGACCGATCCGCCGCCCAGGCGCGGAGGTCGTCGAGTCTGACGGCGATCAGCGTGCCGATGAAGAAGGCCGGCAGGTACACGGCGGCGTCCATCCCGGCGACCCGCCCGAGCACCATGACCACGGCCATCAGTGCGGCGATCGGCCACGCCCAGCGACGCAGCAGCCGAGCGAACAGGACGGCGACCGGGAGGAGGAGGGTGAAGATCAGCTCCCAGCGCAGCGACCACAGGGTGTTCACCAGGTCGTAGCTCACCGGCGTCAGGGTCGCCTCCGTCAGGAGGTGCAGGGGGTCGACGCTCGTCGCGTTCGCATTCGCGATCCACTCACCGGTGGTCACCGACGCCGGATCCCTGGGGATGAGCAGGATGAGTGCGGCGGCGAACAGCAGTGAGCCCCAGACGGGGAGGTAGAGGCGCACGAATCGGGCGGCGAAGAACCCTGGCCAGCTCGCACCGCCTCGCAACAGCGGGAGCGCGACGACGAGACCACTCAGGACGAAGAACACCTGCACCGCCTCGGTGCCGGCGAAGAGCAGCTTGAGCGGCGTCTCGGTCGCGATGTCCCAGGCGGGCTCCGAGATCCGGCCCGTCGCGAAGGGTCGGGCGAGTAACGACACGTGGTAGAGCACCACGACGACGCTGGCGACACCGCGGACTCCGTCGAGGGAGGCCAGTCGCCCGGAGGACGGATTCACCTGCCCGACCATACGCGGTTCTCCTGGGCGCGGACTCAACGGCTCAGGGCGCTTCAGGCGCGTCCTTCGTCGTCGTCATCCTCGTCTTCGTCCTCATCGTCCTCATGCTCGTCGAGCTCCGGCCGGCCATCGGCGTGCGCGAGGGCGAACCGTTCCCACTCCGACATCAGATGCTCGATGGCGCTGTGGAACCTCGCCGTCGTCACCCCGGGCGTCGTGTCACCGAAGTAGTACTCGACCCAGTGCTGCAGTCGCGCGACCGTCTCGGGATCACCGAGGAGCCGGTCCACTCCGTCGACGATGTCCGCGGCGTCCGACGCATCGAGCCATTCGCACGCCGAGAGGTACCCTCCGGTGTCGATCTCCGCCTCCGGATTCACGGGACGGGTGATCATGAGCGGCTTCCCGCTCGCGAGGCGGTCGTAGACCATCGCGGAGATGTCGACGATGGCCGCGTCCGCTGCCGCCAGCTGCCAACCGAGGTCGGCACCCGTGTCGACGACGTGCTGGGCCGAGGCGTCCGCTCGGTTCGCCTCCTGGAGCGCGGCCATGATCTCGCGGTTCGCACTCGCGTAGGCCGGATCGACGACACCGCTCCTCGGGTGCGGGCGGTACACGACGCGGTGCCGCCCGGTCGTGATGAGTGCTCGGACGAGGGCCACGCCGTGGCTCGCGATGGAACCGTACGCCGCAGCCGCGCGGTCGCCCTCCCAGGTGGGCGCGTACAGGACGACGGTCCGCTCATCGGGCGTGTAGGGCAGCTCGCCCGAATAGTGGTCGGCCTGCGGGCGGCCGATCATGATCGCGCGCTTGTCGAAGTCGTAGTCCCAGAGCACCCGCTCCAGCCGGTTCCTCGCCGCTTGGCCGGCGATGAGGCTGTAGTCGTAGGCCTTGAACTGGTTCGTGGTCATGTACATCTTGTCGCTCTCGCCATGGTTGACGAAGACGTGCCAGCGGGAGCCGTAGCGGAACATCTGGAAGTTCTTGGCGTTCTGGTTGACGTACAGCACGACGCGGATGTCCTGTTCGGCCAGCGTGCGCTCGAGGGCGACGACCGTCCGGACATAGGCCGTCGGGATCGGCGACTCATCGAACAGCTTCGCCGCAGCCGTCGCACCGCGGCTGAGGATGAGGACGGGCCACTGCTTCGACAGTTCGGCGAGGGGCCGGTACCACTGCCGGATCTGGTACATGTTGACGGCACCGTCCGCGAAGTACACGGCCACCTTGTAGCGTCCCGGCTCGATCACGGGAGCCGCCTGCATCTGCGCCGCGAGGACGGCTCTGGCCCGCCGGTTGGCGAGCAGGTCCTTGGCGAGCGTGATGGCACGACGACCGTCTCTGATCAGTCCCATGTCAGCTCCAGCATCCGTCAAGCGTAACGACGCCAGGTCACGGTGGGATCACGACGGGTGCCCGCCGCTCAGATGACGGGAGGTCGTCCTGCGCGCGTCATCCGCCAGACCGTCCGCCAGCGCAGTGGACGACGTTCGCCGGGGTCCGTCCGCCAGCCCTCGCGCCAGCCGCCGAACCAGGGACGGAGGGCCTCCGGCTTCCGCCACCACCGGATCACCTGGATCGCGGTCCAGGAGCCCACGTACAGCGGGATGAGCGGCACCGGGAGGTTCCGCCGCGCGAGCCAGACCCGGTTCCGCGCGTTGAGCCGGTAGTAGGCGGTGTGCCTCGTCGGTTCGGTCACCGGGTGGTTCGCTTCGAGGGACGCCTCATACCAGGCTCGCCTCCCCTGGTCCCAGACCCGCCAGGCGAGCTCGATGCCCTCATGCGCGTAGAAGAACGGGTCTGCCCATCCGCCGACGGCGTCGAACACCGACCGCGGCAGCAGGACGGCCGCTTCGAGGCAGGAGAACACGGCGCTCGAATGCCCGGGGTCCTTGTCGCGGGTTCGCGGCACCCAGCGGGACGGCGTCGCTGCACCGTCCGCGTCGGCGAGCCGGGGCTGGATGAGGCCGATGGAGCGGTCCGCGTCGAGCATCGCGATGGCGTCGCGGAGGAACGTGGTGGACGGGATGGTCGCGTCGTCGTCGAGGAAGAAGACGAACTCCCCCTGCACGGCGTCTGCACCACGGTTGCGGCCGGCCGGGATCCCGAGGTTCTCCGACAGGGCCAGGCCTCGAGCGCCGTCCGGAAGTCCGATCGGCTGCCAGCCGTTGCCGACCACGACCACGTCGAGCTCCACCGCTTGCTGGGCGAGCACGCTCTCCACGGCTGCGGTGAGCTCGACCGGGCGGGTGCCCTGCGTCAAGACCACGACGCCGACGGAGCGCGTGACCGGGATCGGGCCGGACATCACGCGTGGAGCCGCTTCGACGAGACGATCGCGATGAAATGCCCGACGAGCGTCAGGAACGCGAGCGGTACGAGGATCGCGAGCACCCAGCGCATCGCCTCGACGTCGCCGACGAACAGGCCGACCACGGAAGCGGCGAAGATCACCATGGTGAGCTCGACCGAGTGGAACAGCCGGTGGAACGGGAGGAACCGCGCCACCGTCCGCGCCGTCGCGAGCAGTCCCCCGCGCGGCGCCGACTCCTCGGTCGAGTAGGTGAGTTTCGGCGCCCCGAACCCGGCGCGGGCGACGCGCACCATGTCGTTCAGCGCCTTGTTGAGCACGACGAACAGCGCGAGTGCGAATCCGAGGGTGATCCAGACGAGGTCTTCGGGCGCATCGACCGGCCACGCGGCGGCACGGACACCGAGCGCGATCGCGATGAGCGACTCGGTGGAGTAGTGGCCGACCGAGTCCAGGAACGCACCGGCCGGACTCGACGTCCGCCGCCAGCGCGCGACCTCACCGTCGCAGCAGTCGACGAGCATCTGCGTCTGGCCGAGCACGAGCGCGAGGGCCGCACCTCCGAATCCGGGGATGAGGAGCGCGGCGGCCGTGGCCCAGCCGGTCAGGATCATCAGACCCGTCACGCCGTTCGCGCTGATGCTCGTGCGCAGCAGCAACCACGTGACGTACGGCGACAGGTCTCGCAGGTACAGGTCGGCGGTCCAGTGCTCGGCGTTCTTCCGCGCGCGGACCTCCGGCGGTTGCGCCACGGCACGGAGCTCGGCGATCGTCCGCGGGGGCGTGAGCCTCGGACCGGTTCCGGCCGTGCTGGGATCCGACATCTAGACCGCCTTCGGTGGATTGCGCAGCGCGGAGATGCCCTTCGCGAGCGAGCCGTAGCCGAGCACGAACCCGGTGCCCCAGCAGAAGTGGATGCACGGCAGGACGGCGAGCATCCAGAGGCTCGTGCGTACCCCGTCCCGCCCGGTGACGACGATGCTCGCGAGCAACACGATGGCCGCGTAGGCGATGGGGGCTGCGAACCCGAGAAGCAGCCACGGCGTCGCTCCCGCACCCAGCTGGACCAGGCCTCCGAGCCCGAGCAGTGTGCCGAGCACGATGCCGAGCACCAGGACCGGCGGCGCGAAGTAACGGAGCGTGCCGCGGGTGGGGAAGCTCCGGCTGAGCTCGCCGCGCCAGAGCCCGGTGGAGAAGAACTGTCGCGCCAGGGCCCGCATGCTCGCACGCGGGCGGTAGACGACGCGCAACGCGGGCGTGAACCAGACGAGGCCGCCGGCCTGCTTGATCCGGCGGTTGAGCTCCCAGTCCTGTCCACGTTTGATGCGCTCGTCGAACATGCCCACCCGCATGAGCATCTCGCGGTCGAAGACGCCGAGGTAGACGGTGTCGGCAGGCCCCTCTCGACCGCCGACGTGGTGGGGTGTGCCACCGAGCCCGACGCGCGAGCCGTACGCCCGCGCCACCGCCGTCTCGAAGCTCGTGCGCCCCTGGGCGTCCATGATGCCGCCGACGTTCTGCGCCCCCGTGCGGAGCATGGTCTCGACCGCGAGTCGCGCGTAGTCGTCGGGCAGCTCGGAATGGGCGTCGACCCGGATGACGATCGGATGCGTCGACGCGGCGATCGCCAGGTTGAGTCCGGCCGGGGTCGACCCGACGCGGTTCTCCAGCACATGGATGCGCGGGTCGGCCGCCTGGAGCTCTCGGACGAGCTCGGTCGTGCCGTCGATGCTCGGCCCGACGGCGATGGTGATCTCCACGTCGCCGGTGTAGTCCTGCGCCAGGAGGCTGTCGACGGCTGCCCTGACGTGTCGGACGTCGTTCAACACCGGCATCACGTAGGAGACTCCGGGCGACGACGGTGCGTCGGCCTGGCCTGTGTCGTTCGACATGGGGGTTCACTCCGTGTTTCGTTCGATCGAGCCTAGCAGCCGGTCGTCGGGGTGGCCCGGACGCGGAGGACGCCCGCACGGAGGCCGTGCGGGCGTCCTCCGGGGCATGACGCCCCGGGTGTCAGAGCGCGAGCTCGCCGAGCGTGACCTCGGCGGTCTGCGCGTCGTTGCCGCGGGTGAAGGTGAGCTTCGCCGTCGCCCCGGCCGCGAGCGCCCGCACCTGAGCGGTGAGGTCGTTCGCACCCGTGACCGGGACGCCGTTGAACTCGGTGACGATGTCCCCGGACTTCAGACCCGCGGCCTGCGCGGCGCCGTTGTCGGTGACCTTGTCGATGAGCGCACCGGCGACCGTGCTCTTGGCGTCGCTCGAGGCGTCCTTCACGGTCGCGCCGAGCAGGCCGTGGGTCGCCTTGCCCGTCTTGATGATCTCGTCAGAGACGCGCTTGGCGATGTTCGCCGGGATGGCGAAGCCGACGCCGATGCTGCCGCTCTGCGACGACGAGTCGGTGCTTCCGGCGCTCGCGATCGCGACGTTGACACCGATGAGCTTGCCGGTGCCGTCGACGAGCGCGCCACCCGAGTTGCCGGGGTTGATCGCCGCGTCGGTCTGGATGACCGCGATGGAGATCGAGGAGGTCGGCGCGGTCGGGGTGGTCTGCCCCGGCACGTCGAAGTTCCACGGGCTCTGGTTGTCGCCGTTCGAGTCGCCGGACCCGCCGTCGTCGCTCGATCCGGAGTCCGGAACGGCGGAGGAGGCGACGGTGATACTCCGGTTGAGGGCGCTGACGATGCCGTCGGTGACGGTCCCCGCCAGTCCGAGCGGCGCACCGATCGCGACAGCCGTCTCGCCGACGTTGAGCTTGTCGGAGTTCGCGAACTCCATCGGGCTGAGACCCGAGGCGTCCTCGAGCTTGATGACCGCCAGGTCGTAGATCGGGTCCGTGCCGACGATCTTGGCGTTGTACAGCTTGCCGTTCGCATCGGTGACCCGGATGGTCGGGTCGGCGACCTGGCCGTCCAGGGTGACCACGTGCGTGTTCGTCAGGACGTAACCGTCCTTGCTGAGGATGATCCCCGACCCGGTACCGGCGCTCTGCCCGCCCTGGACCGAGAGGGTCACGACGCTCGGCCCGGCCGTCGCGGCGATGGCCGTGGTCAGGCTGACGTCGGCGTCGTCGTTGATGGTGAACGCCTTCGAGCCCGCCTCGTTGCTCGAGACGCTCGACTTCGTCGCGTTCGTGACCCAGAGCGTCGCCCCGGCGCCGGACGCTCCTCCGATGAGGGCACCGACGGCGAGCATCGCGACCATGCCGGCCAGCGGGCGGTTGGTCTTCTTCGTCCGCGCTGCCGGTGGCGTCGGGACGCCAGGGTGCTGCCCGGTCGGCTGCTGGGCGTAGGGGGACGCTCCGTAGGGACCGTGCTGCTGACCGGGCTGCGGCTGAACCGTGGGCAGCTGACCGGTGGGCTGCTGGTACGCGGCGTACGGGTTCGGCTGCTGCTGACGGGAGAAGGCTGCGGACGGGTGCTGCGGCGCCTGCTGATACGGCGAGCCCTGCTGGGCCGCGCCGTAGGGCTGCTGCGTCGGCTGACCGGCGGGCGGCGCGGCCGGGGGCATCGCGGTCGGGGGCGGGAAGTACGCTCCTGAGGTCGACGGCCGTGCCTCGCCCGCGGGAGGCACTGTGCCGCCCGCCTGCTCAGCGGGTGCGGACTGCGGCGCGGTCTCACCGTTCGGGGTGGACTGGGGGTGTTCGGCGGGCTGCTGTCCGTCTGCGGTGTCGGTCATGGCGATTCTGCTCCTTCCAAGCGCAGTCAGCTTCCCGTGCTGAGCTGAGTGTTTCATTCGCGCCCGCTGTGCGCCGGCTAGGGCTTCGCCGCAAGGACCTGCGCACGGTGTCCTAGATTGGGAGCGGCCCGCGCCCGCGGCCACGGAGGGAGATCGACATGGTGGTTGACGGACCCTGGCGGCGCACTGCCGAAGGCGCCGGCCTCGTCGACGAGGACGGACACGTCTCGTCGACGATCTTCGCGGAGATGAGCGCGCTCGCGCTGCAGACCGGAGCCGTCAACCTCGGCCAGGGGTTCCCCGACGAGGACGGGCCCGAGGCGGTCCTCGCCGAGGCGGTCGCGGCCATCGAGCGCGGCGAGAACCAGTACCCGCCCGGCCCGGGCACCCTGGACCTCCGCACCGCGATCAGCGAGCACCAGCGACGGTTCTACGGTCTCCAGCCAGACCCGCAGGGAGAGGTGCTCGTCACCGCCGGAGCGACCGAGGCGCTCGCCGCGACCCTCCTCGCCCTCGTCGAGCACGGCGACGAGGTCGTGACCTTCGAGCCGTTCTACGACGCGTACGGCGGACTCATCGCCCTCGCCGGCGGCCGGCACCGGACGGTCAAGCTGCGCGCACCCGACTTCCAGCCGGACCCGGACGAGCTCCGCGCCGCCGTCACCGACCGGACCAGGGTCATCCTGGTCAATACCCCGCACAACCCGACCGGCACCGTCCTCGACCGCGCGACGCTCGACCTGATCGCCGAGTTGGCGGAGCGCCACGATGCGATCATCGTGACGGACGAGGTCTACGAGCACCTGACCTTCGACGTCCGGCATGTCCCCCTCGCGACCCTGCCGGGTGTCGCCGGACGCACACTCACGATCTCGTCCGGTGGCAAGACCTTCAGCACGACCGGGTGGAAGATCGGCTGGTTGAGCGGACCCCGAGAACTCGTCACGGCCGTCACGACGGTCAAGCAGTACCTCAGTTACGTCAACGGCGCACCGTTCCAGCCGGCGATGGCGACCGGACTCCGACTGCCCGACGCCGCATTCACGGCCATCGCCGACGGCCTGCGCGGCAAACGGGACCTCCTGAGCGCGGGCCTCTCCGCCGCCGGTTTCGACACCTTCCGACCGGACGGTACCTACTTCATCGTGGCCGATGCGACCCCGTTGGGCTTCGACGATGCTGCAGCGTTCTGCCGGGCACTGCCCGAGCTCGCCGACGTCGTGGCGGTGCCGCTGTCGGCGTTCTGCCTCGACCGGCACGACCCGGACTACGCGTCACTGGTCCGGTTCGCGTTCTGCAAGCGCGTCGAGGTGCTGGAGCGGGCCGTCGACGGCCTCGCCCGGCTCCGCAGCTGACGCCCTGATGCACACGACGACGGGCACCGGATCGCTCCGGTGCCCGTCGTCTCATCGATCCGCTACTTGGTGAGCGAGTCCACGTACTCCTGGTTGTCGCTGATCCACTGCTTGACGACGGGCGCGTAGTCCTTCGAGTCACCCTCGTTGAACATCGCGTTCTCGAGCGAGAACAGTCGCTCCGAGTCGAAGTCGAAGTCCTTCAGCCACCCGGCGAGCGTCGGGTACTCGTCCGCGAAGTCGGCCTTGCCGAAGCTGTGGATGCCTTCGGCGTCCCCGAGGGCGCCCTTCGGGTCCTCGAGGTCCTTGATCGGGAACGCGTCGTAGGCCCAGTGCGGACGCCACAGCGTGACGGCGATGTTCTCACCGGCGTCGGTCGCGGCCTTCAGCTCCGAGAGCATCGCCGGGGTGCCCGAGGTCAGGAACTCCCAGTCGTCGAGGCCGTACTCGGGGATGACCTTGTCCTGGGTGGCCTCGGTCAGTCCGGCACCGGGGTCGATGCCGACGAGGCGGCTGTCGAAGAGGTCCGCGTTGGCCGCGAGGTCCTCGAGCGAGTCGACAGGGGCGTCCTCGTTGACGGCGATCGTGAGCTTGGCGTCGGTGTTCCAGGCGCCGAGGTCGACGACGTCGTCACCGAACTTCTCGATGTAGCTCGCGTGCGTGGTCGGCAGCCAGACGTCGAGCGTCAGGTCGTAGTCACCGGTGCTGAGGCCGGAGAACACCGGGGCGGGCTCCGCCTCCTCGAGGGTGACGTCGTAGCCCTGCTCCTCGAGCACGGCCTTCCACAGCTCGGAGGCCGCGATGCCCTCGTCCCAGCCGCTGAACACGGCGATGGTCACCGCCTGCTTGTCGCCGTTCTCGAGCGTCTCGTCCGAGGCGCCCGCGGAGCAGCCGGAGATGGCGAGCGTCGCCGCCGCCCCCGCTGCGATGGTGGTTGCGATCTTGGTGCGGTACTGCATGTTCGATGATTCCTTTCGTCCCGCGTGACGCGGGGATCGGTGTCGTCGGATGGAAGCTGTGTGCCGGTGGGTCACCGCACGGTGGTCGGCGACTCGGCGGGAGTGCGCTGCTCCTCACCGGAGGCGGTGCTGTCGGTCGTCGTGGTGCTCGAGGCAGGCGCCGGTCGGATCCCGCCGGGCGAGGACGGGGCAGCCTTCGTGCGCTTCCCGCGCTGCTTGCGACCGCCGCCGAGGGAAGCCGTGAGACGGTCCAGGAAGATCGCCAGGATGACGACCGACAGGCCCGCTTCGGAGCCGAGCTGGATGTCGATCCGGGAGAGGCTCTTGACGACGTCGCCACCCAGGCCGCCGGCGCCCACCATGCCGGCGATGACGACCATCGAGAGCGAGAGCATGATGACCTGGTTGACTCCGGCCATGATGTTCGGCATCGCGAGCGGCAGCTGGATCTGGCGCAGGATCCGCCAGGAGGAAGCACCGAACGCGTTGCCGGCCTCGACGACCTCGCGGTCGACGTTGCGGATCCCGAGTTCGGTGAGACGGACGGCCGGGGCCAGCGCGAAGACGATCGTCGCGACGATGCCGGGGACGACGCCGATGCGGAACAGGATGAGCGCGGGGATGAGGTAGACGAACGCAGGAGTCGTCTGCATGAAGTCGAGCAACGGCCGGATGATCGACGACGCGACCTTCGAGCGCGCGGCCAGGATGCCGAGTGGGATCCCGATCACGATGGCGATGAGTCCGGCCACGAGCACGAGCGAGAGCGAGTCCATCGCGTTGTCCCACTGCTCGACGCCGACGATGATCAACAGCCCGACGGCGGAGCCGACGGCGAACACCGGACCCCGTGCGACGAAGGCCAGCAGGGCGGCGACGATGATGATCACCCAGAACGGCGGACCACTGAGCACGAGGTCGACGCCGTCGTACAGCCCCTGGAAGACGCTCCGGATGACGTCGAAGACGGGCTGGAAGACGTCGGTGATGAAGTCGACGAAGGCTTCGACCCACGCTCCGATCTCGGGGCGGGTGATGGCGTCCAGGAACCCGGACGACTGGAGACGGATGCCGTTCATCGGACACTCCCTTCCGGCAGGCTCGCTGCCGGTTCGGCGGCGCTGGTCTCGATCGACGAGGTCACGTCGTCGGGGTGCTGCGGGTCCTCCGCGGTCGACCGCAGGGTCGCCGTGATGAGCTCGACGGGCACCGTCGCCGGCGGCCCGACGAGGCTGATCTCGTCCGTGTTGGTCGGGACGTTGCCGACGGCGGCGAGCAGGGTCACCCGCGGGACGACGCCCAGCAGGCGCGTCCGCTCGTCCACGACGGCGACGGGCAGGGCGCTCTCGACGGCGGACTCGAAGAGGTCGACGAGCGCCGCCTCCGGCGAGACCGTGGCGAGGTCGGCGGTGATGACACTGCCGAGCTCGTGGTCGCCCGCACGGACGAGACGCAGCACGTCCTTGTCGCGGACGACGCCGAGGAGCTGCCGACCCGGACCGACCACGAAGGCGGTCGAGGTCTGCAGGTCGCGCATGATGCGCAGGGCGGCCCGAGGTCCGGCGGACGCGGAGACGACGGAGCGCGCGGGTTCCATCACGCCACCGGCGGTCAGGACGCGGGCGCGGTCGACGTCCTGCACGAACTGGGCGACGTAGTCGTTCGCCGGGTCGGTCAGGATGTCGTTCGGGGTGCCGACCTGGACGATCCGGCCGTCGCGCATGACGGCGATCCGGTCGCCGAGGAACATCGCCTCGTTGAGGTCGTGGGTGATGAACACGATGGTCTTGCCGAGCTCGGCCTGCAGCTCGACGAGCTGCTCCTGCATCTCGCGGCGGATGAGGGGATCGAGCGCGGAGAACGCCTCGTCCATGAGGAGGATGTCGGTGTCCGAGGCGAGTGCGCGGGCGAGGCCGACGCGCTGCTGCATCCCACCCGAGAGCTGGCCCGGGAGCTTGTCCTCCCAGCCTGCGAGCCCGACGCGCTCGACGACGGCCTGGGCCCGCTCGCGTCGTTCAGCGGCCGGCACACCCTTCACCTCGAGTCCGTAGGCGGCGTTCTCGAGCACCGTGCGGTGCGGCAGCAGGGCGAAGTGCTGGAAGACCATCGAGATGTTGTCCTGTCGGACCGCACGCAGCTGCTTCGAGGACACCCCCGAGATCGGCTTCCCGGCGATGGTCACGGTGCCCGCCGTCGGTTCGAGCAGGCCGTTGAGCATCCGGATCAGCGTCGACTTGCCCGAGCCGGAGAGGCCCATCACGACGAAGATCTCGCCCTGTTTCACCTCGAACGAGGCGTCGATGACGGCTGCGGTGGTCCCGCCGGAGGCGAGTTCGTCACGCGAGGCACCGGCCTGCAGGCGTTTCACGGCTTCCTTCGGCTTCCTGCCGAAGACCTTGTACAGTCCCGTCGCGGAGACGGCAATCGTTTCGGTCATGTGTTCTCCTGGAAGCGCACGCGGAACCGCGGTGCGCTCTTCCTGTCGATCGTCAGGCCGGGTCGAACGGCTCTCGATCCGCCCCATCGGCGCACTGATGGACAGCGCGCGGGCTCGGATCACGTGGGGCGACAACGGCTACCGCGTGGCGTTCGACCGTACGTCCAGCACGCCGTCACGGGGCGACAGGGGGCGGGACGCGGTTACGTAGGTCAGCCCTTGCGGGCCGTCGACAACGCTAACGAAACTCACAGCTGCTGGCTAATCGACGATCCCCCAACAGGCGGACATCGCGCACGGCCTCCATGGCAAAACCGAACATGGTCAGGGTTTTCCGCCCGAGTCCTTCGTTATGCGTTCGTGACCTTCGCCCGGCCGGTACAGCCGCGGATCGCCCTCACTCCCCCACCGCGACGCCGATGAACGAGTGATCGAACACCAGGCTCGTGCGGGTCGAGGCGACCGTCGGATCGGCCGACAGGTGCTCGACGACGAAGTCGCGGATGTGGGCGCTGTCCCGCGCCGCGAGATGGATGACGAAGTCCTCGGAGCCGCCGAGGAAGAACACCTGCACGACCTCCGGGAGCTGTCGGATGCCGGCGCTGAACTCGGCGATACGGGCGCGAGCCCCCGCCCTGATGTTGACGCTGATGAGCGCCTCGAGACCGAGCCCGACCGCGACCGGATCGATACGCGCCGAGAACCCCGTGATCACGCCGCGGTCGACGAGCGACCGCACTCGGGCGACACACGTCGAGGGGGCGATGCCGACGAGCTCCGCCATGCGGGCGTTCGTCATGCGTGCGTTCTCCTGCAGGAGCCGCAGGAGTGCGTGATCGACGTCGTCAAGGTCCGCGCGTCCGTGCAGATTGTTCGTCATCCTGCGCCCACGTCCCTTTTCAGCCGAATCATCATCGAATTCAGACGCGAATTCCGCAAAAGCTGCGGCGTTCATCCGGCTGAAACGCAGCAACCTCAGAATAGTCGCACACCGTCCACCGACGAGCGGGAGAGCCGAGCCTTGGCCCAGCCTGCGAGAGGAACCAGACATGCGAATCGGCATCCCCACGGAGATCAAGAACAACGAGAACCGGGTCGCGGCGACGCCAGGCGGCGTCCACGAACTCGTCCGACACGGCCATGAGGTCATCGTCCAGGCGGGCGCCGGCCTCGGGTCCGGCAATCTCGACGAGGCGTATCGTGCCGCCGGCGCGACCATCGCCACCGACGCGGCCTCCGTCTGGGCGGCGGGCGACCTCCTGCTCAAGGTGAAGGAGCCCGTCGCCGCCGAGTACGACTTCCTGCGGGCCGACCAGACGCTCTTCACCTACCTCCACCTCGCGGCGGACCGTCCGCTCACCGACGCCCTGATCGCCTCTGGGACCACCGCGATCGCCTATGAGACCGTGCAGCTCCCCAACCGCTCCCTGCCGCTCCTGCAGCCGATGAGCGAGGTCGCAGGACGACTGTCCACGCAAGTCGGCGCCTACCACCTCATGCGCGCCACCGGTGGACGAGGGATCCTGCTGGGCGGCGTGCCCGGAACCCCCAAGGCGAAGGTCGTCGTCATCGGCGGCGGGGTCGCCGGCGAGCACGCCGCAGCCAACGCGCTCGGCATGCAGGCGGACGTCACGATCATCGACATCTCCATCCCTCGCCTGCGCGAGCTGGAGAACCGCTTCAGCGGGCAGATCCAGACCAGGCCGTCATCGGCGTACGAGATCGCGGAGCAGCTCCGCGACGCCGACCTCGTCATCGGCTCGGTGCTCATCCCCGGGGCTCAGGCCCCGAAGCTCGTCACCGACGCCATGGTGGCGGACATGAAGCCCGGCTCGGTGCTCGTCGACATCGCCATCGACCAGGGCGGCTGCTTCGAGGGCTCACGGGCGACGACGCACGACGACCCGACGTTCCGTGTCCACGACAGCCTCTACTACTGCGTGGCCAACATGCCCGGCGCCGTCCCGGAGACCTCGACGCGCGCGCTGACCAATGCCACGCTCCGGTATGCGCTCGCCATCGCCGACCAGGGCACGGGAGCAGCAGTGGCGGCCGACGCAGCGCTCCGCGCGGGCGTCAACATCCACGCGGGTGCGGTCACCAACGCCGGGGTGGCCGCGGCGTTCGGCCTCCCCGTCGCGACGATGGACTGACCCGCCGCCCGCCGACGGCGGGCGACCATCCCCGCAAACGACGAAATCCCGATCTCGAGGAGACCGGGATTTCATCTTTTCTGTTGCAGGGGCAGGATTTGAACCTACGACCTCTGGGTTATGAGCCCAGCGAGCTACCGAACTGCTCCACCCTGCGGCACAAGAGATAAACCTAGCATGCATTCTGAGGGCGTGCAAATCGCGTGCCGCTGAGCACTCCGATTCCGGCCGAATCCCTCCTCCTGGAACGCCGAACGGCGCCGCCCGTCAGGGCGACGCCGTTCGGATTGCAGGCTCGGAATCAGCCGTTCAGCAGTGCCAGCGCCTGCGCCAGTGCGTCGGAGATCTTCTTGTCCGCCACCCCGTAGGCAGCCCAGTCACCGCTCGCCATGGCCGCGTCCTTCTCGACCATCGCGGCCTTCGCCTGGTCGAGCAGCGTCTTGATCTGCGCGTCCACCGTCGGGTCACCCGTGCTCGGGGTCGAGCCCGTGTCGGTTCCGCCGCCGGTGTCCGTGCCGTCCGTCGGGGGCGTCGTGCTGTCGCCCGGGACGTTCGTGTCACCCGCATCCGCACCCGAGTCGCCGCCGAACAGGACGTCGAGCGCCTCGTCCAGCGTGTCCTCGAAGGCGATCTGGTCGCCGAAGGCGACAAGCACCTTCTGCAGGAGCGGGAAGCTCGTGTCGCCGGTGGACTTCACGTAGACCGGCTGCACGTAGAGCAGACCGCCACCGACCGGCACGGTCAGCAGGTTGCCGTTCAGCACCTCGGTCTGACCCTGCTTCAGGATGTTGATCTGGCTCGACACGCTCGGATCGGAGTCGAAGGTGTTCTGCACCTGGCCGGGGCCCGGTACGGTGTCGTCCTTCGGCAGGGTCAACAGCCTGATCTTGCCGTAGTCGGAGCTCCGCTTGCCGTCCTCGGCGCCGGCGTTCGCATCGACCGCGAGGTAGCCCGTCAGCACGTTCCGCGACTGCTCACCGCCCTGACGCGGGATGAACGTGGAGTACAGGGAGAAGGACGGCGCGTCCTGCTCGGGCAGCTGCATCGTCAGGTAGTACGGCGGCTGGTACTTCTTCTCGGTGTCGGTCGACTGCGGGTCGTTGGGGGTGACCCACGCGTCCTCGCTCGAGTAGAACGATCCGGCGTTGGTGACGTGGTACTGGCCGAGCACCGAACGCTGGACCTTGAAGAGGTCGGCCGGGTACCGGACGTGGCTCATGAGATCGCCGGACATGTCCGACATCGGCTTGACCGTCGACGGGAACACCTTCTGCCAGGTCTTGAGGATCGGATCCTGGTCGTCCCAGCTGTAGAGCGTCACCTTGCCGTCGTACGCGTTGACGGTCGCCTTCACCGAGTTCCGGATGTAGTTGACGTCGTCGAGCGCGTAGTTCTGCGCCGGCGTGACCGAGTCGGAGATCGTGTCGGACAGGCTCACGGTCTTCGAGTAGGGGTAGCTGGCGCTCGTCGTGTAGCCGTCGACGATCCAGACGATCTGACCGTCCACCACGGACGGGTAGGGGTCGGAGTCGAGCGTCAGGTAGGGAGCGACCTTCTGGACCCGGGTGAGCGGGTCGCGGTCGTAGAGGATCTGCGACTGGCTGTTCACGGAGTCGGAGAGGAAGATCTGCTCCGACTGGAACTTGAGCGCGTAGACGAGCTTCTTGAAGACGTTGTCGAGCTTGGGCCCGCCATCACCGTCGAAGGTCGTGTAGGTCTGCGACTCACCCTGGGTGCCCGACGGGTAGTCGAGCTCCACCGGGTCCGCGCCCTTGGGAGCGCCGACGATGGAGTAGTCCGGCGACTGCTCACCGAAGTACACGCGCGGTTCGAAGTCGCCGAGCGCGCCGGTGGTGGGGATGCCCGACTCGAGGAAGACCGGCTCACCGGAGGCCGAGCGCTGGTTGCCGTAGGCCGCGACCAGACCGTACCCATGGGTGTACACGACCGTGTTGTTGATCCACGACTGCGAGTTGTCGAGGCCGGCGACGTTCAGCTCGCGGACCGCGACGACGGCGTCCTGCGTCTTGCCGTCGATGTTGTAGCGGTCGACGTCGAGCTGCTTGTCGAAGGAGTAGAACTGCTTGAACTGCTCGAGCTGCGCGACCGAGGCGCTCACGAGCGACGGGTCGATGATCCGGATGTTCGCCGTGGTCTCGGCGTCCTGACGGAGTGCTCCGGGGGTCGCGTCGGTGGTGGCTGCGTACTCCTCCTCCTCGACGTCGGCGATCCCGTAGGCGTCGCGGGTCATGTCGATGTTCCGCTTGATGTACGGCGTCTCGAGGCTCTTCGCGTTCGGCTCCACCTGGAAACGCTGGACGATCCACGGGTAGAGGCTGCCGACGATGAGGGACGCGACGATGAGCAGCGCGGTACCGACGAGCGGCAGACGCCAGCGGCCGGTGAACGCGGTGACGACGAACAGGACGGCGACCATGAGCGCGATCCCGGCGAGGATGACCCGACCGGGGATGGTCGCGGCGACGTCGGTGTACGAGGCACCGGTGATGAGCGTGCCGGTGTCGTTCAGCGTCGTGTACTGGTCGAGCCAGAGGCTGACGGCCTGCAGGATCAGGTACAGCGCGGCGAGCACCGAGATCTGCACGCGGGCCGCCATGGAGATCCAGACCTCACGGCTGACCACCCGGATGCCTCCGTAGAGGTAGGTGACGACGGCGGTTGCGATGAGGGCGATCAGGACGACCGCCGAGGAGAAGGCGACCACGGCTTGGAAGAACGGCAGGTCGAAGAGGTAGAACGACACATCGAGGTTGAACTGCGGGTCCTTGGTACCGGACGGGGTGCCGTTCATCCACAGCAGCACCAGCTGCCAGCGCGAGGCCGCGGCGACACCGCCGAAGAGCCCGAAGAGCGCCGGGATGCCGTAGGTTGCGAGTCGGCGGAGCGGCTCGACCACCTGCTGGTAGCGGTCGACCTGCGAGCTGAGCTTCGCGTAGACCGGACGGGTCCGGTAGGCGATCTCGATGGCCAGCCAGACGGGGAGGGCCATCCCCACGAACCCGACGAGGAACATGGCGATCGCCGCGATCCACTGCGTGGTCAGGACCTCGGTGAAGCCGAGCTGTTGGAACCACAGCAGGTCGGCGTAGAACCCCGAGAACACGAAGAACCCGATGAGGAGCGCGGCGATGATCGCCACCGTGATCGCGATCGGGGCGCGTCGGCGCTGAGTGGACAGGGGCTTCTCTGCTGCTGCGGATGTCACGTGTGGCCTCTTCAGATAGGGGTCGTCCCACCCATCCTAAAGCGGCCGGGCTGGGAGAGCGCCCGAAGTGGTCAACCGGCCGAGCAGGTGGGCAGCTTGCTCGTGTCGGCTCCGTCCGCGATGGCCTTGAGCGCTGTGAGCGAATCGTCGAGGGTCTTCACGGCGAAGACCGTCAAGCCGTCGGGGACGTGTCCGGCGACCTCGTCGCAGTTGCTCTCCGGTGCCAGGAACCACTCGGCCCCGGCGTCCTTCGCGCCGAACAGCTTCTGCCGGATGCCGCCGATCGCGCCGACGTTCCCGTCGGCGTCGATCGTCCCGGTACCGGCGACGTCCTTCCCGCCGTTGAGCTCACCCGGGGTGAGCAGGTCGATCATGCCGAGCGCGAACATCATGCCGGCGCTCGGGCCGCCGACGTTGTCGAGCTGGATGGTGATGTCGACGGGGAGGTCGTAGGTGGTCTTGGTACCGATGCCGATCACGGTCGAGGTCGTCCCGTCGGACGCGGTCGCGGTCGTCGGCGTGATCTCGACGGTGCTCGCCACTCCCCCACGCACGATGTCGAGCGTGACCGGCTTGTCCGTACCGTTGGCGTTGATCGCGTCCCGCAGGCCGGCCAGGCCGGTCACGGGCGTGCCGTCGACCGCGACGATCTCGTCGTCGAGCCGCAGCACCCCCTGCGCGGGCGCACCCTCAGCGATCTGTGCCACCACGATGTGCTCGGGAACCTCGTACCCGAGCTCGCGCAACGCCGCCGCGACCGAGTCCTGCTGCGAGTCGACCATGAGGGTCGCGTTCTGCTCGTCGCGCTGCTCGGTCGTGACGCCGGGCGGGAAGTAGAGGTCCATCGGCACGACGGCTCGGCTCGGGTCGAACCAGGCCGAGACGATGTCGAGCCAGCCCGGGCTCCGTTGCGGATTCCCGACCAGCTGGACCGTCAACATGTCGAGCGTGCCGCCGGTGTCGTAGGTCTGCTCGTCGTGGACCTCGATGAGCGGGACGTCGCCGTCGTCACCCTCGGTCGTACCCAGCACGTTGAACACGGGACCCGGCTGTTCGATGACGTACGGTGCGGGAACCGCCGACAGCACGCCGAGGAGGACGAGCGAGAGGCTGAGCACGATCCAACCGAACCGAGCGCGACGATTGCGCCCCTGACCGGTCGGTGCCGAAGCGGTGGGAGCCTCATCGGCGAAGAGCGACATGCAAGCCTTCCGGAGTGTTCGCGGTGGGCGGAAACCCGACCAACCATACCCCGGCGATTCTTCAGCGAGGTGCGACTAGCGTAGAAGGCCCAGCACCGAGCTATCTGAGAGGCGGCTGACGTGCCAGAGGATTCCGACAAGAGTCCGGAGGACGAGTTCCGCGACATGCTCCGCGAGCTCCTCTCCGGCAACGGTTCGTTCGACCCGAGCCAGCTCGCCGGCGCGGCCGGCCTTCCCAGCGATCCGGCCAGTCTCGCCGCGCTCATGTCGCAGCTCCAGGGCGCACTCCGCTCCGGTGGCGACGGCATCAACTGGGACACCTCGCTCCAGCAGGCGAAGACCATCGCCGGGGACGGCTCCCAGGACACGACGCCCGAGCAGCGTGCGGCGTTCGAGCAGGCGTTCCACATCGCCTCCCTGTGGCTCGCCGACGTCACCGACGTGGCCGAGCTGTCGAGCGAACCGGCCCTGTACACGAGGACGCGCTGGGCCACGAAGACGATGCCGTTCTGGACGCAGCTCGCCGAGCCGGTGGCCACGAACATCGCGAACGCCCTGACCGGCGTGCTCACGGAACGCGCGCCCGAGGAGCTGTCGAGCATGATCGCGAACGCCGGACAGCTCGTCCGCGGCATCGGCGGCACGCTCTTCGCGATGCAGCTCGGACAGGTCGTCGGCCAGCTCTCCAAGGAGGTCGTCTCCGGCGGCGACATCGGCATCCCGCTGCTCGACGACAACGAGGCCGCCCTGGTGCCCCAGAACGTCGCCGACTTCGGCGAGGGTCTCGACATCCCGGCGGATCAGGTCCAGATCTACCTCGCGGTCCGTGAACTCGCGCACGCACGACTCTTCCGCCACGCCCGCTGGCTCCGCCTGCACCTCATCTCCTCGATCACCGACTTCGCACGCGGCATCCGGATCGACACCGAGCGACTCGAGGAGCTCGCCGAGAGCTTCGACCCGTCGAACCCCGAGGAACTCCGAGAGGCCATGACGAGCGGTGCGCTCATCCCCGCCCGAACCGAGGCGCAGGACGCGAGCCTCGCCCGACTCGAGACGACGCTCGCCCTCATCGAGGGCTGGGTCGACGTGGTCACCGCGGCAGCCACCGAGCGTCTCCCCCGCTCCGCGGCCATCGCGGAGACCGTCCGCCGACGCCGCGCCGCCGGTGGGCCGGCCGAACAGGCCTTGGGCGCGCTCGTGGGACTCGAGCTGCGACCCCGCCGGCTGCGCGAGGCTGCGCAGATGTGGCAGCAGGTCACCGACGCCGTCGGTACCGCGCAGCGCGACGCCCTGTGGTCGCACCCCGACCTCGTGCCGACCGCAGCCGACATCGACGCCCCGGAGGCGCTCATCGCGCGCCTCGAAGCTGAGGCCAGGGGTGAGCGTCCCGAGCAGGACGAGATGGATCTCGCGCTCGAAGACCTCCTCCGTGGCGAGGAACGCGGCGACCAGCACGACGACGAGCCCGGTTCGGAGCCCTCCGGCCCGAACGGTGCCGGCGGCCCCCCGGTCTGATCCACGGCGACGCTCCACAGCTCGTCCTTCCGGGCGGGCTGTGGAGAGTGCCGACGCGACCGGTCGTCGACCCGCCATCATCGATGGATGACGACGCGCCTCGATCCCAGGAGACCGCTGCTCTGGCGAACCCCGCACAGCCTGCAGGTGGGAGTCGATGAAGCGGTCGTGCTCGACAGCGTCCGGACCGAGACCGAGCAGGTCGTCGCGGCACTGCGTGCCGGCTTCCCGGCTCTGGTCGAACGACGACTCGCGGACGCCTTCGACATCCCAGCCCACGAGATCGATCGCGTCCTCTCGACGCTCGACCCGGTGATCGAGCACGGCGGCCCCACCTCCTGCCCCGCCGTGACGCACCGGGTCGTCGTGGACGGCGCGAGCCTGGCGGCCGAGCTCCTCCGACGCCTCCTCTCCGAGCAGGAGGCGGTCGCACTCCTGCCACCGGAGTCCGGGTCGACCGGAGCCGGGTCGCACCCTGGCCGGGTCGACGTCGCCGTCCTCGTCGCCGACTTCGTCATCCCGCCGAGTCGGTACACGCGGTGGCTGCGCGACGACGTCCCGCACCTGCCGGTCGTGTTCAGCGATCGTGTCGTCCGGATCGGGCCGTTCGTGACACCCGGCTCAGGGCCGTGCCTGCACTGCGTCGAGCTGCACCGCACCGACGACGATCCGGCCTGGCCGGCCGTCGCCTCCCAGCTTCTCGGGCACCGCTCGCCACTCGACACCCAGCTCCTCGGTGCGGAGGTCGCGACCCGCGTGACCCGTCTGGTGCTCCGACACCTCGACGCGTCCCAGCCCATCCTCGCGAGCACCCAGCTGGTGGTCGACGCCGCGACCGGTGGGGTCAGGCGCCGCGTCGTCCGGGAGCACTCGAGGTGCGCATGCCGAGCTCTGCCAGGAATCGCGACGGCTCGCGACGACCACCGCGTTGCTGCGTCTCGGACCAGGACAGGTTGAGCAGCCGCTTGGCGCGCGTGATGCCGACGTAGAGGAGCCTCCGTTCCTCGTCCGCCTGCTCGAACTGTTTCGCGTAGGAGATCGGCAGATAGCCCTCGGAAAGCCCGATGAGGTGCACGGCCTCCCACTCGAGGCCCTTCGCCGAGTGCAGGGTCGCCAGCGTGACCGCCTCGACCGTCGGCTCGTGCTGCGCGGCCTGCCGCAGTTGCAGCTCATCCGTGAAGGCGCGGAACGAGGTCCCCTCCGGCGCCTGGTCGACGAGCCCCATGATCGCGTTGAGCGACTCCCAGCGGTCGCGCACCGCACCGCCGCCGTCGGGCGGGTCCTGGCTCCAGCCGAGCGACCGGAGCACGTCGCTCACGGACTTGAACAGCGGCTCACCGCTGATCGAGACGGAGGCCGCGCGGAGCTGGAGCAGGGCCTGCCGCACCTCGGGTAGCTCGAAGAAGCGCTTGGAGCCGTGCATGACGTAGGGGATGCCGGCTTCGCCGAGGGCCGTCTCCAACGCCGCCGCCTGGACGTTGATCCGGTAGAGCACGGCGATCTCCGAGGCCGGGACGCCCGCCTGCAGCTGCACGAGGATCTCCGAGGCGACGCCTCTCGCCTCGGACAGCTCGTTCGGGTACTGCCGCAGGCCGACCGCCGGCGTGTCAGGGCGTGCGGTCTGGGTGCCCTCGTCGTCGCGTGCGGTGGCCGCTGAGAGGTGCAACGCCCCTGGGCGCCCCCGCATGAGCGTGTTCGCCGCGGCCACGACCGGCGGGGCGGAGCGGTAGTTGCGCTCGAGCCGGACGACCGTGGCGTCGTGGTACCTGGTCGGGAAGTCGAGCAGGTAGTCGGAACGGGCACCGGCGAAGGAGTAGATGGTCTGGCTCGCGTCGCCGACGACGCACACGTCCCGTCGACCGCCCAGCCAGAGTTCGAGGAGTCGGTGCTGCAGCGGCGAGACGTCCTGGTACTCGTCCACGACGAAGAAGCGGTACTGCTCGTGCACCTGCATGGCGACGGCGGGCTCGGTCTCGATCATGCCGGCGCAGGCGAGCAGGACGTCCTCGAAGTCGATGCGTCGGCGCTCGTCCTTCAACTGCTCGTAGGTCTCCTGGAGCGAGATGACCTGCTCGAGGGACAGCTTGGCCGGCAGCGGCCGGTTCGACGCCGCATACTGCTCGAGGGTCAGGCCGGACACCTTGCGCCATTCGATCTCGCCCGCCACGTCGCGCAGGGTCGCGGTGTCGACCCGCAACCGGAGCCGTTCGGCTGCGTGCCCGAGCACCCGGCCCTTGCTCTCGACGAGCGCGGGCACCTGACCGCCGACGACCTGGGGCCAGAAGAAGTTCAGCTGCGAGAGCGCGGAGGCGTGGAAGGTCCTGGCCGAGACGCCCTCGGCTCCGAGCGCCCGGAGCCGACCACGCAGTTCAGCAGCGGCGCGGCTGGTGAAGGTGAGCGCCATGACGCGCGACGCCGTGTAGGTCCCGGTCGCGACCCCGTAGGCGATGCGATGGGTGATCGCGCGGGTCTTGCCGGTGCCTGCGCCGGCGAGCATGCACACGGGTCCGCGGAGCGCCTCCGCTGCGACGGCCTGGTCGGGGTCGAGTCCGGCCAGCAGTTCGGCCGGACTGCTCATCGGGGCCCCTCGGTGGTGCCGCGCCTCATCGAGACCAGGATCCGCGAAGCCACTCGTCGATCACGGCTCGTGCGATCGACGACGGTCCGGGGAGGATGACGTCGGTGGCCGGGTCCTCGAGTTCCTCCCGCGTGAACCACCGGAGGTCGAGGATCTCCTGGCCGTCCGGGACGAGCGCCTCCGGATCCTGATCCTCCGCGAGCGGGGCGACGAAGCCGAGCATGAGCGAGCGCGGGAACGGCCACGGCTGCGAACCGAGGTAGACGGGAGTGCCGAGACGCATCCCCGACTCCTCGAAGATCTCGCGGGCGACGGCTTGCTCGAGAGACTCGCCGGCATCGACGTAGCCGGCCAGCAGTGAATACCGGTTGTGCTCCCACATCGCGTTCGACCCGAGCAATATCCGTCCCTGAGGATCGACGACCGCGACGATGACCGCGGGATCCATGCGCGGGAAGAGTTCGTTGCCGTCGACCGGGCAGTGCCGTGCCCAACCGGCGTTGCGGACGGTGGTCGGCGAGCCGCAGTGCGCACAGAACGGCTCGGCTCGGTGCCAGCCGGCGATCGCCAGCGACGTCGCCAGGATCCCGACGTCGCGGTCGGACAGCCGGTGTCCGCTCCGGCGGAGGTCGAACCAGCGGTCCTCATCCTCGGTGATCGCGTCGGCATCGGCGTCGGCGAGGACCCACAGCAGGATGTCGGTGCCCGGTGGGGTTTCCGGGGTGTCCTCGACGGTGCTTCCGAGGTAGACCATGAGCTCCGGCTCGGGCAGGTCCGAGGGATCCAGGAGGTCGAGCGCGTCGCCGGTCACGAGTGCGCGCCGGCCGCGGAGGACGACGGCTCGGGCGTTCGGATCGACCCGCAGTCCGTCGAGCACGTCCGGTCGTGAACGGAGCTCGCCGTGACGGTCGAGTCCGCCTCTCGCAAGCGGTAGACCGGCGAGTGCGCGAACCTGAATCGTCATGGACAACCTCTCTGAGGGCGTGGCGAGCGCGGCTCACCGGGACGGCCCCGTACCCTGGATGTCATGGCCAGATCCCATCTCACTCTAGCCGCGTTGGCCACCTCGGCCGTCGCCGACCTCCAGGTCCGCGGGTCCGGCGCGCACACCGCCGGCGGCGAGGGGAACTACGACGCGGCCCGTCTCGTGACGACTGACGGGCGCGAGCTCATCGTGCGCATCCCGACCTCACAGCAGGCCGAGACGGAGCAGTCCGCGGACCTCATCGCCCTTCGCGCACTCACGCCCGGTATCCGCAGCAGGTTGCCCTTCGACGCCCCGACCGTCGTGGGCCAACTGCCCGTCGACGGCACTCGCGCCGTGGTGCTCGACTTCGTGGCCGGCAGTCACCTCGACCCGACCGCGCTCGGCCGCGACGAGGTCCTCTCGGACTCGCTCGGTGCCGCGGTCGCCGCGATCCACTCCCTCCCGACGGCCTTCATCGCGGAAGCAGGCCTCCCGCTGCTGTCCACCGAGCTCATCCGGGCGGACGCACACCGCATCGTGTCCCGCGCCGCCGAGACGAGGCTTCTCCCGACCGCCGTCCGGGAGCGCTGGCAGGCGGCCGTCGAGGACCACTCACTCTGGCAGTTCCAGCCCACCGTCATCCACGGATCCCTCGCCGCCGACCGCGTGCTCGTCATCCGTCAGGACGGCCACGGCCTGGTCAACGGCGTCATCGAGTGGGGCTCGCTGCGGGTCGGCGACCCGGCCCTCGACCTCCACTGGATCGCGACGCTCGGCGCGACCGGCGAGCAGGCGCTGTCCGCCTACGCGGCCTCGTGCTCCCGCGGACCCGACCGCTTCGTCACGCTCCGCGCCCGCCTGTACGCGGAACTCGAGATCGCCCGCTGGCTCCTGCACGGTCGCGACAGCCACGACGAGACCATCGTCGAGGACGCCGTCGCGATGCTCGACGGGCTCGTCGACCGCGTGCTCGGCGACGTGACGGACCCCCTCGGCACCACGACCGGACCGGTCCTCGACGTCGACGAGGTCGAGGACATGCTCGACCGCACGCCGATCGGCTCGTCCTCCCCCGGCATCGCCATGCAGACCGACACCTATGACCGGTCAGAGCTCGAGCGCGCCCTCGGCCGCGATCCCGGCGGCTCGGGCGATGACGACACCGACGACGGTGAGGCCGACGACGATCGCGACCACGCTGGAACCGACGCGGACGCGAACGCCACGGATCAGATCGACACCTCGTCGTTCGAGCTCTGGGACTCGGCGGCCTCCCCGAAGGACCGCTCCCACTCCGACAGGAGCTCCTCCTCCGAGTAGAGGCGTTCCGGCCGGAGCTGCACGTCGTGGCTCACGTAGTAGAGCACGGCGTCGATGCGCTCGGGGTCGACCTCCCGGTGGTGCGCGTACGCCAGACGGTAGAGCGCGAGCTGGAACGAGGCGTTCCGCACGTCCTCCGGCGTCGTGGGTACTGCGCCGGTCTTCCAGTCGACGATCTCGAACCGGTCCCCGCGCTCGAACACCGCGTCGAGCTTGCAGACCACCACCCGTCCGGTGTCGCCGAGCGGCACGTGGATCTCGGTCTCGACCTCGATCGGTCGTACGTCCGCCCATTCCGAGGCGAGGAACCGCTCGGTGAGCTCGTCGAACCCGATCCCCTCCGACGCGTCCGGCCCCGGGCGTTCGACGTCGAGCTCCTCGGGGAGCGCGTCGACCAGCTCCTGCAATCCGAAGCGTCCGTAGTGCGCCTCGACCCACGAATGGAACCGGGTGCCGAGACGGGTCTGCCGGTAGGGCCGCTGCGGGACGGGGCGACGCAGACGTTCGAGTGCGGCCTCCGGTTCCGTGACGAACTCCTTGAACTTGGACGCGGGGATGCGCACGGGGAGTTCACCGCGCGCGGTCGTCGTCGCGGCACGGCGTCGTTCCTCGAGGAGCAGCGTCAGCTCGTTCTCGAGGGGACCGAGGGTCGCCAGCAGCTCGGCCTCGGTCCGCCCGCGCCGCTGGTCGACCTCGGCCGCCGCCCGCTCGACGACGCTCCGACGCGCGCCGAGCGGATCGAGTGGCCAGTCGAGGACCGCAGCACCGGAGTCGACCGGGTTCTCGTCGAAGGCGGAGGCTGCGGGGAGCGGTGCGATGACGCCCGCCGCGGCCAGCTCCAGGAGGTAGGTGCTCGCAGCACGGGGCCGCTTGCGATCGCCCGACCAGAACGAGCCGGTGAGCAGGAGGTCGTGCTTGGCGCGGGTCACCGCCACATACGCGAGCCGGCGTTCCTCGTCGAGCGCGCGTTCGCCGAGCGCCTCCGAGAAGGCGAGCTGAGCGTCGACGACCTCCTTCCGCGTCTCGGCCGTCCGCCAGGCGAACTCCGGCAGCTCCGCCGCGTCGCCTCGGAAGTCGTACGGCAGCGTCCCGAGACGCACCCAGCCTTTGCCGTCCTTCGGCTTGGCTGGCAGTTCGTCGACCACGAGCCGCGGGATCGCGACATGATCCCACTCGAGGCCCTTCGAACCGTGGATGGTGAGCAATTGGACCGCACCCTGGTCGGGTGCGTCGCTCGCCGGTCCGAGGTCGTCTCGGGCGAGCGATCGGTCGATCCACGCCAGCAGGCTGCCGAGCGTCACCTGCTCCTCCGCCTGGATGAACGAGATGACCTCGTCGTGGAAGGCCTGCAGTCTGGCCGGAGCGCGCGCCGCGGAGCCGGTCGACTCGTTCGCGACGACCTCGATGTCGAGCCGCAACTCGCGCTCGACCGCTCTGACGAGATCGGGGAGGCCGCTGCCCGCACGACGCCGCAGGGAGGCGAACACCAGTCCGGCCTCCCGGAGACGCGAACGCGCCTCGTCGGTGAACCCTGCGGCGAGGCCCGCCGGCACGCGGTCCGCGGCGATGAAGTCGAGCGCGTCGATGATCGACCGCCCGTCGTCGTCGGCGACCGACTCACGGAGCCGGGCGGCCAGTTCGGCGTCGTACCGCTTCGTCTTCCAGTCGATGGCCTGCAGGTACCGGGCCACCTCCACGAGGTGTCCGAGGTCGTGGACGCCGATCCGCCAGCGAGGCCCGCTCAAGAGTCTGATGAGCGAGGACCCGGCACCGGGATCGTGGATGACCCGCAGTGCCGCCGTCACGTCGACGATCTCCGGCGAGGAGAGCAGACCGCCGAGGCCGAGGATGTGGTGGGGGACGCCGAGCGCCGCGAGGCCGTCGGCGAACTCCTGCATCGGTCGACGCGCCCGGAACAGGATCGCGGCCGAACCGGCCGGATCTCCCCCGCGTTCGGCGAGCAAGCGGTCCGCGCACCACTCGGCGACCACCCGGATCTCCTCGGCTCCGGTCTCGGGGAACTCGACGGCGAGGGAGCCGGCGCCGGCGCCGGGCTTCGGCTCGAGGTCGAGGACTCGCAGCTTCCCCGCCGTCTGCGCCTGCTGTTGCAACGGGCGGACGAGGACGTTCGCGGCTTCGAGGACCGTGCGGTCGTTCCGCCAACTCGTGGACAGGTTGAACTGGGTGGCGGCGACCTCCCGACCGAAGTCGCGTGAGAACCGTGCGAGGTTCGCCGCGCTCGCGCCGCGCCAGCCGTAGATGGACTGGTGCGGGTCGCCGACCGCCATGACGGGGTGGTCGGCGAACAGGGTCGACAGCAGTCTGGTCTGCACGACCGAGGTGTCCTGGTACTCGTCGAGCAGGACGACGCCCGCGCGATCGCGTGCGACGGCGGCGACCTTCGGCGAACGTTCGCAGGCGGCGAGCGCGAGGGCGACCTGGTCGGAGAACTCGACGAGTCCCTGCCGGCGCTTCTCGTCGGCGTACCGGTGCGCGAGGTCGAGCAGGACCGGCAGGGCACCCACGACCTCGACGGCCTGGTCGATCTGCGCGTACGCCCCGCGACCGCCGTCGGGGAGCTCGCCGATGCCGACGAACCGTTCCACGAAGCCGAGCAGCTCCTCGGGGGTGCCGTCGATCTCGGCGAGCTCGTGACTCAGCGAGAGGACGAGCTCGGCCACCTGGTCGACGGACTTGCCGAGGGTGGCGAGCCGTTCGTCTCCGTGTCGGACCACGACGCGCCTCGCGAGTCGCCAGGCGGACGCCTCGGACAGCAGGACCGACTCGGGCTCACGGCCCACCAGGAGGGCGTTGTCGCGGAACAGGGCGTTCGCATAGGCGTTGTAGGTGGACACCTCGGGACGGTCGAAGAGCGCGTCGGCCGCGGGATCCAGGATCCCGATGTCCTGCAGGGCGGCGATCCGCTTGCCGATCCGTGCCGCCAGCTCACCCGCGGCCTTCCTGGTGAAGGTGAGCCCCAGGATCCCGTCGACGTTCACGTGCCGGTTGGCGAGCAGCCACACGACGCGTGAAGCCATGGTCTCGGTCTTCCCGCTCCCGGCACCGGCGACGACGAGTACGGGCGCCATGGGGGCCTCGATGACCTCGACCTGCTGCGCCGTCGGTTGCGGGAGGCCGAGCAGGCCGGCGAGCATCTCGGCCGAGTAGGTCTCCTCCGTGCTCACGAGCTCACCGCCGGGACGACGTGGATGGCGCACTCGCCGAACGCGAACGGGTCGTGGCAGTGGGTCCCGACGCGGGCCTCGAACACCGCGCCGGCCATGCCGACCGCGTCCGCCAGAACACGCTCGCGGAAGCGCTCGAGGGCTTCGTCGTCGAAGGCGGGCTGGGCCGGGTCGTAGTACTCCTTGCGCTTCGTGCCGGCCGACACGACGATGAGCTTCGCGCCACCGCTCAGCAGCCCCTCCGTACCGGTGATCCCACCGGACGCCAGCGCGAGCTGGTAGGCACCGAGCTGCGCCATGTCGGCGACCTCCCGGTCCTGTCTGGGCGCCGAGCCGCCGGTCTTGAGGTCGGCGATCACCACGCGCCGCGTCCCGTCGGCGTCGGGCACGAGTTCGACGCGGTCGATCGAGCCGCCGAGCACGGCCGCGCCGCCCAACTCTCCGATGGGGATGCGGAGGCTGAACCGGCTCTCGTTGCCGATCGAGGTCACTCCTGCGCGCTCCGCGTCGTGGAGGTACGCGGACAGCCGGTGGACGAGTTCCGCCGCACGCCGTTTCGTCGCCGCGCCCTCCCAGTCCGCTTCGAAGTGGAGTTCGTCCCAGCGGTCCTCCACCGCCGCCCAGAGCGCGGCCTCGTCGGAGGACTCGGCGTGTTCGAGCGCCGCGTGCACGATCGTGCCGAGCCCGGAGGCGAACCCGGAGGCTCCGCCGCCCAGTCGGGCGATCGCCCAGTGCAGCGGGCACTCCTCGAAGGCCTCCATGCGAGACGGGGAGACCGGCAGCTCCTCGACGGCGGGGTCGTGGAGCGGTGCCGTCGAGCTCGGTGCGGCCACGCCGTACCACTCCTCGGTCGGAGCGCCGGGGACTCCCGCTGTCGCGAGGATGGCCAGGGCCGAGGCGGACGCGGCACGCTCGGCCGGGTCCGCGGGGCGGATCCGGCGGGTGAGCGAGCGACGCAGGGTGCCGACGAGCCCCCGGAGCGACAGGGGCGACAGGGACGCCCGGTGCGGATCGGGCTCGGGGAGCAGCGTGAGGAACGGGCTCGCCTGGTGGTCGTCGTCGACGACCGCGACCACCATGAGCGACCGGTGCGCACGGGAGGTCGCCTGGGCGAAGAGTCGGAGCTCGTCGTGGAGGACCGCGCGCCGTGCGTCCGCCGTCGCCGTGGCCGTGCCCTCCAGCAGTTCCACGAGCTCCGACGCGCCGAGCAGAGAGTCGCGGACCCGCAGGTTGGGCCACACGCCGTCCTGCATGCCGGCGACGACGACCGTGTCGAACGCGGTCCCGACCAGGGCGGCGGGCGTCGCGATCGTGACCGCCTCCCGGCGGCCCGTCGGCGCGAGGGAGTCGTCGCCGACCGTCTGTTCGAGCAGGCGGTCGAGGAAGACGGAGGCCGGGGTGTCGGGCTCCGCCTCGACGAAGGTACGTGCCGCATCGGCCAGCTGGGTGATCGCGTCGAGGTCGCGGTTCGCCTCCTCGGCGGCCTGACCGCTGCCCTTCGACAGCGAGACCCAGGGGCGCTCGAGCCTGCTCCGCGACCAGAGGCCGTAGACGAGCTCCTCGGCCGAAGCGCCCGCCGCCGCCTGCGCTCTCGCCTCGGCAAGGCTGTCGGCGAGTGAGCGGGCGCGGGCGGCGGAGGGCGTCTCGAGTCCGATGAGTGCACCGGGGACGGCGAACGCCTCCTCCAGCAGGCGGTCCGCGCTGCGGTCGAGGCCCTCAGCGAGATCCGCGTGGCGGAGCGCGGCTCGGAGTCGCCTGACCCCGATCGAGTCCAGTCCGCCGAGCGCACTGTGGAGGAGTTCGGTCACGACCTCGGCGTCGAGCGGCGTCCGTCCGAGCGCCACCGACATGGCGAGGAGGACCGACCTGACGAACGGGTGGTCGCGCAGCGGTGCTCCGCCCGTGCTCGCCCGGGTGGGCACCTCGAGGGAGGACAAGCCCCGTTCGATCGCCGGGATCAGCCCGCCGCTGCGGACGACCACCGCCATGTCGGCCCACGCGACGCCGTCGAGGACGTGGCGCTCGCGGAGGAAGCGCGCGATGACCGCGATCTGCTCGGCCGGGGAACCGGCCGCCACGGTGACGACGGAGTGTTCGGGCGTCTCCGCGTCATCGACCGGTGATGCGGCCGTGCGGTGGAGTCCGGCACCGGCCGTGCCGATGCGCTCGGCGACGCCGCGGACCGTCGCCCGGATGTCCGGTGTCCCGCGGTGGACCTGCCCGAGGACGAGCGTGTCCACCGGGCGACCGAGCACCTCGGCGAACCGCCCGAGGGCGTCGGCTCGGGCACCGTGGAAGGCACCCGTCGTGAGGTCGGGGTCGCCGAACGCGACGATCGTGACCCCGTGTCGGGCGAGCGCGGCGAACAGCTGCAGGACGCCGTGGGTCGCCTCCTGGGCGTCGTCCACGAAGACCACCCGCAGGCTTCCGAGCACGCCCGTTCCCGGTTCCTGTTCGTCGAGGAGCCGGACGGCGCGGGCGAGGGCCGCCGCGGGCGTGAGGTGTCCGCGCCAGTCGTCGGCGAGGAACCCCTCGATGAAGCCCGCGGACGCGACCCACTCCGGACGCCCGTGCTCCGTACCGAGCCGACGCAGCTCGGCAGGCGCGACGTCGTGTTCGACGCTGCGTTCCATGAGGTTCCGGAGCTCGGTGCGGAACCCCTGCAGGCGCCTGACCTCGGGACCGAGCTCCGCGGGCCACAGCGGACCGGTCGCGTCCTGTTCGTCACCGAGGAGTCGCTCTGCGATGGTCTGGTCCTGCTCGCCGCCCGTCAGCAACCGCGGTCGTCCTGAACCGGCGAACGCCCCGGAGCCCGCGATGACCTCGAGCGCGAGGGAGATGGCGGTGCGCGCCAGGGATCCGGGTGTGGCGCGTGCGACCCGTGCCTCGAGGCGGTCGCGGAGGACCTGCGCCGATGACCGGGAGGAGGCGATGACGAGCACCTCGTCGGTGCGCAGACCGCGCGAGTGCACGCGTTCCGCGACCGCTTCGATGAGCGTCGTGGTCTTGCCCGTGCCGGGAGCCCCGAGCACGACGGCGGACCGGTCGTCCGCGAGCCGCAGCACGGCCTCCTGCGAGTCGTCGAGCCGGACGCCCGTGCCGACAGCCGGGTTGCCGACGGGCGCGCGGTCCGCGTCACGGACCGCACCCGTCGGATCGTCGGAGGCGTCGGGAACCGTCATGGTCCGCACGTTACCGGAGCCTCCCGACATCGCCGCGACGGCCGACCGGCGTTCCGCTGTTCGCTGACAGCAGCCGACCCGCGCCGGTCGGAGGACCACGACTCCCGTAGTCTTGCCCTACGCAACCGAAAGGCACTCAAGGTGGAAATTCGCATCGGAATCCTCAACAGCCCTCGCGAGATCGGCTTCGAGACCTCGCAGCCGGCGTCGGAGATCGAGCAGGCGGTCAAGACCGCGCTCGAGACGGACGCCAAGCTGCTCGCGCTCAAGGACGACAAGGGCACCAGCTACCTCATCCCGACCGCGGGCATCGGCTACGTCGAGCTCGGAACCGAGGAATCCCGCCGCATCGGATTCGTCGGCTGACCATGGAACTCCTCTTCGTCGTGCTCGGCGGTGCCATCCTCGGTCTCGCCGTCCGCTACCTCTTGCCCGGCCGCGACCAGCACGGGGCCGCGCTCATCCCGGCGGTCGCGACGCTCGTCGCCGCCGTCGTCTGGGTCGCGGCGACGTGGGCAGGCATGGCGTGGGACGGCGGCTGGATCTGGGTGCTCGCCTTCGGCGCGTCGGTCGTCGTGAGTGTGGTGGTCGACCTCGTGCTCGTCCGCGTCCGCACCTCGTCGGACGAGGCGATGCTGACCCGCTTGCAGCAGGGCGTCGCCGCCTGACCCGAGGCGCTCGATCGATCGACGCCGTCGCTCCACCCGGAGCGGCGGCGTCGTCGTGTCGGAGGGGACGACCGGTCAGGCCGTGAGCCCGAGCGCGTCCATCCGTCTGGTGTGGTTCGCGATGAGCTCCGTGTAGACCGGTTCGACCCGGGCGTCGTCCGGCAGCGCCTTGCTCTCGGTCACGAGGGCGGACCTGGCGACGAGCATGGTGTCGCCGAGCAACCGACGGCCCCACATCGCGAGCGTCGAAGCGCGCTCGGGGTGCGTTGCGATCACCCGGTGCAGGATCCCGACGAGCGGGTCCTCCTCCGGACCGGGGGCGACGATCGCGGCCAGGTCGCGTGCGTCCGCCCCGTCCAGGCCGCGCGCGAGCTGCGCGAAGAACTCGTCGAGGAAGCCCCGCGCCACGAGGACGCCCAGCAGGAGTTCGTCCCAGGTGCCGGTGCGCAGGATCGCCTGGAACTCGTCCCGCGTGCGTGCATAGGGTTCGAGCACGGCGCCCGGGTCGTCGCTCGTCCGGCGGAGCCAGGCGAGTAGCGCCTGGTGCTTGCGCAGCGCCGTGGCAGCGGCCTCGGCGACGGTCTCCCGGTCGGCGTCGTTCGGAGCGTGCTCGACCGCGAACGACAGCGTCATGAAGAACCCGAGCTGCAGCTGCGCCACCTGACCGAGGTAGTCGGCGGTGCTGGGCGCGAGCTCGTGGAGGTCGACGCGGGTCGCCTGAACGGCGTCCTCCCGCGAGCGCAGACGAGGCGTCTGGGTGCCGGGACGCCGACGTCGTGCAAACCAACGAGCCATGCGACCACCCTATCCGCAGCGCGCCGATCGCCGTGTTCCGCGCGCCCAGCGGCCTCTCGGGACGTCCCGGGTAGAATAGCCGTGCCCCGGCGTCGGATCGGGGCCCTACACCTGTGTGCAATCGAAGGTGTAGACCATGACTGCACTGACAGGTATCTCCGTGACTTTCTCTGATCTCGGTGTCGACCAGGACATCGTCGACGCCCTCACGACCAAGGGCATCATCGAACCATTCCCCATCCAGGAGCAGACGATCCCCCTCGGGCTCGCCGGCCAGGACATCATCGGCCAGGCCAAGACGGGCACGGGCAAGACCTTCGGGTTCGGCATCCCGATCGTCCAGCGCCTCGGCCTCGACCCGGCTCCCGGCGTCAAGACCCTCGTGGTCGTCCCGACCCGTGAGCTCGCCGTCCAGGTGTCCGAGGACATCGAGATCCTCATCTCGAACCGGTCGACGACGCTCGTCTCCATCTACGGCGGCAAGGCCTACGAGGGTCAGATCGAGCAGCTGAAGGCCGGCGCCCAGATCGTCGTCGGCACGCCCGGCCGTCTCATCGACCTCAACAACCAGCGCCTCCTCGATCTCTCTGGCATCACCGAGATGGTGCTCGACGAGGCCGACAAGATGCTCGACCTCGGCTTCCTCGCCGACATCGAGAAGCTCTTCTCGAAGACCCCCGCCGCGCGTCACACGATGCTGTTCTCGGCGACCATGCCCGGTCCGATCGTGGCCCTGGCCCGCCGCTTCATGAGCAAGCCGATCCACATCCGGGCGAGCGACCCCGACGAGGGGCTCACGCAGGCCAACATCAAGCACCTCATCTACCGCGCACACTCGCTCGACAAGGACGAGGTGATCTCGCGCATCCTGCAGGCCGAGGGTCGCGGCAAGACCGTGATCTTCACGCGGACCAAGCGTGCCGCCGCGAAGCTCGTCGAGGAGCTCACCGACCGCGGGTTCAACGCCGCGGCGGTGCACGGCGACCTGAACCAGGAGCAGCGCGAGCGGGCGATGGCGTCGTTCAAGGCCGGCAAGCGCGACGTCCTGATCGCCACCGACGTCGCCGCCCGCGGCATCGACGTCGACGACGTCACCCACGTCATCAACCACACGATCCCCGAGGACGAGAAGACGTACCTCCACCGCGTCGGCCGTACCGGTCGCGCCGGGAAGACGGGTATCGCCGTCACGTTCGTCGACTGGGACGACCTCCACAAGTGGGCGCTCATCAACCGCGCCCTCGAGTTCGGTCAGCCGGAACCGACGGAGACCTACTCCTCGAGCCCGCACCTGTTCACCGACCTCGGGATCGCCGAGGGCACGAAGGGCAGGCTGAAGCCCGCCAAGGCCGTCGAGCCCGCTCCACGGCGCGAGGGTTCGCGGAGCGCAGGCGGACGCGACGGTTCGCGGACCGGCGGCGGACGCGACGGTTCACGGACCAGCGGCGGTCGCGGTGGTGAGCGCGGCGGACGCGGAGGCGACCGCGCGCAGCCGACCAGCACCCGGCTCGAGTCCCAGCCGAGCACCCGCGCCCACTCGCGGACGCACGACGCCGCCTCGACCGACACCGTCGACCGCAGCGCGCCCGCAGCAGGCACCCACGACGGCCACGGTCCGGAGCACCGCGACGGCAACAGCGCTCCCCGCCGTCGGAGCCGGACGCGCCGCACCGCTCCCCCGGCCCCCACGGCGTAGATCCGCCACGCAGAACGCCCGCACCCTTCCGGATGCGGGCGTTCTGCATGTCGCGAGCGCTGCGCTCGACACGGTTGGTGACCGAAGGATACCGGTCCCTGAGCCTGTCGAAGGGTGCTCCGACCGGCGTACCTTCACATCCGCTGCGCCCCCGTGGGCACTTCGACAAGCTCAGTGACCGGGAGAAGTACACCCGGTCCCTGAGCGCGTCGAAGGGCACTCCGGACGCGCCGCAGATCAGTCGGGCAGGACGGGTGCCGAGCCGGTGGCCTCGGCCACGATGCGTCGGACCACGTCGATGTCCGTGGTGTTCTCGCCGAGGCGGTTCGGCTTCCCGGTTCCGTGATAATCGCTCGAACCGGTCGCGACGAGGCCCAGCTCGGAGGCGATCCGCCGCACGACGACCTTCCCCTCCTCGGTGTTCTCGCGATGCTCGATCTCGAGCCCGAACAGGCCCGCGTCAGCGAGTTCACGGAAGTACGGCTCGGGCAGCATCCGGTCGCGGCCGGCCGGGACCGGGTGGGCGATCACGGGGACGCCGCCGGCTGCACGGACGAGCTTGACTGCGGTGAGCGGGTCGGGCGCGTAGTGCGGCGCGTAGTACCCGGTGCGCGGATGCAGGATGCCGTCGAACGCTTCACCACGGTCGGCCACAATCCCGAGGGCGACGAGGGCGTCGGCGATGTGGGGCCGTCCGACGGTCGCACCTTCGCGGGTCTGCGCGAGGACGTCCGCCCAGGACAGCGGGTAGTCGCCGCCGATGCGTGCCACGATGCCTTCGGCCCGCCGGAGCCGGGACTCCCGGATCTTCGCGGTCTCCTGGAGCAGGTCGCCGTTCAACGGATCGATGAGGTACGCGAGCAGGTGCACGCTCCGCCACTCGTAGCGGGTGCTCAGTTCCATTCCGGGGAGCAGGGTGATGCCCTGGCGACGCGACTCGACGGCCGCCTCGGCCCAGCCGGCGGTGGAGTCGTGGTCGGTGAGGGCGATCGTGCCGAGCCCCGCGGCACCGGCCGCGCGCATCAGCTGCGTCGGCGTCTCCGTGCCGTCCGAGACGCTCGAGTGCGTGTGCAGATCGGCGGGGCCGTGCATGTCTCGAGCGCTCACCACGCTTCCACCCTAGTCGCAGGTCCTGCCCCGAGGACTCCCAGACCGCTCGCCTACGCTGACGCGGGTGCTGAAGACCGTCGGTGGCGTCATCGCGGCCGTGCTCGCGATCGCGACCACGGCCCTGCTGGTCGTGGCCGTCCTCCCCGGGCCGTTCGGTCTCGAACAGGCCCAGGTCGTCGTCCAGCTGAGCGCGTTCCGCCTCCTCGTGGCGATCGCCGCCGCGGGCGGCGCCCTGCTCTGCCTCGTGACGGCGATCCTCGTCCGTGGGTCCCGCCGCGTGCTCCCCGCCATCCTGGCGGTCGTCCTCGCCGCGGTCTCGGTCACCGGCGCCGTCGTCACCGCCAACCGCGGGATCGACGACCAGATGGTCGCCGGAGAGGCGACCGATCTCGCGGATCAAGTCACGGTCCTCGCCTGGAACACCCTCGGCGACGCCGTCGACCCCGGGACGATCGCGGCGATCGCGGTGCGTGAGGGCGCGGACGTCGTCTCCCTGCCGGAGACCTCGTCCGACACCGCGGCGGTCGTCGCCGCTGCGATGACCGCCGCCGGACGGCCGATGGTTGCGCATTCGACCGACGCCGACGCAGGAGGGACGAGCCTCCTCATCAGCACCGGACTCGGCGAGTACGCCGTCCGTGCACCGACAGAGACCGGCCCGACCGCCATCGGGCGCTCGGAGACCCTCATCGCCGATCCGGTCCTCGGTCGCGGACCGACCGTCGTCGCCGTCCACACCACGGCCCCGCTGCCGAGTCGGCTCGACGACTGGCGCGCGGAACTCGCCGATCTCGCCGGCCGCTGCACCGACGACGCGGACGTGATCATGGCCGGTGACTTCAACGCGACGCTCGACCACCTCGCCGGGTTGCGCGGCGTCGGCGACCTCGGCGCGTGCCACGACGCCGCCGCGGCCGACACGGCAGCCGGGCTCGGTACCTGGCCGACCGAGCTCCCGGCGGTCCTCGGCGCGCCGATCGACCACGTCATGGCGACACCGGGATGGGTCACGGTGTCGGCTCACGTGCTGACCGACGTCGACGGCACGGGCAGCGATCACCGGCCCGTGGTCGCGACGCTGCTCCCCCGCACGGCGAGCTGAGCGTCGGGTGCCTGTCGCGACCGCAGTGCGACAATGGAGGCATGGCGACTTCCGCAGACACATCCAATTCGAACACCGTCCAGACCGAGGCGACCTCCAACCGGGCGGCCGCCTGGTCCGAGGGCTTCCGCGCCTTCATCGGCACCGGGTGGGCCGACCGCCCAGAGGTCCTGCCGGAGCCGCGGGAGACCGCCGGCCTCGCAGCGGCTCGTCGTGAACGCCTCTCGGCCCAGTTCCCCGGTCAGCGTCTCGTCCTCCCCGCGGGCGGGATGAAGCAACGGTCGAACGACACCGACTACCTGTACCGGGCGCACTCCGCCTTCTCGTACTACACCGGCTGGGCGGCCGACACCGAGCCCGACAGCGTCCTCGTGCTCGATCCCGAGGAGTCCGGCCACACCGCGACCCTGTACTTCCGCGAGCGAGCGGGCCGCGACACCGACGAGTTCTACACGAACGCCGCGATCGGCGAGTTCTGGATCGGCGCGCGTCCGTCGCTCGCCCAGGTGGCAGCCGACCTCGCGGTCGCGACCGCCGACCTCTCGGCGTTCACCGCCGACGCCGCCGATCTCACGGTCGACGTCGACGACGACCTGACGCGCGCCGTGTCCGAGATGCGCCTCGTGAAGGACGCCTACGAGATCGCGCAGATGCGTCTCGCCGTCGGCGCGACCGCCCGCGGCTTCGACGACGTCGTCGCTGAACTCCCGAAGGTCCTCGCTCACGAGCGCGGCGAGCGCATCGTCGAGGGCGTCTTCGCCGGGCGGGCTCGAGCCGACGGGAACGGCGTCGGGTACGAGACCATCGCCGCCGCCGGACCGCACGCCTGCATCCTCCACTGGACGCGCAACGACGGACGGGTCGTCCCGGGCGACCTCATCCTCATCGACGCCGGCGTCGAGCTCGACAACTACTACACCGCCGACATCACCCGCACGATCCCGGTGTCCGGCACGTTCACCGAGGTCCAGCGACGGGTCTACGAGGCCGTCCGTGAGGCGGCCGACGAGGCCTTCGCCATCGTCCGCCCCGGCATCCGGTTCCGCGAGGTGCACGCGGCCGCGATGGCGGTCATCGCACGCAAGACCGCCGAATGGGGCCTGCTCCCCGTCACCGCCGAGGAAGCGCTCCTGAAGGAGAACGAGCAGCACCGGCGGTACATGGTGCACGGGACCAGCCACCACCTCGGCACCGACGTGCACGACTGCGCCCAGGCCCGCCGCGAGATGTACGCCGACGCCGTGATCGAGCCCGGCATGGTTTTCACGATCGAACCCGGCCTCTACTTCCAGGTCGACGACCTCACGGTCCCCGAGGAGTACCGCGGCATCGGCGTCCGGATCGAGGACGACATCCTCGTCACCGAGGACGGCGCGGAGAACCTGTCGGCCGGCATCCCGCGCACCGCGGACGAGGTCGAGGCCTGGCTCGCGCGCTGAGCCCGTCCGCCGGGCGACGACTCGGAGCCTGACGCGGCTGGATCAGCTCGCGTCGGTCTCCGGGCCGCGCTCCAGGAGGTTGCGTGCGCGGTTCGCGAGCTCACCGCCGACGATGAGGTCGTAGCGCGTCGCCACGACGAGCGTGGCCGAGGTGTACTCCTGCCGCTTGCGGGTCACCGAGTACGACACGATGCCGAACAGCATGCCGAACGCGGCACCCATGAGCACCGCGGCTCCGAGCAGCATGAGGTTCGTCTCGGGGTTGAAGATGACGAGGACGAGCCCGAGGAACAGTCCGAGCCAGGCACCGCTGACCGCACCGGCTCCCGCAGCACGGCCGTAGCTGAGGCGACCGGTGACGCGTTCGACGCTCTTGAGATCACTGCCGACGATCGAGATCTCCTTGACCGGGAAATCGGTGTGGGCGAGCGACGAGATCGCGGCCTGCGCGGACTCGTAACTCTCGTAGCTGGCCACCGTCTCGCCTCGCGGGATGACGCCGAGCGCCGGGGCGCCCTTCCGGCCGAACTGTCGCGGATCACTCATGCCTCCATCCTCTCACCCCGCCCCGAGCGGGCACTCCAGGCCGACCACCGGCGGGTAGGTTAGTAGTCGTGAGTGCAACCAGAGTGTTCGTCGCCAGGCTCGCCGGGTGCACCGTCTTCGACCCCGCGGGCGATCGTGTCGGCAAAGTCAGGGACGTGCTCGTCGTCTACCGCACCGGCAAACCCCCGCGGGTCGTCGGCCTCATCGTCGAGATCCCCGGGAAACGCCGTGTGTTCGTGTCGATCGGCCGCGTGACGAGCATCGGCGCCGGGCAGATCATCACCACGGGACTCATCAACGTCCGCCGGTTCGAGCAGCGCGGTGGCGAGGTGCGCGTGATCGCCGAACTCTTCGGCCGACGCGTCGTCTTCCGCGCCACCGGTGAGGAGGCGACGATCGAGGACGTCGCCATCGAGGAGCAGGGCCCCGGCGAGTGGCAGGTGTCGCAGCTGTTCGTCCGCCGCCCGAAGACCACCGCCTCCCCCTTCGTGAAGGGCCCGACGACCTTCGCCACCTGGAACGAACTTCGCGAGGAGCAGGAGCTCGGCGAGGCCCAGTCCGCCGAGCAGCTCATCGCGACTTACGCCGACCTGAAACCGGCCGACCTCGCGAACACGCTCCTCGACCTCCCGCGCGACCGGATGATCGAGGTCGCGGAGGAGCTGTCGGACGACCGCCTCGCGGACGTGCTCGAGGAGATGCCCGAGACGGACCAGGTGCAGATCCTCGCCCAGCTCGACGACGACCGCGCAGCCGACGTCCTCGATCAGATGCAGCCGGACGACGCGGCCGACCTCATCGCCCAGCTCCCCGAGGACCGCGGGGAGCACCTCCTCGAGCTCATGGAGCCGGAGGAGGCGGAGGATGTCCGCATGCTGCTCCGGTTCGACCCGGAGACCGCGGGTGGCCTCATGACGACCGAGCCGATCATCCTCTCCGCCGACGCCACCGTCGCGGAGGCCCTCGCGTCGATCCGACGCTCCGAGCTGGCACCGGCGCTGGCGGCCGGCGTCTGCATCACCCTGCCGCCGTACGAGTCGCCGACGGGACGCTTCCTCGGGATGGTGCACTTCCAGCGCATGCTCCGCTACCCGCCGCACGAGCGCCTCGGGACCCTGCTCGATCAGAGCCTCGATCCGGTGGGCGTGCGGACCTCCGCCGCCGAGGTCTCGCGGATCCTCGCGAGCTACAACCTCGTCCAGGTACCCGTCGTCGACGAACAGCACCGGCTCCTCGGCGTCGTGACGATCGACGACGTCCTCGACTACCTGCTCCCGGACGACTGGCGCAGCATCGACGAGAACGATGAACTCCCGGCGTCGGAACAGCGGCTCGGATCGAACGGAAGGAGGGCAGGTCGTGGCACGAGCTCCCCGCAATGAGGTCAGGCTCGACGCTCCGAAGGGGCTTCGGAGTTCCGTCCGTTCCATCCGCCGCGCCCCGGCCTCGCGCGACCGCTTCGGCCGGTTCACCGAGTGGATCGCCCGGGCGATGGGCACGCCGTGGTTCCTCCTCGGCCTCACCCTCTTCGTCATCCTGTGGATCGCGTGGAACACCTACGGTCCGCTCGCCCTCCGATTCGACTCCGTCGACATCGGCTTCGTCGCCCTGACCCTCGTGCTGTCGCTCCAGGCCTCGTACGCGGCGCCGCTGATCCTGCTCGCCCAGAACCGACAGGACGACCGCGACCGGGTGCAGATCGAGCAGGACCGTCAGCGGTCCGAACGCAACCTCGCCGACACCGAGTACCTCGCCCGTGAGGTCGTGGCGCTGCGACTGGCCCTCAAGGACATGGCGTCGAAGGACTTCATCCGCGCCGAGCTGCGCTCCCTCCTCGAGGAACTCGATCGGGATCGCACCGACCAGCCCGAACACGACGGGCCTGAGCGTCGGCGTGGCTGACGCCGGCGCGGCTGACATCGGCCTTGCCGAGCGGATCAGGACCGCGCTCGCCCGCGTCATCGACCCCGAGATCCGCAGACCGATCACCGAACTCGACATGGTCGGCCCGATCACGGTGGACGACACCGGTGCCGCCGATGTCACGATCAAGCTCACGATCGTCGGCTGCCCGGCAGCGGCGAGCATCGAGCGCGACGTCCGTGACGCCACCGCCGCGACCCCCGGGGTGACGAGCGTCGCGGTCGACGTCCAGGTGATGACGACGGCAGAGCGTCAGGCACTCACGGAGCGCCTCCGAGGCGGCCGGAGCGCCCGCGGCATCCCGTTCGGCCCGGACTCACTGACCCGCGTGTACGCCGTCACGAGCGGCAAGGGCGGTGTCGGGAAGTCGACGGTGACCGCGAACCTGGCCGTCGCACTCGCCACCAGCGGTCTGCGGGTCGGCCTGGTCGACGCGGACGTCCACGGGTTCTCCATCCCGGGGCTCCTCGGCCTGGTCGAGAACGGCCTGGCCGTCAAACCGACGCAGGTCGGCGACATGATCCTGCCACCCGTCGCCCACGGCGTGAAGGTCGTCTCGATCGGCATGTTCATCGACGCACCGACGGACGGCACCACCGCCGTCGCCGTCGCCTGGCGCGGACCGATGCTCCACCGCACCATCCGGCAGTTCCTGACCGACGTGTTCTTCGGCGACCTCGACGTCCTGCTTCTCGACCTCCCGCCCGGCACCGGGGACGTCGCCATCTCCATCGGCCAGCTGCTCCCCCATGCCGAGGTGCTCGTCGTCACGACACCGCAGCCGGCCGCCGCCGAGGTGGCCGAACGCAGCGGCGTGGTGGCGCGCCAGACCGGGCAGCGCGTCCACGGCGTCATCGAGAACATGGCGGGTCTCCCCCAGCCCGACGGCAGCGTCCTGCAGCTGTTCGGCTCAGGGGGTGGCGAGGCGCTCGCGGCGCGGCTGTCGATGGGCCAGGACACCCCGGTACCGCTCCTCGCCTCGGTCCCGCTCAGCGTCCCGCTTCGGGAGGGCGGAGACGCCGGGCTGCCGATCGTCCTCTCGGATCCGACGGATCCCGCGGCTGCCGAGATCCTCCGGCTGGCCGGTCAGCTCGCTGCGAGACCGCGTGGCCTCGCCGGTCGTCGTCTCGGCGTCAGCACGAGCTGAGCCGTCCGGGTCGGAAGCGCACGACCGAAGCGGACTCAGGTGGCTTCGAGGTCGAACGGGGGCGCGGCGGTCTCTCCGGCGGCGAGTCGGCGCAGGCGCTCGTCGGTCGCCGCCTGGATCGATTTCGGCTTCTCGAGCGACGGAACGGCTGCAGCGGCGGCCGCGGCCGCGGGAGCCGCGTCGAGCGGAGCGGTCGTCGCGACCGTCGGCGTCACCGGAGGCTCGTCGTCGAGGAGCGCCTCGCGGATGATGCGTCTCGGATCGTACTGACGCGGGTCGAGCTTCTTCCAGTCGACCTCGTCGAACTCCGGCCCCATCTCCTCGCGCATCCGGTCCTTGGCGCCGGAGGCGAGGTCTCGGAGGGTGCGGACGAGTCGCGCCAGTTGCGAGGCGTAGTACGGCAGCCGTTCCGGACCCAGCAGGAACACGGCGATGACCCCGATGATGAGGAGTTTGTCGAAGGTCAGACCGAACACGACATCAGACTACCGCGCGAGCCTCAGCTGTCGGAGCAGTTGCAGGCCATACGCTGGGATCCGGAGGCAAGGTGTCAGAACACAATCTCAATTGGAAGTACGCGGGCGACGTGGTCGTCGAGAGCGCGGCGATGCTCACGGCGCGCGCTCACGCGCACGAACTGGGTGTCGAACCGATCTCTCCCGCGATCGGCGCGCAGATCGCGGTGGTGGCCGCGGCCACCCGCGCGGAGTCCATCGTCGAGGTGGGGACCGGCACCGGTGTCTCCGGGCTCTGGCTGCTCCGCGGCGCCACGAGCGCGGTGCTGACGTCCATCGACACCGAGATCGTGCACCAGCAGCAGGCACGCGCGGCGTTCACTGAGGCCGGCATCACGACCAATCGCATCCGCCTCATCACCGGCAGCGCGCTCGACGTCCTGCCGCGGATGAACGAGAACTCCTACGACCTCGTCCTCGTCGACGGCGACCCGGGATCGGTCATCGAGTACGTCGAGCACGGACTCCGTCTGGTGCGTCCCGGCGGCACCGTGCTCGTCCCGCATGCGCTCTGGCGAGGCCGCGTGGCCGATCCGGCTCAGCGGGACGAGACCACAGGACTCTTCCGCTCGCTCGTCCAGGAGATCTCCGCGTCCGACGCGGTCGTCAGCGCCCTGTCCCCCGCCGGCGACGGCCTCCTGCAGATCACCAAACCGAACCTCTGAGCCCTCCGTACAACGACGAACCGGCCGCCATCCTGACTCTGAGAGCAGGGATGACGGCCGGTTCTCGGCTCATGCGGCGTCGGTGACGGGGATCAGCCCGCGCTCACCACACCCGCGAGTGCATCATGCAGTTCTTGAGCCTCTGCGTCGTTGACCGACACGACGAGACGCCCTCCCCCTTCAAGAGGCACTCGCACGATGATGAGCCGACCCTCCTTCACGGCCTCCATTGGCCCGTCTCCGGTGCGTGGCTTCATTGCGGCCATGCGAGTCCCCTCTCGTTATTCGACTGACCCCCATTATCTCGTATCACGGGGGCTCGTGATAATCCTGAGCGCGGCGAGGCGCAGGATGACGCCGGATCCGCACTCAGGGAATGGTCCAATACGCGTTCGCGAGGCCGTACATGACGAAGATCCAACACCATTGCAACGCCAGCGAGACGATGACGACGCCACCGCGGTACCAGCGGTTCCGTGGGACGGCGACGGCACCGAGGAGCGGGAAGACCGGCACGAGCAGCCGGAAGACACTCGTCTGCGGGAAGAACACCGCGAAGAGGTAGAGGAGGTAGGACCCCACCCACAACCGGAGGTCGGCACCGAGCCGGCGCACCGGCGGGAGGAACAGGAGCACGACGGAGCCGACGAAGATCGCGGCGACGACGGCGATGCCCGGACCATCCCCGAACCAGAACTGGCCGCCCTGGATCCAGGCGGAGAACGGGACGAGGGGCTGCTCCCCGATGAAGGCGGCCCGCCACGCCAGCTCCGTCTCGAGATAGGCCTCCGGCGTCCCGGTGACGAGACCGGCGATGACCATCCACGCGAATCCGGCGACGGCGGCGAGGGCCCCGCCCGCGAGGATGAGGACGACCTCCCGGCGCGCCAGCGGGTCGCGGTGTCGCGTGACGATCCGCACGATGAGATGGAGGCCCAGCAGGAGCGAGAAGGCCAGGACTCCGGGGCGGGTGAACGCCATGACCGGGATGACCGCGAGGAGCCAGCCGTACCGGCGCGTCACGAGCAGGAGCAGTGCGAGCGTCAGCAGCAGCAGGAACATCGATTCCGCGTAGGCGACCTGGAACAGGGCGCTGAGCGGGGCGATGCAGAACAGCACGACGGCGAACATCGCCCGTTCATCGCCGAGGCGGATGCGCAGGAGCCGGTGGAACAGCAGGGCCGCCCCCAAGCCGCAGCACAGCGAGACGATCACGGCCATGACCGGCCACGGCAGGAAGGTGACGACCGAGAGCGCCTTCACGACCCCCGGATAGACCGGCATGAACGCCCACGCGTTCTCCGCGACCCGGCCGGCGTCGTCGAGCGGCAGCTGGGTCGGGTAGCCGTACGTCGCGATCCACCAGTACCACTGTCCGTCCCAGCCGGCGGCGAGCGTGCCGAGCGAGGGGAACGCGCCGAACCGGGAGTCCGGCGCCTGCAGCAGACTCGCGACCGCGAACATCGCGGTCGTCACCAGGCGGGACAGCACGTACACGATGGTGATCCGCCCCCACCAGGGCAGGCGGGCCCAGCGCTGGAGCATCGACGGCCGCTCCTCGACCTCGGTCGAGTGGGCCGCGTCAGCGACCATCGGGCCCGGTCAGCCAGGCGCGGAGCCCGCGCTCGCAGTCCTGGATGTGTGCGAGCGGGACGCGCTCGTCGTCGGCATGGGCGAGGAGCGGGTCACCCGGTCCGTAGTTGACGGCGGGGACGCCGAGTGCGGAGAAGCGTGCGACGTCCGTCCAGCCGTACTTCGGGGCCGGTGTACCGCCGACCGCGGCCAGGAAGTCCTGGGCGATCGGCGCGTCGAGCCCGGGACGAGCGCCCTCCGCGACGTCCGTCTGCACGACCTCGAAGCCGGAGAAGAGCTCCTCGAGGTGGGCGAGCGCCTCGGCACCCGTCCGGCTCGGAGCGAAGCGGTAGTTCACCTCGACGGTGACGAGGTCGGGGATCACGTTCCCGGCGACGCCGCCGGTGATCCCGACCGCGTTGACGCCCTCCCGGTAGACGAGCCCGTCGACCTCGACCTCCCGTGGCGTGTACGAGGCGAGCGTCGCGAGGACCGGTGAGATCGCGTGGATCGCGTTGACGCCGACCCAGCTCCTGGCCGCATGCGAGCGCTTGCCGTGGGCGCTCACGTGGACGCGGAGCGTTCCGTTGCAGCCACCCTCGACGCCGGCGTTGCTCGGCTCGCCGAGGATCGCGAAGTCACCGACGAAGAGGTCGGGACGGTTCCGCGCGAGACGCCCGAGGCCGTTGAGGTCGGATGCGACCTCCTCGTTGTCGTACCACATCCAGGTGATGTCGACGATGGGATCGGTGAGCTCAGCCGCGAGCTTCAGCTGGACCGCGACGCCGCCCTTCATGTCGACCGTCCCTCGACCCCAGAGCACCGCCTCGCCGTCGCGCTCCTCGAACCGGGTCGGGATGTTTCCGTTGATCGGGACGGTGTCGATGTGGCCGGCGATGATGACCCGCTGTGCACGTCCGAGCGAGGTGGAAGCGACCACCGTGTCGCCGTCGCGCACGATCGTCAGGTGCTCGAGACCCTCGAGCGACGCCTCGATCGCGTCGGCGATGCGGGCTTCATCCCCCGAGACGGAGGCGATGTCGCACAGCTGCTGGGTGAGTTCCACCGAGGAGACGGACAGGTCGAGTACGGGGACTTCGGCTGGCATGGCACCAGTGTATTGGCCGTCGACCTGAGTGTTGGCCGGTACCCTGGAGCCATGACCGCTGCGCCTGCCGAGACCCCTGTTCCGACTCACGCCTGGGGCTCCGGCCTCGCGACCATCGCCGCCGACGGCACCGTGCTCGACACCTGGTTCCCCGAGCCCTCGCTCGGACGGATCCCCGAGGGCCGCGACCGCTGGATCGCCCCCGCAGACCTCGAGGCCCTCGCGACCGACGACGAGCGCCGGGCCGTCCGCATCGACATCGTCACGGTCGAGATCGAGCTGCAGGCCGCTCCGCAGAGCACCCCGGACGCCTACCTGCGGCTGCACCTGCTCAGCCACCTGCTCGTCCAGCCGAACACGATCTCGCTCGACGGTGTCTTCGCGCACCTCCCCATCGTCGTCTGGACCAACGCCGGCCCCGTCCACCCCGCGGACTTCGACCGCCTCCGACCGTCGCTCCTCCGCGCCGGCATCCACGCGACCGGCATCGACAAGTTCCCGAGACTCCTCGACTACGTGACGCCCGACAAGGTCCGGATCGCCGACGCCTCGCGCGTCCGGCTCGGCGCCCACCTGGCACCGGGCACCACCGTCATGCACGAGGGCTTCGTCAACTTCAACGCCGGGACCCTCGGCGCGTCGATGGTCGAAGGACGCATCTCGCAGGGCGTCGTCGTCGGTGACGGCAGCGACATCGGGGGTGGTGCGTCGATCATGGGGACGCTCTCCGGCGGCGGGACGCAGCGGGTGGCGATCGGTCAGCGCGCCCTCCTCGGCGCCAACTCCGGCATCGGCATCTCGATCGGCGACGACTCGGTGGTCGAGGCGGGTCTCTACGTGACCGCGGGCACCAAGGTCGTCCTCGCGGGTGCTGCGGCCACGGCCGAAGGCGCGCCGCGCACGGTCAAGGCGGTCGAGCTGTCGGGTGTCCCGAACCTCCTGTTCCGTCGGAACTCACTCACCGGTGCCGTCGAGGTGCTCCCCCGCTCGGGCTCGGGCGTCGAGCTGAACGCGGCACTGCACGCCTGACCCGGCCTCCCGGGACGCAGAACGGCCCCGCATCCGAGGTGGATGCGGGGCCGCCCTTCGACAGGCTCAGGGACCGAACCGGACGGGACTAGCGCGTCGGGAAGGGACGCTCGGGCGAACCCGTGTACAGCTGCTGCGGGCGCCCGATCTTGGTCTGCGGGTCGAGGTTCATCTCACGCCAGTGGGCGATCCACCCGGGCAGGCGTCCGATGGCGAAGAGCACCGTGAACATCCGCGTCGGGAAGCCCATCGCCTTGTAGATGACGCCGGTGTAGAAGTCGACGTTCGGGTAGAGCTTGCGCTCCTTGAAGTAGTCGTCCTCCAGGGCGATCTGCTCGAGCTCCTGAGCCAGGTCGAGCAGCGGGTCGTTGATGCCGAGCGCCCGGAGCACCTCGCCGGCGCTCTCCTTGACGAGCTTGGCGCGCGGGTCGTAGTTCTTGTAGACGCGGTGCCCGAAGCCCATGAGCTTCACGCCGTCTTCCTTGTTCTTCACGCGGTCGACGAAGCGCTGCACGCCCTCGCCGGACTCCTGGATCCGGCCGAGCATCTGCAGGACAGCTTCGTTCGCGCCACCGTGCAGCGGACCCGACAGGGCGTTGATACCGGCGGACACGGAGGCGTAGAGGTTCGCTCCGGTGGAGCCGACGAGGCGGACCGTGGAGGTCGAGGCGTTCTGCTCGTGGTCCTCGTGCAGGATGAGCAGGAGGTCGAGCGCCTTCGACAGGACGGGATCGATCTCGTACGGTTCGGCGAGGTTGCCGAAGTTCAGCTTGAGGAAGTTGTCGACGAAGCTCAGCGAGTTGTCGGGGTAGAGGAACGCCTGCCCGACCGACTTCTTGTGCGCGTAGGCGGCGATCACCGGGAGCTTTGCGAGCATGCGGACCGTCGTGAGCTCGACGTGGTCGGGATCGTGCGGATTGGCGTCCGACTCGTAGTAGGTCGACATGGCCTGCAGGGCGCTCGACAGGACGGCCATCGGGTGCGCCGTGTGCGGGAGCGCCGAGAAGAACCGCTTGAGATCCTCGTGGAGGAGCGTGTGGCGCCGGATCTTCTCGTCGAATCCGCCGAGTTCGTCGGCCGTCGGGAGTTCCCCGTGGATGAGCAGCCAGGCGACCTCGAGGAAGGTCGACTGCTTGGCGAGCTGCTCGATCGGGTAGCCGCGGTAGCGCAGGATGCCCTGGTCGCCGTCGATGTACGTGATCGCCGACTTGGTCGCCGCAGTGTTGACGAACCCGTAGTCGAGCGTGGTCAGGCCGGTCTGCCGCGTGAGCGAGGAGATGTCGATACTCGACGCGCCCTGGGCTGACCGGTGGATCGGGAATTCGGCCGTTCCGCCGGGGTAGTTCAGGGTGACCTGATGCGTCTCGGTGGAAGCCTGTTTCTCGACGTCGCCCACGGCGCCTCCTCATATCTTTGTGCGATAGGGACTCGACATCGCCCTCCGATACGACGGCGTGTCACATACAGCCTAATCGGCTTCGGACCCTACTGCTGTTTCCCACAGTGATCCAGCGACTTCCTTGGAGTTCACCCCGAAATCGGGCGGAGTCCCCGAAGTCTGGCCGCGGCGGCCGCGATGCGCTCGTCGGTGGCGGTCAGGGAGAGCCGCACGTGTTGCGGTCCGGCCTCGCCGTAGAACACCCCTGGACCCGCCAGGACACCGATCGACGCCAGGCGGTCGATACTGACCCAGGCGTCCTGGCCTTCGGTGATCCACAGGTACAGTCCCGCCTCGCTGCGGTCGACCCGGAACCCGGCCTCGCGGACTGCCGGGAGCAGCACCTCCCGGCGGGCGCGGTACCGGGCCTTCTGCTCCGCCACGTGGGCGTCGTCGCCGAGCGCCGCGACCATGGCGGCCTGCAACGGGGCCGGCAGCATAAGACCCGCGTGCTTCCGGACGGTGACCAGCCGACGCACGAGGCGCTCGTCGCCCGCGAGGAACGCGGCACGGTAGCCGGCGAGGTTGGACTGCTTGCTCAGGGAGTAGATCGCGAGGACACCCTCGGTGTCGCCGTCGGTCACGCGTGGATCGAGCACGGACGGGGTCGGCGTGTCGGACCACTCCCCCTCCCAGCCGAGTTCCGCGTAGCATTCGTCGCCCACGAGGACGGCGCCGAGTTCGCGGGCTCTGGCTCGGGCCGCACGCAGCTCGTCGACCGATAGGACACGGCCGTCGGGGTTGCCGGGGGAATTCAGCCAGACCAGCCGGGTGTTCTCCGGCCATTCGGACGGATCGTCGGAGGCGAACGCCTCGGCTCCGGCGATCGCCGCGCCGACCGCGTAGGTCGGGTAGGCGGCCACCGGGTGGACCACGGTGTCGCCGGCACCCAGGCCGAGGAGGAAGGCGAGCAGCGCGACGAGTTCCTTCGAGCCGATCGTCGGGAGGACGGCGTCGAGGGTGAGCCCCTCCACACCACGACGGCGCGCGAACCAGTCGACGATCGCCTGCCGGAGTTCGGGCGTGCCCACCGTGGTCGGGTACGCGTGTGCGTCCGTGGCCGCCCGGAGCGCATCCCGGATGAGGCCGGGAGTCGGATCGACCGGCGAACCGATCGAGAGGTCGACGATGCCGTCGGGGTGGCGACGGGCCTGCTCCGCATACGGGACCATGAGGTCCCAGGGGTAGTCGGGCAGCGGCTGCAGTGCCACGCGACTACTCGTGGGCTTGTGGCGGCAGCGCGGCGATGAGCGGGTGGTCCGAGGGGATCACGCCGACCTTCGCGGCCCCGCCCGGGGAACCGATCTCGTCGAAGAACTCAACGTTGGCCTTGTAGTAGTCAGCCCACTCCTCGGGAAGGTCGTCCTCGTAGTAGATGGCCTCCACCGGGCAGACCGGCTCGCACGCACCGCAGTCGACGCATTCGTCGGGGTGGATGTAGAGCGACCGTTCACCCTCGTAGATGCAGTCGACGGGGCATTCGTCGATGCAGGCGCGGTCCTTCACATCGACGCACGGCAGGGCGATCACGTAGGTCACGGGCGGGTGGCTCCCTTCACGAGCACTGAGTTGTCCAGTCTACGCCTGCGGCGAGACGGGGAGCGGTTCGGGCGCCGGTCCCGCGGGACGGTCGTCGCGCTTGCGGGCGCGCTCCGGGAGCTTCGGCCACGCCACGACGAGGACGGCGATGAGACCGGGGGCGATGGTCCACACGAGGCCCGAGACGCTCTGCGGGATGAGGACGGAGCCACCGGTGCTCTCGAGCAGCAGGATCCCGATCATGAGGATGACCCCGAGCGCCGCTGCCGACGCTGCGAGCCGGTCCCCCAGGACGATCCGGAGTCCGACCAGGAGCATGGCCACGCCGAGGATCCCGAGCACCAGTCCGACCGGGAGGGCGACACCGAGGACGGAGGGCGCCCAGGCGTGCGCGACCGTGCCGATGGCGCCGTACGCCAGGCCGACGAGGAACGCGAGGACGATCCCGATCACCCGCGATGCCGTGGACTGCTCGTGCGGCGCGTCCTGCTGCGGCGGTGTCGGCGGGAACCAGCGGTCGTCGCCGACCGTGCGGCCGTCTGGGAGGCTGGGGTCGGGGGCCGGATCGGTCATCCGCCGATTGTATCTGGACAGCCTCAGCATCAGGCGCTATGGTCGACGTCGGATAAGGTTAGCCTTACCCAACCGCGTTCCGAAGTCGCAGCGCCCCGCCCGGACCACGGTCCCCGCCCGGCGCGCCCTCGGATGCATCCCCACCCCGCAGACGACGGCCTCCCCCGGGCGACCGCCTGCTCGACGCCCGAAAGTCCGGTCACGTGCTCGCGAACTACCTCATCGGCCTCCGCGAAGGCCTCGAAGCCGGCCTCATCGTCGGCATCCTCGTCGCCTACCTGAACAAGCTCGGCCGCCGGGACGTCCTCCCCAGGTTGTGGCTCGGCGTCGCCGTCGCGATCGTCGTCTCGCTCGGCGTCGGTGCCATCCTCACCTGGGGACCGTACGGGCTGAGCTTCCAGGCGCAGGAGATCCTCGGCGGCGGACTCTCCATCCTGGCCGTCGGGCTCGTCACCTGGATGATCTTCTGGATGGGGCGCAACGCCCGAGAGCTCAAGCACGACCTCGAGTCACGACTCGACGCCGCCGTCGCCGGATCGGCGATCGGCATCGTCGTCCTCGGTTTCATCAGCGTCGGCCGCGAGGGCATCGAGACCGCCCTCTTCATCTGGGCGAGCGTCAACTCCGGCGAGAACGCCGTCGTCGGCTCGATCGGCGCGCTCCTCGGTATCCTCACCTCCGTCGTCATCGCGTATCTCATCTACCGCGGATTCGTCCGGATCAACCTCGGCACCTTCTTCACGTGGACGGGGCTCTTCCTCGTCGTCGTGGCCGCCGGCGTCCTCGCCTACGGCGTCGGCGACCTCCAGGAGGCGGGCGTCATCCCCGGCTGGGGCCAGGCCGCATTCAACCTGAGCGCGATCATCCCTCCGACGAGCTGGTACGGCACCGTCCTCGGCGGACTCTTCAACTTCACCCCTGCCCCGACCTGGGCGCAGTTCGGAGCGTGGCTGCTGTACCTCGTCGTCACGCTCGTCTGCTTCATCAGGGTCTCGGGTCTCGGCCGTCGGCGCCCGACCTCCGTCACGAAACCGGTCACGACGAACGTCTGACCGGTCCCCGACCCACCACGAACCAAGCACCAGCACCTTCCGACAGGAGTCTCCATGCAGCACCGCATCATCGCCGGCCTCGCCGGCGCGGGCGTCCTCGCCCTCGCCCTCACGGGATGCGTCCCGAACAAGACGGGAAGCGACGCACTCACCGTCGCCATCACCGACGACTCGTGCTCGGTGTCCGTCGCGAAGGCGACGGCCGGTGCCGTGACCTTCTCGATCACCAACAACGGCACCGACGTCAACGAGTTCGAGATCCTCGCCTCGGACAAGCTGCGCATCGTGGGCGAGAAGGAGAACGTGACGCCGGGCCAGACGGTGTCCTACGTCGCACAGCTGAACCCCGGCACGTACTACACGGCCTGCAAGTTCCAGCTCGTCGGCGCACCCGTCGGCCTCGCCGAGTTCACCGTCACCGGTGAGAACGCGACCGTCTCGAAGGACGAGCAGGCGCTCACCGACCAGGCCGTGACGAACTACGTCGCCTACATCAAATCGCAGGTGGCCGAACTCGTGCCGCAGGTGAAGGCCTTCACCGATGCGTACGCCGCCGGCGACGACGAGACGGCCCGTCAGCTGTTCGCGACGACGCGCGTCTCGTACGAACGCATCGAGCCGACGGCCGAGGCATTCGGCGACCTCGACCCGAAGATCGACTACCGCGAGGTCGACGCCGTGGCTGAAGGACTCGACTGGACCGGCTTCCACCGGATCGAGAAGGACCTCTGGCCGCCGGCAGCCGACGCACTGAACTCGGACGGCACGAGCGCGCTGACGGACTGGACGCCGTCGACGCCGGAACAGCGTCAGCAGTTCGCCACCGGTCTCGTCGACGACGTGCAGCAGCTGTTCGACCTCGTCTCCGAGAAGGACTTCACCGTGAGCCTCGGCGACATCTCGAACGGTGCCATCGGTCTCCTCGACGAGGTCGCCGTCGGCAAGATCTCCGGTGAGGAGGACTGGTGGTCCCACACCGACCTCTACGACTTCGCGGCCAACGTGCAGGGAGCCGAGGTCGCGTTCGGCAACGTCAAGGACATCGCCGCGAGCAAGGGTGACGCCGGCACGAAGCTCGTCGGCCAGATCGAGACCGAGTTCACCGCGCTGCAGGACCTGCTCGCGAAGTACGGCAGCCTCGACAGCGGCTTCGTGAGCTACGACACCGTCACCGAGGAGCAGCGCAAGGAGCTCTCCGACCAGGTGAACGCCCTCTCCGAGCCGCTGTCGCAGCTCACCCACACGGTGCTCGGCGTCGCCGAGTAGCACCGAACGGATCCACCGCCGCCTCCGCGGCGCGCCGGGCCGGAACCGCTCAGAGCATTCTGGGGGTTCCGGCCCTGCGGCCTTCCAGCCATCCCTGAATAGCATGAGGTCCGATGACCGAGCACACTCCCCCCACCACGCCTGCACCCGAGGCGGGGTCCACGCCCACCACGCCTGCACCCGAGGCAGGATCGACGCCCACCGCGCCTGAACCCGGCGCCGCGTCCGCACCACCGAACGACGCCCCGCGGCGCGGGCTGTCGCGCCGGGCGCTGTTCGGCCTCGCCGGAGCAGGCGCCGCGGGGTTGGCGGCAGGAGCCGGGGCGACCGCGGCCATCACCGCCGCCGTGAGCGCCTCGGCGAGTGCCACGGGCGTCACGACGGTCTACCCGTTCAGCGGGGCCCACCAGAGCGGGATCACGACGCCGGCGCAGGACCGCCTGCACTTCGCCGCGTACGACGTGTCGGCGGGGACCACCCGGGATGAACTCATCGAGCTGCTCCAGGACTGGAGTGTCGCCGCGGCACGCATGACGCAGGGCCAGGAGGTCGCCGACGGCGGTGCCGTGGACGGCTCGCCGCTCGCTCCCCCGGTCGACACCGGCGAGGCGCTCGGACTGCCCGCCAGCGGGCTCACGATCACCTTCGGGTTCGGACCCACGCTCTTCACCGCCGAGGACGGAACGGATCGGTTCGGCATCGCCGACCGGCGCCCGGCCGAGTTGGAGAAGCTCCCCCGCTTCACGGGCGACAACCTCCAGGCGGGCCTCACCGGCGGCGACCTCTGCATCCAGGCGTGCGCCGACGACCCGCAGGTCGCCGTGCACGCGATCCGCAACCTGAGCCGCATCGCGTTCGGACGTGCCTCCATCCGCTGGTCGCAGCTCGGCTTCGGTCGCACCTCGTCGACCTCCACCAGTCAGGTCACGCCGCGCAACCTGTTCGGCTTCAAAGACGGCACCGCGAACGTCAAGTCCGAGGAGACGAAGACGGTCGAGGAGCAGGTGTGGGTCCAGGACGGGGACAGCGCCGCTTGGCTGAGCGGTGGTTCCTACCTCGTGGTCCGCAAGATCCGGATGATCATCGAGACCTGGGACCGCGCGCAGCTCCAGGAGCAGGAGCGCGTCATCGGTCGGAGCAAAGGTGAGGGCGCACCGCTGTCGGGCGGCAAGGAGTTCACGGAACCCGACTTCGACGCCGTCGGCGCGACGGATCAGCCGCTCATCGACAAGCACTCACACGTGCGTCTCGCGCACCCGACCCAGCTCAAAGGCACGAAGCTCCTGCGACGCGGATACAACTTCGTCGACGGCAATGACGACCTCGGGCGGTTGAACGCCGGGTTGTTCTTCATGTCGTACCAGCGATCGCCGAAGCAGTTCATCGACGTGCAGCGCGCGCTGGCCACCGATGCGCTCAACGAGTACATCAAGCACGTCGGGTCGGCGATCTTCGCGGTGCCCCCGGGCGCGAGCAAGGACGGCTGGGTCGGCGAGACGCTCTTCGCGTAGGACACGTCCGGTCGCTGACCCCCGGTCACTGAGCCCTCCCTGACCGGTCACTGAGCCTGTCGAAGTGCTACTTGACCGTCACCGTGTAGAGGATGCTGTCCGCCGAGGCGACGAGCTTCACGTCGTAGGCCGTCGTCGACAGCGTCACGATCGAACCGTCGCCGTTCGCGATCTCCCCGTCGATCGTGAAGCCCGCCGCGACGAGCGCGTCCTTGGCTGCGGTGGCGGCGTCGGTCGCCTGCACCGTGACGACGAAGGTGTCCTTGCCGTCGACCGTGCCACGTCCGCCGTTGACCGTGCCGTCGACCACTGGGACGGCGTCGACGGGGTATCCGTCCGGCAGCCCCTCGTCGAGGTTCACGTCGAAGTCGCCACCGGTGGCGTCGCGGATGCCCTGCTCGACGGAGTCCTTGACGGTGGACTCGATGACGCTGCACCCGGCGAGCGTCGGAGCGAGGACGAGGGCGGCCAGCAGGGCGAGGGAGGCGGGTCGGCGCATGCGATCAGCTTAACGACCGGATGCCCGGTCTTCCTGAGAGGACCGGGCATCGGGTTGGAGCGGCTGCTGCCTACTCGGACTGCTTCTTGAGACGCGAGTAGCTGCGCTGGCGGGCCTGAGCGTCGAGCTCGACCTTGCGGATGCGCACGTGCTCGGGCGTGACCTCGACGCACTCGTCCTCGCGGGCGAACTCGAGGCTCTCCTCGAGCGTGAGGACGCGCGGGGGCGTCATCGACTCGAAGTTGTCGGCCGAAGACTGACGCATGTTGGTCAGCTTCTTCTCCTTGGTGATGTTGACGTCCATGTCGTCGTTGCGCGAGTTCTCGCCGATGACCATGCCCTCGTAGACCTCTTCGGTCGGCTGCACGAAGAACGACATGCGCTCCTGCAGCGCGATGATCGCGAACGGCGTGACCACACCGGAACGGTCGGCGACGATCGAGCCGTTGTTGCGCGTCGTGATCGCGCCGGCCCACTCGCCGTATCCGTGTGCCAACGCGTTGGCGATACCCGTACCGCGCGTGGCGGTGAGGAACTCGGACCGGAAGCCGATGAGACCGCGCGACGGGACGATGAACTCCATGCGGACCCAGCCGGTGCCGTGGTTCGCCATGTTCTCCATGCGGCCCTTGCGAGCGGCGAGGAGCTGCGTGATCGCGCCGAGGTGCTCCTCGGGAGCGTCGATGGTGAGGTGCTCGTACGGCTCGTGGACCTTGCCGTCGATACGCTTCGTGACCACCTGCGGCTTGCCGACGGTGAGCTCGTAGCCTTCGCGACGCATCTGCTCGACGAGGATGGCGAGCGCGAGCTCTCCACGGCCCTGGACCTCCCACGCGTCGGGTCGACCGATGTCGAGGACCTTGAGCGAGACGTTACCGATGAGCTCGCGGTCGAGGCGGTCCTTGACCATGCGTGCGGTGAGCTTGTGTCCCTTGACCTTGCCCATGAGCGGCGAGGTGTTGGTGCCGATGGTCATCGAGATGGCCGGGTCGTCGACCGTGATGGCCGGCAGCGCGCGGACGTCCTCGGGGTCGGCCAAGGTGTCGCCGATCATGATGTCGGCGAAACCGGCGACGGCGACGATGTCGCCGGGGCCGGCGCTCTCGGCCGGGTAGCGGTCGAGGGCCTTCGTGATCATGAGCTCGGTGACGCGGACGTTGTGGACATCGCCGTCGTGGCGGACCCAGGCGACCGTCTGGCCCTTCTTCAACGTGCCGTTGAAGATGCGCAAGAGTGCGAGGCGACCGAGGAACGGCGAGGCGTCGAGGTTCGTGACGTGCGCCTGCAGCGGGTGCTCGTCGTCGTACTGCGGAGCCGGGATGTGCTCGAGGATGGCTGCGAACAGCGGCTCGAGGTCTTCGCTGTCGGGCAGTTCGCCGTTGGCGGGCTTGTTGGACGACGCGCGGCCGGCCTTACCGGAGGCGTAGACGACCGGGACGTCGAGGACGGCGTCGAGGTCGAGGTCGGGGACGTCGTCGACCATGTCGCTGGCGAGACCGATGAGGAGGTCCTGGCTCTCGACGACGACCTCGTCGATGCGCGCGTCGGGGCGGTCGGTCTTGTTGACCAGGAGGATGACCGGCAGCTTGGCCTCGAGCGCCTTGCGGAGCACGAACCGGGTCTGCGGCAGGGGGCCCTCGGACGCGTCGACGAGGAGGACGACGCCGTCGACCATGGACAGGCCGCGCTCGACCTCTCCACCGAAGTCGGCGTGGCCCGGGGTGTCGATGACGTTGATCGTGATCGGGCCGTCGGTGGCGTGTTCGCCCTTGTACGAGATCGCCGTGTTCTTGGCGAGGATGGTGATGCCCTTTTCGCGCTCGAGCTCATTCGAGTCCATGGCGCGTTCTTCGAGGTGGGCGTGTTCGGCGAAAGAGTTGGTCTGTCGCAGCATGGCGTCGACGAGGGTCGTCTTGCCGTGGTCAACGTGGGCCACGATCGCGACATTGCGCAGATCGGAACGAGTGGCGAGCGCCATAAAAGGGTGGCTTCCTTCAAGTGGATGGGATTCGGGCACGATGGTGCCGACGGACCATCATACCGCAGGAGTCCTGGCCGGGGGCTGAACGGCGACGGGCACCGGCGGTTTCCCGCCGATGCCCGTCGTCCTCAGGGTTCAGGAGGAACCCGTCGTGTCGCTTACTTCTTCCAGCCCACGTTCTTCCAGTCGATGGTCTCGAACTGGGTCGGCCCGTAGTTCACGAGGCCGGTCTTGACGCCGTAGGTGTACGGCACCGGGAACAGCGGGAGCGTGGTCGCGAGGGCGACGATCTTCTTGTCGATCTCCTTCGCGATCTCGAGGCGCTTGTCGGGGTCGAGCTCCGCGTTGGCGCTCGCCCAGAGGTCACCGAGCGAGTCGTCGGTGACGCCGGGGAAGTTCTGCCCGGAGTCGGCCGGGTAGAAGATCGACTCGGTGCTGGAGATCGGGAAGGCGGTGCCCTGCCACGCGAAGCTCACGGCGTCGAAGTCGCGGGTCTCGGTGGTGACGTACTTCGTGAAGAAGTCGTCGGACGGGACGGTGTCGATCTGGAGGTCGAAGCCCGACTCCTTCACCATGGCCTGCACCTGCTGCGACGTCTCGGCGGAGACCGGGTTGTCGGAGTCGATGACGTAGCGGACGGTCAGCTTCTTGCCGTCCTTCTCGCGGATGCCGTCGCTGCCTTCCTTCCAACCGGCGTCCTCGAGCTGCTTCTTGGCCGCGTCGATGTCGTAGCCGAGCACCTTGGAGGCGTCGTCCTCGTAGCCGTCCTGGCCCGGGAGGAAGATGAGGTTGTTCAGCAGGTCGGTCGGTGCGTCGATCGCGGCGAGGCGGGCCTCGGCGATGGTCTGACGGTTGATCGACTTGGCGAACGCCTGCCGGACCTCGGGGTCGCTCAGGACCTCGGACGTACCGTTCAGGGTGATGTGGTTGTACGTCGTGCCGCGCGAACGCTGGATCTCAGCGTCGCTGCGCTTCTTGGCCGTCTCGTAGTTGTCGGCGTTCGAGCCGATGCTGAAGACGTCGATCTCACTGTTGGAGAACGCCTGCGCGAGACCGGAGCGGGACACCTGCTTGAAGATGATGTTGTCGAGCTTCGGCTTGTCGCCCCACCACTTCGGGTTGGGCGCGAAGGTCACGACCGCGCCGGTCTGGTCGATCTTGCTGACGATGTACGGGCCGCCGGAGACGTAGGTGGTGCCGTCAGCCGCGTAGGGGCCGGTCGCCCAGAGGGTGTTGAAGGACTCCGGCGTCGCGCCGAGCCACTTCGGCCAGATGTTGCCGAGAATGGAGGGCCAGTCGGCGTTCTTGTTCTTGAACGTGATGAGGACGTCCTGCGGGCTGTCGCCGGCGGTGACGGACTCGATGTCCTTCCACACGTTGGTGGCGGTGGGCGCGTAGGCGGGGTCGACGCCGTTCAGTGACTTCCAGGTGGCGGCGAAGTCGTCGACGCTCATGGCGGTGCCGTCCGACCAGACAGCGTCCGGGTTGATCTTGATCTCGACGACCTGCGGGTCCTCGGTCTTCAGCTCGACGGAGGTCGCGAAGTCGGGGTTCGCCTCCCAGGTGCCGTCCTCCTTGATGTTGATGAACGACGGCGTGTACAGGTTGCTGAGGAACTGGTCGTCGACGGTGCCGCTGTCGAGGTTGTAGAGGTTCCAGTTCGCGGGGATCGCGTCGACGGCGAGGTTGAGCGAACCGCCCTGGGCGATCTGGTCGGCGTCGGCGCGCTCCCAGCCGGTGCCGGACAGCTCGGCGGGCTTCGACGTCGAGCCGCCACCGCCTGAACCGCCTCCGGTGCAAGCCGTCAATGCGAGGGCGACGATCGAGACGCCGGCGAGGATCATCCCGCCGCGCCGCTTCGATCCCTGTGTTCTGGAACTCATCGAGATCCACCTTTCGTGACGTGTAACTGCGCAACGCCGCACCGATGCGGAGCGGAAGGCGCGCAGGCCAATGTGGACCATCTTGCACCCGCTCCGGGGATCCCCCACAAGTGGGCACGAATTGTTACCGTTTCGATTTCTCGACGGTACGAGCCGGAAACATACGTTTCGTTTCCTGAGTACACGCGTCGTTTTCTGATTCCCGATGGTTCGGGGTTACAGTGTCTCCACCCCACGAGGGGAGCACAGCTGACGGGACGACGCGGTCCCGCACAACGACTTCGCAAGGCTGGTACATGATCGGGTTCATTGCACGGCGGTTGGTCAACTACCTGTTCCTCTCCGCCATCGCCACCATGCTGGGCTACGTGCTCGTGAGCATGACGCTTCAGCCCTCGGCCCGGTTCCTCGGGAAGAACCCGCCCATCCCGCAGTCCTCGATCGACGCGGCGCTCGACAAGATGGGCGTCAACCCGAAGGTGCCGCTGCTCGAACGCCTCTGGGACTGGGTCACCCAGCTCGTGACCACCGGGTCCCTCGGCGTCAGCACCCGCGGCACCCAGGTCACGGCCGACATCTTCGAGCGTTCGGGTACGAGCCTCCGACTCCTCGTCATCGGCACCATCCTGGGCGCGGTCATCGGCGTCGCCCTCGGCGTCTGGGGCGCTGTCCGCCAGTACCGGGCCAGCGACCAGATCATCACCTACGCCTCGTTCACGATCCTCGCGATGCCCGTCTTCGTCATCGGCGTCGTGCTCATGATCCTCGCGACGTCGCTCAACCAGGCGGTCGGCACGAACGTCATCAACTTCACCGGCGAGTACACCGCCGGCTTACAGGGCGGGTTCTGGACACAGTTCGGCGACCGGGCGATGCATCTGCTGTTGCCCACCATCACCCTCACCGTCGGCGCCGTCGCCTCGTACTCGCGGTACCAGCGCAGCGCCATGCTCGACGTGATGAGCGCCGACTACATCCGGACCGCCCGCTCGAAGGGCCGGACCCGCGGCTCCGCGATCATCCGACACGGCGTCCGCGTTGCGCTCATCCCGATGTCGACGTTCTTCGCCTACTCGTTCGGGCTCATCCTCACCGGCGCGAGCGTGACGGAGAACGTCTTCAGCTGGCACGGCATGGGCGAGTACCTCCTCACGAGCGTCTCGAACTCGGACATCAACGCCGCCGCCGGAACGATCCTCTTCACCTCCATCCTCGTCCTGATCGCCGGAACCCTCTCCGACGTGATCTATGCGGCGCTCGACCCGAGAGTGCGGGTGTAACGACATGGCACTGACCGACCCATCGACCCTCACCGTCGGGGAACCCGAGACGATGCGGGATACGCCCAAGCGGCCGCAGTCCCGCGGACGCACGATCCTCCGGAAGGTGCTCGCCACGAAGCGCGCCCGCATCGGCGGTGGCGTGCTCCTCTTCATCATCCTCTGGGCCTTCATCGGCCCGCTGCTCTCCCCCTGGTCCTTCACCGACCAGGACGGCCTCGCCTTCAGCCAGCCGCCCTCGCTGTCGCACTGGTTCGGCACGAACAACATCGGCCAGGACGTGTACGCGCAGACCCTCGTCGGTCTGCAGAAGTCCATCGTCATCGGCCTGATCGTCGGCCCGGGGGCGGCGATCATCGCCGGACTCGTCGGGGCCATCGCCGGTTACGTCGGCGGCGTCTGGGACAAGGCGATCGTCTGGCTCATCGACCTGCTCCTCGTCATCCCCGGCTTCTTCCTCCTCGTGCTCCTCAGCCCGGCGTTCAAGTCGCTCTCCTGGCTCGCCCTCGTCGTCTTCCTCGTCCTGTTCGGCTGGATGGTGCTCGCCCGCGTCATCCGCGGGCAGACGATGTCGCTCCGCGAACGCGAGTACGTCAAGGCCGCTCGCTTCATGGGCGTCCCCGGGTTCACGATCATCCGTCGGCACATCATCCCGAACGTCGCGAGCCTCCTCATCATCGACGCGACGCTCGGCATCGGCGCGGCGATCCTGTCGGAGACGACGCTGAGCTTCTTCGGCTTCGGCGTCCAGGCACCCGACGTCTCGCTCGGCACCCTGCTCGCCGCCGGTGCGAGTGCGGCCGTGACGCGGCCCTGGCTGTTCGTCTTCCCGGCAGCGATCCTCGTCATCACCGTGCTCGCCTCGAGCCTCCTCGGCGACGCCCTCCGCGACGCCATCGACCCGACCTCAGGAGCCAACCGTGACTGACCCCCAGGCGACAGCGCCGCTCCTCAAGGTCGACGACCTCACCGTCACCTTCCCCAACGCCGGCACGCCCGTGCACGCCGTCCGCGGTGTCTCCTACGAGGTGCGGCGAGGCGAGTTCCTCGGCATCGTCGGCGAGTCGGGCTCCGGCAAGAGCGTCTCCTCGATGGCCGTCATGGGGCTGCTCCCGACCAACGCGCAGGTGAGCGGCAGCATCCGCTACGACGGCGTCGAGCTGCTCGGCCAGTCCGACAAGGAACTGTCGAAGATCCGCGGGCGCGACATCGCCATGATCTTCCAGGACCCGCTCTCGGCCCTCACACCCGTCTACACGATCGGTCAGCAGATCGCCGAGGGGCTCCGCCTCCACGACTCCGCGCTCTCGCAGCGCGCCGCCGAGACCCGGGCCGTCGAACTGCTGAAGATCGTCGGCATCCCGAACGCGGAGCGGCGTGCGAAGTCGTTCCCGCACGAGTTCTCCGGCGGCATGCGTCAGCGGGCCATGATCGCGATCGCCATCGCGAACGACCCGCAGCTGATCATCGCCGACGAGCCGACCACCGCGCTCGACGTCACCATCCAGGCGCAGATCCTCGAGGTGCTCCAGAAGGCGAAGGACATCACCGGCGCCGCCGTGGTGCTCATCACGCACGACCTCGGTGTCGTCGCCGGCAACGCCGACCGGGTCGCCGTGATGTATGCGGGCCGGATCGTCGAGACGGCACCCGTCGTCCCGTTGTTCCGCGAACCCCTCATGCCGTACACGATCGGTCTGCTGCGATCCATGCCGAACATGGCCGCGAACCAGCAGGAACGACTCGTCCCACTCGAGGGACGCCCACCGCTGTTGACGACCGTGCCGACCGGCTGCCCCTTCGCCCCGCGCTGCCCGATCGCCGTGGCCGCTTGCCTCGAGGGTGAACCGGCGCTGCTCCCCGTCCTCGACGGTCCCGTCGAGGACCCGACGACCTCGGTCGACCACACCGCGGCGTGCATCCGCGCCGGCGAGATCGCCGACGGATCGCTGCGCCGCCCGGAGATCTTCCCTCGGCCGGACGAGGTGCCGGAGGAGCTCGTCGCCGAGGTCGCCCAGGAGACCGTCCTCGACGTCCGCGACCTGACCCGCGCCTTCCCGCTCACGAAGGGCGTCGTGTTCCGTCGCAACATCGGCACTGTCCGCGCGGTCGACGGCGTCTCGTTCAGTGTGCAGCGCGGACGCACCCTCGGCCTCGTCGGGGAGTCCGGCTGCGGGAAGACGACGACGATCATGGAGATCCTCGAACTCGCCAGGACGCAGGGCGGCAGCATCCACGTGAACGGGGTCGACACCGCGACGCTGTCGAAGCCCGACCGCCGGAAGCTGCGCAGCGACATCCAGGTGGTGTTCCAGGACCCGATGGCCTCGCTCGATCCACGCATGACGATCGAGGACATCATCGGCGAACCGTTGACCGTCCACGGGGTCTCCCCCACCGAGATCCGGTCACGCGTCGGTGCCATGCTCGAACTCGTCGGCTTGGAGCCGTCCTTCGCCGGCCGGTACCCGCACGAGTTCTCGGGCGGCCAGCGACAGCGCATCGGCATCGCCCGGGCGCTCGTCGTCGAACCGAAGATCCTCGTGCTCGACGAGCCGGTCTCCGCGCTCGACGTCTCCGTCCAGGCCGGCGTCATCAACCTGCTCGAAGACCTCAAGCAGCGGCTCGGACTCTCGTACCTGTTCGTCGCCCACGACCTCGCCGTCGTCCGGCACATCGCCGACGACGTGGCGGTCATGTACCTCGGGCGCATCGTCGAGTACGGACCCAGTGCCACGATCTTCGACGACCCGAAGCACCCGTACACGCAGGCGCTCCTCTCCGCGGTGCCGGTCCCGGACCCCGAGATCGAACGCAGCCGGCAGCGCATCCTGCTGAACGGCGACCTCCCCTCCCCCAGCGACGACCGGGTCGGCTGCAGTTTCCGGAGCCGCTGCCCGCTGTTCCAGCTGCTGCCGGCGGAGAAGCAGGCGGTCTGCGAACGCGACGATCCGCGAGAGCGCCCCGTCGACGGACGGCTCGTGGCGTGTCACCATGCGGAGAGCGACCGGCTCGTCACCGCCTGATCGAGCCGTGCGGCCCCGCGGGTCGGCGGCCTGGAAGGATGGTGGACGTGAACGAAGCGACGAACGCCGGCAATCGGACCACTCTGCGGAGCACGAGCGGCTTCTGGATCCTCGGGGTCACCGCCCTCCTCATGGTCTTCTTCATCATCGACGCCGTCGGCCGCGGGGCCTGGGGCTTCGCGGTCCAGGCGCTCCCGTGGGAGCTCCTCGTCGTGTGGCTGGTCTACCTCGTCCTCGTCCGCCCCTGCATCGTCATCGAGCCGTCGCAGCTGACCATCGTGAACGTGGGGCGTCTCCATGACATCCCGTGGTCGCGCATGGAGGAGGCGACGAGCCGCTACCAGCTGACGGTGCTCCTCCGCGACGGTCGGAAGATCACGAGCTGGGGCGCGCCGAGCGCCGGTCTCGACCGCCCGTCGATGATCGGCGGACGCGCCGGACGACGCGGGGTCGACCACCAGGACCGCGCGGCGGGTGTCCGCCGACCCGGTCGCGCCGGGAACGAGGGTCCGACGGCCGTCGACCTCATCGACCGTGCGCACGAACGCTGGGGCCGGATCGACCCGAAGGACGACCGCCTCGCCACCTCGCGCTGGGACGTCGTCGCCCTCGGCGTCACGGCCGCACTCGTCCTCTGGGGCGTCGCCTCGGCGCTCCTCGGCTAGCGACCGGCGGACGCCTCCTGCAACGTCGAAGGGCGGTGCCCCGGATCTCTCCGCGGCACCGCCCTTCGGCGTGGTGCGCCGGTTACAGCGCGAGCTCGATCCCGGCGCCGGGGATGGCGTCGAGGAGTTCGCGCGTGTACTGCTGCTTCGGGTTCTCGAACACATCGTCCGTGGTCGACGCCTCCACGATCTTCCCCTTCTGCATGACCGCGACGTTGTCGGCGATCACGCGCACGACCGCGAGGTCGTGGGTGATGAAGAGGTACGTCAGCTGCAGCTCCGACTGGAGGTCGGCGAGCAACTGCAGGATCTGCGCCTGGACGAGGACGTCGAGCGCGGACACCGCCTCGTCGAGGACGACGATCTCCGGCTTCAGCGCGAGTGCGCGGGCGATCGCGATGCGCTGCCGCTGTCCGCCGGAGAGCTCGTTCGGGTACCGGGTCGCGACCGCCTGCGGCAGCGAGACCTGGTCGAGGAGCTCCAGCACGCGGGCACGGCGGGAGGCCTTGTCGCCCACCTTGTGCGTGACGAGCGGTTCAGCGATCGTGTTGCCGATGTTCCGCAGCGGGTCGAGGGAACCGTAGGGGTCCTGGAAGACCGGCTGCATCTTCCGGCGCAGCGCGAGGAGGCCCTTGCGATCGAGCCCCTCCATCGCCTTGCCACCGATGCGGATCTGGCCGGACGTCGGCGTCTCCAGCTGCAGGAGCAGCTTCGCCACGGTCGACTTGCCGGATCCGGACTCGCCGACGAGCGCCATGGTGGTGCCCCTCGGGATTTCGAACGAGACGCCGTCGACGGCCTTGAGCTCCCGCTCAGCCGCCTTCTGCCCACGGATGTTGTAGACCTTCTCGAGGTCCTTGACCACGATCGCGGCTTCCGCGTCCGGCTGGGCGGCCTGCGCCGCAGCGCGGTGCTCGGCGGCGACGATGAGGTCGATGCCCTCCGAACCGGCAGGAGCCTCGTGGTCGAGAGTCTCGAGCGATCCGGTCGCCGACTGGATGCGACGCGAAGCCAGGCTCGGTGCCGCTGCGACGAGCCGCTTCGTGTACGGGTGCACCGGGTTCTGCAGGATCTCGACCGAGGGACCGGCCTCGACGATCTGCCCCTTGTACATCACGATGAGCTTCTCCGCCCGCTCGGCGGCGAGACCGAGGTCGTGCGTGATGAAGAGCAGCGCCGTTCCGCTGTCGCGGGTCAGGCTCTCGAGGTGGTCGAGGATCTTCCGCTGCACCGTGACGTCGAGCGCCGAGGTGGGCTCGTCCGCGATGAGCAGCTTCGGGCTCGACGACAGACCGATACCGATGAGCACGCGCTGACGCATACCGCCGGAGAACTGGTGCGGGAACTGCTTCAGGCGGCGGTCGGCATCGGAGAGCCCGGCCTGCTGGAGCACCTCGATCGCCTTGGCACGGACGGCCTTCTTGCCGTGGGCGATGCCGTTGGCACGGATGGCCTCCTCGACCTGGAAGCCGATGTTCCACACCGGGTTCAGGTTGGACATCGGGTCCTGCGGCACGAAACCGATCAGGCGTCCGCGGACGTCCTCGATCTCGTTGCGGGACAGCTTCGAGAGGTCGCGCCCCTCGAAGAGGATCTCGCCCCCGCTGATCTTGCCGGTACCGGGCAGGAGGTTGATGATCGCGTGCGCGGTCGTCGACTTCCCGGATCCAGACTCGCCGACGATCGCGACGGTCTCACCGGGCATCATGGTGAACCCGGTCTTGCGGATGGCCTGTACCGTTCCGCTCTGGGTGCGGAAGGTGACCTCGAGGTCCTTGACCTCGAGCAGCGGCTGCTGGGTGTTCATCTGGCTCGCGTTCAACGCAGGGCCCTCGCCTTCGGGTCGAGCGCGTCTCGCAGGACTTCGCCCATCATGATGAAGCTGAGCACGGTGAGCGACAGCGCGATCGACGGGTAGATCAGCACCTGCGGGGCCGTGCGGAGGTCACGCTGCGCCTGGCTGATGTCGTTGCCCCAGGACATGGTCTCGCTCCCGAGCCCCACACCGAGGAAGGACAGCGTCGCCTCGGCGACGATCGCGGACGCCAGCGAGATCGTGATGACGACGATCACCGGAGGGATCGCGTTCGGCAGCACGTGGCGCAGGAGGATCTTGAAGCGGGAGACACCCAGCGCGATGGACGCTTGGACGTAGTCCGCGTTCTTGACCCTGAGCACCTCCGCTCGAAGCACTCGGGCGACGGATGGCCAGGCGAACAGACCGATCGCCAAGGAGATCGTCCATACGCTCCGGTACTTCGCGAGCACCGACATGACGACGACGGCCGCGAGGATGTACGGGATGGAGAAGAAGATGTCGCCGATGCGGGACAGCACCGAGTCGACCCAACCGCCGTAGAAGCCGGCGAACGCGCCGAACACGATGCCGAGCGTGGCGGTGATCAACGTCACGATGAGCCCGACGGACAGCGACGTGGAGGTTCCGTAGATGACCCGCGCGAAGATGTCGCAGCCCTGCTTCGTGAACCCGAGGATGTGGCCGGCCTCAGGCCCGCCGTTGCTGTTCTCGAGGAAGCACTGGTTGTTCGGGGGCGTCTGCGTGAAGAGGAAGGGGAACAGGCCCACGACCACGACCAGCAGGATGAGGACGGACGAGATCCAGAACATGGGACGACGACGCATGAACGCCCACGCGTCGGTCCACAGGTTGCTGACCTTCTCGTCGACCTTGACGGCGTCGATGACCGCGAGCGGGGTCTCTTCGAGCGGCGCGACGAAGTGATTCGGGGATCGCTTGATCGTCGGCTCCTGATCATTACTTGACATAGCGGATCCTTGGGTCGAGCACGGCGTAGAAGAGGTCGATGACGAGGTTGATGATGAGGTAGAACAACACCATCACCGTCACGAAGGACACCACGGTCGGGCCTTCTCCTCGGAGGATGGCCTGGTAGAGCGTGCGGCCGACACCCGGGACGTTGAAGATGCCCTCGGTCACCGTGGCGCCGACGATCAGCACACCGAAGTCCACCGCGAGGTAGGTAACGACCGGGATCAGCGAGTTGCGAAGGATGTGCACGGGGATGACCCGGCGACGGCTGAGGCCCTTCGAGTACGCCGTCCGGACGAAGTCGAGCGACTGCGTCTCGATGACCGAGGACCGCGTCAGCCGGACGATCTGCGCGAAGCTGATGGTGGCGAGGACCAGTGCGGGAAGTAAGAGGTCTTGTATCGGCGCGCCCGGGCCGACCGTCGGTCTGAACCACCCGAGCTGGATCCCGAACACGTACTGCGCGACGAACGCGATGACGAAGACGGGGAGCGAGATGAGGATCAGGCTGACCACGAGGAACGAGGCGTCGAAGATGCCGCCCTTGCGGATGCCGGAGATGAGACCGATCGTGATGCCGGCGACCATCTCGAAGAAGACGGCGATGACGGCGAGCCGCAGCGTGACCGGGAAGGCCTGCGCGAGGATCTCGCTGACCGGCTGCCCGGAGAAGGACGTTCCGAGGTCGCCGGTGAAGATACCGCCGAGGTACAGGAAGTACTGCACGATGAACGGCTTGTCGAGGTTGTACTCGGCGTTGAGTTGAGCGATCTGCGCGGCGCTCGGCGTCTTGTCGCCGAACAATGCGAGCACGGGATCACCGGGCAACGCGAAGACCATGAAATAGATGAGGAAGGTCGTGCCGAGCAGTACGGGGATAGCCTGCAGGACACGACGAAGAATGTAACCGCCCATGGTGTGGGACTCCTGAACTCGTGAAGCTGGGTGGGCCCGGAAGAACCGGACCCACCCAGCTATGCCGCTACAAGACTACTTGGTGATCTCGTAGTACAGCGGCACCGAGTTCCAACCGAACTCGACGTTCTGCACGCCTTCGCCGAAGCCGCCGCTCACGTTCTGGTACCACAGCGGGATGGCCGGCAGGTCCTTGAAGAGGACCGCCTGGGCGTCCTGGAACTTCTTGTTCGCAGCGTCCAGGTCGGTCTCGGACGAACCCTCGGAGAGGAGCTTGTCGAACTCGGGGCTCGAGTAGTCACCGTCGTTCGAGGAAGCACCGGTCGCGTAGAGCGGAGCGAGGAAGTTGTACAGACCCGGGTAGTCGGCCTGCCATCCGGAGCGGAACGCCGTCTCGATGGAGCGGTTGGTGATGCCGGCACGGAAGTCACCGAAGACGGCGACCGGGACGCCCGAGGACTCGATGCCCAGGACGTTCTTGATGCCGTTGGTCACTGCGTCGACCCAGGCCTGGTGCGGCCCGTCGGCGTTGTACGCGATCTGGAAGGAGCCGTCCCACGGGGAGATGGCGTCGGCCTCGGCCCAGAGTTCCTTGGCCTTCTTCTCGTTGTACTTGAGGACGTCGTTACCTTCGATGTCCTTCGAGTAGCCGTCGATGACCGGCGAGGTGAAGTCGGTCGCCGGCGTGCGGGTCCCGTTGAAGATGACCTTGGTGATCTCTTCACGGTTGATCGCGTACGAGATGGCCTGACGACGCAGCTGACCCTCTTCACCGCTGAAGTGCGGGAGGCGAGCCGGGATCGTGAAGGACTGGAACACCGCGGCCGGCTGGTTGACCGCGCGGTCGCCCAGGTCGTCCTGGTAGGTGGAGAGCGCGGAGTCCGGGATCTGGTCCAGGACGTCGAGGTTGCCGCTCAGCAGGTCGGCGTAGGCGCTGTCGAAGTCCTTGTAGAACGTGATGGTCAGGCCACCGTTCTTGGCTTCGCGGCCACCCTTGTACTCGTCGTTCTTGACGAGCTTGATCGACTCGTTGTGCTTCCAAGCCTTGTCGCCGTCGACCTTGTACGGGCCGTTGCCGATCGGGTTCTGTCCGAACTCGTCCGTGACCTTGCCGGCCGCGTCGAACGCTGCAGCGGGCAGCGGGTAGAAGGCGGAGTAGCCCAGACGCAGCGGGAAGTCCGATGCAGGTGCGGACAGCTTCACCGTGAAGGTGGTGTCGTCCACGACGCTCAGGCCCGTCAGGGGCTGGCCGGTCTCGTTGTAGCCCTCGACGTCAGCGAAGAACGAGGCGTTCTTGCGGAGGTTGACGACGGCGTCCTGCCATGCCATGACGAACGAGTCAGCGGTGACGGGGTCGCCGTTGGTGAACTTCTGATCAGCCTTGATCTTGATCGTGAAGGTGGTCGAGTCATCGGTGTCGATCGACTCGGCCAGGTCATCGACCGGCTTGCCGTCGGCCGCGTAGTAGCGGAGGCCTGCGAAGACCTCGTCGATGATCTTTCCGCCACCGACCTCGTTGGTGTCGCTGGGGATGAGGCCCGACTCCGGCTCGGAGCCGTTGGTCGTGATGACGGATGATGCGCTGCTGGTGCTCTCGCTGCTGGAACCGCCACCGGAACAACCGGTGAGGACGAGAGCCCCTGCTGCGATGATGGCGGCGGCAGAGCCGAACCGACTGAACTTCACAGTTCCTCCTTGGGGAAAGGGCAAGCGAAAACAGCGCATCGTGTGCGCTGGATCGCTCTTTGAATACTCTGACGATAAGCAGAAGCAGGACGGCGAGCAAACTGGGACGCCAAACGTTACACAGCGGTAACCCAATCGCCGGATTGTTGCTCACGGATGCTTTTTCGTGCACGGATCCCGCCCACGACGCAACAGAACGATCATGATCGCAAAACTCGTGCGGTCGTTTCCTCGTTCCGGATACGTAAGGCGTTCATCTCCCGATATCCGCCGAGCGGACGTGCAGATGGTATGCGGTGCGCTCGGAGCCACCAGACAGCAGAATGGACCGGTGAGCGAGCAGAACACCACCGAGCGGGGACCGTACCTCCCCGAGGGCGCCGGAAACAGCCGTCGGTGGTGGGAGATCGGCATCGTCCTCGCGCTGAGCCTCGGGGCGTCGGCGGTGTACTCGATCATCTCGCTCATCGCGAAGCTCACGGCGGGGCCACCGCTCTCCGATCAATCTGCGGCGATCAACACCACGCAGGCCACCCGGGAGTGGCTCGACTTCAGCTACCAGTTCCTCGGGCTCTTCTTCCAGCTCGCGCCGGTCGCCCTCGTCATCTACCTGCTCTGGCAGCCCGGACGCAGCGGCTTCGCGCGGATGGGACTCGACCTCCGCTCCCCCGGACGCGACCTCGGCCGCGGTCTGCTGCTCGTCGCCGCGATCGGTGTCCCAGGCATCGGTGTGTACGCGTTGGGCCGCGCACTCGGCGTCACGGTCGCGGTCTCGACGTTCCCCGACACCATGTACTGGTGGACGATCCCGATGCTCGTCTTCTCCGCCCTCCGCGCCGGCCTCCAGGAGGAGGTCATCATCATCGGCTACCTGTACACCAGGCTCCGCGAGATCGGGTGGGGGTGGTGGACGATCATCCTGTCGACCGCCGTCCTCCGCGGGAGCTACCACCTGTACCAGGGCATCGGGCCGTTCTTCGGCAACGTCGCCATGGGCATCGCGTTCGGTTGGTGCTACAAGCGCTGGGGTCGGGTGATGCCCCTCGTCGTCGCGCACACGGTCATCGACATCATCTCGTTCGCGGGCTTCCCGCTCGCCGTCGCCTGGTGGCCGGAGATCTTCGCCGCGACGCCGTCCTCCTGACGGCCGGTTCGCCCATCAGTGGGCGAACGAGTACTCCCTCGCCCACGAATGGGCGAGGGAGTGCTCATGGACCGGCTAGGCGAAGGCCTCGGGCGGCGGGCAGGCGCACACGAGGTTGCGGTCGCCGTACGCCTGGTCGATGCGACGCACCGGCGGCCAGTACTTCGTGCGCACGAGCGTATGCACCGGGTAGACGGCGAGCTCACGCGAGTACGCGTGCGTCCACTCCCCCTCGATGACCGACTGGGCCGTGTGCGGCGCCCCGACGAGCGGGTTGTCGTCGGCAGGCCACTCGCCCGCCGCGACGGCGTCCGCTTCCGCCTTGATCGCGATCATCGCGTCGACGAAGCGGTCGACCTCGGTGAGGTCCTCACTCTCGGTCGGCTCGACCATGAGCGTCCCCGCGACCGGGAACGACATCGTCGGCGCGTGGAAGCCGTAGTCGACGAGGCGCTTCGCCACGTCGTCGACGGAGATCCCGGTCGCCTCCTTGAGCGGACGGAGGTCGAGGATGCACTCGTGCGCCACGAGGTCGCTGTCGCCCGTGTACAGGACGGGATAGTGGTCGCGCAGTCGCGCAGCGATGTAGTTCGCCGCGAGCACCGCGGCCCCGGTCGCCTCGCGGAGCCCTTCCGAACCCATCATGCGGACGTACGCCCACGAGATCGGCAGGATGCTCGGGCTGCCGTAGGGAGCCGCCGAGATCGGACCGCCGTCGTGCACGACCGTCCCGCCGCCGAGCAGCGGGTGCTCGGCGCGCTGCGCCAGCGGATGACCGGGCAGGAACGGCGCGAGGTGCGCCTTCGCAGCGACCGGCCCGACACCGGGGCCGCCGCCGCCGTGCGGGATGCAGAACGTCTTGTGCAGGTTCAAGTGCGAGACGTCGCCGCCGAACTCGCCGAACCGTGCGTAGCCGAGCAGTGCGTTGAGGTTCGCGCCGTCGACGTAGACCTGGCCGCCGGCGTCGTGCACGGCCTGGGTGATCGTCTTCACCTCGTGCTCGTACACGCCGTGGGTGGACGGGTAGGTGATCATGAGCGCGGCGAGGGACTCGGCGTTGGCCTCGATCTTCGACCGGAGGTCGTCGAGGTCGACGTTGCCCTGCTCGTCGCACGCGACGACGACCACACGCATGCCGGCGAGGACGGCGGAGGCCGCGTTCGTGCCGTGCGCGCTCGACGGGATGAGGCAGACCGTCCGCTGCTCGTCGCCGTTCGCGCGGTGGTAGCCGCGGATGGCGAGGAGACCGGCGAGCTCGCCCTGGCTGCCGGCGTTCGGCTGGAGCGACACGGAGTCGTACCCGGTGACCTCGGCCAGCCAGGTCTCGAGCTGGTCGACGAGTTCGAGCGACCCGGCCACGTCCTCACGCGGGGCGAACGGGTGCAGCCCGGCGAACTCGGGCCAGGTGACGGCCTCCATCTCGGTGGCGGCGTTGAGCTTCATCGTGCATGAACCCAGCGGGATCATCCCCCGGTCGAGCGCGTAGTCGCGGTCGGCCAGCTGCTTGAGGTACCGCATCATGGCGGTCTCCGAGTGGTGCGTGTTGAACACCGGGTGCGTCAGGTACTCGGTCTCGCGGGCAAGCGCGGCCGGGTACTCCGACACGGCACTCGGACCGAACGCCGAGGCGGACGACCCCTCGTCGAAGACGTACGCCGACGGCTCTCCGGGGGTGGCGTTCCCAGCGGTCGTGAGCACCTCGACGAGCGTCGGGACGACGCTCTCGACCGCGCTCACCTCGTCGAAGCTCATCGAGACGGTCGTCTCGTCGACGGCCCACAGCAGGAGGCCGCGGTCGTGCGCACCCGCCACCACCGCTGCGCTGTCGGCGACGCGTACCTGCAGGGTGTCGAAGTAGTGCTCCGTGAGCACCTCGACACCCGCCGACCCCAGCAGACGGGCTGCACTCGCGGTGGTCGCGTGCACCGACTGCGCGATCCGCTTGAGCCCGTCGGGCCCGTGGTACACCGCGTACATCGCGGCCATGACCGCCAGCAGGACCTGGGCCGTGCAGATGTTGCTCGTGGCTTTCTCACGGCGGATGTGCTGCTCACGCGTCTGCAGCGTGAGCCGGTAGGCGGGGTGACCCGCCGCGTCCTGGCTGACGCCGACGAGGCGACCGGGCATCTGGCGCTCGAGGCCCTTGCGGACCGCGAGGTACCCAGCGTGCGGCCCGCCGAAGCCCATCGGCACGCCGAAGCGCTGGCTCGTCCCGACCGCGATGTCCGCGCCGAGGGAACCGGGCGAGGAGATGAGCGTGAGGGCGAGGAGATCGGCTGCGACGACCGACACGCCGCCGGCCGCCTTGACCGCCGCGATGACCGCCGACGGGTCCCACACGAGCCCGGAGGCGCCGGGGTACTGCACGAAGACGCCGAACGCCGCCGGGAGGTCCTCGGGCGAGGTGGTGGACAACGGCAGCTCGACGAGGTCGATGCCGACCGCTTCGGCTCGGCTCTGGAGGAGCGCCTTCGTCTGCGGGTACGCGTCGGCGTCGACGATGAACGTCGCGTCGGCGAGCTTCGAGGCCCGGCGCGCGAGGAGCATGCCTTCGACGACCGCGGTGCTCTCGTCGAGCATCGAGGCGTTGGCCGTGTCGAGACCGGTGAGGTCGGCGACCATCGTCTGGAAGTTGATGAGCGCTTCGAGGCGGCCCTGCGAGATCTCGGGCTGGTACGGCGTGTAGGCCGTGTACCAGGAGGGGTTCTCGAGCACGTTCCGCTTGATGACCGCCGGTGTGATCGTGTCGAAGTAGCCGAGACCGATCAGGCTCCGGTTCACCGTGTTGCGGCCGGCGAGCTCACGGAGTTCGGCGAGTGCCGCGCGCTCGGTCGCGGCGTCGGGGATGCTCGACGAGGCGAGTTCGGCGGCCGTGATGGCGGACGGGACGGCCGCGGCGAGCAGAGCGTCGACGCTGTCGTACCCGACGGCGGCGAGCATCGTCGCCTGGGCGGCGGTGTCGGTTCCGATGTGCCGTTCTGCGAAGCGGTCCGCCATCACTCGCCCACCAGCGCGGCGTAGTCGTCCCAGCTGAGGAGCGTGTCGGGCAGCGCGTCGTACCGGACCGAGACGAGCCAGCCGGCACCGAACGGGTCGCTGTTGACGAGCGACGGGTCGTCGACGACGGCGTCGTTGGCCTCGACGACCTCGCCGTCGAGCGGGGCGAAGAGCTCGCCGACGGACTTCGTGGACTCGATCTCGCCGACCACGGTGCTGGCCGAGAGCGCCGCGCCGACGGCGGGGAGGTCCACGAAGACGACGTCGCCGAGCTTCTCGGCGGCGTAGTCGGTGATCCCGATGACGGCGAGATCGCCCTCGACGCGGATCCACTCGTGCTCGGCGGTGTACTTGAGGGTGGTCTTGTCGGCCATGGGTTACTTCTCTCTCGAATAGAAGGGGAGCGTGGTGACGGTCGCGGGGATCCGCGTGCCGCGGACGTCGATGTCGAGCACGGTGCCCGGCTCGGCGTGGTCGGGGTGCACGTAGGCCATGGCGATCGGGTGGCCGAGGGTGGGCGACAGTGCCCCGCTCGTCACCTCCCCGACCGTCGTGTCGCCGGCGAGGACGCGGTAAGCGGCACGACCGGCGCGACGCCCCTCGGAGACGAGTGCGACGAGCACCGGTGCGTCGTCCGCCGGACCGGCCTCGACGGCGTCGCGACCGATGAACGTGCCGTGCTTGCCGAGTGCGACGACGCGGCCGAGTCCGGCCTGCACGGGCAGCATGTCCGGGCCGAGTTCGTGGCCGTACAACGGCATGCCGGCTTCGAGGCGGAGCGTGTCGCGACTGGCGAGCCCGGCGGGGACCAGTCCGAGCGGCGTCCCGGCGGCGACGATGGCGTTCCACAGCTCCACGGCGTCGGCGGCGTCGACGTACAGCTCGAACCCGTCCTCGCCGGTGTAGCCGGTGCGTCCGATGAAGACCGTGCCGTTCTCGAAGGAGGCACCCGTCGCGCGGTAGTACTTCACCTCGTCGAGGGAGGGCAGTTCGTCGAGGATATGGAGCCCCTCGGTCGCCTGGAGGATGGCGCGGGAGGCGGGTCCTTGGACGGCGATGAGCGCGATCTCGTCGCTGCGGTCCATGACGACCACGTGCTCGAACGCCGCGGCCCGCTCGGTGAGCGCTGCGACGACCGCATCGTGGTTGCCCGCGTTCGCGACGACGAGGTACTCGTGCTCGCCATTGCGGTAGACCACGAGGTCGTCGATGATGCCACCGGCCTCGTTCAGCAGCAGGGAGTACTTGGCCTGGAGCAGGTCGATGGCGGACAGCTTGCCCGCGAGCGCCTGGTCGAGGAAGTCGGCTGCGTCGTCGCCCACGACCTGGATCTCAGCCATGTGGGAGATGTCGAAGATGCCGGCGGCGGTGCGCACGGCGTGGTGCTCGGCGAGGTCGCTCGAGTACCGCACGGGCATCTGCCACCCGGCGAAGTCCGTGAAGCTCGCGCCGGCGGCTTCGTGGACGGCGTGGAGCGGGCTGGTTCGTTCGAGGTCGGTCACGAGTTCTCCGGGGTCGCGTGGTGCGCTGCGGACACCTGACGGTGCCCGTTGGGAACTCCCCCTCTGTCATTGGCCTGAGAGCTTCACGAGCGCCGCTGCTGCGGACACTGCTTTCACCGTCGGCGAGCGCACCACGAACGTGCGCTGCTTTCCAGAGTGGCCAGTCCGATGCGGTACAGGACCTGAGAGATTGGCGGGGAGGCTTGCTCCTTCGGTGCCGGCGTACCGGCTCTCCCGCATCGTGTTTGCGGCCCGATGTTCGATTGAGCCGCCAGCATATCGCGAGTGGTCGCCTCGGCGCAGGACCTTGTTCGAGTCAGGTGTACACTAAGCCTGTATCGAGTACAGGTCATTTCTACCTGAAGTGCCGCCGGTGCTCCGGAACGCGGAGATCCCCATGCAACGATCGACGACTCCCGCGGAGCAGGCGGAGCAGCAGGTCGGCCTCGCAGTCTCGACGGTCATCTTCACGCTCCGGGCCGATGACGGGTTCGGCGCGACCGACTCGACGCCGGGGATCTGGCTTCCCCTGGTGCGACGCATCCGCGAGCCCTACGACGGCCTCTGGGCACTGCCGGGCGGTCCGCTCGGTGCGGCTGAATCCCTCGTGGATGCGGCCGCGTCGACCCTGGAGGCGACCACCTCACTCCGCCCGCGGTACCTCGAGCAGCTGTACGCGTTCGGCGACCTCGACCGTTCCCCCGCCGAGCGGGTCGTCTCGATCGTCTACTGGGCGCTCGTCGGGTCCGACGAGGCGAAGCGAACGCGGCTCGGCCAGAACGTCCGCTGGTTCCCGGCCGACGCACTCCCCCCGTTGGCGTTCGACCACCGCGACATCGTCGAGTACGCCCTGTGGCGGCTCCGCAACAAGCTGGAGTACAGCCACATCGCGCACGCCTTCCTCGGCGAGACCTTCACCCTCTCCGAACTCCGGGAGGTGCACGAGGCGGTGTTGCAGAAGCAGCTCGACCCCGCGAACTTCCGACGCCAGGTCGAGTCCTCCGGTCTCGTCCTGCAGACCGACGAACTCCGCACCGGTGGGCGCCACCGCCCGGCGCGGCTCTACCGGTGGACCCAGCCCGTCACCCGACCGGAGACCCCGTCGCCCGGCCGGTCGACGAGCCGCAGGCCCACGACGTCCACCCCGACCACCCGTCAGCAGTCCGAGGAGCCAGCATGACCATCACCGCATCCGTCGACGACACCATCCAGCAGATCACCGAGGGTGCGTCCGACGGCGCGACCTGCGCGCCCGAACTCGCGGCCGGGCCCTGGGTGTTCGACCTGCAGCCGCCGAGCTACGGCCCCGGCGCGTCGATGGGCGACGTCATCCCGACCGGTTCGCCTCGGCAGGGCCAGCTCCCGGCCGCCTATCGCGACGCCTCCAACGATGAGCTCCACCGCCGCATCGTGGCCGCGAAGCAGACCCTCGGAGACCGCGTCGTGATCCTCGGACACTTCTACCAGCGGGACGAGGTGGTCCAGCACGCCGACTACATCGGCGACTCCTTCCAGCTCGCGAACGCGGCCAAGGCACGCACCGAGGCCGAGGCGATCGTGTTCTGCGGCGTGCACTTCATGGCCGAGACCGCCGACCTCCTGTCCGGACCCGAGCAGGCCGTGATCCTTCCGAACCTCGCCGCCGGATGCTCGATGGCCGACATGGCGGACATCGACCAGGTCGAGGAGGCGTGGGAGGCCCTCGAGGCGCTCTACGGGACCGAACCGGACGCCGACGGCCGGGTACCGGTCATCCCCGTCACCTACATGAACTCCTCGGCGGCACTCAAGGGCTTCTGCGGTCGGCACGGCGGGATCGTCTGCACGTCCAGCAACGCGGAGACGGTCCTGCGGTGGGCCTTCGAGCGCGGACAGCGGGTGCTGTTCTTCCCGGACCAGCACCTGGGTCGGAACACCGCGAAGAAGCTGGGCGTGCCGCTCGAGCACATGCCGATGTGGAACCCGAACCGCCCGCTCGGCGGCAACGAGGCGACCGACCTCGAGCAGGCCGAGGTCATCCTGTGGCACGGCTTCTGCTCGGTGCACAAGCGGTTCACCGTCGACCAGATCGACCGCGCCCGGGCGCAGCACCCCGGCGTCCGGGTCATCGTGCACCCCGAGTGCCCGATGGCGGTCGTCGACGCCGCCGACGAGGCGGGATCGACGGACTACATCCAGAAGGCCATCGCGGCGGCGCCCGACGGCACCACGTTCGCGATCGGCACCGAGATCAACATGGTGCAGCGCCTCGCCGCGCAGTACCCGCAGCACACGATCTTCTGCCTCGACGACGTGATCTGCCCCTGCTCGACGATGTACCGCATCCACCCCGGCTACCTGGCCTGGGTGCTCGAGGGACTCGTCGCGGGCGAGGTGCTCAACCGCATCACCGTCTCCGACGACGTGGCCGTCCCGGCGCGACTGTCGCTCGAGCGCATGCTCGCCGCGAAGCCGCCGGTCGCCCCCGGAACCCAGGCCGTCTGACATGGCGACGGTGCTCGTGGTCGGGAGCGGGATCGCCGGTCTCGTGGCCGCGATCCAGGCGAGTGAACGGCACGAGGTGGTGGTCGTCACCAAGGACGTCCTCGGCCAGAGCAACACGCGCTATGCGCAGGGCGGGATCGCCGGGGTCATGTTCGACGACGACCGCGTCGAGGACCACGTCCGGGACACGCTGCTGGCTGGCGCGGGGCTGTGCGAAGAGGAGGCCGTGCGGGTGCTCTGCACCGAGGGGCCCGAACGGATCCGCGAGCTCATCGCCTTCGGCGTGGCGTTCGACCGCGACGGCGACGGCTTCGCTAAGGGCCTCGAAGCGGCCCACTCCTACCCCCGGGTGCTGCACGCCGGTGGTGACGCGACCGGCGCGGCGATCGAGACGGCACTCGTCGAGACGCTTGCGGCCCGGCGGGTCACCGTGCTGGAGCACACCGTCCTCGTCGACCTGGTCGTCACCGCCGGGACGGTCACCGGTGCACACCTCCGGTCCTCCGAGCGCGGTGCGTTCACCGTCGACGCCGACCAGGTGATCCTCGCCACCGGCGGTGTCGGACAGCTCTACCCGTTCACGACCAACCCGGCGGTGGCGACGGGCGACGGCGCCGCTGCGGCGCTCCGTGCTGGAGCGGTGCTGGCCGACGTGGAGTTCGTCCAGTTCCACCCGACCGCGCTCGCCGCACCCGGCAGCTTCCTCGTCTCCGAGGCCGTCCGCGGTGAGGGGGCCGTCCTCCGGGATGTGAACGGTGAACGTTTCATGCGGGCGCTGCACCCCGACGCCGAGCTGGCACCGCGCGACGTGGTCGCCCGCGGGATCGCGCGGACCATGGCAGCGCAGGGTGGCGCGCCGGTGACGCTCGACGCGACCGCGCTCGGTGCTGACCGCCTCGCCGCGCGGTTCCCGGGGATCGACGAGCACCTCCGAGCCTCCGGCGTGGACTGGTCACGCACACCGGTCGCCGTCGCCCCGGCTGCCCACTACTGGATGGGCGGCGTCGCCACGGATCTCGACGGCCGGACCACCCTGCCGGGGCTCCTGGCTGTCGGTGAGGTCGCACGCACGGGCGTCCACGGCGCCAACCGCCTCGCCTCCAACTCGCTCCTCGAGGGTGCCGTCTTCGCGGCCCGCGCCGTCGCGGCGATCGATGCGGCACCGGGTCCCCTCGCCGGTCGCCCGAGGCTCGGCGGTCAGCGGGTCGTCCTGGATCCCCTTGCGGCCGAAGACGATCGCCGGCTCCCAGCGGATCACGTCGAGCCGTTCAGCCGAGCGGCACTCCACGCCGTGATGTGGCGGGACGCCGGACTGGTCCGTGACGCAAGTGGTCTCGAGCGCGCGCGCCGGACCCTGGACCGCTGGTCAGCCGAGCTCGACGACGTCGTCACCACTCCGCGATCGGTCGCGGCCGCCGAGGACCGCAACCTCCTGCTGCTCGCCCGCGCCGTAGTCGCCGGTGCCCTCGCGCGCACCGAGTCACGCGGCGCCCACGCCAGGGACGACCATCCCGGTGTCGATCCGGATCAGGCGTCGCCCATCGCGATCATCCTCGCCACCTCGGCCGACGCGCCCCAGCCCACCACCCACCCATCCGTGAACGGAACCGTGCTCGCACCATGCTGACCCCACACCTCATCGACACCACCGTCACCGCGGCCCTCGTCGAGGACGCCCCGTGGGGCGACCTGACGGCGGCGACCCTCATCCCGGAGGACGCCACGGCCTCGGCATCCCTGACCGCGCGCGAGGCGGGCGTCTTCAGCGGGTCGGCCGTGTTCGAGGCGGCGTTCCGACTGACCGACCCACGCATCACGGTCGCGTTCCTCGTCGCCGACGGCGAACGGTTCGCTGCGGGCGACACCATCGCCATGGTGTCGGGTCCGGCGCGTGCCGTCCTGACCGCTGAGCGCGTCGCCCTGAACTTCGTGCAGCGGATGAGCGGCATCGCGACCACCACTGCGGCCTACGTCGAAGCCGTGTCGGACACCCGCGCCCGCATCGTCGACACCCGGAAGACGACCCCGGGCCTGCGCGTCTTCGAGCGCCACGCGGTGCGATCGGGCGGCGGACACAACCACCGCCACTCGCTCTCCGACGCCGTCATGGTCAAGGACAACCACCTGGCGGTCCTCCTCGAGCGCGGCCTGACCGTCACCGAGGCCTTGCTGCGGGCTCGCGAGGAGCTCCCGCACACGACGACGATCGAGGTCGAGGTCGACCGTCTGGACCAGATCGAGGCGGTGCTCGCAGCGGGCGTCGACACGATCATGCTCGACAACTTCAGCGTCGACGAGCTCCGCGAGGGCGTCGCGCTGATCGCCGGCCGCGCCATCGTGGAGGCGAGCGGGAACGTGACGCTGTCGACGGTGCGGGCCATCGCGGAGACCGGTGTGGACGTCATCTCCTCCGGTGCCCTCACGCACAGTGTCCGCTCCCTCGACCTCGGACTCGACGTCTCGGTCGACTGAGATGCTCTACCTCGACAACGCGGCGACGACGCCGGTGCGCCCCGAGGTGCTCGAGGCGATGTGGCCGTACCTGACGAGCACCTTCGGCAACCCGTCGAGCCATCACACCGTCGGCGAGGCGGCGGCCGGGGCGTTGCGGGACGCCCGGCGACGCGTCGCGACCGTGCTGGGCGTCCGACCTGGCGACGTGGTGTTCACCTCGGGCGGCACCGAAGCGGACAACCTCGCAGTCAAGGGCATCACCCTGGCGGCCCTCGATCGCGGACGCCATGTCGTCACCTCGCCGATCGAGCACGAGGCGGTCGCGGAATCGGTCGCGTACCTCACGCGGTTCCACGGGGTCGAGGCCACCGTCCTCCCGGTGGACGGGACCGGCCTGGTCGACCCGGCCGAACTCGCCGCTGCACTGCGGCCGGACACAGTGCTCGTCTCGGTGATGGCGGCCAACAACGAGATCGGCACGGTCCAGGACCTGTCGGCGCTCGGAGGCGTCGTCCAGGCCGCAGGCGTCCCGTTCCACACCGACGCCGTGCAGGCCGCGGGCTGGCTGCCGCTCGGACTGGATCGCCTCGGCGTGGACGCGCTGAGCCTCGCCGGCCACAAGCTCGGTGCTCCGAAGGGCGTCGGACTGCTCGCCGTGCGCGGCTCCCTGCCGCTGGAACCGCTCCTGCACGGCGGCGGTCAGGAACGCGGTCGCCGGAGTGGGACCGAACAGGTGGCCGCCGCTGTCGGGCTCGCGACGGCGCTGGAGCTCGCCGAGCGCGATCGGGTGGAAGCGGTCGACCGCGTCAGCAGGCTGCGTGACGCGTTCATCGCGAGGGTCCTGACAGAAGTCCCGCGCGCTCGGTTGACGGGCCACCCCGAACGACGCCTACCGGGTATCGCATCGTTCGTGTTCCCCGGGACCTCCGGCGAGGCGGTCCTCCTCGAACTCGAACGGCGGGGCGTCATCTCCTCGAGCGGCTCCGCGTGTGCCGCCGGCAGCGACGAGCCGTCACCGGTCCTCCTCGCGATCGGCATCGCTCCGGAGGTCGCGCAGACCGCCGTGCGCTTCAGTTGGACCGCCGCCGTCACCGCGGCCGAGCTGGACCGGACGGCGAACGCCGTCGTCGCCTCGGTGGAGGCCGTCGCGGGTCTCCGCTGAACCCCACGACGCCCGACCGGACGGATCCGGCCGGGCGCTCGGTGCCGGGTGTCCGACGCCGGGTGTCTGGCGGCGCTCACCGCCGGAGGCTGGGCTACGGTGGGATCCATGAGCACCGAGCAGGACGCGGCAGACCGCGCACGACGTCGACACGACAACGAGGACGCTGACGCCGTCACCCGGTTCCTCGCCGAGCGTGACCCGGAGTACGACCTCCACACGGAGCGTCTGGTCGACCCGGAGGAGGTCATCCTCAAGGACTGGCTGCCGCACGCGACCCCGACCGACGGTGGCGCCCCCGCTCCCTGAGGGACGACGCCCACCCGCGCCGGATCGTCTCATGATCTAGCCGTCCACGCCTCGGAACACAAGTGGTTGCCGCGCGGGCGCGGGCCCGCGAGGCTTGAACGGTGACCGAGAGTCGGGATCAGAGACGGAGCTGACATGGGATTCCTGGACAACGCCAAGGACGCTGCTGAGGCGACCGGCCGGAAGATCGGCGAGACCGTCGAAGACGCCAAGGACCGGATCGGCGACAAGGTCGACGAGGCCAAGGCCGACGCGAAGGTGAAGCAGGCGGAGGCCGACGTGAAGAAGGCCGAGGCCGAGCGCGACACCACCGAGGCGAAGAACGACTACAAGGAGCAGCTGCGCGACTGACGCGCCCTCTGAACGACGAGGACCCCGCCTGGCGAACGCCGCGGGGTCCTCGCTCATTGTCGGGGCGCGGGTCTCCCCCGGCGACAACCGGGGCCGGGGACGCCGATGTGATCGCCGAGACCCGCCGGAAACGGGTTCTGACAGCGCCGATCTCGAGTGCCATCATGAACGGTAGCCGCGGACGCCCGGCCCGCGACCCGTTCCGACGAGGTGGCCGACATGTCGATCCTCCGCACCATTCCCGAAGCCGATGCCGATGCGACGACGGCCGCGATGTATGACGACGACATCGCCGACCAGGGATTCGTCGCGGCGCACACGAAGGTGATGGCGTTGAACCCCGGGGCCTACGCCGCGTGGGAGGCGCTGATCGGTGAGATCGCCCGACCGCTCGGCCTGCGACGCTACGAGCTCGTGACGCTCGCCGCGGCGCGAGGGACGCGGTCACGGCATTGCCGTCTCGCTCACGGCCGGAGATCGCTGTCGCTGTTCGAGGAGGACCAGCTCGTGCGCATCGCGGCGGACTATCGCGACGCCGGCCTGAGCCCCGCGGAGGTCGCGATGATGGCCTACGCGGAACGAGTGGGTCGCGACTCGGACCGGATGACCGACGCCGACAGCCTGATCCTGCGCCAGCACGGCTTCTCCGACCGGGAGATCCTCGACATCACCCTCGCTGCGGCCGCCCGCAACTACTACAGCCGGGCGATCCAGGCGCTTGCAGTCGACGTCGACGTTCCCGAGGACATCGGACCCGAACTGCGTGACGCGCTCGTCCGCGGCCTCTGAGCCGCGACGCCGCGGGCTAGCGCTCCGAGACCTGGCCGGCCTCGACGACCCATCGCCGTTCGATTCGGACGGTGTCGAGCATGCGGCGGTCGTGGGTGACGAGGAGGAGTGTTCCGTCGTAGCTCTCGAGTGCCTCCTCGAGCTGTTCGATGGCTGCGAGGTCGAGGTGGTTCGTCGGCTCGTCCAAGACCAGCAGGTTGATCCCCGTCGCCTGGAGCACGGCGAGCCCGGCGCGGGTGCGCTCCCCCGGCGACAACTCGTCGACGGGCCGGTTCACGTGGTCGGCCTTCAGCCCGAACTTCGCCAGCAGCGTCCTGACCTCTCCCGGGCTGAGGTCGGGCACGATCGCCTCGAAGCGGTCGGCGAGTGGCTCCGAGCCGACGAGCAATGAGCGGGCTTGGTCGATCTCGCCGATCCGCACACTGGAGCCGAGGCTCGCGCTGCCCGCGTCGGGTTCGCGACGACCGAGCAGCGTTGCGAGCAGGGTGGACTTGCCGGCGCCGTTGGGCCCCGTGATGCCGATGCGATCGCCCACGTTCACCTGGAGCGACAGGGGGCCGAGCTGGAAGTCGCCCTGCCGGACGACGGCCTCGGAGAGCGTCGCGACGACCGTGCTCGAGCGCGGTGCGCTGCCGATCGTGAACTGCAGCTGCCACTCCTTGCGTGGTTCCTCGACCTCGTCCAGCCGAGCGATGCGGCTCTCCATCTGCCGGACCTTCTGGGCCTGCTTCTCCGAGGACTCCGCCGAGGCCTTCCGCCGGATCTTGTCGTTGTCGGGCGCCTTCTTCATCGCGTTCCGCACGCCCTGGCTGGACCACTCCCGCTGCACCCGGGCGCGACCGACGAGATCCGCCTTCTTGTCGGCGAACTCGTCATAGGCGTCGCGGGCGTGCCGCCTGGCGACCTCGCGCTCCTCGAGGTAGGCCTCGTATCCGCCCCCGAAGACCCGGTTGCTCTGCTGCGCGAGGTCGAGTTCGAGGACGCGCGTGACGCAGCGGGCGAGGAACTCGCGGTCGTGGCTGACGAGCACCACACCTCCGCGCAATCCCTGCACGAAGCGTTCGAGCCGCTCCAAGCCGTCCAGGTCGAGGTCGTTGGTCGGTTCGTCGAGGAGGACGATGTCGAATCGCGACAGCAGTAGCGCCGCCAGTCCGACGCGAGCGGCCTGCCCGCCCGACAGTGAGGTCATCATCGTGGTCGTGACATCCGCGTCGAGGTCCAGCCCGAGGTCGGCGAGGACCGCGGGGATCCGCTCCTCGAGATCGGCCGCGCCGCTCGCCAACCAGCGGTCGAGGGCGGCGGAGTAGACGTCCGCGGGGTCCGCGCCGGCCTGCGGGGGTTCGGCGAGCGCCGCGGCGGCCGCGTCCATCGCCTCGGTCGCCGCAGCACAGCCGGTGCGCCGGGCGATGTAGGCGGCGACGCTCTCACCGATGACGCGCTCGTGTTCCTGCGGGAGCGCGCCCACGAAGGCGTCTGACGGCGACAGCGTGATCGTGCCGGCCTGCGGTTCGAGCGAGCCGCCGAGGAGCTGCAGCAGCGTCGACTTCCCCGCTCCGTTCATCCCGACGACGCCGATGACGTCGCCCGGCGCCACCGTCAGATCGAGGCCGTCGAACAGGGTGCGGTGGCCGTGTCCTCCGGCCAGGCCTTGGGCCACGAGCGTTGCAGTCATGGGTCAATCGTCTCACTCGGGCCGAGCGCAGGAGACCGTTCATTCCGCGCCACCCTCGCGCCCGCCCGCGAATAGCACGACATCACGATCGGGTACGCGTTCCGCACTAACCGACTGGGCACCCCCCGAAGGTGTTACACAGGGAGCAGTTGCGGTTGATGTCGCCATCCTCTTTGGCTTCGCGCCCCTCCCACACGGAAGGGGCCTTCATGCGCCTCGAACTCTCTCCACCCGCCCGCAGCGCCAGACCCGCTCGCACTCGCCCACGGCTCTTCGCCGCAGCGGCAGTCGTGACCGTCGGACTCCTGGCCATCGGTGCCGGACCGGCGAACGCCGCGACCACGATCGACGGCCCGATCAACCTGGGCACGGCAGCCGGCTACGGCGTCCTCGCCGCATCGGCCGTCACCAACACCGGCGCGACCACGATCAACGGCGACCTCGGGCTGAGCCCGGAGAGCTCCGTGACGGGCTTCCCGCCGGGCATCGTCAACGGCACACAGAACGTGACGAACGAGCCCGCCGCCCTTGCGCAGAACGATCTCCTCACCGCGATGGGTGTCGCTTCCAGTCTGACCCCGACCACGCAGGGCGTCGGTGAACTCACCGGCCTGAACCTCACCCCAGGCGTCTACTCCGGCGGCGTGATCTCCCTGTCCGGGAACCTGACGCTCACCGGTACGGCGGAGTCGGTCTGGGTCTTCCAGGCGGCGAGCAGGCTGGACACCTTCACCGGTGCATCGATCATCCTCGCCGGCGGCGCGAGCGCCTGCAACGTGTTCTGGCGCGTCGGCAGCTCGGCAACGCTGGACGCCGGCGCTCCCTTCGTCGGCACGGTCCTCGCCGACACGTCCATCTCCACGGGATCGGGCACGGTCGTCGAGGGACGTCTCCTCGCGTCCACCGGCGCCGTGACGCTCATCAACACCGTCATCAACCGGCCGACCGGCTGCGACGACGGCAGCGGCTCCGAGGTCACGACGAGCCCGGAGATCACCTCCGCTCCGCTCCCCGGCGGCACCGTCGGCACGACCTACGACAGTACGGTCACCTCCACCGGCAGCCCCGACGCCACGTACACGGTCACCTCGGGTGCCCTGCCCCCGGGACTCGTCCTCGACAGCGTGACCGGTGGCGTGACCGGCACGCCCACGACGCCCGGGACCTACACGGTCACCATCACCGCGAGTAACGGCGGCGCGCCCGACGACTCCATCGAATCGACGATCGTCATCGTCCCGCCAGGCACCCCGCAGGTCCCCGGTCAGCCGGCGGTTCCGGCCGGAGACATCACGAGGCTCCCCGACACCGGGTTCCAGGGATCCACGCTCGCCATCGCAGCCGGCTCCCTGCTCGGCCTCGGCCTGCTCGCGGGTATCGCCTCGGTGATCGTGCGGCGTCGCCGACGCGACCAGCTGGGTGGCTGACGCGACACTGGTCGGCAGCCTGACGCCGTCACCGTAGGCTGAGGGCATGGATCACAAGCAGCTGCGCTCCTTCGTCGCCTCCGCGGAGACCCTCCACTTCGCGAAGGCGGCCAAGGCGCTCGGTGTGCCACGGAGCACCGTCGTCGCCGACGTCCGGAAGCTCGAGGAGAGCGTCGGAGCGGAACTGTTCGCCCGTGACGTGGAATCCACGCAGCTGACGGACGCCGGCCACGCGTTCCTCATCGAGGCGCGTCGCCAACTCGACGCCTCTGCGGCAGCAGCAGCGAAGTCGGCTCCCGCGCCGGGCGGCAAAGCCAAAGCGAACAAGGGCAAGGGCCGCGCGCCAAAGGTCAAGGGCGAGCCGCTGCCGTACAAGAAGCGCCAGGGTCGCTGAGCCGCACCCGCCGTCAGCGGTCCTGCGTCTCCGACGCGGACTCGACGACCCGCACCGATTCGCCTCGCCGCTCCGCGTCGGCTCGGGCCGTCCGTGCGATCGACACGAGGGTCTCGACGGGCGTCGGCGCGGCCGAATCCACCGCGACACCGAGGTTGGCAGCGCCCGCGAAACCGTCGAGCTGCTGCGTCACGGCCTCCCGGTAGCCTGCGGCGATCGGTGCCGCGAGGTCGTGGAGACCCGAGAGGCCGGTCGGCCCCGATTCGACCGACGTGGCCACGAGGATCGTCCCGCTCCACACGCGGGTGCAGACGGACCCGGCCGGCAGCTCACGGAAGACCGCGGCTGCGAGCAGTGCCTCCAGCTCCCCCGCCGTCGCCATCCCGTAGGCGCGGCGGAGGTCGCCGTAGCCGTCGATGGCCACCACGAGGATCGCGAGGCGACGATCGGGTTGCTGCCCATCGCGGAGTCGGGTCGCCTCGGCGATGAACGCCCGGCGCCCCACCGCGCGGACGCCCACCCGCTCCGAGGAGAGGCGCTGCTTGCGCTCCCAGGAGCGCAGGAGGACGAGGCCGACGGCGATCGCGACGACGAACACGAGGTTCATGTAGGTCACGATGGGCGTGCTGAACAGCCGCTCGAAGATCTCCGAGTGAGGACCCGCCGTGAGGTAGACCGCGAGGCGCACGGCGGTGAACACCGCGTGCAGGATCATGACCACGACGAGCACCAGTGACGCCGGTGCCGTTCGCATCCGCCCCCGTCGCGCCTCGTACGCGACCAGGAGCGACAGCATGGTGAGCGAGATGAGCCGAGCGATGGTGCCGGCCCACTCCGGGTCGTCGGTGGGGTCGAGGACGGCGGAGATCGCCGTCATGCCGACGAAGAGGGTGCCGAGCAGCACGAGGCTGCGTCGACCGTTGAACAGCCGGCACCCGACCCACAGGGCGGCGATCGAGGCGACCATGGCGGCGTTGGCGACGGCGACGATCCATACCGAGTCGCCGTTGAGCGTGGCGGCGAGGTAGCTGACCGCGGAGAGCAGGGTGGTGGCGAATCCGGACATCCAGGCTGCCATGTGGCGTCCGGCGAGGGTTCGCGCACTGTCGAGTCCGTAGAAGATCCCGCAGGCGGCGCAGACGATCACCGCCACTACCAGCATGCTCGCCAGATCGATCGTCACCCGTGGCCTCCCCCAGGCGCCCGTTCGGGTGGCGCCTCATCGAGCGTACCGCCGGAGCACGACCGCGCTGGCGGCAGGGACGTCGGAAGCATCAGGGTGCTGAACCACGGAGACCCGATGTGCCACCATCGATCCATGCGCGAATCGCCCGACCGTCCCGTCGCTGTCCGCGCGACGGCGTTCCGTGGCTCGTCGAGATGGCGCCGACGGCCGCTGCGGTTCGTCGGCTACGACGCCCTCCTGCCGGACGGTTCCGTCAGGTTCGACGTGGATCTCGCCGCAGCCATGCCCGCCCACCCGGCGGATGCCTCGACCCGCGACACCAACGTCCACGACCGTTGCCCCGAGGTCGGTGCCGGTCCGTGGGTCGACGGGTTCGGACGTGCCGTCGACGGGCCGGACGATGGCGGACCGCCGCTGAGCGCACGGCGCCGGGCGCGCCCGAGACCCACCGACCTGCCCGACCGCCGCCCATCGGCGAAGGCCGGGCGACTCTGGCGCACCGGATTCGGCGTGGCAGCGCTCGGCCTCGGCGCCCTGCTCGTCATCGGCCCGCTCCGCGACACCCCCGTGGGCTTCCTCGGGGTGGTCAGCGCTTTCGCCGGGCTCGCAGCCCTCGCGGGCCTGGTCCCTCGCGCCAGACGGTGGTGGTGACGGTCGATCGCCTCGACCCGGAGTGCGCGTTCTGTCCCGAAACCCTTACGCAGGCGACAGAACGCGCACTCTCGGCGTGGAAGTATGACGCTACGCGGCAGCAGGCTTCAGTGGCGTGATCGCCGCGATCTGTTGCGAAAGCCGATCCTCGGCGAGATCGAGCTCGTAGCGCATCTGCAGGTTGAGCCAGAACTGCGCCGAAGTGTCGAAGTACTTCGCAAGCCGGAGCGCGGTGTCCGCTGTGATGGACCGTTTGCCGTGGACGATCTCATTGATGCGACGTGGTGGGACTCCGATGGACACCGCCAGCTTGTTCTGCGTGATGCCGAACCCCTCGATGAAGTCCTCCATCAGGACTTCACCGGGGTGGATCGGTGCGAGCTTGCCGCTCGAGTCAGTGATAGTCAACGATCTCCACCTCCTCTGGCCCTGTGTCCGTCCACACGAAACAGATTCTCCACTGGTCATTGATCCTGATGCTGTGCTGCCCGACACGATCGCCCTTGAGCGGCTCGAGTCGGTTGCCCGGTGGGATCCGAAGATCGTCGAGCATCTCTGCGGCACCCACCTGGCGAAGCTTCCGGAGCGCAACCCGATGGATCCGAGGATCGATCGACCGCACTCGTTCCCGACGCCACAATCGCTCGGTATCCCGGTTGCCGAACGACCTGATCATCGTAGCAGGGTATAACGCACCTCGTTAATAACGCGAGTCGTTACACACTCCTTGCGATGAACCGGTTCATGGTAGGAACACCCCTACTCGAACCTCCGGACCTCCGGACCTCCGGACCTCCGGACCTCCGGACCTCCGGACCTCCGGGAGAATCGAGGCATGGACATGCGCTACGTCGACCATGAACCGGGAATGTGGTTCCTCGTCGAGCAGGAGGGTTCGCTCTACCTCGACGCGAGGTACAGCTACAGCGCTCTCATCGACGATTCCGCGCTCATCCGGTTGAACGACACCGAGCTCGCCGCCTACCTCGCGGGCGACCACGATGTCCTGTCCGACCTCGCCAGACGTGTCCACAACAGTGCGCCTTACCGACCTGCATCGCAGTTCTTCAGCAGGGATCTGTACCGCAGTGCAGACGGCGCGCAGTATCGCGAAGCCGTCTCAGCCGCGATCGCCGATCACACGTGGATCGCGGAACAGCGGCGGAAGCGGTAGCCACGACCGAGAGCGCTCATTCCGTCGACGTTGGGGCTGGTCGACGACGCGACGTGCGCTTTCGACGGGCTAGACGTTGAAGCGGAACTCCACGACGTCGCCGTCCTGCATGACGTAGTCCTTGCCCTCCATGCGGGCCTTGCCCTTGGAGCGGGCCTCGGCGACGGAGCCGGTCTCGACGAGGTCGTCGAACGAGATGACCTCGGCCTTGATGAAGCCCTTCTCGAAGTCCGTGTGGATGACGCCGGCCGCCTGGGGCGCCTTGGCACCCTGCGGGATCGTCCACGCACGCGACTCCTTCGGCCCCGCCGTGAGGTAGGTCTGGAGACCGAGCGTCGCGAAGCCGATGCGTGCGAGCTGGTCGAGGCCGGACTCGGTCTGGCCGGTCGACTCAAGCATCTCGCGGGCGTCGTCCTCGTCGAGGTCGACGAGCTCCGACTCGAGCTTGGCGTCGAGGAAGACGGCCTTCGCCGGCGCCACGAGGGCTGCCAGCTCGTCGAGCTTCGCCTGGTCCTGGAGGACGTCCTCGTCGACGTTGAACACGTAGATGAACGGCTTGGCCGTGAGGAGACCGAGCTCCTTGATGGGCGCGAGGTCGATCTTCGTCGCCGAGAGCGGGGTGCCGTCGTTCAGCGCGTCCTGCGCCTCCTTCGCCGCCGTGAGGACGGAGGGGTCGAGCTTCTTGCCCTTGACCTCCTTCTCGAACCGGGTGATCGCCTTCTCGAGCGTCTCGAGGTCGGCGAGGATGAGCTCGGTGTTGATGGTCTCCATGTCGGACGCCGGGTTCACGTCGCCGTCGACGTGCACGACGTCGGGGTCTGCGAAGCCGCGGACGACCTGCGCGATGGCGTCGGCCTCGCGGATGTTCGCGAGGAACTTGTTGCCGAGCCCCTCCCCCTCGCTCGCGCCCTTGACGATGCCGGCGATGTCGACGAAGGACACCGCGGCGGGCAGGATGCGCTCGCTGCCGAAGATCTCCGCGAGCTTGCTGAGCCGGGCATCGGGCAGTTCGACCACGCCGACGTTCGGCTCGATCGTCGCGAACGGATAGTTCGCTGCGAGCACGTTGTTGCGCGTGAGCGCGTTGAACAGGGTGGACTTGCCGACGTTGGGCAGGCCGACGATGCCGAGAGTAAGAGCCACGAAGGTCTATCGTACTTGGCCGCGCGTCCCTGTGGGTCGCGCCTCCGCTCCGGGCAGGGATCGGCACCGTCGATCGAGCGGCATACGGCGTGCCACCCGAGCGGTGTCGGACGCTGGTGCGAGGGTGAGGACGTGCCACTGGATTTCACCGCCATCGACTTCGAGACCGCGAACTCGTCATCCGCCTCCGCCTGCAGCGTGGGCCTCGTTAGGGTCCGCGACGGCATCGTCGTCGACCGCGCGGGCTGGCTCATCCAGCCCCCTGCCGGACACGACGCGTTCCTCGAGTGGAACACCCGCATCCACGGGATCGTCGCGACCGACGTCCTCGGGGCGCCGGGTTGGGCGGACCAGCTCGACACCCTCCTCGACTTCGCCCAGGGTGACGCCCTCGTCGCCCACAACGCCGGCTTCGACATGGGCGTCATCCGCGGTGGCTGCGCCGCCACCGGCCTCGACTGCCCCGACCTCAGCTACCTGTGCAGCCTCAACGTCGCCCGCAAGACGTACCAGCTCGACTCCTACCGGCTCCCCGTGGCGGCCCTCGCCGCCGGATTCGACGACTTCCAGCACCACGACGCCACCGGCGACGCCGAGGCCTCCGCGCACATCATCATCCACGCCGCCGCCCGCCATGGCGCCTCCTCGATCACCGAACTCGCGCAGCTCACGAGCGTGAAGATCGGCCGGATCGGGACAGCCGTCGCCGCCTGAGCCCGCGGTCGCCGCGCGGCCTCCGAGCGATGTCGGCGGCCCGCGACACACTGAGGGCATGGACAGCGCACTCGCCCTCGGGATCGGCCTCCTCATCGGACTCGTCATCGGCGCAGCCGTGGCGGTCCTCCTGCTGCAGCGGCGCACCGGCGCGGGTTCGGTCGACCCGGCGCTCCTCGAGGCCAGGCACACCGCCCAACTCGCCGACCTCCGCGGCCAGCAGGCGCAACTCCTCGCCGACGCTTCTGCACGGGAGGCGGAACTCCGCGCCGCGCTGCGCGCAGAACTCGCCGCACTCGACGCCACTGCCGACGGTCTCGGACGTGAGCTGAACGCCCAGCGCGAGCAGTACCGCGAGCTCGCCGAACGCCACCGCGCCGACGCCGAACGACGATCGCGCCAGGAACACGAGGAGAGCCAGGTCCTGCAAGCCCTCGCGCCCGTCCAGCACAGCCTCGAGCACATGCAGGCGAAGGTCGCGGAACTCGAGCAGCAGCGCAGCCGCCAGCACGGTGAGCTCGCCCAACAACTGAAGACGGCTTCGGAGTCCGAGGAACGCCTGCGGTCGACGACGGAGTCGCTCGCCTCGGCGCTCCGGAACAACGCCACCCGCGGCGTCTGGGGCGAGACCCAGCTCCGCAACGTCGTGGAGGCGGCCGGTCTCACGCAGCGCGTCGACTTCGACCTGCAGTCGAGCATCACGTCCGACAACGGCATCGGCCGGCCCGACATGGTCGTGCGACTCCCCGGCGGCAAGTCGATCGCGGTCGATGCGAAGGTGCCGTTCGCGCAGTACCTCGAAGCCAGCACCATCCCCGTCACCGCGACGGGCGAGGAGGCCGCACGACGCACCGCCCTCCTCGCGCAGCACGTGAAGGCCGTGCGGTCGCACGTCGACGCCCTCGCCGCGAAGGGGTACTGGCGCGGCCTCGAGTCGAGCCCGGAGTTCGTCATCTGCTTCATCCCGAGCGAGTCGCTCCTCGCCGCAGCACTCGAGGCCGACGCGAGCCTGCTCGACTACGCCTTCGGCAAACGGGTCGCCCTCGCCTCCCCCGTCAACCTGTGGGCCGTCCTCAAGACGGTCGCGTTCACCTGGCAGCAGGACGTCCTCACCGAGGACGCGAAGCGGTTGTTCGATCTCGGCAAGGAGCTCTACCAGCGGCTCTCGACGCTGTCGGACCACGCCGACCGCCTGCGCCGGTCCATCGAGAGCACGGTCACCAACTACAACCAGTTCGCCTCGTCGTTCGAGACCCGCGTGCTCGTCACGGCGCGCAAGCTCGACGCCCTCGACGAAGCGACGGTCATCGGTCAGGTGAGCCAGAGCGACGCCTCACCGAAGCGCCTCACTGCTCCGGAGGCGCAGCCCTCGCCGGAGCCGTCCGATGCCGAGCCGAGCGAGCTCGAGGCCCGGCTCGCGCACCGGCTCCAGGACTGACCGGTACGAGCACCGCACGACGAAGCGCCCGGCACCACCGCGAGGTGGAACCGGGCGCTTCGCTCTGCTGGAGGAGCGGCTACAGCCACTTCGCAGCGAGGTGGTCCGCCTCGACGCGACGGATGGTGCCGGAACGCGACCGCAGCACGAGGCTCTCGGTGCGGATGATCGGACCCTTGCGCTGCACACCGTCGACGAGTTCGCCGTGGGTGACGCCCGTCGCGACGAAGTACGTGTTGTCGCCACGGACGAGGTCGTTCGCGCCGAGGACGCGGTCGAGGTCGTGACCGGCCGCAAGAGCACGCTCGCGCTCGGCGTCGTCCTTCGGCATGAGCTTGCCCTGGATGAGCCCGCCGAGCGCCTTCACCGCACACGCGGTGATGATGCCCTCGGGCGTGCCACCGATGCCGACGCACATGTCGATCCGCGAGTCGTAGCGCGCGGCGTTGATGCCACCCGCGACGTCGCCGTCGAGCAGCAACCGCGTCCCGGCACCGGCCGCGCGGATCTCCTCGATGAGCTGCGCGTGGCGCGGTCGGTCGAGGACGGCGACGCGGATGTCCTCGGGCTGCTTGCCCTTGGCCTTCGCGAGCTCGCGGATGTTGTCGCCGATGGACTGGCTGATGTCGACGACACCGATGCCGTCGGCGCCGGTGACGATCTTGTCCATGTAGAACACCGCGGACGGGTCGAACATGCTGCCGCGGTCGGACACGGCGATGACGGAGAGGGCGTTCTGACGCCCGGCGGCGGTGAGGCTCGTACCGTCGATCGGGTCGACGGCGATGTCGCAGGACGGCCCGCGGCCGTTGCCGACGTGCTCGCCGTTGAACAGCATGGGCGCTTCGTCCTTCTCGCCCTCGCCGATGACGACCACGCCGTCGAAGTTGACGGTGCCGAGAAAGGCACGCATCGCGTCGACCGCCGCACCGTCGGCGGCGTTCTTGTCGCCTCGCCCGATGAACGGCGCCGCCCGGATCGCGGCGGCCTCCGTCGCTCTCACGAGCTCCATGGCGAGGTTGCGGTCGGGCTGCAGATAGTGGGAGCCGGTTTCAGGCTGGGTCACTGGATCCTCCATGGATCGCTCGCCTCGTGGGACACGACGCTTCGGTGGATGAGGGTTTCAGCCTATCGAACCGGGCTGGGAAGGCCGCTGGGTGCGTCGCGATCGAGGCGCTTCCGTGACCTCGTCAGCGGGCTCCCGGGACCGACGACGACGGACTCGACCGTGACACCGCCGTCCGCTTCGACCCGGACTCCGGCGAGTTCGGCTCCGGCGGCGAGCGCGGTCGACGTGACGGCACTGAGCAGCAGCCAGGCGTCATCGCGGCAGAGTTCGTCGAGCGGGACCTCGCGATCGAGATCGGTCCCGGCCTCGAGGAGCCGCGCACGTTCATCCGGCGACTGCGGTGCGAAGCGCGCCGTCATCCAGCCACCGAGCGCCCGGACCGCGGCAGCCGTGAGGATGCCCTCGGGGGCTCCGCCCACGCCGAGGAGCAGATCGAGGTCGCCGTCGGCGGCCGCAGCCCGCAGGGACAGGGCGACGTCGCCGTCCATGAAGCTCACGAGCTCGGCACCGGCGGCGGTCACGGCCTGGGCGGTCGCCGCGTTCCGAGGACGGTCCTGGACCGCGACCCGCAGCTGCTCGACCGGCCGCCCCAGCCGGGCCGCGAGCCGGTCGAGGGTCACCGCGATCGGATCGGCCAGCGACAGCTCGCGTCCCCCACCGGCGGCGACGAGCTTCTCGAGGTAGTACGCCGGGCCGATGTCGAACATCGCACCGCGCGGGGCGATGGCGATCACGGCGACGGAATCCGGCTTGCCCGTTGCCGCGAGCTTCGTGCCGTCCACGGGGTCGACGGCGAGGTCAATCACCGGCCCAGCACCCGTGCCGAAACGCTCCCCGACGAACAACATGGGCGCCTGGTCCTTCTCGCCCTCCCCCACGACGACGCGCCCGTCGACCGGGAGCGATTCGAGCGCCCGGCGGAGCGCATCGACGGCGACCCCGTCGATGCGCATGCCGTCTCCACCTCCGACGAGACCCGCGACGGCGGCAGCCGCGGCCCTCGTGGCGTCGAGGAAGCCGTCGAGGAGGTCGGTGTCCGGAGTGCGCTCGATCATGTCCCCATCGTGCCGTATGCCTCGGAGCCCGAGTCACTAGACTTCAAGGCGAATCGTCCCCACGCAAGGAGAAGACATGCCCGTCGCCACCCCGGAACAGTACGCAGCGATGCTCGATAAGGCGAAGTCGAACGGGTTCGCGTACCCGGCGTTCAACGTCTCGAGCAGCCAGACCATCAACTCCGTCCTCCAGGGCCTCACCGAGGCCGGTTCCGACGGCATCATCCAGGTCACCACGGGCGGCGCCGACTACTTCGCCGGCCACACCGTGAAGAACCGTGCCGCCGGCGCGATCGCCTTCGCGAAGTTCGCGACCGAGGTCGCCAAGAACTACCCCGTCACCGTCGCGCTCCACACCGACCACTGCCCGAAGGACGCGCTCGACGGCTTCGTCATGCCGCTCATCGCCGCGTCCGAAGAAGAGGTGAAGGCCGGTCGCAACCCGATCTTCCAGTCCCACATGTGGGACGGCTCGGCGGTCCCGCTCACGGAGAACCTCGAGATCGCGACCGAGATGCTCAAGCGCACCAAGGCCATCAACGCCATCCTCGAGGTCGAGATCGGCGTCGTCGGCGGCGAAGAGGACGGCGTCAGCCACGACATCAACGAGCACCTGTACACGACGCTCGACGACGCCATCGCGACCGTCGAGGCGCTCGGCCTCGGCGAGCAGGGTCGCTACATGGCCGCCCTCACCTTCGGCAACGTGCACGGGGTCTACAAGCCCGGCAACGTCAAGCTCCAGCCCGAGCTGTTGAAGACCATCCAGGACGGCCTCACCGCCAAGTACGGCCACGGCCCCAAGCCGCTCGACCTCGTCTTCCACGGCGGGTCCGGTTCCACCGACGCCGAGATCGCCGAGGCCGTCGCGAACGGTGTCGTCAAGATGAACATCGACACCGACACGCAGTACGCGTTCACGCGCTCGATCGCCGGCTACATGCTGTCGAACTACGAGGGCGTGCTGAAGCTCGACGGCGAGGTCGGCAACAAGAAGGTCTACGACCCCCGCGCCTGGGGCAAGGTCGCCGAGTCGGCGATGGCCGCTCGCGTCCTGGAGTCGACGAAGCAGCTCGGCTCGTACGGCACCAGCACCTCCTAGTCACCTGCACCAACAGAACGGGCCCGGCATCGCTGCCGGGCCCGTTCTTCGTGTGTGGACGACTACGGCTGCTGCGAGCGGACGTACTCCATGAACGCCGGGTCGGCACCCATGGCCACGGCGAGACAGATCACCACGACCAGGTTCGCCGCGACACCGGCGACGAGCGGGATCCAGAAGGTCAGTCGACCCGCGCGGAGCGACCGGCTCGACAGGATGATGGCGCCCACCCACAGGGCGATCTGGAGACCGAGCGCCAGGATGCCCATGGCGCTCGCGAGACCGTCCGAGGAGTACCCCGAGACACCCATCTGCACGAGTGCGGGGCGGATCAGGCCGGGGAGGTCGAGCAGGCCCGGCATGGTCACGATCATGCCGACGAGGCCGAGTCCGAGCAGGATCGACGTCGCAATGCGGTCTCCGGCGACGGGTCGTCTGGCGGCCACGGTCGGAGCGCCCGGCTGCACCACCCCAGGCTCACGCGTCTGCTCGCGCAGGGTCGGCTCCTGCTGCTGCCGCGGTTGCCGCTCGACGGGGACGACCGGCGCGATGCCGAGCTCCTCCGCCCGCTGTTCGTCGATGGGCTCGGCGATCCGGGCACGCTGCTCCTCGGGGGACGCGTACTCACCGAACTGCGGACGGGGGCGGGATTCGCTCATGGTCGACGCCCTCCCAGGGCGCGCGGATCGGTCGTGCCGGCAAGGTCTTTGCGCAGCTCCTTCGGCAGGGAGAACATGAGGTCCTCCTCGGCCGTCTTGACTTCCTGCACCGCGCCGTAGCCGGCTCCGGAGAGTTCTTCCAGGACCTCGTCGACGAGGACCTCCGGCACGGAGGCGCCGCTGGTGACACCGACCGTGACGACGCCGTCGAGCCAGGCCTGCTGGATCTCGTGCGCGTAGTCGACGCGGTAGGCGGCCTTCGCGCCGTATTCGAGCGCAACCTCCACGAGGCGCACCGAGTTCGACGAGTTCGCCGACCCGACCACGATCACGAGGTCTGCGTCCTGGGCCACCTTCTTGATGGCGACCTGACGGTTCTGGGTCGCGTAGCAGATGTCGTCGCTCGGCGGATCCTGGAGCTTCGGGAACCGCTCGCGCAGGCGGCGGACCGTCTCCATGGTCTCGTCCACCGACAGCGTGGTCTGCGAGAGCCACACGACCTTGTCGGGGTCGGCGACGACGAGGTCGTCGACGGCTTCCGGGCTCGTCACGAGCGTGACGTGGTCGGGCGCTTCACCGGCCGTCCCCTCGACCTCCTCGTGCCCCTCGTGTCCGATGAGCAGGATCTCGTAGTCGTCGCGGGCGAAGCGCACGGCCTCGCGGTGGACCTTGGTGACGAGCGGGCAGGTGGCGTCGATCGCGAGCAGCCCGCGGTCGGCGGCGGCATCGACCACGGCGGGCGAGACGCCATGCGCACTGAAGACGATGTGCGCGCCGGACGGCACCTCGTCGACCTCTTCGACGAACACCGCGCCCTGGGCCTCGAGCTGATCGACGACGTGCACGTTGTGGACGATCTGCTTCCGGACGTACACCGGCGCGCCATAGTGCTCGAGCGCCTTCTCGACGGCGACGACCGCACGGTCCACGCCGGCGCAGTAACCACGAGGGGCGGCGAGCAGGACGCGCTTCTCGCCGGCGACGGGGAGGTCAGCGAGGCGTCCGGCGATGCGTCGGAGCCTCGGCATGCCGAGGCCGATGGCTGGGGCGTCGCGGAGATCGGTCACGTGTGGATTCTACGCGGCAGCGCTCGGGAGTCGGCCGTGAACGGCCGGGTGGTCCGCGACCCCGCGCCGTCGGTGCTCGCGGCTAGGCTTGAGGGATGAGCGATGCACCGGCCACCATGGAAGCCCCCTGGCCGGTCGCGCTCCTCGGCACGAAGCTCCGCGACTACATCGACCGTCTCGGCACGGTCTGGGTCGAGGGCGAGATCACGCAGTGGGGAGCCTCGGGCGGCAACGTCTACGGCAAGCTCAAAGACCTCGAGATCGATGCGACGGTCGGGTTCACCATCTGGTCGTCCGTCCGCGCGAAGATCCCCGCCGACCTCAAGCAGGGCGACCACGTGGTCGCGTTGGTCAAGCCGAACTACTGGCTCAAGGGCGGCACGCTCACCATGCAGGTCATGGCGATGAAGCACGTCGGCATCGGCGACCTCCTCGAGCGACTCGAACGACTCCGTCGGCAGCTCGCCGAAGAGGGGCTCTTCGACGCGTCGCGCAAGCGGCCGCTCCCATTCCTCCCGCAGTGCATCGGGCTGGTCACCGGCAAGGACTCCGACGCCGAGAAGGACGTCCTGCGCAACGCGGAGCTGCGCTGGCCGTCGGTCCGGTTCCGCGTCGTACACGCCGCCGTCCAGGGCGACCGCACCCCTGGCGACGTCGTGAGCGCTCTGCAGACGCTCGACGCCGACCCCGAGGTCGACGTCATCATCGTCGCTCGCGGCGGTGGCGACTTCCAGAACCTCCTCGGGTTCAGCGACGAACGCGTGGTCCGAGCCGCGGCCGCCTGCACCACGCCCCTCGTGAGCGCCATCGGCCACGAGGCGGACCGCCCGCTGCTCGACGACGTCGCCGACCTCCGCGCCTCCACACCGACCGACGCCGCCAAGCGGGTCGTCCCCGACGTCGCGGAGGAGTTCGCTCGCGTGCAGCAGGCCCGCGTCCGGTTGTCCTCCCGGGTGACCTCCTTGCTCGGTCACGAGATCGACCGACTCGCGACCCTCCGCACCCGTCCCGCGCTCGCCGACCCGTCCTGGATCGTCGACTCACGGGCGGACGAGCTGACCCGCACGGTCGCCAGGGGTGCCGAGCTCATCGACCGCGCCGTCGAGCGCTCCCAGCGCGAGGTGACGGAACTCCGCGCGCACCTCCGCGCCCTGTCGCCGCAGCGCACGCTCGACCGCGGCTACGCCATCGTCCAGCGAGCGGACCCGGAGGCCGGCGTCCCGGGCGGCGCGGTCGTCCGTGCGGCGGGCGACGCCCCCGCCGGCACGGACCTCCTGGTCACCCTCGCCTCCGGCGCGATCGGCGCCTCCAGTACCGGCCCGGCCACGGCTGCCGCCCGGACCGACGACGAATAGGATAGAAGCATGCCAACCCCCTCCGATGTCCAGGAGCTCAGCTATGAGCAGGCACGCGACGAGCTCGTGCGTGTCGTGTCCGAGCTGGAGCAGGGCTCGGCGTCGCTCGAGGACTCCCTCCGGCTCTGGGAGCGCGGTGAACAGCTCGCCCAGCGCTGCGAGGAGTGGCTGATCGGCGCGAAGGCACGGCTGGACGCGGCTCGCGCCGCCCAGCTCGGATCCGGCACTCCGGACGCATCGCGGTGAAGGACACCAAGCCGCCGCGCGTCGTGGCCGAGCTCGGCCGCCCCGAGACGCCGCAGGAGACCGCCGACCGCAAGGCGGAGAACTCCCGCCTCTACCGCTCGCGCAAGACCGTCAACAACCTCGTCCTGTCGCTCCTGGCCACGGTCGGCCTCGTGGTCGTGATCGTGCTCGCCGTGCCCCGAGGTGAGGCCCCGGAACGCCCGACCGTCGACTACGCGCAGCTCGCCGGCCAGGCGCAGCCCGACCTCCCCGTCCCGCTCCTCACCCCCGAGCTCGGCGACGACTGGGGCAGCAACTACGCCGACGTCCGCACCGCAGCCTCACCGGTCGCCGGCACACCCGACATCCGCTCCTGGAACGTCGGGCTCATCTCCCCCGACGACGAGTTCGTCGGCCTCGTCCAAGGCGTGGACGCCAACGACACCTGGCTCCTCGCCGAGCTCGACGAAGCCCGGCCCACCGGAACCGTCACCATCGACGGCGTCGAGTGGGTCGAATACGCGAACGGCAGCGGCTCCGAAGACGGTAACGTCGCGTACGCCCTGTCGACCGTCGCCGGTCGGAGCACGATCGCCGTGTTCGGCACGGCGAAGCCCGAGTACGTCCTCGATGTCGCACGCTCCGTGCGCACCGGGGTCACCGCCAACCTCGACGCCCCGTCGGGCGCCCCTGCAGAAACGGACTCAGAATGACCCAGAAGCGCCCCGGTGCCGTCTGGCGCGAGATGCAGCGCGGCAACGCGCGGTTCGTCGCCGGTCAGCCCGCCCACCCCCGCCAGGACGTCGAACGCCGCGCCACGCTCGCGCACTCCCAGGCCCCGGAGGCGGTCATCTTCGGCTGCTCCGACTCCCGCCTCGCGGCCGAGATCATCTTCGACAAGGGACTCGGCGACCTCTTCGTCGTCCGCAACGCCGGCCAGATCGTCTCCGACTCGGTGCTCGGCACCCTGGAGTACGCCGTCGGCGTCCTGCAGGTCCCGCTCATCCTCGTGCTCGCGCACGACGAGTGCGGCGCCGTCCGCGCGGCCATCGACTCGCAGATCGAGGACGCAACGCCGCTCCCCCCGTACATCGACCAGCTGATCCAGCAGATCGTCCCCGCCGTGAGTGCGGTCGCCGGCCCTGCACCGATCGACGCCGCCTCCGTCGACACCTCCGAGGTCGGACGACGCCACCTCCGCCGCACCGTCATGGAGGTCGTCTCGCGCTCCGAGCTCATCAGCGACGCCGTGGCGGCCGGGACGGTCGCCATCATCGGCGCGAACTACAAGCTCCTCGAGGGCACCGCCGTCGCCGACATCGTGATCGGCGACGTCACCGTCCCCGAATGACCTCCACTCCGCTCACCGACCGGTCGAGCGCAGCACCACCGCAATCGCACGAAGGAGAACGAACAGCGTGGTAGACACCTCAGCAACCGAGTACCGCATCGAACACGACACCATGGGCGAGGTGCGGGTCCCCGCGAACGCGCTCTACGGTGCGCAGACGCAGCGGGCCGTCGAGAACTTCCCGATCTCGGGCAGCGGGCTCGAGTCGGCGCAGATCGCCTCGCTGGCCCGGATCAAGAAGTCCGCGGCACTCGCGAACGCCAAGCTCGGCGTCCTCGACCAGGGTGTCGCCGACGCGATCGCAGCAGCAGCCGACGAGGTCATCACCGGCGCACACGACGCGCAGTTCCCGGTCGACACCTACCAGACCGGCAGCGGCACCTCGTCGAACATGAACATGAACGAGGTCCTGGCGACGCTCGCGAGCGCGCGCCTCGGCAGCCCGGTGCACCCCAACGACCACGTCAACGCCTCGCAGTCCTCCAACGACGTCTTCCCGACCTCGGTGCACATCGCGGTCACGAGCGCCCTCATCGACGACCTCATCCCGGCCCTCGACCACCTGGCCGTGTCGCTCGAGCGCAAGGCCGAGCTGTGGAAGACCGCGGTGAAGCCGGGCCGGACGCACCTCATGGACGCCACGCCGGTCACCCTCGGCCAGGAGTTCGGTGGCTACGCCCGCCAGATGCGTCTCGGCATCGAGCGCGTGCGCACGGCGCTCCCCCGCGTCGCGGAGGTCCCGCTCGGCGGAACCGCGACGGGCACCGGCATCAACACGCCGAAGGGCTTCCCCCAGCTCGTCATCGAGCTGCTCGCGCAGGAGACCGAGCTGCCCATCACCGAGGCCCAGGACCACTTCGAGGCTCAGGGCGCACGCGACGGACTCGTCGACGCCTCGGGAGCCCTCCGGGTCATCGCGGTGAGCCTCACCAAGATCTGCAACGACCTCCGCTGGATGGGCTCGGGCCCGAACACCGGTCTCGGCGAGCTGCACATCCCCGACCTCCAGCCGGGATCCTCGATCATGCCCGGCAAGGTGAATCCCGTGATCCCGGAGGCCGTCCTGATGGTCGGCGCCCGGGTCATCGGCAACGACGCGACCATCGCCTGGGCCGGCGCCTCGGGCTCCTTCGAGCTCAACGTGGCGATCCCGGTCATGGGCACGGCGCTCCTCGAGAGCATCCGTCTCCTGTCGAACGCGACCCGGGTCCTCGCAGACAAGACCGTCGACGGCCTCGAGGCCAACCTCGACCGCGCCGCGGCACTCGCCGGCTCCTCGCCCTCGATCGTCACTCCGCTGAACAAGATCATCGGCTACGAGTCGGCGGCGAAGATCGCCAAGCACTCCGTCGCCAAGGGCCTCACCGTCCGCGAGGCCGTCGTCGACCTCGGGTTCGTCGAACGCGGCGAGATCACGGAGGAGCAGCTCGACACGGCGCTCGACGTGCTCTCGATGACGCACCCCGGCTGAGTCGACCAGCTCGTCGAACGACAGAACGGCCCCGGAACCCTCGCGGTTCCGGGGCCGTCTCCGTCCGTGTGGTCACGCCGAGGCGGCGATCGCGCTCCAGCAGCCGAGGAGCAGGAACGGGCCGAACGGGATGCGCGTGCGCCAACCGGCGGAGCCACCACGGAAGCGCGCGAGAAGCACGACGACCACACCCGCGAGGCCGGCCGAGGAGACCGACACCACCGCGAAGAGCAGTACCGCGGACGTCCCGAAGCAGCCGACCGCGAGGCCGAGCAGCGCGCCGAGCTTCACGTCCCCCATGCCCAGCCCACCGAAGACGGCGCACGTGTACAGGACGGCGCCGACCGCGAACCCCATCAGGAGCGGTTCGAGCGGGGCCACCTGACGCACTGCGGCATCGACCGCCGTGAGCGGCACCGCGATGGCGAGCGCCGGCAGCACGAGACGGTTCGGGAGCCGCCGCTCCGCGACGTCGATGCGCACGAGCGGCGGCGTGATGCAGGCGAGCCATACGAACACGATGCCGACCGGACGCGGGTCGGGGCCGAGCCGGGCCACGGTGACTGCCACGAGCAGCAGCGTCGAGCCGGCCATCGCCGCGGTGGCGACACGCGGGCGGAGCCGCCTGCCGGTGGAGGTCGGTCGCGAGGGCATCCCGTCAGGATAGGAGGATCCTCATGCCGGCCCTCGGCGTTCTCCACAGGCGGCCGGGGCCGGCGGAGCGAGCCTCGCGAGCCCGCTCCGCCGACGGCCGCTAGGCCAGTTCGTTCCCCTCGAGCATCTCGGTCACGAGTGCCGCGATGGCCGAGCGCTCCGAGCGCGTCAGCGTGACGTGCGCGAACAGCGGGTGCCCCTTGAGCGTCTCGATCACCGAGGCGACGCCGTCGTGTCGGCCGACGCGCAGGTTGTCGCGCTGCGCGACGTCGTGCGTGAGGACGACCCGCGAGTTCTGCCCGATCCGGCTGAGGACCGTGAGGAGGACGTTGCGCTCGAGCGACTGCGCCTCATCGACGATCACGAAGGCGTCGTGGAGCGACCGGCCGCGGATGTGCGTCAGCGGGAGCACCTCGAGGATGCCCCGTTCGACCACCTCGTCGAGCACGTTCTGCGAGACGACCGCGCCGAGCGTGTCGAAGATCGCCTGTCCCCAGGGGTTCATCTTCTCGCCCTGGTCGCCGGGCAGGTACCCGAGCTCCTGGCCGCCGACCGCGTACAGCGGCCGGAACACCATGATCTTCTTGTGCGCCTGTCGCTCGAGGACGGCCTCCAGACCCGCGCAGAGGGCGAGCGCGGACTTCCCCGTCCCTGCTCGACCTCCCAGCGAGAGGATACCGATCTCGGGGTCGAGCAGGAGGTCGATCGCGAGCCGCTGCTCGGCCGAGCGTCCGTGCAGACCGAAGACGTCGCGGTCGCCGCGGACGAGCTTGTAGCTCCGCTTGCCCGTGACCCGTCCGAGTGCGGATCCCCGGTCGGAGTGGATCACGAGGCCCGTGTTGATCGGCAGGTCCTCGATGATCGGCGTCGTCCCCTCCTCGCGCTCCCACAGCGTGCTCATGTCCTCGGAGCCGAGGGTGATCTCGGACATGCCCGTCCAGCCGGAGTCGACCGCGAGTTCCGCCCGGTACTCCTCCGCCTGCAGACCGATGGAGGCCGCCTTGACGCGCAGTGGCAGGTCCTTGGACACGACCGTGACCGTCAGGCCGTCGTTCGCCAGGTTCAGCGCGACCGCGAGGATGCGCGAGTCGTTGTCGCCGAGCTGGAGACCGGATGGCAGCGAGGCCATGCTCGAGTGGTTGAGTTCGACCCGCAGGGATCCGCCGTCACCGACGGGGATCGGGAAGTCGAGGCGTTCGTGCTCGATGCGGAGCTCGTCGAGGATGCGGAGTGCCTGACGTGCGAAGTAGCCGATCTCGGGGTCGTTGCGCTTGCCCTCGAGCTCGCTGATGACGACGACCGGGATGACGACGGCGTGCTCGGCGAACCGGAAGAGCGCCTTGGGGTCCGACAGCAGCACGGAGGTGTCGAGCACGTAGGTGATCTCGGCCTGCGCCTGATCTCCCCCGCTCGCCGTGTGGTCGGCGGGTCGCCGGCTCGGTCTCGTCGACGCGTCCCGCGTCTCGGTCCCGGCTGACGTGTTCTGGATTTCTCGCGAGGCCACAACCACTCCCACCCCGAGCATCTGATGCTCGGATCACTGTGCGAAACGGCCGCCTGCAGGGTTTCGAGCCGAACTTGTGTGGCCGTCTCGACCGGGCTCCATGCCCGATGAGATGAACGTACGTCCGGCCGCCGACATCGACGCGACGACACGCCCCGTGTCCTGTTACGGGGAGGTGAACAGATGGGGGCCGTCTCCTGGCCCGCCGGTGGTCGGACGGCGGCTCAGTAGTTCGCGGCCGTCGCGAACGAGAGCAACGCACCGCGCAGCTGGTCCAGCGTCTGCCGGCTGGTACCGGCGTGCACGCTGAGCCGCACGGCCCCGGCGCGGATCGTCGCGGTGACGCCGTGGTTCTCGAGCGAGGTCCACAGCGTGTCGAGGACGGACTCCTCCGGCTCCAGGACGACGATGCCCGCGCGTTCGTGCTCGTCTCGCGAGGAGACCACCGCGACGCCGAACTCGTCCGCGAGCTCGATCACCTCGGCCGTGAGCTCGGCGATCGCGGCGTGGACCGTCGCGGTGCCGACGGCGACCGTGTCCTCCAACGAAGCCGCGAACCGTGCTGCTGCAAGTGGGTCGGGCCTGGTGATCGAGTACGCGCGCGCCGATCGGCTCGGTGCCGGGGTCGCGCTGAACGGCCAGGGCTCGTCGGTGCCGGTCACGCCGGAGAAGACCGGCTCGAGTCGCTCGACGGCGCGGTCGCTCAGGGCGAGGAACCCGGTGCCCCAGCCCGCCCGCATCCACTTCTGCCCGCCCGAGGCGACCACGTCGGCGACGGCGTAGGGGGCGTCGACCACACCGAAGCCCTGGATGGCGTCGACGATCAGGAGGCGGTCGCCGATCACCTCGCGGACGGCTTCGAGGTCGCAGACGTATCCGGTGCGGTAGTCGACGAGGCTCACGGCCACGGCGGTGACGGTGTCGTCCAGCTGCTCGCGCACGCTCTCGGCCGTCACGTGTCCGCGTCGCGTCTCGAGCCATCTCGGCGTGAGCAGGTGCCGGTGCTCGGCGGCCCGCTCCGCGGCGAGCGGCAGCGTGGGGTATTCCAGGCGGGAGAGCAGGACCGTGCCGCTCAGGCCGAACATCGCGTGCATGAGGCCCTGCGAGGTGTTGGGCTGGGCGACGACCTGGTCGGCTCGGAACCCGGTGAGCGTCCCGACGGCGGTCCGCATCCGTTCGTCCTGCCCGTCGACCGCGCCGAGCGTGCCGGGGGTCGCGCTCGCGAGCACGTCGTTCCAGCGGGCGGCCTCGAGGACGACGGACGCGGCCAACGGACCGACACTGCCGTAGTTGAGATAGCCGTCGACCTCACCGAATCCCGCTTGGAACGTCTCCAAGCGGGACGCCGTCTCCGGCTCGTCCGGCTCCGAGGCGGGCGTGGATCGGCTCATCCGCCGAACCGTCGCTGCCGCCTGGAGAAGTCGCGGAGGGCGCGGAGGAAGTCGACCTCGCGGAGGTCGGGCCCGAGCGCCTCGACGAAGTAGAACTCGCTGTGGGCGCTCTGCCAGAGCATGAAGTCGCTCATCCGCTGTTCGCCGCTGGTGCGGATGACGAGGTCGGGGTCGGGCTGGCCTCCCGTGTAGAGGTGCTCACCGATGAGGTCGGGGGTGAGCAGCGCCGCGAGATCTTCCAGGCTCCGACCCTCGAGGTGGTGCTTGGCGACGATCGCGCGCATCGCGTCCACGATCTCGGTCCTGCCGCCGTAGCCGACCGCGAGGTTGATGTGCATGCCGGAACGGTCGGCCGTGCGCTCCTCGGCACTCGTCAACGCCGTGCGGAGCGACTCCGGGAGCCCCTCGCTCGAACCGACGTGCTTCACGCGCCAGTCACGGTAGTGCGACAGCCCCTCGGCGAGGTCGGCGATGATGTCGACGAGGTCGTCCAGCTCGTCCGGTGCGCGGTTCACCAGGTTGTCGCTCGACAGCAGGTACAGGGTGACGACGCCGATGCCGAGGTCGTCGCACCAGGTCAGGAACTCGCGCATCTTCGCCGCACCGGCCCGGTGTCCGTGCGCCGCGGTGTCGTACCCGAGCTGCTTGGCCCACCGCCGGTTGCCGTCGATGATCATCGCGACATGGTGCGGCAGCGTCTGCGGAGTGAGCGCCTTCCGGAGGCGGCGTGCGTAGACGCCGTACAGGAAGCCGTCCACCGGTGCGGAATGCCTCGTCATCACCCTGCAACGCTAGTGCAGTTTCCTGCATCGCTCCCAGTACGCGTTCCGTGCCACCCCGTATCCTGGACCCATGACGAGTGGAGATCCCGAGCTGCCGAAGCTGCCGTTGCTCGAGGTCGCCGCCGACGATGCCGCCGCACCGGAGGAGGTCAAACCGACCTGGCGCGGATGGCTGCACGCCGGGATCTTCCCCATCTCGATCGTCGCCGGGATCGTCCTCGTCGTGCTCGCACAGGGTGCGGCAGCGAAGTGGAGTTCGACGGTGTTCGTGCTCACCTCGATGCTGCTCTTCGGGAACTCGGCGCTGTACCACCGGTTCTCCTGGCGCCCCTCGGTCAAGCTCCTCCTCAAGCGGATCGACCACGCCAACATCTTCCTGTTGATCGCCGGCACCTACACGCCGCTCGCCGTGCTCGCGCTACCACCGGCGCAGGGCAACCTCCTGCTCGTGCTCGTCTGGGGCGGCGCGCTCCTCGGCATCGGTTTCCGCGTGTTCTGGATCAACGCCCCGCGGTGGCTCTACGTCCCGCTCTACCTGGCGCTCGGGTGGGGTGCGGTCGCGTACCTCGGCGACATCGCCCGCGGCAACTTCGCCACGATGGTGCTCGTCGCCGCCGGTGGCCTGTTCTACACGGTCGGCGCGGTCATGTACGCGATGAAGCGACCGAACCCCTGGCCGGGGCGGTTCGGGTTCCACGAGCTGTTCCACCTGTGCACGGTGCTCGCGTTCCTCTGCCACTGGACCGGGATCCTGCTGATCGCGATCGACCCGGTCTACAACCGCTGACGACCCGCGGCCCGGCGAGGCGTCGCGGCGGTGGTGTCAGCGGGCCGACTGGTCCGACGGCGGGCGAGGGTCGTCCTCGACGCCTGCGGGGGTCGCCTCACCGGCGTCGCTCCCCGCGCGGTCCGCGGCTGCCCGCTCGGCGACCTCGGCCTGGAGCCGCTCGTCGATCTCCGCGCGGTAGTTGACCCGGCGCACACGACGCACCATGTCGATGACGAGGAAGACGACGACGCCGGCGATGGCGAAGGTGATCACGAAGCCCCACGGTCCCGGCGTCACCTGGTTCTCGTCGAACGCCGGCGAGGGCGACGGCGACGGCGTGACCGCCAACAGGACCTCGGTGAACAGGTGGTGCATCATGCGGTTCCTTCGCTGGTGTCGATGCCGTCGAACAGCTCCGACTCTGGGGTGGTCGACGCGACGTGCGACGTGACCAGTTGGTAGTCCTCGAACGGCCATGCGGCACGGAGGACGTCGTTGGGCCAGAAGAAGAACGGTGAGTCTGGCGGCACCTGGCTGCCGTGCGCCCGGAGCGCGGCGTCGCGCGCCTCGAAGAAGTCGCCGACGCGCACATGCGTCGTCGCGAGATCGGGCCGGCCGGCCATCCACTCGCGCATCTCGGCCAGTCGCTCGACCGCCGGGTCGTCGGGGTGGTGCTCCAGCAGGTAGGCGTACACGGCCTCGAGCCGGGCGGGGCTGAACGAGCGGTCGTAGTACAGCTTGTCGACGCGCCAAGGCTCACCCGCTTCGGGATAGCGCGTGGGATCGGCCGCCGCTTCGAACGCGGCGACGCTCACCTCGTGACACCGGATGTGGTCGGGGTGCGGGTAGCCGCCGTTCTCGTCGTAGGTGATGATGACCTGCGGCCGGAAGGAGCGGACGATGCGCACGAGCACACCGGTCGAGACCTCGAGGGGGATGTCGGCGAAGCTCGCGGGTGGGACCGTACCGTCGTCGCGGGCCATCCCGCTGTCCTGGTAACCGAGCCATCGGTGCTCGATGTCGAGGATCTCCTGCGCCGCGGCCATCTCGAGGCGACGGTAGCCGGGGAGATCGCGCTCGATCATCGCGACGTCGGCGAGCCCTGGGTTCTGGAGGTCGCCGCGTTCACCACCCGTGCAGCTGACGACCATGACCTCGGCGCCGAGGCTCCGGTAGTGCGCGAGGGTCGCCGCCCCCTTGCTCGACTCGTCGTCGGGGTGCGCGTGCACGGCGAGCAGTCTCATGGTCATGGTGCTCCGCCTTCCGGCTGGTCTGCGCGAGGGGACCGCTTCGCGACTCGTGACGTGACGACGCGGTCGGGACTCCGCATCCAGGAAGAGGCAATACGCTTGAGGTGTCGGCCTCGAGGCGTCTCGCACTCCTGGTCCAGCTTAACCGTTCGAACCGGAGCCCGTGACGTGACCTCTCCCCTGCAGGATGCCGGCCCTCAGGACGCCATCGCGGCGCGATACGGACGCACCCCTGGTAACCGTGCCCGCGACCGCCGCCTGATCTGGCTGGCCGCCGCAGCGTTCGCCGTCGTCTTCATCGCGTGGGTCGTGTGGGCCGGTCTCGACGGCAGTCGGCCGAGCATCGAGTCGCGCAACACGGCGCACGAGATCGTCGACGACACGATGGTCAGCGTGTCCTTCGAGGTCACCGGTCCGCAGGACACCCCCATGGCCTGCTCGGTCCAGGCGCTCAACGAGCAGTTCGCGGTCGTCGGATGGAAGGTCGTCGAGCTGCCGCCGTCCGAGCAGCGCACCCGCACGTTCACGGAGAGCGTCCGCACCACGGAGCTCAGTAACACCGGCGTCGTCGACACCTGTTGGGTGGTCGAGCACCGTTCCTGACCCACGACGGCGTCGGCGCGTGCGCCGCACTCCCGCGCCGATCGTGCGATACTCGAAGGCAGTACTTCATACGCCCCGGCACTCCGCCGGGGCGTCTGGCATATGACGGGCGTTTCGGCCGTCGTGTGCGGACCCACCATGCAAAGGAGTTCCATCGTGTCCGAGCAGATCCAGGAGACGTTCCTCACCCAGCAGGCCTTCGACCGGCTGCAGGCGGAACTCGAGCACCTCAGCACGACGGGCCGCGAGGAGATCGCCAAGCGCATCGAAGCGGCTCGCGAAGAGGGCGACCTCAAGGAGAACGGCGGCTACCACGCCGCGAAGGACGAGCAGGGCAAGCAGGAGGCCCGCATCCGGACGCTCACGCAGATGCTGCGCGACGCCAAGGTGAGCGAGGCACCGCAGTCCAGCGGCGTCGTGGAGTCCGGCACCGTCATCACGGCCGTCGTCGCGGGCGGCGAGGAGCGGTTCCTCCTTGGCAGCCGCGAGATCGCCGGCAACACCGACCTCGACGTCTACAGCGAGGGCAGCCCGCTCGGCGCCGCCATCCTCGGTCTGAAGATCGGCGAGAAGACCACCTACGAGGCGCCGAACGGCAAGGAGATCACCGTGTCGATCAGCGCGGTGGAGACCTACACCGGTTCCTGATCCGGCAGGTCGCGCCTTCGCGACCGACCAGACTCAGCAGGGCCCCGCCGACACGGCGGGGCCCTGCTGCGTTCCGGCAGTCGGATCAGTCGTCGACGATCTGCGGGTCGTACCCCGCCTCGCGGAGCGTCTGCACGACGAGGTCGCGGTGGTCGGGCCCGCGCGTCTCGATGCTGAGTTCGAGTTCGACGTCGCTGATCTGCAGGCCGTGGCCGTGCCGGGTGTGCAGCACCTCGATGACGTTCGCGTTGGCCTGCGCGACGAGCTCCGCCGTCCGTGCGAGCTGCCCCGGTCGGTCGGGCAGCGGGATGCGCAGCGTCAGGTAGCGGTCCGACGCCGCGAGGCCGTGGCTGACGACCCGCTGCAGCAGGAGCGGGTCGATGTTGCCGCCGGAGAGGATGGTGACCGTCGTGCCGGTCGGCTCGATCTTCCCGGCCAGGATCGCCGCGACACCGGCGGCTCCGGCAGGTTCGACGACGAGCTTGGCGCGCTCGAGGAGGACGACGATCGCCCGGGCGAGGTCGTCCTCGCTGACGGTGACGACCTCGTCGACGAGGGCGCTGATCATCTCGAAGTTGAGCACACCGGGACGGGCCACGGCGATGCCGTCGGCGATGGTCGGCTGCACGGTGATGGTCGTCGGGGTTCCGGCTTCCAGCGACGCCGGGTACGCGGCCGCGTTCGCCGCCTGGACGCCGATCACACGGATGGTGCGTCCTTCGAGGGCCGCTCGCTGCTTCATGACCCCCGCGACACCCGAGATGAGCCCGCCGCCGCCGATCGGCACGATCACGGTCTCGACGTCGGGGACCTCCTCGAGGATCTCGAGCCCGAGCGTGCCCTGCCCGGTGATGACGTCCGGGTGGTCGAACGGCGGGATGAGGATGGCACCGGTCTCCGCGGCGAACTCGGCGGCCGCGATCAGCGGTTCCGCCACCGTGTGGCCGCGCAGGATGACGTGCGCACCGTAGTCGCGCGTGGCGGCGAGCTTCGGGAGCGGGACGCCGACCGGCATGAAGATGGTCGCGGTGATGCCGAGCTCACGGGCGGCGAAGGCGACACCCTGCGCGTGGTTGCCCGCCGAGGCGGCGACGACGCCGCGCGCCCGCTCCTCGGGGGTCAGGCTGGACATGCGGTTGTACGCGCCGCGGATCTTGTAGGAGCCGGTCCGCTGGAGGTTCTCGCACTTGAGGTGCACGGGCACGCCGAGGACGTCGGCGAGGTAGCGGGAGCTCTCCATCGGCGTGCGCTGGACGGTGCCGACGAGGGTGTCCCTGGCTCGCTCGAACGCGGCGAGCGACGGGCCGGGGAACACGGGGGTGGTGGTCGTTGTATCGGTCATGGTGTGCGGGGTCCTGGACTTTCTGGGGACGAGGTCTCTCGGAGGTCTTCGCTGGGGTGCTGGGGCTCCTGATCGCCTGGGCGATCCTGCGGCTCGTGGGACGAGCGGGAGCCCGGACGGATTCGCCTGGGGGTCGGGACGGTCTGCCAGATGGCGCCGTCTGCGTCCGGTTCCGGCGGAGCACTGCCGCCGGTCCGCCAGGTGCCGCTGGCGATGGTGTGGACCATCACGTTGATCACGGCCACCACGGGCACCGCGAACAGGGCGCCGGGGATGCCGGCGACGAGCGTGCCGCCCGCGACGGCGAGGACGACGGCGAGCGGGTGGACCTTGACGGCCGTACCCATGATGAGCGGCTGCAGGACGTGCCCCTCGAGCTGCTGGACGAGGAGCACGACGCCGAGCATGAGCAGCGCGATGACGGGACCGTTGTAGACGAGCGCGAGGAAGACGGCAACGGCTCCGGTCACCACGGCGCCGACGATCGGCACGAACGAGCCGAGGAAGACGAGCACGGCCACCGGGATCGCGAGCGGGACGCCGAGGAAGAACGCGCCGAGTCCGATACCGACCGCATCGATCGAGGCCACGAGGATCTGTGTGCGGACGTAGTTGCCGAGCGTCCGCCACCCTGCGCGACCGGCGCTGTCGACGGCGGGGCGTGCCCGCTGCGGGAAGACGCGCACCGTCCAACGCCAGATCGTCCGTCCGTCGATGAGCATGAACAGCAGGCAGAAGAGCGTCAGGAAGACGCCCGTCGCGACATGGCCGAGCGTCGAACCGATCGACAGGGCGCCTGAGAGCAGGACCTGGCTGTCCTGCTGGAGCGAGTCGAACGCCTGGGCGATGAAGCCGTTGAGCTGTGTCTCGGTCACGTGCAGCGGGCTGGCGAGCAGGAAGGCCTTGAAGTCGCCGTAGGCGGTCATGGTGCGGGCCTGCACGGAGGCGAACTGCGAGGTGATCTGCGAGATGGCGAGGAAGATCAGTCCGCTCACCACGGAGAGCGTGCCGACCATCGCGAGCGCGATGGCGAGACCCTTCGGCCAGCGGTGCCGCACCAGGACGTCGACGACGGGCTTCAGGAGCGCGGAGACGAGGACGGCGATGAGCAGCGGGATCACGATGAGGCGGAGCTGCACGACGAGGAAGACGAGCAGCGCGACGACCGCGGCCACCAGCAGGATCCGCCAGGACCACGCTGCGGCCACGCGCATGCCGCGCGGGACGCTACTCGACCCGCTCAGGTCCGGTTCGCGCACGGGCGAGGCCGCTTCGGGAAGGAAGCGTCCCCACCAGGTCTTCGGAGTGTCGTCCGCCATTGCTCAAGTGTATGGCTGGCACATGCCGGTGAGCGCATGCGGACGTCGGTCGGGCGGCGGTGCTTCCGCCGGTGCACGGCGGGTGTCCGACGCCGGTGCTAGCGTCGGGCCGTGTCCGCTTCCCTCTCCCCCGCCCTCGCCCGACGGATCGCGCTCGGTGCGCAAGGGTTCGGCGCCCCGCAGCGCACGACTCCGGCGGGTACCCGCACCCTGCGCTCGACGATCGATCGCCTGGGTCTCCTGCAGATCGACTCCGTCAACGTGTTCGAGCGCAGTCACTACCTGCCGCTGTTCGCAAGGCTCGGCGGGTACGACAAGACACTGCTCGATCGACTGACCCTCGGAGCCGACGCGCCCTACCTCGAGTACTGGGCGCATGAAGCCGCCTTCATCCCCCGCGACTCGTGGCCGCTGTTCCGGTGGCGGATGGACGCGCACCGCGCGAAGCATGCCGGCGACGAGACCACCTGGGCGAGCCAGAACACGGAGATGTTGGACTGGGTGCGAGCACTCCTGCGCGTCGAGGGGCCGCTGAAGGCGAGCGAGATCGAGCACGATGCGAACGTCCGCCGCGGACCATGGTGGGGCTGGTCCGATGTGAAGCGGGCGTTGGAGGTCCTGTTCCTCTATGGCGAGGTGGTCACGGCCGGTCGCGACCGGTTCGAACGCCGGTACGCGCTGGCCGAGCAGGTGCTGCCGCAGCACCTCCTCGACCTCGAGGTCGCCCGGCCCGACGCGATCCGTGCGCTCGTCGAGCAGGCCGCGGCAGCGCAGGGCGTCGCGACCGTCGCGGACCTCGCGGACTACTTCCGGATCAAGCCGCAGACCGCCGTCCGCCGAGCGGTCGACGAGCTCGTGGACGCCGGTGTCCTCGAACCCGTGACCGTGGCCGGCTGGGACCGACGCGGTGGCCCGCAGGAGGCGTGGCTGCACCGCGACGCCCGACGGCCGCGACGGATCGAAGGGGCCGCGCTGCTCAGCCCGTTCGACCCGGTCGTCTGGTTCCGTGAACGCGCCCTCCGCATGTTCGGACTCCACTACCGGATCGAGATCTACACGCCGGAGCCCAAGCGCGTTTACGGCTACTACGTGCTACCGGTCCTCATCGACGGCGAGATCGTCGCGCGCGTCGATCTCAAGAGCGACCGCCAGGCCGGGGTCCTGCGGGTCCAGTCCGCCTGGTTCGAGCGTGGACACCAGGATGCCGTCGCCAGAGGGCTTCGTCCCGTCGCCGACAACGCGATCGCGGGACGCCTCGCGGAGCTCCTCGCACAGACGGCCCGCTGGCAGGGACTCGACGCGGTGGTCGTTGTCGACCGCGGGACGCTGGCGGCGCCTCTCGCGCATGCGGTCGGTACCCGGCTCCTCCCCGGCTCGCGCGCGTCGGAGATGGGTACTACTCCCCATGCTCAGGAGGCGCAATCACTCTCAGGGGATGCACACCGACTGCTAAGTTGATGAGCACCTTCATGGTCCGAAACGAGGGGAACCCGCCCATGAGCAACGACGACACCACACCACAGCAACCAGGCCGACCGAACCCGGGCGAGCAGCAGCACCAGCCGTCCCAGGGTGACCAGCAGCCCTCGTACCAGCAGGGTCAGCAGCAGCCCAACCCGTACCAGTCCGGTCAGCAGCAGCCCAACCCGTACCAGTCCGGACAGCAGCAGACCCCGAACCCGTACCAGCAGGGTCAGCAGGGCCAGCAGAACCCGTACCAGTCCGGGCAGCAGCAGACGCCGAACCAGGCACCCCCGGCTCCCTACGGTCAGCAGACCGGTCAGCAGACCGGCGCCCAGAACCCGTACCAGCAGGGCCAGCAGCCCAACGGCCAGTACGCGACGGCGCAGAACCCGTACGCGACCGGTGCTCCGAAGCAGCCGATGGACCCGAAGCAGAAGAAGCGGATCATCCTGTGGTCGTCGATCGCCGGTGGCGCACTCGTGCTCATCGCCGCCGCCGCCATCACCATCAGCGTGCTGAACACCACGGCGTTCGGCCCGCAGGCGAAGGTCGAGGAATACCTCAAGGCCATCGCCGCCGGCGACGCGAAGCTCGCGACGAGCCTCGTCGCACCGGACCCCTCGATCGTCGGCAGCACCGACGACGAGTCCGCAGCGCCTGAGGAGTCCGCAGAGCCCGAGGCGACCCCGGATCCGTCCGCGTCGGCCGATCCGGATGCGGACGCCGAAGCCGAGGCTCCGGCCGCCGTCAAGCCGACCGCTCTGCTCACCAACGAGGTCCTGAAGGGCGCCGACGAGCGCATCAAGAACCCTGAGGTCGGCCGCGTCTACAACCGCAACGGCGAGGCACGCGTGCAGGTCACGTACGAGCTCGGTGGCAAGAAGTACGAGGACTCGGTCACGCTCGAGAGCGAAGGCAAGCAGTTCCTGTTCTTCGACCAGTGGAAGCTCGCCAGCTCCCTCGTCGGCAGCATCAACGTCTACACCGGTCTCGGTGGCACGGCGTTCAGCGTCAACGGCGTCAACTTCGACGGCGCGTCCGACGAGAGCCTGTTCGCCTACCCGGCCATCTACACGGTCGCTCCGCCGGAGAGCAAGTTCTTGCAGGGCGACGCCCAGACCATCACGCTGAGCTCCTACAGCGCCGGCGAGGGTTCGGCCTTCATCGACATCGACGTGACCGCCACCGAGGCACTCACGACCGAGGTCACGAAGCAGGTCGTCGCGATGATCGAGAAGTGCCTCGACGCCACCACGCTCGACACCACCTGTGGCGTCATGCCGGACTGGCAGCAGAAGCAGTTCACGAGTGTCGGCCCGGTGACGTGGACGCTCACCTCTCCCCCGACCGTCGAGGTCGATGAGAGCGGTTCGTACTTCTACACCTCGGACGGCCGGATCGACGGCTCGTTCGACGCCTCCTGGTACGGCAGCGCCGTGGCGGGTCAGCAGGTGTGGGACACGTACCTGAACTTCCCCGGCAAGATCACGATCGACGCCGACGACAAGGTCACGGTGACGTTCGACTCCGACGAGCAGACCGAGTAACGGTTCTCGCCTGAACGCCGAATGGGGCGGCACCTCCGGGTGCCGCCCCATTCGTGTGTCCGGGGCCGGGAGGCCCTCGCCTAGAAGCCGCCGCCGATGGTGCTCAGGCGTTTGATCCGTTCGACGAGCGGCGGGTGGGTACTGAACAAGCGGGCGACCGCGCCGGGCTTCAACGGGTCGGAGATCCAGAGGTGCGCCATGGACGAGTTCTGCTTCGCCATCGGTCGACCGTAGGCGGCGAGCTTCCCCAGTGCGCTCGCGAGCGCTTCCGGGTGACGGGTCGTGAGGGCGCCCGTCGCGTCGGCGAGGTACTCGCGCTGCCGTGAGATGGACAGCTGGACGAGCGTCGCGAGCAGCGGTGCCACGAGCATCGCCACGATGCCGATGATCAGCATGACGGGGTTGCCGCCGTTGTTGTTGTTCCGGTTGCCGCCTCCCCAGATCGTCATCCGGAGGAGCATGTCGGAGAGGAACCCGATCGCGACGACGAGGCCGAAGACGACCATGGACACGCGGATGTCGTAGTTGCGGACGTGACCGAGTTCGTGGGCCATGACCCCCTCCAGCTCGGCATCGTTGAGGATCTCCAGGAGCCCGGTCGTCGCGGCCACCATCGCGTGTTGGGGGTCGCGACCCGTCGCGAAGGCGTTGGGCGCCGGGTCGGCGATGAGGTACACCTCGGGCATCGGCGTCCCGGTCGTGATCGCGAGGTTTTCCACGATGCGGTACAGCCTCGGGTTGTCGGCCAGCTCGATGCGCTGCGCGCCGGTCATCGCGATGGCCTGCCGCCCCGCGAAGAAGTACTGGATCACCGCGTACACGACGGCCACGACGAGCACCACGATCGTGATCGTCAGGTTCTGGTAGAGATACCCCGCGAGCCAACCGAGGCCGCCGATGATGACCAGGAAGACGACGAAGATCAGGACCGTGTTGAGCTTGTTCCTGGCGATGGCGCGGTACATGGGACTGCGCTACCGCACGTCAGAACTGGACGCGCGGCGGTTCGGCGATCGCCGCGTTGTCGGTGACCTCGAAGAAGTCGTGCTCCGAGAACCCGAGGCCCTTGGCGAACAGGTTGTTCGGGAACACCTTGACCTTGGTGTTCAGCTCGCGGACACCGCCGTTGTAGAAGCGGCGCGAGGCCTGGATCTTGTCCTCGGTGTCGACGATCTCGGACTGGAGCTGGAGGAAGTTCTGGCTCGCCTGGAGCTGCGGGTAGGCCTCCGCGACGGCGAAGATGCTCTTCAGCGCCTGCTGCATGTGGGTCTCGGCCTCGCTCACGGCCGCCGGCCCCTGTGCGGTGAGCGTCTCGGCACGAGCCTTCGTCACGTTCTCGAACACGGCCTTCTCGTGCGCCGCGTACCCCTTGACCGCCTCGATGAGGTTCGGGATGAGGTCGGCGCGCCGCTTCAGCTGGACGGTGATGTCGCTCCACGCTTCCTCGACCCGCACGTTCAGCGTCACGAGCGAGTTGTACGTCACCCAGAAGTAGATGCCGACGATGACGACCAGGGCGACGACGATGAGGACTGGGATCAGCCATTCCATGAGGATGGGCTCCTTGTGAGTCGATGGAGAGCGGGTCTACTCATTCTACCTGCGACCTGCCGGTGCCCTTGGGGAGTTCGGAGGAAGCACGCAGCAGGCGCGCAGCGCGGACGCACCGGACTCCCGGCGGGCCGTCATTCGCCGAGGACACGTGCGAGGTACCGGTTCCCGAACAGGCGGCCGGGGTCGAGACGGTCGCGGAGGCGGACGAATTCGTCGAAACTAGGATAGACGCCACGCAGGGACGACGCGTCACGGCCGTGCAGTTTGCCCCAGTGGGGCCGGCCGCCTAACTCGATCATGATCGCCTCGACGGCGCGGAAGTACTCCCCCGGGTCCTCACGGAAGAAGCGGTGCACGGCGACGTATCCGGTCGCTCGTCCTGATGCCGTGGAGAGCCACAGCTCGTCGGCCGCTGCGACCCGGACCTCGATTGGGAAGGAGATCCGCCACCCTCGCTCCTCGATGAGCGCGCGGATCCGGGCGAACGCGGTCGGGAGGTGCTCGAGCGGCACCGCGTACTCCATCTCCACGAACCGCACCGTGCGGCTCGTGGTGAACACGCGCGTCGACCGATCGGTGAACTCGCGGTCGCCGACGAGGCGGTCCGCGAGCCGGTTCACGCGCGGGACGATGGCCGGCGCGACGACGCCCGTGTTGCAGAGGACCCGGTAGACCCCGTTGGCGAGGAGCGTGTCGTCGACCCACTTCGCGACCGGGCGGAGTGGCCTGGTGGGCGCGTCACCCGGCAGCCGGTGGTTCGTCTTGGTCAGGGCGGTCGTGGTGTGCGGGAACCAGTAGAACTCGAAGTGGTCGACGGCGGCGGCCCGGTCGAGCAGCTCGGGCAGCAGCTCGTCGAGCGGCTCCGGCCGCTCCACCGCGTGCAGCACGAACGCCGGGACGCACTGCAGCGTGACCTCGACGAGGATCCCGAGCGCTCCGAGCCCGAGCGCCAGCGCCGGGAGGAGCTCTGGCTCCTGCTCGGCGTCCGACGTCAGCAGCTCGCCGTCCGCGGTCACCATCGTCACCCCGACGACCTGCGTCGCGATGCCGCCGAACGCCGACCCGGTCCCGTGCGTTCCGGTGGAGATCGCGCCGGCGACGGACTGCCGGTCGATGTCACCGAGGTTCGGCATGGCGAGACCGAACGGTTCGAGGAGACGGGGGATGTCGTGGAGGCGCGTGCCGGCGCGGAGGGTCACGCGGTTACGTTCCCGATCGACCCGGACCAGGCCGCTCAGGGCGTCGAGCTCGAGCAGCACACCGGGCGCGACGGCGATCCCGGTGAAGCTGTGTCCGGCTCCGACCGCCTTGATCGGGAGGCCCGCCCCCGCTGCGGCACGCACGAGGCGCTGCACCGCGCCGACCGAGTCGGGTCGCTCGACCCGCACGGGCCACGCCCGCTCGGTCCGCGCCCAGTTCGTCCACGCTGTCGTCTTCCCCATCAGACGAACCCCTGCCCTTCGCCGCGGTACGTCGGTAGGACGGCTTCCACCCCGTCGTCCCCGACCACGTGGAAGGCGTCCACTCGTTCGCTGAGCTCCCCGGACTTCGTGTGCCGCAACCAGACGCGGTCACCGAGACGGAGCGACGCCGCAGCAACCCCGGAGACCGGCGTCTGCACCTCGCCGGCCATCTCCCGCGGGAGCATCTCGAGGCCCTCCGGCCACGCGATGAGCGGGAGGCGGTCGAGCCCTGGCGGACCGGAGGCGACCCATCCGCCGCCGAGGATCGTCGCGAGCTCCGGCGACGGCTTCCGGACGACCGACAGACCGAACGCCGCGGCCGGTGCCGGCGTGAACGCCCGGTAGTGGTCGAAGAGGTGTCCGCCGAAGACGCCGCTCCCCGCGGCGATCTCGGTCACCGAGTCGTCGGACGCGGTGAGCTCGAGGGATCCCGTCCCGCCGCCGTTGACGAACTCCAGCTCCGCGACCGCTCGGACCTCCGCGACCACGGCGGCACGACGTTCCCGGAGTTCGGCCCACGAGCGTCGCTGGATCGCGCGGAGCGCAGCCGACCACGCCGGTCGACCCGCGAGGTCGTCCCCCTGCCCGGCGATCTGCGCTTCATAGGCCATGATCCCGACCAGGCTGAAGCCGGGTCGGGCGACGACCGCCTCCGCGAGAGCCCGGACCTCGTCCGGCGTGCGCAGCGGAGAGCGGCGCACACCGACGTGGCCGAGGGCGGGCGCACGGAAGGAGGCGTCGAGCTCGATGCACACGCGCATGCGTGCGCGTCGCTCCGGTGGCGTCACTGCGTCGACGAGGTCGAGGTGGTCGAGGGAGTCGATCATGAGGGTGATCCGCGAGGCCGCCCGTTCGTCGGCGGCCAGCCGCGCGATGGCGCCCCGCTCCGCCGTCGGGTAGCCGACCACGATGTCGTCCACCGTCTCGGACAACCAGAGCGCCTCGGACAGGGAGTAGGCCAGCACGCCGGCGTACCCGGGTTGTCTGAGGAGCGCGTCGATCACCGCTCGGACGCGGATGGACTTGCTGGCGACGCGGATCGGTTTCCCCGCGGCCCGTCGGAGCATGTCGTGCGTGTTGTGGCGGAGCGCCGCGAGATGCAGGACGGCGACGGGCGAGTCGACGTCCGAGACGGCCCGCTCGATGCCGCCCCAGTACCGTCTCGGGTCGAGCCAGGGCATCGGGTCGGACACCCGGCCGCCGGCGGTCAGTTCGATGCTCATCAGCGCACTCCTCGTACTCGGGTGACAGCGACCGCCCCTGCGACGGCGCAGGCCGCGGAGACGAGGTAGAGGCCGGCGAATCCGCCGAGCCAGGCGACGAGGCAGGCGCCGATGAGCGGAGCGACCGCCTGCGGCACCGCCTGGGCGATGTTCATGATGCCGAGGTCCTTGCCGTGCGACGCCGGGTCCGGCAGGACCTGTGTCGCGAGCGCCTGGTCGACCGACATGAAACAGCCGTAGCCGAGCCCGATGAGCGCCGCCGAGACGAACCCCATCGGCAGCGAGGGCCAGATCGCGAGCAGGAGTGCGGCGAGCGCCTGTGAGGCGGAGGCCGCGACGACGAAGACGCGTCGTCGGCCGATGCGGTCGGACAGTCGGCCGAGCAGGATCGAGGACCCGACGACGAACACCGTGTAGACGACCGTGACCAGCAGGAGGTCGGTCTCGGCGTCGGCGTCCCCCAGCCCGAAGAGCAGGAAGTAGAACAGCAACGAGGTGCTGAAGGCGTTGCCGAGGTTCACGAGGACGCGGCTGAGCATGGTCCAGGCGAAGTCGGGGTGCCGTCGCGGTGAGATCCAGAGGCTCTCCAGGAGCGCGTGCACGGTGAGTGGCGCGGGGCGCTCGCCCGTCGGGAGTGGATCGGGCAGCCGGAGGAAGGGCACGACGAGCACGATCAGGAGGACGGCGAGTGCCAGGTACCCCACGACCATCTGGGTGCCGAGCAGGAGCAGGAGGGCGATGCCGAGGATGACCCCGACGGCCTGCGGAGCGGAGATCCACCCCGAGACGAAGCCGCGCTGCCCCACGGGCACCTGATCGGAGATGGTCGCGGTGAGCGCCGCTCCGAGGATGCAGAAGCCGATGATGGCGAGGCACCAGCAGACGCCGATGCCGACGATGCCGGTCTGGAGTCCGAGGAGGACGAGCCCCAGGGCGAAGACGAGCGCACCACCCGCGATCCACGGGCGGCGTCTCCCGAATCGCGACCGTGTGCGGTCGGACAGGGCGCCCGTCAGCGGATACACGACGATGGAGCAGAGTCCGGCCGCCCCGGCGACGACTCCGAAGGCGACGACGCTGTCCACCCAGTGCTCGGGAGCGAGCGTCGCGTCGATCTGCGCGGGCAGGAGGAGCTGCAGCGGGGCGAGCTGGGCCATCCAGACGCCCAGCCAGGCGACCGCGAAGGCGGCGACCCAGCGCCCGGTGACGCGTCGGTCGGCCGGGTGGTCGACGGCTGCGGTGCCGAGGCCGCTCATCTCGACCCCGGTTCGGCGAGGGTTGCGACGAGGTGCGCCACCGTCCCGACGAGTCGCCGGGCTTCGGCATCGTCGCGTCGCACCAGCCAGCCGAGTGTCAGGCCGTCGGTGAAGGCGATGACGGTCCGCGCGATCTCGTCGACGGGCTGCGTCCAGGTGCTGCCGCTGACCGTGGCTGCGAGCGCGAGCGCCTCACACGCGAGCTCCTCGTACCGTCGGTACTGCTCGAGCGCGAGGTGTTCGAGGCCCGGCGTCCGCATCGCGTAGGCGCTGAGCTCCTGCATCGCCGCCTCCCGATCCGGATCGGCGCGGAGGAGGTCGACGTAGCGTTCGAGGCCGGCACGGACGACGGCCTCCAGGGTGGGCGGATGCTCCTGACCGGTGTCCTCGTCCGTCAGCAGCTCGCCGATGTCGAGGACGACGCGTTCATGCTCGACGACGTGTGCGACCAGTTCGGCGAGGAGCTCGTCGCGGGAGGCGAAGGCGTAGTGGAAGCTGGCGAGCGACATCCCGGCCTCGGCCACGATGGCCCTGGTCGTGGCGGCGGCGACGCCCTCGGCTGCGACGACGCGGAGGGCGGCGCTGATCAGCTCGGCTCGTCGGTCGACAACGGAGATCCTCGGCATCGCAACCCTTCCCGGGGCGCCTGCGGGTCGTGCCGCTCCATCGCGGTCGACTCGACTGGGACGGATGACCCAGTCGCGCCAGTATGGCGGACCGCTGGCCCGAGCGCACCTGTCGCGATGGTTTTCCCGTGCGGATCGGCCGGGAATGTGACCCGATCTGGCGCGGGAGGTTGACTTCCCGCGGTGATCTTGGGGGAATGGAGACGGTGACCGGGGAACACGCGCGCGCAGGAACAGGAGTCCGATCGAATCGCTCGATCGGACGCGTCGCGATCCTCCTCGCTGTCTTCCTCTCGGCCGGACTCTGGACGACGACCGTCGCGGGTCCTGCATCAGCGACGCCCGAGCCGCTCCCCACCCCGAGCGAGAGCGCTGCAACGCCGACCCCACCGCCACTCGACGGTCCGACCATCACGAGTCCCGGCTCCGGTTCCTTCATCGGCAGCGGCAGCACCACGGTCACCGGGACGAAGGACGCCGGCACGGGCGTCCAGCTGCAGGTCGGCGACGGTCTCGAGCCGGTCTGCATCCTGCCGCAGGACGACAGCACCGACTGGTCCTGCACGATCGACCTGCCCGACGGCGGCGGACTGCTCATCACCGCCGTGGAGGTCGGCGGGCCGGAGACGCTCTCCGCACAGATCTCCGTGTCCGCGCTCGGCCCGCCCACCATCACCGAGGGGACGCCGAGCAACGGCGGCGTCCGCGGCACCGCCTACCCCGGGGCGACGGTGACCGTCCGCGCCGACTCCGGTGCCACCTGCAGTTTCGCGGCGGACAGCTCCGGAAGTTGGTTCTGCGTGCTGGGCGAGCCGCTGCCGACCGGCGACCTCTCCGTGACGGCGACGCAGCAGGCGTCGTTCAGCGGCAATCAGCGCTCCGACGCGTCCGCTCCGATCGTGCTCACCATCGACCGCGACGCTCCGGCTCCGCCCGAGATGTCCTCACCGACGGCCGGACAGGCGATGCCGATCTCGGCGGCGAGCTACGCCGGCACCGGCGAGGAGGGCGCGACCGTCACGGTCTTCGCCGACTCGACATCGGTCTGCACGGCGGTCGTCACCGGTGGCGCCTGGAGTTGCTCAGGCGGGGGCGTGCCGGCGGGTGCGCACGTGGTCCTCGCGATCCAGCAGGATGCCGCGGGCAACACGAGCGGGGCGAGTAGGGCGATCACCCTGACGTTCGGCGACGCATCGGCCACGCCCGCCACGCCGGCACCGTCCGCCTCCCCATCGCCGTCCGACGGCACCGAGCCCGCGCCCGCGCCCGGGGCACCCGCTCCGGGGACGCAGCAGCCGACCCCGTCGCCCAGCGGCGAACCGGTGCCCGGCGCCGCCCCGCCCAGCGGCGGTGGCGGGCTCTGGTCGGGGACGACACCGTTCACGCAGACCCTCGCCTCCACGATCGACGGCCGCGGCCAGCCGGTCTGGTGGCTCGCCGCCCTCCTCGCCCTCGCGGCGGTGGCGCTCATCGCGATCCCGGCCCGACTCCTCGCGACCTCCATCGCCCCCTGGCGCGCCACGATCGCCGACCGTCGTCGTGCAGCGGTCACCGGGCGAAACCGACCGAGGGACGAGTTCGAGCGGGTCCCGTCGGTCCCGCTCCCGAGTCGCACAGCGCTGGCCGTCATCACCGCCGTGCTCGCGGCAGGCATCCTGATGTTCGCGCACCCCGTGAGCGGTCAGCCGGCGTATCTCCGACTGTGGTTCGCCTCGCTCGTCGCCGTGGTCGCGATCAACGTCGTGGGCCTGCTCGCGCAGCTCGTCGTCGCCCGTCGAGCCGGGCTGGGCTCGATGAGCGTCAGCGTCCGTGTCGGCGGACTGGTGACGGTCGGCATCGTCACCGCGCTCTCACGCCTCCTGGCTCTGCAGCCGGCTCTGCTCTTCGCGCTGCTGACCGAACTCCGGCCGACCCGGAGACCCGAAACGCATGAAGTCGGCTCGACAGCCTCGGTGGAGACCGATTCCGATGCCATCACGCCGCGCATCGCGGGCCGCCTCGCGCTGGCCCGGATCGCTGCGGCCGCCGGGCTCGGTTCGATCGCCTGGCTCGTGTCGGCGCTGGCCGGCGAGCCGAGCGGCGGTGCAGGCGCGATGCTCGTCGAGGCCGTGAACCTGACCGCGATCGCGGGGATCGGATCCGCGTCGATCGCGCTCCTCCCCCTCGGGCCGCTCGGTGGACGCGCCATGCTCGCCTGGTCGAGGCCGGTGTGGCTCGGCAGCGCATTCGTGGGCTTCACGCTGCTGTTCGGGCTCCTGGGCCCGACGGCGACGGTTCCGGGCGCGGGTGAAACGCTCGTCGGACTCCTGCTGGGGTCGCTCGCCTTCGCGGCGGTCGGCGCTGGGACGTGGGCCTGGAACCGTCACCTCCGGCCGCTCATCGAGGCACGCTAGGCCACACTCCTCCGGCGACGGCGGTTGGGAACGGCCCTGCCCTACAATCGCGGTGAAGGCCACACACCGGGTCGAGAACCCGGTGCCGAGGTGCGGGAGGGTTCGGGATGTTCGGTTCGAAGAAGAAGCTCGACGATCTCATGGCGCAGCTCAGGCCTGACCTGAGTCGGGAAGCACTGGGCGTCGGGCCCGCCTTCCCCGGCGTCGCCCCGAATCCGGTCCTCAGCGGAGATGCTCGCAAGCGGAACGCCGAACTGCGTACGGGGACGCTGGCGCTCGGTGTCCTCGTCGACTGGCGGGAGGTCAACAACAATCCACGCCTGGTCCTGATGCTCGACGTGGAGACCGCCGACGGCCGCTCATTCCGCGGGATCGCCGACGAGAACTTCACGATCACGGAGCTCACTCGACTCGCCCCCGGACAGACGTTGCCCGTGCGCTACCGCCCGGACGTCATGGACCACTACGTCGCCCTCGCGCGCGACGCGGACCCCGCGCTGGTGCAGCAGCTCGCGGACGAGATCGCAAGACGCAAGCGGCGCTGATCCGATCGCCCGGGCGGCAGGGGTCGCGACGATCGCGATCCGATCGTCGGGGACGACTCAGCCGGCGTCGGCGGGACGCTCGACCGGCAGGCCGCTGGCGGCCCACTCGGAGATGCCCCCGGTGACGTTCACGGCGTCGTAGCCCTGCTGTTCGAGGTAACCCGTGACGCGGGCACTGCGGCCGCCGGAATGGCACATGACGTACACGGTCTCTTCGCGGGGCACCTCGTCGAGGTGGTCGAGGAAGGATGACATCGGCAGGTGTCGGGCACCGGGCACGCTGGCGACGGCGACCTCGTCGGCTTCGCGGACGTCGATGATGACGGCCTGCTCGAGCTTGCTCAGTTCGGTGGGGGTGATCTCCTGCATCGTTTCAGCCTACCGTCGAGGACGTGCCGCCGGGCCGGAAGATGCGGCGGGCAAGCGTGAGGGCGAGGTAACCCGAATACCTCGCCCTCACTTGAGGCGTCTAGCAACCGGTCGACCAAGAAGCTTGCGGCTTCCGGGACCGGCTCACGGGTGACGCCCCCACCTCGAAGGTAGCGGACTCGAGGCACCTTGCGTGACGCAACACCGCCGTGTCGCGTCCGCGTCGTCGGTTTTGTGCACCCCGTTCAGGGGTCAACGCCCGAGGCATCGTTGTCTCAGTGCGCGCTGTCGGGGTCGCGAGGGATGTGGAGCTCACCCGGGTCCACGTCGACGTCGCCCGTGTCGTCCGGACCGCCGGTGCCGGGGGCGACGTTGATCATGCCGGAGGCGATGTCGGGATCGCGGACGACGGGCTGCCCGTCGTCCTGCTTGGCCGCAGTCTCCGCCTCACTGGAGGGGCTGTACGTGCGGTCCTTGCTCGTCTGCTCGTCGTCGTTCACTGCGCGGTCGTGGTCGCTCGGAGTACTCATGCTGAGCACGCTAGTCGCGCTGCCACGCCCGGCAGGGACCCTTGCAGGATCGAGGCGAACGTGCAGACCGCTCAGTGCAGGCGGCGGATCGACGCCGACGCGATGACGGGTCGTGCGGCCTCGATGTACGACGCCAGCGTCTCGCGCAGTGCCGCCGCGTTGTCGTCGGTCAGGTCGATCTCGTAGTTCTCGCCGTCGATACCGAACCGGACCGTCTCCCCCAGCCCGCGGGGGATGTCGGAACCGTCGAGGTCGTCGACGAGCGTCGTGATCGTGCGGGTAGCCATGCGTCCATCCTTCCATGCGGGAGGCGGTACGCGTCGTACCCCCGGTGGGGTTCGAACCCACACTGCGGCGATTTTAAGTCGCCTGCCTCTGCCAATTGGGCTACGGGGGCGTGCACCTCATCGTATCGAGGCGCCGAACGCCGAGAGGCGCATGCCCCGGCGGACCGGATGACATGCGCCTCTCGAGGAACGGAGCTGGGCTCCGGACCGGACTACTTGTTCGCGCTGACTTCCTCAGCAGGCGTCGCGTAGGCCTGCTCGTCGTCGGCACCGGTCGGGGCTCCGGTGCCGGCAGGAGCCTCGGCGGCAGGCGCCTCGGCGGCGGGCGCGGCGGCCTCGGCCGGGGCGGCCTTCGGCTTGCGCTTCACGGGAGCCTTGCGAACGGGCTTCTCAGCGGCTGCGGGAGCCGCCGGAGCTGCTGCGGGGGCCGCAGCGTCCGCCGGGGGCTTCGGGCGAGACGCGAAGGTCTCGAAGGCCTCACGCGGCGTCTGCACGGCCGACAGGGAGACGATGTCGCGTCCCAGCCAGAAGTTGTTCCACCAGCCACCGAACACGCGGAACTTGCGCTCGAAGCTCGGCATGGCCAGCCCGTGGTAGCCACGGTGCGCGAACCAGGCCGGGAGGCCCTTGATCGCGAGGTTGCCGGACTGGAAGACACCGACGCCGATGCCGAGACCGGCGACCGCACCCATGTTCTTGTGGAAGTAGTTCTTCGGCTCCTCGCCACGGAGGACCGCGGTGATGTTCTTCGCGAGCAGCTTGCCCTGACGGACGGCGTGCTGAGCGTTCGGCACGCAGAAGCCACCGACGCCACCACCGCTGAGGTCGGGGACGGCGGAGACGTCGCCGGCTGCCCAAGCACCCTCGACGATGTCGTCGTCGGTACCGACGCGGAGGTCGGCGCGGGTCTTGATGCGACCGCGCTCCTCGACGGGGAGGTCGCCACCGCGGACGACGCCCGGGTTCGCCATGACACCGGCGGTCCAGACGATGAGGTCGGACTCGAACGACTCACCGGTCGAGAGCTCGATCTTGCCGTCGACCGCCGACTGCAGCTGGGTGTCGAGGTGCACGAGCGCGCCGCGCTCGGCCAGGTTCTTGAGGACCCAGTGGCTCGTCTCGATCTTGACCTCGGGCATGATGCGACCCATGGCCTCGATGAGGTGGAAGTGCGTGTCCTCGAAGGAGAGCTGCGGGTAGAACTTCAGCAGCGAGCTCGCGAACGAACGCAGCTCGGCGAAGACCTCGATACCGGCGAAGCCGCCACCGACGACCGTGAAGGTCAGCAGGCGGTCGCGCTCAGGCCCGGCCGGCAGGTTCGCGGCCTTGTCGAAGTTGGAGAGCACGCGGTCGCGGATCGCGACAGCCTCTTCGATGGTCTTGAGACCGATCGCGGTGTCGGCGACACCGGGGATCGGGAAGGTGCGGGAGACGGCTCCGGCGGTGACGACGATGATGTCGTAGTCGACCTCCCAGGGCTCACCGACCTCGGGCGTGATGGTCGCCTTCTTCTCGGCGTGGTTGATGCCCGTGACCTTGGCGGTGATCACGTTGGTGTGCTTCAGGTGGCGACGCGGCGAGACGACCGCGTGACGCGGCTCGATGGAACCGGCGGCGACCTCCGGCAGGAAGGGCTGGTAGGTCATGTAGGGCAGCGGGTCGACCATGGTGACTTCGGCCTCACCACGACGAAGCTGCTTCTCGAGCTTCCATGCGGTGTAGAACCCGGCGTAACCACCACCGACGATCAGAATTTTGGGCACGGCGAACGATCTCCTACGTCAAGACGATTGGTTCAGATGAGTGTCTGAGAATATCGGAACAGAGTACTACTTCTGCAGCACCCGCTTGAAATGCCTGGTAGCGCCTATGACACCGAGCGTGACCAGGCTACCAGTTCCGAGGAGGAGCGCCAGTGGCAGCGAGCCGTAGAGCAGGGTGCTCGGCGTCGGGAGGAACGGGTTCGCGCGCACCTCGACGGCCTCGTTCTCCGGGATCGCCGGGGGTACCGGCTCCGGTGTCGGCGACGGCTGCTCGGCACCCGGATCGGGATCGGGGACCTGCGGTGCCCGTCGGTAGAGCGTGATCCAGTCGGACAGCTGCTGCTCCGGCGAGGTCGCCGCCGGACCGACGGAACCGCTGACCGCCTTCGCGGCGTCGATGAGTCCTGCACCGTAAATGGGGCTCTGCGCGGAGTCGCCCACCTGCTTCGCCGTTGCCGTCACGCGCTTGATGGCGTCGGCGGCGCTGAGCTCCGGCCAGGCGGAGCGGACGAGGGCCACGAGTCCGGAGACGATCGGCGCCGCCCCGCTCGTCCCCTGCCACTGCACGTAGGACCCGGCGGGCGTCACCCCGACGAGTTGCTCGCTCGGCGCAGCGACGGCGATCGTGATGCCCTGGCTCGAGGCGTCGAAGCTCGCCGACCCCGCGCGGTCGACACCGGCGACGGTCAGCACACCCGGGATCGTCGCCGGAGCACCGACCTCGACCGTCCCGCTCCCCCGGTTACCCGCTGCGGCTACCACGACGACGTCGTGCGAGAAGGCGTAGAGGAAGGCGTCGTCCCAGCTCGTCGGCCAGTCGAGGCTGTTGCGCGTCAGCGACATGTTGATGACGTCGGCGCCGTTGTCCACCGCCCACCGGACGGCGGTCGCGATCTGATCGTCCCAGGGGACGACGGCCGACCCGTCGGAGCCGAACCCGACCGAGACGGAGAGCAGGCGCGCTTCTGGCGCCACACCGATGACCCCGGCACCGCCCGTGCGACCACGTCCGGCGATCATCGAGGCGACCAACGTCCCGTGCTCGCTCCCCTCGGAGCCCACCGGTGTCCGGCCGTCGGGACTCCCGAGCCCGGAGACGTCGACGCCACCCGCGACCGCACCGGTCAACTCCGCAGGACCGCTCGCGATGCCGGTGTCGATCACGGCGACGGTGACACCGGCGCCTTTCGTCGTCTCCCACGCCGTCGTGAAGCCGTAGTCGCCGAGCCAGTACTGCATGTCGCGCACCGTGTCCGCCGACGCCGGGAGCGCCTGCGTCCCCACGAGCAGGAACGCCAGGAGCACCACGGACAGCGCCGACAGCGCACCTCGGAGGCCGTGCGGACGACGACGGTCTCCGCGTCGCGGACCGTCACTCCCCCACAGGCGACCCCCGTCGCGTGCGGGGCCTATCCCTGCCCCGCCTGGCCGTCCGCGCATGCGCACACCTCGGGGCTCCAGCTCGCGCGGTCGAGCGCGAGGTCGCCGATGGGGTTGACGCCCGGACCAGCCGCGAGGGCGTGGCCGACGAGCGCGTGGAGGCACTTGACCCGCACCGGCATACCTCCGGCGGAGATCCCGTCGATCTCGGCGACCTCGGCGATGGAGGTGCGGTCGGCGAGGTAGGCCGTGTGTGCGGTGGCGTAGTCGGCGCGGACCGCTTCGTCCTCGGCCAGGAGCTCGTTGTACTCGTTCATCACTTGGGTCGCCTCGAGCGAGGAGACCGCGGCCGTGGCGGCCGGGTGGGTCAGGTAGTAGAACGTGGGGAACGGCGTGCCGTCGGCCAGGCGAGGAGCGGTGGAAACGACCGTCGGGGCGCCGCAGACACAGCGCGCCGCGATGCCGACGACGTTTCGGGCCGGGCGTCCCAGTTGCGCCGACACGATCTCGACGTCGCGCTCGGAGACGGGGCCGAAGGGAGGGGTGCTCATGGTTCCATTATCGCCGGGTTCACCACTGTGTCCGGACGTCAGCCGCCGGCGGGAGGCGTCGTCTGCGTGGGAACGGGGGTGTCGGTCGCGACGGGGGCCGGCGAGTAGCCGGTGGCGACGAGCGAGGACAGCAGACCGTCGAGCCAGTCGGACTGCGAGTCGACGAGCGTGTCGCTCACGGGTGTCTCGGTGGTGGGCAACGAGGCCGGGTCGACGTCGTTGATGATGATGTAGCTGACCTCGCCGGGCAGGGCGTAGAACAGGCGGTCGCGTGCCTGCGTCATGACGTAGCTCTGGTCGTTCCAGCGCTCGCGTTCGGCCTGCTGCGCGTCCACCTTTTTCTGGGTGTCGGCGACACCGGCCTCCAGCGCGGCGATCTGCTGCCGCTGCTCGAGGAAGGTCTTGAGGTTCGGCGCCAGGACGACGACCCCGAGCACGAGGATCCCGAGGAGCAGGACGCTGAACCCGGACAGTCGCAGACTCCGCAACCAGCCGCCGGCGTCCGACTGGCGTGCCGAGGCGGTCCGTGTCGAGCCGGTCCGCGAGCGCGGTGCCGAGGAACCGGCCGACGCGGATCGCGGTGCCTTCGTCGTCGACCGCGGGGCTGTGCCTGCGGAGCGCGCGGGCTTCGCGGTGGCTCCAGTCGGGCGCTTGGACGACGAGGAGGCGCGCTTGGAGGAGGCATCCGCGGAGCTCGATCGGGGCTTCGACGTCGGTCGTTGCTTCGACGAGCCGGAGGACGAGGAGGACGCTGCTCCGCTGCCGGACGGCGTGGGCTTCGACTCGCCGCCGGCCGGCATCGATGGCTTCTTCACAGGCGCCTCCCGCACACGACGAAGGCTCTCAGGGGTGCCGATCGGCACCCCTGAGAGCCTTCAGGTGACGATGCTTAGGCGGTGAACCGGGGGAAGGCGCTGCGGCCGGCGTAGACGGCTGCCTGGCCCAGCTCCTCTTCGATCCTCAGCAACTGATTGTACTTCGCGACCCGCTCGCTGCGCGCAGGCGCACCGGTCTTGATCTGGCCCGCGTTCGTGGCGACCGCGAGGTCGGCGATCGTGGTGTCCTCGGTCTCGCCGGAGCGGTGCGACAGGATCGTCGTGTAGCCGGAGCGCTGCGCGAGGGAGACCGCGTCGAGCGTCTCGGTGAGCGTCCCGATCTGGTTGACCTTGACGAGCAGCGAGTTCGCCGCACCCTTGGCGATGCCGTCGGCGAGACGCTTCGGGTTCGTGACGAACAGGTCGTCGCCGACGATCTGGACCTTGGAGCCCAGCTCGGGGGTGAGGTGGGCGTAGCCTGCCCAGTCGTCCTCGGCCAGCGGGTCCTCGATGGTGATGAGCGGGTAGTTCGCGACGAGGTCGGCGTAGTACGCGGTCATCTCGGTGCTGTTGAGCGCCTTGCCCTCGAACTGGTACGCGCCCTCCTTGTAGAACTCGCTGGAGGCGACGTCGAGGCCGAGCGCGATGTCGGTGCCGACCGTGAAACCGGCCTTCTCGATGGCCTCGACGATGAAGTCGAGGGCCGCACGGTTGTGCTCGAAGTCGGGGGCGAAGCCACCCTCGTCGCCGAGGCCGGTCGCGAAGCCCTTCGACTTCAGCAGGCCCTTGAGCGTGTGGTACGTCTCGGTGCCCCAGCGGAGCGCCTCACGGAAGCTCGGAGCGCCGATCGGGAGGATCATGAACTCCTGGATGTCGACGCCGGTGTCGGCGTGCGAGCCACCGTTGATGATGTTCATCATCGGGACCGGGAGGACGTGGGCGTTGGCGCCGCCGACGTAGCGGTAGAGCGACAGGTCTGCGGAGTCCGCAGCGGCACGGGCGACCGCGAGGCTCGCACCGAGGATCGCGTTCGCGCCCAGGCGGCTCTTGTTCTCGGTGCCGTCGAGCTCGATCATGGTGTGGTCGACGAGGCGCTGGTCGTCCGCCTCGATGCCCTCGAGTGCCGGGCCGATCTCGTCGAGGACGGCGTCGACCGCCTTCTCGACACCCTTGCCGAGGTAACGCGCGGCATCGCCGTCACGCAGCTCGTACGCTTCGAACGCACCGGTCGATGCGCCGGACGGGACTGCTGCACGGCTGACCGTGCCGTCTTCCAGGAGCACCTCGACCTCGACGGTCGGGTTGCCTCGGGAGTCGAGAATTTCGCGAGCGCCTACTGCCTCGATGAGTGCCACTGATGTTCTCCTTGTGGGGATTGGGACGTGGGACGGGTACGACGGCCGCCCGCGCTCAGTCTAGTGACATCGGCTGAACGGGCGCAGAGCCGCGGATCGTCGCCCGAGGCGCGCGGTCAGCGGTCGAGCCGGAAGCTCGACACGATGCCGTGGTGGTCGCTGCCCTCGGCGTCGCCGACGGCGTTGTGGGTCGCGGTCATGCCGCGGACGAAGACGTGGTCGAGTCGCATGAGCGGTGTCCCGGCCGGCCAGGTGAGTCCGAAGCCGCCCTCACTCTGATTGGGCTCCGACACCTCGCTCTGGAGTGCGGCGAGCGCCCGGTCGGAGGCGGAGGCGTTGAAGTCGCCCATGACGACGATCCGATCGCGGGTGTTCGCCGCGACGGTGTCGGCCAACTCCGCGAGCATCACGTCCCGTTCGGCGTGCGCACCCGGACGCGCGGAGTCGGCGTGGATCACGTAGACGCTCACGGCTCCGGACGGGGTGTCGACGACGGCGTTGATCGCCCGGTACCAGTCGAGGCCGAGCTTCAGCCCGACCGAGTCGGCGATCGGATAGCGGCTCCAGAGACCCACCGTCCCCGTGAGCACGGAGTACGGGTACTGCTCGTCGAGCGTCGCGGCGAGCGGTTCGCGGTCGTGGTCCTCGATCTCCTGGAGCGCGATGAGATCCGCCCCACTGGCCTGGAGGGAGGCCGCGATGACCGCGGGATCGCCCTCCGGCCCGAGGTTCTGGCTGGCGACCGTGAGGGAGGCCTCGGCCGGGACCGCCGAACGTGCGTCACCCATGGGGACGACGCCGGGGCCGAACAGGAAGGCCCAGACGAGCGTCGGCGCGAGGAGACCGATGACGGCACCCGGCGTGCGGGCGACGAGGAGGACGAGGAAGAGCACCGGCAGCACGACCCATGTCCACGGCAGGGCGTTGTCCCAGACGAGTCCGAGGCCGAGGATGTCGGGGACGAGGGCGTGGGCGGCCGTCAGCAGGGCGAGCGGGACACCGACGGCCAGCGCGAGCGTGGTCGCCCGGCGCCGTACGAGGCTCACCCGGCGGCGCGTGGGACCGGTCGACTCCGGCGCGCGCCGAGGGCGCGCTGCAGGGGCCATGACGCTCATCGGGGGAACCAGTTCTTCGATCGGGGGCAGAGCGGACGGATCGATCGAGGGAGGCGATCCGGCCGAATGCTCCATCCTGCACCGACGAGCTGGGCAGCGGCTCGGAAGCGCGCCGAGGAGCGCGAAGCGGGTGCGGGAATCGTCAGTCGAGCGCTTTGAACTCGAGCGACTCGAGGGTCGAGTCGGCCGAGACGAACGCGAAGGCTCCGAAGCCGGCTGCCGACACGCGGTCGAGGAGGGCCTTGAGGTTCTTCACGCGGGCTTCGAGGCGCACCCGACGCCCCTGGGCGACGAGCTTGGCCTTCAACGCCACGAGCGTCACGGGAGGCACGTCGCGGTCGTGCACGAGCACGACGGCATCCGCGGCCGCGCCCGCGGGGAGCTCGATGAGGTCGACGATGCGCTCGAAGCCGATCGAGAACCCGACCGCCGGCACGTCCTGGCCGAGGAAACGCCCGATCATGCCGTCGTAGCGACCGCCGCCGCCGAGCGAGTACCCGAGGTCGGGGTGCGCGATCTCGAAGATGGCGCCCGTGTAGTACCCCATGCCCCGCACCAGGAAGGGATCGAACACGAGCGGGTTCGCGAAGGGGTCGGCCGGCTGACCCTGGAGGGACGTGGCCGCGGCGACGGCCTTCCCGAGTGCGTCGAGCTCCGCGACGACGGCGTCGTCGGCACCGAGCGGCAGCGCCTTGCGGATCGCCCGCTCGCCGAAGGTGTTGAACTCCATCGTCTGTGGACGGGAGAAGAAGGCCTCGAGCGCGTCGACGGCGGTGGCGTCGACGCCACGGTCGCGCAGTTCGGCGACCACGCCCTGCTGACCGATCTTGTCGAGCTTGTCGATCGTGATGAGCACCTGCGCGTGCTCGTCGGCAGGGAAGCCCAGCGACTCGAGCATGCCGATGAGGAGTCGGCGGTCGTTGATCCGCACGCTGCAGCCGGTGATGCCGAGCTCGGCGAGGGCCGCGAGGGTCGCGATGATGAGCTCGGTCTCGGCGAGGTTCGACGACTCTCCGATGATGTCGATGTCGCACTGCACGAACTGGCGGTACCGGCCCTGCTGCGGACGTTCGCCGCGCCAGACCGGAGCGATCTGGATCGAACGGAACACCGGCGGGAGCTCAGCCCGGTGCGACGCGTAGAACCGGGCGAGCGGCACGGTGAGGTCGAAGCGCAGGCCGAGGTCGGTGAGTTCGGTCTGGTTGTCCGCCGCGGCCACGATGGCCTCCGGGGTGAGCTTGCGCCGGAGGATGTTGAACGCCATCTTCTCGTTGTCGCCGCCGAGCCCGGAGTGCAGCCGGTCGTACTCCTCGACCACCGGCGTCTCGATCTCGTCGAAACCGTGCGCGGTGAAGACCCGACGGATGGTGCCCAGCGCGTGCTCCCGACGGGCCTTGTCGGCGGGGAGGAAATCGCGCATGCCGCGCGGCGGGTTCACTGGAGCTGCCATGCCTCAATTCTGGCATGGCGGGGAACCGGCACCGTGAGCAGGCGCCCGGCGACCCCTCGCTCAGCCGTCGGTCGGAGACGCCACCGGACGCTCGGCGTCCTGCACTCGCACGCTCAACCGACGGACGGCACCCCGGAGCGCCCGTTCCGCGTCGAGCCCGTTCGCCCGTGCTGCAGCGACCACGGCGAGGAGCTGCTCCCCCAGGGCGTCCTCGTCGTCCACGACATCAGCGTCGACCGTCGGGCCCACCCCGAGCGGCACGGCCCTGCCCAGCACCTTGTCGGCGAGGGCGAGCGACGGCATCCCCTGCGGGATCCCCTCGAGCGCGCTGCTGCGCTTCGCCTTCTCCTCGGCCTTCGCAGCGTTCCAGACGCGCACCACGTCCTCCGGGGTCGGCGCTGCTTCGTCGCCGAACACGTGTGGGTGACGGTGGACCATCTTGCGGGTGACGGCCTCGGCGACGTCGTCGAAGTCGAACGGCGCATCGGCGTCACGGGACGCGATCTCCGCATGGAAGACGACCTGCCACAGCACGTCGCCGAGTTCCTCGACGAGTTCGTCGCGCGTCCCGGCCTCGACCGCTTCGACGAGCTCGTAGCTCTCCTCGATGAGGTACGGCACGAGCATCTCGTGGTCGATGCCCTGCGTCCAGACGCAACGGTCGCGGATCTGCCGCATGGCGTCGACGAGGCGCTCAGCGGAGGTGTCGCCGACGGGCTCGCTGCTCACCGACGGGCTCCCCACGGGCGGCGGTCGTCGGTGCTGCCGGTCTTCGAGATCAGTCGCGCGATCCGGTCGCGCGCTTCGGTGAACGGCGGGTAGACGAGCGACAGCGTGTCCGGGGACAGCGGCTTGGAGAACACCGCCTTCGCGTGACTGAACGTGTCGAAGGAATGGCGACCGTGATACGCGCCCATTCCGCTGGCCCCGACACCGCCGAACGGCAGACCCGGCACGAGGAGGTGCGCGGCCGGCACGCCGAACGCCAACGCGCCCGAGGAGGTGTCGCGCGTGAACCGCTTCCGCGTCGCGCGGTCGTCGCTGAAGACGTAGAGCGCGAGCGGCTTCTCCCCCGCCCGGATGTGCGCGATGGCCTGTTCGAGGCCGGACACGTGGAGGATCGGCAGGATCGGACCGAAGATCTCCTCCTGCATGATCGACGCCGAAGCGTCGACGCCGTTCACGACCGTCGGGGCGATGTACCGCTCCGAGGCGTCGGCCCCTCCGCCCAGGGCCGGTTCGAGACCGTCGAGCAGACCGCTGACCCGGGCGAAGTGCTTGTCGGAGATGATGCGGCCGTAGTCGGCACTGTCGGCGGGGTTAGGGCCGTAGAGCGCCGCGATCGCGTCGCGCAGGTACGGGACGAGCCGATCGGCGACCGAGCGCGTCGCGAGCAGGTAGTCGGGGGCGACACAGGTCTGGCCGGCGTTCATGAGCTTGCCCCAGACGATCCGGCGGGCCGCGTCCGCGAGGTCAACGGTGTCGTCGACGTACACCGGCGACTTCCCGCCGAGTTCCAGGGTGATCGGGGTCAGATGTTCCGCCGCGGCCCGGGCGACGACCTTGCCCACGGCGGATCCACCCGTGTAGAAGATGTGGTCGAACCGCTCGGCGAGGAGGGCGGTGGCGACCTCCGCATCGCCCTCGACCACCGCGACGGCACGGTCGTCGAGGTACTCCGGGAGGAGGCGCGCGAGTGCGGCGCTCGTGGCGGGGGCGAGCTCGCTCGGCTTCAGCAGGACGGCGTCACCCGCGGCGAGCGCCCCGATGACGGGACCGATGCAGAGCTGGACCGGATAGTTCCACGGGCCGATGACGAGGACGACGCCGACCGGTTCCGCCACGACCGAAGCGGACGCCGGAGCGAGGGTGAGTGGCACCGCGACGCGTCGGGGCCGCACCCAGCGCTTCAGGTGCTTCAGCGTGTGATCGATCTCGCCGACGAGGAGGCCGATCTCGGTGATCTGCGCCTCGGTACCGCTCTTGCCCAGGTCGGTCGCCAGCGCCCGCTCGAGCTCGCCGCCCCGTTCGAGGAGCAGTTGCTTCAGCGCACGGAGCTGGCGGAGCCGCCAGGCGACGGGCTTCGTGGTGCCGCGGTCGAAGGTCTGTCGGAGCCGGGCCACGGCGTCGGCCACGACCACCTTCGGCTCCTGCTTCGTCCGGATGCTGGTCGCCATGGGTTCCTCCGACTCGACGGGATCGTGGGCACCAGCATACGTCCGTCCGCAGACCGACGGCCTGGCCCAGCGACCGGCTACCCGATGCCCGGAGCCGCGAGGAAGCGGTCGACGTCCGCCGCGATCTCGCGGGACTTCGTGTGGTGCAGGTAGTGGTCGGCGTCGAGCGGCACGACCTCTCCTCGGTCGACGCTCGCAGCCTGCTCCTCATGGAGCGGCAGCCACCCCTCCACCGTCGGGTTGTCCCGCTGGGCGAAGAGCAGCACCGGGAGGTCTGCCGGGAAGGTCTTCCCCTTCGCCGCTCGGAAGTTCGCCGCGATGCGCGACATCTCGTCCGAGGACGTCGCACTCGAGGTGTTGCGCAGCGAGATCATCCCGAGCTGCTCACGCGTGTGCTGGTCGTACGGCGGATCCGGGTACGGGTCGCCCGACAGCGCCGTGACGACCCGGGTGATGCCGAGTGCCTTCGCCGCACGCAGGGCGTCGACCGGCAGCGCGGCGTCCATGCCCGGCTGATCGGGCACGCTGCTGTCGATGCCGACGAACGCCGTCACCTCGCCGCGGAACCGCTCGACGTAGTCCAGCGCATAGATTCCCGCGATGGAGTGCCCCATCAACACGTACCGGTCGATGCCGAGCCCGGCGACCGCCTCGTGGATCTCGGAGACGATGTTCTCGGTCGTTCGCGGCACGTCGGTCTGGTCGCTCAGCCCGTATCCGAAGGGCTCGACCACGACCACCCGGTACGACGACGAGAGCTCCCCGACGAGCGGCGAGAAGTCGAGCACGGGCGAACCGGTGCCGAAGCCGGGCAGGAGGACGATCGTCTGATCACCCTCCCCCGTGATCGACACGTTCATGCGTTTGCCGTCGACCTCGACCCGCTGCCCGTACTCCTCGATGCGCGTGGCCTCAGAGGCCGATGCGGCGGTGTTGACGATGGTGGTCGTGAGGAGCCCGGCGAGCACGAGCGCGACGAGCGCTGCGATCCCGGTGAGGACGATGCGGAGGAACTTCTTCATCCCTCCACGCTAGGGATGGACGACGACCGTCGGATCGGCCGCGGGTACCGACGCTGTCGTCCCGCGGGCCCATCTGCGGCTGCCCGCTAGGACGACGTCGAGCCCTCCGGCAGCGGGTAGATCGCGTTCAGGAACTGCTGCACCCAGGCGATGAGGTCGGTGTCGGCCAGCGGTTCGTCGCCGACGCGCGGCAACGGCACGATGACGGTATTCGTCTGGGCCAGGTACTTCGCGCCGGGATACATGCGTCGCAGCCGCGTCTGGATGGAGTCGGGGAGGTCGGCGGGCGTGACCCGCAGGTTCGGTCCGACGGCGATGAGGTCGCTGAGTCCCGAGCGCTGCGCACGCTGACGGAGCCGCGACACGGCGATGAGCGTACTCACCTGCGCCGGCGGCTCGCCGTATCGGTCGGCGAGTTCGTCGATCACGAGGTCGATCTGGCCGTCCTTGGCCGCAGGTCCGGACGCGGCCGACAGCTTCTGGTAGGCCTCCAGCCGCAGCCGCTCGCTGTCGACGTACTCCTCGGGGATGTGTGCGTCGACGGGCAGTTCGAGCCGGAGCTCGGTCTGCCCTTCGGCGACGTCGCCACGGAAGGTGGACACGGCCTCGCCGATCATGCGGAGATAGAGGTCGAAGCCGACGCCCGCGATGTGGCCGGCCTGCTCGCCGCCGAGCATGTTGCCCGCGCCGCGGATCTCGAGGTCCTTCAGGGCGACCTGCATGCCGCTGCCGAGCTCGTTGTTCGCCGCGATGGTCGAGAGCCGGTCGTGGGCGGTCTCGGAGAGCGGCTTGTGCTCGTCGTACAGGAAGTACGCGTAGGCGCGCTCGCGACCGCGGCCGACGCGACCCCGCAGCTGGTGCAGCTGGCTCAGGCCGTACTTGTCGGCGCGGTCGATGATGATCGTGTTCGCGTTCGAGATGTCGAGGCCGGTCTCGATGATCGTCGTGCAGACGAGGACGTCGAAACGGCGCTCCCAGAAGTCGACCACGACCTGTTCGAGCGCGGCCTCGCCGAGCTGCCCGTGGGCGATGGCGATGCGCGCCTCGGGGACGAGCTCCGCGAGGTCCGCCGCGACGCGGCTGATGGACGAGACCCGGTTGTGCACGAAGAAGATCTGGCCCTCGCGCAGGAGCTCGCGCCGGATCGCCGCACCGACCTGCTTGCCGTTGTACGGACCGACGAAGGACAGGATCGGGTGGCGGTCCTCCGGTGGTGTCGCGAGGGTGGACATCTCCCGGATGCCGGTGACCGCCATCTCGAGCGTGCGCGGGATCGGGGTCGCGCTCATCGCCAGGATGTCGACGTTCGTCTTCAGCTTCTTGAGGGCGTCCTTGTGCTCGACACCGAACCGCTGCTCCTCATCGATGATGACGAGGCCGAGGTCCTTGAAGTGCACCTTGTCGGTCAGCAGACGGTGCGTCCCGATGATGACGTCGACCGTGCCGTCGGCGAGTCCGGCGAGCGCCTCCCGCGCCTCCTTGTCGGACTGGAACCGGCTGAGCGGCCGCAGGTGCACGGGGAACCCGGCGAACCGCTCCTGGAAGGTCTCGAAGTGCTGCTTGACGAGCAAGGTGGTCGGCACGAGCATCGCGACCTGCTTGCCGTCTTGGACGGCTTTGAACGCGGCACGGACGGCGACCTCGGTCTTCCCGAACCCCACGTCGCCGGAGAGGAGGCGGTCCATCGGGATCTCGCGCTCCATGTCGGCCTTGACCTCGTCGATGGTCTGCAGCTGGTCGGGGGTCTCCGCGAACGGGAACGCCTCCTCGAGCTCGCGCTGCCACGGGGTGTCGGGGCCGAAGGCGTGCCCCTTCGACGCCATGCGCGCCGAGTAGAGCTTGACCAGCTCGACGGCGATGTCGCGGACGGCCTTGCGCGCCTTGCTCTTCGCCTGCGACCAGTCGCTGCCGCCCATCTTGCTGAGCTGCGGAGCCTCGCCGCCCACGTAGCGGGTGAGGAGGTCGAGCTGGTCCGTGGGGACGAGCAGCTTGTCGCCCGGGTAGCCGCGCTTGGAGGGTGCGTACTCGAGCACGAGGTACTCGCGGGTGCTCTTCACCGGGTTGCGTCCACCGCTCGAGACCTCGCGCTGGGTCATCTCGACGAACTTGCCGATGCCGTGGGTCTGGTGCACGACGAAGTCGCCGGACCGGAGCTGCATCGGATCGACGACGTTCTTGCGTCGGGTGGCGAGCTTCTTGACCAGGCGCGAGTCGTACCCGGCGGTGCGTCCGTAGAACTCGGTCTCGCCGAGCAGCATGAGCTTCGACGTCTCCAGCTCGAAGCCGCCCTCGACGTCGGCCTGCAGCAGGTAGGCGACCCCGGGCTCCGGGTCGGCCGGCAGCTCGTCGACCATGCGGGCCGCGATCTCGTGCTCGGCGAGGACGTCCGCCGCGCGCTCGACGAGACCGACCCCGCGGGCGGCGACGATGACCGTCCACCCCTCGCGGATGCGGTCGGCGACGTGTTCGATGGCGCCCTCGACGTTGCCGTGGAAGCTCGGCACGGTCTCGCCGTCGACCGTGACGGTGAGGAGCTCGTCGAGTTCGAGGTGCTCCGGGAGCGTCTCGACGTCGGGGCCGGCGCGGAAGCCGCTGAACGTCCACCACGGGTGGTCGGGCGCCGGCTGGCCAGGAGCGCTGAAGGTGACGGACTCCTTCAGGGCGCCCAGCGAGATGAAGTCGCCGGAGGCGAGGTCGATCGGCGCGTTCGCACCGACGGTCGCGGCGCTCCATGCGGCGGCGAGGAACTCGCGGTTCGTCTCGGCGAGGCTGATCGACCTCGTGACGACGCGCTCCGGCGAGACGACGGCGACGGCCGCTCCATCCGGCAGGTAATGGGTGATCGGGACGAGGCGGTCGACGAGGGCCGGGGAGAGCGACTCCATGCCCTCCACCGCGATGCCCTCCGCGATCTTCTCGAGGATCCCGGTGAGGCTCGGGAACTCGTGCTGCATCTCCGCGGCGCGCTGCCGGACGGCCGGGCTGAGGAGCAGCTCACGGGACGGCGGCAGGCGGATCGCGTCGACCGGCTCGGGCAGCGAACGCTGGTCGGCGACCGAGAACGCCCGGATGCCGTCGACCTCGTCGCCGAAGAACTCGACCCGGTACGGGTGGTCGGCGACCGGCGGGAAGACGTCGAGGATGCCACCGCGCAACGCGAACTCACCACGCCGCGACACCATGTCGACCCGGGTGTACGCGAGTTCGACGAGTCGCAGCGCGATCGCGGCGAGGTCGTGTCCGCGACCGCCCTGGACGAGTTCGATCGGAGCGGTCTCGGTGAGGTTGTCGGCCACGGGCTGCAGCGCGGCGCGCACCGACGCGACGAGGAGGAACGGCCGCTCCCCCGTCCACGCGCCGAGCCGCCGCAGCGCCTCCAGGCGTCGGCCGACGATCTCGGCGCTCGGGCTGAGGCGCTCGTGTGGCAGGGTCTCCCAGGCCGGGAACTCGACGATCTCGGCCTCGGGCATGAGGTCGCTGAGCGCGGAGCGGAGCCGCTCGGAGTCGCGGCCGGTCGCGGTGACGACGAGGGCCGCCTGGGCGGCACCCTGCCGACCACGCTCGTCCATGAGCGCCGCGAGGAGCGGTGCACGCAGCCCGTCGATCACGGAGAAGTCCGCGCTCTTGCCCGCGTACGCGAGGGCATCGTCGATCGTTGCGGCGCGCCGAAGCGCGTGAGTCAAACCCTGAAGCGTCACCGGGACAGCCTACGCCGAGCCACCGACACCCATGACCCCATCGCCCACTGGCCACCGCTGTCAATCGGCTGCGGACGACGCGTCACGCGGCATCCTCGCGGGCCGGACGCGTCATGATTGACCCATGACGAGCACGGAGCCCCGGTCAGACCGACACCCCGAACGGACCGGCGGCTTCCCGCTCCCCCCGATCCGCCAACCGATCCGCCGGATCGGAGCGCGGACGTTCGACTTCTCGAAGCAGGTCGCGGTCATGGCGATCATCAACCGCACCCCGGACTCCTTCTTCGACCAGGGCGCGACGTTCTCACTGGACCGAGCCGTCGACGCCGCCGTGACCGCCGCAGAACAGGGCGCCGACTGGGTCGACATCGGCGGAGCCAAGTTCGCCCCCGGGCCGGAGATCCCCACCGCCGAGGAGATCGACCGCGTGCTCCCCGTCGTGGAGGCGCTCGCCGCACGGAGCGACGTCGTCATCTCCGTCGACACCTTCCGCCCCGAGGTGGCGGCGGCCTGCATCGCGGCGGGCGCCTCCGTCATCAACGACACGACGGGGATCCACGACCCGGCGCTCGCGGACGTCGTCGCCGCGAGCGAGGCCACCCTCGTCATCACGCACAGTCTGGCCAGACCGAGGCAGCCGCATCCCCGCCCCCATTACGACGACGTCGCCGGTGAGGTCGCCGCCTTCCTGGCGGCCCGCGTCGACCTCGCGCTCTCGCACGGCGTCCCCGAGTCACGGCTCATCGTGGACCCCGGGCACGACCTCAACAAGAACACCGTGCAGACGCTCGAACTCACCCGACGGTTCGACGAGATCGCCGCGCTCGGGCTGCCGACGCTCGCCGCGGTCTCCAACAAGGACTTCATCGGCGAGTCCCTCGACCGCCCGAAGTCGGAACGTCTCGAGGGGTCACTGGTGTCCGCTGCGGCGTGCATCCTCCTCGGCGCCCGCATCGTGCGGATGCACGCCGTGCCCGAGTCGATCGCGGCCGTGCGGATGACCGAGGCGATCCTCGGCTTCCGCGCACCGGTGGCGCCTGTCCACAACGTCTGATCCGGAACCCTCGAGGAGTCGCATGAGCATCCCCAGCATCACGAGCCTGGTCCCCGCGCAGGACCGACCGCTGTCGGTCGACGAACTCGTGGCGGCGTACACCGTCGAGGACCGATCCGCCACGACCGTCCGCGTGAACTTCGTGACGAGCCTGGACGGTGGGGCGACCGTCGACGGCGTCTCCGGCGGGCTCGGCGACCCGGCCGACAAGACCGTGTTCGACATCCTGCGTCGACTCGCGGACGTCGTGCTCGTCGGTGCCGGGACCGTGCGCGACGAGGGCTACGGTGCCATGCGGCTCGATGTCGACGCCGCGGCGTGGCGCGACGACCACGACCTCCCCCTGCACCCGGTGTTCGCGATCGTGTCGGGCTCGCTCGACCTCGATCTGCGCTCGGAGGTCTTCACCCAGGCACCGGTCCGGCCGCTCGTCGTGACGACCGACCGCGCCGACCCCGCGAAGCGCGCGGCACTCGAGGCGGTCGCCGACGTGGTGGCGTGCGGCGACGAACACGTCGAACCGGCGCGTGTCGTCCAGGCGCTCTCCGACCGCGGCCTGCGGCAGATCCTGTGCGAGGGTGGTCCGGCACTCTTCGGCTCGTTCATCGCCGCTGACGCCGTCGACGAACTCTGTCTGACGATCAGTCCGGCGCTCGTCGGCGGGGAGAGTGTCCGGGTCTCCGCCGGTCCCGCGTCCGAGGCTCCGCGACCGATGCGGTTGCAGCACCTCCTGCGATCGAATGACCTCCTGATCTCGCGGTACGTGCGCGCCTGAGCCGTCGGCTCCCATTTCATCGGACTTCCATCCCTCGATCGTCTGATATCCCAGAAGACCAGTACTGCTACGCTGGCGGCCTCCCCCATCCGATGATTTCTTGGGATGCTGCATGCGCGTTTCGACCAGCCCACTCCGTCCGATCCTGACCACGACACTCGTCCTGGCGGTCGGTTGGACCCTCTCGATGATCCAACCGGCACCGGCAGGAGCGACGGCCTTCGAGCCACCGACTGACGCAGCAGGCACTCCACGCGGTGAGGTCTTCCACGAGGACTTCGAACGCGCACCCGACACCGGCACGCCCATGTCGGTCCGCGATTACCTGGGCCGTTCGGACCTCCGGTTCGACGCCGACGACTTCTGGACGGACCGAGCGGCATGCAACGGCTTCATCCTGTCCGCCTCCATGACGGGCGCCGAGCCCGGCGACTGCCTGGACGTTCCGAGCGCCCTGGCGCACGTCCGAGCCCTCGCCGGGGTGCTGGGTATCCTCAACGGCACCGATCCGGGGACCAATTCCGCCGTTGCGGCCTATACCCAGACGACCGGTCCAGACGGCGGGGTCGAACTGGAGACGACCACACTGGTCCCACTCGCGACCGGTTCCGGCCGCTTCCTGACCGCCTCCGTGAACGTCGCATCCCTGAACTGCTTCGCAACGGTCCCGACCGCGCTGCAGCTCGCGCTGCGGACCCCCGACGGCGTCGAACACCCGGTGTCCGAGCAGGCGATCGACCCGTGCACGGATGACCGTGCCGATTCGTTCAGCCACGGCGGCGTCTCCGCTCGAGCCGGGCACTTCACCGCGGATGCCTCGATGCTGGTGGACGCGGCAGCGATCGGTGTCGTCATGCGCAACGAGCATGGCGGTGGATTCGGGAACGATCACGCTTTCGACGATCTGAGCATCATCGACGTGACCCCGACCCTCGATGTCGAGCTGTCGCAGGACACTGCTGTCGTCGGTGAGACGATCCGTCTCCGCTTCGTCGTGCGCAACACCCCGGAACTCGCCGCGAAGGCCGGTTGGTCCGTGCGGACGGCCTTGCCCGGTGGACTCGCGGTCGCCGCCGATCCGCGAGTGACCGCGAGCTGCTCGGCGGAGGTGACCGCTCCGGCGTCCGGGGCCGACATCGCGTTCACCGGCGACCTCGCGGCGGGCGAGGAGTCCTGCACGATCGAGGTCGACGCCACACCGGTCGCTCGCGGCGCACTGACCGTCGCCGTGGCGGGTGATGCGGTCCGCGGGCTCGACCTCGGCTCGCAGCCGGCCCTGACCGCCATCGACCGGGTCGCGATCGAGAGCCCGGCATCCGTCACCCTCGTGGAGTCCTCGCGACCGACCTCTGCCGGTACGGGCGAGCCGGGCGCCGACATCACCGTGCGCGACGGCGAGGGCCAGACCCTGTGTGAGACCACCGTGGACCCGTCCGGCCACTGGAGTTGCGTGAACACCGTGACCGTCGAGTCCGGCAAGGCCATCGTCCGCGTGGAACAGATCGCCTCCGGGCTCAGCAGCACGGACGAGACCACCTACCGCGTGCTCGTCCCCGCGCTGGCCGTGGAGGGCACCGTCCGCCTCGAGATCCAGGGTGCCGATGGATCGTGGGTTCCGGTCGGGGGCGAGACCGTCACGACCGACCCCGGTGACCGCTTGCGCGTCATCGCGACTGTCACCAACACCGGCGAGAACGCGCTGGGCGACATCACCCTCGCGGAGACGCCGGACACCCGCCTCACCTGCAGCAGCGAGCTCATCGAGCCTGGTGCCTCGACGGTCTGCACCAGCACCGAGCCGCTCGTCCTGACACCCACCGCGCTCGACGTCGGCTCGTTCGCCCACACGTTCGAGGCGGTCCTGACCGGATACTCGCGCGCATCGGACCACGCCGCCACCGGGTCGGTGACCTCGGCCGACCCCGGTCGCCTGCCGCTCCCGGACGCACCCCGTGTCTCGACAGGGGCGCTCCACACCTCGCTCGGCATCGTGTGGCGGGTCGCGCCGCTCGAACCGCAGGCGCCGTTGGTCCGGACGGGAGCCGAGATCCCGCTCTCCATCGCGCTGCTCATCAGCGGACTGCTCCTGGTGGGCGCGGTGCTCGTCGGCGCCGGTGCGCGCCATGCCCGACGCGTCCGCTCACCGCTCGGCTGAGCGGGCGTCAGGCGCCGTGGAACCGGGTCTGTGCAGCCAACAGGCCCTCGTTCACGAGGAGCTCGACCGCATCGGCCGCGTCGGAGACCAGCATGGGAAGCTGCTCCCGCTCGGTTCCCGCGAAGTCCTTGAGGACGAAGTCGGCGGCGTCCTGACGACCCGGCGGCCTCCCGATACCGACGCGGACGCGCAGGAACTCGGGGGTCTTCAGCGCTGAGGCGATGTCGCGGATGCCGTTGTGCCCACCGTGCCCGCCGCCCTGCTTGAGCTTGATCGAGTCGAACGGGATGTCGAGCTCGTCGTGGACGGCGATGACGTGGTCGGGGTCGACGGAGAAGAACTGGGCGAGCGCTGCGGTGGGGCCGCCGGAGAGGTTCATGTAGCTGTTGGGCTTGCCGAGGACGAGCTTCGGGCCGCCCGGCACGAGCCGCCCCTCGGCCACGCGCGCGTTGCCCTTGTGGGTCTTGAAGGTTCCGCCGATGCGCTTCGCGAGCTCGTCGAGGACCATCTGCCCGACGTTGTGCCGGTTGCGGGCATACTGCTCGCCCGGGTTCCCGAGCCCGACGATGAGCCACGTGTCTGCAGCCATGCTGCCTTCCTGATCGAACGCCTCGGCCCGACCGGTGAGACCGGCCAGAAACCGAGCGAACCTGCCGCCTGCCATGCACCGAGACTATCGGGGCGGGCGGGCGACAGGTTCGTCTGCTGGAGTGGTGACTACTCCGCGGCCTCGGCTGCGGTCTCCTCGGCGGCGGCCTCAGCGGCCTCCGTCTCCTCGTCCGCCGGAGCGGCCGGGACGGTGATCGCCACGATGAGTACGTCGGCCTCGGTGATGAGCGAAGCGCCCTTCGGGAGCTCGAGGTCGCCGGCCAGGATCTGGGCGCCCTCTTCGAGGCCCTCGACGCTGACGGTGACGCGCTCGGGGATGTGGGTCGCCTCGACCTCGAGGCTCACCGTGGTGGCGTCCTGGTTGAGGATGGTGCCGGCGGCGGACTCGCCCTCGATGGTCACGGGGATGTCGACCTGGACCTTCTCGCCCTTCTTGACCACGATGAGGTCGAGGTGCTCGATGATCTGGCGCACGGGGTCCTTCTGGACGTCCTTGACCAGCGCGAGCTGGCCCTTGCCGGCGATGTCGAGCTCGAGCACCGCGTTGGACTTGCGGAGGATGAGCAGCATCTGGTGGCCGGGCAGCGAGACGTGCACGGGCTCGGTGCCGTGGCCGTAGAGCACGGCCGGGATCTTGCCGAGGGCACGGAGCTTGCGGGCTGCGCCCTTGCCGAACGATTCGCGGAGTTCCGCGGTGACCTTCAGGTCATCGGACATGATGTTCTCCTCACGGGTCTTGCACCCGGTTGGTCGTGCCGCGACGATGCGCGGCGGAATGGATGAGTCAACTCGAACGCGTATCTGCGTGAGGAAAAGCCGGAAGCCAGACCACCGCGTCGATCACGGAAGCTGCCACGGGCCGCTTCCCTCGCCGAAGTTCAGTGGGAGAGTCTATCGCACCGCGATGATGCCCGCGACCGCCTCGTCCACGATCTCGTCGACGGTGGCGTCGACGTCCACCACGAAGCCCGGTTCGTCGGCGTCCAGGTCCTCGAGGAGTGCGAACTGCGAGTCGAGGAGCGACGGCGGCATGAAGTGACCGCTCCTGCCCTCCATCCGGCGACCGAGCACCTCGCGCGAGCCGTGCAGGAGCACGAACCGCACCCCGGGCGCCTCCGCGAGGATCGCCTCCCGGTAGGCCCGTCGGAGTGCGGAGCAGGCCATCACGAGCCCGGTGTCCGAGGCGTCGGCGAGCGCTTTGCCGACGAGGGCCAGCCAGGGCCAGCGGTCGGGGTCCTCGAGCGGCGTTCCGGCGGCCATCTTGCGCACGTTCTCGAGCGGGTGCAGGGCGTCGGCGTCGGCGAAGGGCACCCCGAGCCGGTCGGCGATCAGCACTCCGGTCGTGCTCTTCCCGGACCCGGACACGCCCATGACGACGACGAGCGGTGCATTCACACGGAACCCCCTGTGGTCTCCGGCCGACGGCCGGGCGGCCGGCTCGCCCGACCCGCACAGCACGATACCGGACACCTCCGCACGGTCCGCTCGGACCTCACCTGCACGCGGGGTCATTGAGAGGTGGAGCGACACCTCCCTTTGCTACGGTTGCAGGACGGGCCGTGCCCGGATCGACGAGGGTGTCGCCGCTGTCCTGCAGCCGCCCCGTCGACTCCTGAGCACTCGGAACGCTTCCCGCATCACCCACTCTGAAGGAGAACCACATGGTGAACACCGCCGAAGCTCGCGCCAACATCGGCGTCGTCGGTCTGGCCGTCATGGGCAGCAACCTCGCACGCAACCTGGCGAGCCGCGAGGGCAACACGGTCGCCGTGTACAACCGCTCCCCCGAACGCACCGACCTGCTCGTGAGCGAGCACCCCGAGGCCGGCTTCGTCGCGTCGAAGACCATCGAGGAGTTCGCCGCGTCGCTCTCGAAGCCACGTACCGCGATCATCATGGTGCAGGCGGGTAAGGGCACCGACGCCGTCATCCAGCAGCTCACCGAGGTCTTCGAGCCCGGCGACATCATCGTCGACGGCGGCAACGCACTCTTCACCGACACCATCCGCCGCGAGAAGGCCGTCCGCGAGACCGGCATCAACTTCGTCGGCGCCGGTATCTCCGGCGGCGAGGAGGGCGCCCTCAAGGGACCGTCGATCATGCCGGGCGGCTCCGCCGAAGCGTGGGAGACCCTCGGCCCCATCCTCAAGTCGATCGCCGCGATCGCAGAGGGTGAGCCCTGCGTCACCCACGTCGGCACCGACGGCGCCGGCCACTTCGTCAAGATGATCCACAACGGCATCGAGTACGCGGACATGCAGCTCATCGCCGAGGCCTACGACCTCATCCGTCGCGGCACCGGCAAGTCGCCGGCAGAGATCGCGGAGATCTTCGCCGAGTGGAACCGCGGCACGCTCGAGAGCTACCTGATCGAGATCACCGCCGAGGTCCTCAAGCAGGTCGACGCGAAGACCGGGCAGCCGCTCGTCGACGTCATCCTCGACCAGGCCGGCGCCAAGGGCACCGGCGCGTGGACCGTGCAGACGGCACTCGATCTCGGCATCCCGGTGTCGGGCATCGCAGAGGCCGTGTTCGCCCGTTCGCTGTCGTCGAAGCCGGCGCAGCGCGCAGCGGCCCGCGAACTCGCCGGTCCCTCCGAGGAGTGGACCGTCGCCGACCCCGACCAGTTCGTCGAGGACGTGCGCCAGGCGCTCTACGCGTCGAAGATCATCGCCTACTCGCAGGGCTTCGACGAGATCGTCGCCGGTGCCGAGCAGTACGGCTGGGACATCAAGAAGGGCGAGATCGCGAAGATCTGGCGCGGCGGCTGCATCATCCGTGCGCAGTTCCTCAACCGCATCACCGAGGCCTACGAGGAGAACCCCGAGCTGGTCGCCCTCGTGACGGCGCCCTACTTCAGCGACGCCGTCGCTGAGGCGCAGGACAGCTGGCGCCGCGTGGTCGTCGCGGCCGCCCAGGCGGGCATCCCCTCGCCGGCGTTCTCGTCGTCGCTGTCGTACTACGACGGCCTCCGCGCCGAGCGTCTGCCCGCAGCGCTCGTCCAGGGCCAGCGCGACTTCTTCGGCGCGCACACCTACAAGCGCGTCGACCTCGACGGCACGTTCCACACCCTCTGGTCGGGCGACCGCAGTGAGGTCGAGCAGGCGGGCTCGAGCCACTAACCCACGGCCTGCAGACGCAGACCGCCCGGTCCGAGTTCGGACCGGGCGTTCTGCGTACCAGCGGAAGGTGACGGGCTACGCGGCGCCGTCGAACATGCTCGTCACGGAGCCGTCGTCGAAGACCTCGTGGATCGCGCGGGCGATGAGCGGCGCGATCGAGAGGACGGTCAGCTTGTCGAAGCGCTTGGCCTCGTCGACCGGGAGCGTGTCGGTGACGACGACGGAGTCGATGGCGTCGCTCTGCAGGAGCTCCACCGCCGGGTCGGAGAAGACCGCGTGGGTGGCCGCGACGACGACGCCGATCGCGCCGGCGTTCTTGAGCGCCTCGGCCGCCTTGACGATCGTGCGTCCGGTGTCGATCAGGTCGTCGACGAGCAGGCAGACCCGGCCCTCGACCTGGCCGACGATCTCGTGGACGCTGACCTGGTTGGGGACCAGCGGGTCGCGGCGCTTGTGGATGATGGCGAGTGGTGCACCGAGCTTGTCGCTCCAGATGTCGGCCACGCGGACGCGGCCCATGTCGGGCGAGACGACCGTCAGCGTCGACGCGTCGAGCTTGGCGCGGAAGTGCTCGAGGAGGACCGGCATCGCGAAGAGGTGGTCGACGGGACCGTCGAAGAAGCCCTGGATCTGCGCGGCGTGGAGGTCGACCGACATGATGCGGTCGGCACCGGCGGCCTTGAAGAGGTCGGCGACGAGGCGGGCGGAGATCGGTTCGCGGCCGCGACCCTTCTTGTCCTGGCGCGCGTACGGGTAGAACGGGGCGACCACGGTGATGCGCTTGGCGCTCGCCCGCTTGGCCGCGTCGACCATGATGAGCTGCTCCATGAGCCACTCGTTGATCGGAGCGGTGTGCGACTGGATGACGAAGACGTCGGTGCCGCGGATGCTCTCGTCGTACCGGGCGTAGATCTCGCCGTTGGCGAAGGTCCTGGCATCGGTGGGGAGGAGCTCGGAGTCGAGCTCCGCCGCGATCGCCTCGGCGAGTTCCGGGTGGGCTCGTCCGGAGACGAGAACCAGCTGCTTCTTGTTGTCCGCCGTGATGCCTGACACAGACCCTGCCTTCTGCCGGAATCCTCCGGCCTCACTCACGAGTCGACGTTACCAGCCGCAGCCGTGTCGTCCGACACAGCATCCACGGTCGGTGCCGCCGAGGCAGCGCCGGCAGCCGTCGCAGCCGCCGTACCCGGGCGCTTCTGCTCGACCCAGCCCTCGACGTTGCGCTGCTGCGCGACCGTCAACGCGAGCGCCCCTGCCGGGACGTCCTTGCGGATGACGGTGCCGGCACCGGAGTATGCGCCGTCGCCGACGCTGACCGGGGCGACGAGCGTGTTGTGCGCGCCGGTGCGGACGTGCGATCCGATGGTCGTGCGGTGCTTGTGCACACCGTCGTAGTTCGAGGTGATCGTGCCGGCACCGACGTTCGACTCGACGCCGATCTCGGTGTCGCCGATGTAACTGAGGTGCGGGACCTTGCTGCCCTCACCGATCTGCGCGTTCTTCGTCTCCACGAAGGTGCCGATCTTGCCGCGCTCGCCGAGCACCGTGCCGGGTCGCAGGTAGGCGAACGGCCCGACCTCGGCGCCGGCACCGATGACCGACAGCGTCGCGTCCGTGCGGCGGACGCGCGCACCAGCGCCGACCTCGGTGTCGATGAGCGTCGTGTCCGGACCGATCGTCGCACCGGACTCGACGACCGTCGCGCCGAGGATCTGCGTCCCGGGAAGCAGAGTGACGTCGGCGTGCAGCCGCGCCTTGATGTCGATCCACGTTGTGGCCGGGTCCTGGACGGTCACGCCGGCGAGCTGCCAGGCGCGCACGAGGAGGGCGTTCAGCTTGGCCGCGGCGGCGCTCAGCTGGGCGCGGTCGTTGATGCCCTCGACCAGCCAGGAGTCGCTCACCGGGAGCGCCGATACCTCGGAGCCCGCGCGCCGCAGGAGGCCGATGACGTCCGTGAGGTACTTCTCACCCTGGGCGTTGTCGGTGGTGACCTCGGCGAGCGCGTCGCGGAGCTGGCTCACGCCGAAGAGGTAGACCCCGGCGTTGATCTCGTTGACGGCTCGCTCGGCGTCGGTCGCGTCCTTCTGCTCGACGATGTAGTCGAGTGCCCCGGCCTCGGTGCGGATGATGCGTCCGTACCCGGTCGCGTCGTCGGGCATGGCCGAGAGGATCGTCGCCGCGACGTCGTGGTTGCGGTGGCGTTCGATGAGCGTGGTGAGCGTGGCGGCGTTCAGCAACGGGACGTCGCCGTTGACCACGAGGACGTCGCCGTCGAAGTCGTCGGGCAGCGCCAGGAGCGCCTGCTCCACCGCGCGACCGGTGCCGGGCACCTCGTCCTGGTCGACGATGGTCGCACCGGGGAGCTCCGACTCGATGGCCTCGACGAGGCGGTCGCGCTCGTGGCGGACCACGGCGATGACGTGCCCGGCGTCGAGCGAGCGGGCGGTCGCCAGCACGTGGCCGACGATCGGCACGCCGCCGAGCGGGTGCAGGAGTTTCGGCAGCGCCGACTTCATGCGGGTTCCCTGGCCAGCAGCCAGGATGATGATGGCCAGACGGTCGTCGGTCACGTGTGCTCCCCCTCGGTCCGGGCACTCGCCCGGTCGGTGATCGGTCGCTCCGCCACCAGGATTCGAACCTGGACCGAACAGCTCCAAAGGCTGCCGTGCTGCCGTTACACTATGGCGGACCACCCCGCGAGACGGCGGAGCGTGGTCAATTCTGCCATGGATGTGCCGCCTCGGAATCAGCTCGCGGCGGCCGATCGAGCCCCGACGCCCGCGTGCCTCGATAATGGTGGGATGCCAGCTAGCACCGATGAGGTCGACCGGATCGTCGACGCCTGGAACCGCGAGCGCCCGGACCTCGACTTCTCGCCCCTCCAGATCCTCTCCCGTGTCGCACGGCTGTCACGCCACCTCGACCGTGCGCGTCGGGCAGCCTTCACCCGGTCGAACCTGGAGCCGTGGGAGTTCGACGTCCTCGCGGCGCTCCGTCGCGCCGGCTCCCCCTATCGGCTGAGTCCGAAGGCCCTGCTGCTCCAGACGCTCGTCTCGAGCGGCACAATGACGAACCGCATCGACCGCCTCGTCGAGCGCGGACTCGTGGAACGCCAGGGCGACCCCAACGACGGCCGCGGCATCCTCGTGCAGATGACGAACGCGGGACTCAACACGGTCGACGCGGCCATCACGCGCCTCGTCGACGCCGAGGCGGACCTGCTCGACGGGCTGAGCTCGACCGAACAGGCCCGACTGACCGTCCTGCTGCGGAAGCTCAGCCTCGACTTCGACTAGCGGAACACGCCCGGTCACTGAGCCTGTCGAAGTTCGCCCTTCGACAAGCTCAGGGACCGGGTGGGGTGGCTCAGGGACCGGGTGGGGATGGCTCAGGGACCGGCCCCGGGGGGGACTCAGGGACCGATCAGCGGCGGAGGATCTTCCGGGCCAGCCAGTTGCCGAAGAACTGGATGAGCTGCACGAGCAGGATGATGATGATCACCGCGGCCCACGTCACGACCGGCTCGAACTGGCGGAAGCCGTACTGGATCGCGAAGGCACCGAGCCCACCGCCACCGATGAAGCCCGCGACCGCCGACATGTCGACGATGACCACGAACACGAAGGTGTAGCCGAGGATCAGCGGACCGAGCGCCTCCGGGAGGACGATGCTCAGCAACGTCCTGAGCCGGCTCGCACCCGCGGCACGCGAGGCCTCGATGACGCCGGGCGACACGGTCAGCAGGTTCTGCTCGACGATCCGGCTGATGCCGAAGGTCGCCGCCAGGGAGATGATGAAGATGAACGCGTTCGCGCCGATGCCGGTGCCGATCACGAGTCGTGAGAGCGGCTGGGCGGCCGCGAGGAAGATGATGAACGGGATCGGCCGGAAGATGTTCACGATCACGTTGAGCACGCCGTAGAGCACCGGGTGCGAGTAGAGGTTGCCGGGCCGCGTCACGTAGAGCCCGGTGCCGACGACGAGTCCGGCGATCCCACCGAAGAGCAGGCTGAAGGAGACGAGGTAGAGGGTCTCGACGGTCGCGTCGCCGAGCTTCGGGAGCAGATCGATCAGTGCGTCCATGTCAGCGCACCTCCGTCACGGTGGCCTGGGATCCGATGGCGGTCAGCGCTCCGTCGATCGTCTGGTCGTCGCCGCGGAGGGCGAGCGTCAGGTGGCCGAATGCACGACCCTGGATGTCGTTGATCCCGCCGTAGACGAGCTCGAAGTCGACGCCCGCCTGCGCGAGCGTGAGGAAGACGCCCGCCTGCGAGGCGTCGCCGTCGCGGAAGGACAGGGTGACGATGCGCCCGACGTGTCGTTCCTTGAGTACCGCCAGCTCGGCCGGTGACGGGACGCCCTTGATGACCGTCGACACGAAGCGCTTGGACGCGGCGTGCTGCGGGTCGGAGAACACCTCGAAGACGTCGCCCTGCTCGATGACCTTGCCGCGCTCCATGACGGCGACCTTCGTCGCGAGCGACTGGATCACCTCCATCTCGTGGGTGATGACGACGATGGTGACGCCGAGGTCGCGGTTCACCTGCTTGAGCAGCGCGAGGACCTCCTGCGTGGTCTCGGGGTCGAGGGCGCTCGTCGCCTCGTCCGCGAGCAGGATCCGGGGCGAGGTCGCGAGCGCGCGAGCGATGCCGACGCGCTGCTTCTGCCCGCCGGAGAGCTGGTCGGGGTAGTTGTCGGCCTTGTCGGACAGCCCGACGAACTTCAGCAGCTCGTCGACCCGGGTGCGGATCTCGGCCCGGGAGCGCCCGGCGACCTCGAGCGGGTACGCGATGTTCTTCCGCACCGACTTGGAGTTGAAGAGGTTGAACTGCTGGAAGATCATCCCGATGCCGAGGCGGAGGTCGCGGAGACCGCGCTCCGAGAGCGTCGTCACCTCGGTACCGTCGACGACGATGCTCCCCGACGTCGCGGGCTCGAGCGCGTTGATGAGGCGGACGAGGGTCGACTTGCCGGCTCCCGAGTAGCCGATGATCCCGAAGACGTCACCGGCCTCGATGTCGAGGTCGACGCCGTCGATCGCGGCGATCGGTGCGGCGCCCTTCTGCGGAGACGGGTACCGCTTCGCGACGTCTCGGAGGCTGACGAGTGGCATGGGGGTGTCCTCGGTGTGTCGGGTGATCAGGAGGCGGTGAAACGACGAAGCGTTCCTGTGGGAGCGGATGACAGCCTCCCACAGGAACGCTCTGAACGTTGGATCAGCCCTTGGCCTTGATGTCCTTCTGGACGGTCTCGAGCGACTTGACGAGGTCCTTGACCGGGGTCTTCAGCGGAACCGCGGTACCGCCGGAGTTCTCCACGACGCCGTCGACGACGGACTTCGTGTCCTGGTAGATCTTCACGAGCTTCGCGTACGTCTCGTTGTCGGCGTCTGCGGCCTTTGCGGCGAAGATGTTGACGTACGGCAGCGCGTTCGGGTCGGACGGGTCGTCCTCGGCGATCGCGTCGGACGCTTTGAGACCGGAGTCGTTGATGAAGTCGTTGTTGATGATCGCGCCGGTGACGTCAGGCAGCGAGGTCGGCGTCAGCGATGCCTCGAGCGAGGTGACGGTGACCTTCGACTTGTCGGCGATGATGTCGTCCGGCGTCGAGAAGATGTTGCCGCCGTCCTTCAGCTCCAGCAGGCCTGCGGACTGCAGGACGAGGAGCGCACGAGCCTGGTTGCTCTCGTCGTTCGGGATGGCGATCGTGTCGCCCTTCTTGATGTCCTTGACGCTGTCGACCTTGGTCGAGTAGAGGCCGAGGGGGTAGATCGCCGTCGAGCCGATCGGCGTGAGGTCCTCACCCGAGGCCTCGTTGTACTGCGCGAGGTAGACGATGTGCTGGAACTGGTTGAGGTCGATCTCGCCCTCGGTGAGCGCCGGGTTCGGCTGCGTGTACTCGCCGAAGTCGACGATGTCGACGAAGATGCCCTCCTTCTCGGCGGCCTCCTTGTACGTCTCCCAGTAGGGGTCGCTCGCGCCGACGACGCCGATCTTGACGGGGTTCGCCTCGGTGCCCTTGTCTTCAGCGGCGGCGCCTGAGCCTGAGCCGCCGGCGCATCCGGCGAGGAGCGCGATGGCGGGGATGATGGCCAGTCCGGCCAGAATCTTCTTCGAGAAGGTCATTGCTGTGATTCCTCTTTCGGGTGGTGCGCGCCGGTGGACGCTGATTCGACGGTACGTCGGCCTAGCAGGGATGACGAACCGGTGCGTAACACTTCGGAACAGAGCGACGATCGAGGTGGTCCGGCCGCCGCGAGTGGACTACTCGACGAGCTCGGAGAGCTCCAGCCAGCGGACCTCGAGGTCGGCGATCTCGCCGTACATGGCCTGGATCTTCGCGCCGAGCGCGGTGATCCCGGCGAAGTCGTTCTGGTCGTGGACCGCGACCTTCTCGTGCGCCTGCTCGATCTGACCGTTGAGCTTGTGGAGCTTGCGGTCGATCGCCTTGATCTCCTGCTGCGCGTTCCGGAGCTCCGCACCGCTCAGCTTCGGCGTCTTCTTGGTCGGGCCACCGCCGGAGGCCGTCGGGCGGTCGTGCTCCTGCGAGCGGCTGCCGGCCGTCCCGGCGTTGAGCTCCAGGTACTGGTCGATACCGCCGGGCAGGTGCCGGAAGTGGCCGTCCATGATCGCGTACTGCTGGTCGGTCACCCGCTCGAGGAAGTACCGGTCGTGCGAGACGACGAGCAGGGTGCCCGGCCACGAGTCGAGGAGGTCCTCCATGGCGGCGAGCATGTCGGTGTCGAGGTCGTTGGTCGGTTCGTCGAGCACGAGGACGTTCGGCTCGTCGAGCAGGATGAGCAGGAGCTGCAGGCGGCGGCGCTGGCCACCCGAGAGGTCCTTCACCGGCGTCGACAGCTGCGCGCTCGTGAAGCCGAGGCGCTCGAGGAGCTGCCCCGGGGTCATCTCCTTGCCGCCGGCGACGTAGCTCGTGCGCTTGCGCCCGATGACGTCGCTCACGCGGTCCTGCTCATACTCGGCGAGCTCGTCGAGCTGCTGCGTGAGCGTCGCGACCTGCACGGTCTTGCCGCGCTTGACGCGCCCCTCGGTCGCTTCGACCTCGCCAGTGACGAGCCCGAGGAGGGTGGACTTGCCGGCGCCGTTCACGCCGAGGATGCCGGTGCGCTCACCCGGGGCGATGCGCCACTCGACGTCCTTGATGACCGTCCGGTCGCCGTAGGACACGGTGACGTCGAGGATGTCGACGACGTCCTTGCCCAGGCGGGCGGTCGCCATGCCGGCCAGCTCGACCGTGTTGCGCACGGGCGGCTCGTCGGCGATGAGCGCGTTGGCGGCCTCGATGCGGAACTTCGGCTTGGCCGTGCGGGCGGGAGCGCCACGGCGCAGCCAGGCGAGCTCCTTCTTCATGAGGTTCTGGCGCTTGGCCTCGGAGACCGCTGCGGAGCGGTCGCGCTCGACGCGCTGCAGGACGTACGCCGCGTACCCACCCTCGAAGGGCTCGACGATGCGGTCGTGCACCTCCCACGTGGCCGTGCAGATGGCGTCGAGGAACCACCGGTCGTGGGTCACGACGAGCAGGCCGCCGGAGTTCTTCGACCAGCGGCGGTTGAGGTGCTGCGCGAGCCAGGTGATGCCCTCGACGTCGAGGTGGTTCGTGGGCTCGTCGAGGAAGAGGATGTCGTGGTCGCCCACGAGCAGGGCGGCGAGCGCGACCCGGCGGCGCTGACCACCGCTGAGGTCGGCGACGAGGGCGTCCCAGGCGATGTCGGAGGCGAGGCCGGAGATGACGTCGCGGACCTTCGGGTCGCCCGCCCACTCGTGCTCGTCGAAGCCGCCGACGATGGTCTGGCCGACGGTCTTGTCGTGGTCGAGGGTGTCAGACTGGTCGAGTACGCCGACCGTGACGCCGTTGCGCACCGTCACGCGGCCGGAGTCGGGCTCCTTGCGGCCGGCGAGGAGGCCGAGGAGCGTGGACTTGCCGTCGCCGTTGCGGCCGACGATACCGATGCGGTCGCCCTCGTTCACCCCGATCGTGATGCCGTCGAAGACGACCTTGGTCGGGTACTCGAGGTGGAGCGCTTCAGCGCCGAGAAGGTGTGCCATATCCGGTCAACGATACCGGGCCCGGGCGTCGACCACCGCCCGTGCACCGTAGGCTGCACGGGTGCCTCTGTTCTCCCGTTCCCGCCGGCTCCCGTTCGGCCGTCGCGACGCCCGAATCACCCTCCTCGACAAGCGGACGCTGCGCTACGAGCTCAGCGTCGACGACATCCCGCAGTCGGTGGTCTCCCTCGCGGATCCCCGCTTGCTCGAGTACCCCTACATCCGGCACATCGCGCGCGTGATCGACGCCGAGGCCCCGGCGGGCGAGGAGCTCTTCGTCGTCCACCTCGGAGCCGGAGCGTTGACGCTCCCCCGCTACGTCCAGGCGACGCGTCCGGGATCGCCGCAGCTCGTCGTCGAGTTCGAGCCGGAGCTGTACGCCGGGATGCTGGACGCGCTCCCGCTCCCGGACGGCCATCGGGTCGAGGTCCGCTTCGGCGACGCCAGGGCCGTCGCGGACGAGCCGATCGACGAAGCCGCCACCACCGACGCGGACGTCACGGCGTGGCGGGACGCGAAGGTGACCGTCGTCGACCTCTGGGACGCCGCGGTGATACACCGTCGGGTCGCGAGCCTCGAGTTCTACCGCCGAGTGGCAGCGCGGTCCGCGGCCGACGGCGTGATCGCGGTGAACCTCCTCGACGGCAGCCCCTTCGACTACTCGCGACGCCAGGCGGCGACCCTGCGGACGGTGTTCGCGCATGTCGCCGTCGTCCTCGACTTCGATCCGGTCGACGACGAGGGGCCGCTCGGCAACGTCGTCGTCTTCGCGAGCGACGCACCGCTCGCGGCCGTGACCCACCCGCAGCTCTTCGGCGCACCCGCGCCCGTGCAGCTTCACGGTGATGCTCTCACGGACTGGATCGACGGGGCGACGATCATGACCGATGCCGACGGCGAGGACTCCCCCGACCCCGACGACCCCCGCTGGGACTGACGACCACACCGTCACCGGGGCCCTCCCTATGCGCACCCATCCCGTTGCGCTACGGTGGGCGTAGCGCAATGGACCGATCCGACCGGACTCCGGCGTCGCGCGGAGGAGGTTGGTCGGTGCCCGTCTCCCGACGCGTCTCCCGCGCTCAGCAGATGAGCGACCGCATCCTCGACGCAGCGCTCGACCTCATGCGCTCGCGCGGCTCGGTCGCCGTCAACATCGAGGCGGTCGCGGAGACAACCGGCGTGGCCAAGACGACGATCTACCGGCGGTACCGCAACCGCTCCGAGCTGCTCACGGCGGCTGTTGCGCGCGCCATGGAGACCCCGGTCGAGATCCCCGAGAACCTCTCGACCTACGACACCTTCACCTGGCTGCTCCACGAAGCCCGGGCGATGATCGAGGACGTGGTGGGCCGGGGCACGATCGCGTCGATCCTGCTCCAGGACGACCCCGAGTTCTCGACGCTGCTCCGCGACCTCACGAGGAACCGGGCGCGCGCGCTGTCCAACCTGGTCGACGAACGGATCTCCACCGGCGATCTGAAGCCCGGACTCGACGGTCGCCTCGTCGCGACCCTGCTCCTCGGCGCGGTCCTCGGACAACTCGTCCGCGGCGCCGACATGGACGACGACTGGGCGGACCAGGTCCTGTCCGTCCTCTGGCCGGCACTGGCCGCATGACGCGAGGCAGCACCCCGCGGCACGCTGCGGTGATCTACAACCCGACGCGCATCCAGCTCGAGCGCGTGACGAGGCTCGTCGACGCAGCAGCCGCCGAGGCCGGCTGGGGACCGACCAGCTGGATCCCGACCCGAGAGCGGTCGACCGCGGTCGACCAGGTCGCCGAGGCGCTCGGAGGCGGCGCGTCGCTCGTGATCGCCGCCGGCGGTGACGGGACGGTCCGCGAGGTGGCCGGGGCGATGCGTCACACCCGGACGCCGTTCGCCGTCGTCCCCGTCGGCACCGCGAACCTCTTCGCCCGGAACGCCGGTATCCCGATCGACACGGCCACCGCCGTGCGGGCCGCGTTCACCGGAGAGGACCGGAGCGTCGACGTCGGCCTGATCGAATACCGGAACCCCGACGGCGTCCGGCGCAGCGCCCCGTTCCTCGTCATGTCGGGCTTCGGCGTTGACGCGGACATGGTGGCCTACGCCGACCCCGTCCTGAAGCGCCGCCTCGGCTGGATCGCCTACGTCGTCCCGATCATCCGCGGGCTCTTCCGCCGCGACCGGCCCCGCGTCTCCTGGAAGGAGGACGGCGGACCGATCCGGAGCGGACGGACGCACACGATGTTCGTCGGCAACTGCGGCACCGTCTCGGCGGGCCTCGACGTCCTCCCTGACGCACTCCTGGACGACGGTGTGCTCGATGTCCTGATGGTGCGGTCCCTCGAAGGGTGGGACGGGGTCCGGGTCACGCGCTGGCTGCACCGCGCGAACAATCCCGTCGCCCGGTTCTCCAAGGGCAGACGGACACGGGGCCGCCGCGTGCAGCCGAGTGCCGTCGAGACGGCCGGTTCCGCCGGCGGGGCGCTCCGCTACCTGCGCGTACGACGCATCGACGTGACGGTCTCACCGCCCGCCGAGTTCCAAGCAGACGGCGACGGGATCGGCCCGGTTTCGGCGGCCCGGCTGACCGTCGACCCCGGCGCGCTCATCGTCCGCCTACCGGCGACGGCGTCGCGATCGGGTCGGCTCCGGCCCTGAGCCCGCCCTTCGACAGGCTCAGGGACCGGAGGAACCACTCAGGCACCGGCGGAATGGCTCAGGACCGGGCGAACGGCTCAGGGACCGGAGGAACGGCTCAGTCCGCGAGGATCTTGCCGGGGTTGAAGTTCGAGCCGGGGTCAGCACTGTCGAAGAGGCCGCGCATGATCGCGACGCCCTCGGTCGAGATGTCCTGCTCCATCCACGGCGAGTGCTCGACACCGACCGCGTGGTGGTGCGAGAGGGTGCCACCGTGGTCGACGAAGGACTGCTGGATCGCCGACTTGACCTGCTCGTACTCGCCGATGGGGTCGTCGCCGGTGATGAACGCGAAGGTGAAGTACAGGCACGCGCCGGAGTGGTACGAGTGCGAGAGGTGGCACATGATCCACCCGTGCACCCCGAGCTTGTCGTAGGCGGCGTTGGCGGCGTCGTTCGCGGCGTCGTAGACCTCCTGCAGGCGCGACCAGGGCGCTGCGGTCTCCGAGACGTCCGCCGCGGCTCCGCGGTCGAGGAGGAAGTCGCGCAGGTACGGGGTGTCGAACTTCTTCTGGTCGTAGAGGGCGCCGGGGCCCTTGCCGACGCCGATGCCGCCGTGCTTCCGGACGATCGAGCCGACGAGGCCCTTCTCGTACCGCACGTGGGACGCGCTGCCCTCGTAGCCGATGAAGGAGAGGCACAGCTGCTCGAGGTCCCAGCCCCTGGCCGTGAGCACCTTCATGAGGCCCTTGGTGACCTGCGCCGAGACGCCGGTGCTGGCCTTCCGGGTCGCGAGCGAGAAGCCGCTCTCCCGGGCGTTCGACACCCGGGTGACCGACGGGCTGGCGTCGCTCTCGGCGATCTCGTGCATCGCCGCGAGCCCGGCCTCCCAGGTGGGGAAGAAGTAGCCGAGGACCTCGCGGACGGCCGGCGTCCGGTGGACCTGCACGGTGACCTCGGTGATGATGCCGAGTCGACCCTCACTGCCGATGATCATCTCGCGGACGCTCGGTCCGGTCGACGCGCTCGGGACGGGACGGATCGCCACGATGCCGTTCGGGCGGACCATCCGCAGGCCCTTGGTGATGTCGGCGATGTCGCCGTACTTGTCGGACTGCATGCCCGAGGAGCGGGTCGCGACCCATCCGCCGAGCGTGGAGTGCGTGAAGCTGTCGGGGAAGTGGCCCATCGTCCAGCCCTTGGCGCCCAGCTGCTCCTCGATCGAGGGGCCCTGCGCGCCGGCCTGGATGGTGGCGAGACCGGAGCCTTCGTCGATCGACAGGACGCGGTCGAGCCGGCCGAGGTCGAGCGAGATGATGACCCGCTCCTCGGTCGGCTGCGGGTCGAGCGAGCCGGCGATGTTGGTGCCGCCGCCGAACGGGATGATCACGGCGTCTGCGGCGACGGCTGCAGCGACGACCGACGCGACCTCGGCCTCGTCAGCCGGGTACACCACGAGGTCGGGCGTGCGGGGCAGGTCGTTCGCGCGGATCCGGAGCAGGTCGCGGATGCTCTTGCCGTAGGTGTGGACGACGCGTTCCTGGTCGTCCGTGGTCACGTGACCCTGACCGACGAGCGTCGAGAGCTCGGCGATGAACTCCTCGGACGCACGCGATGCGGGGACGGTGAGCTCGTCGAAGCTGAGGTGTGACTGCGCCGGCTTCCGGAGGTCGAGACCGACGGCCTGCTTCACGAACGGCGCGAAGTCCGGCTTGTTGCTGTGCTCGAAGGCGACCCCTTCGACTCCCCAGCCCCACCACTTCATGTGCTCCACAGACGTCATCCGGCTTCCTTTCGTGGTGTGTCGATCGAAACGTGTGTTCCCGGCTCGACCGAAGCGCGCAGCGCGACGATCTCGGCGACGACGCGGTCCATGAGCTGCACGGGCGTCTCGTTCGGCTGCGGGTGGATCGGTTGCCCGAAGACGACGCGCACCGGCGGTCGTCCGGGGACGGGCCAGTTGCGACCCTTCGGCATGGCGGAGTGGGTGCCGAGGACGGCCACCGGGAGGCAGGGGATGCCCTGGCGGGTGGCGAGTGCCGCGGCACCGGGCTTGAACCGGCCGAGCTCACCCGTCCGCGATCGGCCGCCCTCGGGGAAGATGAGGATCGGGACGCCGCTCTCGAGCAGCTCCCGTGACACGCCTGCACGCTTGCGGTCGCCCGAGCGGTCGACCGGGAACGCGTTGAAGAAAAGGGCGGCGAAGATGCGGCGGGCGGGGACGTCGAAGAAGTAGTCGGCGGCGACACCGGCGGCGAGATAGCGCGACAGTCGACGCGGCATCGCCCCGACGACGAGCGGTGCGTCGAGGTGCGACTGGTGGTTGGCGACGACGATGTACGGCCCGGTGACGCCCGACAGGCGCTCGCGACCCGTCACCGTCACGCGGGTCAGCGACCAGACGAGCGGCTTCAACAGCAGACGCTGGGCGACGAACCGCGCGTTGGCGTGGAGGGAGGAGGTGAACCGCGGCTCTGCGGTCATCGGCGGGCTCCTGACTGGGCGGCGTTGGCGGCTCGACGACTCGAGGACATCCGGCCGGAGATCCACCGGATGGACGCACGGGGCGCGAACTTGACGAGGGCCATGAGGGCCTTGAAGCGGAAGCTCGGGATGGAGACGACGACCCCTCTCCCGGCGTCGCGGAGGGCGTCGGCGACGAGCCGGTCCACATCGATCCACAGACCTGACGGGATGGAGCGGGTGCTGATGCCGGCGCGATCGTGGAACTCGGTGCGGACCCATCCGGGGCAGAGCGCCGTGACGCGGACACCCGAGCCGGCGAGCTCGACCGCGAGCGCCTCGGTGTAGGTGGTGACGAACGACTTCACCGCGGAGTAGCCGCCGGTGGTGATGTACCCCGCCGTGCTCGAGACGTTGATGATGGTGCCGCGCCCGCGTTCCCGCATGGCGCGGGCCGCGGCGCCCGAAAGCGTGGTGACGCTCCGGCACATGACCTCGATCGCGTTGTCGAGCTCGCTCGTGTCGGGGTCGGTGAGCCGGGCGTGAACGCCGAACCCGGCGTTGTTCACGACCACCTCGATCGGTGACCCCTGATCCTCGATCCGTGCGGCGAGTCTCGCGACGTCGGCGCGGTCCGAGAGGTCGGCACTGATCACCTCGACGGTGCGACCGGTCGCGCGCAGTCGCTCGGCCGATCGCTCGAGCCGCCCGACGTCACGGGCGACGAGCACCAGGTCGAAGCCCCGTCCGGCGAGCGCCGTGGCGAACGCGGCACCGATGCCGGACGTCCCACCGGTGACGAGAGCTGTAGCCATGGGGATCAGAATACGCTACGCGTTGCGTATCGTTGCAAGCTACAGTGATGAGGTCGGATCGTCACGGAACGGAGACGCCATGGTGAACCGGGATTCGCCGCGCGGAACAGCACCCGCGGCCCTCGAGGACGCGGAGCAGGAGAGCGCCATGCTGCGGCCTGCCCACGGGTTCAGCGTCCGCGACTACGCGAAGTCCGCCGTCGGCAGTCGTCGCAAGGAGATCGACGCCGCGGCCTTCGCCGAAACGCCGCTGAGTGCTGAGACGGTCGCGCTGCTCCGCGCCCTGTCGGACATCGAGCGCGCGACGATGCAGTACCTCCGCGGGGTGCTCGTCACCCCCACCCACAAGGACGCCAGGGTCACCGCGTTCCTGATCACCTGGGCGTACGAGAAGTACTGGATCACCGACACCCTCGACACCGTGCTCAAGGCGAACGGCACCCCGCGCAACAAGACGCGTTCGACGGGTCTCCGCCGCACCGTCCACGGTGTGCGCGACCGCTTCGCGCCCATCGGCCAGGCCCTCATCGCGAACGTGCTCGGCGAGGACATCATCGCCTGGCACATGACGATCGGGACGATCGACGACCTCATCACCCACGCGGCCTACCGTGCGGTGCGCGAGCGCGAGCCGCACCCGGTGCTCGACCGCCTCGTCGACGAGATCCTCGAGACGAAGGCCAGGCACCTCGAGTTCTTCACCGCTCAGGCGAGTGACCGCCTCGCCGCGTCGCCCCGTGCACAGGGCATCACCCGTCGCCGCATCCGGAACGCCGTGTGGCCCACCGGCTCCGATGCGAACGGCCCCCGACAGACGGCGCGGTTCGCCGCGCTCGTGTTCCGCAGTACCGCCACCTGGAGCGACCCCGCCGTCCTCGGCATCGACGCGTCGATCGACGCGCTGCCCGGTCAGTCGGGCCTCCATCTCGCCGCAAGACTTGCCCGCCGCGGACGCCGCGGCAGCCTCGAGGAGAACCGATGACCGACACCCCCACCCCAGACGCCGAACAGCCCGACGCCCAGGAGCCGGAGGGTCAGCAGCCCGCCACCGCCCCGGATGCCCTCGACGGCGCGCACGTGCTCGTCACCGGCGGCACCGGCTTCCTCGGGCAGGCGGTGCTCGAGCGCCTGCTCGCCGATCACCCCACCACCCGCGTCAGCCTGCTCATCCGGAAGAAGGGGTCGGTCCGCGGGAGCGACCGTCTCCAGACCCTGCTCCGCAAGCCGGTGTTCAAGGCCTGGCGCGAACGCGTCGGCGCCGAAGCCGCTGCTTCGATCGTGGCCGAACGCGTCAGCGTGATCGAGGGTGGCCTCGACGAGATGGCGCTGCCGGCCGACCTCGACGTCGTCATCCACAGCGCGTCGACCGTCTCCTTCGACCCGCCGATCGACGAGGCCTTCGCCACGAACGTCGGCGGCGCCACCACCCTGTACGCGGCGCTCGCGAAGAGCGGCGCGACCCCGCACGTCGTCCACGTCTCCACCGCCTACGTCGGCGGCACGCGGAAGGGCATCCAGCCGGAACGCAGCCTCGCGCACGACGTCGACTGGCGCGTCGAGGCCGAGGCAGCCCGCTCGGCACGCGTCCGCACCGAGGAGTCGTCCCGTCGTCCGGAGGTCCTGCGCAAGCTCATGCAGACCGCCCGTCGCGAGCACGGCAAGGCCGGCCCCCAGGCCGTCTCGAACGCCGCCGAGGCTGCACGCATCGCCTGGGTCGATGCCCGACTCGTCGCCCACGGCCGTGCTCGCGCCGAGAGCCTCGGCTGGACCGACGTCTACACCTTCACGAAGGCGATGGCCGAGCGGGTCGCCGAAGAGCGCTGGGCCGGCGAGGGCAACCGACTCTCCGTCGTGCGTCCGTCGATCATCGAGAGTGCACTCGCGCACCCGTTCCCCGGCTGGATCGACGGCTACAAGGTCGCCGACCCGCTGATCATCGCCTACGGGCGCGGACAGCTGCCCGACTTCCCGGGCCTCCCCGACAGCGTGCTCGACATCATCCCCGTCGACTTCGTCGTCAACGCGATCCTCGCTGCGGCCCAGACCCCGCCGGAGCCGGCTGCGGCGCGCTACTTCCACGTGAGCTCCGGAGCCAGCAACCCGCTGCCGTTCCACAAGATGTACGCGAACGTGCACAGCTACTTCACCGAGCACCCGATCCCGGCGGACGCCGGTGACATCAGTGTGCCGACCTGGAACTTCCCCGGCGGGCGCGCGATCGAGCGCTCCATCGACCGGCGGCAGAAGGCGACGACGGCGGCCGGACGGGTCGTCTCCCACCTGCCGGCGAACGCGACCACCCGCGGGTGGCAGGACCGGATCCGCAAGGCGTCGAGCGACCTCGGCTCGCTCCGCGACTTCACCGGGCTCTACCGCTCCTACGTGCAGAGCGAGATCGTGTTCGACGACCAGCGCACCCGTGCCCTGCACGCCTCACTGACGCCCGAGCAGCAGACGGACCGCGGGTTCGACGTCACGACGATCGACTGGGACGACTACTTCCAGCGCATCCACTTCCCCGCCGTCACGACCCTGACCCGCGCCTTCGCCAACCGCAAGGCGGGCGCCGCGAAGCAGCAGAAGATCCTGCCCGTGCGCGACGACGTCCTCGCGGTGTTCGACCTCGAGGGCACGGTGCTCGCCTGGAACCTCATCGAGCAGTACCTCTGGCTGCGGCTCGCCGCGACCTCACGGTCGCGCTGGCCCATCGAGATCGCCACGCTCGGCGCCTCCATGCCGGGGTACATCGGTGCTGAACTCCGCGACCGCGGTGAGTTCATCCGCACGTTCATGCGCCGCTACGAGGGCGTCGACGTGGCGCAGCTCGAGAAGATCGTCCGGGGCGGCTTCGGCAAGGCCGTCCGGTCCCGCCTCCTCCCCCAGGCGCTCGAACAGATCGCCGCGCACCGGGCGGCCGGTCACCGGACGATCCTCGTCACGGGCACCATCGACCTCATGACGGCTCCGCTCGAGCCGTTCTTCGACGAGGTCGTGGCCGGGGCGATGCACGCCGAGAACGGACGCCTCACGGGCTACCTCGACAGCCCGCCGCTCGTCGACGAAGCGCGCGGCGCCTGGCTCACGCAGTACGCCGAGCAGCACGGCATGGACCTCGCGCACTCCTACGGCTACGGCGACTCCCATGCGGACGCCGCCTGGCTGCAGCTGGTCGGGAACCCGGTCGCCGTCAACCCCGACCACACCCTGTACAAGCTGGCGCAGGCCGGCCGGTGGACGGTGCGAGAATGGGCACGAACCACCGGAGGCGTCCGCTCCGAAGACGAACTGACCCGCGCACCGCGCCCCGCACAGCCGAGAGGAGAGCGGACGGCCGAGGACACGATCCCCGACCGCCCCACCGCACATGGCGTTTGACATCGACAAGTTCACCGAGACGAGTGTCTCGGTGAACTGGAGCGACCTCGACTTCGACGAGTTCAAGACGAACCCGCTCCCCGCTTCCACCCTGCGCAGCCTGCGCTACATGTGCGACATCGAGTACCACACGGTCTGCTATCTGCGCGACATGCTCATGACGCCGTCCCACGAGGACGACGAGGTCGGCGCGTTCATGACGATGTGGAACCGTGAGGAGTTCTGGCACGGGGAGGCGCTCGCCGCCGTCCTCGCCGCCCACGACATCACGGTCGACTTCGACGAGCTCAAGGCGACGCGCCTGAAGCTCGGCTGGAAGGACCGCCTCGACCCCATCAAGCAGTCGATCCTCGGCAACCTCGTGGGCACCGACTTCATCGCGGTGCACATGAGCTGGGGCGCGGCGAACGAGTGGTCCGCGACCGCCGCGTACACCCGCCTCGCGCAGTTGGAGCGACACCCGGTGCTCTCGGTGCTCCTCAAGCGGATCGCGAAGCAGGAGACGCGTCACGTGGCGTTCTACGCGAGCCAGGCCAAGGCACGCCTGGAGTCGTCGAAGAGCGCACGTCGACTCACCCGCTTCCTGCTCCGCAAGGTGTGGGGCCCCGTCGGTTCCGGCGTCATGCCCGACTCCGAGGTCACGCACGTCATGGGCCACCTCTTCGGCGACGAGGACGGCCTGGCCGAGGTGCGCCGCATCGACGGGCACATCGCCAAGCTCCCCGGTATGGAGGGGCTCACGATCATCGAGAACTCGCTCCGCGTGCGCGGCGTCGCGGCCTGAACCGCGCCACCTCGTACAGCAGCCCCGGTCGGATCTCCGACCGGGGCTGCTTCGTGTCGTGCGGGCCGCGTCTCAGCTCTGCGAGACGATGCGGGCGCCGTGGACCGGTCCGTGGGCACGGATGACCTTCAGCCCGGACGAGGCGAGCGTCACCTGCAGTTCGACGGCGTCGTCGGTGTCGGCCGCCAGGAAGGCGATCGTCGGCCCGGAGCCGGAGACGAGGCTGCCGAGGGCTCCCTGGGAGTCGCCGAACTCGAGCACCTCGCCCAGCACCGGGCGCAGCTGCAGCGCAGCGGCCTGCAGGTCGTTGTGGAGGACCTCCCCGAGGAGGTGGGCGTCGCCCGCGCGCAACGCCTGGAGCACCGCCGCGTCGACCGTCGGCTGACGACCGGACGGCGAGATGTCCAGGATGTGCCGCGCACGGTGGGCGTCGAGCTCCTGGTAGACCTGCGGGGTCGACATGCCGAAGTCGGCGAGGGCGAGCACCCACTCGAACTGCCCCTTGGCCAACGCGCTGCTCAGTTGGTCGCCGCGGCCGGTGCCGACAGCGGTGCCGCCGAGCAGGGCGAAGGGCACGTCGGCGCCGAGGCGCGCCGCCAGCGCCAGGAGGTCGTCGCGGCTGCGTTCGGTCCCCCAGAGGGCGTCACAGGCGAGCAGCGTGGCCGCGGCGTCGGCTGAGCCGCCGCCCATCCCGCCGGCGACCGGCACGTGCTTCTCGATCTCGAGCCGGACACCGCCGCGGTACCCGGTCCGTCTCGCGAGGGCCTTCGCGGCGCGGATGGCGAGGTTGCTCGTGTCGGTCGGCACACCCGACACGTCCACCGAGCCGGAGAACGACACACTGAAGTCGTCGGCCGGGTACGCGTGCACGTCCTCGTACAGCGAGATCGCCTGGTACGCGGTCGCGACGTCGTGGTAGCCGTCGTCCATCACTTCGCCGACTTTGAGGAAGACGTTGATCTTCCCCGGTGCTCGCACGTGGACGTGCTTGAGGATGGCCTCGGTGGTCATTGTTCCAAGTTAGTCGATCGAGCAGGCGCCTCAGACCGCGTCACTTGTCGGAGGAGTCCGCCCAGATGTTGACGTCGGCGCCCTCCGCGAGTCGGTCGATCTCCTCGAGCTCCTCGGTCGTGAACGCGGGGCCGTCGAGCGCCGCCAGGTTCTCGTCGAGCTGCTCGGGACGGGAGGCACCGATGAGGGCGGAGGTGATCGCGGGGTTGTTCAGGACCCAGGCGAGCGACATCTGCGCGAGGGTCTGCCCGCGCTCCACGGCGATGTCGTTGAGCGACCGGAGGCGGGTCGCCATCTCCTCGCTCACCTGGCGGTCGGGCAGGGAGGGACGGTTCGTCGCGCGTTCGGCCGGGCCGTCGCCGAGGTACTTGTCGGTGAGCAGGCCCTGCGCGAGCGGCACGAAGGCGATCGCGCCGAGGCCGGTCTCGGTCAGCACCTCGGTGAGGCCGTCCTCGACCCAGCGGTTGAGGATCGAGTACGACGGCTGGTGGATCACGAGCGGCGTGCCGAGCTCGCGAGCGACGGCGTGTGCGGCGGCGGTCCGCTCGGCCGAGTACGACGAGATGCCGACGTACAGGGCCTTGCCGGAGCGCACGATCGCGTCGAGCGCGCCCACGGTCTCCTCGATGGGCGTGACCTCGTCGACCCGGTGCGAGTAGAAGACGTCGACGTAGTCGAGACCCATCCGCTCGAGCGACTCGTCGAGGCTCGCGGTCAGGTACTTCTTCGAACCGAAGTTGCCGTACGGGCCTGGCCAGAAGTCGTAGCCGGCCTTCGAGGAGATGATGAGCTCGTTGCGGTACGGACCGAAGTCCTCGCGCATCATCCGACCGAAGTTCGTCTCGGCGGAACCGTAGGGCGGGCCGTAGTTGTTCGCGAGGTCGAAGTGGGTGATGCCGTGGTCGAACGCGTGGCGCAGGAGCGCGCGCTGCCCGTCGAACGGCCGGTTGTCGCCGAAGTTGTACCAGAGGCCGAGCGAGATCGGCGGGAGGAAGAGCCCCGAGGTGCCGACCTGGCGGTAGTCGTTCCGCGCGTAGCGGTCGTCCGCCGCAGCGTACGGGCGGTGGATGTCGGGGACGTTCAGCGGGAATCGAGCATCAGCGGTCATGCGCCAACGTTATCGTCCCGCACGCACGATCGACAGGAAGTCGTGGACCGTGAGCTCCTCGCCGCGGGCCGTCGGCTTCACTCCGGCGGCCTCCATCTGCTCCGTCGCGGCCTGGGAGCTGCCGAGGACGCTGCCGAGAGCCTGCCGGAGCATCTTGCGACGCTGCTGGAACGCCGCGTCGATGAGCGCGAAGGTCTTGGTGCGCTCTTCCTCGGTGCCGATGACGTCGGCGCGCCGCTCGAATCCGACGAGCACGGAGTCGACGTTCGGAATGGGCCAGAACACCTGGCGGCTCACCTGGCCGGCGATGCGCCACGCGCCGTACCAGGCGGCCTTCGCGCTCGGGGCGCCGTAGACCTTGCTCCCCGGGCCGGCGGCGAGTCGGTAGCCGACCTCGGCCTGCACCATGACGACACCGGCCGTCAGCGAGGTGAAGTGCTCCAGGAAGTGCAGGAGGACGGGCACGGAGATGTTGTACGGCAGGTTGGCGACGAGTCGGTTGGGCTGCGCGGGGAGTTCCTCGATGCGCATCGCGTCCTCGTGGACGACCGACAACCGGTCGATCATGCCCGGTGCCATCTCCCCCACGGTGAGCGGCAGCTGCCTGGCGAGCCGACCGTCGATCTCGACGGCGACGACGCTCGCGTCGGCCTCGAGCAGGCCGAGGGTCAGCGAGCCGAGTCCAGGGCCGATCTCGACGACGACGTCGCCCGGAGCGACGTGCGCGACCGACACGATCTTGCGGACGGTGTTCGCGTCGATGACGAAGTTCTGACCGAGCTTCTTCGTCGGCGTCACGTCCAGCAGGGTGGCGAGATCTCGGATCTCGGCGGGGCCGAGCAGGGCGACGGAGGCGGTCATCCCTCCAGTATCCCTGATCGGGGAGCCGGTCCTCGTCGGGCGACGGGCGCGAGGCTCGGCGACGGGCTCAGTCGGCCCAGGAGCCGTAGACGCGCTCGGTGTTCGTCGCGAGCTGCGTCGCGAACGCGGCGACGTCCTCACCCAGGTGCTCGGCCATGCCGCGCACCGTGTACGGGAGGAGGTACGGCGCGTTCGGCCGACCGCGGAACGGGGCGGGCGTGAGGTAGGGCGCGTCGGTCTCGACCATGATCAGCTCGCGGGGCATGATCGCGAGCGCCTCACGCAGCGGTGCGGCGTTCTTGAACGTGACCGTCCCGGCGAAGGAGGCGTACCAGCCGTGCTCGGCGCACAGCTCGGCGAGCTCCGGACCGCCCGAGAAACAGTGGAAGACGGTGCGTTCCGGAGCGCCCACCCGCAGGAGCGTCTCGACGACCTCGTCGTGGGCGTCGCGATCGTGGATCTGCAGTGCGACACCGTGGCGCTTCGCGATGGCGATGTGCGCTTCGAACGATGCGAACTGCGCCGCGCGGCCGTCCTCCTCGGTGCGGAAGAAGTCGAGGCCGGTCTCGCCGACGGCGCGGACGCGAGGCTCCGCCGCCAGACGGTCGATCTCGGCCAGCGCCTCGTCCAGGGTGCCCGCGCGGTCGAGGTCCGGTGCGTCGTTGGGGTGGATCGCGACCGCCGCGAGCACGCGGGGGTCCCGAGCGGCGATCGCCGCCGACCAGCGCGAGGTCTCGACGTCGGTGCCGACCTGCACGATGCCGCGGACCCCGACGGAGGCCGCACGGTCCAAGTGCTCCGACGGGGTCAGCGGGGCGTCGCCGTCGGCGTGCTCGAGGTGCGTGTGGTTGTCGTAGACTGCGACCGGCAGCGCCTCAGGCGCCTCGGGGTAGCTCAGTTGCTTCCGCTCCCCCGCTTCGCGCTGCCGCAGGTGCGGTGTGGCGGCCGGATCCGGCGCGACGCCCCCGCTCATTCGGCGACGGCCTCGATCCGCGGGAACAGGGGCTCGAGCCCTGCCACCGAGGTGCCGGCGGGCAGTTGCCCCCAGGTGCCGACGTCGCCGATGCGCTGTGCCCCGAGCTCGCCGAGGGCGGCTTCAGCGCCGAGGGCGGACCACAGCTTGGTGGTCGCCTTCGGGACGAAGGGGTGGAGCAGGACCGACAGGGCGCGCAGGCCCTCGACCGCCGTGGCGAGCACGGTGCCGAGCCGCTCCCGCTTGGCCGCGTCCTTCGCGAGCGCCCACGGCTCCTGCTCGGTGATGTAGCCGTTCAGCTCGTCGACGATCCGCCAGATGGCCGCGAGCGCGTCCTGGATGGCGAGGCGCTCGATCGCGGCGTCGGCGTCGGTTGCAGCGCGGGCGACCGTCTCCTGGATGGCCACGTCGGCCGGCTCAGCAGGGCCGCTCGCCGGCACGACGCCGTCGAAGTACCGCGTCACCATGGCGAGCACGCGCGACGCGAGGTTGCCGAAGCCGTTCGCGAGCTCCGCCTGGTACCGCGCGGAGAGGTCCTCCCAGCTGAACGAACCGTCCTGCCCGAAGGCGATGGCGCGCATGAAGTAGTAGCGGAACGCGTCGGATCCGAAGGTGTCGGTGATCTCACTCGGTGCGATACCGGTGAGCTTCGACTTCGACATCTTCTCGCCGCCGACGAGCAGCCAGCCGTGACCGAAGACCCGCTTCGGGACCTCGAGCCCGGCGGCCATGAGCATGGCCGGCCAGATGACCGCGTGGAACCGCAGGATGTCCTTGCCGACGATCTGCGTGGCGGGCCAGCGCTCGGCGAACGCCTCCTCGTCGGAGCCGTACCCGGCGGCGGTGATGTAGTTGAGCAGGGCGTCGAACCACACGTAGACGACGTGGCTCTCGTCCCACGGGACCTTGATGCCCCAGTCGAAGGTCGAGCGGGAGATGGACAGGTCCTTGAGCCCCTGGCGCACGAACTGGATGACCTCGTTGCGCGCCGACTCCGGCTGCACGAACTCAGGTCGCTCCTCGTAGAGGGCCAGCAGGCGCTCGGCGAAGTCGCTCATGCGGAAGAAGTAGTTGCTCTCCTGGAGCAGTTCGACCGGCTTCGAGTGGATCGCGCACACGAGCTGCCCGACGTACTCACCGGTGCCCTGCACGAGGTCGCTCTCCTGCTTGTACTCCTCACAGCCGACGCAGTAGTACCCCTCGAACTCACCGGTGTAGATGAAGCCGGCGTCGTACAGGCGCTGGAGGAAGAGCTGGACGTTCTGTTCGTGCCGCACGTCCGTCGTGCGGATGAAGTCGTCGTTCGAGATGTCGATCGTGTCGAGCAGCGGGTACCAGGACTCGCTGACGAGCTTGTCGGCCCACTCCTTCGGCGTCACGCCGTTCGCGGTCGCCGTGCGCAGGATCTTCTGGCCGTGCTCGTCGGTCCCGGTCAGGAACCAGGTGCGGTCGCCGGCCTGACGGTGCCAGCGCGCGAGGACGTCCGCGGCCACCTCCGTGTAGGCGTGCCCGATGTGCGGGGCATCGTTGACGTAGAAGATGGGCGTGGTGATGTAGAACGAGGTGCCGTCGGCCATGGGGTCAATCCTAGGACGAGCGGGCGTCGCCACCGTGCCTGTTACGGTGCGGGACGCACCTGCGCGTCCGGCGACGCCTTCGGGGGCCGGGCTGCGAGGGCCGCCTGGTACAGGTCGCGCTTCGAGAGTCCGGTGGCCTCGGCGACCTCGTTGGAGGCGTCCTTCAGGCGCGTGCCCGAGGCCACGAGCGCGAGCACCTGCTCGAGCGCGGTGGCCGGATCGGCCTCGACGGCCTCCGCACCGGCGATGACGATGCAGATCTCGCCCTTCACACCCCCGGACGCCCACTCGGCCAGTTCAGCGGCCGTTCCCCGCTTGACCTCCTCGAACAGCTTGGTGAGCTCCCGGCACACCGCCACGCGACGGTCGGCGCCGAGCACGGCGGCGATGTCCTCGAGGGAGGAGGCGAGTCGGTTGGGCGATTCGAAGAACACCATCGTCCGCGGCTCGGTCGCCAGCGCTCGGAGGCTGCTGCGCCGGTCGCCCGGCTTCCGCGGGAGGAACCCCTCGAAGGTGAAGCGGTCGGTCGCGAGGCCGGACACGGCGAGCGCCGTAACGACCGCCGACGGCCCGGGGATCGCGGTGACCTGGACGTCTGCGGCCGCCGCCGCGTCGACGAGGTGGAAGCCGGGGTCGGACACGGTCGGCATGCCGGCGTCGCTGAGCACGAGGACGTCGGTCTCACGGGCCAGTTCGACGATCTCGGCCGCGCGTTCGCGCTCGTTGTGGTCGTGCATGGCGATGAGCCGCGGCCGCGATTCCACACCGAGGGCGCGCAGCAGGTGGATGGCCGTCCGGGTGTCCTCGGCGACGATGACCTCCGCCGCGGCCAGCGCCTCCCGGAGTCGTGGCGACGCATCGCCGAGGTTGCCGATGGGGGTCGCTCCGAGGATGATCACCGGACCAGTCTCCCATCCGGTCGGGGTGGTTAGATGAGACGGTGTCGGTCGATCTTCTGGAAGCCCCTGTGACGGGATCCCGCCTCGACCGCTGGTGGGAGCGGATGCTCCGCACCGAGCGCCGCCGGAAGCTCTGGATCTGGGGTGGTCCGGCCGCCGTGACGCTCCTCGCGTTCGTGCTGCGGTTCTGGAACCTCGGTCACCCGCACTCGCTCGTCTTCGACGAGACCTTCTACGTGAAGGACTCGTGGTCGCTGTGGCTGAACGGCTACGAGAGCACCTGGCCGGACGGGGCGGACGAGGGCTTCGCGAACGGCGACGCGGGCAGCCCGAGCACGAATCCCTCCTACGTCGTGCACCCACCGCTCGGCAAGTGGTTGATCGCGCTCGGCATCGCCGTGTTCGGCATCGACGACAGCACCGGGTGGCGCATCTCCACCGTGATCGCCGGAACGCTCGCGGTCCTGCTCGTCACGCTCATCGCCAAGCGGTTGTTCACCTCGTCGATCCTCGCCGTCCTCGCCGGGTTCCTGTTCGCGATCGACGGACACGCGATCGTCATGGCCCGGGTCTCGCTGCTCGACAACTTCCTCATGTTCTTCGTGCTCGCGGGATTCGGCGCGATCCTGTTGGACCGGTCGTGGCACGCGTCACGCCTGGCGGCGAAGGTCGCGTCAGCCCGGGCGAGCGGCGCCGATCCGGCCTGGGGTCCCGTCCTCTGGTGGCGGCCGTGGCTGCTCGCCGCAGGGGTCGCGTTCGGCGCGGCCACCGCGGTCAAGTGGAACGGACTGTACTTCCTCGCCGCGTTCGGCGTGTACGTGATCGTCACGGATCTCCTGCTCCGTCGCCGACTGGGCCTCAGCCTGTGGGCGAGCGCGGCGGTCCTCAAGCAGGGCCCCGTGTCCTTCGTGACCCTCGTCCCGGTGGCCGCCGTCGTGTACCTCGCCAGCTGGACCGGGTGGATCAGGACGTCCGGCGGGTACGACCGCCAGTGGGCGGACGCGGTGGGCAACGCCTGGACCGGCACCTTCGCGTGGGTCCCCCACTGGTTCCAGAGCCTCCTCCACTACCACCAGAGCGCCTACAGCTTCCACGTCGGCCTCAGCACCCCGCACCCCTACGCCGCGAACCCGCTCGGCTGGCTGCTCATGATCCGGCCGACGAGCATGTACTACCAGTCCCCCGCCACCGGGACCGACGGCTGCGCGTGGGACGCCTGCTCCTCCGCGATCACCTCGATCGGCAACCCGCTCATCTGGTGGGGCGCCGCCGTCGCGCTCGGGTACTGCGTCTACCGGCTCGTCCGGTACCGCGAGTGGCAGGTCGGGCTCATCGTCCTCGGAGTCGCAGCGGGGTACCTGCCCTGGCTGCTCTACCTGAACCGGACGGTGTTCCAGTTCTACACGATCGTCTTCGAGCCGTACCTCATCCTGGCGCTCGTCTTCGCGATCGGGAAAATCCTCGGGTCCCGCGACGACCCGGAAGAACGACGGTTCGCCGGCGTCGGCGTCATCGGGGTGTTCGTGACCATCACGACGCTGCTGAGCATCTTCTGGTATCCGCTCTGGACCGCCATCACCGTGCCCTACTGGTTCTGGCACCTGCACGCCTGGTTGCCGTCATGGGTGTGACGGGAGGACGACGATGAAGGCGCTCCCAGGGGTGCTCGTCGCCGGTGCAGCGGCGCTCGCCGCCCTGGGCCTCCACACCCTCCTGCCGGTCGTCCCGCTGCTGACCGCGAGCGTCCTGCTCGGCATGGTGGTGGGCCAGCTCCCCGCGTTCCAGCGGCTCGCGGCGGGCGTCCTGAAGCCGGGACTCGGCATGAGCGCGAAACGGTTCATGCGGATCGGTGTCGTCCTGCTGGGGCTGAAGCTGAGCCTCGTCGACATCGCCGGCCTGGGGTGGGTCACGCTCGCCACCACGGTCGCGATCGTCGTCGTCACCTTCTTCGTCACCCTCTGGCTCGGCCGGAGACTCGGGCTCGCGGGCCCCGAACCGCTCCTCATCGCCACGGGCTTCTCCATCTGCGGCGCCTCCGCCATCGGCGCGATGAGCGGCGTCGTGAAGGCGAAGGACGAGGAGCAGGCGACGCCCGTCGCGCTCGTCACCCTCTGCGGGACCCTCGCGATCTTCGTCCTCCCGGCACTCCGCGGCCCACTCGGGCTCAGTGACGAGCAGTTCGGTCACTGGGTGGGGGCGAGCGTGCACGACGTGGGTCAGGTCGTCGCGACCGCCCAGATCGCCGGCACGAGCGCACTCGCGATCGCCGTCGTCGTCAAGCTGACCCGCGTCGTGCTCCTCGCCCCCATGGTCGCCGCCGCCGCGACGATCGAGCGCCGCCGACTCCTGGCGGTGTCGGCCGGCGCCGGTGCTCAGGTCGATGCCGACGGGACCGCGACCGCAGCCCGACCGCCGATCGTCCCGCTGTTCGTCGCGGGCTTCATCGCCGCGGTCCTCGTCCGCACCCTGCTCCCGGTGCCCGAGCTCGTCCTCGACGTCGCCGACGGCGTGCAGACCGCACTGCTGGCGATGGCGCTCTTCGCACTCGGCGCCGCGATCCGCGTCCGCACGCTCGTCACCACCGGGTGGCGCGCGCTCGTCGTCGGGCTCGTCTCCTGGCTCCTCATCGCGGTGCTCGCGCTCGGAGCGGTGCACCTGGCCTGAGGAAGGGGTGCGTGCCCGACCAGCGCGGCTAGTGCTCGCCGCCCACGATCTTCAGGCCGATGACGCAGCCGATGAGCCCGAGGATGAGCAGCACTTTGACGACCGACAGCTGTTCGCCGCCGAAGGTCATGGCGTATCCGACGGTGAGCACTGCGCCGATCCCGACCCAGACCGCGTAGGCGGTGCCCACCGGGATGTCGCGCATGGCCCAGGCGAGGCCGGCCATGCTGAGCACGAGCGCCCCCGCGAACGTCACGGTCGGCCAGAGCTTCGTGAAGCCCTCGGACTTGCCGAGCGCGGTGGCCCAGACGGCTTCCAGGACCCCGGACGCGATGAGTACGATCCAAGACATGACGATCACTCCCAAGTGGTCAGTCTTGTCGCGTTCCGGGTACTGCGCCCTCGTCCGGCAGCCCGATGAGGGCTGTGTCCCAGACGATACGCCGACGCCCTGGGCAGGCCCTGTGCAGTGCGGTCGAATGCGACGCAATGTTGCAGCACGGTGAAGCGCTCGACGGTGCTCCGGTAGCGTGAACGCATGGCAGATCGTGAGTATGGCTTCCGCACGCGTGCGATCCACGCGGGCAACATCCCCGACCAGGTGACCGGCGCACGGGCGCTGCCCATCTACCAGTCGAGCGCCTTCGTCTTCGACGACACCGCCGACGCCGCCGCGCGCTTCGCCCTGCAGAAGTACGGGAACATCTACTCCCGCCTCGCCAACCCGACGGTCGCGAGCTTCGAGGAGCGCATCGCCAGCCTCGAGGGCGGCCTCGGTGCCGTCGCGACCGCTTCCGGCCTCGCCGCGCAGTACATCACCTTCGCCTCGCTGGCCGGACAGGGCGACCACATCGTCGCCTCGGCCAACCTCTACGGCGGCTCGATCACGCAGCTCGACGTCACCCTCCGCCGGTTCGGCATCGAGACCACCTTCGTGCAGTCCTCCGACGCCGCCGACTACGCCGCCGCCATCCAGGAGAACACGAAGCTCGTCTTCGCCGAGACGGTCGCGAACCCCTCGGGCGAGATCGCCGACATCGAGGGCCTCGCCGACGTCGCGCACGCGCACGGCATTCCGCTCATCATCGACTCGACCATCGCGACGCCCTACCTCAACCGCCCGATCGAGTGGGGTGCCGACATCGTCACGCACTCGGCCACCAAGTTCCTCGGCGGCCACGGAACGACCCTCGGCGGTGTCGTCGTCGAGAGCGGGCGCTTCGACTGGAACACCGACAAGTTCCCCCTGTTCGGCCAGCCCGTCCCGAGCTACGGCGGCCTGCAGTGGTCGGGCAACTTCGGCGAGTACGCCTTCCTCACCCGGCTGCGCGCCGAGCAGCTCCGCGACATCGGTCCGGCGCTCGCTCCGCACTCGGCATTCCTCCTCGCCCAGGGGGTGGAGACGCTGCCGTTCCGGATCCAGGCCCACGTCGACAACGCGCGGATCGTCGCCGAGTGGCTCGACGCCGACCCGCGCATCGCCGCCGTCAACTGGGCCGGACTCCCGGCCCACCCGCACCACGAGCGCGCGAACAAGTACCTGCCGAAGGGGCCGGGCTCGGTCTTCAGCTTCGAGGTGAAGGGTGGCCGTCAGGTCGGCCAGAAGCTCATCGAATCCGTCGACCTCGCGAGCCACCTGGCGAACATCGGCGACGCGAAGACGCTCATCATCCACCCCGCATCGACGACGCACGCGCAGCTCTCCGACCAGCAGCTCGTCGACGCCGGTGTGCTGCCGGGCATCGTCCGGCTGAGCGTCGGTATCGAGGACCCTGACGACATCATCTACGACCTCGACCAGGCGCTCGCCGCAGCGGTGAAGGAGTAGTGGCATGAGCACTTCGACAAGCTCAGTGACCGGTGTGGACGCGACAGTGACCGGTGTGGACGCGACCGTGACCGGTGTGGATGCGACCGCGACCGTGACCGACCAGGACGCGACCGAGACGGTCCGGCTCACCAACGGTCTCACCTGCTCGCTGCCCGCCGATTCGCCGCTCGCGAAGCTGCTGCGTTCGCAGCGCACCTGGGCGGGCCCCGACGCGAAGGCTCGCCTGAAGCTCCTCCGCGAGGCGAAGTCCGTCGCGATCGTCGGCGCCTCCCCGAACCCGGCGCGTTCCTCGTACTTCGTGGGCACCTACCTGCAGCAGTCGAGCGATTTCCGGATCTATTTCGTGAACCCGAACGCCACGGAGATCCTCGGTCAGCCCGCCTACCCCGACCTCGCCTCCCTGCCGGAGGTACCCGACATCGTCGACGTCTTCCGCAAGGCGAGCGACATCCCCCAGGTCATCGACGAGGTCGTCGCCATCGGAGCACCGACGGTGTGGGTGCAGCTCGGCATCTGGAACCAGGAGGCGGCCGAGTACGGCGAGTCGAAGGGTCTGAACGTCGTGATGGACCGCTGCATCAAGGTGGAGCACGCCCGATTCCACGGTGGCCTCCATCTGCTCGGCTTCGACACCGGCCAGATCACCGCCCGCAAGACCCTGCGCTGACGCCTCGGTTCCCTGCACTCGTCGGCAGGTCGCACTTCGACAGGCTCAGTGACCGGGGACGGCTCAGTGACCGGGCCGGTTCACGTAACGAGCCCTGGATACACTCGTGACGTGCCTGCGTCGAACCTCCGAGTGACCGTCCTGGGGCCGGTGCTCGTCGAGGGACGCACCGGTCGGCTCGTCGAACCCGGCGGCCGGCTCGCCAAAGCGCTGGTGACGATCCTGGTGCTCGCGGACGGGCGCGCCGTGTCGACGGCCGCCCTCATCGACGAGCTGTGGGACGACGCACCGCCCGCAGGTGCCAAAGCCGCGCTGCAGACCCTGGTCTCACGGGTGCGCGCCGTGTCGGCGCCCGACCTCATCGACTCCTCGGCCGCCGGCTATCGACTGTCGATCGACCAGTCCCTGGTCGACCTCCACGTCGCCGCGCAGGCGGCCGATGCGGCGTCGACGGCCATCCGCGCCGCCGACCCGCACACCGCGGGCACGCTCGCCCGGGACGCACTCCTCCTCTGGACCGGTGATCCAGGCGCTGAAGTGGACGGCCCGCTCGGCGACGAGCTGGCGCACCGCGCGGCGCGGCTCCGCGACGACCTGCGCCGGGTGCGTGCTCAGAGCCGCCTCGAGCTCGGCGACGGCGCGGCCGTCATCACCGATCTCGAGGCGCTCGTCGCCACCGATCCACTCGACGACGCCACCCAGCTGATGCTCTTCAACGCCTACGCGCAGAGCGGACGTCGCTCCGACGCGATGCAGCTCTTCGCAGACCACCGTCACCGGCTCCGGGACGAACTCGGTGCCGACCCGACGTCGGCGCTGGTCGCGGCACACGCGGCGCTCCTGCAGGACGCCGTCGAGCCGTCTCCGCCGGCCGCCACTCCCCTGGCCGCCCGGGTCTCCAGCATGGTGCTCGGACTCCGGACGGCGCCGAACGAGCTCCTCGGTCGCGACGCCGACCTCGACGCGATCGGCACGCTCGTGTCCGAGGTCCGCCTGACCACGATCCTCGGCCCCGGTGGCCTCGGGAAGACCCGACTCGCCCAGGAGGTCGCCCGGCGTGCCACCACGACCACGCCCGGCGTCGTCGTGGTGGAACTGGCGAGCGTGCGGGACCCGGAGGATCTGCCACTCGCGGTCGCGACCGCACTCGGCATCCGCGAGGCCCCGACCCCGCGTCGGCTGAGTGAAGCGATCATGGTGCAACCGGTCGAGCTGCACGAGCGAATCATCGACAGACTCTCGGAGCGGCCGACGCTGCTCGTGATGGACAACTGCGAGCACCTCGTGGATACGGCGGCACGCTGGATCGCCGATGCGCTGGCCTGGGCCGGCGACCTCCGCGTCCTCGCGACGAGTCGGAGCCCGTTGTCGATCGCCGCCGAGCACGTCTACCAACTCGACCCGCTGGACGCTGCCGTGGACGGCACCGACCTCGAACACGCGGGCCCTGCGGTGCGGCTGTTCGTCGAGCGTGCGCGCGCCGCCCGTCCGGGACTCCATGTGCCACTCGACGTCGCAGCACGTCTCTGCGCGAGACTCGACGGCCTGCCGCTGGCGATCGAACTCGCGGCGGCGCGCACCAGATCCATGTCGGTCGAGGAGGTGGAGCGACGACTCGGGAACCGCTTCACCCTGCTGACCGCCGGTGATCGCAGTGCTCCTGAGCGCCACCGCACCCTGCTCGCCGTCATCGACTGGAGTTGGAACCTCCTGGGCGAGCACGAACGTGTCGTCCTCCGTCGCATGTCCAGGTTCCCCGACGGCTTCGATCTGGAGGCGGCTGCAGCGCTCGCCCCCGAGGTCGAGGTCGTGGAAGCGCTCGACGCGCTCGTCGGCCAGTCGTTGCTCACCGTGCAGGACGACCCGGCCACCGGGACCGTCCGATTTCGGATGCTCGAGACGGTCCGCGAGTTCGGCGCGATCAAGTCCGCCGAGGCGCACGAGGACGACCTCGTACTCGACCGCACTCGGACGTGGGCGGTCGCACTCGCGGAGACGCTCCTCCCCGCCATGCAGGGACCGCGACAGGTGGCGGCGTTCGCGCGCCTCGCCCTCGAACAGGACACCCTGGTGGACGTGCTCCGCGGGGCCGTCGCCGACGATCGCGCCGACGTCGTCGCCCCGGTCTTCGCAGGACTCGCCCTCTTCTGGACGATCCGCAGCGCGCATCAGGAGGTCCTGGTCTTCGGAACGGCCGTCCTCGACGTGCTCCGCCATCAGAACCCGGAGTCGGTGTCGACCGACACCCCGGCCATCGCCGTCGCCATCATCACCGTGACTTTCCTCGCCACCGATCCCCGGACGTCCGCGCGGGCGATCGGCGTGCTCCGCCGACTCGAACGGGTACGGACGACACAGGCCCCACGGATGCGCGCGATGGTCAGCCTGTTGCTGGTCGCGGGTCGCCCCGAACGCGCGGAGGCCCTCCTCCGCGAGTACTCCCGGTCGACCGACCCGCACGTCGCGAACCTCGGGAACCTCATGTCGGCCCAGGCGGCGGAGAACGACGGCGACCCCCGCGCCGCCGAAGCGGCCGCCCTGCGCGCGAACGACCTCTCGCTCACGCTCGGGGATGTCTGGGGCGCCGCCATGAGTGCGCACATGCTCGCCCAACTGCACAGCCAGAACGACGAGCCGGAGGAGGCGCTCGTCTGGGCGGCCCGCGCTGCCGAGGGGCTGACCGCGATCGGTGCCGAGGCGGACCTCCGTCAACTCGAGTGGCTGATCGCGATCGGTGACATCGCCCGCGGTGACCACGCCGCCGCCACCACCGTGCTCGACCGGTTCCTCTCGGACGACGTCTCGTTCTCCGCGTTCGCCCCGCTCCCCGAGCGGCGGTCGATCGGCTGGGCCGGTCTCGCCGAGATCGCGCGGGCACAGGGCGACGTCGCACGGGGAGCCGAGCTCTACGGGAAGGCGCTCGTGGCGTTCGCTCCGGGTGAGTCGCGCCGATCGCCGTGGTTCACCCTCGTCGGCTCCGCCGCGATCGCCGCCGCCGTGCTGGACGGTGTCCCGGACGCCACCGAGGTCCAGCGTCTCGTGCGGCGGGTCCGCACCCGCACCATCGCGCTGGGACGCCTCCTCCCGAACCGGTTCGACCGACCGGTGCTGGGTTCCACCGTCATCGCGCTCGGCGCCTGGTACGTCCGCTCGGAGGACGACGAGGTGCGGTTGATCGGCGCAGAGCTCATCGCGCTCGCCAGTGCGCTCGCCTCCCGTCAGGACATCCCCTCGCTCGTCCGCACACCACACGAGGCAGCAGCGGCGGCGCGACTCACGCCGACCGAGCGCGACCGCATCGCCGAGCGGTCCCTTTCCCTGCAGGCGCACGAGAGCGCCGCCAGGGCGTTCGAACTGCTCGGCAGTCCTGCCCTGGCGGCGCACTGATCGGTCGCTGCGATCGTCTCGTCGTCAGGCGCGGCGCATGTACGCCCGCACGGTGAGCGGTGCGAAGACCGCGACGATGACGGCGGCACCGAGGAGCGCCAGCCAGGCGTCGCCGCCGAAGACACCCGTGTTCGCGAGGTCGCGGACCGCGGTCACGAGGTGCGAGACCGGGTTCACGTCCACGAAGCCCTGGAGGAAGCTCGGCATCGTCTCCGGGTTCACGAAGGCGTTCGACAGGAACGTCAGCGGGAACAGGACGAGGAACGAGATGCCCTGCACGCTGCTCGCGCTCCGGGCGATGACCCCGAAGAACGCGAAGATCCAGCTGATGGCCCAGGCGCAGACGATCACGAGGAGGCCGGCGAGGGCCACGAAGCCGATGCCGCCCTCCGGCCGGTACCCCATGACGAAGCCCATCGCGAAGGTGAGCGTCGTGGCGATCGTGTAGCGCACCGTGTCGGCGAGGAGGGCACCGGCCAACGGTGCGATGCGGGCGATGGGCATCGACTTGAAGCGGTCGAACACGCCCTTGTCCATGTCCTCGCGGAGCTGGATGCCGGTCACGACCGAGGTCGTGATGACGGTCTGGACCAGGATGCCCGGGATGATGATCGGCAGATAGCTCGCGACGTCGCCGGCGATCGCGCCGCCGAAGATGTATGTGAACATCAGCGTGAAGATGATCGGCTGGACCGTCACGTCGATCAGCTGCTCGGGCGTGCGCTTGATCTTGAGCAGTCCGCGGTACGCCATGGTGAAGGAGTTGCGGACCGTCTGCGAGAGGCTGACATGGTTCCGGAGGGACCGGTCTGCGGCCGGGGTGATGGTGATCGTGCTCATGCGTGGACCTGCTCTGCGGTGTCGAGGGAATCGGTGTCGGACGTGGCGTCGGCGTCGTCCGCCTCGACGCCGTGCCCGGTGAGGGTGAGGAAGACCTCGTCGAGCGTCGGCTTCTGGACGCTCATCTCCGCGAGCCGGATCCCGGCTTCCCGGAGCGTGATGAACAGGTCGGTCACGGCGTCGGGGTCGCGCATCGGGGCCGTGATGCGGGTGGCCTCCGGTGAGACGACGGTGTCGACGCCGAGGACGCTCGAGATGACCCGTCGCGCATCCTCCAGGTCGGCGGGGTCCGCGAGCCGCAGCTGCAGCGACGACTCGCCGACGGAGGCCTTCAGCTCGTCGGAGGTGCCCTCGGCGACCACGAGACCGCGGTCGATGACGGCGATCCGGTCGGCGAGCTGGTCCGCCTCGTCGAGGTACTGGGTGGTCAGGAGGACGGTCGAGCCCGTCGCGACCAGGCGGCGGATCGTGTCCCACATCTGCGCGCGGGTCCGCGGGTCGAGGCCCGTGGTCGGCTCGTCGAGGAAGATGAGGGGCGGCTGGGCGATGAGGCTCGCCGCGAGGTCGAGACGACGACGCATGCCGCCGGAGAACTTCTTCAGGGGTCGCGACGCCGCGTCGCTCAGGCCGAACTCCTCGAGGAGTTCCGCGCTCTTGCGCTTCGCCTCCGCGCGGCCGAGCCCGAGCAGTCGCGAGAAGATGACGAGGTTCTCGGTGGCCGAGAGGTTCTCGTCGACGGACGCGAACTGCGCCGTCACGCCGATGAGCTGGCGCACGACCTGCGACTCCCGCTGGATGTCGTGTCCGAAGACGGTGGCGGTGCCGGCGTCAGGACGCAGGAGCGTCGCCAGCATGCTGATGGTGGTGGTCTTGCCGGCGCCGTTCGGGCCGAGGACGCCGTAGACGGTGCCGGTGCGGACCGAGAGGTCGACGCCGTCGACCGCCCGGTTGTCGCCGAAGGTCTTCACGAGGCCGTGGGCTTCGATCGCCCAGTCGGAGCTGATGCTCATGCGGATGCCTTTCGAAATCAGGTGTGGTCCGCCGGTGGGCGACCCGGACAACAGTGTGGGCGGGGGCACTCACGGATCGCTCACCTGCCGCTGACACCCGCTGACGGCCGCTGACACCGCACCCGGCGCCGAAGACGCTTAGAGTGAGAGGAGCCAGTCGCACCGAAGGGGGTCGTCCAGTGACCGCATACGTGTCCGCGTTCGACCTCTTCTCCATCGGGATCGGGCCGTCCAGCTCGCACACGGTCGGACCGATGCGGGCGGCCCTGGCCTTCGCCACCGGGCTCGCGGACGACGGCCTGCTCGACCGGGTCGACCGCGTCACGTGCTCGTTGTACGGATCGCTCGGCGCGACCGGCATCGGCCACGGCACCCCCGACGCTGTCGTCGCGGGACTCCAGGGGCTCACTCCCGAAGGGTGCGATCCCGCCGAGGTCCGCCGGGCCTGGAGCGACCACCCCGACGGCGCTCCCCTCGCGCTCGCCGGGACGCGGGCCATCGCGTTCTCGAAGGACGACGTCTCGTTCGTGCCCAGGACGAGGCTGCCGGGCCACCCGAACGCCATGACGCTGCACGCCTGGGATCAGCGGAGCGACCTCCCGGTGCGCTCCGAGACGTACTACTCGGTCGGCGGCGGCTTCATCCGTCGTGACGGCGACGACCCGAGCACGGTGCTGCCGTCGACACCCGTGCCGATGCCGTTCCGGACCGCTGAGACGCTCATCGGCCTCTGCGACGAGACAGGGCTCCCGATCGACGCGATCGCGAGACGCAACGAGGAGGCCCTGCGGTCCGCGGTCGAGGTCGACGCCGGCCTCGACGCCATCTGGACGGCCATGCACGAGTGCGTGACCGCCGGGCTCGCCGACACCGGCACACTCCCGGGCGGTCTCGGCGTCAAGCGCCGGGCGCGTGCCGTCCGTGAGCGCCTCGACGTGGCCGAGGCCGAGAGCGGGCGTGAGCTCCCCACGGAGTGGCTGCACGCGTTCGCCCTGGCGGTCAACGAGCAGAACGCCTCCGGCGGGCGGGTCGTGACCGCACCCACGAACGGGGCCGCGGGGATCATCCCGGCCGTCGGGAGCTACTACCTGCGGTTCGTGCCGGGCGCCTCGCTCGACGGGATCCGTCGGTACCTGCTCACGGCGACCGCCATCGGCTCGCTCTTCAAGGCGAACGCGTCCATCTCCGGGGCCGAGGGCGGCTGCCAGGCCGAGGTCGGCTCGGCCTGCGCCATGGCCGCCGGTGCCCTGTGCGCCGTCCTCGGCGGCACACCGCGTCAGGTCGAGAACGCCGCGGAGATCGCGATGGAGCACCACCTCGGCCTCACGTGCGACCCGGTGGGCGGGCTCGTCCAGGTCCCGTGCATCGAACGCAACGCGATCGCCTCCTCGACGGCCGTCAGCGCCGCACGCCTGTCCCTGCACGGCGACGGGACGCACCTGGTGTCGCTCGACACCGTGATCGAGACCATGCGCCAGACCGGCGTCGACATGTCGACGAAGTACAAGGAGACGAGCGAGGGCGGTCTCGCGGTCAACGTCATCGAGTGCTGAACCGCGGCGTCGTGTGACCGCGTGTTGCCGACCACCGTGGTCATCCGGGCCGCGGCCTCCTACGGTGGGCGCATGACCTCCACGCACGCGCCGTTCCTGGTGGACCCGCTCGTCTCCACCCAGTGGCTCGCGGACCATCTCGGCAGCGAGAGCCTCATCGTCCTCGACGCGAGCGTCGTCGAGCTGCCTGCGCTGGACGGCGGCCCGGTGCGACTGGTGAGCGGCTACGACCTGTACCTCTTCGACGGCCATGTGCCCGGTGCCGTGTTCGTCGAGCTGTTGGACGCGCGTCAGGGGCTCGGAGCATCCTCCCCGGACGAGGTCCGACGCGGCGCGGCGGCCATCGGCGTCACGGAGCAGCACACGGTCGTCCTGTACGACCAGTTGGACGGGCGCTCCGCCGAGCGCCTTCGTGCGGCGCTGACCGGAGCTGGATACAAGCGCGTCGCGCTCCTCGACGGCGGCCTCGGGCGCTGGCGCTCCGAAGCCCGCGAGCTGCGCTTCGGCCGACCGGACGGCACCTTCGGGGCCTGACCCACCCAGGTGTCGGGGCGACGGGCGCGCTGGTTCAGCGGGCGTCGAGCTGCGCCACATCCGTCACGGGGAGGCGGCAGACGAAGTCCCGGCAGTGGTAGGCGGTCAACCGGCCGTCGCGACTCGTCCGTTCGGCGAAGACGTCGAACCCGCTCGTCGTCCAGGCCACCGCCTGCCGCTCGGAGACCACCGCCACGACGTCGTCCCGGCGCGTCCTGACCGCGTCGCGCATCGCCCGGTTCGCCGTTGCGCGAGCCTCGTCCTCATCCGGATCCGCCCGATCCGGCCCGACGACGATCAGTTGCGACGCCGGCCCGGTGAGCGATGCCGCGAGGGCCAGACTCGCGCCGAACGCGGTCGGTGCCGACAGCGCAGCCGACGCGGCGAACCGGACCGCGCTCTCGGCGGCGTCCCGGAACCGGCCGTCTGCTGTCAGCTGGAACAGCAGCAGCGACGCGCGTCCGAGCGAGGAGATCCCCGAGGGATACGCGCCCTCCGACGGGTCGCCGTCGATCCGCATGCCCTGGGCCGACAGCACCGGGTCGCCGCCGCCCGGCAGGATGAAGCCGGCCACCGTGGCGGAGGAGGTGTCAGTCACGGTCTCGTCCGTCACGGTCTCGTCCGGCAAGCACCGGTCGACGAGGTCGCGGGCGACTTCCGCGTAGCGGACCTCGCCCGTCGCGAGGCCGAGACGCAGGAGTCCCTCCGCGAGCATCCCGTAGTCCTCGAGGGCCGCAGCCGCACCCGACCGCCGTTCGTCGAGCGAGGCCCGGGCGAGCGTGCCGTCCGAGGCGAGGTGGTTCTCGACCACCGCGTCCGCCGCCCACCTCGCTGATTCGATCCATTCGGGGCGGTCGAAGACCGTCGAGGCCTCCGCCAGCGCGCCGATCGCGAGCCCGTTCCAACCGGTGAGCACCTTGCGGTCAACGGCCGGCGGGGTCAGCGTCGCCCGGCCGTCGGCATCGCGTCGGTAGTAGCCACCCTCCGATCCGATGCCGTCGACGACGCTCTCGGAGTCCTGCGCCGACCCGAAGCCGCCGCTCGGCTGCTGCAGCGTGCCGATGAGGAACTCGGCGATCCCGGCGGCGACACTGGCCGCCCACGAGCTCGGGCGCTCGGCCCAGGCCCGCGTGTACGCGGTGAGGAGGAGCGCGTTGTCCGTCAGCATGCGTTCGTAGTGCGGCTCGGTCCAGTCCCGGTTGACCGCGTACCGGAAGAACCCGCCTTCGACCGGATCCCGGAGCGCCGATGCCCCCATCGTCCTGAGGGTGCGTTGCGCGAGGTCGACACCGCGGCGGGCGACCTCCCCCTCGCGCGGCGTCAGCAGGAAGTCGAACAGCGGGGCCATCGGGAACTTCGGAGCCGTGCCGAAGCCGCCGAGCTCCTGGTCCGCCAGCGCCTCGACCGCCACGATCGACGCGTCGAGGTCTCCGGGTTCCGGCAGTAGGGCGTCATCCGTGGACGACATCGTCTCGGCGATCGCCAGCGCGAGTCCGTCGGCGCTCGCGACGACCTGCTCCCGTCGCTCGGTCCACGCGACGCGGACGGCCTCGAGCACCTGCGGGAACGAGGGATGCCCGCGGAGCGGGACGGGAGGCGAGTAGGTCCCCGCGTGGAAGACGTGTCCGCGCGGCGTCACGAACACGTTCAGCGGCCAGCCCAGGTCACGGGTGAACGCGCCGGCGGCGGCGAGGTAACTGGCGTCGACGTCGGGATGCTCCTCGCGGTCCACCTTCACCGCCACGAAATCGCGGCGGAGGAGCTCGGCGATGTGCTCGTCCGAGAACGACTCGCGTGCCATGACGTGACACCAGTGACACGTCGAGTAGCCGATCGAGACGAGCAGGGGGACGTCACGACGGGCCGCTTCGGCGAAGGCCTCCGGCCCCCAGGGGTACCAGTCGACCGGCTGCTCGGCGTGCGAACGGAGGTACGGGCTCATCGCCTCGGCGAGCCGGTTCGTCATGCGGGATCCGTGGCCCGGGACCTACTGGCCGAGCGGCAGTCGCTCGCCCGCCGTGATCCGCGTGCGGAGCCGGTTGTTCGGCGCAGGCAGCGGGCACACGTAGTGGTCGCTGAACGCGCACGGCGGCAGGTACGCGCGGTTGAAGTCGACGAGGACGTGGCCGTCCGCGGTCGGGGCCGGCATGCTGATGAACCGGAACCGGTAGCTCTCGTCGCCACTCGTGCCGTCGGAGAAGACCGCCCAGAGTCCGTTCGGGCCGCCCGTGACCGTCAGCGAGACCGCTTCATCACCGAGCTCGAACTCGACCCGGCCGACGGGGGTCTCGGTCGTGACGTGGCCGTCGATCGACTCGGTCTCGACCGTGACGTCCGGGGACGGCACGAACCGCGCCGGCCGGATCCAGGCGACGTCGGGGGCGAACGCGCTGATGCCCGCGAGCGAGGTCCGCGTCGGCGCCTCCGGGTCGAGCACGCGGAGGGCGTAGACGCCGTCTCGCTCCATACCTCGGAGGAGCGCGTCGCCGAAGTGCAGTTCGTCACCGTGGACCAGCTCGACGCGGTCGGTCATGATCTGCGCGCCACTCGGCGTGGTCAGTCCGGTGCCCGTGAGCCGCTCACCGACGATGCCGGTCGCGTCCGCACGCCAGGTGCCTGGCGCGCCCTCGAGAGCGGTCGCCTCCTCGGTCAGCCAGTGGGTGAACCGGAGGGCGGCGATACCGTGGGGTGCTCGGACGGAACGCTCGCGAGCGGTGTGCCAGGCGGTCCAGGACGCGATGAACTCTGCGGGGGTCTCGGAACTCATACCCTGACGCTATCAACTCCTCAGGTGTCGGAGACCCCCTGGACATCCGGCTGCAGCCGGATGCGCTCCCCGCGAACAGCGCGATGGCGCCGCCCGGAGAACCGGACGACGCCATCGACGTGTGGCTGCTGCTCAGCTGAAGAGCTTCTTGTCCTTCAGCCAGTCGGCCGCGAGGGTCTTCGGAGCGGCCTTCTCGTCGCCCTGGTTGCGGGCGTTGAGCTCGATGAGGTCCTCGGTGGTCAGCTCCGCGGACACGGCGTTCAAGACCTCCTTGACCTTGTCGCTGGCCTTGGCCGAGTTGATCAGCGGCAGGACGTTCTGCGGGAGGATCAGGTTCTCCGGGTCCTCGAGCGTGACGAAGTCGTTCTCGGTGATCGACGGGGTCGTGGTGTAGATGTCGGCGAGCTGGACCGTGCCGTCGAGCAGGGCCGCGGTGGTCTGTGCGCCGCCGCCGTCGCTGATCGGGACGAAGGTGAGCTTGTCGGCGGGGACGCCGTACACCTCGGTCAGGCCCTTCGGGCCGTACGGGCGCTCAGCCAACTCGGGTGCGCCGCCGATGGCCAGCGGGATGGTTAGGGCCGCGAGGTCGGCGAGGCTCGTGACGTTGTTCGCCTCGCTGAACTCCTTCGTGACGTTGTAGGAGTCCTTGTCCTCCGCCTTGGACTGGTCGAGGACCTCGTAGCCCTTCGGCGTGGCCTCCTGGAGGGCGGAGTAGACCTCGTCGCTCGACGTGGCCGTGGCGGAGTCGTCGAAGAACTGCAGCAGGTTGCCGCTGTAGTCGGGGACGAGGTCGATCGAGCCGTCTTCGAGCGCTGCGATGTAGACGTCGCGCGCGCCGATGTTGAGGGACTCGGCCGTCTTGATGTCGTTGGCCTCGAGCGCCTGGATGTAGATCTGGGCGATGATCTCCGACTCGGGGAATCCGGCGGAGCCGACCGTGATCGTGTCGGATGCCGCGGTCTCCCCGGCGGTCGGGTCGCCTGCGGAGCAGGCGCTGAGCGCGAGGGCCGCGACGGCGGTCGCGGCGATGCCGACGGCGAGGCGTCGACCCTGTCGAACTGTGAACATGGTGTTTCCTATCTGTGATGGGCGAGAACGGTGGTGCCGTTGTGGGTCTGGGAGCCGGGCGGTGCTGTCACCCGGGATGATGGGACGCGTCAGTTGTTGCGGTATGCCGCGGTCTGCATGTTCGCCTCCGCTTCTGCGACGACGGGGTCTGGTGCGGTGGACCGGTCGTCGCCGGTGGTGGCGTGACCCCGGGTCTCGTCGACCCGCGTGTGGGTCGCCTGGACACCGCGCGGCACGACCGCGCGCTGCAGCAGCGAGAAGACGCCCTCGAGGATGAGGGCGAGCACGATGATGATGATCGAGCCGGCGAGCATCTGCGCGTAGTCGCGTACCGGGAGGCCGTCGAGGATGTAGCGACCGAGACCGGGGCCGTTGGTGAGGAACGCGACGACGGTGGCGGTCGCGATCGTCTGCAGGACCGCCGAGCGGACGCCACCGATCATGAGCGGGAGGGCGAGCGGGATCTCCACCTTGCCGAGGATCTGCCACTCGTTCATCCCGACGGCACGCGCGGCGTCGATGGTCTGGCGGTCGATCGACTCGACCCCGCCGTACGCACCGGCCAGGACGGGCGGGACGGCGAGCACGACGAGTGCGGTGATCGCGGGGACGAGACTCGTGCTGGAGAAGCCCCACCCGAGCGTGATGAGCGCGAGGAGTGAGAGCAGACCGAGGGTCGGCAGCGCCCGGAGCGCGCCGGTGATCGCGACCGCGATCTCCCGTCCCTTCCCGGTGTGCCCGATGAGGAGCCCGAGCGGGATCGCGATGACGCAGGCGATGAGGACGGTCAGGCCGGTCACGGCCAGGTGCTGGAGCACCCGCACGGGGATGCCGCCTGGGCCCTCCCAGTGCGCGGGGTCGAAGATCCAGGCGAAGGCGGCGAGGAAGTTGATCATGCTGCTCCTCCCCCGGCGGTCGCCAGCTCACGGGCTTCGGTGGCCGCGCGACGACGACGGATCGCGCCTTTCGAGCTGATCCGCGTCCACGGCATGAGGAGTCGGCCGAGGAGCACCAGCAGGACGTCGAACACGATCGCGATCACGACCGTCCCGACGATGCCGGTCAGGATCTCGATCGGGAACTGCCGGTTGTAGCCGTCGGTGAAGAGGTAGCCGAGGTTCGTGACGCCGATGAGGGCGCCGACGCTCAGCAGGCTGATCGTGCTCGCGGAGACCACCCGGATGCCGGCGAGCATGAGCGGACCCGCAAGCGGGAACTCGACCCGCCAGAACCGCTGGCCGGTGGAGAACCCCACGGCCTGTGCCGACTGCCGCACCCCGGCGTCGACGGCGTCGAGCGCGTCGGCGACCGTGCGGACGAGCAGGGCCACGGCGTAGATGGTGAGCGCGATCACGACGTTCGCCGGATCGAGGATCTTCGTGCCGATGAGGGACGGCATGAGGACGAACAGCGGCAAGGACGGGATCGCGTAGAGGATGCCGCTCAGTGTGAGCAGCACGCCACGCGACCACCGGTACCGGTGTGCGAGCCAGCCGAGGGGGAGGGAGATGAGGAACCCCAGGATGATCGGGGGCAGGCTCAGCTGGACATGGGTGAGGGTGAGGTCCCAGATCATGTCCCAGTTCGCGATGACCCAGCTCATGTGGATGCGCCGTCCTTCCGGACGTCCAGGCCAGGGCGGTCGCCTGCGCCGGGCCCGGCTCCGAGGACGCCGGCGGGGCGGCCCGACTCGTCGACGACCACGTCGCGTCCGTCGACGCGCTCGACGTGGAGCGTCCGCTGGCCACGATCGGCGCCGATGAACTGGGCGACGAAGTCGTCGGCAGGGTTGGCGACGATCTCGGCCGGCGTGCCGACTTGGGCGATCTGGCCACCCTTCTGCAGGATGACGACCTGGTCGCCGAGGAGGAAGGCCTCGTCGATGTCGTGGGTGACGAACACGATCGTCTTCGCGATGTCGCGCTGCAGTCGGAGCAGCTCCCGCTGGAGCTCGGCACGCACGAGCGGGTCGACGGCGCCGAACGGCTCGTCCATGAGCAGGATGTTCGGGTCGATCGCGAGGCCTCGTGCCACGCCGACGCGCTGCTGCTGGCCGCCGGACAACTGACTCGGGTACCGGTCGGCGAGCGCGCGGTCGAGTCCGACGGTGTCGAGGAGGGTGAGGGCGTCCGCCCGGGCCTGCTTCTTGTTGACGCCGGTGAGCATGGGCACCGTGGCCACGTTGTCGATCACGGTGCGGTGCGGGAGGAGACCGGAGTTCTGCATGACGTAGCCGATGCGGCGACGGAGACGAACCGGGTCGACGGCGGAGACGACCTCGTCGTCGATGACGATGCGTCCCTCGCTCGGGTCGACCATGCGGTTGATCATCCGCAGGAGCGTGGTCTTGCCGCAGCCTGAGGACCCGACGAAGACCGTGGTGGACCGCGACGGGATCGTGAGGGAGAAGTCGTCGACCGCGAGGGTGCCGTCGTCGAAGCGCTTGGAGACGTGTTCGAAGGAGATCATGCTGGACCGATGCCTCTTCTCTGCACGGCTGTTCGTGACAGGTCGTCTTCCAAGGGTCGTCGCCGCCGCGGTCGGTGGCTCGCTGAACGTCTCTCGGTCGGTGGTCCGAACCTACCGGAGGGCACTGACATCGCCCACCCCCTCGACACGTGTCGAAATACATGGCATGCGACGACGTGGGTGCGCCCTCGCACGTTCGCCGGCCGGCCGCCGTCGCTCAGGATCGGTCGACGCCCAACGCGGCGAGCGCCGCCGTGACGAGCTGCTGACCGTGCAGCTCCTGCTCGATCGCCGACCGGAGGCCGGCGTGGGCGACGGAGAACCCGACCGACCATCCGTCGTGCTCCGCCGGGCCGAGCGCGTCCGCCGCGACGACCGCCTCGACCGCCAGCACGTCCGCGAGGAGGGCGGTCGAGCGTTCCAGCAGTCGCAGCGAGGTCCCGGCGAAGGAGGCCGGGTCGTCCGAGTCCTCGTCCGGCACGCCGGCGGTGACGACCGGGGTCGCGAGCACGCGCAGTTCAGCGACGAGGTCCGCCGCCGACTGACCGAGCCGACCCGGTACGAGCCCGTGCCCGGTCCCCCGCGGGTCGACCCCGCCTCCGGTGATGCGTCCGAGCCGTCGCTCGGCGGCAGCAGCGGTGTGCGCGATGGCCGCGCGGAGCCCGTCGAAGGCGCGGGCGAGCCGCGCGCCATGCAGCAGCCCGCCCGTCCGCAGGACGCCCGACGTCTGATCGACGAGTGGGTCCTCCGAGGCCGTTCCGAGCGTCGCTTCCACGAGCTGGACGGCCGCCGTGACCTCGTCGGCGAGCGCACCGTTGATCTGCGGGGTCGCCCGGAGCCGCAGTCCGTCCCGGTCCCGTCCGCCGCGCGCACCCTCCGGGCCGACCGGCGTCGCCAACAACTCGGAGATCCGCTCGCCGCTGGCCCGGATACCCGCCGACGGGCTGCCGGCGAGGACCCTCGCGTCGAACGCCGGTCCTCGCCCGCCGAGCCCGGACCGCGCAGCGGCCCGCGACGAGAGCGCGCTCGTGGTGTCCGCCAGTCGGCTGAGCGCGCCGAGCCGGTGGAGTGCGAGCGCACCGACGCCGAGCGAGTAGGCGTTGTGGTGGACGAACGCCAACCCCTCGTGCACAGCGAGGTCGAGCGGTGCGAGCCCGACCCGCGACAGGGCGACCTGGGCGGAGAGCCGCTCACCCGCGAGGACCGCTTCCCCCTGCCCGATCACGAGCGTCGCGACGGACGCCAGGTGGGTCTCGTCGCCGTCGCCGAGGGAGCCGACGGACGGGATCACCGGGGTCACCCCACGGTTGAGGAGCTCCGCGACGAACACGGCCGTCTCGAGGCGGATCCCGGATGCGCCACGGGTCCATCCGGCGAGCCGGGCGGCGACCACCGCCCGAGCACGGTCCACCGAGAGCGGCAGTCCGATGCCGCCACGGCGGTCATGGACGACACGCTCCTCCACGGCCGAGGCATCGAGCGTCGCGGTGCGCGGAGCCGCTCGTCCCCCGGCGGGACCAGGGATCCGTGGACCCTGGGACCGAGGGCCCGGCGCACCGACGCCGATCGGCGTCGTCTGCCGGTCGACGACGGCCCGGCCGGCGCCGATGCGGTCGAGCGCCGGGGTGTCGAGGACGACGATGGCGTCGTCGCGGGACACGGCCACGAGGTCGTCGACCGAGATCGGGCCGATGCCGAACACGACCGGGGCTCCCATCAGTGCGCGCCCGTCGATCGGTCGGCGGCGTTCGTCTGGTCTGCGCTGTTGGACACGGGTCGCTCCATCCGCTCGTCATGGGCCGTGGTCCGGCCGGGATGGACGTCAGCGTACGAGCGCCTGGCGGCCGGTGCACGGTGTGTGTCGACGTGTGACAGCACACGGGGACGGTCGGTGCTCGGCGAGGTGTCCGTCGACCTCAGCGGTAGCGGCGGCCCTCGTCGCGACGGTAGAGAGCGAGGACCACGACGGTCAGGACGAGGGTCCAGGCCAGGACGCCGACCCACGACCACCACGGCAACTCGCCACCCTGGACCGCCCAGACGACGAGCTCCCGGGTCTGGCGGCTCGGGAGGAACATCGACAGCCGGTCGAGCCACGGGGCGAAGAGGAACGGTGGGATGAACAGTCCGCCGGCGAAGGCCAGCGAGAACATGACCACCTGCACCACCGCGATCGCGGCCTTGCTGGGGAGGGCGTACCCGATCGCGGTGCCCAGGAGCATGAACGGCAGGGCACCCACCAGGAGCGCCACGATGCCACCGAGCAGTCCTGTCGGAGTCGTGGTGGCGGCGGTCAGGAGCGCACCGAGCACGACGACCGGTATGACGGCCGCGAACCCGAGGAGACCGACCGAGCACAGGTGCGAGAGGACACGGGCGACACCCGTCACCGGAAGGGTGCGGAGGTACGGATCCCACGCCTGCTCCCTCGCCTGGGCGATGGTCAGGCCGAAGCCGAACAGGGAGTTGGCGAGCACCGCGAAGACGATGAGGGAGATGACGGCCTGGGTCGCGATGACGGGATCGCCGGCGACCTGCGCCTGCGGGACGACGAAGAACAGCAGCGAGAGCGCGGGGAAGACGAGCGAGCCGATCAGCGCGATCGGGACGCGCACGGTCTCGAGCAGGGAGTACCGCGCGTGCAGGGCGGTGAGCTGGAGTGTGGTGGCCATCAGGCGGCGCTCCGTTCGACGTCCGCCCGGGCATCCGCGGTGAGGGTCAGGAACGCTTCCTCGAGGGTCGCGCCGCGCACGGCGAGATCGGTGAACGGGACCTCGGACCGGACGAGATCGCGCACGAATGCATCGGCGTCGCGGACGTCCAGTTCGACGACGTCACCGTCACGACTCGCCTGGACGACTCCGGCGAGCCGCTCCACCGCTCCGGGGTCGGTGGTCCGGAGCCGCACCCGGTGGATGCCGACGAGCCCGAGCACGTCGCGCAGTGGGGCATCGGTGATGACCCGTCCATCCCCCAGCACCACGACGCGCTCGGCGAGCGCTTCGATCTCCTCGAGGTAGTGACTGGTGAGGACGATCGTCGCCCCGAGCTCGTGTTGCCGGCGGATCGCGTCCCAGAGGGTCCGGCGGGCGTCGACGTCGAGGCCCGTCGTCGGCTCGTCGAGGAGCACGAGACGCGGTCTGCCGACGAACGCGAGTGCGACCGCGAGGCGGCGCTGCTGGCCGCCCGAGAGCGAGCCCGTCTGGCGTCGGAGGAGGTCGCCGAAACCGAACTGCTCCGCCAGGGCGGCCGTCGGCACGCGGTCTGCGAAGTGCCGTCCGACGAAGTCGACGACCTCTCCCACCCGGAGCGTGGGCGGCAGTGCCGTCTCCTGCGGTGTCGATCCGAGCCTGGTGCGGTTGACCGCTTGGGCGGGATCGCCGCCGAAGAGCGTCACCGTGCCGGTCGTCGGACGTCGGGTGCCCTGCAGCAGGGACAGCACGGTGGACTTGCCGGCGCCGTTGGGCCCGAGGAGCCCGACGAGCGAGCCCGGCTCGATACTGAGGTCGACGTCGTGCAGCGCGGTCACGTCGCCGTAGCGTCGTGTCACGCCCTCGAGGGTGGCCAGTGATGTGATCGTCATGATGTCCCCGTTCCCGACGCGCCGCCGAGCATCGCTCGGAGGCCGGTCATGTAGTCCTCGAACGCGCGGCGCCCGAGCGTGGTGAGTTCCAGGTAGGTGACCGGGGTGCGTCCCCGGTGGGTCTTCGTGACGAGGACGTAGGCGCCGTCCTCGAGTTTCCGCAGGTGCGTGGACAGGTTCCCGGCGGTCATGTCGAGCATCTCCTGCAGGCGGGGGAACGACATGCTGCTGTCCGCATCGATCGCCGCGAGCGTCGACATGATGCGCAGGCGGGCCTGGGCATGGATGAGGGGGTCGAGTTCCTCCATCGGTCACGCCGCCGATCGGTGGGCACGCCGACGGCGGGTCGCCTCGAGGAAGGTCGCGTACACGAGGAACCCACCTCCGCCGGCGATGGCCATGATGAGCGCGTTGCCAGGCGAGCCGAAGAACGGCGCGGCCATGCCGACCACGATGATCCAGATGCCCATGCCGTACATGAGGCGGTCGCGCCAGACTGCTCCACCTGCGAGGTACAGCAGACCGACCACGAGGCTGTAGATGGCCGGGTAGAAGATGGCGGCGAGTGCGGGTGCCATCCCGGCAGCGAACAGAGCGCCGCCGAACACCGCCGCTGCCGTGCACCCGATCGCCCAGGCGATGCCGTACATGGTCCCCTGCACCTGCTGTGCTCCCTGGATCCCGCGAGACACGCGGGAGCCGATGATCGACGACGAGACGATGCCGCCAACCATCAGGATCCCGAAGAGCCACCCGGCGACCGCCGGCGGGGTGGTGAACCAGGGGTTCTCGTCGCTCGCGGACCAGAGCGCGAGGAACCCGACGGTCCACGCGACACCCCAGATGTACACGATCGCGATGGTGGGCCTCGTGAAGATGTCGTCGACACGGCTCGCCTGTCGCTCCTGCAGAGCGAGCATGGCGGCCGGGTCGAGCGCATCCGAGCCGTCGGTGGGTTCCATCGGTGAAGTCATATCTACTTTGTAACGCAAACCACTCTGCGAAGCAACCCTGTTTGCGACACAGCGCTAGACGTGCCCGCTTCACACCGAGGTGCCACAGCCCAACTGCCCTTCGACAGGCTCAGGGACCGGGTTCATCCGGCCGCCCCTCTCCCGCTCACCCTTCGACAAACTCAGGGACCGAATCACCTTCAGTGAACCTCTCCCGGTCACTGAGCCTGTCGAAGTGCGGCACAGCTCGGGGACCGAAGCGGTGCGGACAGACTTCTCCCGGTCACTGAGCCTGTCGAAGTGCCCACGAGGACGCCTCATCATCCCGGGCACACTTCTCCCGGTCACTGAGCTTGTCGAAGTGCCCACGAGGACGCCTCATCGTCCCGGGCACACCGGTCCCGGTCACTGAGCCTGTCGAAGTGCCCACGAGGGCACCTCATCGTTCCGAGCACACCTCTCCCGGTCACTGAGCTTGTCGAAGTGCCCACGAGGAACCCCTTCGACAGGCTCAGGGACGGGCGGGTGGTCAGAACGGGGCGGGGTCCGGTTCAGTCCGATACTGCTTCCCGTCGGGTGTCGTCCACTCGAGTACCCCACCGGGCTGGTGGTCGAGGTCCCACCCGGGGAGATGCTTCATCCGGTGATGATGTCGGCAGAGACAGGCGAGGTTACCGACATCCGTCGTCCCGCCGTCTTCCCATGCGACCGAGTGGTCGAGGTCGCAGGCCCGGGCTCGCCTGCCGCAGCCTGGTGCGCGACAGGTGCCGTCCCGCAGGCGGACCGCGCGTTGCAGGTCGGCCGGGACCCGGTATTGATTCCGCCCGACGGAGAGGACGGCGCCGGTTTCCGGCTGGACGAGGATCCTGGTGAAGCTTGGTGCGTTCACCGCGATGCGAGCCGCGGTCTCGGGGTCGATCGGGCCGTACCCGTCGAGCATCGCCGGGGCATCGCTCACGCCCGCCATGCTGAGCGCCGGCACCGTGATCTGCACCGTCGGCTTGATGTGCTCCTGCACCTCGATCGGATGCGGAAGCACCGGGCTCGACATCACGTCCTCGGGCGTGACGCCGGTGAGCGCGAGTGCTGCGAGGGCGTCGGCCTGCAGCTGGGCGCAGGTGCGGGTGTAGCCAGCTGCGCGAGATTCCGAGGCCGCTGCTTCGACGCGCTCGATGATGCCCTGGGCGATGGGTGCGGTGGTGAAGAGGTGCACCCATGCCATGCCGTCGGCTTCGGGTTCGAACGCGACCCGGCGGTCGGCTTCGGAGCGGGTTGCACGTGCGGTGATCGACTCGGGGTGGAGTCGCTCGCGCAGCACGCGGGCGCTCGTGCGGAGGCCAGCGGCCGTGGTGCGCTCGGCGACGACGAGGACGCGGTCGAGGAACACCGCCCGTCCAGCAGCAGGGACGTCGCAGAGCTGATCGGTGATCACCTGCGCATGCCGCGCCGAGATGTGGCCGGCCTCCAGCGACGCCAGCACGGCCGGTGCGTCATTGACGAGACGTTCGGCGTCGTTCGTTGCAAGCTGGACCGTCCGCTCCGGCATCCGGGTCGCCATCGCGAGAGCCGCACACGTCGACCGACGGGACAGCGCCCGACGCTCAGCTGGCGGAAAGGTCGCCGGGACCGTGACGTCCGCGAAGGCATCGGCATAGGCGGCGGAGCGGGCCAGCAGACGCGCCTTCCGTGCGTCCAAGACGGCCTGCTGCCGGTGGATCTCAGTCCACTCGTCCGAGAACTCCGCCAGCTGCGCGGCGTATTCGTCGCCGACGCGGATCGCGGCTGGCGTGGTCTCGGTCATGGAACAAGTTCATCATGGACCACTGACATTCCAGATGCCGAGTCGAAGCGACTGTGGAAGTTCCTCGTGCGCCCTTCGACAAGCTCAGGGACCGAAGGAGGTTACTCAGGGACCGGAGGAAGGGTTCGCCGCATCAGGAGGCCCGGAGCGGCAGCACACCGCGTCCAGCCCGATACGATGGAGGGCTGATGTCCGACCTCCGAATCTCCTACCCGCCCGAGCTGCCGGTCAGTGCCGCCCGCGCGGACATCGCGCGTGCCATCAGCGAGAACCAGGTCGTCATCGTCGCCGGGGCGACGGGTTCCGGCAAGACCACGCAGCTGCCGAAGATCTGCCTCGAGCTCGGTCGCCAGTCCATCGGGCACACGCAGCCCCGACGACTGGCCGCGCGCACGATCGCCGAACGCATTTCGGAGGAGCTCGGCCAGGAGCTCGGTGGCATCGTCGGCTACCAGGTCCGCTTCACCGATCAGGCGTCGAAGGCGACGAAGATCAAACTGATGACCGACGGCATCCTGCTGAACGAGATCCACCGCGACCGGATGCTGCGCAAGTACGACACGATCATCATCGACGAGGCACACGAGCGCAGCCTCAACATCGACTTCCTGCTCGGCTACCTCAAGCAGCTCCTCCCCCAGCGCCCCGACCTCAAGGTCATCATCACGTCCGCGACGATCGACCCGGAGAGCTTCTCGAAGCACTTCGACGGAGCACCCATCGTCGAGGTCTCCGGCCGCACGTACCCGGTCGAGATCCGCTACCGGCCGCTCGTGGCCGACGAGCCCACCGACGACGACGAGGACGCCCCGGAGTCCGAAGCCGCCGACCGCGACTACCTCGAAGGCATCAACGCCGCCCTCGACGAGCTGGCGCGCGAGTCGATGGGCGACGTCCTCGTCTTCCTGTCCGGCGAGACGGAGATCCGCGACGCCGCCGACGCCATCCGCGGGCGCAACCTGCCCGGCACCGAGGTGCTGCCACTCTACGGCCGGCTCTCCTCCGCCGACCAGCACCGCGTGTTCCAGCCATCGACCGTGGCAGGTCTCCGACGGCGCATCATCCTCGCGACGAACGTGGCCGAGACGAGCCTCACGGTGCCCGGCATCAAGTACGTCATCGACGCCGGAACCGCCCGCATCTCGCGCTACAGCGTGCGCTCCAAGGTGCAGCGGCTCCCCATCGAGGCGATCTCGCAGGCTTCGGCGAACCAGCGTTCGGGTCGGTCCGGCCGTACGAGCGACGGTATCGCCATCCGCCTCTACTCGGAGGACGACTTCGCGAAGCGCCCGGAGTTCACCGAACCGGAGATCCTCCGCACGAACCTCGCCGCGGTGATCCTCCAGATGATCTCCCTCGGCCTCGGCGACATCGCCGCCTTCCCCTTCCTCCAGCCACCGGACGCCCGGGGCATCAAGGACGGCGTCGATCTGCTGTCCGAACTCGGCGCGATCGAGACGCGCACCTTCGCCGACGGCTCACCTCGCGGCGGCGGTCCACGCCTCACGCGGGTGGGGCGCGACCTCAGCCGCCTGCCGATCGATCCGCGGTTCGCGCGCATGGTCGTGGAGTCGAAGCAGCACGGGGTGTCGCGGGAGGTGCTCGCGATCGTCGCGGCGCTCACCATCCAGGACCCACGCGAACGACCGCTCGAGCACCGACAGAAGGCCGACGAACTGCACCGCCGGTTCGTCGACCCCACGAGCGACTTCCTCGCCCTCCTGAACCTCTGGAACTACCTCGAGGAGAAACAGGACGAGCTGTCGTCGAGCGCGTTCCGTCGGCTCTGCAAGAACGAGTTCCTCAACTACCTCCGCGTCCGCGAGTGGCACGACGTCTACCGCCAGCTGCGTCAACTCGCGAAGCCTCTCGGCCTGACGATCAACGAGCCGGCGGTGAACCCCGACGGCATCCACAAGTCGCTCCTCGCGGGGCTCCTCTCGCACATCGGGCTGAAGGACCAGACCGTCGCTCCGGTCGTGAAGGGCCGGAACGCTCCACCGGCGACGAAGACCGCGAAGAAGGGCGACTACATCGGCGCCCGCCAGACGCGCTTCGTCCTCTTCCCCGGGTCCGCGCTCGCGAAGAAGCAGCCGAACGCCGTCATGAGCGCGGAACTCGTGGAGACGAGCCGGCTGTTCGCCCGCACCAACGCCTCGATCGACCCGGCGTGGGCGGAACAGATCGCCGGCGACCTCTGCAAGCGCTCGTACAGCGAGCCGCACTGGGAGAAGAACCAGGGCTCCGCCGTCGCCTTCGAGAAGGTGACCCTCTTCGGCGTGCCGATCGTGCCGCGCCGCCGGGTGCAGTTCGGTCGCATCGACCAGGAGCAGGCCCGCGAACTGTTCCTGCGGCACGCGCTCGTCGACGGCGAGTGGACCCACGACATCGGTCGCGACAAACTGTTCGACTTCCACCGCGCGAACCGACGGCTGCGCAAGGAGCTGAGTGAGCTCGAGGAGCGGACGCGACGCCGCGACATCCTCTTCGACGACGAAGCCGTCTTCGACTTCTACGACGCCCGCGTCCCTTCCGAGGTCTCGACGACGCGGGGCTTCGAGTCCTGGTGGCGCAAGACGCGCGTCGACCAGCCCGAGCTGCTCACGATGCGCCAGGAGGACCTCCTCCCCGAGGACGCTCTGGCGGTGGACGAGGACCGCTTCCCCGCCGAGTGGGTGCAGGCCGACCAGCGGTTGAAGCTCAGCTACCGTTTCGAGCCCGGAAGCGACGACGACGGCGTGACGGTCATCGTCCCGCTCGCCCTGCTCGACCGACTCTCGCCCGCGGGTTTCGACTGGCAGGTCCCCGGTCTCCGTCGGGACCTCATCACGGCGATGATCAAAGCGCTCCCGAAAGCCCTGCGTCGGAACATCGTGCCTGCGGCCGACTGGGCGGCGAAGCTGCTCGCCGAGCTCCCCGCCGACGTCCCGGCGGTCGCCCCCGGCAGTCCCGCCGCCGAGGACTCCTTCGCCACCCGTCTCGCGAACGCGATCAAGCGGCTCTCCTACATGGACATCTCAGCCTCGGACTTCGAGATGGAACGCGTCCCCGAGCACCTGCTCGTGACCTTCCGGGTCATCGATGAGCGCGGCCGGACGCTCGCCAGCGGCAAGGACCTCGTCGAGCTGCAGCAGCGCCTCAAGCAGCGCACCCGGGCGAGCGTCGCCAAGGTCGCGGCCGCCAGAGTGCCCAACGCCATCGAGCGCTCCGGGTTCACCAGGTGGGACTTCGACGACCTCCCCCGTTTCATCGACATTCGCCAGGAGGACGGCGTGATCCGCGGCTACCCCGCGATCGTCGACGACGGTACGAGCGTGTCGATCCGGATCATGAGCACGGAGGCCGACCAGGCCCGCGCCATGCCCGCGGGGGTGCGCCGCCTCCTCCTGCTCGCGATCCCGTCCCCGACGGCCTATGTGCAGCAGCACCTCAAAGCCAACGAGAAGCTCGCGCTCGCGACGAGCCCCTACCGGTCGACGCCGGCGTTGTTCGAGGACTGCCTCGCCGCCTGCATCGACGACGTCCTGTTCCGTGTGGTGCCCGACGGACAGGTGTTCTCCCGGCTGCAGTACGAGACGCTTCGCGACCGCGTGTCCGCCTCGGTCATGGACCGCATGTTCCAGACGGTCGCCATCGTCGCCCGCATCCTGCAGGCCGCGCGCGACACGGAGAAGGCCATGAAGGCGGCGACGAGCATGACGCTGCTCGCGGCCCTCACCGACATGCGAGGCCAGCTCGACGGACTGGTCTTCCCGGGCTTCGTCTCCCGGACGGGCTCAGCACGACTCGAACATCTGCCCCGCTACCTCGCCGGCATCCGTTACCGCGCCGAGCGACTGACGGACAACCCGAACCGCGACCGGGTGTGGATGACGGAGGCGCAGACGGCGTCGGCGCGGTTCGAGGCCGCCGGCGGCACGATCCCACTGCCCGCCGAGGCTCCGGAGCACCTCGTGAAGGCCCGGTGGATGCTCGAGGAGCTCCGGATCAGCCTGTTCGCCCAGCAGCTGGGCACGGCCGAATCGGTCTCGTTGCAGCGCCTGCAGAAGGTCCTCGCGAGCTAGCGCTCCCCGGTCCCTGAGCCTGGCGAACGAAGGGCTCCGCTCGCGGACCCCGTCCCTGAGCCTGTCGAAGGGCTCCGCTCGCGGACCCTAGTCCCTGACCCTGTCGAAGGGCGCATCTCGACGAGCTCGTTGTCCGGAGTCGGCGATTCAGGCGTCCGGTCCCGTCGCCACCGGACGCTCCGGGTGGTTCGCCCACTCGCTCCACGACCCCGGGTACAGCACCGGTTCGAAGCCGGCCAGGGTGAGTGCGACCGCGTTGTGCGCCGCGGTCACCCCACTGCCGCAGTAGGTCGCGACCGTCGCGTCCGCAGGCACGCCCGCGGCGAGGAACTGCTCGTGGAGGGCCTCGGGCGACAGGAATCGGCCGTCGGCGCCGACGTTGGCGGTCGTCGGTGTGCTGAGCGCTCCGGGGATGTGACCGGCCCGAGGGTCGATCGGTTCGACCTCGCCCCGGTACCGTTCGCCGGCGCGCGCGTCGAGCAGCACCCGTCCCTCACCCGCCCACGTCGCGGCGGTGTCGATGTCGATGGTCGGCAGGACGCCCGTCGTCAGCGTGACCGTCCCGGGTTCCGGGACGACCTCGCCGCGCGCCACGGGCAGTCCGGCGTCCGTCCACGCCCGGAACGCGCCGTCGAGGATGCGGACGTCCGCGATGCCGGCGTTCCGCAGCACCCACCAGGCTCGTGCCGCCGACAGGCTCTTGAGATCGTCGTAGACCACGACCACGTCGCCGTCGTCGACGCCCCACGATCGCGCGGACGCCTGGAGCGCCTCGCGATCGGGCAGGGGGTGACGGCCTCGGACGGCCGGTTCTCCGGTCGGCACGGGGTCGGCCAGCTCGTGGTCGAGGTCGACGTACACCGCGCCGGGCAGGTGCCCCTCGAGGTAGGCGGGCCGTCCGTCCGGTGCGTCGAGTCGCCACCGCACGTCCAGGACGCGCACCGGCGTCCCGGAGGCGATCAGAGCGGCGAGGTCGTCCGGGGCGATGAGGATGGGCATGCGTCCAGCGTACGCACGCGAGGTCGACGGGACCTGCGCCCGACCGGTCGGTCACCGTCACACCGGGTAACAGAGTTGCAGCTCCGGCCGGATGAGCGAAACGTAGCCTGTGCAGCGTCCACCGAATCGGCGTTGCAGCAGTCGTCCACAGCCGTTCGAAGGATCCCCCGTGAGCTCAGTCCACCCGGCAGCCGCCTCCGTGACCACCTTGCCGTCCCCCGTCGACGGTGGCGAGGTCGCCCCCGGTTTCGCCTCCCTGTCCCCCGACGACTTCAAGGCGGCGTTCCGTCAGCACCCGGCCGGCGTCTCGGTCATCACCGCGGACGACGGCAGCGGGCCGGTGGGGCTCACCGCCACCTCGGTCTTCTCCGTCAGTGCGGAACCGCCGCTCCTCGTCTTCTCCGTGTCGTCGCTGTCCTCGAGCGCGCCGACCATCACCGCGTCCGACACCGTCGTCGTCCACCTCCTGGGTTCCGAGCAGCTGCACATCGCGAAGCTCTGCGCGACGAGCGGGATCGACCGTTTCGCCGACACCTCCATCTGGGACCGCCTGCCGACGGGCGAGCCGTACTTCACGGGCAACGGCGTCTGGATCCGCGGACGCATCGTCAACCGCATGGAGGCGGGCACCTCGACGGTCATCGCGGTGCACGCGCTGGAGTCGAGCGTCTCGCAGCTGCAAGCGGCCGAGGAGCCGGTCCGGGCCGAGCCTGCCGCCGAGGCGCCCGCTCCCGCCGTCCCGACATTCAGCCCCAGCTTCGACGGCGCGCCGCTCGTCTACCACAACCGCACCTGGCACCGTCTCGACGCGAACTCGCAGATCGACAGCTGAGCGGCCTGCTGCTGGACATCTGTGCACTCCAACCCGCCGTCGGTCCACCGATCTCCGGATAGCGTGGTGACATCACCATCGTCGAGAGGACCCTCATGGCTGGATCGAAAGCCCGCACCGCCGCACGTCTGCTGCTCGGAGGCGCACTCGTGTTCGCCGGCATCAGCCACCTGACCTTCGCTCGGAAGGACTTCCAGGCGCAGGTGCCGGAATGGGTGCCGATCGACGAGGACACCACCGTGCTCGCCTCGGGCGTCGTCGAGATCGCGCTGGGTGCGGCACTCGCCTCAGGCGTGAAGCGGACGGCCGTCGGCAACCTCGCTGCGGCGTTCTTCACCGCGATCTTCCCGGGCAACCTCTCCCAGTGGCTCAACCGCCGCGACGCCTTCGGTCTCGACACCGACAGCCGCCGGTTCACCCGGCTCTTCTTCCAGCCCGTGCTCATCGCCTGGGCCCTCTGGTCCACCCGCCGCTGACCACCAGCCGTCGCTGAGTCGCCCGGATCTGCGCGTTTCCTCGTCGGATTCGAACATCCTCGGGCGAGTCAGCGGCGCACGGCGGATCGCCAGGTAGGGTCGAGGACACCAGAGCCACAGGGAGAACGATGCTGACGACCGAAGCGACCATGGACGAGCTGCTCGTCGCCGAATCCGTCGAGACGCCGAGCGCCGGACGCAACGGTGTCGTGAGTCTCGTCTCACTCGTCGTTATCCTCACGATCGTGGTCACCGCGATCGCGGCGCTCTTCCTCCCGGTCGTCCAGGGCGCGACGGCGTTCTTCTACTTCTTCCTGGCCGGCTTCGGTGGCCTCGGCGGCTGACGCCGCTATACGCTGAACGCCTGAGGGCCGGATGGAATCGTGGATTCCATCCGGCCCTCAGCTGGTTAGCGTAGTGATGTGCCGTGTCGACAATCCTGGCGCTGATGTGTAGGGGTTGGCTCAAGGAACCGCTGAAGGCAGACAGAGTAGCTAACGCCTAGATGCTTCATAGAAGTTGGCACAAGCTTGGAGCATCGCTATCGCTGGCCTTCCGGCAGCCTCGCTTCATCGTGGGCTAGGGGTGTTGTCATGCGGCGAACGTCGCCCAGATAAGCCCTCCAGTGCAGAGGACGAGGCCGAATGTTGCGATGACAAGCGCCCAAGAGTTAACTCGGATCTGTGCGGACATTTTCTGGTCGAGCTGCGCTCGGTGCTCAACGATCCAGAGGTCGAGGACTTCCTTCCCGCCCCACGCAACATGGGGTCCGCCGATCCGTGTCAGCACGCCGCTCAATCGCTCGGGCTCTTCAGTCGTCGGCTCAGCAACAAGAGTGGGTTCAATCGATTTCTGCATACCGCCACCATGACACCTTGTCACCCACCCAATCCACCTCTGCAACCCGGAGGCCGTATTCCAAGAACTCTGCAAAGCAAGTCGGGTGCATGTCGAGGTACTGATAGCTGAGGCGATGTATCCGCTCCTGTTGCCTTGGTTCTGCTGGACGCCCCGAGGGTGATGGAGCGCACAAGTCGTCTAACCTCGAGCTGTGAGAAGTCAACGTGATGATCCACTCATCGCCAAACTGGTTGCGGCCGTTGCACCTCGGGGCTGGGCATTTCACGGGCAATGGCCAGCGGCTGAGACTGCCTCGTTGGTGGAGCTGGATGCTGCAGTCCTGGACGATGCGCTGACTGAGATGTGGAATCGAAACGGCGCACAGCGTCTTCGCCACGTCGGCTACCCGCTGGGGAGGTTCGGCCGGTTGCGCAGCATCGAGTACCAACGGCGTTTCCAGCTGCGCTCTCTTCTTGTGATCGAAGCCGTGGATTGCCACCGAGAGAAGCGATATGCGGCGGCCACCGCTCTCACGCTCGCACAGATAGATGGGCTCACGACAGATGTCATGGGCTCCACGTTCTTCCGCCACGAACCTGATGCCGGCGCCCCTGCGTACACGGATGACGATACGCTTGCCGGCATCGACGGCAACCTGCCCGTCGTTCGTGCATCGTTCAGCGCACCGGTGGATGTGACCGCGCGTCACGGTTCAATCTCGCGCCACGGCATTCTCCACGGCCGTGACCTCACCTACGCGACACAGACGACGTCGACGAAGGCGCTCGTGCTGCTGGGCGCACTCGTTGAGCGCCTGCAGGCTCCCGCCCAGGAAAGAGCTCGGCTTGAGCGGCGTCGCACGGACATCGAGCAGATGAAGCTCGATGGCGTAGACGAACGTGGCCGGCTTCTTGACGCCCGCTGCCTCCCCGAGACCTACATGTTCCGCGCCGATCTGAGCACAGATGTGCACTCAACGATGATGAGCGAATCTCTCAGCGAGCACATGCTGATCCAGAGTGCCCACCGGCGGCTGAAGGAGCGAGGTCTGCATCGAGGGAGTTTCCAGCTGCTCGACGTTGGGGCACGCCGCTTCGCATGGTCGTTTCGTCTTCCCAGCGGCCACTACCTTGGCGCCTCGCACGACATGGTCAAGGCGACAGTTCCGGTGGAGGTCGCGGAGTTCACCTGGGACGCACCGATGGCTCCGGTGGCCGCACCATGGACCGACGAATCGGGGTGGACGGCAGTGCCGTTCGGGACACCCCAGACTCTGAACTGGGATGCTCCGAAGTTCTTCGCGTAGGCAGAACCTGGATCCCCCGGGGCCCGCGTCCTAGACAACCGCCCGCATCACCGGACGCGTCCACTTAGGGGTTGGCGTCGCTCTAGTTCTGCTGACGTACGGAGGTGCTCTCATCCGAGCGTCCTCTTTCCCCGACGAACCATGCCTCCGGTAGGCCGCGACGAACTTCCCGACACCGCGATTAGGCGGTGCTGTAGCGCTGGCTACTCGTCTTCTCTTGCGAATTCCTCGATGTACGCAACCATCGTCGCAGCCTCGTCGTCGGCTACGCCATGGGTGGTCAACGCCTTCAACAGGGTCGGGTGCAGACGATCTCGGAGGTCAGCCGGAATGACCTCCATGGTGAGCATGTTCCCGGCATAGGCGAGCACTCGCATGACAGCGATATTCGCCTCCGTGCTCGCTGCCACCTGATTATCGAATAGGACTCGGTGGTCGCGCTTCGTCGCGCTATGCCCAGCGGAAGCAAGCAGTATTGAGTAGGCGAGCACCTTGGCTGACCGACGCACATCACCGTGACGCAGCCACACGTTCGCCGACGGCCAGAGCTGCTCAGCGAAAAGCAGTTCCGTGTGGTTCTTCTGTGCGGCCCGCGCGAAACGCTCTAGTTGCCTGCCGAACACGACACCGTCCCGCCTGCTCGCAAGGGCATGGAGCATGAACCCTTCGTAAATCGGACGCCTGTTGGGCGCCGCTATCTGTCGGGCCTGCTCCCACAATAGGTATGCGTCGTCAAGATCACCGTCGGCGAAAGCAAGGGACGCGAGCGCACCCGCAGCGCGAGACCGCGCGTTCTCGTCGCCAGAGCGCTTGGCAAGTTCCTCTGCGCGTCGCGCTACAGAGCGCGCCGTTTCATAATCCGAGGCGTCATCGTCGTTGACGAAGGTGTTCGCCAGGGACGCGAGCGCCAGCGCTGCTCGTTCGTCGTCTCCAAAGGCTTCCGCCTGCGCTGCGGCTCTTTCGAAATGTGGACGCGCATCGTGCGGCCGATGGGCGCGAGAATAGATTTCGCCTACGTTCATCTCGACCAACGCTCCCAAGACTCGGTCGCTACGGTCCTGCGCGATCTCGCTGGCTGCCTGGAGGCGTTCGAGCGCCCTCTCATCGTCATCCAATTTCATCAAGACCAAGGCAGAGTCATTGAGAGCATTACCGAAAACAGTGGGCTGATCCGAAGGTGACAGTTCATCGAGAGCATCGTCATACAAGGCCAGCGCGACATCCAGCGCACGGTAGGAATGCTCCGCGACACGGGCAAAGTCGAGAAGCAAAGACGCCCGCGGACTATCGACAGCACCGAGAAGACGAGCGGCTGAACGTAGAAGGTCGAGCGCCTCAGATGAGTCCGCGCCCGCGTCCATCATCAGCAAGCCGGACAACCTGAAACACTCCCCCGCAAAGCTGGACGACACACCCCCGCCATTGACAGCGAAGTTCCGTAGGTGCCGAGCGCCTTCCTCCGAATGCCCAGATGCGAGCCAGACGATACGGAGGTTTCTGAGGCCGCGGCTGGCCCACTCCTCATCGCCGTTCCGGATCAAGTCCTTGACCGCACCCAGTAGAACGTCCTCCGCCTCAGCGAGTCCCGACTCCTCCGCGTCTGGTGATGTCGATTCCGATACCCGGGCGTCGAGCGCCTGAGATACAAGCACCGCTCCGAGATCGGCGAGGGCCTGGGACCGATGGACGCCCACCGCTTTCTCCACAGCGCGGCGCAACAGTGGGACCGCCCGGTCGAAGTCCTCGATCTTCGCGTAGTCGATTGCAAGTTCGTGGGCAGTGTCCACGAACAGCACTGGGTCGCCCGACTCCTCAGCCGCGGCGAGAGCGCGTTCTGCATACGCGAGGGCTCGTAGTTGATGTCCGCCGTCCCTCTGAGACTGCGCTAGATGCCCCAGGGCCGCAATCTGCAATTGGGTATCGCCTCGGCGCTCAGCATTCTTCAACACGCGACGCAGCTTTGTTCGCCCGCCTTGAGCGTCACCGTCGAACATGTCCATCACGGCGCTGCGCGCAAGCCATGACCCTGCCAGGTGAGGGTCCCCAGCGTCATGGGCGCGCTTCTCGAGGCGCTGCAGGCGCTGCCGAGCTTCGTCGGTGCGATCCTCGACCGCCGCATACTCGACGAGGTTCAGCTCGGTCCCGACCGTGCCGACAATGTCGCCGAGCTGCTCATACCGTTCGAGCGCTTCTGTCGTGGCCTTGCGCGCTTCGGAAGTGTCCCCGGTTTCGTGATGCAAAGCACCAATGCTCTGAAGGAGTTGGGCAGCTCCGAGCGAATCGCCCACCTCGTCAGCAGCGTGGGCAGCATCGCGATACAGAGCGAGGGCATCATCGGTGCGCCCTTCGCGGCGTGCGATGAACGCTGTGATGGCGAGGACTCTCGATGTCACCTCAGTCGCTGGAGCTTCTGCCCGTATTAGGCGGGCGCGTTCGCTGCCTGTTGTCTCGCTTTGGTACTCATCGAGCACGGACTCGAGCGGAACACCGAGAACGTAGGAGACGCCGATGCTGGCGAGTGCGTTCGCGGCGATGAAAGCCCCATAGCCGGCGAGCTCGCCAGCGACATCAACCAACTCGGCGATGTGTTCGTCGTCTCGCCGCTTGTAGGCGCGCATGAGCGCGCCCACGACCAGCTCGTGTCCGTTTTCGAGGTCGCGCCAATCGTCGGGGAGCTCGGGATCCCATTCAGTCATCAGACGCCTCCTCCGGAAGGCGCTCGCGCCGATCGATGGTCGCCAGTGTCATGGCTCTGACAATGGCACGGGACAACGCATCATAGACAAGAGAGTCCAGCTCATCCGCATTCTGGAAGTTCCGCGTAACGACCTCTGAGATCTGCTGCTCTTTGATGAACTCGGCGACGTCTTCGGGAAGCTCCGCATCCTTACGGATGAGAATGTATCGATTCGCTCCGCCGTCCCGCGCGGCAAGGTACTCGGCGTACACGATGGGAGAGAGGCCTCCATCGACGAGAAGAATCAGGCCCGCGCTCGTCTTGGCATAATTGACACACTCCTGCTCTGAGTGGAGCTCGCCGATGGCCGCGTCGCGCTCCCAGTACCATGACCGATGCCCCGAGACTCGGTCGACAGCGCTTGCAGTTATAAGGCGTTCAGCGTCGAGGGTTGTTCTCATCCGAGAGCTGATGAAGACGCGGGCGTGGTCGTGGTCCCTGCCATAGACGATCTCGTCCCTCAGCTCTTGCGAGACCCTTCTACCCAACGCCGATCCTCTTTCTGTTCCCGCGACCACTCTGCCAGATCATCCCGCGCGGAGGGGCGCCGGGCCGTGAGTGCGCCGCGCGCCTAGCTATCCACTGGATAGTCTGCGATTTGCAGCATGTGAACCGCGATGCCACCCGCACGGTGTCAGAGGTGTGGCCTGTCGCCTCCGTAATAAAGTCTCCCCGGGGCGATCTCCCCGTCTTGCCCACGCGACGAAGAGCGCCCCAATCCACGCTGAACCGATACTCAAGAATTCTCAGGCGGCAAGCCGAAGTCCTCAGCGGCACCCTCGATTGCTCGGAACAGGCGCAAAGAGTCCCATGTGTCGACCAACAGGGGATTTTCTCGCCCCTCCGCCTCCGTGAGCGCAGGGGCGAGAAGCATGACATTGTCGTGCGCCTGTGCGGAAGCCTCTAGGAGCGCCCGACCGAGATGCACGGCATGAAGGAGCACCAGCTCCTCGAGCTCTCCTACGGACAGCACTCCGATGGGGTACTCGGCCTGGTTTGTCATATGCTCGCGGATGAGCCAGTGCTGGTTGAGATAGAAGGGCTCCAGCGTCACAACGAGTCCGACCCGAGGCTTGCTGGTGTCGATAACGGGCAGCCGCTTGCCGATGAGATCGATGTGCCTGTTCGAACGGTTCAGCTGGAAGATGCCTTTCCCGATGCTGTCCTCAATCGAGCCCATCCAGTCGTCCCTGCCTACACGCAGGGACTCAATCGGTTGCCGCGCTTTGCATTCGATGAGCACCAACACATCCGGCAGATCCAAGAGCCAATCGCACGAATCGATAGGGTTCCCGTCGGACTTGTAGCGCACCTCCGAGAGGACATGGCGCTCCCCGTCGATGAGGTTAAGCTGCCGACCGGTGTAATGCTGGAACACCGGGCCGAGATCGCTCGCAAAGGCGTTGCGGAGTTCCGTTGGCGGCAGAAAATAGATCGACGGCGGGAGCGCCTTCTGAATGACCGCTTGCGTCCACGGGGCGGCCGACTGGGAGGCAACCCCCTCGACGAATGGCCTGTTGGTCAGTGGGTTGAAGGCGAACTTCTTCTGAGAGGTGGGCAGCGGATCCTGCCATTCTCGGTTGGTGTTCTTGAAGTCAGCGACGGTCGTCAAGAGGTGTTCGGTGAAGACGCGGCGAGCGGCGACGAGTGGGAAGACTTCCGAGAGCGCGCGCACTCCTGGGGCGTCGAGAACATCGAGCGACACGAGACCGTTGCCCTTCTGTGCGAGGACTGAGAAGAGGAAGATCGATTCGATATAGTCGTCGAACGCTAGCCCGTCGGTGAGGCGCTCGAACCACCCCGAGGTCATCACCTTTGGCGCAAAGCCCTCCGGGAATTCTGCCGCCGACCCGAAGAGCAGCACGGACCGGGCCACGCCTGCGAGAACGGAGCGCTGCCCGGGAAACTGTTCGAAGAAGATGCGTGCCAAGATGCGAGCCAACTGCTCCTGTGCAGCGTCGATGAACTCCGGCGACTGCTCGTCAGCGTCGCCTCCGGCGAGGAAGCGACGATCTTCGTCAACGAGTTGTGCGTTCAAGCTGCACAAGCGCAACAGAGTATCGAGGTCCGCCCGGTGGCGGCCCGGACCACCCCACGCGAGTGCCGTCCGCGCCACATCAGCGATAGTCCACGGCGTCACGCCGTATCGCTTCCACTCCTCGAAATCTTCACCGTTGGCGAACATCGCGCTCACAGCCGCAGCCTGAACGAGCAGGCTGTCGCGGTCAGCCTTGCGGACAGCCAACTTGAACTGTTCCCACGTGACGGCCGGGGCAGCCTTCCGGCCAGGATGCCTGTGCATCTTAGGGTTCTCCTCTGTGTAATCGTGCCTGTTAGTGGGCGCCGCGGATCGGGTATCCCGTGAGGCGCTCCTTCACCTGCGCGGGAAGAACTCGGTGCTCCCACAGAATCTGTTGAATGGCCGCCTTCGCCCCCTCGTCGGTGACGCTCACCTGGACGCGGATCGCAGCGAGCGCCCGATGCGCCGCATGAGCGATGTCGAGAATCTCATCCGGGGTGCACAGGTGAAGATGGGCAGATGCGATGGGAACCGCACCCGGGACGATGGTCCTGCTCGGAGCAACAACGACCCCCACCGACCCGGCCGGGAACTCCTCGACGCCCCTCAACGCGGCGAGTGAATCGAGTTGTGTATTCGCCTTCCGGACGTACTCCATGCTGAGGTTCTTCGCAGTCTGTTCGCTCTTCGCCTCGACGGCGATCCACAAGTCGTCCCAGACCCAAGCCGCGTCACAGTTGCCTTCCTGGGAGGGCTTCGATGAGTCCGCACCAAGGAAGCGCCCGAGTTCGACGAGACCAAGCTCGTACTGTGTCGCCTCGGTCTGCCCCAGCTGGTTGAGCATTGTCTGGGCGGCCGTTCCGAACTTGGCACTCCCGCGGAGTGGTCCGCTGACAAGCGCCAGCACACGGTCGGCTGCGTCATCGTCCCAGGTGTCTGAAATGACCTCCGCCGGCGGAAGTGGCTGGATCTCTCGCAGCCAGACAGCGCTGAGGGCTGCGCCGTGCGCCGTCCTCAGCAGCTCCGCGGAACGCGCCGCAGCCGGCTCATTCCCTTCGTCCGCCGAGAGACCGAACCACGCACTCGCAAGGTACGCCCACAAAGCACGATAAGAGCGTGCTCCCGGATCCGTAAGCCCTTCAAGCACAGCAACCGCAGCCCTGCCCGCCGCCTCCCAGTCCCCCTGCCATGCCTTCTGCCAGACAACGACCTCGCGCGGAGCACTCGCCGCGAGGTGAGCGGACAGCGCCTGGGCAACACGCTGAGCACGCGACCGATACGTCGCAATGGCCTCCTCGCCGTTGTCCCGCCAATCCTCGTCCTGCTCCAGTGCGCTGTGCGTCAGCGCCACCAGGTTGCTGTAGTTCGTGTGGCTCGCGGCGAGACCGAACTCGATCTCCGCTTGCAGTTCAACTGGCATCGACTTCACGTTGTCAGGGTCCGACAGGTACCTCAGACGCTCCTGGCCGTACACGGCGACGACAGCCCAGTCCTGCGGTCCCCGCGTGCAGCGCCCCGCCCCTTGAACGATCCGCGTGCGAACCCGCTCCGCCAGCACCTCCCCCGCGCGCAGCTTCCCGCGAAGGAACTTGTCCTGGAGGTGAGATGCGGAGGGCACTCCGGAAAGCACCATGAACCGGCACGCATCGCCCGCCATGTCCATGCCGTCGTAGCGGTTCGCGGCGAGCAACGTCCCCTCGTCCGCCTCCTTGAAGGCTGCGACGGTGGTGTCCGAGGCGACAATCCGTTCAGACATCGGAATCTCGAGGAGCTTCGCGATCTCGGCGCTCTCCGATGTTCCTTGGGTCAAGATGAGGCGCTTGTCGACGAGATCCGAGATGCGCTTCAGCGCCGACGGTTCCTCGACCACGTCAACGCCGTCCAGCTCATCCGAGTCCGCCTCCGCAGGCTCGACAGTCGTGTCATAGTCGGGGTTGAACTCCGCGAGGTCCGGGAACACAAAGAACCGTCGCCCGCTGCCTGTCCGCTCCCACGCTTCCGGTGCCGCGATGCGCGCGATGGATGTGCGACCGAATGCTCGTTCGAGCTCGCCCGCCTCACCGAGCGTCGCCGAGAGGTAGACCCGCTGAACGGGGTCGGTGAAGGGGCCGCGCTCGAACGTCGGAGGGATCATCGGGCGGATGTACCAGTTGCTTCGCGACACGAAGAACAGGCATGACGACAGGTGCTCCCGAACCATCTGAAACCGCCACCAGGCAGGCGTGTACTTCTCCAGCCCGGCGTCGAGGACAGAGATGATGGCCGCGAGCCTGTCGCGTACGGCCCGCTGTGGCAAGAGCCGTACTTCACCATTGGATGCGGTGTCTGGCCCTTCACCGGTCATTCGAGCCGCAAGGTTGGGATCGAGCGCGTCCCCGAACGCGTCGAACAGGTCCCCGTGCACGCTTGACGCGCGCTTCACGTCGACCGCCCAGGCGTCAGCAACGTAGCCTTCCGCCGCGTGCGCGTCGTCGAACAGAAGCGTCTTCGCGTTCTTGAACTGCGAGTTCGAGTTGAAGATGTGGGAGTAGGTCGTGACGGCGATAGCCTTCGACCTCGTATACGCCATCAAGTGACGCGGGTCCCAGTCATTGTGCGAGTCGATGAGCGCATACGCCTTGATGCCTTGCCGCGCTGCGGCCTCAGCAACCTGAATCGCCAGCTGCTTGGTGGGGCATGCATAAACCACTCGCTGCCCATACTCCCGCCGCCGCCACTCAGCGATGAGCAACCCGACCAGTGTCTTTCCCGACCCAGTCGGAAGCTCGAGCGCCACGTCGTCGTCGTTGAGGTGGTCCCGGTGATACTCGCGGAGCTGGTCAGTCTGATGAGACCAGAGTGCACCAACCCCATTCCGCCGGCGGGTGAGTTCCCCGAACAGGGTCTCCGGGGAGGCTGTCGCGTCCTCCGCTCGGGCAGCGGTGGGGAACACGGGACGTGGGGTGCGGGTATCAGCCATGACGGAGCCTCCGAGATAGTCAGGGTCGTCAACGTTGTGTCGGCCGAGAAGATGCCTGTGACTATTGCGGGTACAGGCGGACCCCGAGCGACTGCTCCAGCAGGATGATTGCCCGCAGGTGCGGCCATGCCGTGCCCGCGAGAACTTGACGCACACTACCCTCGTCAAGACCAGCACCAGCAGCCACGCTTCGGATGCTTCGGCCATCCATGGCCGTCTGCAGGTTCACGACGAATCGGAGCGCGGCTTCGCCAGCGGCATCACTCGATTCGACGTCTGGCCACGAACTCGTGAGTTCTTTCGGGGTGGGGTGAGCCTTGTTGACCATCCACCCCGCCCTTCAGTGGCCTCTTGCGCCAACTAGGCAATCAGTGCCACGTCGAAAGACGTGTGCCAACTTCAACGTGGTGCGGCGCCACAATGCGTGACGCCGCACAGCCGTGACTAGAAGTCCCAGTCCTCGTCTTCCGTGACCACGGCCTTGCCGATCACGTAGGAGGAGCCCGAGCCCGAGAAGAAGTCGTGGTTCTCGTCGGCGTTCGGGGAGAGCGCCGACAGGATCGCCGGGTTCACGTCCGTGACCGTCTTCGGGAACATGGCCTCGTAGCCGAGGTTCATGAGCGCCTTGTTGGCGTTGTAGTGCAGGAACTTCTTGACGTCCTCGGTGAGACCGACCTCGTCGTAGAGGTCCTGCGTGTACTGCACCTCGTTGTCGTAGAGCTCGTAGAGCAGCGAGAACGTGTAGTCCTTGACGTCGTCGCGCTCAGCCTGCGTCAGCTTCTCGAGGCCCTTCTGGAACTTGTAGCCAATGTAGTACCCGTGCACGGCCTCATCGCGGATGATCAGGCGGATCATGTCGGCGGTGTTGGTGAGCTTCGCGCGGCTCGACCAGTGCATCGGGAGGTAGAAGCCCGAGTAGAAGAGGAAGGACTCGAGGAGGGTCGAGGCGGCCTTCCGCTTCAGCGGGTCGTCACCGTGGTAGCGGTCGAGGACGATGGACGCCTTCTTCTGCAGGTTCGGGTTCTCGACCGACCAACGGAACGCCTCGTCGATCTCCTTCGTGCTGCTGAGCGTGGAGAAGATCGAGGAGTAGCTCTTCGCGTGCACCGACTCCATGAACGCGATGTTCGTGTAGACGGCCTCCTCGTGCGGGGTGATCGCATCGGGGATGAGGGCGACGGCGCCGACGGTGCCCTGGATCGTGTCGAGGAGCGTGAGGCCCGTGAACACGCGCATCGTGAGCTGCTGCTCCTGCGGCGTCAGGGTGTTCCACGACTGGACGTCGTTCGACAGCGGGATCTTCTCGGGCAGCCAGAAGTTGTTGACGAGGCGGTTCCAGACCTCGACGTCCTTCTCGTCCTCGATCTTGTTCCAGTTGATCGCCTGGACGCGGTCGACCAGCTTGAGCTTCTCTGACATGAATTGGTGTCCTCTATCGGGAAGTGGGGTTGGCCCTTCGACAGGCTCAGGGACCGGTGATGCTGATGGCCCTCGACGGACCGGTGATGCTGATGGCCCTCGACGGACCGGTGATACTCGTGGCCCTCGACGGACCGGTAATGCTGATGCCCTTCGACAGGCTCAGGGACCGGGGTCGGGCTCAGGGACCGGAATACCGGTCACTGAGCCTGTCGAAGTGCGGATGACGAAGCGCGAAGCTCCTTAGAGCATGCAGCTGACGCAGCCGTCGACTTCCGTGCCCTCGAGCGCGAGCTGGCGGAGACGGATGTAGTAGATGGTCTTGATGCCCTTCTTCCACGCGTAGATCTGCGCCTTGTTGATGTCGCGCGTGGTGGCGGTGTCCTTGAAGAACAGCGTCAGCGACAGCCCCTGGTCGACGTGCTGCGTCGCCGCGGCGTACGTGTCGATGATCTTCTCGGCACCGATCTCGTAGGCGTCCTCGTAGTACTCCAGGTTGTCGTTCGTCATGAACGGAGCCGGGTAGTACACGCGACCGAGCTTGCCTTCCTTGCGGATCTCGATCTTCGACGCGATCGGGTGGATCGACGACGTGGAGTTGTTGATGTAGGAGATCGAACCGGTCGGCGGGACGGCCTGGAGGTTCTGGTTGTAGATGCCGTACTCCTGGATCGACGCCTTGAGGGCCGTCCAGTCCGCCTGCGTCGGGATCTGCACGCCGGCCTGCTCGAAGAGCTCGCGGCCACGAGCCGTCTCGGGCTCCCAGACCTGGTCGATGTACTTGTCGAAGAACTCACCCGACGCGTACTGCGAGTCGGCGAAGCCGTCGAAGGTCTCCCCGCGCTCCTTGGCGATGAGGTTCGAGGCACGCAGCGCGTGGAACACCACCGTGTAGAAGTAGATGTTCGTGAAGTCGATGCCCTCGGGGCTGCCGTAGTGCACGCGCTCGCGGGCAAGGTAGCCGTGGAGGTTCATCTGGCCGAGGCCGATGGCGTGCGACTTGTCGTTGCCGTCCTCGATCGAACGCACCGAGGAGATGTGGCTCTGGTCGGACACGGAGGTGAGGCCGCGGATGGCGGTCTCGACCGTGCGACCGAAGTCGGGCGAGTCCATCGTGAGCGCGATGTTCAGCGAGCCGAGGTTGCAGGAGATGTCCTTGCCGATCTCCTTGTACGAGAGGTCCTCGTTGTAGGTGGTCGGCGTGTTGACCTGGAGGATCTCCGAGCAGAGGTTCGACATGTTGATGCGGCCCTTGATGGGGTTCGCCTTGTTCACCGTGTCTTCGAACACGATGTACGGGTAGCCGGACTCGAACTGGATCTCCGCGATGGTCTGGAAGAACTCGCGGGCGTTGATCTTCGTCTTCTTGATGCGGGAGTCGTCGACCATCTCGTGGTACTTCTCGCTCACCGAGATGTCGCCGAAGGGCACACCGTAGACGCGCTCGACGTCGTACGGCGAGAACAGGTACATGTCCTCGCCCTTCTTCGCCAGGTCGAAGGTGATGTCGGGGACGACGACGCCGAGGGACAGCGTCTTGATCCGGATCTTCTCGTCGGCGTTCTCACGCTTGGTGTCGAGGAAGCGCAGGATGTCGGGGTGGTGTGCGTTGAGGTACACCGCACCGGCGCCCTGACGCGCGCCGAGCTGGTTCGCGTAGCTGAAGGAGTCCTCGAGGAGCTTCATCACGGGGATGATGCCGCTCGACTGGTTCTCGATCTGCTTGATCGGTGCACCGGACTCACGGATGTTCGACAGCGAGAGCGCCACGCCGCCGCCACGCTTCGAGAGCTGGAGCGCGGAGTTGATGCCACGGGCGATCGACTCCATGTTGTCCTCGATGCGGAGGAGGAAGCAGGAGACGAGCTCGCCTCGCTGGGCCTTGCCCGAGTTGAGGAAGGTGGGCGTCGCGGGCTGGAACCGACCCGCGATGATCTCCTCGACGAGCGTGACCGCGAGCTGCTGGTCGCCGTCGGCGAGACCGAGGGCGGTCATGACGACGCGGTCCTCGAACCGCTCGAGGTAGCGCTTGCCGTCGAAGGTCTTCAGCGTGTACGAGGTGTAGTACTTGAACGCGCCGAGGAAGGTCTGGAAGCGGAACTTCTTCGAGTAGGCCAGGTCGTTGAGCTCCTGGATGAAGTCGAACGAGTACTTGTCGAGCACTGCCTGCTCGTAGTACTCCTTCTCGACGAGGTAGTCGAGCCGTTCCTTCAGCGAGTGGAAGAAGACGGTGTTCTGGTTGACGTGCTGGAGGAAGTACTCCCGCGCGGCCTCACGGTCCTTGTCGAACTGGATCTCGCCGTTCGGGCCGTAGAGGTTGAGCATCGCGTTGAGCGAGTGGTAGTCCATCTGGCTCGTCGACGGTGCGTCGATCACTGAAACTGGCGCTGCTGCCAAAATGATTCCAATCCATTGTGGACGGTGGTGACATCGTCCTGGGTTCCGAAGAGTTCGAAGCGGTACAGGTGCGGGACCTTGCATTTGCTGGCGATCACGTCGCCGGCGAGCCCGTAGGCCTCGCCGAAGTTCGTGTTGCCGGCGGCGATGACCCCGCGGATCAGGGAGCGGTTGGCCTCCACGTTGAGGAACCGGATCACCTGTTTGGGCACCGCTCCGTCGCCGTTGCCCCCGCCGTAGGTGGGGGTCACGAGGACGTAGGGTGCCGTGGCGTGCACGGCTTCGTCTTTCGCATACAGCGGGATCTGCAACGAGGGCAGGTCGAGCTTCTGCATGAAGCGATGCGTGTTGCCGGAAATGCTGGAGAAGTAGATCAGCCGTGGTTGCACGGGAGGCCTCCTCGTCGCCGTCCGGACGGGCGGATGGTGCGGTACTGCTGGAGCCGGCTCATGATGACGCCTGCGACCGTGGGCTCAAGCCAGACGTGCGGCGAGCTCTTCGATCTTGTCGGGACGGAAGCCCGACCAGTGGTCTTCCTCGGTGATGACGACCGGTGCCTGCAGGTAGCCGAGGGCCTTGACCTGCTCGAGTGCGTTCTCGTCGACCGAGAGGTCGAGGATGTTGTACTCGATGCCCTTGTTGTCGAGTGCGCGGTACGTCGCGGTGCACTGCACGCAACTGGGCTTCGTGTAGACCGTGATTGCCATAGCTCTTCGTGCCTTCCCCTCAAAATCTGGTGATTCCCGCGGCGTCCTGCGCCGGGGTTCCAATACTACATATAGTTGGCGACCTTCAGGCCAACCCCAAGGGCTAGTAGTTACAGCCCTGTAGTTTTCCACCGGGTTCTCCACCGTTTCGGGCGAGTTATCCACCGGTTCTCCACTGGGTACAACGCTCGTGGGCGACGCGAAAATCCCGGATTGACGGCCTTTTCTCCCCCGTCTGAGGGATATCTATCCACAGGCAAGATTCTCCTCCGCACCTCCGACATCCGTTGTCGGTTTGGGCGTGTCGCGGGCGTGTCGCGCGTGTCGGAACCGGTCCCTAGACTGGTGTCCTTGTGAGCAGCTACCGTGACCTTCTTCGTACCCCCGGCGTCGCCCGGATCATCGCGGCGCAGCTCACCGCACGCTTCCCGTTCGGGATGCTCTCGCTGGCCTTCCTGCTCCACATCGAGCAGGTCACGGGGTCCTACGGGGCCGCCGGGCTCGTCCTCGCTGCGACGAGCATCGGGCAGGCGATCGCCGGCCCCCTCACGAGCCGGTGGATGGGCGTCTGGGGCATCCGCAAGGTGCTCCTCCTCACCCTCGCGGTCTGTGCCGTCTCCGTCACGACCATCGCCCTCGTCACCATGACCGTCCCCGCGTACATGGCGGTCGGATTCGTCGCCGGGCTGAGCACGCCGCCCGTCCAGCCCGCGGTCCGCACCATCTACCCGAAGCTCGTCACCTCCCAGCAGCTCACCCCGCTGTTCTCCCTCGACGCCTCGGCCCAGGAGATCATCTGGGTGCTCGGGCCCGTCGTGACCACCTTCGTGTCCACCCAGGTCGGCACGGTCTGGGGCATCGCCCTGGCGGCGGTGATCATGGTCGTCGGCTGCCTGTGGTTCATCTCATCACCGGAGGTCGGGCGCGTCCGCATCCCGAGGAGCCGTCGCAAACTCGGACAGGTGCTCAAGCGCCCGCCGGTCCTCCTCGCCACCGTCGTCGGCTTCCTCCTCATCGGCGCCTGTTCGGCCGTCGAGGCGGGCGTCGTCGCGACCTTCGGGCACGACGGCCTCGAGGCCGGTATCGTCCTCGCGATCTTCTCGGTCGGCTCGCTGGCCGGCGGCCTCGCCCTCGGGCACACCCCGATCGGTCCCTACGCGCTGGCGCGCCGCATCTTCATCGTCTTCGCCGGACTCGCCGTCGCGAGCCTCTTCCTCAACGCCTGGTGGCTGTCGGTCACCCTCTTCGTCGCCGGCATCGGCATCGCGCCGGCCCTCGCCGTGCTGTTCGCCATCGTCTCGGCGAGCGTGAAGTTCAGCGACACGGCCGAGGCCTACGGCTGGGTCGGCACCGGTCAGCTCATCGGTGCCGCGATGGGGTCGGCGGCGGCCGGCTTCCTCATCGACGGCTCCGGAGCGGTCGGCGCGTTCTGGGTCGCCGGCGTGTTCGCGCTGTTCGGCTTCGTCATCCCGTGGATCGGTCACCGGTGGCACCCCGACCTCCGTGGCCGCGATGCGAGCCCGATCCCCGACACCGAGCCGATCAACACCCACCCGTCCTGAGCCGCCCCGCTTCAGTCGGCGGCGCGCAGCGGCGCGAGGGCCCCGTCGAGTGCGGCCAGTTCGCCCAGGAGCATCGGCAACATGGTCGTCTGGCGGTCGTTGGGTGTGAACACCCCGTCGGCGACCTGCCGTGAGATGTACGGGATCTCCACGTTCGCACCGGTACTGACGAGGCCGAGTGCCTGCAGGACGGGTCGAAGCGCGACGACGCCGCGGGTTCCGCCCGACAGCCCGCCGTAGCTGACGATCCCGACCGGCTTCCGCGCCCACTCGTGCATGAGGTAGTCGAGCGCGTTCTTGAGGGCGGGCGCGTAGCTGTAGTTGTACTCGGGCGTCACGAACACCAAGGCGTCCGTGCGATCGACCCGCTCGCTCCAGGCGATCGTGTGCGGGTGGACGTAGGCGCGCTTCCGCGGGTGCGCGGGCTCGTCCATGAACGGCAACGCCAGCTCCCGGAGATCGACCGCGTCGACGGTGAACCGCTCGTCCGCCTCGGCCACACCCGCGACCCAGTCGGCGACGGCACCGCCCACCCGCTCGGGACGGACACTCCCGGTGACGATCATGAGTTGCGGCATGGGCTCCCTTTCGACGGTGACGGTGGCCCTGTCGAGGATACTGGTGCCATGGCAGACAGCACCCCGACCGTCCTCCTCGACGACGGGCACACGATCCCCCAGCTCGGCTTCGGCGTCTACAAGGTCCCGGACCTCGCCAGCACCGAGATCGTGCAGACGGCGCTGGAGGTCGGGTACCGCCACATCGACACCGCCTCGCTGTACGGCAACGAGCGCGGCACCGGCGTCGCGATCCGCGAGTCGGGCATCCCCCGCGACGAGCTCTTCGTCACGACGAAGGTCTGGAACACCGATCAGGGGTACGAGGAGACGCTGCGCGCGTTCGACACGAGCCTGGACCTCCTCGGCCTCGACCACGTCGACCTGTACCTCATCCACTGGCCGGCCCCGCGCCAGGACCGGTACCGCGAGACCTGGCGCGCGCTCGAGCGGTTGCGGGCCGAGGGACGTACGCGCTCCATCGGCGTCTCGAACTTCCACCGCAGCCATCTCGAACGGCTCCTGGAGTCGGCGGAGGTCACCCCGGCCGTCAACCAGGTCGAACTGCACCCGTTCCTCCCCCAGCGGGAGTTGCGCGCCGTCAACGCGGCACACGGCATCGCGACGGAGGCCTGGTCGCCACTCGCCCGCGGCCGCTTCTTCACGCCCGCCGCAGACGGCTCCGACGCCACCTCCGACCTCGGGGCCATCGCACAGAAGCACGGGCGCACGGTCGCGCAGGTGGTGCTGCGCTGGCACCTGCAGCTCGGCAACATCGTCATCCCCAAGTCGGCCACACCGGCGCGGATCGCGGAGAACTTCGCGGTGTTCGACTTCACCCTCGACGCCGACGACCTGGCCGCCATCTCGGCGCTCGAGAACGGCGAGCGCACCGGCACCGACCCGGATCGGCTCGACTGACGCGAGACCGTAGGCTGAACGCATGACCGAGCCCGTCGTCGACACCGCTTCCAGCCTCGCCGCCCGCACGATCACGCCCGTGGAGCTCCCGCGTCACCGCTGGGGTCGTCACGACGCGCCGGCTCGGGCGCTCGTGGTCCACGGACTCGGCAGCAACGGTCCGAGCACCTGGCGCATCTGCGCCGCCCTGGCCGATCGCGGTTGGCTCGTGGAGGCGGTCGACCTCCGCGGCCACGGCGTCGCCCCTCGTGCGTTGGACTACCGCGTCGAGGCCTACGCCGCCGATCTGCTGGCCACCAGGCCGACCCCCGTGCCCGGCGTCGGGCACGCCGCGTGGGACCTCGTCGTCGGACACTCGCTCGGAGGCGCCGCCACCGCGGTCGCCGCCGCAGCCGATCCCCGATGGGCGGCGGCGGTCGTGCTGCTCGACCCCGCCATCGCGCTCGACGACCACGACGCCGAGATCATCCGGGCCAGCCAGGAGGCCGCCTTCGCCGACAACACGATCGCATCCGTCCGCGCGAAGAACCCCGAGTGGCACCCGCTCGACGTGGAGATCAAGGTCCAGGCGGTGTCCGAGGCGAGCCGGTGGGCGATCGAGCAGACGAGCGAACAGAACCATCCGTGGGACGTCCGCCCCGCAGCGGCCGCTCTGCGCAACCCGACCTTCGTGATCGCCTCCGACCCTGAGGTGTACAGCCTCTTCCGCGGCGCGCTCGCCGCCGAGGTCCTCGCCAACCGCCAGGTCAGCCTGACGATCGTCCAGGGCGCCGGTCACAACGTGCACCGGGACCGCCCGGCGGAGACCACGAAGGCCATCGGCGATTGGGCCGAGCTGCAACTCGAACAGCGATCGCGTCGCGAGACCTGATCGCGACCCGCTTCCCACGGTCCCTGCGCCTCCGCGGTACAGCGGCTCCCTCGGGTGATGCGCGTCGCGAGACCTGATCGTGACCCGCTTCCCAGGGTCCCTGCACCTCCGCGGTGCGGCGGCTCCCTAGGGTGATGCCATGAAGCGCTCAGCAGTGACCCGCACCACCACCGTGTTCGTCTCCGCCGTCCTCGTCGGGCTCGTCCTCTCGGGCTGCTCGGCCGGGTCGAGCACCGAGGCCGGCAGCGACTCGCGAGCTGCGATGCCCGCGCCCGGCCAGGTCGCCGGCGACGCGCAGGTCGGCGTCGGCGGCGCCGCCTCCCCCGACCTCACGCAACAGCAGGTGGTCACGACCGGTTCACTCACCGTCACCGCTGACGACCCGATCAGCACCGCGACGGACGCCACCCGGATCGTCACCGAGGCGGGCGGGCGCGTCGACAGCCGCGACGAGACTCCGGGCACCTCCGACCAGGCCGCGCAGGCGACTCTGACGGTCCGCATCCCCGCCGACGACTTCGACGACGTGCTCGCGCAGCTGCAGGCGCTCGGCACGGCGAACAACCTGTCCGTGTCCGCGGTGGACGTCACGGCACAGGCCGCCGACCTCGACGCGCGGGTCACCGCCCTCCAGGCCTCGGTCGACCGACTGCTCGGACTCATGGCGGCTTCGACCACGACGGCCGACCTCCTCGCCGCCGAAACCAGCCTGTCCCAGCGGCAGGCGGAACTGGACGGGCTCGTCGCCCAGCGTGATGCCCTCGCCGATCAGGTCGACTTCTCCTCCGTGTTCGTGAGCTTCGTGGCCCCAGGCGTGGTCGCACCGGGTGTGCCCACCGACTTCTGGGGCGGCGTGGTCGCCGGGTGGAACGCGCTCGTCGCCGCCGCCTCGGGGCTCGTCGTCGTGGTCGGCGTCCTGGTGCCGTGGTTGCTCCCCCTCGCGGTCGTCGCCGCGGTCGTGGTCCTCCTCGTCAGGTCGGGCCGTCGGCGCGCTGCTCGCCGCTCGCAGACACCTGCCACCTCGGCCGGGCCCGATGCGACAATGGACCGGTGACCGCTCAAGCGCAGCACCACTCATCCGATCGATCGTTCGACCCCGCCTCGATCCTCAGTGACGGGCTCGTCGAGCGCATCCGCGAACGTGCCGCCGTGGCGGACCGCGAGAACGCCTTCTTCGACGAGGACCTCGCCGAGCTGCGAGCGTGCGGTTATCTCCGGGCGTTCGTCCCCGAGGAGTTCGGCGGCCTCGGCCTCGGCCTCGGCGAGGTCACGCTGCTCCAATCCCGGCTCGCCACCGCCGCCCCGGCGACCGCCCTCGCAATCAACATGCACCTCGTGTGGACGGGGGTCGCGCGACTGCTCCACACCCGAGGAGACGACTCGCTCCGCTTCGTCCTCGAGGGAGCTGCCGGGGACGAGCTCTACGCGTTCGGGGTGAGCGAGGCGGGCAACGACCTCGTACTCTTCGGATCCGACACCGAAGCCCGTCCGGGCCCCGACGGTTCCTATCGGTTCCACGGCCGGAAGATCTTCACCTCGCTGTCGCCCGCGTGGACCTGGCTGGGGACGACCGGGCTCGACACGACCTCGGCCGACGGTCCGAAGGTCGTCTACGGCTTCATCGATCGCTCGCGCGGCGGTTTCGAGATCCTCGACGACTGGGACACCGTCGGGATGCGCGCCAGCCAGAGCAGGACGACCCTGCTCCAGGGGGCCGAGTCGACGGCGGAGCACATCGTCCGACGCCTCGATCCGGGGCCCAACCCGGACCCCATCGTCTTCGGGATCTTCGCCTGCTTCGAGACCCTCATCGCCGCCGTGTACACGGGCATCGGCGAACGCGCCCTCCGGCTGGCGGTCGAGACCGCCCACCGGAAGACGTCGAAGAAGGCCGGTGGCGCGAGCTACGCGGCCGATCCCGACATCCGCCGTCGGATCGCCTCGGCCGCCATCGCGTACGACGGCATGCTGCCGCAGCTCGCCGGCATCGCCCGGGACCTCGACGACGGCATCGACCACGGCGCGCTCTGGTTCCCGAAGCTCGTCGGGCTCAAGGTCCGTGCGACGGAGACCGCTCGCGAGGTCGTCGATCAGGCGATCCGGGTCGCCGGCGGCGGCAGCTACTTCGCCGCGAGCGAATTGGGCCGGCTGTACCGCGACGTCCTCGCCGGGATGTTCCATCCCTCCGACGACGAGTCCGCCCACGCCACGGTCGCGAACGCTTGGCTCGGGCCCGTGTGACGGCTCGGGCCGGCCTGACGACTCGGCTCAGCCGCGGTTGTTGCTGAGCTCGAAGATCCGCAGGAGTTCGCCGACCGCGGCGTCCTTGCTGTCCCCACCCTCCTCGAACATCTGCGTGACATGCGTCAGCAGGTGGTTCTCGACGAGCAGTTTGTTGAGGGATCCCAGCGACTTCTGGATGGCGAGCGACTGCGTGATGATGTCCATGCAGTAGTCCTCGTTCTCGATCATCTTCTCGAGACCACGCATCTGGCCCTCGAGGATCTTCGTCCGGTGGAGGGCCCGCTTCTTGATGTCTTCGATCACCGGCTCAGGGTACCACCAGGGGGTACGGTGCCCTCCTGTTCCATCGGACCGGAGGACACGGTCGACGAGCCTAGGATGGGCGGATGACGAGCTCCCCCACACTCGAACTCACCGCCGCCGACGCGGACCGCGCACGAGCCCTGCGCTCGATGAAGCGCCTCGCCACCGGACTGCTCCTCGTCATGGCGGTCATCTTCGCCGTCGCGTTCGCGCTCGAGGGACGCTACCCGTGGTTGGCGTACGTCAGGGCCGCTGCGGAAGGCGGCATGGTCGGGGCGCTCGCGGACTGGTTCGCCGTCACCGCCCTCTTCCGGCACCCGCTCGGCATCCCGATCCCCCACACGGCGATCATCCCGAAGCGGAAGGACGAGATCGGCGTCAGCCTCGGCGAGTTCGTGGAGACCAACTTCCTCTCCGAGGAGGTCGTGCGGCAGAAGCTCGCGTCCGTCTCCGTCTCGGAGAAGCTCGGCGGATGGTTGTCCGAGCCCGCGAACGCCGAGCGGGTCACCGCCGAGGGGTCCATCGCGGTGCGGGGTCTGCTGGAGACGCTGTCCGACGACGACGTCCGCGAAGTCATCGAGGCGTTGGCGTCCAAACACCTCATCGACCCGCAGTGGGCTCCGAACATCGGCCGTTGGGTCGAGCACATCGTCGGCGTCGGCGCGCACCACGACGCGGTCGACCTCCTCCTCGACCGCACAGGTGAGTGGCTGAGCACGAACCCGAAGGCGTTCGAGCGCCTGGTCTCGAGCCGTTTGCCGACCTGGGTGCCGTCCTTCGTCGACCGGCTCGTGGACGACAAGCTCTACCGGGAGGCCGTGTCCTTCGTCCAGGCCGTCCGCGCGGACCCCGACCACCAGCTCCGCCATGCCCTCGACGGCTACCTCGGCGAGCTCGCGGAGCAGCTGCAGCACGACGACGCGACCATCACCCGCTTCGAGAACGCCAAGCACGAGGTCATCGACAGTCCTCGTGTCCGGGAGGTCGCCGGCAAGACCTGGACGGCCGCGAAGAGCGCGTTCCTCGAGGCACTCGACGCCCCCGACAGCGACCTCCGTGTGCGGATCGCCGGCACCATCGCGGACTTCGGCCGGCGACTGTCGACCGACCGGGCGTTCTCCACCCGCGTCGACACCCGCGTCGCGGACGCCATGTCCTACGTCGTCACCCGCTACCGGCACGACATCGCCAGCATCATCACCGAGACCGTCGAGCGTTGGGACGCCCGGGAGACGACCCAGAAGATCGAGCTGCTCGTCGGACGCGACCTGCAGTTCATCCGCTTGAACGGCACCATCGTCGGCGCGCTCGCCGGCCTCGCGATCTTCACGGTCGCGCAGGCGGTCCTCCGCGCGTTCTGACGACGGGACCGGTCAGCGCTTCGGGAGCAGCTCCACGGAGATGAGGTTCACGACGTCGTTCGCGAGCAGGTCGAGCGACCCCTGGTCCTTGCACGTGAAGGTGAAGACGACGAGGATCCCCATCTTCGTGAGCGACCGGACGCCCCAGTACGTGCGCTCCCCCGAGGGCTGGGTCCACGACAGGACCCGGAACTCGATGAGGCCCCCACCGCTGTTGTAGTTCAGTTGTTCCGTCGTGCCGTCCGCTTTGACGTAGTCGGCCCCGACGTACTTCGCCATGTAGGCGTCACTCGACTTCTCGTCGTCTCCGACCGCGATCTCGTCAGGCGTCAGCGCGATGTCGCCGAGTCCGACGTCGCACGAGGTCGCCGCGTTCCGGTAGATCTCGACGCCGTTCCGGTCCGGACCGATCGCCGCCCAGGACGAGTCCAGGTCGTTCGTCAGGTAGGCCGTCCATTCGGCGGGAACGTCCTGCCCGGCCGCGAAGTCGAGGTCGGGCGGGATGGAGACGTAGGTCTTCGTCGGCTCCGGCGTCGAGTCCGTCTCCGTGGGCGTCGGAGAAGCGGTCTTCGTCGGGGTGGCCGAGCGGGTGGGGCTCGGGTCCGCGACCGGTGCGCCACCCTGCGTGAGCACGAGGGCGACGACGGTGATGATCGCCGCCAACACGAGCGGGACACCGACGGCGAGGGCGATGATGAGCCCCGTCCGCTTGCGCTTCGGGGCACCGGGAGGCGGCGGCTGCTGGCCGTACCCGGGAGGGCCCTGCGGTGGCTGCTGCTGGTACGGGTTCTGCTGCGACTGGTACGGCTGCTGCGGCTGTCCACCGGAGGGGTTCTGCTGCCCGCCATACGGGTTCTGCTGGTACGGGTTCTGCTGGTACGGGTTCTGCTGCTGTCCGTGCGGGTTCTGCTGCTGCGGTCCCTGCCCGTACTGCGGCTGCGGCTGTCCGTATGGGTTCTGCTGCTGCGGTCCCTGTCCATACGGCTGCTGCGGCTGCTGACCGGAGGGGTGCTGCTGCTGCTGACCCGTCGGCCATTGCGGCGGGCGACCGTCAGGCTGCTGCGGGTCGGGAGGCGGTGCATCGGTCACGGGAGTGGCCTTTCGACGGAACGGCGGGCGGAGCGGGTGAACTGCCCGGCCGCACGCCTGCAGTTCGTGTCGTCAGCATATCTGCGACGGACCGGCGCCGGTGGGCACATCCTGCACCAGAATGGTGACGTGTCCACCGCCCCCACCACACCCCGCACCCGCAGCGAGCGCCTCGACGCGCTCCCGTTCACCAAGGCCCACGGACGACTGCTCGTCGGTTCCGGCGTCGGCTGGGCCCTCGACGCCATGGACGTCGGACTCGTGTCCTTCGTCCTCGCCCAGCTCGCCGTGCAGTGGCAGCTCGGGAACACGGAGCTCTCCTGGATCGCCTCAGCCGGGTTCCTCGGCATGGCCATCGGTGCGACGCTCGGCGGCTTGCTCGCCGACCGGGTCGGTCGACGCCACGTCTTCGCGATCACGCTCCTCGTGTTCGGCATTGCGACGGGGGCTTCGGCCCTGGCCTGGGGACTCGGCGTGCTCATCGTGCTGCGGTTCATCGTCGGCCTCGGACTCGGCGCCGAGCTGCCCGTCGCCTCGACCCTCATGAGCGAGTTCGCCCCGCCGCGGATCCGCGGGCGGATCATCGTGTTCCTGGAGGCGTTCTGGGCCGTCGGGTGGATCGCCGCCGCCCTCATCGGTTACCTGGTCGTGCCGACGAGCGACGACGGGTGGCGCTGGGCGCTCGCCATCGGTGCATTGCCCGCGGTCTACGCGGCCATCGTACGGACGCGACTGCCGGAGTCGGTGCGCTTCCTCGAGTCGCGTGGTCGCCACCGCGAGGCCGAGGCTGTCGTCCGCGAGTTCGAAGCCTCGGCCGGCGTCGCCCACCCGGAGGCCACCGGCGACACCACCACCGACACCTCGGTAAGCACCGGCCTCTCCGCCGGTCAGCGCCTCCTCGGACTGTGGGTGCCCACGCACCGCCGCGACACCGGAGCGCTGTGGATCGTGTGGTTCTGCGTCAACTTCTCCTACTACGGTGCGTTCATCTGGATCCCGACGATCCTCGTGGCCTCCGGCTTCTCGCTCGTCCGGTCCTTCGGTTTCACGCTCATCATCACCCTGGCCCAGCTCCCCGGCTACGCCGTCTCGGCGTGGTTGATCGAGGCTTGGGGACGGAAGCAGACCCTCGCGACCTTCCTCGCGGGTTCCGCGGTGTCGGCGGTCCTGTTCGGCACCGCGACGACCGAACCGATGATCATCGTGTTGGGCATGTGCCTGTCCTTCTGCAACCTCGGTGCCTGGGGCGCCCTGTACGCGACGACGCCGGAGCTGTACCCGACGGCGCTCCGTGCGACCGGGGCGGGGTGGGCCGCCGGCATCGGCCGCATCGCCTCGATCATCGCCCCGCTATCGGTCCCGGTGCTCCTCCTCGCAGGACAGGCCATGCTCTTCTCCGTGTTCGCCGCCTTCTTCGTCGTCGCCGCGGTCGCCGCACTGTTCCTCTCGGACATGCGCGGCCGATCCCTCGACTGAGCCGCGTCCCACTGCCCGACCCGCACCGCCAGTCGGCCGGGTCGGTCGGCGACGATGCGACAGAATGGGGCCGTGACCGAATCCACCAGCGCCGTGTCCCCGTCCGCCTCCGTCGACCGACGTCCGATCTCAGGACGTCGTGTCGATCTCGAGCACGGTGCGTACACCGCGTCGATCGCCTCGGTCGGTGCCTCACTGCGGTTCCTGCAGCACGACGGCCGCGACCTCGTGGTCCCGTTCGACGCGGAAGAGGTCCGTCCGGCGTTCCGCGGCGCCATGCTCGCCCCGTGGCCCAACCGCGTCGTCGACGGCCGCTACACCTTCGCCGGCGTCGACCACCAGCTCGCGCTCACCGAACCCGCTCGCGGCCACGCCCTCCACGGGCTCGCCGCCTGGTCGGAGTGGGACCTCGTGTCGTCGAGCGCATCGTCGGCGGCGTTCCGCGTGGTCATCGAAGCGCAGGAGGGCTATCCGTTCCGTGTCCAGGTCACCGCGACCTACACGCTCGACGACGACGGACTCCGCACTGACGTCGAGGCACTGAACCTCGGCGACGTCGACGCCCCGTACGGCACCGGGCCGCACCCCTATCTCGTCGCGGGAGAGGGGCGCGTCGACGACTGGACGCTCGAGCTGCCCGCCGCCGAGGTGCTCACCGTCACGCCGGACCGGCTCATCCCGGTCTCGCTGGAGCCGGTCGACACGGAGGCGACGGAACACTTCGACTTCCGCGCACCCCGGGCCATTGGCGACACCTTCATCGACCATGCGTACACGGCACTCGACCGCGACGCCGACGGTCGGGTCATGGTGCGGGTGACGACACCCTCCGGCGGTGGCGTCGCGATGCACTGGGGCGAGGGTCTGCCCTGGGTCCAGGTGCACACGGCCGATCAGCCCGTCGCGGAGCTGAACCGACTGGGGCTCGCCGTCGAACCGATGACCTGTCCCCCCGACGCCTTCTCGACCGGGACCGATCTCGTGGTGTTGGCTCCCAATACACCACACCGGGTGTCCTGGACCATCGCAGCACTCTGACGGTCGTCGGGGCTAGGCTGGCGACATGTCACAGACTCTTGCGAAACTCACCGGCGGCCCGCTCGACAGCGAGATCATCCCGCTCGAAGACGGTCAGGACGGCGAGCTCGTCCTGCCCTACGGCGAAGGCCAGCTCATCTACCGTCCCGTCGGCGAAGCGACGAACACCGGCGACCACGACGGCCCGACGACGACCGACTACGAGTACGTCGAGTCGACGGAGGACATCTCCCCGACGAACCGCAACGGCAACGGCGACGACGACTCGATCGGCTGAACCGGACCGCCCTGTTCCACCTGAACGCCGGTAGCTGAGCCTCAGCTGCCGGCGTTCGGCGTTCACTCCCCCTGGTCGTCGACCGTCACCGTGAAGGTCTGGACCCGGAGTGGCAGCACGGGTGTCATCCGGACCTCCAGGCGGAGGCGGCCCTCCGTCCCCTCGACGAACCAGACCAGGTGGTCCGGCGAATCGCAGATCGGCGTCGCGCGCCCCGAAGCCACCTCGGCGATGCCACCGACGGCGGTGACAGCGGCGTCGACCGCTTCGCGTCGCTCGTCCAGCGGGCGGTCGAGGGCGACGTTCTCGGCGAACAGCGAGGCGGCGACGCGGTCGTCCCAGTGCGACAGCAACCCGGTCGCGGTCATGGATGCCACAAGCGTCTCCGGCCAGGGGCGGATCGCCGGTTCCGGCAGCTCGCCGGAGGCCTGGGCGCCCGCGATCGCCAGCCGCAGGGCCTGTTCGGCGGGCTTCGCCACGGCCGCGTAGCCGGCGTTCTCGAAGGCGACGACACCGAACCCCGATGTCGGGTGCCACCGCATGTGGGCGCTGTAGCCGGGGTAGCCGCCCGAGTGCGAGACGAGCGTCCCGAGGTCGGCGTCCTCCTCGACGAAGAGGCCGAAGCCGTAGCCGAGCGCGAGTCTCGGCGGCACGCCGTCGAGGGTGGGCCGCGACGGAGCCAGCCGGTGCAGCTGCTGCATCTCGCGACGGCTGGCGCTCGACAGTGGTCCGGTCTCGTCCCCGGTCCAGGCGCCGTCGAGCCAGCGCACCCATCCGATCAGGGTGGAGGCCGAGGCGAAGAGTCCGCCGATCGAGGAGAAGACCCCGGGGCCGGAGAACGGGACCTCGACGAATCGGCCGTCTTCATCGGCGGCCCGTTCGCGGCGGACACGATGACCGGTCGCCGTGACCGCCCCGTCGCCCTCGGGTCGCTCGAACACGGCGCCGAGCCCGAGCGGCTCCAGCAGGAGCGAGGTCACCGCATCGATGTAGGAGCCACCGGTCACACGCTCGATGACCTGCCCGAGCAGCGCATAGCCGAGGTTCGAGTAGGAGAACGCCGTCCCGGGTGTCGTGACGCATCGGACGCCGCGCACGAGCAGCCGCCGGAACTCGTCCACGCTGATCGACTCCTGGCGGTCACCCCACGGATCGTCCGTTCCGAGCCCACCCGACATCGTCAGGAGCATCCGCACGGTCGGCCGGACGGCGATCCCGTCAGGGAGCACCGGCGCGAACTCCGGCACGAACCCGTCCACTGGCGCGTCCAGGTCGAGGCGGCCGGCATCGCGGAGGATGAGAAGCACGGCGGCGGTGAAGCTCTTCGTGCAGGAGGCGATGCGGAACAGCGTGTCGGCGTCGGGCACCGGACCGCCCACGGCGACCCCGCCGAACCCCTGCTCGAACCGGACCCGCTCGCGGTCGAACACGGCGACGTACGATCCCGGGGCGACGCCGGAGGTGATCCGGTCCTGGAAGACCCGCGTGATGTCCGTCTCGGTGCTGTCCTCGACCAGGTGCATGCCGCCTCCTCCTCGACGGCCCTCGGCAGCCGTCCGCGATCTCGTCGCGCTTCGAGCGTACGACCATTCCGCGCCACCGGGCGCCATCGCACGGGGTGCCGGGCGTAGGGTGCTCCTCCGCCAGGACGAAGTCAAGGGGCACCGATCAGCGACGTCCGATGCCCGCCGCGGGAGTAGCGTCATCTCCCGGATCGACCGTCGACGGGACGGCCGTGGAAGGAGTCATTCCATGTCGAACACGTCGACCTCCGGGCGACCTGCCCCGGTGCGGAGCCTCGTCCCCGCCAGGATGGACCGATTGCCGTGGACCCGGTTCCACTGGATGATCGTCGTCGGTCTCGGCTTCTCATGGGTGCTGGACGGTCTCGAGATCCAGATCGTCGCCTCCGCCGGATTCCAGAAGTCGCTGGGGCTGTCGGCGGCGGAGGTCGGACTCCTCGGGACGATCTATCTGCTCGGCCAGGTGACGGGTGCCCTCGTCTTCGGCCGCATGGCGGACCGCCTCGGCCGCAAGAAGCTCTTCATCCTGACCCTCGCGATCTACCTCGTCGCGAGCGGCATCGCGGGCTTGTCCCCCACGTTCTGGTTCCTCGCCATCTTCCGGTTCTTCGCCGGCATGGGTATCGGCGGCGAGTATGCGGCGATCAACTCGGCCATCGACGAGCTCATCCCGTCGAAGTACCGCGGGCACGTCGACATCGCCATCAACGGCACCTACTGGGGTGGCGCCGCCCTCGGATCGGCGGCGAACCTGTTCCTGCTGAACACCGACTACTTCGCCGAGGACGTCGGCTGGCGCATCGGATTCTTCATCGGGCCGGTCCTCGGTCTCGCCATCATCTTCCTGCGACGCCACATCCCCGAGAGTCCGCGCTGGCTCATGACGCACGGTCGGGAACAGGAGGCGGAGGCAACAGTCGACGACATCGAGGCGACCGTCCGCAAGCAGGGCGGGACGATCGAGCCGGTCGACGAGTCGAAGGCGCTCACGGTCCAGGCCCAGGGCCACATCCCGATCCGGACCATCTTCGGCGTCCTCTTCTCGAAGTACCCGAAGCGCACCTTCGTCGGCCTCGCGATGATGATCACGCAGTCGTTCCTGTACAACGCGATCTTCTTCACCTACGCGCTCGTGCTGCAGAACTTCTACGGCACGAGCCCCTCGTCGACGCAGTACTACTTCTTCCCCTTCGCGATCGGAAACCTGCTCGGCCCGCTCCTCCTCGGCAGGCTGTTCGACACCTGGGGTCGTCGCCAGATGATCTTCCTCACCTACGGGGTCTCCGGAGCGGTCCTGGCCGTGTCGGCGGTGCTCTTCAACGCCGGTGCGCTTGACGCGACGACCCAGACGATCTTCTGGTGCGTCTCGTTCTTCTTCGCCTCCGCCGGTGCGTCCAGCGCCTACCTGACCGTGAGCGAGATCTTCCCGCTCGAGCTCCGCAGCCAGGTGATCGGCTACTTCTTCGCGATCGGACAGATCGCGGGTTCGGTCGCGCCCCTGCTCTACGGGATCCTGATCGGTGATGGCACGGACCGCGGTCCGCTCACCGTGGGCTACTTCGTCGGTGCAGGCGTGATGGTCCTCGGCGGGTTGATCGCCCTCATCTTCGGGGTCGACGCCGCGCGGAAGTCACTCGAGGACATCACGGAACCCCTGTCGATCGTGCGCGACGAGCAAGGCTCGGGACGCTGAGCCCGGTCCGCGCTCAGTCCTCGTCTGAGACGTAGACCCCGAGCGTCTCGGCGAGGCGCTCCCGCTCCACCGCCCGACGGCCGGCGCCCTTGGCGCTGGCCGTCGTGAGCGTGGCGAGGATGTGCAGGGTGAGCGCGATCCCGATCGAGGAACTCGGGTGGCCGTCCTCGGCACGGCCGAGCACGATCGTCTCGTCGGCGTACGGGGTCAGCGGGGCGTCCGGCGCGTCGGTGATGAGCACGAGGCTGCCTCCCGCCTCGGCGAACGGGACGACGGAGTCGATCGTGTACTTCCGGTACCGCTGCAGCGACACGGCGATCATGACGTCGCTCGTCCGCACGTCGCTGAGGACGTCGAGCGGCCGCACGATGGTGCCGTCGATGAGCGTGACGTTCGCGAGGCCGTAGCTGAGGTCCGCGGCGAGGAGGGACGCGTAGGTGAACGACTTCGACGCCCCGATGAGGAAGCGTCGCCGCGCGGAGACGATGAGGGCCGCTGCGCGTTCGAGGGCACCGTCCGCCTTGGCCGAGGCGAGGGACTCCTCGAACTGCTTCCGTTCCTGCTCGAGGAGTCGGTGCTTCAGGACGGACGCGGAGCGTCGTTCGAGACGCTGCTCCGGGCGTTCGCCGGGGACGGCGGTGTCCTCATCGGTGAGGAAGAGGGTGTCGTCGTTCACGCGCGGTCTCCTTCGCATGCCGTCGCCGGGGTTCGGGCCGGCGCCGTCCGTTCACATCGGCAGCAGCACCGACGGCCCGCCGGCAGGTCACCCGGCGAGGTTCCCTTGATGGTAGCGACGGGAAGCGCATACAGGATCGCCGGAACGACAACGATTCGGTGCACACGCGTCCGGCCGCGCGACGGTCAGCGTTCGGGCTCGTCGTCCAGGTCGGGCAGGGTGATCGAGGAGGTGAAGAGGCTCGCGCGCTGCTCGGCCTCGGCGCTGCCGCTGAACAGCCCGACGGGCTCGGTGACCGGCCCGCCGCGCTTCGGCACCGGACGAGGCTCCTGCTCGACCATCTGCACCCGGTTGCGCGGGATCGCCGACGGGTTCTGCGCGAGGATCCACTCGACCATCTGCTCGCGCACGAGGCATCGGAGGTCGAAGAGGGTCGGTGCGTCCACCGCGGTGACGAGGATGCGGATGCGCACGTAGCCGCCGACGGCGTCCGTCACCTGCAGGACCTGTGCCCGGCCGTCCCAGAGGTCGGTGCGGTCGAGGATGCGTTCCAGCTCGGTCCGCATGACCGCGGGGCTCACCCACCAGTCGAGGTCGAACTCGACGGACCCGAGCAGCTCGCTCGTGTTCCGCGTCCAGTTCTGGAAGGGCGTGGAGGTGAAGTAGGTGGACGGGAGCACCATGCGGCGATCGTCCCAGATGCCGACGACGACGTAGGTGAGGGTAATCTCCTCGATCCGGCCCCACTCCCCCTCGACGATGACGACGTCGTCGACCCGGATCGCATCGCTGAAGGCGAGCTGGATCCCGGCGAACACGTTCCCGAGGACGGACTGCGCCGCGAGGCCGGCGACGATGCTCACGACCCCGGCGGAGGCCAGCACGCTCGCCCCGACGCCCTGGACGCCGGGGAACGTCAGGAGGATCGACGCGACACCGACGATGACGACGACCGCGATCGCCAAGCGACGGACGAGCGCGAGCTGTGTCTGCATGCGGCGGGCGACCTTGTTGTTCGGGACGTCGATGCGGTACCGGGCCTGGCCGAGCCCGATGACGAAGGCGAGCAGCGCGGCGACCAGCCATGTCGCTGCGGCGATGACGGCGATCCGGAAGGTCTGGTCGATGAACCCACGGGCGGTCTCATCGGGAAGCGTCGCCGCAACCGCCGGCCACACGGCGACCAGGATCACGAGGGCCCGGAAGGGGTGCCTGGCACTTCCGGCGAGCGCACCCGGCCAGTCGCTCCGCCGCGCCGCCATCCGGAAGGAGACCGACACGATCACGATGACGACGAGCGCTGCGATCAGCGCTATCCCGGCCGCTGCGGCGACACCCCACCAGCTCTGCCAAACGAACATCCATGCCTCCTCGAGCCGGTCGTGCACTATGTGTTCCTCCGCCGACCGATGCCGTACGGCGCAAGCGTCCAGCGTAGGGGCGGGTGCATGCCGCGCTCGACCGCTTGCGCGGCCTGCCACGAACCTCTCAGGCCGAGTTCACGTGGCCGGCGCGTCCCACGTGAACGGAGCGAACCTCCCCGTTCACCGAGGTGACGCGGCCCAGACTGCCCTTCGACAGGCTCAGGGACCGAGACATGGCGGGCAAACCTCTTCCGGCCACTGAGCCTGTCGAAGTGCCCACGAGGACGCCTCATCATTCCGGGCACACCTCCCCCGATCACTGAGCCCGTCGAAGTGCCCCCGGGAAACCCTTCGACAAGCTCAGGGACCGAGACATGCCGAATAAACCGCTCCCGGTCACTGAGCCTGTCGAAGTGCGGCACAGCTCGGAGACCGAGGCAGTGCGGACAGACGTTTCCCGGTCACTGAGCTTGTCGAAGTGCCCACGAAGAACCCTTCGACAGGCTCAGGGACCGGCGGAGGTCAGAACGGTGCGGGGTCCGGTTCGGTCCGGTGATGCTTCCCGTCGGGTGTCGTCCACTCGAGCGCGCCGCCTGGTCCGTGGTCGAGGTTCCATCCGGGGAGGTGCTTCATGCGGTGGTGATGTCGACACAGGCAAGCGAGGTTGCCGACATCTGTTGTGCCGCCGTCGTCCCAGGCGACGGAATGGTCGAGGTCACAGGCCCGGGCGCGCCTGCCGCAGCCCGGTGCGCGACAGGTGCCGTCCCGCAAGCGCACCGCGCGCTGCAGATCAGCCGGAACGCGGTACTGGTTGCGACCGACGGAGAGGATCGCACCGGTTTCGGGCTGGACCAGGATCCGAGTGAAGCTCGGCGCGTTCACCGCGATACGTGCCGCAGTCTCAGGATCGATCGGCCCGTAGCCGTCGAGGGTGGCCGGGGCGTCGCTGACGCCGGCCATGCTGAGCGCTGGGACCGTGATCTGCACGGTCGGCTTAATGTGTTCCTGGACCTCGATCGGATGCGGAAGGACCGGGCTCGACATCACGTCGTCCGGGGTCACCCCGGTGAGGGCGAGCGCCGCCAGGGCATCCGCCTGGAGCTGCGCGCAGGTGCGTGTGTCACCCGCCTTGCGCGACTCTGCGGCCGCTGCGTCGACCCGCTCGGCGATGCCCAGCGCGATGGGTGCCGTGGTGAACAGGTGCACCCAGGCCATGCCGTCGGCCGCGGGCTCGACCTCCACCCGGCGGTCCGCTTCGGAACGCTTCGAGCGGGACGTGATCGACTCCGGATGCAGGCGCTCGCGAAGGACACGAGCTCGCCTGCGGAGCTCCGCATCGGTGGCCTGCTCTGCGACCGGGAGCACCGTGGCGAGGAACACGGCCCGCCCGTCGGTGGGCACGTCGCAGAGCTGGTCGGTGATCGTCTTGGCGTGCCGAGCCGAGATACGGCCCGCCTCGAGCGACTCGAGCACGGCCGGGGCGTCGTTGACGAGCGCCTCGGCGTCATTCGTCGCCCGCTGCACAGTCTGCTCGGGTATGCGGGTCGCCATCGCGAGCGCCGCGCACGTGGAGCGACGGGACAAGGCACGGCGCTCGGCGGGCGGGAACGCGGCCGGGACGACCGTGTCCGCAAAGGCGTCGGCGTAGGCCGCTGACCGGGCCAGGAGCCGAGCCGTTCGGGCAGCCAGCACAGCCTGCTGCCGGCAGATCTCCGCGTACTCGTCCGAGAATTCCGCGAGCTGCGCGGCGTAGTCATCGCCAGCTCGAGCTGCGGAGGTGGTGCTCTCGGACATGACTCCAGTCCACCATGGACCACTGACATTCCAGATGCCGAGTCGGCCCGGTTTTGGAAGTTGCTCGTGCGCCCTTCGACAAGCTCAGGGACCGGAAGGAGTTACTCAGGGATCAGAGGAGCTGCCCACGGACCGGAGAGGTGCCGCCGGATTGGGAACCTTCCCCGTGGGCCCTTCGACAGGCTCAGGGAACGGAGGTCAGGGACCGCTGGACGTTCATCGGTTCCGTCAGGTCACCGGGCTACCCTCCGACGAGCCCGGAGACCGGAGGGTTCCGGGTGCACCTCTCCCGGTCACTGAGCCTGTCGGAGTGCTCGCGAGAGACCTCCCGGGCGGGGTGCCTCCGTCAGCGGTACACCGAGAGGCCCGCCGCGGCCCCACTGCTTGAACGGTCCGCCGAGACCCGATCAGTCCGGCAGGACCTCGTGCGGATACTCGGCCGACCGGTGCTGGAACTCGGTGATCGCCGGGTTGAGGATGACGCCGTCCTGGATCTCGACGGCCCGCTGGACGGTCAGGCTGTCAACCCAGGCGGCCGGTCCGGCCAGGACGGTGGGCAGGAACGGCAGCAACGCCTCGCTGTTCTCCCAGCTGGACGAGTTCCACAGCAGCGAGGGGCTGTGGTCGACCGCGTAGTAGTTGATCTCCCCGGGCCCGACGGTGAACATCGGGTCGTCGAACCCGGTCGTGCGCGCCCACTCGAAGGCCATCCCCTCGTCGCAGGAGACGTCCACGATGAGGCTCCCGGGCCGGAACGCACCGAGGTCGTCCTCGCGGAGGTAGAGCAGTGGTGCGTTGGGGTCCTGCAGCGTGCAGTTGACGACGATGTCACTCTCGGCCAGGAAGGGCGCGAGTGGCACGCGACCCTCGTCGGTGATGACCTCGCTCAGGTACGGGCCGTCGTCGTGGTCGAACTGGATCATGCGGGCGGAGTGGATGGGCGCCGCGACCGCCGCGACCCGGCGGTTGGTGAGCACGCGCACGTCGTGGATCCCATGGGCGTTGAGCGCGGTCACGGCACCTCGGGCGGTCGCGCCGAAGCCGATGACCACGGCGGTCAGGCGACGGCCGTAGCTGCCGGTGGAGCCGCAGAGCTCCAACGCGTGGATCACCGAGCTGTAGCCGGCGAGTTCGTTGTTCTTGTGGAAGACGTGCAACCCGAAGCTGCCGTCGGCGGCCCAGTGGTTCATCGCCTCGAAGGCGATCAGCGTGAGCCGTTTGTCGATCGCGAGCTGCGTCAGCGCGGAGTCCTGGACGCAGTGCGGCCAACCCCAGAGCGTCTGCCCGTCGCGGAGCTCCTGGACGTCCTCGAGCTGCGGTTTCGGCAGGAGGACGACGTCGGCCTGCTCGATGACCTCGGCGCGCGTCGCGAACGAGCGGACGTAGGGGGCGATCTCTTCGTCGGAGACGCCGAACCGGGCACCGTAGCCGTGCTCCACGACGATCCGAGACCGGAACTCCTCCGGGATGCGCTCGAAGTGCGCCGGGTGGATCGGCACGCGTCGTTCGTCAGGTTTCAGCGAGGTGCCGATCACCCCGAGGACGGCGTCGTGCTGCACGGTCGGTTCGGATGCTGCTGGCATGACTGCTCGTCCCGTTCACGGGAACCGAAGCGGCGCCGTGCTCCCGACCGTACAGGACGCGGGGCGCCGCCGACACGGGACAGGGAGCTGCCGACACCCGGAAACACGACAACCCCACACCGTGAGGTGCGGGGTTGTCGTTGCAGCTGGTGGACCCAAGGGGATTCGAACCCCTGACCCCCTCGATGCGAACGAGGTGCGCTACCGGACTGCGCCATGGGCCCAACTACTCGTCCAGGCTAGCAGAACCGGCGAGCCGTTTCGAACCGGCCGCGCTAGTCCTCGTAGGGGTTCGGGCCGTCGTCGACCGGCATGCTGCCGTCCTTCGGATTGGCGGCGATGAGGGCAGCGAGGTCGAGATCGCGGAACCAGCGGAGCCGCTGGCTCCGGGCACGCCGATAGTGCTCGTCGACGACCGGCTCGTCGAGGACCCGGTCGAGCTTCGCCTGGATGGCGCGCTCCAGGTCGCCCCACGCACGCTCACGAGCGGATTCCGCGATCGCCGCGACGAACTCCTCGTCCTTGCTCACCCGACGGAGTTCGGCGGCGAGCCCCGAGTACACCTCGCGGCGACGGGATAAGGCGCTCAGGTCACCCGCGCGGTAGTCGTGCTGGTGACGAGCACTCCCCCGCCGCTGGAACGCCGTCTGGCGCGCCTCCCGTGCGAGGTCGGCGTACTCCTCCTGCTCGTCAGCCATGCGACCCAGCTCGCGCCGGACCGCCGCCTGCGTCGCCTCGGCGTCGTAGGACGCGCCGTCGCGGAGTGCTCGCTCGATGATCCAGTTCGTGACCTCGACCACGGTCCAGGACCGCGCGATGAGGAGGCCCTCCTCGACCGCGTGCTCGACCGGCGGCGGAGCCACCTCAGGGGGCGCGACGTAGGGCTTCATCGGCTTCCGCCGGCTCTTCCGCCACACGCCCATGGTCACCTTTCGCATTCCAGGGCGTCGACGAGAACCGAGCGACGAACCCCCTCGACGAGTCTATCCGTCGCCGGTGACCGGTTCATGAACGACCGGACGGGCGCGGTCGGGGCTCAGCCCGCGGCGCGGCGACGCTGCAGCAGGGTCGAGCCGCCGGCGGCGATCTCGCCCTCGTCGATGACGCCCATCGAGGCGAAACGACTCGGCGCCGGCTGCGCCTCGACGCGCTCGGGCTGCGGAGCGGCGACGGGCTCCGGACGACGGACGATCGTCGGCACGACCGGCGCGAGACGCTCGGCGCGAGAGGCGATGGCCTCCTGCATGGCCGCCTGGCGCAGGCGATCGTAGGCGTCGGCCTTCGCCAGCTCGGCGGCAGCCGAGGAGCCCTCGGAGAGGTGGAGCGGCTTCGGGATGGACGTCGGGGTCCACGTCTGCGCCTGCGATGCCGCCTTGACGGGCTCGTTGTACTCGAAGAGCGCCGACTCGACGCGCCTGGTCGTGACCGCGACCGCCGGTACCGGCGCGACGGCGCGGTGGGCGATGCGCGACATGCGGGAGAGCGCAGAGAGCGCGAGCAGCCCGACGACCGTGGACGAGATACCGAGGACGAGACCGCCACCCGCGAGGAACGCGGTCACGCCGGAGCAGAACCCGATGATGGAGGCGACCAACACGGTGGTCGCGAGCAGCCTGGAGCGACGACGGCTCCGCGCGAGCTTCGCCGCTCGGGCGTTGCGCTGCACGGCACGGGCGGCGGCAGCGGCAGCACGACGAGCGTCCTCCGCGGCACGGGCGGCGGCTTCGGCCTGCACAGCCCTGGCCTCCTCCTCGCGGCGGATGCGATCAGCTTCGGCGAGTTCGACGCGGGCCGCAGCCTCAGCCGTCGCCTTCGTCCTGGCCTCGAGCTGCTTGAGGAGCTTGCGCTGCGCGGCGACCTCACGCGACGTCGCCTCGAGCCGCACGGCCTCCGGGACCTCAGCCGTCTCGGCGAGCACACGGAGCGTCTGCTGCAACCGGATCGCGTTGCGCTCGCTGGCGGAGAACTGGCTGTCGCGCACCCACGACGGCACCAGGTACACCAGCCACAGCATCGCTGCGACCAGAATGATCACCCCACCGCTCAGGAATCCGCCGTCCATGTCCCTGACCGTAGCGGGTGCAACGACCGGAGACGGGCAGTCGTCGGGTGTGTCCCCGGATAGAGGGGGAAAACGGCTACCGGGTCAGCGGGTGGGGAAGGGTGCCGCGGCCGCGAGACGGTCGGCCTCGGGGATCACGCACGCGTCCTTCGGGACCTGTCCATCCAACCACCGGTTCAGGACGCCGCCCGGGACCTCTTCACGGACGAGGCCGAAACAGAAGTGGTCGCGCCAGTCGCCGTCGATGTGGATGAAGCGGCGTCGCAGTCCCTCGTACCGGAACCCGAGCTTCTCGACGACCCGCAGGCTCGGAGCGTTCTCGGGCCGGATGCAGATCTCCAGACGATGGAGCTGCAGGGCGGTGAAGCAGTGGTCGGTGGCCAGGGCAGTCGCGATCGGTGTGGCACCGAGACCCGCGAACCGCTGGGAGACCCAGTAGCCGATCGACGCCGAGGCCAACGAACCGTAGGTGATGCCGGAGACGTTGAGCTGGCCGGCGAACTCACCATCGACCTCGACGACGAACGGGAGGCCGGCACCCGAGCGCGCGTGGTTCTGCAACGACCGGATCGCCGCACGGCTGTCGGCCGGGACCGGGCCGTAGGGGCTCGTCGCCTCCCAGCGGCGCAACCAGGCACGGTTCTCCGCGAGCTCGCGCTCGAGCGGCCTCGCGTCACGGACCTTGATCGGCCGGATGCTCACTCGCCCACTGCTCAGAACGGGTACGACCTGCGCCACCGTGCCACCCCTCTCGCGTTCTGTGGTGAGCCTAATGGAGCGCTCACCGATGCACCGACACCGTGGTGCCGACAGCACCGCGCCCCGAGATCCGCTGCTGCGGACCCGGGGCGCGTCGTGTGTCGTCCGATGGACTCAGTCGAGGTCCCCGGCGAAGCCCTTGAGCCACGGACGGAGCTCGGGACCGAGGTCCTCGCGGTCGACCGCGAGCTGCACGATCGCCTTGATGTAGTCGAGGCGGTCGCCCGTGTCGTAGCGACGGCCACGGAAGATGACGCCGTAGACGCCGCCCGTGCCTTCGACGTCTGCGGCCATCTCCTGGAGTGCGTCGGTCAGCTGGATCTCGCCACCCTTGCCCGGCTCGGTGCGCTCGAGGATCTCGAACACCTCGGGCTTCAGCACGTAGCGGCCGATGATGGCGAGGTTGGACGGGGCGTCCTCCTTCGCAGGCTTCTCGACGAGGCCGGTCACCCGCACGACGTCGGCGTCGTCGGTGGCCTCGACGGCTGCTGCACCGTACATGTGGATCGAATCGGGGTCGACCTCCATGAGAGCGATGATCGTCGCGTTCCGCTTGTCCTGCTCGTCGAGCATGCGCTCGAGGAGGACGTCGCGGGCGTCGATCAGGTCGTCGCCGAGGAGCACGGCGAAGGGCTCGTGGCCGACGTGGCGCTTGGCCCGCAGGACGGCGTGGCCGAGGCCCTTCGGGTCTCCCTGGCGCAGGAAGTGGATGTCGGCGAGCTCACTCGACTCGTTGACCTTCTCGAGGCGCTGGGTGTCGCCCTTCTTCGCGAGGTTGAGCTCGAGCTCGGTCACGCGGTCGAAGTGGTTGGCGAGGGCGTTCTTGTTGCGGCCGATGATCATGAGCACATCGGCGAGCCCGGCGCTGACGGCCTCCTCGACGACGTACTGGATGGCCGGCTTGTCGACGACAGGGAGCATCTCCTTCGGCAGGGCCTTCGTCGCCGGAAGGAACCGGGTGCCGAGACCTGCTGCGGGGATGACTGCTTTGGTAACACGAGTGGTCATGAGGGAAAACCTATCGTGTGGAGTCGGGGAAGTCGCCGAATACCCCCTCGAACGAGGGTGAAATCCCCTGAACCCCTGGACGAGGCGGCGGATGTCGGGTAAGACGTCGGGCAACGAGCCGGGCGCGACGACGAGCCGTTTAGAATGGGTCGCATGACGAGCCCCGCCGAACACGAGAAACGAGCGCTGCGCGCCGAGCTCCGTGAGCGGCGGGAGCTGCTCACCTCCCTGGAGAAGGAGCGCTCGACCACCGGCCTGACGGACAACCTCCGAGCCCTCGTCTCCCGCTTCGGCGCGAGCTCCATCGCCTGCTACCTCTCCTCCCCGAGCGAGCCCGACACCCGTCCCTTCCTCCAGTGGGCGCAGGAGGCGGGCATCCGCATCCTGTTCCCCATCACCCGCACCGACGGGCTCCTCGACTGGACGATCGGCGAAGCGGGCATCGAGACGGTGGGATTCGCCGGTACCCCCGAGGTCGTGGGTACCACCCTCGGTCCCATCGCGATCAACGACGTCGACCTCATCCTCGTCCCCGCGGCCGCCGTCGACGCCCACGGCATGCGCATGGGCTGGGGTCGCGGGTACTTCGACAAGACGCTCGGCTCGATGGAGCGCTGCCCACCCGTCTACGCCGTGCTGTACGACACCGAGATCCTCGACGAGGTCCCGAGCGAGATCCACGACGAACCCGTCGGCGGTGCCGTGACCCCGAGCCGCATCCTCGACTTCGACCAGGTCAGACTGCGCCGCTGAGCGCGCCGACCCACCACATCCCAGGAGACCCCGTGCCCACCTACGCCTACCGCTGCACCGAGTGCGGCAACGCTTTCGACGTCCAGCAGTCCTTCACCGACGACTCCCTCACCGAGTGCCCGGCGTGCTCCGGCAAGCTGCGCAAGCTGTTCAGCGCGGTCGGTGTCACGTTCAACGGCTCCGGCTTCTACCGCACGGACTCCCGCGCCGGTGCCGGCAAGGGCTCGAGCTCCATCCCGGCCTCCTCGAAGTCCTCGGAGGGGTCGTCGAGCTCGTCCTCCTCGGACACCAAGGGCGGATCCTCCTCCTCGGGCGGCTCCTCCAGCTCCGGCTCCAGCGCCACACCGGCCTCCGCCGGGAGCGCCACGTCCTGAGCCGGTAGCGTAGCCAGGGTCCTGCCCATCCCCGATCCTCAGGGAGACCCCATGCTCAAAGGCTTCAAGGAGTTCATCCTCCGCGGCAACGTGATCGACCTGGCCGTGGCCGTCGTGATCGGGGCCGCGTTCACCGCCATCGTCAACTCGCTCGTCGAGAACATCTTCAACCCGCTGCTCGGAGCACTCTTCAAGGCGGAGAGCCTGAAGGAAGCCTTCGTCGTCTCCATCCCGACCCTCGATGGGAAGACGGCCGATCTGCAGTTCGGTGCGTTCCTCGGCGCGGCGATCCAGTTCGTGCTCGTCGCCGCCGTCGTCTACTTCGTCATCGTCCTGCCGATGAACCACTTCAAGCGCATCACGACGAAGCCGACCGTCGCCGACGAGCCGGCAGCACCGAGCGAGCTGTCGCTCCTCACCGAGATCCGCGACGTCCTGAAGACGGGCACGAGCGCTCCGCTGCCGCCCGCACGCGACGACACGACCGACGGCCGCTAGTCCGGCTCGTCCAGCAGCACCGACGTCCCGTCCCGCTCACCAGTGGGGCGGGACGTTGCGTTGCAGCTCGTCGTCGTTGCCACCGCCGCCCGCGGGCTTGGCGGTGCCACCCCAGGCGGCGTCAGTGTCCTCCGCCGCCTTGACGGGATCGGCCGGCAGCCGCGGCGCGGGATCCGTCCCGGGAGCACCGGGCCGGATCGCCCGCCTCGATCCTCGGGGACGGACGATCCGTGGCTCCTGATCGTCCTGCATGATCAGTGTCCGACCATCAGTGGCGTGGGACCTGCACGGCGATCGGCGCGGTGTCGAGGTGCTCGGTCGTGTTCAGCCCGAGCACACCGGCCACGCGCTGCGCGACCGCCTCGGCGTCGGCGAAGAGGTCGAAGCTGTGCACGCGGACGTAGTGCCAGCCGAGGCGGCGCAGGACGTCGGGACGGAGCCGCAGCGACTCCCGGAGGCTCGCGTCACCCAGTTCCTCGTCGCACTCGACGACGACGGCTCGGCCACCCCACGAGGCGACCAGGGCGAGCTTGCCGCGGTAGCCCATGTCGACCCGCATCCCGAGCGTCTCCAGGCGCGTCGCGAGGTCGACGAGCATCGGCTCGGCCTCGTGCGTCGCCTGATCCTCGGAGGCGCGTCGCGACGTGTCCGTGAGGATGCGTGCGAGCGCGAGGATGCCGTGCTGGATCCGGTTCTGGTCGAGGTCCTCGGGGCGGACACACGAGACGATCACCATGGACCGCCGTGCGCGCGTCATGCCGACCGCGAGCAGCCGGTCGCCGCCGGGCTGACCCAGCGCGCCGAAGTCGGACAGGACCCGTCCGTGCGGCGTGAGGCCGTACCCGATCGAGAAGATGACGCGGTCGCGGCTCTCGGCCACGGACTGCTCGAGCGTCAGGACGGTGAACGGTTCCGCCCGCTCGCGCAGGAGGAAGTCGGAGAGGTCGGCACGACGGGAGAACGCTGCGAGGACCGCCTGCTGGACCCGGACCGCGTGCTTGTCGCTCGCGGTCACGACCATCAGGGATTCCTTCGGACGGTTCGAGGCGTGCTCGAGGACGAGTTCCACCACTCGTTCGACCTCGACGTCGACACTCTCCACCGCTCCGGTGACCGGGTCGGGCATGCCGAGCCCGCCGGGCACGTAATCGAGGCTCAGGCTGCCGTGGCCCAGGAACGAACCCGCCCACGGCAGGGAGTCGATCTGGCCACCGTAGAACCGCTCGTTGACGAGTTCTGCGAGGTCTTCGCCTCCCGCGCGGTAGGAGCGCGTGAGCATGAGGGTCGGCAGGACGGAGCTCAGCTGTTCGAGCGCCGACTCACGGTGCAGTTCGGCGATGTCGGCGTGCTGCTCGGGGGTCGCCTCCTGATCCGTCAGACGGATCTCGAAGGGCGACGGACTCTGCGTGACGGGGTCACCGAAGGCGACGACCTGACGCGCACGACGGATGGCGTCCACGTTCTCGGCGAGGAGCGTCGCCCCCGCGTCGACGAGGAAGACGGCGTCGAAGGACGCGCTCTCGGGGATGCGCGGCACCTCGTACGGCGAGACGAGCCATACCGGCGCGAGGACACGGGACAACGTGGGGGCCGCCTGCTCGAGCTCGGCCGCTCGGAGCGGTCGATCGCGCTTGAGGAGCGAACGGAGCGCCATGCCCTCGGTGGCGTGGTCGACGAGACCGATCTTCCAGGTGTCGGCCAGCAGCGAGGCGAGGAGCTGCCCGGAGGCGGAGGCGTGCGCCTCGTCCACCAGCCGGAAGTCGGACTCCAGACGTTCGACGACGCTCGTGTTCGCGCCGAGCAGACCGCGGTCCTCGGTGAGCACGAGTTCGAGCATCGACTGCCACCAGGCGAGTTCGAGCTCGTCGGCGAGGCGCGTCCGCGGCACGTGTCGCTGTGAGAGGTCGATGATGAGCTCGCCGAGACCCTGCTCGCGCAGGCCGGCGAGGATCGCGGTGCGCTCCTGGAGGTTGTGGAGGACCTCGGACTCGGCGGCGAGCTCGGAGATCGTGCGGACGAGACTCGGGATCGCGAGGCGTCCGAGGCGGTCGGGAGTGTCGGCGATACCGAGCGGCTGGTCGACCAGCTCGAGCTTCGCGGCGACCGTCTGGTACGCCTGCTCGACGTCCGCGATGCCGAGCGGCACCTCGGGCGGCGCGCCGGTCGTCACGTAGCGCTGCCACAGGGTGCGCTGCTGCTGGATCCGACGGAGGGCGGCGTTCATGTCGGGCACGTGTGCGCCGGGCCGCAGGTACTCCTTGGCCAGGGCCTTGAGTCGCCGGCGGCTCGCCGACGACATCGCGGCGGAGTCCTTCCGCGGGCTCGTCGCGACGATGAGGTCGGCAAGCGACCGGTCGAAGACGTCGGGCTGGAAGCGGTCGAGCGTCTCGCGGATGTCCGCGAGGAGTCGCAGGTAGATGCCCAGCTCGTCGATGGACTCGAACGGCCGCATCTGCGTCTGCCCGATGAGCCCGTACGCGCGCTCCAGGAGCTGCGGCAGGTCCTTACGGTGCAGGCGCTTGGCGAGGTCGTGGGTCTCCTGGGCTTCCGCGGTCGTGTCGAACGACGCGCCGTACCAGGGCGAGTCGCCCGGACCGTAGCGGAACTCGCCGAGGGCGGCCGCGCCTTCGAGCGCCTCCGCCGCGCGGGAGCGGCCTGCGGCGAGCCCGACGAGCGTCTGGCGGTCGAGCCGGACCAGGGTTCCCGGAGGGTGCGGCAGCTTGGAGAGCTTCGAGAGTGCTTCGAGCGCTTCGATGACCGAGACCCGCAGGTCCGGGTCCTTCGCCTGCAGCGAGGTGCGGTAGTCGATGAGGACCCGACGCAGCCGGACGAGTGCGTCGTCGACCTCGCCGACCTGCGGCGGGATCGCGCGCTCGTTGCGTGTGATCGCCTGGATGAGGTCGCGGCGGAGGGTCGACGGCGACGCGCACAGACCGGGCAGACCGACCTTGGTCAGGCGGTGGCGGATGCCCTCGAGCGTGGAGCGGCGGGGGCTGACGACGAGGACGCGCTTGTGCTGCGACGCGAGCACGCCGATCGCGTTCACGATGGTCTGCGTGCCGCCCGTGCCCGGAAGCGTCGTGACGACGAGCGAGTTGCCGGCACCGATCTGCGCGATGACGTTCTCCTGCTCGACGTCCGCGTCGAGCAGGAGGGTGTCGGTCGACGGCGGGCGGTCATCCTGGCCCGGCGCGTCGACGGGCGTGAAGCTGCTGCGCACGAGGCCGACCGCACCGTCGTCGCCGGCGACGGCGTCGAGGATCGGGTGGTCGAGCTTGGCAGCGTCGTCGAGCAGGGAGTGACCGACGGCGGCGAACGAGGAGACGAGCAGACGCGGCTGGACGGTGAACCACTCGAGCCCGGCGGCGAGCGAGCGGAGGCGGTCGATGACGGGCTGCGGCTTGAAGACCCCGCCCGATTCACTCAGCGCGACGAACTCGTCGGGATCGAGGACGATGCCGAACTGCTCGCGGAGGGCGCGGACGAGCTCCGGGTTCGCGGTCGTGGCGCCGCGCAGCTTGACCTCGTAGTCGCGACCGTACCGGCGGATGGCCAGCGGCCGGAGCAGGACCGGCGCGCTGAAGTCCTCACCCTGATGCGTCCACTGGGCGAGGCCGACGGCGAGGTGGACGGCGTCGATGCCACGGACGGTGGAGAGCTCGATGCCCTTCGTCGTGATGCGGTCGGCGGCGCGCTTCGCACCGCGGAGCGCGATCTCGTCGCGGATGAGGTTCGACAGCAGCGTCGATTTGCCCGAGATGAACTGCGGCAGACCACCGGGATGCGTCGAGCTGAGCTCCACCCGGGTCGTCGGGGCGTCCACGAAGTGGAGCAGCGGCGATGGGCCGCCGACCGTGCTGAGCTGCTGACGCCAGGCGTGCAGCGCCGTGTCGACCACGCCTGCCGATGCCGCCACGGGACCCTCGCGGAGTTGCGCCTCCGCTGCTTCCCGTTCGACTCCGGACGTCACGTCGCCGTCATCCCGTCTCTTCTCTAGCCGCCACACACTTGCACCATACGTGCCCGGTAGTGGAAACACCGGGAAGCGGTGCGGTTTTTCGCCGAGTCCGCCGAGGAAATGTGCGACGCGCGCGTCGTCCGAGGGTCAGGAGACGCCGAGGAGGCCGGAGAGCACCATCACCGCGGTGCCGCGCAGGACGATGTCGGCGCCCTGCTCGCTCATCCGGATCTGCACGCCGCCGTGGAACTCGGTCATCGTGCGCGCCCGCACGGTCTCGATCGCCGCGTCGAGGAGCACGCCGGCGAGCAACTCCTCCGGGCCGCTCACCACGATCTCCGACAGGTTCAGCGCACCGACGATCGCGGCGAGCGAGACACCGAGGCGCTCCCCTGCCGCGCGCAGGATCTCCTCGCGACACTGCTCGACCTCCGCGGCGGGAAGATCGCTCGCCTCGGCCGCCGCGAGGAGCTCGCGCAGGTGCGGCACGGCCAGCCAGGCCTCGAGACACCCCCGCTTCCCGCAGGCGCACAGCGGCCCGCCGTCGGTGCCGACGACCACGTGGCCGATCTCACCGGCGGCGAACCGGCTCCCGAAGAGCGGATGGCCGCCCACGAGCAGCCCTGCCCCGACGCCGTTCCCGACGCTCACGAGCATGAGGTCGCCGTCCGCCCCGCCGAAGCTGTACTCCGCGAGCACCGCGGCGTTGGCGTCGTTCGCGACGAGGACCGGCACCTGGGCGACCTGCTCGATCGCCCCCTGGAGGTCGACGTCGGTCCAGCCGAGGTTCGGGGCGCTGCGGACCGTGCCGGTCATGTCGACGACGCCGGGCGAACCGACCCCGATGCCCAGCACCTCGACCGTCGCCTCCTCGACGAGGTCTGCGGCGAGCGCGACGGCCTTCGCGATCGCGTCCGTCCCCGTGGCGCCGTCGAGCGGTACCTCGAGCATCGTCACGACCTCGCCGTCGAGGGTCAGCACAGCACCTCTGAACACCTCGGTGTCGGAGAGGTCGAGGCCGACGATCTGGAACTCGTCGCGGTTGATGTCGATGAGCGTGGCGGGCTTGCCCGGGCGAGAGGTCTCGCGGAGGCCGACCTCGACGATGAGGTTGTCCGCGATGAGCGAGGCGACGAGGTCGGAGATGCTCACCCGGGTCAGGCCGGTGGCGCGGGCGATGTCGGCCCGACTCATGGCACCGCTGGCGAAGAGGGTCTGGAGGACGAGCGCCCGGTTGTGACCACGGGCGTGCTCCGGCAGGACCTTCGCGTTCGGCCGCAGCCGCCGCGCCGGGGTGTACGAGAAGGATTCGATCCGCTCCGACGCGATCCCGCCGCCGCTTCCGAATCCACCAGCACTCATGCGATAAGTAAAGCAGGCTGCGCCTCATCGTGCGGCACCGCGATGTCACCCGATGGTCACCGACACGTCGCCCGCCGGGCACCGCTGCGACCCGTACGACGCGGAGCATCATGGGTGTGAGGATCGCAATCGTGACCGAGTCGTTCCTGCCGCAGATGAACGGCGTCACCCACTCCCTGCTCCGCATCATGGAGCACTTCGCGGACCGAGGGGACGAGGTGCTCGTCATCGCCCCCGGCGCCGGAGCCTTGACGCCACGGCTCCACGAGGGCTTCCGGGTGGACGGCGTCCCGTCGATCCCGCTCCCCCGCTACCGGAACGTGCGGGTCGCCGCCGGCGGAGTCGGCCGGATCACCGAGCTCCTCCGCGGCTTCCGCCCCGACGTGGTGCACCTGGCCTCGCCGTTCGTCCTCGGCTGGCGCGGTGTCCAGGCCGCCGAGCGCCTAGGCGTCCCGACCGTCGCCGTGTACCAGACCGACATCCCGGCCTACGCCGGACGGTACGGGTTCCCAGTCGCCGAAGCGTTGCTGTGGCAGCACGTCGAGCGCCTCCACGGCCGGTCGACGCTCACGCTCGCGCCGTCACGGCAGTCGATCGCTCAGCTGGAGGCGCACGCCATCCCGCGGGTCCGCCTGTGGGTGCGCGGCGTCGACGCCGTGCGGTTCTCCCCGGAGCGGCGCAGCGAAGCCTGGCGTCGTTCCGTCGCTCCCGGCGGCGAACGGATCGTGGGCTACGTCGGTCGGCTCGCGGCCGAGAAGCAGGTCGAGGACCTCGCGGTGCTCGGTGGGCTCCCGGGCGTCAAGCTCGTCATCGTCGGCGAGGGGCCACTGCGTGCCTCACTCGAACAGCGGCTGCCGAACGCGGTCTTCACCGGATTCCTGGGCGGCGAGGACCTGGCGGTCGCGATGGCGGGACTGGACGTGTTCGTCCACCCCGGCGAGTCGGAGACCTTCTGCCAGACCATCCAGGAGGCGATGGCCTCTGGCGTACCCGTCGTCGCGACCGGTCGAGGTGGGCCGGTCGACCTCGTGGACTCCAGCCGCACCGGGTGGCTCTACGAACCCGGCAGGCTCGACCAGCTGCGCGGGTTCGTGCAGGACCTCGTGGGCGACGAGGTGAAGCGGGCGGCGTTCGGTGCCGCGGCTCGGGCAGGCGTCCTGCCGCGCAGCTGGAAGAGCGTCAGCAGCGCGCTGATCGGGCACTACAGTGACGCCATCGAGATGCACGAGGGCGCTCGGGCACGACGGAGCGGTCTCGACCCGCGTGTTCAGATGCCTCGGGTCACTCGCCCGGGTACCGGACGCCGATCTGGCGCCTGACCTCATCGAGGGTCTCCATGATCGCGACCGTCTCGGCGAGCGGCATGATGTCACCGGAGAGGCGGCCCTCGGAGGCGAGCCGTTCGAGCTCCCACGCCTGGAAGTGCATGCCGCGGCCGTCCACCTCGGAACGGTAGGTCTCGACGACCTCGCCGTCGGTGCCGAACACTCGGAAGGTCGTCGCCGTGTACCAGACGCGGTCGAACTCGATCCAGCCGTCGGTCCCGACGATGGCCGCGCGGTTCGGGCCGACGGTGTTGCTCGCCGACAGGGTGTTCGCCACCTGGCCGTCCGCGTAGCCGAAGAGGGTCGCGACCTGCATGTCCGCCCCCGTGTCGCGGAGCGCGGCCGTGGCCTGGATCGTCGTCGGGGTCCCGAAGACGGACGACGCGAAGGAGACCGGGTACACGCCGAGGTCGAGCAGCGCGCCGCCGCCCAGCTCGAGGTTGTTCATGCGGTGCTCCGGGTCGTCCGAGAGCAGCTGAGTGTGATCGGCGACGAGGCTGCGCGGCTGCCCGATGACGCCGTCGGCAAGCAGCTCGCGGAGCCGGACCATGTGCGGGAGGAACCGGGTCCACATCGCCTCGAGGACGACCAGACCGCGCTCCGCGGCGAGCGCCACGACCGCCTGCGCCTCGGCGGCGTTGAGGGTGAAGGGCTTCTCGATGAGGACATGCTTCCCGGCGTCGAGCGCCAGCACCGCCTGCTCAGCGTGGAACGGGTGCGGGGTCGCGATGTAGATCACGTCGACCTCGGGGTCGGCGGCGAGCGCCTCGTACCCCACGTGGACGTTCGGGATGTCGAACTCGGCGGCGAACGCGGCTGCGGTCTCGGCGGATCGCGAGGCGACGGCCCGGACGTCGAAGCCGTGCCGTCGGAGGTCGGCGGTGAAGCTCTTCGCGACGCCGGCGGGGCCGAGGATGCCCCATCGCAAGCCGGTGGACGGGCCTGCCGTTGGGGTTCCCGTTCCGGTCCGGTCGATGTCCTGCTCCGTCATGGCTCTCCTTCGATGCGCGTTCCAGCAGCCTACTGGAGGGCCTCCGGCGCTCGGGATTTCGGGGGTAGCCCTGCTCGGACTCGCGGCGCCTCGCCGTAGGCTGAGGGTTCGACCGAGCCCCGCCGACCGCGCTGAGGGCCCGGTCCATCCTGGGGGGATGCGTTGTGGGGCCGAAGGAATCGACCGGACGTCGACGTGCGCTGTCGCACGTCCGGACCCTCGCGATCGGTGTCGTCGGTCTCCTCGCCCTCAGCGGCTGCGTCTCGGAGCCGGCCCCGCCTCCGGTGACGGTCGTCGTCACCCAGCAGCCGGACCCGTCGCCCTCGGTCGCCCCGGTGCCCACCTCCACTGCGCGCGACGCGCTGCCTCCTGAACCGGCGCCGATCGTGCCGAACGCGCCGGCGGAACCGGCGGAACCGATTCCGGAGGGCCCCGCGTTCGACCTCGGGCCGAGGGACGGTGCGCTCGGCCCGGTCGTCTCGGACGCCGATGGCAATCCGATCAGTTACACGGTGGTCGCCGGCGACGTGTTCTTCGACATCGCGCAGCGCTTCGACCTGCCGCAGCAGCAGTTGCTCCGCATGAACCCGTCGATCCCCGGCTTCGGACTCGACATCTACATCGGCGACATCGTCAACCTCGACTGGACGACCACGCGTTGAGCCTCGGCGCCCGCCGGTGTCAGCCGAACGGGATGGTGCCTACGAGCACGCCGACGACGAGCATCACGAGCGAGACGATCGCGGCGCGCCACAGGACCTTCTTGTGGTGGTCGCCGAGGTTCACGCTGGCGAGCGAGACGAGCAGGAGGATGGCCGGCACGAGCGGGCTCTGCAGGTGGACCGGCTGACCGGTGATCGACGCCCGCGCCATCTCGACCGGCTCGATGCCGAAGGTCGAGGCGCTCTCGGCCAGCACCGGCAGGATGCCGAAGTAGAACGCGTCGTTGCTCATGAAGAACGTCATCGGGATGCTGAGCACCCCGGTGATGACCGCGAGGAACGGACCGAGCTCCGTCGGGATGATGTCGACGATCCAATCGGCCATCGCGGTGACCATGCCGGTCCCGTTGAGGACGCCGATCAGCACACCGGCCGCGAGCACCATCGAGACGACGCCGACGATGCTCGGGGCGTGGGCGACGATCTCCTTGGACTGCTGCGCGAGCCGCGGGAAGTTCACCAGGAGGGCGATGGCGGTGCCGACCATGAACACGTAGGGCAACGGCACGAGGTCGAGCACGAGCAGCGTCATGACCGCGACCGTGAGCACGAGGTTGACCCAGATGAGTCGCGGGCGCAGGGTGTCGCGCTCGGGGTCGAGCATCGTGTCGGCCATGGCCGTGTCGTCAGGGCGGACGAGGGTCGCGAGGCGCCCACGGGCACTGGTCGAGAAGGTCGTCGACATGCCGCCGGTGAGCGGGTGGTCGGCGGGCCCGGAACCCGAACCCGGTGCGGCGACGCCGGAGGCGCCGTCGCCGAGGAGGTCGACGCCCGCGAGGCGCTTGCGCTCCCCCAGTCCCAGGAACCAGGCGAAGGCGAACACGAGGACGAGGCCGGCGGCGAGCGACGGCAGCATCGGGACGAAGATCTCGGTCGGCGAGACGCCCAGGGCCGAGGCGGCTCGAACGGTCGGCCCACCCCACGGGACGATGTTGAGCGTGCCGTTCGCGAGCCCGGCGACGCAGGTGAGGACGACCGGGTTCATGCCGAGCCGCAGGTAGATCGGCAGCATCGCGGCGGTCGTCACGATGAAGGTCGTCGACCCGTCGCCGTCGAGTGACACCGCGCCCGCCAGGAGCGCCGTACCGACGACGATCTTCGCCGGGTCATTGCCCAGCGCACGGACGATGAACCGGACGAGCGGGTCGAAGAGCCCGACGTCGATCATGATCCCGAAGTACATGATCGCGAACATCAACAGGGCGGCGGTCGGAGCGAGGCTGCCGATCGCCTCGATGACCATGTCGCCGAGCCCGAGTCCGGCCCCGGCGAACAGCCCGAAGACCGTGGGGACGATGATGAGCGCCACCATCGGGGTGAGGCGCTTCGTCATGATCAGCACCATGAAGGTGAGGATCATCGCGAATCCGAGAATGACCAGCATGTCGACTCCTTCGTCTGCGTGCACCGCGGTGTGCACGACGGGACGCGGCGCGGCGACACGGGCGATGGACCGAGCGCGGCGGGCGTTCCCGGAACCGTACGGGAGCGGCACGGAGCTGTCTCGCTTGTGGGCGTTCGGCTCGGATCTGCGGGTTACACCACCTTCTGCGCATTCTGCTCATCACGCGGTCGACGCCGCCCATCGCCCCGGCGACGTACGATCGGAGCCATGATCGGCGACGAAGCGGAGCGGCCAGGTCGACGACGGGGCGGGCGCTCCAGCTTCGCGGCGCAGGTGCTCGTGCTGCAGCTGGTCGTCGTCATCGCGGTCGTCGCCGTGTGCACGGGCGTGTTCGCCTGGATGAGCAGCGAGCGCCTCGTGCAGGAGGCCCAGTCCACCGCCCTCGCGATCGCCCAGAGTGTCGCGAGCGATCCCGACGTCCGCACCGCCGTGACGCTCGAGGCACGTACCCCGGGGACGCCGACGGCGGCCGACCTCCGGACCGGCCCCCTGCAGGAGCTCGGCCGTGAGGTCGGCGCACGGACCGGGGCGCTCTTCGTGGTCATCACCGACGAGCGCGGGATCCGTCTGGCGCACCCCGACCCCGACCAGCTCGGGCTCCGGGTGAGCACCAGCGCGGAAGCGGCCTTGGCCGGTACGGAGTCGGTCTCGTGGGAGACCGGCACCCTCGGCCCGTCTGCGCGCGCCAAGGTGCCCGTCTTCGCCGCCGAGTCCTCCGACACCGGTGGGGCCGTGGTCTCGTCCGGCGCCGGCGAGGTCGTCGGCGAGATCAGCGTCGGGTTCGCCCCGCAGCGCGTGTTCGCCGACGTCGTGGGCGAGACCATGCTGGTCGCGGGCGCAGCGCTCCTCGCGCTGACGATCGGTCTGGTCGCTTCGATGCTCATCCGGCGCCGGCTGCGGCGGCTGACCCTCGGCCTCGGACCGGAGGAACTCGCCGCGCTCGTGCAGAACCAGGCTGCGGTCCTCGGCGGGGTCGGCGAAGGCGTCCTCGGTGTCTCGCCGGACGGCGTCGTGACGGTGTGCACCGATCAGGCGGCCAGGCTCCTCGACATCGGGTCGGTCGTCGGGCGCCGGTTCGACGACCTCGACCTGCCCGATCCACTGGTGGACCTCGTCGTGGACGACGCCGCATCGCCGACCTCGGCCCAGCTCGTCGTCGGGTCCCGCGTCCTGTTCGTCGACGTCCGGCCCGTGTCCCGGGACGGCGTCGACCTCGGGCGGGTGGTCGTCGTCCGCGACCGTACCGACGTCGAGGCGCTCACCCGGCGGCTCGACGCGGTCGCGACGATGACGACCGCCCTCCGCGCGCAGCGGCACGAGTTCGCGAACCGGTTGCACGCGATCTCCGGACTCCTCGAGACCGGGCAGGACGCCGAGGCCCGCGACTATCTCGCCAACGTGCTCGACCATGGACCGCTGAAGTACCCGGTGCAACACGCGGACCGACTCACCGAGCCCTACCTCCAGGCCTTCCTCGGCGCGAAGGGCGTCGAAGCTGCGGAACGCGGGGTGCTCGTGACCATCGGCTCCGAGACCCTCGTCACCGGCTCCCTGTGCGATCCTGAGGACGTGACCACCGTCCTCGGCAACCTGCTCGACAATGCGGTGAACGCGGCCGTCGCGGGCCGGGTCCGACCGGCCTGGGTGGAGGTCGAGGTCCTCGACCACGGCACCGAGCTGCACTGCTCCGTGATGGACTCGGGCGACGGCGTCGTGGCGACCGGCCAGGACGACGCTCCACCCGCCTCCCCGACCAGCGACCACGGCGATCTGGACGACGTCCACGGCCACGGGTTCGGTCTGCCCCTCTCACGCGACATCGCCCGTCGTCGAGGAGGGGACGTCTGGTTGGCGTCTCCCGGCGTCCGCGGCGAACACGGAGCGGTCTTCTGCGCGCGGCTCCCCGGGACGGTCGTACCGGCGCCGTCCATGGCGGGAGACGGATGATGGCGGCCGATCTCACCGTGCTGGTCGTCGACGACGACTTCCACGTCGCCCGCCTGCACTGCCGGATCGTCGACGAGGTCGACGGGTTCCGGGCGCTCAGTCCTGTCGGGTCTGCTGCCGAGGCCGCACGGAGCATCGCCGCCGAGCCGCCCGACCTCGTGCTCCTCGACGGCTACCTTCCCGATCGGAACGGGCTCGAGCTCCTCGTGGACCTCCCGATCGACACCATCGTCGTCTCCGCAGCGTCGGACGGTGCGTCCGTGCGCAGAGCGCTTCGTGCGGGAGCCCTCGGGTATCTGGTGAAGCCGTTCGCGCCGCAGGTGCTCCAGGACCGGCTCGCCGCCTACGCCCGCTTCCGCAACGTCCTCGACGAGGCGGTGAACGCCGACCAGGAGAGGATCGAGCGCGCCCTGCGCATCCTGCACTCCGGCGACGCCGGGGCGACGACCCGGTCGAGATCCGCGACGGAGACAGCAGTCCTCGAAGCGGTGTCGGAGGCGGACGGAGAGCGCTCGGCCGCCGAAGTGGCCGAGCTGGTCGGCGTCTCACGCGCGACGGCGCAACGGTATCTCTCCGCGCTGGCCGCCCGAGGGCTCCTGACGACGCAGCTGCGGTACGGGACCGCCGGGCGTCCAGAGCACCGGTACGCGCCGCCAGGCGTCGGCCGCTGAGGCGTCCACACGCCGTCGGCTGGGCGATCCCCCCACGACATCGCCCAGCCCGGCACGTGAACCAACTCTTCACCGATGGAACGCGGAATGCCCCCGCACGCCGTGATCCATCCGTCGTCGCACGACGATCAGCAAAGTGAGTTAATCACCCGATTCAGTTTAGGGTGACCTCACGGCGCATGCGTCAGGGCTACCCCCTAACGTGCACCCGACCGCTCAGGCGTCCTGCGCGTCGAAGGCGGCGTCGAGGACGGCGAGCACCTCGGCCTGGCGATCCGCGACGATGACCGCTGCGATGAGGATCCGCCACATGGTGTCGACCGCGTTGAGGAGGTCGGTCCGGCCGGCCAGCAGGTTCGAGATGAGCTGCGTCCCGGTGAAGAACGCGACGAAGGACCTCGCCAGTTCCGCCGGCTCGAGCGGAGACTGCAGCTCACCGAGCTCGATCGAGGCCTGCACCCGCTCCTCGACGCTCGCTATCCACTGCTCGTGGAACGCGGTCGTCGGAGCCTGGATGACGCCCTGCTCGAGGGACAGCCGCAGGCCGGCGCGCGTGATGGGGTCGGTGAGCAGTTGCTCGGTGATGAGGCGGGAGGCCTGGACCAGCCCACCGAACGGCGAGGGCGCGGTGGTCGGCGCGGTCAACGCAGCGATCGAGCGCGTGCTCTGCTCGTTGATGACGGCGATCGCCAGTTCCTCTTTCGAGGGGAAGTAGAAGTAGAGCGAGCCCTGCGTCGTCCCCGCCTCGCGGGCGATGTCCGACAGGCTCGCCTGTCCGTAGCCGACCCGGTCGAACATGCGGGCGGCACCTTCGACGACGGTCTGGCGTCGTTCATGACCTCGTTGCTGCTGTGGTCGTCGTTCGGGCATGTGCGTTTCCTGCTTCTGTCATCCCCCGATTCAGGGATAAGCGTACCCACTCCGAGCTGAGAAGACGGTGTCGAACGCGGCAGAAATTCGGAACAAGTCGACCGACTTGATCGCGAGAAGATCCCGGTCGGGTCGCAAAAGGGCGCATCGAGGGTGTCATCACCGACCGCGACCGAGCGGACTCACTCGCGTCGGGTGACCAGGGCGAACCGTTCGCGGAGCTCAGGTGCGTCGGCGAACGGTCGCCAGCACAGGCCGTCGTCCTCCCGCATCGCAGCTACCGGACGGAGGGCGACGAGTCGCTCACCGAAGCGCAGGGCGTCGAGGAACAGGGTGTCGTTCCCCGCGTCGATCGTCAGCGAGCGCGGGTACCAGCCGCGCGCCGCGAGCGCGCCGGCCAACCAGGCCGAGTACGCCGGGTCCTTGCCGGGCTCGGGACGGAGCAGCTCCTGGTCGGCGAGATCGGACCACTCGATGACGTCCTTCGCCGACAGCGGGTGCGCGGCGCGCATGACGACGCCGAGCGGCAGCGCAGCGATCTCCTCTGCGGCGAGCTCGTCCGGCAGCTCCATCGGCAGACGCACGATGGTGGCGTCGAGACGACCGGTGGTGACGAGGTGCAGCTGCTCGACCGGTTCGATCGCGACGGCGACCGCCGGGACGTCGATGCGGCGACCGGCCTCGGAGACGACCGCGTCCCACGTCGTCGGCGGACGGCCGACCCGGATGTGCCGAGCCGGTGACGCGGGATCCATGTCGGCGACGACGTCGATGAAGGTGCGGACCTTCAACAGGAAGCGCTGCCCCTCACGCGTCGGGCGGTACTCCTCCCCCAGGACGCTGAACAGCTCGACCCCGAGCGCGGCCTCGAGCCGCCGCAGCTGCTGCGCGAGACTCGGCTGTGCGACCCCGAGCAGGTTCGCCGCGGCACCGAGCGTCCGAGCATCCGCGACGACCACGGCCGACCGCAGCTGACGAAGGGTGATGGCGTCGCGTTCGAGTTGGCGGTGGAGGTCGTGCGTCATGCTTCGAGCCTACGGCGTGCTCGCAGCCCTACCCGACAGGCGAAGCCGTGCTCGCCTGGACGACCGTACCTCCGACAGTGCCCCTGGAGGGACTCGAACCCCCAACCCTTTCCTTAGGACGGAACTGCTCTTCCATTGAGCTACAGAGGCTGACCCGACGAGTTTAGCCGGTCGCTCAGGCGGCGGGCGCCAGGTACTGCTCCCAGTCGGGCTCCGAGCGCTCGACGCCCCGCACCATCCACTGCGAGCCGTGCGGCGTCCCCGGTGAGACCCGGAGGCTCCAGTTCATCTCCATCGGCGTACGGTCGCCCTTCACGTTGTTGCAGCGCAGGCAGCAGGCCACGAGGTTCTCCCAGCTGTCCACACCCCCGCGCGAGCGCGGCTGCACGTGGTCGATCGTCGTCGCCGCCTTCCCGCAGTAGGCGCAGCGGTGGCCGTCGCGGCGCAGCACCCCGCGGCGGGTCACGGGCACCCGGCGGGCGTTCGGGATCCGGACGTATCTGGTGAGCAGGATGACCGACGGCCGATCGAACGATCCGCTCGTCGCCACCACGGGATGCGAGGAGTCGATCTCGACGACGGTCGCCTTGTGATGCATCACGAGCACGAGGGCCCGCTTGAACGAGACGATCGCGAGCGGCTCGTAGCCCGCGTTCAACACCAGTGTGCGCATGCACGTTCCCTTCCGAAGGGCCACGACGGCTGCCGTGACCGGTCGACGATCACCACCTGCAGCGTCCGTGACGCGCCGGATCGAGTCGTCTCCGGGGAACAAAAAAGGGCACTGTCATGACGACAGCACCCTCTTGACCCACGGCGGAGCCGCGGCACGCTTGGCTGGAATGCCGCAGCACGTAGAGGCCGCGACCATTCGCGACCACGTGGCGACGTATAGCGTGCATCAGCTCCTGAACCTCTCCGAGTTGCAGAGCACCAGATTAACCCACACCGACCGGATTTCCGCACGTTGCAGGAGAATTCCCCTCCGCGCCACCTCGGCTTCGACCGGCGGACACCGCATGGTCGCGAACGGTGACCCCGCATCGACGACGAATCGCGTCCCTCCGACGGAGGGACGCGATCCAGGTCGAGCGGGTCGGATCAGCCGACGCCCGGCGGGTAGAGGTAGAGCGCCACGGCACTCGCGGCGATGGTGCGCGTGTTGTAGCTGTGACGCGCGGACCCCCAGTTGTACTCCTCCAGGGTGACCGTCCCGTCGGCGTTGACCGACTGCACGTAGGCGACGTGGTTGTAGTTGAACCAGGCGACGGAGCCGGCGATGGCGTTGGTCCCCTTGTTGTACTGCCACGAGTCCGCCCAGCCGTAGGCACTGCTCGGCGGCAGGCCGTTGCCCCAGGTGAAGGCCCAGTTCCCGCTCGGCGTGCCCGCGTCGCGGTTGAGTCGCCAGGCGACGAAGTCCACGCACTCACGGTAGTAGTAGCGCAGTGGCGAGAGCCCGCCGCCCTCGTCGTCGGTCGCCTGGTCGAACCAGGGGTAGTCGTCGCCGGCCTGGCGTGCGCCGACGGTGATCGAGTAGGTGGCGTTGCTGGCAGCTGCCGCGGCGTCGAGCTGCCGCTGGCGCTCGGCGAGCTCGTCCGGCGTCGTCGCACTGTAGAGATCGCGAGAGATCGGCGCGTCGGCCACCTTGTCGGAAGCGACGACGCTCTGGGCGCCGGAGGTCTTCAACTGCTCCGAGGCGGACGTCCCGTACGTGGTCTGCGCGCTGCTGCTCGCCGCATACGCCGGGAGGGCGACGGTGGCGACCAGTGCCGGCACGAGGAAGGCCATGGTGGCGACGCCGCGGACGGATCCGGGTCGGGCTCCGGACGGCTTCGGCTTGCGCACGGCGACCGTCGACGCGGTCGGCTTGACCGGGGGCTTGCTGCGGGCGACGTGGTCCGCGCCGGTGCGGAGCGGAGCGACGGTCGCGAACGAGGTGTCGGTGGCGGACGTCACGGTGAAGGATTGGGGGGTCGTCGGCTCCGGCGCGGCGGGCTTCGTCAGCGGCCGCTCGTCGAGACGGACCTCGCCGGTCGTGACGGCGGCGTCGGCCTCCTCGACCACGGCATCGTCGAGGATGATCTCGGGGTGCTCGACGGGTGCGTCCGGAGCGACGTCGGCGACGAGCGCGTCGTCGGTTGCCGACTGGGACGGGGTGGTCGGCTCCGCCTGCTTCGCGGCCTGCTCCTGGATTCGGAGCTGCTTCCGGGTGAGGGGGACGTTCGGGGTCGTCTCGGCCTGTTCGGGGCCGCTCTCGCCAGCTGCAGTCAAGTGGATTCCTCCGGCACCCCGCATGAGCGACGACGATCGCGGTGTGGCGATCGGCATGGCGCAGCCCCATCCGACGATTGATGTCGGTTCGTGTGGCCGAGGGACGGGCTAGGGGGTGCCTCGGTCGTCTTCCTGGGGCCAGATCATGGCCTTCAGGACGAGTGACAGCCTACGGGTTACCCCTCAGAAAGTCACGTTTCGATCACGGGAAAACGGGCACATGAGGGAATCCTCATACACGTCTCATGCTCACGCGGCAGGGGTCTCCACGAAGATGTGCGTCGCGAGCTCGTTGGGCAGCTCGAGGCCGCCCTCGACACCGTCGATGGTGACGAGCACGTAGCCGCCCGCTGCCGCGAAGGTTCCCGAGCGACCCGGCATGACGCCGGCCAGCTTCAGCTGCAGGAGGAGTTCGGGGTCGACCTGCGCCGGTTCGCCGAGACGTCGGACCGTCGCCGTGACCGGCTCGGAGCGTCCTTCGACGAGGCCGACGATGTTGATGACGCCCTGCGAGAAGGCGACGGCGGGGCTGTCGCCGAACTCGTCGAGTCCGGGGATCGGGGTGCCATACGGCGACTCGGTGGGGTGGTTGAGCATGTCGAGCAGCTTGCGCTCGACCTGCTCACTCATGACGTGTTCCCAGCGACAGGCTTCCTCGTGGACGAACTCCCACTCGAGCCCGATGACGTCGCTCAGGAGGCGCTCAGCCAGGCGGTGCTTCCGCATGACGTGGACCGCCTTGCGTCGGCCCGGTTCGGTGAGCTCGAGGTGCCGGTCGCCCGACACGACGACGAGTCCGTCGCGCTCCATCCGACCGACCGTCTGCGAGACCGTCGGTCCGGAGTGCCCGAGGCGCTCGGAGATCCGCGCACGAAGCGGGATGATGTTCTCCTCCTCGAGCTCCAGAATGGTGCGGAGATACATCTCTGTGGTGTCAATCAAATCGGTCATCGACGCCCTCCCTGCCCGATTGCACGTTCCCGGTAAGCCTAGTGCGCGGCGGCGACGTTCCCGCGCCAAGCCACTCCGCCCCGCGTGGACGCATCCGGGCGCCGTGGCACGACGCCATCAGGCCCTCGCCTCTAGAATCGCCGTATGCCGGAGATCACGATTCCCACGTCCCTTCTGCCCGCCGATGGTCGATTCGGCTGCGGCCCCTCCAAGATCCGACCTGAGCAGATCGCAGCGCTCTCCGAGGCCGGCCTGTCCCTCCTCGGCACCTCCCACCGTCAGGCTCCCGTCAAGCAGCTCGTCGGCCGCGTGCGCGCCGGCCTGGCCGACTTGTTCCGCGCCCCCGAGGGCTACGAGATCATCGTCGGCAACGGCGGCTCGACCGCGTTCTGGGACGCGGCCGCCTTCGGCCTCATCGAGCAGCGCAGCCAGCACCTCGTCTTCGGCGAGTTCGGCGGCAAGTTCGCCAAGGCGGCGGGCGCCCCGTGGCTCACCGCTCCGGACGTCCGTGAGGTGCCGGGTGGATCCCGCATCGATCCCGAGCTGGTCGAGGGCGTCGACGTGTACGCCTGGCCGCACAACGAGACCTCGACCGGCGTCATGGCCCCGGTGCGACGCGTGTCCGGCGACACCGGCGCCCTCACGGTGATCGACGCGACGAGCGCCGCCGGTGGTGTGGACTTCGACGCGAGCCAGGCGGACGTCTACTACTTCGCACCGCAGAAGAACTTCGCATCCGACGGCGGCCTGTGGTTCGCGCTCTGCTCCCCCGCGGCGATCGAGCGCATCGAACGGATCGCGGCGAGCGGCCGCTACATCCCGGAGTTCCTGAGCCTGAAGAACGCGGTCGACAACTCCCGACTCGAGCAGACGCTCAACACTCCCGCGTTGTCGACGCTCGTGCTCCTCGAGGAGCAGATCTCGTGGATCAACGGCAACGGCGGCCTCGCCTGGGCATCGGCACGGACCGCCGAGTCCTCCGGCGCCCTGTACGAGTGGGCCGAGCGCACCTCCTACACGACGCCGTTCGTGACGAACCCCGACCACCGCTCGCAGGTCGTCGTCACGATCGACTTCGACGACGCCATCGACGCCGCGCTGGTCGCGAAGACCCTGCGGGCGAACGGCATCGTCGACACCGAGCCCTACCGCAAGCTCGGCCGCAACCAGCTGCGCGTCGCGACCTTCACGGCGATCGACCCCGCAGACGTCCGTCAGCTCATCGCGAGCATCGAACACGTCGTCGGGGCGCTCTGATCCGTCTCCCCCGCTGAACGCCGAACGGGCGGTCGAACCTTCTCGAGGTTCGGCCGCCCGTTCGTCTGTCTCGCGGTGTGCGAGTGCTACTCGTCCTCGAACCGGTCGTCGTCCTCGTCGGAGTCCTCGTCCTCGTCCGAGTCGTCCTCGTCCTCGTCCGAGTCGTCGTCATCCGAGTCGTCCGACGCCGCATCGACGTCGTCCTCGTCGTACTCGAGTTCGATGCCGTCGCGGTCGCGGTCGCGGGGGTCCCCGGACAGCGCGACATCGTCGTCGTCGAACTCGTCGGAGTCGTCCGCGTCGTCGAGCGCGTCGTCAGCCGCAGCCGCAGCCGCTGCCTCCTGCGCGGCGCGGTAGTCCGCGAGGCGTTCCGACCACGGCACCCACTGCGGAGCCAGCAACGCGCCGTCGCCGGGCATCAGCTCCGTCTCGAGCACGTTCGGCGCAGCGTCGTCTGCGGTCCGCGAGAGCGTCACCGTCCAGAACCATCCGGGGTAGCCCGCCATGGTGTTCGCGAACAGCAGCGAGACGACGTGATCATCGACCACGACGTGCCCGGCCGGCTCACCGACCGTGCTCGCGGGCGTGATCTCCTGCAGCGCTTCGCGCGCGAGCTCCACGGCGGCGATCAGGGTCTCGTCCGGCACGGGTGCCGGGGTCGACTCGCCATCGGTGCCGTCGTCCGAGCGATGCTCGTCCGACTCGGCTCGTGTGTCCGTCTCGGCCGTGACGTCGCGATCCTCGACGGGCGTCTCCTGATCGGCGTCAGGCATCCAGCTCGTCCGCGACCTTGCGCAGCACGGCAGCGATCTTCGTGCTGTGACTGCTGTTCGGGTACTTGCCGCGGCGCAGGTCGCCGCCGATGCCGTCGAGGAGCTTCACGAGGTCCTCGACGATGATCGCCATGTCGTCGGCCGGCTTGCGCTTCAGCTTGACGAGGCTGGGCGGAGCCTCGAGGACGCGCACGGACAGCGCCTGGGCGCCGCGCTTGCCGTCGGCGATGCCGAACTCGAGCCGCGTCCCCGGCTTCACGCCGGCCGTGCCCGCAGGCAGTGCGGAAGCGTGCAGGAAGACCTCCTGGCCGTCATCAGAGCTGATGAAGCCGAAGCCCTTCTCCTCGTCGTAGAACTTGACCTTGCCGGTGGGCATGGGAACCTCGCTGTGTGTCGTGCGCAGAAAATGCAGCGCCGTGCGGTGATCGCGCAGGAAGCGCGATCGAGAGGACCATCGGTCCTCGGCCCCCAGCCTATTCGGTGCAGCAGCCGCGTGCCTCTATCCTGGGAGCGTGACTGATGAGCAGACGCCGAGCATCTCGCGGCCCGAACGGATCCTGGCCTACATGGTCGTGACGATCGTCGCCGTGTCGATCGCCGCATTCGTCGCGGTGATGGTCGGCACCGCCACCGGCCTCGAGCAGGGCGACTTCGCCGTCGGCGTCTGGCCGGTCGTGACGATCCTGCCGCTCGTCGGACTCCCGATCGCCTTCCTGATGCTGATCACGCTCATCATCGTGGGTGCCGTACGACGGTCCCGCGAGTCCCGCGGTCAGTCGCCGCGCTGACGACCATGGGCGAGGCCTTCGCGATCGCGCGCCGCCTCCGGGAGCTCCCGGACGACGCGCTCCGCCGGCTGACTCCCGACCGCAGGGCCTCCTCAGCCCGCATCGCGGACTTCTTCGACTTCGCCGAGGCCCTGTTGGACGATGCGAGCGTCGCCCGCCGGATGGCACTGCTCGACCGGGACACCCTTGCAGTGCTCGCCGCCGCGCTGGACGGGACCGAGCGCCACTCGCTCGCGACCGCGCTCGGACGCGAGCAGTCGGAGGTGGATGCCGCCCTGGAGCGGCTGGAGCGGGACATCCTCGTGCTGGACGACGGAGCCGGTCCGATCAGGCCGGTGAGCGCGGTGGCCGCGGTGTTCGAGGAGTGGACGGCGAGCGGCAGACCAGGCCGAGCAGAACTCCGACTTCCGGCGGCGGCGCCGACGTCCCACGCGACCCGCCCCTCGCCCGACACGGACGCCCTCGCGAGCGAGCGAGCGGCCGGCGCGGTCGGCATCGTCGGCGAGAGCCTCCATGAACTCGACCGCGAGCCCGCACGCCTGCTCGGCCGTGGAGCCCCGTCCATGCCGGACCTCAAACGGCTCGCAGCCGCGGCGGCGAGCACGCCCGACCAGATCGAGCTCGCCCTGTCCGTGGCGTCGGCTGCCGGGCTCACGGACGCGATCGGCTCCGCCATCCGCCTGAGCGAGGTCGGCGAGGCCTGGCTGGCGTCGGCCACCGCGGAACGCTGGCTCCGTCTCGCGACAGCCTGGCGCGACGCGATCCCGGCCACGATCCGCGATCGCATCCTGACGGCGTACCGGCGCGGTTCCGTCGACCTGGTCGAAGAGCTCAGCTGGTGGTACCCGTTGGCGGAGGATGCCGTCGTGGCGCCGACGCGGGCGGTCGACGCGGTCGCCGAGCTGCTCGGGATCACCGTCGACGGCGCGACCAGCGGATTCGGACGACTCCTCGTCGACGACCACGCGGCCGACGCGGCCTCGACGCTCGCGTCCATGCTCCCCGCCGAGGTGTCGCAGGTCGTCCTCCAGGACGACCTGACGGTCATTGCGCTCGGTCCCCCGACGGCGGAACTCGACGTGCGACTCCGGGCCCTCGCGGAGCCGGAGGGGCGCGCTCAGGCGTCGAGGTACCGCATCACGACCGCGAGCGTCACCCGGGCCCTCGCCGACGGAGACACGGCCGAGGACCTGCTCGCGTACCTCGAGTCGATCTCCCTGACCGGCGTCCCTCAACCCCTGCGGTACCTCGTGTCCGAGGCCGCTTCCCGATTCGGCCTCGTCCGCGTCGGGACGATCCGCGCGTCGGCCGACGCCTCGGCCGACCCTGGACGCAGCAGCTACATCCGCTCCGAGGACGCCGGCCTGATCGCGGCGATCTCGGTCGACCAGAGCCTCGTGGCCCTCGGTCTCCGTCCGAGCGACGAGCACCGGCTCACCAGCCGGATCGAGGCGGCGACGGTCTACTGGGCGCTCCACGACGCGCGCTACCCGGTGGTCGCGGAGGACGACGGCGGCGCACCGCTCCGGATCCGCCGGCAGCCGGTCATGCGCACCAACCTCTCCGCTCCGGCCGCCTCGACGGAACCGGATCTGGTGTCGCGGCTCCGCGCCGACGACAGCGGCGACACGAGCAGCGCATGGTTGGCCAAGCAACTGGAGATCGCCGTCCGCGACCACACGCCGGTCACCGTGCAGCTGCAGCACGGCGAGCGCCGATCCACGTTCACGATCGAACCGGTGAGCCTTGCCGGCGGTCGCCTGCGCGGTCTGGACCGGTCGGCCGACGTCGAACGCACCCTGCCGCTCGCGATGATCACCGAGGTCCGGATCGCCGGCTGAGCGCTCGCTCAGGGGGTTGCGCACCGGATCCGCCGGTAGACTCGACCGTTATGTCTGATGGACCACTGATCGTCCAAAGCGACCGCACCGTGCTGCTCGAGGTCGCCCACCCGCTCGCCGAGGACGCCCGCCACGATCTCTCGGTGTTCGCCGAGCTCGAACGCGCGCCGGAGCACATCCACACCTACCGGATCACCCGTCTCGGACTCTGGAACGCACGGGCCGCCGGGCACGATGCCGACCAGATGATCGAGACGCTGGAGCGGTACTCGAAGTTCTCCATCCCCGCGTCCGTGACGATCGACATGCGCGAGACCGTCAACCGCTACGGCCGGCTCGTGATCGAACGCTCCGAGGAGGGCGAGCTCGTCCTCCGCTCCACGGACCTCCCGATCCTGACCGAGGTGGCCGGCGCCAAGCGGATCGCGCCCCTCCTCATCGGGCACCCGACGCCGGACACCTTCCTCGTCGAGCCGTGGGCACGCGGTGCGCTCAAGCAGGAACTCGTGAAGCTGGGCTGGCCCGCCGAGGACCTCGCCGGGTACACCGCCGGCACGCCGCACCAGATCGACCTGGTCGAGGACGGCTGGCACCTCCGCGACTATCAGCAGCAGGCGGTCGACAACTTCTTCTCCGGCGGTTCCGGCGTCGTGGTGCTCCCCTGTGGTGCGGGCAAGACCCTGGTCGGCGCCGGGGCGATGGCGACGGCGTCCACCAACACCCTGATCCTCGTCACGAACACGGTGTCGGCACGGCAGTGGCGCGACGAGCTGTTGAAGCGCACCTCCCTCACCGCCGAGGAGATCGGCGAGTACTCGGGGCAGGTGAAGGAGGTCAAGCCGGTCACGATCGCGACCTACCAGATCCTCACGGCCAAGCGGAAGGGCGAGTACGCCCACCTCGCGCTGCTCGACGCCATGGACTGGGGCCTCGTGGTCTACGACGAGGTGCACCTGCTCCCGGCACCCGTCTTCAAGCTCACCGCCGAGCTGCAGGCGCGGCGTCGCCTCGGCCTGACGGCGACGCTCATCCGGGAGGACGGCCGCGAGGGCGACGTCTTCTCGCTCATCGGCCCGAAGCGGTTCGACGCCCCGTGGAAGGAGATCGAGGCGCAGGGCTTCATCTCCCCCGCCGCGTGCTTCGAGGTGCGCGTCGACCTGCCCCAGGCGGACCGACTCACCTACGCCGCATCCGCCGACGACGAGCGATACCGCCTCGCGGCGACCGCCCCGGCGAAGCTCGACGTCGTCCGGCAGCTCGTCGAACGGCACCGTGGCGAGCAGATCCTCGTCATCGGGCAGTACCTCGATCAGATCGAGGAGCTGGCAGAGACGCTCGGTGCCCCGCAGTTGACGGGCGCAACGCCGGTCGACGAGCGCGAACGGCTCTATCAGGCCTTCCGCGACGGCACCGAGCAGGTGCTCGTCGTCTCGAAGGTCGCGAACTTCTCGGTCGACCTGCCCGAAGCGACCGTCGCCATCCAGGTGTCGGGATCGTTCGGTTCACGACAGGAGGAGGCGCAGCGTCTCGGCCGCCTGTTGCGCCCGAAGTCCACGGGACTCACCGCGAGCTTCTACACGCTGGTGTCGCGCGACACGGTCGATCAGGAGTTCGCGCAGAACCGCCAACGCTTCCTCGCCGAACAGGGCTACAGCTACACGATCCTCGACGCCCACGCCCTGCAGACCGCGTGAAACAGGCTCTCAGAAAAGTCTCAAGAAACGTGCAGATAATGGTGTCATGACCGGACCCCGCATCCTCATCGTCGACGACGAACCGAACATCCGCGACCTCCTCACCACCAGCCTGCGATTCGCCGGCTTCGCCGTCCGTGCCGTGGGCAACGGCGCAGCCGCCATCTCAGCGGTCCTCGAGGAGGAGCCCGACCTCATCATCCTCGACGTGATGCTGCCGGACATGAACGGCTTCGGCGTCACCAAGCGCCTCCGCAGCGCCGGCTACACGGCGCCCATCCTCTTCCTCACCGCGAAGGACGACACCGAGGACAAGATCACGGGCCTCACGGTCGGCGGCGACGACTACGTCACCAAGCCGTTCAGCCTCGACGAGATCGTGGCACGCATCAAGGCCATCCTTCGCCGGACCATGCAGGCCGACGAGGATGCAGTGATCCGCACCGGCGAGCTGACGATGGACCAGGACACCCACGAGGTCCTCGTCGGCGACACCCCGATCGACCTCAGCCCGACCGAGTTCAAGCTCCTCCGCTACCTCATGCTCAACCCGAACCGTGTCCTGTCGAAGGCCCAGATCCTCGACCACGTCTGGGAGTACGACTTCAACGGCGACGCCGGCATCGTCGAGAGCTACATCTCCTACCTGCGCAGGAAGCTCGACCAGTTCTCCAGCGAGCCGCTCATCCAGACCAAGCGCGGATTCGGCTACATGCTCAAGGCCGGAAAGGCGTAGCCCCCACCCGATGGCCGATTCCCTGTCCACCTGGTGGAGCAGCGTCTCACTCCGGACGAAGATCACCGGGGTGACGGTGCTCGTCCTCGCCTTCGGCCTGCTCGTCGCGGGCATGGGGACGACCCCGCTCCTCAAAGAGGTCCTCACCCAGCAGGCGAACGACAGTCTGGTCACTGCCGCCAAGGGCAAGATCGTCGGTGAGATCTCCGAGGACGGACAACTCCAGCTCGACGCCCCCTCGACGCTGTTCGTCGCCGTGTACGACACGAACGGCGAACTCCGCGCCTCGTCCGGGTGGGACGACAGCATCGCTCCCGAACACCCGGCGCACCTCAGCGCGAACGACGTCGCCGCGAGCGGGACCCAGATCTACACGACCACCAACGCGAGTGGCACGATCGTGTACCACGCGGTCTCCGTCCCGGTCACCCTCGACGGGTTCCGCACGGGAGCGGCATGGGTCGCCATCTCGATGCAGGGCACCGACAACACCATCGCGACCTACCTCACGATCTTCTTCGTCCTCGGCGTGCTCATCATCGTGGTCGGAGCGCTCCTCACCCGGTGGCTGGTGACCGGCACGTTCGAACCGCTCCGCCAGGTGGAACGGACGGCCGCCGCATTCGCCGACGGTGACTTCAGCCAGCGACTCGCCGGCTCGACACCGAACACCGAGGTGGGGCGACTCAGCCGATCACTCAACACGATGCTGGCTCGCATCGACCGCGCGTACTCGGATCGCGGGAAGACCATCGAGCAGATGCGGAACTTCGTCGGGGATGCGAGCCACGAGCTCCGCACCCCGCTCGTCTCCGTGCGCGGCTACGCCGAGCTCTACCGGATGGGTGCCCTCCAGACGCCGCAGGACGTGGCACAGGCCATGGAGCGCATCGAGAAGGAGGCCATCCGCATGGGTGCGCTCGTCGAGGACCTCCTCCAGCTCGCCCGCCTCGATGAGACGCGACCACTGAATGTCGCCCCCGTCGACCTGCTCCCGATCGCGCGCGACGCCGCGCTCGACACCACCGCCCAGGCCCCCGGGCGCACGGTCCAGGTGGTCCGCGACGAACGCATGGCGCGAGCCGTCGACGACGATGCCTCCGAGACCACCGGCGAGTCCCCGGCCACTGCCGACGCACCAGCCCAGACGAACTCGACCGGGCCGATCTTCGGCGCGACGTTCAACCGCTTCCGGCGTCGGCCGAAGCCGTCCGGCGACGCCACCACGCCCGACACGAAGCCCATCGCCGAACCACTGACCCTGGCCGTGCCGCCGATCGTCCTCGGCGAGGAGAACAAGATCCGGCAGGTCGTCACGAACCTCATCGGAAACGCCCTGCGCTTCACGCCCGCCGACAGCCCGATCGAGCTCGCGGTCGGCACGGACGCCCGTGCCGGGACCGCCAGTATCGCCATCGTCGACCACGGCGAGGGTATCCCGCCACAGATCCGCGAGAAGATCTTCCAGCGCTTCTGGCGTGCCGACAGTTCGCGGACCCGCGAGACGGGCGGCAGCGGCCTCGGACTAGCCATCGTCGCCTCCATCGTCGCGGCGCACGGTGGCACGGTCGACGTGACCGAGACCCCCGGCGGCGGCGCGACGTTCCGCGTCATCCTGCCGCTCGCACCGTCAGCGGCCACGAGCCCCATCGTCATCGCGGGCCCTCCGGCCTGACCCGCCGGCGGGCTGGCTCGACCCTCCTCCACAGGCTCCGGTCTGCTCCGGAGTGCGCGCCCGAGTCCTTCCTGGCCGGTTCCGGCCGGTGGCGAGCACCTACCGTCTCGGTAGCGGCGATGACAGGCATCGCCCGGACGAACGGAGTTCCCGATGGCCACTTTCCAGGTCGACAGCGACGCGGTCGAGCGCGCTTCCACGGCGGCACGCGTCACGATCGAGCAGATCCAGAACGAGGTAGCCCGCCTGCACACGCAGCTGGCGGCACTCGACGGCCAATGGACCGGCGCTGCAGCGGCCGCGTTCCACGGTGTCGTCGAGCGCTGGAGGGGCACCCAGCGTCAGGTCGAGGAGAACCTCGGCGAGATCAGCCGAGCGCTCGCCGTCGCGGGCACGCAGTACGCCGAGATCGAGCGGGCGAACGCGAGCATGTTCAGCGGGTGACGCTCCGGCGGCGGCTGGAACGACTCGATCGACGTCAGGCCGCCGCCATGGCCGTCGCCAGCGCGATGACCCGCTCCGTGGCCGTGAGCGACCCGTCTCCCAGCATCGACGCTCCACCGACCGTGATCGTGACCCAGGTTCCGCGGAGGTTCATCTCGAGCTCAGCCCGATCGGTGATCGTCGGACTGACGCGCACGAACGCGCTATCGCCCGTCGATCTCGACGACCGAGACGCCGGGGGCAGTTCGCGCGAGCGTCAGCGAGTCCGCAAACGCGGGTCCAGCGCCGCGGAGCGTGTCGATCGATCCGGTTCGTCCGGACTCCGCGCCGGCGAAGCCGCACGTCTGGCCCCCAGCGACGAGCACCGCACCGTAGGAGACGTTGCTGGACCGATAGCTGAAGCCCGGTTCCCAGCTGGGCGAAGTGAGATCAAGGGTGGACTCGAGCGTTTCGGCGGATACGACTTCGGCACACGTACTCGGCCAGTCAGAACGTTCCGGCGAGAGCGAGTCGTGTCATGGTTCGGGCTGAGAGACGCACTGGCCCCGTCCTGCGGGCGTCCAGTCACGGCTTCACAACGTTTCGTCCGAACATGCCGCGAGGCACATACACGCTCCAGAGCCCCCCCCCCCCCCCCCCAGCGATGCAGGCGAAACGACGCAGGGCGCCTCCCGAAGGAGACGCCCTGCGCAGGTGTTGCTGCGGACTTAGAAGTCCATGCCACCGGTCGGGTCGCCGGCCGGAGCCGGGTTCTTCTCCGGCTTGTCGGCGACGACGGCCTCGGTGGTGAGGAACAGACCGGCGATCGACGCTGCGTTGAGCAGCGCGGAGCGCGTGACCTTCACCGGGTCGTTGATGCCCGCAGCGAGCATGTCGACGTACTCACCGGTCGCGGCGTTGAGGCCGTGTCCGACGGGCAGGTTGCGGACCTTGTCGGCGACGACGCCAGGCTCGAGGCCCGCGTTGAGCGCGATCTGCTTGAGCGGAGCGTCGATGGCGACCTTGACGATGTTCGCACCGGTCGCCTCGTCACCGACGAGCTCGAGCTTCTCGAACGCGGTCTTGCCAGCCTGGATCAGGGCGACGCCACCACCGGCGACGATGCCCTCTTCGACGGCAGCCTTCGCGTTGCGAACGGCGTCCTCGATGCGGTGCTTGCGCTCCTTGAGCTCGACCTCGGTCGCTGCACCGGCCTTGATGACCGCAACACCGCCCGCGAGCTTGGCGAGACGCTCCTGGAGCTTCTCGCGGTCGTAGTCGCTGTCGGTGTTGTCGATCTCCTTGCGGATCTGCGAGACACGACCGGCGATGGCGTCGGCGTCGCCGGCACCCTCGACGATGGTGGTCTCATCCTTGGTGATGACGACCTTGCGAGCACGGCCGAGCAGGTCGAGGGTAACGGTCTCGAGCTTGAGGCCGACCTCCTCGGAGATGACCTGGCCACCGGTGAGGATGGCGATGTCCTGCAGCTGAGCCTTGCGGCGGTCGCCGAAGCCCGGAGCCTTGACGGCGACGGACTTGAAGATGCCACGGATCTTGTTGACGACGAGCGTCGCGAGAGCTTCGCCGTCGACGTCCTCAGCGATGATGAGGAGCTGCTTGCCCGACTGGATGACCTGGTCGACGATCGGCAGGAGGTCCTTGATCGCGGAGATCTTCTGGTTGGCGATGAGGATGTAGGGGTCCTCGAACACCGCTTCCTGGCGGTCGGGGTCTGTCACGAAGTACTGCGACAGGTAGCCCTTGTCGAAGCGCATGCCCTCGGTGAGCTCGAGCTCGGTGCCGAAGGTGTTCGACTCCTCAACGGTGACGACGCCCTCCTTGCCGACCTTGTCGATCGCCTCGGCGATGATCTCGCCGATGGTGGTGTCGCCGGCGGAGATGGAAGCGGTCGCAGCGATCTCCTCCTTGGTCTCCACCTCCTTGGCGTTGGCGATGAGCTCGACCGTGACGGCCTCGACGGCCTTCTCGATGCCGCGCTTGAGGCTGATGGGGTCGGCGCCTGCGGCGACGTTGCGGAGGCCCTCGCGGACGAGCGCCTGTGCCAGCACGGTCGCCGTGGTGGTGCCGTCGCCGGCGACGTCGTCGGTCTTCTTGGCGACCTCCTTGACGAGCTCCGCGCCGATCTTCTCGTACGGGTCGTCGAGTTCGATCTCCTTGGCGATGGACACGCCGTCGTTGGTGATCGTGGGGGCGCCCCACTTCTTCTCGAGGACAACGTTGCGACCGCGCGGCCCAAGGGTGACCTTGACCGTGTCAGCAAGAATGTTCAGTCCACGCTCGAGGCCGCGACGGGCCTCCTCGTCGAAAGCAATGATCTTAGCCATGTGTGTTTTTCGTCCCTCCCGGACGTCATGAACGTTGTTAGCACTCAATGAGTACGAGTGCTAAGTCGATTCTGGCACTCAGGGGGTGGGAGTGCAAGTGAGCACCGGCGCCCTGAGCGAACTCCCGGGAACAGCCCCGGAACGACGAACGACGCCGCCCACCGAAGTGGACGGCGTCGCAGGAATCGCGTACCTGATCAGCGGCTACGCCAGGCGCACACCCTCGGCCTGAGGCCCCTTTGCTCCAGTGCCGACCTCGAAGACGACCGCCTGGCCCTCTTCCAAGGACTTGTAGCCGCTCATGTCGATCGCCGAGTAGTGGACGAAGACATCCTGTCCACCGTCGTCGACCGTGATGAAGCCGAAGCCCTTCTCAGCGTTGAACCACTTGACGGTTCCGTTCGCCATTTCATACTCCCATTGCTGCGTGCTCGCAGGCATCGACTGTTGCCGAACCCGGACCTGCCATCCGGGATCGGGACCCCGGTGACCACCCTGCGCCGAAGTGGACCCGGGGGCGAGTCGAGACGGGACGGGATGAGCGGCCAGTTCCAGATACTAATCCGGAGCACCGCGCGGATTCACCCCGAAATCGACAAACGGGGCGGAGTGATACGACAACTCAACATGGAGGAAACACTCCGGAAACACGGCGTGCCGGCGACCCGAGCGATCGACCCGCTCCAGCCGCGCTCAGGCGGCAGGCTGGTAGTCCGCGCCGACCACGACGACGATGCGGAGGACCGGCGCCTCGCCCTCCTCGACGGGGATCGCGTACGTGTCCGTGATCTGGATCGGGATGCCGCCGAGCGCGTTCGCGATGGCGCGGGCGACGCCCTCCTGCGACGGATCCTGGTAGTAGACGCCGCTCGTCGTGACGTCCTCCGTGCTGGCGTCGCTCGTCCCGATCTGCTGCGTGAAGCCGGCAGCCGCGATCGCTGCCGCCGCCGATGCGGCGAGGCCGGCGGTGGGTGTGCCGTTCAGGACGAGGATGCTGGCCGCGGGGTCGACGACGGGGGCAGCCTCGGTCGGGGTGGGGGTCGGCGTGAGCGTGGCGCTCGGGCTCTGCGAGCCGCCGAAGAAGTCGATCCGGTCGTTCAACCCGAACAGGGCGAAGGTGCCGACCCCCACGAGTACGAGCGTGGCGACCACGGCGACGAGGAAGGCGATCCAGCCGCGTCCCTTGGGAGCAGGGGCACGGTGCGCGCCGACGCGCTTGAGGTCGGGGACCTCGTCGAAGCGGTCGGGCGGGAAGGATTCAGCCATGGTGTGGTCTCCGAGAGCTGCTCAGCCGTCGGTGCGGGGAGCCGAGGCTCCTCGCGCCGAGAGTCGGGCGTCGCGGGTGCGCTGCAGCCGCTTGATCAGCATGGGGTCGTGGGCGAGGGCGGACGGCGAGTCGATGAGCGCGCCGAGCAGTTGGTAGTACCGGGCCGGGGACAGGGCGAAGCGGTCGCGGATGGCGGCCTCCTTGGCCCCGACGTGCTGCATCCAGTGGGACTCGAACTCGAGGATCTCGAGCTCGCGCTGGTCGAGGCCTCCCGTCGGCGTCGACGCGTCGTCATCGGCAGGCGTGCGCGACGCTGGCTGCATGCTCATCTCCTGCCGATCGGTGCCGATGCGGCGACCGTGGAGTCATGCTCCGGTCCGCCGTCGTCCAAGTCTATTCAGCCGATGCCCGCCGGGCCGCATCCACCCCGGCGAGGGCCGACGTTCACCGGGAAGGATCAGGCTCGGTGCAGTGTTATGGAATACGTCGGGAGCCGCATGCACGAGGCAGCCCCGCACGTAGGATGACCGAGACGAATGGAGCAGCATGACGTACGACGTGTCGAAGACCGATGAGCAGTGGCGCGAGGAACTCACGCCGGAGCAGTATCAGGTCCTCCGCGGAGCGGCGACCGAGCGGGCCTGGACCGGTGAGCTCCTCGACGAGTCGCGCGCGGGCCTCTACACCTGTGCCGCCTGCAACGCCGAACTCTTCAAGAGTGGTACCAAGTTCGATTCCGGCTGTGGATGGCCGAGCTTCTACGAGTCCGTGAACCCCGAGGCGGTGCAGCTCATCGAGGACCGCACCCTCGGCATGGTGCGTACCGAGGTCCGGTGCGCCAACTGCGGCTCGCACCTCGGCCACGTGTTCGACGACGGCTTCGGGACGCCCACCGGCGACCGCTACTGCATGAACTCGATCGCGCTCAACTTCGCCGCGGCCGACACCGCCGAGCCGACGGAGTGACCGAACCGGTCGAGCGTCCAGTCCTCGCCGCCGTCGCCGGGCGCCGTTCGTGGTCCAAGGTCACCGACGTCGCTCCGAGTGACGCGGAACTCCTCGAGGTCCTCGGGGCGGCCGGTCGAGTGGCCGACCACAGTGCCCTGCGTCCGTGGCGGGTCATCACCCTCCGCGGCGACGACCGGGTGAAGCTCGGCCGGGCGCTCGCGAAGGCGGAGGGCGACTCGAAGCCCTCGACGAAGCCGCTCCGCGCGCCCCTGTTGCTCGCGGTCGTCGTCAGCGTGAAGAAGTCGAAGGTGCCCGCCTGGGAGCAGGAGGCGGTCGCGGCCGGAGTGGCCCACATGGTCAGCCTCCTGCTCGACGACGCCGGGTGGGGCGTGTTCTGGCGCACGGGCGGCGCCACTCGCGCCAAAGCGGTCCGGAAGGCACACGGTCTGAAGAAGGGCGAGGAGCTCCTCGGCTGGTTGTACGTCGGAGGGAAGCCGGGTAACGCTCGCACAGGGCGCCGCAAGACGATCAACGCGAAGGCGCACCTCAGCTCCATGCCCTGAGGACGGAGTCGCTCACGGCATCCGACGGCTCGACTCAGTCGGCGGTTGACGATGCCGTGGGGCGACGCCTGAACCGCGCCGATGCGATCGCCACGGCGGCGAACGCGAGGAGTGTCCCGATGACCGTCGCGACATGCACGCCGCCGTCGTCGGTGGGCAGGAGCAGGTCGAGGGCGAGCGCACTCAGGGTCTGACCGGCCACCGTGCCGAGGCCGAGGATGAGCACGCCCGTGTGCTGCACGAGGAACGCCGCCACGGCGATGAACACGCATCCGATCGGGCCGCCGAGGTAGAGCCACCACTCCCCCGGGAGCGGTCCGGGCGGCGCCACGATGACCGCGTGGAGCACGGCGGCGATGACCAGCACGACCGTTCCCACGATGAAGTTGATGAACGTGGCGGCGAGCGTGCTCTGCGCCCGCATCTTGACCCGTCCGTTGACCGCCTGCTGCCAGCCGATCCCGATGCCGGCGAGGAGCGGGAGGACGAGCAGTCCGAGTGGGATGCTCCCGCCGAGCTCGCCCGAGACCGCGACGCCGACTGCGACGAGGGCGACGACCGCCCCGAGGACGCGCTGGACGCTGAACCCGACGACACCTCCCGGGCCGAAACCGATCCGGTCGAGCACGAGTCCGCTCGCCGTCTGGCCGGCGACGACCGCGACCGTGAAGAGGGCGACGCCGAGCGTGGCGGCGGTGAGCCCCTGCGAGAGCACGAGGAACGCGCCGGCACACCCACCGAGCACCGTCCACCAGGGCATCTCCCTGCGTCGGACGGCACCGGCCACCGTGGAGAGACCGCGACGACCGGTACGGGACAGCGCCAGTCCGACGGTGAGGATGATCAACCCGCCGCCGAACGAGATCGCAGCTGCGGTGAACCCATCGCCGAGTCGCGCGCCGAGCTCGCCGTTCAACCGGGCCTGCACCGCGATGAAGGCACCGCTGACGACGGCGATGAGGAGCGCGAGCGGCGCTGGGACACGGGTCACGGGAGGGTTCCTTCCAATGAGGAACCGCCCACTCAGCAGGCTGAGCGGGCGGTTCTCGGCTGGAGCCGACGACGGGACTTGAACCCGTAACCTACGCTTTACAAGAGCGTTGCGCTACCAATTGCGCCACGTCGGCCGACAGGGGCTGGCCCCGGTCCCGTCCATCCTACGATGACGGCGGATCAGCCGTTGGTCACGGGCGACTCGCTGGCACCCGGCGTCGGCGTTCCGGTGGAGTAGCTCTCGCTCGAGACGGCGAGGACGAAGGCCGCGAACTGCTCGGCATCGGTGAGCGAACCCGTGTACTGCTTGCCGTTCACCAGGATGGTCGGCGTCCCCTCGACCTTGGCGACGTCGGTGCCGGGCAGCGGGCCGCTGCGCGCACGGTCGGTCGAGTCCTTCACCCACGACTTGTAGGTGCCGTCGTCGATGCAGGCGTTGATCTTCTTCTCGCCGCCGGAGATGACGCCCTTGGCGATCGACTTCAGCTCGGCGTCGGTCAGGCCCTCGGTGTTCTCCTTGGGCTGGTTCTCGAACAGTGCGGTGTTGAAGGAGAAGAAGTCGTTCGGCGAGTACTCCGCGACGCAGGCGGCCGCGTTCGAAGCGCGCAGCGAGTACTGCGTCCCGAGCGACAAGTTGCTCAGCGTTGCGAGGGGGTGCACCGTGTACGTCGCGGCGCCGGCCTCGAGCCAGCCCTTGACCTGCTCCGCGTTCGTGGTCTCGAACTGACCGCAGTAGGGGCAGAGGAAGTCCTGGTAGACGGAGATCTCGACGCCGTCGGCGGCGGGGGTCTCGGTGGCTGCCGGCGTCTCAGCCGGGGCGGGCTCCGCGGGGGCGGCCGGATCGGTCGCGCTCGGCGTCGGCGTGGACGCACTGGCCGGGGCTCCGACCAGCTGCAAGCCGGCGGAGACGGTGAAGCCGTCGTTCTTCGCCGCGGTCGGGACCGGTCCGGCGGGCTTGATCGACGTCACGATGATGACCGCCACCACCGCCACGATCGCGAGCGCACCGAGCACGATGCCGCCCTGAAGCAGCACCCGGTTGCGGCGGTCGCGGCGCTTCTGCTGCTCGCGCAGCACCCGCGCCTTCTCGCGTGCCGCGTCGCGTCGTTCGTTCTTGGTCGGTCGGTTCTGCGATCCAGCGCCAGACATTGATCCTCGTTTCGGGGGGCTCGCGCTGCGGAGACGAGGCAGCGCCAAACAGAGTAATCGTAGACCTGCCGCCTGAGAGAGGCCCAAACCAGGCCGGGAGCCGGCTGTGCGTCCACCGAGAGATCCGCTGGTCGCTGGACCTTCCATTCACAGGTGGTCGTGGCATACTGGAACGGCGAACCGGCCATCGATGACGGGTTCGCGTCCATTCACAACGGATCGTCCGGCACGTACCTGCCGGTGAAGGAGAACAACCATGGCGTCTGTGACGTTCGACAACGCAACCCGTTTCTACCCGGGTGGCACCCGCCCCGCGGTCGACAAGCTGAACCTCGAGGTCGCCGACGGCGAATTCCTCGTCCTCGTCGGCCCGTCCGGCTGCGGCAAGTCCACCTCCCTCCGCATGCTCGCGGGCCTCGAAGAGGTCAACGACGGCCACATCTTCATCGGCGACCGCGACGTCACCGACGTGCCGCCGAAGGACCGCGACATCGCGATGGTGTTCCAGAACTACGCGCTCTACCCGCACATGACCGTCGCCGAGAACATGGGCTTCGCGCTCAAGATCGCCGGTGTCGGCAAGGAAGAGCGTGCCACCCGCGTGCTCGAAGCCGCCAAGCTCCTCGACCTCGAGGACTACCTGACCCGCAAGCCGAAGGCGCTCTCCGGTGGTCAGCGTCAGCGCGTCGCGATGGGTCGAGCCATCGTCCGTCAGCCCCAGGTCTTCCTCATGGACGAGCCGCTGTCGAACCTCGACGCCAAGCTCCGCGTCCAGACCCGCACCCAGATCGCGTCGCTGCAGCGTCGTCTCGGCGTCACCACCGTCTACGTCACCCACGACCAGACCGAGGCGCTCACCATGGGCGACCGCATCGCGGTCCTCAAGGACGGCATCCTGCAGCAGGTCGGCACCCCGCGCGACCTCTACGAGAAGCCGAACAACGTCTTCGTCGCCGGCTTCATCGGCAGCCCGGCCATGAACCTGTTCGAGGGTGAGATCGCCGACGGCGGCATCAAGCTCGGCGGCTTCATCATCCCGGTCGAGCGCGAGATCACCGATGCCGCACCGTCGAAGAACGTCACGGTCGGCGTGCGCCCCGAGGACATCACCGTGTCCAGCAACTCGGGCTCCGGCATCGAGGTGACCGTCGACCTCGTCGAGGAGCTCGGCGCCGACGGCTACCTGTACGGCCACACCGACGTCTCCGGCAAGCGCACCGACATCGTCGCCCGCGTCGACGGTCGCAACCACGCACACATCGGCGACACGGTGTTCCTCGCGCCGACGCCGCACCACGTGCACGCGTTCGACTCGGCATCGGGTGAGCGTCTGGGCAACAAGCCGGTCGTGTCCTCCTCGATCTAGTTTCCCGCCGACGATGGTCGAGCGGTCGGTCTCCGATCGCTCGGCCATCGTCGTTTTCGCATGTCCAGTCTCAGCACGACGATCCCCGAGGAGCGCTCCGCACCATGTCCGGCGCATTGAACATCACCGCTGCCACCGTCGACCCGGCGCTGCTCGACCTCCCCTGGGAGCTCCCCCTCGAGAACTGGCCGAATGAGGCCATCGCCTCGCTCCCGAAGGGCATCTCGCGCCACCTGGTCCGGTTCGCGAACCTGTCCGGCTACGTCATCGCCGTCAAGGAGACGACCGCGGAGATGGCGAAGGGCGAGTACGACATGCTGCGCACGCTGCAGCGCCTCGACATCCCCTGCGTCGACCCGCTCGCGGTCATCACGAACCGGAGCGACCGCAAGGGCCGCGAGCTGCCGAGCGTGCTCGTGACGCGGCACCTGAAGTTCTCACTCCCCTACCGTGCACTCTTCCAGGGCACCCTCCGGCCCGACACCGCGACCCGCCTCGTCGACGCGCTTGCCGTCCTCCTCGTCCGTCTGCACATCGTCGGCTTCTTCTGGGGCGACGTGTCGCTGTCGAACACGCTCTTCCGGCGCGACGCGGGCGCCTTCGCGGCCTATCTCGTCGACGCCGAGACGGGCAAGCTCTACGAGGGCGGCCTGTCGAACGGGCAGCGTGAGAACGACCTCGAGATCGCCCGGGTGAACATCGCCGGCGAGCTCCTCGATCTCGAGGCCGGCGGACGCGCGGACGCCGAACTCGACCCCGTCACCGTGAGCAACGGCATCGTCGCCGCCTACCGGTCCCTCTGGAAGGAGCTCACGGGCTCCGAGTCGTTCGACGCGTCCGAGCGCTGGCGCATCACCGAGCGCGTCCACCGCCTGAACGAACTCGGCTTCGACATCGAGGAACTCGCGATCAAGACGACCGACGAGGGCTCGACCGTGCGGATCCAGCCGAAGGTCGTCGACGCCGGGCATCACCAACGCCGACTCCTGCGGCTCACCGGCCTCGACGCCGGCGAGAACCAGGCGAGGCGACTGCTCAACGACCTCGACGCCTACTCGGCCTCGTTCGGGAAGGACGGGTTCGACGAGGAGATGGCGGCGCACGAATGGCTCATCCGCGTGTTCGAGCCGGTGGTGAAGGCGATCCCGCGCGAACTCCGCGGCAAGCTCGAGCCCGCCGAGATCTTCCACCAGCTCCTGGAACATCGCTGGTTCCTCGCGCAGAACGAGGGTCGCGACATCCCTCTGGCGGAAGCCGTGGGTTCCTACGTGAACACCGTCCTGCGGCACCGCCGCGACGAGGCGACCATGATCGTGCCGCCGACCGAGGCGATCAGCATCCCCGCCGCCATGACCGGACCGGTCGACTGGCGAGACCTGGTCTGATCGGGTCCGTCACTTCGGCTGACGACAGACAGGCCCTCGGAACGGAGATCCGTTCCGAGGGCCTGTCTCGTTCGTGCGGCGCGTCCGCCGGTCGCCTACTCGGCGTTACGGCGGCGCGCGATCTCGTACAGCGTCACGCTGGCCGCGATCCCGGCGTTGAGCGATTCAGTCGAGGCCGAGATCGGGATCGACACGACCGCGTCGCAGGTCTCGGTGACGAGGCGCGACAGGCCCTTGCCCTCGCTGCCGACGACCACGAGGATCGGCTGGTCGGCGAGTTCGAGCCCGGGAAGGGAGACGTCGCCGTCGCCATCGAGACCGATGACGAAGACGCCGCGCTCCTTGAACGCCTTGAGCGTCTGGGTGAGGTTGGCTGCCATCGCGACCGGCGTCCGAGCCGCCGCTCCTGCCGAAGTCTTCCACGCGGAGGCGGTGAGGCCCACGCTCCGGCGCTGCGGCAGGATCACTCCGTGACCGCCGAAGGCTGCGGTCGACCGGATGATCGCGCCCAGGTTCCGGGGGTCGGTGATGCCGTCGAGGGCGATGAACAACGGGTTCTCGCCACGGGCGATGACCTGGTCGAGCAACTCCATGGGGTGCGCGTACTCGTAGGGCGGCACCTTGATGGCGAGGCCCTGGTGCACACCGTCGAACCCGGCCATGCGGTCGAGCTCCGGACGCATGACCTCGAGCACCGGGATCCCGCGTCGGGTGGCGATGCTGAGCGCCTCCTTCACCCGGTCGTCCATCTCGATGCGGGTCGCGACGTACAGCGTGGTGGCCGGGATCTTCGCGCGGAGCGCTTCGAGGACGGAGTTGCGGCCGGTGACGACCTCGGACTCGTCGCTCGACTTCTGCTTGGTCCGGCCGTTCGTGGACGGGCGTCCGTTCTGGCCGGCCGCCTGCCTTGGCTTGCCGGTGCCGCCGGAAGCCGCGTAGCGCTCCTGCGCGGCCTTCCGCTTGCCGGCGGGGTGCCAGGCGCGGTCCTCGGCCTTGGGCGTCGGTCCACGACCCTCGAGCGCCTTGCGGCCGAGGCCACCGGTGCCCTTGGTGGGACCCTTCTTCGCTTTCTTCGGCCCGGTCGGGCGGGAAGGCTTACTTGCCACTGATACTCCAATGTGCTCCGGACGGGGTGTCTTCGATGGTGATCCCAGCCGCTGTGAGTTCGTCGCGGATCCGGTCGGCCGCTGCGAAGTCCTTGGCGACCCTGGCGTCCGCGCGATCGACGAGCAGACGCTCGACGAGTGCGGACAGGGATCGGTGAGTGACGGGGTCGGTGCCCGACGACCACGAGGGGTCGGTCGGGTCGATGCCGAGCACCCGGGTCATGTCGAGGACGGCGACCGCACGCTCGCGGGCTGTCGCCAGGTCGTCGCCGCCATCGAGGGCGGCGTTGCCGACGCGCACGGCGTCATGCAACACGGCGAGCGCGCGGGGGATGTTCAGGTCGTCGTCCATCGCCTCGACGAAGGCGGCCGGAAGCGTCGCTCGACTGGCGGCCGTGCCCGTCTCGGTGAGCAGGTCGGCGCGGGCGGCGCGATCGAGGAAGCCCTCGATTCGTCCGAGTGCGGCTTCGGCCTCGGCGAGTGCGCCCGGATGGAATTCAAGCGTCGATCGGTACTGCGCTGCACCGAGGTAGTACCGGACGACGAGCGGCCGGGCTGCTGCCAGGAGGTCGGCGGCGTAGACGGAGTTGCCGAGGGACTTCGACATCTTCTGCCCGCCCGTGACGGCGACCAGCCCGTTGTGCAGCCAGTACCGCGCGAAGGGGTCGCCGGCTGCGCTCGACTGGGCGAGCTCGTTCTCGTGGTGGGGGAACCGGAGGTCGAGTCCGCCGCCGTGGATGTCGAACTCCTCACCGAGGTACTTGGTCGACATCGCCGAGCACTCGATGTGCCAGCCGGGCCGTCCCTCGCCCCACGGAGACATCCAACTCGCCGAGCGCGGCTCCCCAGGCTTGGTGCCCTTCCAGAGCGCGAAATCGCGGGGATCCCGCTTGCCGCGCGGGTCGGCGTCGGTCGCGGCCTCCATGTGCTCGGCGCTCTGCCGGGTGAGTTCGCCGTAGCGGCTCCATGAGGCGGTGTCGAAGTAGACGTCGCCGGAGTCGTCGGGAGCCGGGTACGCGTGCCCGGCGTCGATGAGCCGCTCGATGAGCTCTTGCATCTCGGGGATGCTCGCCGTCGCGCGGGGCTCGTAGCTCGGGGGCAGGATACCCAGGGCACCGTAGGCGGCGGTGAACTCGAGTTCGTACCGGTAGGCGAGCGCCCACCACTCCTCGCCGGGCTGGGCGAACCCGCCCTCGACGCCGGCGGCGGCATTCGCGAGGATCTTGTCGTCGATGTCGGTGACATTGCGGACGAGTGTGACGCGGACCCCGGAGGCCGTCAGCCAGCGACGCAGCTGGTCGTAGACGAGCGCGCTGCGCAGGTGTCCGATGTGCGGAGAGGACTGCACGGTCGGTCCGCAGACGTACAGCCCCGCCTCGGCTTCGCGGAGCGGCACGAAGTCCCGGAGGGACTGCGTTTTCGAATCGTAGAGTCGGAGGGCCACGAGACCAGACTAGCCGCCGTCGTCCGGGCATGATGGTCCCATGACCACGGGACGCGACGACCAGCAGGTTCTCCGCGCGCGACTCGCGGCCCAGCTCCTCGACGGAGCCGATCACCGCTCCCCCACGGGTGTCGTCTCGCGGCTGCTCGCGATCCAGGCCCAAGACCTCGCTTCGTCGCTGTGGGCGGTCGGCGTCAGGTCGACCGGCACCACGATGGACGAGGTGCTCGCGGCGCTCGAGGACGGCTCGATAGTCCGGTCCTGGCCGATGCGCGGCACCCTGCATCTCGTCGCCGCAGAGGACCTCGGGTGGCTGCTCGGACTCGGTGTCCCGCGGGTCCGCTCGACGATCGCGGCCAGACACCGTCAACTCGAGCTCGACGCTGAGACCTTCTCGCGCTCCCGCGCGCTCACCGAGGGACTGCTCAGCGGGCATCGGCGCGTGACGAGGGATGAGCTGTTGACGGCCCACACCGACGCCGGGATCCCGATCGACGGTCAACGAGGCTCACACCTCATCATGGAACTCGCGATGTCGGGTGTGGTCTGCTGGGGACCTCCCGCCGGGAGACAGCAGGCACTCGTCCTGACTGAGGAGTGGATCCGTGCACCGCGGGTGCTCGAGGCGGACGAGGCGCTCGGCGAGTTCATCGTCCGCTATCTCACCGGCCACGGCCCGTCGACGATCGCCGACCTCACGTGGTGGTCGAAGCTCACCGTCGCCCAGGCGAAACGCGGCGTCGAGGTGGCCGCCGGTCGGCTGTTCTCCGAATCGCGCGACGGGGTCACCCGCTGGTCGACCGCCGAGGGCATCGAACCGCCATCTGCTCCACGACCACCGCGGGTGCTCGCGCTTCCCGGATTCGACGAGCTGCTCCTCGGCTACCGCGACCGCGAGCTGACGCTCCCGGCGGCGTTCGCGGACCGCATCGTGCCCGGCGCGAACGGCATCTTCCTCCCGATGATCGCCGTCGACGGGCGCGTCGTCGGCACCTGGCGCCGACGGACGAGTGCGACCGGCGTCGTCGTCACCCCGACGCCGTTCCAACCGCTGTCGCAGCGGGTGCAGGCCGGGTTCCGACGAGCCGCTGGTGAATACGGCCGGTTCCTCGGACTCAGTGCGTCGGTCGACGAGGCGACGTCCACCGACTGAGGGTCGAACCGTCAGCGGCGCTCGATGAGGGCGGTGGCGATGGCTGCGACACCCTCGCCACGGCCGGTGAACCCGAGCGCATCGGTGGTCGTCGCCGCGATACTGACCGGCCCGTGGACCAGCGCGCTCAGCACGCCCTCGGCCTCCGTCCGACGTGGCGCGAACCGAGGGCGGTTGCCGACGAGCTGCACCGCGACGTTGACGACGACGAAGCCCGCGGCGTGCAGCCGTTCGACAGCTGCTCGCAGGAAGACCTCGCCGCTCGCCCCGGCGAAGCGGGGGTCGTCGGTTCCGAACATGGAGCCGATGTCGCCGAGGCCGGCAGCGGACAGCAGGGCGTCGACGATGGCATGGGCGACCGCATCCCCGTCGCTGTGTCCGGCCAGCGGCCGTTCCCCCGGCCACCTGAGGCCGGCGAGGCTCAGCTCGCCGTCGTCGGCGAAGGCGTGGACGTCGATGCCGATGCCGGTCCTGATCGAGGAGGTCGGCCGTGCGCCCACCTCCTGCTGCTGATCCCGGTCCCGGTCCGCCAGGAGTCGCTCCGCACGCTGGGCGTCCCACGGGGTCGTGATCTTGAATGCCGCCTCCGACCCGTCGACGGTGAGGACGGGGTGTCCGGCGTCCGCGTAGAGTGCCGCGTCGTCGGTGGCCGCCGCGAGGCGGTCCTCGGCGACGCGAAAGGCCGCGACGAGGGCATCACGCGGGAACGCCTGCGGTGTCTGGACGGCTCTGAGGGCGGCCCGATCCACGGTCTGCTCGACGAGGGCGCTCGCATCGACCCGTTTGATCGTGTCGGTCACCGGAAGCCCCGGTACGACCCCCCACCCCGTCCGCGCGGCGGCGTCGATCACCCGTTCGAACTGTTCGGTCGGGGTGAGTGCCCGTGCGGCGTCGTGGACGAGTACCGTCCGCACTCCCGGCCACAGGGCGGCGAGTCCGGCGAGGACGGAGGACTGTCTCGTGTCGCCTCCGACGACGACGCGGAGGTGGTCGGCCGCCTTCCCCGCGGCGCGACGACCGATCGTCTCCGCCTCACCGACGCGATCGGCGGGGACGACGACGACGACCTGGACCGCGTCCCGCAGGCGGAAGACCGGGGCGAGCGCGTGTTCGAGCACGGTACTGCCGGCGAGCGACACGAACGCCTTGGGGATCCCGGCACCGAGGCGCGTCCCACTACCCGCCGCCACGATGATCACGCCGACCGCCGGGCCGTCCAGGGATGGATCGGCGATAGCACCCGGTTCGTCGATGGCAGTCATGCCACGAGCCTACTTCTCGGGCGACACGTCCGAACGAACGCTCGGCTCAGGAGGCGAGGACCTCGTCGAGGACCGACGACGCCCGCTCCTCGTCGGTCTGCTCCGCCAGCGCCAGTTCGGAGACCAGGATCTGGCGAGCCTTCGCGAGCATCCGCTTCTCTCCAGCGGAGAGGCCTCGGTCCTGGTCGCGACGCCACAGGTCGCGGACCACCTCGGAGACCTTGATGACGTCGCCCGAGGCCAGCTTCTCGAGGTTCGCCTTGTAGCGGCGGGACCAGTTCGTCGGCTCCTCGGTGAACGGCGCACGGAGCACGTCGAACACGCGGTCGACGCCCTCGCGCCCGATGACGTCGCGTACCCCGACCAGGTCGACGTTCTCAGCCGGGACCTCGATCACGAGGTCGCCCTGGGTGACGCGGAGCTTCAGGTAGAGCTTCTCCTCGCCCTTGATGATCCGGGTCTTCACCTCGGTGATGGTCGCGGCGCCATGGTGCGGGTAGACGACGGTCTCGCCAACTTCGAAGATCATGGGTCTCGGTCCCTTCAGCGTCTCCCAGAATACCACGGCACCCCTGATCAGAGCCGGGTACCGGGTGCCCAGCGAACCGGGTGGTGCACCGACCGATCACGGGTCCACGACCCGGCCACACCCCTTCGCAGCCGTGGGCTAGACTCGAATCCAGATCCCGGGACACCTGTCACTCGTCTGCGCCCGGGGCCACCACATCTTGGAGGGTTCTGTGAAGGCGCGTCTCATCGCTTCCATCGTCGTCGCGGGTGCTGTCGCACTCGGCATGAGCGGTTGCAACCTCATCGCGCCGCAGGCGACCCTGAAGCAGTACGACGCCTCGGACGGCGTCGGTGTCACCGTCGGCTCGGTGGCTGTCCGGAACGCCATCGTCGTCTCCGACGACGGCGAGACCGGCAACCTCGTCTTCAGCGTCGCGAACCGCGACGACCGCGCCCACACGGTGCTGATCGAGATCGAGGGCAAGGACGAGCAGTTCCAGGTCCTCGCGGAGCCCGGCCTGACGACGTTCGACGGCTCGGGAGCGAACGACCCGCTGCGCATCGAGTCCCTCGGTGTCCAGCCTGGAGCCATCCTGGACGTCTTCTTCCAGTACGGCGACGAGACGGGCGCCACGGCGAGCGTCCCGGTCCTCACCGGCCAGCTGCTCGAGTACTCCACGCTCGTCCCGACGCCGCTGCCGACGGATGAGCCCACCGAGACGCCGACGCCGCTCGCGACGCCCACCACGGAGCCGACCGAATAACGCTCCGTCGCCCCACACGACCGAACGCCCCGCACCTCTTCGGAGGTGCGGGGCGTTCGTCCGTCTGGACCTGCGTCAGGCCTCGAAGCGGTAGCCGAGCCCACGCACGGTGACGAGCATCACCGGTTCCGAGGGGTTCGCCTCGATCCGGGAACGGATGCGTTTGATGTGGACGTCGAGCGTCTTGGTGTCGCCGTAGTAGTCGCTCCCCCACACCCGGTCGATCAGCTGACCACGGGTCAGAACCCGTCCGGCGTTCCGCAGGAGCAGCTCGAGCAGCTCGTACTCCTTGAGCGGCATCGGGATCGGCGCCCCGTTGACCTCGACGACATGGCGCTCGGTGTCCATCAGGACCGTGCCGGCCTCGAGCAGCACCTCCTCCTGCGCCTGGTCCGCCTCGACACGGCGTCGCAGCACCGCCCTGATCCGCGCGAGGAGCTCGCGGGTCGAGTAGGGCTTCGTGACGTAGTCGTCGGCGCCCAGCTCGAGCCCGACGACGATGTCGACCTCGGAGTCCTTCGCGGTGAGCATGATGATCGGTGTGCTCGAGACCGCGCGGATCTGACGGCAGACCTCCGTCCCGGGGATGCCGGGGAGCATGAGGTCGAGCAACACGAGGTCCGCGCCGCGAGCCGTGAAGGCCTGAACCGCCGAGGGACCGTCCTCCGCCACCTCGACCTCGTACCCCTCCCGTTCGAGCAGATAGCTCAATGGTTCGCTGAGGGACGCTTCGTCTTCGACGAGCAGGATGCGGGTCACGGGGTACTCCTTGCCGTGCCGGTGGAGAGGTCCTCCGGCGGGGTCGTTGCTCTGGGGAGGCGGATGGTGAACGTCGAGCCACGGCCCAGCTGCGACCAGACCTTCACTTCGCCGCCGTGGTTCTGGACGGTGTGCTTGACGATGCTGAGGCCGAGTCCGGTGCCGCCCGTGTGGCGGGACCGCGCCTGGTCGACGCGGAAGAACCGTTCGAAGACCCGGTCGCGGTCCTCTTCGGCGATCCCGACGCCCTGATCGGTGACGGCGATCTCGACGACGTCGTCGACCGCCCGGACGCCGACACCCACGTGCGCGCCGGTGGGCGAGTAGTGGATGGCGTTCGAGATGAGGTTGTGCACGGCGACGACGAGCATCGCCTCGTCACCGTACACCTCGAGGTTCTTGCCGCCTTTGAGGGAGAGCCCCACCCCGGTCGCCTCGGCCGGCACGCGGTTCTGATCCACCGCCGCGGCGATGACCCGATCGAGGCGGACGAGTTCCGGCTGGTGGAGGGCGTCGGCCGCCTGCAACCGCGAGAGGTCGATGATCTCGGCGGTCATCCGGGTGAGTCGCTGTGACTCGGTCGCGAGCCGGCTGGCGAACCGCTTCACCCGTTCCGGGTCGTCGGCCGCCGTGTCGAGTGCTTCCGAGAGGAGCCCGATGGCGCCGATCGGCGTCTTCAACTCGTGGCTGATGTTCGCGATGAAGTCCCTGCGGACCTCGTCGAGGCGACGCGCCTCGGTGTGGTCCTCGGCCAGGAGGAGGATGAAGCGAGAGCCGAGCGGCGCTGCCCGCACGCGCAGATGCCGGGTGGCCTCACCGAAGCGCCCGAGCGCGAGTTCCAGATCGCTCGTGACGGCCTCGCCGGTGCGTCGGACCTCGAGCGCGAGGTCGATGAACTCCTGGTTGTCGAGCACGCGGTCGCGCACCAGCCCGAGCGCGAACGCCCCCGGGGAGGCCTTCAGCACGTTGTTGGACGGGTCGACGACGATGCCCGCGCTGTCGAGGGCTTCGAGCACCTGGTCGACCCCGTCGGGCACGACCGGGTTGACGACCGTCGCGGCGCGCTCTCCGCGGCGGAAGGCGAGCGAGGTGAGGGCGACGAAACCGCCCCCGACGATGAGGCCGAGTGCCAGGGCGATCAGCACCAACCACATGGTGTCCATGGGTACTACGTTACTCAGTCCGCCGAACGCCGAACTCGCGAATACCCCGCCACTTCGACGACTGTTCACGCTTGGGGCCCCAACTGTTAACCTTGGTTCGGCATCATCGGCGGAGCGGGCATCTGCCTGCCCACCGCCAGGTCACGGAAGGACGGCACCCAGAGCCATGCGCGAGGTATTCCAGCAGTCACTGCGAGAGGTCCAGGATCGCCTGGTCGAGATCGCCGAACTCGTCACGATCTCCATCGAGAAGGCGACGCAGTCCTTCGGCAACTCGGACGTCGCGGTCGCTGAAGAGGTCATCGCCAACGACAACCGCATCGACCAGCTCGCGATCGAACTCGACGAGCTCGCCATCGACATCCTCGCCCGTCAGCAGCCGGTCGCGCGCGACCTGCGCATCGTCGTGAGCGCGCTGCGGATCAGCGCGTCGCTCGAGCGCATGGGCGACATGGCCGAGCACATCGCCCAGCTGTCGCGGTACCGCTTCCCCGACAAGGCCGTGCCGAAGGGCCTGCGGACCACCTTCGCCGAGATGGGTCGACTCGACGTCTCGATCGCCCGCAAACTGACGGAACTGCTGCGCACCCAGGACCCGCGCATCGCCGACGAGATCCGCAACGACGACGACGACGTCGACGAGCTGCACGCCAGCGTCTTCGAGAAGGTCCTCGGCGACACCTGGAAGGGTGAGCCCGTCGCGACCGTCGACGCCACCCTCGCTTCCCGGTACCACGAGCGCTTCGCCGACCACGCCGTCTCGATCGCCAAGAAGGTCCAGTACCTCGCGACCGGCGACTGGATCCCCGAGGCGACCACGCCGGTGCACCACTGACCAGCTGATCCCGGACACCCCGACGAGCGGTGTCGACCCGAGACCGGGTCGGCACCGCTCGTCCGTTCGTGCGGGACTAGCTCATCCGACGACGGGTGATCGCGCCGCCTGCCAGGAGCAGGAGGCCGAGGACCGTTGCGAGGCCGGCGAGCGGCAGGAGCTGACCCGCGACGCTGCCGGTGTCGGCGAGCGTCGGCTCAGCTGAACGCGCGGCCGAGGCCGTCGTGTTCGAGCCGGTCGAGGACGCCGCCGTCGCGGTGGTGATCACCGTGGCGGGGACCGTCGGCACGACGGGGGTCACCGGGGTGGTGGGGTCCGTCGGGTCGGTCGGGTCGGTCGGGTCGGTCGGGTCCGTCGGGTCGACCGGGGTGGTGGGATCGGTCGTCCCGGGACCACCGGTCTCGCTATCCCCGATCACGGAGATCGCGTTGCCGCCGATCGTGACCGGCAGCTCCAGGCCGAGGTCGATCTGGTTCCCACCGCCGAGGCTGTCGTCACCGCCGGTGGTCGACGTGCCGCCGCCGGACGATGCCGGAGCCGAGGCCGAGGTGCCCGTCGACTCGGAGTCGCCGATCACGCTGACGGCGTTGCCGACCACGGAGATCGGGAGCCCGACGTCGCCGAGGACCTGGTTGCCACCGGCGACACTGTCGTCACCGGTCGTCGTCGACGGCGCTGCCGGAACAGCCGCACCACCCGACGTGGCAGGTGCACTCGCCTGCTCACTGCTCGAATCACCGAACAGCGAGATGGCGTTCCCACCGACCGTGACCGGAACGGTCACCACCGGCGACACCTGGTTCCCACCGGCGACACTGTCGTCACCGGTCGTCGTCGCCGACGCCGCCGGAACAGCCGCACCACCCGACGTGGCAGACGCACCCGCCTGCTCACTGCTCGAATCACCGAACAGCGAGATGGCGTTCCCACCGACCGTGACCGGAACGGTCACCACCGGCGACACCTGGTTCCCACCGGCGACACTGTCGTCACCGGACGTCGTCGCCTCGTCGGCGACCGGCGAGGCGGACTCCCCCGCCACCGGTCCGGACGTCGAACCCGACTGCTCGGCATCGCCGATGATCGAGATCGCGTTGTCCTCGACCGTCACCGGGATGGAGACGGGCAACTGGACCTGGTTCCCACCCGCGACACTGTCGTCACCACTGGTGGTGGCGGCCGGCGCGGGCTCGGGTACCGGTGCGGGCTCCGGCGCAGGTGCCGGCTCCGGTGCTGGTGCCGGCTCAGGCGCGGGTGCCGGCTCAGGTGCGGGTGCCGGCTCAGGCGCCGGTACCGCCTCCGGTGCGGACGTCGCCGTTGAATCGCCGACGACGCTCACCGCGGTGTCGACGATCTCGACGGGGGCCTCGAGGACCACGTCGACGAGGGTTCCGCCGAGGATGCTGTCGTCCCCGGACGTGTCGGCGTTGGCCGCCGTAGCGCCGAGGAACGTGAGTCCCGCGACGAACAGGCCACAGTAGAGGCCTTTCTTGACATACGAATTCATGATTCCTGCTCCTTGCAGAGTGACTGATGTGCTCCCGTGGTCGGGAGGCTTCGGACCGTTGAACCGCCCAGGGGGCGGGTCTCCGCCGCGAACGGCAGAGTGGTCCGGGGTCAGTCAGGAGAGGTATCGGAGGGGAACGTGGGTGAAGCCGGGAGGTCTTCGTCTCGCGCGGGTCCGCGACGGTCGTCACCGGGCGCAGGGAGGATGACGGAGATCGACTGTTCGGCCGCTGCGGGACCGCCGACGGCACCACCGGAGCCGGAGGACCCGGAGCCGCTCGGCGTGACGGCCCAGCGACCGTCGGCGTCCGGCAGCAGCGGAAGGTTCGCAGGGGTGGCGGGGAGGCTGGACGATCCGACGACGGCGGCGGGCACGGCCGTGGTGAACGACGTGTCCTCGCGATCCTGGCCGCCCGACACGATCGTCGAGTCATCCTGCTGGACGGACGGCGGTCCGAGGACCGTCGTCGGGAGAATCGCGCCGACGGCGGTCGGGTCAGTGGCCGACACGTCCTCTGCCGGGCCCTGCGGAAGCGCTGGGACGACCGGATCGATGATCGGCGTACTGGGGACCGGGACCGCGGCGACGACGTCGGCGACGCCGGTCAACGTCTGGTCGACCGTTTGCACGACCGGATCGACGATCGCGGCGACGGGTGCTGCGCCGACGGTCTCCTCGACCACGTCGTTCACCACCGGTACCGCAGCGACGGTCTCGTCGACGACGTCGACCACCGGTTCGAGCACGGTGGTGTCGACGACGTCGACGACCTCGGCGACAGCATTGACGGGCTGTTCGAGCGAGCCGACGACCTCGGTCACCGCGCCCAAGAGCGACGGATCGGTGGCACCGTCGTCAGCATGCGCGGAGGAAGGCGACCCGAAGAGGGCTATCGCCGTGAACGCCGCGGCGGCGAAGCCACCGAGCGCCAGGGCGCGCCACAGGGGGAAACGGGTGCCGTCGGTCGACTGCTCCATGCGTATCCCCCCAATCGGGTTACAGTGCAGTCACTGTACGCCCAACCCCGAGGCGGTTCAACCCCTTTTTTGCAACATGGAAAACCCCGGCCAGGAGCACTTTCGGCGACGATGTCGCCAAGCCGCACTCCCGACCGGGGTGGTGGTTTGGTGGGGTTTCCGCTACTTCTTCCCCTGCGCCGCAACGGCGGCGGCGCCTGCTGCTGCGGCCTCGGGATCGAGGTACCGAGCCGGTGCGATCGGGCGGAAGTCCGCGTCGAGCTCGTAGACGAGCGGGATGCCGGTGGGGATGTTCAGCTCGGCGATCTCGTCGTCCGAGATGTCGTCGAGGTGCTTCACGAGTGCGCGGAGCGAGTTGCCGTGCGCCGTCACGAGGACGGTCTTGCCGGCAGCCAGGTCGACCGTGATGTCGGACTCCCAGTAGGGCAGCATCCGGTCGATGACGTCCTTCAGGCACTCGGTGCGGGGCAGTTCGCCGTCGATCCCGACATACCGGGGGTCATCGGCCTGCGACCACTCGTCGTCATCGGCGATCGGCGGCGGCGGCACGTCGAAGGAACGACGCCAGGTCTGGAACTGCTCCGGACCGTACTCGGCGAGCGTCTGCGCCTTGTCCTTGCCCTGCAGCGCGCCGTAGTGACGCTCGTTGAGGCGCCAGCTGCGCTTGACCGGGATCCACATGCGGTCGGCGGTCTCGAGGGCGAGGTTCGCCGTCTGGATCGCGCGGGAGAGCACCGAAGTGTACAGCACGTCCGGGGTGATGCCGGAGTCGGCGAGCAGCTCGCCCGCACGCTTGGCCTCGGTGACGCCGAGTTCGCTGAGTCGGACGTCGACCCAACCGGTGAACAGGTTCTTCTGATTCCAGTCGCTGTTGCCGTGGCGCAGCAGGACGAGGGTGTAAGTCTCAGGCATGTCCCCAGCATACCGACGGCGCATGACCGCGAGGTGGACGATGACCCCGCACCGTGAGGGAGAATGGGTCCATGCCCGTCGGATCGATCACCCGCGGGACGACGGGTACGAACCGGCTCCGGCGGGTGGACCGCTGGATCGCGACCCACCCCTCGCTCAGACGGACGACGAACCCGCTGGTGGTGGACCTCGGCTACGGCGCGAGCGGCGTCACAGCGTTGGAACTGCACGACCGGCTGCTCGCCGTCCGACCCGACGTACGGGTCATCGGATTCGAGATCGAGCCGGGGCGCGTCCGCACCGCTCACGCGCAGCTGCAGCAGGTGCGAGCGGGCACGACCCAGTTCACGCCGACGGCCGCCGTCTCCTTCGCGCGCGGCGGGTTCGAGGTGCCGACCGGTGACGACCGTCCCGCGGTGATCCGGGCGTTCAACGTGCTCCGGCAGTACGACGAAGCCGAGGTCACGGGGGCCTGGCGTCTCATGGCGTCGCGGCTGCAGCCCGGCGGTGTGCTCGTCGAAGGGACGTGCGACGAGATCGGACGGGTGTCCAGCTGGATCGCCGTCGACGACCAGGGGCGTGCGGAGTCGTTCTCGATCAGTCTGCGGCTCGCCGACCTCGAGCTGCCGTCCATCGTGGCCGAACGACTGCCGAAGGCGCTGATCCACCACAACGTGCCGGGCGAACGTGTCCACGCGCTCATGACGGACCTCGACCGCGCGTGGCGGGTGCATGCACCCCTGGCGGTCTACAGCCCGGTCCAGCGCTGGTCGGCGACCGTCCGGACACTTCGCGACAACGGGTGGCCTGTGCTGGCCGGTCGCAGCCGCTGGCGCCTCGGCGAGCTGACGCTGCCGTGGTCGGCTGTCGCCCCAAATCCCTCCTCGACGGACTGAGTGTCGGGGATCGCTCCCGTCAGAGCGAGGGCAGCGCCGCCTGCGCCTCCGGCGTCGGCAGACCCGTGGCCGTGAGCAGGTCGACGAGGTACGGCCGGAGCACGAGCACGAGCGCCTGCTCGGAGACCGAGGCGTCGGGGAGGACGGCCACCGGCTCGAGGTGCTTCGCGATCTCCAGCAGGGACTGCCTCGCGACCGGCTGCTGGGCGATGTCGCCGATCGACTGCGACAGGATGCCGAGTGCGACGGAGGTCCGCGCGAGCAGGTCCGCGAGCTCGGGGCGGCTCGTGGCATCGCGCGACACGTAGTCGATGCGCCGGGCGATCACCCGGAGGTTGCGGGTCGCGAGGTCCATGCCGTCGAGCATGGTCCGCTGCCGTTCGAGGTCGAACACCGCCTTGCGGAGGAACGGCGAGATGCGCGCGATGGCGAGCCCTGAGTCGAGGGTTCCGCGCCACGCGTCCAGGGCCGGCTGGGTGGCCCTCGCCCGTGCGAGCGCGCGGTCCGCCTCCTCGAGGTCGCCGAGACGGAGGGCGGCGACGAGCGAGGCGAGGGTCCGGACGTGTTCGTCGATGAGCCGCTGGCCGTCCCGGCGAGCGCTCCGGCGCGGGTCGCGCGGGATGAGCGCGGTCGCGAGCAGGGCGAAGACCCCGCCGATCAGTCCGTCGAACGTACGCACGAACGGGCCGCCGTCAGGCACCGGCAGGAGCATGACGAGGACGGACTGCACCGCCGCCGCGATCGCGAACGACGCCGCCGGCGACAGGAACCGGGCGACGAGCAATGTGAGCACGAGCGCGACCGCGAGTTGCCACGTCCCCTGACCGAAGCCGAGGAGCAGGATCTCGGCCAGCGCGATTCCGACGCTCATCCCGACGGCCGTCTCGAGGACCCGGATCGGGCGGGCGTCGCGAACGAACCCGAGACTCGAGATCGTCACGGTCAAGGCGAGGAGTGGCACGGCGTGCCCGAGCACGTAGTGGGAGAACGCGTACGCGCCGATCGCCGTGGCGCTGACCTGCAGCACCGCCGGCACGGATCCGACGAGACGATGCCAGGCGTCGCCGAGTGCGATGCGGCGACGAACCGCGGCGGTCCATCGGTCGACCCGTACGCCCGGGTCCGAGGCGTCGTCCTTCCCCACCGGGGTCAGCGCCGGACGGCGCCGAGTCGCGGCAGCCGCGGCACGTTCGCCGTGGCCCCGGCATCCGCCGGCACGACGATCTCCTGCGACGCCGCGACATCGATGCCGTCGGCCTCCACCGTCAGCACGGCCGCCGGATCCGCGGAGCGCTTGACGATCGCCAACGCCACCGGGCCCAACTCGTGGTGGATCGCGCTCGAGGTGATGCGTCCGACGGGTTTCCGGGTCGTGTCGTCGCCGTCGCCGACGAGCACCACGTTCGAACCGGCCGGCGGCAGGACCGCGTCGGAGCCGTCGAGGAGGAGCATGACGAGGCGACGCGGCGGGTGCCCGAGGTTGTGCACCTTGGCGACCGTCTCCTGACCGCGATAGCAGCCCTTGTTCAAGTGGACTGCCGAGCGCAGCCAGTCGAGCTCGTGCGGGATGCTCCGCTCGTCGACCTCGGACTGCAACCGCGGGCGCCAGGCGGCGATCCGCAGGGCCTCGGCGGCCAGCGAACCCGCGGCGGAGAATGTGCCCGCACGGACCTGCTGCACGAGCGACTCGAGCTGCTCGCGCACGACGATCGTCTCGGTCCATGTCCACGCTGCACCCGGGTGCTCACCCGTCGCGTATTGATGCCCGCCGACCGCGACCTCGGACCACGGATCGTGCCAGACGAGCGGCACGCCGTTCGGCTCGGCGGCCTCGACCGCGAGACCCGCCGCCGCACCGATCACGGCGTACTGCTCGGTCGCGATGGCCACCTCGACGCGCAGCATGAACCGCATCCGGTCGAGCCAGGCGTGGAGGGGCTCAGCATCGTCGGCCTCGGTGACGAGCCACGTGGTCGTGCCGTCGTCGAGCAGCTTGACCGCGTGCTCGATTCGGCCGCTCTGGTCGAGGAAGAGGGTCTCCGTCGAGGTGCCGGCGGACAGCGAGCGCAGCTCCTGGCTCGTGATGGAGTTGAGCCAGCTCAGCCGATCGGGGCCGGTGACCGTCACGATGCCACGGTTCGACAGGTCGACGATCGCCTTGCCGCTGGCGATGAGGCGCTGCTCGATGTTCGGGCTGCCGTAATGGGAGGGGACGCCGTGGTCGACGGCGTCCGCCTGTTCGACGGCACCCGGCAGCGTGAGGAAGGGCGAGCCCGGAATCGCGTCCGGCATGACCGCTCCGTTGGGAATGGTCACGTCAGTCGGCTTTGGCCAGGCGCGCCGAGGCGTGCGTCCGGAGGTCCTGTCCCAGGGCGGCGATGTCCCAGGCCCAGAGCAGGTGGTTCTCGACGAGACCGTACAGGCGGGTCGCGGCGGCGTACTCCTTGGCTCCAGCGGTCCGGACGACGGCGTCGGTCGCGAGGTCGATCCGCGGGCCGTCGATCTGGCCGAGGTAGAGCTCGCTCACACCGTTCGGGTGGACGATCGAGACCTGCAGGGGGAAGGCGCCGGTCGACGTACGCAGGGCCTCGACCGACTGCGCGGTGCCGAACGGGCGGGGGCCCTGCCCTGGGAGCATGCCCGGGCCGGGGTCGCCCTCGATCAGCGGGCGTTCGAGGCGCCAGTAGCCCGTCTCGGTGACGAGCGGCTCGGGCACACCGGACTCGTCCGCCGAGGCTCCGTCAGGCGCGACGTCCGCAGCGGCGTCGTCCGACAGTGCGTCCTCGTCCGTTGACAAGGCCCCCTCGGCCTCGCGCGGGGGCTGCTCGGGCAGGAGCCAGGTGTAGGAGTTGTAGTTCAAGTACGGCAGGCCGTCGTGGCTGAAGCTCACGCGCTGACCGAACTCGCGGGTCACGGTCTCGTCGCCGACCTGGTAGTCGATGACGCCGGTGCCCTCCCAGACGCCGATGAGCCACGACAGCGGGACCAGTTCGCTCGGCAGGCCGCTCGGGATCTCGATCATCGAGGGACCCGGACTAGCGCTGACCGCGGTACAGGTTCTTCAGCACGACCACCGCGGTGAACGCGATGGCGAGGCTGGCGAGGACGAGCAAGCCGATGAAGAAGATTTCGAGAGCGAGCAGCATGGGGAAAGTCTACCCCGAGGCCAGGGCGATGAGGCCATACACGGCACCGCCGATGGCGAGGATGAGGACGGCGCCGGTGACGCTCGTCGACATCCGATCGACGAATCCCACCTTCTGTCGCGTCAACAGCTGTGCCGAGAACGCGGCCAGCGTGCAGAGGCCGAGCGTGGCCGACAGCCCGAAGAAGGTCTCCCCCGGGCTCCAGAGCAGGCCGGACACGACGACGCCGACGAGCGCGAGCGCCCAGATGGAGACGACGCTGATCCAGCGCAGCCGGGGGGAGAGAGTGGTTTCGCTCACGGACCCATTGTCACAGAGCGGACGCCATCGGACCACCAGGCGGAGCCCGGTGCGACGTGGGGTGCGGTCGTTCGCCTAATATGGTTCCAAACTCAGTCGGGAGGATGCGCGTGGCGCAAATTTTGGTCTTGACCTCCATGGTCGGCACCGAGGTCCTCCCATCCCTCGGGCTCTTGAGCCACCGCACCCGGCAGATCCCCGCCGACCCCGCACAACTCGTGAACGCTCCGAGTTCGGACCTCGTCCTCGTCGACGCCCGCCAGGATCTCGCGAGTGCCAAGTCGCTCTGCAAGATCCTCGGTGCGTCCGGGCTGTCGGTCCCGCTCCTCCTCATCCTGACCGAGGGCGGCCTCACGGCCGTCAGCGCCGACTGGGGCGTGAACGACGTCATCCTCGAATCCGCCGGGCCGGCCGAGGTCGACGCGCGGATCCGGCTCGCCATCGGTCGCGCCTCGCAGGAGCACTCGGCGAGCAAGATCCAGGCGTCGGGCGTCGTCATCGACGAGGCCAGCTACTCCGCGAAGGTCCACGGCAAGCCGCTCGACCTCACCTTCAAGGAGTTCGAACTGCTCCGCTTCTTCGCGACCCACCCCTCCCGGGTGTTCACGCGCGAGCAGTTGCTGAGCGAGGTGTGGGGCTACGACTACTTCGGTGGCACGCGAACCGTCGACGTCCACGTCCGCCGGTTGCGCGCCAAGCTCGGCGACCTCGAGCAGCTCATCGGCACCGTGCGCAACGTCGGCTACCGCTTCAACGTCTACGAGGACGATCATGCCCCGGCTGACGCTGTCGGTTCGTAACGTCGACGACGCCCGCACCCGGGATGCGCTCGAGCGCGTCGTGCGCACGGCGTTGCTCGTCGACGGCCAGCCGCCGTTCAGCGACCAGTCGCTCATCGACGTCGCCTCCGGCGCCCGGACGCTGATCCTCGCCGTCGAACCACAGGACCCGCCGGTCGACCCCGACGACTTCGCCGTCGTGGGTGCGGCCATCCTCGGCCATGGCGAGCTCGAGTTCGTCGTCGAGCCCGAGTGGCGGGGTCACGGCTACGGTCGCGCCGCACTGCGCGGCGTCCTCGCCAACTGTCCCCCACAGGTGCGCATCTGGGCACACGGCGACCACCCCGCCTCCCGGGTGCTCGCACAGGAGTTCGGCTTCTCGCCGATCAGGACGCTGCTGCAGCTCCGCCTGACCAAGGCACCGGCGAGCCGCACGCGACCGGCCACCGCCGGGCACGCTGATGTCACGGTCGGCACGTTCCGGCCGGGAGTCGACGAGCAGGAGTGGCTCGAGGTCAACGCGCTCGCCTTCGCCGACCACCCCGAGCAGGGACGCATGACCCTCGACGATCTCCGCGCTCGAGAGGCCGAGTCCTGGTTCGACGCCGACGACTTCCTGCTCGCACGAGGCTCCGACGGCGACCTCCTCGGGTTCATCTGGTTGAAGGTCGAGGACACGGTCGGCGAGGTGTACGCGGTCGGCGTGCACCCTGCGGCCAGCGGCCGAGGGCTCGGGCGACTCCTGATGGAGGCCGGCCTGGCCCGCCTGCGGGATCGACGGGTGGAGGCGGTCACGCTCTACGTCGAAGCCGACAACCTCCCCGCGGTGTCGCTGTACCGCTCGCTCGGATTCACCGACCACACCATCGACGTGCAGTACGCGAGAACCGACGCCTGATCCCCTCCACGGCGGTGTGGCGCTGCGGCATTTACACAGTGTTCACCGCAGTCGTCGCGACCACCCCCGCCACGGTGTCATGATGAAGGCATGCCAGCAGACCCAACCGTGCTCGATGTCGGCCTCGATGGAGACGAAGAGGACTTCGACCCCGCGTTCGAACGGAACGATCCCGCGCTGCCCGAACACCGCTACCTCGACCGCGAACTCAGCTGGCTCGCCTTCAACCAGCGTGTGCTCGAGCTCGCCGAAGACCCGGCGCTGCCCGTCCTCGAACGCGCCAACTTCCTCGCGATCTTCGCCTCGAACCTCGACGAGTTCTTCATGGTGCGGGTCGCCGGCCTGAAGCGCCGCATCCTCACGGGCCTGGCGGTCCCGACGAACGTCGGCAACGCGCCGGCCGACGTCCTGTCCGAGATCTCGCAGCAGGCGCACGTCCTGCAGGAACGGCACGCCCGCGCCTGGCACGACCTCGTCCGTCCCGACCTCGCCGAACGCGGCGTCACGGTCGTCACCTGGGATTCACTCGACGCAGCCGACCGCGAGTACCTCAGCGAGTACTTCAGCAACCAGGTCTTCCCGGTGCTCATGCCGCTCGCGGTGGACCCAGCCCACCCGTTCCCCTACATCTCCGGCCTGTCGTTGAACCTCGCGGTCCGAGTGCGGAACACCCGCACCGGGCGCGAGGAGTTCGCCCGGCTCAAGGTCCCGCAGATGATGCCGCGCTTCGTCCGCGTCGGTCCGGCGGAGCGCCGTTCCGCGTCGCTGGACACCGCTCCAAGCGTGCGCTACATCGCCCTCGAGGAGGTCATCGCCAACCACCTCGGCCACCTCTTCCCCGGCATGGAGATCGTCGACCACCACGTCTTCCGCGTCACGCGCAACGAGGACATGGTGATCGAGGAGGACGAGACCGAGAACCTCATCCAGGCCCTCGAGAAGGAGCTGCTGCGTCGTCGGTTCGGGCCGCCCATCCGGCTCGAGATCACCGACGACATGGACGATGTCACCCTCGGACTCCTCGTCCGCGAACTCGACATCACCGAGCAGGAGGTCTACCGTCTGCCCTCGCCGCTCGACCTCGGCGGACTCTTCAGCCTCGCCGGTATCGACCGCCCGGACCTCCAGTACCCGAAGCGCGTCCCGACCACGGCGCTGCAGTTCCAGCCGGACGAGCCCAACGGCAAGCCCGACCTCTTCCGGTCGATCGCCCGTGAGGACGTCCTGGTCCACCACCCGTACGAGTCCTTCGCCACGAGCGTGCAGGCGTTCATCGAGCAGGCCGCCGCCGACCCGCACGTGCTCGCGATCAAGCAGACCCTGTACCGGACCTCGGGCGACAGCCCCATCGTCGAAGCACTCATCGACGCGGCGGAGGCCGGCAAGCAGGTCCTCGCGCTGGTCGAGATCAAGGCCCGGTTCGACGAGCAGAACAACATCTCCTGGGCCAGGAAGCTCGAGAAGGCCGGCGTCCACGTCGTCTACGGGCTCGTCGGGCTGAAGACGCACTGCAAGCTCGCGCTCGTCGTACGGCAGGAACGCGGCGTCCTGCGCCACTACAGCCACATCGGCACGGGCAACTACAACCCGAAGACGAGCCGCATCTACGAGGACCTCGGTCTGTTCACGGCCGACGACCAGGTCGGCAAAGACCTCACCCGCCTCTTCAACGAGCTGTCCGGGTACGCGATCGAGAAGAAGTTCAAGCGACTCCTGGTCGCGCCGCGACACCTGCGCAAGGGCCTCCTCAAGCACATCGAGCAGGAGCGCACGAACGCCGAGGAGGGCAAGCCCTCGGGGATCCGCATCAAGGTCAACTCGATGGTGGACGAGTCGATCATCGACGCGCTCTACCGGGCCAGCCAGGCGGGGGTCCCGGTCGACCTGTGGGTTCGCGGGATCTGCGCGCTGAAGCCCGGCCAGCCGGGGATGAGCGAGACGATCCGCGTGCGCTCCATCCTCGGGCGGTACCTCGAGCACTCGCGCATCTTCTCGTTCCACAACGACGGCGACCCGCACGTGTTCATCGGCAGCGCCGACATGATGCACCGCAACCTCGACCGCCGCGTCGAGGCGCTCGTCAGGCTCACCGACCCGAAGCACCTCGAGGCGACCGCCGCGATGTTCGAGCAGGCCCTCGACGAGCAGACGTCGTCGTGGTGGCTCGACGCCGACGGTGTCTGGACGCGCCACGCGGTCGACGCTGACGGACGACCGCTCACGGATCTGCAAGACTCCCTCATGCTCGAGACCGCGGCCCGCCGCCGGCCGAGGAACCGTCGCTGACGACTTCGCACCGCGACCCACCCGAGCACCACGACACGACGAGGCAGTGACTATGACGACGACGGCAATCTACGCAGCCGGTGCCGTGTGCTGGCGTCTCATCGACGGCAAGGTCCACCTCCTCGTCATCCACCGCACGGTGTACGGCGACGTCACGATCCCCAAGGGCAAGGTCGATCCCGGAGAGACGCTCGCGCAGACGGCCGTGCGGGAGATCAAGGAGGAAACCGGCCTGAGTGTCCACCTCGGTGTGCCGCTCGGTGTCTCCACGTACCCCTTGTCGAGCGGTCGCGAGAAGATCGTCCACTACTGGTCGGCCGAGGTCACCGACCAGGCCGTCCGCGAGAGCACGTTCATCCCGAACGGCGAGGTCGCAGCGCTGGAGTGGGTCACCATCAAACGGGCACGGAGCTACCTCAGCTACGAGCGCGACGTGGAGATCCTCGACGCCTTCGCCGCGCTGGTCGACGAAGGCGTCACAGCCACCTTCGCCCTCATCGCGATGCGCCACGGGAAAGCCATGTCCCCCTCCGAATGGTCGGGCGAGGACGCGACCAGGCCGCTGGCGCCGCGCGGCGTCAAGCAGGCCGCGGGGAACGTCCCGACCCTGCTGGCCTTCGGCCCTCGCAAGATCGTGACGAGCACGGCCGTGCGCTGCGTCAGCACCGTCAGTCCGATCGCCGCGGCCGCGGGCATCGAGCCGAAACGCTCCGACCTCATCAGCCAGGACGCCTACGAGCGGGGCGAATCGGATGTCCGCCGGGTCGTCGGCCGCCGCGTCCGGGCGCTCAAGACGGCGATCCTCTGCAGCCACGGGCCGGTCCTCCCCGAGATCCTGCACGAGATCGCGCTCGCCACCGGGTCCACCCGAGGCTCCTACCTCGGCAGCGCCGCCGCACTCGAGACCGGGGCGTTCTCCATCGTGCACCTCTCCCGGACGAATCCGAGCTCCGGCATCATCGCGATCGAGACGCACGAACCCCGCGTCTGACCCGTCCGTGCGCCCCCCCCCCCCCCTGAACAGGGGCCGTTCGTGGTGCATTCGCGGCGTCGCCACGTCGGCCGCCATGAAGCCGTCGATATCCGTTCACCCGTTGTTTACCATCACGGGGGATGCTCGTCATGCCGCGTGGTTAGCGTCACTGACGAGCCAGCACCGGCTCGCACCCACACCAATGAATGGACACCCCTGTGAAGTTCTCACGTTTCGGCCGCGTCGCGGTCGTAGCAGCAGTCGCAGCCGTCGCACTGACCTCCTGCGCGGCCAACGAAGGCGGCGCCACCGCCACGAGCGCAGCCGCCAGCGACCTCAAGGGCAGCCTCGCCGGTAGCGGCGCGTCGTCGCAGGGCAGCGCCCAGGAAGCCTGGGTCGCCGCCTTCCAGACGTCGAACCCGGACGTCACCATCAACTACTCCCCCGACGGCTCCGGCGCCGGCCGCAAGGCGTTCATCGCCGGCGGTGTGCAGTTCGCCGGTTCCGACTCGGCGCTGTCCGACGAGGAACTCACGAGCACCTTCGCCGCATGCGCAGCGGACACCAAGGCGATCGACCTCCCGGTCTACATCTCCCCCATCGCGGTCATCTTCAACATCGAGGGCGTCGACGAGCTCAACCTCGACGCCTCGACCATCGCGAAGATCTTCGCGGGTCAGATCACCAGCTGGGACGACCCGGCGATCGTCGCACTGAACCCCGACGCGAAGCTCCCCTCCACGGCCATCACCGCCGTCCACCGCTCCGACGACTCGGGTACGACGAAGAACTTCGCCGACTACCTGGGCAAGAACGCACCCGACGTGTGGACCGCTGAGCCGGCCGACACCTTCCCGTTCCAGTCGGGTGAGGGCGCCAAGGGCACCTCCGGTGTCGTCGACACCGTCAAGGGAGGCACCGGCACCATCGGCTACGCCGACGCATCGAAGGCCGGCGACCTCGGTGTCGCGAAGATCAAGGTCGGCGAGGAGTTCGTCGAGTACAGCGCCGAGGGTGCTGCCGCCGTCGTCGAGGGCTCGCCGCTCGTCGAAGGCCGCGAGGCGAACGACATCGCCATCAAGCTCGACCGCGAGACCACGGACGCGACCCACTACCCGATCGTGCTCGTGAGCTACCTCATCGCCTGCCAGGAGTACGCCGACCCGAAGGTCGCCGACCTCGTCAAGGCCTACGCCGGCTACATCGCCAGCGACGCCGGCCAGGAAGAGGCTGCGAAGTCGGCCGGTGCTGCGCCGCTCTCCGCCGACCTCGCCAAGAAGGTCCAGGACGCGATCGCGACCATCAAGTAGTCCAACGGTCGAGCGTGCCGGGTCCTGCCCGGCACGCTCGACCTGCGTCACCAGCATCCGCAGTACCCGCAGTACCCGCTCCCCGAGCCTGTCGAGGGGCACCACCATCGCATCGAGAGAACGGGAACCAATGGCTGTCGAGGCCCTAGCTGCGAGACCCAAAGCCAAGCAACGAGTCGGCGACCGCGTCTTCTCGACGCTCTCCCTCGTCTCGGGATCACTCATCCTCGTCATTCTGGCGGCGGTCGCGATCTTCCTCATCGTCCAGGCGTTCCCCGCCCTCACGGCCGACTCGTCGTCGTTCACGGGTGCCCCGACGAGCTTCTGGGCCTACGTCGGCCCCTTCGTCTTCGGAACCATCTGGGCGGCCATCCTCGCCCTCGCGATCGCCGTGCCGCTCTCGCTCGGGATCGCCCTCTTCATCACGCACTACGCGCCGCGTCGCCTCGCGGTCGCCCTCGGCTACGTCATCGACCTCCTGGCCGCCGTGCCGTCGGTGGTCTACGGCCTCTGGGGCGCGCTCGTGCTCGCGCCGTTCGTCCAGCCCTTCTTCGCCTGGCTGTCCGAGAACCTCGGATGGATCCCGCTCTTCGGTGGCACGGTGTCCGGCACCGGTCGCACGATCCTCACTGTCGCCCTCGTGCTCGCGGTCATGATCATCCCGATCATCACCGCCATCTCCCGGGAGATCTTCCTCCAGACCCCGAAGCTCCACGAGGAGGCCGCACTCGCGCTCGGCGCGACGCGCTGGGAGATGATCCAGATGGCGGTCCTGCCGTTCGGCCGTCCCGGCATCGTGTCCGCCTCCATGCTGGGCCTCGGACGAGCACTCGGCGAGACGATGGCTGTGGCCCTCGTCCTCTCCCCCGCCGCCGTCTACTCGTTCTTCCTGCTCACCTCGAGCAACCCGAACACCATCGCGGCGAACATCGCCCTGAACTTCCCCGAGTCCTTCGGCATCGACGTGAACAAGCTCATCGCCACCGGCCTGATCCTGTTCATCATCACCTTCGTGGTGAACTTCATCGCCAGACTCATCGTCAACCGTCGTAAAGAATTCTCGGGAGCGAACTGATGACCGCCACGACCGACCGCCGTCAGGCGTCCATCGCCACGCCGTTCTCCAACTCGCTCACCGCGGGCAAGCTGCCGAAGTTCGCACCGCTCACGATCCTCGCGGGCAGCCTCATCGTCAGCGGTGTCATCTTCCTGCTGCTGCAGCAGTCGACCGCCGACAAGAGCTACAACGTCCCCGGGGCCGTCGTGCTCGGCGCCGCACTTTACGCGGTCACCGTGTACGTCGCGTCACTCATGGTCGAGGGTCGCCGGAAGGCCAAGGACCGCCTGCTCACCACCCTGGTGACCGCGGCCTTCGTCATCGCGCTCCTGCCGCTCGTCTCGGTCGCCATCACGGTGATCTCGGCCGGCGCCGCCCGGTTCGACCTCAACTACTTCTCGCTGTCGATGCGGAACGTCGTCGGTGAGGGCGGTGGCGCACTGCACGCCATCACCGGCACGCTGCTCATCACACTGGCCACGTCGGTCATCTCGATCCCGATCGGCATCCTGACCGCCATCTACCTCGTCGAGTACGGCCGTGGACGGCTGGCACAGGGCATCACCTTCCTGGTCGACGTCATGACCGGCATCCCGTCGATCGTCGCCGGCCTGTTCGCGTTCGCCCTCCTCGCGATCTTCTTCGGCCCGGGCGTCCGGCTCGGCATCGGCGGTGCCATCGCGCTGTCGCTGCTCATGATCCCCGTCGTCGTGCGGTCGAGCGAGGAGATGCTGAAGCTCGTTCCGAACGAACTGCGCGAGGCCTCGTACGCGCTCGGTGTGCCGAAGTGGCTGACCATCCTCAAGATCGTCCTCCCGACCTCGATCGCCGGCATCATCACCGGCGTGACGCTCGCCGTCGCCCGCGTCATCGGTGAGACCGCGCCCCTCCTGATCATCGCCGGCTTCACCCAGAGCATGAACTACAACCTCTTCGACGGCCCGATGATGACCCTCCCGGTCTTCGTGTACACCCAGTACGCGAACCAGGGCACCGACGGGGCCTCCTACGTGGACCGCGCCTGGACCGGCGCGCTCGTCCTCATCCTCATCGTCATGGCGCTGAACCTCATCGCCCGACTCATCGCCAAGATCTTCGCCCCCAAGTTCGGCCGCTAGGCCGCGAGCAAAGGAACCCCGTGTCCAAGAGCATCGAAGTCAACGACCTCAACGTCTTCTACGGCAGCTTCATGGCTGTCGAGGGCGTCTCCCTCCAGATCCAGCCCCGCACGGTCACCGCGTTCATCGGCCCCTCCGGCTGCGGGAAGTCGACCTTCCTCCGCACCCTGAACCGCATGCACGAGGTCATCCCCGGCGCACGAGTCGAGGGCGAGGTCCTGATCGACGGCAACAACCTCTACGGCCCGGGCGTCGACCCGGTCCTCGTCCGCCGTCAGGTCGGCATGGTCTTCCAGCGCCCGAACCCGTTCCCGACGATGAGCATCAAGGAGAACGTCCTCGCGGGCGTCAAGCTCAACAACCGGAAGATGTCGAAGTCCGACCAGGACGCGCTCGTCGAGCGTTCGCTCCAGGGCGCCAACCTCTGGAACGAGGTGAAGGACCGCCTCGACAAGCCGGGCTCCGGTCTCTCCGGTGGTCAGCAGCAGCGTCTCTGCATCGCCCGCGCCATCGCCGTCTCCCCCGACGTCGTGCTGATGGACGAGCCGTGCTCGGCCCTCGACCCGATCTCCACGCTCGCCATCGAAGACCTCATCGAGGAACTCAAGCAGGAGTACACGATCGTGATCGTGACGCACAACATGCAGCAGGCGAGCCGCGTCAGCGACAAGACCGCGTTCTTCAACATCGCGGGCACCGGCAAGCCGGGCAAGCTCATCGAGTACGACGACACCACGACGATGTTCTCGAAGCCGTCCGTCCAGGCGACCGAGGACTACGTCTCGGGTCGCTTCGGTTGATCTGACGCCGGCATCACGACAGCCCCACCCGGGATTCCCGGGCGGGGCTGTCGTCGTCTGCAGCAGGTCGGTGAGTCTGTCGAAGTCCGCGCTTCGACAGGCTCAGGACGGAGGGAACGGACTACGCCGTCTCGATGACCATGATCGGGTCGGTGGTGGGCTGCTTGGAGCCGCCCTGCGGCTCGACCGTCACGCCGACCTTGTCGCCTGCGCTCATGGCGCCGTCGAGGACCCGCCAGGTGGTGCCGTTCGCTGCGGAGAAGGTGCCGGCCGAGACCGGGCCTCCCTCGCCGATGTACCAGAGTTCGTAGACCTTGTCTGACGGCAGTGAGCCGAGTCCGTCGACGAGCAGGGCGGACTTGCCGAGCTCGCCCGACCAGACGAGGGTCGCCGTCGCATCGTCCATGGACACCTTGGCGCGCTGGACGTCGGATGCCGCGTTGATCTCCGCGAGCGCGACCGTCTGCGTGAGGGATCCGCCACCGAAGGTGTTCGCGAGTCCGACACCGCCGAAGATGAGGCCGACCGCTGCTGCGGCGCCGACGACCATGCCGACGGCACTGCGACGCCACCGTGAGGCGGCCTTGCGCTCCGCCGCACCGACCACCGGGGTGGTGGCTGCTGCGGGGGCCGGCGTGGCGATCGGTGTCGACACCGGCGCCTCATCGACGTCTGGAACCGCGGTCGGAAGCGCCTGCACCTCGGCGACAGGAGCGTCGACGGGGGCGTCAGCGGGCAGCTGCGGCAAGTTCTGGATCGCAGCCATGAGCGAGTTCTTGAGCGCTGCCGACGGCTGCACGGGAGGTGCTGCGAGGTCGAGCATGGCGACGGTCTCCTCGAATTCCGCCGCTTCCTCGCGGACGGACTCGTGTTCGGCGCGCAGGCGGTTGAACCGCTCCTGCTCGCGCGGGGTCAGGGTGTGCAGCGCGTTTCCGGCTGCCAGGTCTGTTGCATCGTCTCGCTCGGTCATGTACGCACCCCCAACTCGTCTCGAAGTCTGATCATTCCGTCTCGCAACCTGGTCTTCACCGTACCGATGGGCACGCCGAGCAGGTTCGAGATCTCGCTGTGACTGTAGCCGCCGTAGTAAGCGAGCGAAACAGCTTCGCGTTGCAGCTCGCTCAACCGGACGAAGGCCCGCTTGACGCGTTCGTGCTCGATCCGGATCTCGACCGTCTCCTGCACGTTGTCGACACGCTCGTCGAAGTCGCGGATGCCGATCTTGAGATCGCGGTCACGTCCGGCCTGTGAGGCCCGCACGCGGTCGATCGCACGACGGTGGGCCATGGTGAGCACCCAGGTCGTGGCCGTACCCTTGCCCGCCTCGAACTTCTGGGCGTTCTGCCAGACCTCGAGGAACACCTCCTGGGTGACCTCTTCGGACTGCGCGTGGTCGACGAGCACCCGCTTAACGAGTCCGAGGACCCGCGGCGCGATGTGGTCGTACAGCTCGCTGAATGCGACCTGGTCGCCGCCGGCCACGCGGATGAGGAGCGCGTCGAGCACGTTCGCCAAAGATACCTGCGGTGCAGCGTCGGCTTCCGGTCCCGTGGTCACAAGTCTTAGCTTCTCACGGACACCGGCCGTTTGCGCGACGCCCACCCGAGGTCGGGTCTGCGTGTACAGTGCGGCGGTCATACACGGAGTTCGGTGCCGACCCGGGATCCGATTGGAGGAATCGACCGGATTCGCCACCCCAGTTCCGGTGTCATCACGGAACAGGCGGCAGGAGGGCGAAGACCTCCGGAGAAAATAAGTGCCAGGCCGCAGAAACGCCTCTCGGCGCAAGGCCGCTCGAAGCGGCGATTTTTGGAGCCCGGGGTTACTGCGGCCCGGCTTGAACAGTGTAGCAAGGGAACACCTGTGGACATTCCCAGGTCGAGGGCCTTGACCAGCGCGCCCGGATCAGTCGAGGGAGTCGGTGCGCCACAATCGGGCGCAGCCGGCGAGCTCCTCGGCGATGGTGCTGAACCGTGCGGCCTTCGTGGTGAGTCTCGCGGCGTCTGCGGGGTCGACCGCATCCCGGTCGTCCGCGAGGGAGGTGCAGCCGACCGCGTTGATCCGGCAGAAGGACGCCGCCCGCTCGAGGGCGATCGCGAAGTCGCCGGTGTACAGCCCACGGAGGATCTGGTCGGCGAGGACGATGATCTCCTCCGGCCCGGTCGGCTCGGCCGCGCCGGCGATCACGGGGTCGACGGTGGTGATGAGCTCGGTGCCCCGCTGGAAGCTGAAGCTCGTCCCCACCGGGTCCTGCCGGATGAGCAGGCGCAGCAGGTAGATGCGCCAGAGGGCTCCTGGGAGACTCCGCGGGCTGGCGTGCGACCAGAGTTCGGCGATGGCGTCGATCCCGTGCTCGTCCGTGTACGTCACGAGGCGGTCGACCACGGCAGGGTCCGGGTCCGCCCGCACCCGGGTGAGGAGTGCGACGGCCGTCTCGTGCGTGATCCTCGACACGGCCTCGGGGTCGAGACCGCCCTGGATCGCTTCGAGCATCGACGGCGGCAGCTTCGTCGGACGATGGAATCCCTCGGTCATGCCTGCTCCTCCCTGCGACGCGCTTCGCGCACCCGACAACGGTACTCGCCCCGTTGGGCGATACTCCCCCTGTGGCCCCGACCTGCGCGTCAACGGGTGCCGTCGAAATCTCGTAGAGTAGAGCGCGTATGGGCCTGTAGCTCAGTTGGCAGAGCATCGGACTTTTAATCCGCGGGTCGTGGGTTCGAGCCCCACCGGGCCCACCACAGACGCGGTACTCGAACGCGTCACATCGGGATAGACGGTCGTCGCCCGCCCATCCCCCGGCGTGGGTCGCTACATCGACGTGGCAGGTCGTGTCGGGCGCACATCGCCCGCAGCGCCGAATGCGTCCTCCCGGACCCGCGTCGCCTCGGCCCACTGCGCCGCGGGGACGATGGCGTCGATCGCGAGCCGCCACATGCGGTCCACCGACGCTCCGATGTCCGAGCGCCCGACCGTCGCCTGGGCGGTGAGCTGGACACCGGTGAAGAATCCGATCAGCGTGCGGGCCAGCTCCGGTGCCGACATCGAACTCTCCAGGTCCCCGGCCTGCAGCGCCACGTCGAGCTGAGCGGCCGTCCCCGAGATCCAGTCCTCGTAGAACGCGCCGGCCGGTTGGCTCAGCGAACCCTCATCGAGCGTGAGTCTGATCCCGGCACGGACCACCGGGTCGTTCTCGAGTTGATCGACGATGGCGCGCGAAACCCGGATGAGCCGCTCGAGGACCCCGTCATACTGTTCCGACACCCGTTCCATCAGGGGCATCGACCGGTCGTGCTGCTCGTGGATGACCGCGAGGGCGATCTGCTCCTTCGACTTGAAGTGGAAGTACATGGACCCCTGCGAGATCCCAGACGCTTCCGCGATCATCGACAGACTCGCGTTCCCGTAGCCGATGCGGTCGAAGACGGTCGCGGCACCCTCGACGATCGCGTCCTGCGTCACCTGTCCGCGTTCCTGCGTGGGCGTTCGTCGCGTCCCCGGCATCCTGGCCTCCTCGGGCAGCCTGTGTTCCGGCTCCGATCCATCGGCGCCGTATCCGTCGACCGTGGCCGGTCGGGGCCTCAGCCTAGAGGCTCGGAGCTCGCACAGCCGACCTCTTTTTGATAACTGGTACGAACGACTTATTCGTGACACACTGGTGGAGGTGATGCCGCCGCAGTCCACGCCTCAGTGGACTGTGTATTCGCGACGGGGGTTTGCGACGCTCACCGCCTCGACCGGTGGGTCACGCAGGGATCGGGGGATCCAGCACTGCGTGATCCACCCGGTCACACACGCGCCGTGATCAGCGCGCGAGCAGCTCCGGGAGGCCGGCCACCGTCGCTTCGTCCGCAAGGCTCGCGTCGACCGAGACGAACGACAGGACCGTGACGGGGACGCCGAGACGCGCGGCTGCCTCCAGTTTGTGGTGGCCGTCGAGCACGAAGTGCACGAGACCCGTGTGGGCGTCAGCGCTGTCGAACGGCTGCGTCCGGTCCAGCACGGAGACCGCGAGCACGGTCGCCGCTCCCCCGGCCCGAAGCCGCTCCTCGTACGAGGCCACGCGCTCGCGGTCGTTCCAACCGGGCGGCACCATCGGCACCAGGAACTCGAAGAGGGTCTCGTGATCGCCGGTCGTCCGGGTCGGGCCGCGGTAGTAGCCGGTCGCCGGGTCCTCCGGCGCACCCAGCGTGGGGTCGATGCCGCGGTGCGCGACCTGTTCCCGCGAGAAGTAGTCGTGATCGTCACCCGGAGCGACCAGAACGGGCTCGATGGACATCAGGAGCGGCAGATAGGTCCCCTCGGGCAGGATCGTCGACACGAGGTCGCGTAACGAAGGATCGTCGATCGCGGGCACGCCCTCGTCCAGGTGATCGTGCAGTGCGTCTGCGGCGAGCGCCCGAGCACCCTCGTCCAGACGACGGAACAGCAGCGCGCAGCTTCCGCACGGGAAGCTCAACTCGAACGCCTCCGCGCCATCGACGATGAGGTGGCGCCCACCGGGCTCGCGGAAACCAGTGAAGCGCAGTGGGGCGTCCGGTGTCCCGAGGTGGACCGGTGCCGCGCGATCGAGCAGCCCGGTTCGAGATCGGGCGGGTCCGTCGGTCATCGAGCTACTTCCGGACGGCCGGGATGATGACGCCGTCGATCACCGAGATGAGGAAGTCACGTGTCACCGGCTCCCGCAGCATGAGGACGCGATAGCTCACCATCGCCTGGCTGATCAGCGCAAGGGTCTCCACATCGGCGTCCGCGCGGATCTCTCCGCGGTCGATCGCGCGCTGCAACAGGAAGCGGTTGACGGCCATGCGCGGCTCCACGATCGCCGCATGGATGGACTCGGTGAGCTCCGGGGCATCCGAGATCATCGACATCACGCCGGCGAACACGCGCATCTTGCGCTCGCCCTCGGCGATGGACGGCGCCTTGATCATCGCCACGAGGTCGCCGCGGAGTGAGCCGGTGTCGGGCAGCTTCGAGAAGTCGGGATCGATCTGCTTCATGCAGGCGACCGCGTCGATCACGAGTTCGGACTTCGACGCCCATCGGCGGTAGAGCGTCGCCTTGCCGGCCTTCGCCCGCGCGGCGACCATGTCGACCGTCATCCCGGCGTAGCCCGTGTCAGCGAGGACGTCGAGCGCCGCCTCCAGAATCTCCGCGTCGCGGGAGTGGTCACGCTTGCGTCCGAGCTTCGGGGCGTCGATCGGAGTCTCGAGCTGCGTCATCGCGGCCCACCTCCCTTTCGTCTCCCGGAACAGCATAGTTCAGGAACTTCATAGTTCTGGAACTGTTTGGTTTCGAAACTCTTCGGTTCCGTATATGCTCCTGCTCATGACTTCGAACAGTACTGCCGGAACCCCGGCCGTCTCCTCACGCCGCTGGTGGACGCTCGTCACCGTCGGCCTCGCCCAGCTCATGGTCGTGCTCGACGCCACCGTCGTGAACATCGCGATGCCCGCCGCCCAGGCAGACCTCGGATTCTCCGACGGCGACCGCCAGTGGATCGTCACCGCCTACTCGCTCGCCTTCGGCAGCCTGCTGCTCCTCGGCGGACGCCTGTCCGACCTCATGGGCCGGAAGCGGGCCTTCATCATCGGGCTCGTCGGGTTCGCGATCGCCTCGGCCCTCGGAGGCGCCGCGGACTCGTTCGGCACCCTCGTCGCCGCGCGGGCACTCCAGGGCGTCTTCGCCGCCCTCCTCGCACCGACCGCGCTCGCGATGCTCACGACCACCTTCACGATCCCGAAGGAGCGCGCCCGCGCGTTCGGCGTCTTCGGCGCGATCGCCGGCGCAGGTGGCGCGGTCGGTCTCCTCCTCGGTGGATTCCTCACCGAGCAGTTCGACTGGCGCTGGAACCTGTACATCAACGTCGTGATCGCCGTGGTCGCCATCGTCGGGGCGGTCCTCTTCATCACCACCCCGAAGACGACCAGCCCCCGCCCCAAGCTCGACGTTCCGGGCACCATCCTCGTCTCGGGTGCGTTGTTCAGCCTCGTCTACGGCTTCGCCAATGCCGAGACCGACGGCTGGGACTCACCGCTCAGCTGGGCCTTCCTGGCCGCGGCAGCCGTGCTCCTCGTCGTGTTCGTCCTCTGGCAGCGTCGGGCGGCACATCCGCTCCTCCCGTTGTCGATCGTCCTCGACCGCAACCGCGGTGCCGCGTTCATCTCGGTCATGATCGCCGGAGCCGGGATGTTCGGCATCTTCCTCTTCGTCACGTACTACCTGCAGGCCTCGCTCGGCTACTCACCGCAGCAGACGGGCTTCGCCTTCCTCCCGATGATCGCGATGCTCGTACTCGCCGCACAGCTGGGGACCAACCTCCTCGTCCCGCGGTTCGGGCCGAAGGTCATGGTGCCGTTCGGCATGACGCTCGGGGCGATCGGCATGCTCCTCCTCACCCGACTCGACCTCGACAGTTCCTATGTCGGCAACGTCATGCCGGCGCTCATGGTGCTCGGCTTCGCGATGGGATCGATCATGCCCGCCTCGATGCAGACCGCGACGCTCGGTGTCGACCGGGCGTTCGCCGGGGTCGCCTCGGCGACGGTCAACACGAGCCAGCAGGTCGGCGGGTCGATCGGTGTGGCGCTGCTCAACACCCTCGCGGCGAGCGCCGCCACGGCCTACGTGACCGACAACGCGCCGCCCACCCCCGAGGTGCTGGCGCAGGCTGCGATCCAGAGCTACCAGACCGCCTACTTCTGGGGTGCCGGGTTCTTCGCGGTCGGCGCCGTGACGGCGGCACTGCTGTTCCGCCGACGCAACCAGGGACTCGCTCTGCACCACGCCCCGGAGGCGTCAGCGGAACCGGTGCTCGCGCACTGATCCCACCGGGTTCCGAGCACACGGCCGTCGCGCACTCGCGCGGCGGCCGTCTGCGTCAACGGAGGGCCACGCGGTCGGCGGTCAGGCGGAGGCGCGGAGGATCGAGGTCATCTTCTTCCCCTTCGCGACCTCGTCCACGAGCTTGTCGAGCTGACGGACGCGCTGCATGAGGGGATCCTCGATCTCCTCGACGCGGATGCCGCAGATGAGGCCCGTGATGAGCGACGCGTTGGGGTGCATCGCCGGCGCTTCGGCGAAGAAGGTCTCGAAGTCGGTACCGTCGGCGAGCACCCGTTCGATCGCTGCGTCGTCGTATCCCGTGAGCCAGGTGATGACCTGGTCCACCTCGTCCTTCGTGTGGCCCTTCCGCTCCGCCTTCGCGACGTAGAGCGGGTACACGCTGGCGAAGCTCGTCGTGAAGATGCGATGTCCGGCCATACCGGTCAGTCTCCCACCGTCGAGCGCTCGGGACCAGGCCGATCACGGGCCATCCGTCGCTCGTCGTCCATCGCTCGGGGGACGCGTCCTGCCGCGACGGCTGCCTACCCTGGCAGCATGACGAATCCTGGACAGCACCCGCAGACGCCTTCGCCATCACCCTCGACGATGCCGGCCTCGACGCCCGTCGATCCGGCCGTGCCCCAGCCGCAGCTCGCGACGTACGACCACGCCCTCCGCGCCGCACCGGCCTGGTAGCGTGGCGCACTCGCGCTCCTCCTGCTCGTCGTGGGGTTCCTGATCCTCTCGATCGCGCTCGGCGGCATCGCGCTCATCGTGGACGTGGCCACCGGGGCGCACACGCTCGACTACGTCGCGAACGGCCTCATGACCCTGACGCCGGTGACGATGCTCGCGAACAACCTGTCGCTCGCCGCGCTCATCCCGGTGTCGATGCTCATCCAGTGGGCGATCTTCGGCGTCCGTCCACGGTGGCTGTCCTCGGTGGAGGGGCGCTTCCGTTGGTGCTGGCTCGGGCGCCTTGCGCTCATCATCGTCCCGGTGTGGATCGTGTACGTCGGCGCGTCCGTCCTGCTCTCCCCGCTCGAGCCCATCGTCGTCGACGGCACCATGATCGCGATGCTCGCCGTCGTGATCCTCACGACGCCACTGCAGTCGGCCGGTGAGGAGTACGGGGCGCGCGGCCTCATCCAGCGTTCTGTCGGATCCTGGTTCAGTCGACCGATGACCGCGTTCCTCGTCGGCACGGTCGTCTCCGGCGCGGTCTTCGCCTCGGTGCACTTCGCCGGCGACCCCTGGCTCATCGCCTACTACTTCGTGTTCGGCGCCTCGATGTCCTTCGCCGCCCGCGGGACCGGTGGTCTCGAGGCGCCGGTGCTCATCCATGCGACGAACAACGTCCTGCTCCTCGTCCCCACGGCCCTCATGTCGCAGACCGACCAGGTCTTCGAGCGAGGCGAGGGCGCCGGCGGACCGTTCATGCTCATCCCGATGGCGCTCTGCGTCGCCGCAGCCGTCGTGAGCACCTGGTGGGGGCGCAGGAACGGCGTGACCGCGACGGCTCCGCTGCCGCCGAGCCGGGTGACGAAGCAGCAGGGGACGCCGCCGGCCGCCATGGCCGCTCCGGTGGCTACGCCGACGCAGCTGCCGGCGACCCCGCAGGATCCGTCGGCGGCTCCACCGCGATGACCTGCCCGCCGGTCACTCGCACGAGCTCCTCGAAGGTCGTCGGGAACACCGTGTGCGCATGGCCGGCTGCGGCCCAGACCTCCGGGTAGGCAGCGAGCGCCTCGTCCACATAGGTGCGGATCGGTTCCGGGTGACCGACGGGCGCGACGCCACCGATCACCTGTCCAGTCGCCGCCTTGACGACCTCGGCGTCAGCACGCTTCAGCCGTCCACCGAGCCGCTCGCCGACCCAGGCTGTGTCGACACGGTGGGCGCCGCTCGTGAGGATCAGCGTCGGCTCGCCGTCGAGCGTGAACACGAGGGAGTTCGCGATCGCCCCGACCTCGATCCCCAAGGCCTCCGCTGCGAGCGCTGCCGTTCGTGCAGCATCGTCGAGCCAGGTGACCTCGCCCTGAGCCCCGCGATCGCGCAGCGTCTGCTCGACGATGGACACGGCAGGATGCGCTCGATCACTCATGCGACCATGCTGCCGCATCGGGCCGTCGGCGCGCGAGTGCCGGGACGCCGCGGGACGCGGCGCGAGGTCAGTCGCCGAGTGGGACCAGCGTCACCGCGAGTCCCGCTTCCCGGAGGAGTGCGATGGTCTCGGGCGCGGCCCCGTCGTCGGTCAGGAGGGCGTCGAAGGCCTCGAGCCCGGCGATCCGGCCGAGCTGCCGCACACCGAGCTTCGAGGCATCGGCGACCACGACCACCCGCTCGGCCGCGCGAACCATCCTGGCTTTCACCTCGGCCTCGGGCAGGTTGACGTTGGTCACGCCATGGCCTGCGTCGACACCGTTGCACCCGATGAAGGCGAGATCGGCGTGGACCTGGCCGAGTAGCGAACCGGCGAGCGGATCGACGAGCGAATGCTGGAGCGGCCGAAGCGATCCACCAGTGACGATCACCGAGAACCTCGGGATCTCCGACTCGAGCTCGAGCGCGATGGTCAGGCCGTTCGTGATGACCACGACGTCGGCGAGGTCGCGGCGAGCCTTGAGCGCGCGGGCGAGGGCGAGGCCGGTGCTGCCGACGTCGACGATCACGCTCTGACCGGAGCGCACCATCGCGGCCGCCGCCTCACCGATCCGCTGCTTCGCGTGGGCCGAGGTCGCGGTCGCGAGTTCGATCGGCGACTCCACGGCGCCGCGTCCCTGCACGGGCATCGCACCTCCGTGCACGCGGACGGCCTCGCCCTGGTCGACGAGGGTGTCGAGGTCCGTCCGGGCGGTCACCCGGGAGACGCCGAAGTCGTCGGAGATGTCGGCGACGCGCACGAAGCCGCGCGCATCGAGGAGCTCGCGGATGCGGTCGCGTCGCAGTGGGGCGGGCAACTGCATCGGCTCGTCGTCGGACATGCTTGAATCTTCGCTGACTTGCCTATACTTTTCAAGGCGAAACGTTGTACGTTTCCTTTCGACAACCCATTCTGAGGATCCCCATGCCCCCACTCGACGACACCTTCGTCATCGACCCGGCGATCGCGAGCTCGACCCAGCGCCTCGCCGACGGTCGCGAACTCATCTACTTCGACGACGTCGACACGACGCTGCCTGCGGAGCGCCTGCCCGACGCACGCGAACTCGCCCCACGACCGCCGACCGCATCCATGCGCCAGGACCCGCTCACAGGTGAGTGGATCTCGATCGCCGCCGCCCGCCAGAACCGCGTGATGCTGCCACCCGCGAACCTCGACCCGCTCGCGCCCGCGAGCCCCTCGAACCCCTCCGAGATCCCCGACCAGTACGACGTCGCGGTCTTCGAGAACAAGTCGCCGTCCTTCGGACCGCTGCTCGAAGACGAGAACGCACCGGTCGACCTCGCCGACCTCGAGACGGTCGGAATCGGCCGGACGCGCACCTCGGTCGGCCGATGCGAGGTCGTGAGCTTCAGCCCGTCGAGCACCGGTTCCTTCGGCTCGCTGTCCCGCACCCGGGCGCGCACGGTGATCGAAGCGTGGGCCCGCCGGACGCACGCACTGTCGCAGATCGACTCGATCCAGCAGGTGTTCCCCTTCGAGAACCGTGGCGAGCAGATCGGTGTCACCCTCCACCACCCGCACGGACAGATCTACTCCTACCCCTACGTGACCCCGCGCACGCAGCGGCTCATCGCCGCGAGCGAGGCCTACGGTCCCGGACTCTTCGCCGACATCCTCGCCGCGGAGCAGGCTGACGAGCGCGTCGTCCTCGCCGGCGAGCACTGGACGGCGTTCGTCCCGTTCGCCGCGCGCTGGCCCATCGAGGTACACCTGCTCCCCCACCGGCACGTGCCCGACTTCGCCGCGACCGCGCTCGAAGAACGGGACGAACTCGCCGGTCTCTACCTGCGGTTGCTGCGGGGAGTCGACGCCCTGTACGACACCCCGACCCCGTACATCGCCGCCTGGCACCAGGCGCCGACCCGCGTCCACCGCGACGAGCTCCGACTCCACCTGCAGCTCACCTCCCCACGTCGTGGAGCCGACCGCCTGAAGTACCTGGCCGGCTCCGAGGCCGCCATGGGCGCCTGGATCGGCGACGTCCCGCCCGAGACCACCGCCACCGCCCTGCGCGCCGCGATCGCCGCAGCCGACGAGGAGAACCCCGTATGACCGACCTGCAGCGCACCGCCACGAGCGGATTCGAGAACGCCTTCGGCAGCGAACCGCACGGCCTCTGGACCGCGCCCGGCCGCGTGAACATCATCGGCGAGCACACCGACTACAACGACGGCTTCGTGTTCCCGATGGCGATCGACCGCCGCACCGTCGCAGCCGTCCGGCGTCGCGACGACGACCGCATCCGAGTGTCGAGCAGCTTCTCGCCCGAGATCGTCGAGGTCTCGGTGCGCGCGCTCGATCCCGACGCACTGCACGGCTGGTCCGCCTACCCGCTCGGCGTCGCGTGGGCGCTCGGCCAGTTCGGCGCACCCTTGCAGGAGGTGCCCGGGGTCGACATCTACATCGACTCCGACGTCCCGGTCGGGGCCGGCCTCTCCTCCTCCGCGGCCATCGAGGCCTCGGTCGCCGTCGCACTCACCGAGATCTGGCACCTCGACCACGACCGCCGGACGCTCGCGAAGATCTGCCAGCTCGCCGAGAACCGGGCGGTCGGTGCTCCGACCGGCATCATGGACCAGTCGGCGTCGCTCCTCGGCCGGCGTGACTGCGGCGTCTTCCTCGACTGCCGCTCGCTCGAGACCGACGTCATCCCCCTCGGCTTCGAGGAGCACGACCTCGAGCTGCTCGTCATCGACACGCGCGTCGAGCACGCCCACGTCTCCGGCGGGTACGCCGCACGTCGGGCGTCCTGCGAGGCGGGGGCCGCAGCACTCGGCGCCGACTCGCTCCGTGACGTCACGGTCGGCGACCTCGAGCGCGCTCGTGAGCTGCTCGACGACGAGACCTTCCGTCGCGTCCGTCACGTCGTGACCGAGAACCAGCGGGTCCTCGACACCGTCCGGACCCTGCGCGAGCACGGCCCGACGTCGATCGGCGAGCTGCTCGTGGCCTCGCATGCGTCGATGCGTGACGATTTCGAGATCTCGGTGCCGGAACTCGACCTGGCCGTCGAGACGTCGATGGCCGCCGGTGCGATCGGTTCGCGCATGACCGGTGGTGGCTTCGGGGGTGCGGCGATCGCCCTGGTCCCCGTCGCCCTGGCGTCGGCCGTGGCGGAGGCGGTCACGGCGGCGTTCGCCGAGGCGTCCTTCACCGCCCCGACCATCTTCCCCGTCCGCCCCGCCGCCGGAGCCACCCGAGAATCCTGACCTTCCCCTCCCCTGCCCGCGAGGGGTCCCGAATGGCTGGTCGAACAGCCTGACCACCAGCCATTCGGGACCCCTCGCGGGCAGCTTGTGAGGAACTTCGGCGGCGGGGTCCTTTCAGTGGTCAGGCTGAGGGGATGGCTGTCCGCGACTCGTTGCCCGAACCCCTTGCCCAGCGAGCCTTCACGGCTCACGAAGCCCGCACCCTGGGCGTGACCAGGGCCCGTCTGCGAGCTGGCGATCTCCGACATCCGCATCACGGCGTTCACGTCGCTCATGATGCGAAATCGGCGCACGAACGGGCATTGACGTACGCCCCGCTCTTGTTACCTGGTCAGTTCTTCAGCCACACGTTCGCGGCCTCGCTCTGGGAACTCCCGCTGCCGCTGCCGCTGGAGAACGGTCCCATCCATGTTTCGGCAGCGGCTCCACAGCGAGCGCCGAAGGGAGCGGCGGTCGTCGGGCACAAGCTCGACGGGTCACACTGGGAGACCGCGATACTGGGCGGGGTTCCGGTTTCCACCGCTGTCGATGTCTGGTGTCAGCTCGGCAACACGCTGTCGCTCGGTCAACTCATCATGATCGGCGATGCACTGGTCGGGCGCCAGGACCCGCTCGCGACGATGCCGCAACTCATCCGTGGGCTCGCACGCATGAACGGGCGACGCGGCGCGAAGCGGCTCAGGGAGGCGCTCCTGTCGATCCGTCCGGGAACGGACTCACCGCAAGAGACCAAGCTCCGGCTGTCGCTCGTTCAAGCTGGTCTTCCCGAACCGCACGTGAATCGCGTCATCGTCGATGACGACGGCGCCTTCCTGGCGCTCGGAGACCTGGTGTATCCCGAGCACCGAGTGCTCGTCGAGTACGACGGAGCCGTCCACTTCGCGACGGAAAGCCAGGCGTTCCGGGACATCGACCGGCTGGACCGCCTGATGGCCGCCGGTTGGCGAGTCATCCGCGTGAACCGATCGCACCTCGGCACTCCGTCGCTCATCGCCGACCGTGTGGCCCAGGCCCTGCGCTCACGAGGGGTCCCGAATGGCTAGCGGCACGCCGCGCACACCAACCAAACGGGACCCCTCGCGGGCTGGGTTAGGGGGTGGCCATGCGGACGACGTTGGCGAGGAGACCGACGCGGGTCATGGGGCCGACACCACCGGGGTTCGGGCTGATCCACGAGGCGACCTCGGCCACGTCAGGGGCGACGTCGCCGACGACCCGGGACTTGCCGGTCTCGGGGTCGGTCTCGCGGCTCACACCGACGTCGAGGACGATCACGCCGGGCTTCACGGCATCGCGCGTGACGATCCCGGGGACGCCCGCCGCGGCGACGATCACGTCGGCGGTGCGGAGGATGTCGTCGAGTCCGACCGTTCCGGTGTGCGTCAGCGTGACCGTCGCGTTGTATTCACGACGGGTGAGCAGCGGGCCGATCGCGCGACCGACGGTGACCCCGCGGCCCACGACGACGACGTGCTTGCCCGCCCAGCTGATCCCATGGCGTTCCACCAGCTCGATGACGCCCTTCGGCGTGCACGGCAGCGGCGTGTGGATCGGGCGGTTCACGTTGAGCACGAGACGACCGAGGTTGGTCGGGTGGAGCCCGTCGGCGTCCTTCTCGGGATCGATGCGCTCGAGGATCGCGTCGGTGTCGATGTGCTTCGGCAACGGCAGCTGCACGATGTAGCCGGTGCAGCTCTCGTCGGCGTTGAGCTCGTCGAGGACGGCCTCGAGCTCCTCCTGCGAGACCGTCTCGGGCAGGTCGCGTCGGATCGACTCCATGCCGACCTCGGCACAGTCGCGGTGCTTCCCGGCGACGTACCACTGCGAACCCGGGTCGGACCCGACGAGGACAGTGCCCAGCCCGACCGAGATGCCGCGCTCCTTGAGCGCGGCCACCTCGATCGCGAGTTCGGACTTGATGGCGGCGGCGGTGGCCTTGCCGTCGAGGATCTGTGCGGTCATGCGCCCGCGCCCTACTGCTGGAGGCCGGGGTAGAGCGGGAAGCGCTCGGCGAGCGCGGTGACGCGCTCCCGGAGGGCTCCGGCCTCGGCACCGTTGCGCAGCGCGAGGGCGATGATGTCGGCGACCTCGGCGAACTCGGTGTCGCCGAAGCCACGCGTCGCGAGCGCCGGCGTACCGATCCGCAGACCGGAGGTGACCATCGGCGGGCGCGGGTCGAACGGCACCGAGTTGCGGTTGACCGTGATGCCGACCTCGTGGAGGAGGTCTTCGGCCTGCTGGCCGTCGAGCTCGGAGGTGCGGAGGTCGGCGAGCACGAGGTGCACGTCGGTGCCGCCGGTGAGGACGTCGATGCCGGCGGCCTTCGACGCCTCGGAGGTGAGCGCCTCGGCGAGGAGCTTGGCACCGCGGAGCGTCCGCTCCTGACGGTCCTTGAACTCAGCCGTGGCGGCGAGCTTGAACGCCGTCGCTTTGGCGGCGATGACGTGCATGAGTGGTCCGCCCTGCTGGCCGGGGAACACGTTCGAGTTGAGCTTCTTGGCGAGCTCCATGTCGCGGCTCACGATGAAGCCGGAGCGCGGGCCGCCGATGGTCTTGTGCACGGTGGAGGACACGACGTCGGCGAACGGCACGGGCGACGGGTGGACACCTGCGGCGACGAGGCCGGCGAAGTGCGCCATGTCGACCCAGAGCTTCGCGCCGACCTCGTCGGCGATCGCGCGGAACGCGGCGAAGTCGAGCTGGCGCGGGTAGGCGGACCAACCGGCGATGATGACCTGCGGCTTGTGCTCGAGTGCCTTGTCGCGGACGACGTCCATGTCGACGAGGAAGGTCTCGGGGTCGACGCCGTAGGAGACGGCGTTGTAGAGCTTGCCGGAGAAGTTGAGCTTCATGCCGTGGGTGAGGTGACCGCCGTGGGCGAGCTCGAGACCGAGGATGGTGTCGCCGGGGGTGGCGATCGCCGACAGGACCGCGGCGTTGGCCGTGGCGCCCGAGTGCGGCTGGACGTTCGCGTACGCGGCGCCGAAGAGGCTCTTGGCCCGCTCGATCGCGAGGGACTCGGCGATGTCGACGAACTCGCAGCCGCCGTAGTAGCGACGACCCGGGTAGCCCTCGGCGTACTTGTTGGTGAGGACACTGCCCTGCGACTGCAGGACGGAGACGGGCACGAAGTTCTCGCTCGCGATCATCTCGAGGGTGTTGCGCTGGCGACCGAGCTCCTGCTCGAGGACCGCTGCGATCTCGGGATCGACCTCGGAGAGTGGCGCGTTGAAGGTGTCGGACAAGACTGGCTCCCTTTTGTGACAGAACGGATGTCGGTGATGTGCCGTTTCGGCCCAGGCGTGCGGCCGAATCCGCCCTTGTCTTCAAGGTGCAGGGTCGCTCCCCGATGGTGAACCATCTGAGGCGGAGCGGAACTCCGTCTATACGCCAGTTGCGACTGCTAGCAGCATAGCAACGGGACGCCCGACGCGCACCGTCCTGTGGAGAGGCCGGGCAGCGGTGGAGGCCGGTGTGTCAGGATGGCCCGACGCTTGTTCATCATCCGAACAAACCCCGTTCCAGCCCCACGATCCCGCGTCGCCGACGCCGAAGGAACCGCCCATGAGCCTGCTGCCCCGCCCCGTCTCGCAGACCACCGACGCCTCCGCTCCCCCGTTCCGGTTGTCGGCGGAGTCGGTGATCCGTACCGACCCGTCGGTTGCGACCACAGCTCGGATCCTCGCCCACGCCTTGCGCACCTCGACGGGGTTCGCCCTCCCGGTCGAGACCACCGGCACGGAGGAGGTCGTGGCCTCCGCGGGTACGGACATCACGCTGTCGATCGACCCCAGCCTGTCGACGACGAGCGGGGCCTATCGATTGACCGCCGCGGCCTCCGGTGTCGAGATCGTCGGCGCGGACGCCGACGGGGTCCACCACGGCACGCAGACGCTCAGGCAGCTCCTCCCGCCGGCCAACTGGGCACCGACGGCCGGCGCACAGGACTGGATCGTCTCTGCGACCTTCATCGACGACGCTCCGCGCTTCGCCTACCGCGGCGCGATGCTCGACGTCGCGAGGCACTTCTTCACGGTCGCGCAGGTGCAGCGGTTCATCGACCAGATCGCCGCACTCAAGCTCAACCACCTGCATCTGCATCTCACCGACGACCAGGGGTGGCGCCTCGAGATCGCCGGGTGGCCGGAGCTCACCGGGATCGGTGCGGCGACCGCCGTCGGTGGTGGTACGGGCGGCTCGTACAGCGCCGACGACTACCGGGCGATCATCGAGTACGCCGCCGACCGCCGCATCACGATCGTCCCCGAGATCGACGTCCCCGGACACACGAACGCGGTCCTCTCGGCGTATCCCGAACTCAACCCGGACGGCGTCGCCCGCGAGCCGTACACCGGCACGGAGGTCGGCTTCTCGAGCCTCGACATCCATGCCGAGTCCACCTACACGTTCCTCGAGGACGTGTTCACCCAGCTCGCTGCGATGACCCCGGGCCCCTATCTCCACCTGGGCGGCGATGAAGCGCTCGCCACCACTGAGGAGGACTTCCTCCACTTCGCCCGTCGGGTCTCCGAGTTGGTCGCCACGACGGGGAAGACCGCCATCGCCTGGCACGAGTTCGGCGCGTCACGCGACCTCGACCCCGGCACCATCGGCCAGTACTGGAACTACGTCTCCCCCGAGGACGGTCACGCCGACAAGCTGCGCTCGTTCGTGGATCAGGGCGGGCAGGTCATCATGTCTCCGGCGGACGCCGCCTACCTCGACATGCAGTACCCCGACGTCGCGACGGCAGGCCTCACCTGGGCGGACGGCCCCACGAGTGTCGAACGCTCCGCCGTCTGGGAGCCGACCGAGATCGTCGAAGGCGTCGGTGAGCAGGACATCCTCGGCGTCGAGGCCCCGCTCTGGACGGAGACCGTGGCCGACGTGCAGACGCTCGATTTCCTCGTCTTCCCCCGGGTCGCGTCCATCGCGGAGATCGGCTGGTCGGAGCGACGCGCGCCGGACTGGAGCGACTTCCGAGTCCGGCTGGCCGAACTTGCTCAGGGATGGTCGGCAGCGGGCATCGCCTTCCACCGCTCCCCCGAGGTCAGCTGGCTCGACTGATCCGAGCGACGGTCGGAAAGGCGGCCGGGAGCGATGCTCGCCCCCGAGCACCACTCCCGGCCTGTCGACGGGTACGCACGAAGGCGCCCCCTCCCGTCGAGATCTGCAACGTTTCGGGTCCGTTGCCCGATGCACACCGGCCGTGGCGCGCATCGTGGCCGTCCGAGGACGACCCAGCCGGGTCCCCGTCGCCGGGAATCCTGCTGTTCATCCTGAGAGAGTGCATCCCGAGCAGGTCATGACGCGGTTTCCCAGAACAATCGAAACGGATCTTCCTCGGCGCCAGCGGCTGTCCGCGAGACACCTCGTGCCAAGATGAGGAATCGGCGTCATGATCCCGCTTCACCCGACTCTCTTGAGCGGGCACGGTGCCCGGTAATGCGCAGCTCGCAGACGGAGGCATCATGAGCCTGGACACATCCCCGGCTTCATCGCTCGCCGAGCGATCGGATGCCGAGCTCATCGAGCACACCCGCACGGGCTCGCAGGACGCCTACGCGGAGCTGTGGCGACGGCACTCGAACGCCGGACGGACCGTCGCCCGGTCCGTCACCTCGAGCCTCGATCCCGACGACCTCGTCTCGGAATCCTTCGCCCGCATCTATCAGGCGGTCCGCCGCGGGAAGGGACCCACCGGCGCCTTCCGCCCGTACCTGTTCACCACCATCCGGAACACGGCGGCCGCATGGGGCCGGTCGCGTCGGGAGACCTCACTCGACACCCTGGACTCCTTCGAGGACCCGGACACGAACGAGGCGTCCTCGATCGAGGCCCTCGACCGCAGCCTGAGTGCCCGAGCGTTCCGAAGCCTGCCGACCCGGTGGCAGGAGGTGCTCTGGTACACGGAGATCGAGGCGATGACACCTGCGGAGGTCGCGCCGCTCCTCGGGATGAAGGCCAACTCGGTGGCCGCGCTCGCCTACCGAGCACGCGAGGGGCTGCGCGAAGCGTGGATCCAGGCGCACCTGCAGGCCGTCGACGACGACTCGGAGCACGCCTTCACGATCAGCAGGCTCGGGTCGTACGCGCGCGGGAACCTCTCCGCCCGGGACACGGCCAAGGTCGAGTCGCACCTGGATGCCTGTCAGCGGTGCACCATCGTGGCCGCTGAGGCGAAGGAGGTCGGCTCGCGCATGGCGCTCGTCCTCCTCCCCCTCGTCGCAGGCGCCGCCGGTGCGGCCGGCTACACCGCGTGGTTGCAGACGAACGGTGCGTCGACGACCGCGGTCGCCGCGATGCCGGCCGGCGTCACCGGCGGGGTCGCACTGACGGCGCACCTGAGCACCTCGGTGGCGGCCTCCGGCGGAGCAGCGGCTTCCGGAGCAGCCGGTTCCAGCGGTGCCGCGTCGGGTGCCGGCGTCGCGTCGGGTGCGGGCGTCGCGGGTGCTGCGACGGCAGCTCTCTCCGGTGGGATCATCGCCGCGATCGGCGTCGGCGTCGTCGCGGTGGTGACCGCCGCCGCGCTCGTCCTGGGTCCGGTGGTGTTCCCGCCCGGAGCAGACTCGGCGACCTCCGTCTCCGCCGACGAGACCAGCGACCCCGTCGCCGTGCCGACGCCGGGCGCGACTCCGACCACGGGTCCGACGACGTCGCCGTCCGCGCCGACGACCCCGACACCCTCGGCACCGGTGCCCACTCCCCGGCCGACGCCCGGCCCGGGTGCGACGCCGCCTCCGGTCGCCGAGCCGCAGGTCCCGTCGCCGACGGCTCCGCCCATCGCCCCTCCCGTCGATCCGGTGGACCCCGTCGATCCGACGGACCCCGAGGAGCTCCCGGCGCCGACGATGGCCGCCGACACCGGTGGCGGCTTCCTGTGGCCTGCCTTCAGCGGTACCGCAGCGGCCGGCGCCACCGTCGACATCCTCGACGGAGAGGTGGTCGTCGCGTCGACGGTCGTGCCGGCCTCCGCTCGGCGGGCGTCCGCCACAGCCCCTCCCGAGACCGGGACCTGGTCGACCGGCCCGGTCGACCTCGGCCGCACGGGCACCTTCGTCCTGACCGTCCGCCAGACCCTGGGCGACGAGGTCTCCGTGTCCGCCGAACCGGCCACCATGTCGATCAGCGGGCCGGCCGTCACCGGGCTCCGGACGGTCCTGTCGGTGCAGTTCCTCGATCCGACCGGCCCGCTCGTGGTCGTCGGTGCTCCGAACGGCGCGGTCGGATACACGGTCGACGGTGGTGACGAGCAACGCGTCGCGCTCGACGCCGACGGTCGAGCGACGCTCACCGGCGCCGCCGTTGCCGTCGGGTTCCACGAGCTCAGCGTCTGGAGCGTCGACCCGTCCGACCCATCGCGCGTGGGACCTGCGACCTCCGTCGAGTACCTCTCGCTGACCGGACTCCTGAGTACCGACGCCGCCGTCGATCCGGCGACGGCCCCGCTCCCGGAAGCGGTTCTGGACACCGCACCGGAGGCGGTTCCCGCTCCGGTCCCGGTTCAGGCCATCGTCGACCCGATCGCGGATCAGACCCCGGTGGAAGCGGCTCCCGCGACGGAGCCGGACGTGCCGAGTACGACCGAGCCGGATCCCGCGACGGAGACGCCGGTGGCGACCGCGCCCGACGTCACCGCGCCGACCGATGGTGCAGACGCCTCACCGGCGCCGACGACGGACGAACCGGTTGTACCGTAAGCGGTCCCGCTCAGCGCGTCCGCAACGGCTCGTGCTCGATCAGACGGACTCGCGCTTGCGGGTGCGCAGCACGTCCGCCGCGAGGAGTGAGGTCGCGACCACGGCGAGGCACACGTACACCCACGGCAGCACGCCGAGACCGATCTCGGCGAGGAGCAACGCGCCGAGCGCCGAGCCGCCACCGATACCCGTGTTGAACGCCGTCGTGTAGAACGCGTTCGCGGTGTCGCGGATGCGCGGGCTCGCCGCGTGCAGGAGGCGCGTCTGCATGAGCGGCGGCAGCATGCCGAAGGCCGTCCCCCAGAGGAAGAACGCGACGAGCGCGCCCGGAAGCCAGCCTGCCGAGAGGGCGAGCGCGCTCACCATGGCGGCAGACACGGTCAGGGCGACGAACAGCCCCGTGGTCGCACGCCTCGCGAAGACGCTGCCGGTGAGGATGAGGCCGATCGCGCCCGCGACGCCGTAGACGAGGAGGAGGATGCTGAGCTGGCCGGCCGGGACACCGACCTCGCCGATGAGGAACGGTGCGATGTAGGTGTAGAACGCGTAATGGCCCGCCATGATGACGCCGACCGCGATGCAGACGATCGCGACCGGGACGATGCTCGGATCACGGCCCGTGGCACCCGAGGCTGCCGCGTGCGACTCCTCCCGACCGACGGGCGGCAGCTTCCACCACACGACGACGGCGCCGAGGAGCATCGCCGCGGCGAGGACGCCGAACGCGAGTCGCCAGCCGAGCGCGTGCCCGAGCGCGGTGCTGAGCGGGACGCCGAGGACGAAGGCGAGCGTGCCTCCCGCGATCGTCACGGACACGGCGCGCGCGAGCTGCTCCTTCGGGACCAGGTGACCGGCGTACGCGCCGACGACCGCCCAGAAGACGCCATGGGCGAGCCCGCCGAGCACCCGGGTGGCGACGAGGAGCTCGTAGTTCGGGGCGAGCGCGCCGAGACCGGTGCTCACGCCGAGGACCACGATGACGGCCACGAGCAACGCGTGTCGCGGGACACGCCTGGTGAGGTGGATGAGCGCGGTGCTCGACAGCACCACCGTGAACGCGAACACGCTGACAAGGAGCCCGATCTGCGACTCGGTGACGCCGAGCGAGGTGCTCATCTCCGGGAGGAGGCCGGTCGGGATCATCTCGCCGGTGACGGAGAGGAAGGTGCCCGCCGCGAGCGCGATCAGGCCGACCCAGGGGAACGGCGGTGACGTCGGCTTGGAGGGTTCGGCGGCGCGCGCCGAGGAGGGCGAAGAGGAGGTCATCGGATTGCTCCAACGATGGCGTTCACTCGTCGGCTGACGTGGCGGACGAGTTCGTCTACGCGCTGATGTGCGCGCCCAGGGTCAACCGACATCCGGCGACCGCGGACGAGTCTACCCGAGGGCGGGAATGCGGAGGGCTCGATCCGACGTTGCAGCTGACGTGAAGGTGACAGAGAGGCCGCTCATGCGCATTGCAGAACTCGCTGAACGAACGGGTGTCCCGGCCACCCGGCTCCGCTCCTACGAGGAGGAGGGACTCCTGGCGCCCGTGCGCGCGTCGCACGCGCCCGAGGAGTACGAACCGTCCGCGATCGACCACGTCGTCACGGTCGACAACCTGTTCGACGCGGGGCTCACGACCCGTCTCGTGCGCGTGGTCCTCGATCTCGACGACGCACGCACCTCGCGTGCCGTGCCCGACTGCTCCCGCGCGACGGCCGAGTCGCTCCACGCGCAGATCGCCTCGATCGACGCCCGCATCGACTGCCTGCGACAGAGCCGCGAGACGGTGCGGTCGTACCTGCGGCAGTCCTCCCACGCCGACCTCGTCGACGAGCGGTCCGTCCCTGCGGCTTGAGCCGTCGGGTCCCGGTAACCTGAGTCGGTGACGAACTCGACCGATCCCTCCGCTGTGCCATCGACCACGCACGAGCGCTCCGTCCACTGGGTGCTCTCGATCATCTGCGAGGACCGGCCCGGCATCGTGCACGCGATCAGCGGTGCGATCGTCGAGGCCGACGGCAACATCACCGAGAGCCAGCAGTTCTCGAGCGATGACACCGGGCGGTTCTTCATGCGGCTCCAGGTCGAGGCGGCGGTCTCGCGCGAGCGCTTCGAGGCGGCCATCGCACCGGTCGTCGAGCGGTACGCCCTCCAGTGGCGGCTCGACGTCGTCGGTCGTCCGCTCCGGACGCTCGTCCTGGCCTCGACGGCGGCACACTGCGTCAACGACCTCCTCTTCCGTCAACGGGCCGGCCAGCTCCCGGTCGAGATCCCCCTCGTGCTCAGCAACCACGGTTCACTCCGCGATCTCGCCTCCTTCTACGGCGTGCCCTTCGAGGCGCTGCCCGTGACGGACGCCGCCTCGAAGGCGGCGTTCGAGGCCAGGGTCGTCGAGGCCGTCGAGGAGCACGACATCGAGCTCGTCGTCCTCGCCAGGTACATGCAGATCCTCTCCCCCGAGCTCTGCGAGCGCCTCGCCGGTCGCGCCATCAACATCCACCACTCCTTCCTGCCCGGTTTCAAGGGCGCGAACCCCTACAAGCAGGCGCATGCGCGCGGCGTCAAGCTCATCGGTGCGACGGCGCACTTCGTGACGAGCGACCTCGACGAGGGACCGATCATCGAGCAGAACGTCGTCCGCGTGGACCACTCCCGCTCCCCCGCGGAGCTCGTCGCCATCGGCCAGGACGAGGAGAGCCGCACCCTCACCCAGGCGGTGAAGTGGTTCGCCGAGGACCGCGTCCTCCTCGACGGTGCGCGCACGATCATCTTCCGCTGACCCGGAGCGGGCTCGCTGCCACGCGCCGTAGAATCGTGTGGTGTCTGAACGAACTCCCGCCGACGTGAAGATCGGCCCCAACGAGATCCTGCGGTTCTTCCTCGAACTCTTCGCCTTCTTCTCGCTCGGCTTCTGGGGCGTCGCGGTGTGGCCGTTCCCGCTGAACGTGGTCGTCGGGATCGCCGCGCCGGTCGTCGCGATCATCCTCTGGGCGCTGTTCCTCTCACCGCGCGCCGTGATCCGCATCGACCTCTACGGCCAGGCGGTCGTCGAGCTCCTCATCTTCGCGGCGGCGGCGCTCGCCTGGTTGCACCTCGGGCAACCGATCATCGCGACCGTCTACGCCGTGGTCGCCGTCGCCAGTGGTGTCGTCCGCGGACGGAAGCAGCTCGCATGACCGAGCTCCTGATCCACTCCGCCACCAAGGTCGACGTCGACGGCCACCAGGACGCCTTCTGGCTGCACGCGGTCGACGGCGTCATCCGCTCCACCGGTACCGGCGACGACTGGCGGTCCATCCCCGTGGGCGACGGCGCATCCGTCCACGACGCACACGGCGGCCACCTCACGCCGGGGTTCATCGACCTCCACGTCCACGGTGGCGGCGGGTCGTCCTTCGACGACGGACGCGACGCCATCGGACGCGCACTCGCGGTGCACCGGGCACACGGGACCACGAGGACACTCATCAGCCTCGTGTCGAACCCGGTCGACGCCCTCGTCGCGAGCCTCGAGGGGATCGCCGACCTCGTCGCCGAGGATCCGCTGGTCCTCGGAGCCCACCTCGAAGGTCCGTTCCTCTCACCGGTCAAGAAGGGCGCGCACGACCCCGGTGCGCTCATCGACCCGAGCCCGGCGGTCGTCGAACGCCTCATCGACGCGAGCCGAGGCACGCTGCGGCAGATCACGATCGCCCCTGAGCTGCCGAACGCCCTCGAGGCGATCCAGGTCCTCGTCGAGGCCGGCGTCATCGTCGCCGTGGGTCACACCGACGCCGACGAGGCACTGACGAAGACGGCGTTCGATCTCGGCGCCCGGCTCGTCACCCACGTGTTCAACGCGATGAACGGGATCCACCACCGCGCGCCCGGACCGATCATCGCCTCCTTCGCCGACGAGCGGGTCACGGTCGAGCTCATCCTCGACGGCGAACACGTGCACCCCGACGTCGCCAAGCTCGCCTTCGAGCAGGCACCGGGCCGTGTCGCACTCATCACCGACGCGATGGCCGCAGCAGGCTCCTCCGACGGCCGGTACCTCCTGGGAGCCCTCGAGGTCCAGGTGACGGACGGTCTGGCGCGGCTCGTGGAAGGCGACTCGATCGCCGGCTCCACGCTGACGCTCGACCGGGCGCTCCGACTCGCCGTCGCGAGCGGTGTCGCGGCGGACGCGGCGGTCGGTGCCCTCACGAGCACCCCGGCCCGCGTCCTCGGCCTGGCCGAACGCTTCGGTCGGCTGGCCCCGGGATACGCCGCGGACGCCGTCCTCCTCGACCACCAGTGGAACGTCCAGGCGGTCTGGGCCGACGGATCACCCCTGCCGCGATGACGACGCCTCCCGTCCTCGACGCCCTCCGTGACGCCCTCGGCGACGCGGTCTCGACGACGGACGCCGTCCTCGCGGACGCACGGTCCGACAAGTCCGGACACGTGTCGGACGCCCCGCCCCTCGCCGTGGTCTCCGCGCGTTCCATCGAGGATGTCCAGACGGTGATGCGTATCGCCACCGCGACCGGGACGCCGGTCGTGACACGCGGTGCCGGTACCGGACTGGCCGGCGGCGCGCTCGGCGGCGCGGGCGAGATCGTCCTGTCGACGCTCGAGATGCAGCGCGTCCTGGAGATCAACGAACCCGACCTCCTCGCGGTCGTCGAACCAGGCATCATCAACGGTGCCTTCAACGACCTCCTGCTCGCCCGAGGACTCTGGTTCGCTCCCGACCCGGCGAGCCGCGCGATCTCGACCGTCGGCGGGAACATCGCGACCGGTGCCGGCGGCCTGCTCTGCGCCAAGTACGGGGTGACGCGCGACGCCGTCCTCGCCCTCAAGGTGGTCCTGGCCGACGGACGACTCATCAGCGTCGGGCACCGGAGCGTGAAGGGGGTCACCGGCCTCGACCTCACGAGTCTCATGGTCGGCTCCGAGGGCGTCCTCGGCGTCATCGTCGAGGCGACCGTCAGCATCCGGCGCGTGACGCCGGGCACCGTCGCGACCATCGCCGGCTACTTCCCGAGCGTGGTCTCGGCAGCGGAGGCCACCGCCGCCGTCACCGCGTCCGGTATCCAGCCGTCGATCATGGAACTGCTCGACCCCGTCGCGCTCGTCGCCGTGCACCGCTACCTGCAGCTGCCGACTCCGACCAGCGGCGAGGCGCACGTCGTGATCCAGACCGACGGCCCGAACGCCGAGGCGGAGGCCGCCGCGATCCTCGATGTACTCCACGCCGGCGGCGGGCGTGCCGAGATGTCCACCGACCACGCGACGGGTGAGCATCTGTTGGCCGTCCGCCGTGCCCTGCACCCCTCGCTCGAGCAGTTCGGCACCCCGCTCATCGAGGACGTGTCGGTCCCCCGCAGCCAGTTGGCGGCGATGTTCACGGCGATCGGCGAGATCGAGCGCCGGTACGGCATCTCCATCCCGACGGTCGCGCACGCGGGCGATGGCAACCTCCACCCGAACTTCGTCTTCGAGGGTGTCGAGGTACCAGACCTCATCTGGCAGGCCGCCGACGACCTCTTCACCACCGCGCTACGGCTCGGCGGTACCCTCACCGGCGAGCACGGCATCGGCCTGCTCAAGAAGCGCTGGCTCGGCGACGAGCTCGGCGAGGATCAGCTCGCGCTCCAGCACGGGATCAAGCGGCTCTTCGACCCCGAGAACCTCCTCAACCCGGGCAAGATGTTCTGAGGCCCTTCGACAGGCTCAGGGACCGGAGGCTGGCTCAGGGACCGGAACGGGCTCCGGGACCGGAACGGGCTCCGGGAACGGCGACAGGCTCAGGGTCCGGACGGATCCGGTCCCTGAGCCTGTCGACGGGCGTTACGCGAGCGATGCCTGTCGGGCGACGACCTGCGCGAGCACCGCGGGAGCCAGCGGGTGCTCGGGAGCGAGGCCGGTGACCTCCTCGACGAAGGTGCCCGGCGCGAGCTCGTGGAGCTTCGCCTGCAGATGGACACTCTGCTCGTCGTCGGCGACGTCGAACTCGAGCGCGGCACCGATGGCCGAGACGAGTGCGTCGTGGGCCATGCCGCGCTCCGCCAGCTCTGCGGCGGGTCCGATGAACCGCTCGGTCCGGCTCAGCTTGCGCAGCGGCTGCCGACCGACGCGCTCCACGGTGTCGGGCAGGTGCACGTTGGCGAAGCGACGGAGGATCGTCTCGCGGTACTCGCGTTGCGCGTCGACGTCGAGCCCGTGCTTGGCGACGAGCAGCGCGGAGGTCTCCTCCAGCACCGCGCCGACGGCCGCGGTGATCGACGGCTCGGCGAGCGCTTCGGCGATCGTCCCGATACCGGCGCGCGCACCGAAGTAAGCGACGGAGGCGTGGCCGGTGTTCACGGTGAAGAGCTTCCGCTCGATGTACGGCGCGAGCTCCTCGACGAAGTGGGCACCGGGGATCGACGGCAGCGAGCCGTTGAACGCCGGGGTCTCGATCGCCCACTCGTAGAAGGTCTCGACGGTCACGTCGATGCCCTGCCCGGCGGGCTGGCCCGGGACGATGCGGTCCACGGCCGTGTTCGCGAACACGGCCCGGGTCGACAGCGACGCCCAGGCCTCATCGCCGACCGCCTGGCGCACCTCGGTGGCGAGGAGGTCGGTGGCGTTGATCGCGTTCTCGCAGGCCATGACGGCGAGCGGAGCGGCGTCGGCCGGACGGGCGGCGATCCCCCGAGCGATGACCGGAGCGACGAAGCGCAGGATGGTCGGCCCGACAGCGGTGGTCACCACGTCGGCGGTGGCGATCTCCTGGACCAGGGCCTCCTCGTCGGTGGCACTGTTGATCGCGCGGAACCCGGTGACGACCGTGTCCTTCGCGCCGTCGCCCACCTCGTGCACCGTGTAGCTGTCGGCCGCGGCGATCGCATCGATGAGCTCGGCGTTGACGTCCGCGAAGACGACCTCGTAGCCGCCCTCGTGGAGGAGCAGGCCGACGAAGCCGCGCCCGATGTTGCCGGCGCCGAAGTGGACGGCTCGCATCACTCGTTGACCTCGCTCAGGAGCGCGTAGAGCTCCTCAGGCGTCTCGGCTGCGAGCAGCTTGGCGACCTCGTCGTCCTCGGAGAAGATGATGGCGATCTTGGAGAGGATCTCCATGTGCCCGCCGTCCTTGCCGGCGATGCCGACGACGAACCGGACCTCGTCGCCGTCCCAGTCGATGGGGGTCTCGTAGCGGGTGAACGACAGGGCGGAATCCCGGACCGCCTCCTTCGCGTCGTTCGTCCCGTGCGGGATGGCGAGGAGGTTGCCCATGTAGGTCGACACGGACTGCTCGCGGGCGAGCATGGCCTCGAAGTACTCGTCGGTCACGGCTCCGGCTGCTTCGAGGGCGTCGGCAGCGCGGCGGATGGCCTCCTCCTGCGTCACCGTCCCGGTGACGATGGTGATCCGATCCTGGGTCAGTACCTGCGACATGTCTTCCTCTGCATTCGTCGTGCGGGGCTCCGCCGGTGCGGTCCGGAGCCGGATGAAGGGCGGTGGATGGAGCCCCGGGGCGCACGCCCTTCGCGTGCGCCCCGGGATCGTTCCGTTGCTAGTGTGCTCCCTCTCCGCGGAGCAACTCCACCACTTCGTCGTACTTCGGAGAGTTCATGAAGTTGTCGACCGACATGTGCACGGCACTCGGGGTCTTCTCCTTCGCGCGCTCCGTCAGCTCGCGCTGGGTGATGACGAGGTCGACGTCGTCGGCGAGGTTCGCGATCGCCTTGTTGGTGACGGTGATCTCGTCGATGCCGGCCTTCTTGATCTTGTTGCGGAGCACCGAGGCGCCCATCGCACTCGAACCCATACCGGCGTCGCAGGCGAAGACGATGTTGCGGATCGGGCCGCGCTCGAGCGTCGTGACGACGCCCTCGTCGACGACGTCCGCACCGGCTGCGGCGCTTCCGGCGGAGAGGTTGCCGAGCACGCTCGACTTCTTGCCCTTGGCGGCTTCGGTCGCGGCGACGGCGGCCGAGAGGTCACCGGCGTTCTCGTTCTCGAGGTCGCGCTTCCGGCTGGCCCGCAGGATGATCGCGGAGATCCCGAACGAGACGGCTGCTGCGACGATGACCGACAGGATCACGCCGAAGTAGCTGTCGGGTGCGGTCTGGATGAGCACGGCGATGATGCTGCCGGGCGAGGCCGGGGCGCGGAGACCCGTGTTGAACGCGACGTTCGTCGCCACACCGGCCATGCCGCCACCGATCGCGGCCAGGACCAGCATCGGCTTCATGAGCACGTACGGGAAGTAGATCTCGTGGATGCCACCGAAGAACTGGATGATGACCGCGCCGGGGGCCGACGCCTTCGCGAGACCGATTCCGAAGAAGCAGAACGCGAGCAGGATGCCGAGGCCCGGGCCGGGGTTCGCCTCGAGGAGGAACAGGATCGACTTGCCGGTCTCCTCGGACTGCTGGACACCGAGCGGGGTCAGCACACCGTGGTTGATGGCGTTGTTGAGGAAGAGGATCTTGCCGGGCTCGATGAAGATGCTCGCGATCGGCAGGAGCGAGTTGGCGACGAGCCAGTCGACGATACCCTCGAGGAAGCTGCTGAGCGCGGTGACGATCGGTGCGATACCGAAGAAGCCGCCGATGGCGAGGATGGCTCCGAGGATACCCGCGGAGAAGTTGTTGACCAGCATCTCGAAGCCGGCCTTGATCTTGCCGTCCCAGATCCGGTCCACCTGCTTCATGAGCCACGCGGCGAGCGGGCCCATGATCATCGCACCGATGAACATCGGGATCGCGCTGCCGACGATGACACCCATGGTCGCGATGGACGCGACGACGCCGCCACGCTCACCGTAGATCATGCGGCCACCGGTGTTCGCGATGAGCAGCGGGAGCAGGTACGTGATCATCGGGCCGACGAGGCCGACGTACTGCGGGAAGGTCGTGCCGTCGTCGGCCTGCGCGAGCGCCGTCGCGGCACCCTGCCAACCGATGAGGTCGGCGTTGCCGAAGCCGCCGAGGATCCCGTTCGGGAACCAGCCGGTCGCGATGAAGAACGCGGTGATGAGGCCCCAGGCGATGAAGGCCGCGATGTTCGGCATGACCATGCCGGAGAGGAAGGTGCCGAATCGCTGAACGCCGACTCGTGCACCTCCCGGCTTCTTGGGAGTAGACGTCGTTGTCATGATGATGTTGCCTCTTTCATTTCGGGAGTCGTTGCAGCGGTGGCCGCTGCCCTGGCTTCGGCCGCACCGTCGGCGGCCAGTGCTGCTGCCGCGATGCGCCGGGCATCGTCGAGCGTGTACTGCTGGAGGGAGTGACGGACGTCGGCGAGCGCCGACGGAGACATGGACAGGGTGGTGGCGCCGAGTCCGACGAGGACGACGGCGAGGAGCGGGTCGGCGGCTGCTTCGCCGCAGATGCCGACCGGCTTGCCGTGGTGCTGGCCGGCTTCGCCGACGAGCTGCACGAGGCGGAGGACCGCCGGGTGCCACGGGTCCTGGAACGCGCCGACGGAACCGAGCAGGCGGTCCGCGGCGAGCGTGTACTGCGTGAGGTCGTTGGTGCCGATCGACGCGAATCCGGCGTGGGCGAGGACGCGGTCGGCGAGGAGCGCGCTCGACGGCACCTCCACCATGACGCCGGGCGTCTTCAGGCCGTACTCGGCGGCGATCGCCATGAAGTACTTCGTCTCCTCGACGGTCGACACCATCGGGGCCATGACCCACAGGTCGGCGTTCGTCGCCGCGTCGGCCTGGGCGAGCGCCGTGAGCTGCTCGCGCAGGATGTCCTCGCTCGCCCGCAACGCACGGAGGCCGCGGAGTCCGAGCGCCGGGTTGTCCTCGTGCGCATCGTTCAGGAACGCCAACGGCTTGTCGGCACCGGCGTCGAGGACGCGCACGACGACCTTCTGGCCGGGGAAGGCGTTCAGGAGCTTCTCGTAGTGCGCCCGCTGCTGCTCGACCGTCGGTGCGAGCGCCTGGTCGAGGAAGAGGAACTCGGTGCGGAAGAGGCCGACACCCTCGGCGCCGAGCTCCGCGGCGGCGTCGGCGTGCTCGGCCGAGCCCAGGTTCGCGAGCAGCGGCACGGGGGTGCCGTCGGCCAGTGCACCGGGGACGACCGGTGCGTTCACGAGCGCGAGTCGGTCGGCGATGCGCTGCTCCGTGGCGGCGACGAGCTCGGGGGTCGGATCGACCGTGACCTCACCGGTTGCCGCGTCGACGACGAGCGTCGTGCCGTCGGTCAGTTCGGCTGCTCCGACGACGCCGACGATCGCGACGATCGACTTCTCGCGGGCGAGGATCGCCGTGTGCGAGGTCGGGCCGCCGTCGCTCGTGACGAGGCCCAGGACCAGGTCGAGGTCGAGGAGAGCGGTGTCGGCCGGCGCGAGGTCGCGGGCGACGAGGATGAACGGGTGGCCGGGCGAGGGGACGCCGGGGGCCGGCACGCCCATGAGGTCGGCGATGACCCGCTGCGACACGTCGTCGAGGTCGGCGGCGCGCTCCCCGAGGTAGCCGCCCATCGCGGCGAGCTGGTCGCGGAACGAGGCGAAGGCCGCGTGGACGGCCCACTCGGCGGTCTTGCCGTCCGCGAGCCGCGTGGCGATCTCCTCGGCGAGGGTCGGGTCCTCCGCCATCATCGCCTGGGCCTCGAGGACGTCACGAGCGGCACCACCGGCGGCGGCGCCTCGGGCCTCGAGCTCGCGGGCGACCGCGGCGAGGGAGGTGTTCGCGCGCTCGGTCTCGGTCGCGAGGTCGAGGGTGCTGGCGACGTCGGCGGGCGCGGGGAGCGGGTCGGCCATGCGGGCCACCGGGCCGACGGCGACGCCCTGGCCGATACCGATGCCCTGGAACGCGGTCATCGGACTACTGCTCGTCATGGTCGGTCACCAGGAGCTCGGAGAGCGTGTCGAGGGTGCCCTCGGCTGCGGCGCCCTCGCCGTCGACGGACAGGGTCACGTAGTCGCCGTGCTCGACGGCGAGCGCGATCACGCCGAGGATGCTCGCCGCGTTGACGGGCTTGCCGCTGCCCTTCGCGATCGTCACCGGGACCCCGGCGTCCTTCGCAGCCTGCGTGAACAGCTTCGCGGGCCTGGCATGCAGGCCGTGCGACGAGCCGATGCGGACGGTTCGAGTTGCCATGGGGTTACCTCCTGGTTGGTGATTGGATCGAGAGGACGAGTTCGAGGGCTCGCGCGCCGCCCTCGACGCCGAAGACGTCGCCAGGCAGGACGGCGACCGCGGTGCCGGTGGGCTCGGCCGCTGCGCGCAGCGCAGCCTCGTGGTCGGCGAGGTGGGCGCCGACGAGCAGGACGTCGACACCGTCGAGGGCGATCGTGCCGCTGAGGACCTGCGATTCGGCACCGGCCGCGACGGAGACGTCGACCGATCGGTCGGCTGCTGCGCGACGCAGGCGTTGGGCCATGAACGTGCTCGACGCACCCGCGCCGCAAATCACCAGGATCTTCATCGAACCTTCTCCAGAACCGCCGATTGCCTACCAACCCATCATTCCGTCGCGCCACTCGCTGCTCCACCAGAAGCTCTTCCGCCGGGGCGGAAAGGTCGTCGAACGCGCGGAAGCAGCCGGGAAGGTGGTTGACTCGGTGGAGCGGTTCGCCCGGACCGCGCGACGGCCGACCGACGGAGAGGGCATCGTGGCACGCGAGAAACACGACCGCATGCTCGGCTACCTCGCGGGACGGGACGGCTGGACGACGGCCACGGAGGTCGCGGAGGTGCTCGGCGTCACACCGCGCAGCGTCCGCAGCTACGTCACGGCGGTCAACACCCGCACGGCACCGCACGACGTCGTCGAGTCCGGGCCGAACGGGTATCGGCTGAACGCCGACGGCTATGCGGTCTACCGGCGACGAGCCGCATCGGCGTTCGAATCGGAGACACCCCGGGATCGGCTGTACGGGCTCGTCCGGCTGCTCATCAGCGCCCCCTCGGGAATCGACGTGCACGAGACGGCACAGCGGCTCCACGTCAGCGAGTCGACCGTCGAGGGCGACCTGGGCCGGGTCCGCGCCATGCTCGCCGACACCGCCCTCACGCTCGACCGTTCCGGATCGACGGTGACGATGGCGGGCGGTGAGACCGAGCGGAGACGGCTCCTCAGCCGGATGTTCCGCGACGAGACCGATCGCGGCATCGTCGAACTCGAGGCGCTCCAACGCGCGTTCGCGCCGAACGAGTTCAGCCCGTTCAAGGGCGAGCTGCTCGAGGCGTTGACCGCGCGCGGGTACTACGTCAACGAGTACGGCATCGCGAACGTCCTGCTGCACATCGCGATCGCCATCGACCGGGTCACGAAGGACCGTCCGGCGGAGCCCGCAGACCATGCACCGCGCACCCCGGAGGTCGAGGCGGTCGCGGAGGATCTGGCGCGGCTCGTCGACGCCCACTTCCACGTCGCACTCGGCGAGGGCGACCTCGTGTACCTCAGCTACCTGCTCGTGACACGGGTGGTGACGCCGGGCAGTGGGGCTCCCGTCGAAGTCCTCGTCGACGACTACGTCAACCAGGACGACCTCGCCGCCGTCCGTCAGGCCGTCGACCGTGCCGGCCGCGAGTACCTCGTCGACCTCTCCGACGAGGACTTCATCGTCCGGCTCACCCTCCACGTCCAGAACCTCATCCGTCGTGCACAGGACCAGTCCTACTCCCGCAATCCGCTGACCCGCTCGATCAAGACCTCGTACCCGATGATCTACGAGCTCGCGGTCTTCATCGCCAGCCAGCTGCAGCGGCACGGCTCCATCATCATCAACGACGACGAGATCGCCTACATCGCGATGCACGTCGGCGCCCAGCTCGAGCAGAAGGCCCGTAAGGAGGCCCTGCTCGGCTCCACGATCGTGTCCGCCGGCTACTACGACATGCACGAGGTGCTGCGCCGACGCGTCGAATCGCAGCTGGGCGACGTCCTCGACGTCCGATCCGTCATCACCCGCACCGATGTCGACTGGGCCGCCATCGACACCGACCTCGTGCTCACGACGATCGAGCCACCGGCCCCTGCCGACGGCATCGTCGTCATCCAACCGTTCCTCACCGCGGCCGACGTGGAGCGAGTCCGCACCGCGGTCAGCCGCGTCCGTCGTTCGTCCCGCTTGTCGGAGATCACCGACGAACTGCTGCAGTACTTCCACCCGGACCTCTTCCTCCGGAACGCGCATGCCGAGGACGAGGAGGGCATGATCCGCCTGCTCGGCGAGCGTATGATCGCCCGGGGGATCATCGACGAGAGCTACCTCACCGCGGCGATCGAGCGGGAGCGCATGTCATCGACGGCGTTCACCGACACCCTGGCCGTGCCGCACGCCATGGCGATGACCGCGCACTCGACGGCCATCGCGATCGCCGTGAACGAGACGCCGATGGAGTGGGGCGGCGCCCGCGTGAGCGTCGTCGCACTCGTGGCGTTCAGTGAATCGGGTCGTGCCGCGTTCCAGACGGTGTTCGACCAGTTCGTCGAGGTGTTCTCGGAGCGCTCGAGCGTCGCTCGGATCATCCGCCGTTCCGAGGACTTCGCCGGCTTCATCGACGAGCTCGTGCACGTCATCGACGGCTGAGCACCCGTCGCGCGGTCCCGGTCACCGAGCGGTCCCGGTCACCGAGCTTGTCGAGGTGCTCAGACGTGCTCGGTGACCACCACCGCGGTCGTACCCGGCTCGAGTGCCTCGAAGACGTGCGGCACGTCCCCGGCGTGGGCGAGGTAGTCCCCCGGTCCGAGCTCGACCTCCTCGCCGACGGGTCCGACGGACGCGCGACCGGTGCTGAGGATCCAGTGCTCGACGACGCCCGGCATGTGCGGCTCCGAACGCCTCGGCTCCCCCGGTTCGACGACGATGCGGTAGATGTCGCGTCGGGCGTTCGGCGGGCACGCGGACAGCACCGTCGCGACGTAATCCGCCCCGGACGCGGCGAGGGTCGGCCCCTCACCGGCACGGATCACCTGGACCGGTCGCCGCACCGGCTCGACCAGGCGGGCGAACGGGACGTCGAGGGTGACGCTGAGCGCCCAGAGGGTCTCGAGACTCGGGTTCCCGAGCCCCGCCTCCAGCTGCGAGAGGGTCGACTTCGCGATCCCGGCTCGACGGGCCACCTCCGCGAGTGACAGGCCGGTGCGCTGCCGCTCGCGGGTCAGCGCCGCCGCGACCGCAGCGTGCGGTGCTCCGTCGTCGGATGGTTCGAGCTGCGTCATGCGTTCGCTCCAGAGTGTTACGCGTTCGATTTGACGAACGCTTGATCGACGTTCAATATAGTGTACGTGCGTTCGATATGGGGTCACCTCGGCCGGCCGACCAGGCGGGCCATCGCGCTGGTCTGCATCGCCGACGGGCTGGTCGGCATCTCCTACGGAGCCGTCGCCGTGCACTCGGGCATCCAGCCCTGGGTCGCGCTGGCGCTCGCCTTGCTCGTCCTCGCCGGCGCATCGGAGATCCTGTTCGTCGGAATCGTCGCGGCCGGCGGGAGTCCGCTCACCGCGGCCCTGGCAGGGTTGCTCGTGAACGCCCGTCACCTGCCGTTCGGCCTCGCGATCCACGAGGTCGTCGGTACGGGCTGGCGTCGCGTGCTCGGGACGCACCTCCTCAACGACGAGTCCGTCGTCTTCGCGCTCGACCAGGACACCCTGGAGCGAAAGCGCGCCGCGTTCTGGGCGTGTGGCCTCGGCATCCTCCTCTGCTGGCCGGCGGGCGCGGCACTCGGAGCCTTCGCCGGCACGGTGATCGAGGACACGGACACCTTCGGACTCGACGTCATGTTCCCCGCCGTCCTGCTCGCCCTCATCTTCCCCGCCCTCCGCGAGCGCCGGACGCGCCGAGCCGCACTCGTCGGCGCGGTCGTCGCCGTCGCCGCGACGCCGTTCCTCCCTGCGGGGATTCCCGTCCTGTTGTCGCTCGTCGGTCTCCTCTTCGGCTTCGGCCGGAAGCAGCCCAAGCCGGAGGTCACCGCATGAACCAGTCGATGCTCGTGCTGGTCGGGATCGTGATCCTCGCGGTGGGCACCTACACGTTCCGTCTGGCCGGACCACTCCTGCGGACCCGCACCGAGGTCTCGGAACGGGTCGAGACACTGCTCGCGGCCGCCGCCATCGTCCTGCTCATGGCGGTGCTCACGACCACGGCGCTGACCCAGGACCAGCAGTTCGCGGGATTCGCGCGATTCTCGGGCGTCCTGGTGGCCGGCGTCCTCGCCTGGAGGAACGCGCCGTTCGTCGTCATCGTCCTCGCGGCAGCCCTCACCACGGCGCTCCTCCGCCTGGCGGGCGTCGCCTGAGACGTCAGATGCCCTGCCAGGCGGGCTTGTTGGCGTACGCGTAGCGGTAGTAGTCGGCGTGCTGCAGCTCGGACGCCGCCGCTTCGTCGAGGACCACCGTGGCGCGCGGGTGCAGCTGCACCGCCGAACCGGGGAGGTTCGCGGAGAGCGGCCCCTCGAGCGCGGCGGCGATCGCAGCGGCCTTCCCCGCACCGAAGGCGAGGAGGACGAGGTGCCTCGCGCGGAGGATGGTGCCGAGCCCCTGGGTGATGCAGTGCATGGGTACGTCGTCGATCGAGTCGAAGAACCGTGCGTTGTCCCGGCGGGTCTGCTCTGTCAGGGTCTTCACGCGGGTGAGCGAGGCGAACGACGAGCCCGGCTCGTTGAACCCGATGTGGCCGTCGGTGCCGATGCCGAGGATCTGCAGGTCGACGCCGCCGGCGGCCTGGATCGCCGCTTCGTAGTCGGCGCCGGCGTGCTGGATGGTCTCGGCCGCACCGTTCGGCACCTGGATGCGCTCGGGCGCGAGGCCGAGCGGCTCGACGACCTCACGCGTGATGACGGAACGGTACGACTCGGGATGCCCGGCCGGCAGGCCGACGTACTCGTCGAGGGCGAACCCGCGCACCTGCGAGAGGTCGAGGCCCTGCGAGCGTGCGGCGAGCGCCTCATAGACGGGGAGCGGTGTCGAACCCGTCGCCAGTCCGAGGACGGCGTCTGGACGCTCCTCGATCAGGGCGACGATCGCCTCCGCGACGAGGGCGCCTGCGGCACCGCTGTCCCCCACGATCACGACTTCAGCCATGCGACGATTCTCCTCTTCCCACGAGTGCTGCGCCGATCGCCGCGACGGGGGATCCCGTCGGCACGAGGCGCACGCGCTGTTCCAGTTGCAATGATGCGACGAATCGAGACCCGGCGGCGGATTCGGCCAGAGCCTCGCGGATGACGGCGAGTAGTCGCTCGCCGAGAGCGGTGAGTCCTCCTCCGAGGACGATGTCGTCGGCGTCGACGGTGAGGGTCAGGATGCGGACGGCCGCGGCCGCTCCGTGACCGAGGCGTGCGCGGAGCGCGATGGCCCGCGGGTCACCGGCGTCGGCATGGTCGAAGAGGTCGAGCACCGGCAGCGCCACGTCGGCTCCCCAGGCGGCGGAGACAGCACCACCGGCGGCCATGGTCTCGACGCACCCGCGCTGTCCGCACCCGCAGCGGTCACCGAGCGGATCGACCGACAGATGCCCGACCTCGCCGGCGACCCCGCTCGAGCCCTGCCAGAGCCGGCCGTCCGTGACGATGCCGGCGGCGACGCCCGTGCCCAGATTGAGGTAGGCCATCGTGCCGGAACCGTCGAGCAGCTGCCAGGCGCCGAGGGCCGCCGCCTTCACATCGTTCTCCACGGCGACGGGGACCCCGAGGCGCTGGGCGAGGATCGCACCGAGCTCGAGTTCCTCCACGTCGAGGTTGACGGCGTGGGTCACGCGGCCGGTGCCCGGGACGATGAGGCCGGGGATACCGACGCCGACCGACGTGAACGCGTCGATCGGACGCGCGACGGCGTCGGAGAGCCGGCTGACGGCCTCGACGGCGGTTTCGACGACCGCTTCCGGACCGCGTCCGGTGACCAGTCTGAGCCGGTGCAGGAGCGCGCCGTCATCCGTCACGAGGACGGCATCGGTCTTCGTGCCGCCGATGTCGAGTCCCACCCTCACGCGGTTCGTCTCCGGAGGGCGTCGTGGCGCGTCTGCATGCTGTGGTTCCTTCGATCCGTGATGCGACCCGCTCGCACCACCGGTTTGTTCGCCAAGCTTACAAATAAACGGGGCTCGCGTCCATGCCGACGACGACCGCACACGACGATCGGGCCGCGCACGCCTGCGGGTGGCGGGCTCCACCGGGTAGCCTGGAGGCCGACCCGCAGCGCGCGGGCGGGCCCGCCACGGGCACCGAACACGGGGGAATCACACCACCATGAAGAAGAACGCAGCAGCATTCCTCGGCGCGATCGCCGTCTCGGGCCTGCTCCTCACCGGCTGTGCCGGCGGCGCCCAGAGCAAAGAGGATGCGTGCAAGCTCATCCAGTCCGAGGTGACGGAGTCGGCTTCGCAGCTGCAGTCGGGCCTGAGCTCGCTGTCCTCCGACCCCGAGGCGGCCGTCACCCAGCTCGACGACTTCTCCGGAACGTTCAAGGCGGCGGCCGACAAGGTCACGAACGAGGAGGTCAAGACCGCGGCGAACGACTCGGTGAAGGCGCTCAACGACTTCATCGACGTCGCGAAGACGGCTGTCGACGACCCGCAGAACGTCGACCAGACCGGGCTCACCGATTCGCTCACGAAGCTCCAGGACGAGTTCACCACGCTCGGCAACACCTGCAGCCTCTAGCTCGACACGACTGACGACGGGCCCCGGATCGACTGATCCGGGGCCCGTCGCCGTCTCCGGGCCGACGGCTACTTCACGGATCCCTCGGTGAGCCCGCCACGCCAGAAGCGTTGCAGCACGATCATCGCGATCGCCAACGGGATGATCGACAACAGCGCGCCGCCGGTCGTCAGCTCGTAGAACTCCGGCAGGCGGTCGACCTGGCTCCGCCAGTTGTTGAGGCCCAGGGTGATCGGGTACAGCGTGCTGTCGGACAGCATGACGAGCGGCAGGAAGTAGTTGTTCCAGATGCCGACCAGCTGGAAGAGGAAGACGGTCACGAGCGCGGGCGTGAGGATCTTCAGCCCCACGGTGTGGAAGATCCGCAGCTCGCTCGCGCCGTCGATCCGTGCCGCCTCGATGAGCGAGTCGTCGATCGTCGCGTCGGCGTAGATCCGGCAGAGGAACAACCCGAACGGCGAGACGAGCGACGGCAGGAGCACCGACCAGTACGTGTTCGCGAGCCCCATCTGGCTGAAGAGCAGGAACAGCGGGAGCGCGGTGGCCGTCCCCGGCACGAGGACCCCGCCGAGGATGGTGCCGAAGACGAGGTTGCGCCCGCGGAACCGGTACTTCGCGAGCGCGTACCCACCTGCGGCGGCGAGGTACGTCGCGATGAGTGCTCCCACGCCCGCGTAGAGCACCGAGTTGCCGAACCAGCGGACGAAGATGCCGCCGTCGTAGGTGAGCACCTCGTGGAGGTTCGACCACAACGAGAACTCGGAGCCGAGGAGGAAGCCGTTGCTGCCGAACAGATCCTCGGTGCTCTTGGTCGCAGCGATCACCACCCAGTACACCGGCACCAGGAAGTAGACCGCGACGACGACGAGGATGCCTGTCACGAGCACCCGCATCCCCCTGGACCCACCGGGTCGTCCCGGCTGATCGCTCAGCCGCCGGGCACGCTTCGACGAGGTCGCGGTCGTGATGCTCCGGGTCTCGCTCATGATGCCCTCCTCGACGTCAGGCGCAGGAAGATGAACGACAGCGCGAACGCGACCACGGCGATGAGCACCGCCTGCGCTGCGGCGACGTTGTAGTCGTTGTAGGCGAACGCGGTCGTGTAGGCGCTGAGGTTCGGCGTGTACTCGTTGTCGATCGCGGGCGACACGGTCTGCAGCACCTGGGGCTCGGCGAAGAGCTGGAGCGTGCCGATGATGGAGAACACGGTCGTGAGGATGAGCGCCGGCCGGATGAGCGGGAGCTGGATGCTCACCGCGACGCGGAACGGCCCGGCGCCGTCGACCTTCGCGGCTTCGTACACCTCGCCGGGGATGGCCTTCAACTGGGCGACGATGATCATCATGTTGTAGCCGGTGTAGGTCCACGTCACGATGTTGGCGATGGACCAGAGCACGGTGCCTGCGCCGAGGAAGTCGAGCTCGATTCCCATCGCCCCGGCGATGTCGATGATCGGGCTGAGTCCCGGGACGTAGAGGAACGACCAGAGGATCGTCGCGATCACGCCGGGGATGCCGTAGGGCAAGAAGTACACGGCCCGGAAGAACCCCGGCCATTTCGCGGAGGCGGACTCGAGGAGGAGCGCCAGCAGGGTGCACAGGGCGATCATGACCGTGACCTGCACGACCCCGAAGAGGAGCATCCGGCCGATCGAGGCGATGAAGTTGCCGTTCTCCAGGGCCTGGGCGTAGTTGGAGAACCACGCGAACTCGGTCGTGACACCCTCCTCGCCGAAGACGCCCTTCCGTGAGACCCGGAGGAAGCTGCTGCCGATCGCGACGATGATCGGCAGGATGAAGGTGAGGACGAAGAGCGCCAGGAACGGTCCGAGGAGCACCCACGGAGCCGCGACCGAGGTCCGGCGTCGGCGCTGCGCCCCCGACCGCGACGGGTCGTCCGCCACACCGCGCGCCGGGCGTTCCGTGACGGCGCTCACGACGCCGCCTCGATCCGGAGGCCCTTGTTGCGGAACGCGGTGATGACGTCGCGCTGACCCTGGACCACGGCGTCCACGAGGGTGCCGCCCGAGGCCTTGGCACGGAACCCGTCGGCGAGGATGTTGAAGGTCTGCTGGGTCAGTGGCCACCACTGCCACTCGTTGTTCTGTTCCTTGGCCGCCGGCACGAAGACCTCCTCGTTGTAGTTCTGGCCACCGAAGAACTCGCTCGGCTGTTGTCGGCGGGCACCGATGTAGGCGTCGTTCGGCGACCACCCGATGCCGGAGTGCTCGATCATGGCGTCGATGCCGGCGTCGCTCGTGGTCATCCACACGGCGAACTCGAGCGCCTCCCTCGGGTGGGCGCTGTTCGCCAGGACGGCAGCCGTAGACCCACCCTGGAAGGTCGAGCCGTACCCCTCGCTCCCCCACCGGGGCAACGGCGCGACCCGCCACTTGCCCTCGGCCCCCGAGACGCCCTGCAGGAGGGCGTCTCCCCAGCTGGCTCCGGCGAGCGACGCGATCGAGTCCTTCGCCGCAGCGGCGAACCAGGCCGGTGAGAACTGGCTGTAGGAGGTGGTCATGACGCCCTCGTCGATGGCCCGGTCGAAGAATCTGGCCGTCTCCAAGGTCGCATCGTCCGTCATGTCCACGATCCACCGGTCGCCGTCGACACGGAACCAGGACGCGCCGGCCTGGGTCGCCATGGCCGCGAACCACGACGCGTCGTCGAGGGCGAAGCAATCCAGGTACATGTCGGCCTCGCGCACCGCACCCGCAACCTGGAACCACTCGTCCCAGGTGGCCGGGGGCTTCGCGCCCACCCGGTCGAGCAGGTCCGGTCGGTAGTAGAGCGCCATCGGACCGGAGTCCTGCGGGATGCCGTAGACCCCGTCGACGTAGGAGACCTGGTTCCAGAGGGTCTCGTTGTACCGCGAAGCGACCTCGTCCGCGCCGTAGCGCCGGAGGTCGACCAAGCCGTTCACGAGCAGGAACTCGGGGAGCGTCCGCATCTCGACCTGCGCGAGGTCCGGACCACCACCCGCGGCGAGCGCCGAGTAGAGCTTCTGATACCCGCCGTCGTTGCCTCCGGGGATCCACACGGCCTCGACCTGCACGTTCGGGTGGTCGGCGTTCCAGACGTCCGCGACCTTCTGGAGGTCCTTCAACCAGGCCCAGTACGTGAGCGTGATCCGTTCGCCGGCGGCGGCCGGGGCGATCGTCGAACCGGTGTTCGGCGACACCGTCCCCGGGGTGGAACAGCCCGCCAGGAGCGCGGTCGCACCACCCGCTGCAGCCCAGGCGAGCAACTGTCTTCTCGTCATCGGTGACATCGATGGTCCTCACTTCGTCGTCGAGGTGGTCCATCGACGCTAACACGACCGTTCACACCGGCGTCGAGACCCGAACGACGGACGGGGCCCGGGAGCATGTGCTCCCGGACCCCGTCCGTGTGGTGCTGGTGTCGGTCAGGCCGACGTCATCAGGCCAGGCGTGCCTTGAGGTTCGCCGAGATGGTCTCGAGGAACTCCTCGGTCGTCTGATAGGCCTGGTCGGGGCCGACGAGGAGCGCGAGGTCCTTCGTCATGGCGCCGGACTCGACCGTCTTGATGACGACGTCCTCGAGGGTCGCCGCGAACTCGATGAGCTCCTGGTTGCCGTCGAGCACGCCTCGGTGCTGCAGGCCACGGGTCCACGCGAAGATCGAGGCGATCGGGTTCGTCGACGTGGGCTTGCCCTGCTGGTGCTGGCGGTAGTGGCGCGTGACGGTGCCGTGTGCGGCCTCAGCCTCGACGATCTTGCCGTCGGGCGTGGCCAGCACGCTCGTCATGAGGCCGAGCGAGCCGAAGCCCTGCGCCACGGTGTCGGACTGCACGTCGCCGTCGTAGTTCTTGCAGGCCCAGACGTAGCCGCCCTCCCACTTCATGGCCGAGGCGACCATGTCGTCGATGAGGCGGTGCTCGTAGGTGATGCCGGCAGCATCGAACCGCTCCTTGAACTCCGCGTCGAAGATCTCCTGGAAGATGTCCTTGAACCGGCCGTCGTAGGCCTTGAGGATGGTGTTCTTCGTGGAGAGGTACACCGGGTAGTTGCGGTTCAGGCCGTAGTTGAGGCTCGCCCGGGCGAAGTCGCGGATCGACGCGTCGAGGTTGTACTGCACCTGTGCAATGCCGTCGCCGGGCGACTGGAAGACCTCGAACTTCTGCGGCTCCGAGCCGTCGTCGGGCGTGAACTCGACTGTGAGCTTGCCCTCGCCCTTGAACAGGAAGTCGGTCGCGCGGTACTGGTCGCCGAAGGCGTGGCGGCCGATGATGATCGGCTTGTTCCATCCGGGCACGAGACGCGGGATGTTCGAGATGATGATGGGCTCGCGGAAGATGACGCCGCCGAGGATGTTGCGGATGGTGCCGTTCGGGCTCCGCCACATCTTCTTGAGACCGAACTCCTCGACACGTGCCTCGTCGGGGGTGATGGTCGCGCACTTGACGCCGACGCCGTGCTTCTGGATAGCGTGCGCGGCGTCGATCGTGATCTGGTCGTCCGTCTCGTCACGCTTCTCGATGCCGAGGTCGTAGTACTCGAGGTTCACATCGAGGTAGGGGTGGATGAGCGAGTCCTTGATGAACTGCCAGATGATGCGAGTCATCTCATCGCCGTCGAGTTCGACGACGGTGCCTTCGACCTTGATCTTCGACACTGGTTGTCCTTTCTGATGCCGCCCTGAGCCGAGCGGCCTACGGAGGTGCGCACGCGGTGGAGTGCTCCGCATGGCATGGAGGAGACCGCATCCGAAAGGTGGACGGCACGGCCACGCCCTAGCTTACAAGACCTGCCAGGTCTCTTGACATCGAGACAGTTGCGGATGGCCAGGTTCCGTCCCCGACTCCAGCTGTGGGTCGGCCGTGGAAGTCGGCGGTCACCGCGTGTCGCCCGGGGGCCGGACTATCCGCGGTCGGCTCGACCGGTTAGCCTAAGGACATGGCTGAGCTGCGTCTGGAAGAACTGTCCGCATCGACGATCGTGGCGGTCAACGCGCTCACCATGAAACCCGGGCAGGAGCAGTTCATCGCCCCGGTGTCCTACGCGGTGGCGGCTGCGGTCGTGAACCCCGCCACCTCCTGGCAGCGCGTCGTCCTCGACGGCGACGAGGTCGTCGGCTTCGTCTCCGCCAACTTCGACCACGAGTCGACGCAGGAGGAGTTCCGCTCCGCCCTGTGGCGCATCAACGTCGACGCAGACGACCAGGGTCGCGGCGTCGGCCGGTTCGCGGTCGCCTCGCTCATCGAAGAGGCCAAGCAGCGCGGCTTCGACCACGTCAACGTCATCTACGAGCCCGGCGACCTCGGTCCCGAGGCGTTCTTCCTCCGCGTCGGGTTCTCCCCGGTCGGCGAGACCCAGTATGGCGAGACCATCGGCAGCATCAGCCTCTGAGGCCGTGAGCGGGTCGTCACCGACGGACTCGGCTGAGGCGTTCGCCGAGGCCGTGCTGGCCGTGGTCGCCGACATCCCCGAGGGTTGCGCCCTGAGCTACGGCCAGGTCGCCTCGATCATCGGGTCGAAGTCCGCGCGTGGCGTCGGTCGCGTGATGGCGCAGTACGGGCACGCCGTACCCTGGTGGCGGGTCGTCCGGTCGGGCGGTCTCCCTCCGACGGGGCACGAGGATCGCGCGCTCGAGCACTACGAGGCCGAGGGCACACCGATCGTCCGGATGAGCGGCGGGCGGTACCGCCTGGGCCGCGAGGCGCTGCTGCACTGACCGGCTTCGCGCCGGATCAGCAGGGAAGGTGGATCGAGACGACCGTCCCGGCACCGACCGGGCTCTCGACGCGCATCGTCCCGCCGACGGCGTCCACCCGGTCCGCGAGACCGCGCAACCCGCTCCCCCGCGCAGGATCGGCGCCGCCGACCCCGTCGTCCGCAACGACGACCCGGAGCCCGCCGTCGGGGTCGTCGGAGACGACCACCTCGCAGCTGGACGCCCCGGAGTACTTCGTGACGTTGGCCAGGCACTCCGACACGACGTAGTAGACGGTCGCCTCGATGAGCTGCCCGGGCCGCTCGCGCAGCTCGACGGTGACCTTGGTGACGACGGTGCACCGGCGCCCGAGTTCGGCGATCGCCGGCACCAGTCCGCCCTCTGCCAGGAGCGCCGGATGCAGCCCTCGGGCGAGTTCGCGGAGCTCCTTGATGGCGCTCGCGAGTTGATCGATGGTGGTCTCGAGGCCGTCGGCCAGGGCGAGTTGACCGTCGGCGCGTGCCGCGTCGCTCGCCATCCGGAGCCGCAGCGCGACGGAGAACAGCTGCTGCTGCGAGCCGTCGTGCAGGTCTCGCTCCGCCCGCCGTCGCGCTTCGTCGGCCGCCTGCACGATGCGCAACCGCGACCGACTCACCTCGCGCAACGAGTGACGGAGTTCAGCGGTGAGTCGTTCGTTGTCGATCATGATGCGCAACGACGCCGACACCGACCGGAGCAACTGCGGATTGTCGAGCAGAGCCGCGTCGTGCTCGATGTACACGAGCGGCGCGTCCGCATCGCCGACGCTCGACATCGCCCGCCCGCGTGGGTCCCGGTCGGTGGTCCGCTGCGATCCCGGCCAGACGAGCCGGGCGGTGCGGTCCCCGAGGACGGTCTTCACCGCACCGTCCCAGCGGTCGTGGCCGGTCTCGCTCAGTTGTCCGGTCTGCACCAGGTCGACGGCCCTGGCGCGGATCGTCCGCATCCGGATGAGACCCGTCGCGTACGCCGCGGGAACGAGCACCACCGAGAACGCGTTGAGGTCCTCGACGACGAGCCGGAGGTGCTCCGGCCATCCCCCGAGGCGGACGAGGGACCACGCCACCCCGATGACGAGCCACAACACGAACGCGACCGGCATGATGAAGGCCACCTGTCTGGCCGCTCCGCTGCTCCGCGCCCATCGCAGGAGCACGACACCCGCGACCACGACCGCGAAGGCCCCCATGACACCCGCATGGACCCGACCGAGCACGTCGGCCACGTCTCCGGTGGCGAGGACGGCGTACCGACTCCGCTCGTGACTCGCATCGAGCACGTGGTTCGGCGTCACCAGGAGCGTCACGATCGCATAGGTGACGAGGTAGACCGAGGCGGTGATGACGAGCCGCCGATCGAAGCCCCGCCGCAGCCGTCCGGCGGGGAAGGCCAACGCGAGCCACACCAGCGCGACCCCCGGGAGCACGGAGATCGACATGAGGAGCGGCCAGAGCCAGCCTGCGTCGACGCCGTACGCCCACATGTAGGCCGTCTCGGCCAGCGCGTACCCGACGATCACCCAGCCCGGAGTGGCCGTCGGAGCCAGCCACCAGATCAGCCCCGCCGCCACCAGCGCCGCGAGGTGGCCCACCAACCAGGGCAGACCGTTGCCGTCGGCGACGCCCGGCTGGACGACGCCGAACACGACCGACAGGACGCACACGAGCGCGGCGGCGAGCAGGATGCCGAGTCGCAGCGGCCACGGCAGTCGACCGCGGCCGGCCGGTGCCGGGATCGGCAGCGATGTCGCCCGTCCGTGTGGGCGACCGTCAGCCATCCGTGTGTTCCAGCCATCGCACGACCGCGAGGACGCGGCGGTGGTCCGCCGGAGAGTCCTCGAGTCCGAGCTTGGCCAGGATGCGGCTGATGTGCGCTTCGACGGTCTTCAGACTGACGACCAGCGCCTTCGCGATGCCGGAGTTCGACCGCCCCTCGGCCATGAGGGTGAGGACTTCACGTTCCCGCTCCGTGAGGTGGTCGAGTCCGTCGGATCGGGTCCGCTCCGCGACGAGGAGGGAGACGACCTCCGGATCCACGACGGACTCACCTGCCGCCACGCGCTCCACGGCGTCGACGAGCGTCCCGGAGTCGGCGACGCGATCCTTCAGCAGGTACCCGGTGCCACCACCGGAGCCTAGCGCGCGGACCGCGTAGGACGGCACGGCGTAGGTGCTCAGCAGGAGCACCCCGGCGGCGAAGCCCGACGCCCGCAACTGCTCGAGGGCGACGATGCCCTCGTCGGTGTGGGTGGGCGGCATCCGGATGTCGAGCACGACGGCGTCGAGCTGCAGCCCCGCGTCGATGCGATCGACCAGGTCGACCGCCGAGCCGAACGAGCCGACCACGTCGTGACCGCCCGCCTTGAGGATCTGCGCGACACCCTCACGGAGGAGCACCGCGTCGTCCGCGACGGCGACACGCAGCGAACGCGGTTCCAGACTGGTCATCCGCTCATTGTGGCAGGTCGACGAGACGAGGTGTAGTGCCCACTGGGTCACTCCGTCACCGGAGGACCCCGTGGACACGCCTGCGCGGTCCGGGTCAGCCGACCGAGGACCGCCAGGCGGCGTGCATCGCGGCGAACCGACCCGTCCCGCCGATGAGCTCCGCGGGCGCGCCGTCCTCGATGACCCGGCCGTGCTCCATCACGAGCACCCGGTCGGCGATCGCGACGGTCGACAGCCGGTGCGCGATGATGATCGCGGTGCGGTCCGCGAGGAGGGTCTGCAGCGCCTCCTGGACGAGTCGCTCGCTCGGGATGTCGAGCGAGGCGGTCGCCTCGTCGAGGATCAGCACTGCCGGATCCGCGAGGAACGCCCGCGCGAACGACAGGAGTTGCCGCTGGCCGGCCGAGACCCGACCACCGCGCTTGTTCACATCGGTGTCGTAGCCGTTCGGCAACGCCTCGATGAAGGTGTGTGCGCCGACGGCCTTCGCGGCGGCGGTGATCTCCTCGATCGTCGCGTCGGGCTTGCCCAACGCGATGTTGTCGGCGACCGAGCCGGAGAACAGGTAGGCCTCCTGCGTCACCATGACGATCGCCCGACGGAGGTCCTTCGGGTGCAGGTCGCGCAGGTCGATGCCGTCGAGGCGCACCGCACCGTCGGTCGGGTCGTAGAACCGACTGATGAGCTTCGCGAGCGTCGACTTGCCCGCACCGGTCGTGCCGACGAGTGCGATGGTCTGCCCTGCCGGGATCTCGAGGTCGAACTTCGGGAGCACCACCCGGTCGGCGGCGTAAGCGAACGTCACGTCGTCGAAGGTGATCCGTCCCTGCGACGTCCACAGGTCGACCGGCGCGACCGGGTCGGGCACGCCGGGACGCTCCTCGAGCACGCCGGAGATCTTCTCGAGCGCCGCAGCGGCCGACTGGTAGGAGTTGTAGAACATCGCCATCTCCTCCATCGGGTCGAAGAACCGACGCGTGTAGAGGAGCGCCGCGAGCAGCGCTCCGATCGCGAGCTGTCCGTCCGCGACCCGGAACCCGCCGACGAGCAGCACCACGGCGACGGAGACGTTGCCGATGAACACCAGTCCGGGATCGAACACCCCGAACAGCTGGATGACCCGGGCGTTGGTGTCGCGGTACTGCTCCACGAGCTCGCCGAACGCGCGCTCGTTCCGCCGCTCCTTCCGGAACGCCTTCACGGCACGGATGCCGGTCATCGCCTCCACGAAGAACACGATGAGCTTCGCCGACCGGACCCGCGACTCGCGGAACATCCGTTGCGAGCGGAGCTGGAACCAGCGGGTGAGCACGAACAGCGGGATGAGTGATCCGAGGAGCACCAGACCGCTGACCCAGTCGACGAGGACGAGGGCCGCCGCGGTGAACCCCATGTACAGCACGCCGGATACGAGCTGGTTGATGCCGGAGTCGAGCAGCTCGCGGATGGAGTCGAGGTCGCTCGTCTGCCGGGAGATGATGCGACCCGAGGTGTAGCTCTCGTGGAAGTCGAGGCTGAGCCGCTGCGTCTGCAGGAACACGCGCTTCCGGAGGTCGATCAGGATCGCCTGGCTGATCCGTGCGGCGAGCACGGTGTACCAGGAGATGAGCGTCGCTCCGGCTGCGCCGGTCAGCAGGTACGCGCCGACCACGAGGAAGGCCGGCATCCAGTCGGCGCGTTCCAGGACGGCCGGGAGGGCGCGGTCGATGCCGAGGGCGATCAGCGCGGGCCCGGCGACCTGGGCGGCGGTCGACACCACGACGATGGTCATGGCGGCGATCACGCGCAGGCGCAGGGGCGCGAGCAGCGATCCGAGCAGTCGCAGCGAACGTCGCCGGATGTGCGCGGACTCGTCACGGGTGAGGTCGTCGCGCTCCTCACCCTCCACTCCGTGGACGGTCGTCGGCGGGGTCACAGGTTCACCTCCTGGCGGTTGGACTCTCGTTCGTCGTCTTCCAGACTCGAGATCACGTAGCGGTAATGGGCGTTGTGCTGCAGCAGCTCGGTGTGGCGGCCCACTGCGGTGATGCGGCCGTCCTCCAGGAGGGCGACGCGGTCGGCGAGGGTGACGGTGCTCGGTCGGTGGGCGACGATGAGGGCCGTGGTCGAGGCGAGCACTCGGCGGAGCGCCGCCTCGACGAGCGCCTCGGTGTCGACGTCGAGCGCCGACAACGGGTCGTCCAGCACGAGCACCTCCGGCCGCGCGGCCACCGCGCGGGCGAGTGCGAGCCGCTGACGCTGCCCACCGGACAGGCTGAGCCCCTCCTCACCGACCATCGTCTCGACGCCGTTCGGCAGTTCGTCGACGAACCCGGCCTGGGCGATGTCGAGCGCCTCGCGCAGGATCCGATCGGCCTCCGCGGAGTCGAGGTCGATGTCGTCCCGTCCGAGGAGGACGTTCTCCTTGACGCTCGCCGAGAAGAGGGTCGCATCCTCGAACGCCATCGCGATGTGCCGGCGCAGATCCTCACGCGTGAGCGCCCGGATGTCGACCCCGTCGAGCAGGATCCGCCCGCCCGTGACGTCGTACAGGCGGGTGGTCAGCGCCGTGATGGTCGACTTCCCGGAGCCCGTCAGACCGACGAGTGCCATGGTCTCCCCCGGCTCGAGCCGGAGGTCGACGCCGTTCACCACGTCCGCGTAGCGGTCGGGTGCGTCCTGGTAGCGGAAGTGCACGTCCTCGAACACGAGCTCACCACGCGGTTCACGGATGCGCTCGGGATGCTCGGGGTCGGTGATCGTGTTGACCGAGTCGATGACCTCGAAATACCGGTCGGTCGCCGTACGGGTGTCGAAGGTCATCGCGAGCAGGAAGCCGATCGACTCGATCGGGAACCGCAGGATCGTGGCCGTCGCGAAGAAGGCGAACAGCTGGCCGACGGTGAGTTCGCCGATCGACGCGAGCCAGACCCCCGCCAACAGGCAGAGCGCGAAGGCGACGTCGGGCAACAGGACCAGCCAGAACCAGATCCCCGCGATGGCCTTCGCCTTCTCGATCTCGGTCCCCCGCAGGTCCTCGGCGCGCGACGCGAAGCTCCGTAGGGCGTGCTTGCCGCGACCGAACGCCTTGAGCACCCGGATGCCGTGGACGGACTCCTCGACGGCGGTCGCCAGGTCACCGGCCTGGTCCTGGCTGCGCCGGGCGATCACCGAATACCGCCCCTCGAAGGTGAACCCGAACACCCACACGGGGATGGCGAGCGCGATGAAGATGAGTCCGAGCAGCCAGTTCCAGGTGAACAGGATGACCGCACCGATGACGATCGTGACACCGTTGACGATCAGGAGCACGAAGCCGAACGAGATCCACCGGCGGATGAGTCCGAGGTCGCTGACGGCGCGGGAGAGCAGCTGCCCGCTCTGCCAGCGGTCGTGGAAGGTCACGGGCAGGTCCTGCAGCTTGGCGAACAGCGCATTGCGCATCCGCGCCTCGACGTGCGTCCCGGGGGTCAGGACGAACCAGCGGCGCAGCGCGATCATGACCGCCTCAAGGACACCGAGGGCGAGGACCACGAGCACCGCCGGCCAGATCTGCGAGGAGTCGCCGGTCGAGAGCGGACCGTCGACGAGGGCTTGCAGCACGAGCGGGATCGCGAGGGCCACGAGGCCGGCGACGAGCGCGGCGACCATGCCGAGCACGATGCGCGGCATGGCCGTCTTCGCGAACGGGTAGATCCGCATCAGGGCACGGAAGGTGCTCTGACGCGGTTGGACAGGACGGCGTTCATCGCCGAGCGGAGTCATTGCGGGGATTCCTTGCGAGAGCGTCGGTGACGTCGATCACCGACGGGATGATGGTCGTGGAACGGCCGGACGGCGAGGTCGCTGTGCGAGGTCGCAGCATCCGGTGACGGGCCCGGACGAGGCCGGACGGATGGTGAGGTGGACTGCCTGGCGCTCGTGCTAAGCGTCGGCGTCCGCTGCGGCGGCGCGTCCGGCCGGCGCCGGGACGGCCGCAGGGCGGCGGCTCGAGGCGGAGCGGGCACGATCGACCGTCGGCGCGAGCGCGGTGTGGTTCGAGAGCGTCATGGCATCCTCCTCATCCTGTGGGGCGAGAGCCGCGGGCCGGGTGCACAGGTCGCACTCGAACGCGGACGGCGACCGATCACGGTGAACGAGGTTCGGCGCAGCAGACCAGACTATGGGAGTCGGCCGTCAAGCTGCAAGGGATCCATGCGGTTGCACGCACCGCACCGGGTGGGCTCGTCCTCAGGAGGTCGGTTCGTCGACGATGCCGACGAAGGCTCCGATGCCATCGACCTCGCGCCGACGCGCTCCCTCGGGCACTGGAGGCAGCTCGTCGGCGCCGTGCCAGGAGCAGCTCACCATCGAGAATTCCGGCCACCACTTCTTCGGGCGGAGCGTCTCGCTCGTGCCACAGATGGTGCAGCGCAGCTCGACCCAGACCGGCCGCTTCCCGGTCCGGTTCGCGCGGGACTGCACGTACCAGGCCGGCGGATCGGCAAGGAACGCCGCCAACTGGTCCGCCGACCAGAACGGCGGGATCCCGTGGTGTCTGGCCATCTCGAGCGGGATGTCCAATCGCTGCGCGACGGTCCTCCGGCTCAGATCCCGACCGCCGCGCGCTCCAGCCTGCTGCTCCACGATCGGCTCAGCTGACCCGCACGGACAGGCAGGTCACGCAGCCCTCGAGCTTCTCGAACTCGCTGATGTCCACCTGGACCACGGTGTAGCCGCGGTCCTCGAGCAGCGCAGCCGTCTTGGGAGCGGCTGCGGAGATGAGCACGGTGTCCTCCGCGAGTTCGACCACAGCGACGCCCTCGCGCTCGGGCACGACGAGGTGGCGGCCGAAGAAGGCCGGGTCCTCGACGAGGTCGGGGTGGACGAGCACGGTCCCGTCGGGGAGCGCGGTGACCGTCGACTTCAAGTGGAGGGCGGTCGTGACGGGGACCGCCACGACGTCGAACCCGAGCGGCGCGAGGATGGCTCGGAGCTGCCGGACGCCTTCCGCGTTGGTGCGGCCGCTGCGACCGACGTAGACGGTCGTGCCGACCCGGAGGACGTCGCCGCCCTCGAGGGTGCCTTCGCCCTCGATCCGGTGGATCCGGAGGCCCAGCTCACGGGCGGTGGTCTCGGCTGCGACGACCTCGGGGCGACGGCTCTCGGCGCCCGGTCGGGTCACCACGGCGACGTCGCCGATCACGACGACGGCGTCCTCGATGAAGACGGAGTCGGCGAGCTGGTCGGCCCAGGAGACCTCGGTGGTGTCCCAGCCGGCGGCGTCGAACGCTGCGACGTACGCGTCCCACTGCTTGTCGGCGAGCTCGGTGTCGATCGGCGTACGCTCCAGGTGCGTCACGAGGCCTTCAGCGAGGTTGGAGGCGGGCATCCGCACGAGTGCGATGCGGCGTCCGGCGTCGAGCACGGCGTCCTGCGTGCGGACGACCATCCAGTACACGGGGTATCCGATGAAGGCCGCGGAGAGCGCGACGACGACCACGAAGACGAGGTTGAGGCTGATGAGCGTCGCGACGATGCTGCCGAGCACGGTGCTGTCGATGGGCTGCCCCGTCGTCGCCACCTGGACGATGAGTCCGAGGAGCGCTCCGATGACGGCGAGGGCGGCGCCGCCCAGCAGGGCGAGGAGTCGGTACCGGTAGAGGCCGACGACGCCCACGATCAGCAGCAGCACGAAGGTGATGATCGTGCTCTCGAAGAAGTACGGGCTCGCCTGGGCGAAGATCGTCCCGGCGAACTGGTAGCCGACGAACGTGACGAACATGACCCCCAGGAAGCCCACGACGATGGTCGCGACGGCGGCGGCGGCGGATGCGATGAGCTTGCGGCTCCAGGTGGCAGTCATCCGACAACCGTAGCCCAACGACACAGCGGCGTCGGGCCACGAGGGCCCGACGCCGCTGGGAGATCACCACGAGCCTGCCCAGAACCCCCGCAGGGCGGGCGACGCGGCCTAGTGGAAGAAGTGACGCTCCCCCGTGAAGTACATGGTCACGCCGGCGGCTTCAGCCGCAGCGATGACCTCTTCGTCGCGGACGGAACCACCGGGCTGCACGACCGCACGCACACCGGCGTCGAGCAGGACCTGCAGGCCGTCGGCGAACGGGAAGAAGGCATCCGAGGCCGCCACGGAACCTGCGGCGCGGTCACCGGCTCGGCTCACGGCGAGGTGGCAGGAGTCGACGCGGTTGACCTGGCCCATGCCGACGCCCACGCTCGCGCTGCCCTTGGCGAGCAGGATGCCGTTGGACTTCACCGAGCGGCACGCCTTCCACGCGAAGATGAGGTCGAGCAGGGTGTCGTCGTCGGCCGGTTCGCCCGTGACGAGCGTCCAGCCCTTGGCGGTGTCCTGCGGGTCGTCGGCGAAGCGGTCCGCGTCCTGGTAGAGCAGGCCGCCGGAGATCTGCCGGACCTCGCGGTCCTCGCGCACGAAGTCCTCCGGCAGCTGCAGGAGCCGCAGGTTCTTCTTCGTCTTGAGCACCTCGAGCGCGGCGTCCTCGAAGCCCGGGGCGACGAGCACCTCGGTGAAGATCTCCTTGACCGTCTCGGCCATGCCGAGGGTCACGACGCGGTTGGCGGCGATCACCCCGCCGAAGGCGGAGACCGGGTCGCACTCGTGCGCGCGACGGTGGGCCGAGGCGATCGGGTCGGGTGCCTTCGGGTTCGCGAAGGCGATGCCGCACGGGTTCGCGTGCTTGATGATCGCGACGGCGGGGTTGGCGAAGTCGTAGGCCGCGCGGACTGCCGCGTCGGCGTCGACGTAGTTGTTGTACGACATCTCCTTGCCGTGCAACTGCGTCGCCTGGGCGATCCCGGCACCGCCAGGACGGACGTACAGCGCCGCGGCCTGGTGCGAGTTCTCGCCGTAGCGCAGCACCGCCTCGCGACGACCGGTGACGGTCAGCGTGCTGGGGAAGGCCTCCGCCTCGGTCGCCTCCGTGCTCGCGAACCACGCGGACACCGCGGCGTCGTACGAAGCGGTGTGGTCGAAGGCCTGCGCGGCGAGCGAGCGGCGCTGAGCGAGCGTGGTGCCGCCGGCGGCGACGGCCTCGGTGATCAGCCCGTAGCGTTCCGGAGAGACGACGATCGCGACGTTGGCGTGGTTCTTCGCCGAGGCGCGCACCATCGCCGGTCCACCGATGTCGATCTGCTCGACGACGTCGTCACCGGCGGCGCCGCTCGCGACCGTCTCGACGAAGGGGTACAGGTTCACGACGACGAGCTGGAACGGCTCGATACCGAGCTCGGCGAGCTGGGCTTCGTGGGACTCGAGCCGCAGGTCGGCGAGGAGCCCCGCGTGCACCGAGGGGTGCAGGGTCTTGACCCGACCGTCGAGCGACTCGGGGAATCCGGTGACCTCGGACACGTCGGTCACCGTGTGGCCCGCACCGCGGATGGTCGCGGCGGTGGACCCGGTGGAGACGATCTCGACGCCCGCTGCGGCGAGCGAACCCGCGAGCTCGAGCAGCCCGGTCTTGTCGCTGACCGAGATCAGCGCGCGGCGGACGGGGACGAGGTCGCGTTCGCGGTAGAGGCTGTGGTCGTGGCTGGGACCGCTCATGACTGGGGTGCTCCTTCTGCTGGCGGGCGGGACGCCGTGGAGAGCGCCTCGAGGTCGATGGTTCCGGTGGCGAGGTCGCGGACGGCCTGGACGAGGAGCCGACGCTCCACGGGCTTGATCCGCTCATGGAGGCTGTGCTCCGTGTCGTCGGGCAGCACGGGGACGCGCTCCTGCGAGATGATCGGGCCCGCGTCGACGCCGTTGTCGACGACGATGATCGATGCCCCGGTCTGCGAGGCTCCTGCCGCCAGGGCGTCCCGGACGCCATGCGCACCCGGGAACTCGGGGAGGTACGCGGGGTGCGTGTTGATGATGCGCGGCGAGAGGGCGTCGACGACCACGGGTGGCAGGAGGCGCATGAGGCCGCTGAGGACGAGGACGTCCGGGCTCCAGACCCGGATCTGCTCGAGGAGGGCTGCGCCCCACTCCGCCCGTGAGTCGAAGGACGAGTAGGGGACGGTGAACGACGGGATGCCGAACTCCTCGGCGTGAGCGAGACCGTCAGCCTCCCGATCGGCACCGACGGCGATGACGCGAGCGGGGAAATCCGCGTCGCGTGAGGCTTCGAGGAGGGCGCGGAGATTGGATCCGCCACCGGAGATCAGCACGACGAGTGACAGCACCAGAGCATCCTATCGGTCGCGGGCACCCCGGCCGCTCGGCTGGGCGTGCAGCTCCGGGAGGCGGTCCTCCTCGGCGAGATGCGTCGGACCGGCCGCCATGCCGACCACGGCTGCGATCCCGACCGTCAGGGTGGTCCACAGGCCCGTCGCCCAACCGTTCGGGCCGACCTCGATGAGGCGACCTGGGCCTGCCGCGCCCGCCGAGAGGGCGGCGAGGACACCGACGATGATGCCCGCGGTGACCCCGACGCCGAGACCGACGACTGCCAGTCGTCCGAGCCCGCCACGCCCGTCGAGGTCGACGAGCAGACGGCGGCGCAGCACCACGGCAGCGGCGAATCCGATGACGACCGGAACCACGAGGACCGCGAACCCGAGCGGGCTCTCCCCCGTCGGGATGGCGCCGAGGACCGGCACGGCCGGCATCGGCCCGACGAGCGTGCCGATCGGCGAGATCGCCGTGCCACTCCCGATGGCGAAGCCCGCGCCGGTGATCCAGCTCATGGCCCAGATCACGAGGTTCGGGAGGTACAGGAGTTCGGCGCCGGTGACGATGGCACCGCCCAGGACGCCGAACTGCGCGCTCTCGTGCAGGGAGATGATGGCACCGTAGCCGACGGCGATGAGGATGGCGGTCAGGACCGCGGAGACCGCCACGAGTCCGGTGGCGGCGAGTGCTCCACCGCGCAGCGCCGCGACGACCATCGACCAGGTCCCGTCCGGCATCCGGTCTCGCATCGCGCGGAGTCCGTCGAGGATCGGATCGGCCGCGTCCTGCTCACGGAACCGGACCCACAGCGCGGCGACCACGACCCCGCCTGCGAAGCGCACGGTCGGCGCGAGGGTCCCCTGGACGATCGAGGGACGCACCGCCGGGTGGAGGGCGGTGAGGGTCACGAGGAACGACAGCAGGGCGAACACGAGTACCGACAGCACGACGGCACCCTGCCACCAGGTGCTGCGCGCCGCGCGGGCTCCGGTACGCAGGCCGAACAGGACCGTGCCGATCGTGAAGGCGAGGGGCGCCAGGGAGACGAGGAACGGCTCCATCCCGGCCGGCAGTCCGAGCTGGGTGACGAGGGCCGTGTCGAGGGTGATGCGCATGCTCGAGCCGTTACCGAGCGCCCAGATGTCGACGGCCCCCCTCCAGAGCGCGGCCGGGTCGACGTCCAACTGGAAGTGCAGAGCCCACAGGGCGAGGAGTGGGACGAGTGCGACACCGATGCCGATGGCCACGGCGAGGGTGGCATCGAGGGCGGCGAGGAGGGCGACGGTCAGACGGTTCATGCGTCTTCGACCCTACCTGGAGCCGCGCGTGCGGACGGTCAGGCGCACGGCGTGCGTGGGCCGAAACGCGACGACGCGACGCCCGAACCGGGCGCCGCGTCGCGGTCGCAGTCGAGCTGCGGGTGTTACAGCGAGGCGATGATCTCGCGCATGAGGTCGGCGGTCTCGCTCGGCGTCTTGCCGACCTTGACGCCGGCGGCCTCGAGGGCCTCCTTCTTGGCCTGCGCGGTGCCTGCGGAGCCCGAGACGATCGCGCCGGCGTGGCCCATCGTCTTGCCCTCGGGCGCGGTGAAGCCCGCGACGTAGCCGACGACCGGCTTCGTGACGTTCGCCTTGATGAAGTCGGCCGCGCGCTCCTCGGCGTCGCCACCGATCTCACCGATCATGACGATGGCCTTGGTCTCGGGGTCGGCCTCGAACGCGGCGAGCGCGTCGATGTGCGTCGTGCCGATGATCGGGTCGCCGCCGATGCCGATCGCCGTCGAGAAACCGATCTCGCGCAGCTCGTACATCATCTGGTAGGTGAGGGTGCCCGACTTCGACACGAGGCCGATCGGTCCCTTGCCGGCGATGTTCGCGGGCGTGATGCCCACGAGCGACTCCCCCGGCGTGATGATGCCGGGGCAGTTCGGGCCGATGATGCGGGTCTTCGAGCCCTTCGACTGGGCGTACGCCCAGAACTCGGCGGAGTCGCCGACCGGCACACCCTCGGTGATGATGACGAGCAGCGGGATCTCGGCGTCGATGGCCTCGATGACCGCGTCCTTGGTGAACGCCGGGGGCACGAAGGCGATCGACACGTCTGCGCCGGTCTCCTTGATGGCCTCGGCGACCGTGCCGAACACGGGCAGCTCGACGCCGCCGTCGTGGGTCACGGTCGTGCCGGCCTTGCGGGCGTTGACGCCACCGACGACCTGGGTGCCGGCCTTCAGCATGAGCGCCGTGTGCTTGGTGCCCTCGCCGCCGGTGATGCCCTGGACGATGACCTTGGAGTCCTTGTTGAGGAAGATTGACATGCTTGTGCGATCCCTTACTTCGAAGCCAGCTCGGCGGCCTTGTCGGCGCCTTCGTCCATGGTTGCGGCGAGCGTGATGAGCGGGTGCGCGGCGGCGGCGAGGATCTCGCGGCCCTCCGCGACCTTGTTGCCGTCGAGGCGGACCACGAGCGGCTTCGTCGCTGCGTCACCGAGGATCTCGAGCGCCTTCACGATGCCGTTCGCGACGGCGTCGCAGGCAGTGATGCCACCGAAGACGTTGACGAACACGCTCTTCACCTGGGCGTCGCCGAGGATGACGTCGAGGCCTGCGGCCATGACCTCGGCCGAGGCGCCGCCGCCGATGTCGAGGAAGTTGGCCGGCTTCACGCCGCCGTGCTGCTCGCCCGCGTAGGCGACGACGTCGAGTGTGGACATGACGAGCCCAGCGCCGTTGCCGATGATCCCGACCTCGCCGTCGAGCTTGACGTAGTTGAGGTCGTTCTCCTTGGCCTTGAGCTCCAGGGGGTCCTCGGCTGCGGTGTCTTCGAGTTCGGCGTGGTTCGGGTGACGGAAGGCGGCGTTCTCGTCGAGCGAGACCTTGCCGTCGAGGGCGACGATGCGCCCTTCCTCCGTGAGGACGAGCGGGTTGACCTCGACGAGCGTCGCGTCCTCGCCCTTGTAGACGTCGTAGAGCTTCACGAAGACGTCGGAGACCTGGTCGACGAGCTCCTCGGGGAAGTTCGCAGCCTTCGCGATCTCGACCGCGGCCGCCTTGTCGACACCGGTGAGCGGGTTCACCTCGATGCGCGCGAGCGCCTCGGGCTTCTCGACCGCGAGCTGCTCGATCTCCATGCCGCCCTCGACGCTCGTGAGCGACAGGTAGGACCGGTTGGCGCGGTCGAGCAGCACCGAGAAGTAGAACTCCTGGGCGATGCGTGCGCCGGCCGCGACCATCACGCGCTTGACGACGTGACCCTTGATGTCGAGTCCGAGGATGGCCTTCGCCGCCTCGTAGGCCTCGTCGGGGGTCTTGGCGACCTTGACGCCGCCGGCCTTGCCGCGGCCTCCGACCTTCACCTGGGCCTTGACGACGACCACGCCGCCGAGACGCTCGGCCGCGGCACGCACCTCGTCCGGGGTGTCGGCGATGATGCCGGCGAGGACCGGCACCTCGTACTGCTCGAACAGGTCTCGTGCCTGATACTCGTAAAGATCCACGTGTCATTCCCATCCGCGCTTCGCGCGTTCTGCTGTGATTGTCGTGGCGATTTTCGGCCGCGCGTTATCTCGGCGGCGAGAGAAAAAGGGCCAGTGACGACTCTACCCCCAGCGCTGCGCCGCAACCGGACGTTCACAGTGAACGACTAAGGTCGGGTCCATGACCGGCATGGCGGACCTCGCTCGCGAGGGCATCCTCGTCGCCGGCGCCGGACGGGCCATCCTGCTGCAGATCGCGGACCCTTCGGTCGCCGCCGGCGTGGCGCGGCACAGCGACTTCGGATCCCGTCCGCTCGACCGGCTGCACGCCACCCTCACCTTCGTCTACGCGCTCGCCCTCGGCGCGCCGGACGAGCAACGCAGTGCGGCCCGACGGGTGAACCACGCCCACGCGCCGGTCCGTGCCCGGCCGGGCGAAGCCGCTCCGGGGTACTCGGCCTTCGACCACGACGCGCAGCTCTGGGTCGCGGCCACACTGTACGACACCGCCGTCCAGGTCTACGAGCTCGTGTTCGGCGCGCTCGACGAGGAGTCCCGGGAGCGCTTGCACCGTGAGTACGCGATCGTGGGGACGAGCCTGCAGCTCCCGCCCGATCGTTGGCCTCCGACCCGGGCCGCGTTCGACGAGTACTTCGCAGGCCGGGTCGCGGGACTCCACGTCACCGAGGAGGCGCGTGCCGTCTCGATCGAGCTCCTGACCGCTCGCGCGGCGCCGCTCCCCGTCCGGTGCCTGCTCCCGCTCGTCCGGCTCGTGACGGCGGGACTGCTGCCCGACGACCTACGGAGCGCCTACGGGTTCCGTTGGACGCCGCGGCAGCAGCGTCGCTTCGCGCGGCGGGTCGCCGTCGCGCGGGCCGTCTGGCCGCGTCTTCCGCAGCGACTCCGTGCGGCACCCTCCGCCTGGTACCTCCGGGCGATGCGAGAGCGGGATCGCACGGAGGCGGCCCGCCACCTCGGCTGACGACGTTCCAGCACCGCCCTCCACAGCCCACTGACGGAGCCGTCCCGTCCACATTCGGATCCTCGCCCCGCTGACCGAGGCACCGCGGTTCGCACGATGGGGGCATGACAACACACCACCTCCCCCAGACCGGCCGCCTCCTCGGCGGCAGACCACGGGTCCTCCGTCTCCTCGCCGCCGTCCCGATCCTGCTGACGCTCATCCTCGGCATCGTCCTCGGCGGCGCCACCGCGTCCTCCGCACTGACCGCCACCGGTGCGGCCTACGGCCACCGCGACGCCTCGAACGGCCGCTGGCTCGGCTCCTGGGCATTCGACGACGGGACGGTCGGGTTCTGCATCAACCTCGACCTCCCGATCCCGCCGGGTCACGCCTACGAACACGTCGACGGAGACTCGCTCGGGTGGTTCACCCCGGAGGATGCCGCACGCCTGGCCTACCTCTCGCGTCATTGGGGTGCCAGCCAGGACGCCGACGAAGCGGCCGCCGGTCAGCTCGCCACTTGGATGATCACCGGCCTGAACGGGTGGACGCCGGCGCAGATCGCCGCTCGGGCAGGAGCGAGTGCCGACCGCGTGCTCTCCCTGGCCCATCAGATGCTCGCCGAGGCCGACGGGCCCGGCGGCGCGAGTCGGGGAGCGAGCGCCACCATGTCCATCGAACGCGGCGAGGACGGATTCGACCTCGTCCGAACGGAACTCGCCGTCGACTTCATCTCATCCGGCGTCACCACCCTGCCACCGGGCACCCACACCGGCACGGTCACCCTCGACGGCGCGACCTTCGAGGACGGCACGTCCGAACGAGCCGTCGGGAACGGTGAGAGCCTGCGGATCCTGCCGAGCACCGATGCCGCCGTCGTGGCGTTCTCAGCGAACGCCACCTTCGGTGAGCTGCCCTACGGGGCCGGCCTCACGATCGCTCGAAGCGCCGCCAACGTGCAGAGTGTCCTCATCGCGCGCCCCATCACGGTCTCGGCCGGGGCGAGTGCCGACCGGGAACGGCCGACGCCACTCCCGTTCCAGCCGATCGTCGCCACCACGACCTCGCACGCGACGTCGACTCCGGGAGCGGAGATCACCGACCGGCTGTCGGTCGGGATCGCGACCGGCGCCGGCCTGGCCTCGGAGTGGGGCCTCTTCGGCCCGGAGGGCGGACCGTACACGCCGATCCCGGTGACCGTCCGAAGCCAGCTGCTCGGTCCCTTCGCGGAGCGCCCGGTCGAATCGCCGGACGTCCCGCTCGGAGCTCCGGTGGTCTGCGAGGTCGAGACGCTCGTGGATGCGGGCCCCGGCGAGTACACGACGCCGTCCTGCGTCCTCCCCGAGGACGGCTACTACGTCTGGGTCGAGCGCATCGAGCCGAGCGACACCCTGCCGGAGAACGGCGGCACGATGATCCGACCCTGGCGATCCGCCTTCGGGGTCGCCTCGGAGATCACGCTCGCCTCCACGCCGACCGTGCCCGAAGCGCGCCTCGCCGAGACCGGCGCCGACGACCGCTCCCTGCTCCTGGCCGGCTCTGCGGCGATCGGAGCGCTCGCGCTCGGCGGCATCCTGCTCGCTCTCCGTCGGCGGATCACGCCGAGTGGAGCGGGAGCGGCGCTCAGCGCACGTCGAGGAGGGGTGCGAGCTGGGCGCGGTCGACGTCCAGCCACGGCGCCGCAGGGTTCACGATGATCCCGGTGATGCCTTCGTCGCTGCGGAGCGCGGCCGCGAGTTCCGCGGCGGTCACGGGATATGCGTCGTCGCCGCGGCCGAGCGCCGCGATCTCGATGGGCGAGGTGAAGACCTCGAGTAGGCGGCGGTCGCCGAGTCGGGTCTCCGCGATGCCGACGGTCTTGCGGTTGCCGTCCTCGTCGACCTCGGCGCGACCGGCTACGAACCCACCGTGTGCGGCGAGTGCCGCCACCAGCTGCTGGAGGGCGTCGGCGTCGCGTGGCTGGGCGAGCGCCTGCTTGGCGAGATCGTTGTTCCGGCCGTCGCCGAAGAGCCGGGCGATGAGCGTCTTCGGGACGACGGCACTCGCCTTCCCGTCGGCGGGGTTCAGCACGATACCGGCGTATCCTTCACCGGCCGCCTGACGCAGTGCCCACACCGCGTCCACCGCGACCCCGGAGACGGGCCCCTCGGCAGTCCGCGTCTTCTCGAGCTCTCGCGGCGAGGTGAAGGCGAGGAGGTAGACGGCGCCCTCCGGGTCGCGGTGGACACCGAGCGGGACGCGTCCCGCGGCTTTGTCCTCCTCCGAGACGCCGTCGAGGCTCGTGGACAGCAGGAGCTTGCCCTGGATGCTCTGGCGCAGGACGTGCATCATCGCGCGCTCGTCGCCTCCTTCAGCCAGGGCGGTGAGCGCCTGGGCGAGGTCGACGTTGGTGTCGGGCTCCCCGGCCGCGGGCGCCGGAGCGGCCGCCGGCACCGACACGGGGGCCTCAGGTGTCCGTGCCGCGGAACTGACCGTCGTGACCGAGATGGGCACGTGCGGAACCGATTCGGCGACCGCGGGGGTCGTGTCCTCCTCGGTTTCCCGGGCGGAGGTCGCTGCCTCCGCCGCTGCGGATCGGGCATCGGACGCGTTGCGCTTGGAGAACAGAGCCATGATGCCTCAGCCTAGAGGCTTCGCCCGGACTGGGGAACCTGATCCCGCCGGGGACGGCCGACGGGACCGGGGTTCACTCCACCTTCTCGATCGGGGCGATCTTGATCAGCAGCTTCTTGGCTCCCGCCGACTCGAACTGCACGTGGGCGATGCGTTTCGCGCCCTCGCCGGTGACGGCGTTCACCCGCCCCACACCGAAGTCCGCGTGGGAGATGCGGTCGCCGGGTGCGAGCTCGAGATCGCCGTTGTCGCGGACCTTCGCCGTGATGCGGTTGGCCCAGGCCGTCTCCGGCTTGGTCGAACCGCCGGAGAACCGGGTGTCGCCCGCGGAGGCGCCCTCGGGGAGCGAGCGGACCGACCAGCGGTCGCTCGAGGGGGCACGGCGGGCGTTCAGGGCACGCGACTGCGTGCCACCACGACCGTTGACGTTGCCGGGCGACTGACGCCACTCGATCAGTTCGGCCGGGATCTCCTGCAGGTAGCGGCTGGGCATGGCGACGGCCGTCTCGCCGTACTGGGCACGCGTCATCGCCAACGAGAGGTACAGGCGCTTGCGGGCGCGGGTGATGCCGACGTAGAACAGGCGTCGCTCCTCAGCTGGGCCGCCAGGCTCGTTCGCCGACATACGATGCGGGAGGAGGTCCTCCTCGATGCCCGTCAGGAAGACCGCGTCGTACTCGAGGCCCTTCGCCGTGTGCAGGGTCATGAGCGACACGCTGCCCGTCGCGTCGTCGAGGTCGTCGGCCGCGGCGACGAGCGAGACCTCGGTCAGGAAGTCGACGATGCCGCCGTCGGGGTTGTTCTTGGCGAACTCCTTGGTGACGGCGATGAGCTCGTCGACGTTCTCGGCTCGCGCCTCATCCTGCGGGTCGCGACTGTTGCGCAGCGAGTCGAGGTATCCGCTCTTCGTCATGAGGAGCGACAGGACGTCGCCGACCGCGGTCGCGGACGCCGTCGGGCGGTCGGCCGCAGCGGCGTCGTCGAGCGCGGCCTGCGCTTCGTCGAGGAGCGCCGACAGCTGCAGGATCGCGCTCGTGACCTTCGGCCCGAGCCCGAGCGCGTCGGCGCGCCGCATGGCCTCGCGGAAAGTGACGCCGTTGTTCTCGGCGAAGCTCGCGAGTGCCGTCTCCGTCGCCGGCCCGATGCCACGCTTGGGCGTGTTCAGGATGCGCCGCAGCGCCATGATGTCGGCCGGGTTCGCGACCGACACGAGGTAGGCGAGGGCGTCCTTGATCTCGGCGCGTTCGTAGAACTTGGTGCCGCCCATGATCCGGTACGGGAGGGCCGCACGGATGAAGATCTCCTCGAGCGCACGGGTCTGGGCGTTCGTGCGGTAGAACACCGCGATGTCGCTGTAGGCCGTACCGGCGTTCCGGAGCTTCTCGATCTCGTCGGCGATGAACTGCGCCTCGTCGTGGCCGGAGTACCCCGTGAAGCCGACGATCTTCTCCCCGTCGCCGACGGCCGTCCAGAGCTTCTTGTCCTTGCGGTCGAAGTTGTTGGAGATGACCGCGTTCGCCGCCGAGAGGATGTTCTGCGTGGAGCGGTAGTTCTGCTCGAGCAGCACCACCTTGGCGCCCGGGAAGTCGCGCTCGAACTCGGTGATGTTCCGGATGTCGGCCCCGCGGAACGCGTAGATCGACTGGTCCGAGTCGCCGACGACGGTGAGCGAGGCACCCTCGGTGCGTGTGGTGGCGAGCTGATCCGTGCCGGCCTCGGGCGCGCGGGTGAGCTCCCGGATGAGCGAGTACTGGGCGTGATTGGTGTCCTGGTACTCGTCGACGAGGATGTGGCGGAACCGCTGCTGGTACTGCGCGGCGACGTGCGGGAACGCCCGGAAGAGGAACACCGTCTGGCTGATGAGGTCGTCGAAGTCGAAGGCGTTCGCGTCGGCCAGCGCACGCGTGTACTTCCGGAAGACCTGCAGGAACACGAGTTCCTGCGGGTCGTTCGTGTTGATCGTGCGGGAGTACGACTCGACGTCCGACAGCTCGTTCTTGAGCTTCGAGATCTTCGCCGAGGTGTTCGACGGCGTGAAGCCGTATGCGTCGGCCTCGAGCTCCTTGATGATGCGCTTCAACAGGGCACGTTGGTCGCCGCTGTCGTAGATCGTGAAGTTCTTGGTGAAGCCGAAGTGCTCGGCCTCGCGGCGGAGGATGCGGACGCAGGCGGAGTGGAAGGTGGAGATCCACATGCCCTGAGCGGCCTGGCCGACGAGCGCCTGCACCCGCTCGCGCATCTCGGCGGCGGCCTTGTTGGTGAACGTGATCGCCAGGATCTGGCTCGGCCAGGCCTCCCGCTGCTCGAGCAGCAGCGCAACGCGGCGGGTGAGCACACTCGTCTTGCCGGACCCGGCACCGGCGACGATGAGCAGGGCCTGGCCCCGGTACTCCACCGCGATCCGTTGCTGCGGGTTGAGCCCCTCCAGCAGCCGACTCCCGCCGGCACGCTCGTCGGAGGACGACTCGGAGACGGTTGCCGTGGGCCAGCCGACGATCACCGGTTGCACGGCGTCGGCGTTCGAAGAAGGAGAGCTCGCCATATCGCCTGCAAGTCTAGGCGCTGCCCCCGACATCGCTCGGCCGAGCACCGCCGTCGCGGTGATCCGCACGGTCGCCGGCCGCCGACCGCGCGGCGACGCCGAGGTCGGCCTGGTCGACGAAGCAGCCGTCGACCCCCGTGGAGAGCACCAGGACGAACTCCTCGAGCCAGCGGCCGACCGCCGCCGGATCGACCCCGTCCCGGAAGGGCGGCGCGAGGAACCGGTTCTCGGGGCGGAGGGTCCAGGTGTAGACGCGCAGGCCAGCCGCGTGGGCGCGCTCCACGAGGTCCGTCGGGCGGGCGCCGTCGTCGTCGCCCAGGTCGATGAGCATCGCCTTGTCCACGCTGATGGCGTCGACCTCGAGGGCGAGCGCCGCGAGTCCGGCGTCGGTCATCGCGTCGGCGTAGGTCGGGGCCGCATCACCCAGCCGGGCGACGAGGTCGGTCGGCCTGCCGGACCGCTCGATGAGGTACACGAACTCCGCCTGCACCCGACGGGCCTGCAACGCCATGAGGACCGACTGCTCGAACGACTCGATGATGAGCGGCTCGGCACCGGGATCGGCGCCGAAGCCCAGGGCGGCGAGCTCTTCGGCCAGGAGTCGATCGAGCGGGAGGCCGATGGACGCGAAATAGTCGGCGTGCTTCACCTCGGCCACGATGCCGACGGGTCGTCGGTGCGATCCGGCGGCACTGCGCACGACCGCGACGAGGTCGGCGAACCGCAGGATGCCCTCGGTGCCGTCGAATCCCGCGCTCACCGTCCGCACCTCGGGGATCCGCTCACGCGCGGTCAGGGTCGACAGCTCGGCCCAGGTGAAGTCCTCGGTGAACCACCCGGTCAGCTCGTGGCCGTCGACGCGCTTCGTCGTCCGCCGGTCGGCGAACTCCGCTCGGGCGGCGACGTCGGTCGTCCCGGAGATCTCGTTCTCGTGTCGGACCACGAGGACGCCGTCCTTCGACGCGACGAGATCGGGCTCGACGGCGTCCGCGCCGAGCGCCACGGCCAAGCGGTAGGAGGACTCGGTGTGCTCCGGGCGGTAACCGGGAGCCCCGCGGTGTCCGATGACGAGCGGGTTGGGCAGGGAGTCGATGCGCACGCCATCAGCCTAGGACGACGCTCCGGCGTGCGCGCAGGGTGCCGGCTGTCAGCCCGCCGCGAACATCGGCGTCCGTTCCGGCTTTTCCACGCGCGACCGGCTGATTCAAAGGGAACTCGGATACTCTGGGTGTCAGCAGCGCCGCTTGGCGCGACACAGCCTCCACGACTGAGAGTAGGAATCAGCCATGGCCCTCGACAATCCCGCGTTCTCGAAGAACCCGGCATTCGCGAAGCAGGGAGGCGGGACGCTGCAGGCAGCTCAAGCAGCGAACCCCTCGCTGACCGCCGAACAGCTCCGCAAGATGTACGAGCAGCCCACCGCACCGGCGGGCGTCGGCACCGCCGACCGCATGACGATCGAGAACACGCTCGTCAAGACGCTCGGCTCGTTCGCCGTCCTCGTCGTGTTCGCCGTCATCTCCTGGATGTGGACGACCTCCCTCCTGCAGGCAGGTAGCGGCTACGCCCTCCCCATGATCATCGGCATGATCGGCGGCCTCGGCCTCGGTCTCGTCAACTCCTTCAAGAAGGAGCCGGTCCCGGCGCTCATCCTCGGGTACGCCGTCTTCCAGGGACTCTTCGTCGGCGGCATCTCGCGCGTCTTCGAGGCGAACCCGGCCTGGTCCGGCGTCGTCGTCCAGGCGGTCCTCGCGACCCTCGCCGTCGTCGGCGTGACCCTCGCCCTCTTCGCGAGCGGTAAGGTCCGCGCCTCGAAGAAGCTGACGAAGGTCTTCCTCGTCGCCATCATCGGCTACGGCGTCTTCCAGCTCCTCAACCTCGTGCTCATGTTCACGGGCGTGCTGAACAACCCGTTCGGCCTCTACGGCGCGACGATCTTCGGCATCCCGCTCGGGATCGTCATCGGCATCTTCGCGGTGCTGATGGGCGCGTACTCGCTGGTGCTCGACTTCGACTTCATCCAGCGCGGCGTGCAGAACCGCGCACCCGCCAAGTACGGCTGGACCGGCGCCTTCGGCATCATGGTCACGGTCATCTGGATCTACGTCGAGATCCTGCGTCTGCTGGCCATCTCCCGCAACTAGGAGCGCACGCATTGCGAGGCCCGTCCCGTTCGCGGGGCGGGCCTTCGTCGTTCCCCGGGCCGGTCGCCGAGCTTTCCCCGGTCCCTGAGCCACCCACCGCGGTCCCTGAGCCTGTCGAAGGGCGCGGACGACGGAAGGCCGCCCCGCGAACGGGACGGCCTTCCGATGACTCAGGGAGCGATCACTCCCACTCGATGGTCCCCGGTGGCTTCGACGTGACGTCGAGCACGACGCGGTTGACGTCCTTCACCTCATTGGTGATGCGGTTGCTGATGCGCGCGAGGACGTCGTACGGCAGGCGGGTCCAGTCGGCGGTCATGGCGTCTTCAGACGAGACCGGTCGCAGCACGATCGGGTGGCCGTAGGTGCGGCCGTCGCCCTGCACGCCCACGGAACGGACGTCCGCCAGCAGGACCACGGGGCACTGCCAGATCTCCTGGTCGAGCCCGGCCGCGGTCAGTTCCTCGCGGACGATCGCGTCGGCGTCGCGGAGGAGGTCGAGACGCTCGGCCGTGACCTCACCGACGATGCGGATACCGAGTCCGGGACCGGGGAACGGCTGACGGCCGACGATCTCCTCCGGGAGGCCCAGCTCGCGACCGATCGCCCGGACCTCGTCCTTGAACAGGGTGCGCAGGGGCTCGACGAGTTCGAACTGGAGGTCTTCCGGCAGGCCGCCGACGTTGTGGTGGCTCTTGATGTTGGCCGTACCGGATCCGCCGCCGGACTCGACGACGTCCGGGTACAGCGTGCCCTGGACGAGGAAGCGGATGGGCTCCCCCTCGCTCTGGGCCTCCTTCACGAGGTCGATCTCGGCCTGTTCGAAGGACCGGATGAACTCGCGGCCGATGATCTTGCGCTTCTGCTCCGGGTCGCTGACGCCGGCGAGCGCCGACAGGAACTGCTCGCGGGCGTCGACCGTGACCAGCCGGACACCGGTCGAGGCGACGAAGTCCTCCTCGACCTGGCGTCGCTCGTCCTTCCGGAGCAGGCCGTGGTCGACGAAGATGCAGACGAGCTGGTCGCCGACGGCCTTGTGCACGAGCGCCGCGGCGACGGCCGAGTCGACACCGCCGGAGAGTCCGCAGATGACCTTCGCGTCGCCCACCTGGGCGCGGATGCGGTCGACCTGTTCGGCGATGACGTTGCCGCTGTTCCAGTCGGCCGGGATGCCGGCCGCCCGGTGGAGGAAGTTCTCGAGCACCTGCTGGCCGTAGGCGGTGTGCTTGACCTCGGGGTGCCACTGGACGCCGTAGAGGCCGCGTTCCGCGTTCGCGAAGGCGGCGACCGGGGTCGAGGCGGTCGAGGCGAGGACCTCGAAGCCCTCGGGGGCCTTGGAGACGGAGTCGCCGTGGCTCATCCACACGTTCTGCTCGGTCGGGACGCCGTGCAGGAGCGTGCCAGGGACGTCGACGACGCTGGTCGCGTCGGTCGAGCCGTACTCCCGGAGACCGGTGTGTGCGACCTCGCCACCGAGCTGCTTGGCCATGACCTGGAAGCCGTAGCAGATGCCGAACGTCGGGACGCCGAGCTCGAGGATGCCCTCGTCGAGCGAGGGTGCGCCCGGCTCGTACACGCTGGACGGGCCACCGGACAGGACGATCCCGACCGGGTTCTTGGCGGCGACCTCGGCGGCGGACACGGTGTGCGGCACGATCTCGGAGTACACGCCGGCCTCGCGGACGCGACGCGCGATCAGCTGTGCGTACTGCGCACCGAAGTCGACGACGAGGACCGGTCGGGCGGCGGTCTGCTCCGCTGCGGCTGCGGGGGTGGTTTCACTCACTGCATGGACTCCACGGGTTCGGCGGCCGCTGCTGCTTCGCGGCCGGAGAGGTAGCCCTTCACTTCCCGCGGGATGCGGCTCTCGAAGAAGAAGGACAGGAACGGGATGATGCCGCCGAGCGCGAGCCAGAGCAGACGCAGGACGTTCCACCGCATGAGGCTCCAGAGCCGGAACGCGGCGAACAGGTACACGACGTAGAACCAGCCGTGGATGATGAGGATGCCCGTGCTGAGGTTGACCGCGGTGGCGGTGCCGGAGGGCACGAAGGCGAGGAAGCCGTAAGCACCGCCGAGCTCGAGCTCGAGGCCGAACGCGTACTTCATGAGCATCTCGGCGCAGAGCGACAGGAGCAGCACACCGGTGATGGGGGCGGCCACCTGGTAGAACTTCAGCGCGCCTCGGATCGCGGGAAACGTCGACGGTTTCGGCTGGAGGGGCATGCCCCCATCTTACCCGCGGCCGCCAGGCGGCCGGACATCACTGACGGAGCGCTGCGGCCTCCTCCTCGGCGTCCTCGAGCTCCTCGATCTCGCGCTCCCAGGCGTCCTTGGCGAGCCGGAACCAGAGGAACACGGCGAAGCACGCGAAGACGACCCACTCGGCCGCGTAGAAGATGTTCAACCAGTTGAGCTGGATCTCCTGACTGGGCGCAGGCGAGGAGATGGGCTCGAGTCCGTCGACGGCGACGTCGTCCACGACGAACGCACTGAACACCCGCAGACCGTCGGCGTCGTTCCAGCGGTTCAGCAGGGCGGCGACCGACATGTTGTCGAGGTCGGTCGGTGCGGCGTCCGCTGCCGGCTCCTCCGGGCCCTCCGGCGGGTTCAGCCGCCCTTCGAGCTCGACGGCGCCGGTGGGGGCGTCCGCGTTCAACGCCTCTGCGACGCGGTCGGCGGTCTCGCGGTCCTTCGTCCAGCCGAGCGCGACCGCGAGACCGGCCTGGTCAGGGCGGTCCGTCGCGAGGTGGCCCGTCACCCAGTACCCGAGCGTGCCGTCGTTCACCCGGTTGCCCACCACGAGGTAGTCCTCCGGCACCCAGGTTCCCGACACGCTCACCCGCTGACCGGCGTCGGCCTCTCGGATGCCGACGCTCGGCTCGAGGACGTCTGCGAGCGGCCGGACCGACTCGGTCTCGGTCGGCACCACCTGCCCGGATTCGATGGCGCGTGCGAGCTGCCACTGCCCGAGCGCGGCGAACGCGCCCGCGACGGCGAGACAGAGCACGAGGACGCCGATCCACCGGGGACGCAGCATGACGGAGCGGAGCGTCGGACGGACCTGTCCGTGGTTGTCGGGGCCTGGTGCCGACGGGGCGGTGCTAGTAATCGGGCTCTCGCTTTCGTGCTGGTGGTTCCTGGTCGTTCATCGCCTGTTCGACGAGTCGGTCGATGGCCGCCTGATCGGTGTCGGCGGGCGTCGTGTCCTGGTCGTCGCCCGCACCCTCGACGAGCGCGATGGCCTCCTCCGCCGTCGTGTCGACCTGCTCCGCTCGGCGCGCTTTCCGGCGACGCGGACGCAGGATGACGGCGCCGATCTGCTCGGACCGACCGGCGACGATCGGACCCATCACGGCCATGATGAGCACATAGAGCCCGGCGAACGGCTGGATGAGCGGATTGAGACCGGCGCTCAGCGAGAGCGTCGCGAGGATGAGGGCGAACTCGCCGCGGTTCTGCAGGATGACCGCGGCGTTGATCCCAGCTTGCGGCCCGAGTCCGTTGAGCCAGGCGACGAACTGACCGGCCAGGACGTTGAGGACCACCGTCATGAGGACGGCGAGGAGGACCGGGACGAGGACGCTGCCGAACTTCGTCGCGTCGAGCGCCAGTCCGAAGTTCAGGAAGAAGAACGCACCGAACACGTCGCGCAGCGGGATCGCGATCTGCTCGATCTTGTTGCGGAACCGGGTGGCACCGAGGACCAGGCCGATGAGGAACGCGCCGATCGCGTCGGTGACTCCGAGGAGCTCGCCGATGCCGCCGAACGCGACCGCGAGGCCGAAGAACAGGATCGTGAAGAGCTCGTCGTCCTTGGTGCGGAACAGCCGCGACACGAATCGCCCGCCGAACCGCGCGATCGCGAACATCACGAGGATGAACGTGAAGGCGATCGCGAGCTTGCCGATGACGGGCCACACCTCGGTCTCGCCGCTCAGGACGACACCGACGATGGCGAGATAGATCGCGATGAAGATGTCCTCCACCACGGTGACGCCCAGGATCATCGGCGTCTCGTCGTTCGTCAGTCGTTTGAGCTCGATGAGGAGCTTCGTGACGATCGCACTCGAGCTCGTCGCCGTGATGCCGGCGATGATGAGCGCCTCCCGCGTGCCCCACCCGACCAGGAACCCGAACATCAGCCCGGCGGCCATGTTGACGAGGATGTAGGAGCCGCCGGAGACGATGAGTTTCCCGGCGTTGCCGAAGAACTCGTCCTGATCGAACTCCAGGCCGAGGTTGAACAGCAGGAGCACCAGGCCGAAGACGGCGATGAGTTCGATCTGCGCGCTGGCGAAGTCGAGCGGGAACCAGCCCGTGTACGGACTCGCGAGCAGGCCAACGAGCATGTAGACGGGGATCGACGGGAGGCCGATCAGCTTGCCGAGGCGGCCGAGGATGTAGGCGATGACGAACAGGACGCCGAGGATGAGCAGATCCTGGCCGAGGTGGGGGTTGTCGGTCGCGGCGTGCAGCATGCCTACCCTCCGGGCGGAGCGTCGACGGCGACCTTCTTGACGGCGCCCGAACGGAAGTAGGCGAAGGCCTTGGCGACCTTCTCGGGGCTGCCCGCGACGACGAGGGTGTCTCCCGGGAAGACGCGGAAGTCCGCCGCGGGGGCCGGGTTGGCGGAGTCGCCGCGCACGACGGCGACGACGGTCAGCCCGACCATGCCCTTCTCGGCGGGGTTGCCGAGCGGCTGCCCGGCGATGTGGTCTTCGTAGTCGACGGTGAACCAGTCGATGCTGAGGCCGGGGATCTGGTCGAGCGCGCTGAGCGACTCGGTGATCTGCGTGCCACCGAGGAGTTCGGCCAGCGTGTGCGCCTCGTCCTCGTTGAGCCGGAGCGACACCTTGCCGGCATCGGCACCGTCCTCGTGGTCGGCGAAGGTGATGAGGTCGCTGTGGCCGGACCGGTGGGCGATGACGCCGACCTTGCCGCCGTCGTCCGTGACGAAGGTGTGGAGCACACCGACCCCGGGAAGTTTGACCCGCCGAACATCCACCATGGCTGTACTCCTCAGGCTTGTTGTGGCAGTCCTCCTAGTCTATCCGCCACACCTGGCCCGCTCGCCCGAGGCGCCCGCAGCCGTTCCGCTGCGGGCGATCACCGCCGGTTCAGGCCCCTGGGACGATGTCCGGTGCCTCCAGGCGCACGCGGTCGGCGGCCTCGTCGTTCGGCTGCTCCTGCGAGGCCCGCTCCGCCGCGACGCGCGTGAGGTAGTACGAGACCTCCTTCTCGATGCGCTCCTCGTCCCACCCCAGGACCCCACCCATGAGCTTCGCCGCGACCGGAGCCGCCGAGACACCGCGGTCCCAGGCCTCGATGGAGATGCGGGTGCGACGGGCGAGGACGTCGTCGAGGTGGAGGGCACCCTCGTGGGAGGCCGCGTAGACGACCTCCGCCCCGATGTAGTCGTCCGCGCCCGGCAGCGCTTCGGCGAGCGTCGGGTCCTCCTTGATGAGGTCGAGCAGTTCGTCCGTCAGCACGCCGTAGCGGTTCAGCAGGTGCTCGATGCGAGCCGTGTGCACCCCGAAGGCCCGCGCGATCTTGCCACGCTTGTTCCAGGCCGCCTGGTACCCCTCGGCTCCGAGGAGGGCGATGTTCTCCGTCGCACTGGCCGGGATCTTGCCGTCGAGTGCATCCACCGCGGCGTCGATCGCGTCCTTCGCCATGACCCGGTAGGTGGTCCACTTGCCGCCGGCGATGACCACGAGACCGGGCACGGAGTGCGCGACGAGGTGCTCACGCGACAGCTTCGACGTCTGCTCCGATTCGCCGGCCAGCAGCGGACGGAGACCGGCGTAGACGCCCTCGACGTCCTCTCGGGTCAGCGGCACGGCGAGGATCGTGTTGACGTGGTCGAGCAGGTAGTCGATGTCGGCCGCGGTCGCGGCCGGGTGCGCCTTGTCGAGGTGCCAGTCCGTGTCGGTCGTGCCGATGAGCCAGTGCCGGCCCCACGGGATGACGAAGAGGACGCTCTTCTCCGTGCGCAGCAGGAGACCCATGTTCGACTGGAAGCGATCGCGCGGGACGACGAGGTGGATGCCCTTCGACGCGCGGACCTTGAACTGGCCCCGCTCCCCCACCATCGACTGCGTGTCGTCGGTCCACACCCCGGTCGCGTTGACGACCTGCTTGGCGCGGATCTCGAAGCGCTCGTCGGTCTGCAGGTCGTGCGCCTTGACGCCCACGACGCGCTGTCCGACCTTGACGAACCCCTCGACCCGTACGCGGCTCGCGACGTGCGCGCCATAGGCCGACGCCGTCCGCGCGAGTGACGAGACGTATCGGGCGTCGTCGACCTGGGCGTCGTAGTAGGTGAGTCCGCCGACGAACGCGTCCGACTTGAGGCTCGGGATCGAGGTCAGGACCTGACGCTTGGACAGGTGCCGGTGGTGCGGGACGCCTGGTGGACGGCCACCGCTCCAGCTGAAGAGGTCGTAGAGCAGCATGCCGGCGCCGATGTAGAGGCGCTCGAAGACCGGCTTGTTGAGCGGGTACAGGAAACGGACCGGCTTCACCAGGTGCGGCGCGATGCGCTGCAGCAGCAACCCGCGCTCGATGAGCGCTTCTCGGACGAGTCGGAAGTCGAGCTGTTCGAGGTAGCGGATACCACCGTGCACGAGCTTCGAGGACCGGCTCGAGGTGCCGCTCGCCCAGTCGCGTGCCTCGAGCAGACCGGTGCTCAGACCGCGCGTGACGGCGTCGAGCGCGGCACCGGTACCCACGATGCCACCACCGACGACGAGGATGTCGAGCTCTTTCGACTTCAACGCTTCGATCGCGGCGTCGCGCTCCTCCATCCCCAGCTTGGTGGAACGTGACACGTTGTTGTGGGTGGTGGCCATCGTCGAACTCCGCTCGCTGGAACCGCCCTCGCGATGATCCTGCCGGAGGCAGGTGCTCGTCCACGAGGCTCTGCCTCAGAGGCTAGTCGGCGCGATGCGACCCGACAACCGCTTGCGGAAGCGACTCGCTTCCGGCAGGGCTAGGCGCCCTGGTACGGCGCGACGACGACCTCGACCCGCTGGAACTCCTTGAGGTCGGAGTAGCCGGTGGTGGCCATCGAGCGACGGAGCGCGCCGATGAGGTTGGCCGTGCCGTCCGACTTCGGCGACGGGCCGTAGAGGATCTCCTCGAGGGTGGCGACGGTGCCGACCTCGACACGGCGTCCGCGCGGCAGGTGCAGGTGGTGCGCCTCGGCACCCCAGTGCCAGCCACCGCCGGGTGCGTCCGTGGCACGGGCCAATGCGGTCCCGAGCATGACGGCGTCGGCACCCATCGCGACGGCCTTGACGATATCGCCCGAGGTCCCGAGACCGCCGTCGGCGATGACGTGCACGTAGCGGCCGCCGGACTCGTCGAGGTAGTCGCGACGCGCACCGGCGACGTCGGCCACGGCGGTCGCCATCGGGGCGTGGATGCCGAGCGAGGCCCGCGTGGTGGAGGCGGCACCGCCACCGAAGCCGACGAGCACACCGGCCGCGCCGGTCCGCATGAGGTGCAGGGCCGCGGTGTACGTTGCCGCGCCACCGACGATCACGGGGACGTCGAGTTCGTAGATGAACTTCTTGAGGTTGAGCGGCTCCTGGTTCTTGGAGACGTGCTCGGCGGACACGGTGGTGCCGCGGATGACGAAGAGGTCGACTCCTGCGGCGACGACCGTCTCGTAGAGCTCCTGCGTGCGCTGCGGCGAGAGGGCGGCGGCGACGGTGACTCCGGCCGCGCGGATCTCGGCGAGCCGGGCGGTGACGAGTTCGGGCTTGATGGGCTCCGAGTAGATCTCCTGCATGCGCGCGGTCGCACGGCCGACCGGCAACGACCGGATCTCGGCGAGCAGCGGCTCGGGGTCTTCGTACCGCGTCCAGAGGCCCTCGAGGTCGAGGACGCCGACGCCGCCGAGCTGGCCCATCATGATCGCGGTCGTCGGCGAGACGACGGAGTCCATCGGTGCTGCGAGCACCGGGATCTCGAACTGGTAGGCGTCGATCGACCAGGATACTGAGACGTCCTGTGGGTCGCGGGTCCGCCGCGACGGGACGACGGCGATGTCGTCGAACGCGTAGGCGCGCCGTGCGCGCTTTGACCGGCCGATCTCAATATCCATGCTCACCGCACCAGCCTACCGGTCAGGTCGCACGTGGACCGTGTCCAGGGCTCACACCCAGTGGCCTGAGTGATATATATGAGGATTACTCCGCTGTCTGGGGCGGATGAGAACGGTGAAGCGAGGATCACATGGATGGTCGGTCTGGAAGCGTTCGGCGGCCCCTTCCTCGGCGGGAGGGACGTCGGAAGAGACGCTCTCGCATTCCTCAAATCATGCGGACGAGCATCTTCTTCGGCGCTGCGACGTTCGCGATCATCGCCGTGATCAACCGTTTCGATGTCGCGGCCGCTGTCCTGGGCGCGATCGTCTTGGCGCTGGTCGCCATCGCGGCGTGGGCCGTGCTGAGACGTGTCGATCACCGACTGGGGCGCTGACCTGATACGCCGACGGTCCGGCAGGCGGAAGCCTGCCGGACCGTCGGTGTTCGTGCGGGTGCCTACTTGCGGTAGTTGGGCGCCTCGACGACGATCTGCACGTCGTGCGGGTGCGACTCCTTGAGGCCCGCCGAGGTGATGCGGACGAACTTGCCCTTGGCCTTCAGCTCGCCGATGTTGCGCGCGCCGACGTAGAACATGGACTGACGCAGCCCACCGATGAGCTGGTACGCGACGGCCGACACCGGGCCGCGGTAGGGCACCTGGCCCTCGATGCCCTCGGGGATCAGCTTGTCGTCGCTCGGCACGTCGGCCTGGAAGTAGCGGTCCTTCGAGTACGAGGTCTTCTCGCCACGCGTCTGCATGGCTCCGAGCGATCCCATGCCGCGGTAGTTCTTGAACTGCTTGCCACCCACGAACACGAGGTCGCCGGGGCTCTCGTCGGTGCCGGCCAGGAGCGAGCCGAGCATGACAGTGTCGGCACCCGCGACGAGAGCCTTGGCGATGTCGCCCGAGTACTGCAGACCGCCGTCGGCGATGACCGGGACGTTCGCCTCGCGGGCCGCGAGCGACGCCTCGTAGACGGCGGTGACCTGCGGGACACCGACACCGGCGACGACGCGCGTGGTGCAGATGGAACCCGGACCGACGCCGACCTTGATCGCGTCCGCGCCGGCCTCGATGAGGGCCTGCGCGCCGGAGCGGGTCGCGACGTTGCCGCCGATGACGTCGACACCGGCGAACGCCGGGTCGGCCTTGAGCTTGCGGATGATGTCGAGCACACCGGCGCTCTCACCGTTGGCCGTGTCGACCACGATGACGTCGACGCCGGCGTCGAGCAGCTGGCCCGCACGGGACCAGGCGTCGCCGAAGAAGCCGATGGCCGCACCGACCCGCAGACGACCGGTGTCGTCCTTCGTGGCCAGCGGGTACTTCTCGCTCTTGTCGAAGTCCTTGACGGTGATGAGGCCCTTGAGTTTGCCCGCCTCGTCGACGAGGGGCAGCTTCTCGATGCGGTGCTGCGCGAGGAGCGCCATCACCGCGTTGCGGTCGGTCCCGACGGGGGCGGTCACGAGACCGGTGCTCGTCATGACCTCGCTGACGCGGGTCGTGGCCTTCTCGAACGGCGACACGAAGCGCATGTCGCGGTTCGTGATGATGCCGACGAGCACACCCTTGTCGTCGACGACAGGGAGGCCCGAGATGCGGAACTGGCCGCACAGCTCGTCGACCTCGGCGACGGTGGCGTCGGCCGTGGTGGTGATCGGGTTCGTGATCATGCCCGATTCGCTCCGCTTCACGCGGTCGACCTGTTCGGCCTGGTCGGAGATCGACAGGTTGCGGTGCAGGATGCCGATGCCGCCCTCGCGAGCCATCGCGATCGCCATGCGGGCCTCGGTCACGGTGTCCATCGCGCTCGACAGCAGCGGCGTGTTCACGGTGATCCGCTTCGTCAGGCGGGACGACGTCTCCGCCTCGCTCGGGATGACGTCGGTGTGCCCTGGCAGCAGCAGCACATCGTCATACGTGAGTCCTACGAATCCGAACGGATCAGGCTGGTCCATTTATCCCTCTCATAGCCACGAACACACCGGAGAAACGCAGACCTGCCGGTATCACCATCGTAACCGAGCAGGGCCTACCCCTATTCCACGATCCCGACAAATCGATGCGGAGAAATACGCACGGGCGAAACATGTAGGCAATAATCAGGTTCTATCGTCGAACAGCGTTGTCCGACGCAGGAGAACGGTTCACGGAAGTGGCCCGGCACTGGAGGTGCAGTGAAGTTCGCTGGAACGACCCGAAACCCGAGACTGGCACGGAGATTCGTGCTCCTCATCGCCCTGTTGTTCGGGGCCATCACCCTCACGTCCGTCATGAGCGCCGTCCCGGCTCATGCTGACGAGGTGGGCGAGGAGTACGACTTCTACTTCGCTGGGAACGTCAAGTACGACGACAAACCACTCGAAGGCGTGAACATCACGGTCGACGGCAACGGCTACAAGGCCGATGTCGACACCGACGCCGACGGCAAGTGGAAGATCGGCGTCCCCGAGAAAGGTACGTACAAGGTAACGCTCGACGAGGAGACCCTCCCGAAGGGCGTCATCGTCGCCGAGGGCGGCTCGACCATCGAGGCGAAGTTCGGCCTCACCCAATCGAAGTCCGTGAACTTCTTCCTCGGCGAGGGCGTCCGCGTCACCGTCAGCTTCTGGGATCAACTCGCAGAACGACTCGTCAACGGCTTGAACTTCGGGCTCATGCTGGCCCTGGCAGCCATCGGAGCCTCCCTGGTGTTCGGCACCACCGGACTCAGCAACTTCGCCCACGCGGAGATGGTGACCTTCGGCGCGATCATGGCGCTCGTGTTCGGGGTGTTCCTGCAATGGCCGATCTGGTTGGCCGTCATCATCGCCCTCGCTCTGAGTGCCGCGTTCGGCTTCGCGCTCGACGCCGGCATCTGGAGACCCTTGAGACGCAAGGGCGTCGGCATCGTGCAGGTGATGATCGTCTCGATCGGCCTGTCGCTGGCGCTCCGCTACGTCTTCCTCTACTTCATCGGCGGCGGGACGTTCCAGCTGCCCGGTTCGGGAGAGGAGAACATCAAGCTGTTCGGTACGGTCTCGCTCAGCGTCACCGACATGATCAGCATGGCGGTCAGCGTCGTGGTGCTCCTCGGCGTGGCCTGGTGGCTCATTAAGACGAAGACCGGCAAGGCGACGCGAGCCATCTCGGACAACCCGAGCCTGGCAGCGGCCAGCGGTATCGACGTCGACCGCGTGGTCCGCATCGTCTGGATCCTCGCAGCGACGCTCGCCGGCCTCTCCGGCATCCTGTGGGCGTACTTCCGACCGGGCATCAAGTGGGACATGGGAGCGCAGCTGCTCCTCCTCATCTTCGCGGCCATCACCCTCGGCGGGCTCGGAACCGCCTTCGGCGCCATGGTCGGCGCCCTCATCATCGGCATCCTCGTCGAGGTCTCGACGCTCTGGATCCCGTCTGACATCAAGTACGTCGGCGCCCTCGTGGTGCTCATCGCGGTGCTCCTCGTGAGACCGCAGGGCATCCTCGGACGTCGCGAGAGAATCGGTTAGGGGCACGCGCATGGACTGGGGAAGCATTCTCTCGAACACGCTCGCTTGGGTCATCAGCCCGGAGACGATCGCGTACGCGCTCGCAGCACTCGGCTTGGCCGTGCACTTCGGCTACGGCGGTCTGTTGAACTTCGGTATGGCGGGGTTCATGGCGCTCGGCGCCTATGGCTACGCCATCTCGATCCTGAGCTTCAACCTCCCGTGGTGGGCGGGCATCATCGTCGGCTGTCTGGCCTCGGTGGTCTTCGCCTTCATCCTCGGCATCCCGACCCTGCGGCTGCGGGCGGACTATCTGGCCATCGTCACCATCGCGGCGGCCGAGATCGTCCGACTCCTCTTCACGACGCAGGTCTTCGACGAGTTCACCAACTCGGCCGACGGACTCGGCAACTACCACGAGGGCTTCCGCGCGGCGAACCCGATCCCGGAGGGCATCTACGGCTTCGGCCCGTGGGAGCTCAACGCGAACCAGTGGTGGGTCCGCATCTTCGGCATCCTGCTGCTCGCCGTCGCCGCGCTCCTCGTGTTCCTCCTCATGCGCAGCCCCTGGGGCCGCGTGCTGAAGGGCATCCGTGAGGACGAGGACGCCGTGCGCGCCCTCGGCAAGAACGTGTTCGCCTACAAGATGCAGGCGCTCGTCGTCGGTGGTGTCTTCGGCGCACTCGGCGGGGTGGTGCTGGCACTCCCCTCCGCGGTCGTGCCGAGCGTGTACGTCACGAGTCTCACCTTCTTCATCTGGACGATCCTCCTCCTCGGTGGAGCCGCGACGGTCTTCGGGCCGCTACTCGGCTCGGTGATCTTCTGGGTGATCATGGCGTTCCTCTCGAACGTCCTCCCGGCGCTCGTGAAGGCGGACGTCCTGCCGTTCATGAGCTCGACGCAGGCGTCGACGCTCCGCTACGTGCTGGTCGGTGTCGCGCTCATGCTGATCGTCATCTTCAGGCCGCAAGGCATCCTCGGAAACAAGAAGGAGCTGACCTTTGTCAAGTAACAGCTCACCCACCTCGCGACCGGTCAAGACCACCGGCCTCCACGTCGGCGAGATCGTCCCGGGCGTCAAGAAGGTCGACCCGATCCTCATCGCGGACCAGGTCACCCGGACCTTCGGCGGCCTGCAGGCGGTGAACGTGGAGCACCTGGAGGTGCCCCGCAACGCGATCACCGCCCTCATCGGCCCGAACGGTGCCGGTAAGACCACGCTGTTCAACCTGCTGACCGGCTTCGACAAGCCGAACACCGGGACGTGGAACTTCGACGGCAAGAGCCTCGGGGGCGTCCCGGCGTTCAAGGTCGCCCGCATGGGTCAGGTCCGGACCTTCCAGCTGACGAAGGCGCTCGGGCTGCTCACGGTGCTCGAGAACATGAAGCTCGGCGCGACCGGCCAGACCGGTGAGGGCATCTTCTCCAGCCTGGTGAAGCCGCTCTGGCGGAAGCAGGAGGAGGACCTCGAGGTCAAGGCGATGGACCTCCTGCGTCGCTTCAAGCTCGACACGAAGCGTGACGACTACGCCGCCAGCCTCTCCGGTGGGCAGCGGAAGCTCCTCGAGATGGCGCGGGCGCTCATGAGCGACCCGAAGCTCGTCATGCTCGACGAGCCGATGGCCGGCGTCAACCCGGCGCTCACGCAGTCCCTGCTCGACCACATCCTGGCATTGAAAGACGAGGGCATGACCGTGCTGTTCGTCGAGCACGACATGCAGATGGTCCGGCACATCGCCGACTGGGTGGTCGTCATGGCCGAGGGTCGCGTCGTCGCCGAGGGTCCGCCCGACACCGTCATGGAGGATCCCGCCGTCATCGACGCCTACCTCGGGAGCCACCAGGACGTCGACCTCGGGGTCGTGACCGGCAGGATCGCCGGAGAGGACAGCGCTGCGGCCGAGGAGCTGCTCGCCGAGATCGAGGACGAACGGCTCGCGGCTGGTGCCGAGCCCGAGGAGGAGCGGAAATGAGCGACGTGAAGGGTGCGCCGGTCGGCGGCACCGCGGTCAAGACCGCCGAGATGGTCGTGGAGGTCACCGATCTGACCGCCGGGTACCTCCCCGGCGTGAACATCCTGAACAGTGCCAACCTGACCGCCCGGAAGGGCGAGCTCATCGGCATCATCGGACCGAACGGTGCGGGGAAGTCGACGCTGTTGAAGGCGATCTTCGGACAGGTGAAGGTGCGCAGCGGACAGGTGCTGCTGAACGGCGAGGACATCACGGGGCTCCGGGCGAACAAGCTCGTGGCCCGCGGCGTCGGGTTCGTCCCGCAGACGAACAACGTGTTCCCGAGCCTCACCATCGAGGACAACCTCAAGATGGGGCTGTTCCAGAAGCCGAAGCAGTACAACGAGCGCCTCGAGTTCGTCACCGGGATCTTCAGCGAACTCGGCAAGCGGCTCAAGCAGCGCGCCGGTTCACTGTCGGGTGGTGAGCGCCAGATGGTCGCGATGTCGCGGGCCCTCATGATGGATCCGCACGTGCTGCTCCTCGACGAGCCGTCCGCGGGATTGTCGCCGGTGCGCCAGGACGACGCGTTCATCCGGGTCTCGGACATCAACAAGGCCGGCGTCACCACGATCATGGTGGAGCAGAACGCACGTCGCTGTCTGCAGATCTGCGACCGCGGGTACGTGCTCGACCAGGGTCGTGACGCCTACACCGGGACGGGCCGCGAGCTCCTCTCGGATGACAAGGTGATCGGCCTCTACCTGGGCACGCTCGGCCAGGACGAGGACTGATCAGGGCGATCCCCACTCGCGGGTCGGCGGGTACTTCGGTACCCTCGAACATGCTCGTCCCGGCCGCGTGCCGAGCGACGGGCCAGAAGCCACCGGATCCCGACCGGTGAACGAACCACAACTCCTCCCTCCCCCGAGGGGCACCGTCGTACCAAGACGGCCTCCTGAGACGGGGACGGAGGAGTTGTGCATTCTCCCTCCTCCTTTCGCCAGCGCGGTGCGCTGACGCGAGCGCGGTCCTGGCGCGTGAGCGCGGGTCTCCGGAGGCGCGCGCTCACGCGCTGGACCCGCGCTCACGCCGAGTCATCACCACTGCGGCACAGCGACCCGCGCTGAGGCCGACGACCAGCGCCGGCGTCAGCGCACCGCGCTGGGCACCACTCCACCCTCGCTCCACCGCAGGCTGGATGGGAGCAGTTCTCCACATCGCTTCCACGACACGAGGTGCCGGCGGACGCGAACGGGCACGGTGAGGCGATGGAATCCTTCGATCTCAACCTGCTCCTCCGCCCGAACGGACTCCTCCTCGTCCGCGACGCACGTCGGGTCGGTGCCGAGCGCCTGGTGAGCGCCGCCCACCGCGACGGCGACCTGGTGCGTCTTCGGAAGGGCATCTACGTCCCTGAACCGATATGGAGTTCCCTGTCCCCCGATGACCGCTACCGTGTCCGGATCGATGCGGCGGCCGTCGCGCTCCGCAAGGACGCTCTGTTCAGCCACTACTCGGCAGCGCGGTTGTGGGGACTTCCGATCGTGGGTCCGTGGCCTCCCGAGGTGCACACGCTGACGACCGGTGATCGCGGAGGGCGTTCGGCACCCGGCATCATCCGTCACACGACGCAGGGCTCCGTCGCCCGACGGATGCGGTACGGGCTCGCGGTCACGGACCCGGCTCGGACCGTCGTCGATCTCGCTCGGATCGCCCGCCTCGAGGACGCCGTCGCCGTCGCCGACGCTGCCCTCCGGCTCAAGCTCACCGACGAGACGGCGCTCCGCTCGCTCGCACGAGACCTGCCGGGCCGTCGGGGAGGACGGCAGGTGCGCTTTGCGATCGAATTCGCGGACCCCCTCGCCGCGAACGGTGGCGAATCGAAGATGCGGGTCGTGATCGCGCAGCTCGGTTTCGCCCTGCCGGTGCTGCAGCAGGCCTTCTCCGACGCGGACGGACCAGTCGGCGTGGTCGATGCGGTCTGGCCGGACGAGCGCATCATCCTCGAACTCGACGGCCGGCAGAAGTATGTGCGGGAGGAGTTCACGCAAGGACGGGACGTGGCCGACATCGTCCTGGCGGAGAAGCATCGGGAGGACCGGCTGCGCGCGCTCGGCTACACCGTCGTCCGCGCCACCTGGGAGGACCTCGTCCATCCGAGCCGGCTCGCCGCGAAACTCGAGCGCGCGGGACTGCAACGCGCGTTCCGTTGACTGACCCGGGCGCCCAACTGGTCGCTGTCAGCGCGGTGCGCCGACGTGACCGCGCCGCAGGCGCGTGGGCGCGGGTCTCTGGAGACCCGCGCTCACGCGCTGGACCCGCGCTCGCGTCAGCGCACCGCGCTGGCGCCACACACGGCACACCACACGCGGGGCAGCGGGCAGAGATAGGGCCGGGCACGACGAAGGCCCCGGATCACTCCGGGGCCTCGTCAGTCGCGAGGGCGACTAGTTGGTGCGGGTGTACTTGTTGTCGTCACCGTACTGGTAGATACCGATGGTCGCCTCGGTCGGGTCACCGTTCTCGTCGAACGTGATCGGACCGGAGTTGCCGTCGTAGTCGATCTTCTTGCCGTCGGCGATGGCCTTCGCACCCTCTTCGAAGGTGGTCACCTTCTCGCCCTTGTCCTTGCCACCGGACACGGACTGGAGCTCGGCCGCCATGTCGGCACCCTCGGTCGAACCGGCCTGCAGCGCCGCGAGGGCGAGCAGGATGACGGCGTCGTAGGATTCAGCCGCGTAGCTGTAGTCCTTGAGCGGCTCGCCACCCTCGTCCTTCACGAACGCCTGGAGGCGGTCGGTGAAGTCACCGAGCTTCGCGGTGTCGAGACCGGGCAGCGTGCCCTTGGCGCCCGTCAGGGTGCCCGGAGCGAAGTCCGCGCTGTAGTCGGCGAGGTTGCCGTCGACGAAGTAGAGCTTGTCCGACGGGAAGCCGGCGAGACCGGGGACGATCGTCTTGGTCTCCTCGAACGCGATGATCGCGATCGCGTCGGGGTTCTCCGCCTTGACCGCGCTGATCTGCGCGTCGAACGAGGTGTCACCGGTGTTGTACGACTGCTCGGCGACCACTTCACCGCCGGCACTCTCGAACGCCTCCTTGGTGAACTTCGCGAGGCCGGTGCCGTACGAGTCGTTCAGGTAGATGATGCCGAGGGTGGCGTTGCCGTCCTCCGCGATCAGGTTCCCGAGGACCTCGCCCTGCAGCACGTCGGACGGCGCCGTCCGCCAGTAGAGACCGTTGTCGTCCCACGTCGTGAAGTCCGCGGAGGTGTTCGCCGGGGAGAACTGGATGACGCCTGCGCCGGTGACTTCGTCGATGAAGAGCTTCGACACACCCGAGGACGCTGCACCGATGATGGCCGTGACGCCCTCGGAGAGCAGACGGGGGACCTCGGTCGCGTACGCCTTGTTGTCGGAGTCACCCGAGTCGCCGAGCGTCAGGTCGATCTTGATGCCGAGGTCGGCGTCGTTGACCTCCTTGACCGCGAGACCGACACCGGCCTCCTCGGGCGGGCCGAGGAACGCGAGGTTACCGGTCTGCGGCAACGCCGTGCCGAGCTTCAGGGTCAGGTCGCCAGCAGGCTTGCTGCTGCTGCCGCTGTCGCCGCTACCACTCGAGGCGCAACCGCTCAGAACCAGCGCGCTGGCTCCGATCAGTGCGATGCCACCGAGAACGATGGAACGTGGGCGGGAGCGAGCGGCCGTGGCCTTCGAAAAGACGCTCATGGTACTCCTTGCTTGTCAGAAGAGTGGCAGCTCCAGGGGCTGCCGTTGAGTCAAGTTATCCGCTGCACGTGCGCTGGACAATGTCGTTGACGTTACAAGCGTGTAACACGACCAAATCGTTACCTCAGGACGGCCTGTTTCGCGCTTTTCCTGCAGTGGTCGCGCGATCAGCGCTGGAATCCGCTGTTCAGACCCGCGTCGAGCGGCGCCGTTCGGCCCCGGCGGCCCGACGACCCCGCGTTGAGGCGACGAGCATGTCGACGGTGAGGATCGCGAGCGCCAGCCACACGAGACCGAAGCCCAACCAGCGCTCCGGCGGCATCGCCTCGTGCAGGACGGCGACACCGACGACGAACTGGATGATCGGTGCGAAGTACTGGATGAAACCCATCCAGGTGAGCGGGAGGCGGCGGGCCGCCGCCGCGAACAGCAGGAGCGGGACGGCGGTGATGACGCCGGCGCCGACGAGCAGCAGGGCGTGCCCGACTCCCGCGGTGCCGATGGTCAGCCCACCGGTCACGCCGACAGCGATGAGCTGGGCGATCGCGACCGGCATCAGCCACACGGCCTCGAGCGTCAACCCGGACACGGCGTCGACCGAGCCGCCCACCAATTTCTTGATGTAGCCGTAGAGGCCGAATGAGAAGGCCAGGATGAGGGCGATCCAGGGGACGCTGCCGTGCCCGATCGCGAGGACGAGGACCGCGATCACGCTCACGACCACCGCGGCCCACTGGGCCGGACGCAGCCGCTCACGGAGGAAGAAGACGCCGAGGAAGACGGTCACGATCGGGTTGATGAAGTACCCGAGCGACGCCTCGACCACTTGGCCGTTGAGCGCACCGTACACGTAGGTCTGCCAGTTGACGTAGATGAGCGCTCCGGCGAGACCCATCGTCAGGACGATGCGGCGCTGGCGGAGGATGCCGAACAGTCGACGCCAGGAACGGGTCGCCAGGATGAGGACGGCGCAGAAGACGAGGGAGAAGAGGATCCGCCACGCCACGACCTCGAAGGCTCCGGCCGGTGCGAGGGCGATGAAGTAGAGCGGGAGCGCTCCCCAGAGGCAGTAGGCGGCGACCGCCGAGAGCAGTCCGGACCGGCTCCCCTGCTGGGGTACGGCCACACTCGCACGTCGGTCGTCTCCCCCGTCGACGGTGACGGGGTGGATGTCGACGTCGGCTGGATCGCTGGGGTTCTGCACTGGTCCAGGCTAGACCCGCGACTCCCCGCGACACCCTCCGGAAACGGACACAGCCCGAACGGCGAATGCCATTCGGGCTGTTGAGCGGCCTGGGCCGCCGGATCCGTGCGCTGGTGACTAGCGGACGACGACTGCGAGGACGTCGCGCGCGGACAGGACGAGGTAGTCCTCACCGGCGTACTTGACCTCGGTGCCACCGTACTTGGAGTAGATCACCTTGTCGCCGACGGCGACGTCGAGCGGGACGCGGTTGCCGTTGTCGTCGATGCGACCGGGTCCGACCGCCACGACCTCGCCCTCCTGGGGCTTCTCCTTGGCGGTGTCGGGGATGACCAGACCGGAAGCGGTGGTCTGCTCTGCCTCGACCTGCTTGATGACGATGCGATCCTCGAGCGGCTTGATGGAGACCGACACGGTTGACCTCTTTCTTGAAACGAAGACGTGGTTAGCACTCACACTGCGAGAGTGCTGATTCCAGTGTAGGCATCTTCTGGCACTCATGCAATGCGAGTGCCAATCAGCGACTGCTACCGTTGCCGGATGCATCCAGCTCCGCCCGAGGCCCGCTGACCATGGACCGTTCGGAACTCGTCGAACTCCTCACGGCCGACGGCCTCAGGCTCCTCGACGCCCTCCCTCCCTACCCGACGAAGGACGAGGCCGTCCGCCTGGTCGGGCGCCTGCGCAAGGAGGGCCACTCCCCCGAGCTGGTCGCGGCGGTCCTCACGCAGTCGCGGCTCAGGCAGAAGGCCGTCGGGAAGTTCGGACCGTTCGCCGGCCGCATGCTGTTCACCGAGGCCGGGCTCGAACAGGCCACGCGCCTTCCCGTCGCCGCATTGCACGCCGGGCGGTTCGCCCGGGCCGGCCTCACGCGGATCGCCGACCTCGGCAGCGGCATCGGCGCCGACTCGATGGCCATGGCCTCGCTCGACCTGGAGGTCACGGCGGTCGACATCGACGAGGTCACCGCGGCCATCGCCAGCTACAACCTCGCTCCGTTCCCCACGGCGACCGTGCGGAACGCCGCCGCCGAGGACGTCTCCCTCGACGACTTCGACGCGGTCTGGTTCGATCCCGCGCGGCGCACCGCAGGACACGCCGACACCGCGCGGCTGTCGAGTGCCGCCGACTACACCCCGTCCCTCGACCTGGTCTTCGGTGCGGCGACCCGCCTTCCCACAGGCGTCAAGCTCGGGCCCGGATTCGACCGCTCCCTCATCCCCGACGACGCCGAGGCGCAGTGGGTGTCGGTCGACGGACAGCTCGTCGAGATGGCGCTCTGGTTCGGCCCGCTGGCCCGTCCGGATGTCCGACGGTCCGCGCTCCTCCTCGCGGACGGCGTCCACCACGAGTTGCACGCCGAGGCCGACGCCGACGACGCCCCAGTGCGGGAGCTCGGCGACTACGTGCACGAACCCGACGGATCCGTGATCCGGGCCCGACTCATCGGCGACCTCGCCATCCGGTTGGAGGCCGGCATGCTCGGCCAGGGCATCGCCTACCTGACCTCCGACACCGCGACGAGCTCGCCGTTCGCCACGACCTTCCGAGTCCTCGAACGGCTGCCGATGGACGAGAAGGTCCTCAAGCGCACCATGCGTGATCGCGGGATCGGCGTCCTCGAGATCAAGAAACGCGGCGTCGACGTCGACCCCGCGGCGTTCCGGAAGCGTCTCGCGCTCAAGGGCGACGGCTCGGCCACGATCATCCTCACGAGGATCACCGGCAAACACAGTGCGCTGCTCGTCGAACGGGTGACGCCGGCCGCCGACGCCTGACCCGACGGCGTCCGCCGGGCCGCAGCGCCTGTGGAGGATCAGGTCGAGACGTAGCCGATGATCACGACGACGCTGTAGACGAGCCAGCCGACCGAGCAGGCGAGGCCGACGAACCCGGTCACGAGGCCGGTGAGGGCGCGACCTCGGCCCTGCGGCTCGCGACGCCTGGCTCCGAACCCGAGCACGATCGCGGCGATCGACAGGGGGAAGCCCCAACCGACGAAGACCGACACGACGAGCCCGACGACACCGGTGATGAGCGACCAGGTGCTCCGCGAGGTCCCGGTCGACGCGGCAGGGGTCTGCGTCTGCGACTGCTGGTACGCGGCGTAGCCACCCTGGCTCGGCGCCTGGTAGACCGCCGTCGGCACCGTCTGGAGATAGGTCGCGTGATCGCCCTGCCAACCCGCCGGAGGCGCCGAGGGGGACGCCCCCTGCTGGGCAGGGTGCGTCGGCGGCGTGACGGGCGCGCCGGCGCCGCGCTGCCAGTCCGTGGGTGGCGGGGAGGCCTGACCCTGAGGCTGGTGCGGCTGCTGGGGCTGAGGCTGGTACGGCTGCTGCTGGCCCTGGGGCTGATACGGCTGCTGCTGGCCCTGCGGCGCGACGCCGGCCTGCTGGGAGGGCTGTGGCGGCTGGTACGGCGACCAGGGCTGCTGGGCCTGGGGCTGCTGCGCCCACGGCTGCTGCGGCTGCCCGTTCGGCTGCTCGGCTTGCGGCGGGCGCGACTGCCCGTCCACCGCACCGTCCTGGTGCTGAGGTCGTCCGTCGGGGTGCTCGTGCTGATCCATCGCCGCTCCTTCGATCCGTGACCGGGTACCGGCCCATCCTATGCGCCGACGTCTGCGCACCCGGTCGACGGCCGCGAGACGGCTCGTCGAGCGGTCAGAGCACCTGGATCTCGGTGACCGGCAGGGTCGAGTCGGCGCCGAAGTCGAGCGACGACGGCTCGTGTCCGGCGGAGATGAGCTGCGCTGCGAGCGCGGCGATCATCGCGCCGTTGTCGGTGCACAGCTGCAACGGCGGGATGCGGAGTTCGATCCCGGCCAAGGCGGTGCGTTCGGCTGCCACCTCGCGGAGCCGTGCGTTCGCGATGACACCGCCCCCCAGCAGCAGGCGGGGCACGCCGAGCTCGGTGCACGCCTTGACCGCCTTCGAGACGAGCACGTCGACGACGGCCTCGCGGAAGCTGGCGGCGACGTCCGCGACGGGGACCGGCTCCCCCGCGTCCTGCTTCGCCTCGACCCAGCGTGCCACGGCCGTCTTCAGGCCGGAGAAGGAGAAGTCGTAGCGATGCCGCTCCATGTCCTTCGGCAGGCTGAGTCCGCGGGGGAAGCGGATCGCCTTCGGGTCGCCGCCGACGGCCGCCCGGTCGATCTGCGGACCGCCCGGGTACGGCAGACCCAGGATGCGCGCGACCTTGTCGAAGGCCTCGCCCGCCGCGTCGTCGATGGTCTCGCCGAGCAGTTCGACGTCCGACACAAGGTCCCGCACGAGGAGCAGCGAGGTGTGCCCGCCGGACACGAGCAGGGCGATCGTCGGGTACTCGATCGTCCCGTCCTCGGAGTCGAGGACGTCCGCGCCGACGTGACCGACGAGGTGGTTCACGGCGTACAGCGGTTTGCCGAGGGACACGGCGAGCGCCTTCGCTGCGCCCACGCCGACCATGAGTGCGCCGGAGAGACCGGGGCCGCTCGTCACCGCGACGGCGTCGAGGTCGGCCAGTGCGATGCCGGCCTCGGCGAGCGCCGCCGTGAGCGTGGGCTCGAGGGCCTCGAGGTGGGCGCGTGCGGCGACCTCCGGGACGACGCCGCCGTACCGTGCGTGTTCGTCCATGCTCGAGGCGATGGTGTTCGCCAGCAGGTGGTGTCCGCGGACGATGCCGATCCCGGTCTCGTCGCAGCTCGTCTCGATGCCGAGGACGAGCGGTTCTGCACGGTTCACGCGATGCTCCCGGGGTGCTGGTCGGTCTGGTCGAGCGGGGACTGGCCGTGGGCGGGCATGGGCGGCCTCGGCTGGACCGTGAGTCGCATGACGATGGCGTCGACGTCGTCCGGCTGGTAGTAGCCGGGGCGGACGCCGAGTGCCTCGAAGCCGAGACTGCGGTACAGCGTGATCGCCACGGGGTTGTCGGCCCTGACTTCGAGGAAGACCTGGGCGACGTCCTGCTGCCGGGCCTGCTCGATGAGCGCCTGCATGAGGAGCCGTCCGAGCCCTCGTCCTCTGGCGTGCCCGGCGACGGCGATGGTCTGGATGTCGGCGTCGTCGGACCGGGACGGTGCGAAGAGCCCACCGTAGCCGGCGAGTGTCGCGTCGCCGGCATCGACCTCCGTCGCGACGAGGTAGTACCCGTGCGGCGACGACAGTTCGGCGCGCATCATGTCCGCCGACCAGGCGTCGTTCACGAAGACGGTGTGCTCGAGCTCCATGATCGCGTCGAGGTCGGCGACACCGGCGCGGCGCAGCGACCAGCTCACGCCGTCACCCGCTTGGCGCCCGCGGACATCGTGACGTCGGGCGAGCGGAGGTACAACGGCTCCTCCCCCGCGAACGCGCCATCGGTGGCGAGGAGTGCGGCGGCGACCTGTCCCAACGCCCCGGCGGGGACGACCAGCGCGTCGAGGCGCACGGACTCGGAGGTCGGGAGGTCGTCGGGTTTCGCGAGGACCGGCCCCTGGACGCGGACCGGGAGGCCGGCTGCGTCGAGTCCGGCGTAGCTCGTCCAGTAGCGTTCGCGACGGCGGGCGTCGGTGACGACGAGGAGCGTGGCGTCGGGTGCGGCGGAACCGGAACGGTAGGCATCGAGCGCTATCGCATCGTGGCTCACCACGGGGTGCACCGGGAGGCCTGCGCCGATCCCGAAGCTGCGGGCCGCGGCGATCCCGATCCGGAGTCCGGTGAACGGCCCTGGTCCCATACCCGCGACCAGCCCGGTGAGCGCGGCGACCTCGATCCCGGCGTCGTCGAGGCATCCGGCGATGAGCGTCCCGATGACCTCGGCGTGCCGCATCGGGTCGTCGGAGGACCGTTCGGCCAACACCTCGCCACCCAGGGTGACGACGGCGACGCTCGAACCCGCGGATGTATCGATCGCCAACAGCACGTCGTCCAGCCTACCCGGCGTCGATGGCGGGGTGCCGCGAGAGCGTGAGGGTCCGGCGCTCGATCGGCTCCTCGCCGGCGTCGTCCGTGGCGGGCTCGTCGCCGGCTCCGGTCGGACGTTCGATGACGAGCTCGAACCAGGTGGGGACCACGCCGTCGAGCAATCCGGCTCCCCACTCCACGACGACGACGGACCGGGCGAAGTCGATGTCGAGGTCGTCGAGTTCGAGCGCCGAACCGAGCCGGTAGGCGTCCACGTGGACGAGCGGCGGACCGCCGACGAGGCTCGGGTGCGTCCTGGCGAGCACGAAGGTGGGGCTGGTGACGGGGCCGCGGACCCCGAGGCCCTCGCCGATCCCTCGCGTGAGGGTCGTCTTGCCTGCTCCGAGCGGCCCGGTCAGGACCAGGAGCTGCCCTGCACGCAGTTCCGTGCCGAGTCGGACGCCGTACGCGTGCATCTCCTCGGGCGTCGCCACCTCGACGGTGCCCGGGGTGAGGACGTGATCGGTCATGACCGCTCCCTGGTCGTCCGGACCACGCGCGGCCCGATGCGGGTGACGAGTTCGTAGTTGATGGTGCCGGCGGCCTCCGCCCAATCCTCGACACGCGGCGCGCCGGACGCCGGATCGCCGAAGAGCACGGCGTCGTCACCCACCGCGACCGCGTCGTCGCCGACGTCGACGACGAACTGGTCCATCGCGATCCGCCCGCACACCCGGTAGCGGCGTCCGTTGATCACGACCGGACCGGCGTTCGAGGCGCTCCGCGGCACACCGTCGGCGTATCCGAGCGGGATGAGGGCGAGCGTCGTCGCCGTGCTGGTCCGGTAGCTGTAGTCGTAGGACACCCCGGCGCCCGGCTCGACCCGACGCACGGCGGCGACCGTCGCCCGGAGGGTCATGACGGGCCGGAGGCCGAAGGCGTCGGCCGAGCGGTCGGCGTCCTCGGTGGGCTCGAAGGGTGACAGGCCGTACACGGCGAGTCCGAGGCGGACGGCGTCGTACCGGAGGGACGGCTCGCCGAGTGCTGCCGCCGACGCGGCGAGGTGCAAACTCCGCGGTGCGAGACCGGCCTCCCTGGCGAGGGCGACCCCGCGTTCGAATCGGACGGCGGCGGCCCGGTCGTCGGCGGTGGAGGTGTTGGAGACGTGCGAGAACAGCCCGTCGACCCGGACGAGCCCGGCGGCCTCGGCGGCTGCGGCGGTCTCGAAGAGCGCCGGCCAGTCGGCTTCGGCCGCGCCGTTCCGGCTGAGCCCGGTCTCGAGTTTGAACTGGACGACCGGCACGACGGACGGCCGATCCCGAGCGGCCTCGATCACGCGGTCGAGCTGCGCCACCGACGACAGACCGAGGTCGAGCCCGGCGTCGAGTGCGGCGCCGAACGCCGCCTGTGGGCCGTGCAGCCAGGCGAGGATCGGTGCCGTGATCCCGGCGGCACGCAGCGCGACGCCCTCCGTGATGTCGGCGACGCCCAGGCGATCGGCCCCGGCCTCGACCGCCGCGCGGGCGATCGCCTCGGCACCGTGCCCGTAGGCGTCGGCCTTGACGACGACGATGAGTTCACCGACGTCGGTCAGTTCGCGCAGACGACGGACGTTGTGGCGCAGGGCGTCGAGGTCGATGATCGCCTCGCGGGTCGGTCGCTCGTCGCGCTCGGACACGGGCGTCATCCCTCCCGCTCCGCGACGACGAACGCGACGGCGACCCCGGCGTCGTGCGTCATGGTCAGGTGCATGCTGGTGATCCCCCGTTCAGCCACGACACCCGCCGTGACGCCGGACAGGGCGAAGTCAGGCTTCCCCTCGGGGCCGTTCACGATCGCCATCTCCTGCCACCGGATGCCGTCCGAGGAACCCAGTGCTTTGATGAGCGCCTCCTTGGCGGCGAACCGCCCGGCGAGGGACCGCAGCGGGAGGTCGCGCTCCGACGGGACGAAGAGCCTGGCCAGCAGGTTCGGGGTGCGCGTGATCGCCCGTTCGAACCGTGCGAGGTCGACCAGGTCCACCCCGATGCCGATGATCATCCCTCTACTCTACGGCCGTCGTGTGCGGCCCGGAGGCCCGCTCGACAGGCCACCTCGGACCGCGCGGACCGTCCCTACTCGACCGTGACCGACTTCGCGAGGTTACGCGGCTGGTCGACGTCGAGGCCCTTCGCCGTCGCGAGCTCCATCGCGAAGATGTGCAGCGGGATGACGGCGAGCAGGGGCTCGAACAGCGGACCGGCGAGCGGGATCGGGATGACCTCGTCGGCCGAGGGCAGGACGGCGGCGTCGCCCTGCTCCGCGATCGCGATGACCCGGGCACCACGTGCGCGGATCTCCTCGATGGTCGAGATGACCTTCGGGTGAAGGATCGCCGAGCCACGCGGGCTCGGGACGACGACGAAGACGGGCTGACCCGGCTCGATCAGGGCGATCGGGCCGTGCTTGAGCTCGCCACCGGCGAAGCCTTCAGCGTGGATGTACGCGAGCTCCTTGAGCTTCAGCGCACCCTCGAGCGCGATCGGGTAGCCGACGTGGCGACCGAGGAAGAGCACCGCGCGGGAGTCGGCCATCCAGTGGGCGAGCTGCGCGATCTTCTCGGAGGCCCCGAGGATGCTGGCGATCTTGTCGGGCACGGCCTGCAGCTCTTCGACCTGCGACGCCAGGAACTCCGGAGTCTGGGTGCCGCGGACCCGCGCGAGGTGCAGCCCGAACAGGTACAGCGCCGTGATCTGAGCGGTGAACGCCTTCGTGGACGCGACCGCGACCTCGGGCCCCGCGTGGGTGTACACCACGGCGTCCGACTCGCGCGCAATCGTGGCGCCCTGGGTGTTGCAGATCGACAGGGTCTTCGCGCCGGACTCGCTCGCGAAACGCACCGCCATGAGCGTGTCCATGGTCTCGCCCGACTGGCTCACCGAGATGACGAGCGTGCGCGCGTCGATGACCGGGTCGCGGTAGCGGAACTCGTGGCTCAGCTCGACGGTGACCGGGATCCCGGCCCAGCGCTCGATCGCGTAGGTGCCGACCGTGCCCGCGTAGGCGGCGGTGCCACACGCGATGATCACGATGCGGTTGATGTCGAGGAAGAGCTCGTCGAGACCGGCGAGTTCGGGGATGACGACCTGGCCGCCCTCGACCCGCCCGCGGATCGTGTTCGCGACCGCGTCGGGCTCCTCGCTGATCTCCTTCGCCATGAAGCTCGACCAGCCGCCCTTGTCGGCCGCCGAAGCGTCCCACTGGATCTCGAACGGCTCGGTCACGACGTGGTTGCCGGAGAAGTCGGTGACCGTCACGTCGTCGGGCGTGATGACGACCATCTGGTCCTGGCCGATCGCGACCGCGCGCTGGGTGTACTGCACGAACGCGGCGACGTCCGACCCGAGGAAGTTCTCGCCGTCGCCGAGCCCGATGACGAGCGGCGAGTTCCGACGCGCACCGATGACGACGCCGGGCAGGTCCTGGTGCATGGCGAGCAGCGTGAAGGCGCCGTCCAGGCGAGCGACGACGCGACGGAAGGCTTCGGTGAGGTCGCCGGTGGAACGGTACTCGCGGCCGATCAGCACGGCGGCGATCTCGGTGTCGGTGTCGCTCTCGAAGGTGAAGCCGTCCGCGAGGAGCTCCGCGCGCAGTTCGGCGAAGTTCTCGATGATGCCGTTGTGGATGAGCGCGAGGCGTCCTTCGTCACCGAGGTGCGGGTGCGCGTTGCGGTCCGTCGGTCCACCGTGGGTCGCCCAACGGGTGTGACCGATACCGGTCGACCCCGGCGCGATGGGGTTCGCGGCGAGGTCCTCGGTGAGGACGGCCAGCTTCCCGGCGCGCTTCCGGGTGTTCAGCGAACCCGTCGCGTCGAGCACGGCGATCCCGGCGGAGTCGTACCCCCGGTACTCGAGCCGCTTGAGTCCGCCCATGAGGACGTCCACCGTCTTGTCGTTCCCGACGTACCCTACGATTCCACACATGTAGAGCAGCATAATCGTGCGATTTTGCGAGGATCCTGCACCAACCTCGAGGCGCCGGCGCTCAGCCTCGGAGCAGGACAGTCTCGCCGAGATCGACCGGTTCCCGGGCCCTTCCTCTGCCGCGGGTCAGAGCTTGCGGAGCAGCACCGAGGACACCGTGTGATCGGAGTCCTTCCGCAGCACGAGCTTGGCGCGCGAGCGGGTCGGGCGGATGTTGTCGATGAGGTTCGGTTCGTTGATCGAGCGCCAGAACCCACGCGCCTGATCGGCCGCCTCCTCATCGGAGAGCTCGGCGAACACGTTGAAGAAGGAGTTCGGGTTCGAGAACGCGCCCCGCTTGAGCGCCATGAAGCGGTCGACGTACCAGGACTCGATGTCGCGCGTCCGTGCGTCGACGTAGATGCTGAAGTCGAACAGGTCGCTGATCGCGAGTCCGCTCGCCGTCGCAGCCGGCTGCAGCACGTTCAAGCCCTCGACGATCAGGACGTCGGGGCGCCGGACGACGACCTGCGCCGTCGGGATGATGTCGTAGCGCAGGTGCGAGTAGAACGGTGCCCGCACCTCGGCGGCACCGCTCTTCACCGCGGTGATGAACCGCAGGAGCGCGCGCCGGTCGTAGGACTCGGGGAAGCCCTTGCGATCCATGATGCCGCGCCGCTGGAGCTCCTCGTTCGGATAGAGGAAGCCGTCGGTCGTCACGAGTTCGACGTGCGGGGTGTCCGGCCAGCGTGACAGCAGCTCGCGCAGGAGCCGCGCGATCGTCGACTTGCCGACGGCCACGGAACCCGCCACGCCGATCACGAACGGCGTCCGGAGCGCCTGGTCGCCGAGGAACCGGCTCGTCGCTCGCCCGAGGTCCTGGGTGCCCTTCGCGTAGAGGCTCAACAGCCGGCTGAGCGGCACGTAGACCTCCTCGACCTCACGCATGTCGAGACGGTCGCCGAGGCCACGGATCTGCACGACCTCGGTCTCGCTGAGCGGTGTGGCCGTCTCCGGAGCGAGTCGCGCCCATTCGGCACGGTCGATCTCCACGTAGGGCGTCGGCTGCCCGGAGGCACCGCCCGTCGTCGTCGAAGTCATGCGATCACTCTTCCACAGCTGAGGTGCCGACCCGCCGCCGGACGACTCAGATGGCGAGTCGCTCGCGGACGACGTCGGCGAGGCGGTGCGCCAGACGATCGGCGGTCGGCTGGTCGGCCGCCTCGACCATGACGCGGACGAGCTGCTCGGTGCCGGACGGCCGCAACAGCACGCGTCCGTCGTCTCCGAGCTCGACTTCGGCAGCCTGTACGGCAGCGTCGACGACCTCGTCGCCGACGAGGCGCGTGCGGTCGACACCCGTGACGTTGACGAGGATCTGCGGGTACACCTGCATCACCGCAGCGAGCTCCGCGAGCGTCTTCCCGGTGCGCGCCATCTCGGCCACGATGTGCAGACCGGTGAGGATGCCGTCGCCGGTGGTCGCGTAGTCGGCCATGATGACGTGACCCGACTGCTCACCGCCGAGCGAATAGGCGTTCGCGTTCATCGCTTCGAGGACGTAGCGGTCGCCGACCCCGGTCTGGACGACGTCGATGCCGTGCTCGCGCATCGCGACGTGCAGGCCGAGGTTGCTCATCACCGTGGCGACGAGCGTGTCGTCCTTGAGCTTGCCGCGCTCCTGCATCGAGACCGCGAGGATGGCCATGATCTGGTCGCCGTCGACGATCTTGCCCGCGGCGTCGACCGCGAGGCAGCGGTCGGCGTCGCCGTCGTGTGCGATGCCGAGGTCGGCACCGTGCTCGAGGACCGCCTTGGACAGGAGGTCGAGGTGCGTGGAGCCGACGCCGTCGTTGATGTTCATGCCGTCGGGGTCGTTGCCGATGATCGTGACCTTGGCCCCGGCGTCGCGGAAGGTCTCCGGCGACACACCCGCGGCCGCGCCGTGCGCGCAGTCGAGGACGACATGGATGCCGTCAAGGCGGTTCGGGAGGCTGCCGAGCAGATGGAGGACGTAGCGGTCCTCCGCGTCGGCGAAGCGGATGATCCGGCCGACGTCGGCGCCGGTCGGGCTGAGCTTGGGTCGGTCGAGGTATTCCTCGATGCGGCGTTCCACCGCGTCGGGCAGCTTCGTCCCGCCGCGGGCGAAGATCTTGATGCCGTTGTCGGGCGCGGGGTTGTGCGAGGCGGAGATCATCACGCCGAAATCGGCGTCGATGTCGGCGATGAGGAACGCCGTCGCTGGCGTCGGCAGCACGCCGGCCTCGAGCACGTCGACGCCCGAGGACGCCAGGCCCGCCGCGACGGCGGCGGACAGGAACTCGCCGGAGATACGCGGGTCGCGTGCGAGCACGGCGACCGGGCGCTTCCCGGCGGCACGGCGGGCCTCAGCACTACGGCCTTGCCCAAGCACCACTGCGGTGGCTTGGGCAAGGCCGAGAGCGAGGTCTGCCGTCAGGTCGGCGTTCGCGAGTCCGCGTACGCCGTCGGTACCAAACAGCTGAGGCATCGAGCTTCGCTTGTCTTGAGAGCGCTTAGCGCTTCGAGAACTGCGGAGCCTTACGGGCCTTCTTGAGTCCGGCCTTCTTGCGCTCCTTGACGCGAGCGTCACGGGAGAGGAAGCCGGCCTTCTTCAGGGTGGCGCGGTTGTTCTCCTCGTCGATCTGGTTCAGCGAGCGAGCGATGCCGAGGCGCAGCGCACCGGCCTGGCCCGAGGGGCCACCACCGGAGATGCGTGCGATGACGTCGTAGCCGCCGGCCAGGTCGAGGACGGTGAACGGGTCGTTGATGAGCTGCTGGTGCAGCTTGTTCGGGAAGTAGTCCTCGAGCGTGCGGCCGTTGACCGTGATGGTGCCGCTGCCGGGGACGAGACGCACGCGGGCGATGGCCTGCTTGCGACGGCCGACGGCTGCGCCGGGGACGCTCAGCACGGCGCGAGGCGCGGTGACTGCTGCTTCAGGAGCCGACTCGGTGGAGTAGCTCTGCGGGGTCTCTTCGATGGAATCTGCGATGTTCGCCACTGTGTAATCCTTTTTTCTTGTCCGGTGCTTACTGGGCGACCTGGTCGAGCGTGAACGGCTTGGGCTGCTGAGCGGCGTGCGGGTGCTCGCTGCCCGTGTAGACCTTGAGCTTCTTCAGCTGGTCGCGGCCGAGCGTGTTCTTCGGCAGCATGCCGCGGATCGCCTTCTCGACGGCGCGGATCGGGTTCTTCTCGAGGAGCTCGGCGTAGGTGACGGCCGAGAGCCCGCCCGGGTAACCGGAGTGGCGGTAGGCCTTCTTCTGCAGGAGCTTGGCGCCGGTGAGGGCCACCTTGTCGGCGTTGATGATGATGACGAAGTCGCCACCGTCCATGTGAGGGGAGAAGGTCGCCTTGTGCTTGCCGCGCAGGAGCGCTGCAGCGTGGCTGGCCAGGCGGCCGAGGACCACGTCGGTGGCGTCGATGACGACCCAGTCGTGCGTGATCTCACTGGCCTTCGGGGAATACGTGCGCGTCACAATAGTGCTGCTTTCTGGTCGGAGTTGGTCGTTCGTGAATCCCGCTCCTGTTGGGTGTTCCGAACGGAACGCCCGAGGTGGAGGGCTCAACTTCGGGTACCGCGCCGCAGAAGGCGCAGGCACCAACGGGAGAGTCTACGCGACGACACCCCGGCGGTCAATTCCCACCGGGAACCTCACTCGGCGCTCGCTTCCACGTGCTCATGGCTGCGCCGCTGACGGGTCTCGGCGGCCCGCGCATGCAGCAGCCCCGGCTCGGGGTAACCGACCTCGACGAGGGTGAGTCCGCGCGCCGGCATCACCCGGAAGTCGATCTCCCGCCGCCCACCGTCCCGGAGCCGGACGACCTCCTCGAGCGACATGCGCCCCTCCCCCACGGCGGCGCAGGCGCCGACGAGCGCCCGCACCATGCTGTGGCAGAACGCGTCGGCCGTGAGGCTCGCGACGAGCACGCCCGCTTCATCCCGCTCCCAGCTGAAGGACTGCAGGGTGCGGATGGTCGTCGCGCGTGGTCTCGGTTTGCAGTACGCCTGGAAGTCGTGGAGCCCGACGAGCGAGGTGGCCGCCTGGTGGAGCAGCTCGACGTCGAGCGACGTCGTCGTCCAGCTCGTCGTCCGCCGGAGGATCGGGTCCTTGCGGACGTCGGCGTCCGCGAGGCGGTAGCGGTAGTGACGCCAGACCGCCGAGAAGCGCGCGTCGAAGCCCTCTGGCGCCGGCTCCGCCGTGTGGATCACGACGTCGCGGTCCATCCCGAGCACACCGTTCAGTCGACGTACCAGGAGGGAGCTCGCGGTCTCGTTCCGCGGCGTCCCGTCGTGGAACTCGGCGTGGCGCCCCTGCAATCGCGTGATCTTCGCGAGCTGCGGCTCGGTGAGGTCGAGGTGGGCCACCTGACCGGCCGCGTGCACCCCGGCATCCGTCCGTCCGGCCACCACGAACCGCGGCATGGGCGGGACGGTCTTCCCGAGTACGCGGTAGAGCGCTTCCTCCAGGACCCCCTCGACCGTGCGGAGCCCCGGTTGCTTCGCCCATCCGGCGAAGTCCGTGCCGTCGTACGCGATGGCGAGCCGGAACCGCTGGGTCGGGAGGACGTCCGCTGCCGCGACCTGCTCAGCGATCACGGACGTACGCCAGATCACGCGTCGTCGCGACGAAGCCCTGTCGTTCGTACAGCCCGAGTGCACCCGTTGGACTGGCCGTGTCGACCTCGAGGGTCGCCCGCTCGAGGCCGGCTGCCTGGATCCGACGAAGCGCGGTGGCCAGCAGAGCCGGTGCGAGTCGTCGGCCACGCCAGTCGCGGACGGTCCCGACGAGGGCGATGTACGCGCTGGTGAACCCCTGCGCGGACCAGCTGTCCTCGTCCACCTCGGCCAGCGTGAAGCCGACGACCCGTCCGTCGTCGTCGATCGCGACCACCGAGAGGTCGTCGCGGAAGTGGGATCCGCCGACGAACTGCGCCCACATCGCCGGGACCGTCTCGAGGCTGCCCCAGTGGTCCCGGAACGAGTCGTTCCGGGCCTCCCTCGTGCGTTCGGCCACGTCCGGGTGGTACGCCTCGAGTCGGACACCGTCGGGCACGTCGATCTCGTCGACGGGCGCGGAGAGATCGCGCTCCATGATGGTGAAGTACCGCGCCACGGCGAAGCCGAACCGCTCCAACAAGCGCGCCGCCCCCGGGTTCCGTTCGTCGACGTAGGCACGGGAGGAAGCCGGGGCACCCGTCTCGACGGAGGCCAGCTGCTGCTCGGACCGTTCCAGCGACCACGCGAGCAGCGCTCGGCCGATCCCCCGCTCACGCCATGCGGGATGCACGCCGCCGAAGACGTACGAATACACGGACACGTCTCGTGAGGGCGACAGGATCACCATCGCATAGGCGACCAGCGTGCCGTCGGCCGCGATCGCGAGCAGGCTGTCCGCAGCCATGTCGATCCACGCGTGGTCGAACTGGTCCGCGATCTCGTCGCGGCTCGTCACCCGGTGGGGGTTGTCGAACGGATCCATGGCGCGGCACAGCGCCACGATGTCGTCGATGTCCGCGCGGACCGCCGGACGCCACTGGTCGACGTCGGGGTGCTGTGGCAGGGCTGGCTGGCCGGCCGGAACGGCGGGAGTGGTACTCATGCCTCCAGCCTAGGACACCGTCGCAGCGCCGCCAGGAACGACGGAACCCCGCCCTCCAGGTGGAGAGCGGGGTTCCGTTCGTGTGTCGCTGAACCTACTTGGCGTCCTTCGCGGGAGCCTCGTCCGTGGTCTCGCCGGCGTCGACGGACTCGCCGTCGGTCTCGGTCGCCTCGACGGCTTCCGTCGCCTCGGCGTCGGCCTCGGTCTCGGCGGGGGTCTCCTCCGCCGGAGCCTCGTCGACCGGAGCTGCGGCGTGCTTCGCGGACTGCTTGGCCGGCTTCGCCTTCGGCGTGACGGGCTCGAGGACGAGCTCGATCACGGCCATCGGAGCGTTGTCGCCCTTGCGGTAACCGGTCTTGATGATGCGCGTGTAGCCACCCTGACGGTCGGCGACGAGGGGCGCGATCTCCGTGAAGAGCTCGTGCACGACGCTCTTGTCGGTGATGGTCGCGAGCACCCGACGGCGGGCGTGCAGGTCGCCGCGCTTCGCGAAGGTGATCAGGCGCTCAGCGAGCGGACGCAGGCGCTTCGCCTTGGTCTCGGTGGTCTGGATGCGCTTGTGGGTGAACAGCGCAGCAGCGAGGTTGGCGAGCAGGAGACGCTCGTGGGCAGGTCCGCCTCCGAGGCGGGGTCCCTTGGTGGGAGTAGGCATTCTTGTCTCTCTTCAGGTTGGAAAGTCGTCAGGTGGATCGCGTGCTAGGAGACGGTCTCGTCGTCGTAGCCGCTGTAGAAGTGGGCGCCGTCGAACCCGGGAACCGAGTCCTTCAGGGAGAGGCCCATTTCGGTGAGCTTGTCGCGAACTTCATCCACCGACTTCTGTCCGAAGTTGCGGATGTTCATGAGCTGCGTCTCCGACAGCGCGACGAGCTCGCTGACGTTGTTGATGCCCTCGCGCTTGAGGCAGTTGTACGAACGCACGGAGAGGTCGAGGTCCTCGATCGGGATCGAGAGCTCGCCCGGCAGCACGGCGTCGACCGGCGCGGGGCCGATCTCGATGCCCTCTGCAGCGGTGTTGAGCTCGCGAGCCAGGCCGAACAGCTCGGTCAGCGTGCGACCGGCCGACGCGATGGCGTCGCGCGGCGTGATGGCCGGCTTCGACTCGACGTCGACGACCAGGCGGTCGAAGTCGGTGCGCTCACCGGCACGAGTCGCCTCGACGCGGTAGGTCACCTTGAGGACGGGCGAGTAGATCGAGTCGACGGGGATCTGACCGGCTTCGCTGAACTCGTTGCGGTTCTGCGTGGCCGACACGTAGCCGCGGCCACGCTCGATCGTGAGCTCGAGCTCGAACTTCGCCTTGTCGTTGAGGGTCGCGATGACGAGGTCCGGGTTGTGGACCTCGACCCCGGCCGGAGCCGAGATGTCGGCTGCGGTGACCTGGCCTGCGCCGGTCTTGCGGAGGTACGCCGTGATCGGCTCGTCGTGCTCGCTGGAGACGACGAGGCCCTTGATGTTCAGGATGATCTCGGTGACGTCTTCCTTGACACCGGGGATCGTGCTGAACTCGTGCAGCACGCCGTCGATGCGGATGCTGGTGACGGCTGCACCGGGGATGGACGACAGCAGGGTGCGACGGAGCGAGTTCCCGAGGGTGTACCCGAAGCCTGGCTCGAGCGGCTCGATGATGAACCGGCTGCGGAACTCCGAGATGGATTCTTCGGTGAGCGTAGGGCGCTGTGCGATGAGCACTATGGATTCCTTTCGGCTAAGTGTCCGCTATATGACACTTGCGTTGGCGAGGTAGTGAATGGTGTTCGCTGGCCCTGGTCACCAGGACCATGCCGTGATCCGTCCGCGGCGATCAGACGATCGCTACGGACGGATCACGGCCGGTGAACCGAAGGAATTAGACGCGGCGACGCTTCGGGGGGCGGCAGCCGTTGTGTGCCTGAGGCGTGACGTCGTTGATCGAACCGACCTCGAGGCCTGCGGCCTGGAGGGAGCGGATCGCGGTCTCGCGGCCGGAGCCGGGTCCCTTGACGAAGACGTCGACCTTCTTCATGCCGTGCTCCTGCGCCTGACGCGCAGCCGACTCGGCGGCGAGCTGTGCGGCGAACGGGGTCGACTTACGCGAACCCTTGAAGCCGACGCCACCGGACGAAGCCCAGCTGATGACCGCGCCCGAGGGGTCGGTGATCGAGACGATCGTGTTGTTGAACGTCGACTTGATGTGGGCCTGGCCCACGGCGATGTTCTTCTTTTCCTTCTTACGCGGCTTCCGAACGGCCGACTTTGGTGCTGCCATGAATATCTCCTGAGTCCTATGACGAGGCGACTAGGCGGGGCCTAGCGAGCCTTCTTCTTGCCGGCGACGGTGCGCTTCGGGCCCTTGCGGGTGCGCGCGTTGGTCTTGGTGCGCTGGCCGCGGACCGGAAGTCCACGACGGTGACGGATGCCCTGGTAGGACCCGATCTCCACCTTGCGGCGGATGTCGGCGGCGACCTCACGGCGGAGGTCACCCTCGACCTTGAAGGTGCCCTCGATGTAATCGCGCAGGGCGATCAGCTGGTCATCGGTGAGATCCTTCACGCGGATGTCTCCGCTGATGCCGGTGTCGGCGAGGGTCTTGAGTGACCGCGTGCGGCCAACACCGTAGATGTACGTCAGTGCAACTTCCACGCGCTTGTCGCGTGGGATGTCTACGCCGGCGAGACGTGCCATGGTGGCTTCTCCTAGGAGTTGTGGAGGTGTGGAGCAGTTCCGGTGCTCGGGCCTCCGACCCGAGGTGTCACCCGCGGCGCACGATGTGCTGCGGGATCTGGAACTGCCGTTAGAGGGGTGGTGCTGTGTTGCTCAGGGCTGCGTGCTGCAGATCCTCTGAGATCAACCCTGGCGCTGCTTGTGGCGCGGGTTCTCGCAGATGACCATGACGCGGCCGTTGCGACGGATGACCTTGCACTTGTCGCAGATCTTCTTGACGCTGGGCTTGACCTTCATAGTTCTCTCTTTTCGCTGTCATCGTGCCGGGCCCACCACCGGATGGTGGCGGCGCGTCCGGCCGTTACTTACAGCGCGACCTACTTGTAGCGGTAGACGATCCGACCACGGGTCAGGTCGTAGGGGGTCAGTTCCACGATCACGCGGTCCTCTGGGAGGATGCGGATGTAGTGCTGACGCATTTTGCCCGAAATGTGGGCAAGTACCTTGTGTCCGTTGGTCAGCTCAACGCGGAACATCGCGTTGGGCAGAGCCTCGACCACTTGGCCCTCGATCTCGATGACGCCGTCTTTTTTGGCCATAGCCTCACTGTCGCTCAGGTTGAGTCGCACTGGTCGTGCGGATGGATTGCGGTGCGGATGTCGGCTCGCCGAAGGCATGTAGAAAGCACCAAAGATCGATTCTATGCTATGTTTCCGGGTTTCGCCAACTCAACGTCGGCCACGGCCCGTCAGTCGGTGCGGGAGAGCAGCGCGTCGTTGATCTGTGCCGTGAGACCGGCGTCCATCGCCAGCGGACGTCCGTCCACGGCACGCACCGGCGCGGCCAGTCGGACGCTGGAGAGCAACCACGCCGCTTCCGCGCCGTGCACGTCCTCCGGTGTCAGCATCCGGTACTCGTGCGGGAGCCCCTGCTCCTCGAGATGGGCCCAGAGCGCGAGCTGCGTGGTCCCGGGCAGGATGCCACTCGACGGAGGCGGTGTCACGAACGTTCCGCCGATCCGGACGACCACGGTGGAGGTGGGGCCCTCGAGGACGAAGCCGTCGCTGCTGAGGAAGAGCACGTCGTCCGCTCCACGTCGGTGCGCCTCACGGAGCGCGGCCATGTTGACCGCGTACGACAGCGTCTTGGCACCGGCGAGCAGCCACGGCGAACGCTCCTGCACGTCGCTCGGGAGGCCTCGGTCGAGCAGGACGACCTCGATGCCGTTCTCACGCTCGGGGAACCCGTCAGCCGGCGTCGCCGAGATCCACGCGGTCGGGCGTCCGCCACTCCCCCGCGTCACGACGAGTCTGACGGCGCTCTGATCGACGTCGGGGAGCTCCGCGATCGCGCGCGCGATGGCGAACCGCCACTGTGCGTGGTTCGGCGCGGGCAGATCGAGGATCGCCGCCGACTCGGTCAGTCGATCGAGGTGCGCCTCGACCGACTGCGGGTGCCGGCCGACGACACCGATCGTCTCGAAGATCCCGTCCCCCCGCGAGGGGCCCAGATCGAAGACGCTCAACACACCGGACCCGTCGCCGGCAGGCGTGATCGTGGCCGCGAAGTCGGCGTCGTCGATGACGGTGTCCGCTGGGAGGACGTCGAGAAGGAACACGATCGGCACGCTCATGCCGAGCAACTCTACCGGGACGGACGAGGTCCGGACGGCGACCTGGCTGACGCTCGGTCAGGCGGGACGGACGGGGGTGACGCCGAACGCGGAGAGAGCCTCGGCGCCGCCGTCGTGAGCGGTCAGGACCCAGATGCCGTCGCGGTGCACGGCGACGCTGTGCTCCCAGTGCGCAGCCGAACCACCGTCGAGCGTGGCGACGGTCCATTCGTCGTCGCGGACGAGGGTGTCGGGGCTCCCGGCGACCACCATCGGTTCGATGGCCACCACGAGTCCGGGCTTCACTTCGGGGCCACGCTGGCGGACACGGTAGTTGAACACCGGTGGCGCCTCGTGCATCGTGCGTCCGATGCCGTGCCCGACGTAGTCGGTGAGGATCCCGTAGGGCTTCCCCTCGGGTGAGTGGTCCTCGACGTACTCCTCGATCGCGGCACCGACCTGGTTGAGGTGTCGGGCGGTCGCGAGCTCGGCGATCCCGGCCCACAGTGAACCCTCCGTCACCGCCGAGAGCCGCTCGCGCTCGGTGACGAGCTCCGGGCGCGTGGGATCGGGCAGCACGATGGTCATCGCGGAGTCGCCGTTCCAGCCGTCGATCTCGGCGCCGCTGTCGATGGACACGATGTCGCCCGCCTGCAGCACGCGTGACCCGGGGATGCCGTGGACCACGTCCTCGTTGACCGAGGTGCAGACCGTGTGGCGATAACCGGGGACGAGCTTGAAGTTGGAGTGCCCGCCGGCCGCGACGATGGCCGCCTCGGCAGCCGCGTCGAGTTGCAGCGTCGTCACCCCGGGGGCGACGAGCGCGCGAACCGCATCGAGCGATGCCGCTGTGGCCAGCCCCGGCGCGATCATGGCGCGGATCTGGTCAGGGGTCTTGTAGATCGACTTCCGGAACACCGTGGTGGACGTGACGGTGTGTCAGACGGCCGGGACGATGATGCCGCGGGCGGCGAGGGCCGCGTCGATCCGCGCGGTGACCTCGTCGACCTCACCGAGACCGTCGACGGCCACGACGAGCCCCCGGGCGGTGAAGACCTCGATCAGCGGAGCCGTCTCGTGCGCGTAGAGGTCGAGCCGGTGACGGATGACCTCCTCCGTGTCGTCGGTGCGGCCCTGCTCGGCGGCACGCTTGAGGAGTCGTGCGACGACCTCCTCGGTGTCGGCCTGCAGTTGCACGACGGCGTCGAGGCTTGCATCACTCTCGGCCAGCAGGGCGTCGAGCGCGACCACCTGGTCGGTGGTCCGCGGGTACCCGTCGAGCAGGAACCCCTCGATCGCGTCCGGCTGGTGGAGCCGGTCACGGACGATCTCGTTGGTCAGCGAGTCGGGGACGTATCCGCCCTCGCTCACGATCGCCTGGACCTGCTTGCCGAGGGCCGTGCCCTCCTTGATGTTCGCGCGGAAGATGTCGCCCGTCGAGATCGCGGGGATGTCGAAGCGATCCGCGAGGAAGGCCGCCTGCGTGCCCTTGCCGGATCCCGGAGGGCCGACGATGAGCAGACGGGGCTTGCCGGCCGCCGCGCTCAACGCAGGAGCCCTTCGTAGTGGCGCTGCTGGAGCTGCGAGTCGATCTGCTTGACCGTCTCGAGTCCGACACCCACGATGATGAGGATCGATGCGCCGCCGAACGGGAAGTTGGCGTTCGCACCCACCAGCGCCAGGGCGATGAGCGGCAGGAGGGCGATCAACCCCAGGTAGATCGATCCGGGCAGGGTCACGCGGGTCAGGACGTAGTCGAGGTACTCGGCCGTCGGGCGTCCGGCGCGGATGCCGGGGATGAACCCGCCGTACTTCTTCATGTTGTCGGCGACCTCTTCAGGGTTGAAGGTGATCGCGACGTAGAAGTAGGTGAAGCCGACGATGAGCAGGAAGTACATGAGCATGTACAGCGGGTGGTCACCCTTGGTGAGGTATTGCTGGATCCACAGGACCCAGGGCGCCGGGGTGCCGGTCGTCGGCTGGTTGAACTGCGCGATGAGGGCCGGCAGGTACAGGATCGACGACGCGAAGATGACGGGCACCACACCGGCCATGTTGACCTTGATGGGGATGTAGGTGTTGTTGCCGCCGTACGTCCGGCGTCCGACCATCCGCTTCGCGTACTGCACGGGGATGCGACGTTGCGACTGCTCGACGAAGACGACGAGTCCGACGATCACGAGGCCGACGGCGAGCACGAGGAGGAAGACCTCGGGGCCCTTCGCGGTCCAGATGGCGGCCAGCGAGCCCGGGAAGGTGGCTGCGATCGAGGTGAAGATGAGGAGCGACATGCCGTTGCCGACGCCGCGCTCGGTGACGAGCTCGGCCATCCACATGACGAGGCCGGTGCCCGCGGTCATGGTGACGACCATGAGGAGCATGCCGTACCAGGTGCCGCCCTGGGCGGTGATGAGGTCGGCGCAGACGCCGCCCTGGTTGCCGAACAGTGCGCCGCTCTTGGCGACGGTGATGAGTGTCGTCGACTGGAGGATGCCGAGGAAGATCGTGAGGTACCGCGTGTACTGCGTCAGCTTGCCCTGGCCGGACTGGCCTTCCTTGTGCAGGGTCTCGAAGTGCGGGATGACCACGCGGAGGAGCTGGACGATGATCGACGCGGTGATGTAGGGCATGATGCCCAGCGCGAAGATGGAGAGTTGGAGGAGCGCGCCACCACTGAAGAGGTTGACGAGCTCGTAGAGGCCTGATGCGCCGGCGGCCTGCTGGTTCGCGAGGCACTGCTGCACGTTCGGGAAGTTCACGAACGGAGCGGGGATGAAGGACCCCAGCCGGTAGATGGCGATGATCCCGAGCGTGAACCCGATCTTGCGACGAAGATCCGGGGTCCGGAAGATCCGGCCGATGGCGCTGAACAAAAGGGGCCTCCTGTGAGATGTTGCGGGGTCGGCCCGGGTGACCGGCATGATGCCGGCCACCCGAGTGAGCTCCTGTGCGGAGCCGGCCGAGGGCTACTTGACGCTGCCCCCGGCTGCCACGATCTTCTGCTCAGCTGAGCCGGAGACCTTGTCAACCGCGACATTCAGCTTAACCGAGATGTCACCGTTTCCGAGAACCTTGACCTTCTCGTTCTTCCGGACGGCACCCTTGGCGACGAGGTCCACCGTGGTGACGTCGCCACCCTTCGGGTACAGCTCGGCGAGCTTCTCCAGGTTCACGACCTGGTACTCGACGCGGAAGGGGTTCTTGAAGCCACGGAGCTTCGGGGTGCGCATGTGCAGCGGCATCTGCCCACCCTCGAAGCCGACCTTGACGTTGTAACGCGCCTTCGTACCCTTGGTACCGCGACCGGCGGTCTTACCCTTGGACGCCTCACCACGGCCGACACGCATCCGGGACTTCTTGGCCCCGGCTGCCGGACGCAGGTGGTGCACCTTCAGGACCTGCTCGCGCTTCTCGGCGGGCTCGTCCTTCGCGGGCTTCTTGGCGGCAGCAGCCTTGGGGGCTGCCTTCGCCTTGGGCTCGGCCTTCGCGGCAGCCGTCTTCGGAGCTGCCTTCGCAGCGGCCTTGGGGGCCTTCTCCTCAGTGGTTTCGTTCTTCTCAGCCATTAGTCGATCTCCTCAACCTGTACGAGGTGAGCAACAGTGTTCACGTAGCCGCGGTTCTGCGCGTTGTCCGGGCGGACGACGACAGCACCGATGCGACGGAGACCCAGGCTGCGAAGCGTGTCGCGCTGGTTCTGCTTCTCACTAATTCTGCCCTTGATCTGGGTGATCCTCAGCTGGGCCATCAGGCACCTACCTTCGCAGCAGCGGCCGCCTGAACGGCCTCTGCCTCTGCACGGAGCAGGCGGGCCGGAGCGACCTGGTCGAACTCGAGACCACGACGGGCTGCGACGGCACGAGGTTCCTCGAGCTGCTTCAGCGCCGTGACGGTCGCGTGGACGATGTTGATCGTGTTGGACGAACCGAGCGACTTGCTCAGCACGTCGTGGATGCCGGCGCACTCGAGGACGGCGCGGACGGGACCGCCGGCGATGACACCGGTACCAGCGGCGGCGGGACGCAGGAGCACCACACCGGCTGCTGCCTCACCCTGGGTGGGGTGGGGGATGGTCGAGCCGACGCGCGGGACGCGGAAGAAGTTCTTCTTCGCCTCTTCGACGCCCTTCGCGATCGCGAGCGGGACTTCGCGAGCCTTGCCGTAGCCGACGCCGACCATGCCGTTGCCGTCACCGACGACCACGAGGGCGGTGAAGCTGAAGCGACGACCACCCTTCACGACCTTCGAGACACGGTTGATTGTCACGACACGCTCCAGGAACTGGCTCTTGTCGCTGTCGCGGCTACCGCGGTCGCGGTTGGGGTTGCGCTCGCGGCCTCCGCGGCGCGCCTCGCGCGGCTCGCGGTCGCCGGTGGGCGCCGTCGATGCCGCGGTCTCGACCGGGGCCTCGGCCACGGTCGCCACAGGCTCTTGCTGCTGCTTGTTGTCTTCGCTCACAGGTTCAATCCGCCCTCTCGAGCACCATCGGCAATTGCTGCCACGCGACCTGCGTAGCGGTTGCCTCCACGGTCAAATACGACATCGTCGATGCCGGCTGCCTTGGCACGCTCGGCGATGAGTTCGCCGACCTTGCGCGACTTGGCGGTCTTGTCGCCGTCGAACGTCCGGAGGGTGTCCTCCATGGTCGAGGCGGAGACGAGGGTGTGACCCTTCGTGTCATCGACAACCTGCACGAACACGTGACGGGCTGAACGGTTGACGACGAGGCGCGGACGGACCGCGGTGCCCTCGACCTTCTTGCGCAGACGCGTGTGGCGACGGCCACGTGCGGCAGTCTTCGTTGGACGAGCCATGGTTACTTACCAGCCTTTCCGGCCTTGCGACGCACGATCTCGCCGGCGTAGCGCACGCCCTTGCCCTTGTACGGCTCGGGCTTGCGGATCTTACGGATGTTGGCGGCGACCTCGCCGACGGCCTGCTTGTCGATACCGGCGACCGTGAGCTTGTTGTTGCCCTCGACGGTCAGCGTGATGCCGACCGGCGGCTCGACGGTGACGGGGTGCGAGAAGCCGAGCGCGAACTCGACGGCGCTGCCCTTCTGAGCGACGCGGTAACCGGTACCGACGACCTCGAGGCCCTTGGTGTAACCCTGGGTGACGCCGATGATCTGGTTCGCGATGAGCGTGCGGGTCAGGCCGTGGAGCGAGCGCGAGTTGCGCTCGTCGTCGGGACGCGTGACCAGCAGCTGTGCGTCTTCGAGCTTGACCTCGATGGGGCTCGCGACGGTGAGCTGGAGCTCACCCTTCGGGCCCTTGACGGTGACGTTCTGACCGGCGACGTCGATGGTGACGCCTGCCGGGATGTCGATGGGGAGTCTTCCAATACGAGACATGACTGGCTACCACACGTAGGCGAGGACTTCCCCACCCACGCCCTTCTTCTCGGCCTGGCGGTCCGTGAGGAGGCCGCTGGAGGTGGACAGGATGACGACGCCGAGGCCGCCGAGGACCTTGGGGATCTCGTTCGACTTCGCGTAGACGCGGAGGCCGGGCTTCGAGACGCGCTTGATGCCGGCGATGGAGCGCTCGCGGTTCGGGCCGAACTTGAGGCTCAGCGAGAGCGTCTGTCCGACGGCCGCGTCAGCGACCTCCCAGCCGGAGATGTAGCCCTCGGACTTGAGGATCTCGGCGATGTTCACCTTGAGCTTGGAGTGCGGCATCGACACGGTGTCGTGGTGCGCCGAGTTCGCATTGCGCAGTCTGGTCAGCATGTCTGCGACCGGATCTGTCATGGTCATATCGAGTGTTTCCTTTGTTCACCAGGTTTCGACATCCTGTGCAAGGGTGCCGACCTGTGGTGGTTGAACCGTTCTGGGCAGGAGTGCCCCGAACGGGCGGAAGCCCGGTCCTCGACATACACCGAGGACCGGGCAGAAGCTCAGCCTACTTGGACTCAGCCGCCTTGAACGGGAAGCCGAGCGCCTTGAGCAGCGCGCGACCCTCGTCGTCGTTCTTGGCCGTGGTCACGACAGTGATGTCGAAGCCGCGGACGCGATCGATCTTGTCCTGGTCGATCTCGTGGAACATGGACTGCTCCTGGAGACCGAAGGTGTAGTTGCCGTTGCCGTCGAACTGCTTGTCCGAGAGACCGCGGAAGTCGCGGATACGCGGAAGAGCGAGGCTCAGCAGGCGGTCGAGGAACTCCCAAGCGCGGTCGCCACGAAGCGTGACGTGGGCGCCGATGGGCTGACCCTCGCGCAGCTTGAACTGCGCGATGGACTTGCGTGCCTTGGTGACCTGCGGCTTCTGGCCGGTGATCTTGGTGAGGTCCGAAACAGCGCCGTCGATGACCTTGCTGTCGCGAGCGGCCTCGCCCACACCGGTGTTGACGACGACCTTCACGAGTCCGGGCACCTGGTGCACGTTCGTGAAGCCGAAGTCCTTCTGCAGCTGCGGAAGGATCTCAGCGCGGTACTTCTGCTTGAGACGGGGCTGGATTTTGCCAGTCGCCACTTCTGTGTCGGTCATTACAGGTCCTTACCTGACTTCTTGGCGTAACGAACGCGGACCGTCTTGGTGACGCCGTCCTTCGTGACTTCCTCGTTGCGGTGGCCGACCTTGGTCGGGCCCTTGGTCTCCGGGTCGACGAGCGCGACGTTGGAGATGTGGATCGAAGCCTCGACGGTCTCGATGCCGCCGGTCTTCGTTCCACGCTGGGTCTGGCCGACACGGGAGTGCTTCGTGACGTAGTTGACGCCCTCCACGATCACCCGGTTCTTGTCCGCCAGGACCTCGATGACGCGACCCTGCTTGCCGCGGTAACCACCGCGGTCCTGCTTCGGGCCGGAGACGACCTGAACCAGGTCGCCCTTCTTGATCTTTGCCATGACTTAGATAACCTCCGGCGCCAACGAGACGATCTTCATGAACTTCTTGTCACGAAGCTCGCGACCGACCGGTCCGAAGATGCGGGTACCACGGGGGTCCCCGTCAGCCTTCAGGATGACAGCGGCGTTCTCGTCGAACTTGATGTACGAACCGTCGGAACGACGGGTCTGCTTGCGGGTGCGGACGATGACCGCCTTGACGACGTCGCCCTTCTTGACGTTGCCACCGGGGATCGCGTCCTTGACGGTCGCGACGATGGTGTCACCGAGGCCCGCGTAGCGGCGGCCGGAGCCACCGAGCACGCGAATGGTCAGGAGCTCCTTGGCGCCGGTGTTGTCGGCGACCTTGACTCGTGATTCTTGCTGAAGCATTGTTCGCTTTCCTCTCAGTAAGCCGCGAGGCCTACTTGGCCTTCTCGAGAATCTCGACCAGACGCCAGCGCTTGGTTGCGCTGGTGGGGCGGGTCTCGCTGATCAGGACGAGGTCGCCGATGCCGGCGGAGTTCGCCTCGTCGTGAGCCTTGACCTTGGAGGTGCGGCGGATGACCTTGCCGTAGAGCGGGTGCTTCACGCGGTCCTCGACCTCGACGACGATGGTCTTCTCCATCTTGTCGCTGGTCACCAGACCACGGCGGGTCTTGCGGTAGCCACGAGCAGCGGCGTCCTTGACGTCGTGCTCGGCCGACTCGTGACCCTCGGGGGCCTTGTCAGTAGCGGTAGCCATGTCTAGGCCTCCTTCGTGGTCTCGGCGTCGGCTGCAGCGGTGTCCTCGGACTTCGGTGCGGCCTTGGCCTTCTTGGTCTTCTTCTCGGCCTTGGCCTCGACGACCTCGACGGTCGGCGTGGCACGGATGCCGAGCTCGCGCTCACGGATGACCGTGTAGATGCGAGCGATGTCGCGCTTCACGGCGCGCAGGCGGCCGTGGTTCTCGAGCTGCCCCGTGGCCGACTGGAAGCGCAGGTTGAACAGCTCCTCCTTGGCCTTGCGGAGCTCCTCGAGGAGGCGCTGGTCTTCAAAGGTGTCGAGCTCGACGGGGGTGAGCTCCTTGGATCCGATCGCCATTATGCGTCGCCCTCCTCGCGCTTGATGATGCGTGCCTTGAGGGGCAGCTTGTGGATTGCACGGGTCAGCGCCTCGCGGGCCAGGGTCTCATCGACTCCGGCGACCTCGAACAGCACACGACCCGGCTTGACGTTCGCGACCCACCACTCGGGCGAACCCTTACCGGAACCCATGCGGGTCTCGGCGGGCTTCTTGGTCAGCGGACGGTCGGGGTAGATGTTGATCCACACCTTTCCGCCACGCTTGATGTGACGCGTCATGGCGATACGAGCGGACTCGATCTGACGGTTGGTCACGTAAGCGGGCGTCAGGGCCTGGATACCGTACTCACCGAACGACACCTTGGTGCCACCGGTCGCCTGGCCGGAACGGCCGGGGTGGTGCTGCTTCCGGTGCTTGACTTTGCGTGGGATCAACATGGTTATGCCTCAACTCCTGCGGCGGCGGGCGCCTCAGCAGCTGCCTTGGGGGCGCTGCTCGGACCGGCGTTCCGACGGGGGCGGTCGCCACCGTCGCGACGTTCCGGACGCGTCGACTTCTGGTTGGCCTGCTCGCGAGCAAGCTCCTTGTTGGTGATGTCGCCCTTGTAGATCCAGACCTTCACGCCGATGCGGCCGAACGTGGTCTTCGCCTCGTAGAAGCCGTAGTCGATGTTCGCGCGGAGCGTGTGCAGCGGCACACGGCCTTCGCGGTAGAACTCGGAACGGCTCATCTCGGCGCCGCCGAGGCGGCCGGACACCTGGATGCGGACACCCTTGACGGTGGACGTGCGCTGAGCGCCCTGCAGGCCCTTACGCATCGCGCGGCGGAAGGCCACACGTGCGGAGAGCTGCTCGGCGATGCCCTGCGCGACGAGCTGAGCGTCGGCCTCGGGGTTCTTGACCTCGAGGATGTTCAGCTGGATCTGCTTCTTCGTGAGCTTCTCGAGGTCGGCGCGGATGCGCTCGGCCTCGGCGCCACGGCGACCGATCACGATGCCCGGACGGGCGGTGTGGATGTCGACGCGGACGCGGTCACGGGTGCGCTCGATCTCGATGCGGCTGACACCAGCGCGGTCGAGCGAGGTCGCCAGCAGACGGCGGATCTTGACGTCTTCCGCGACGAAGTCGCTGTAACGCTGACCCTTCTTCGTGCTGTCGGAGAACCAACGCGACACGTGGTCGGTCGTGATTCCCAGACGGAAGCCGTATGGATTGACTTTCTGACCCATTACTTGCTCACCTTCTTGGCCTTGGCAGCGCCGGCAGTCTCATCAGGCGTCGAGAGCTCGACGGTGATGTGGCTGGTGCGCTTGAGGATGCGGAACGCGCGGCCCTGTGCGCGGGGACGGAAACGCTTGAGGGTTGCACCCTCATCGACGTACGCCTTCGCGATGTACAGGTCCTGCTCGTCAAGGAACACGTTGTCCTTGTCGGCCGTGACGCGAGCGTTCGCGATGGCCGAGGCAACGAGCTTGTAGATGGGCTCGCTGGCGCTCTGTGGTGCGAACTTCAGGATGGCCAAGGCCTCCTGAGCCTGCTTGCCACGGATGAGCGCGACGACACGACGGGCCTTCTGGGGGGTGACGCGGATGTGTCGCACGCGGGCGATCGACTCCACCATTTCTCTTCCTCCTTCACGTCACCGCGTTAGCGGCGACGGCCCTTCTTGTCGTCCTTCACGTGTCCACGGAAGGTGCGGGTGGGCGCGAACTCGCCGAGCTTGTGCCCGACCATCGTCTCGGTGACGAACACCGGGATGTGCTTGCGACCGTCGTGGACGGCGATGGTGTGACCCAGCATCGCCGGGATGATCATCGATCGACGCGACCAGGTCTTGATCACGTTCTTGTTGTTGGCCTCGTTCGCCGTGACGACCTTGCGGAGCAGGTGGTCGTCGACGAAGGGGCCCTTCTTGAGACTGCGTGGCATCTTCTCTTACTCCTACTTACGCTTCTTGCCGGCGGTACGACGACGAACGATGAGCTTGTCGCTTTCCTTGTTGGGGTGGCGCGTGCGGCCTTCCTTCTGGCCCCACGGGCTGACCGGGTGACGTCCACCGGAGGTCTTGCCCTCACCACCACCGTGCGGGTGGTCGATCGGGTTCATCGCGACACCACGGACGGTCGGGCGGACGCCCAGCCAGCGCTTCCGGCCGGCCTTACCCCAGTTGATGTTCGACTGCTCGGCGTTGCCGACCTCACCGATGGTGGCGCGGCAGCGCAGGTCGACGTTACGGATCTCACCGGACGGCAGACGGAGCTGCGCGTACGGACCGTCCTTCGCGACGAGACGCACCGATGCACCCGCGGAGCGGGCCATCTTCGCGCCGCCGCCGGGACGGAGCTCGATCGCGTGGATGACCGTACCGGTGGGGATGTTCTTCAGCGGCAGGTTGTTACCGGGCTTGATGTCCGCGCCTGCACCCGACTCGACCACGTCGCCCTGGCTGAGCTTGTTCGGAGCCAGGATGTACCGCTTGGTGCCGTCCACGAAGTGGAGCAGCGCGATACGCGCGGTGCGGTTGGGGTCGTACTCGATGTGAGCGACCTTGGCGTTGACGCCGTCCTTGTCGTTGCGACGGAAGTCGATCAGACGGTACTGGCGCTTGTGGCCACCACCGATGTGACGCGTCGTGATGCGGCCCTGGTTGTTGCGACCACCGGTCTTCGACAACGGACGAAGCAGCGACTTCTCCGGCGTGGTGCGGGTGATCTCCGCGAAGTCCGCGACAGACGAACCGCGACGACCAGGAGTCGTGGGCTTGTACTTACGAATAGCCATTTCTTATTCCTCTTCGTTCCCGGCCGTCTTAGCCAACAGCCGTGAAGATGTCGATGGAACCCGACTTGAGCGACACGATGGCGCGCTTGGTGTCCTTGCGCTTGCCGGTGCCGAACTTGGTGCGACGGGTCTTGCCCTGACGGGTGAGGGTGTTGATCGAAGCGACCTCGACACCGAAGATCTTCTCGATGGCGAGCTTGATCTCGGTCTTGTTCGAGCGCGGGTCGACGAGGAAGGTGTACTTGCCCTCGTCGATCAGGCTGTAGCTCTTCTCGGAGACGACCGGCGCGAAGATGACGTCGCGGGGGTCCTTGTTGATCGCGGTCATGCCGAGACCTCCTCGGTTGCGGCCGTGTTGCCGGTCTTGCTGGCGACGAATGCCTCGAAGGCGGCCTTGGTGAAGACGATGTCGTCGGAGACGAGCACGTCGTATGCGTTCAGCTGGTCGTACGACAGCACGTGCACGTTCTGCAGGTTGCGGACGCTGCGGAGGCTGACCTCGTCGTCGCGCTGGAGGACGATCAGGACGTGCTTCGAGGAAGCGACGTTCGTCAGGTACTCGGACACGGCCTTCGTCGACGGCTTCTCACCGATCGAGAGGGAGTCGACGACGTGCAGGCGGCTGCCGCGTGCGCGGTCGGAGATGGCGCCGAGGAGAGCCGCGGCGATCATCTTCTTGGGGGTGCGCTGTGCGTAGTTGCGGGGCACTGGACCGTGGACGATGCCACCGCCGGTCATCTGAGGTGCACGGATGGAGCCCTGACGAGCGTTACCCGTACCCTTCTGCTTGAACGGCTTGCGGCCGGCACCGGACACTTCGCCGCGGCGCTTGGTCTTGTGCGTCCCCTGGCGGGCGGCAGCGAGCTGCGCGACGACCACCTGGTGGATGAGCGGGATGTTGGTCTGAACGTCGAACACCTCGGCAGGAAGGTCGACGGTGCCGGCCTTCTTGAGCTTGGTGTCGAGCACGTCGAGAGTAGCGATAGCCATGGAACTACGCTCCCTTCACTGCGGTGCGGACGAATACGATGCGGCCACGAGCGCCGGGAACGGCACCCTTGACGAGCAGCAGGCCCTTCTCGGCGTCGATGGCGTGAACCCGGAGGTTCAGCACGGTGACGCGCTCGCCACCCATACGACCGGCCATGCGCATGCCCTTGAAGACACGGCTCGGGGTCGAGGAGGCGCCGATGGAGCCCGGCTTGCGGTGGTTGCGGTGAGCACCGTGAGATGCGCCCGTTCCCTTGAAGTTGTGACGCTTCATGACACCGGCGAAACCCTTACCCTTCGAAGTGCCGACGACGTCGACCTTCTGGCCGGCCTCGAAGACACCGTCGACGGTGAGCTCCTGGCCGAGCGAGTACTCGGATGCGTCGGCGGTGCGGACCTCGGTGAGGTGACGACGCGGCGTCACGCCGGCCTTGTCGAAGTGACCCGCGTCAGGCTTGCTGACCTTGCGGGGATCGATCTGGCCGTACGCGATCTGCACGGCGTCGTAGCCGTCGACCTCGGGGGTGCGAACCTGCGTGACCACGTTGGGCGTGATCTCGATGACGGTGACGGGAACGAGCTTGTTGTTCTCGTCCCACACCTGGGTCATGCCGAGCTTGGTGCCGAGCAGACCCTTGCTGGTCTTCGTGTTAGACATGTCTTCCTTCCGTCTCTACCGAGCTCAGAGCTTGATCTCGATGTTGACGTCCGCCGGCAGGTCGAGACGCATGAGCGAGTCGACGGCCTTCGGGGTCGGGTCGATGATGTCGATCAGACGCTTGTGGGTGCGCATTTCGAAGTGCTCCCGGCTGTCCTTGTACTTGTGCGGCGAACGGATCACGCAGACCACGTTCTTCTCCGTCGGAAGCGGCACGGGGCCGACGACGGTTGCGCCTGCACGGGTGACCGTGTCGACGATCTTGCGCGCCGAAGTATCGATGACCTCGTGGTCATACGACTTCAGTCGGATGCGGATCTTCTGTCCCGCCATGTGTGACTCACTCTCTGTCTCGCGTCGTGCGGATCGCTCCGTATTGGACGCATATCGTGCGCTTTGCAACGTTCGGTTGCTCCGCGCCATTGGCACTACTGGTGTCGCACCACTGTTCTGCTGTCAACGACCACTCGTGTCTTGCGACCCTCGTGGTCATCCACCGGCTTCCACCCCGACTCGTGGTCGGCGCTGGGCGTAGCGCTGCTACGACCTGGATTGCGATGAAGTGATTGGTGTTCTGCTACCCGCGGCCTAGGCTCGATCCCTGTCGCGTTGCCGCGTCTGGGAGCTCCTATGCACTACCTGGCAGTGATCCGCCGGAGCGCGCGCAAGCACGCTCGTCCGAAATACTGAACTGGACTAGTTTGCCACGGATCGACCATGCGTGCAACCCGGGCGTGTCGCGGTCGGCGGATGGTCAGGATCCGCCCAGTCTCGGGCGTCGCGAGCACCGCTGCGCCGCCGCTCAGCAGGGCTCCACGACGTTGTCGACCTCGACCGGACGCACCCCCGGGGTGCCCGCGAACCGCACCGCGTCGACCGCCGAACCGGACACGTCCGCATCGACGTCGAGCGTCACCGTCGCGCCCGGCGCGATGGTCACCACCAGGTAGGCCACCGGGCGCCCGTCGTCCGACCCTGCCGTGTACGGGACTTCGGCGCCGTCGACACGGACCGAGCGGATGTCGGCACCGTCGGGCGCGTAGGCCATGACCCGTAAACGCATCCAACCGCGTGGGAGCCCCTCGCGCTCGTGGAACCCGGCGATGTAGTCGAACGCCTCCGAGTCGAGCTCCGGCTCCGTGTCGATCGTGTTGGACAGCTCCGACGCGACCGTCACCGTGCGCGTTCCGTCGACGTCGCACGATCCCGCACGGACGCGCACCTGCTGTCGGAGGTAGTACTCGAGCTTGGACCCGACCGCGTCCGCGAGGTACAGCCCGAAGGGCACCGAACGAGACGAACGCTCGGGCAGGGCGCCGCCGACCCCGGCGAGCTCCAGTGCCCGCTCCTCGACGCGGTCGGGACTCCAGGCGAGCAGACGCCGCTCGTCGACCGCCTGGACCCAGCCGCCGATCGCCCGGGGCACCACCAGGGAACCCGCCTGCAGCTGCGAGGTGAGCGCCTGCACGACGGCGGTGAAGGTCGCGTCCTGCGCCCGGTTCGCCTCGTCGCTGAGACCGGGGTGGTCTCGGTACACGCCGTTCAGGAGCTCGTCGACGACCGTGTCGCTCGACACCTCCGTACCGTCGGCCAGCACCACGGGTCCGGTCGCTCGCAGCAGGTGGGACAACGCGACCGGATCCACGGCCAGCACCAGGTCAGGCGTGACACCCTGGCTCTCCTGCCACAACCGCGATGCCACCTGCGCACCGTACGGGAAGTCCGGCCGCGCCGTCACCTCATGGATCGAGGTGCCTGCTGCAGCGTAGCCCTCGGTCCGGTAGAGCGCGTCTGCATCGGCCGGAAGGGGCACCACCGGATCAGCGTGCGATACGAAGTCAGCGCCGCCGAGGGTCCTGGTCACACTGAGCACGCCCTCCTCGACGTGCACGAGCACCGAAGCTCCCGCGATGCCGCCGAGGGCTCGGCTCTCCGCGGAGTTCTGGAACAGGACGACCACGTCTCGCGGCCCCGCCTCCCCCAGGAACCCGGGCAGCGCGCGAAGCACCGGCGCGAGCCGCTCGGCGAGCGATGCGGCCTCACGCAGCGGTCCGTCGAGTCCGCCCAACGCCGACGCCACCTGAGGCAGGAGCACCGACCGGTCGAGGCGGTCGAGGCGCGCGACCTGCTCCTCGAGTCGCTCGAGCGCGCGCGCCGAGGTGCGCGCCAACCGCCCCACCCGCTCCGTGTCCAGTCGCCCGTCGACCGCGAGTCCGTCGACGGACAGGTCGAGGACCGGCTCGACGACCTCGTCGACGACCACGTGGGCCGCCTCGACGGCCGTGCGCACCGCGACGAAGTTCACCCCGGAGACGGGCACGCGTTCGGCGAGCCACCAGTCAGGCCGCCGAGTCGACGTCAGGGCCCGCTCGACCGCGTCGCCGGCGCGCTGCACGACGGCAGGATCGATCGCGTCGGCGCCGTCACCGACGACGCCCGCACGGATCGCCTCGAGCTCAGGCAGGACCGACGTGAGCTCCTCCCGGACGGACATGGCCTCCACCGCCGCCGACACGGTGGCTCCAGCGATGCCGAGCAGAACGGACAGGGCGACGATGCTCGGGATCAGGACACGTGGGCGCGACAGGCGACGCGGACGGATGGACGAACGGGACACGGTCACCTCGGCGGCTCGATGCAGAATGGGTCGCCTGATATCTTACATATGAGGTACCGGAGTCCCGACCGTCCGACGGCACGCACGACGAAGGGCCCGGAGCGAAATGCTCCGGGCCCTTCGTGTGGAACCGTGTCGACCCTGCGGTCGATCAGGGGTTCGCGTCAGCGGATGCTTACGCGAGCACCTTGGTGACGGTGCCGGCGCCGACGGTGCGGCCACCCTCACGGATGGCGTAGCCGAGGCCGACCTCCATGGCGATGGGCTGGATCAGCTCAACGGTCATGTCGGTGGTGTCGCCGGGCATGACCATCTCGGTGCCCTCGGGCAGCGTGATGACGCCGGTGACGTCGGTGGTGCGGAAGTAGAACTGCGGACGGTAGTTCGCGTAGAACGGGTTGTGACGCCCACCCTCATCCTTGGACAGGATGTACGCGGTGCCCTCGAAGTTCGTGTGCGGCGTGACCGAACCCGGCTTCACGACGACCTGGCCGCGCTCGACGTCTTCACGCTTCGTGCCACGGAGCAGGAGACCACAGTTCTCGCCGGCCCATGCCTCGTCGAGCTGCTTGTGGAACATCTCGATACCCGTGACGATCGTCTTCTGCGTCGGGCGGATGCCGACGATCTCGACCTCGGAGTTGATCGCGAGCGTGCCACGCTCGGCGCGGCCCGTGACGACGGTTCCACGACCGGTGATCGTGAAGACGTCCTCGATCGGCATGAGGAAGGGCTTGTCCTTGTCGCGCACGGGGTCGGGGACGTTGGCGTCCACGGCGTCCATGAGGTCGAGGATGCTCTGCACCCACTTCTCGTCGCCCTCGAGCGCCTTGAGGCCCGAGACGCGGACGACCGGTGCGTCCTCAGCGAAGCCCTGCGAGGCGAGCAGCTCGGAGACCTCGAGCTCGACGAGCTCCAGGATCTCCTCGTCGTCGACCATGTCGGACTTGTTCAGCGCGACGAGCAGGTAGGGGACGCCGACCTGCTTGGCGAGCAGCACGTGCTCACGCGTCTGAGCCATCGGGCCGTCAGTGGCGGCGACGACCAGGATCGCGCCGTCCATCTGCGCAGCACCGGTGATCATGTTCTTGATGTAGTCAGCGTGACCGGGGGCGTCGACGTGCGCGTAGTGGCGCTTCGGGGTCTCGTACTCGACGTGCGAGATGTTGATCGTGATACCACGCTGACGCTCTTCCGGCGCGGAGTCGATCGACGCGAAGTCGCGCTGCACGTTGGTCGCGGACGGGAACTTGTCCGCCAGGACCTTCGAGATCGCCGCGGTGAGCGTGGTCTTGCCGTGGTCGACGTGACCGATCGTACCGATGTTGACGTGCGGCTTGGTCCGCTCGAACTTGGCCTTTGCCACTGTGAGTCCTCCTCAGGACGTTGTGCGGGACGCCGGGCACCATTCGATGCCCGACGCACTGCAGGGATGTGTATTCATGTTACGCGATCCGCCCGGGTGTTCGCACACCCGGCCGGACCGCGGTGAAGAGAGAGTGAGTGACTACTCGCCCTTGTTCTTCTGGATGATCTCGTCGGCGACAGCCTTCGGGACCTCCGCGTAGCTCTCGAACGTCATCGAGTACACGGCACGACCAGAGGTCTTCGACCGGAGGTCGCCGATGTAGCCGAACATCTCGGAGAGCGGCACGTTGGCACGGATGACCTTGACGCCGGTGGCGTCGTCCATGGACTGGATCTGTCCACGGCGCGAGTTGAGGTCTCCGATGACGTCGCCCATGTACTCCTCAGGAGTACGCACCTCGACCGCCATGAGCGGCTCGAGGAGGACGGGGTTGGCACGCGAGTAGGCCTCCTTGAGACCCATCGAGCCGGCGATCTTGAACGCCATCTCCGAGGAGTCGACGTCGTGCGCCGCACCATCGGTGATGATCGCCTTGACACCCACGACCGGGTAGCCGGCGAGGCCACCGACCTGCAGGGCATCCTGGAAACCGGCGTCGATCGACGGGATGTACTCGCGCGGGATGCGACCACCGGTCACGGCGTTCACGAACTCGTAGGTCGTCTCCGGAGTGACGTCCATCGGCTCCAGATCGAACTGGATCTTCGCGAACTGACCCGAACCACCGGTCTGCTTCTTGTGCGTGTAGCCGTACTTCTCGACCTTGCGCTTGATGGTCTCGCGGTACGCGACCTGCGGCTTGCCGACGTTGGCCTCGACGTTGAACTCGCGCTTCATGCGGTCGACGAGGATGTCGAGGTGGAGCTCGCCCATGCCCTTGATGACCGTCTGGCCGGTCTCGGTGTTCTGCTCGGTGCGGAACGTCGGGTCCTCTTCGGCCAGCTTCTGGATCGCGGTGCCCAGCTTCTCCTGGTCGGCCTTGGTCTTCGGCTCGATCGCGACCTCGATGACGGGCTCCGGGAAGCTCATCGACTCGAGGACGACCTGGTGCTGCGGGTCGGACAGGGTGTCACCGGTGGTGGTGTCCTTCAGGCCGATGACCGCGTAGATGTGACCGGCGGTGACGAAGTCGACCGGGTTCTCCTTGTTGGCGTGCATCTGGAAGATCTTCCCGATGCGCTCCTTCTTGCCCTTGGTCGAGTTGATGATCTGCGCACCGGAGTCGAGACGACCCGAGTAGACGCGGACGTACGTCAGGCGACCGAAGAACGGGTGCACCGCGACCTTGAACGCGAGCGCGGTGAAGGGCTCGGTCGAGTCGGGGTGACGCTCCACGACCTTCTCCTCGTCGCGCGCGTCGTGGGCCTCGATGGCCGGGACGTCGAGCGGGGAGGGGAGGTAGTCGATGACGGCGTCGAGCATCGGCTGGACGCCGCGGTTCTTGAACGCGGAGCCACAGAGGACCGGGTACATGGTGCTCGTGATGGTGAGGTGACGGATCGCGGCCTTGATCTCCGCGACGGTCAGCTCTTCGCCACCGAAGTACTTCTCCATGAGTGCGTCGTCGGTCTCGGCGACGGCCTCGAGGAGCGCGGTGCGGTACTCGGCCGCCTTCTCCTTGAGGTCTTCCGGGATCTCCTCGATGGCGTACTTGGCGCCCATCTCGACGTCACCCTTGGCGTCTCCGCGCCAGGTGAGCGCACGCATCTCGACGAGGTCGACGACGCCCTCGAAGTTGGACTCGGCACCGATCGGCAGCTGGATGACCAGCGGCTTCGCGCCGAGGCGGCTGATGATCGTGTCGACGGTGAAGTAGAAGTCGGCGCCGAGCTTGTCCATCTTGTTGACGAAGCAGATGCGCGGCACGTCGTACTTGTCGGCCTGACGCCAGACGGTCTCGGACTGGGGCTCGACGCCCTCCTTGCCGTCGAACACCGCGACCGCGCCGTCGAGGACGCGGAGCGAACGCTCGACCTCGACCGTGAAGTCGACGTGGCCGGGGGTGTCGATGATGTTGATCTGGTTCTTGTTCCAGAAGCAGGTCGTCGCGGCGGACGTGATGGTGATGCCGCGCTCCTGCTCCTGCGCCATCCAGTCCATCGTCGACGCACCGTCGTGGGTCTCGCCGATCTTGTGGTTGACGCCCGTGTAGAACAGGATGCGCTCGGTGGTGGTGGTCTTGCCGGCATCGATGTGGGCCATGATGCCGATGTTGCGGACCTTGTTCAGGTCGGTGAGCACGTCTTGTGCCACGGGGTCCTCCGGGGATAGGTAGGGGTGAGCTGATTCACTCGGTGACGCGAGGGCGGGCGGATCGCCCGCCCTCGCATCGGGCGGCGACTACCAGCGGTAGTGCGCGAACGCCTTGTTCGACTCGGCCATCTTGTGCGTGTCTTCACGACGCTTGACGGCTGCACCGAGACCGTTCGATGCGTCGAGGATCTCGTTCTGGAGACGCTCGGTCATCGTCTTCTCGCGGCGGCCCTTCGCGTAGCTCACGAGCCAGCGCAGGGCGAGGGTGTTGGCGCGGTGAGGCTTGACCTCGACCGGCACCTGGTAGGTGGAACCACCGACGCGGCGCGAACGCACCTCGAGGGTCGGGCGTACGTTGTCGAGCGCCTTCTTGAGCGTGACGACGGCGTCGCCCTGGTTCTTGGCGGTGACGCCTTCGAGTGCGTCGTAGACGATGCGCTCAGCGAGGCCCTTCTTGCCGTCCAGCAGGATCTTGTTGACGAGCTGGCTGACGATGGGGGCGCCGTAGACGGGATCGGCGACGACGGGACGCTTCGGAGCTGGACCCTTGCGAGGCATTACTTCTTCTCCATCTTCGCGCCGTAGCGGCTGCGAGCCTGCTTGCGGTTCTTGACGGCCTGCGTGTCGAGGGCGCCACGGACGATCTTGTAACGGACACCCGGGAGGTCCTTCACACGACCACCACGGACCAGGACCAGCGAGTGCTCCTGGAGGTTGTGGCCCTCACCGGGGATGTACGCGGTGACCTCGGTGCCGTTGCGCAGCTTCACGCGGGCGACCTTGCGCATCGCCGAGTTCGGCTTCTTCGGGGTGGTGGTGTATACGCGGGTGCACACGCCGGCCTGCTGGGGGTTGCTCTTCAGGGCGGGCGCCTTGGTCTTGACGACCTTGGGGCTGCGGCCCTTCCGAACCAACTGCTGAATGGTTGGCACTACTTGCTCCTTGATGATGACTGCACGGTGACAGTGGTACTGCAGCATTCGTGGACCGGTCTCCCGGATCACGAGGTCGTATGGACCCACCGGCGCCGCGCGAGTGCGCGTCGCTTTCGTGGTGGGTATGCCGTGGGGGCGATCGGCAACCGGGACCAGCCCGGCGGGGATCAACCCGATGGTGCAAGACTGCTGTCCACTCCCCCGAGCCAGGCTCCGGAGAACGTGGACAGCACGAGAGCGCACGACAGCGCGCACACCCAACCAAGACTAGCCCGCCGACAGGCTGTGGTCAAACGACGACGGCCCCTGGGAGCATCGCTCCCAGGGGCCGTACAGCTCGGCGTCTACGGGGACGGGACGAAGGTCGCGCCCTCGTCGGTGAAGCCCTCGATCGTGCCACCGACGACGAAGTCGACCGGGTTGATGCTGTAGCCCGGGCCGGTCTGGCCGGTGGCCGGGTCGGTCAGCGTGCAGGTCATCGACATGCGTCCGACGGTCTCGGAGTCGACGGTCCAGCCGCCGCCCGCGAAGTCGCCGATCGTGAAGGTCGGGCGCGTGTCGAACTTCCAGGTCACGCCGGAGGGGGTGAAGCCGGTGTCGTTGCGGATCTCGAAGGGGCACCCCTCCGGGGCGAGCTCCGTCGCCGCACCGCAGCCGTCGATGTACGCGTTGACGGCCTCCTCGACGGCGGTCGTCCCGGCGTCGGTGAGGGCGACGGCGAGCGTCGCCGGTTCCGCGGCCTGACCGAAGCCCACGGCCGTCGTGGTCGTCGCCTCGGCGGTGTACCAGTCGCTCTCACTGAGGGCGACGTCGTAGGTGCCCGGGAGGGCACGCAGCTGGTACGAACCCTCGGCGATCGGTTCGACGTCGGTGAGGTCGACGCCGCCGACCGTCGCGACCGCGTCCTCAGGGGCGACCACGTCGACCTGGACCGTGCTGAGTTCGGGAGCCTCGAGCTTCCACTTGTCGAAGAGCACGGCGTCCTTGCCGACCTTGGTGAGCGTGAACTCCTGGTCGACGCTCTCGCCACCCTGAGTGAGACGGGCCTCGACGGTCGCGGTGTTCCCGCTGGTCGTCGTCTTCCCGATCGTGTAACCGGAGACCTTGCCGGACGCCGCCTTGTACGCGTCGTCGGTCAGCAGCACGTCGGCCGCCGACACCTCGGTACCGGAGAGCTTGAGCGCCTGTTCGGCGTCGCCCGACTTGAGGGCGTCGAGGTAGCTCTTGACCGTCACCTCCGGGGCGTGGAGGGCGTTACCGACGCTGACCCCGACGATGCCACCGACGATGATGAGGAGGAGGGCGCTTCCGCCGGCGATGATGCCGGTGAGCCCCTTCTTCGAGAGCTTCTTCTTGGGCGGCTGCTGGCCGCCGCCGTAGCCGCCCTGCGCGTACGGCGCCTGGCCGTACTGCTCGGTGGGCTGCTGGCCGTACTGACCGGTGCCCTGCTGACCGAACTGCTCGGTCGGCTGCTGGCCGTACTGCGCCGTCTGACCGTATTGACCGGTCTGCTGGCTGTACTGACCGGTCTGCTGGCCGTACTGACTCGTCTGCTGGCTGTGCTGGCCGGACGACTGCTCACCGTACTGGCCGGACTGCTGCCCGTACTGCCCTGACGGCTGGGTCGGCGACTGCCCGTACGGCGACTGCTGTCCGTACTGACCCGTCTGCTGCTGGCCTGAGCCCGACTGCTGTGGGCCGTTACCCTGCCATCCCTGCTGCGGGTCGGGCTGGGCGGGCGGTCGCTGCCACTGGGGCTGCTGCGGGTTCTGATCTCCGGGATCGGTCATGGTGTTGCGCCCCCAATGAGCATGGATCGTGCTGATGACAAGTGCTCGAAAGTATAGTGACGGGTGTCGGACAGCACGATGGGGAGATCTCCCCTCCTGCGTTCGGGTGTGCCCCGACGGCTACCAGGGCGAGGTGGGGGAATCGAGCTCGAGCGCGAGGTCGTCGAGGAGCGCGGTGACCTGCGGTTCGACGTACCGCTCGACGGCGTCGTGGATGGCGAGGCGGTGCCCGACGAGCAGTTCGCAGATGCGGCGCCCGGTCTCGTTCGCGCACTGGTCGGCGAGGGCGATCTCGGTGCGCAGCGCCTCCTTCGCGTCGTCGGACAACGGCGGGGGTGGTGGGACGGTCCTCGCCTGGGACTCGCCGAGCTCCGCGAGGGTGAAGAGGTAGGGCTGCTCGGGATCCGGGTCGGGGTCGAGCTGCAGGCCGTCGAACTCCGGGTCGAGCCCCTCCCCCGGACGGTAGGAGCGCTGCGCCTCGCGCAGGTCGGCGGCACGCAGTTCGGCACGGAGGACGGGGAGGTTCTGCTCGGTGTATTCCGCCACCGCGTGGTCGACGAGGGCCTTCATCCGGGTGGCGAGACCGTGCTGCACCTGGTGCGGGACGTCATCGACGAGGCCTGCTGCGCGCAGGATCGGGGAGCCGATGCACCGGCGGCAGATCCGGGTGCGTCCGCGGTGGGCGGCGGGGTGCCAGCGCGGCAGCCACCGGAGCCAGGCGTCGACGGCCTGGCTCACGCTGGTCTCGAGCGAGCGCTCCATACTCACCGAGGGTAGCGCCTCGGCGGCTGTATCGGCCTCAGCGACCTCCGGTGGCGCGCTGGTCGCGTGCTGCTCGCCGGGCGAGCGAACCGGACGGCTGCAGCCGACTCACGAGACTGCGTTTCGCGCGGTAGCGGAACCGGCTCCGCTGGCGGGCGAACCAGCCGAGCGCTCCCTGCGCCCGTGACGCCTCGGCCTCCGACCGCTGCCACAGCTCGTCGGCCGTCGTATCGTCCACGTCACGACCGGAGAAGACGACGTCGTCGGTCGTCCCCGCGAGCGCGGTGAGCGTGGTCGCGCCCTCCGGTTCCTGGGCTCCGAGCGCGGATGCCGTGGTCGACCGCGTGGCGGCCGCGGGCACCGTGTACCCGAGCTCGGCGTAGCGGTCGATCAGCTCGTCCCACGCACCGGCGGCACTGCGATCACCACCGCCCGCGCGGCGACGCTTCGTCCGCCGACGCTTCGCACCCGAGATGGCGAGGAGCGGGATGACGTACAGCGACACCGGGACTCCCACGATCAGCGCGAGCCACCACACCCATTCCGGGATCACGAGTCCGTCGTTCTTGTCCTTGTCGTCGCCGTCGTCGATCGAGGCCTCGGTGAGGAGGCTGTCGTCGAGGTTGTCGCTGCGCGGCGGCTGACGCACCTGCGGCTGCGGCTCGGTCTTGGGCTTCGGATCCTGGTCCTGCGGGATCTCGGTCTCATCGGGGGTCGGGGAGAACGCCACCCAGCCGTAGCCCTCGAAGGGCACCTCGACCCACGCCGTCACGTCGTCTCCGACGACCTGCACCGAACCCTGGCCCTCGGTCACCTCGGGCGCGAAGCCCATGACGACTCGCGCGGGGTAGCCGAGCGAGCGGGCCATGAGCGCGAACGCCGACGCGTACTGCTCCTCGTCGCCGACCATCGGTGTGCGGGTGAACAGCTCCGACATCCGGTCGGCACCGTGGCCGGCGCGTGACGGAGAGCTGTCCGAGGCGAGCCCGTGGCTGAGGAACCCGGTGGTGCGGAGGGTCTGCTCGATCGCGCGCAGTTGCCCCATGGGCGTCGTCTCGGTGCCGACGAACTCCGAGGCCTTCGCGACCACGATGTCCGGGATGTTCGTGACGGGCGGCAGCTCGACCGCTGCGGTCGGCGTCGTCGCGAGGGCCGTGTCGCTCGGGACCGCCTGCGTCGTGGTCCGCTCCTCGTAGTCGTCGCCCGTGCCGATGCCCGAGGTGATGACGGCCGCGCCACTCTCGGCGTTGTAGCGGATGTCCTCGGATCGCTCCGCCGCCTTGCCGTCGAGGGTGAGCGCGCTCGGGTACCCGACGCTGGGCACCCAGATGTCGTCGTAGCCGGTGATGTCGATCGACACCCGTCGGTCGCTGCCCGGTGTCATGAGCTGCGGTCCGGGAAGGTGATCGCCGACGAGCTCGAAGGCACCGGAACCGTCGGTCGCCGTGGAGGGCCCGGAGACGGTCCACAGACGGCCGTCGTAGCTGTCCATGGCCGCCAGACGGATCCGATCCCCCGGCTCGAGGCCGGTGGCGGTGAAGAGCTTCGTCTCGGCGAGGTCCTTCGTGTACTCGCGGAACCCGGCGAGCGGGCTCGGGTACTCCAGGGGGTCGAACGGCGGGGTGACGACCTCGCGGAGGACGAACCGGGAGTCCGCGGGTGGCGAGGCGACGACGGCCGCGCCGCCGCCGACGACGACCGCGACCGCGGCGAGGACCGCCGTACCGATGATCTTCTTGCGACGGAGGACGGCGGTGGTCGACGCTGCCGCGTTCTCGCCACGACCGGCACCCGGCCGCCACCCGAGCCAGAGGAGGGCGATGAGCGCGAACGCGATCCCGCGGACGGCCGCCAGGAAGGGCGTCTGCGTGCCGAGGAGGACGCCGAGAGCGTACAGCACGGTCGGGCCGACGAGCACGATGGCGCAGCGGACGGCGACCTGCGGACGCCGTGGCAGCCAGCGGACGGCGAGCACGGCGGAGACGACACCGACGAGCAGCCCAGCGACGTAGGGCAGGGTCATGATGTACGCGGGCGCGCTCAGCGGGGTCTGCAGGGTGACGAAGTCCTTCCACCCGAACACGGCGCCGATGCTGATGCCACCGAGGGTCCGCAGGTTCGGGAGGACCGCGAACGTCGCCACGGACGGCATCGCCAGGGCACTGCCGAAGACGTAGAAGACGAGGACGGTCGAGAGGCCGGTCAGGAGCGCGTTCAGCCGGAGGGCGTGGGAGGCGACGCCCACCGCCATGCCGAGCGCGAGGCCACCGAGACCGGCGAGGAGGAACCCGGTGCCGCTGAGCGCCGCACCGAAGCCGAGCAGGCCGAGGGCCGCGAGGACGAAGACGACCGCGAGGTCGATCCAGGAGCGGCCGGGCAACGGCCACGGCGCGACGAAGGTCGGGACGATGCCCTGGACGTCGACGTCCGCGGCGGACCCGGCGGCCGCGCGTGGCGGGCGCACCGTCGTGCGCTCGTCGACCCCGCTCACAGCGCCCTCGACATGACCTTGGCGAGGTCGCTCAAGGCTCCGACCGTCATGACGTTCATCCCGGCGACGTCCTTGATGCCGGCCCGTGCACCGCGTTCGACGCGGATGCCGAACACGTTGACGTCGGGACCGAAGAGGCGCTGGATCCCCCGGTACTCCTGTGCCTCGAGTCGCGAACCGGCGACGATGATGACGACGCTCGGTGCCGGGAGGCGCTTCGTGGTCTCCCGGGCGAAGGTGCGCGGGGTGTCGAAGGTGCCCTCGGCGAGCTGCAGACGGCAGCTGTCGTCGAGGAAGGAGGTCACGGTGTGGGTCCGCAGCGCGAGCCGGTCAGTCACGACGCTGATCGGGACCTGGTCGAGGATCACCTGGGTCGCGATCGACGCGGTGAGCGACACCGCCAACTCGAACTCGTCCTCGTCGTCGGCGTAATAGCGCGAGTCGGTCGTCATCACCATGGTGAGCTGCGACCGCCGCGTCTCCTCGAACTGCCGCACCATGAGCTGGCCCGTCTTCGCGGAGGACTTCCAGTGGATGTAGCGGCGGTCGTCGCCGGGGACGTACCCGCGGAGCGCATGGAAGGAGATGTCGTTGTTCGTGATGGTCTTCGTGACGAGGCCCTCGAGGTCGCGGATGAGACCGGCGGCCGTCGGGTGGAGGCGCGTGGTCTCGGGATGCACGAAGAGCTCGACCGGTTCCGTCCAGCGCACCTCGCGGCGCAACAGGCCGAGCTGGTCGCCACGGACCGACACGGCGGGCCCGGCTGGGATGACGGCTCGCCGGTTCGTCGGAACGGCGAACAGTTCCTCGTGTTCGCCGTCCTTCGGGATCGCCGGAATGGCGAACTCCGCGAGGCCGTAGCCCACGGGGACCTCGAGGCGCGTGGGCGTCGTGGCGCGGTTGCCGGGGTTGGCGATGAGGACCTGCCCGATCGCGCGCTCGCCGACGGTCACCCGGGTGGGGTTCAAGTGGATGGAGATACGGAAGGTCGACCGCCCGAAGAGGTAGGCGACGGAGGCCAGCAACGCGGCCAGCGGCACGAAGCCGAGGAAGACGAGTTCCGCCCACCCCAGGATGAAGCCGGCGACGGTCGCGATGACGCCGATCGCGAGCACGACCCAGCCGAGGCCGCTGACGACAGCGAGCACGGGTTGCGCTGCCGTCCAGGCGACCCTGGCCCAGGGCACGACGACGGCACCGACGCCGTCGAGCGCGCTGCGGAACGGGTTCGGCCGTCGGGCGGGAGCCGGCGCACCGTCGACGTGCGCATCGGGGCCGTCCTGGCCCGCCTCGGCAGGCGCACCGACCGACGCCGTGCGGACCGGATCGGATCCGTCCGGCGCGGCGGTGGCGCGCTGCTCGAGGGTCTCGCTCATGCTGCGCGGTACGCCGGCGGAGCGATGCTGACGAGGACCCGGGCGACGACGTCCTGCGCGGTCACGCCGGCGAAGTCGGACTCGGGGTCGATGATGATGCGGTGCGCGAGGACGGCCTGCGCGAGGTCGTTGACGTCGTCGGGGGTGACGTAGGTGCGTCCCTGCGAGATCGCCCAGGTCTTGACGGCGCGCACGAGCGCGAGAGCACCACGCATGCTCACGCCGAGGGCGACGTCCTGGTCATCGCGGGTGGCCGCAACGACGTCGGCGACGTACTCGAGGATGCTGCCGTCGACGTGCACCTCGGTCGCGAGCTGCGCCATGGTGACGACCGCGCTGGAGGCGATGATCGGTTGCACCTTCGTCGCGCGTGCCCGGTTGGAGGCGTCGAGCAGCAGGTTCACGGAGGTCTGGCGGTCGGGGTAGCCGAGCGTCGTCTTGATGAGGAAACGGTCGAGCTGCGCCTCGGGCAGCTTGTAGGTGCCCGCCTGTTCGATCGGGTTCTGCGTCGCGATGACCATGAAGGGCTGGCCGGCCTCGTAGCTCGTGCCGTCGATCGTGACGATGCCCTCCTCCATGACCTCGAGGAGTGCCGACTGCGTCTTCGGCGAGGCACGGTTGATCTCGTCCGCCAGCACGATGGAGGCGAAGATCGGCCCCTTGTGGAACTCGAAGATCCCCTTGCCCTGGTCGTAGATCGTCACACCGGTGACGTCGGACGGCAGGAGGTCGGGCGTGAACTGGATCCGCGAGCTCGTGCCGTCGAGCGTGTTCGCGAGGGCCTTCGCGAGCACGGTCTTGCCGGTGCCCGGGTAGTCCTCGAGGAGCACGTGGCCCTCCGAGAGCATGGCCGTGACGACGAGCTTGATGACGTGCTCCTTGCCGAGGATGGCCTGCTCGACGTTGCCGACGAGCTTGCCGAACGCGTCGGCGAACCAGGTGGCCTGTTCCTGCGTGACAGTCATGGAGGTGTTGGATGCTTTCGTGTAGGAGGGAGAGGTGGAAGGTCGAGCCGCTACATCGCGTTCCATGCGGCTGCTGAGGTGGCCCCGATGCTGAACGTCTCGCCCGTCGCCGTGTTCCGGAAGAACGCGGTGATCGTCTCACCGGCGGGGATGACGCCCAGGTGGTTGTTGTGGACGAAGCTGCCCGTCCCGCTGGCGTTGATGTTCGAGGTCGAACCCACCGCCGAGCCATTGCGCTGGATCCGCACGTCGTAGTTGCCGTTCGGGACGTCGGCGTAGCGGACTCCGACGTCGTAGCAACCGGTACCGCCGCTCTGACACGCGTGCGGTTGACCGGATTTGTAGAGCGAGCCGCTCGGCTTCGGCGGCGGCGGATTGTTCACCGTCACCTCGGCCGGCCCACCTTCAGGTCCGGTACCTCCGGGACCCTCCGCAGAGACGTAGACCTGGTAGGTACCGGCGCCGATGCCACCCACCGAGTCGCTGGTGCCACCCGTCGTCCCGGTCTGCACCGTGCTGGAGCCGCTCATGATCCGCCAGTGGTACTTGTCGACCTGTCCGCCGGTGTCGGCGGGGGCGTTCCACCGCATGGTCAACGTCGCCGGCGCATCCCCTGACGACTTCAGCGAGACGTTCTGTGGCGCACTCGGCACGCCGTAGGCGGTCGCCGAGATCTCGTTCGAACCTGCGCTCGGACCCACGGCGTTGTGGGCATAGGCGGTGAAGGTGTAGCTCTGCCCGTTCGTCACGTCGAAGGTGCAGTCGTTGCCGGGGGCGCACTGCTTCTCCCCGCCGCCGCTCCACTTCACCGCGTGGTAGTCGATGGGCGAGCCGTTGCTCGCCGGCGAACCGCCGACGACGACGGTGATCTTGCCGCTCTTCGCACTCTTCAGGCTGAGCGACGGTGGATCGGGCACGTCCTTCACGATGACCGTGATGCGACCCTGGACCTTCCGGTTGGGGTCGTTCGTCGCGTCTTGGACCGTGTAGATGACGCTCACGGTCCCGCTCTTCGACGAACCGGGGGTGACCGTTACCGTGCCACCGGAGAACGTGGCCGTCGCCCCACCGGCCGGCGCGCTCTCAACGGTGGCGTCGACGATCTTGAGCGGGGTGTCGGGGAACGGGTTGTAGTCGTTCGCGAGCACGCTGATCGACTCGGCCTTGTTCTTGCGGCCCTCTTCGACGCGGTCGTCGATGGCACGTGGGAGCGGCCTGGTCGAGGAGACGACGCGGACGTTGATCGACCCCGGGACGGAGTACTCCTTGTAGTTCACGGTGAACGTCAGCGTGGCCGAGGTACCGGGTTGCGTCCCCTGCGGGGCGGAGATCGACACCTGCGAACCGGAGAGGCTGCCCTGGACGCCCGCGGTCGTGCCACCGAAGCCCTGGTAGGTGAGCGCCGCGAGGATCTTCGGGTTCGGGTGGTCGCTCGACGCCCGCAGGTCGACGGTCACCGGAGCCTCGCCGGCCTCGATCGTCACCGTCGGCGGGGTGAACGTCGGCGGGACGTCTTCGAGGTTCGGGTCGCCCACCGTGATCGGCAGCGTGAGCAGTTTGCTCTCTCGGCCGTCCGTGGCCTCGAAGCTCACCGAGGCGGGTCCGCGGTAGTCCTTCGCCGGGGTGAAGGTGATCGTGGCGTCGTCGACGTAGCTCGACGTGCCGTTGCTCCGGAAGTTGACGACGCTGCCCTCGGAGGCGATCGTGACCGGCTTGCCCGAGGGCGCCTCGGTGATGTCGGAAAGCTTCCAGGTGCGCGTCTCGTTGACCTTGACGATCTGCTCCGGCAGCGGGCTCTTCATCCGCGGTGGCTCGCCGTCCGTCGCGGCCGGCACGATGATGAACGCGGCGCCACTCAGCTGCGTGACCGGGTCCGTCAACCGGTAGGCGATCGCCTGGCGTCGGTCGGTGAGGGTCACCCGGATGGTGCCACCGTCGCGGACCTCGCCGGAGGCGGCGTTCACACCTTCGAGGCTCGGCTTCAGGTCGTCGATCAGCCCGCCGGGGTTCTGCGCGCCGTCGAGCACGTCGATGTCGATGGTCTTCTTGCCGACGATGTCGGCGTCCTCGAGGACGTGGTCATCCGCCTCGGGGAACTGCGGCTTCGCGTCCTTCGTGACCTTGACCTGGATGTAGGCGCTGTCGATGCCACCCTTGCCGTTGGTGATCTGGTACCGGACGGTGAAGAACGCCTCCTCCTCCGGCACTTCGATGACGACGCGGCTCTTGCTGACCTCGGCGGTGAGGCCGTCGTCCACCGAGAGCAGCTTCGGTTCGAGTTTGAGCTTGTACCCGTTCGGATCGGAGTCGTTCGAGAGCACCGGTACGGAAGCGACCTTGCCCGGGAGGACCTCGATGTAGTCGTCGACCGCGTTCGGCTGGCCGTCGACCTCCGGGCGTCCGATGACCCCGATCTTGATCGTGCCGACGGCGACCGCGCCGTAGGTGTCCTTCACCCGGTACTGGAAGGTGTCGGTCCCGGAGGAGTCCGGAGCCGCCTCGTAGACGAACCACGTACTCCCCTGCTCGATGACCCGACCGAGCAACGGTGCCGAGGCGATGTCGTCGACGACGACGGAGTCACCGTTCGGGTCCAGCCCGTCGAGCGGGACGTCCACGCGGACCGTCGCACCCGCGAACACGCGCGAGGTGAGCAGCTGCGGCACGGGCGGCTGGTTGTTCTTCTTGTCCTCGCCGACCACGTTGAACGTGACCGTCGCCGTGTCGGCCTCACCGAAGGTGTCGTACACGCGGTACGTCGTCGTGTAGGTGCCCGGTTCGCTCGGCGCCTGGAAGCGGACCTCGTCGTCGTCGACGAACGCGAGGCCGGCGGTCGGATCCTCGACGAGCTCGCGATCGACGAGCATGACCGCCGCGTCCGGGTGGTAGTCGTTCTCGAGCACCGCGACGTTGGCGATGTCGCCCGCTCGGACGACGACCGCGTCATCGGTCGCGACCGGTGCCTGATGCTTCGGCAGCGGTGGCACCGGCACGACGGTCACGGCCGCCGTCGCCGACGAGGTGCCGTCGGACACGACGTAGGTGAACTGCAGCTGCTGTTCGATCGGCGCGGACGAGGAGACGCGGATGACCGCGCTGTCGAGGACCTCGACGGACAACGAGGTCGACTCGTCGGGAACGGAGACGGACTGCACGGCGAGCACCTGCCCGCCCGGTGACTCGTCGTTGGCGAGGACCGGGATCGTGATCGTCTCGTTCGGCCGGAGATATCCCTCGTCCTTCACAGCGACGGGGGGCCGCACGTCGGTGGGCTTCTCGAGGACGTCGACGCGGATGAGCCCGATGCTGGAGGCGATTCCGGCGCCGAGTGTGTACTTCAGGTAGTAGGTGCCGGGCTCGTTCGAGGACACGGTGACCGACTGCTTCTCGAGGCTCGGCGAGGACACGAGTCCGCCCTGCAGGGCCTCGACACCGATGAGGCCGAGCGGGGCCCCACTCGGGGACTGGTCGTTCGCCAGCGGTTGGACGAGCGCGGACTCGCCGACGAAGGTCGAGACGAAGTCGGGTGTCCCGATCGGGCTCAAGGCTCCGGCGGGCTGCACGTCGACCTTGAGGGTGCCCTCCGCCGAGGTGACCCCGTCGGACACGACGAACTTGACGTCGCGCGGACCCATCTCGGGCGAGGCGTGCGTGAACGTCACGAACCCGTCCGGGGTGAACCGGACGAGGTCGCTGGACGCCGGCGACGCCGACTGGAGGAAGATGTCGTCGCCGTCGGGATCACGCCAGTCGGCGAGCACATTGTAGGTGACCGTCTGCCCGGCCTCGACCGACACGGCGGCCTCGCGATGGGACGTCGGCGGCTCGTTGACCTCGGGCGGTTTGATGGCGATGCTCACGTTCGCTTCGGCCACGCCGCCTGGGCGGCCGTCGTTGACGGAGTAGCGGAACGACGTCGTCCCGGCCACGAACCCCTCGGCCGGGGTGAACTGGAGCGCACGCCCGCCGTCGATGTACTCCAGCTTGCCGGTCTCCGCCGCGACGTCGCTGGTGTTCTGGATCGTCAGGACGTCGCCGTCCGCATCGGAATCGTTGTCGAGCAGCGGCAGGACCGTCGCGCGACCCGGACGGACGCCGAACGCGTCGTCGCGGGCGATCGGCGGACGGTTCTCCTCGGTGCGCTCGGCGAGCGTGTCCTCGAAGGACTGCTCGGACGCCTTCTCGTCGCCGTCCTCGCCGTCCTCCTCCTGCGGGGGTGTCACCTCGTCCCAGTTGTCGACGAGGCGCATGTTCGCCTGGACGAGCCAGGAGTTGCCGGTCTGGACGTTGTTCAGGGCGATGACCGAGCGGTTCACCCGGAAGACGAGCTGCTGGCCGATGGTCTCCGGGTTGATGTCCTCGATGACCGGCTTCTTGTCGGCGCACTCGGCTGCGTACCGACTCGAGGAGGCCCAGGCTCCGTGCATGCAGCCGTCGAGGTTGACCGGTGCCGTGACCTCGGCCGCACTCGTCGCCGCTGTGGTGACGTCCGCGTCGAGCACCTCCGGGTCGCCGCCGCCGAGTGGGACGCGGACGAGCGAGTCACCGGTCGCGATGACGGCGGCGTCGTCCGATGCCGACGGCTCCTGGATCTTCAGCGGCTTGCCCGGCAGCTCGACGACGGAGCCGTCCTGCTTCACGAGGTCGCCGGACTTCAGGTCGAGGATGACCGCCTGCTCACCGGCAGCACTCAACTGGTAGTCGTCGAGCTTCGGGAGCTTCGACTCGGTCTTCGTGCCGTCGGGCAGGATGCGGTAGAGGCGCCCCTTCGCGGGTGCGACCGCGAGGATGGTGCCCGTCGAGGTGACGACCGCTTGACCGGCTTTGCCGATGGAGACGATCGGCTTCGTCTCCGTGGGGTCGAAGCGGAGCTCCCCCGCGGCATCGACGGACCAGAGCTTGCCGGTCTCCCCCGCCACGACCGAGAGTCGGTCGCCGCCGTAGTGCACCGTCGCGCCGGTCGGCAGCGAGACACGCTGGATGAGGCTCGTGAAGGCCGGATCGATGCGTTCGAGCGAGGAGAGCGCCTTGTCCTGGAGGAAGACGTCGTCGCCGTCCTGCAGCACGTCGGCGTTGTTCGACGCCGTCGACACCGCTCCGTCGAGTTCGGAGATCTGATCGTTGAGCCGCCCCGCGAGGAGCGACTCGCCGTTGGTGACCCAGACGTCGCGGGACTCGAGGTCGACCTCCGTGACCGGGAAGCCCTGGTGGATGAGCGCGGCGGTCACCGGCACGGCGACGAGGACCGACAGGGCCGTGATCGAGGCCGCGGTCTTGCGTTTGCGCAGCCAGGCACTCCAGTTGCTCACGATCCCCCAGGTGAAGTGTTCGGTCAGGCGGCCGCCATCATGCCACGGTCGCCGCTGAGTCTAGCAAAGTTGCGAGTCAGTCTCATCGACAAGAATGACATACATCAGATGTCGCGCTCGTTAACGGCCGGGGCCGACCTCGCCGGCATCCGCCTGATCGGCGTGGTCGAGGAGCGGGAGGTCGCTGGCGTCCACGAGACGGGTCGAGACCGCGTACTCGACGAGCCGTGCACGACGGCCGGTCGCGAGTTTCCCCGGCCCGCCGCGCAGCCCCTGGACACCGAACTTGTCGAGCTTGTCGCAGACGTTATCGAGCTTGCGGTTGAAGGTGGTCTGGCTCCAACCGAGGCGGGCGGCAGCGGCGGCGGACGCCGGGATCTCGCCGCGACCGGGCGACGCCTGGCGCAGGACGTCCTCTGCCAGGGCCACGATGAGGAGGCGCTGGCTGCTCGTCAGGTGGATCGGCCCGACCGTCGTGGTTCCGGCGGTGGTCGTCGAGAGCTGCGACGGACTGAAGTACTCGAGGTCCGAGGTGATCGTGAAGTCGTAGGTCGTCGTCCCGGCACTGAACAACACCTGCAGCTCGGGGAACACGATCGGGAGCCGGGCACCGGGCGCGAGCCACGCCTGCACGTTACCGGTCGTGTCCGTCACCGTCGCGGAGAGGGTGTTCCCGATGTTCGTGAGCCACCAGAGCCCGGCATCGAAGGTCACGCTGAGGAAGGTCCGGTGCAGGAAGGGGTTCTCGTCGACGACGAGGTCACCCTCGCGCCCGATCAGGAACGGCTTGCGTGCGTCCACGGCGTACTCCTCGCCGCAGAACTCGACGCGCACCGCCGTCTTCGTCGTCGCCGTGTCGGTCGCCTCGTCCGTGGTCATCGTCTGGTCCCCCTGTGGTCGGTCATCGTCTCGCTCCCGCTACTGCTGGGAGCACATCTCGAGTGGATCGGGTGAGGTGACGCCGCCTCGGACGATCACCACCTCGATGCACAGCTGCGCGCCCGGAGCGCTCGGCTTCAGGTCGACCGCGTAGGTCGAGGTCGGTACCTTCGGCGAATTCTTGCCGCTGCTCGTCACCTGGTAGATGTACGAGTCGCCGTCCTGCGGGTCCGGGTTGTCCCAGATGAAGGTGACGACGCTGCCGTCCTCGCTGATGTTCACGCCGAACGGCTTTGGCGAGGGGACGTCGCTCAGTTGGATCGGCGCCCCGGTCGCGGCGGCCGTGGGCTTCGGGTCGGCGGCCGCCCCCTGCCAGATGATCCCGGCCGCGATGCCGCCGACCGCCAGCACCGCGACGGCGCCCACGACGAGGAGGCGGGTCAGTCGGCGACGTCTGCCTCGTCCGGCCGCATCGGCATCGGGGTCCTCCGTGGGAACTGCAGCGGCGGTCTCGAGGCGGTCTCGGCGGATCGTCTCGGAGGGCAGCGAGGCCGCTCCGACGATGATCGGGGCCGAGGGCTGGATCGGCTGCACGAGCGGTCCCGCCGAGCGGACGACCGTCTCGTCGCCGACCGACGGCTGCACGCTCGGCACGCTGGGTCGGGGCTGGGCCTCGACCGTCGGGACCTGTCGGACCCGCGTCTCGTCCGACGCACTGCTGGACGTGTCCGGTCGGGGGGCCTGCGACTGCGGCTGCACGAGGTTCGGGATGTCGATGGGCGTCGGCGCGTAGGCCAGCTCCATCTCGACGCGCTGCAACGCCCGAGCGAAGTCGACGGCGCTCTCGAAGCGGTTGGCGCGATCCTTCGCGAGGCCCTTCTGCAGCGTCGCGACGAGGGAAGCCGGTGCGTCGTCGCGCCCGAGCGGGGTGACGGTCCCACGCTCGATCCGGCTGATGAGGTCGGCCGCACCGTTCGACTGCCCGGGGATCTCGAACGGCGTCCGTCCGGCGAGCAGCGTGTAGACCGTCGCGGCCAGGGAGAACACGTCGGACCGGACGTCCGGATGCGGCTCGTCCTCGAACATCTCGGGCGGCGACCAGGGGATGGAGAGACCGACCGTGTGCGTGCCCGAGGCACCGGTGGAACCGACGTCGCCAGGGCGCCCGGGGCCGGCGGTCGTCGGAACCTCGAGTTCGACGGCCTGCGAGATGCCGAAGTCGGTCAGCGCCGGCCAGCCGTACGCGTTGGTGAGCACGTTGGCCGGTTTGATGTCGCGGTGGAGGATGCCGGCCGCGTGGGCGGTCGCCACCGCACTGGCCAGGCGGACGCCGGTGCGCAGTGCATCGGCGACGGCGAACCGCCGCAGCTTCGCCTGCTCGGCGAGACTCGGCCCCGCGCAGTACTCCATCGCGAGGTACGGTCGTCCGTCCGGAGCGACGTCCGCCGTGTAGATCGTGACGATGTAGGGGTGCGCGGAGAGCTGCGCCATGAGGTTCGCCTCGGCGACGAAGGCCTCGCGGGTCTGCTCGCTGAGGTGCTCGGCGAGGAGTACCTTGACGGCGACTTGACGCCTCGGCAGCTGCTGCTCGTACAGGAAGACGTCGGAGAACCCACCGGCTCCGAGCTGTCGTTCGAACCGCAGCCCGGGGATGGCCGGCGGTTGCGAGGGTGAACGGCGCACGTCAGCCCTCTCGGACGCGCAGCGCGACGCCGCCGCCGAGGTCGATGACGGTCCCGACGATCACCGGCGTCGGCTCCCCTGGTCGCAAGGACTGCGGTGCCTGACCGGGCAGGACGACCTGCGTGCCGTTCCGCGAGTGGAGGTCGGTGACGACGACCGTGCCGCCCTCGACCGCGACACGCACGTGGCTCCGCGAGATGTCGTCACCCGTGAGCGTGACCAGCGTCGGGACGACGGACGCCGGGACCTGCGAGACGCTCGGCGCCCGGCCGAGCACGACGGGCGAGGCGAGCGACTGGCGAGTCCCGCCGGGGAGCTCGAGGTAGGTGAGCGGCGTGGCCGACGGGGTGGACGACCGTGCGGGCGGGGTCTCGGCCGCGCGACGCGCACGCAGCGCGGCGAGATCCTCGGCGAGGATCGTGTGGCCGTCGTGGTCGCCGAGGTCCGATGGTCCGGCTGCCGCGGGTTCCGGTGCGGCGACCGCGGTGGCTGCCGCCTGCTGGTGCGCCGACGCCTCGGCCGCCGCGCGTTCGGCGTCGCCCGCCTCGTCGACCGCCGCCGCACCGACCGGACGGAGCACGGTCTGGCCGAACAGGAAGTCGTAACCCTCGTCGACGGGCTCCTCCGGGGTCGACGGGGTCTCGTCCGGGTCGTCCTCGTCGTGGAAGAACTGGGTGTCGGAGACGGACGGCACGACGTGGAGCGGCTGAACGGGCTCGACGTGCGCAACCGGGGTCGCCTCGTCGCCGTCCGTCTCGTCGTCCGCATCGTCCGAGGTCGCCGCGGATGCAGCGGGCTCGGCGGGGGCCGGGACGGGCGGGGCCGCGAGCTGCTCCGCCGCGGTCGGCGTGCTCGTGGACGACTCGGTCGGCCGGCGCTCGTCGGTGGTCGGAGCGGCGAGGGAAGCCGTGGCCTCCTCGTCGAGGGTCGCCGTGATGGAGGTCGTCCAGACGGCTCCCGACCCGAGCGGGAGGCGCACGCCGGACGGGTTCGGCTGGTCGCTCCGGAGCGTGACGCTAACCGCGTCGGCGTGGTGTTCCTCGACCCAGGTGGTCGCGCGGGCGCCCAGGACCGTCTCGGTCCCGGCGGCGCTCGTCACGACGGCGGCCGCGAGCCCGCGCACGATGACCGTCGCGCCCGATCCGTCCCAGACGGCCGCGGCGAACGCGGGCGTGTTCGAGAGACCGCCGGCCGCGAGGCGGTCGACGATCAGCGACAGCGACGCGTCGCCCGGGAGGTCCGCGGCGAATGCGGCAGCGGCGGTGTCGTCTCCCTGGGCGTCGACCAGCACCAGTCTGCCGGGCCCCGCCACAGCGAGCCAACGGCGGACCTCGGCCGGTTCCATTTCGTACGAGTACACGGCCACTCCTCTAGCCTCGCGGCATCGTCTCTTCAAGATACCCGAGACCACCCGCGTCATCGTAGCCGGGGCCGCTGGACATCAGCGAGGTCGACACGACGTCGACGACGAGCGCGGTCACGTTGTCCCGTCCGCCGGCGGCCAGCGCGAGCTCCACGAGGCGGTCTGCGGCTCCCTCGAAGCCCTGCGACAGGACCTCGGCGATCCGTTCGTCGGACAGCTCACCGGTGAGCCCGTCCGAACACAGCAGGAAGCGCTGCCGCCCGGCGACGGGGAGGAGCCAGACGTCCGGGTCGATGCCGGCCTCGACGCCGATCGCCTTCGTCACGATGTTGCGGTCGGGGTGTTCGCGCGCCTCCGCCTCCGTGATGGAGCCGGCGTCGACGAGTTCCTGGACGGCCGAGTGGTCGACGGTGATCCGACGGAGTGCGCCGTCGGCCCAGGTGTAGACCCGGGAGTCCCCCACGTTGAACACCATCCAGTGGAGGTCGGTCTGCGGCGACAGCGCCACGAGCGCGAGGCCCGCGACGGTCGTGCCGATGACCCCGTTCGGCGTGGGGATGCTGCGGATGACCGCGTTGGCGGCGACGATCGTGGTCACGACCGCCTCGGTCGTCGTCGGCATACCGATCGGGATGCCGCGTTCGAGCGCCGCCGCGACCTCACGGCTCGCGACCTCGCCGCGTTCGTGCCCGCCCATGCCGTCGGCGACCACGAAGGCGGGCGCGCCGGCGTAGAACGCGTCCTCGTTCAGGCGTCGGACCAGCCCGGTGTCGGTCCGGCCCTCGCTGCGCAGGGTGTGCGTGGACCGCGCGGTCTCGATCGTCGTCATCCCGCACCGCCCAACGCGGCGGGAAGGGTCGGTACCTCGCCCGGCCAGCTTCCGTACCTCGCGTCGAGGTCGGAGCTCGAGAGCTCCACGGAATCGCCACCGGCGTACTGCTCGGAGGCGATGTCCAGCGTCGCGAGGATGGCGATCGTCGACTCGACGGTCTGCCCGGGGGCGTCGAAGGCGAATCGCACGAAGCGCCCGCGGTCGACCTCGTCCTGGGACGCGAGCTGCGCGAGGGAGTAGTCCACGAGGGCACCGGGGTCGCCGGTGAAGGCGTCGGTCGCCGAGAGCGTCGCGGTGACGTACGCCGTCGTGCCGTCCCAGGCGCGGGCGGCCGTGAAGTCGGCCCCGGGGATCTCGGCGACCGCTTCCTCGACGGCGGCCAGCGTCCGGTCCGAGGTGCGGGCCGGGGTGCGTTGCGCCGTCGGCGCTGCGGTCCCGCAGGCGGTGAGGAGCCCCAACAGGACGACCGACACGGCGCCGGATCGGACGATGGTGCTGATGCGCATGGAAGGCCTCACGGTCGGGAACGGGCTGTGGACGGGCGACCCGGTGTCGGGCCGCGGTCGATCATCTCCGCGTAGGACTGTAGTCGGTCACCTGTTGATCACCGCTGAAGAAGCCGCTCGCCGAGTCCAGGTAGGCGTCGACGCTCGGGTCTCCCGACGACGACGTCTCGTCCGCCATCATCTCGTACCGCTGCGCGTTGTGGGCACTCGCGATCCCCGGATCCTGCTGTTCCGGGTTGACGCCGCCCAGTCGCGGGGCGTCACCCTGGATCGTCGTCCAGTTGGCCGAGTCCGGGTTCCCCTGTCCGTCGAGCCGGGCGACCGGATCCTCGTTGAACTCCATCGAGAGGACCTGCACGTCGTCGGGGATGTCGAACCGTGCGATCGGCGAGCCCGCCGTGACGACGTGCGTGACGTTGTAGCCGAAGTCCGGGTCCGAGGCCAACGACCCGGCGGTGATCCCGCCGAGGCTGAAGCCCTCGAGCATCACCGGGTCCGTCGGAGGGATGCCGGCGGCGGCCATCGCGTCCTTCACCGCCTGTCCGAGCGCCGTCTGTTCACCCTGCATGGCGGCGATGTCCGAGGTGAGGTCGTTCGAGATCGCGCCACCGTGCGGATCCCAGACCTGCGTGCTCGGGATCTGCACGATCCAGCTCGGCGGCGGTCCGGCCGACTGGATCACGCGGATGTTGCTGAGCTCGTCCTCACCCTTGTCGATGTCCGCCGAACCCTGCAGGAGGTCGCCGAGGTCGGTGACGGTTCGGTCTCGAGGCACGGCGAGCGGCTGTGAGGGGTCGTCGGGATCCATGGCGAGGCCGCCCTGCCCGTCGTCGAAGAGGCCGAACCGGCCGCCACCGGTGGCGATGGCGTCGATCGCCTGCTCATAGGTGAGCGGCGGCCAGCCCTGGCCGGTGACGACCGACATGAGTCCGTTGAAGCCGGGCAACAGCCCGGGGAGGAAGGTGAGGCCGGCCAGCAGGCCTGGGGCGCCGTCCGTGAGGATGTCCTCGATCCACGCGTTGTCGCCCAACCATTCGTTGGCCGCCTGACCTGCGATCGGAGCGAGTTCCTGCAGTCTCGCGAGTGCGTCCGCATACGTCGCGGCGGTCCGGTCGATGACCTCCTGCGGTGAGTAGGCGGCGATCGAGTTGGCGGTGAACAGTCCCGCGACGCCGGCCGGCGAGAGCAGCAGCCAGGGGTTGTCGCCGATCTGGTCGAGCGTCTGCTGGGCGCCCTCGACGAGCGAGTCGACACCCTCGACGACGATGTTGACGCCTGCCACGGTGAGCATCCACGCCCCGCCCACCACCGCCACGCCCGCCGCTGCGACGAGGCCGACCGGCACCGCGAGGACGCCGATGACGAAGGCGACCCCGTTGTGGAGTGCGACGGTCGCTGCGGCGATCAGTTGGTCGGCGGTCTCGTAGGCGACGACGGCGCCCTCGAGGAAGACGGCGGAGACGCCGGTCTCGGTCGCGACGAGGAGGAGGGAACCGGAGGCGAGGACGATGGCGCCTTCCGCGGCCGCCCCCGTCACCGGGGACAGGATCGTGGACTCGAGCAGGTCGCCGTCGACCGCCTTCGCGGCGGCCGTGCCCGAACGCCCGATCAGCTCGGTCGACAACGTGGCGAGTTGCTGCGCCTGCAGCCGCATGTCGTCGAGCTTCGCGCCGACGCCGCCGGCTCCACCGGAGACCGTGATGCCGCTCATGCCCGGGCTCCCTGGATGGTCGCGGCGATCGCCAATACCTCGGCGACGATGTCCGCGCGACGGACGGCCCGGAGCGAGACCCGGGTCCCCTCGGCGACGGTGGACGGGTCCATACCCGCCGCTTCGACGTCCGGAGTGTCGACCGACACGGCGACCCAGCCGTCGGCACCACGGAGCCACGTGTCCGTCCACCGTCTCATGGGCTGCCCGCTCCGGGAGAGTGCGTCGAGCCGGAAGCCGCCGTCGATCCGCTGGGCGACGCCGCCGAGGAGCACCGCGGCCTGCGGGCTGTGGAGCTGTTCGACGACCGCGCCGACGACGTCAGGTCGGTCCTGGCGGAGCGCGAGGACGAGCGCCTCGGCGTCCGCGAGCGGGAGGACGACCACGTCGGTCGAACGACCCCGCGCGTCGGGGACGTCGTGGAGCGCGGAGAGGGGTCGCAGGAGTTGCTGCGCCAAGCCGGCGGTGTCGAAGGCGCAGATCTCGACGGCGTCCTCGTCGCGCGCGGCCGTGCCGTGCTCGGCGACGGACGCGTCCGAGTGGTCGACCCGCTGCGTCCGCAACAGCGCCAGAGCGTGCGCGCCGATCACGGAGACGGACTGGATCGCCGTCCGGTCGAGGGTCCAGCAGGAGGCGTCGACGGCCGCCGTCGCGAACTGCGGCATCGACAGGAAGGCGGCGAAATCGGGGTCGACGTCAGCGGTGAGGTCGTCCGGGAGGCTGTCGTCGCCGCGGGCGAGGAGTCGCCGCTCCCGGAGCCGCGCGACGGCTCGCTGCTCGCGCTCACGGACTTCGGCGGGCGACACGTCCGAACCCCATTCGGTGTGGAAGGCGGGTGGCAGCACGATGTGCGGGGTGCGGTGCTCCAGGACGTGGAGTTCGTCCGCGGTCAGCAGGAAGGCTGCCGCGGCGGGAGCCGGGCGGGTACGGGTCATGGGCATCAGGGGGTCCATCCTCGGCTGCGGTAGAGGTCTGCAAGGTCCAGCCAGCTGCGGTCACCGGGTGTCGGAAGCGATGGCGTGGAGGCGACGATGTCCTTGGCCTGGTGCACGAGGAAGTCCGGGACCTCCTGGCCGAAGAACTCGAACACCTTCGCGGCGCCGTCCTTGACGGTCTCGACCGCGCCGGAGACGAGGTTCACCGCGTCGTTCCAGCGGTCGCCCACCCAACGCGCGGCATCTTCGATGAGCTGCTTCACGTGTTCGACGGCGGTCGCGTGCGCGTCGAGCTTGTCGGCCGCGTCGTCGAGCTGCGTCGCCGAGTTCTCGAGCGAGACCGCCCGGGTGCCGAGCTGCTCGATGAAGGTCTCCGCCGCGGTGGAGGTCCACGCGAGCTCGGCGGCTGAGCGGAGGTCCCCGGCGCGGCTACGGACCTCGGTCGCGAGGGTTCGTAGCTCCGTCGCGCGGAGGCGGATCTGTTGGGTGTCGCCGTACACTGCTCGCTCCTCGTCGCGTGGTGCTGCGTCGCTGTCGCCGTGGGTCGCCTTCGCCGGAAAACCCGCGCGCCCTCACCGACACCTGGTCGGGAGGGCGCGCAGAGCGAAGCCGACGGTGGTGACTACTGGCCGGCGCCGGCAGCGAGGGCTGCGTCGGTCTGCTCGAGCGTGGTCACGGCGTTGTTGAGGTAGCCCGACAGCTTGTCGAGGTGCTGGATCGTGACCGTCGCGCTCTGCGTGAAGGCCGTGTAGGTCTCGTTGAAGGTGCCGGACGCGGTGTCGGTCTGGAACCCGGAGGACACGAGGTTGTTGATGAGGGTCTGGAGGCGGTTGAGCGTGGTCTCGACCTCGCCCTTACCCGTCGTCAGGTTGACGGCGGCCTGCTTGATCTCGCTGTAGTTGACGTTGATGTTGGCCATGAGTCTTGCTCCTTCGTTGTGGTCACCGGCACCGTCGGTGCCTTCATCATGTAACCACAACGCCTCGCGGGAGCACATGGGGAGCACTCCCCATGCAGTCCCCATCCGGGGACGACGCCGCTCAGGAGACGGGGAACTCGGGCGCGATCGGCAGCTGCACGCGCGACAGCGCACCGCGGTTCGCGTACATTCCGCGCCCCTGCGGGAAGTCCTTGCGTGCGAGCCGGGGGAAGGTCGTCCGGAGGACGAGGTCGCCCTCCATCTGCTCCGGCTGCAACAGGATGCCCCGCCTGGCGCTCTTGATCTCGCCCATGAGCGGCCAGGACGACGACCAGCCCGACACCTCGTTCTCGGCGATCACGAGATGGTCGCTGCGCTTGATGGCCTTGATGAGCTCCACGAGCGGTGGGTCGGCGATGCCGTTGAGGTAGTCCGACAGCGTCTCGATGACGACGACCGTCCGGCCGGTCACCGTCTCGGCCGCGATCGCCGCGGACAGCGCCTTCGCCTGCTCGGCGATCGTCTCGGGGGTGACGGCCGACTCGTCGAAGCGCAGCTCCCGCAGCAGCTCCGAGCGCTTGGAGCCGAAGTAGACGAAGCGCGTCACCGGATCGAAGCGTCGCATGGCGCCGACCAGGGATGCGACGGCGTTCGTCCGACCGCTGCCGGGAGGGCCGCCGACGAGGAACGCGCCGGACGGGTCGAACCCGATCGGTGCGAGGTCGGCGTCTCCGATGCCGAGTACGGGGCGGTCGCCGACCCGCTCGGGCAGTTCGCGCGCCTCGATCTCCTTCGGCAGTGCGCCGATCGGCGGGGCCGTGATCGTGGCTCCCGCGCGGGACATGGCCTCCGCGAGCCGGACCGTCGCGACCGACTGGTCCGAGAGCACCGGAGAACCGCCGAGGATCGCGACCTGGACCTCGAGACCGTCGACGATCGCCCGGCCGGCGGGCGACTCGGGGCCGAGGATGTCCTTCGGCACGCCGAGGAGCTGGTAGCCGGTCTCGTCCGCGAGGCGCAGCACCACGCGCCGCTGCACACCGGAGCTGATGTTCGTCGGGACGGAGCCCGGGCGGTCGGCCGAGAACGCGATGTTCACGCCGAGCTGCCGACCGTCGGTGATGAGCTGCTGGAACAGCGTGTACCAGGAGGACAGGCCGAGCGTCGTCTCGTACTCCTGCCGGAAGGACTGGAAGCCGTCGACGAGCAACAGGATGCGGCGCTCGTCGTTGCGACCCGAGACGCGGCGGTAGTCGGTGATGGAGGACGCGTTCGCCTCGGCGTACCGGACGCTGCGCTCGTCGACGATCTCCTTGATCCGGCGGAGCAGTCGGATGACGCGCTCCTGGTCGTCGCCGGGGATGATCGAGCCGACGTGCGGTAAGGCCTCCAGCATGCGGAGGCTGCCCGCGCCGAAGTCGAGGCCGTACACCTCGACCGGACCGCCACGCGGCGTGATGCCCGCCGCCGTGGCGAGGGTCCGCAGGACGGTGCTCTTGCCCGAGCCGCCCGTGCCGAACACGGCGATGTGGCCGTCGACGTCCGGCCGGAAGTAGACCGGACGCTGCTCCTGCGAGTCCGGGAGGTCGGCGACACCGATGAGCAGTTCGGCGTCGGACCGCTGACGGAGCTTACTGAGGTCGTAGACGGGCGCGAGCTCGTCGAGCCAGGGGCGTCGCGGCGCCGGGATCGACGCCCGGTCGGCTGCGGCGATGATGCTCGCGACGAGCCGCTGCTGGTCGGTGGGGCCGAGGTCGCGCTCCTCCTCGGCGTCGGCCGCGCGGGGCTCCTCCCAGCGCGTCTCGCCGCCGAACCGCAGCTCCCGGACCTCGATGTCGGAACGTTTGGGCTCGTCGCTCGTCCAGCCGCCCGCATAGCCGGACTGGAAGATGCTCAGGCGACCGGGACCGGTCTTCGCGATGCCGCGGCCGGGGACGCCCGGGTCGAAGTGCGCCGCGTCCTTGACGCCGACCACGTCCTGGCTGTCGGACTCGTCGGCCATGCGCAGCGCGACGCGGAGGTTGGTGTTCGCGCGCAGGTTGTCCTTGATGACGCCGGCAGGCCGCTGGGTCGCCATGATGAGGTGGATCCCGAGCGAGCGACCGCGCTGGGCGATGTCGACGACGCCGTCGACGAACTCCGGGACCTCGCCGACGAGCGCCGCGAACTCGTCGATGACGAGGACGAGGGCGGGCGGCGAGTCCGGGTCGCCCCGCTTCTCGAGCTCGAGGAGGTCCTTGGCCTTCTTCCGGTTGAGCAGGTGCTCGCGGAAGTGCAGCTCGGCGCGGAGGCTCGTGAGCGCCCGGCGGACGAGGTGCGGGCTGAGGTCGGTGACGAGTCCGACGCAGTGCGGGAGCGTCACGCAGTCCGCGAAGGCCGAACCGCCCTTGTAGTCGACGAAGAGGAACGAGACGCGGTCGGGGCTGTACTCGGCCGCCATCCCGAGCACCCAGGCCTGCAGGAACTCGCTCTTACCGGCACCCGTCGTCCCGCCGACGAGGGCATGGGGGCCCTGGGCACGGAGGTCGAGGTGCATGGCGTCGACACCGCCCGATCCGACGGTCGCGCGCAGCTGGCCGGCCCGGCGGGGCTTCGGCGGGAGCCCCGGCGTGCGGTCGTGGATCGAGGAGTTCTGCCGCCAGCGGTCGACCACGGCGTCGCTCGAGGTCGTGAGCTCCGGCCCGAGCAGCGTCACCATCGACACCGACCGCGGCAGGTCGCTCGAGTCCTCGACGAGGGCACCGGCGTCGATCACCGAGGCCATGCGTCGCGCGTAGTCGAGGGCCGTCACCGGGTCGACGAACTCCGGGCGGGCGTCGTCGACGGAGTAGCCGAGGCGGACCATGCCGACCGTCGCCGGTGCGTCGACGCCGGCCCCGGCCTCCGGCACCTGCAGGAAGGTGCGGCAGGCTGCGGGGAGTGAGACGACGTCGTCGGCGATCCAGATCGGGAAGACACCCGCGTCCGCCGCGATCTCGGCGAGCTGGACGAGGCGTGCGCGGTCGACGCCGACGTCGTCGGAGATGAGCAGGACGATCGCGGGGATCGGGGACTTCGTGCCGGTGTCGTTGGAGCTCTTGGTCCCGATCTCCGCGCCGCGCTCCTGGGCCGCCTGCTTCTCGGAGATGGCTCCGCGTCGGGCGTCGCCTGCCCGGGCCGCCTGCAGGCGGGTCTGGACGAGTTCCTCGATCGCGGCCAGCAGCAGGTTGCCGCTCGACACGCTGTCGGCGAGGTGACCGACGTCGAGCGGGCTGTTCGGCGAGGACGCGTGCGGGAGCCACTTGACCCACGAGAGGGCGTTCGACCACGCGGGCGAGACGATTGCCGAGACGACGACCTCGGCCGGCGAGTGGAGGGCGGTGAGCTGGACGAGGATGCCGTTCACGGCTCCACCGGCGGTCTGCGGTGAACCGGCGATGCCGAGCGCGCCGGCGTCGTAGAGGTTGTCGATGATCGGCACGTCGGCGACGGTGGCGTACTGGTCTTTGAGCTTCTCGAGTCGTTCCTGGAACTCCGGCAGGAAGCTGTCGCGGGCCTTCGCCGAGACCTCGTTGCGCGAGGGCATCGTGCCGACGCCGAGCCGGAGGTTCAGGAAGGACCAGTGCTCGGGGCGCCTGGTCCACAGCAGCGGCCCCCGCGTGAGCGCGTGCTTGAGCGCCTCCGAGGTGGACGGCGCCTCGCGCATGCGGACGTCGTGCTCGATCTCGCGTTCCGCCGCGAGCTGCTTGCCGAGGGACTCGAGCCGCTCGTCGAAGATCTTGATCTGCTGCTTGAGCTTGCGCTTGTTGCGCCCGCGACCGGTGAAGTAGTTGCCGATGAGCATGAGCGGCGTCATGGCGATGAAGATGAGCGACAGCGGGTTCTTCGTGAAGAAGTACATCGCGCCACCGAGGAGCATGGGCGTGAGCATGCCGAGGAGTGGGAACGGCTGGTTCTCGCGCTCGGTCGGCGGCTCGGGGGCGGGGAAGGTCTCCCCCGCGTAGCGCTGTTCGACGCGCGGCGAGCGGTTGAAGTACACCGGCCCGGCCTTCGGGACGACACCCGCACGGCCGACGGTCCCGGCGAACCCGATCTCGACCTCGGTGTCGCCGATGAGCACGCGCTCGGGTTCGATGACCTTGAGTCGAGGCACGATGCCACCGTCGACGACGATGCCGTTGGCGGCGCCGAGGTCGACGAGTTCGATCTCGCCGCCGACCTCGAGGCGTGCGTGACGCTTCGAGACGAGCGGGTCGTCGAGGACGATGTCGCAGCTCGCCTCACGTCCGATGGTCCAGCTGCCGGCCGGCAGGGTGAACTCACGGCCCGCGTCGTCGCCGGAGAGGACCCTGACCACGGCGACCGCGGGAGCCTGGCCCGTGCGCGCCGCGGAGTAGTAGACCCCCGCGTCGGCGAGCTCGATGACGGCACCCGAACCGACCCAGGCCTCGCCGATGGGGGCCTCCGGCGGGAGTGGGAGGGTCTCGGTCGACCCCGGCAAGCGCGCGTGCAGCGTGAAGTCGGCGTTCGCGGAATCGGGCCCCTGCGGGTCGACGCGCGCGATGGTCGACGCGACCTCGGCGATGCTCGCCGCCGCGTCCGTCGTCACGACGATGTCGGCGGACGACCCCGACGGCCTGGTCAACGTCAGCTTGATGCGCATGCAGGATCCCCTTGGAAGTGCGGGCCGCTCGACGCGACCTCGATCAGCCTAGCGACGACGGAGCGAGCCAGGATCCGGAGTGCGCCGTGTCCGACGTCCGACCAGATCAGTCGGTCTGTGGGCGGACGATCTGATCGACATCCGTCACAGAAGACTCCTTCGGGGCCGGATCGAACAGCCCGACGGCGGGATCAGCAGTCGCGCAGTCGAGGTTCGGCAAGCCGACGATGGCGTCGAGGACGGTCCGGCCGTCCTCGGTGCGCTCGAGGCGGTACTCCGCTCCGGCCGTGTCGAAGGATTCCGGAGGAGTGCCCTGGGGCGACGACCAGTCGAGCGCGACGCATGCCTGGACGCTCGCACTTCGACCGTCCGCCGACACCTCGACGCTCTGTGGTTCCAGCGGCTGCGGTCCGGGGTGCACGTCGGTCCGCTCTCCGGCCTCGACACGATCCCGCGCGCCGCGCCAGGCGGCCGACCGCACCTCGTACGTCGTGGATTCGACCAGCTCCGGCAATTCGAAGTCGTTGCGGTTCTGTGCCACAGCGAGGGCGGTCAGCGCCGACCGAGCCGCTTGAACCCAAGCATCCTGTTCGAATTCGCCCGAAGGCTCTCCGTCAGCCCAGACGACATCCGGGAACGGTTGTCCGGACGTCGATGGCGCGGTCGGTGTGCACCCGGTCAGCGCGATGAGGATGGCGGTGAGTCCTCCGACAGCAGTCAGGCGCAATCGAATCGTCACTCCGGATCCTCCGGTCTGCCGGCCCCGCGATAGGCGTCGCTGTAGCGGCTGGCGAAGCCGTCGATCTTGAACCCGCCGTCCTGCGAATCGAGCGCCGCATTGATCTTCGTCTCGTTCTCCTGGAACCAGTCCTCGAGCGCCTCCGTATCGAGTCCGGACGGGTCGGGCACGCCTTCCGGGCGCTGTGATTCCCACACGATCTGAGCGACCATGATCCGGATCGCCTGCCGGTTGTCGGCCGCCTCCCCACCGAGTTCCTCGGCCAGGGTCGCGTGGTTGTTCGCGAACGCGGCGACGTCATGTGCCTCGGCGGCACCGATCAGTTGTCCGAGCACATAGCCCTGTGCGATGTCCGCGGCACCGCCGAGTCCAGGCACGGGGATGAGACCGATGGCGTCGGAGAGCATCCCGAGTGCCGCCTCGATGGCCTCGTCCTGGCGGGTGGCCTCGCCGAGTGCAGCGCCGTCCGCCGCGCCGTCGAGCAAGCCTTGGAGGACGACGACACGCTGCGTGAGGCCGGGCACGGACGCGTTCTCCGCCGAAGCGGCCTCCGTGAGAGCGACCTGGTAGCTCGACACCACGTCCCGCAGCGCCTCCGCACCGGCGGGGTGGTCACCGACCGCTCCGAAGATTTCGGCGAGGACCGACTTCGAGACGCGGGCGTACTCTCTCGGATCTCCCGTGCCGAACACTTGCGACACCAGCGTCGAGCCGCCGTCATCGCCCTCCGCGTTCAGCGGATCCTCGACGAAGCCCGGGATCTGCGGTGTCAGGGCGGCGACCATCTTGATCGACGCGATCTCGCTGATGTTCTCAGTGAGGAACTGGTCGTTGCCGGCCAGCGCGTTCATCACGTCGTGAGTCAACGTCGCGGCACGCCCCCACACTTCCGGGGAGTAAGCACCACTCCCGTCCGCCGGCCCACCGGTGGCGTTCTGGGCGCCTGCCCAGAGGCCGGCCGGGCCCTCGAACTGGTCATACGTCGACCAGTCGCGCTCGCCGTACCAGTAATCGACCCGGTTCTCACCGAGCGTCCCTTCACCCGTGACGCCGTCCGCCTCAGTGCTCGTCAGCCAGTCGAGCGCCTCGTCCGGGTATTGACCCAGCGTGTCGAGCACACGGCCGGCGAGGTCGACGACCCGGAGACCGGAGAGACCGGTCTGCTCCTCCTCGAGCAACGCGAGCGTCGTGCCACCCGGCATGGGCGAGCCGTCCTGCCAAATGTGGTAGTTCCCGCGCTCCTCCTGATCGATCATGTCGGCGAGCGCGAGCGTGGTGGTGACACCGATCGGGGCGTTCGTCGGGTCGCCGAACAGGAAGCCGATCGCCGCGGGGTCACCGCCGACGGTCGTGCTGGCGTTCGCCATCATCTCTTCGGCGAAGGTCTGACCGGTCAGGGGCGACCAGCGTTCCGAGCCGACCGACAGGCCGCCACGCACGCTCTGCGCCAACGCGAGAGCTGCGGCGGCCGGGATGCTGCCGTCGAACGCGCCACGGCCCAGCTCGTCGACCAGGCTCACGACGTTCTCGCCACCCATGGCGAGGTTCATCTGCGCCATCACCTGCGGGTTCTTGCCGTACAGGTCGTAGAGCGTCTGCAGATTCGAGACGTCCGCCTCGGAATAGTCGCCGGAGGCGATCTGGTTCCCGAGCTCGGCCATCGCCTGTGCCACTGCGGTCGGCGTCAGCGAGCCGGAGTCGGTGATGCCGATGGCGGCGAGTGCCTGACGCTGTGCCTCCCAGGCGGTCGCGTTCGGTGGGGTCAATGCGAGCACCAGAGTGCTGTCAGCCAGGGTGCGCTCATCGGCCAACCCCTCGAGCGCGTTGCGGGCCAGCGTGAGGTCGCCCATCGCCGCCTGCTCCTGCAGCTGGCGGTGCTGCGCCTGCTCCGGCGTCGGGCCACCTGCGGGGTCCGCGTATTGGCGGTTGATGACCTGGTTCGACTCGAACATGGTCTGCTTCACCGACGTCGCACGTGTGGCGATTCCGGATACGGTCTCGGAGTACGCGCCGATGGCCGTTCGAGCTGCGCTCAGGGCGGTGGTGACCGCATCGATCGTCGCGGCCGGGGTGTCGAGCGAAGCGATCCACATGGTCGAAGCATCCCCGCCCCACACGTCGGGCGTCACACCCGCCTGCGCGTTGGTCGCGGCCGTCCGAGCCTCGCCGAGGGCCGTCTCCACGGTCTGCAGGCCAGTCGCGGCCGTTCCGAGCGATCCGGCGTCGAAGAGTCCCGGATCCTCCCTCGTCCAGTTCCCCATCAGTTGGCTCCTTCTGCCATCAGTGCCTCGGTCTCCTGCCACGTGGCCGCGGCGTCCCTGGCGACCTGCGCGGCGTTCGTGATCTGACCCGACGCGAGCATCGTCTGCACGGTCGCCCACATGGCGAAACTCTCGGCGGCGCCTGAGACGGTCGAGCTGGAGCTTCCACTCAGGTCGACGGCCACCTCGGTCGGGAGGGCGTAACCGCTCGTCTCCAGTCCGGACGCGATCGTCCGAATGGTGTCGACGTCGACTCTGAGCTGATCCCCGGCCATAGTTCCCCTTGGGTCGTCACGGAACCGGCGACCGTCTGAGAGTCACCGACAGCGGGTTTCGCCCCGCCGGCCACCAGCGTAACCGAGAGCACGGGACGCGACGATGGGGAGCACTCCCCATGCCCGACGGCGTTCTCAGCCGACGACGACGCGGATCGGGAACTCGCCGATCCCGATCGTCGAACCAGCTTCCGCGACGTAGGCCTCGCCTGGCTGGCAGACGGTGACCGCGCCGGACGCGTCCGTGATCGTCGTGCCGTTCGTGGAGTGCAGGTCCGTCACGCGGAGCGACCGTCGTCCGGGTACGACGACCGTGTGCGTCTTCGAGACGGACATCCGTGGGTCGACGAGTGAGCGAAGCTCGGCGTCGGGCTGTTCCGGCCGTGCCGAGGGGTTGCGTCCGAGCAGGAGCGGCCCGCGGAGCGGGATGCGCTCGCCGTCGGGCAGCTCGAGCGCGAAGTCCCCGGCTCGCAGCGACGCCGAGACGACGGTGGCACCGAGATCTGCTTCCGGCGTCGGGATCACGGCGTCCGCCACCGGCCGCGCCGGCGCCGGCGCGTTCGGCTCCGGCGCACCCGGGGATGCCGGTGCACCGGCGAACAGTCCCGGGGGAACGGTGATCTGCAGCTCCGGAGGGACCGAGGACGTCGATGCGGCCGGGGCGCGTGTCTGAGCGGGTGCGACCGGCGGCTCGCGGAACTGCGGCTCGGCAGCAGGTGGCTCGACGACGACCGGCGTCGGTTCAGGCGCGGAGCCCGCGGGAGCCCACGTCGGTTCGGGAGCCGGAGCTGCGGGAGCCGGGGCCCCAGGGACCGAAGTCTCGGGAACGGCACGCTCGGGAGCCGGCACCTGAGCAGCCGGAGCCTCGAAGACCGGAACCGGCTCGGCGGACGTCGGGGTCGAGACGGCAGGGGATGGTGTCGGCGCATCGGCGGTCATCGGACCCCATCCCGGGGAGACCGGTCCGTCCGTGACGGGGACGTATGTGGGCGCACCTGCAGGAGACGCTTCTGCGCTCGTCGGCGCCGCTGCGGGACGCGGAGCGAGGACGGTCCGAGCGCCGTGCACGCGCAGGGTGGCAGAGGCGCCGGGGTCGGACTCGGTCGCCAGCTCGGCGAGCGCACGCAGGAAGGTCAGGAACGGCTCCTGTCCGAGCAACGAGCGCTGACGCCGGCGCTTCTGGACGCCGTGCTGCATGATGAACGTCGCGGCGGCCGTTCCCCGTGCGGACGGGGCGGTCGTGATCGCGAAGGCGAGCAGTGGAGCCGGATCGTCGACCGAGACGACCCGCAGGCGGATGTCCGCGCTCGTCCCACCGTCGATCGCGACGTAGTGCCTGGTCTGCTGCGCATCCTCACCGGAGGCGGCGACCGCACGTTGGACGAGCGCGACGACGTCGTCGGCGGTCCCCGCGAGGTCGAGATCCAGACCGGTGTCGGTCAGGTCGGGTGATCTCATCGGTGGTTCCTCCCCAAGCGCCGTCGGCCGACGACGGCAACGGATCGATTATCGCCTACGCCGTCGCCCTCGTGGGGAGGGACGAGAGGCGCACCTCGCGCGAACCGGGGCGGACGTCGCATCGGCTCACTGTGCGTCGTGCTCCCACGGCCAGCGCGGGGTCGGACGTCGGCCGGTCGACGACGTCGCGACGGCGGCGGCAGCGAGGACGATGACGACCGCCAGCACCCCGACGGTGACCGAGAACGGCCCGGTCAGTGTCGTCACGGCGAAGGCGGCGGCGTCCGCTCCGTCCCGGCTCGCGATCGCGTCGAACACGCCGCCGCTCAGGCCGTACGCGAGCCAGGCGAGGAGCCCCGCGAGGACCGCGGAGCCGACCGAGACGCGCAGCGGTGTGCGGCGCGTCTCACGGATGATCGCCCAGAGGACCACGATCGTGGCGACCACGACCATGAGCGGACCGGTCAGCGGGCCGGCATCCCGGTCGGTCACGACGTCGAGGTCCGCCAGCAGGCTGATGAACCCGAACGCGCAGACGACGAGCGCCACGTAGGTGACCGCCGCGAACGGGGCGATCCACCAGGGACCGCGCGCTCCGTCCGCGTCACCGGTCATGCTCAGCGGGCGGTCGTCGGTCCGGCTTCGAGGACGCGCTCGTACTCGGCGCGGGCCTCGAGGTTCGCCTCGCGCACCTTGCGGCCGCGGGCGGCGATCCAGCCACCGAGCCAGACGGGGATCTCGCGGGCGACGACGAAGGCGAGGACCGGCCCGAAGGTGAAGGCGACACCCGTGACTTCGGCGAGGATCTCGTCGACGCTGAGGGTCCACGCGCGCTCCTGGATCAGGAACCCGCCGACCCACGCGAGGAAGACGACCAGGCCGATGATGAAGCCGCCGAGCACCCAGTGCACCCAGCCGGAACGGTTCACGATGGTCGCCGTGACGACCCAGGCCAGGAAGAAGCCTGCGGCGGCCATGAGGAACGGCCAGCTCGTGGCGATCTGGATGAGGTTCTCGACGAACGTGCCGTCGCCTTCCAGCACCAGCTGAAGGCCCGCGACGGCTGCTGCGTAGAGGGCGGCGAAGATGATGGTGCCGAGGAGACCGATGAGGATGCCGAAGCCGCGGTTGCCGCGGACCTCCGGCTCGGACGGCGCCTGGACGTACAGCGGGAAGGCCTGCTGCTGCTCGGTCTCCGCTGCGGTGGCGGTCTCGGTCGCGCCGGAGCGGGCGACCGGCTCGTATGCGGCGGCGGGGTACGGGTGGGCACCGGTGTCGGCCTGTCGGGTGGTCGCCGTCGACGTCGGGGTACCGGAGGTGTCGTCGTCGTCGAAGTCGATGTTCGAGTACGCGCGCTGCGGCGTGTGCGGCTGGTACGGGCGGGTCTCCCGCACGCCGGCATCCGACGCCGTGTCGTCGCGGTCGGCGACCCGACGGTCGTCGACGACCGGGTCCGCTCCGACGCCGTCCGCCGTGGTGATGATGTCCTGCTGCACGGTGTCCTCGGAGAGGATGTCCCGCTCAGCTCCGGGCCGCTCGGCCACGGACTGCTCGGACGCGGTCGCCGGACGCTCGGAGCCAGCCGCGGTCTGGGCAGCCGCCGGAGTGCTCGGGTCGGTCGGCGATCCGGGCTCGGGGTTCTGGGTGCTCATCGCGTACTCCTTCGGCGGAAGCCAGTTCAGGAGCGCCCTCACGGCGCTCCGCTCGCCACGGTAGCAAGCCGGGGCACCGATGCCCGGCAAGCTCGCCGGGACTCGCGCACTCCCGTCGACGCGATTCAGGTCTGATTCATATCCGGAGGAAACGGTCTCCTCAGCTCCGCGCGCTTGAGTGGGAGCGATAACAGACACCTGTCGGATCACTGCCGATCCCGCGACGCCGATCCCCCGACGGCGCATCCCCCGGAAAGGCCCCATGCCCGAGCAACTCCCCCACGACCGTCACGTCGAATCCCGCTCCCCCTTCAAGCGGCTCTCCTCCCGCTACCGCGCCCTCCCCCTGCGCGGGCGACGCGTGGTCGCCGGTACCGCTGCCGGAGCCGTCCTCCTCCTCGCCACCGCGGTGATCACCCCGGTCGCGCTGCAGCACTCCGACGCGACCGGATCCGAGCCGGCCGCGCAGGCTCTGGACGGGACGACGTCCACGGTCCCTGCCTCCACGGTCAACGCCACGGCGGTCACCGCGATCTCCGCCACGACCGGATCCGTCGCAGGCGGGAGCACCCTGACCGTGAGCGGTGTCGACGTGGACGGCGTGACCCGCGTCGTGTTCGGCGAGGAGGAAGCCCGGATCCTGTCGGCGACGAGCACCGAGGTGACCGTCGCCGTGCCGGCAGCCACCGGCTTCTCCCCCGCCGACGTCGGCATCGCCGTCTACGCGGACGATCTCCGGGTCGACGGTGATGCGCTGAGCTACAGCTACGACATCACGAGCCCCGTCGACGCGCAGATGGCCTACGTGTTCACGCACTGGAACGACTACAACCTGGCTGAATACGGCTCACTGGTCGACACCGACTGCGCGAACTTCGCCAGCCAGAGTCTGCTGGAACGCGGGTGGACGATGGACGAGGACTGGTGGGCCGAGGGGACCGGCGACGACTTCGACTTCTCGAAGGCCTGGGTCAGCTCGACGTTCTTCATGAACTACGTCGAGGAGCACCCCGAGCTCGCCACCGCTCTCGACGACACGCAGCGCAACCAGGTCAAGGTCGGTGACATCGTGCAGTTCGACTGGGACAACAGCGGCGACCGCGACCACACGGGCATCGTGTCGAAGGTCGAGACCACCGACGCCGGCACCCAGGTGTACTACGCGGGGCACACCGACGACACCGACTACCGCACCGTTGACGAGGCGATCACCGTCATCCACCCCGGCGCCTCCGTGTACTACTGGAGCATCGCCTAGCCCGCCCGCTCGGTTCACAACTCAGGACGTCATCGGCATGTCGGCCCCGCTCACACTCGTTCGAGCGGGACGCGCCGGACTCGTCCTGAATTGCGAACGGGACGCCGGGGTCAGGCGGGGAAGAGCGTCGAGACGATCGCCTGCGTCCAGCCGCTGATGTTCGTGTTCGACCAACGCGTGGCGATCCAGGTACCGTCCCGCACGAAGTGACGTTCGCCGTACGTACCGGCGTCCTCCGAGACCTCGGTGAAGCACATCGTTCCGCCGGTCTCCTCGGAGCAGGTGAATCCTGCCTCGTTCATCCGCGCGATCACCGACGCCTGGGTCGCTGCGTCGATGGAGAGGACGTTGGTGGTGATGCCGACGTCGCCGCCACCGCTCGCCTTCACCAGGGCACAGTTCAGACGGTCGGTGTTCGAGGAGATCACGGCCACGAGGGCGCTGTCGTTCGAACCGAAGAAGTCGGTGGCGAGTTCCGGCAGCGACCATTCCGGGTTCAGGGCGAGGAAGCCGTCTGCCGTGAGTGAGTCGATGTAGCCCGCCGGGAAGAGCTGGGTGCATTCGGTCGGACGCACCGGTGCAGCAGGGGTCTCGGCGGCGTCCGTCGTGGTCGGAGCAGGAGTGGAGCCGGCGGTCGCCGTCGCGCTCGGTGTGCGGGTCGAATCGGCTGCGGGAGTGCCGCCTGGGCCGACGACCAGGAGTCCGATGACCACGACGAGCGCGATCGCCAGCACGCCGGCGAGCACACTCAGGCCGATGACGACCGGATTGCGCTTCCGCTTGGGTGCCGGAGCACCGTAGCGGACGTCCGGCTGCGCCGGGGTCGTGTCCGGCTCCAGCGGCTGGAACTGGCCGGTGGGCTGCTCGGGCTGATCACTCATCGGACCAGCATGTCGTGCGGAGACCCGCCACACAACTCACCGGTGCCCATTCGTTCGCCCATTCCTGGGCGAACGGGCATTCGCTCGCCCAGGAATGGGCGAACGAACGACGGAGGGCCCGTCCCGATCGAGAAACGATCGGGACGGGCCCTCCGGGTGAGTCGTTCAGCCCTAGTTGTAGTTACCGGGGGTGAAGTCGTCGGAGCTGAAGCTGTCGAAGTCGACGAAGCTCAGGTCGGACTCGTTGAACGCGCCGTCCTCACCGAAGATGCGGTTCGGGTAACGCTCCGCCTTCGCCTCCTCGGTGGCCTCGACCGTCACGTTGCGGTAGCGCGCCAGGCCGGTACCGGCCGGGATGAGCTTACCGATGATGACGTTCTCCTTGAGGCCGACCAGCGGGTCGCTCTTGCCTTCCATGGCGGCCTGCGTGAGGACACGCGTGGTCTCCTGGAAGGAAGCGGCCGACAGCCACGACTCGGTCGCGAGGGACGCCTTGGTGATACCCATGACCTCCTGGCGAGCCGATGCGGTGCGACGACCCTCCGACACGGCCGAGCGGTTGAGCTCGGCGTAGCGCAGGCGGTCGACGAGCTCACCAGGCAGCAGGTCGGTGTCGCCGTGGTCGACGACGGTCACCTTCCGCAGCATCTGGCGCACGATGACCTCGATGTGCTTGTCGTGGATCGGGACACCCTGCGAGCGGTACACGCCCTGGACGCCACCGACGAGGTGCTTCTGGACCTCGCGGACGCCCTGCACGCGCAGAACCTCCTTGGGGTCGACCGCACCGACGTGGATCTTCTGACCGAGCTCGACGTGCTGTCCGTCCTCGACGAGGAGGACCGCACGCTTCAGCACCGGGTAGACGACCGGCTCGTCGCCGTTGTCGGGCGTCAGGATGACCTTACGAGCCTTGTCGTTCTCGTCGATCGTGATGCGACCGGCGGCCTCGGCGATCGGGGTCGCACCCTTGGGGGTACGAGCCTCGAACAGCTCCTGCACGCGGGGCAGACCCTGCGTGATGTCGTCCGCCGATGCCGAACCACCCGTGTGGAAGGTACGCATCGTCAGCTGGGTACCGGGCTCACCGATCGACTGGGCCGCGATGATGCCGACGGCCTCGCCGATGTCGACGAGCTTGCCCGTGGCGAGCGAGCGGCCGTAGCAGGCTGCACACACACCGACGGTCGACTCGCAGGTCAGGACCGAGCGCACCTTGATATTCTCGACACCCGCGGAGACGAGCTTGTCGATGAGCACGTCACCGACGTCCTCGCCGGCCTCGGCGACGACCTCGCCCTTCGGGTTGACCGCAGCAGCGGCCAGCGAACGGGCGAACACGGAGTTCTCCACGTTCGGGTCGCGCACGAGCTCACCGGAGCTGTCGACGTTCGCGATCGCGAGCTCGAGACCCTTGGTCGTGCCGCAGTCGTCTTCGCGGATGATGACATCCTGAGAGACGTCGACGAGACGACGCGTGAGGTATCCCGAGTCGGCGGTACGGAGCGCCGTGTCGGCCAGACCCTTACGAGCACCGTGGGTCGCGATGAAGTACTCCGCGACCGACAGGCCCTCACGGTAGGAGGAGATGATCGGGCGAGGGATGATCTCACCCTTCGGGTTGTTCACCAGGCCTCGCATACCCGCGATGTTGCGGATCTGCAGCCAGTTACCACGAGCACCCGACGACACCATGCGGTTGATGGTGTTGTCCGCCGGGAAGTTCGCGCGCATGGCCTCGGCGACCTTCTCGGTGGCCTCCGTCCAGATCTTGATGAGCTCCTGACGACGCTCGGCATCCGTGGTCAGACCCTTGTCGAACTGGCTCTGGACCTTGGCGGCCTGCTTCTCGTAGCCCTGCACGATCTCGCGCTTGTTCGGCGGGGTCAGGACGTCGCTGAGCGCAACGGTCACACCGGAACGCGTCGCCCAGTGGAAACCGGCGTCCTTGATGTTGTCGAGCGTGGCGGCGACGACCGTCTTCGGGTACCGCTCCGCGAGGTCGTTGACGATCGAGGACAGCTTGCCCTTGTCCGCCACGTCTTCCACGTAGGGGTAGTCCGCCGGCAGCGCCTCGTTGAAGAGTGCGCGACCGAGGGTCGTCTCGACGAGCGCGACACCCGAACCCTCGTAGCCCTCGGGACCCGTGCCCTCGGCGAACGTCACGTCGGTCAGACGGATGCGCACCTTGGCGTTGAGGTCGAGCGAGCCCTGGTCCTTCGCGAGGATGGCCTCGGCGACGGACGAGAAGGCACGGCCCTCACCCTCGACACCCTCCTTGAGGGTGGTCAGGTGGTGGAGACCGATGATCATGTCCTGCGTGGGCAGGGTGACCGGACGGCCGTCGGACGGCTTCAGGATGTTGTTCGACGCGAGCATCAGGATGCGCGCCTCGGCCTGGGCCTCGACGGAGAGCGGGAGGTGGACAGCCATCTGGTCGCCGTCGAAGTCCGCGTTGAACGCGGCACAGACGAGCGGGTGCAGCTGGATGGCCTTGCCCTCGACGAGCTGAGGCTCGAACGCCTGGATGCCGAGACGGTGCAGCGTTGGCGCACGGTTCAGCAGCACGGGACGCTCGCGGATGATCTCCTCCAGCACGTCCCAGACCTCGGGACGGCTGCGCTCGACCATGCGCTTCGCGGCCTTGATGTTCTGAGCGTGGCTCAGGTCGATCAGGCGCTTGATGACGAACGGCTTGAAGAGCTCCAGCGCCATCTGCTTGGGCAGACCACACTGGTGCAGCTTCAGCTGCGGGCCGACGATGATGACCGAACGGCCCGAGTAGTCGACGCGCTTACCGAGCAGGTTCTGACGGAATCGACCCTGCTTCCCCTTCAGCATGTCGCTGAGGGACTTCAGGGCACGGTTGCCGGTACCGGTGACGGGGCGACCACGACGACCGTTGTCGAACAGTGCGTCGACGGCCTCCTGCAGCATCCGCTTCTCGTTGTTGACGATGATCTCGGGAGCCCCGAGGTCGAGCAGACGACGCAGACGGTTGTTGCGGTTGATCACACGACGGTAGAGGTCGTTGAGGTCGGAGGTCGCGAAGCGGCCACCGTCGAGCTGCACCATCGGGCGGAGCTCCGGCGGGATGACCGGGACCACGTCGAGCACCATCGCGGCTGGCGAGTTGCCGGTGATGAGGAACGAGTTGACCACGCGCAGACGCTTGATGGCGCGGATCTTCTTCTGACCCTTGCCCTCCGCGATCTGGTGGTGGAGCAGCTCGGACTCGGCCGCAAGGTCGAAGGACAGCAGGCGCTTCTTGACCGCCTCGGCACCCATGTAGGCCTCGAAGTACAGGCCGAAGCGGTCCTGCAGCTCGTGGAACACGGAGTCCTCGGGCTTGAGGTCGCCGACCTTGAGGTTGCGGAAGTCCTCCCAGACGCGCTCGAGGTGAGCGATCTGCTCGTCGTAGGACTTGCGGGTCTGGCTCATCTCCTTCTCAGCGGCGTCCTTGGTGCGACGCTTCTGCTCGCTCTTGGCGCCTTCCTCCTCGAGGGCGACGAGGTCGTCCTCGAGCTTCTTCAGGCGGTCTGCGATGCGCGAGTCGCGCTGGTCGCCGAGCGTCTTGATCTCGAGACGGAGCTCGTTCTCAAGGCCGGGCATGTCCTGGTGACGTGCGTCCTCGTCCACATCGATGACCATGTAGGCCGCGAAGTAGATGACCTTCTCGAGGTCCTTGGGCGCCATGTCCAGCAGGTAGCCGAGGCGCGAGGGGACACCCTTGAAGTACCAGATGTGCGTGACCGGGGCGGCGAGTTCGATGTGGCCCATGCGCTCACGGCGCACCGACGACTTCGTGACCTCGACACCGCAGCGCTCGCACACGATGCCCTTGAAGCGGACCCGCTTGTACTTGCCGCAGGCGCACTCCCAGTCGCGGGAAGGACCGAAGATCTGCTCACCGAACAGACCGTCCTTCTCGGGCTTGAGGGTGCGGTAGTTGATGGTCTCGGGCTTCTTGACCTCTCCGTGCGACCAGGCACGGATGTCGTCTGCGGTGGCCAGACCAATGCGAAGCTCGTCAAAAGTTGTGACGTCGAGCAATGTATCTCCTATGAAAGGTTTCGTCAGTCTCTACAGTGGTCAGGCTTAGATCTCGTCGATGGACGACGACTCGAACCTGGAGGAAATGTTGATCCCGAGCTCCTCGGCGGCGCGGAACGCGTCGTCGTCGGTGTCGCGCAGGCTCACCGCGGTGCCGTCGGCCGAGAGGACCTCGACGTTCAAGCACAGCGACTGCATCTCCTTGATGAGCACCTTGAAGCTCTCGGGGATACCCGGCTCCTGGATGTTCTCGCCCTTGACGATGGCCTCGTACACCTTGACGCGGCCGAGGATGTCGTCGGACTTGATGGTCAGGAGCTCCTGGAGCGCGTACGCGGCTCCATAGGCCTCGAGGGCCCAGACCTCCATCTCACCGAAGCGCTGTCCACCGAACTGAGCCTTACCACCGAGCGGCTGCTGCGTGATCATCGAGTAGGGACCCGTCGAACGCGCGTGGATCTTGTCGTCCACGAGGTGGTGCAGCTTGAGGATGTACATGTAGCCGACCGAGACCGGCGCCGGGAACGGCTCGCCGGAGCGGCCGTCGAACAGACGGGCCTTTCCGGAGGAACCGATGAGGCGGTCGCCGTCGCGGGTGACGTTGGTCGAGTCGAGCAGACCGGCGATCTCCTCCTCGGAGGCGCCGTCGAACACCGGGGTCGCGACCTTGGTGTTCGGCTCGGCCGAGTGCGCGGCAGCCGGGAGCTTCTTGGCCCAGCTGGGCTTGCCCTCGACGTTCCAGCCCTGCTTCGCGATCCACCCCAGGTGGATCTCGAGGACCTGACCGAAGTTCATTCGACCGGGGATGCCGAGCGGGTTGAGGATGACGTCGACCGGCGTGCCGTCCTCGAGGAACGGCATGTCCTCGACGGGCAGGATCTTCGCGATGACACCCTTGTTGCCGTGACGGCCGGCGAGCTTGTCGCCCTCGGTGATCTTGCGCTTCTGGGCGATGTAGACGACCACACGCTGGTTGACGCCCGAGCCGAGCTCGTCGTCGCCGTCCTGTGCGTCGAACACCTTGACGGCGATGATCGTGCCGGCTTCACCGTGGGGAACCTTCAGCGAGGTGTCGCGGACTTCGCGGCTCTTCTCGTTGAAGATGGCGCGGAGCAGGCGCTCCTCGGCGGAGAGCTCGGTCTCACCCTTCGGCGTGACCTTGCCGACGAGGATGTCGCCGGGGCGGACCTCGGCACCGATGCGGATGATGCCGCGCTCGTCGAGGTCCTTGAGCAGCTCCGGGCTGACGTTCGGGAGATCACGGGTGATCTCCTCCTTGCCGAGCTTGGTGTCGCGGGCGTCGACCTCGTACTCCTCGATGTGGATCGAGGAGAGGACGTCGTCCTTCACCAGGTTCTGGCTGAGGATGATCGCGTCCTCGAAGTTGTGACCCTCCCACGTCATGAAGGCGACGAGGAGGTTCTTGCCGAGCGCGAGCTCGCCGTTCTCCGTGGCGGGGCCGTCGGCGATGACCTCGCCGGCCTCGATGCGTGCACCCTCGGAGACGATGACGCGGTTGTTGTAGCTCGTGCCCTGGTTGGAGCGGTCGAACTTGCGCAGGTAGTAGGTCTGCGTGCCACCCTCGTCGAGCTGGACGGTGACGGACTCGGCCGACACCTCCTGGACGACGCCGGCCTTGTCGGCGGTGACGACGTCACCCGCGTCGATGGCTGCGTAGCCCTCCATACCGGTACCGACGAGCGGCGAGTCCGACATGAGGAGCGGGACGGCCTGACGCTGCATGTTGGCACCCATGAGTGCGCGGTTCGCGTCGTCGTGCTCGAGGAACGGGATGAGGGAGGTCGCGACCGACACCATCTGGCGCGGGGAGACGTCCATGTAGCCGATCTCCTCGGACGGGATGAGGTCGACCTCGCCGCCCTTCTTCCGGGCGAGGACGCGGTCCTCCTGGAAGTGGCCGTCGCTCTTCAGCGGAGCGTTGGCCTGCGCGACGATGTAGTTGTCCTCTTCCATCGCGGTCAGGTAGTCGATGTCCTCGGTGACCCGGCCGTCGACGACGCGGCGGTACGGGGTCTCGATGAAACCGAACGAGTTGATCCGCGCGAACGATGCGAGCGAACCGATGAGGCCGATGTTCGGGCCTTCCGGGGTCTCGATCGGGCACATGCGGCCGTAGTGCGACGGGTGGACGTCTCGCACCTCGACGCCTGCACGCTCACGCGACAGACCACCGGGGCCGAGCGCCGAGAGGCGACGCTTGTGGGTCAGACCCGCGAGCGGGTTGTTCTGGTCCATGAACTGCGACAGCTGCGAGGTCCCGAAGAACTCCTTGATCGCGGCGACGACGGGGCGCACGTTGATCAGGGTCTGCGGCGTGATGGCCTCGATGTCCTGCGTGGTCATGCGCTCGCGGACGACGCGCTCCATGCGGGACAGACCGGTGCGGACCTGGTTCTGGATGAGCTCGCCGACGGCGCGGATGCGACGGTTGCCGAAGTTGTCGATGTCGTCCGTGTCGAGACGGAGGTCGACGGGCTTACCGTTGCGGACACCCGGGAGGGTGGCCGTGCCGCGGTGCAGGGCGACGAGGTACTTGATCGTGGCGACGATGTCGTCGGTCGTCAGGACGGAGTCGCTGAGCGGCTTGTCGAGACCGAGCTTGTTGTTGATCTTGTACCGGCCGACCTTCGCGAGGTCGTAGCGCTTCGAGTTGAAGTAGAAGTTGTCGAGGAGCGCACGCGCGGCCTCGGCTGCGACCTGCTCGCCCGGACGGAGCTTGCGGTAGATGTCGCGGAGCGCGTCCTCCTTGGTGAGGATCGTGTCCTTCTCGAGGGTGAGCTCGATCGACTCGTAGCCCTTGAACTCCTCGAGGATCTCCTCGCTCGTCATGCCGAGCGCCTTGAGGAACACGGTGACGGACTGCTTGCGCTTGCGGTCGATGCGGACGCCGACCTGGTCGCGCTTGTCGATCTCGAACTCGAGCCAGGCCCCGCGGCTCGGGATGACCCGAGCGGAGAAGATGTCCTTGTCGGAGGTCTTCTCCTGAGCCGACTCGAAGTACACGCCCGGGCTGCGGACGAGCTGCGAGACGACGACACGCTCGGTGCCGTTGATGATGAAGGTACCGCGCTCGGTCATGAGCGGGAAGTCGCCCATGAAGACCGTCTGCGTCTTGATCTCACCGGTGAGGTGGTTCATGAACTCGGCCTCGACGTAGAGCGGGGCCGCGTACGTCTTGCCGCGCTCCTTGCACTCGTCGATGGAGTACTTCTCGGGCTCGAGGTACGGGTTGGCGAAGGAGAGCTGCATCGTCTCGCCGAGGTCCTCGATGGGCGAGATCTCCTCGAAGATCTCGTCGAGGCCGCTCTTCGTGGGCAGGTCCTGTCGGCCGGCCTGGGTGGCTTCTGCGACGCGTGCCTTCCACACGTCGTTGCCGACCAGCCAGTCGAAGCTCTCGGTCTGCAGAGCCAGGAGGTCTGGAACCGTGAGCGTGTCGGTGATCTTCGCGAACGAGAGGCGGGATGCTCCGCGGCCGTTCTTGGGTGAGTTGGTGGTTGCGTTGCGCGCAGCAGCCAAGGGGATAACCTCCGGAGGCCTGTTGGGGGCCGAGTTACTGGTCGTCAGTGGAGTTACTCACCAGAAAGAGAACATGTGGCGGGTTGGACCCGCACACCAGCCGACCGCAATATGAAGGCATAGAGATTCTGGGAGCGCAAAGAACAACTATAGGACGGAATCTTCGGCGTGTCTACTCTTTCCTTGACGAGTTTTCGACTTTCCGGTATAACCGCCGCGTCGCCCCCGGTGTTCCCGTCAACCCGTGCTGAACCGCAGGCGCTGACCGGGCCGGAGTTGCGCCAGGAGGTCGCGGTCCGCGACACGCACGACCGCGACGACCGGATACCCGCCGGTGACGGGGTGGTCGGCCGCGAGGATCGTCGGCAGACCGCTCGGCGGCACCTGGACCGCCCCGGCGACCATGCCCTCACTCGGCAGTTCACGACCGGGATCGAGTCGCTCGAGCGGCGTCCCGTCGAGGCGCATCCCGATGCGATCGGCGTCGGCCGTCATGCTCCACGGCTGCTCGACGAGGCGTTGCAGGGAGGCGTCGTCGAACCAGTCCCGGCGGGGCCCCGGCGAGACCCGCACGAGACGCTCCCCGGCGTCGGGCCGCGTCCACGGGGCGATGTCGAGCGGAGGGACGCGGCGGCGCGGGGTGGGGAGGACGGGGAGTCGATTGCCGGCGTCGACCGGTGCCGGACCGAGGCCGGCCAGGGTGTCGGTCGACCGCGAGCCGAGGACTTGCGGGCCGTCGAAGCCGCCGCGGACGGCGAGGACGTACCGGAGCCCGTGGGTCGCCGAGCCGAGTTCGAGCCGGGAACCGGCCTGCACGAGGACGGCGCGGTGCCCGTCGGACGGCCTGCCGTCGACGGTGATTGGACCCCACGCACCGGTCACGGCGATCCAGAGGTCGACGTCGGGGACGGCCACGAACGGGCCCAGGACGACCTCGAGCGCCGCACGGCCCTCCGGGTTGCCGACGAGACGGTTGGCGAGGCGCAGGGCGCCGCGGTCGAGCGCGCCGGACGGACTGACCCCGAGGGCCGCGGCCCCAGGTCGACCCAGGTCCTGCACGGTGGTCGCCGGTCCCGCCGCCTCCACGAGCAGGGTCCCGCCCATCATGCGGCGACCTGCACGAAGCGCACCCGGCCGCCGGGGACGAGGAGGGCGGGCGGGTCCGCTGCGTCGTCCCACAGCACGGCGTCGGTCGTCCCGATGATGCGCCACCCGCCCGGGGAGGCTCGCGGGTAGACGCCGCTGAACGTTCCGGCGAGCGCCACCGAACCGGCGGGGACGGTCGTCCGCGGCACGCTCAGGCGCGGGATCTCGAGTGGCCGGCCGATCGCCTCGTCCTCCCGCTCCGGCACGAGGTACGCGAATCCCGGCGCGAAGCCGCTGAAGGCGACGGTCCAGGCGTGAGCGGTGTGCCAGGCGATGAGACCGTCGGCGTCCATGCCGAGCAGCGCCGCCGTCTCGGCGAGGTCCTGGCCGTCGTAGCGGACGTGGATGAGGACGTCCGGCCGCCCCACCTCCTCTTCGACAGCGCCCGTCGAGCCTCCCGCGCCGGGTGCGAGCGCCCGTTCCGCGGTCGCGAGCAACCAGGCCCGCACCGCGGCGAGCGCCGGGCCCCGCGCGTCCGTCGCGGCGAGCACGGTACGGGCGGCCGGGACGAGGTCGACCAGCCCCGCCGGGCGTGAAGCGGCGAGCGCCCGGTGCACGAGCAGGACGTCCTCGAGCGATCCGAGTTCGAGGAGTACGGCCTCCTCCCCCATCGCTCGGAGCACGGGGCCGGTCGAGGTGTCCGCGTTCACCACGGCGCGACCAGTTCGACGCCGGCGTCCAGCAGGGCGGCCCTGACCGCCGTGGCGAGCGATACGGCCCCGGGGGTGTCGCCGTGCACGCAGAGCGAGACCGCGTCGAGTTCGACGTCTGCACCGTCGACACTGGTGATGCGTCGGTCGAGGACGAGGGAGACGGCGCGGCTGGCGGCGGCCGCCTCATCGGTGACCAGTGCCCCGGGGGTATCGCGCGGGACGAGCGAACCGTCGGAGCGGTAGCCGCGGTCGACGAAGGCCTCCGCGACGAAGCGGAGTCCGGCGGCGAGGGTCTCGCGTTCGATCACGGAGCCGGGCATCCCGAGCACGGGAAGTGGTCGCCCGAGCTTCTCGGAGGCCGTGACCACCGCCCGGACGACCGCGCGCGCCTGGACCCGGTCGTGCGCGATCCGGTTGTAGAGGGCACCGTGCGGCTTCACGTAGGCCAGCCGTGCGCCGGCCCCGTCGGCCTCGCCGACCTCGTCGACCTCGTCGACCGCTCGCTGCAGGGCGCGGAGCTGCTCCAGGACCTCGGCCTCGAGCACCTCGGCCGGTACGTCCTGGTCGCGTCGACCGAAGCCCGCCTCGTCCCGGTAGGAGGGGTGGGCGCCGAGCGACACCCCGTGGGCCATCGAGCGGCGGACGGCGTCGCGCATGGACGCGTCGTCCCCGGCGTGGAAGCCGCAGGCGATGTTCGCGCTCGTGATGAGGGCGAACATGGCGTCGTCGTCGGCGGTCGGCGCACCGCGCCAGACCTCGCCGAGGTCGCTGTTGAGGTCCGCCTGCGCCACGGCCGCACCCCTTCCGCTCCGCCTCCCACCACTGCGGGAAAGTCTAGGGTGGGGGTATGGACGAGGCACAGGTACGACTCGGCGTCAGCGGATACCTGGCCAGGATCGAGGCCGACCGCTTCGTGCCGGGCACCTATCAGCTGGTGGTCGACGGCACGCCGCAGTCGCACGTCAACCTCGATCAGCCCGAGGAACTCTTCTTCGAGTACATCCAGCGGATCGGTCACATCATCGACGAGATCGCCGACCCCGGTCAGCCGATCACGGCGGTGCACCTCGGTGCCGGCGCGCTCACCCTCCCCCGTTACGTGGAGGCGACGAGGCCGGGCTCGCGGCAGCAGGTCGTCGAACTCGAGCGCGAACTCATCGATCTCGTGCGCGAGCACCTCCCCTGGTCGAAGCGCGCCCAGATCCGCGTCCGATACGGCGACGCCCGCGAGATCGTGGCGAAGCTACCGCCCGGCCTCCGCGGCACCGTCGACCTCGTCGTCGTCGACATCTTCAGCGGCGCCAACACGCCGGCCCATGTCACGAGCACGGAGTTCTATGCCTCGGCGGTCGAGCTGCTGTCGCCGACCGGCGTCATCGTCGTGAACGTCGCCGACGGCCGCGGACTCGCGTTCGCCCGCGGACAGGCCGCGACGCTCGCCGACTCCGTGTCGCACGTCGCCGCCCTCGCGGAGACGCAGATCCTCAAAGGCCGCCGCTTCGGCAACGTCGTCCTCGTCGGATCGAACACCGCCCTCCCGCTCGACTTCCTGCCGAGGCTCCTCGCGGCCGGACCCCACCCCGCCAAGGCGGTGGCGGGCGCCGAGCTGCGAGCCTTCATCGCGGGGGCACAGGTCGTGACGGACACGACCGCCGTCCCCTCCCCGAACCCCGCCCAGGGCATCTTCCAGACGAAGGGCTGACCATGGCCACCACGCAGACGCCGCGACGACGGGGCCTGCGTGCGCCCGCCTCGCTCACCACTCTGCTCGCCGCCACCGCCCTGGCGCTCGTGGCCTGCACCGACGGGGAGCCACGATCACCGGGTACGGCCTCCCTCTCGCCCTCCCCCGAGCCGAGCGCGTCCGCATCGACGCCCACATCCGCGGTCCCCACCGGACCGGTCGCCCCGACCGGTGAGGCCACCACGGTCGTCGGCGGCCTCGATGCGCCCTGGTCGATGGTGCGACTCGCCTCGGGCAGCACGCTGGTGAGCCAGCGCGACGCGGGCGACGTCCTCGAGGTCGTCAGCGGCGGCGCGGTGCGGCAGGTGGGCGTGGTCCCCGGGGTGGCCGCGGGAGGCGAGGGCGGGCTGCTCGGGCTCGCCGTCCTCGCCCCGGCCGGATCGGAGACCACGGAAACCTGGCTCTACGCCTACCTGACGACCTCGTCCGACAACCGCATCGTGCGGTTCCCGCTCACGGGAGCGGCCGGGTCGTACGCGCTCGGCGGCGTCGAGGAGGTCCTCGTCGGCATCCCCCGGGCCGGGAACCACAACGGCGGACGCATCGCGTTCGGACCGGACGGCATGCTCTACGCCACCGCGGGTGACGCCGGTGACCGCAGCCTGGCTCAGGACGTGGACAGCCTCGGCGGGAAGATCCTGCGGCTCACACCCGACGGTGCGGTGCCGGGCGACAACCCGTTCCCGGGGTCGCCCGTCTACTCCCTCGGCCACCGCAACCCGCAGGGCATCGCGTGGGATCGCGACGGCGGCCTGTGGGCGAGTGAGTTCGGGCAGAACACCTGGGACGAGCTCAACCGGATCACCCCCGGTGGCAACTACGGCTGGCCGGTCGCCGAGGGCATCGCCGGAGCACCGGGCATGATCGACCCGGTCGCGCAGTGGGCAACGGAGGACGCGAGCCCGAGCGGTCTCGCGATCATCGACGACACGATCTTCATGGCCTCGCTCCGTGGCGAGCGCCTGTACGGCATCACCGACGGCGTGCACGTGCCGGCGGGGAGCAGCGCGCTCGTGGGCGTGATCGACGCGGTGCCCTACCTCGTCGGCGAGTTCGGACGGATCCGCGACGTCGTGGCCGGCCCGGCGGGGACCGCCTGGATCCTCACGAACAACACCGACGGCCGCGGTTCGCCCGGAACCGAGGACGACCGGATCGTCGAACTCCCCCTCGCCCCGCTCGCAGCCCGCTGAAGGTCCACCGCCACACCTGTGGGTCATCCCGCGCCTGCGGTCCGGTGTCGGTCGCCGGGAGTACCATCCAGGCATGGCAGAACTCAGTCGGGTCACGGCGTGGGCACAGGCGCTCATCGTGCTGCACCTCGACCCGACGGTCTGGACCTTTGGCTTCGACAACGCCAAGCGACGCGCCGGCCTGTGCAACTTCACGACGAAGCGCATCACCGTCTCGCGCTATCTCGCTGCACGCTACGACGACGACGAGATCCACCAGATCCTCCTCCACGAGGTCGCGCACGCCCTCGCAGGGGCGCGCGCCGGGCACGGACCCAAGTGGCGCAAGGTCGCCGAGGAGATCGGCTACGAGGGCTCGCGTCTCCACGAGGGCCAGACGGCCGACGAACTCGCCCCGTGGGTCGGCACCTGCCCCTCGGGCCATGTCCTCTACCGGCATCGGCGCCCGAGCCGGGCGACCTCCTGTGGCAAGTGCTCGCGCTCCTGGGACGAACGCTTCCTCCTCAGCTGGGTGCACCGGGAGGTCACGCCGGCCATGCGGCGTCGGGCGGCCGCGTTCGACGGCTCCACCCAGCCCGAACCGGGCACCGGGTCATGACCGCCGGAGCGGTTCCCACCGACAGCTGGATCGCGCTCCTGCGCGGGGTCAACGTCGGCGGCGTCACGATCCGCTCCGCCGACCTCGCCGAGGTGTTCCGATCGGCCGGGTTCTCGGGAGTCCGCACCGTCCTCGCGAGCGGCAACGTCGTCTTCGACGACCCCGAGCACGTGCCAGGCGAGACGTCGCACGATGCACGCGGTGCGCTGAAACGGCGCATCGAGCGGTCGCTCGCGGAGGCCTTCGGTTACGAGGCGTGGATCGTGCTCACGCATCAGCGCGCACTCGCCGACGTCATCGAGGCCTACCCCTGGCCGGAGGCCGAGCAGGTCCAGCCGTACGTCATGTTCTCCTCCGAGCAGAGGTCGCTCGACGCCCTGCTCGCGTTCTCGGCGGGAGCCGGGGAGCAGCCCGACCGCGTCGCACCCGGCGACGGCGTCCTCTACTGGGAGGTCCCGAAGGGGTCGAGCACCGACACCGCCTTCGCGAAGGAGTCCTCGAAGGCCCGGTTCAAGCCGCACGTCACCACGCGCAACCTGCGGACGCTGCGCAAACTCCTCTGAGCAGGCTGTTCCGCGGCACTGGCGCAAGCCCCTGCGAGGTGCTCCACGGTGGCGTACGCTGAATTGATCAGCTAGCTGCACAATTCTGGAGGCACCGTCATGACCGGCACCGATTCACCCACCACCGCGGACCGCGTCCGGCAGATCGCCGTCGCCGTCAGCGCGGTCCTCGCGATCATCGGCTCCTACATCGGGTCGGGAGCCGCCGGGGGGACGCAGGTCCAGAACGCGGCGAACGGCGCATTGAGCGCCTCGTCGACGCCGATCGCACCGGACGGGCCCGCGTTCTCCATCTGGAGCATCATCTACCTCGGGCTCGTCGCCTATGCGGTCTGGCAGTTCCTGCCCTCGCAGACGACCCGTGAGCGCCACCGTCGTCTCGGTTACTGGGTCGTGGCGAGCCTGCTGCTGAACGCGGCATGGATCCTCGTGGTGCAGGCGGGGTTCCTGATCCTGAGCGTGTTCGTGATCATCGCCCTCCTCGGTGTCCTGGCCCGCATCTTCGTGATCGTGCTCCGGACCAGGCCGTCCGGCGTGGTCGACACGATCATCACGGACGGCACGATGGGCCTCTACCTCGGGTGGGTGTGCGTCGCGACGGCGGCGAACATCACCGCAGCACTCGTCGGATCCGGGATCGGGAGCGCGGACGGCCCGGCCGCCGGTGTCTGGGCGATCATCGTCCTCGCGGTCGCCGGAGCGGTCGGGATCCTGCTCGCGGTCACCGGCCGTGGACGTATCGCCCCCATGCTGTCGCTCTGCTGGGGGCTCGCGTGGGTGGCCGTGGGCCGATTCACCGGCGAACTGCTCTCGACCGAAGCCGGGGTCACGGCGCTGATCGTCGCGGTCGTGGTGGCCGTCGTCACCGTGGTCGTCCGCGTCTCGCGGGGACGCGACCGAGCCGCGCTCGTGAGCGCCTGACGCTCCGCACGCTCGACGGCCGCGGCGCTACTTGCCCGTGCGGCCGTCGAGCTGTTCGCGGAGGACGTCGATGTGCCCGAGATGCCGAGCCGTCTCCTCGATCATGTGGAGCTCGATCCACCGCAGCGTGAACCGTTGGTCGTTGCCGAGGCAGACATCGTCGAGCTGATACCGCGACGCCACCTCGCGGGACTCCGCACAGGCCGCCTCGTAGTCGGCGATGATCTCGGCCAGGCTGTCGTCGGCCGTGACGCGCCATTCGCCGTCCGGGTCGTCGTCGGTCCACCGTGCCGGGACGTCCGACTGCCCGTCCATGTCCTCGCGGAACCAGCTGCGCTCGACATCGGCGAGGTGTCGGATGACGCCCGAGACGGTCGTGATGCTCGGCAACAGCCGCTTGGCCGCGAGCTCGTCGGTGAGTCCGCGCGCCTTCCAGACGATGCTCGCGCGCTGCAGATCGAGGAAACCCTCGATCGTCTCGCGCTCGCCGCCGCGCTCAGGCGGCTGCGGGCGGTCGCCCCAGTCGGCCATCAGTCGACGACCTCGACCTCGTTCCCGAAGGCGACGTAGCCGGAGAAGTCCTTGCCGACCCGGTCGAACGCGGTCGGATACGGGGTCGGGTACGACCAGGCCACATCGGGCTTGACCTCGCCGCCGTCGGTGACGCCCCAGTACTGGGCGTCGCCCTTCCACGGGCAGTGGTACTGGGTGTCGGTCTCGACGAAGCGCTCGCGGTTGAGGCTCGACGGCGGGAAGTACCAGTTGCCCTCGATCTTGATGAGCTCCGATTCGGGGGCTTCGGCGAGGACGGTGGTTCCGAGGAGTGCGCGCATGCGCCGAGACTACGCCCGGAACACGGCTCCGTCCAGGACCGGGACGACGCTTGACACGTCGACCGCGCGTGCCGCCTGGACGTGCTGCGTGGCACCCGCCTGCGCGAGCTGCTGGGCGGTGGCGGACGCGGACAGCAGGTGCCCGACGCCGTTGCGCAGGCCCTCGTATGCGGCGGCGGCAGCAGCGGCCTCCGGTGAGGTGAAGTCGATACCGCGGAGTCCCAGCGCCTCGATCACGGCGCCGGCCCCGAAGAGGTCCTCGACGGCGAACCGGGTCTCGGCCGTGTCGTCGAGTTCGCCGACCGCGATGACGACGATGCTCGTGCGCCGACGGAGCTCGGCCTGCTTCGCGATGATCCAGTCCGCGACCGCCGACCGGTTGCGCAGGCACCCGGCGACGACCGTCGCACCCGCGTCGGCGAGGAGCGTGGCGATCTGCGCCGTCTCACCGCGGTCGTCCAGCTCGGCGACGGCGACGGTCTCCCCGCCGCTCACGCGCTGCTCGACGGAGGTCGTCGCGTGGAGCACGTCCACGACGACCGCGACGTCCGCCGTCTCGACCCGCCCGGCTCCTGCGACGCCCCAGTCGAACCTGACCTGGTACTTGGTCTGGGCGAACGGCGGGTGGACGGGCGGCGGTGTGGCGGCTGCGGTACTCACCCGTTCATCGTATCCACGCGCACCCACCCACCCCACGACTGTTGCGCCCGAAGACCTCCGTGGGGGGGGGGGGTGGTCGCCAGCGCGGTGCGCTGACGCGAGCGCGGGTCATCGTACGTGAGCGCGGGCCTCCGGAGGGGCGCGCTCACGCGCCAGACACGCGGTGACGTCAGCGCACCGCGCTGGCGTCAGGCCAGCAGGGGGTCAGCGGGAGGCGGTGGGGAAACGACGGTCGTCGGGGTGGGGCGGGCGCATCTCGTTGCGGATGAGCTCGAAGTCGTGACGACTGAGCTCGAGGAAGCCCCGGCGGAGCTGGACACCCCAGTTCCGGGTGAAGCTCGTGAAGTCGAGGAGCGCGAGCATCGGACGGATGGGCGCCTCGACCGCGTCCGGGTACCAGTCGACACTCCGCCGCCAGGGCCGCCAATCGGCACCGTCGGGTCGCGGTACAGCCGCCTGGTAGACGGTGTCGTCGGAGACCCGCCCGATCGCGGTGAACGCCTTGAGCGGCTCGCCGTCCGGAGTGCTGACCCGCGGCGAGTAGTACACGAACCCGTCGGACTCCCGCATCTGGTCGAGCCCGCCGCGCTGCCCGTGGTTGATCTGCACGAAGCCCTGCCGGACGCCGAGGACGACGTGATCCCGCTGGATCACGCCCAGCCAGTACCGGATCGCCATAGGCACAGTCTTCCCTACCGGCGCACCCCCTGCAGCCGCCGAGCCGCACATGCGACACTGAGGCATGCGCGTGATGCTGAAACTCGTCCTGGACTGTGATGTCGACGTCGCCTGGCGGGCACTCCGCTCCCCGGCCGTCCTGCGGGAGCTCTACAGCCCCGTCATGGGACTCGAGGCGCTCGACGCCGACGGGTTCCCGACCATCTGGGAGCCGGGAGCGCACCGCGTCCGCGTGAAGGCCGCCGGCGCGATCCCGGTCGGCGACCAGATCATCGACCTCGAGTTCATCGAGCGCCGCGACGGCACCCGCATCCTCCACGACCAGGGCGACCCGGTCAGCGGGCCGCTCAGCAAGCTCGCCGGGTGGGACCACCAGATGGCGGTCGCCCGCGACAAGCACGACCCGACGAAGACCCTGTACCGCGACCGACTCGTGATCACCGGCGCGATCGCCCCGCTCTACTGGTACCCGCTGTGGGCGACGTGGCAATGGCGCGGTGCCCGCATCAAGGCGCTCGCGCCGAGCTGGGCCTACGACCCGCCGCTCCCCGGCGATGAGGAGGACGACGAAGTCGGCGCGACGGTCGAGGGCGCCATCTGACGCCTCGCCGTCCGGAAGCCCGGCCGGCCGCGCGTCAGCGCTGAGCCGCCTCGCCCCAGTGCGTCGACTCGCCCGCGGGTGCGACCGTGCGCGGGACACCCGCGGCCGACGACCGCAGCACCTCCGGCAGGAACCGGTCCGGCATGTTCTGGAACGCGACCGGCCGCAGGAAGCGGGTGATCGCGGCAGTCCCCACCGAGGTGCTCGAGTCGTTCGTCGTCGCCGGCCACGGTCCGCCGTGCTGCATGGCGGGCGTGACCGCGACCCCGGTGGGCCAACCGCCGAACAGCACCCGGCCGGCGTGCGCCGAGAGCTGCTGGACGAGCTCCACGAGGTCGTCGCTCGTCTCGTCGGCACCGGCGTGCAGGGTGGCCGTCAGGTTGCCCTCGCAGAACTCCGGCACGAGCGGTGCGAACGCCGTACCGGCCGGGACCTCGACAAGGATCGACAACGGACCGAAGGCCTCGTCGAGCAGGGCGTCCCGACCGGCCCGCAGCGCGTCGAGTGGGACCGCGACGATCGTGGGGGTCGCCCAGCCGTCGCCGTCCTCGTCGACCCGCAACGAACCCTCGGCGATGACCCGCACGCCGTCGGTGCCGAGGATCGTGTCGCGCCTCGCCTGGTACCCGGCCGTGATGCGGTCGTTCAGGAGTCGGTGCTCGGGGACCGCGGCAGCAGCCTCGCGGATCGACTCGTCGAGCCCCGCGCTGTCCGGCAGGTAGACGAAGCCGGGCTTCGTGCACAGCTGACCCGCCGAGCCCGCGACACTCGTGACGAATCCCGTCGCGATGGCCGTTGCGGACTCGTCGAGGGCGGTCTGCGTCACGAACACGGGGTTGACGCTGCCGAGCTCGCCGAAGAACGGGATCGGGACGGGGCGTGCCGCCGCGAGGTCCGCGAGGATCCGGCCGGCCCGGAGGGAGCCCGTGAAGGAACCGGCCCGGACGCGCTCGTCCTGCAGGGCGACGACGCCGGCCTCCTGGCCGATGATCGACTGGAAGACGCCGTCAGGAGCCCCGGACGCCCGCAGCGCGGCCTCGACGACGGCCGCCGTCGCGAGCGAGAGCCGCGGGTGCCCGTCGTGCACCTTGAGGATCACCGGGCATCCGGCCGCGAGGATCGACGCGGTGTCACCACCGGCGACGGAGAATGCGAAGGGGAAGTTGCTCGCCGCGAAGTTCACGACGGGGCCGAGCGGCACGAGGACGCGCCGGAGTTCCGGGCGTGCCCCGAGGGCGAAGTCCGGGTCGGCCTCGTCGATCCGGACGTCGAGGTAGGAGCCGTCGACGATCGTCTCCGCGAAGAGCCGCAACTGCACGGCGGTGCGGAGGAGTTCGCCGCGGAGCCGGGCCTCGGCGAGCCCCGTCTCCACCATGCCGACGGGGATGAGCTCGTCCGCGTGGGCCTGCAGGGCGTCGGCGACGGCGACGAGCGCTCGCGCACGGGCGTCCGCCGGCGTCGCAGCCCACGCGGGTGCCGCAACGGCGGCCCGACGGAGGACCTCCTCGAGCTCCTCGGGGGTGGTCTCAGCGATGGTGGCGTCGGGGGCTGGCGTGGTCGTCATGTGATCCTCCGGGATCGTGATGTGGTTCAGAACTGGAAGCCGGTCGGGAACGGATCGGCGGGGTCGAGGAGGTAGGAGCCGATTCCGGTGACCCAGGCCCGACCGGAGATGGTCGGGATGACGGCCGACCTGCCCGCCACCGTCGTCTCGGCGATCAGCCGGCCAGTGAACCGGCTGCCGATGAAGGACTCGTTGACGAAGTCCTGGTCGAGCGGCAGCTCACCGCGGGCCCAGAGCTCGGCCATGCGCGCCGAGGTTCCGGTTCCGCATGGCGAGCGGTCGAACCACCCCGGGAAGATGGCCATCGCATGCCGGGACAGCACGGCGTCGGATCCCGGTGCGATGAACTCGACGTGGTGGCAGTGGTCGAGCCCGGCGATCTCGGGGTGCACGGGCGGCGCCTGCTCGTTGATCGCCGCCATGATGCGCAGTCCTGCGTCGAGGATGTCCTGCTGGCGGTCGCGGTCGAAGGGCAGGCCCACGTCGTCGAGGTCGACCATCGCGTAGAAGTTGCCACCGAACGCGAGGCTGTACGGCACGGCGCCGAGGCCCGGCACCTCGATCGTGGCGTCGAGGCGGTCGACGTAGCTCGGGACGTTCTCGATCGTCACGCGGTCGGCGTGCCCGTCGCTGACGTCGACCCGCGCGATCACGAGTCCGGCGGGGGTGTCGAGCCGGATCGTCGTGACCGGCTCGACCACCTCCACCATGCCGGTCTCCACGAGGACCGTCGCGACCCCGATGGTGCCGTGCCCGCACATCGGCAGGCATCCGGACACCTCGATGTACACGACGCCCCAGTCGCAGTCCGCACGCGTGGACGGCTGCAGGATCGCCCCGCTCATCGCCGCATGACCGCGTGGCTCGTTCATGAGGAAGAGCCGCAGGTCGTCGAGGTGCTCCATGAAGTGCAGGCGCTTCTCGTTCATGGTCGCGCCGGGGATCACGCCGACCCCGCCGGTGACGACGCGGGTCGGCATGCCCTCGGTGTGCGAGTCGACCGCACTGATCATGCGGGAGGACTTCATGGTGTGCCTCTCAGGACTGGTGGTCGTGGTCGGGGTGTCGCGTCGGCCGCCAGGCTCAGCGTGCCGCGAGGTAGTCGAGTGCGCGACGCGTCTGCATCGTGACCTGCTCCGTCTGGAGCGCGTTCAGCGGACCGCGCGGCGGACGCGTCGGACCACCGTAGCTCTCGCCGGCGATGTCGATCGACAGCTTGATGGCCTGGACGAACTCCGTCTTCGAGTCCCACCCGAAGACGGGCACGAGCTCGCGGTAGAGGGTGCGGGCCTCGTCGACACGTCCCGAGGTGACGAGCGTGTACAGCTCGACGGCCTCGCGCGGGAAGGCGTTCGGGTAGCCGGCGAACCAGCCGACCGCGCCGGCGACGAGGGACTCGAAGAGGAGGTCGTCCGCCCCCGCGATGACGTCGAGGTCGGTCTTGTCCTGGATCTCGAGCACACGACGGATGTCGGCCGAGAACTCCTTCACGGCGACGACGTGCTCGAGCTTGGCGAGCTCGACGAGCAGGTCGGGCGTGAGGTCGACCTTGGTGTCGATCGGGTTGTTGTAGGCCATGATCGGCAGGCCGACCTCGTCCACGCGGCTGTAGTGCTCGATGACCTCGTCGTCGTTCGCCCGGTAGATGGTGGGCGGCAGGAGCAGGACGCCGTCCGCGCCGTCCTCCTTCGCGTACTCGGCCCACTGCTGGGCCTGGTGCCAGCCGACGCCGTGCACCCCGGCGACGACGAGGCCGCGGTCGCCGACGGTGTCGACCGCGACCTGGATGACCTTGCGACGCTCGGCGTCCGTCAGCGACGAGTACTCGCCGAGCGAGCCGTTCGGGCCGACGCCGCGGCAGCCGTTCTCGATGAGCCAGTTGCAGTGCTCGGCGAAGCGGTCGTAGTCGACGGCGAGGCCTGCGGGCGCCGAGGCGTCCTCCTTGAACGCGAGGGTGGTCGCGACGATGACGCCGCCGAGGTCGAACTGCTTGGCCATGGGTGGTTCCTTTCCGAGGGAGTGGTGCGGAGACCGGTCGGTCATCCTGGGTGTTCGGCCGTCGGGGTCGACGGCGGTTCGTGGGGAGGGTGTCCCGGTGCCTGCGCGGCGAGTTCGCCGATGCGCAGCGGGGAGGCGATGGGCCGGCGGTCGCTCGAGACGCCGTCGATGAGGCCGTCACCGCCGGATTCGGAGGCGACGCGGTGGAGGAGCTCCTCGACGGTGCGACCGCACATGCGGCCCTGGCAGATCCCGAGCCCGGCACGCGTGCTGAGTTTGAGCGAGCGCAGGCCGGTCGCGCAGGTGGCTGTCGCCGTCGCTCGCAGGGAGCCGTAGTCGACCTCCTCGCAGCGGCAGATGGTGGTGTCGTCGTCGAGCCAGTCGCTCCAGCCGGCGCGGATGCCGTGGGCGCGTTCGAGCCGGTCGGCGAAGGCGAGGAACGTGTCGCGTCGACTCACGGCGGCACGGATCCCGGAGGCACCGGGGAGTCCGCCGGCCGCGGCGTGTCCCGCGATCGCGCCCTCGGCGAGCGCGGCGTCGACGCCCCCGATCCCGGTGATCTCGCCGGCCGCGAAGACGGTCGGGACGCTCGTGCGCTGCTCGGCGTCGACCTGGACGAACCGGGCGTCGGTGAGCGCGCAGCCGACCGCGACGGGCAGTTCGAGCCGCGGGGTGAACCCGTGGCTGACGCACACGGCGTCCGCTTCGACCGTGCGCTCGGTCCCGGGGATCGGCGACCAGTCGGCGTCGACGGCGGCGATGGTCACACGCTCGACCCGGTCGGTGCCGTGCGCGGCGACCACGGCGTGACCGACGCGGTACGGGATCCGGTGGCGGAGGTGGCCGCCGACGTAGCCGAGCAGCTCTCCGGCCTTCCCGGTCACGCCGAGCAGTTGCCAGGGCTTGGGGAGCCAGCCCCTGGCGAGTCCGCCGACGGTCGTGGCCTCGTAGACCCCGAGGACGCGTGATCCGGTCGCGGTCAAGGACGCGGCCACCGGCAACAGGAACGGTCCGGCACCGGCCACGACCACCCGCTGACCGACGGCGACCCGCTCGCCCTTCGCGAGGGCCTGGGCGGCACCGGCCGAGAACACGCCGGGGAGGTCCCAGCCGGGGAACGGCAGCGTGCGGTCGTGCGCGCCGGTCGCGAGGACGAGCGCGTCCGGCCGAAGGGTGAGCGGCGTGCGGTCGGTGCCGTCCGGCGATCCGACCAGGACGTGCAGACGCAGGCCGGTCGCCCCGGAGGTGTCGTCGGAGCCGTGGTCGGCGGCGGCACGGTCGACGTCGATCGCCCACACCTGCGCCTCGGTGATCACCGTGCAGCCGTCGTCGGCGTCGAGCGCCGCGCGCATGGCGACGAAGCGCTCGAACCCGTGATGCAGCGAGGCCTCGGCCGCGGACGGCCGGCTGGCCGGCAGGTGCCGCCAGTACTGACCGCCGAGCTCGTCCGAGGCGTCGAGCAGCGTGACGGACGCGCCGAGGGCTCGGGCGGCCAGCGCGGCCTGGAGGCCGGCGGGACCTGCACCGACGACGACGACCTCACGCTGCCGGGCGCTCATGTCCGGTCCCCGAACGGGTCGTTCTCCGTCGTGGGTTCCGGGAGGGCGTCGTGCTGTGTCTCGATGCGGTCGCCGTCCGCGGCGCGACGCTGGCAGGCACGGACGTCCCGCTGGCCGTTCACCGTGACGATGCAGTCGAAGCAGACCCCGATGCCGCAGAAGACGCCGCGCGGCTTCCCGGACCCACTGGTGCGGCGCCAGGCGAGGACGCCGGAGCCCAACAGGACACCGGCGATCGTCTGGCCGCGGAGTCCGTCGAGGGGCGTCCCGTCGAGGTCGATGCGCAGCGCGTCCTCCGTACCGGGCACGATCCGGTCGTCCGTCGCGGGCAGTCGTCTCGAGACCATCAGGCCACCTCCGCCGGCCGGTCGACGCGCAGGTGCGGGGCGAGCCCCGGGCGGTCGAGTTGGAACGGGGCGTCGTCGAGGTCGGTGGATCCACCGAGCAGGCGGGCGGCGATGAGTTCAGCGGTCGCGAGGGCCAGTCCGATGCCGGCGCCCTCGTGGCCCGTCGCGTGCCACAGGCCGTCGACGCGGTGGTCGGGGCCGATGACCGGGAGGTGGTCGGGCATGTACGGCCGGAAGCCGCCGTAGCTGCGCATGACCGAGGCGTCGCGGAGGAACGGGAAGAGGCGCAGCGACTTCGCCGCGACCTCGCGGAGCACGTCGACGTCGAGGCGCGCGTCGAATCCGATCTGCTGCCGGCTCGAGCCGATGAGGACAGTGCCCGCGGCGGTCGACTCGACGACGCTCGAGGTCTGGAGCGAGGCGTCGCTCGACTGCGTGGCCCCGAAGTAGTCGCCGTCGTAGACCTTGTGGTGCACGCGGTGCGGCATGCGGGTGGTGACGAGGACCATGCCGCGTCGGGGACGGACCGGGACGGGTGCCCCGAGCAGGTCGCCGAGCTCGGCCGACCACGGTCCGGCGCAGACGAGGACCGCGTCGCCCGAGACGTCGCCCACGGAGGTCCGGACACCCGTGAGGCGTCCGGTCGCGCTCCGGACGCCGCCCGTCACGGTGACGCCGGTGCGCACGACAGCGCCCGCCCGCCGGGCCGAGGCGAGCAGGGCCTCCGTGGCGATGACGGGCTGGACCTGTGCATCCTCGGGATAGTGGACGGCCGCCGTGGACGAGCGGGTGATCGACGGCTCCGCCGCGAGCAGCTCGTCCTCGGTGAGGGGTCTGGCGTCGACACCGGCCGCGCGCTGGGCGGCGGCGAAGTCGAGCAGGGGCTGCGCGCCGGCCTCGGTGGTGGCGACCACGATGCCGCCCTTGCGCTCGAACTCGATGCTCGGGAAGGTCGGTCCCAGTTCGGCCACGAGTTCGGCGGTGACGACGGGCCAGAGGCGCGAGGCGTACCGGGCGAGGTCGAGTTCGGGGCCCGGCCCCTTGTCGGAGACGAGGAGGTTCCCCTCCCCCGAGCCGCTCGTGCCGCCGGCGGCCGCCGAACGGTCGAGCACGACGACCTCGGCACCGCGTCGGGCGAGGATCCGCGCGCAGGCCGCACCGACGATGCCGGCGCCGACGATGACGATGCGGGTCACGTGCGGTCCTCTCGGTCGATGCGGGGAAGGGCTTTCAGTAATGTGTCACACATTCAATGAACAGGCAAGCGTGCACCATCGCGGGTCCTGGTCGAGGTCCGCGCACGCACGCCCGGGGCTACTCGGCGTCGGATTCGGGCTTGCCGGCCCACCAGCCGGTGGTGTGCCCGATGTGTCGGTGCATGAGCTCGCGCGCGGCGACCCCGTCACCCCGCTCGAGGGCGTCGAGGAGCTCGTGGTGCTCCACGGCCGAGCGGTCGAGCTGCTGCGAATCGAGCATGGCGGCCAACCCCACGAGGCGGGTACGTCCGCGGAGGTCCGCGACGAGCTCGACGAGCAGCGGGTTGCCGAGTTTCGCGGTGAGCGCGAGGTGGAACGCCTGATCGGCTTCGAGGTATCGGGTCAGGTCGCCGTCGCGGGCACCGGCCACGATGTCGTCAGCCTGCTGCCGGAGCTCGGGCAGTGACCCGTGGTCGAAGACCTCCGCCAGGTCCGCCATCGCGGGCGGCTCGAGGAGCTGGCGGATCTGCGCCGTGTTGCGGAGCGAGGCCTCGCTGACGACCGTGACGCGGAACCCCTTGTTCCGGACCGCCTCCACGAAGTCGCGCTTCTCGAGGTCGAGCATCGCTTCGCGGACGGGCGTCGCCGAGACGTTGAACTGCACCGCCAGCGTCGGTACCGAGATCATCGTCCCCGGCGCGAGCTCGCCCGAGATGATCGCCGCGGACACCGCCCGCTCCACCTGCGCCCGCAGGCTCAGGCGCTGCTCGGCCGGTCGGATCGCCGACATGCTCATCGCGACTCCCATCCTTCGTCTCCCACCACGGTCCGCTCAGGTTACTGGGCGCGCATCCACGCTTCGATCCCCGACGCGTCGATGGGCAGCGCATCCGACAGCACCTCGGCGCCGCCGGCCGTCACGAGGAGGTCGTCCTCGAGCCGGACGCCGATACCGCGCAGTTCCGGCGGCACCGTCTCGTCGAAGGCGTGGAAGTACAGCCCCGGCTCGACCGTGAGCACCATACCGGGCGCCATCGAGCCACCCTGGTAGGCCTCATAGGAGGACTTCGCGCAGTCGTGCACGTCGAGGCCGAGGTGGTGACCGATGCCGCACACGAGGTACCGCCGGTGCTGTTGCCCCATCGGGCTGAGCGCCTCGTCGACGGACACCGGCAGGAGGTCCCAGTCGTGGAGTCCTTGCGCGATGACCTCCATGGCGGCGTGGTGGAAGTCGGTGAAGTCGCGGCCCGGACGGACGGCGGCCATCCCGGCGCGGTGGGACGCCTCGACGAGGTCGTGGACGCGCCGCTGCTCCGGGCTGAAGGTGCCCGAGACGGGGAAGGTCCGGGTGACGTCCGCCGTGTAGAACGCACGCGTCTCCACGCCCATGTCGAGCAGGATCGCGTCCTCGGGTCGGACCGGGCCGTCGCAGCGCACCCAGTGGAGCGTCGGTGCGTGCGCGCCGCTCCCGACGATGGTCGAGTAGCCGGGGCCGTTCCCGGTGGTGCGGGCGTGTCGGTCGAAGGTCCCCTGCAGCCAGCGCTCACCGCCGCCGGCGACGGCTGTCGGCAGCTCCCGGATCACGGCGGAGAACCCACCGACGGTCGCGTCGACCGCTCGCCGCAGCTCCACGATCTCCCACGCGTCCTTGATCATGCGCAGTTCCGAGAGCACGCGGCCGAGTTCCGGCGCGACCGTCAGCGGCTCGAGCGCGCGGTGCCGCGAGGTCAGGGTCCCCGCCAGGAGCGGTCGTTCGACGCCTCGGAGCGCGTCGGGCAGCGCGGCGAGCACCTCGACGCGGAGGTCGAGGACCGCCGACCAGTCGGCCGGCCCTGGCGCCGAACCGACCCAGAGCTCGCCGTGGTTGGCGTCGGCGAAGAACCCGGTCTCGCCCGGGTGTGCCGGTGCAGGGACGTACAACGTGGCGTCGTGGCCGGCACCGCTCGGACGCAGCACGAGGACCGCGTCCTCGGCGGAGCAGCCGGTGAGCCAGAAGAAGTCGCTGTCGGGGCGGAAGTCGTAGTTCGAGTCGTTGGCCCGGACGGGCGCGCGACCGGCGGCGACGACGAGCGTCCGCCCGACAAAGGCCTCGCTCAGCCGACGACGGTGCTCGGCTGCGGCCGCGGCGATCCCGGGCTCGACCGGCGGCGTGCGGTCGGGGGTGCCCCAGCCGGTGCCGAGGAACTCGCGGAACGCCGGCACCTCTGCCAGGCGGGGCAGCTTCGGGTCCGGGTTCGCCGGGCGCGGCATGGACGTGGCCGGTGCCTCAGTGGTGGCGGGCGCGAGGCCCGCCGTCTGCTCGGGTGCCTGCTGCTGCGTGTCGGTCATGCCTGCTCCTCGTCCGCGCGACGGCCGCCGCGCTCGTCCACCATCGAGAACAGGCGGCGCACCACGGCGGCGTCCTGGATCCCGTCGTGCTCGTACTCGTTCGTGACCCAGGCGGTCGCCCCGCAGACGGCGTCGACCGTCTCCAACTGCAGCTGCGCGTCCACATACATGTCGTCGAAGTACACGGCCGCGGCGAGCGGCACCGTGCTCGCCTGCAGGACCGCGGGGTCGTACAGCGGGTCCCAGTCGGTCTTGGCCGCCAGTCGCTCCACCGCACCCTGGAAGGGTCGGAGCGATCGGATCTCCTCGAACATCCAGGGGTAGACCATCTCGCCCGTGAACAGCAGCGGCCTGGCCGTCTCGGCGAACGCCGGCCGTGCATCGCGCTCGGCCTGCGCCGCCCACGCGGTCGCCCCCGAGCCGGCGGCACCGTAGATGCTCTCCTGCAAGGCGATGAAGAGGGGGTTGTCGACGTAGGACGTCCTCCCCCAGACCTGCGCCAGGAAGGTGTCGCTCAAGCGGTCGCCGCTGTCGAACGCCTCGTCGAGCAGCCAGTGGAGGCGCTCGTAACCGGGCTTCATCCCGAAGTCGATCCCGAGGTTCTGGAAGCGCCGCACGGTGAGTCGGTCGCCGTCCGGCAGGAGCACCTCCTCGGCGGCGAGTCGGTCGGCGATCCGCGCGACGGTGTCGACGTCCTGGGGGTACCGCTCGGCGAAGGCCCGGTTCTTGCGCTCCGTGCGCGGATAGGTGCGGCGGTAGACCTCAGCCGCCGACGGGTGGATGCCCGCAAGACCGCCCGTGACGTAGCAGGCTGCCAGTCCCTCCGGGGCTCGTGAGAGGTAGGTGAGGGTGAGGAACCCGCCGTAGCTCTGACCGAGCGTCGACCAGCGACGGCCACCGAAGACGGTGCGGCGCAGGTACTCGGCGTCGTCGACGATCGAGTCGGCCCGGAAGCGTTCCAGGTACTCGGCCTGTGCGGCAGCGTCACCGACGGCCGCGATGGACCGCCCGTCGATCCTGGTGCTCCGGCCGGTGCCGCGCTGGTCGAGCAGCACGAGCCGGAAGGTGCGGAGGGCCTCGGCGACCCAGCCGTCCCTGGACACCGGACGCGGGCCTTTGCCGCCCGGTCCGCCCTGGAGGAACACGAGGACCGGGAGCTGCTCGTCGCGACGCAGGGGGTCGACGAGTTCGCGGGCGAACACGCTGATCGTGCGGCCGTCGTCGGGCCGTCGCCAGTCGAGCGGGACGTCGACCGTGTGGTCGGTCACGTGGATCCCCGGCAGCAGGGAGGTGGTGGTGCGGTGGGTCATACCTCTGTCCTTCCGGCGGCCGATCCGTGCGTCCGCTCCTGTTCGAGCATGGTGGCACGCGCGGCCTCCCAGCTCGGGTCGATCGTGGGCACGGCGGCGAGCAGGGTCTTCGTGTACTCGTCCTGCGGGTGGTCGAAGATCGCCTCGCGGTCACCCTGCTCGACCACCTTGCCCCGGTGCATGACGGCGACGTCGTGGGCGATCTGCCGCACGACGGCGAGGTCGTGCGCGATGAACAGGTAGCTCAGGCCGCGCTCGGCCTGCAGGTCGCGCAGCAGGTCGATGATGCGTGCCTGCACCGACACGTCGAGCGCCGACACCGCCTCGTCGCAGATCACGAGCTTCGGGGAGACGGCGAGCGCCCGGGCGATCCCGATGCGCTGGGCCTGGCCGCCGGAGAACTGCCGCGGGTAGCGCTGGAGGTGGTCGGGGTTCAGGCCGACGCGGTCGAGCAGGTCGCGCACGAGGGCGCGCTTGCCCTGCTTCGGGGTGATGCCCTGGTAGTCGAGCGGTGCCGACACGATGCGCTCGACGGTGTGCCTCGGGTTGAGGGAGGAGAACGGGTCCTGGAAGACGACCTGCACCTTCGTCCGGAACGCGGCGAGCGCCGGCCCACGCGCGGCGGTGACGTCCTCACCGTCGAAGGTGATCGTGCCGGCGGTGGGTTCGATGAGCTTCGCGATCATCCGCGCGGTCGTCGACTTGCCGCTGCCCGACTCTCCGACGATGCCGAGCGTCTCGCCGGAGCGGACGGTGAACCCGACGTCGTCGACGGCGCGGAACTGGGTGGTGCGTGCGCGGAACGCCCCGTCCCCCTTGGTGGTGAAGTCCTTCGTCAGCCCGGTGGCCTGCAGGAGCACGGGTGCGTCGTTCATGCCTGTCCCTCTCCGGTCGTGGCGGGTGCCGTCGGCCGCTCGGTGAACGGGTCGTCGATCCGCGGAAGGGCGTCGAGCAGTGCCCGGGTGTACGCCGCCTGCGGCCGGGAGAAGATCTGTTCGGCGGTGCCCATCTCGACGGGGTCGCCGCCGCGCATGACGAGCACGTCGTCGGCGACCTGACTGACGACGGCGAGGTCGTGGGTGATGAAGATCATGCCGGTGCCGGTCTCCCGTTGCAGCTCGGAGAGCAGGTCGAGGATCTGCGCCTGGACGGTGACGTCGAGCGCCGTCGTCGGTTCGTCCGCGATGAGCAGGTCGGGTTCCAGGCAGAGCGCCATGGCGATCATGATGCGCTGCCGCATGCCGCCCGAGAACTGGTGCGGGTAGTGGTCGACTCGCCTGGAGGCGTCGGCGATGCGGACCCGTTCGAGGGCTTCGATCGTGACGGCCCTGGCGGCCTTCCGGGAACCGCCGCGATGGGCGCGGTACGCCTCCTCGATCTGCAGCCCGACGGTGTAGTACGGGTTGAGCGAGGAGAGCGGGTCCTGGAAGACCATCGCGATCCGGTCGCCGCGCACACGGCGCATCTCGCGGTCGCTGCGCCCGACGAGCTCGTGTCCGCTCAGCCGGACGCTGCCGGTCGTACGCCCACCGTTCGGGAGCAGCCCCATGATCGCGAGCGAGGTCATGGACTTGCCGGAGCCGGACTCGCCCACGATGCCGAGGGTCTGGCCGTGCTGGACCGCGAACGACGCCTTCCGCACCACATCGACGTCGCCGGAGGTGGTCGGGAAGGTGACGGTGAGGTCGTCGACCTCGAGCAGCGCTGCGCCGGGGACGGGCAGGGAGATGGTCCTGGTGACGGTGGGGCTCATGCGTTCTTCACTCTCACTCTCGGGTCGAGGAACGTGTACACGACGTCGACCACGACGTTGCCGATGACCACGAAGAACGCGGCCAGGAGGGTGACGCCCATGATGACGGGCTGGTCGTTCTTCGCGATCGAGTCGGCGGCGAGCTTGCCGACGCCGTTCAGTCCGAACACCGTCTCGGTGATGAGGGCGCCTCCGAGGAGGCCCGCGAAGTCCATGCCGAAGAGCGTGACGACGGGCGTGAGCGCGGGCCGCAGCGCGTGGCGGCGCAGGATGAGGGGCGCGGGCAGGCCCTTCGCCCGGGCGGTCCGCATGAAGTTCTCACCGAGGGTGTCGATGACGTTCGCCCGGACGAGCCTCGCGTACATCGACGCATAGCCGAGGGCGAGCACGATCCACGGCATGAGGTAGTTCTGGAACCACCGGACCGGGTCCTCGGCGAAGGGCACGGCCTGCGGGAACGGCAGGATCTGCAGTTGCACCACGAGGACGTACTGCAGGAGGAGCGCGAGGAAGTAGTTCGGCAGGCTGATGCCGGCGAGCGCGACCATCATCGCCCCACGGTCCCAGCCGGTCCCCTGCTTGACGGCGCTGAGCAGGCCACCGCTGACGCCGACGAGCAGCCAGAGGACCGCCGCACCGATCGCGACCGTCGCGGTCACGGGGAAGCGCGCGGTGATCATGTCCATGACGGACTCGTTGGTCTGGAAGCTGAAGCCGAGGCACGGCGCCGCGCAGGAGACCGCCGAGGCGCCCTCCCCGTAGCTCCGGCCCATGACGATCCCCCGGATGAACTCGAGGTACTGCTGCCAGAACGGCTGGTCGAGCCCGAGCTGCGCCCGGATCTGGTCGATGCGGTCGGGGGTGCAGGTCTTGCCGCAGATCTGCACCGCCGGGTCGGGCGACAGCAGGAAGAAGATGACGTAGGTGAAGAGGCTGATGAGCAGCAGGATGCCGATCGCCGACGCGATCCGGCGCAGGAGGTAGAGGGTCATGAGGCGGCGTCTCCCGAGTCGAGGGCCTTGCGCAGGCGGTCGCCGAGCACGGTGAAGGACAGCACCGTGAGGAACAGGAAGGTGCCGGGGATCAGGAAGTACATCGGGTCGACCGCGTACCAGCCGACCGCGGTCGCGATCATCTGACCCCAGCTCGGCGTGGGCGGGGTGACGCCGACGCCGAGGAAGGAGAGGCCCGCCTCCGTGCCGATGTAACCGGGAACGGCGAGGGTGGCCAGGACGATGATGGTGCCGCGGAGGTTCGGCAGGATCTCGCGGAAGACGATGCGGATGCCCCCAGCGCCCGACGCGCGCGCCGATTCGACGAACTCGCTCGTCCGCAGCGACATCGCCTGACCGCGCACCACCCGGGCGGTGTACGGCCAGCCGAAGAGGCTCAGCACCACGACGAGCAGGACCGGTCGGTTGCCGGCGGGCAGGGCCGACAGGAGCGCGATCATGAAGATGAGCGACGGGAACGCCATGAGGAAGTCCATGACGCGGGAGACGACCTGGTCGACCCACCCGCCGTAGAAGCCGGCGAGCATGCCGAGCACGACGCCGAGCACGGTCGTGACGATCGTCGCCGAGACGGCGATCGACAGCGACACCTGCGCACCGAAGGCGATGCGCGCGAAGATGTCGCGTCCGTTCCCGGGTTCGACCCCGAACCAGTGCTCGGCGGAGATCCCGCCGAGGTTGCCGATCGGCACGCCGCCGAGGTCGGAGTCCACCGCCGACTTGTCGAAGGTGTACGGACCCCAGCCGCTGATCGCGGTGATCAGCGGGGCGAGGATCGCGAGCAGCACGACGAGCACGATGAACGCGACGCTGAGCAGCACCGGTGGGCTGGAACGGAGGGTGGCGATCACCCGCCGCGCGGGGGTGGGCGCACCGACCGGCGCACCCACCTCCTCGGCGACGGTGGTCAGCTCACTGGGAACGGACGACGACATCTGCGGCTACCGGCTTTCCGACTACTTGCCGGCCGAGGACAGGCCGACGGAGACGTAGTCGATGCCACCGGAGTACCCGGCGTGCGAGTACGCACCGGCGACGTTGGCTCCGACGACCATGACCGTCTTCTCGAACAGCAGCGGCACCGTCGGCACGAGCTTCTGGATCTGCTCGTCGAGCGCGCCCCAGGCGGCGTTGGCCTCGTCGGTGTCGGTCATCGCGCGGATCTCGGCGATGCGCTCGTTGACGGCGGGGTCGTTCAGCTGCGCGATGTTCGAGTTGCCCTTCGGGAAGATCTGCGAACCGTCGAAGAGCGGCGGCAGGAAGGTCGAGCCCGAGGCCCAGTCCGGGCACCAGCCGGTGATGGCGGCGTCGTTCTGCTGCGACGTCGTGCCGATGACCTCGTAGTAGGTCGAGGTGTCGATGAGGTTGAAGTTCACCGTGATGCCGGCCTTCGCGAGCGCCTGCTGCACCGCCTCGGCCTGCGCCTGCATCTTGGGCTGGCTGCGGATGTCGAGCGTGAAGGAGAAGCCCTCGGGGAGGCCCGCCTCGGCGAGGAGTTCCTTGGCCTTCTCCGGGTCGCCTGCGTTGTCCTTGCTCGGGTAGAGGTCGAACTCGGTGTGACCGGCGACGGTGGGCGGCAGCATGGTGGTCGCGATGTCCGCGAGCTGCGATCCGCCCGAGGCGTCCTTCACCGACTCGCGGTCGATGGCGTAGGCGATGGCCTGGCGGACCAGCGGGTTGTCCATGTTCGGCTTGGTCGTGTTCAGGCCCATGTACGTGGTGCAGCCCTGGAGGCCGGCGATGGTCCGTGCCTTGAGTGCCGGCGTCTGGATCCGGGAGATGGAGGCCGCCTGGACGGACCCGGCGATCGCGTTCGCGTCGTCACCCTGGCCGGCGATCATGCGCTCGTCGATGGTCGAGGCGTCGAGGCCGAAGGTGAAGTCGAAGCCGTCCGGGTAGGCCTTGCGGACGTCGTCCGTCTTCGGGTCCCACGAGTCGTTGCGGACGAGCTTCAGCTGCGAACCGCGCTCGTAGCTGTCGACCTTGTAGGGGCCGGAGGCGATCGGCATCTTGTCGAGGCTCGTCGTCGTCACCCGCTCGGTGTCGGCCGGGAAGGGCGTGAAGCTGTTCTGCCCGACGACGCTCGCGAAGTCGGCGAACGGCTCCTTGAGCGTGAAGACGATGGTCTGGTCGTCCGGCGTCTGGATGGACGGCAGGTCACCCGTGATGTACGGGCCCTCGTACGAGTCCGTGCCGGCGATGGTGAGTCGGGCGTAGGGCGATCCGACGGCGATGGCCGGGTCGAAGGAGCGCTCGACGCCGAACTTCACGTCCTTGCTCGTGATCGGCGTGCCGTCCTCGAACTTCAGGTCGTCCTTGAGCGTGAACGTCCACTGGAGGCCGTCGTCGCTCACCGTGCCGAGGTCGGTCGCGAGGTCGGGGACCATCTCGGTGCCCTTGGCGCCCTCGCCCGTGGACTGCGTCGTCAACGTGCGGTAGATGAGGCGGTAGAAGTTGTTCACGCCGCCGTCGAAGCCCTGGACCGGGTCGAGGTGCGAGAAGTCCGCGTTCAGGAGGACGTCGACGGTGCCGCCCTTCACCGGGGTGCTGGACGGTCCGTCACCTCCCGAGCCCGAACCCGCGGAGGTACACCCCGCGAGGAGGAGGACGGCCGCCGCCGCGAGGGCGGGGATGGAGAATCGTTGCTTCATGACGCTCTGCTTTCGTGTCGATCGGGCGGGTCGCCCGCGGGTGGAGAGGGTGGAGCGGGGTCGGGGGACGGGAGGAGGTCAGTGGGCGCGGAACCAGACGCGCATGGCGCCCGGTTCGCGGTTGCCCCAGAGGGCGTAGGGGATGAGGGTCGCGGTGGTCTGCGTCACCGTGGCCGGCGGCGCGACCTCGGCGAGCGGTGCCGTGGCGGGCTCGGCGTCGGGCGCACCGGACAGGACCGGGTAGAGCACGGCCGGAGCGGGGGCGTCGACGGCCGCCGGGACGAGGAGCGCGACGGCGTCGATCCCCTCCCGGTCCAGGATCCGACGGTGCTCGACGACCGCGCGATCCGCGTCGGCGCCGGAGAACCGCAGGAGGTCGAGGTCCGCCGTCGTGTCCTGCTGCTCGGCGCAGGAGACGATCGGTCCGCGGACGAAGGCGATCGAGCCGCGGAGGGCGTCGACGGAGGGGTGCGCACCGTGCGCCCGGACGGGCATCGGGAGGTCGAGTTCCACGGTGTCGCCGGCACGCCACCACCGCCGGACACGGATCCACCCGTCGACGGGTTCGAGCGGCGCGGTCGATCCGCCCACGCGGATGGAGCCACCGACGACCCACGCGGGGATGCGGATGGCGAGCTCGACCTCGTCGTCGGCGGCGGTGTCCACCGTCACGGTGACCGCTCCGTCCCACGGATACGCGGTGTCGACGGTGACGGAGAGTCGCTCGGTCGTGATCGACGCCGCGGTGAGGTGGGCGACTTCGACACCGGCGGGGGTCGACGTCGCGAGGTGATCCTGCAGCTCCGCGGTCCAGCGCACGATGTTCGGCGGGCAGCACGGGCAGCCGAACCAGCTCCGCCTGAGGAGTTCACCGTCCGCCTCCGCCCCCGACCGCTGGAGGTGGTCAGGGCGACGCTGCAGTGGGTTGTCGTAGAAGAAGGCCATGCCGTCCGCGGAGAGCCCGGCGGCGTAGGCGTTGTAGAGGACGGTCTCGACGGTGTCGAGGACGGCCGCCGACCCGGTCGCGAGGTACAGGCGCCAGCCCCACTGCATCACGGCGATCGCGGCACACGTCTCGCTGTAGGAGCGTTCGGACGGCAACTCGTAGCGGTCGCCGATCGCCTCGTCGGAGTGTCGACTCCCGAGGCCGCCCGTGAGGTAGAGCTTCGTCTCCACCATGTCGTCCCAGAGCCGCTGCAGCGACGCGAGCAGCTCCTGGTCGCCGCGTTCGAGGGCGACGTCGGTCGCTCCGGCTGCCAGGTACGCCATGCGGACGGCGTGTCCGGTCACGGAGTCGAGGTCGCGCAGTGGGGCCGAGTCCTGGAAGTACTCGGCGGCGAAGACCCGGAGCTCGACCGTGCCGTGGCCGCGTCGGTCGATGAACGCGCTCGCGAGCTCGAGGTAGGACGGCTCGCCGGTCTCGCGAAAGAGCTCCACCAGGGCCATCTCGACCTCGGGGTGCCCGCACACCTGCGGGTCGCCGTCCGGTCCGAACCGTTCGACGGCGAGGTCGGCGAAGGCCCGTGCGACGTGCAGCAGACGGTCGTCGCCGAGACGACGCTTCGCGGCGACCGCCGCCTGGATGAGGTGCCCGAGGTTGTACAGCTCGTGGCCCCAGGCGAGGTCCTCCCAGGGTTCCTTCTCGATCTCCGGAGCCTGGAAGTAGGAGTTGAGGTAGCCGTCGTCGCGCTGCGCGGCTTCGATGACGCCGACGGCCTCCTCGTAGAAGTCGCGGACGTCGCCGGGTGCCGCCCCGACGACCTCGTCCTCGGCGAGCAGGTAGGCGAGGCCTTCGAGGGTCTTGAAGACGTCCGTGTCGAGGAACGGGTAGCGTCCGCGGAAGCGTGACGTGCCGTCCCCCGGGTCGGCGATCCGGGCGAGGTTGTCGAGGTTGCCGGCCAGGCGGAGCTGCTCGATCGAGTGCGGGACGGTGGCGTCCCGGTTCCGACGCTGCCACGCACCGAGTTCGCCGTCTCCCAGCGCGACCTGTCCGGCGCCCAGCGGGATGCGGACTCCTGCGATCGGTGCGACGGCGGCGTACCGGCCTCCCGCGTGCACCGCGGTGCTCGCTGCTCGGGCGTCTTCGTCGAAGCTCATGGGCGACAGGCCTTTCTGTACCGTGTGACACAGTACACGGATCCGGGTTTGTGGTGGGTGACACATTACTCACCTGTTCCAGCGGACTGTCAAGCGCCGACGACCGATTCCAGGAGATGGAAACACAGCCGTAACGCGCCACTCCCAGCAGACTCCTCGCCGGATGCGCTACGCTGGAGGAACTTGCGTGCGATCGCACCCTCCGGTGCGGTACTCGCTTGCGTCGTAGAACGCTCCCTCTCTCCCCTGCGCGGCACCCAGCGGTGCATGCCAGGGTCGATGACACTTCATACGGCGAACGGATGCGCGACCTGCGCCTTCGCCACCTCCCACCAGCGACGACGCCGACGGAAGCACGCCGTACCATCCACGTGAGTCATCACGTGCGTGGTCATCCCGGCAGTGCCCGCTACCGCACACGAGTGCGCCGGCAGCCGTCATCGAAGCTCGTGGCCGTGCCTGAAAGAGACACACACCCATGACCGAAGCAACCATCACCTTCGACGCCCTCGGCGTCCCGGCACCACTCGTCGCCTCCCTCGCGAAGGACGGCAAGACGAGCGCGTTCCCCATCCAGATCGACACGCTCCCCGACACCCTCGGCGGACGCGACGTCCTCGGCCGCGGCAAGACCGGCTCCGGCAAGACCCTCGCCTTCAGCATCCCGATGGTCGCCCGTCTCGGCGGCGCCCTCGCCGGTGGCAAGCGCCGCCCGGGTCGCCCGCTCGGACTCGTCCTCGCACCGACGCGCGAGCTCGCCACCCAGATCGCCGCGGTCATGCAGCCGCTGGCCGACGCCTACTCGCTGAAGACCACCACGATCTTCGGCGGCGTCTCGCAGAAGCGTCAGGAAGAGGCGCTCCGCGCCGGCGTCGACATCGTCATCGCCTGCCCCGGCCGCCTCGAGGACCTCATGAAGCAGGGCTTCGTGAACCTCGACGCCGTGGAGATCACCGTCCTCGACGAGGCCGACCACATGGCCGACCTCGGCTTCCTGCCGGTCGTCACGCGCATCCTCGACAAGACGCCTCGCGGCGGGCAGCGTCTGCTCTTCTCCGCGACGCTCGACAACGGCGTGGACAAGCTCGTCCGCAAGTTCCTGCAGAACGAGGTGCTCCACTCCGTCGACGAGGCGAACTCGCCCGTCGCCGCGATGACGCACCACGTCTTCACGACCCCCTCGGTCGAGTCGAAGAAGGACCTCATCCAGGCCCTCGCCTCGGGTAGCGGCCGTCGCATCCTCTTCATGCGCACGAAGCACCACGCCAAGAAGCTCGCGAAGCAGCTCACCGACTCCGGCATCCCCGCGGTCGACCTGCACGGCAACCTCTCGCAGGTGGCCCGCGACCGCAACCTCGCGGCCTTCAGCGCCGGGACCGCCAAGGTCCTCGTCGCCACCGACGTCGCCGCCCGCGGTGTGCACGTGGACGACGTCGAACTCGTCATCCACGTCGACCCGCCGACCGAGCACAAGGCGTACCTGCACCGCTCGGGCCGCACGGCTCGTGCGGGCAGCGCCGGTGACGTCGTCACCCTCGCGATCCCCGGCCAGATGGAGGACCTCAAGAAGCTCCTCCGCAAGGCCGAGATCAACGTCACCCCGCAGGCGGTCACCGCGACCTCCCCGGCGGTCCTCGAGCTCATCGGCGACGTCGCCGCCTACGTGAAGCCCGCGCCGCGTGCGGCCGTGCAGCAGCAGGGTGGTGGCGGTGGTCGCTCGCAGGGTGCCAACGCGCAGCGCAAGCGCGCAGCCCGCGACGGCAACGGCCTCGGCAACGGTCACCGCGACCGCGACGGCGCCCGTGCCGGCGCGAGCCGCGACAGCGCTCCTCGCGAGGGCGGCCAGGGCGGCGGCGGTCGTCGTGGCGGTCGTCCCGCCGGCGGCAACGGTGGTCAGGGCGGACAGCGCTCCGGCGCCGGTCGCTCGGGCGGTGCCCGTGCCGGTGCCGGTGCCGCCACCGGTGGCAGCCGCACGCACTACAGCACCGGCTACGCCGCGAACTCGGGCGCTCCCACCGAGTCCTCGCGTCCCCGGACCAACCGTCGCGCGTCCAGCGGCAACTAGCAGCGAACCGCTCGAACGAAGCGCCGTCCACCGCAGGGTGGGCGGCGCTTCGCCGTTCGTGGACCCGCTCGATTTCGCGAGACGGGGGCGCTCGGGATACGGTTCCACCATGAACGTCAACGCAGTCGTCCGCCCCGTCCGCGACGTCGATGCCGAGTCGCTGGGACGCGTCCACGCCACGTCCTGGCACGAGACCTACGACCACCTCATCAGCGCTGCGACGCTCGCGAAGCTGTCGCCGCGTCGCATGGCCGAGCTCTGGACCCACTGGGCTGCACAGGGCCCCGAGTACACGCACTTCGCGGCCCTCGTCGACGGCGAGATCGTCGGGTTCTCCGGTTCAGGTCCGGCCCGCGAGGAGGACGCACCCCGCGAGCGCGAGCTCTACTTCATCTACCTGCTCGACGCGTGGCACGGCACCGGGATCGGTCAGCAGCTGTTCGACGCCGCCATCCCCGACGGCCAGCCGTCGTTCCTGTGGGTCGCCGCGGACAACCCGCGTGCGCACCGCTTCTACCAGCGCAACGGGTTCGTCCTCGACGGCGGAGCCAAGACCGAGCCGTTCCTCGGCGAGATGATCGACGAGGTCCGCTACACCCGCTGACGCGCCCCGGTCCCTGAGCCGCTCCCCCGGTCCCTGAGCCTGTCGAAGGGCTAGCGCAGCCGGCCGACGGAGGCGAGGGCCGCGCGGAGGAGCGTGCCTCGGCCGCCCTCCATCTCGGCGGCGATGGCGTCGGAGGACGCCGCCTCGGGCGTCATCCACGTGAGTTCGAGCGCGTCCTGGCGGGGTTCGCAGGTGCCGGTCACCGGGACGACGTACGCCAGCGCGACGGCGTGCTGCCGGTCGTCGGAGTACGGCGACAGGCCCGGCAACGGGAAGTACTCGGCCACCTGGAACGGCACGGGCGACGCAGGGAGCAGCGGGAACGCCATCGGACCGAGGTCCTTCTCCAGGTGACGGAAGAGCGCGTCGCGGATCGTCTCGCCGTACATGACGCGACCGGAGACGAGCGTGCGCGTCATCTCGCCGAGCGCGGTGGCCCGGAGCAGGACGCCCACCTCGGTGACGACACCGAAGCCGTCGACGCGGACCGGCACGGCCTCCACGTACAGCAGCGGGAGCCGGCGGCGGATCTCCTCGAGTTCGACGTCCGACAGCCAGCCCGGATTGGAATTGCCGGGGAGATCGGGTTCCGGGTTGGGATCAGGGGTGCGAACGCTCATAGCTCCTTCATACCGTATGGAGCCGAGCGGCGATCCAGGTGGGCGGCGGTTCGACCGGACACCGCGCCCGACCCGCGGCGGGATCATACGGGGCCACGCGGCCGCGCGCGACGCCGGTCGCGGTGTCGGTGGGGTGCAGGATGATGGAACCCATGACCGAGGTGCTCGAGCGCTTCTCCCCCGCGACGCGCGACTGGTTCGAGGGGGCGTTCGTCGCGCCCACGCCGGCGCAGGCGGGTGCCTGGGACGCGATCTCCCGCGGCGCCAACGCCCTCGTCGTCGCGCCGACCGGTTCGGGCAAGACCCTGTCAGCGTTCCTCTGGTCGATCGACCGCCTGCTCTCCGAGGCCATCGCCGAGCACGCCGTCCGGCCGCGCACCGGCGTCCCGCTCACCGGGCTCGAGGCCGACGAAGCGGAGGCCGCCGCCGCCCAACGTGAGCGCTCCCGCGGCACCCGTGTCCTCTACATCTCGCCGCTGAAGGCCCTCGGCGTCGACGTCGAGCGCAACCTCCGCACCCCGCTCGTCGGCATCGCCCAGGCGGCACGCCGCCTCGGCACCGAGCCACCCACCATCAGTGTCGGCGTCCGCTCGGGCGACACCCCGTCCGCCGACCGCCGGGCGATGGCCAAAGAGCCACCGGACATCCTCATCACCACCCCCGAGTCACTCTTCCTCATGCTCACGAGCGCGGCGCGGGAAACCCTCCGCACGGTCGACACCGTCATCATCGACGAGATCCACGCCGTCGCCTCGACGAAGCGCGGCGCGCACCTCGCGGTGTCGCTCGAGCGGCTCGACGCCATGCTCGAGAAGCCCGTGCAGCGCATCGGGCTCTCCGCCACGGTGCGCCCCGCCGAGGAGGTCGCGCGGTTCCTCGGAGGCCGCGCACCGGTCGAGATCGTGGCCCCGCCGGCCGCGAAGACCTTCGACCTGCACGTGGTCGTCCCGGTCGACGACATGACCGACCCCGACGCCGGCATGCGGACACCCGGCGAGGCCGACGACGACGGCAGCGGTGGCGGGTTCACCGGGTACACCCCGAACAGCGACGGCGGCGGCGAAGACCGCGTCGGCAGCATCTGGCCGCACGTCGAGGAGGCGATCGTCGACCGCGTGCTCGCGCACCGCTCCACCATCGTGTTCGCCAACTCCCGTCGGCTGGCGGAGCGGCTCACGGCCCGGCTCAACGAGATCAACGAGGCCCGACTCAGCGACGCCACCCTCACGACCCCCGGTGCCGGGCGTCCACCGGCGCAGCTCATGGCCCAGAGCGGCCAGACCCGAGGCTCGACGAGCGTCGCGGCCGCAGCCGCCCGGCCGGCAACCGAGGAGAGCGACGACGACATCCCCCTCCTCGCACGCGCCCACCACGGATCCGTCTCCAAGGAGCAGCGCGCGGGCATCGAGGAGGACCTCAAGTCCGGACGCCTGCGCTGCGTGGTCGCGACCTCGAGCCTCGAGCTCGGCATCGACATGGGCGAGGTCGACCTCGTCATCCAGGTGGAGTCCCCGCCGAGCGTCGCGAGCGGCCTGCAGCGGGTCGGCCGCGCCGGCCACCAGGTGGGCGAGGTCTCCCGCGGCGTCCTGTTCCCGAAGCACCGCGCCGACCTCATCAGCACCACGGTCGCGACCGAGCGGATGGAGGCCGGGCTCATCGAGGCGATCGAGGTCCCCTCGAACCCGCTCGACATCCTCGCGCAGCAGACGGTCGCTGCGGTCGCGCTCGACGAACTCGGCGTGGAGGACTGGTTCGAGACGGTCAAGCGCAGTGCCCCGTTCGCCTCCCTGCCCCGCTCGGCCTTCGAGGCGACGCTCGACCTCCTGGCCGGACGCTACCCCTCCGACGCCTTCGCCGAGCTGCGTCCGCGGATCGTCTGGGATCGCGACGCCGGGGTCCTGACCGGTCGGCCGGGAGCGCAGCGCCTCGCCGTCACGAGCGGCGGCACCATCCCCGACCGCGGGCTCTTCGGCGTCTTCATGGTCGGCGAGTCGGGTGCCGGCGCGCGCGTCGGCGAGCTCGACGAGGAGATGGTCTACGAGTCCCGCGTCGGCGACGTCTTCGCCCTCGGCGCCACGAGCTGGCGCATCCAGGAGATCACCCACGACCGCGTGCTCGTGACGCCGGCGTTCGGCCAGCCGGGGCGACTGCCGTTCTGGAAGGGCGACGGCATCGGTCGCCCGGCCGAGCTCGGTCGCGCCATCGGCGCCTTCGTGCGCGAGCTCGACACCACCGGAACGGGCTCCACCCCACGTCTCGAAGCGGCCGGCCTCGACGAGCGAGCCATCAGCAACCTCGTCGCCTACGTCCGCGAGCAGCGCGAGGCGACGGGCGTCGTCCCGAACGACACGACCCTCGTCGTCGAACGTTCACGCGACGAACTCGGCGACTGGCGGGTCATCCTCCACTCCCCCTACGGACTCCGTGTGCACGCCCCCTGGGCGCTCGCGGTCGGCGCCCGGGTGCAGGAGCGGCTGGGGGTCGACGGCTCGGCGGTGGCGAGCGACGACGGCATCATCGTCCGCCTACCCGACACCGAGAGCGAGCCGCCGGGAGCGGAACTCTTCGTCTTCGAACCGGAGGAGCTCGACGCCCTCGTCACGCAGGAGGTCGGCGGCTCGGCATTGTTCGCCTCGCGGTTCCGCGAGTGCGCCGCCCGTGCCCTCCTGCTCCCGAACTACTCGCCGCAGAAACGCTCGCCCCTCTGGCAGCAGCGCCAGCGGTCGGCGCAGCTCCTCGAGGTCGCGAAGCAGTACCCGACGTTCCCGATCATCCTCGAGACGCTCCGCGAGTGTCTCCAGGACGTCTACGACCTCCCGGCACTCGACCACCTCGCCCGCGAGCTGCAGTCGCGCGCGATCCGCATCATCGAGACCACGACGGATCAGCCCTCGCCCTACGCCCGTTCGCTCCTGTTCGGCTACGTCGGCGCGTTCATGTACGAGGGCGACAGCCCGTTGGCCGAGCGCCGGGCCGCGGCTCTCGCGGTCGACAGCACCATGCTCGGCGAGCTCCTCGGTCGGGTGGAACTCCGCGAACTCCTCGACCCGGGCGTCATCGAGCAGACCGCGCTCGAGCTGCAACGTCTCGACCCCGACCGACGACTCAAGGGGGTCGAGGGCGTCGCCGACGCGCTGCGGATGCTCGGCCCGCTTACCATCGACGAGATCGCGGCCCGGACGACCTTCGACGGCGTCACCGTCTCCGCCGACGGCGAGGCGAGTCGTGGCGACGACCCGCAAGCCTGGGCCCCCGATCCGGCTCGCTCGGCTGCCGCCGTCGCCGAACTCGAACGCTCGAAGCGCGTCATCCGCGTCCCGATCGCCGGCGAGGAGCGCTTCGCCGCGATCGAGGACGCCGGCCGACTCCGCGACGCGCTCGGCACCCCGCTGCCCATCGGCGTGCCGGTCGCGTTCACCGAGCCGGTCGCCGATCCGTTGGGCGACCTCCTCGCCCGCCACGCGCGCACGCACGGGCCGTTCACGACCGGGCAGACCGCCAGGCGCTTCGGTCTCGGGACCGCGGTGGTCCAGCACACGCTCGCCCGGCTGGCCGACGCCGGCCGCGTGGTCAAGGGTGAGTTCCTCCCCGCAGGTCGGCAGCAGGTGGGCGAGGACGAAGATACCGACCGCAGCCCCACCGATGCGACGGAGTGGTGCGACGCCGGCGTGCTGCGCAAGCTCCGCATCCGTTCGCTCGCCGCGCTGCGGCACGAGGTCGAGCCCGTCGAGCAGCAGGCGTTCGCCCGGTTCCTGCCGGTGTGGCAGCACCTCGGCGGGACGCTCCGCGGCGTCGACGGCGTCGCGACGGTCATCGACCAGCTCGCCGGCGCGCCCATCCCGGCGTCGGCCTGGGAGTCGTTGATCCTCCCCTCGCGCGTCGCCGACTACAGTCCCGCGATGCTCGACGAGCTCACCGCGACGGGCGAGGTCGTGTGGTCGGGCAGCGGTTCGATCCCCGGCAACGACGGCTGGGTCGCGCTCCACCTCGCCGACACGGCACCCCTCACGCTGCCGCTCGCTCCGACACCGCACACCCCCGACGCCCTGCAGACCGAACTGCTCGCAACGCTCGGCGGGGGCGGCGCGTACTTTTTCCGGCAGCTCGCGGAGTCGGTCGGCTCGACGGACGACAAGCTCCTCGTCGACGCCCTCTGGGAGCTCGTGTGGGCCGGGCTCGTCACCAACGACACCTTCTCACCGCTCCGCACGCTCGTGGGTTCCGGCTCGGGGAACTCGGCGCACCGGGTGCAACGGCAGACCCCGCGCTCGAAGCTGTACCGCGGACGCAACCTGCAACGTCCCTCGATGTCGACGCGCGCGAGCCAGACCCTCGGCGGCCGGTGGTCGATCCTGCCGCTGGCCGAGCAGGACGCCACCATCCGTGCCGTCGCCACGGGCGAGACCCTGCTCGAACGGTACGGCGTCGTGACGCGCGGCTCCGTCGTCGCGGAGGGCGTGACGGGCGGCTTCGCCCTCGCCTACCGGGTGCTGAAGCAGTTCGAGGAGAACGGTCGCTGCCGCCGCGGGTACTTCGTGGAACGCCTCGGCGGCGCGCAGTTCGCCTCCTCCGGCACGGTCGACCGCCTGCGCGGGTTCATCCGCTCCGACGACGAGCCACCGCTCGACGCCGTCACCCTCGCCGCGACCGACCCGGCGAACCCCTACGGCGCGGCCCTCGGGTGGCCGGGCCAGGAGGTCACCGGGGTGAAGCACCGGCCAGGACGGAAGGCGGGTGCGCTCGTCGTCCTCGTCGATGGAGCACCGGTCTACTACCTGGAACGCGGTGGCAAGACGGCGCTCGTGTTCTCGGAGGACGACGACCAGCTCCGCGCCGGGGCGCGTTCCCTGGCGGCGACGGTGCGGGCCGGTCGCATCGAGAAGCTCGGCATCGAGCAGGTCAACGGTGCCTTCGTGCTCGGCACCCCGACCGGACACGCCCTGCGCGACGCCGGATTCGTCGAGACGCCACGTGGATTGCGACTCCGGCGTGGGTGAACCGGCGCACGGCCGTTCCGCCACGGGTTGCGCCGGACACCGTGCCGGTGGCACCGTAGCCGGAACGGACGGAGCGGTTCATGCCAGAGGGTGACACGGTCTTCCAAGCCGCGCACCGGTTGCGGCAGGCGCTCGCCGGTGAGGTCGTCACCGGCTTCGACCTGCGGGTGCCCGCCTTCGCGACCGTCGACCTCCGGGGCGACGTCGTCCACGACGTCATCCCGCGTGGCAAGCATCTCCTGCACCACATCGGCGACCACACCCTCCACACGCACCTCAAGATGGAGGGGCTGTGGCACGTCTACCAGCCGGGCGAGCACTGGCGGCGACCGGCGTGGAAGGCCCGCGCGATCGTGTCGACGCAGCACTGGGTGACGGTCGGGTTCGAACTCGGCCTCGTCGAGGTGTTCCCCTCCCGCGAGGACGAGGAGCGCTTCGGCTGGCTCGGTCCCGACCTCCTCGGTCCGGACTGGGACGAAGAGCGCGCCATCCACAACCTCGAGGCCGACGGCCGCGAGATCCACGTCGCGCTGCTCGACCAGCGCAACCTCGCCGGACTCGGCAACGAGTACGTCAACGAGCTGTGCTTCATCCGCGGCGTCCTCCCGACGAGGCCCACCGCCAAGGTCGACCTGCCGGGTGCCGTGCGGCTCGGCTACCGGCTCATCAACGCCAATCGCGACCGCCGCAACCGGGTCACGACCGGTGACACTCGGCCCGGTCGGAAGACGTGGGTGTACGGACGCGACGGCCAGCGCTGCCTGCGGTGCGGCACCCGGATCCAGCGCGGCAAGCTCGGCGCCGACCCGACCGCCCTCCGTGACACCTACTGGTGTCCTCACTGCCAGACCTGACCCGACTGCAAGCTGCCGGTCCCTGAGCCACCATCACCGGTCCCCGAGCCCACCACCACCGGTCACCGAGCCCACCACCACCGGTCACTGAGCCCGCCACCACCGGTCACTGAGCCTGTCGAAGTGCAACCCCACCCGACGCACCCCACCCTTCGACAAGCTCAGGGACCGGAACACGCTCACGGACCGAAGGGTCCCCGGTCCCCGAGCCACCACCACCGGTCTCCGAGAGCCATCACCACCGGTCACTGAGCCTGTCGAAGTGCAGCCCCACCCGACGCACCCCACCCTTCGACAAGCTCAGGGACCGGAATATGTCCACGAACCAGAAGGTCACTGGTCCCCGAGAGCCATCATCATCGGTCACTGAGCCTGTCGAAGTGCAGCCCCACCCGACGCACCCCACCCTTCGACAAGCTCAGAGACCGGAAGGTTCCCCGGTCCCTGAGCTTGTCGAAGGGGCGTCCCGGTGCCGCCGGCCACTGATCCACCCGATCGGGAGCGACAGCAGCAGGAGGTAGAGCGCCTGGGCACCGAGCCCCGGCACCGTCGCGGCCAGGATCCCGGCGAGCAGCATCAGGCCGATCGGGAACCACACGAGCACCCATGGTTGGCGTGGCGCGGCTGCCGCCTCGTCGCTGAGCAGCCCGTCCCGCTCGACGACCACCTGCTGGAGTCGCACCGCGACCATCGACACGAGCATCGTCGCGATGTAGAGCGTGGGGGCGCCACGGTCGTCACCCGTCCCGTCGAAGAGGAGCACCGTCGGGAGCGGCAGGAACACGATCCCGGCGAGCCAGAGGAAGTTCAAGGTCACGAGCCGCGTCGAGTACTTGGCGGTGCGCTCGAACAGGCGGTGGTGGTCGCGCCAGAAGTTGGCGATGACGACGAAGCTCAGAGCCGCTGCGGCGAGGCCGGTCCAGTTGTCGCCGAGGAACACGGCCACGGGGCCGCCGTCGTCCTCCTGCGCGAGGTCGACGAGCGGCAGGATGATGAGTGTGATCGCGATGGCGACGACGGCGTCGCTGAAGTTGACGACGCGGTCGAGCCCGCGCTCCGTCGTCGGACCGGGTCGACGGCGGCCCGTCGGACGCCCCTCCTCGCCGGCCATCGTCAGCTCACGTCGGCGTCGTCGGTCGCGGTCCCCTGCACCATGGCGACCCACCGGGCCAGGAAGGCCGCGCCCGCCTCGTCGTGGATGAGCGTCGGGTGGGTCAGCACCGGGTAGGGCTTCTCGGGCACGCCGTCGGCGGGACGGACGTCCACGTGCGCGACCTCGTATCCGTGCTCGAACAACCAGTCGGCCATCGCGTAGTCGCTCCGGGAGTCGCCGACCGTGCGCCAGGCGAGCGGGAGCGCACCGCCGTCGGCCTCGAGGAGTTCGAGCGCGCGCTCGGCGCCGAGGTCCTTGCCGAGCCGGACCGACTCGATGTCGGTGGAGATGATCGTCGGGTCGATGCGGTACTGCACGAGGCCGGCGTCGTCCGGGTAGCGGCCTGGGGCGTGCTCGACCCCGAACCCGCGACGGGCGAGCTCGGCCCGGGCGTCGTCGTCGAAGTGCTTCCGCACGACCGCGTAGTCCGCTGCCGGCACCTCGACGTGCTGCTCGACCGAGACCATCGCGCGCTTGGTGTGGTCGAAGAACACCGTCTCGGCGTACCGTTCGTCGACGAGGCGCTCGATGACGTCGCCGTAGCCCTCCGGCATCGCGACGTCCTGATCGAGGCTCAGCTCGTCGACCCCGGCCGCCGAGAACCCGAACCACACGGCGCCCTTCTCGCAGATGCCGTAGAGCCGGACGTCGTCCGCGAGCCCGGCAGCCAGGAGCGGTGGGACGACCACCTCGCGGAGGAACGCGTCGCTCCGTCCGGTGTTGAAGGCGATCGGGACCCCGGCGTTCGCGAGCGTCGCGAGGTCCTGCGCGATGCTCGGGAGATTGATCGTCCGGGTGATCGGACTGGCGATGGGGCCGTCGACGTCGAGCAGGAGACCGAGGATGGGGCGGGACGCGTTCACGGGTTCAGCCTAACGAGCACCCGGCGTGGATAGACTCACTCCACCATCACCGGTGTTCGAAGGAGATCACTCGTGTTCATCAGCCCGCATCCCGACGTCGAGATCCCCGACCTGAGCGTCTACGACACCCTGTTCGGCGGCATCGCCCCGAGCGACCTCGACCGCATCGCCCTCCGCGACGGCACGACCGGCGCCGAGACGAGCTATCGACAGCTCATCGGCCAGATCAACGCCCTGGCCGGCGCCCTCGCGGCGGCCGGCATCGGGGTCGGCGACGTCGTGGCCCTCCACGCGCCGAACGTCCCCGCCTTCGCGACCGTGTTCCACGGCATCCTGCGCGCGGGCGCGACGGCGACGACGGTGAACGGCCTCTACAACGCCGAGGAGATCGAGGCGCAGCTGCGCGACGCCGGCGCGACGATGCTGTTCACCGTCTCCCCGCTGCTCCCCCAGGCCTGGGCTGCGGCGAGCGCCTGCGGCATCCCCTCCGACCGCGTCGTCGTCCTCGACGGCGCGGAGGGGCACGCGTCGCTGAGCGACCTCCTCATGCGCCGCCTCCCCGCGCCGGACGTCTCGTTCGATCCGGCCACGCACGTGGCGGTGCTGCCCTACTCCTCCGGCACGACGGGTCGGCCGAAGGGCGTGATGCTCTCGCACCGGAACCTCGTCGCCAACGTGCAGCAGTCGATCCCGCAGCTCGGCATGGTCGCCGACGACCGGATCCTCGCGGTCCTGCCGTTCTTCCACATCTACGGCATGACGGTGCTGCTCAACCTCGCGCTGTCGCGGCGCGCCTCGCTCGTGACCATGCCGCGGTTCGACCTGGCTGAGTTCCTCCGGATCATCCAGGACTTCCGCTGCAGCTACGTGTTCATCGCCCCGCCGATCGCGGTGGCGCTGGCGAAGCACCCGCTCGTCGACGAGTTCGACCTCTCGAGCGTCCACACGATCTTCTCCGGTGCCGCGCCCCTGGACGCGACGCTCGGGCGGGCGGTCGAGGAGCGTCTGGGCTGTCGGATGCGACAGGGCTACGGCATGACCGAACTCAGCCCGGTCAGTCACGCGATCGCGTTCCAGGCCGAGGGGGCGTCCCTCGACAGCGTCGGCACGACGCTGCCGAACATGCAGTGCCGGATCGTCGATCCCGAGACCGGCGCCGAGGTGGACTACCCGGCCGAGGGCTCGGACGAGGAGAGCGCAGCGGGCGAGCTGCTCTGCGCGGGGCCGAACGTCATGCTCGGGTACCTCGGCAACGAGGAGGCCACTCGCGAGACCCTCGAGGCCGACGGCTTCCTCCACACCGGCGACATCGCGACCGTCCGCGGTGACGGCACCGTGCGCATCATCGAGCGGTTGAAGGAGCTCATCAAGTACCACGGCTACCAGGTGGCGCCGGCGGAACTCGAAGCGCTGCTGCTCGGCCACCCGGCGATCGCCGACGCGGCCGTCATCGGGGTACTCGACGATGAGGGCCAGGAGGTGCCGAAGGCGTTCGTGGTCCTGCAACCGGGCCAGGACGTCACCGCCGAGGCGCTCATGGCGTGGGTCACGGAGCGGGTCGCCCCGCACAAGAAGATCCGGCGCGTGGCGTTCGTCGACGCCATCCCGAAATCCGCCTCGGGCAAGATCCTCCGGAAGGACCTCCGGGCCGCGGAGGCCGCCCCCGCCGGTTCCTGAGCCGGTCGAAGGGCGCCCTTCGACACTTCGACAGGCTCAGTGCGGCGCAGCTCAGGGACCGAAGGCCGGTCAGGATCGAGGGCAGCTCAGTGACCGACGGCGGCGACCATCCGGTCGAAGGCCGCGTCGAGCTCCGGTTCGGCCGGCTGCCAGTGCGGGTTCGCGTCGTGGAAGGCGACCATCTCCGCCGCGCCGTCCCAGAACGGGATGGTGGGCCGGAACTCCGGGACGAGACTGCGGATGCGGGTGTTGTCGAAGACCATCGGGAACGCCTTGTCGCCGAGGAGCGTCGGCCCGAGCGGTGGGTGGACCTCCGCGATGACGTCGGACGGCACGTGCACGATGTCGGCCTCCACGCCCGCCGCCTCCGCGATCCACCGGGTGATGTCGTTCCAGCTCGGCGCGTGGTCGCCCGTGATGTGGAAGGCCTCCCCGAGCACGTCGCGACGGCCCAGGAGGCCTACGAACCCGACCGCGAAGTCCTCGGTGTGGGTGATGGTCCAGCGGGTCGTCCCATCGCCGTGCACGACCACCGGCTTGCCCGCACGCATGCGGTCGAGGTCGGTGCGCCGTCCCATCGTGGGGATGAGCGTCCGGTCGTAGGTGTGTGACGGGCGCACGATCGTCGCCGGGAACCCCTGCTCGCGGTAGGCGTGGACGAGGACGTCCTCGCAGGAGATCTTGTCGCGCGCGTACTGGGAGAACGGGTTCCGGAGCGGCGTCGACTCCACGACGGGCAGGCGCTGTGGCGGCTTCTGGTACGCCGACGCGGAACTGATGAACACGTACTGGCCGATCCGCCCGGCGAAGCGGTCGATGTCCGCCTGCACCTGCGGTGGCGTGAACGCGGTGAACTGCGCCACGACGTCGAACTGGCGCGAGCCGAGCGTCTCGGTCACCGCGTCGGTGTCGCGCACGTCCGCGCGGAGCAGCTCGACCTCCTCGGGGAGGGGGCGGACGTGGGACAGGCCACGGTTCAGGACGGTGACGTCATGGCCGAGCGACACCGCTCTGGCGACCGACGCCGAGGAGATGATGCCGCTGCCGCCGATGAACAGGATGCGCTTCGTCGTCATGGCTCCATCCTCGCGCACCAGAGACCGACTCGCCCAGGCCTGGACAGGATAGGGAGGTCCCTTCTGGCACTTCGACAAGCTCAGTGACCGGGAGAGGTCTACCCGGACTGGGTCAGCGCTCGCGCTTGACGAACGCCATGGCACCGACGACGAGGGCGAGCAGCACCCCGGAGACGAGTCCCCACACGACCGGCGCCTCGGGTCCGAGGACCACGAGCATCAGCAGCGCGGCGAGCGCGAGGATCCCGGCGACGACGAGCGCCGTCGTCCATTCGTTCCATCGCATCCCACCAGCCTAGGCTCCCGTCACCACGACCCGGTGACGCGGGAGCCGCTGCGGTGAACCGGCGGGCCCGCTCAGCGGTGCTCGGCGAGCAGCTCCTCGGTCCGTTCCCAGAGCCCGCGGGCGAGGGCGACGTCGTCGGCGAGCTTGTTCGTGCGTGCGGGCTTCCGCTTCACGAAGTAGCCGCCCGAGGTCCAGTCGAGTCCCGGCTGACTCTCGGCGAGCCAGAAGAGCGTGTCGGCGCCCTCCTCGGGGGTGTTCAGCAGGCGACGCCCGAGCGGGTTCGCATAGAGGAACCGCATCGCGCCGTCGGGCGAGCTGGAGAAGTTCGTCGAGATGACCCCCGGGTGGAACGCCGCCGCGGACAGTCCACGCGGACCGTACCGACGGTCGAGTTCCTTCGTGAAGAGGATCTGCGCCAGCTTCGCGTTGCCGTAGGCGCGCGTGGGCGAGTAAGACCGTTCGGCGTCGAGGTCGTCGAGGTCGAGCTTCCCGAACAGGCGGTTGGCGACACTCGAGGTGTTGATCACCGTCGCTTCGGACTCGACGAGGCGGTCGAGCAGGAGATGGGTGAGGAGCGCGGGTGCCAGGTAGTTGATCTGGAACGTCTGCTCATGGCCGTCCGTCGTGACCTGGCGGTCGGCACCGAAGATGCCGCCGGCGTTGTTGGCGAGGACGTCAATCCGCGGGTACTGCTCGAGGAGCTGTTCGGCGAGGAGCCGCACCTGCGCCAGTTCGGCGAAGTCGGAGATGAACGAGGCGGCCCCGATCCGCTGCGCGACGGCCGCGGTCTTCTCCGGTGACCGCCCGACCACCACGACCTGCTCGCCCGCGTCCGTCAACGCCTTCGCGGCCGCAGCACCGATGCCGTCGCTCGCGCCGGTGAGGACGATCACCCGGTCGCTCACGCGGACGACTTCCGGGGGCGGGGCTCGCTGACGTTGGTCGGGCGCGCCCGCTCAGCGATGTCGGGGACCTCACGGCCGATCGCGAGGTCGCCGGTCTTGTTGGCGTCCTGCATCATCGACTCGAGCCAGCTGCGGTTGAGCTCCGGACGCTCCTCCTGGTCGAACTCGAACTGCAACGAGATCGACGGGTGCACCCAGATCGTCACGCGTCCGCCACCGGTCTCGAGCGAGCGCGGCCAGGAGATCGTGAAGGACTCGTTGCGCCGCAGCTTCATGACCGCGATCGACTTCACGTGCGCGAGCATCCGGTCGTCGAGTTCGAGTTCTCGCGATGAACTCCCGTAGATCAGCTTTCCCACCAGATGTCTCCTCTTGTGCCGGTCGTCCTCGCGCACCCGGGAATCAGGGCGACGCGACGCCCGAGCACACCGGGCGTTGCCCCCATCGTAGGCGACCGAGGGATCGCCGTCGTGCCGGTTGACGGGCGGGCGGCGGCCCAGTTCAGGGGGCCGCGGTGTTGTCCCCCACGGCCTCGCGAATACGTCAACTTCCGCGGAAAATCAAGGGATTTCGGCGCTGTTTCGTGAACCTGGCAAAGCCCTGGGCGGTGTCGCCGCCGACCAAACCGCGGTTGGCGCCGCCCCCGAACGGCGTGCATGACCGTGAAGCCCGAATCTTCCGTCGTGCACCCGAGCCAACCGTCCGTCCCCGAACGATCCGTCGCTCCGGGAACGCGTCCCCGCCGTGCACGCCAGCCGTTGCGTCTCCCCAAGCTCGTCTCCCAGCTGGTCACCTTCGGCCTCGTCGGTGGCACCGCGTTCGTCGTCGACGTCGGTGTGTACAACCTCCTCCGGTTCACCGTGCTCGACGACAAGCCGATCGGCGCGAAGGTGATCTCCGTCGCCGTCGCCACGATCGTCGCGTGGCTCGGCAACCGGGCGCTGACGTTCCGGACCGAGCACCGCCGCGCGGTGTGGAAGGAGGGCGCGCTCTTCGCGCTCATGAACGTCCTCGGCCTCGGGATCGCCGCCGGGTGTCTCTTCGTCTCGCACTACGTCCTCGGCTACACCACGCCGCTCGCAGACAACATCGCGGGCAACGGCGTCGGTCTCGTCCTCGGCATGGTGTTCCGATTCCTCGCCTACCGGTTCGTCGTCTTCCGGCCCGCCGAGTCGGCGACCGATCGCCGTCGGAGCACGACGACGCAGGAAGCGCCCGTCTCGAACCCGGCCGCATCGGCACCCGCCGCCGCACCGCGCACCACGACCCCTCGTCGCCCCGCACCGACCCACGCACTGCCGACCTCTGGAGGCCTGTCCTGATGGCACCCGCACTCGCACCGCTGCTCGGAGCGCTCGCGCTCATCCCCTCCCGCCCGTTCGCCGCCGCGGACGAGCCCGCTCCCCTGCTGACCCCGCAGCCCGCGGCACCCACGGAACCGCTGCCGAACCGCGGCACCCTGGTGGACCCGACGTCGGCGGCCGACCCCGGCTCCTGGAGCATCGGTGAGTGGCTCGGCTACGGCACCATGCTGCTGTTCGCCGCCGCGCTGACGATCATCGCCGTCACCACGCTCTACTGGATGCTCCACGCCTGGCGGTCGACCGGCCACCTGAAGAACACCGGGTTCGCCGCGGTCCCGCTGCCGGCGAAGCACTCCTTCACCCTGCTCGTCCCCGGTCGGCATGAGGAGGAGGTCATGGGCCAGACCCTCGACCGCCTCGCCGAACAGGACCACCCCGACTTCGAGATCATCGCGATCGTGGGCCACGACGACCCGGGGACCGAGCGCGTCGTCCGCGAGGCCGCCGCACGGCACCCCGATCTGATCAAAGTCGTCGTCGACGACAGCGTGCCGAAGAACAAGCCGAAGGCCCTCAATCGGGCGCTGCAGATCGCCCGGGGCGACGTCGTGGGCGTGTTCGACGCCGAGGACGAGGTGCATCCGCGCCTGCTCACGCTCGTGGACTCCCGCTTCACCGAGAGCGGCGCCGACGTCGTCCAGGGCGGCGTGCAGCTCATGAACTTCCAGTCGAGCTGGTGGTCGCTCCGGAACGTGCTCGAGTACTACTTCTGGTTCCGGTCGCGCCTGCACTTCCACGCGAACTCCCGCTTCATCCCGCTCGGCGGCAACACGGTGTTCGTCAAGAAGACCTGGCTCGACTGGTCGGAAGGCTGGGACGACGGCTGCCTCGCCGAGGACTGCGAGCTCGGCGTCCGACTCTCGAGCGCCGGCGCGACGGTCGTCGTGGCCTACAGCCCGGAGGTCGTCACCCGCGAGGAGACCCCAGGGACCCTCAAGTCGCTCTACAAGCAGCGCACGCGCTGGAACCAGGGGTTCCTCCAGGTGCTGAAGAAGGGCGAGTGGCGCAAGCTGCCGACGTTCCGTCAGCGCATGTTCGCCCGGTACCTCCTCTCGATGCCGTTCCTCCAGGCGGCGACCGGCCTCCTCATCCCCGTCTCGGTCCTGCTGGTGCTGTTCGCGAAGGTCCCCGCGCCGATCGCGCTCCTCACCTTCATCCCGCTCGCGCCGACGATCGTCACCCTCGCGGTGGAGGCCTCCGGGCTCGGTGAGTTCGGCCGCCTCTACGGCCAGAAGGTCCGCCTCCGCGACTACGCCCGGCTGATCCTCGGCACCTTCCCGTACCAGATCTTCCTCGGCCTGGCCGCCGTCCGTTCCGTCTTCCGCGAGTGGAAGGGCGACCACTCCTGGGAGAAGACGGAGCACACCGGCGCCCACCGCAGCGAGGAGGTCGCCGAAGCCACCGAGGCCGCTCCCGTCTCCGTCGACCTGCCCGACCGCGCACCCGAGCTCGTCCTCCAGAACGGAGCAACCCGATGACCGGCATCCTCGAACGACCGGCCGCCCCCGGCCGACCAGAGCTCCACCTGGAGAGCGACCGCCTCGGCTGGCTCACCTCAGGGCCACCGGCACAGCGAGGCCCCGGCGTCGTGCGCCGCTGGCTCTCGCGCCACGGTCGCACCCTGGCCTTCCTCCTGCCCGTGCTCGCCATCGCCGCCGTCGTGCAGGCCATGAATATGGGCGGATCCCCGCAGCGCATCGACGACGAGGGCACCTACACCGCCCAGGCGTGGAGCGTGCTGAAGCTCGGCGAACTCGCCCACTACACCTATTGGTACGACCACCCGCCGCTCGGCTGGCTGCAGATCGCGGCCTACACGGGGCTGACCGGTGCGTTCGACCGCTACGACATCGCCGTGGTCGCGGCACGTGAGGCCATGCTGGTCGCGACGCTCATCTCCGTCGTGCTCGTGTGGGTCCTCGCCCGCCGCCTGCACCTCAGCCGGTCCATGGCCGCCGTCGCCGCACTCGTGTTCGCGATCTCGCCACTCGCGGTGCAGTTCCACCGCACCGTCTACCTCGACAACGTCGCGGTGCCCTGGCTCCTCGGTGCCTTCATCCTCGCGACGAGCCGCAAGCACCAGCTCGTCGGCTTCGCGGGTTCCGCCGCCGCGTTCGGCATCGCCGTGCTCAGCAAGGAGACCTTCCTGCTCGCCCTGCCCTTCCTCGCCTGGACCATGTGGCGCGCGGCTCGGAAGGAGACCCGCCGGTACACGCTGCCGGTCGCCGCGACGATCGTCGTCGTCATCGGTTTCACGTACGTGCTCTTCGCCGCCATCAAGGGCGAACTCATCCCCGGCCCTGACCGGGTGAGCCTCCTCGGCGGCGTCTTCTTCCAGCTCGGATCGCGCGTCGCCAGCGGCTCCCTCTTCGACCCCGAGAGCCTGTCGGCCAAGACCCTGAGCATGTGGTGGCAGTTGGACGCGGCGCTCCTCGTCACCGGGGCGGTGGCCGCCGTCGCCGCGCTCTTCATCTCGCGGCTGCGTGTCATCGCCGCGATGACCGTCTTCCTCGGCCTGTTCATGCTGCGCCCGGGCGGCTACCTGCCGGTGCCGTACGTCATCATGCTGCTGCCGTTCATGACGATCCTCATCATGGGGGTGACCGGCGCGGCCATCCGCCGGTTCCGTCGCCGCTCGACCGTCGAGGCCGGTGCACCGCGCCGTCGTCTTCTCGGCGGACGCGCGGCCGGAGCCGTCTGGGTCGCCGCCGTGCTCGCAGCAGCCGTCGTCGCCGTCCCGAACACGGCGACCCAGCTCCGCGGCTTCCTCCTCGCCGACCTCGACAAGCCGGTCCGGCAGGCCCAGCAGTGGGTCCAGACCAATGTGCCGAAGGAGTCCCGCGTGATCGTCGACGACGCGATGTGGGTCGACCTCGTCGAGAGCGGCTTCGATCGCGACAACGTCATCTGGTACTACAAGATGGACACCGACTCGGCCGTCCAGGCCCAGTCCCCCAACGGTTGGCGCGACGCCGACTACATCGTCACGACCGACTCGATGCGGACCTTCCCGACCACTTTTCCCGAGGTGAAGGGTGCGATCGACAACTCCGAGCTCGTCGCGACCTTCGGCTCCGGGACGCAGGCCGTCGAGGTCCGCCGCATCGACGCCGACGGTCTGGACGCTGCGGCCGATCAGGCTGCCGGACGCACGGCGGCTCGGGCGGCGCTCGGCGCGCAGCTCCTGCTGAACCCCTCGCTCAGCGTCTCGGCGGAGGCCGCGCAGACCGTGAGCGATGGCCAGCTCGACTCCCGCGCCCTGCTGGCCCTCGGACAGGTGCTCGCCACGACGCCGGTCCGGCTCGAGAGCACCCCGGTGCTCGACGGTGAGACGGGCGACGTGCGCCGGACGATGGTGCTCCGCACCGGCACCGAGGCGGGCGACAGCCGTCTGGCCGACTCCATCCGCTCGATCCAGGGCGACTACGCAGCCGACCGCGTCGAGCAGACGGCGTCCGGCGTGCGGGTCACCTACTCGGTCGTCGAACCCGACGTCGTCCGCTGACCGGCCTCCCGAGCACCGGCTCGAGCCAAACGCCCGAACCATCCGAACCCTCGAACCACCCGAAGAACAGGAGTTCCACCATGCGAACCACCACCACGAGGCGACTCGCCCTCAGCGGCCTCGCCGCCGTCGTGACGGCAGCACTCATCGGCTTCGGCACCACCGCCGCGAGCGCCGCCACCACCGATGCCGCAGGCACCGGCTGGATCCGCGTCGGGCACCTCTCGGCCGACACCAAGACCGTCGACGTGAAGCTGTCGGCACTCTCCGGCGGCGCGACCGTGTTCGAACTCGACGACGTCGCCTACGGCCAGGTCTCCCCCTACACCGACCTCGCGGCCGGCACCTACGTGGTGTCGATGGTGCCCGCCGGGTCGCCCGACAGCACGAAGCCGGTCATCAGCACCAACGTGACCATCACGGCCGGGGAAGCGGCCACCGTCGCGGCCTACGGTCCCAACAAGGACCTGCAGACGAAGGTGTTCGAGGACGACCTCACCGGTCCGGCCGAGGGTGCGGCGCGCATCCGGCTGATCCAGGCGTCGACCGATGTGAAGAGCGTCGACGTCAGCACCTCGACCGGCATGCCGATCGCGAAGGGCGCCACCACCGGCACGGCGACCGACTACGCGAGCGTCCCCGCCGGCCCGTGGGATCTTGAGCTGACCGGCGGCAAGCAGGCGGCGGAAGCCTCCGTGAACCTCGCGCCCGGCACGGTGAGCACGCTCTTCGTGCTCGACAACGCCGCAGGTGGCGTCACCCTCATGCCCGTCCTCGACAGCTCAGCGGCCGGCGACGCTCCCGAAGGTCCGGTGGAGACCGGTGGCGGTGGACTCGCCAAGGAGTCGTCGACGCTCGGGTCCGTCCTCGACGACCTCGACGCGAAGCTCGCCCGGCTCGTGCGCGACCTCGGGACGGCGGTGAGCTGACCATGAGCGCCAAGAAGACGATCGGCATCGCCGCGACCGCGGTCGCCGCGGTCACCGCGACCGCCGTGATCGCCTCGCTGGCGACCGGGTTCCCCGCGAACCTCCTCCAGGGTCCGACGGCTGCGTCACCCGGCTCCGCCGACGCCGGCGATCAGCCTGGCCCGACGTCGACGGTCACGGACCGGACCACCACCGAGGCCGCCGACGCGTTCCTCGCCGACTGGGTCGACGACGGCCGCGTCGTGCGCCGGGACCAGGGTGACGACACGGTCAGCGAAGGGCAGGCCTACGGACTGCTCGTCGCGGCCGGGGTCGGGGACGAGCAGTCCTTCACCGAGATCTGGGATTGGACCGAGCAGCACCTGCAGCGCCCCGACGGGCTGCTCGCCTGGCAGTGGCGCGATGGCGAGGTCGTCGACGACGAACCCGCCAGCGATGCGGACCTCGACGCCGCCCGCGCGCTCGTCATCGCCGGTACCCGCTTCGACGAGCCGCGGTTCACCGAGGCCGGCGTCACGCTTGCCGGTGTGATCGCGGACCGCATGACCGCCGAGACCGCCGCGGGCCGGATCCTGCTGCCCGGCGTCTGGGCCGCAGCGACCGAGCCCTACGCGTACAACCCGTCCTATGCCTCCCCCGTCGCCTTCTCGGTGCTGGGTGCGGCGACGGGTGACCCTCGGTGGGCCGAACTGCAGGCGGGTTCCGCAGCGGTCACGACCACCCTGCTCGACGAGAGCCCGCTCCCGCCCGACTGGGCACAGGTGCACGCCGACGGCACCGTCGACGCCATGCCGGGTGCGGCAGGGACCGGGCAGAGCGTCCGCTACGGCTACGACGCGGCCCGACTCCCGATCCGCTACGCCGAGTCCTGCGACACCGCCGACCGGGCGACGGCCGCCCGCCTCGCCTCGACCCTCGCGCGGTCGAAGGAGCTGCGGGCGGAGACCGACCTCGGCGGATCACCGCTGACCTCGGACGTGCACCCGCTGGCCCTTCAGGCCCGAGCAGCCGCGCGCGCAGCCGTCGGCAACCTGCCGGAGTCGGCGGACGACCTCCGAGCCGCCGACGAACTCGCGCAGGAGGTGCCGAGCTACTTCGGCGCCGCCTGGGCAGCCCTCGCGCCCATGATGCTCACGACCGGTGAGCTGGACGGGTGCCCGCCGCTCACCGAAGGAGCCACCTCATGATCCGCGCACACCGCCGGACGATCGGCACGCTCGCCGCGGCCGGAGCACTCCTCACGGCGCTCGCCCTCTCGGGCTGCGCCACGACGCACGCCGGGCAGACGCCGACCTCGCCGAACGCCGCCGACGGGCCCATCACCTCCTCGGAGGCGACCGACCGTGGCGCCGCCGGCGCGAAGCAGGACCCGGTCGCCCAGGCGCCGGCCGCCGATGTCAGCGCACTGAGCGTGAGCCGGGTGCAGATCCCGTCGATCGGGGTCGACGCGGCGGTCGAACCGCTCGAGCGCGATGCGTCCGGTGTCCTCCTGCCGCCGGTCGAGTGGGAGGACGCCGGGTGGTACCGCGCCGGCGTCCTGCCCGGCCAGGTGGGGCCCGCGGTCATCGCCGGTCATCTCGACACGACCCTCCGTGAGGCGGTGTTCGTCCACCTCAAGCAGCTCGTGGCGGGCGACCAGGTGACGGTCACGATGTCCGACGGCTCGACCGCCACCTACGCGGTGGACCGCGCCATCGACGTCGAGAAGAAGACCTTCCCCACCGAGGAGGTCTACGGGCCGACGCCCGACGCGCAGCTCCGGCTCATCACCTGCAACGGCCCCTTCGACGACGCCGCGAACACCTACGCGAACAACTACGTGGTCTTCGCCTCGCTCGTCGGCACGACCCCGTAGCGCTGCTCCTCGCCGCTCCCCACCCCTCGCTCCTGTCGAGGGGCCGCCCCGCTCCGAACCACTCCCAACGACCCGAAAGGAACCGACGTGAACCGCTCCCTCGTCGTCATCCCCACCTACAACGAACTCGACAACCTGCAGCCGATCGTGAACCGCACGCTCGCCGTCGCCGGGGTCGACATCCTCGTCGTGGACGACTCCTCCCCCGACGGCACCGGGTTCCTCGCCGAGCAGCTCGCCGCGCAGCACCCGCAGGTGCACGTGTTCCACCGGGCCGTGAAGGACGGGCTCGGCGGGGCGTACCTCGCGGGCTTCGCCTGGGCGCTCGCCCGCGGCTACGAGGTCATCGTCGAGATGGACGCGGACGGCTCCCACCACCCCGAGGACCTGCCCCGTCTGATCGCACTCCTCGACGATCACGACCTCGCGCTCGGCTCGCGCTGGGTCCCGGGTGGCGTCGTCGAGAACTGGCCCGCGCACCGGCTCGCGCTGAGTCGCGGCGGCAACCTCTACACGCGACTCGCCCTCGGGATCGGTGTCGCCGACGCGACCGGCGGGTTCCGCGCGTTCCGCAGCGAGGCGCTGCGCCGGATCGACCTCGCCGACGTCGCGTCGCAGGGGTACTGCTTCCAGGTCGACCTCCTCTGGCGGGCGCTGCAGCGCGGGCTCCGGGTCGTGGAGACGCCCATCGTCTTCACCGAGCGGGTGTCGGGTGAGTCGAAGATGAGCGGTGGCATCGTCTCCGAGTCGCTCAAGAAGGTCACGATGTGGGGCGTGCGTCGCCGCCTGCAGGAGGTCCGCGCGCTGCTGCACGGCCACCCGCTGCCCTCCGTGCGGGTGCTGTCCACCCGCTGAGACCAGGTGGTGCGGGCGACGACGACCACGGGCTGACGAGGGCTGCACATCTTCCCAGGTCCTTCCGGTTCCGCCGCCCTCCCCGGAGTCGTAGCGTGAGGGCATGACCAATCGCACGCGCACCCCGCAGCACCCCATCGGTTCCGGCTTCGGCCACTCGAGCACCGCGGCGGAGGTGCTCGAGGGCATCGACCTCACCGGCAAGCTCGCCATCGTCACCGGCGGCTACTCCGGTATCGGCCGCGAGGCCGTCCGTGCCCTGGTCGCCGCGGGTGCCCAGGTCATCGTCCCCGCGCGGCGCCCGGAGACCGCTCGCGAGGAGCTCGCCGGCATCGACGGTGTGGAGGTCGACGAACTCGACCTGGCCGACCTCGCGAGCGTCGAGGCGTTCGCCGACCGCTTCCTCGCCACGGGCCGGGGCATCGACCTCGTCATCACGAACGCCGGTGTCATGGCGGCTCCCGAGACGCGTGTCGGTCCCGGCTGGGAACTCCAGTTCGCGACGAACCACCTCGGCCACTTCGCCCTCGTCAACCGCCTCTGGCCCGCCATCGTCAAGGGCGGCTCCTCGCGGGTCGTCGCGTTGTCCTCCAGCGGCCACAAGCGCTCGGGGATCCGCTGGGACGACGTCCAGTTCGAGCACGGCTACGACAAGTGGGAGGCCTACGGGCAGGCGAAGACCGCCAACGCGCTCTTCGCCCTCCAGCTCGACACGCTCGGTGCCGAAGAGGGCGTCCGTGCGTTCTCCGTCCACCCCGGTGGCATCCTCACGCCGCTGCAGCGGCACCTGCCGCGCGAGGAGATGATGGCGCTCGGCTGGGTCGACGCCGACGGCAACCTCCTCGTCTCGGGGTTCAAGTCGCCCGAGCAGGGTGCCGCAACCGAGGTCTGGGCCGCGACCTCACCGTCGCTCGACGGCCTCGGCGGGGTGTTCTGCGAGGACTGCGACATCGCCGGCCCGGCCGAGACCGCGGTCTCCCCGGCCTCCGGTGTCGCCGACCACGCGACCGATCCGGAGGAGGCGGCCAGACTCTGGGCGCTCTCCGCAGAACTCACCGGAGTCGACGCCTTCGCCGCCCGCGACTGATCGGCCGGCGCCACCCCTTGCAGCCACCCGCCCACGGACCTACCGTGAGAGCGGATCAGCGCGACGATGCGCGAGACGGAGACCGCCCAGGCGGATCTCGGAAGGAGCACCCCATGAGTGACCAGAACGCCGACATCAACAACCCGGGCCCACACGACGAGGCCGTCGACGACGCGGCGGCCGAGCGCGTGGCGTCCACGACGAACCCCGGCCCGCACGTCGCCGCCGACGACCCCGCGGCGAGCGGCGAGGCCGACATCACGAACCCCGGTTCGGAGACCGAACGCGACGCTGCGGCCGAGCGCGAGGCGGAGCGCGTCGCGAACATCACCAACCCCGGCCCAAGCTCCTGACCCCACCGACCCTTTCTCAGGAGTTCGCCGGCGCGTCGGTCCGTTTCCCGGGCGGCGCGCCGGAGGACTCCTGAGAACGGTCAAGCAGCTTCAGCGGTCGGCGCGAGGCGGAGTGCGTCGCCGACATCACCAACCCCGGCCCGAGTTCCTGACCGCAACGTCCCTTTCTCAGGAGTTCGCCGGCGCGTCGGTCCGCCCACCGGGCGGCGCACCGGAGGACTCCTGAGAACGGTCACCCAGCTCTAGTGGTCGGCGCGGGGCGGCCGCAAGCGCGTCTCCTCGATGTCGAGCATCGTCTGCGCCTCGGCGAGGATGCGCGACGGGTACGCACCGCGCGCCCGGGCGTCGAGGAGCCGCTCGCGCTCGGCCTGCACGACGGCCAGGCGCAGCTGGCGGTAGAGCCGGTGCGGTGTCTCGGCGTGCGTCTCACTGGGCGAGACCGACTCGCGCGAGCGTTCCCAGGCGGCTTCCGCCCGCAGGAACGTCGACTGCCTGACGCGTTCGAGCAGATCGGGGTCGATCTCCTCCTCGATGCCGACCGCCGACGCCGGATCCTCCAGCACGCTGATGCCCGCATAGCTGATTTCGTCGAGCAGGGTCGCGAGCTGTCGGCGGTCCTCGGACTCGTCGATCCCCTGCACCTTGAGCAGCCGGATGAGCCACGGCAACGTGCCGCCCTGGACGACGAGCGTCACGACGGCGACCGTGAAGGCGATGAGGACGAGCTGTTCGCGGTACGGGGTGCTCTGCGGCAGTGACTGTGCGGCGGCGAGCGTCACGACGCCGCGCATACCCGACCAGCTGAGGATGACGCCTCCTCGCCAGTCGATCTGCTCCAGCCGCAACTGCTCGAGGTCGGCGCGCTGCCGCTCGTAGGCGCGCTCCCGACGCCGCCGTCGATGCCATCGGCGGTTCTGTCTCGGGAACCGTTCCGAGTACCCCATCGACAGCCACCGTTGCAGGGTCTGCCGCTCAGCCCAGCGTTCTCGTGCACGGAGCCCGAGCACCAGCGGGCCCACCCACAGGAACCGCAGCGCGATGAGCGCGGCCGTCGCGACGAGACCGATCCCGATGGACTCCTCGACGGACAGGATCTCCGCGTCGACGGCGCCGATCAGCGTCCGGATCTCGAGTCCGATGAGGAGGAACACGGCGTTCTCGAGCAGGAACTGGATGGTCCGCCAGTTGATGCGGTCGCTGATCCGCGCCTGCGCCGAGAACGCGGCCGAGCTCGCGTGGCCCGTGTACAGGCCGGCGATGACGACGGCCAGCACGCCGGACCCACCGAGCGCCTCGGTCGGCATGAACGCCACGAAGGGGACGGCGATGGAGATCGCGGTGTCGAGGACGGAGTCGTTGAGCTTCGATCGCAGCCAGACGGTGACGTACCCGGCGATGAAACCGACGATGATCGCGAGCACGACCGCGTAGACGAAGTCACCGACCGTCGCCCACGGCGTGAGCATGCCGCCGGCCGCCGCAGCGCTCGCCGATCGGAGGAGCACGAGCGCAGTCGCGTCGTTCACGAGCCCCTCGCCCTCGAGCACCGTCAGGAGGCGGGGCGGGAGGCCGAGACGGCGCCCGATGGAGGTCGCCGCGACCGCGTCGGGCGGGCTGATGATCGCGCCGAGGGCGATGGCTGCGGCGAGGTTGAGGTCGGGTAGCAGGCTGAAGAGGAGGAAGCCTGCACCGAACGCGGTGACGATGACGAGCACGACCGACAGGCTCGTGATGGTCGCGAGGTTGCGGCGGAAGTCCATGATGGGAACGCTGATCGCGGCGGCGTACAGGATCGGCGGCAGGACGACGTCGAGCACGAGTTCCGGTTCGACCTCGATCTCCGGGACGCCCGGGAGGTAGGAGAGCCCGACACCGACGATCACGAGGATGATCGGCGCGGCGACGCCGAGCTTGCGGGAGAAGGCCGCGACGGCGACGATCACCGCGATGCCGACGACCGCATACACCCCGAGTTCCATAGCGATCAGGCTATCGGTCGCTCGGCCGGCCCCACCCCGACGGCTGTCGTGGGCGCCGGGAGACTATTCGAGCAGGCCTCGGATGTCCTCCGCGGTGAGCGCCTGACTGAACACCGCATCGTCGTCGAGGACCGCGGCGAAGAGCTCCGACTTCTTCGCTTGGAGCGCCATCACCTTCTCCTCGATCGTGTCGGCGGCGACCAGCCGGTAGACCATGACGTTCTCCGTCTGGCCGATGCGGTGCGTCCGGTCGATGGCCTGCGCCTCTGCGGCCGGGTTCCACCACGGGTCGAGCAGGAAGACGTAGTCCGCCTCGGTCAGGTTGAGGCCGAACCCGCCGGCCTTCAGGCTGATGAGGAAGACGGGGGCGTCACCGGTGCGGAAACGATCGATGACCTCACCCCGACGACGGGTGGATCCGTCGAGGTACTCGTACGCGATGCCCTGTTCCTCCAGCCGACGAGCGGCGGTGCCGAGGAAGCTCGTGAACTGGCTGAAGATGAGCGCCCGGTGGCCCTCGGCGACGACGTCGTCGAGCTGCTCGAGGAGTGCGTCGAGCTTGCTCGAGGGGATGCCCGCGTGCTCCTCGGCATCGATGAGACTCGCGTCGAGGCTGAGCATGCGGAGGAGCGTGAGCGAGCGGAACACGATGAACCGGTTGCGGTCGAGGTCGTCGACGAGTCCGAGGAGCTTCTGCCGTTCGCGCTGGAGGACGAGGTCGTAGAGCTTGCGGTGGGCCGGTGCGAGCTCGATACGCAGCACCTGCTCCTGCTTCGGCGGCAGTTCGGGCGCGACCATCTCCTTGGTGCGTCGCATGAGCAACGGTCGGATGCGTCGGCGCAGGGTCTGCAGCCGACTCGAGTCCAGGCCCTTGCCGATCGGCTTGACGTAGTGCTCGGTGAAGCGCGGTGCCGACGCGAACAGACCCGGTGCGACGATCGACAGCAGCGACCAGAGCTCCATGAGGGTGTTCTCGATGGGCGTGCCGGTGATCGCGAGCTTGAACGGTGCTCTGAGGTCGACCGCGCACTCGTGCAGCTTGGCGCGGTGGTTCTTCACGAACTGCGCCTCGTCGAGGATGAGCCCCGACCACTCGACCGCCTGGTACGCCGCTGCATCGAGCCGGAACAGCGCATAGCTCGTGACCACGATGTCGGCGCCCGCCGCGAGGTCCGCGATTGACGCGCTGCCCTTCGCCTGCGTGGCCGTGATGCTGCGGACGACGAGGCCGGGCACGAAGCGCGTGGCCTCGGCGACCCAGTTGGAGACGACCGACGTCGGGGCGACCACGAGGAACGGTGGTGCCGTGGTCCCGGTCGTCTCGCGCGCGTGGGCGACGAGGGCGAGGGTCTGCAGCGTCTTGCCGAGCCCCATGTCGTCGGCCAGGATGCCGCCGAGTCCGTGCTGCCAGAGGAACGCGAGCCAGCGGAAGCCCTCGACCTGGTAGGGCCGGAGGTCGGCGCGGAGTCCCGACGGCAAGGGGGTGTCGGGGACCGCTTCGATCGCGTTGAGTCCGGCTGCAGCCTCGCGCCAGGAGACGGCCTGCTCGGTCTCGTCGGCGAGGTCTTCGAAGTCGGCCCAGAGGCTCGCCTGATAGCGACTGATGCTCGGCTTCGTCTCCCACTCCTTGAGCGCGGCCGCCTCGGTGAGCAGTTCGCGCAGGCGGTCGAAGGCGGGGTGCTCGAGCGAGAGGTAGGTGTGGTCGACCATGAGCAGCTTCGTGCGCCCCTTCGAGAGGGCCTTGAAGAGGGGCTCGAAGGGGACGCTGTACTCGCCGATGTGGATGACGATCCCGAGGTCGAACCAGTCGCGCTGCTCCGTCTCCACCGTGGTGACCGAGATGTGAGGTGTGCCGGTGAGCTCCCGGTACTCAGGGCGGTCGCCGGACACCTCGACGAGGACGTCGTCGAGCGATTCGATGACGGGCAGGGTGCGCTCGGTGACGAGTGCCGCGTCGAACTCCGTCAGGACCTGCGGCCTGGGCGGCCAGACGCCCGGGGTCGTGAGCTCGTCGAACGAGCCGGCGGCGAGCGCGCGGCGTTCCGGTTCCGCTGCGGCGGCGATGGCGGCACCGACCCGGTCGAGGATGGCCCGTTCCGCGCGTTCGTCGCGGAGGACCTCCGCTGCGGCAGTGCCGGTGGCGGCGTCGGTCGGCGCGCCGTTCGGCACCGTGGACACGAGTGGTCGCCCTGCGGCGAGCGCCGGGGTGCCGCCACCGATCGGGACGCGCTGCGCCGGGGCGTACTGCCAGAACCAGGCGAGGCGAAGGGTCTGCTTCGGTTCGAACAAGGCCGCGAGCACGAGCACCGGTGGCACGATCTCGGGGAGGGCGACGGTGCCGTCCGTCGAACTCAGCGAGATGCTGCGGCGGAGTCGTGGGACGTAGTGCTCGAGGAACTCCGCCACCTCGGCCTCGGGGACGACGACGGGCTCGCCTGGCCCGAGGAGTCCGCGGGCCTCGTCCGTCAGCGGTTCGGCGAGCGGTGCGAGCACGATCGCCTGCTGGGGTTCGAGCGTGTAGTGGTAGAGCCCATGGTCGCCGAGGGCTCCGCTCGTGGCGGCGTCGACGTCGGTGCCGTCGATCGTCACGACGGATCGGAGGACCACGCCCTCGTCGTCGTGCGCGGCGTCCAGCCGGATGGCGGCTGTGGTGCCGAGGGTGACCGTGCCCTTGCGCGTGCCGACGAGTTCGATCCCGAGTTGGGCCGCCTCCTCGAACAGATGCCAGAGGACGGGGCTGCCGAAGTCGTCGAGGACGAGCCAGTCCGAGTCGCCGGCGCCGGCGTAGGCACCGGCCGGCGGACGGGTGGCACGCAGGAGCGCCTGGAACTGCGTGAACCACTGCTGGTGCGCCGGATCGAGCGACAGCCGGTGGCCCTGGTGCGTGAACGAGGTCCACGAGATCGTCGACTTCACGAACCCGCCGCCGGCCTTCTTGACGACGGGTCGGACGGCGATCCGGCGGGGGTGCCGTGGCTCGGGCGGGCCGTCGGCCGTGCGGGAGGTCGGTCCGCGCCAGCGTTCGGCGGTGCGCGGGATGCTCTCGCGGACCGCGAACTGCAGGCCCATGGCCGTCGGTGCCGTGGCGCGACCGGCGTCGCCGGCGAGGGAGTCGAGTCGGTTCCGCCAGCTGGGCGGCGCCGGCGGTGTCTGCGGACTCGGGGTCCATCGCGCTGCTCGCCGTTCCGCCTCCGGACGCCAGGAGGCGGGGAGGTCGTCGAGCTCGTCGAGGGCGTACATCGGCTGGTGCTCGGCCGGTTCGTCGAGCGCGGGGTCGTTGATGGGTGCGGTCCAACGCCGGTCGGAACGCCAGGACGCCTCCTTCACCGACGGCGGCCGCTGTGGGGCCACCCACCGGTCGGAGCGACCTTCGGCCCGGAGGTGGGCCGCGTTGCTGTGCAGCAGGGTGGCGACGATGTGCTTGCAGTCGCCGCGCAGGGGGCACGAGCAGGCGCTTCCTTCGATCCGTGCGAACCCGCCGGTGTCGTCGCCGAGGTCGATGATGCAGGCGTACGGGACGTCGGTGGAGCCTTCGACGATCCCGTGGAGCCGACGCTTGTCGGGGTCCCAGTCGGCAGCGGTGACCCGACCGTCCCTCGCGTAGACCCGGCCGCGGTCGAACGCCACCCGCCCGACGAGCCGGACGAGGTCGGCCACGTCGACCAGTGGTGCGGGCTCGGGAGTCATCGCCCCATGGTCTCACGCACGACGGACACCCTTCCCTCGGTCCAGCGCGGTGCGCTGACGCGAGCGCGGGTCTCCGACGTGAGCGCGCCCCTCCGGAGGGGCGCGCTCACGCCTGCGGGTCGCGGTCGGTCCAGCGCCCCGCGCTGACCACAGCACCGTCCGAGGCACGTCCGGCGGCTCGTAGAATGAAGCAATGACCTCTCTCCCCCACGACGAGCCTGCGAACCACGCTCCCGGCGACGACGCGGGCATCGATCCCACCGATCTCAAGGTCACGCTGCGCGTCCTCCAGACGATGGCGACGATGGACGAGGAGCACCCCGACTACCTCCAGGTGCGCCGCGCCACCGCCAAGATGTTCAAGGCGGTCAAGAAGGAGCGCCGACTCGACCGCCGGGCCCGGATCGCCGACGCCGACCGCGCCGTGATCGCCGCCACCGCGACGGGCGCCCCCGACCGCATCGACGACGAGACGCGAGGCATCCCGCTCGCCACCACCACGACGGCTCCGACCGCCGGCGAGCTGCTGGTGCCGCGCAACTGCTACATCTGCAAGCAGCCCTACACGACGGTCGACGCCTTCTACCACCAGCTCTGCCCGCAGTGCGCGGCGATGAGCCACGCGAAGCGCGACGCCCGCACCGACCTCACCGGCAAGCGCGCCCTCCTCACCGGCGGCCGCGCGAAGATCGGCATGTACATCGCGCTGCGACTCCTGCGCGACGGCGCACACACCACCATCACCACGCGATTCCCACGCGACGCCGTCCGCCGCTTCAGCGCGCTCCCCGACAGCGCCGAGTGGCTGCACCGGCTTCGCGTCGTCGGCATCGACCTCCGCGACCCGGCCCAGGTCATCGCTCTCGCGGACTCCGTGGCCGAGCAGGGCCCGCTCGACATCCTCATCAACAACGCCGCGCAGACGGTCCGCCGCACGAAGGGCGCGTACCAGCCGCTCGTCGACGCGGAGCTCGCCCCGCTGCCCGACGGCCCACTGCCCGAGCTCGTCACCTTCGGCCACACGAACGACGCACACCCGCTGTCGCTCGCGGCGTCGGTGTCCGCCCACCCGATCCTCGCCGCTGCGGCCGCCAAGGCCGACGCCCTCACCGAGGCCGCCATGACGGCCGGGTCGTCCTCGCTCGAACGCCTCGCCGCCGGCACCGCGATCGACGCCGGCGGACTCGTGCCCGACGTCGACCACAGCAACAGCTGGGTGCAGAACGTCGACCAGGTCGAGCCCATCGAGATGCTCGAAGTCCAGCTGGCGAACGCGACCGCCCCGTTCATCCTCATCAGCCGGCTGCGTGTCTCGATGGCGGCATCCGACTTCCCGCGCACCTACGTGGTCAACGTCTCCGCGATGGAGGGCGTCTTCGGTCGCGGGTACAAGGGCCCGGGCCACCCGCACACGAACATGGCGAAGGCCGCACTGAACATGCTCACCCGGACGAGCGCACGGGAGATGTTCGAGACCGACGGCATCCTCATGACGAGCGTCGACACCGGCTGGATCACCGACGAGCGCCCACACCCGACCAAGGTGCGACTGGCGGAGGAGGGCTTCCACGCCCCGCTCGACCTCGTCGACGGTGCGGCGCGGGTGTACGACCCGATCGTCCGCGGCGAGGCCGGCGAGAACCTCTTCGGCGTCTTCCTCAAGGACTACCGCCCGAGCTCCTGGTGAGGTTCGACTCGCGGTCGTGGTCGAGGACCCGGCGATGATCGGTCCGGCGGCCGTCCGCTTCCTCCGGGAGGCATCGTTCGGTTCGCGGGTCGTCGTGCGCTTCGCACTGCCCGAGGGCGCCGAGGCGGGTGCGACCGATGCCCTCGGCGAGCTCGTCGAGCGGTCGGACACGGGCTGCACGGTCGAGACCAAGCGCGGACCGGTCGAGATCGCCGACACCGACGTCATCGCGGCGAAGCCCGTCCCGCCGGCACCGGCACCACGGGAACGCCGCCGCTCGCCCTAGGCTGGGCCGATGAGCAGCGAAGCCACCCAGGACCCGTCGCCGACGCAGCATCGCGTCGAAGTGACACTCCGACGTCCCTGGTACGGCGCTTTCCAGCGTCCGACGGTGGTGTTCGACGGGCGCGGCCAGCCGGCGCAGTGGGGCACGGGGAGCTGGCAGGTCGGCGGGAAAGACGTCTCCTTCGAGGTCTTCCTCTTCAACCGGGTCTGGCGGTACGGCGCGGCCCGGACCACCTTGACCGCCGGCGTCGACACGTCGCTCGTCTACCGCGCTCCACTCCTGCCGTTCCTCCCCGGTCGGTTCACAGCGAGCTGAGCGGTGGCTCGGAAGCCCGTCGGCGGCCGCCCCTAGGCTGGCCGGATCACCCCTTCACGCACGGGCATCGGGAGAACACGGCATGGCGAAACGCACCGGAACGACGGCACCACGGCTCGACCCCGTCCGTCTCATCGGATTGACCGACGGCGACGAGGGCGCCCTCGACGCACACGACAGCGTCGAAGGCCTGCGGTTCGCCGACCTCGACCTGTCGCACCGTGACCTCTCGGGTATCACGATCTCCGAGTCCTTGCTCGCGGGCATTCGAGCCGACCAGACCGACTTCCGGGCGGCGTCGTTCCTCGACTCCCGGCTCGAGCGGTGGGACGCGCCCATCCTCCTCGCCCCACGGAGTCGGCTGCGCGACGTCGAACTGGAGGGGTCACGGGTCGGTTCCGCCGACTGCTACGACGCGAACTGGCAGTCGGTGCGGGTGACCGGGTGCAAGCTCGGGTTCGTCAACCTGCGGGGTGCTGTGCTGCAGGACGTCCTGTTCGAGGACTGCACGATCGACGAACTCGACCTCGCCGATGCGACGGCCACCCGGGTGCGGTTCGTCGACTGCACCCTCAACAGTCTCGACGTCACGCGGGCGAGGCTCACCGACGTCGACCTCCGGACACTCGAGCTGCGGCGCATCGCCGGCATCGAGCACCTTCGGGGTGCGACGATGACCCCGTTCCAGGTCGGCGAGCTCGCGGCGATGTTCGCCGAGCAGTTCGGCATCCGAGTCGAGGACTGACCTCCCGGGTTGCGCCAGCGCGGTGCGCTGACGTCACCGCGGGTCTGACGCGTGAGCGCGGGTCTCCGGAGGCCCGCGCCCACGCGTGTGCCCCGCGCCCACGCCGGTTCCCCCGCGCTCGCGCCAGCGCACCGCGCTGGCACCCGATGACCCGCGCTCACGCCAGCGCACCGCGCTGGCACCCGAGCCATCGGCACCCGTTACCGGGGCAGACGGACCCCGATGCGCTCCAGGTGTGCATTCGAGAAGGTCCCGTCGGGGTCCAACTCCTCGAAGAGGTCCCGCGCATCGGCGAGCCGCGGCACGACCTCGGCGATGCGCTCGGCGGTGAGGAGGTTGAGCTTGCCCCAGTGCGGGCGGGCACCGAAGGGCGCGAGCGCCTCCTCGATCGCGGGCAGCACGGCCCGGACCTCCTCGGGCAGGTTGCGCCAGGTGAAGTGCACGGCGAGCATCTCCCGGTGGTACGCACCGCTCAGCCAGAGCTTGTCGGGCGCCGCCGTGCGCAGTTCGGTCACGAGCAGCAGCGGGGCGATGCGGTCGCCGAGCGCGCGCAGGGCCGTGATCGCGGCGGGTCCGTCGGCGCGGTCGATGAAGTACTCGGTCTGGATCTCGTCGCCGTTGCTCGGCGTCGACTCGAGCCGGAAGTGCGGCAGCCGCTCCCACCAGTCACCGGGGACACCGCCCTGGAGCGTGAGGTTGTCGGGGTCCGTCTCGACGAGATTGCCGGCGGCCAGGGAGTCCCGCTGCACGCCGAGCCACGACTCCGGGACCACGGGCAGCTCGTCGTTACCAGCGGCCAGGCGGGTCTTCCACCAGATCTGCTCGACGGTGTCGCCGAGCCAGTTCGTGAAGATGCTGACACTGTAGGCACCGCCGGTGACGCCCTCGAAGTCGGCGAGGACGGCGTCCCACGGGACGTCGCGGTAGACGTCCTGACGCACGCGGTAGGCGGGCTGCACGTCAACCGTCACGCGCACCACGATGCCGTACGCGCCGAGCCCGACGACGAGGCCGTCGAAACCGGGGTCCCCGCGACGGACGTGGACGAGTTCGCCCGTGGCGTCGACGTACTCGAGACCGCTGACGGCTGAGGACAGGATGCCGTTGTCGTTGCCGGATCCGTGGGTGCCGGTCGCGATCGCGCCGCCGATGGAGATGTGCGGGAGCGAGCCCATGTTGTGGAAGGCGAGGCCCCGTTCGGCGAGCCAGGCGGCGGCGATCCCGTAGCGCGTCCCGGCTCCGATCGTCACCGAGCCGGCGGCCTCGTCGAACACCGGGTCGGCGGGGATGTCGAGCACCGTGATGAGCGTGCCCTCGGAGTCGGCGAGGTCGGTGAACGAGTGTCGGGTGCCGAGGGCACGGACCCGCGTGCCCGTCCTGGCGGCCTCCGCGACGAGTGCGCGGACCTCGTCGATCGACGTGGCGTTCACGATCCGCGGCGCTGCGAAGGTGTGCGTGCCGGCCCAGTTGCGTTCAAGCGTCATGAGCGCAAGCTTGCCAGAGCTGAGACGACCCGCAGGCGTTCCCGAAACATTTCCGGTCAGGCGGGCGGGGTGGCGTGCTTGTTCTCGAGCAGGATGCCGACGGAGACGAGCACGACCGCACCGAGGAACTGCGCGATGATCCAAGGGATGCCGCTGAACGGGAGCGGGAGGACCGGGTTCCACACGATCGCGACGAGCAACGTCGGGATCATCCAGAGCGGCTGCTTGGCCTGCCAGGCGAACACGGCCATGATGAGCGCGAGGATGCTCACCACGAACAGCACGATCGTGAAGGCGTCGAGTTCGAGCAGCGCGAGGCCGAGCATGAGCGCGACCGCACCCATGATGCCCGGGATGAGCGCCGGGCGAAGGGCGAAGGGCGCAGGGGCTGGAGCTGACGTCGGACTCGGCATCCCACGAGTTTACGTGGAGCGGCGGGGCGTCGCCGAGCGGTGCGGCGGGGCGGATACGGCACAATCACTGCATGGGCGTTCTCATCTACGGTGCCGGAAGTCACTACGACTTCGACGACCGCGTGCTCGCCCACCTCAGGGCGGCGATCGGGAACAAGCTGCGTCGTCGGGAGTCATTCTTCGTCGAGTGGACGAAGGGGGCTGTGGATGGCGGTGGGCGGGTGAGCCTCTGGATCACGAGCGACGTCCCGTTGCAGTTCCGGTTCGCGCAGCCGGAGCCCTCGGTCAACCAGGCGTGGGTGCGCGCCCTGCTCGACTCCTCCTACACCCCGGGTGGCATGATCCTGACGCCCGAACCCGACGCATCGGCCGCATGATCGGGACCGTCCACACCCGATGATGACCGGTCAGCCGGCGTCGTCCTCCACGCGGGCGAAGCGCGGTCCCTCGTAGCCGTCGCGCGAGACGGGCTCGACGAACATCGCGAGCGGTCGCACCCACGACGTGGGTGGGGTCGTGGTCGTCCGATAGAAGACGTACGGCTCCTCGGTCTCGCTGTGGCGCCCGACGCCGATGACCTCGTACCGTGCACCCTTGAAGTGTCGGTAGGTGCCGGGTTCGACGCCGAAGGACTCGCCGTCGTCGGTGCTGGCTGTGCTGTCGTCGCTCATGCCGCGATTCTAACCAGCGGGCGTCGCAGAATCAGCGCTCGCTTCGTCGGCCCGGAGCTCGGACACGTGCCGCACCAGATCCTGCATCTGGCGGGGGAACGCCTCGCCGATGTCGATCCCGAACCGGTCGGCGAGCACGAGACACGACCAGACGGCATCACACAGTTCGTGCTCGAGCTGTTCGAGTCCGATGCCGTCGATGCGACGCGTCCCTTCGAGCGTCATCACGATCTTGGCCAGGTCACCGACGTCGCCGACGAAGCCGAGGGCGACCTCCTGGTTCGTCCACGGGCGTCCGATCCGCTTCGTGCTGAGATCGTCGTAGGCGGCGGCGACCTCCATGGCGTGGGCGTTCAGCGTTGCGAAGTCCTGAGTCATCCCCAGAGCCTAGTCAGCGCGCAACGAGGATCCCAGGCACTCACCCGGCGGTCGGCACCACGTCCCAGTGCTCGCGGATGAGCTTGTCGTCGACCCGGAAGATGTCCGCCGCCAGAACCGGGTCGTCGGCCTTCGCTCCAACGCTCTGTGAGAACGTCCACACGAGGTCACCGTCGCTCAGCGAGATGACCGACTCCTGCGGCGGGAAGGTCGCGGATCCCGAGAAGAACGACTTGAGCGCTGCCGTGCCGTTCGGTGCGACCGGGTTGTGCTGGAGGTAGGCGGGGTCGAAGGCCTTGTCGAGGATCGAGACGTCCTGGTCGCGGAACAGCGTGTTGTACGCGCTGACCGCGAACGTCCGGTTCTGTTCCTCCTGCTTCTCCGACGGCGCGACCGCGGGCTTCGCCGGGCTGTAGAGGTCGCTGAACATCGTGTTGGTGTTCCCGCTCGCGGGCGTCCCGGTCGCGATCGGCTGATCGAATGCCCAGCGCTCGACGACGGCGCCGTCCCGCACCCGGAACAGGTCGACGGCGGCCTCGCCCGTCCGTTCGTCGGCCGGGTCGGAGGCGACCTGGTAGTGCACGGCGACGAGGTCGCCGTCGGCGGCGGTGTGCTTGACGACCGCCTGCGCCCCGGGGACCCGCGTCCGGTCGGCGGTGAACTCCGCCAGGAGCCCGCTCGGACCGGACTTCTGCCCGGAACCGTGCGCGACGGCGTCGGCCGCGACGAGCTTGTCGGTCGTGGCCACCGCCTTCGAGGAGGCGGGGTCGGGGAAGGCGTCCGTGTAGAGCTTGAGCACGGCGGCGAGGTTCTTCTGCTCGGTCTTCGAGTCGCTGCGGTCGCCCGTCGAGCCGCCGTCGGCACTTCCCTTCCGCGCCGTCGAGACCGAGGACGACGGATCAGGCACGGCTGCCGAGGTGGCCTGGCACCCCGCAAGCAGTGAGACGCCGGCGAGGACGGCGGCGGTGCGGACGAGGGGAACGACGAAGGCACGTGATCTGGTCATGGAATCACTGTGCGACGGCGTTCTGAACCTCAGGTGAGGTGTCCCTGGGCTTCGCTGGGAATCGGTGTTTTTCAGTTCGACAGCAATGGAGACTTCCCACAGTCTCCTCTCGCAGCTCGCATCCGTTCGATCCGTTCTCTACCCTGGGTGCAACGACCGTGACATCCGGGGGGGTGCATCGTGGGCCTGATTCAAGACGTGGGTGGCGGGCTGCTGCTCGCGCTCGGACTCCTGCTCGCCGGGCTCGTGCTCTTCCTTGTCCTCGCGCTAGGCACCCAGTACGTGCGGATGCGCCGCCGACGGCCGCAGGGCAAGGTGGCGCGCGCCGACGCCGAGCTCCGAGCGCAGTTGCTTGATGAGGGCTTCACCACGAGCGAGGCCGCGGATGCGATCCGGTCCAGCGATCCTGCCCTGGACTCGGAGAAAACTCACCATGACTGAGTCATGGCTCCTGGTCCTGATCCCCATCTGCAGCGTCCTCGCGATCTGGTCGGCACTGCAATTCCTAGCGGGAAGCAAACGGGTCAGCGTCGGGGTCCTCGTCACCATCGTCTGTGTCTACCTGCTCGGGGCCCTCATCGTGCTGTTCGGTGGGCCGTTTCTGGCGCAGATCGACCCTTCATCGGATGAACTGACGGCTCCCTCCATCGACGGAGGTCTCGTGATGGCGTACCTCGGCCTGGTCGCTGGCGCACCGGCTGTCATCACAGCACTCGTGCTCCTTGCCGGGTACTGGGCTCTGGCACGGCTCTCACAGAGGACCGCTGGGGTTTCGGGTGGGCAGATGTAGCGCGACTCGTAACGCCCCGACGGCGAGACGACCGCGAACTGCTACTCGCGACCCTGCCTGTTGGTATCGTCGCTGCCCCCCCCCCCCCCCCCGTTACGGGCGGCACATCGACGAAAGCCCCTCCATCCCAGCGGCCTCATAACCGTCGGAAATCGGAAACGATCGAAGAGCGTCTCAGGTGTGCACATTTTCGCTCGCTGCGCCTGGCTAAGCTCGCCCCAGGTCTTACGAGTTCTGGTACATATCCCTGCCGTCGGGGCAACGGTTCAGGGGTGAGTCGGAGGAAGATGCGGCGAACCGTGAACTATCTGAACTCGTTGACCGTGGGTGGGAGCCGGTGAACGCGACCCGTCCGGGAGCGATTGGACCGATCGGGTTCCTGCTGCGGAAGGAGAAGTGATGAACGATCGCACGCCGCCGGGTGTTCCGAAGGAGAAAGCGAGCCGTCCAGCGAAAATCGTCGCGTGGGTTGCCGTGATCGTGTTGGTGGCACTAGTCGTGTGGATTGCGGTGAACACGGCAGGTTTGGTGTGACATGTCGAGTCGCTCGGAGCAGCACTACCCCGCCGCGCCGCAAGATCTCGGGAGCAGGTCGTCACACACGGAACGTGCGGCCTCGAAAGAGAAGAAGCCCCCTCCGTCCCGGTGTTGCTCGGGGATGGAGGGGGCTTCTTCGTGGCGGTACCGGTGGGATTTGAACCCACGGTGCTCTTTCAAGCACACAACTTTTCGAGAGTTGCACCTTCGGCCGCTCGGACACGGTACCGGGGTCGAGTGTAATAGAAGACGAGCGCCGACGCGAATTGAGCGATGCCGGTCATCCACAGGCGGCGCGGAGGGCCAGCGGTGTCGGCGGCCGCGCTTAGGCTGGCCGCATGGCCAAGGCACCCTCCCCCGCATTCCGCTGCACCGAATGCGGCTGGACCACCGCCAAATGGGCCGGCCGATGCGGCGAATGCCAGCAGTGGGGCACGGTCGTCGAAGCATCGGCTCCCACCGGTGTCCTCGGCAAGCTGACTCCGATCCGCGCCACGGACGAACGCGCCGCACGCCCCATCACGCAGGCCAGCGCCGACGAGGCTCCACGCTGGTCGAGCGGCATCGCCGAGTTCGACCGGGTGCTCGGCGGCGGCATCGTCCCCGGCGCCGCGATCCTCCTCTCCGGCGAGCCGGGCGTCGGCAAGTCGACCCTGCTGCTCGAGGTCGCGTCCCGCGCGGCGAAAACCGGTGCGCGTGTCCTCTACGTCAGCGCCGAGGAGTCGGTCGGCCAGGTCCGCCTCCGCGCCGAACGCACCGGTGCCCTCCACGACGACCTCTACCTCGCCTCCGAGACCGACCTCGCCACCATCCTCGGCCACATCGACCAGGTGCAGCCCAAGCTCCTCATCGTCGACTCCGTCCAGACCGTCTCCTCCTCGCAGTCCGACGGCCTCGCCGGTCAACCCGGCCAGGTCCGCGAGGTCTCCGCCGTCCTCACCCGCATCGCCAAGGAACGCGACCTCCCGATCCTCCTCGTCGGCCACGTCACGAAAGACGGCTCGATCGCCGGCCCCCGGCTCCTCGAGCACCTCGTCGACGTCGTGTGTCAGTTCGAAGGCGACCGCCACACCGCGCTCCGCTTCCTCCGCGCGCAGAAGAACCGCTTCGGCGCCACCGACGAGGTCGGCTGCTTCGAGATGGCCGGCGACGGCATCGCCGAGGTCCCCGACCCGAGCGCCCTCTTCCTCAGCCAGAACGAACCCGTGGCCGGCACCTGCGTCACCATCGTCATGGAGGGACGCCGCGCGCTGCCCGTCGAGGTCCAGGCCCTCATCAACAAGACGCAGGCGCCGAACCCCCGCCGGGTCACCAACGGCGTCGACCCCTCACGTGTCGCGATGATCCTCGCCGTGCTGCACGGACGCTACTCCTACGACCTCACCGACCACGACGTCTACATCTCCACCGTCGGCGGCGTGAAGATCAGCGAACCGGCAGCCGACCTCGCGATCGCCCTCGCCCTTGTCTCCGTCATCCGCGATTTGGCCCTCCCCCGCGACCTCGCGGCCTACGGCGAGATCAGCCTCAGCGGCGAAGTGCGCCCGGTGAGCGTCGCGAAGCAGCGCGGCTCGGAGGGCAACCGCCTCGGCTACAAGCTGCTGCTCAACTCCGATGTCAGCAACGACCTCAAGTCGGTGCTGGGCATCGCGAAGACCGCAGCCGAGGCAGCACGCCCCGCCCGACGCGAACGCGAGCTCGACGCCGCCTTCTGAGCGGACCCGCCCACCTGCCTGCTCCAAGAACCAGAGCAGGGGCATGCTGTTCACAACTCCTGCGGACTGGTCCCGCAGGGCCCCAGAAGCAGACCTGTCCGCGTTCGGACGACGACGTGCAGGAGTTGTGAACCGCGGACGCCGCCGAGAGCAGGACCTGCGGTCGGGGTCGGGCTATTCGGCGGCCGGCGCCTCGAGCTCGAGGACCCGCAGCAGTTCCTCCGGCGACGCCTGCAGCGAGTGCGGACCCGCGACGTCGAAGAGCACCGTCTCGATGTCGTCGCCGTAGGTGCGGAGGAAGCTCGCCAGCCAGGTGCCGTCGTGCAGGCCGACGTAGGGAGGCAGGGCGGCCGGCTTGTTCTTCGCGTCGGAGAAGAGGAGCAGCGCGAGCCTCGCGGTCTCGGGCTGACGGAACATCCAGACCTCACCGGTCTCCGTCGGCTTGTCGGGGTTGCCCGGCTTCATGAGCGGGACGACGAACCGGCCGTTCCGCAACGCGAGTGCCACGGCCACCATGTCGCCGGCGGTGAGGGCCGCGGCCAAAGGCTCGGAACGGAACTCGGGTCGCTTCTGCTTCGCCATGCGTCCATTGTCGCAGGCCGGTGCGGGGCCGCGGGTCGAGCACTTCGACAGGCTCAGTGACCGGGGAGGGAGCGGCTCAGTGACCGGGCGGCACGGTGACTGGGATGGCTCGGTAACCGGGGTGGCTCAGCGAGCAGGTTCCGTCAGTTGAGCAGGAACTGCGCGCTGTCGGCGGAGGCGAAGCCGCCGATCGACGTGTTCAGGTGGTACGAGGCGCCACCGGCGGGCACCGGGTCGCGCGGCTGGTCGCAGGTGTCGGGCACCGACCGCGTGCGGTCCCAGGTGATCGGGGGGTTCGACGAGACCGTCTTCCCCGGCTCGAGGAGCACCTGCTGGTCACTCGGTGCCGTCTGGCAGTCGGTCGACGTCCAGTACGGCTCCTCACCGCTCGACACCGTGAAGACCTGCTGACTCGTGCCGGCGTTCATCGTGCACGCGGCCGAACCGGTGTTCGTCACACTGAGCGAGAGCTGCGGCAGTTCGTCCGCCGCGAAACTCGTGCCGTTCACGACGGCCTCGACGCGGATCTGGTCGGCCGTGCACGCGGCCGCCGAACCGGGGTCGGTCGTCGCGGCCTCGTCGATCGGTGCGGTCGTCGACGCCTCAGGAGCCGGCGTCGGCGCGGGGGTCGCGGTGGGCGTCGGGGTCGTCTTCGCGGCGGTGTTCTCGGTGCCCGGACCCGACGCGAGCCGGACGATGAGCACGATGACCAGGACGATGACGGCGAGCAGGACGCCGAACACGATCAACCTGCGTCGCCAGTAGACGGCGGGCCGCTCCGGTCCGCGGGGATTCGTGAGGCTCGACATGCTCACAGATTAAGTGCAGTGGCGCGGAAACGCCCGATGCCCCGCCGTCGGTGCGGACCGTGGTCCGACCGATGACGGGGCATCGGGATGATGCTGGGTGGTGCTGGGTGGTGCGAGCGCCTAGAGCTGCTGCGCCGAGCGACGACGGGCGATCACGAGCGCGAGACCACCGACGAGGAGCAGAGCGGCGAGCGCCGCGTTCCCCCACGGCTCGGCACCGGTCTTGCTCAGGCTTCCGTCCTGGCTTCCGCCGGCCGTACCCGAACCGGTCCCGCCGCCCGCACCGGGCTGGGTGCCGGGGTCGACCGCCGCAGCCTGCACGACGATGTCCTGCCAGCCGATGACGTTGCCGTCGGCATCCTGGACGACGAGGCGGTGGGCACCGACCGGGGCGTCCTCAGGAACCGTGACCTGCACGTTGCCATCCGCGTCGACCTGCACGAGGCCGTCGCTGACGAGGATCGGGTCGGAGTGCAGCCAGACGCTGACCCAGGTGCCGGCGTACTCCTTGCCGACGTGGATCGTGGCGAGCTTGCCGATGATGAAGTCGGTGATCGCCTTGATCAGGTCCTTGAGCGCCTGGATGAGCGCGGACTCCGGTGCGGGCGTCGGCGGGGTGACCACCGGCGGCGTCGCGACCGTGAGCGGCACCGTCAGCGTCGTCCCCGAATCGAGTGCCGTGAGGCGCACCGTCGCCGCGCCGTCAGCGGTACCCGCCGGCACGGTGAAGGACACCGTTGCTGCACCCGCGGTGACCGGGACCGTCCCGATCGGCGAGCCGTTGAGTTCGATCGCCAGCGAGGTGTTCACCGGGCTGCCGGTCGAGGTGAGGTCGAGCTTCGCGACGTCGAACGAGACCGTCTTCCCTGCGGCGACCGCTGCGGTCGGCGCGTTCGTGACCTGCACGCTCTGGCGGGCGAAGTCCGGGGCCACCGGGCTGTTCGCCGTCAGGTAGGCGATCCACGCGTCGCGGTCGACGAGACCGGAGTCGCGCGTGTCCGTGCCGTTCGCGAACTCACGGAAGTTGTCGCCACCCTGCAGCAGGAAGCTGAAGGAGCCGATCCGGTAGCTCTTGCTCGGGTCGATCGGCGCACCGTTCACCGTGATGCTCGTGATGCGCTGCCCCTGGGCCTTCGTGGGGTCGAACGTGTACTGCACGTTCGACGACAGTCCGAGCTGCAGGTACGGACGGGACGGGACGTTCCCGGCCGCGTCGAGCTGCCACTGCTGCTCGAGCACGGTCTTGAACTGTGCACCCGTGAGCGAGGTCGTCCACAGGTTGTTGAGGAACGGCAGCACCGCGTTCGCCTCGGCGTACGTGATGTCGCCCGCGAGGATCTCCTCACGCATGCCACCCGGGTTGACGATGCCGATGTCGGCTCCGCCCCGGTCGGCACTCGAGAGCGAGGCGCGGAGCGAGTCGGCGACGAGCGCACCGAGCGTCGACTCGGCGCCGCGGTCGTCCTTCACCCCGTTGTTGAACGCGCGGGTGATGTCGGCCTTCGCCTCACCGATCTTCTGGTTGCCGATCTCCGCCGCGACCGCGAGGGCCTTGTCGGTGATCGTCTTGACCGTCGCGACCGCCGGGAACTGCTTGACCAGGTCGGCCTCGGCCACCGTGGTGCGGGCGACGTTCTTCGCGGTGTAGGCGGTGACGTCACCCGACGCGCGGTCGACGGTCAGCGTGATCTGACCGATGAACTCGCCGTAGCTGCCGGTCTGGAGCACCGGGCGGGTCTTGCCGGTCACGCCGGGGATCGGGGCGTCCCACGCATACTGCTTGTGCGTGTGGCCGGTGAAGATGGCGTCGACGTCCGCGCTCGTCGTGGTGACGATCTCGGTGAAGGCGCTCTGTTCGGCGAGCTCCTGCTCGAGGGTCGCGCCGTCCGGCGTGCCGGCCCCGGCACCCTCGTGGTACTCGGCGACGATGACGTCCGCCTCACCGTTGGACTCGTCGCCGTCGGTGAGCTGGGCAGCGACGCGGTTCACGGCCTCGACCGGGTCCCCGAAGTCGAGGTCCGCGATGCCGGCGGGCGACACGAGCGTCGGCGTCTCCTGGGTGATGGCACCGACGACGGCGACCTTCACCCCGTCGATGTCGAGGATCGTGTACTCCTTGAGCGCGGGCTTCTTCGTGCCCTTTTCGTACACGTTGGCCCCGAGGTACGGCCAGGCCGCGTTCTTCCCGTCGGCCATGACACGGTCGACGAGGTCGCCGTAGCCCTGGTCGAACTCGTGGTTGCCCACCGCGGACGCCTTCAGTCCGAGTGCGTTGAGCACGTCGATCGTCGGCTGGTCCTGCTGCGACGAGGAGGCGAAGAGCGAGGCACCGATGTTGTCACCAGCGGAGATGAACGCCGTCTGGTCGGGCGCGAACATCGCCTTGAGCTGCTCGATCGTGCCCGCGAACTTCGTCGTGTTGGCGTCGATCCGACCGTGGAAGTCGTTGATGTTGAGCAGGTTGACGGTCGCGGACGCGCTCGCGTCGGCGCTGATGCCGACGATCACGGGGTCGTGGTCGCTCGAACGGAACATGTCCGGCACGTTGAAGTCGGTCACGTTCGCGTTGTATCGGGAGTACTCGAGGGCGATCGACTCGACGGAGTTGATGTTCCACACGTCCGCACCGGTGACGCTCTGGTCGGCCTCCGGCGAAGCGAAGATGTGGTCGAGGGACCCGACCGCGCCTTCGTACGCGTAGGTGTACTCGCCGGTCTTGGCCTCCTGGCTGATGTAGCCGGCGTCGCGGAGCACGTCCAGCGGGTCCTCGGCGTCGTAGGAGTTGAAGTCACCGACGAGGAAGACCTTCTTCGTGCCGACGTCCTTCGAGACCGTGTCCGCGAAGGTCACGAGGGCCTTGGCCTGACGCGTGCGGTCGCCGGTGAAGGCGCCCTGACCGGTGTTGGCGTTGTCACCGGTGGCTGCTGCCGAGGTGCTCTTCGACTTGAAGTGGTTGGCGATCACCAGGAACGTCGCGGCGTCGTCCGCACCCTTGGGCTTGAACGCCTGCGCGTCGGGCTCACGGGCGTTGTCGAAGGCGGGCGAGTCGAGCAGGATGCGCGATTCACCGACGGTCTCGACGGTGGCGGACTTGTAGATGAAGGCCGTGCGGATGACGTCCTCGTCCGCGGGGACCTTCGCGGGCGACGGGACGAACGTCCAGGTGCCCTCGCCGGCATCGGCGTTGAGCGCCGCGGTCAGCGTCGTGAGGGCGTCGTCGCGGTCGAGGCCGATCGAGGCGGAGTTCTGGATCTCCTCGAGCGAGACGACATCGGCGTCCAGGGCGTTGATCGCCGAGACGATCTTCGCCTGCTGGCGAGCGAGGCTCTCGGCCGTCGCCGCACCTCGGACACCGCAACCGGCGGCGTCGGAGTTGTTCACCGTGGTCTTGCCGCCCTGACGGTCGGTGTAGAAGGTGCACCCGGTGCGGGAGTCGCCGGTGGTGGCGAAGTAGTTGAGGACGTTGAAGGTCGCGAGGGACACGTCACCACCGACACCGCGAGGCGAGGTGGAGCGCGTGTTCTCGAACGTGGCCGGCTGCACGGTCGCCGTGTTGGCACCGGTCAGCTGCTGCGTGGGCTGGAACTTCCAGTTGCTGTTGCGGAAGTCGAAGACGACCGGAGCGGTGAAGTCGACGGCGGCACCGACCCGGACGGGCGCGGTGGTCGAGAGGTACGGCAGCGGGGTGCCGGTGTTCTCCGCCTTCGAGAAGTCGACGGTCGCGCCGTCGTCGAGGACGACCTTCTCCGCCGGGACCCGTGCCGCGGCTGCGAGAGCCTCAGCGGAACCGGGCTTGCCGAGGACCGTCGGCGTGACGAACGGCGTCGTCGATGCCGCGAGCGCGATCTCGCCGTAGCGGTTCGTGCTGTAGTTGTCGGTGACCGTGTAGTCGCCGGCGGGGTCGAGCAGCATGCCCTCGAGGCGTTCGCGCTCCTCGTCGGTCGCCGGGAAGGCGGCACTCGCGGCGGTCGGTGCGGTGACGCCGGTGGCATCGAGTGCCGTGACGGCGGCCGCGTCCGTGACCTTCAGCTGAGTCAGGCCGTAGTACTCGTCCACGACGCCGGTGACCTGCAGGTACTGGCCGACGGTGACGGAGCCGACGGTGGCCGGCGAGTAGACGAAGACACCGTCGGACGCGAGGTGCGTCGCGGGGTCGATCGCTCCACCGGTGCCCGCGGTCTGCAGGTAGTAGCCGTTGAAGCCGCCGGTCGGGAAGCTCGCGGTGACGAAGCCCGTGGTGGTGACCGTCTGGCCGACCATCGTGCTCGCGGCGCCGGTGCCCTGGATCTCCGCGATCGTCGCCGTGCCGGGCTCGACCGGGGTGGTCGGGTCGGTGGGTTCAGGGGTCGGCTCCGGTGTGGGCTCGGGGTCGACCGGGGTGTCGCCAGCGCTGTTCTGCGGCGTGACCGTGTCGCTGAGCGTGAAGTCGGCGGCGTTGCTGTCGGTGTCGGCGAAGGCGGTGCGCACGATCGACTGCGGCACGTTGTTCGCTGATGGGGCGGGCGACACGGCGGTCTCGAAGGTGTTCGACGTGCCGTAGCCGAGGAGGTCGACGACGGCGGGGTCGCCGACGACGGAGCCGGCCGTGAGGGTCACTGGGGAGGTCGAGGCGACGAGGGCGATCGTGCCCTTGGAGCCCGACGCGTTCAGCTCGCTGGCCACGTCGGGTGTCGGCAGAGCCGCGCCGACCGCGCCGTTGCTGCTGCCCGAGACGAGGAAGTAGCCGCCGGCCGCGATCTTCCCGGTGAGCGGAACCGTCGTCGACGACGCCGCGGTGCTGGTCGACGAGCGGTACTGGACCGACCAGCCGCTGACGTCGACTGCCGCGTCGCTCGGGTTGTAGAGCTCGACGAACTTGTTCAGGTAGGGCGCATTCGCGCTCCCGCCCGAGAGGTAGGCCTCGTTGATGACGACGCCGAGGCCGTCGGTCGAGGCGACGGCTGGTGTCGCCACGAGGGGTGCGGCGACGAGCCCGGCAAGGGCGGCGAAGGCGGACAGCCTCCACGGGTGTTTGAACGACATGTGGCTCCGAATCGAGGGCCGTCCTCGTTCGGAGCGCGCGACAACGCACCCCCCATTCGAGGCACAGACGATGGGTAGTGCCTCACAAGCTAACCGACATGCGTGACGGAAGACCACCGCGAATGTGAACGGCACGTAAATCCGGGCCTGCTCATCTGAGCACGGGCTTCGCGTTGGAAACGTGCGAAATCGCTGATCAGCGAGGTATTGTGAACGGTCTCATCGGTCACTCCGACGAGCGCCAACCTTCAAGCTGTGGTTCAGAGCAGCTTGAGCATGCGGGTGTTACCGAGCGTATTCGGCTTGACCCGCGCGAGGTCGAGGAACTCCGCGACACCTTCGTCCGACGAGCGCACGAGCTGTGCGTAGACCTCGGGTGGGACGATCTCCTCGCCGATCTCCTGATAGCCGTGCTTCGTGAAGAAGCCGGTTTCGAAGGTCAGGCAGAACAGGCGACGCAGGCCGAGCTCGACCGCGTCGTGCTCGAGGCGCTCGACGAGCGCGTGACCGACCCCGGTGCCGAGGTGGTCGGCGGAGACGGCGAGCGTGCGGACCTCACCGAGGTCCTCCCAGATGACGTGCAGCGCGCCGCAGCCGATGAGTTCGCCGTCGGGTGTCTCGGCGACGCGGAACTCCTGGACCGCTTCGTAGAAGACGACGTCGTCCTTGCCGAGGAGGATGCGCTGCTGCACGAGTGGTTCCACGAGCGCCTGGATGCGTCGGACGTCGCTCGTGCGGGCGCGACGGACGACATACCCCTGCTGAGCCTGCTCGACCATCCCGCCTCCTCCTGTCAGAACCTCCGAGAAGTCTACTGACGCCAGCGCGATGCTCCCGACCGAGCGCGGGCCGGTGGGCGTCAGCGCGGTGCTCTCGCGCGAGCGCTGCCGAAGCGGCGTGAGCGCGACCCAGCCGCGTGAGCGCGGGCCTCCAGAGCGGCGCGCTCGGTCCGATGGGGCGCGCTCACGTCAGCGCACCGCGCTGGCGCCGGACATCGGAGTGGCGGCACCGGATCACGAGGGGCGGATCAGTGCCAGGACCTCGGGCCCGCGGTGCCGGCCGGGTAGGTGTCGATCGACACCTCGTCCTTGCGCCACGCCTTGAGGACGGGCGCCACGATCCGCCAGCACTGCTCGGCGACGTCACCGCGCACCGACAGGGTCGGGTCTCCCTCGAGGATGCTCGACAGGACCTCGCCGTAGGCACTGAGCTGCCCGGCCTGGAGTTCGGCGTGGAGGGCGACCGGGTCAAGTTCGAAGGGGTCGTCCTCGCCGTTGATCATCAGGTCGAGGTCGAGCGACGCCGGCTTCAGGCCGATGCGGAGCCGCGCCGGGGTCTTCATGCCGTGCAGGCCGGACGGGAGGTGCGGCACCGGCTTGAAGGTGAAGACGATCTCCTGACGGGTGTCCGCCAAAGCCTTCCCGGAGCGCAGCACGAACGGGACACCGGCCCAACGCCAGTTGTCGATCGCGAGCGTCATCTCGGCGAGCGTCTCCGTGTGGTGCGACGGGTCCACGCCCTGCTCGTCGACGTAGGCGGGCAGCTTGCGGTCGCCGATCGTCCCGGCGCCGTAGCGTGCACGCCGACTCTCCGTGCCGTTCGCCTTCCACGGTCGGGTCGCTCGCAGCACCTGAGCCATGCCGCCGCGCAGATCCTCCGCGTCGACGCTCGCCGGTGGCTCCATGGCCGCGAACGCGAGGACGAGGAGCAGGTGACTCTGGATCATGTCGATCAGGGCGCCCGCACGGTCGTAGTACCCGGCGCGGCCCTCGAGCGCCAACTGCTCGTCGAAGACGATGTCGACGCGTTCGACGTTGTCGGCCGAGAGGAGCGGCTCGAAGATGCGGTTCGCGAAGCGCAGGCCCAGCAGGTTGAGGACCGTCGACTTGCCGAGGAAGTGGTCGACGCGGAACACCTGCTCCTCCGGCACCAGGTGCTGGAGCAGACGGTTGAGCGAGCGGGCGGAGGCGTAGTCGGTGCCGAACGGCTTTTCGAGAGCGAGCATGATGCCCTTGGGGAGCTCCAGCTTCCGCAGCGCCTTGCAGGCGAGCAGGGTGATGGCGGGCGGCAGGGCGAAGTAGAGGGCGACGTTCGGACCGGCGGCCGCGAGGACTCGTTCCAGTGACGCCGGGTCGGAGACGTCAGCCTGCACGTAGGTGGTCTCGGCGACGATCGTCTCGGCGAGCTTCGACGGGGCGTCGGCGAATGCGGTCTTGACGCGCTTCCGCCAGGCCTCGTCGCTCGACTCGGAGCGGTCGACCCCGATGAGGCGCACCGCCTGGCCACGCGGGGAGGCGAGGAGCGACGCAAGTCCCGGCAGTAGGAGCCGGGCCGTGAGGTCGCCTCCGGCACCGAGGATCACGAGGGTTCGAGGGGCGGAGGATTCCGAGGTGGCGGCGGTCATGCGGCGATCCTACGCGGTGGGCCGACGAGGTCGCGCGGCCTTGCGCCCTCCCGAGGTCCATCCCGGTCCAGCGCGATGCGCTGACGCGAGCGCGAGGGTGTGGGCATCAGCGCGGTGCGCTGACGTGAGTGGCGCGGTATCGGCCTCACCGCGGGTCAGGGACGTGGGCGCGCCCCTCCGGAGACCCGCGCTCACGCCCTGGACCCGCGCTCACGTCAGCGCACCGCGCTGGCGACCCACCACAGCAGACCCGGGCGGGCAGGCAGTACTGTGAGCGCATGCGACTCGGAGTCCTCGACGTGGGATCGAACACCGTCCACCTGCTCATCGTCGATGCCCACCCGGGAGCGCGGCCGATCCCCCAGTCGTCGCACAAGTCGGTGCTGCGACTCATGCGATACCTCACGCCGGATGGATCGATCAGCGAGGAGGGCGTCGCGGTGATCCTCGAGTCGATCGGTGCAGCGGCGGCGATCGCTCGCGAGAGCGGCCTCGACGAACTGCTCTCGATGGCGACCTCGGCCATCCGCGAGGCGACGAACGGGCCGGAGGTCCTCGCCCTCGTCGAGGAGCGGACCGGCATCGCCCTGCAGGTCCTCTCCGGTGACGACGAGGCGAAGCTCACCTTCCTCGCCGTCCGCCGCTGGTACGGCTGGTCGGCCGGCGAGATGCTCCTCCTCGACATCGGCGGCGGCTCACTCGAGATCGCGGCCGGCGGCGACGAGTACCCCGATGTCGCGATCTCCCTCCCGCTCGGCGCCGGACGCTCCACCGTCGGCTTCCTCCACGACGACCCACCGACCGCCGCACAGCAGGAGGCACTCCGCCTGCACGCCCGCGAGGTGCTCACCGCTGCACTCCCCGCGTTCGCCGAGGAGCCCGACGCCCATCACGTCGTCGGGTCGTCCAAGACCATCCGCTCCCTCGCACGCCTCGCAGGATCGGTGGCCGACGGCATCGGTGGCACCGAACGGTCGCTGCTCCGGCGCAGCCAGCTCGACGACTGGATCCCGCGCCTCGCCCGCATTCCGGCTGAGGCCCGCCCCGCGCTCCCCGGGATCACCGCCGACCGGACCTTCCAGATCGTCGCCGGCGGCATCGTCCTGTCCGAGGCGATGGCCGCCTTCCGCGTCCGCGAGCTCGACGTCTCCCCCTGGGCGCTCCGCGAGGGCATCATCCTCCGGTACCTGGACCGCCTCGGCTGACCGCCGCCGTTTGCTCGCCCAGGTTTGGGCGAGTGAGCGCCGAATCGCCCGAAGATGGGCGAACGAACACTCCCGACACGACGAAGGCCCCCACTCCGCGGAGTGGGGGCCTTCGGTGACTCGGGACTACTCGCCCGTGATCGCGAGGTCCGGCGTGGCCGAACCCGTACCGAGCGACGCCTGCGCGTTGACGCCGGCACCGACCGACTCACCGCGAGCCGAGGTCGTGAAGGCGAACGCACCGTTCACGAAGTCGACGTGCACGTGGTCGCCGGCGTTGAGCTCGCCGTGGAGGATCTGCTCGCTGAGCTGGTCCTCGACCTCGCGCTGCATCGCACGACGCAGCGGACGAGCACCGAGGGTCGGGTCGAAGCCGACCTCGATGAGGCGCTCCTTCGCCGGCAGCGTGAGCTCGATCGTCATGTCGCGGTCGAGCAGACGCTCCGAGAGACGCTTCGTGAACAGGTCCACGATCTGCAGGAGCTCCGGCTTCGACAGCTGCGGGAACACGATGATGTCGTCGACACGGTTCAGGAACTCGGGCTTGAAGTGCTTCTTCAGCTCCTCGTTCACCTTGCCGCGCATGATGTCGTACCCGGTCGAGGCGTTGCCCTCGATCTGGAAGCCGACCGGACCACCGGCGATGTCACGAGCACCGAGGTTGGTGGTCATGATGATGACGGTGTTCTTGAAGTCGACGACGCGACCCTGACCATCCGTCAACCGGCCCTCTTCCAGGATCTGGAGGAGCGAGTTGAAGATGTCGGGGTGGGCCTTCTCGATCTCGTCGAAGAGCACGACGCTGAACGGCTTGCGACGCACCTTCTCGGTGAGCTGGCCACCCTCTTCGAAGCCGACGAACCCGGGAGGAGCACCGAACAGTCGCGAGACCGTGTGCTTCTCGCCGTACTCAGACATGTCGAGGGAGATCAGCGCGCCTTCGTCGTCGAACAGGAACTCGGCGAGCGCCTTCGCGAGCTCGGTCTTACCGACACCCGTGGGGCCGGCGAAGATGAACGAGCCCGAGGGACGCTTCGGGTCCTTGAGGCCGGCACGCGTGCGGCGGATGGTCTTGGAGAGCGCCGAGATGGCCTCCTCCTGACCGATGACCCGCTGGTGCAGCGCCTTCTCCATGAAGACGAGTCGCGAGGACTCCTCTTCGGTGAGCTTGAAGACGGGGATGCCGGTCGCCTGGGCGAGCACCTCGGCGATCAGACCCTCGTCGACCTCGGCGGTCGTCTTGACGTCGCCCGAGCGCCACTGCTTCTCGAGGCGCAGACGCTCACCGAGGAGGTTCTTCTCCTCGTCGCGGAGGGACGCCGCCTTCTCGAAGTCCTGCTCCTCGATGGCCGTCTCCTTGGCCTCGCGGACGCCGGCGATCTTGTCGTCGAACTCGCGCAGCTCAGGCGGGCTCGAGAGGATCGACAGACGCAGGCGTGCACCGGCCTCGTCGATCAGGTCGATGGCCTTGTCGGGCAGGAAGCGGTCGGAGATGTACCGGTCGGCGAGGTTCGCCGCCGAGACGAGCGCACCGTCGGTGATGGACACCTTGTGGTGTGCCTCGTACCGGTCGCGCAGCCCCTTGAGGATGTTGATCGTGTGGGGCAGCGACGGCTCCATGACCTGGATCGGCTGGAAGCGACGCTCGAGTGCGGCGTCCTTCTCGAAGTGCTTGCGGTACTCGTCGAGCGTGGTGGCACCGATGGTCTGGAGCTCACCGCGGGCGAGCAGCGGCTTGAGGATGGAGGCCGCGTCGATCGCGCCTTCGGCGGCACCGGCACCCACGAGGGTGTGGATCTCGTCGATGAAGACGATGATGTCGCCGCGGGTGCGGATCTCCTTGGTGACCTTCTTCAGGCGCTCCTCGAAGTCACCGCGGTAGCGGCTACCGGCGATGAGCGAGCCGAGGTCGAGCGAGTACAGCTGCTTGTCCTTCAGCGTCTCCGGGACATCGCCCTTGACGATCGCCTGGGCGAGACCCTCGACGACGGCGGTCTTGCCGACGCCGGGCTCACCGATGAGGACCGGGTTGTTCTTCGAGCGACGGGAGAGGATCTGCATGACCCGCTCCATCTCCTTGTCGCGACCGATGACCGGGTCGAGCTTGTTGTCGCGCGCGGCCTGCGTGAGGTTGCGGCCGAACTGGTCGAGGATCTGCGACCCGCCCTGTGCCTGCTGCTCACTCTGGTTGCCGCCGACCGGGGCTGCTTCCTTGCCCTGGTAGCCGGACAGCAGCTGGATGACCTGCTGGCGCACGCGGTTGAGGTCGGCGCCGAGCTTCACGAGGACCTGGGCTGCGACGCCCTCGCCCTCGCGGATGAGGCCGAGCAGGATGTGCTCCGTGCCGATGTAGTTGTGGCCGAGCTGCAGCGCTTCGCGCAGGCTCAGCTCCAGCACCTTCTTGGCGCGCGGCGTGAACGGGATGTGTCCCGTCGGCTGCTGCTGGCCGGTGCCGATGATGTCGGTGACCTGCTCGCGCACGGCATCGAGGGAGATCCCGAGGGACTCGAGTGCCTTGGCGGCGACTCCTTCTCCCTCGTGGATGAGGCCGAGCAGGATGTGCTCGGTCCCGATGTAGTTGTGGTTGAGCATCTTGGCCTCTTCCTGGGCCAGGACGACGACACGACGCGCACGGTCGGTGAATCTCTCGAACATGATCACTCTCCTCCGGCACCGGGCAGGGTGGTGATGCCGTTAGTAGGAGCGTAACGACCGCCGCAGCTCTCTTCGCCCCTGTTCGCCGTGGGCGTGATGCTCGGCCGCCTGGAACGCCGCAGCGCACGTGCACCGGGCACGTGCGCTGCGGGTGTCGGCTGATCGCGGCTCGGTCAGACCGGGAACCGGACGGTCGCCGCGAGGGCGCCCCCACCGGGGACGTCGTCGGCGCGGACGGCGAGGATCCGGGCGTCCGAGAGCAGCGCCCGGCGGAGGATCTCGTCGATCACGCCGTAGTTCGTCGCGTCGGCGTCGTCGGCGAGGGTGACGACACCGGTGGTCTCGTCGACCGTGCCCGGCAGGTTGCTGTCGATGTCGACGAACAGGGTGTCGACCGCGTTCGCCGTCGCGGCGCGTGCCACGTCGCCGAGGTCGGTCACGGCACGACCGTTCGACGCGCGCGTGCCGAACTCCTCGCACAGCGCGTGCAGCTCGGCGGCGTACAGCTCGTCGAGGATCGGGCGGGCCGCTGCGGCGAGCTGCTCGTCCGAGCGCTCCTGCTGGTTGCCCTCGATCTCGGGCTTCACGAGGTGCTTATAACTCGAGACGGACCGGAAGATTCCTGTCATCGGTTCGGCGCCCGCGAGGATGAGCGGCTCCTTCGAGCCGGCGAGCACCGGCGACAACGCCTTGTTGATCGCCTGCGCGTACTCCTGCATCCGGACCTTCTGTCCCTCGGAGCCCTGGATGCGTCCCTGGGGGCTGCGTCCGTCGGAACCGCGACCCCGGATCGAGTCGACACCCGCGGCAGCAGCCACGTCGGCGGGGACACCTTCGAGCTCGATGCTCGTGGCCGGCAGATCACGCGAGACGGCGACGAGTCGCACACCGCTCTGCGCGAGTGCCAGGACGTAGGCCGACTGCGGGAAGGTGAGCGCTCGCATCAACGGCTTGATGAAGAAGCGGTCCGAGACCTCCGTGCAGGACTGGAGGATGTTCGGGACGCGGAAGTAGCGCGTGAGGCTCGGGCTGATGTACAGCGCGAGACTCGACGACAGGTAGCGGAGGAAGTCCGGATCCTCCTGGAGGTCGTCGACCTGCTGCGTGAACGTCGCGATCGCCGCCCGGTCTGCTCCCGCGGCCGTCAGCTGCTCGACCGCCACCTTCACCTGGTTCTTGAGGTCCAGGCGGATATGGCTCGTATCCGAGGGGTTGGTGCTCGTCGCGAGGATGATCGACACGCTGCCCGGCTCGCGAGCGGTGGCGAGCTCGACGATGTCGGAGCGGGTCGGAATATCGGTGTGGTGCACTGATGCCTCCTTCGATCGCGTCAGGCGAAGGGTCGACCGGGAGCAGGCGACGCCGTCGTGGGCCTGACTTGACCCCAGTATAGGGAGCGCCCACCCCTCGATCCGGGGTCGATTCTGCGGACATTCAGAGCCGAGTCGGGCCGCGGGACCTCGATCACGCGGCCCGACTCACGGCCTCGTCACTCAGTCGTGACAGGGCCGTCCGTCGGCTGCTCCGATGCGACGAGGCGTCGCGTCCGCCGCAGCGCGAGGACGAGCAGACCGGCGACGACGAGCAGGGCGGCCGCGAGGAGGGCGCCGGTCGTGAGCCCGGCGCCGGTGACGGCGAGCGGACTCGCGGTGTCCCGGCTGGGCGTGCCCTCCGGCGCACCCGGCGTCGCGCCCGGCTGTTCCGGCTCCGGGCCGGTCCCGGGGTTGGTCGCGATGAGACCGCCGTTCCAACGGAGGTCCTCGCCGTCCGCTCCGCTCGGCGACGGGTCGGCGATCACGATGTCCGGCATGACCCACTCCGCAGGGTCGATCGCGGAGTTCCGGAGATCGTCGTCGCCGACCCGAGGCGACGTGGCGTCGGCCACCAGGTCGTCCGGGAGTCGCACGTCGATCCGGTAGGCACCGGAGAGGACCGCGTCGAACCGGTACCGTCCGTCGGCGTCGGTCATGGCGGTCCGGGTGACCGGCTCACCGCGCTTGTCGGTGCCGGTCAGTTCGAGCTCGACGTCTGCGACACCAGGCCCCGGCGTCCCGTCGAGCCCGTCGTCGTCGAGCCCGTTCGCGTCGAGATCCCACCAGATGCGTTCGCCGAGCGCCGAGCTCACCAACTGGGCCGCGACCTGAGGCGATTGTGCGCCGAGCGATTGCGTCGCGGAGTGCACGACGGCGTCGTTCACGAACCGCGCGTCGACCGCGGCACCGGTGGTCGCCAGCTCGTAGGCGACGACCACGGGCGCGAACGGCGCGAGCTCGGCGACGGTGGCCTCGATCGCGGTCGCCTCCGCGATGGACGCCGGGCAGCCGGTCATGCCGAACTCGTCCGCCCCGCACCACCGCGCTCCGTCCGGCAGGGTGCCGAAGCCGTCGTCGACGACGGGGTCGACGTGGCTCGCGACCGCGTCACCGGGCGCCGCCGTGTAGCGGAGGTCCGCTCCGTCCGACGAGGCCGGACCCGCCAGGACGCCCTGCCCGGTCGAGCCACGTTCGTCGCCCGGGTACGGGAGGACGTCGATCATCCGCACCTCGCGCTGCACGGCCCCGGCGCTCATGTTCCCGAAGACGACGTCGACGTCGACCGCGTCGCCGAACTCGACGACGGACCGGGCGACGTGCTTGTCGATCTGCAGCCCGGATGGGGTGGTGACCACCATCGACTGCCAGGAGTAGTGGGAGTCGAGTCGTCCTGGCTCCGCGGGGAAGTCCGTCAGGGACCCCGGGTCGTCCGGACTCGCGACGATCGCACGATTGAGGAACTGTCCGACGGAGAACCGGTCCGAGACCGCAGTGTAGGCGATGACCGGCTCGGCTCCCTGTCGGATCCGCCCGAGGTCCCAGGTGAGGAGCGTGCTGCCGTCCGCCTGCGGGACCACGGTCGTGGCCGCCGGGGTCGCCGAACCCTCGTCGAAGAGGAACCCGGCCGGCAGGGAGTCCGTGACCGTCACGGCGTCAGCTCGATCGGCCACCCCGTCGGGGGTGATGATCTGCGGACGCACCTCGAAGGTGATGGGTGAGCCAGCCGCGATCGGTGCCGGCGCGCCAGGCGCGACCTCCGGCGAGATGGCCCGCTTGTTGAGCGTGACCGCCGCGTTCGCGGCGACCAGCTGATCACCACGGGGGTACTGTGCGTTGCCCTCGGACGCGCGATACCGGCCGTGCCACCATCCGTCCTCGACCCAGGCGGTCGCCGACTCCCGGTCCGGACCATTGCCGGAGGACTTGATGCTGTAGGTCTCGGTGATCATGGTGCCCACGTCGAGGCCCGGTATGGCCTGCAGTTGCACCCACAGGGTCACGCTCGTGCGGGGCGGGAGCTCGCCGTCGACGGGACGAAGACGGACCTTCGTGATGTCGTCGGTGTCGACGAGTGACGGGTCGGAGACCCACGTGTCGTCGGCGTCGTCGCAGGTGGTCGCATCCATCTGCGACTGCCGGGTCTCGGCGTCGGCCGCGGCGTCGACACTGGGCGTCGTCCCGTACTCGACGATCACGGCCCCGGCCGTGGAGCGGAACTCCGCCGGGTCACCACCGCCGGGACGCTCACCGACCTGCTGGGTGGCCGGGTCGAACACCGCGCAGAGCACGGCGCCGGTCAAGGCACTCGTCGTGGTGTTGTTCCAGGCGACGGTCTGCTCGAACCGCTGGCCGCCGGCGACAGGCCCGTCGCCGGAGCCGGCCGTGCTCTGTCCGGGCACCATGCGGTTGTCGGTCCGGCGGTCGGAGTACCGGCTCGCGTGGTCTCCGCCGCCGGTGCGCTGCGCGATCGTCGCCGTGGCGCCGTTGTCCGCCAACGGCTCCGGAACGTTCGGCAGGGGCGTCCCGTCGGCAGCGACACCCGTCACACGGAGATCGACGAGGTCCAGCCGCACGGGCAGGGCGCCGTTCGCCGGGACGTCGTCCTCGGGCACGAACACGCCGAATCGTCCAATTGCGAGGTAGCCCTGCGCCGTGATCGCGGAGCCGGAGGCGGACCGCGACGGGATGTGGTCGCCGCTCAGGTCGGCCCCACTGACCGTGACGAGGACGGAGCGGCCGTCGGCTGCCGGCTCGCAGGTCCAGGTCCCGGAATCCGAGACCGCGTCGTCGCCTCCGCCCGCCGCCTTCGGGAAGACCGCGGAGTCGAAGGCTCCGGTGAGACAGCTCTGAGGCACTGGCCTCCCCTCAGGGTTGACGGTCGCGAGCCGCGCGCCGGCTGGATACCCGTTGAGATCGATGACGAAGGTGACGTCGCCCACGACGTTCCCGGATCCGCGAGCGCCGCGTCCCTCGTCGGTGCCGAAATCGGTGATCGAGAGGTAGGTGTCGTGTGCGATGTACCAACCCACCGTGCCGTCCTGCTCCTGCACGCCGTCGACGACCGGCCCCCGTCGGACGCCGACGTTGACGCGCGGGCCGCTGCTCACCACCAGATCCGGTGCGGTCGTGCTGGCCCGGATCTCGGACCCGTCGGCGGCGTCGGCGGCGATGATCTCGATGCCGTCCTGCGGTGCGCTGATGACGGTGCCGTTCGCCGGCGCGGTGGTGAGCATCGCGGTGAGCTCGATGGCGCTCACGGAGTTCGGGAGGACGTCGGAGCGGACGCAGTCGAGGACGGCGCGATCGGGACTGACCGTCGATCCGGCGACGCAGTACCCCGGCAACTGATCGACGGTGGGCCACTGCAACCCTTCGGGCAGCCGCTGTCGGACGACCACCCGGTTGTCGCGGGCGGCACCGCGCAGCTGCGCCTCGATCGTGTACGTCACGGCGTCGTGGGACCGCAGCACCGCGTCGTCGGGTGAGACGTCGAGCCCCGGACCGGGCGCCGGATCGAAGGGAACGCTCCCGGTGGCGGTGCGCTGCAGTGACGTGTTGAGGCCGAGCGCCTGGGTCGAGGCGGCAGCGGGAGTCGAGGTGGTGTCCGGTGCCGTGACCGGCAGCATGGCGCCGCCGGTGACGGCGACGATGGACAGGGCGCCGAGCGCCCTGCGGAAGAGGATGGTGTTCACGTGGGTCCGACCTTCTGGAGGAGAGGGGGCCGTCACACGATACACAAATTGGTCGACTGATATGTGGGATATTCAACTTTTATTGCGATGCAGGACGACTGTCGGGGACGGGCGCGACATCCGGAGCACGACGAAGGGGGCCGACCGCGATGCGGTCGACCCCCTTCGATGGGATCACTCGGCCGTCGCCTCAGGCTCCATCCGACGACGGCGGGCGAGGACGAGACCGGCTCCGATCGCAAGGAGCAGCGCGGCCGTCACGGCCCCCGCGAACACCCAGGCCGTACCGGTTTCGGCCAGGTCGCCGCGGGTGGTCTTCGCGGTAGCTTCGTCGACCTTCGGAATGCCGGGCGGATCCACGGGCGCAACCGGGGGCTCGGCTCCGACGACCAGCCCACCGTTCCAGGTCAGGTCCTCACCGTCCGCACCGGTGGGTGAGGGATCGACGATCGTGATGTCCTCCATCACGCCCGCAGCGGCGTCCACAGCGGAGTTCAGCAGGTCGTCGTCGCCGACGCGGAAGGTGGTCACACCCGCGTTCGCCGGGACGTCCACGACGATCGCGTATTCACCGGACACGAGACCCGAGAACCGGTAGGAGCCGGTCGAGTCGGTCCCCGTCTCGGCCTCGACGACCTCACCGAACTTGTCGACTCCGGACAGGCGCATGGGCACGTCGGCGACGCCCTCACCGGGCGCCCCCTCCGGGCCGTCGTTGTCGAGACCGTCCTCGTTCGTGTCCCACCACAGACGCTGACCGATCGACGAGGACACCACGCGGGTGCTCACAAGCGGCGACCGGGCCCCCAGGGTCTGGGTCGCCGAGCGGACGGTCGCGTCGTTCGAGAAGGTGGCACCGCTCGGCGCACCCTGTGAGACGAGGGTGTACCGGACCTCGACGCGCTCCAGGGCCGCGAGCGAATCGACGTCCATCCGGATCGCGGTGACGTCGGCGAAGGACGCGGCACAGCCCTCGGCGCCGAGCTCGGACGCGGTGCACCAGGCCGAACCGGCCGGGAGCTGACCGTATCCGGCACTGCCGTCGACGACGGATGCCGCGGCGACGGCCGCCGGATCGGCGTCCGTGTACCGGACCGTGACACCGGACGGTGCCTCGACCGCTGCTGCCAGCACACCCTCGACGGACGACGAGCGTGCATCACCGGCGTAGGGCAGCACATCGATCGACGAGGCGCCCTGCTGCGGGGTGTCGGCGTTCATGTTCGCGAACGCGACCGTGTAGTCGATGTCGTCGCCGGACTCGACCGCCTGCTGTGCCACCGACTTCTCGATGCGCAGCCCTCCGGGGGCACTGAGCGAGACCGTCTGGCGCGAGTAGTGCGCGTCAGAGATCGTCGGCGATTCGGGGATCTCCTCGAGCGACGAGGGGTCGTCGGAGCTCGAAACGATGACCTGATTGACGAGGTCGCCGACGATCGTCGAGTCGGTCTTGGCCCAGTAGGTGATGACGGGCTCGCTCCCGCGGTCGATCCGCTCGAACGACCAGGTGAGCTCGGTGGTGCCGTCCTCCGCGGTCACCACCGAGTCCGGAGCGGACGAGACGTCTGCAGGGTCGAAGGCGAGCCCCTTCGGGAGTCGGTCGACCACGACGACGTCGCGCGCGGAGTCGGCGAGGCCGGACTTGCTGGCGATCTGCGGGGTCAGTTCGAACTGCACACGTTCTCCTGAGGCGACGTGCGCCGGCGATCCTGCATCGACGGCGGGTGCGATCGCGCGCTTGGCGATGGCGACGGACCCCTCTGAGACGAGGAGGCGGTCTCCACGGGGGAAGTCCTTGTTCGTCGACTGCACCGGGTTGTACTTCCCGTGGTACCAGGCGTCCTCGATCCAGTGGGTCGGCGCATCGGCGTCATCGCTGTACATCGAGGTGGACTTCACGGAGTAGGTCTCCATGATGGTCTCGCCGACCGGCAGACCATCGTGGAGCTGCAGCGTGAGCGACCCGTTGAACTGCGCTCCCGCAGACAACTCGCCGCCGACGGGACGGTAGCGCACCCGCGTGACGTCCTTGAGATCGAGCGACTGCCAGTTCGCGGTCCAGGTGTCGTCTGAATCGTCGCAGGTCGCGGCGTCGAGGCCGCTCCAGCGGGTCTCGTCGTCGGCAGTGGCGTCGACGACCGGCGTCGTGCCGTACTCGACGATGACCTGACTCGGGTTGAACCCGTCGGCCGCCCCGCTCGCCCGGACGGTGACCGGAGGCGCGCTGGCACCCGCGGTCGCGACGAACTGGGTCTTGGGGTCGAAGACCTGACACACGATCGCGCCCGTCATCGGCGCCTCCACCGAGGAGTTGATGACGGCCGTGTGTGCGACGAAGGTCTGCCCGCTGGTCACCGGACCGTCTCCGGAACCGACCGTGCTCTGGCCGGGGACCTTGGTGAGGTTGGACGCGCTGTCGAGATACCGCGTGCTGTGGCCCGTTCCCACGCGTCGGGTGAGGCGCGTCGTCACGGTGTTGTCGGTCAGCGGCTCCGCACGGTTCGCGATGGGCTCACCGGCTGCGTTCTCGCCGAACGCGACGAGGTCTCGCAGGGTGACGAGCGCGTCGATGCTTCCGTCGGACGGGACGTCGGTGTGCGGCACGAAGACCGCGAACTTGCCGATCGCGACGTAGCCCCGGGTGGTGATGTTGGCGCCGGAGGCGGTCTTCGTCGGGACGTGATCCGCGCTGAGGTCGGCACCGGAAACGACCACGTGGATCAGCTGCGGGTTCGCCGCATCGGCTGTGCACGTCCAGGTACCCGAGTCGGTGACGGTGTTCTCCGCACCGCCGGCGCTCCACGGGAACGCATTGCCGTCGTAGGGGTTCAGCGCGCACCGCTGCCCGGCCAGATCGACGGCTTCGGCATGGTCGCTGAAGTCGGACAGATCGATGTCGAACGTCACGTCACCGACGATGGCCGACTGGCCCCGTGCGCCGAGTCCGCCGGCTGCGTTGTAGTCGGCGAGGTCGAGGAACGTGTCGAAGTACACGCGGTACCCCCTGACCCCCTCCGCGTTGACCGCGACCTGGTCGGTGGTGTGCCGCTTGACGCCGAGATTGAGGCGGGGACCCGTGCTCATGACGAGGTCGTCCGGCGTCACCGTCGAAGACGCGGCCTGCCCGCTCGTCGCGTCGGCGGCCGACACCTGGATGGCGTCCGCCGGAGCCGGCAGGACGGTTCCGTCGGGCAGTGCCGTGCTGGCGGAGGCGATCAGGTCGTAGGTCGACACGGAGTTCGGTGCGACCTCGTGCACGACGCAGTCGACGGTGCGCGCATCGTCGCTCACGACCGAACCGTCGCCACAGTAGCCGGGCAGCGACCCGACGGCAGGCCAGGTCATGCCCGAAGGGAGCTCCTGACGGATCGTCACCACGCCGTCCTGAGCCGTGCCGTTCACCTGGACCTCGATCCGGTACGAGACGGTGTCGTGCGAGCGGACGATGAGATCCTCGCCGCTGGTGTCTCGACCGGGCCCTGCATCGTCGTCGAAGGGCGCTGTACCGGTGACGGTGCGCTGCAGCTTGGTCAACAGGGTCAGCGGTCCCGCGTCGGGCACGACCGCCGTCGGAGCCGCGGGCTCAGCGTCGGGCGCCGCCGGCGCCTCGGGAGACGCCGACGAGGTGTCGTCGGTCGTCGGCGGATCGGTCGCGGCCGACGCAGGCACGATCGCGCCGAAGCCGATCACAGCTGCTGCCGCAACGGCAGTGCAGGCCGCGAGTGCGCGTGGCGGGGAGAACAGAAGTGACATGGAGTCGCTTTCTCGAGGGGGTGAACCCTGCGAGAATATCAGACAGATATATCTGTTGGAAACGACACATATCAGTTACTGCAGCGCTGACGTCAATCTGGCGAGGTTGTCGAGCACGGTCGACCGGAGGGGCTGCTTCAACCATTCCGCGAGCGTCAGCTCTTTGCTGATCTCCCGGTACCCGTCCTCGACGCCGCGCATCTCCTGGACGAACTCGCGCCCGCGGACCATGAGCGAGACCTCCAGGTTCAGACCGAAGGAACGCATGTCCATGTTGCTCGACCCGATCACGGCGACGTCGTCGTCGATCGTGAAATGCTTCGCGTGCAGGATGTACGGCGCCGGGTACTGGAAGATCCGCACGCCGGCTCGCAGGAGCGCCTCGTAGTAGGAGCGCTGCGCGTGCCACACCATCGCCTGGTCGCCGATCTCCGAGACGAACAGGTCGACCGGCACACCACGCTGGACCGCCGTCGTGACCGCTGCGAGCAACGACTCGTCGGGCACGAAGTACGGACTCGTGATGACGATGCGCCGCTGCGCCGCGTAGATGAGTGTGAGGAACAGTTTGAGGTTGTTGTCGCCGTCGAACCCCGGCCCGCTCGGCACGACCTGCAGCTCGAGGTCTCCCACCGGTCGGGCCTCGAGCAGGCCGACCTCGTGGGACAGGACGTCGCCCGTCTCGCTGTACCAGTCGCTCAGGAAGATCGTGTTGATCCCCGCGACCCCGGGGCCCTCCACCCGCGTCATGAGCTCCTGCCACTGGAGACCACGCTTGATATTGCCCGGCTTGTTGTAACTCCGGTCGATCATGTTCTGCGAGCCCATGAACGCGACCGCGCCGTCGACGATCACCATCTTGCGGTGGTTCCGGAGGTCGGGACGTTGGAACTTGCCCTTGAACGGTTGGAGCGGCAGCATGAGCGCCCACTGGGCACCCATCGCGGTGAGGCGTTTCAGCGTGTGCTTGTAGTCGGGGGTCCGCCAGCTCGCGAAGTGGTCGAGCAGCACCCGGACCGTGACACCGCGGGCCACCGCGCGCTCGAGCGCGTCGAAGAACGGCTTCGTGGTGCGGTCGCAGGTGAGGATGTAGAACTCGACGTGCACGAACTGCTCGGCACGGTCGACCTCGTCGGCCATGGCGTGGAGCGAGGCCTCGTAGTCGCCGATGAGACTCGCGGTGTTCCCGCCCTGCAGCGGCATCGACCCGAGGTTGCGGTTGAGCGTCACGACGGACCGGAACCAGGCCGGCGCGTTCGACGTCAGGTTGGCCTTGACGAGGTCGCGGGTCGTCTGGCGGATGTAGACGTTGATGTCGTACTGCTTCCGCCGGCGCACCCGTGGGAGTTTCGGGTTGCCGATGAGGAGGAAGGCGATGACACCGACGTACGGGATGAGGAAGATCGCGAGCAGCCAGGCCATCCCCGCGGTCGGGCGCCGGTTGCGCGGGACGACGATCACCGCGATGACACGGATGATGAAGTCCAGGACGAGGGCCGTGATGCCCAGCCAGTTCCAGGAGAACTCGATCGTCATGTCGCCCATCCGCTCAGCTGCCGAGGCTCCAGCCTACTGACCATGCCGGACAGCTGTGGGGTGACCTAGCCGCGTGATACGGGCGGGTCAGACCTCGCGAGGGGCGGAGGGCTCGACCGGCGGGAGACCGAGCTTCGCGCGCTGCTCCGCCTCGACCTGCGCGTACGCCTTGCGCTCGTTGCGGTCGGACCGCAGGATGGCGCGCATGACGACCCAGAAGATGATGCCGACGACCACGGTGGGCAGCAGCGACCAGAGCGCGTTGAGCCAGTAGTCTTCGATCACTCGTCAATCGTACCGCCCTTCGACAGGCTCAGGGACCGGAGGGTTCGCTCAGGGACCGGAGGGTTCGCTCAGGGACCGGAGGATTCGCTCAGGGACCGGAACGAAGTGGTCGCCCGATGCCGAACGAGCGCGCAGCGGCCTCAGGAGCCTCCGGCGAGGGCGCCCCACAGACCGCTGACGACGAGGTACAGGCCGATCCCGCTGACCACGATCCAGATCGTGATGCGCGCCGTCGTCGGCCCCTGCTTCTTCGGGTCCTGGTGGTCGCCGGGGTCCATCATGCTCATCGTCGCGCCTGACTGTCGGTGGTCGTGCTGCCGGGTGGCCGCTACTTGACCAGGGGGAAGAGGATCGTCTCGCGGATACCGAGACCGGTCAGCGCCATGAGGAGTCGGTCGATGCCCATCCCCATGCCGCCGGACGGCGGCATCCCGAACTCGAGCGCACGCAGGAACTCCTCGTCGAGACGCATGGCCTCGACGTCGCCCTGCGCGGCGAGCTTCGCCTGCTCGATGAAGCGTTCGCGCTGCACGACCGGGTCGACGAGCTCGGAGTAGCCGGTGGCGAGCTCGAAGCCGCGGACGTAGAGGTCCCACTTCTCGACCGCGCCCTCGATGGAGCGGTGGGCGCGCACGAGCGGGCTCGTGTCGACCGGGAAGTCCATGACGAAGGTCGGGCGCTCGAGGCCACCCTTGACGAAGTGCTCCCACAGCTCCTCGACGTACTTCCCGTGGATGGGGTGCGGGACCTCGACGCCCTCACGCTCGGCGAGCGCCTTGAGTTCCTCGATCGGCGTCTGCGGCGTGATCTCGACACCAGCGGCGGCGGAGAGGCTCTCGAACATCGAGATGCGGTCCCACTCGCCACCGAGGTCGAACTCCGTGCCGTCGGCCCAGGTGACGACGTGGCTCCCGCTCGTCGCGAGCGCGGCGTTCTGGATGAGGGTCTGCGTGAGGTCGGCCATGGTCCCGTAGTCGCCGTAGGCCTCGTACGCCTCGAGCATGGCGAACTCGGGGCTGTGCGTGGAGTCGGCGCCCTCGTTGCGGAAGTTGCGGTTGATCTCGTAGACGTGGTCGATGCCGCCGACGACGGCGCGCTTCAGGTACAGCTCGGGCGCGATGCGCAGGTAGAGCTCGGTGTCGAACGCGTTCGAGTGGGTGACGAAGGGGCGGGCCGAGGCTCCACCGTGCATGACCTGGAGCATCGGCGTCTCGACCTCGACGAAGTCGCGCTCGGTGAAGGTCTGGCGGAGGCTGGCCACCGTCTTGGCGCGGTCGAGCACGTTCTTGCGCGCCTGGTCGCGGGCGATGAGGTCGAGGTACCGGCTCCGGACCCGCGTCTCCTCGTTCAGCTCGTTGTGGAGGTTCGGCAGGGGCAGGATCGCCTTCGCCGCGATGGTCCACTCGGCCACCATGATCGACAGTTCGCCGCGGCGGCTGGAGATGACCTCGCCGGAGACGAAGACGTGGTCGCCGAGGTCGACGAGTTCCTTCCAAGCGGCGAGCTGTTCGTCGCCGACGCTGGCAAGGCTCACCATCGCCTGGATGCGGCTGCCGTCGCCCGACTGCAGGCTGGCGAAGCAGAGCTTGCCGGTGTTGCGCAGGTGCACGACGCGGCCTGCGACGCCGACCGTGACGCCCGTCGCCTCGTCGGGCTGGAGCTCACCGAAGCGGGCGCGCACCGCCGGGATCGTGTCGGTGATGGGGAGGGTGACGGGGTAGGCGCCACCGGCACCCGACGTCGCCTCGTCGATGAGGCGCTGGCGCTTCGCGAGCCGGACGGCTTTCTGCTCGGAGAGCTCTGCCTGCTCTGCTGCGTCGTCGATCGGCTCTGGCGTCGTGTCAGTCATGCGGTGGGATTCTCCTCGTGCGGTCACTGGAGTTTACCGGGGACCGTGCGGGCCGCGCGCACGGCCGGTTTCCTATGAACCGGCTATCGACGCCCTGACAAGGGTCTGCGAACAACCATTCGGAGGACATCGCCGGGTGCCCGGGCCGTGCTTGGCTCGAAGGACAGGAGTCCCGATCGGGGGCACCGACGCCGGAAACGAACTCGAAAGGCTCGTCATGACGACGCTCTCCGACCACCAGCACACCGACCACCGTGAAGCCACCACCGTCCCACCGGTCCCGGCCTCCCCCGCCGCGCCGCGCGGACAGGCGGGGATCGACGCCGGTCTCCTCCTCCTGCGCCTGGCCCTCGGCGTGGTCTTCATCGCGCACGGGCTCCAGAAGTTCCTCGTCGACTCCATCCCGGGCGTCGCCTCCGGGTTCGCCGGGCTGGGCATCCCGGCTCCAGAGGTCGCGGCGGTCGTCGTCGCCGGTCTCGAGGTGGTCGGTGGCCTGCTGCTCATCATCGGCCTCGGCACGCGCATCGTGGGCGCCCTGCTCGCGGTGACGATGGCCGTGGCGATGGTGCTCGTGCACCTGCCGGCGGGGTTCTACGCCGCCGACGGTGGCTTCGAGTACGTCATGCTGCTCGCGCTCGCGTCGCTCGCGCTCACCCTCGCCGGCCCGGGCCGATTCGCGATCGACGCGCTGATCCGTCGCCGCCGCAGCCGCTGACACGGGCCCGCACGCCTGCCCGGACTCGGGTGGGGCGGGCGGCGCGATTCGCCCACCCGGTTAGAGCAGCTCGTCGACGTCGGGCGTGGTCGCCCCGCGCAGCGCCTCGTCGACCGACGACCGCACGAGCGACGACAGGAAGCCGCCGGCGTTCTCCACGCCGATCTCCTGGAGCAGAGCCGTCGACTGCTGCACGACCGCGCGGGAGAAGCTCGCGGCCGTCTCCACCGCTTCGGCGTAGGCCGCACGATCGGCCTCGGCGATGATCACGGGCTCCGCGCCCATCTCGACCACGAGCGCCTGCCCGATCGGTTGGACGGGGGCCGGTGCGGTCACGGCGAACGACGTCTCGTGGAGCCGGGCGAGGTCGAGGCTCGTCCCGGTGAACACCATCGCGGGGTGCAACGCCAACGGGATGGCACCGGCGCGCGCTGCCGGAGCGAGCACCGCCGTCCCGAACCGAGCCGAGGTGTGCGCGACGAGCTGGCCCGGCTGCCACGCACCGACCGCCGCGAGCCCTTCGACCAACGACGCGAGTTGCGCATCGGGCACGGCGATGACGACGAGTTCGCTCCGCTCGACCACCTCGGTCGGATCGAGCACCGGCACATCCGGCAACAGGGCGTTCGCCCGTTCGAGGCTCTCCTCCGACACCGCGGTGATGCCGACGATCGCGTGTCCGGCTCCCCCGAGCGCCGCTCCGATGACCGGGCCGACGCGACCACTCCCGATGATCCCGACGCCGAGCCTGGCGCTCCGTCGTTCCGCGCTCACGTGGTCCTCCGGTCCTGGTCGGTCGTCGGGAACGGCACGGACGGTGCCGGGCTCTGCTCCTGCCACGGCTCGGCGTGCGCCCGCGTCGTCGGTTCGGTGCCGGACTGCGCCACCGGCTCATCGAGGTAGGGCGCCGTCGCCTGCGCCTCGGACGGCTGGTGCTCGGGGTCGAAGCTCGCCCACCGGTGGCTGCGGTCGGTCGACTGCGCGACCACGATCGCCGCCGACGCCGCGTCGAACATCCGCACCGCCTCGTCGCGGGCCATGGCCGGGAGCTTGGCGATCACCGGGCCGGGGACCGTGTGCGCGGTCGCGGAGGCGAGATCGAGCGCCCGCAGGAGCGGTCCCTGGTCGATCCGGATGCTCTGCAGGCGTGCGAGCGGGAGGATGTGGAGTTTGCGCCAGACCACCCCCTGCCGGAACAGCAGCATCCCGTCGCGCAGGGCGTAGCCGGTACGACGCCAGGAGAACCAGTTGATCCATCGCGAGCGGCGGGGCGAACCCACGAAACCGACGCCGTCGCGTGTGGCGAGGGCCGACTGCAGGGGCGCCCAGGCGCTGCCGTCGATGCGGCCCGCGAGCATCAGCTCCACGACCTGGGCGGCGTCCACGAGCGACCCGACCGGCAACACCGTGTTGCTCGTCGCACCGCGAGCGGCCTGCTCGAGCGACAGGCCGGCCTTGTTGATCCGCACCCGCCACCAGCCGAACGGACGCCAGATGATGGGCTGTGACACCTCGATCGCGTGGATCCGGCCGGGCGGGACGGTGTCGTTGGTCGTCGAGAAGAGCCCGAAGCCGATGCGGACGCCCGAGGGCGTCGCGGCGATGCTGTAGCGCAGCGACTTCGTCACGCTCGACCAGACGAAGGCCCCGAGACTCAGCACCATCGGGACGAGCCAGAACCAGGCCCAGTCCAGGCCGTTGACGAGGAGCACGACGCCGACCACGACCGAGATCAGGACGATCACGGTGAACGGGCTGAGCAGCGTGGACCCGACCAAGCGTCCGAGCGTCAAGCGCACGACGGAGTCCGGCACCGCCTCCTCCGGATCGAGTTCGGGCGAGATGAAGTCGTCGACGCGCTCGGTGACGAACCGGGACACCCCGCCGGCACCGTCGGGCACCGATTGCGGCGGCAGGGTCGGGTCGGCCGGGTCGCCGGCTGCGGCGGTCTGCCGGCGTTCGGCGAGCTTCACCCCGCTCGCGAGCGTGAGCACGTCCCGGCGGAGGCCGTCGGCGTCGGCACCGTACAGGTACTCGAGTTTGACGTTCGCGTCCTGGCCAGCGACGCTCACGTTGATGCGCGAGGCCCCGATGAGCCTGGCGAGGAGCGGCTTCTCGATGGAGACGCCCTGGATGCGGTCGAGCTTGGCTTTGCGGTTCGTGCGGAACAGGATCCCGCTGCGCACCTCCACCGCCTCGTCGGTCACCCGGAACGTGTGCATGCGCCATGAGAACCAGAACACGGCGATGACCACGATGAGCCCGACGGCGATCGCGAGGAGCACCCACCCGACGAAGCCGTGGTTGAGGATGTAGTCGATCGGGTCGGTCGGCTGCTCCATCCCCGGGGCGGGGATGAAGAACTCGATGAGGCGCTCGCGGAGGTTCGCGATGACGATGCCGAGGATGGCGACGAACGCGATCCCGCCTCGGAGCAACGGCGTCGCCGGGTGCAGCCGGTGCCACTGCCCGTCGACGAGACTCTGTCCGGCCACCCGTGGGACGATCGCCTCGGCTGTCGGCTTCACCCGAGGACCCGCGGCCGGAGCCTCGAACCGCTCCGGCGGTCCTGCCGCCTGGTGCTCGCTCACAGCCCGGTCCGCCGGCTCTCCGCCACGGCGACCAGATGGTCGCGCAGCCCCTCGGCTTCGGCTTCCGGCAACCCGTTGATCACCACTCCGGTCGAGGCGGAGGCGGTCACGAACTTGAGGTCGGCGAGGCCGAACGCCCGCGAGAGGGGTCCGCGGTTGATGTCGACGAGCTGCATGCGCCCGTACGGCACGGCGACGAAGCGCTGCCACATGATCCCCCGGCGGAACAACAGATCGTCCGCGCGCAGCTGATACCCGATCGATCGGATGCGGCGCGGGATGAACGCGGCGGCGATCAGGGAGATCACGGCGAAGGCGGCGAACGGCCACCAGATCCAGGTCCAGTCCCAGACGAGCGCGACGAAGACCACGGCCGCCGTGACGAGCACGAGGCCGGCGCCCTCGGAGATGAACTCGACGGCGATGAGCTTGCGACTCACGCGGCGCCACTCGGCATCAGGCAGTTCGAGCCGCTTGCCGCTCTGCTCCGCGGGGCCGGCGTGGACCCCCTCCGGCGACGACAGCTCCTCCAGCGGCGTCTCGATCAGCGGCCGTTCGGCGGGCTGATCAGGTGTGGGACGGGGCTCCCCCGGGTGCGGCGTCGTCATCATCATCCTTCGGAACGGTGCAGAACCACTCGGCCACCAAGGCGGCGACGACGAGTGCGACGGATCCCACGATGGACGCGATCACCAGCCACAACGAGCCTATCGCGGGCAGGATCGGGCGGGTCAGGACGAAGAGCAGGATCCCGACGGTCGCCCCGGCCACCAGGGAGCCCGCATGGCTCGAGGCCTTCGCGAGCGCGGCGACCCGCATGGCGCGGAACGGATCGATCCGCCGGGTGGCGCGACCGGTCGTGCTGCGGCGGATCGGCCAGGACAGGGCGATGAGGATGATTGCGACCGCCACGAGCGAGACCGCGAGGGTGACGGGCGGGATGATCGACGCGCGTCCGCCGGAGACCATCGCGACCTCGACGAGGAAGCCGAAGACGACGCCCACCCCGGCGAGGACGATGAGCGGTGTCGCGGTGGTGCGGGTCACGGGTGCATGCCGTCGTCGGGGACCACGGAGCCGTCCTTGGCGGCCGCGAGGGTGTCGAGGCGGCCGACGCCGGGCAGCGTCGCGTCGGGGTCGAGGAGCAGCCAGGGCACGACGACGAACCCGCGCTCGGCGGCTCGCGGGTGCGGGACCGTCAGGCGTTCGTCGTCGATCGTCTCGTCGTCGTAGGCGATGAGGTCGAGGTCGAGCGTCCGGTCGCCCCAGCGCTCCTCGCGGACACGGCCGTGCGCGAGTTCGATCCGCTGGAGTTCGTCGAGGAGCGCGTGCGGCTGGAGGCGGGTGCGGACGGCAGCGACACCGTTGAGGTAGGCCGGAGCCGACTCGTCGACGCCGGACACCTTGACGGCCGCGCTCGAGACGAGCGGCGACGGCCGCACCTCGAGCACCCCGTCGACGGCGGCGAGGTCGTCCACCGCCTGTGCGATCGTCGCGCGGCGGTCCCCCAAGTTGGCCCCGATGGCCACGACGGCCCAGACGGCGCGCGGCTTCGGTGGTCCGGGCCGACGGGCGGGGTCGTGGATCGGTGTGCGCGAGACCATCAGACGGCCCGCCCGGCCTGCGTGCGGTCGGCCTGGGTGCGCTCGATCGTCACCGCCACGTCCGCGAAGGGCACCGTGATGGGGGCGCTCGGCTTGTGCACGGTGACCCGGACCGCCTCCGCGCGCTCGTTCGCGAGCACCACGTCGGCGATGCGCTCGGCCACCGTTTCAATGAGGTCGACCGGGTCGCGCTCCACGGCCGCGACGACCGCCTCGGCGAGCTCGCCGTAGTGCATGGTCGCGCCGAGCTCGTCGCCGCCGGCGGCCGGGCGGAGGTCCAGCGACACGGTGACGTCGATGACGAACTCCTGTCCGGCCTCGCGCTCGAAGTCGAAGACGCCGTGGTGCGCGAACGCACGCAGGCCCGTGAGGGTGATCGAATCAGTCATCGGCTCCACCTTGCCATGCATCGAGGGTATCGAGAGCGAGTCTGGTTGCGGCGACGTCGTGGACGCGCACACCCCAGGCTCCGGCCTGCGCGGCCAGCACGCTCACCACGGCGCTCGGCAGGTCGCGCGCCTCCATCGGGGCGTCCTCGGGGAGGAGCGCTCCGATGAACCGCTTGCGGGACGCGCCCACCAGCACCGGGTATCCGAGCTCGCGCAGCAGGTCGAGTCGGGCGAGGATGCGCCAGTTGTGCTCGGCGTGCTTGGAGAACCCCAGGCCGGGATCGACGACGATCCGGCCGGGGTCGACGCCCTGACCGCGGAGGGTCGTCACCCGGTCGTCGAGTTCCCGAGCGACGTCGACCGCCGCGTCGGTGTAGGTGGCGCGGCTCGCCATGTCGGCCGAGTGCCCGCGCCAGTGGCTGATGACGCAATCGAGACCCGACGCCGCCATGACGCCCGGCATGCGATCGTCGGCGAGGCCACCGGAGACGTCGTTGATGATCGAGGCACCGGCGTCGGCCGCGGCACGGGCGGTCTCAGCGTTCATCGTGTCGATACTCACTCGCGCACCAGCGGCGGCCAGCGCGGCGATGACGGGTGCGACCCGGTGCTGCTCCTCGCGGGTGTCGACCCGGGCGGCACCGGGCCGGGTCGATTCGCCGCCGACGTCGATGATGGTCGCGCCGGCCGCGATGAGCTCGAGCCCGTGGGCGACGGCGTCGTCGACGTCCAGGTACCGGCCGCCGTCGCTGAACGAGTCGGGGGTGACGTTGACGACGCCCATGATCTGGAACATGCGATCACCCCGCCTGGTCGGCGGACGCGCCGATCAGGACCATCAGCTCGGCCCGTGCAGCCGGATCGGCCAGGGCTCCACGGCTGGCGATGGTGACGGTGGTGCTCGTCAGCTGGCGTGACCCGCGCATCGAGACGCAGCCGTGTGCGGCCTGGAGCACGACGAGGACGCCACGGGGCGCGAGCCGTTCGACGAGGGTGTCGGCGATCTGCTCGCTCAGGCGCTCCTGGACCTGCGGGCGCGACGCGAGTGTGTCGACGAGCTTCGGCAGGGCACCGAGTCCGATGACGAGTTCGTCGGGCAGGTAGGCGATGTGCGCCGTGCCGAGGAACGGGAGCAGATGATGCTCGCAGACGGAACGGAAGGCGATGTCGCGGACGAGCACGACGTCGCTGGTCGCGCCCTCCTCGATCGGGATGGGGCGGGCCAGGTGCACACCGGCGTCCTGACCGACGCCACCGAAGAACTCCGCGTACGCGTCGGCGACACGCGTCGGGGTGTCGGCGAGGCCGTCGCGGGAGGGGTCCTCGCCGATCGCCTCGAGGATCTCGAGGACCGCTGCGGCGATCCGCTCGCGGTCCACGGACGACCGCGAGGCCGAGCCCTGATCGGGCTCGGCCTGCGCGGCTGCGACCGCGTCGTCCGCGGTGTGCTCGCCGTGGGTCATGCGGGCTAGGCGGTCGCCGGTCGTGGCTTCGTCGCGCGGGTGCGCTTGGGCTTCACGGGCGCCTCGGGCTCGGGCTCCGAGCTCACGCCGCCGTCAGCCGCACCGGAGTCGATGGGGGCGGTGAAGGACGCGGAACCGACGGCCGAACCCGACCCGACGGGCCGCTTCTTGCTGGACAGCCAGACGGGGCGCGGCGGGAGCTTCTTGACGTCCTTGAAGATCTCGGCCAGCTGGACGTGGTCGAGGGTCTCCTTCTCCATCAGCTCGGCGGCGAGGCGGTCGAGCACGGCCCGGTTGGTCGTGATGACCTGCCAGGCTTCGTCGTGCGCGGCCTCGATGAGCTCGCGGACCTGGGCGTCGACCCGCTGCGCGATCTCCTCGGAGTAGTCGCGCTGGTGGCCCATGTCGCGGCCGAGGAACATCTCGCCCGAGGACTGCCCGAGCTTGACGGCACCGACGTCGGTGGTCATGCCGTACTCGGTGACCATCTTGCGGGCGATGCCCGTGGCCTTCTCGATGTCGTTCGACGCACCCGTGGTCGGATCGTGGAAGACGAGCTCCTCGGCGACGCGGCCGCCCATCGCGTAAGCGAGCTGGTCGAGCAGCTCGTTGCGCGTGACGGAGTACTTGTCTTCGAGCGGCAGCACCATCGTGTAACCGAGGGCACGGCCGCGCGGAAGGATCGTGACCTTCGTGACGGGGTCGGTGTTGTTCATCGCCGCTGCAGCGAGCGCGTGCCCGCCCTCGTGGTACGCGGTGATGAGCTTCTCCTGCTCGCGCATGACGCGCGTGCGGCGCTGCGGGCCGGCGATGACGCGGTCGATGGCCTCGTCGAGTGCGCGGTTGTCGATCAGCTGCGCGTTGGAGCGCGCCGTGAGCAGTGCGGCCTCGTTGAGGACGTTGGCGAGGTCGGCACCGGTGAAACCGGGCGACTTGCGGGCGACGACCTCGAGGTCGACGCTCGCGGCGAGCGGCTTGCCCTTGCCGTGCACCTCGAGGATCTTCTTGCGGCCGGCGAGGTCGGGGGCGTCGACGCCGATCTGGCGGTCGAAGCGGCCCGGGCGCAGCAGCGCGGGGTCGAGGATGTCGGGGCGGTTGGTCGCGGCGATCAGGATGACGTTCGTCTTGACGTCGAAGCCGTCCATCTCGACGAGCAGCTGGTTGAGGGTCTGCTCGCGCTCGTCGTGACCGCCGCCCATGCCGGCGCCGCGGTGACGACCGACGGCGTCGATCTCGTCGACGAAGATGATCGCGGGCGAATTCTCCTTGGCCTGCTGGAAGAGGTCGCGGACGCGGCTCGCACCGACACCGACGAACATCTCGACGAAGTCGGAACCGGAGATCGAGTAGAACGGCACACCGGCTTCACCGGCGACCGCGCGGGCGAGGAGCGTCTTGCCCGTTCCGGGAGGGCCGTACAGCAGGACGCCCTTCGGGATGCGCGCACCGACGGCCTGGAACTTCGCGGGCTCCTTGAGGAAGTCCTTGATCTCCTCGAGCTCCTCGATCGCCTCGTCGGCACCGGCGACGTCGTCGAAGGTCACCTTCGGCGACTCCTTCGAGACGAGCTTCGCCTTCGACTTGCCGAACTGCATGACCTTGTTGCCGCCGCCCTGCATGCCGGAGAGCATCAGCCAGAAGAAGACACCGATGAGGAGCAGCGGGAGGAGGAGGCCGAGCATCGACAGGAGCCAGCTCGGCTGGGGCACCTTGTCGTTGTAGCCACCGGACGGGTCTGCGGCGTCGACGGCCTCGACCACGTCGGCCGCGCGGGCGCCGACGTAGTAGAACTGCACCTGCTTGCCGAACTCGTCGTCCGCCTTCGTCAGCGTGAGGTCGACGCGCTGGTCGCCGTCCGTGATGACGGCCTCCTTGACCTGACCCTTCTCGAGGAAGGCGAGACCCTCTTGCGTGGAGACCTCACGGAAGCCGTTCATGCTCATCAGGCTGATGCCGATCCAGAAGACCAGGGCGGCGATGATGAGGTACGGGATGGGACCCTTGAAGAGACGCTTGACGTTCATAAGTTGAGAGGCCGGGGCTGGCCCGTTCCCTTTCTGCAGGAGGGGTCGACGGGCGGAGCCGCGTCGCAAATCAGGCTACCCCCTCGCCGCTGGATGCCTCCCCTGTGTTTGCCGTGGGCTTAACGGGGGTGCGGTGTGAGGTCGGTGGAGTGGTTCAGGCGTAGACGTGCGGGGCGAGGACGCCGACGTCGCGGAGGTTGCGGTACTTCTCGTCGAAGTCGAGACCGTAGCCGACGACGAAGTCGTTCGGGATGTCGAAACCGACGTACTTGCACTCGACGTGCACCTTGGCGGCCTCGGGCTTGCGGAGGAGCGCGCAGACCTCGATGGACGCGGCTCCGCGCGAGGCGAAGTTCTCGAGCAGCCAGGACAGGGTGAGGCCGGAGTCGATGATGTCCTCGACGATCAGGACGTGGCGGCCCGTGAGGTCGGCGTCGAGGTCCTTGCGGATCTGGACGACACCGCTCGACTTCGTGCCGGCGCCGTACGAGCTGACGGCCATCCAATCCATCGAGAGCGGGATGCGGAGTTCGCGCGCGAGGTCGGCCATGACCATGACCGCACCCTTCAGCACGCCGACGAGCAGGACGTCCTTCCCGGCGTAGTCGGTCTCGATCTGCCGGGCGAGTTCGGCGAGCTTGTCGCGGATCTCCTGCTCGGTGACGAGGATGGTCGTGAGGTCGTCGGAAATGTCGCTCTGCTCCATGCGTCGAGTGTATGCGAGATGACCAGGACGCCCGTGCGCCTCCTGCTCGGGGAGCCCTGGGTCAGCGGGCCGCGAAGACGATGCGTCCCGCGTGCCGGGACGCCGTCAGGCCGGGCAGGTCGATCGGCCCCTGGCCCGCCCAATCGGTGACGAGGCGCGCGACTTCGATCGTCTGCGACCGCGTGAGCGAGACGCCGAACTCGCTCTGGACGATGTACCGGATGATCCGCTGGCGGAGCGCCGCCGGATTGGCGGCGAGTGCCCCGGCGCTGACGGAGATCCCGGCCTCGGCGTGCTCGACGAGCTCCTCGATGGTCTCCTCGATCATCTCCTCGAACGCGTCCGCGTCCTCGCGAGCGGCGTCGGCGGTGCGGGCGAGGGCCTCGGCGATCCCCGGCCCGAGCTCCGCCTCGAGCACCGGCAGGACCCGCTCGCGGACCCGGACCCGCGCGTAGGCGTCGTCGGTGTTGTGCGGGTCGTGCCACGGTTCGAGCCCTTCGGCAGCGCACGCCTCGCGGGTCTGGGAACGCCGGATCCCGAGCAGCGGTCGGAGGAGCGCACCGGAGACGGGCGCCATCCCTTGGAGGCTGCCCGTGCCCGACCCTCGTGCGAGGCCGAGGAGGACGGTCTCCGCCTGGTCGTCGAGGGTGTGCGCGAGCAGCACCAGGGACGCACCGACCTCGACTCGCGCGGCGTCGAGTGCGGTGTACCGGGCCGCCCGTGCCGCGGCCTCCGGTCCGCCCTCGGAGCCCACCTCGACGACGCGGACGAGGACGGGGTCGAGCCCGAGGGCACGCGCCTGGTCCGCGGCACGCGCCGCGACGTCGGCCGAGCCCGGTTGCAGTCCGTGGTCGACGATCACGGCGCCGGCCCGCAGACCGACCTTTCCGGCCTCGAACGCGGTCGCGGCGGCGAGCGCGAGCGAGTCGGCGCCACCGCTCAGCGCGACGAGCAGGTCGGCACCGGCGGCGTCACGCGACGGCGTGGACGCCGTGCCCGCGATCGCGTCGCGCACCGCCTTCCGGAGGGCGGCGACGGACGGGTGGAGCGGGGGTCGGACGTCGTTCACGCGGACCACGCTATTGCACCGCGCCGAGCGCCTCCCCACACCGTTCGCTCCAGGACGTATCGGTTATGGTTGGTCCTCGTCGGCGACCGCGCCGACTCAACGTCATCCAACCGCGCAAGGAGCAGGCTTATGGCCGAGTACGACGCCGTCATCGAGATCCCGCGGGGCAGCCGCAACAAGTACGAGATCGACCACGAGACCGGTCGGGTCTTCCTGGACCGCGTCCTGTTCACGAGCTTCGTCTACCCCGCCGACTACGGCTTCTTCGAGAACACCCTCGGCGAGGACGGGGACCCGGTCGACGTGCTGGTCCTGCTCGACTTCCCGACCTTCCCGGGCGTCGGCATCAAGGTCCGCCCCGTCGGTGTGCTGCACATGACGGACGACGGCGGCGGCGACGACAAGGTCATCGCCGTGCAGTACAAGGACCCGCGCTGGTCGCACATCCAGGACCTGAACGACATCCCGCAGGCGACGCGCGACGAGATCGAGCACTTCTTCGTCCACTACAAGGACACCGAGCCCGGCAAGTGGGCGCGGATCGACGGCTGGGGCGACGCCGCAGCGGCGGAGAAGATCATCCTCGCGGGCTTCGACAAGCTCAAGGCGGAGGGGCACTGACCCCTGNGTCGTGCGGGTCGCTGCGCTCGATCAGCCGAGCGGCGCCCCGCGGTCGGCCATGAACGGCTGCGCGTCGATCGCACTGCCGTTGATGCGGACCTCGAAGTGCAGGTGGCAGCCGGTGGAGGCACCGGTCGTGCCGACGTAGGCGATGACCTGTCCGGCGGAGACCTGGTAGCCGACGCCGACCTGGATGCCACCGTTCACGATGTGCGCGTAGCCGGTCGAGACGCCGGAGCCGTGGTCGATGAGGATGAAGTTGCCGTAGGTGCCGTACCAACCGGCGTAGGTCACGGTGCCGGAGGTCGCCGCGTAGATCGGGATCCCGCAGCCGCCCGCGATGTCGGTGCCGCGGTGGAAGCTCCCTGAGCTGCCGCCGCCCGTGGAGATCGGATCGCGGTAGCCGTAGGTGCCCGAGATGCTGCCGGAGGCCGGGATCGCCCAGCCCTGGCTGCTGAGCTGACCGCCGTCGGCGCTCTGCCCCCGTGCGGCGGCTTCGGCCGCGGCCTTCGCCTTTGCCGCAGCGACTCCGGCTTCGTAGTCCTGAACCGTCTTCGCCGTCGTGTCCTGCAACGCGGTCAGCTGCGCGTTGAGCGTGACGATCAGCTCCTGGTTCTTCTCGAGCTTCTCCGCCGCCGCGGACGCCGCCGCCTGGGCCGCCTCCATGGCCGTCTGTGCCGCCTGTCGGAGCGACTCGCGCTCATCGCGGGCGACACCGGCTTGCTCACCGAGCGCAGCCGCGGTGTTGCGTGCGGCGACCGCCTGCTCGTAGACGCCGTTGCTGTGCTCGGCGACCTGGTTCATGTTGCCGAGCTTCGACAGGAGGTCGGTCGCGCCCTTGCTCTCGCCGTCGAGGAAGAGGCTCAGGCTGAGGTCGGCGCCACCGGAGCGGTAGAGCTGCGAGGCGACCCGACCGGCCTGCTTCGTCGCGGTGTCGGCCTCGGCCGTCTTGGCGTCGGCCTGCGACTGGATCGCGGTGGCCCGGGCGTCGGCCTCGAAGAAGGCCTCCTCAGCGGCCTGGAACTCCGTACCGCGCTTCTCGGCCTCGTCCTGGGCGACCTGCAGCTCGTCCTGCAACTGGACGATGAAGTTCTTGATGTTCGTGACCTCGGCGGCCTTGGCGGCCTCATTGCCCTTCGCGGCCTGGACGTCATCCCACGAGGGGTAGTCGGCTGCCGACGCCGGACCGGCGACGCCGAAGGAGCCGACGATCGCGAGCGACATGACGATGGCGGCGGTGAGGCGTCCTCGCCACCGCACGGAGGACGCCGATGCGGCGTTGGTCGTCCGGCTTCGGCGCCAAGCGCCGGCAAGCTTCTTGCTCATGAAGTAGGGGCCCATCTCGGTTCGCTGCAGTCACATCGGTCACATCGGTACCACTGTCCACGCTAGCCCGACGGGGGTCGGGACCGGCTGCGGACACTCCCGTCGGCCGTGGCATCCGGGAGTGGTCCACGCCAGAGGCTAACCCCGGCCGGGGGCCGTGGAGCGGTCATTCGGCGCCTGTCGTCAGATCCGGCAGGGAGCGCCGATCACTGCTGTGCGAACCCGATTTTGGATTCGGCGGTTTCATCCGTATGCTTGTCGCTCGGTAGTCATGAAGCTTCAGGGCTTCGCGGCCCTATCGTTTAGCGGCCTAGGACACCGCCCTTTCACGGCGGCAGCACGGGTTCGAATCCCGTTGGGGTCACCACTGACTACTGGAAAAACAGCCGCTCGGATTCAGGTATAGTGAGTCTGCGCGACTGCGAGAAGCACCGAGTAACACCAGCATCACCGCAGTTCGTATCACCAGCAATTCAACATGTATGGCCCTGTAGCGCAGTTGGTTAGCGTGCCGCCCTGTCACGGCGGAGGTCGCGGGTTCAAGTCCCGTCAGGGTCGCAAAAGGTCGGAAGCCCTCTCGCAAGGGAGGGCTTCTGCTTTTGAGACATCGTCGCCGTTCGTGCAGCTGATGTACTCGGCTCTGTAGCTCAGTTGGTAGAGCGCACGACTGAAAATCGTGAGGTCACGGGATCGACGCCCGTCGGAGCCACGGAACCCCCACCTAGCTTCTACATGGTGGGGGTTCTTTTTTTGCCCGGATGCCCGCGAACACCCACGCCACCACCCGAGTTGCCACTCCTGTCCCACGGCGGACAGACTCGCACCGTGGAATCGAAACCGTCACGCTGGGTGACCGCCTCCGTACTCGCAGTCATGCTCGGCACGTCGCTCGTCGCCTGCTCGGACACGCGGTACGGACTGCCACGTGGTGAGGCCGTCGGCACCTGGCGCAGTGGGGACACCCGGCTCGAGCTCGCCGACGACGGAACCTTCGAGGCCACCGCCTGGCCCTCGGATGTCCAGTGCAGTCTTGGCGACGACCCCCGCGCGGACGACCCGATCGACTTCTCCGGGACCTGGATGGTGGACAACGAGGGGACCAATCGAGACCTCGTCCTGCATCCCGGCGACGGCGCATGCGAGACGTCCCGGATCACCTCCGACGTCCGGAGCGACGACGGTCTCGCGCGCCTGTGCGTCCACGCCCGCGGATCCTTGTCCGGCCCGGCCGAGAACTTCTTCACCCTGTATCAGGGTGATCCTCCGGAGACCCAGGATCCGGATCGCTGCCTGAACTACTAGCCCGCGGGGGCAGACGATTATCGCCCGCCCGATCCCTGAACCTTCCCCGCTCCGTGCGGCCTGTCGAAGGGCGCACGGAGAAGCATCCAAGACCAGCGACACCCATCCGGTCCCTGAGCCTGTCGAAGGGTACTCGTAGGCACTTCGACAAGCTCAGTGACCGGAAGAGGTGCACCCGCACTCACTCCGGTCTCCGCGCAACCTTCCCCGGTCCCTGAGCTTGTCCAAGGGCACACGGGAGAACCCCGCAAAACCGGTATGCCTCCTCCGCTCCCTGAGCCTGTCGAAGGGCACACGAAGACACTTCCACAACCGGGCCGACTCACCATCTGGAATGTCAGTGGTCCATGGTGGACTGGAGTCATGACCAAGACCACCCTCACCGCGATCCGCGCGAGCGACGAGTACGCCGCGCGCCTCGCGGAGTTCTCGGATCACTACGCGGACATCCAGCGTCGGCGTGCGGCTCTGGACGCCGAGGAGGCCCGGCTGCTTGCTCGCTCTGCCGCCTACGCCGATGCGTTCGCAGACGTCACGGTTCCGGCGATCTTCCCGCCGGCCGAGCGCTTGGCGCTCTCCCGCCGCTCCACCTGCGCAGCCCTCGCGATGGCGACCCGGACACCGGAACGGACGGTTCAGCGGGCGACGAACGACGCCGAGCGGCTCGTGAAGGACGCACCTGCCGTGCTTGCCTCCCTCGAAGCCGGCCGCATCTCGGCGCAGCGCGCGCAGACGATCATCGACCAACTCAGTGACGTGCCGACCGCGGGGCGGGCGGTGTTCCTCGCTGAGGTCCTTCCGATTGCGGAAGAGTCCACCAACGCGAACCTCCGCAGGCGCGCCCGCGTCCTGCGCGAGCGTCTCCACCCGGAATCCATCACCGCCCGAGCAACCCGCTCGGAGGCCGACCGTCGGGTCGAGTTCGAACCCGCCGCCGACGGCATGGCGTGGGTGCACCTGTTCACCACGGCGCCCATCGCGCAGGGCATCACCGAGCGGGTCGAGGCGGCGGCAGCGGAGTCGCGCGCAGCTGGCGACACTCGCACCTGCGCCCAGCTGCAGGCAGACGCCTTGGCGGCGCTCGCGCTCACCGGCGTGACCCCGGAAGATGTCATGTCGAGCCCGGTCCTCCCGCACCCGATCGAAGTGCAGGAGCACATCAAGCCAACGGTGCAGATCACGGTTCCGGCGCTGAGCATGGCCGGTGTGAGCGATGCCCCGGCCACCCTCGACGGCTACGGCCCCATCGATCCGGAGACCGCAGCCCGTATCGCGGTGAACGCACCCAGCTTCACCCGGATCCTCGTCCAGCCCGAGACCGGCGCGTTGCTCTCCGTCGGGCGGAATCAGTACCGAGTTCCGGCCGACCTGCAACGCGCGGTGCGGCTTCGGGACGGCACCTGTCGTGCACCCGGTTGCGGCAGGCGCGCCAGAGCCTGCGACCTTGATCATTCGGTCGCCTGGGAGGACGGCGGGACGACAGATGTCGGGAACCTCGCCTGTCTCTGCCGACATCACCACCGGATGAAGCACCTCCCCGGCTGGAACCTCGACCACGGACCCGGCGGGGTACTCGAGTGGACGACACCCGACGGGAAACACCATCGGACGGAACCGGACCCCGCACCGTTCTGACCATTTGTGGTCACTGCGCTGCGCCTATCGACGTGTCGGAAGGGTTCCTCGTGGGCACTTCGACAAGCTCAGTGAGCGGAAGAGGTGCGCCCGGAACGACGAGGCATCCTCGTGGGCACTTCGACAAGCTCAGTGACCGGGAGAGATGTGCCCGGAAAGATGAAGAGTCCTCGTGGGCACTTCGACAGGCTCAGTGACCGGGAAAGGTGTGCCCGGAACGATGAAGAGTCCTCGGGGGCACTTCGACAAGCTCAGTGACCGGGAAAGGTGTGCCCGGAACGATGAGGCATCCTCGGGGGCACTTCGACAAGCTCAGTGACCGGGAAAGGTGTGCCCGGAACGATGAAGAGTCCTCGTGGGCACTTCGACAAGCTCAGTGACCGGCAGAGGTGTACCCGGAACGATGAGATGTCCTCGTGGGCACTTCGACAAGCTCAGCGACCGGGGAGAACAAGCTCGGTGACCGGGCTGGACTGTGCCCGGATCGCTCCGGTCCCTGAGCCTGTCGAAGGGCAGTCGGGGTGCGCTCGCTCGGTGCGCGGGAGGACGTCCGCCGGCTCACATCGTGCACCTCCGTCCGCAAGCCCCAGACATCCGGGGCCGATCGGGACAGACTGGTGAGATGAGTTCTGCAGACGATCGCACCACCGACGGCCCCGACGACGCCCACCGAGTCCCCGCAGGGGTCGACGACGCCACCGTGGAAGCGGTCGGCAAAGTGACCGAGGCGCTCGAAGTCGTCGAGCAGGCGCGCGGCATGCTCTACGGCTTCCATCGCCTGACCGGCAAAGCGGACCTCGCGCTCGGCGAAGCCGCGGACGCCCTCCGTGAAGCAGGACACGACGCCCTCGCCGACCGGATCGACACCGAGCTGGTCGGACGCAACGTCATCGACGGACGCTGGACGTTCCAGATCGTCGAAGACTACGACGGCAACTATTGGGAACCGTTCCGCACGCTCGAGACGGAGGTCCGGAACGAACTGGCGGGCGGCCGACGCCACCTCGCGGAAGCCGCCATGAAGGAGGACCGCCGCACGCACGGCGCGCCCCACCACGAAGCCACACCGCCGACGGTCTGAACCCGCACGGCATCAGGGCCGCGGGCGGTTAGGCTCGATCCGATGACCGATGCACCCGTTTCCCGGACGAAGTTCTCCCGCCAACGGGTGATCGTCGGAGCCGCCGAGTTCGCCGACACCTACGGCGCCGACGCCCTCACACTCGCCGCCCTGGCCCGCGAGCTCGACACCTCGGCACCGGCCCTCCTCAAGCACGTCCGCAGCACCGAGGACCTCCGCGCCGCCGTGGCCCAGCTCGCCCTCGCCCAACTGGCCAGCGGACTCGACATCGCGACGAACGGGCTGAGCGAGACCCCCGCACTCACCGCACTGGCCGACGGATACCGTCGCTTCGCCCTCGCCTATCCCGGCCGGTACGCCCTCGCGTTCTCGATCGAGGGCGTCCGCGCCGACACCGGCGAGCCGGCCGACCGAGAGCTCGTGATGCTCGTCGAACGAGCACTCGCGGGGCGCGGTCTCGACAGCGTGGCGATGACGGACGCCGGACGCATCGTCCGAGCAGCCCTCCACGGCTTCGTGTCCCTCGAGCTCGTCGGCGGCTTCACCCGCGGCGCCGACCCCGCCACCAGCTACGCTGCCCTCGTGGACCTGCTCGACCATTCGTCCGCGCTCGGCTCACGCCACCTCCAGGAGACGCCATGACCATCACCCCCACCGTCCTCTTCGTCTGCGTGCACAACGCCGGTCGCTCCCAGATCGCAGCCGGCTTCCTCGGCGCCCTCGCCGGCGACCGGGTCGAGGTGCTGTCGGCCGGGAGCGAACCGAAGGACCGGATCAACACCGTGGCGGTGGAGGCGATGGCCGAACACGGCATCGACATCACCGCAGCCGTGCCCCGCATCCTCACGACCGACGCCGTCCGGGCGTCCGACGCGGTCATCACGATGGGCTGCGGCGACGCCTGCCCGATCTTCCCCGGCAAGCGCTACGAGGACTGGGAACTCGAGGACCCGGCCGGGCAAGGCATCGAGGCCGTCCGCCGCATCCGCGACGACATCGAGGAACGGATCGCCGCGCTGTTCGTCGAACTCGTGCCCGCCGAGGCGTCCGAGTTCCCGGCCACCATCGGCTCGGTCGCCCACGAAGCACTCAGCGCGCACGGGTTCACCCGCTTCGAGCAGCTCACGCGGGTCTCCCCCGCCGCCCTGCTCCGCATCCACGGCGTCGGCCCGAAGGCCGTCGACGTCCTGACCGCAGAACTCACGGCCCGCTCACTCGCCTTCGCCTCCTGAGGACGCCTGCGGCGCGCAACCCCATTGCCCAGCGCGACACCCGTCGTATCGTGGTCGTATGAGCAAGCACGCAGCGAACGACGACAACCTCCCCGAGGACCACGAGACCACCGAGGACTCCATCGAGCAGGAGGTCGACGGCGAGGACACGTTCCTCCCCGTCGCCGAGCCGACCACCGGTCCCGCTCCCGCCCCGTAACCCGACGCGCCTCCGGACGCCGCGACTCAGGGGCCGACGAGTGCCTGGAGGTCGCGCAGGGAGCCGTCGAAGACGTTCACGTCGATGAACGCCTCCTTGCCGACGTACCCGGGCAGCCGTTCCCGGCTGGTGTATTGCCAGAGGTCCCACGCCCGCCCGTCCGACAGGACCGGCGGCGTGACGACCGAGCGGATCCAGATCGGGTTCCGCTCGTACGAGCCCGCGAGGAACGCGTCGTAGTACCGCATGGTCGCGTAGATGATCGGCGGCTGACCGTAGTGCTCCTCGAGTGCCGCGAGGAGCGGATCGAGCACGGCGGCGACCCGCTCCGCACTCGGTGGCGTCCGGCAGTAATCGGCGTAGCACTCGAGGTCGATGGTGATCGGTAGGGCGCCAGCCGTGACCGGGACGGTGTCGAAGATGTTCTGCGCCTGCGTCTCGGCCGGGCTGTCGAAGCTCAGGAAGTGGTATGCCCCGATCAGCAAGCCGGTCTCGTCGGCCGCCCGCTGCGCGCCCGCCCAGTTCGCAGCGAACCGTTCGCCCTGATCGCCTGATCCCTCGGTCGCCTTCATCATCGCGAAGTCGATGGGCTGAGCCGCGAGGACGTCCCAGTCGATCTCGCCCTGGTACGAGGAGACGTCGACACCGCGCACCGCGTAGGAGGCGGCCAGGATGGCGTTCGGCCGCACGAGCCCCATAGCGACGAGCGCCACGCAGATCCCGCCGATCGCGAGCGTGCCGGCGGCCCCGACGACGAGCGGCCACCAGCGTCTCCAGAATCGGTTCATCGACTCACTCTGTCACGTCCCGGCCGTGTCCCGGTGCAGGATGCCTCAGCGCGGGTACAAGACCGCTGCCCGCGGGTCGACCACGAAGTCGACGACGTCGCCCGTCGACCACCCCGCGGCCGCGAGCTGCTGCACGGCGACGTCGGCGGTGATGACCGCCGAGCGGACCCGGACGACGTCGCCGCGGGGTTCGAGGTCGGTGATCGTCGCGCGGACGGCTCCTGACGCACTCGGACCACCAGACCCGTCAGCGTCGCGGATCTCGACGCGGGACGGTCGGAACGCGCAGGCGACGGCGACCCCGACCGGGATCGGGTCTGCCTCCGCGGAGGAGTCGACCTCGACCTCCGCTCCGTCCGGCAGACGGAGCCCGCGTGCCGTGCGGACGCCCGTCAGCAGTTCGAGTCCCGCGAGGTCCGCGGTGAACGCCGTCCGCGGCCGCTCGAGCACCTCCGCCGTCGGCCCCTGCTCGACGATGCGCCCGGCGTCCAGGACGATCACCCGGTCCGCGAGCGTGTACGCGTCGAGCACCTCGTGCGTCACGAGAACGGTCGTCCGCCCACGCAACTGCTCACGGAGCATGCGGCGCAGCTGGGGCGCGACCGTCGCATCGAGCGCGGCCATCGGTTCGTCGAGGAGGAGGAGGGCCGGGTCCGGGGCCAGCGCGCGGGCGAGTGCCACCCGCTGCGCCTGGCCGCCGGACAACTCGGCGGGACGGCGCCCCTCGAGCTCGGACGCCTCGACCTCCGCGAGTCGTCGTCGGGCGACGTCCCGAGCCTCGCCGCGCGACGCACCGGCGACCAGCGGGCCATAGGCGACGTTGTCGAGCACGGAGCGGTGCGGGAAGAGCAGCGCCTCCTGCGCCAGGAGCGAGATCCCCCGCCGGTGCGGCGGCAGCCAGTGGTCTCGACCCGATCCACCGACCGTGAACAGCTCGCGACCGGCGAGGGTCGCGTGACCGGTGTCCGGACGCAGGAGCCCGGCGAGGACCGCGAGCAGCGTCGACTTGCCGGCGCCGTTGGGGCCGAGCACGGCGACGGTCTCCCCCGCGGCGAGTTCGACGGCGAGCTCCCAGTCGCGTTCACGCAACGTCGCTCGGAACGCCAGGGCCGCCCCGGTCATCGCACCACTCCGGCGACGGTCCGTCCACGGCGGAGCGACCCCTGCGCCCCAGCGACGCCCACGACGAGCACGGCTACGACGACGAGGACGAGCGACAGCGCGACCGCGGCGTCGGGATCGGTCTCGCGCTGCAGGTAGATCTCGAGCGGCAGCGTCCGCGTGACCCCCTGCAGGCTGCCCGCGAACGTGAGAGTAGCCCCGAACTCACCGAGGGCCCGCGCGAACGAGAGGATCGCGCCCGACACGACGGCGGGTGCGAGGAGCGGCAGCGTGACGGTGCGGAAGACGGTGGTGGGACGAGCGCCGAGCGTCGCGGCGACGGCCTCGTACCGCGAGCCGGTCGTTCGGATCGCCCCCTCCAGGCTCAGCACGAGGAACGGAAGCGCGACGAACGTCTGGGCGAGGACGACGGCGGTCGTGGAGAACGCGATGTCGATCCCGGCGTCCGCGAGTGCCGGTCCGAGCAGGCCGAGCCGACCGAAGGTGTAGAGCAGGGCGATCCCGCCGACGACGGGCGGGAGCACGAGCGGGAGGAGGACGAGCGACCGCAGCAGGCGCTGCCCCGGGAACCGGGTGCGCGCGAGGACGAGGGCGAGCGGCACGCCGAACACGATGCAGAGGGCCGTCGCGAGTGACGACGCCCGCAGACTCAGCCCGAGCGCCGCGACCGACGACTCGGAGGTGACGAGTGCACCGAAGTCCGCCCAGTCCACCCGCAGGACGATCGCGACGAGCGGCAGCAGAACGAAGGCCGCGCCGACCATGGCGACGACGACGATCCAGCGGGGCACCCCCGAGCCGAGTTCCCTCACGGGGTCACGGTGCGCCGAAGCCGGCGTCGGCGAGCACCCGCTGTCCCTCGGCGCTCACGACATAGGCCGCGAAGGCCGCCGCGACCGTGGGGTTCGCGCTCCCTGCGAGCGGCGCGATCGGGTAGGTGTTGACGGCCTTCGACGACTCGGGGAAGGCGATGCCCCGCACGGCGTCGCCGGCCGCGATGACGTCGGTCACGTAGACGAGCCCGGCGTCGGCCTCGCCCGAGGTCACCTTGCCGAGGACGTCGGTGACGGAGGACTCCTCGCTGACCGGGCTCAGCGCGACACCCGTGGCGTCCTCGACGGCGACGGTGGCCGCCCCGCAGGGGACCTGCGGCGCGCACACGACCGTCTTGACGCCCGGACGGGCGAGATCGGCGAACGTCTTCACGCCGGCGGGGTTCGACGGGGGCACGGCGATCTGCAGGACGTTGGTCGCGAAATCGACCGGGTCGCCCTCGACGAGGTCGGCATCGGTCAGCTTCGCCATGTTCTTCTCGTCCGCCGAGGCGAACACGTCGCCGGGAGCACCGTTCGTGAGCTGCGTGACGAGGTCGGAGGAGCCGGCGAAGGTCAGCTCGACGGTCGTACCGGGGTGCGCCTCCTCGAAGTCCTCCGCGAGCGCGGTGAAGGTCGTCTTGAGCGACGCCGCCGCGTACACCGTGATGGAGCCGCTGAGCTCGTCCGCCGTGGCCGAGACGGTGGGTGTCGACGTCGCGGCGGGGGCGGCGCAGGCGGACGCCGCGAGCAGGACCCCGGTGCCGAGGGCCAGTGCACTGAGCAGTCGGAAGGATCGACGGGGTGCGGTGCGGTTCATGAGCTCGCCTTCGGGGTTTCGATGAGGACCGTCGTGGCTTTCACGACGGCGATTGCTGTCGAGCCGAGTTCGAGACCGAGTTCGCGGACCGCCTCACTGCTCAGGAGCGACACCACGCGATGCGGCCCGCACTGCAGTTCCACCTGCGCCATGACCGTGTCCATCGTGATGTCGGTGACGATGCCGACGAAGCGGTTGCGTGCCGAGCGTCCGATCTCCGAGGGGTCGACGGGGAGGACGGCGTTCTCTCGGGCCAGCCGAGCGAGCGACAGGCCGTCGACGACCGCTCGGCCCGCCTCGTCCTTCGCGCTGACGAGTGCGCCCTGGTCGATCCAACGACGGACGGTGTCGTCACTGACCCCGAGGAACAGGGCGGCGTCTCGGATACGGATCTGCGGCATGGAGACAGGCTAGTGCACGCATTCGCGTTGACACGACCTAGCTGTAACCGCATTCGCGCTTCGGGTCGTCGGCGGCGGGCCGGCGCTTCGACCCTCCACGACGCCCCCTGCTCCGAACCATCCGTATGAGATCACGCCTGCTCGCCGCCGTCACCCTGCTCGCCCTCGCCACCGGCCTCTCCGCCTGCGCATCGCCCGATTCAGGAACCGGCGGCGCCACGGGCGACGGACCGCTCGTCGCGTTCTACGGCGACTCGTACACCCTCGGCACCGGAGCGAGCGACCCGGCCAATCGCTGGTCCACCGTCGTCAGCGAGGAACGCGGCTGGCGGGAGTTCAACCCCAGCGTCAACGGCCTCGGGTTCGTGAACCACCGCGACCGATTCGGCGACGGCAGCGGCGACCTGCCCTCCCTCATCATCGCCGAGCAGCCCGACATCGTCTTCGTCACGATGGGCCTCAACGACGCGTTCAGTTTCGACGATGCCGCCGACCGGATCCACGAGCAGATCACGACGGACCTGCATCGCCTCCGCGACGCCCTCCCGGAGGCCCGCTTCATCGTCGTCGAACCGTTCTGGTACACCGATGAGCGACCGCAGTCGATCGAGACGATCATCGGCTGGGTGGCCGACGCCGCGCAGGAGATCGACGCCGACACCGTCCCCGGGGCGTCGCACTGGATCGAGGGGCACCTGGAGTGGATGGCCGCGGACGGCCTCCACCCGAACGACGAGGGGTACGCGGAGATGGCTCGGCGGATGGACGTCGAGCTCGAGCGCCTCGGACTCTGACGCCCCGGTGTCCGTCGCCGCTCAGCCCAGGCGGATGCCCCGGTCAGCCATGAACGGGACGGCATCGACGCGCGAGCCGCCGATCCTGACCTCGAAGTGCACGTGGCATCCGGTCGAGGCACCCGTCGTCCCGACGAGCGAGATGTTCTGACCGGCGGACACCCACTGCCCCTCGCCGACGAGGATGCTGCTGTTGTGCGCGTACCCGGTCATGACGCCGCCACCGTGGTCGACGAGGACCCAGTTGCCGTAGGTGCCGAGCCAGCCGGCGTAGACCACGGTGCCGGCGTTCGCGGCGTAGACCGCTCGCCCGCAACCCGCTCCGATGTCGGTGCCCGAGTGGAACGGGTTGACGCCGGGCACGGGGCGACCGGGTCGCGGTCCGTAGTTGTCGGTGATCCGGCCGGAGATCGGCAGGGCCCACCCCTGGCTCCCGACGGCACCCGAGGCACCGCCGCCTCCGCCGCCGCCGCCGCCTCCGCCGCCGCCGCCACCGCCGGCGTTCGCAGCGGCCTCGGCAGCCGCCCGTGCGGCCTCAGCCGCAGCCGCCGCGGCTGCAGCAGCAGCGGCCGCAGCCGCCTTCACTTCCTCGCCCTTGCGGTAGTCGGCCTCGGTGGCTGCGCGGTTCTCCTTGAGGACCACGAGCTGGGCCTCGAGCGTCGCGAGGTACTCCTGCTGTTCGGACACGGCGGTCTCGGCGTCGGCACGGGCTGCGACCGCATCTCCGAGCGCGGTCTCGGCCGCGGCGGCGAGCTCGCCGAGGGCGGCCTCGGCGATGGTCGCCTGCTCGGTGAGCAGCGACGCCGTGTTCGCATCGGTCCTCGCCCGGTCGTAGGTGCCGTCCGTGGACTCGCTGAGCTTCGTGATCGTGCTCAAGCGCCCGAGGAGCGACTCCGGCTCCTGGCCGTCGAGGAATGCGGCGGTACTGAGGTCGACGTTCCCCGACCGCAACCACGCGGCGACGAGCGCGCCGGCCTGGCGTTTGGAGGCCTCTGCCGCGGTCGTCGCGGCCACGGCCTGCTCGCGGAGCGAGACGGCACGGTAGCTCGCCTCGTCGACGGCCAGCTGAGCGGCCTCGTACTCGTCGGCACGGAGGACGGCCTCAGCTTCGGCGAGCGCCGCAGCGGTCTTCAGCTGCTGGACGAGCCCTTCGATCTGACCGATGGTCGACTGCTTCGAGGATTCGCTCGAGCGGGCCGCCTCGACGTCCTCCCAGCTGGGGTACTCCGCAGCGGCGGCCGGCTGCGCGAGACCCATCGAGAGGACGATGACTCCGGCGAGGGCCGCGGCGATGGAGGCGCGACGGCGCGCGGGACGGAGGCGTGGCATGCTGCCATCCTGGCAGTGGTCAGCCCCGTTCGGGGGGAGGCTCGCCCGCCTCTGAACGAACCGGCGCCGCCCGGTGGGAGAGCACGAGGTCGAGCAGCCGGTCGGCGATGCTGCGCTTCGATCCGTTCGCCTCACCGACCACTTCGCCGGCGCCGTCGATCACGACGACCTCGTTGTCGGGCGTACCGAAGCCGTCCGTCCACCCCACACGATTGAGCACGAGGAGGTCGGCGCCCTTGCGTGCCACCTTGGCTCGGCCGAGGGCCAACAACTCCTCGCGGTCGGCGGCGGTCTCCGCAGCGAACCCGACGACCAGTCGTCCCGGCACCCGGGCCGCGGCGAGCCCGGCGAGCACGTCGGGGTTGCGGACGAGTCGCAGGGTGAGCTCGTCGCCGGTGTCGTCCTTCTTGATCTTCCGTTCGGCGATCTCGGCGGCACGGTAGTCGGCCACGGCGGCCGCCATGACCACGAGCGTCGCGTCGGCCGCCTCGTCTTCCATGACCGCTGCGAGTTCCGCTGCGGTGCCGACCGGGACGACCCGCAGACCGTCGACCGCAACCGCTGCGGCCGCGACATCGGCGTCGAGGTGCGCCGCGACGAGCACCACGTCGGCCCCGCGCTCGGCGGCGGCCTGCGCGATGGCGAGCCCCTGCCGACCGCTCGACCGGTTCCCGAGGAACCGCACCGGGTCGAGCGGCTCACGGGTGCCGCCGGCCGAGACGACGACGCGCTCGGCCCGCAGGTCGGCCGGGTCCGCGTCCGTTCCGCCGGTGCGTCCGGCGAGCAGTGCCAAGCCCGCGGCCACGATGTCGTCGGGCTCGCTCATGCGTCCCGGCCCCGTGTCGCCGCCCGTCAGCGCACCGTGCGCCGGCCCGATGACGGCCACCCCGCGCGATCGCAGGAGGGCGACGTTCGCCGTCGTCGCCGGGTGCTGCCACATCTCGGTGTGCATCGCCGGTGCCAGCAGGACCGGTGCCCGGCTGGCCAGGATGGTGGTGCCGAGGAGGTCGTCGGAGAGGCCCGCAGCGAGTTTCGCGAGGGTGTTGGCCGTCGTCGGCGCCACGACGATGAGCTCGGCACGCTGCCCGAGGGCGACGTGCCGGACTTCGGCGACGCCGTCGTACAGCGAAGTCGTGACGGGGTTCCGGCTGATCGCCTCGAGGGTCGGCAGGCCGACGAACCGCAGTGCGTTCTCGGTCGGCACGACGTGGACGTCGAATCCCGCGAGGACGAACCCGCGGACGACGCCGACCGCCTTGTAGGCGGCGATCCCGCCCGTGATCCCGACGACGACCGTGCGCCCTGCCGCCTCCCGCGATGCGTCCTGCACGCCCATGCCGCCTCCTCGCTTCCGGCGCTCCCGCGCCGGGTCCTCGTCTAGTCTGTCCTAGTCCGGCCGGCCGAGGAGGAACCAGCGTGTGCACCGTGATCATCGACTTCGAGCCGGGGCGCGCGTGGCCGATCGCCGTGCTCGGGCTGCGAGACGAGCAGCCGGGGCGCGCCTGGGACCCCCCCAGGCGCGTGGTGGCCCGGACTCGGTGACAGCGTCCGCGGCATCCACGACCGCGAAGCGGGCGGCGCGTGGCTGGCGACGAACGACGATGCCCCGGGCGGCCCACGGGCGGCGGTGGTCCTCAACCGACGCGAGGACCTCGACATGCCCGCCGCCGGGTGGACCTCGCGAGGCGTCCTGCCGCTGGAAGCCGTCACGACCGGCGTCGATGCGGACGACGCCCGCAGCGCCCGATCCTGGAACCTCGTGGAGCTGCGTCCTGATCGCGTCGCCGTGACGAGCTGGGACGGCACCTCGCTCCGGTCGATCGACGTCGCACCCGGTCTCCACCTCGTGACGCACGAGGGCCCCGACCACCTCGACGTCCCACGGGTCCACCGGTGGCGGCCGGCCTTCCTCGACGTCCCGTCGCCCATCGGTCCGCTGGACGGTGCGACGGCCGCGTCCTGGGAGCCGTGGCTGCGCACGTTGCGCTCCACGACGACCGTCCCCGCCGATGCCGACGAGGCGATCGTCCGCATCGACGACCATGACGGCCTGCGCCTCGCCTCGCTCTCGGTGACGGCACTCTCGCTCGGCCCCGACGGCGCGGTGCTCCGGAACGCCCGACTCGCCGAGCCCGGCCATCTGCCGGAAGAGCTCGTCTGGGAGTGACCCGGACGGCGACGGTCGTCACCCTCCGGGAGCCACGGGACCCGGATCGGACTGCCACCCGTGTGGAGGGCGCCCTGGCGCGCTCGATACTGTTGCAGCATGGCCCTGAACCCCGTGCGACTGCGACTGCTCGAGGCGTTCGACCGCCTCGGTACGATCCGCGCCGTCGGCCGTGAGCTCGACCTCAGCCCCTCGACCGTCTCGCAGCAGCTCTCCGTGCTCGAGGCCGAGACCGGCGCCGCGCTCCTGGAACGACGCGGCCGGACGCTCACCCTGACGCCGACCGGTGCGCTGCTCGTCGAGCGCGCTCGGGCCCTGCTCGCGCAGATGGACGCCATCGAGGTCGAACTGGCCGAGGTCGAGTCCGAGCCGTCCGGTCGGTTCCGCATCGCCGGGTTCGCGAGCGTCATCGCCCCGATCCTCATCCCCGCCGCGCGCTCCCTCGCGCGGCAGTACCCGCGCCTCGAGGTCGAACTCATCGAGGTCGAGCCGCACGAGAGCACCACCGCCGTCCAGCGGGGCACGTGCGACGTCGTGATCACCGTCGATCAGGAGGACGGGTTCCTCCTCGACCCCTCGGTGCACAGCGTGCCCCTCACCACCGACCCGCTCCTGCTCATCGCGCCGCTCGACCACCGACTGGCCGCACAGGAGCAGGTCACCTTCAGCGAGCTGCAGACGGAGTCGTGGGCCCTCGACGCACCGGGCACCTACCTCGGCGAACTCGTCCCGCTGATCTGTCGCCGCGCGGGGTTCGAGCCGAGGGTGGCCGGACGGTTCACGAGCTACGAGGTCGTCATCGACCACGTGGCGGCCGGGCTGTCGATCGCCGTGCTCCCGGACATCGCGATCGGCTCGCGGACGGACGTCGTGCGGAAGCCCATCGCCGGGATGAGCGAGCGGAAGATCGTCGCGACGGCGCGGAAGGGCTCGCTCCAGCGTTCGGCCGTCGCGGCAGCGCTCGCAGCGGTGCAACGGGCCACGGACGAGGCCGTCGCCCGCTGAGCCGCCGCGGAACCGGCCGAGCCTCCTGCGGGGAGGATCAGCCGTGGTAGCCGGACTTGGCCATGGCGACGAGCGCCCCGACCAGGCCGATGCCGCCGAAGACGGTGATGAAGGCGATCACGCCGATGAGGATGTCGTTGACGGTCATGGACCCATCGTACTGAACCCGACGGGCCCCACGACTAGGGTTGGTCCGTCCCCCGACACCACCCGGAGCAGCACCATGATCACCTCATCGAGCGAATCCCAGGCTGCCGCCTTCCGCGACGGCCGGATCCCTGCGACGGAGCACCTCGACGCCGACACGGTCGTCATCGCCGTCCCGACCGGCGACCCCGGCAATCCCTTCACCCTCTGCTCGGTGCTCTTCGGCACCGACGGTCGTGCGATCGTCGTCGACCCCGGAACCGACACCCCCGAGGGCCGCGAACACCTGCTGCGGGAGCTCCGCGGTGTCGGCGTGACGACACTCACGGGCGTCGTCGTGACCCACCTGCACCCCGATCACCTGGGCCTCGCCGGCATGCTCCGCGACGAGCTCGCCGCACCGGTCCTCATGCACCGTCTCGAAGACGAGGCGGCGGGCTCGACGCCGCCGGGCCCGGCCGACCTCGCTGCGGCGTTGGACGAGTGGGGCGTCCCGGCGGACGACACGACCGTGCGCCCCTGGGCCACCGGCCCGAAGGCACCCGCCGGGCACCTCGGCGACACCCGCGCGGACCGGACGCTCGAGGACGGCGAGCTGCTGACGCTCCCCGGTCGCTCGATCAGGGTCCTGCACACACCCGGCCACACGACGGGTCACCTCACCCTGCGCGATGAGGACCGCGGCTACCTGTTCACCGGTGACCACGTGCTGCCGACGATCTTCTCGGGCCTCGGCCTCGGGGCGCGCACCTCGGAGAACCCGGTGACGGCCTACCTGTCGTCGCTCGACCGCGTCCGCGGCTACGACGGCGATCAGGTGGTCCCCGGACACGGCTTCCGGTTCACGGGACTCGCGGACCGCTGCGACGAGCTGGCCGCGCACCATCTGCGGCGAGCCGACGAGGTGCGCGCCGTCCTGGCGGACGACCCCGATGCGAGCGTGTGGACCATCGCCTCTCGCATCGGCTGGTCGGCCGGATGGGACGCACTGACCGGTCTCCTCCGCGTCTCGGCGCTCACACAGACCGAGTGGCACCGGGCACGCCTCCAGCAGCTCGCCGGCTGACCATCCGCGCTACCGACTGAGGCCGGCCCACCCTCCTCGACGACGCGCCAACGCCCGTTCGAAGGCGTAGAGCCCACCGCCGGCCGCAACCCCGGCGGCGAGCACCGCGAACACGACGACCCCGATCGTCGAGGCGAGTCCGATGGGTGCGGCGATGAGGCCGCCGACGATCAGGACGAGGAAGGCCGCACCGCCACCGGCGATCCAGGCCCGGTGGACCGGGCCGCGCTCGCCCCAGTGGTCGAGGATGCCGAGCGCCAGCAGCGCACCGACCGCCCCGACGGCTGCGAGCATCCCACCGACGAGTCCGCCGACGAGGACCGCGATCCCGCCGAGATCGGCCGGATGCACCGAGACGGTCCCGACCGCCCCGAAGAGCTCTGCACCGGCCGCGAGGGCCGCTCCGGCGACCGCACCGACGCTGACGGCGAGGCCGAACAGCGGGACGACACGGAGGAGGGACCAACCCGGGTCCGCTGCTTCATCGAACACGTCCATGGCTTCGACCGCCTCCTGCGCGCCTCGTCGTCGACGGCGCTTGGCGCTCAGCGTGGCACGAGGGTGCGTGGTGCTCCAGGGCGTTGCGCGCGAAGGAGGAGCGGGTGTAAGACTGCGGCGTCCGCTACCAGCCGCGCGTGCCCGGGGCGCCCTTGAACGGCCCGACGATCCCCGGCGTGATCCATCCGCCGTAGAAGTCGCCCTCCTGCGCCTGCACCGGCACCCCGTCGACCTCGCAGGCGTCCATGCGTCCCGGATAGACGGCGATCATGCCGAACAGCGGCGCGTATCCCGGGCGTGGATCGGGGTAGGTCCACGCGGCGGCACCGGCGACCGCGTCGCCCACCCGTACGTCGAGGTAGTGGGCCTCGCCCTTGAACTCGCACATGGTCGTCCCGTCGACCGGCACCAGGACCCCCGGCGAGAAGTCCGCCGCCGGGACGTAGTACACCGGAGGGTGACTCGTCTCCAGGACCCGGACCGCGGCCGTGGACTCCGCGATGACCGTGCCGCCGAACCGGATCACGACGCGCTCGTCGCGCGGCTCGACCCGCGGCGGACGCGGGTACTCCCAGACGGACTCCTCACCGGGTCCGGGCTGGACGGGCAGGGGGCGGCGGAATCGCGAGGAGTCGGGCATCTCCCCACTCTGCCCGGTCCACCTGAGCGACGACCGCGAATCAGGCGCGTCGGTCCACGGGCCGGAGCGCCAGCCAGAGCAACCAGGTGCCGGCCGCGGCGTACCCGATCAGCAGCAGCACGACGGCCGTCGACCCGAGGTCGTACATGACGGGGACCACCGGGGAGCCACCGACGCCGGCATCCGTCGACTTCCAGTTCGCGGTGAGGAGGGCCAGGACGAGTAGCACCGCGGCGCTCGCGAGGATCGGTCCGCCGGTGGCCCAGACCTTCTGCCTGGTCGTCCAGGCGCGCGACCGCCACAGCATGACCATGCCGGCCACCCAGCCGACGAACGGCACGACGAGCCCGCCGAGCATCACGAACAGGGCCGCCGTGATCGCGAAGCCGCGGCGTTCGAGGACCTGCTCCGCGAACGGCCGGTCGTCCTCGGGTTGGCGGGCGCCCTCCTCGTCATCGTGTCCGATCATGCGCTCCTCCTCGTCGACGTCGCCCGGACGTGCATCCGTTCGCCCTGCTTGCCGAACAGGCTGAGGAACTCCACCGCTCCGGCCTCTGCCCGGCCGAACCAGTGCGGGACGCGCGTGTCGAACTCGGCGACCTCCCCCGCCGTGAGCACGATGTCCTGGTCGCCGAGGAGGAGCCGCAACCGACCGTTGAGGACGTAGAGCCACTCGTATCCCTCGTGGACCTTCTGTGTCTCGGGCGTCTGCGGACCGTCGCCGCCGTGGATGATGCTCTTGAACGCGTGGAGGCCGCCCGATCGACGCGTCAGCGGCACGATCGTCTGGCCGTACCGCTGGACGGGCTTCAGGTGGACGCGGGGATCACCCGTCTGCGGAGCACCGACGAGGTCGTCCAGGGGCACCTGGTGCGCCTTGGCGAGTGGCAGGAGCAGCTCGAGGTTCGGTCGGCGCTGGCCGGACTCGAGCCGGGAGAGGGTGGAGACCGAGATGCCCGTCTCGGCCGACAGCGCGGCGAGGGTGGTGCCACGATGCTGCCGGATGGCTCGCAGCCTCGGCCCGACAGCATCCAGCACGCCGTCGATGGACCGTTGCTCGTCGTGTGCATGCGCCATGGGTCGATTCTCGCTCCCACGTTGCCGCTTCGGCAAGTCTTCTTGCCACTTCGGCACCGGTCGGCGCACCCTGGACACCTCCCAGCACGTCGACCGAACGGAACGATCCATGAGCACCCCCGTCACCCCAGCAACCAGCACCGACCTCGTCGACGCCGTCATCGTCGGCGGTGGCGCCGCAGGGCTCAGCGCAGCCATCATGCTCGGACGATCACGACGATCCGTGATCGTCGTCGACGGCGGCGAGCCGCGGAACGCACCCGCCGACGGCGTGCACGGCTTCCTGACCCGCGAGGGCACCCCGCCTCGTGAGCTCCTGCGCCTCGGCCGAGCGGAGGTGGTGTCGTACGGCGTCCGCATCGTCGACGGCCAGGTCGTCGATGCCGGGCGCGACGACGACGGGTTCATCCTGACGACGGCGGACGGCGCGATCGTCCGGGGCCGCCGCCTCCTCATCGCCACCGGCACCGCCGACGAGCTCCCGCCCATCCCCGGCCTCTGGGAGCGGTTCGGCCGCGACGCCCTCCACTGCCCCTACTGCCACGGGTGGGAGGTCCAGGACCGCGTGATCGGTGTCCTCGGCACGAACGCGGAGGCCGCAGCCCACCAGGCGCAGCTGTTCCGGCAGCTGAGCGACCGGGTCGTCGTGCTCCGCAACACCGCGGGCGCCTTCACGCCGGAGCAGGAGGCGGCGTTCGCGGCACGGGGCATCGAGGTGGTCGACGGCGTCGTGGAGCGGCTCGAGATCGCCGACGACCGGCTCGTCGGCGTACGCCTGGACGACGGCCGCACCGTCCCCGTCGAGGCGCTGGCCGTGGCCCCGGTCAACCGGGTGCGCGCCGAGGCGTTCACCGGTCTCGGGCTCCACACGCGACCGCACCCGCGAGGAGCCGAGTTCGGAGACGCGATCGGCGTCGACGAGCTGGGCGCCACCTCGGTGCCGGGTGTCTGGGCGGCCGGAGACGTCACCAACCTGCGCACCCAGGTCCTGCAGGCGGCGGCCGCCGGATCGATGGCCGGCGCGATCATGAACGCCGACCTCGTCCAGGAGGACGTGCGCCGAGCCCTCGCGAAGCGGTAGAACCACCACTGTCGCGCGAGACGCGGACATGGGACGATGACGGCACGGGGGCAGCGGCTCCCGTGCCGTCTCCGTTCCGACGAGGAGAGACATGCCGGGTGCACCCACCACGATCGACGACTACCTCGCCACGCAACCCACCGACGCCGCGGACGCCATCGAGGAGATCCGACTCCGCGTCCACCGCATCGTGCCTGGAGTCACCGAGGCCATCCGGTACGGCATGCCGACCTTCATGCTCGACGACCGCTACCTGCTGTACCTCGGCGCCTGGAAACACCACATCGCCCTGTACTCGATCCCGCCGTTCGACGGCCCCCTCCAGAACGCCGTCGCCGACTACCGGGCGGCGAAGGACACGCTGCAATTCCCGTTCAGCCGGCCGATCCCCTTCGAGCTCATTGACCGCATCGTCACGGAGCTGCTGGAGCGGCGTCGGGCGGCCGACGCACGCCACGAGCACTGAGGGCGGCGTGGGAAGTCACGGGAGCATCGCGCCGGCACCGTGGGCCAGCCAGAGCCCGACGGTGGCGAGGGCGACCGTCAGCGGGGCGACCACGAAGCCGAGCGCGATGAACCGGCCCCAACCGAACTCGACGTCCGCCGCGGTGAGCCGCGCGTGCCAGAGCAGCGTCGCGAGCGCCGCCCACGGGGTGATGAGCGCGCCCGCGTTCACGCCGATGAGCAGTGCCGCGAAGCGCACGGGGTCGCCGGCCACCGGCTCAAGGGCCAGGTACGCCGGGAGGTTGTCGACGAGGTTGGCGCTCGCCATGCCGACCCCCGCCAGCTGCAGGAGCGCCAGGAGCGAGTCGCCGGTCCCCGCGATGGACGCGAGCGCCCGCGCGAGCCCGAGGGCGTGAGCCGCCTCCACCACGAGGAACAGTCCTGAGGCGAGCAGGACGAGCTGCCACGGAACGAGGGCCGGACGGAGCGCCCCGGGACGCCGGATGAGGAAGACGACCACGAGGATCACCGCCGCACCGAGCGCCGACATCCACACCGGGATGCCGGACACCAGCAGCGGCAGGAGCACGAGCACGACGAGCCCGGACGTCCACAGCAGCACCCGGTCGTCGTCCTGCGCCTCCACGTCCACCGTGTAGGCACCGGCGAGCTGACGGCGGTACACGATCGCGAGGACCACGCACGGGACCACGACCGCGATGATCGCGGGGACGACCATGAGCGCTGCGAATCCGCCAGGGCCGAGCGGACCGCCACCCGAGGCCGTGGCGGCCTCGTCGATCGCGTGCTCCGCGAGGAGGTTGGTGAGGTTCGACACCGGCAACAGCAGCGACGCCGTGCATGCCAGCCAGACGGTGGTCAGGGCGAACGGCACCGGCGACAGCCCGGCGTGCCTCGCGAGCGTGATGACGACCGGCGTCAGGAGGACGGCTGTGGTGTCGAGCGAGAGGAAGACGGTGCTGAGCGTGGCCAACGCGACGACGAGCACCCACAGCAACCAGGTGCTCCCCCGGCCCCAGCGCACGAGCCGCGAGGCGACGAGGGTGAACAGGCCGGCGTCCGCAGCGAGTTCGGCGACGACGGTGATCGCGACGACGAACAGGAGGATCGGCCAGACGCGGTCGGCGATGCCGAGGGCCTCCGGGGCGGGGAGGACACCGGTGAGGATCGCGATCGTCCCGATGACGAGCAGCACGAGGCCGAGCACGGCACTGCGCACGAGGCCTCCTTCACCGCCGGTCCGTCGGTGCGCTGTCGCCCGCTCGGCAGTCGATCATACGACGGCTCGCCGACCGCGTGCTCCCGCGCTCGTCGACGGGTGTCAGGCCCGCACCCAGCGCCCGATGAGTTCGAGCAGGGCGGGCTCCGCGTCGGCCGCCGCATCGATGGTCGAGAAGGTGACGACACCGCGGTCCGGCGCCGCCCACACCACGAGACCGGAGGGGTCGTCGAACCGGAAGGCGTCGGTGTCGTCCCGCTGATGCACACCCCGGTGCAGGATGATCCGGATGCGGTTCGCCGGGTGCAGGGCGAAGGTGACGCGGTCCTCGCCGTCGTAGACGAAGCTCGGCGCCTTCCACTTGAGGTGCTCCGAGATGCCCTCGTCCGAGGCCATGATCGCCTCGCGCAGACGGACGACCGCCGGCTTCAGCTGGTGGGTCAGGGAGGCGAGGTAGGCGTCGACCTCGGCGGAGCTCATGGGGTCAACCCGTCGGGCGACCGACGTAGGGTACGACGTCGCCGGATCCCCAGATACCGCCGACCCGGGTGCCGGCCCGCTCGTTGGCCGCTTCGACGATCTGGCCGTTCCCGAGGTAGATGGCGACGTGGTAGTAGTCGTAGCCGCTCGACCAGAAGATCAGGTCGCCCCGCTGCTTCTGGCTGTAGGGCACGAGGCGTCCCTGCGACTGCATCGTGTAGTACTGGTTCGTCGCGGAGTGCGTCCCGATGCCGCTCCCGTAGGCCGCGCGGGTGAGGCCCGAGCAGTCCCAGACGTTCGGACCGGAACCGCCGAGCTGGTAGCCCTTGCCGACCTGGGCGAGCGCGAAGGCGATCGCCGACTCGACGCCGGCGGAGTCCGGAGGTGCGACCGAGCCGCCGCCGCCACCGCCGCTGGACGCACCGCCACCGCCGCCACCACTGCTCGATCCGCCGCCGGACGAACCGCCGGACGACGCGGGAGGGGTGTTGGCCGCTGCAGCAGCCGCCGCTGCTGCAGCCGCTTCCGCCGCTTGGCGGGCGGACTCCCCGGCCGCGTACCCGCGCTCGGTCTCGGCAGTGGTGTTCTTCAGGGAGGCGAGCTGCGCGTAGAGCTGGTCGGCCTGCTGCTCCTGTGCCGCCACCGCTGCGGATGCCGCCGCCGAGGCACTCTCCGCCTCGTCGTACTTCGTCTGCGCTTCGCCCTCGAGGCGTTCGCGTTCCGTCTTCGCGACCTCCGCCTGGTCGGTCAGGCCGCTCGCCGCGTTGCGGTCGGTCACCGCCTCGGCGTAGCTCGCTGCGTTCCGTTCGCCCAGCTTGTCCATGACGGACAGCCGCGAGAGCAGGTCGTCGGACTTGCCCGCGCCGAGGACGAGGTCGAGCGAGACGTCGCCACCGCCGCCACGCGACAGCTGCGCGATGAGCGCACCGGCGCGCTGCTTCGAGACCTTGGCGGCGGCCGCAGCGGCCTCGGCCTGCTTGCGCAACGCCGACTCACGGGCGGCCGCCTCGGTCACGGCGTCCTGCGCCTGTCGATAGGCCTCGGCGGCGATCTGCGCCGTGCGGAACGCGGCGTCGGATTGCTCCTGCAGCGAGGTGATGAGTGCGGTGATGTTCGTGATCTCGGCGGCCTTCGCGGACTCACTCGACTTGGCCGCTTCGACGTCGGCCCAGCTCGGATAGTCGTCCGCGTGGGCCGGCAGGGCACCGACGGTGAGTGACGCCGTGACGACGCCGACGGAGAGGGCCATCGCCAGCCAGGGACGGCGGCGGCCGTACTGCGCACCGGGCGTTCGTGCGGGGGTCATCATTCTCCAGTCCGACGACACGATCACGGCGACCTCGGCGGGTCGCGGCCGTCATCCTGTCACAACAGTCACAATAGAAACTTTGATCACACTAGCCACTCTCGTCCCGGAGCACCAGCTCGAATCCCCCCGGACGGGGCACGGGTGCGCGCAGATCCGGCCCTGAGCGGACACCCGAAGGGCCGCCCCGGCCGGACACCCTCGCACCACGAACGTTCCCCGTGGGCGCTTCGACAAGCTCAGCGACCGGGAGAGGTGCACCCGGACCTGGAACGGTCCCTGAGCCCGTCGAAGGACAGCCCCGGGTGGGCACGCTCGCATCATGCGAGGTTCCTCGGGGGCACTTCGACAGGCTCAGCGACCGGGAGAGGTGCACCCGGACTTGGAACGGTCCCTGAGCCTGTCGAAGGGCAGCCCCTGCTGGACACCCTCGCATCACGGAGGTTCCCCGTGGGCGCTTCGACAAGCTCAGCGACCGGGAGAGGTGCACCCGGACCTGGAACGGTCCCTGAGCCTGTCGAAGGGCAGCCCCGGCCGGACACCCTCGCATCACGGAGGTTCCCCGTGGGCGCTTCGACAAGCTCAGCGACCGGGAGAGGTGCACCCGGACCTGGAACGGTCCCTGAGCCTGTCGAAGAGCCGCCCCGGCCGGACACCCTCGCATCACGGAGGTTCCCCGTGGGCGCTTCGACAAGCTCAGTGACCGGGAGAGGTGTACCCGGACCTGGAACGGTCCCTGAGCCTGTCGAAGGGCAGCCCCGGCCGGACACCCTCGCATCACGGAGGTTCCCCGTGGGCGCTTCGACAAGCTCAGCGACCGGGAGAGGTGCACCCGGACCTGGAACGGTCCCTGAGCCTGTCGAAGAGCCGCCCCGGCCGGACACCCTCGCATCACGGAGGTTCCCCGTGGGCGCTTCGACAAGCTCAGTGACCGGGAGAGGTGTACCCGGACCTGGAACGGTCCCTGAGCCTGTCGAAGGGCAGCCCCGGCCGGACACCCTCGCATCACGGAGGTTCCCCGTGGGCGCTTCGACAAGCTCAGCGACCGGGAGAGGTGCACCCGGACCTGGAACGGTCCCTGAGCCTGTCGAAGAGCCGCCCCGGCCGGACACCCTCGCATCACGGAGGTTCCCCGTGGGCGCTTCGACAAGCTCAGTGACCGGGAGAGGTGTACCCGGACCTGGAACGGTCCCTGAGCCTGTCGAAGGGCAGCCCCGGCCGGACGCCCTCGCATCACGGAGGTTCCCCGTGGGCGCTTCGACAAGCTCAGCGACCGGGAGAGGTGCACCCGGACCTGGAACGGTCCCTGAGCCCGTCGAAGGACAGCCCCGGGTGGGCACGCTCAGCGAGCGGGGAAGGGCGGCCCGGCAGGCAGGTCAGGCGGGTTCGACGTCCTCGGGCGACCAGCGGGCGGACTCGCCCGAACGGATGATCGCGAGCAGCTGCGACCGCAACGCCGACTCGTCGGGCAGCTCCGGGAAGACGTCGGCCTCGAGCCGGTGTGCCGCCAGCCAGGCCTCGTCACCCGCTGGTGTCCGGCTCACCACGTGACGACGACGGTCGTCGGCCGCGGCGATGCGCTCGATGTGGCCGGCCCGCTCCAGTCGGTCGAGCGTGCGTGACATCGTCTGGTTCTGCACGCGGGCTCGTCGGGCGAGCTCCTTCTGACTGGCGGGGCCGCTGTCGAGCAGGTGCAGCACGATGAGACCGGCGTGGGTCACCCCGATGCCGTCCAGGGCCTGCTGCCAGGTGTGCTCGATCAGTCGTGACGCCGTGGACAGGAGGCGTCCGGTGGGCCAATCGGCCATGGGATCGCGGGCGGCGTCGGCGATCACGCCATCGGTCGCGCGCGCTCCATCCATGGCACCAATGTAGTCGCTGAGCCTACGGCCGAGCCGCCACCCACGACCGGGGTGACGTCGGCAGTGGGTGCTGTCCCCCACCGGGCGGCGACGAGAGCGACCGACGAGGTCCGTCGTCATCTCGGCCGATGACGACGGAATCGCGCGTCGAAGGACCCCCACACCCCCAGCATTGGGGGCGGCGACCCCCCTGGAGTGGGGGATCCGCCGATGACCCCCGCTTCCTACAGTTGAGGGATATCCAAGGGGGACGCTCATCTCGACCGGTTTCACCGGTCGGTCGTGGGCACACGAGCGACGTCGCGTTCTCCGCGGGCGGCCCGAACCGCCCTTGCGCATCGCGCACCCGAACCGCACCCGAACCCCACAAGTGGATAGCAACCCAATGACGACGTACCCGAACCGCCGTCGGTCCTCCCGACAGATCCGTCCGCGCACCCGAAGCGCGGCGTTCGCCCAGTTCCGCTCCGAGGGGTCGACCCGAGCATGAGCGCCGACGTGAACGACAACGCCTTCCCGATCACGGGACCCATCGCGCTCGTCCGACGCAGAGCTGCTGCGCTCGGCGCGGAGTCCTCCACCGTCGCGGTCAAGTCCATGACGCAGCGCGAGTGGTCGAAGCGCTACCGTCGCTGGCTCATCCTCACCGACAGCGTCATCGCACTCTTCGCCGTCTCGGCCGCCTTCGTTGTGCGGTTCGGCGACGACCCGGTCGGCCCCGAGGCCCAGCAGCTCTACATCCTGCTGTCGGGCGTCATCGTGCTCGTGTGGCTCGCCTTCCTCGGCTTCACCAGGACCCGGGACAGCCGCATCATCGGTTCCGGTGTCGCCGAGTACAAGCGCGTCGTCAACGCCAGCGCGTTCGCCTTCGGCATCCTCGCCATCGTCTTCCTGATCCTGAAGATCGACATCGCCCGGGGCTACTTCATCCTCGCGCTCCCCGCGGGGACACTCGCGCTCCTCGCTTCCCGCTGGATGTGGCGCAGATGGCTGCTCAGCCGTCGTCGCGTCGGTGAGTACACCGCACGGACGGTCGTCGTCGGCCGGCGTGACGACGTCGCGTACGTCCTCGAACAGGTCGCCAAGCAGCACAGCATGAGCTACACCGTCGTCGGTGCGGCCGTGGTCGACCAGGAGACGGCCGAGCCGTTCTCGAGCCGGGGAACCTCCGTCCCGGTCATCGCGCACATCGACGGCGTCGCCCAGGCCGCCGCGAACCTCACCGCCGACGCGGTCATCATCGCCGGCCCCGTCGACGGCGGCAGCGACTACGTCCGCCGACTCGGGTGGGACCTCGAGGGCACGGCGACCGAGCTCGTGCTCGCGGCCCGACTCACCGACGTGGCCGGGCCCCGCATCCACTTCCGCCCGGTGGAGGAGCTGCCGCTCATCCACGTGGAGATCCCGCAGTTCGAGGGCGGTCACCACATCATGAAGCGCGCACTCGACGTCGGGCTCACGAGCCTCGGGATCCTCCTCATCTCGCCGCTGCTGGCCCTCGTCGCCCTCGCCGTCAGGCTCGACAGCCCGGGCCCGGTCCTCTTCCGGCAGGAACGCGTCGGCAGGAACGGTGAGCGCTTCACGATGTTCAAGTTCCGATCCATGGTCACCGACGCCGAAGCCGTCCTCCCCGCCCTCATGGCGCAGAGCGAGGGCAACGGCGTGCTCTTCAAGATGAAGAACGACCCGCGCGTCACCCGCGTCGGTCGCATCCTGCGCAAGTACTCCCTCGACGAGTTGCCGCAGCTGTGGAACATCCTCACCGGCGACATGAGTCTCGTCGGACCCCGGCCGCCGCTGGCGAGCGAGGTCGCCGAGTACGAGAAGGACGTCCACCGGCGTCTGCACATCAAGCCGGGCCTCACCGGCATGTGGCAGGTCTCCGGGCGCTCCGACCTGACGTGGGAGGAGAGCGTCCGCCTGGACCTCTACTACGTCGAGAACTGGTCCATCACGGGCGACCTGATGATCATGTGGCAGACCGTCAAGGTCGTGCTCAAACCGGTCGGCGCGTACTGATGTCAGGACTGCTGTCGGTGATGCCCCCAATGCGAGGGGTGTCCTGCGAAAAGAGGACAAATCCCCTTCCAGAGGGGGCAACACTTCGATACAGTCGTCACCATCACCGCCCGCAGTCGCACGGCGAGTCACCCGAAAACGGCTCGATCGCACAGCTGCTCACTGGCGAGACCCGCACACCCGAACCCGCCCGCGACGCACTGCAGCGACGACTTACCCGAGCCGTCGGCGCATCACCTCCGGCACCGTGCGCGCCCCGCCACGATTCCCGCACTCCGGCACCCGTCCGGTCGCGGAACACCCGAACCCGGGCGCGCCTTCGTCGCCCGACCGCTCACGACCGCTCACCCGAATCAGCGATCGCCTGCAGCGCCCACATGAGAACACAAGGACCGGCATGACCCGAACTGCCCCCATGACTCAGCCCACGGAAGACCCCGAAGTCGCCGAGCGGTACTCCGACATCGTCGCCCGTCTCGCCGGTGCACAGAAGAAGCGGACGCGAGGCGCTCCGGCGTACTCGATCTACGTCAACCGCAAGGCGGGTCGCTACCTCGCCGCGGCGGCGTACCAGCTCGGTCTCACGCCGAACATGGTCACCGTGATCAGTGCGGTCTTCACGTTCAGCGGCATCATCATGCTCGCGACCCTGCCCCCGAGCATCGGTCTCGGTGTCGGCGTGTGGCTCTGTCTCGCGATCGGGTACGCCTTCGACTCGGCCGACGGCCAGGTCGCACGACTGCGCGGCGGCGGATCACCGTCCGGTGAGTGGCTCGACCACGTCATCGATGCGACGAAGATCTCGTCCCTGCACCTCGCCGTCCTCATCAGCGCGTTCCGGTTCTTCGAGCTGCCGACCCCTGCGCTGTTGCTCATCCCCATCGGCTACTGCGTCGTGGCGGCCGTCGCGTTCTTCGCGATCATCCTCAACGAGCAGCTCAAGCGCGTCTACGGCGCCGACCCGGCTCCGGAGAACGGCCACAGCACCATCCTGCGCTCGCTGCTCGTCATCCCGACCGACTACGGCTTCCTCTGCCTGATCTTCGTGCTCCTGGGTGCCCCGCAGGTGTTCTTCGCCGCCTACACCCTCATGTTCCTCGCCAACGCCGGCCACCTGCTGCTCGCGTCGGTGAAGTGGTTCCGTGACATGGAGCGGCTCGGCTCGGTCGGGACCGCGTCCGGCGGCCAGCCCGTCGCGCTCGGCCGGTGACCGCCATCGACGCATCGGAGACCACCCTGGACGCTCACGCGCTCGCCGGCACCTCGGCCACCGATGCCGGTCAGACGGTCCTCATCGCGAACCCGTCGGGTGACGTCTACGGGTCGGACCTGCAGATGCTCGAGAGCATCAGCGCGTTCGTCGGGCGCGGGTACCGGGTGATCGTCGCCCTCCCCGCCGACGGCAAGCTGGTCCCGAGGCTGCTCGCCCGCGGCGCGGAGGTCCGGTTCGTCCCCTTCCCCGTCCTCCGGCGGGCCAACGCCTCCCTGGGCGGCGTCGCCTCGCTCGCGATGGAAGGCCTGCGATCCGTCCGCTTCCTGCGGAGGGTCATCGAGGAGATCGCGCCGACCGCGGTCTACGTCAACACGGTGACGCTCCCGTGGTGGATCCTCGCCGCGCGCCTGACGCGCACACCGGTCGTCTGCCACGTGCACGAGGCGGAGACCGCGGACGGCAGGCTGGTCCGGTTCGCGCTGAACTCGCCGCTGATCCTCGCCGACGCGCTCATCGTCATCAGCCGTGCGGCGGTCGAGGCGACCACCACGGCCGCGCCCGGACTCGCCCGGAAGGTCCGGCTCGTCTTCAACGGCGTCGCCGGCCCCGACGTCGACCCCACGCCGGCGCCGATCGGCTCCGAACCGCATCGACTCGCGATCGTGGCCAGACTCTCCCCGCGGAAGGGGCCCGACATCGCGCTCGACGCGGTCGGGATCCTGCGCCGTGCCGGACGCGACGTGCGGATCGAGATCGCGGGCACGCCGTTCGAGGGGTACGAGTGGTTCGAGCAGCAGCTCCGGGACCGTGCCGACCAACCGGACCTCCGTGGCGCGGTCACCTTCTCCGGCTACGTCTCCCCGATCTGGCCGGCGCTGGAGCGCGCGCACCTCGTCGTCGCCCCCTCGCTCCGGGAGCCCTTCGGCAACGCCGTAGTCGAGGCCCAGCTGGCCCTGCGACCCGTCGTCGCATCGGCAGCGCTCGGCCATCTGGAGAGCATCGAGGACGGCGTGACCGGTCTTCTCGTGCCGGCGGGTGACGCCGAGGCCATGGCCGCAGCGGTCGCCGAGCTCCTCGACGACCCGGACCGGAGCGCACGGATCGCCGACCGGGCCCGCCGCTCGGCGCAGGAGCAGTTCTCCCCGGAGCGCTACCGATCCGAGATCATCCAGGTGGTCGAGTCCGTCCGGCGCGTCCGCGTCTGACGGCGAGGTCACCGACGCACCGACCACGACACGAGGAACGGCCCCTGGCATGCCAGGGGCCGTTCCTCGTGTCAGCTGGGCCCGCGCCCGATCAGGCCCCGAAGAACTCGTCGACCAGGCGGCGCGTGCTCTGGATGTTCTGCCGGCTGGAGGCCCCGAACACCATCGACTCGATGTTCGGCTGCTCGGAGAGCCACTCGATCGCCTCGCGCGGCGGGATCGCGCCGGACGCGTAGACGGACATCGCGACGGCACGGAACCGACGCTCCTCGAGCACCCGCTGGTACCCCTCGATACCGCCCGACATGCGGAAGCCGATCTTGTTGATGTTCGAGCACACGATCGGGTTCTCGAGGCCCGCCTCGTCCAGGGCGTCGAGCAGGAGCGGCAGGTTCATCGTGATGAACCCGGGCTGCGCGTGGTACTTCGTGCGCACGTGGTGGTCGAAGATGGCGAACGCATCCTTGAACCCGAGGCCGAGCAGGAGGTCCACGACGACGTTCTGCAGCCAGATCACCGGCGTTTCGACGCCGCGGAACATCGCCATCTCGGCGTCGATGAGCAGCGTGATGATCCCCTCGACGTCCTTCGTGGCGAACGCCTTACCGCCACGCAGGGCGGCGTTCATCAGGCCCTCTTCCGGCAGGAAGCGCTTGAGCGCACCGAGCATGCCGTTCTCCGTGACGGCGTCCGCGTACTTGTGCGCATACGGCATGCACGGTTGGAACGTGAAGTCGGCGTATCGCGTCGGGTCGAGCCGTACCCGCTCCGCGACCTCGGCGATCCGGTCGTGCGTCGTGCACATGAAGGAGGTGATTCCCTCGTCGTACGCGACGTCGAGCACGTCCATGATCGCGCCGGTGTCCTGGAAGCGCATGGCCTGGGCGCGCGCCTTCTCCTCCGACATGTGGTTGACGCCGAAGAACTGGTTGTCTCCGAACAGGAGCCGGGGAAGCTTCGGGCCAGCGGTCGCGGCCGCGCCGGTCTGGGTCTCTACGCTCGTCGCCATGGGAGGAGGCCTTTCTTCTTCGCGACGGGAGCGGGTGCGGCCGTCGCGGCTCGGGTGGACGGGCCTGCCGCCGCGTCGATGGTGAGGAGTTCGAGGACGTGGTCGGTGGCGGCCGCGCTGGTGAAGGAGTTCGTCCCCAGCACGGCACCCTCGACGACCCGGGTGACGAAGTGGTCCAGCTGGGCGCTGTACTCCTCGCCGCGCAGGTAGTACCAGACCTCGTCGGTGAGTTCGGTGGTGTACTTGACGTTCCAGCCGGTCTCGTAGCCTTCGATCTCGGGCGCGGTGTCGCGCAGGTAGACCTGGCATTCCTGCCGGTCGGCGTGGATGCGACCGGCGGTCCCGGTGATGGTGATCTGCGTGGTCATCTTGCGGTAGGACTCGTCCGACCAGTTGACGGAGAGCTGCGCGCTGACCCCGGCGTCGAAGAAGAGGGTCGAGAAGACCTCGTCCTCGGTGTGCTCGGAGAACACGCTGCCGAGGACGGTGCCGCCGACGCCGATCGGCTCGCCGGCGTACCAGGTGAGGAGGTCGACCGGGTGGGCGGCGTAGTCGTAGAGGCAGCCGCCGCCCTCGTTGCGGTTGCTCCGCCAGGTCGAGCCGCGCGACTTCAACACGACGGGACCGTAGGCCTCCGCCTGGATGTGCGTGACGCGACCGATGGCACCGAGGTCGAGCAGACGCTTGACCTCGCGGAACGCGCCCACGAAGCGGTTGTGGTACCCGACCTGGGTCACGACGCCGCGACGCTCGGCCAGTGCGGCGAGCTCGTCGGAGTCGGCCGCGCTCAGGCTGAGCGGCTTCTCGCAGAAGATGTGGAGACCGCGCTCGAGCACCGACTTCACCATGGGTGCGTGGAACTTCGTCGGGGTCGCGATGATGACCGCGTCGAGCTCGACCTCGGCCAGCATGTCGTCCACCGAGGTGAAGGTCCTGAGGCCGGTGTACTTGCCCAGGACGTCGAGGATGTAGCCGGTCGAGTCGACGACCGCGTCGACGCTCACCCACGGGTGGGCCTTGATCATGGCGAGGTGGGAGAGGCCCATCTTGCCGAGACCGATCACGCCGACCCGCACGCGGGCCGTCTCGATGGGCACTTCCGCGGCCGGGGCGTTCGTTTCAGACACGTGCGACACGTGCACCTCCAAGGTAGGTCTGCAGGACGGTTTCGTATTGACCGGCGACGTGCTCCCAGGTGAACTCCTCGGCGTGCCGCGCGGACGCGGCGGAGGACAGGGCGGCGCGGCGGGCGGGGTGCTGGAGCAGCTCGCCGATCCGTGCGGCGGCGTCGTGTGCGGTGGTGAAGTAGAGGGCGCCGTCGCCGGCGACCCATCGGTTGTACGGGTTGTCGTGGGCGATCACGGCGTTCCCGGCGGCCATCGCCTCGACGAGCGAGGGGTTCGTGCCGCCCACGGTGTGCCCGTGGAGGTAGCCGAGCGCGTGGAATCGGAGGGCGGCGAGCTCCTCGGGGTCGTAGACCGACCCGACGAACGCGACCTCGTCGCTCGCGGCGTCGACGACGGCGCGGTGGTACGGGTCCGTCTCCGGGGTGTAGGTGCCGAAGACGGCGAGGGTGACGCCACGTCGTTCGGCCGAGAACGCCTGCACGAGCTCCAGGATCGTGTTCTCGGGGATCGGGCGGCAGATCAGCGTCAGGTACTCCCCCGGCGTCAGCCCGTGGGCCGTCAGCGGTGCGACGGGTGCCGAGTCGACACGGTGCGCGCCGTAGGTGATCGTCGTCAGCTTCGACCGCTTCGCCTTCTTCGCGAGGTAGGTCTCGATCTCGGGGTGGTCCGCGATGAGCGTGTTCCCGACCCAGCAGGCGATGCGTTCGTTCACGTAGAGGATCGCCTGCTTCATGAATCCCCAGCGCGCCCGTGACCACTCGATGCCGTCCATGTTGATGACGTTCGGGATGCCCTTGAGGCGCTGCAGGACGTTGAAGACGGCGGTGTTGTAGCCGAAGGTGAGGCAGACGTCGTCGAACCTCGAGGCGTGCCGGATCGACTTCAGGTCGAACAACGAGGTGCCCTTCCACCCGTCGGGACCCACGGGGATCGTCACGCGTTCGATGCCGCGCCACACGTCCTCGACGATCGGTCCGTCGCCGTCGGACTGGCAGTAGACGATGACGCGCCACCCCTGATCCCGGAGGAAGACGGCGATGTTCTCGGCCGCCGTCTCGAATCCGCCGTAGGCCGCCGGGATCCCGTGCGTACCGAGGATGCGAACCGTCGGCTGCCCCTGCCGCCGTGCAGCGTTGTCCCCCATCGAGCTTCTCCTCATCGCTCCAGGCGCCGTTCGGGCGGCGCGGACACAGAGCGTGTCTCGGCTGGAATGCTGAAGAGCCTACCGCCCAACATTCGTCGGAAAACGGGAAAATCGCCCCCTGCGTACCCCCAAAGACAGGGGTAGTGATGACCCTCGAACCGCTACCGCGTGAGGGCTTCCACAGCGGCGCCGAACCGCTCGACCGAGCGCTGGACGGACCGCAGGGTCGTCCGGTGCGCCCGCTTGCCGAGGTTGTGTCCGTCGGCGATGTCGAGCGGGTCGACGTCGCTCCCGAATCGCGCGAACAGCCCGGTGCGCTCCGGCTTCGGAGCAGGAGCGAGACCTCGACGGGCGTTGAGCAGGGCCGCCAGGTCGGACAGACGTTGATCGGCCGTCGTGCCGGCACCGGGTCGCCAGGTGGCGATCGCCTGGTCGGGCGCTTCCGCCAGCGCGGCCGCCTCGCGGAGCGTGAAGACCTTCGATCGGGCCTCGGGAGAGAGTTTGGCGAGGGCGGAGCGCTCGGCGCGGCTCGCGGTCAGCACGAGCCCCGCACCACCGATCATCGACTTGGTGACGCGGCGTGCACGATGAGCTGGCGCCTTCGGTCCCTCCGACGGCAGGCCGAGGACCGCGGCCGCGTCAGCGCACATCTCGTGCCCGCGACTCACCTCGATGCCGGCGCTCGAGCAGACGAGGCGGTCGAAGCCGGGAATGGTCGAGAGTCGGGCTTGGAGGAGCTGTTCCGCGAGCGGGGAGCGACAGACGTTGGCACTGCACACTACGAGGATCCGCGCCATGACGTCCTTCGGTTTTCGCTCGGGGGAAGAATTCCGACAATCGTAGCGTGAGCGCCACACCCCCTCGACCGCCACCAGAGGAGACCCTCCTGAACCCCGTCGAACGGGGGTCATCCGCGGGGGTGGACACCCTCGGACTGGGGGTCATCAAACGGCCCGTACCCCCCTGAGTGGGGGCGTCTTTCCCCTGATAAACCGGGAAATCGTCGGTACGCTGAGGTGTTGGGTGTCAACAAACCAGGGGGAGTCAGATGGATCTCGGCGACTACATCGCAACGCTGCGCAAGCAGTGGATCGTCATCGTGGTGCTTGCACTCGTCGGCGCGACCGGAGCCTACGTCTTCGCTCAGACGATGGCACCGCAGTACCGTTCCACGACGAGCGTGTTCGTGACCACCGAGGCCGGCAACTCAACGACCGAGCTGGTCCAGGGATCCACCTACGTGCAGAACCTCGTGCAGTCGTACGCCGTCCTCGCGTCCTCGCCGATCGTGCTCGAGCCGGTGATCAACGAGCTCGGCCTCGACATGAGTGTCCAGGACCTCGCGGAGTCGGTCAGCGCCGACGCTCCCCTCAACACCGTGATCGTCGAGATCTCCGCGGTGTCGACGAGCGCCGAGCAGGCCCAGAGCATCGCAGCGGCCGTTGCGAACTCCCTGTCCTCCGCGGTGGACGGCATCTCCCCGAGGGACGACCAGGACCGCCCGGCCGTCCAGCTCACGATCATCGCGCCGGCCAAGCTGCCCATCTTCGCCTTCGCGCCCAACACGAAGCTCCTCGTCGCCGGAGGTGGGCTCGGCGGTCTGCTCATCGGCGTGCTGTACGCCTTCGGCCGGGAGCTCCTCGACACGAGGATCCGCTCGCTGCGAGAACTGCAGCAGGTCTCCGACACCCCGGTCCTCACGACGGTCGCCCGCACGCGGAAGGGTGAGCTGCCGACGCAGGCCATGATGCGGAACCCGAACGGCATGATCGCCGAGGGCTTCCGGAGTCTCGCGACGAACCTCAGCTTCGCCGACGTCGACGAACGGATCACCTCCGTCATCGTCACCTCGGCACTCCCCGGCGAGGGCAAGAGCACCGTCGCGCTCGGCCTCGCCCTCGCGATGACCGAACGCGCACCGCGCGTCCTCCTCATCGACGCCGACCTCCGCCGCCCCTCCATCGCCGGCTACACGCAGATCGAGGGCGAGGTCGGATTGACCAGTGTCCTCGTCGGCGACATCACCCTCGAGGAGGCCGTGCAGCCCTGGGGTCGGGGCAACCTCGACGTCCTCGCCTCCGGTGGGGTGCCGCCGAACCCGAGCCAGCTCCTCGCGTCCGACGCGATGCGCCAGCTGGTGGACCGCGCCAAGGAGTCGTACGACTTCGTCATCATCGACACCGCGCCGATCATCCCGGTCACCGATCCGCTCTGGCTCACGCACATGACCGCCGGTGCGATCGTCGTGTCCCGGTACAAGTCGACCCGCCGCCAGCAGCTCCACCGCGCGCTCGAGACCCTCGACGGCGCGAACGCCCGCACGATCGGGCTGGTCCTCAACGGCCTCAAGCAGGACGAGACGAGTTCCTACTACCGCTACAACTCGTACCGGTCGGCTCCCGACGCCGCCCCGCTCGGCCCCGCCGCGCCGGGAACGGCCGTCCCCGCGGCGAACGACTCGGCGCGCACGCCGTCCATGGCCGGCCGCTGAGCCGCTGCCCGACGACGCGCCCGAAGGGACCGAGGAACGATGCCAACACCCGCCCGCCTGAGCCATCCCCGCGCCAGGCTGTACGAGGTCGTCCGCACCGCGCACCTCGAGCGCGCTCGTGAGCTGGCGCCTGCGAGCATCGTCTACCGTCGCCGCCGCTACGACTTCGATCCGAGCGTCGCCCCGGGCGTCGAGCTCGTCCAGGCCGAGCCGATGGCTGCAGCACGGCTGCTGGTCCGCTCCGGCGTGACCGCGCTCGAGGTCAACGAACCGCTTCAGCTGTCCTCCGCCATCGCCACGCTGAGCACCCTGATCGCCCTCGACCTGCGAGGACGCCTCCGGGGAACACGGCCACTCGTGGTGACGTACGCCATCGAGAACCTCGACCCGATGACCGCTCGTCCCGCCCGGCTCAGGTCCCGCGTCAAACTCCGGGCACAGCGGTGGGCCGCCGGTCGTGTGTGGCGTCGTCTCGACCGCATCGTCTACGGGACGAGCGGGGCCCGCGATCTGCACGCCCGGGTCCTTCCGGCGCGACGCGACCTCGAGTCCACCGTCATCGAAGCCCTGCCCGCGCCCATGTCGGAGCGGCGCGACGTCGTCCGGGACCCTCTGCAGATCGTCTTCCTCGGAGCCCTCGTCGGACGGAAGGGCTTCCCCCTGCTCGTCGAAGCGTGGTCGACCGTCTTGCAGCGCGAACCGCGCGCCTCTCTCGTCATCCTCGGCTCCGGTGAGCTCGAGCCTGCGGCGGCCGCGCTGAGTGACCGCCACCCGTCCGTCACCTTCCACCGGGACCCAGCTCGCTCCGTGATCTTCGACACCCTCGCCGCGAGCCGCACGCTCGTCCTGCCGTCCCAACCGCGTCCCGACTGGCGCGAACAGGTCGGCCTGCCGATCGTCGAGGGCCTCGCCGCAGGCTGCGTCGTGGTCACCACCACGGAGACCGGCATCGCCGGCTGGCTGCACGAGCACGGCCACCGGGTCGTCGAGCCGGGGGACGACGCGGTGGCGCTCGCCGAGGCCCTCCTCGCGACGCTCGCCAGCACCCGGACCCCGGAGGACGTGCTCGCGGACCTTCCCGCTCGTGACGGCCGCCTTGCCGCGGACACCTGGCTGTTCCGTGACGCCGGCGGTGATCGCTGATGGCGCGCGGCAGGGGCGGCATCTGGGCCTCCGTCAGCCAGACGGCCATCGCCAAGATCTTCGTGATGGGGCTCTCCGGCGTCCTCGGCATCTTCACGAGCCGGATGATCATCGAACACTTCGGGTCCGGCGCCTACGCCCAGTACGGCCTGCTGACGAGCCTGCCGGCCCTGCTGCCGTTCGCCGACCTCGGCATCGCCGCCGTCGTCATCAACGCCATCGCCGGATCCGACGACCCGAAGCGCGACCTGCAGGTGCGGCGTTCGATCGTGACGGCGTTCCGGATCCTCACCGTGTCGGGCGCGGTCATCATGCTCGTCGCCATCCTCATCACCGTCCTCGACCTGTGGCCGGCGATCCTCGGCAACGGCCTCGCACCCGACGGCGGCAGCGTCGCGGCGTTCCTGTGCCTCGCGACGTTCGGACTCGTCCTGCCGATGACCGTCGGTCAACGCATCCTCATCGGGGTCGGCAAGACGAGCACCCAAGTCGCGACGCAGGCGATCGCCGCTCCGGCGATCTTCCTCGGCGTGTGGCTCTTCGTCGTCACCGGGTTCGACGGCGGCTCCTTCGTCGCCGTCCTCTCCTACGCCGCGAGCGGGATCGTCGCCGCCGTCTGCCTGGTGCTCGCCGCGCGCTCGATCAGGCCGCAGGTCTGGCAGGCGATGAAGGAGGTGCCGAAGCTCCGCAGCGCTCCGGGCGTCCCCGCGTTCGCCCTCGCCTGGCCGATGGTCGTCCAGATGATCGCGTTGCCCATCGCCATGCAGACCGACCGGTTGCTGCTCAGCCACCTGACGACCGGACCGGAACTCGCCCAGTACAACCTCGCGACGCAGCTCTTCGGCCTCGTCATCCAGACGATCGGAGCGGCCGGGCTGGCGCTGTGGCCGATCTACGCGAAGGCTCGCTCAGCGAAGCGCGTGGAATCGCCACTCGTCCCGACGCTGTGGTTCCTCGGCGGTGGGCTCGCCCTCGCGGTCGTCCTCGCGGTCATCTCCCCGTGGATCGCCGGGTTCGTCTCCGACGGCGAGATCACCCTCGGCTGGCCGATCCTCGTCTCCTACGTCGTGTTCGTCGCCCTCCAAGCGGCGAAGTACCCGGTCGGCATGTACATGACGGACGCGAAGGGCCTCCAGTTCCAGGTCCTTCCCATCCTCTGCATGGTGCCGCTCAACCTCGGCCTCTCCTGGGTGCTCATCCCCGTCCTCGGCGCCGCGGGCCCCATCGTGGGATCCGCGGTCGCCGTCGCCATCTGCCAGGTCGTCCCGAACCTCTGGTACGTCCAACGCGACCTCGCGAAGCGACGCCGGCTCGCTGCGGAAGCGGAGCCCGTCGATGTCGCTCACTGACCCGAAGACGAACGCGGGGCCGAAGGCGACCGCCGTCCCGCGGTGGCGTGCGGCGCGGCCTCGGCCCGCATCCCGGCGGATCGGGGGAACGCGGGCCGCTGAACGGCTCGAGCCGCTCCCGGTCCTCGACCGGCCGACGTCTCCGACCATGGCGACGCTCCACACCCTGATCGCGGTCGTGTTCCTCGTTGTCCTCGGTGCGCGGATCCAGTTCTGGCAGGGAGCCACGATCGGGTTCGCCATCGCCGTCCTACTGATCCCGCTCTGGGTCGGTGAGCTCCGGAAGTACCGCGGAGCCACCTGGTTCGTCATCGGAGCCTTGGCCGCCTCGGCGTCCGGTGTGTGGTTGACGGAGTGGGCCTCGTCGGATCACGCCACGAGCCAGGGGATCACCATCGCTCAGACGATCGTGCTGCTCGGCCCGGTGCTGTCCATCGGGGCGATCCTGTGGACTCGGACAGTGCTCACTCCGGCCAGGATCGCCGTCTTCTATGGCGTCGGACTCCTGATCCGCGCCTTCCTCGAAGGCCCAGGCGGGACCATCTACAACTCGAACGTCTGGAAGTTCCAGTATTCGGTTCCGCTGACGATCATCCTGCTCGGGCTCGCTCTTGCCACGCGCCGTCGCTGGGTCGAACTCCTCGTCGTCGCCGGACTCTGCGCGATGTCCATTGCGAACGACTCGCGCTCCCTCTTCGCCATCCTGCTGCTCGCCTTCTGCCTCGTGGCTTGGCAGATGCGTCCAACGTCGACGACACGTCGAGCCTCGACGACTCGAGTCGTGATCGGCATCGGTATCGCCGCAGCGGCGGTGTTCAACGTCGGACAAGCCCTGCTCCTCGACGGAGTGCTCGGTGCCGAGACCCAGGCGCGGACGGTGGCGCAACTCGACCAGTCCGGATCGATCCTCCTTGGCGGGCGACCCGAGCTGGCAGCGACGGCAGCTCTGTTCGCCCACCAACCGAGCGGGTTCGGCAGCGGCACCTATGCGTCGCTCAACGACATCATCGTGGCGAAAGCGGGCATGGCGAGCATCGGCTACGACCCGAACAACGGCTACGTGGAGACGTTCATGTTCGGACTCGGCTTCGAGGTGCACTCTGTGGCGGGCGATCTCTGGGTGCGTTTCGGCCTGGTGGGCCTCGCATTCGCGGCCTTCATCGCGTGGATCGCGATCGTCGGACTCGGACACGGCATCGCTCGTCGGTCCGCGAGCGCCGTGGTCATCTACCTCGGCGTCCGGCTCTGCTGGGACCTGCTCTTCAGTCCGCTCTACAGCTCGGTCCCGACACTGATCTTGTTCTTCGGCCTGGCGTTCGTCCCTCGTATCGACCGCCTGTCTCAGAGCAGTACATCGCGGGGCCGACCGGCACCCGCAGCGCGGCGCACCCCGGACCCGACCTCCTCCCGGACCGGAGTCGTCCGGTGAGCCCGATCGCAGGAACGACGGGCGTCATCGTCGTGAACTACGGGTCGCCGCATCTCCTCCAAGCGAACCTCGCTCCGCTGACACGATCGGACCCGTCGCTCGTCTGCGTGGTCGTCGACAACTTCTCCACCGCAGCGAACCGGGCCGCACTCGAAGCGCTCGCGGCTGAAGAGCACTGGACGTTGCTCCTCCCGGACGCCAATCTGGGATTCGGCACTGGCATGAACCTCGGCGTGCAGCGCGCGATCGACCTCGCATGCTCCCGGGTACTCCTCCTGAACCCAGATGCGACATTGGATCGCCGCGCACTCGATCGGTTGGTCGAGGAGACCGACCGCGACCCCCTTGCCATGTGTGCCCCCCGCATCGAACGGTCGGACGGGAGTGTCTGGTTCGACGGGAACGACCTGTGTCTTGACGATGGAGCGATCTGGGCGACCAGCCGACGCCGTCTGCATCCCGAAGCCGCCGTGACGCCTTGGCTGACCGGAGCATGCCTCCTGCTGACGGTCGAACTCTGGACCCTCCTCGGCGGCTTCCGCGACGAGTACTTCCTGTACTGGGAGGACGTCGACCTCTCGTTCCGCGTCCCCGCCGTCGGTGGCACGCTCGTCGTCGTACACGACGCGGTCGCGATCCACGACGAAGGCGGCACCCACGACCGGTCGGATGCGGCATCGTCGCGGGCGAAGTCGTCGACCTACTATTACTACAACGTCCGGAATCGACTGCTGTTCGCGGCCCTCCATCTTCCGCCGGAACGCGTGCGGTCCTGGCGGCGCACGGCGCTGTCCGCCACCTGGGCGATCCTGCTCCAAGGTGGCCGTCGACAGTTCCTGACGAGCACGAGCCCCCTTCGGGCCGGCTTCTCGGGGCTGCGGGATGGTCTGCGCCTCTCGCGCGACGCAGCGCGTCGGCGCTGACGTCTCCTCGGCACCAGCACCAGATCGCGCGGCGATCCGCCGAGCCGGACCCTCGTGCTGGCGCTACACCGGCACTCGGTCGGTCCCATCCCATCCGACCACCGTCATCAGTCGCTGGATGCCCCACCACCGCTCACCGGGAAACGGCCGTCGGCCCGCCACCGAGAGGGTGACGGGCCGACGGCCGTTCCGGACGACGCGTCTCAAGCCACGGGCTTGACCACGTACTCGTCGAAGCGGACCGTGATCGGGCCGTTCGTCGCCGTGCCGGAGACGTAGGCGTTCAGGCCGACGGAGCCCGCCGTCTGGAGCGCCGCGGTCGCGTCGGTCGTCGTCAGCTGCCAGTTCGCCGGTTCGACTCCCCCGACAGCCCACACCTTGGCGCGGATCGTGGTCGGCGAGGTGCCGAACACCTGGAGTCGGACCTGGAGCTGCTGGCCGGGCACGTAGACGAGATCAGCGATGTTCACCGCTGTGAGCGTCGTTCCGCCCTGCATGAGCTGCAGCTGCACACCGCTGTTCGAGCGGATCCAGACCCGCGCGGCGTAGTTCGCCGAACCGACCTGCCGGCCGATCACCGATGCGAAGTTGCCACCTCCGGTCGGTCCCTGGTCGAAGGACAGCTTGACGCCGACGTCCGCACTGGTCTGACTCACGCCGCCCAGGAGGTTGGCACGGGTCTGTCCGACCGGCGAGGTGACGACCGCCTTGCCGTCGGACAAACCGAATGCCGCCGGATTGTTCGTCGGCGTCCATGCGCCTCCGGTCTCGGCCGTTCCCCAGCCGGTGCCGGCCGGTCGTTCGAACGCATCCTGCGCGATCACGGTCGGCGCGGGTGGAACGACGACCGTACCGGTGACGGTCACCTGCTGCTGCTTGGTAGCAGTCGCACCCTGATTGTCCGTCACGGTCAAGGTGACCGTGTAGGTGCCGGCGGCCGCATAGGTGTGGTTCGCCGAAGCGCCGGTTCCCGTCGCCGTGTCGCCGAAGTCCCAGACGTAGCTCGCGATCGTCCCATCGGTGTCGGTTGAAGCCGATCCGTCGACCGTCAGTGCCAGGCCGTTGGCCGTCGGCGTGAATGCGGCGGTCGGTGCCACGTTCGGAGGCGGAGCCTGGACGGTCACGGTGCTGGTCGAGCTCGATGATGCACCACTCGTGTCCGTCACGGTCAGTTTCACCGGGTATGCGCCGGCCGCGGCATAGGAGTGGGTCGCTGTGACACCAGCTGCAGAGGCTCCGTCCCCGAAGTCCCAGACGTAGGAGACGATGCCTCCGTCAGCGTCCACCGATGCAGCGGCATCGAACGATGCGGTCAGGAAGCTGGCCGACTGAGTGAACGACGCCGTCGGAGGCACGTTCGCGGGCGGAGGGGTGGCCGCAGCCGAGGGCTGCGCGACCAGGTTGCCGAACCGCGTGACGACGGTGCCGCCGGTCGCCGTCCCGGAGATGTAGGAACGGAGACTCACCGATCCTGGCGCCTGCAACGCGGCGGTCGCGTCCGTGGACGTGAGCTGCCATGCCGTCGGTTCAGCCGAGCCGATGGCCCAGACTTTCGCCTTGAGCGTGGTCGGCGAGGTGCCGACCGTCTGGAAACGCACCTGGAGCTGCGTCCCCGGCAGGTAGGTCAGCCCGTCGATGTTCACGGCCTTCAAGATGGTGTTGCCGTTCATCAGTTGCAGCTGGACGCCCTGGTTGTTCCGGATCCAGATTCGCGCTGCGTAGTTGTCGGCACCAATGACGCGACCCATGACCGAGGCGTAGTTCCCACCTCCGGTCGAGGACTTGTCGAAGGACAACCGGACCTGCGTCTCGTTGTCGGTAGCGCCCGCAGTCGTGAGCTTCGCGGTCCTCGTGATACCGATCGGAGTCGAGATCAGGCCGCTCCCGGCCGAGACCGAGAAGTTGGACGCAGCGTCCACCGCCCAGGCTCCGCCGACGTCGGCAGTGCCCCAGCCGCTGGGGACCGATCGTGCGAAGGTGTCCTTCGCGAGCACCGTCGCAGCAGGAGGTGCGACGACGGTCACGTTCTGGACGAGCGTCGCGGTCGCGCCGGCGTTGTCGGTGACCGTGAGGCTGACCGAGTACGTGCCGCCCGCAGCGTACGGGTGGACTGCTGTGGCTCCGGTTCCGGTCGCGCCGTCGCCGAAGTTCCAGTCGTAGCCGGCGATGGTCCCGTCCGGGTCACTCGACGCCGTGGCGTCGACGCTGACCGTCAGTCCGGTCGCCGTCGGCGTGAACGCCGCCACCGGGGACTGGTTCACCGGCAACGTGGTGACGATCTGCTGCGTCGTCTCAGCGACGGTTCCGCGGTTGTCGGTCACGGCGAGGTGCACCGTGAACGTCCCTGCCGTTCCATAGGAGTGGGCCGGAGTCACGCCGGTGCCCGTCGTCCCGTCGCCGAAGTCCCAGGCGTACGAGGCGATCGTTCCGTCGGAGTCGCTCGATGCCGAGGCGTCGAACTGGACGCCGAGGTTCGCCACGGTCGCGGTGAACGACGCCGTGGGGGCGACGTTCGGTGCGACGACGGTCGCCGGGTGCTGCAGCGTCCCCGTGCCGCCGCGGTTGTCGGTCACGGTGAGGGTCACCGTGTAGGTGCCGGCTGCCGTGTAGGCGTGGTCGGCCGTCACCCCGGTGCCGGTGGTGCCGTCGCCGAAGTCCCAGGCGTAGGTCGCGATGGTCCCGTCGGTGTCGACCGAGCTCGAGGCGTCGAAGTGCGCGGTGAGGTCGGTGTTCGTGACGGCGAAACCGGCGGTCGGAGCGACGTTCGGCAGGATGCCGAGGCCGAGGTCGTGGTGCTGGGTGACCTGCGCCGACGTGAGTGGCTGTGCGTAGACGGCCACCTCGTCGATGCGACCGCTGAACGTGCCCGCGGTCCCACCCCACGTCGTGTCGGAGCCCACGCGCCAGTAGCCCGTGTAGTCCTGCGCACCCGTCTGCGGGTTGGTGCCCTGGAGGACGCCGTCGACGAAGAGCTTCATGCCCGCCGACGACTGCTCGGCCACGACGTGGTGCCAGGTGCCGTCGTTGTATGCGGCGGGCGTCGTGATCGTGTTGGTCTGGCCCGTCCAGGTACCGAAGGTCAGCTGACCGCCGTTCTCCATGTAGACGTGTCGGTCGTAGCCGCCCGATCCGCCCTGCTGGTTGGCGCCGAAGCCGATGATCTTGCCACCGTTCGTGGTCGTGGTGTTGAACCACGCCTCGAGGGCGTAGCTCGTCGGGTTGGAGTAAGCGGTGTCGCTGGCGACACCTGAACCATCGGGACCGAACTGTGCGGAGCGGTTCCCGGCGACGCCGGTGAGCGCACCGTTCTGGTCCTTCGCGACGGCACCGTAGTAGGTCGCGGGGCCGTCGTTCCGGCCGGAGTCCTTCGCCGTGGTGCCGGTCGTCTCATCGAAGCGCCAGTAGGACGTCGGATCGAGGTTGAACACCGCGGCACCGTACGCGTCGGTGGGAGCAGCAGCGACCGGCGAGGTGCGGCCGGAGGCGACGTAGTGGTTCACGATCGTGTCGCGGTCGAGGACCGTCGGGTAGATCGCGGTGTCGTCGATGGCCCCGGCGAAGTAGTCGCTCGAGCGCGAGCCCGGCCAACCACCGAGGTTGTCGCCGCCGACCCGCCAGTAGCCGGTGAAGTCCTGGCCGCTCGTCGTGTCCGTGCGGCTGTCGAGCTTCTTACCGTCCACGAAGAGCTGCATGCCGTTGGCGCCGAGCGTCGCGACGACGTGGTGCCACTCGCCGTCGTTGTAGGCCTTCGCCGACTGCACGGTCCGGACGGTGCCCGGGTAGACGCCGAACATCAGGCGCCCGTCGTTGTTCATGAAGATCATGCGGTCGTAGTTCCCGGAGGTCCCGGTCGACGATCCACCGAACCCGAGGATCTTGCCACCGCGATCCGTGGTGGTCTTGATCCACGTCTCAGCGGTGAAGGTGTTCGGCGCCTTCTGCGCCGTCGTCGTCGAGGCGGCGCTGTCGCTCGTGCCGGCGAACGTCGTCGCGGTCGTGTTCGACCCGATGATCGCGCCCGCCGTCCCACGCGTGGTGTTGCTCGTGAGCGTCAGGTCGTCGCCTGTGGCCCAGTCGTAGGCGGTCGCGCCGCTCGACTCGCCCAGCGGCCAGTAGGAGGTCGGTGAGGAGGCGAGTACGGCGTTGCTGTAGGCCGAGGTGGAGCCGTCCGCCGAAACGGTCACTGCGACGTTGTCGCTCATCGTGGAATTGCCGAACGGGTCGGAGACTTTCACGCGGTAGTTCACGGTCGAGCCGGCGGCGAGGCCGGTGTCCGTGTAGTTCATCGACCCGATCTTCCAGAAACTGCCCTTGGCCGTCTTGGTGGCGATCGGCGTCGCCGTCGCGTTGTTCCGGATCAGCTCGTAGGTCAGTTGCTCATTGTCGCGGTCCTGATTGGTCTTCCACGCGACCCGCACAGTACCTGCGGCGAGCGAAACCGCGTTGATCTTGTAGTTGGCTCCCTTGATGGTCGGGCCATCGGCGTTGGGGGCGATCGCCTTCGACGCGAATCGGACCAGACCCTGCTGCGCCTTGCCGTTCACCGCGGTGAACTCACCGCCGTAGACGACGTACTGGTTGTTCGCGGCGACACTCCACGGTCCCTGGTTGGCACCGGTGAAGTTCGCGGAGGTGAAGTCCGGGTACCAGTGGAGCGCCGTCGGGGTCGGGTTGCCGGCGAAGTTGAAGTAGCCGTGCGGGTCAGCCGTCGCCACGCCCGTCGCCTCCTTCGAGAAGGCCATGCCGTGATGGAAGGTCCAGGGCTCGGTCTGGGGGAAGCTCCCGATGTTGCCGCAGTAGTGCGGATGACCGGCGATGTAGATCGAGTCGCCCTGCGGGGCGACCGAATAGGTGTCACCGTGGCAGTCCTCCAACCAGTTCAGGTCGCCGGATGCCCAGCCGGCACGGAACGCGCCTTCGAGGTTTCCGCCGCCACCGAAGACGTAGCCGGACCCGTAGACGGAGTCGGCGTCGGAGCTCAGGGAGTAGATCGACGCCTTCTCACCGCCGTTGCGGATGACGTTGTTGGCGTTGAACGGGAGGAGTCCCCCAGCGGTCGCATCGACAGCCGCCAGACCGTAGCCGGGATTGCTGCTGCCGTTGACGGTCGTGAAGGAGCCACCGATGATGACCTTGGACGCGTCGGGAGACAACACCATGGCGCGGACGGTACCGCCGAGGGCGCTCGGCGCCCACGGCAGGAGACCGCCGTTGGATGCGGCGAACGCGGCGTTCCCTGCCCGGGCCACACCGTTGGCGTTCGTGAACCCGCCACCGACGTACACGGTCGTGTTGGTCGCGACGACGGCGAACCCGATGTAGTTGAGCGTCGGAGCCCAGTTGGTGAGGTTGCCTGTGGCGGTGTCGAACGCGGCTGCGCGGTACCGGTTCTGGCCGTTGACGGTCGTGAAGTTGCCGACGGCGTAGAGCGTCTTACCGTCCGGTGAGACCGCGATGTTCTTGACCTGCGAGTTCAGGACCGGTGCGAATGAGGTCATCACCCCGGTCGTGAGGTTGTACGCCATCAGGTGGGTGCGCGCCACCTCGCCAACGCCCGGCGCGTTGCCTGCGGCACGAGCGGTGGTGAAGTTGCCGGCGACGAAGACGGTGTTCCCGGAGATCACCTGATTCCAGACGACACCGTTGATCTGCGGTGCAGGAAGGGCATCCGAAGCGACCGTGGTCGGGTCGGTCGCGACCGGTGGCTGGGTGTCGGCCATCGCGGGCGTCGCTGCGACGGTGGTCGTCAAGAGCGCGGCGAACAGCGCTCCGATCACCGCGAGCGAGATCGGCCGGACGCGACGAGACCGGCGTCGGGCATCGTCATCGGATTGGAGCGGCGGGTTCGCGCTCGATCGATCGTTGGATCGCAGGAAGAAGGACACGGGTTCTCGGGTTTCGCTCGGAGGCAGGCTCGGGGTAGCGAGAACCTGATCGGCCCGTCCGGAGGTTCGTTCGTGTTTCGGATCCACGAACGCCGGTCGGGCCAGAGGTGCCCCGCACCCGAAGCTTAGGATGAGGGGCAACACCACCGTCACCCCCAGAACAGGTGCGATTCCTGCCCTGGCCTACTGACGCCGTCGCTCCGACCCTGCCGGTCGACGATGTGTCGAGGGACATCGCCGGCGGGTGGAACGACGTCCGTCAGGCAGGAACGGGACCCGAGAAGACTGCCGCCGGAACGCCGGCGAGGTAGTCGACCGTGATGGTGACCGCGTCACGCTGGTCGACCGGGATCGTGAACAGGAGGACCGCGTCCGCCGAACCGCCGGCCGCAACCGTCGCAGGCAACGTACTGCCGCCCGGTTCCGTGAGCGGCAGCGAGGGAGTCCGGTCCGGCCCGTAGTAGGCGTTCACCACGACCTGGCTGAGGTCGACCGCAGTCTCGGTCGCGTTCTTCACGGTCACGTGGACGCGGACAGCGGGCCCGGCGATCTCACCGGGGACGGCCGATTCGCCCTCGACGGATTCGAAGTCGCTCAGCGACACGGTGACCTGCGGAACCACCTCGACCGGTTGATCGAGTGCCGCCGGGTCGCGCTCGGGAAGCGCGGCGGATGGATCCGTCACGGCCGGACTCGGAACGGGCGTCCCGCTGATCGCGGGCGGGTTCACGACGTTCGGTCCGGTACCGACACCGCGGCCCATCCCGGAGACCACCACGATGACGGCCACGATGATCGCCACGACCACGAGCGCGAGCACCACCATCACCGGCTTCGACAACGCACGACGGCCCGTCTCACCGCCGTCACGGGCGTCGCCTGCGTCGTCCGTGCGTTGTGCTGGCTGACCCACGATGCTCCTGTTCCCGTCGCAGGGCCCGGGTGCCGTCGACGTGGACCCGAGTGTACTGTGTCGAATCAACACAGCGTCCTGCATCCCGAGCAGCACGGTGGCGTCACCCGAACCATCACTCACCTTCCCGTACGCGGCCCATCCGCGTCCCTGTCTGGAGGCCTCCGTGTCGTTTCCCCACACCGTCCTCGCGCTGAAGCGCGGCACCGTCCTGCGCTCGAGCGACCGCCTCGACCGACAGCTCGAACGCGATGAGCGGCTCGACCCTGACGCGCTTGCCGCACTCAGCGCCGAACGGTCGATCGCGCACGCTCGATTCGCGATGGAGCACAGTCCCTTCTACCGCGAGCGATACGGATCCGCCGGGTTCACCCTGGACGACCTCCGAGACCCGGCGGCCTTCGATGAGCTGCCGATCATCGAGAAGGCGGATGTCCGCGAACACGCCGCCGCGTTCAGGACGCCGGAAGCCGACGACCGCACGAGTGCCGTTTCGACGACGGGAGGGAGCACCGGTGAGCCGCTGCGGCTCCTCAGAGACCTGCGATTCCCTGCGCGGGCACTCGAATGGCGGTTGTTCCGATGGTGGGGCGTCGATCCGTCGGACAACACCGCGCTGCTCTCCCGGCACGTGAAATCGGCTCGCGCCGAGCTCAAACATGCTGCCGCCTGGTGGCCGTCTCGACGGATTCAACTCGATGCGAACCACATGGACCCCGAACACGTCGATCGTTTCGTCGAGGGTTGGCAACGGATCCGCCCGAAGGCGCTCGTCGGGTATGTCGGTGGGATCGCCGAACTGGCGAGGCTTCTCGACGAACGGGGGCTCTCCATCGCGGCGCCGACTGCCGTAGCAGTGACTGCGGCGCCGATCACCCCGGCACAGCGTGAACTCATCGGCCGCGTCTTCCGAGCGCCCGTTTACGACCACTACCGGTCCGCCGAGATCCCCTGGATGGGCGGCGAGTGCAGCGCGCACGACGGCCTCCACGTCTTCTCGGACGTCCGTACGCTCGACCTCGTGGACGAGTCCGATCGCCCAGTGCCAGACGGCACCGTCGGGCAAGTCGTCTTCACCGACCTCACGAATCGGGTGTTCCCACTCGTCCGGTACCGATTGGGCGACCGGACGGCTCGGATGCAGGGCGAGTGCAGCTGCGGCGTCACGCTCCCGCGCATCACCGCGGTCGTCGGTCGGGTGTCCGAGGCGCTGCACCTGCCGGACGGCCGGGTGATCGCCGGTGAAGGACTGACCCAGCTCTTCGCGACCGCTCCAGGCGCCGTGCGTCAGTTCCAAATCCACCAACTCGCGGACCACTCGATCGTCGTCCGAGTCGTCTCGTCCGGTGCCGACGACGCCCCCGGGGCGATCCGCGCCGCCGTCGATCGTCTCGCAGCGATGACGAGCGGCTCCGTTCCGGTGAGCCTCGAACTCGTCGCCGACATCCCCCACGACCGGGGAAAGGTCAGGTACATCAGGAGCGACGTCGCGAAGCGACCGACCGCCTGACCCCCGGACGGGGAGCCCCTGAAGGTGGACTCGTGCGGGCGAAAACCGCCTCCTACCATCGCAGGTGGACCTCGCTGCGCGAAGACCGTCGACCGCACCCGAGCGGACGTCGGCACCGTCGAGGCCTGCCTGCCAGGGGGATACATGTCTGCATCACGCGGTTCGAGAGTCGGCTATGCAGCCGGTGCGTTCGACCTGTTCCACGTCGGTCACCTCAACATCCTGAAGCACGCGAAAGCATCCTGCGACTATCTGATCGCCGGTGTGGTGTCCGACGAGCTGCTTCGGACTCGGAAACGCATCGAGCCCATCGTGCCCCTCTCTGAACGACTCGAGATCGTGCGCCACATCGCGTTCGTCGACGAGGCGGTGGAAGAGACCTGGGACGACAAACTCCAAGCCTGGGAAGCACTCCGGTTCGACATCTTCTTCAAAGGTGACGACTGGAGGGGTACTGCGGAAGGTCTCCGCCTCGAGGAGGAGTTCTCGAAGGTCGGCGTCGAAGTCGTCTACTTCCCGTACACGATGAGCACCTCCAGCACCGCCCTGCGCCGCGCGCTCGCCCACCTGGACGAGCAGCGCGAGTTCGAATCCGTCAAGGCCTGACCGAGCACTCCATCCCGCCGTCCCCTCCGCGCGGGAGCGTCTCCCGCGGCCGGCCTGCGCCGACGTCGGCGACTGGTACGCTCACCCGGCCCCTGCCACACTGGCCCGAGACGCCCGCCGTCCGGCGTCCACCCAGAGGAAGTACATGACTTCACCGATCACCGTCCTGCAGCAGTTCCCGGTGCCGCGCCCGACCACGAACCCGTACCTGATCATGCTCGCGGACCATCTGCGAGCAGTTCCGGGGGTCACCGTCCTCAACTTCACGTGGATGACCGCGTTCCGCGGGCGGTACGACGTGTTCCATGTGCATTGGCCGGAGATCCTCGGGACCGGGAACGGTGCGCTCAAGAGTCTTGCTCGTCAGGTACTGACGGTGCTCCTGCTCGTCCGACTGGCAGCGACCCGCACGCCGATCGTGCGCACCGTGCACAACGTCGAACTCCCGTCCGGATTGAACCGTCGCCAGCGCGCGCTGCTCCGCCTCATCGACCGGCGGACCGCTCACCGCATCACCCTGAACACCACGACCACGCTCCCCGCGGGCCAGGACTCCACCTTGATCCCGCACGGCCACTACCGCGAGTGGTTCGCCCGATACGCGCGCGCCGAGGCCATCGCGGGCCGTCTGGGCTATTTCGGTCTCGTACGTCGGTACAAGGGCGTTGAGACGCTGCTCGACGCGTTCGACCACCTTGCGACGCGAGACGCCGAGGTCTCTCTTCGCATCGGCGGACGTCCATCGACGCCGGAGCTGCAGGCGACGGTCGAGGGGCTGGTCACCCGTCCTGCCCGCACCCTCCTCGATCTGCACTTCCTGTCCGATGCCGAACTGGTCGACATCGCCACGGGGGCCGAACTCGTCGTCCTCCCCTATCGGTTCATGCACAACTCCGGGAGCACCCTCGCCGCTCTGTCGCTCGACCGACCTGTCCTGGTGCCGGACAACGAGGTCAACCGGGCGTTGGAAGCAGAGGTCGGGCCCGGGTGGGTGCACCGCTTCACCGGGGAGCTCGACGCAGAGGACCTGACCGTCGCGCTCTCCGCAGTCCGCTCGACCGACCGCGCCACTCCGGTGTTCCGGGATCGCGAATGGGGTCTTGCGGCTACGCGGCACGTCGAGGCGTACCGCCGCGCAATCCGCTCGCGCCCGCGCAGGTCCGAAGGGCTTCAGGCATGAGCCCCCACAATCGAACGGACGAGCCCGTCGACCTCGTCGTGGGCATCCTCACGTTCAAGCGCCCCGAGGACCTTGCAGCCTCCCTGCCGAAAGTGCTCTCACAGGTGCAGGCCTTGGCGGAGAACGATCCTCTGATCGCCTCGGCTCACGTTCTCGTGGTCGACAACGATCCCGCCGGGTCGGCACGGAACGTCGTGGCGGGACTCGACGTCGTCCGGTACGCCGTGGAAACGACCCCAGGCATCGCCGCTGCCCGCAATCGGGTCCTGTCGGAAGCGGCAGACGCACGCCTCCTCGTCTTCATCGATGACGACGAGGAACCCGACGAGCACTGGTTGGAGCCGCTGGTACAGACCTGGCGGGCGTCGGGTGCGAGTGCGGTGATGGGGCGGGTGGTGTCCCACCTGCCCGCGGAGACCGAACAATGGGTCGTCCTCGGTGGGTTCTTCTCGCGTCCGCAGCGAGCCACCGGCACCGAGATCCCCGAGGCTGCGGCGGGAAACCTCCTGCTCGATCTCGAGGACATCCGGCGCTTCGACCTGCGATTCGACCAACGCCTGGCGCTCGGTGGCGGCGAGGACTCGCTGTTCACCCGCCAACTCGTGCGAGCCGGCGGCCGGATCGTCTGGTGCAACGAATCACTGACCCACGACTACGTCGCCGCCGAACGCGCCAACCGCGCTTGGACGACCCGACGAGCCTGGAGTCACGGCAACACCCGGGTGACGATCGACCGTATGCTCGCTGAGCGTCCGATGGAACGGCTCGTGATCCGCTGTCGTGCGGCCGTCGGAGGTGCCGTCCGCATCGGCGTCGGCGCCCTGCGCACGGCGCTCGGTGTCATCACGCGATCGGTGCTGCACCGGGTCAAGGGTGTGCGCGGGATGAGTCGGGGGGCCGGTATGTTCGTCGGCGCGTTCGGCGTCGTCGTCCAGGAGTACGCGAGGCCGGAACCCTCCGAGGAGGCCACCCTCCGATGAGTGCCGGAAACCGATTGCGTCGGGCGGTGCCGTTCGTGGGATCGCTCACGGACATCCGCACTCCTCGACCCGAGGTCGTGCTGACGTACGACGACGGCCCTCATCCGACGGGGACTCGGGCGGTGATGCAAGCTCTCGCCGCCCATGGCGCGACGGCGACCTTCTTCGTCCTCCTCTCTCGCGCACGTGTGCACCCCGAGATCATCGGTGAAGTGACCGCCGCCGGCCATGAGATCGGGCTGCATGGACCGGATCACCGCAGGCTCACGTCGTTCTCAGCGAGAGAGGTGGTCCGACGCACTCGTGACGCCAAGCGTGAACTCGAGGATCTGACGGGCACGTCCGTCCGCTGGTTCCGGCCGCCCTATGGCGCGCAACGGTTGAGTACCTGGGCGGCAGTGCGCAGGGCGGGCTTGGAAGTGGTCCTCTGGTCTGCGACGACCTGGGATGCTCGACACGTCTCCATGGAGGAGCGACTGACGCACGCGCTCACCGAGGTCGGACGGGGCTCCATCCTCCTGGCTCACGACGCCTTCGCCAGTGCTGCGGACGGGGTCGACGACGGCGACGAGCCTGAGGTCGACCGCGGGGCACTGACCTCGCTCCTCCTGAGTGAGTTCTCGCAACGCGGCCTGCGCGGGACGTCGCTGTCGCAGGCACTCCAGCACGGCACACCCCGACGGACAGCCCTCTTCTCAGCGTAGCCACGGCAAGGACGGTCCGACTGCCGATCGAGACCACAGCGAGGTACTGTTGGACGGATCGACTCACAGGGCGGTGGACACATGACGAAGGCTCGGCAGGCGCTGCTCGCACGCCTCACCGGTTCGCTCCCCGTCCATGGTTCCATCGTCGGTGTCGCCACCGAGGAGCGCACGGTCGTCATGACCTACGGCGACGGTCCGAGCCCCGACGGCACGCCGGGTGTCCTCGACGCCCTCGCCGAGGCCGGCGCGACCGCCACGTTCTTCGTCCTCGTCGGCCGCGCACGGAAGCACCCCGGGCTCCTCGAACGCATCGTCGCAGGCGGGCATGAGCTCGCCCTGCACGGCGACGACCACGTGCGCCTCACCGACTTCTCCGAGGAGATCGCCTACCGGCGCACCCTCGCGGCCAAGCAGGAACTCGAACAGCTGAGCGGCCAGTCGATCGAATGGTTCCGGCCGCCGTACGGCGCGCAGAGCATCGAAACGTGGCAGGCCGTCAAACGGGCCGGCCTGCAGACGGTGCTCTGGACGGCGACCGCCTGGGACGTCAAGGACGTCGGCGAGCACGAGCGCGTCGCCCACGCCGTCCGGCACTGCCATCAGGGTTCGATCCTGCTCGCGCACGACGGCTTCGCCGGCCCGGCCGACGGCGTCGACGACGGCCCGGAGCCCGAGGTGGACCGCGGCGCGCTCGCAGCAGAGCTGCTGAGCGGCTTCGCCCGCGAGGGTCTCGTCGGCCGCTCGCTCGGCGAGGCCCTGCGGGTGGGCAAGGCCGTCCGCCGGGCCCGCTTCACGGAGTGACCACCCCCGGTTTGGGGGTTTGGATTCGACTCCGGACCAGGGAATTCCTGCCCTGTTGACCCCCGTCTGATGTTAGCCTGGACGTCGAATCAGGCCAGGTCCACCCGAAGGACCTGCCGCAAGGGGAACAGTCATGCCAGCGCTTCCTCGCTCCAAGTACGACGGCATCCAGTCGCTGCGCTTCGTCGCGGCATTACTCGTCGTGATCACCCACTCGACCTTCTACGCGAGTGAGCGGCTCGGCGCGGGATCGGACACCTGGCACTTCGGCGAGGTCGGCGTCGACATCTTCTTCGTGATCAGCGGCTTCGTCATGATGATCTCCGCGGGCAGCCTGGCCGGAACCAAGGACGGCTGGAAGTTCTTCGGCATGCGCCGACTCGTCCGCATCGTGCCCATGTACTGGCTCGCGACCACTGCGAAACTCGCGACCCTCGTCCTGCTCCCCTCCGCCGTGTTGCACGCCAGCCTGAATCCGGGCACGACGATCCTGTCGTACCTGTTCCTCCCGTCACGCAATGCTGAGGGCCGGATCGAACCGCTGCTCGGCGTCGGTTGGACGCTCACGTTCGAGATGTTCTTCTATGCGGTGTTCACGATCGCGCTCCTCGTCCGGGCGAAGCCGATCTACTTCTGCGCGGCGATCCTGTCTGCAGCCGCAGTCGGCTCGGCCTTCCGCGGTGACGACTGGCCCCCGGCAACCGTCTACCTCAATCCGATCGTCCTGTACTTCCTCGTCGGCATGGTCATCGGACAGTGGACGAAGGACCGGTCGGTCACACGGCTGGCGGCCTGGCTCGGCTACATCGTCGCTCTGTGGGCGATCATCCCGCTGCTCGACGGCTCATACACGTGGACAGACGCACAGGGCCTCATTCGTCACCTCGCCGTCGCCGCACTGCTCTTGGCCGTGACAGCTGCTGAGCCCTGGATCGGCGGGCGGATACCGAAGCCGATGATCTTCATGGGCGACGCGTCCTACAGCCTCTACCTGTTCCACCCGCTCATCGCGCCCATCGTCCCGATCCTCCTCGCGAAGATCGGTTTCCCTTCGGTGCCGTTGTCGATCGTCCTGTCCATCGTCGTGGTGACGATGGCCGCCGCGCTCATCTACCGGTACGTGGAGCGCCCGATCACCCGTGTGCTGCAGGCGCGACTCCCCTACGTCCGACGCCACAAGGCTGCGACGATCGAACCCGCACCGGTCGCCTGAGTACGAGCGCAGGCCTGTCGCCCCGCAGCCCGCGGCGACCCGCCCTTCAGTCCTTCGCGAACCGGTCCGTCGCGTCGATGAGCGCCGACAGGATGCCCGGCTCGTCGAAGGCGTGCCCCGCGTCGGGGACGATCGTGAAGTCCGCTTCCGGCCAGGCCCGGTGCAGGTCCCACGCGGTGAAGACCGGGGTGCACATGTCGTAGCGGCCCTGGACGATCACGCCGGGCACCCCTGCGAGCTTGCCGGCGTCGCGGATGAGCTGCTCGGGTTCGAACCAGCCCTTGTTCGTGAAGAAGTGGTTCTCGATGCGCGCGAACGCCACCGCGAAGTGCGGGTCGGTGAACCGCGCGACGGTCTCCTCCTGCGGTAGGAGGGTGATCGTCGACGACTCCCACCGCGACCAGGCGACGGCCGCCGGCCCATGGACGGCCGGGTCCTCGTCGAACAGGCGACGGTGGTAGGCCTCGATGAGGTGGCGGCGCTCGTCGACAGGGATCGGCTCGAGGTAGCCCTCCCACAGGTCGGGGAAGACCGCGGACGCACCGCCCTCGTAGAACCAGTCGAGCTCGGCGTCGCGCAGCGTGAAGATGCCGCGGAGCACGAGCTCGGTGACGCGCTTCGTGTGCTTCTGGGCGTACGCGAGCGCGAGGGTCGAACCCCAGGACCCGCCGAACACCATCCAGCGCTTGATCTTCAGCGCCTTCCGCAGCACCTCGAGGTCGGCGACGAGGTGCCAGGTGGTGTTCGTCGACAGGTCGGCCGCCGGGTCGCTCGCGTGCGGGGTGCTCCTGCCGCAGCCGCGCTGGTCGACGAGGACGATGCGGTACCGCTTCGGGTCGAACAGCCGACGGTGGATCGGGCTCGTCGCGCCGCCCGGGCCGCCGTGGAGGAACACGACGGGCTTGCCGTCGGGGTTGCCGGAGGTCTCCCAGTACAGCGACTGCCCGTCGCCGACGTCGAGCATGCCGGTCTCGTACGGCTCGATCTCGGGATACGGCTCACCCATACGGTCCACTTCCTCCTGTGTTCACGACACGTGTCTCATCTAGCATGCCGCACCCGGCCCGCCGGTCAGAGCTGGTCGGCGGACACCGAGAAGGTGTCGCACGCGGACGGACCGGACTGGTAGCCGGTCATGAACCAGCGCTGCCGCTGCTCGGCGGAGCCGTGGGTCCACGCCTCGGGGTTCACCTGGCCGGTCGCGGCCTCCTGGATGCGGTCGTCGCCGACGGCCGCTGCGGCGCTCAGCGCGTCGTCGATCTCCTGCTGGGTCACGGGCTTCAGGAAGGCGACCCCCTTCGTGTCCTCGGTGTCGGACGCGGCGGCGACCCACGCGCCGGCGAAGCAGTCGGCCTGCACCTCGATGCGCACGGAGTCGGAGGCCGGGCCCGTACCGCTGCGGTCGGCGCGGTCCATGATGCCGGTGAGCGCCTGGATATGGTGCCCCCACTCGTGGGCGACGACGTACATCTCGGCGAGCGGTCCGCCCGAGGCGCCGAAGCGGTCGCGCAGTTCGGCGTAGAAGCTGGTGTCGATGTAGATGGTCTGGTCCGGCGGGCAGTAGAACGGGCCGGTGGCGCTCGTGGCGGCGCCGCAACCCGTGTTCGTCTGCTGGTCGAAGATGATGAAGTCCGCCGGCGAGGTGTAGTCGGCACCGAGCGCGGGGAGCTCCTCGGCCCAGTAGGCGTCGAGCGACGAGTAGGCACCGCCCATGCGGCAGTCGACGTTCGCGTTCGCGTCGGCACCGGTCTGGCACTCGTCGGAGAGTTGGCTCTCCTCCTGCTGGCCCCCGCCGACGCCACCGCCGCCGAGGATGCCCGACACGTCGACCCCGAGGAACTGCGAGATGAGGGCGATCACGATGACGCCGACCGCGCCGCCACCGACGGCGATGCCGGTCGTGCGGCCCCGTCGCTTGACCTTGTTCCCGCTGATGTCGGCGTTGTCGTTGAACGTCATGTCGGCACCCTATCGCGCAGCGCGAGGTGAGGCATATCGTCACCCGCCCCTTGCGCGGACGACGATCTGCCTCCTCTCAACCGCGCGTGGTCAGCGGGACTTCTTCGTGAGCGTCTTCTCGTCGACGGGTGCGTCGCCCGAGGCACGGAGCTCGGCGAAGTAGTCGGCGGCCTCCTGCTGACGCTGCGCCTCCTGGCCGGTCGCGATGGGTGCGCGCACGTGCTCGGGGGCGAACCCGAACGCCTCGACGAGGTCGAGGGCGTGCGGACGCAGCCGGGCGATGAGGCGGTCGACGTAGGCACTGACGGCCTGGCCGCGCTGCGGGGAGAGGCGCCCGTGGATGAGGTACCAGGCGAGGTGCTTCTCGATGAGCGAGAGCCCGAAGAGGTCGTGCACCCAGGTCAGCACCTGCTTGGTGCCGGGGTCCTGGATCTGCTCGACACCCTCGGTGAACGCCTCCCACTGCAGGAGCTCGCCGTGCGCCCGCGCGGCCTCGATGAGCTCGTTCTGGTGTGCGTTGAAGAGGTCGGACGCGGCCTGCTTGGAGAGCTTGTTCGCGCCGCGCAGCTTCGTCGCGACCTCGGCGATCATCGACTCGACGCGCTCGGTCAACAGCTCGCGCTGGACGTTCGTGTCGCGCAGCTGGCTCACCGAGCGTGCCGTCGACCCGAAGTCCTTCACGGTCTGCGCGAGGCTCCGGAGTCCGCTGCTGTGCACGGCGCGGTCGGTCGCCTGCTCGACGACGTAACGGGCGAGCGCACCGGCGTCGACCTTCGCGAACTTCCGGCTGTAGTCGGTGAGGAGGCGCTTGGCGACGAGCTGCAGCAGCACGTTGTTGTCGCCCTCGAACGTCGCGTAGACGTCGAGGTCGGCGCGCAGCCCGGTGAGGCGGTTCTCCGCGAGGAATCCGTTGCCACCGCACGCCTCGCGCGCCTCCTGGAGCGTGTCGAGCGCGTGCCAGGTCGACAGCGGCTTGAGGGCCGCCGCGAGCGTCTCGAGGTCCTGACGGTCGTCGTCCGAGTCGGCCTTGCCGCTGAACACCTCGTCGAACTTCACGAGCAGCCGATCGTGGGCGAAGATCTGCGCGTACGTCGTCGCGAGACGCGGCAGGAGCCGGCGCTGGTGGCGCTGGTAGTCGAGGATGACCTCCTCCTGGGTGTCGCTGCCCGCGTTGAACTGCCGACGCTCACTGCCGTAGGTGATCGCGATCTGCAGAGCGAGCGCGGAGGCCGACGTCGCGGCTCCGTCGAGGGACACCCGACCCTGGACGAGCGTGCCGAGCATGGTGAAGAAGCGTCGCCCGGGGCTCTTGATGGGCGAGGAGTAGGTGCCGTCCTCGGCGACGTCACCGTAGCGGTTGAGGAGGTTGGTGCGCGGCACGCGGACGCCGGTGAAGTGCAGCCGGCCGTTGTCGATGCCGTTGAGCCCACCCTTCAGGCCGTCGTCCTCGCCGCCGATCCCGGGGAGGAATGCGCCCTCGTCGTCGCGGATGGGCACGTAGAAGCAGTGCACGCCGTGGTTCACACCGTTCGTGATGAGCTGCGCGAACAGGGTCGCCGCCTTGCCGTGCACGGCCGCGTTGCCGAGGTAGTCCTTCCACGCCGCGCGGAACGGCGTGTCGATGACGAACTCCTGGGTCTCCGGGTCGTACGTCGCGGTGGTCGCGATCGAGGCGACGTCGGAGCCGTGACCGGACTCCGTCATCGCGAAGGCACCCGGGACGTCGAGGTTCATCGCGCCGGGCAGGAACGCGTCGTGGTGCGGCTCGGTGCCGAGGTGCAGGATCGCCGCACCGAAGAGGCCCCACTGGACACCGGACTTGATCTGGAGGGACGGATCCGCGAGGACGAGCTCCTCGAACCCGGCGATGTTGCCGCCGTGATCGTCGGCACCGCCGAGGCGCTTCGGGAACGCCTTGAGCACCTGACCGTTCTCGACGAGGAGCTTCAGCTGGTGGAAGACGCGGTCGCGGTGGTCGTCCATCGACTGGCCCTCGATCCGCTGCATCTCCGGCTTGGCGGCGAGTGCGCGCGACGCGAGACGGGCCTCCGGCCAGGTGCCGAGCAGCTGGTGGGCGAGCGCCGTGACGTCGATCCGCGCGTCGGACGGCGCCACCTCGACCGTCGCTGCCGTAGTACCGCTGACGCTCGTCCGGATCGCTGTGTCGACCATCGCTGTGTCCTGCCTTTCACCCATGAAAACCTCCCACAATGGTAGGACTGTCATAACGATGGGTGAAAGCGCCTGTGGGATGTGGACAAGGGCCCGCCCGATCGCCGACGATCGACTTGGTCCTCCCCCACAGCTGTCGCAGCTCGCTCTCAGGAGCGGCGTCAGGCGTTGGCGGCGACGACCTCGATGAGCGCCTGCCCGTAGGCGTCGAGCTTCTTCGCGCCGATGCCGCTGATGCCGTCGAGCGCACCGAGCGAGTCGGGCTTCGCCGTCGCGACCTCCCGCAGGGTCGCGTCGCCGAAGACGATGTAGGCGGGGACGCCCTGCTCCTTCGCCACCCCGGCGCGCCAGGCACGCAGGGCCTGGAACAGCTCGGCCGCGGCCGGCTCGAGCTCGGCGTTCGCGCTCGACGAGCGAGAGGACGACCTCGACGAGGAGCGGGCAGCACGTTCCGGCTCGCGGCGCATGGCGACCGGCCGATTCCCCGCGAGCACCTCGGCGCTCCCGTCGGTGAGGCCGAGCGTGCCGTACTCACCGACGGTGGCCAGGAGGTCGCGTGCGAGCAACTGACGGACGACGCCGCGCCACTCCTGGTCGCTGAGGTCCTCGCCGATGCCGAAGGTCGCGAGTTCGTCGTGACGCTGCTGGGCGACGCGGTCGGTCCGCTTGCCGCGGAGGATGTCGATGATCTGCCCCGCGCCGAAGGACTGGTTGCGCTCGCGCTTCAGGCGCACGATCGTCGAGAGGAGCTTCTGCGCCGGTACTGTGCCGTCCCAAGTGACCGGAGGTTCGAGACAGGTGTCGCAGTTACCGCACGGCGTGGAGGGCTGACCGAAGTAGCGGAGCAGGTTGACCCGACGGCAGTCGACGGTCTCGCAGAGGGCCAGCATCGCGTCGAGGTGCGCGCTGAGGTTGCGCTGGTGCGCGAGGTCGCCCGGCGACTCGGCGATCATGCGCCGCTGCTGGACGACGTCCTGCAGGCCGTAGGCGAGCCAGGCGATGGACGGCTCGCCGTCGCGCCCCGCACGGCCGGTCTCCTGGTAGTAGCCTTCGACGCTCTTCGGGAGGTCGACGTGGGCGACGAAGCGGACGTCCGGCTTGTCGATCCCCATGCCGAAGGCGATGGTCGCGACGACCACGACGCCGTCCTCGCGGAGGAAGCGTGACTGCGCAGCCGCTCGAACGGAGGCGTCGAGTCCGGCGTGGTACGCCACGGCGTCCACCCCGTTGTCGCGCAGGAGCTGGGCCGTCTGCTCCACCGTCTTGCGACTCAGGCAGTACACGATCCCGGCGGTGCCGGCCGGCTGCTCCTTGACGAACGCGACGAGCTGCTTGCGGACCTCGTTCTTGCCGACGATCCGGTACTGGATGTTCGGGCGGTCGAAGCTCGAGACGAAGTGCTTCGCCTCGCCGAGGTGGAGCCGCTGCGTGATCTCCTGGTGCGTCGCCTCGGTGGCGGTCGCGGTGAGCGCGATGCGCGGGACGTCGGGCCAGCGTTCGGCGAGCTCGCCGAGCATGAGGTAGTCGGGACGGAAGTCGTGCCCCCACTGCGACACACAGTGCGCCTCGTCGATCGCCAACAGGGCGATGGTGCCCTGGCTGAGGAACCGGCGCGTCGCCTCGGAGCTCAGGCGCTCGGGCGCGACGTAGAGGAGGTCGAGCTCACCGGCGAGGTAAGCCTGTTCGACCCGGGAGCGCTCAGCGGGATCCTGCGTCGAGTTGAGGAACGCGGCGCGGACGCCGACGGCGAGCAGCGCGTCGACCTGATCCTGCATGAGGGCGATGAGCGGCGAGACGACGATGCCGGTGCCTGGTCGGAGCAGGGCGGGGATCTGATAGCAGAGGCTCTTGCCCCCACCCGTCGGCATGAGGACGACCGCGTCGCCGCCGCCGGCGACCTGCTCGATGATCTGCTGCTGCTCGCCGCGGAACGCGTCGTACCCGAAGACGGTGTGGAGTGCCTCCTGCGCCGTGGCGAACTTCTGGCCTGCCGCACGCACCGCTACCGGAGGCGCAGCGGGCGGAGCGGCTGGAGCAGACGCGACCGCTCCACTCCCCCATGCGACACCGCCGCCGAGGTACGCGTCGTCGGGCGGTGGGGCGTCGAAGTCGTCGGGAGCGTCCGCGTCGTCCGGGATCCAGTCGGGTTCGGTGCTCCAGCTCATCCGTCGATCGTAGCCGCAGCGGCTGACACCCCGGTGCCCCTCCACAGGAACGGATCCGAAGAATTTCGCTCCTCTTAATGCGCGACCCCGTCCGACACGCGATCGGATCTTTTTCCAAACCACCCCCGTGGGGGCTCCGAAGTGTCATCGAGGGCCGGTTCTGAGAGGCACTCGACAACCGGTCCAAACCTCATCAAAGGAGAATCACATGCGTACCATCAAGCGAAACCACATGGCAGTGCTCGCACTCGCCGCCGTCGCGACCTTCGGCCTCGCAGCCTGTTCCAGCGGCTCCAGCTCCGACAGCGGTTCCTCGATGGAGCCGAGCTCCGCTCCCACCGAGTCGATGGCTGCCGACCCCGCAGCGGACCTCGTCGGCTCGGGCTGCGCCGCCTACGCTGACGCCGTCCCGGACGGTGCTGGCTCCGTCGCCGGCATGTCGGCCGACCCCGTCGCCGTCGCCGCGTCCAACAACCCGCTGCTGACCACGCTCACCGCTGCGGTCTCCGGCCAGCTGAACCCCGACGTCAACCTCGTCGACACGCTGAACGGCTCCGAGTTCACCGTCTTCGCTCCGGTCGACGACGCGTTCAAGAAGATCGACGCTGCGACGATCGACAGCCTCAAGACGCCTGAGGGCGCTGCGACGCTGACCTCGATCCTCACGTACCACGTGATCCCCGGCCAGATCGCTCCGTCCGACATCGACGGTGAGCAGACCACCGTCGAGGGTGGAACCGTCAAGGTCGAGGGCTCGGGTGACAACATCACCGTCAACGGTGCCAAGGTCATCTGCGGTGGCGTCAAGACCGCCAACGCGACCGTGTACCTCATCGACTCGGTGCTGATGCCGCCGGCAAAGTAGCCGACCGCGGGTTCACCCGCACGCTACACCGGTAACAACCCAACAGCCCCGTCATCCTCTCCAGGATGGCGGGGCTGTTCCGTTGTGTCGGGACCGGAACCCGCTCGCCCGACCCCGGTCACTGAGCCTGTCGAAGTGCCCCCGAAGCACCTCGCCAGCCGGAAGCACCACCGACCGGACTACCCTTCGACAAGCTCAGGGACCGAAGCGTGTCACCTCCCCCGGTCACTGAGCCTGTCGAAGTGCCCACGAGATGCCCCGCCAGCCGACAGCACCATCGACCGGACTACCCTTCGAAAAGCTCAGGGACCGAGGCATGGCACCTCACCCGGTCACTGAGCCTGTCGAAGTGCCCACGAAGCACCTCGCCATCCGAGGACACCATCGACCGGACTACCCTTCGACAAGCTCAGGGACCGAACGGGGTGGCGCTCAGGGAACGCACGGGATGCCGGCACAGGGACCGGAAGAGGTGGGCTCCGGAACCGGACAGGCTGGCGCTCAGGGACCCGACGGGGTGCGGCTCAAGGACCGGACGGGGTGTCCGTGCCCTGGTCGTCCGAGGTCGGCTCCGGCTTCCGCCGGGTCACGAGCAGCACGCCGATGCCGGCGATCAGGACGACGCCGATCGCGCCGACGATCCACCACACATCGCCACTGAGCCCGCCAGAGGACGACTCCGGCTCGACACCGCCCGCCTCCGACGAGGGCTCGACGGTGGAAGCACCGCTCGTCGCGCACGCGGGCTTCGCACTCCCCGCGGCGAGTTCCTGGCCCTCGGCCGGCGCCCACTCGAAGGTGTAGCTGCCCGACAGCGGGTGGCCGTCGGTCGAGACGAGCTGCCAGACGACGGTGTACTCGCCGGCTTGCCCGAGCTGCAGCGGCATGACGAGCGCAGGGCCGTTCACGGCTGCGCACGCGGTGCCGTAGTACAGCCGCTCGTCACCCGGGCCGGTCACCTGGATCTGGTTGGACTGGCCGGCTTCGCCGAGGTCGAGCAGGTTGTCGTTCGTCGTGATGACGAGCTGCTCCGGCTGCTCGGTGATCGTCGACCCCTCGGCCGGCGTCGTCGAGATGATGCTGTTGTGCGCTGAGGCCGGCTGGGCCACGGCGAGCACCGCTGCGACCGCGAGGAACGCGGTCGCAGCGGTGCCGACGAGACGGCGACGACGGGAGACCGTCATCAGGCCTGGCGCTTCGCGTCGGACGCTGCGCGGCGTGCGGAGGCAGCGATGACGATGCCGGCGGCACCGACGACGAGACCGGCGATGCCGAGCACGCGGCCCAGCACGTCGGTGGTGCCGGCGTCGGTCGCGGCGGCGGCCTCGGTGTGGTCGCCGTCACCGTCGTCGTCCATGGCGGCGCCACCGTGGTGGTCGCCGGCCTCGGCAGCGGTCACGACGACGACGGGCGCCGGCGACTCGAGGTCGTCCTCGGTCTGACCGTCCTTCGCGACGTCGGTCCAGTCGGTCTGGCCGACCTCGCACGTCTGCGTCACCGGGAAGACGAGGGTCTTGCCCTCGGCGTCGGCGGGCAGCTGGACCTGGAAGGAGACGGTGTCGCGGTAGCCGTCGGCGAGGGGCGTCTTGGCCGTGTAGACGACCGTGCCGACGCGCTCGGCGAGCTGCTCACCGTGACTGTCGGTGATGGGCTTCGCGAGCGGGGCCATCTGCTTGTCGATGGTCCAGTTCGGGTTGACCGTCGGCGTCACGGCGTTGATCTCCTCGGGGATCTCGAAGGAGAGGCTCGTCGTGGGCGAACCGTCGCAGCCGTGACCGACGGCGAAGCTCAGCACCGTGTAGGAGCCGGCGGCCGTGGAGGTCGGCGTGACGCTGACGTGGGCGCTGGCGGCGAGCGGCGCGCCGACCGCGAGGAGCGCTCCGGCGCCGATGGCGACGGCACCGAGTACGGCGGGCTTGCGGAAGGTGGGGCGGGGGGTGGTTGCGTTCATGATCGTCCTGTCGACTGATCCGCACGGCGTCGAGCGTGCGGAATGGGGGGTGGCTCACGCCGGATGGCGCGCCGAAGGGTGCTGCTGCGTCGGGGCCGACCCGGCCACGCACGGCACCCGTCCCGGTCGGAGGGTGGTGCGTCGGTCAGGCGGCGGCGAGAGCCGGCGGACCGCGGTGTCGCAGGTGGAGCAGGACCACCCCGAGGTTGCGCGGACGGCGGTTGACCCGGACCCAGCGCACCCGACGGGGCGCGGGGACGAGGTGCGTCGGTGCCGCACGGCGGGCGAGGATCCGGACGGTCAGCGCGGCGAGCGCTGCGAGCGTCGCGCGTTCCGCGAACAGGATGGCTGCGATGGTCGCGACCGCCGCGACGAGGTGCGCCGCCCACATCGTGGTGTCGCCGTGGGTGTGCGCCGCGGTGACGCCGCCGGTCGCGAGTTCGACGACCCCGTGCCGGTGCCAGTCGGCGGGGCCGGTCGCACCGCCGGATGCGACCGTGGCGCTGACGGTGCTCGGGACGAGGGCGAAGAGCGCGTGGTAGCCGAGCTGACTCACGAGCACGGAGGCGACGACCCCGAGTGCGGTGATGCGGCGGCCGGCGAGGAGGACGCAGACCAGGACGGCGAAGGTGCCACCGACCAGGAGCACGAACGCGGACGGCGCGGCGGCCCCGCCGATCGTGTGCGAGAGGGCGGCGGCGAAGGTGGCGAACGCGGCTGCGGCGGTGCCGCGGGCGACACGGGCCCACCGTTCCGTCATGCGATGCCTCCGGGAGAGCGAGCGGACCAGGTGTCGACGCTCGTGCACACAGCCTACCCGAGCGTCGCCCTTCGACAGGCTCAGGGACCGGGGAGGGGGTGGCCAGGACGATCGGAGCCCGGACCAGGGGGTCACTCGGGGGCATTTCGACAGGCTCGATGACCGGGAGGATGGCCCTTCGACAGGCTCAGGGACCGAGGAGCGGGTGGTCAGGCCCCGGTGTCGGCGACGAACAGCAGCACGATCGAGGCGATGGAGCAGACGACGCCGATGCCGAAGGTCACGCCGAAGAGCAGGCGGAGTGCCCTCGTGTGATCGGCCGTCCGGCGGAAGCGTGCGCGCGACGGTTCCCGGCGGGCGTAGAAGACGTTCGGCTCCTCGGGGTCGCGCAGGGCGTCGAACTCCGCATCCGTGACGGGTCGTGAGTACAGCTCGGCCGCCTCGGTCATCCAGCGGACCTCGCGCCCCGGACCTCGATCGACGTCCCCGCCGCCCGCGTCCTCCGGCAGGTCCACGATGACCCCGTGCGTCTCCACCCAGCTGCCGTCCGCCGCTCGCGCGATGAGCATGACGAGCAGCACGACGACGGCGCTGCCGAAGCCGATCCAGGTGAAGACCTCGAAGACGAGGCCGAGGAGATCGTGGGGGTCCACGATCACATGCTATCCGGCGGGCGGACCCACGACCCTGACGGGCTCCCTCAGACGGACTCGGGTCGCTTCTGCCGCATGGGCTCGGCCGGCTGGTCCGGACCGTTCCAGACGCCGATGATGCCCCAGGCGACCGCCGCGATCGGGACGGCGAGGACCGCGCCGACGATGCCGCCGAGGATGGTGCCGGCAGTCAGGGCGAGGAGGACGACGAGGGCGTGCAGCTTGAGCGAGCGTGCCATGACGACGGGCTGGAGGAAGTTGCCCTCGAGCTGGTTCACGAGCACGACGATGCCGACGACGATGAGGGCGGCGACCGGACCGTTGGCGACGAGCGCGACGAGGGCCGCGAGGATGCCGGCGGCGGTCGCACCGACGATCGGGATGAAGGCGGTCAGGAACACGATGACGCTGAGCGGCAAGGCGAGCGGGACCCCGATGATCGCGAGGCCGATGCCGATGCCGATCGCGTCGACGGCCGCGATCGTCGCGGTGCCGCGCACGTACCCGCCGAGGGTGTCCACCGTCTTGCCGCCGATGCGCTTGGCACGGTCGTACGCGGTTCCGGTGAAGGGGCGGAGCAGGAACTCCCAGAGCCGCGGCCCGTCCTTGAGGAAGAAGAACAGGACGACGACCATGAGCACCAGGCCGGTGAGGAAGCTCGCCGTCGCGGAGACACCGGCGAGCGCCCCGCTGCCGAACTGGCTCGAGGTGAGGAAGTCGACCGCGGTCTGCTTGGCGTCCTCGATCTGCTTCTCGTCGATGTCGAACGGCAGGGTGCCGAGCCAGTCCTGCAGCTGCCCGAAGCCCTTCGAGGCGGAGTCGACGAGGTCGTCCCACTGGCTGCGGACGGCCCAGACGATGAGCCATCCGATGCCGCCGAGGACGACGAGGATCGAGACGAGGGCGATCCAGGTGGCGAGGATCGACGGGAGCCCCTTCGACCGCATCCACCGCATGAGCGGGTAGATCGCCGAGGCGAGGATGAGTGCGATGACGACGGGGATCATCACGAGGGAGAGCTGGGTCAGCGCGAAGACGATCAGCGCGGCGACCGCGACGATGGCCAGCGTCTGGATGCTCCGGGTCGCGAACGTGCCGATGCGGTCGTGCCAGAGTCCCCGGGCGAGCGGCTCCGGTGCGTCCTCATGCTTGTCGAACAGGCCCATGGGATCCCCAATCTCGGCAGCGGCGGAGCCGGACGGGCCCCGCGCCCAGTCAACCACGTCGGTGCGGGCCGAGGTCAGGCCGAGCGGGAGTAGCGTTGTCCGTGATAAGGAGGCGCTCATGACGAGACTCGACGCCGACCCGGTCCCCAGCGTCTGCCACGCACCTGACGGATCCGGGACGAGACTCCTCGAGGCCCGCGAGGTCCCCCTCGGCGGCGTCCGCGGCTTGAGCGTCCATCGCACCCTCCCGCAGCGCGAGCTGCCGATGATCGGCGCCTGGTGCTTCCTCGACCGCTTCGACGAGGACCGGTCGCTGATGCGCGTCCTGCCGCATCCGCACACCGGCTTGCAGACCGTGACCTGGCCGCTGGTCGGCGACATCCGCCACCGCGACAGCGTGGGCAGCGACGTGGTCGTCCGCCCGGGCGAGCTCAACCTCATGACGAGCGGTCGAGGCGTGTCGCACTCCGAGTTCTCGGTGGGCGAGGAGGCGGCCGCGATGCACGGCCTCCAGCTGTGGGTGGCGCTCCCGGAGACCGCCGCCTCGGTGCCGGCGGCGTTCGAGCAGCACACGGACCTGCCCGTCCACCGCGCTCCAGGCTTGGAGGCGACCGTCCTCGTCGGCACGCTGGGCGGCGTGACGTCGACCGCGACCGTCCACTCGCCCCTGCTCGGTGCCGATGTGACGCTCGAAGCCGACACCGTCGTCGAGGTGCCGGTGGATCCGTCCTTCGAGCACGGCGTCCTCGTGCTCGACGGGGCGCTCGAGGTCGGCGGCGTCGAACTCGGCTCCGGCCCGTTGCTCTACCTGGCGCCCGGGTGCGATCGACTCGAGCTCCGGAGCGCGACCGGTGCCCGCTTCGTACTCCTCGGAGGGACGCCGTTCCCGGAGGAGCTGGTCATGTGGTGGAACTTCGTCGGTCGCAGCCACGAGGACATCGAGTCCGCCCGGGAGGACTGGGAGGCGGGGTCGCCGCGCTTCGGGTCGGTCGCCGGCCACGGCACGGACCGCATCCCGGCGCCGCCCTTGCCGAACGTCCGTCTGACCCCGCGCCGACGCTCGATCTGATCGCCCGGACGAGGCGCTCGGGACCCCGTTCCGAGCGGTGTCCGTCGGCGTCTCGACGGGCTGATAAAGGATAGGCTGTCCTCAGGAGATCGGCTGCTCGTGAAGGTGGGCTCATGCAACGTCTGAGTACGCGACTGCTGCTGACCTGCGCCGCGATCGGCGTCGGGGGCGGCCTCGTCTTCGTCGTCTCCGGGTACGTCGGCGGCACGATCTCCGCGACCGCCCCCGTGCTCTACGGCCTCATCATCGGCGTCTACTTCCTGCCGGGCGTCGTCTCACAGGCGCTCCTCCGACGTGGTGGCGTGGCCCTCATGACCGGGCTCACCGCCGGGCTCGTCTCCGCGGCGTTCAGCCCGCAGTGGTTCTTCCGCTACTTCGGCACCGGACTCGCGATCGGGCTCCTGCAGGAGGTCCCCTTCGCCGTGTCGCGCTACCGCGTCTGGAAGGCCTGGGTGTTCTACCTGGCAGCCGGCATCGCGGGACTCGTCTTCGGCGGCTCCGTGCTCGTCGTCCTCGGGATCGAGCACTTCGCGCCCCTCGCCCAGACGGTTTACATCGCGCTCTTCGTCCTCAGCCCGATCGCCTTCACCGCGCTCGGAAGAGCGGTCGCAGCGGCGCTCGCGAGAGCCGGTGTGGGGCGGTCCATCGCGAAACCCCTGCAGCGCGACCGCGGCTCGGCCGGCACGCGGGCCTGAGTGGACCCCGTACCGCCGACGCAGCCCGCCACCGTCGTCCGGCGGGTGCGCATCCGTCACGACGAGCGCGAAGAGTGGACCCCGGACGACGTGTCGTTGCAGGTCACACCCGGTGAGGTGGTCCTCCTGCTCGGGCCGAGCGGCTCGGGGAAGTCGACGCTCGCCCTGGCCCTCAACGGCCTCGTCCCCCACGCCGTCCCGGCCGAGTTCGAGGGTGCTGTGATCACCGGCGGGCTCGACACGGCCACCTCCACGGTCGCGCAGTTGAGCGAGCACGTGGCGATGGTGTTCCAGGACCCCGACGCGCAGATCGTCACCGGAACGGTCCTCGACGAGGTGTGCTTCGGCCCGGAGAACCTCCTGCTCCCGGTCGAGGAGGTGCTGTCCCGCGCCGAACGCGCGCTCCGGCAGGTCGGGCTCTGGGAGCGCCGGGCCGAGAACCCCGACCGACTCTCAGGCGGAGGCCGACAGCGACTCGCGATCGCCTGCGCCCTGGCCATGGGGAGCGACCTCCTCGTCCTCGACGAGCCGACGGCGAACCTCGATCCGGCCGGGATCGAGGAGGTCTACGCAGCCCTCCGCTCACTCGTCTCCGGACCCGAGGGCACCGGGAAGCGGCACGCGATCCTGCTCGTCGAGCACAACCTCGACGCCGCCATCGACCTCGTCGACCGGGTCGTCGTGCTCGATCGCGACGGGCGGCTCGCCTTCGACGGCCCGACCCGCGACGTCCTGCTCGGCCACCTCGACGAGCTGCTCGCGATGGGCGTCTGGCTCCCGGTCGCGACGCTCGCGGCCCTGCGACTGCGGTCGGCCGGTGTCGCGTTGCCGGACCTCCCTCTGACACCTGCCGAGCTGACCGCCGCACTCGACGCGACCGCACTGCCGACGCTGCCGACAGCACCCGCCGCCCCGGCCACCGCCGAGTCGTCGGTGGCGGTCCGCGTCGACCGGCTCAGCGTCGAACGCGGTCGCGGCCGCCGGCGCACCCCGATCCTCCACGAGGTGAGCCTCGAGGTCGAGACAGGCGACTTCCTCGCGGTGATCGGGACGAACGGTGCCGGCAAGACGACCCTGCTCCAGGCGATCGCCGGGGTGGTCCGGCCTCCCCGCGGGCGCGTCGACGTCGGCGGAATCGACCCGGGGCGCAGCGACGTCCGGACGATCGCGGCGCACATCGGCTTCGTCTTCCAGAACCCCGAGCATCAGTTCATCACGCACACCGTCCACGACGAACTCGCGCACGGTCTGCGGATCCGGGGCGTCGACGACACCGAGATCGAGCGGCGCGTCGACGACCTGCTGCGGCGGTTCGGCCTGGCATCCGCCCGCGACGTGCATCCGTTCCTCCTCTCCGGCGGCCAGAAGCGCCGACTGTCCGTCGGGAGCGCCCTCATCGCCGGAGCTCCGGTGCTCGCGCTCGACGAACCGACCTTCGGTCAGGACCGGGCGCGGGCGAACGAGCTCCTGGACCTCCTCGCCGGACTCAACGCGCAGGGCACCACAGTCCTCGTCGTGACCCACGACCTCCAACTCGTCGCCGATCACGCGAGTCACGTCGCGGTGATGGCCGGCGGTCGCCTACTCGCCCACGACACGACCGCCGCGGTCCTCGGCGACGACGAGCTCCTGCACCGCGCGGGGCTCCGGCCACCACCGCTCGCCCAGGCGATGCGCTCGCTGGCGAACCACCCCGACTGGCGGCATCTGTCGAGACTCGACGACCTGCCCGGGGCGGCCGCCCGATGAGCGCCTCGACGATCGACCCGTACGCCTCGGGCACGGCACCGGCCGGTCGATTCCTGTACCGGTTGAACCCGCTCGCGAAGCTCGGTGCTCCGCTCCCGGTGATGATCCTGCTCGCGTTCACGAGAGATCCAGTGACGCCGGCGCTCTTCATCGCCCTCGCGGTCGTGGTCATCCTCGTCGGGGCCAGCCTCACGCGGACGGTCGCCCTCCTGCTCTTCGTGGCACTGCCGCTCATCGTCGCGATCATGTCGTTCAGCTTCGGCCTGTGGACCGACCCGAGCCGCGTCGACCAGTCCGTCCTGCTGTTCCAGGTCGGCGACTACCGATTCTTCCTCGGCGCGCTGCTCGTCGGCCTCGCAACGGCACTGCGACTCGCGGCCCTCCTCGTCCTCGCCTGCATCGGCGGCCTCACCTCGACCGGTCCGGAGTTCGTCCGCGCGATGATCCAGCAGCTGCACGTGCCCTACAGGATCGGGTACACGGCGCTCGCCGCCTACCGGTTCGTGCCGCGGTTCGGGCACGAACTGGAGGTGATCCGTTCCGCCCACCGGGTCCGCGGCATGGCCGAGGGTCGCGGACCGATCGCCGCCGTCCGCCGCGCCGGCGGCACCGTCGTGCCGCTGCTGGCCGGCGCCATCCGTCACGCGGAGCGGGTCGCGCTCGCCATGGACTCCCGCGCGTTCGGCGCCCATCCGCAGCGCACGGAGCGGACCCGCATCCCCTTCCGGACCCGCGACTGGTGCTTCATGGTCGCCTTCTGGCTCGTGAGCGCCGCCCTCCTGTGGCGGAGCCTCGCCGCCTGAGCCCATCGGACCGCTTGATGACGTCGCGCGACGGTGTGTGGCCCCAAACGCTGGGACCACACACCGAGAACCTACTTGGCTGAGTCTCCCGGCTTGGAAGGCAGACTGGCCGCGATGATCATGACGGCCATACTGAACGCGATCGCCAATTGACCGGATTGCAGGCCGAGGGGGTCGAGCAGGCCACCCACCACGACGTACGCAGCAAACAGCGCAGACACGAATGCGAGGAAGAAGCGCAGCTGACCGTTGGTCAAGAGGCCAATCCATAGAAGGTCGCTTCGAACGACGCCATAAAAACCGGCCCCATGATCACGCCGAGGGCGGCAACCGCCGTGGCCCTCGTCTGCCACTTCACTCCTTGGTACTGCGTGAGGGTTACGCCGGCGTAGTACACCCGTGCACCGGCGGTTCGACCTGCTTGATCGGCGGCCATTCCGGTCGCTAGGACGGCGCCCACGATCGCCAGTACAAGGGGCGCACCATGGGTTTCGATCGTGTCCGTGGAGAGATCGCTCGGCTCGGCTGCAGCGGCGGTCGAAACCGGACCTCCAGACGAAGACTCGCGTTCAGAGGCCGACGCTGGCCCCGTTTGCGCGAGAACGACGGACGCTGCTGTCAGCCCGACCAAGATGATCTTGAAAGCAGCTCGAGAGCGCACGGGTCGACGGTCGGTCTCGGACTGGATGGATGGATGAACAGCCATTGTTCACACCTCTCTCTATGTGTCTGGAATACTAAAACTTCAGACTCTGACAGTCAATGACGGATGCCAAATGACCGCCTCAATCGAATGTATGTTCTAATGGAGGCATGCGGTGGAGCGGACAGGAACTCGGGGTTGAGACGACGTCGGCGCTGCCGGGCCTCGCGAAGCTGAACAACCTCGTGCGCAGCGTCCAGACGCCCGAGTTCGCCGGGATCACCTTCCACGAGGTGCTCGCGAAGTCCGCACTCAACCGCGTGCCCGGCCAGTCCGTGATGCCGTTCGGATGGACCATCAACCCTTATCGGGGATGCTCGCATGCCTGCGTGTATTGCTTCGCCCGACCGACGCATTCGTACTTGGACCTCGATGCCGGGAAGGACTTCGACTCGCAGCTCATCGTCAAGGTGAACGTCGCCGAGGTCCTCGAGAAGGAGCTCGCGAAAGCGAGCTGGGGCAGGCACCCGGTGGCACTCGGCACGAACACCGACCCGTACCAGCGCGCCGAGGGCAAGTACCGGCTCATGCCGGGGATCATCAACGCCCTCGCCGACTCGGGGACCCCGTTCTCGATCCTGACGAAGGGCACGCTGCTCCGGCGCGACCTGCCGCTGCTCGCCGAGGTCGCTCAGCGGGTGCCGGTCGATCTCGCCATGTCGATCGCGATCTTCGACGACGAGCTGCAGCAGTCGATCGAGCCCGGCACCCCGACGGCGGCGGCCAGACTCGCGACCGTCCGCGCCGCTGCCGACCTCGGCTTCGATGTCGGGGTCTTCATGATGCCGATCCTCCCCTACCTGACCGACACCGTCGACCACCTCGACCTCGCACTGTCGCGCATCCGCGAGGCGGGCGCGAGCACCGTCCTCTTCTCGACCCTGTACGTGAAGGCCGGCGTGAAACCCTGGTTCATGCAGTGGCTGTCGCGGGAGCACCCCGAGCTCGTCGACCGCTACACCTCGATGTACGCCGACGGCGCCTACGCCCCGAAGGAGTACCGGAAGTGGCTGGCCGCGCGCATCCGCCCGATGATCCGCGAGCACGGGCTCGAGCGCGGCACCGAGGACCCCGCCACCGGGGGTGTCCGCTCGTCGGCGCTCGGCATGCTGCGCGACGGGTATGGCGAGCGGGCCGAACTGCGCAAACGCGTCCCCGAGTTCGTCACGACCGGCCTGCAGGTCCAGCCGACCCTGTTCTGACCCGTCCGTTCGCCCATTCTTGGGCGAACGAGACCTCCCTCGCCCAAGAATGGGCGAACGAACCGCGGTCAGGCGTCGGGGATGAGCCGCTTGCTGAGCAGCGCGACCTCGTCGGTGCCGTACCCGAGCGCCTCGTAGAACCCGATCACCCGGTCGTTGCCCGTCCGGACCATGAGGTTGATCTTCGGGCACCCGAGTCCGATGAGCAGGCGCTCGGCCTCGGCCATGAGCTCCCGACCGAGTCCACCGCCCTGCTGGGCCGGTGACACGGCCAGGTAGTGCACCCATCCGCGGTGGCCGTCGTACCCCACCATCGCCGTGCCGATGAGGGCGCCATCGGCATCCACCGCGACGAGGAACAGCTCGGGCTGCGTCGTCGACTTGCGCTCGATGTCCTTCGCCGGGTCGTTCCATGGTCGAGTGAGACCGACGATGCTCCACAGGGCGATGACGGCGTCGGTGTCGGCTGGGGTGAACGGACGGATCTGCATCGCTCCAGTCTTCCGCACCGGTCTCTCGTCCGATGCACAGGCTCGCGCGCGAACGCCGTCGATACAGTTGGTCACCCGAGCATCGACGAACGGACCCGAATGAGCATCGACCCTGGGCTGGAACCGGCCGACGACGAGACCCTGCCGAGCGGCGGGCCCTCGCCGGTCACCATCGAGACCGGCAGCGGCCCCGTCACCGGACTCCGCGCGGGCGGGGTCTCCCGGTTCCTCGGCATTCCGTACGCGGCGGCGCCGTTCGGCGACGACCGGTTCCGGCTCCCCCAGCCCGTCGAACCGTGGGACGAGCCACGCGACGCGACCCGGCCTGGAGCCACCGCACCGCAGGCCCCGTACGCCGGGGCGGTCGGCGAGCTCCTCTCCACCGTCACGGTGCCGGGGAACGAGATCCTCAACGTCAACGTCTGGGCACCGGCCGAGCCGTCGGCCGGACCGCACCCGGTGATGGTCTGGATCCACGGCGGCTCGTTCGTCCACGGCTCCAACGCGCTCGACGCCTACGACGGCACCGCCTTCGCCCGCGACGGCGTCGTGCTGGTGTCCGTCAACTACCGGCTCGGCTCGGAAGGCTTCTCGGTGCTCGACGACGTCCCACTGAACCTCGGCATCGCCGACCAGCTGGCAGCGTTGACCTGGGTCCAGGACGAGATCGAGCACTTCGGCGGCGACCCCGACAACGTCACCGTGTTCGGCGAGTCGGCCGGCGGCAGTTCCGTCGCCACCCTCCTCGCCCATCCGGACGCGGCCTCGGTCATGGCGCGCGCGATCGTCCAGAGCGGCCCGCTCGAATCGCAGACCGCCGAGCGCGCCGGTCGGATCTCGAAGCTCATGGCGAAGGACCTCGGTGTGCCTGCCACGAGGGCGGGGTTCCGACGCATTCCGCCCGAAGGGCTCGTCGCGTCGCAGGAGCGCGTCATGGCCGGCGGCAACCCGCTGAGCGGCGGGCCCGGGTTCGCCGTCGCCACGGACGCGAAGCTCGTTCCGCAGAGCCCGCTCGATGCGCTCCTCGCCGGCCGATCGGCGGACATCCCCCTCCTCATCGGCAGCACCACGGAGGAGTACCGGCTGTGGTTCGTGCCGACCGGTCTGCTCCCGACCATCAAGCGCGTCCACCTCCTGGCCGCCCGGTTGAAGCTCGGCATCCCGGCGGCGAGCGTCAGGACCTTCCGCCGGAACCGGCCCAAGGCCTCTCCCGGGGAGATCCTCGGCGCGATGGCCACCGACGTCCTGCTCCGGGTGCCGCTGAACCGACTCGCCGACGCGCGGAGCTCGACGGGCGCGGACACCTGGGTCTACGAGTTCGCGTGGCGGAGCCAGGTCGGGGCGGACGGCCACGGCGCCCTCGGTGCTGCCCACGCCCTCGAGATCGGATTCGTGTTCGACCACCCCGGTTCGCCGGAGGGTCTGCGGATGGCCGGACCGGATGCACCCCAGTCGCTGGCCACGGCGATGCACGACGCCTGGGTGGCGTTCGCCACCACCGGCGACCCCGGCTGGCAGCGCTGGGACGCCACGCGGCCCGTGCGGATGTTCGACGGCGTCGACGACGCGGTCGTGCTCGCACCACGTGACGACGAACGGGCCGCGCTCACCCCCTGACCCCCGGCACGTGCCCCGGCGTGCGGGCACGTGCCGCGCNGAACCCCCGCCGAGCGTGAGCTCGGCGGGCGTTCCTGATGCGGTGGGGACTACGCGGTGGCGATGTCCTCGACGAGCTGGTCGCCGGGGGCTGCGTCGTCGAACGCGGCCTCGATCTCAGCGCGGTCGAGCAGTTCGGTCATCCGGCGGCGACGGGCCTTGGGGATGATCGTGACGACGCGACCGATCTTGCCGGCACGACCGGTGCGGCCGGCACGGTGCAGGTACGTCTTGTACTCGTCCGGGGCGTCGGCCTGCACGACGAGCGTGATGTCGTCGACGTGGATGCCGCGGGCGGCGACGTCGGTGGCGACGAGCACGTTGACCCGACCCGAGGTGAGCTTCTCCAGGTTGCGCGTGCGGCGCGCCTGGTTGAGGTCGCCGTGGAGCGAGACGGCGGGGATGCCCGCCATGCCGAGCTGCTCCGCGAGACGCTCGGCGTAGGCCCGGGTGCGAGCGAACACGAGGGTCTTCTCGGTGCGGTTGACGAGCTCCTCGATGAGGCGGTCCTTGCCCTTGTGCTCCACCACCAGCACGCGGTGATCGATCGTGGAGGACGCCTGGTCCTCACCGGCGACCTCGTGCACCGACGGGTTCGGGAGGAACTCGTTGACGAGGGCTGCGACACCCTTGTCGAGGGTGGCGGAGAAGAGGAGCTTCTGGCCATCGGGCGCGGTGCGACGCAGGATGCGCTGCACGGGCTCGAGGAAGCCGAGGTCGCACATGTGGTCGGCCTCGTCGAGGACGGTCACCGTGACCTGCGAGAGGTCGAGGCGACCCTGCTCGATGAGGTCCTCGATGCGACCGGGCGTGCCGACGATGATGTCGACGCCGCGCTGCAGTGCGCCGACCTGGCGACCCTGCGGGACACCGCCGTAGATCTGGGTGGTGAAGAGGCCGACGGCGCGCGCGATGGGCTGCACGGTGCGGTCGATCTGCAGGGCGAGCTCACGCGTCGGGGCGAGGATGAGGGCGCGGGGCTTGCGACCCGGCTTGCGGTTCTTGCCGCCGCCGTTCTCCATGAGCTTCTCGACGAGCGGGGCACCGAAGGCGATGGTCTTGCCGGAGCCGGTGCGGCCACGGCCGAGCACGTCGCGGCCCGCGATGACATCCGGAATGGTCGCCGCCTGGATCGGGAACGGGCTGTCGGCGCCGAGCTCGGCCAGTGCACGGACGATGTTGCCGCCGAGGCCGAGGCTCTCGAAGGTCACACCCTCGACGTCGCCGGCCTGGATCGCGTCGGCCTCGAGGCGCTCGAGCACCACATCGTCCTGGGGCGTGTAGGAGCCGGCATCGCGCTTCGGGTAGTAGTCGCTGCCACGGCCGGCGTCGGACGCGCCGCGGTCGTCGAACGAGCGCTTCGGGCGGTCGTCGAAGGACCGCTTGGGGCGGTCGTCGTACGAACGCGCCGGGCGCTCCTCGAAGGAACGCTTCGGACGGTCGTCGTAGGAACGCGCGGGGCGGTCGGTGCGGTTCGCCTGACGCGGGTCACCCTGACGGGCCGGGCGGTCACCGTAGGAGGGACGCTCGGACCGCTCGCCACGGTTGTACGCGGGACGCTCGGTGCGGTCACCGTACGAGGGACGCTCCGCGCGCTCACCCCGGTTGTAGGCCGGGCGCTCGTTGCGGTCGCCACCACGGTTGTACGCGGGACGGTCGTTCCGGTCGCCGTAGGAGGGACGCTCGGACCGCTCGCCACGGTTGTACGCCGGACGCTCGGTGCGGTCGCCACCACGGTTCGAGGCCGGGCGGTCGTTCCGGTCGCCGTACGAGGGACGCTCGGACCGCTCACCACGGTTGTACGCAGGACGCTCGTTCCGGTCACCGTAGGACGGACGCTCGGACCGCTCGCCACGGTTGTACGCAGGACGCTCGTTCCGGTCACCGTAGGACGGACGCTCGGACCGCTCGCCACGGTTGTAGGACGGGCGCTCGTTCCGGTCGCCACCGCGGTTGTACGCAGGACGCTCGTTCCGGTCACCGTAGGACGGACGCTCAGTCCGCTCGCCACGGTTGTAGGCGGGGCGCTCGTTGCGGTCGCCACCACGGTTGTACGCAGGACGCTCGTTGCGGTCGCCACCACGGTTGTACGCGGGACGCTGGTTCCGGTCGCCACCACGGTTGTACGCAGGACGCTCATTGCGGTCGCCGCGGGGTGCGCGGTCGCCGCGCTCCTCCGACTCGAAGCGGGCGGCGCGCTCGGCACGCTCGTCTGCGTTCCAGCGTGACTTCTGCGGCGCTCCACCGGCGTCGGGACGGTAGCCGCGGTGGCCTTCGCTCTTGCTGCCGGACTTCGCGCCTGGGCGTGAGCCGAAAGGCCGCTTGTTCTCGCCGTACTTGGACTTGGGGTCGAAGTTCTTGGCCGGGCGTTTGCCGGCGGGGGTGTTGTTCTTGGGCATGGAGAAATGCTTTCCGGGTTATAACTCGTTCGCATGAACAACCTGCATGACTCACACAGCGCCATCCGAAACCTCGGCTGCGCTGCGGCATGCTCATACCCGGGCGATCACTGGCCGGGGCCGTCCACATCATGTGTGTGTTCGCGGAGTTCTCTCCGACGAAACCGGCCCACCAGACTGACATAACCCTCCGCGGTACAAACGCGGTGTCTAGAGCCGACTCACCTACGTTACCCGATCCACCCTGAGAAGTCACGGAGCATGGCTCCCAGGCAGGCCCGCGGCGGCGTGGCAGCATGGGTGCATGCCCAGCCCCATCGAGGATTACGCCCTCATCGGTGATTGCCACACCGCCGCGCTCGTGTCGTCGGAAGGCAGCATCGACTGGCTGTGCCTCCCCCGGTTCGACTCGCCCTCGATGTTCGGCGCACTGCTCGGCACCGAGGACCACGGCTGCTGGACGGTCCGGCCCGCCGACGCGCGGGCGACGGCGAGCCGCGCCTACCTCGACGACACCTTCGTCCTCGAGACCGTCTGGACGACCCCCGACGGGCAGGTGCGCGTGACCGACCTCATGCCCCACGGCGACCGCCGGGCGGATGTGGTCCGCCGGGTCGAGGGGCTCAGCGGCACCGTCGCGGTCGACGTCGAGGTGCGCCTCCGCTTCGGGTACGCCGACGCGATCCCGTGGGTGCGGCAGCTCCCGGACGGCTCCGGGATCGTCGCGGTCGCCGGCCCCGACGCCGTCGTGGTCCGCGGTGTGCACCTGACGGCGTCCGATCACGCCCACTCGGCGACCGTCGAGGTCTCCGCGGGCGACACCGTCGACCTCACCCTCACCTGGTACCCCTCGCACCGCGAGGTACCGGACCCGGTCGACGTCGGCCCGCGCATCGACCACACGATCGCCTGGTGGCGCGACTGGGCGTCCCGCTGCGATCCCGCCGACGAGTACGAGGAGGCGGTCGTGCGGTCGCTACTCGTCCTCCGTGCCCTCACGCATGAGGACACCGGGGGCATCGTCGCCGCCGCGACCACGAGCCTGCCGGAGTCGTTCGGGGGCGTCCGCAACTGGGACTACCGCTACGTCTGGCTGCGCGACGCCTCGCTGACCCTCGAAGCCCTCATGCAGCACGGCTTCACCGAGGAGGCGCACGACTGGCGCAGGTGGCTCCTCCGGGCGATCGCCGGTGATCCGAACGACCTGCAGATCATGTACGGCCTCGCCGGCGAACGCCACCTCGTGGAGGAGGAGCTCGACAGCCTCCCCGGCTACCTCGGCGCCGCCCCCGTGCGCGTCGGCAACGGCGCCTACACGCAGTACCAGGGCGACGTCTTCGGGTCCGTGATGATCGCCCTCGACGAGGCGCGCTCGGTCGGTCTCCCGGACGACGACTTCTCGTGGAGTCTCCAGCGCGCGCTGCTCGGCGTCCTCGAGGAGCACTGGAACCGTCCCGACCGCGGCATCTGGGAGGTTCGGGGCGACGAGCAGCACTTCACCCACTCGCGCGCCATGATCTGGGCGGCGCTCGACCGCGGTGTCCGCGCGGTCCGCGAGCACGGCCTGGACGGGCCCGTCGAACGCTGGGAGGCCCTCCGCGAGACCCTCCGCGAGACGATCGAGCGCGAGAACGTCGACCATGCACGCGGGTGCTACGTCCAGCACGCCGGGACGACCGAGGTCGACGCGTCGCTGCTCGTCCTCGCGCAGATCGGCTACGTGGCGCCCGACGACCCGCGCATGCTCGCGACGGTGGCCGCCATCGAGGAGGACCTCCTCCAGGACGGTCTGCTCCTGCGCTACCGCACCACGAGCGGGGTCGACGGTCTGCCGGGCGACGAGCACCCGTTCCTCGCGTGCTCGTTCTGGCTCGTGCAGCAGTACGCGGCCTCGGGCCGACTCGACGACGCCCGCGAGCTGATGGACCGGCTGCTGTCCTTCCGCAACGACCTGGGCCTGCTGTCCGAGGAGTACGACGTGCAGCAGGCGCGGCAGGTCGGCAACACCCCGCAGGCGCTCTCGCACCTCACCCTCGTCCGAGCCGCCGACGCCATCGCCGCAGCCACCGCCACCCCCTCCAGCCCGCGAACTGTCACCAAACGCTAGTCACAGGCCCCGGAACGAGCCTCACGTGACAGTTCGCGGGCAGGTGGAGGGACGTCAGCGGGTGAAGCGGGCCTCGCGCTCGTCGGAGGCGGCGAGCGCGATGCGCGTACGGAAGTTCTGCGAGACCTGCTCGGGCAGGGCGTCGAGCGGGAACCACCGCGCCTCGGAGTTCTCGCCGTCCGCCGGATAGGGCTCGCCCGACTCGTAGCGGCATCGGAACACGAGGTCGATGTACTGCGTGATGTCGCCGTTGTCGTAGACGTTCTGCGGGAGCACCTGCACCTGGGCGAGACGCTCGGCGACCGCGACCACGGCAGCCTCCTCGAGGACCTCGCGCTCCGCCGCCACCGCGGGCTCCTCACCCGGGTCGATGATGCCCGTGACCGGCGTCCACGCCCCGTTGTCCTGGCGCCGGACGAGCAGGACCTCGGCCTCGGGTGTCCCGAGACCGCGCAGGACCACCGCGGTCACCCCCGTCAACCAGAGGGGCGCGTGCCCGATCCGCTCGCGGAGGGCCAGTACGAAGTCAGGAGTCGCCATGCCTCGACTCTACGGGGGCGGCACCGGGACACGAGATCGAAACACGAGTGCGGTCTACTGGGCGTATGGAACACGATCCCATCACCGTCTCGATCGAGCGACGCGTCAACCCGGCGTCGATCTCCGAGGCCACCATCTGGGTCCAGGCGGGCATCAACCTGGCGAACCGGTACCCCGGCTTCCTCGGCTCCGGCTGGGTGCGCGCGGGTGCCGAGAGCGACGTCTGGTACATGCTGTACCGCTTCGCGGACGAACAGACGCTGACCGACTGGGAGGAGTCGAAGGAACGCGCCTGGTGGCTGTCGAGCGGCCGCGAGTTCATGGAGCAGTCCCGCGTCGAGCGGCGCAGCGGGATCGAAGGGTGGTTCGACGCACCGGACGGCATCCTCCGCGTCGAGGAGGCCGAGCTCTCCGGCGACCCGGATCCGATCCCGCCCGCGCCGCCGCGCTGGAAGCAGGCGGTGAGCATCTGGTTGGGCTTCTTCCCGCTCAACCTCGTCTTCACCCTCCTCGTCACGGCGCTCGTGCCCGGTTGGGAGCCGCTCGGTGTGTTCCTCCATGTGCTCATCTCGACGCTCGTCCTGACGCCGATCATGACCTACTGGCTCCTGCCGCTCGTCACGAGGCTGCTGCGGCCCTGGTTGACGGCTCCGCGACGAAGCGGGCGCACCGCAGGCTGATCCGGCGGCCTGACGACGCTGCGACGTCAGGCGTCCTCCGCCTTCGTCTGCTCCCGGAACTGGCTCGGGCTGAGACCGGTGTGCGCGACGACCGCTCGACGGAGGTGCGCCTGCGAGTGGTAGCCGCATCGGGTCGCGACCTCGGCGATCGACAGGCCCCGGTGATCGGGGTCCGAGAGGAGGGCGAGCGCGAGCTGCACCCGCCGCTCGGCGATCTCGCCCGCGGCGCTCGTGCCCGAGCCCTCGAACACCCGTTGCAGAGACCTCGTCGACATGTTGAAGCGACGCGCCAGCGTCTCCGGTCGCAACTCCCGCTCGGCGAAGGACGCGGCGATGTGCTCGATGATCCGGAGCCGGAGTGGAACGCGTCCGGCTTCACCCTCGGCCCGGAACAGGTCGTTCTCCGCGTAGAGGGTCGCGAGCATCGTGTCGATCACCCGGCAGAGCCTGAGCTGCGCGGCGCCGCCGATCGGTTCGAACGCGGAGATGACCTCCACGAGGAATGCGGCGCTCCCCCGCAGCAGCGGCGACGGCGCCAGCGGGCCGAGGGCACTCGTCGGGGTGATGCCGAGGCGGCGGAGCGCACGCATCGGAACGAACACGTACAGATAGGTCGCGTGGTCGTGGATCGTCGTCCGGTACGTCTCGGCACCCTCCGTGAGCGTCCCGGTCCCGGGGAGCAGGTCGAGTTGCTGTCGGCCGTGGACCAGGCTGGCGGCGCCCTCGATGAGCATCACGATCGTCGCGACCGGCTCATCGAGCCCGTAGGCGTCGGCGACAAGGTCGAACGTCCCGGGGCCGACGGTGTTGCGATGGACGACGTACTCGCCGAGCATGACCGAGTCGACGGTCATCGAGAACCGATCGGGGTCCACGTCCACGAATCGGAGCGCGCCCGACACCTCGTGCATCCCGGTCGCACCCTCGAACCGTCGTGTGGTGACGCGGCCGCGCGCAGGGAAGCGACCGGAGAGGCCATCACCAGGTGCGGGCATCATCGGACCCTTCGAAGAGATCCTCCACCCTCGCACAGGGTTCCGCCCGAATCGAGGGGTTGCCAGCCGCATCGCACAGTGGTCGGCGATACTGGACTGATGATCTCCGCTGACCTCGCCCGAGCGCTCCGCACCGCCGGCCTGCGCTGGACTCCCGAACCCGGCGACCGCTTCACCATCGACGGCGGTGAGCTCGCCGGCGACGTGTTCACGGTGAGCGAGATGACCGTCGAGGTGCACGAGCACCCGGGTGGCCGCAGTTTCGGCTTCAACGGCACGACCGAGTGGGCGTTGGACTCCGTCGATCAGGAGGAGACGCTCTGGCTGCCGTCGGAACACCAGCTGCGTGCCCTGCTGCGCGGCTCGTTCCGGTCGCTCGAACGCGCGGTGTCCCCGGCTGCGCCGACCGACGGCGAGCCGACACTCGACGACGAACTCGACGTCCTCCTGTCGTTGGGCGACGCCGAGGCGTACACCGTCGTGGTCGAGCTCGGCGGCGAACTGCGACGGTTCAGCGCCGCGACGGCGCCCGACGCTTACGCGACCGCCCTGCTCGAGCTCATCCTGCGCTCGGTCGCCTGACCACGGTTCCGGAGCCGCCGCACCGCCCGCCCGCCCGCTCCGCCGAGCGCTCAGCGACCCCGGATCCGCCGCGACAGCTCGGCCGCCGCCGGGTGGATCTCGCGGGCCAACCACGCCGGATCGAGCCCGGCATCGGCGTCGTAGGTGACCGCGATCGCCGCCGCCGGCCACCCCGTGTGGTCGCGGACGACCACCCCGACACTCGCGAGACCGAGCGTCACCCCGCCGGCCTCGCGCGCATAGCCGTCCTGGGTCGTCTGGGCCAGGACCTGACGGAGCTCCCGGTACCGCTTCGGCCCGTGGCCGGTGCGGTCGACGAACGCCGCCTGGTCAGGGAACAGGGCGCGTAGCTGGCCGGCCGGGAGCGCGGCGAGGATCGCGCAGCCGCTGGCGGTCAGGTGAGCAGGGAGGCGCACGCCGACATCGGTGACGAGGTGCGGCCGACGCGGGGCGCGCTCATCCACGATGTAGAGCACGTCCCGGCCGTGCAGCACGGCGAGATGCGCGCTCTCACCCACCCGGTCGACCAGCTCGGCGAGCAACGGGCGCCCGAGCATGCTGAGCGGCTCCTGGCGCGCGTATCCACCGGAGAGTTCGAAGGCGGCGACGCCGAGCCCGTAGCGACGGGCTTCGGGCAGGTGGACCACGAAGCCGTGCTCCTGCAGCACGCTGAGGAGGTGGTAGACCGTCGATCTCGGCAGGTCGAGTGCCGAGGCGATCGCCGCGGCCGGAAGCGGGCCGCGGGCGCCGGCGAGATGGCTCAGCACGCGCAGGGTGGCGTCGGCTGCCGGGACCTGACTCACCATTGACCTCGTCTCCGCGGCTCGAACACGGCCGCCTGGTCGTCCATGTCTGTCATCCCAGACACGGACGACTCTACGCGCACCGCCGCGGTGGGCGCCCGGGTGTTCCATCGGAATATGGACATCCAGCCCGGCGCGACCCCGACCACTAGCGACCCGACGACCTCCGGTCGCCCGCATCCCGAGCCCGCCGGCCCGACCTCGGTCTCCCTCGGCGCCGGGCCGCTGTCGATCGACGAGGTCGTCGCCGTCGCCCGGCACGGTGCACGGATCGACCTCGACGGCGCGGCCCTCGACGGTGTCGCCGCATCCCGTCGGATCATCGAGGCGCTCGCCTCCGACCCCGAGCCCCACTACGGGATCTCAACCGGGTTCGGTGCGCTCGCGACCACGTTCATCGAGCCGGCGCGCCGCGCGCAGTTGCAGGCGAGTCTCGTCCGCTCGCACGCCGCCGGCAGCGGCGAGGTCGTCGAGCGGGAGGTCGTGCGTTCTCTCATGACGCTGCGCCTCTCGACGCTCATGACGGGCCGCACCGGGGTGCGGGTGGAGACGGTCCGCGCCTACGCGGCGATGCTGAACGCCGACATCACCCCGGTCGTGCGCGAGTACGGGTCGCTCGGCTGCTCCGGCGACCTCGCGCCCCTCGCACACTGCGCGCTGGCGGTGATGGGCGAGGGCGAGGTGACCGACGTGTCCGGTCGCGTGCGCCCCGCGACGGACGCGCTTGCGGACGCCGGCCTCCAGCCGGTACAGCTCGCCGAGAAGGAGGGGCTCGCGCTCATCAACGGCACCGACGGCATGCTGGGGATGCTCGCGCTCGCCGTGGACGACCTGCGCATGCTCCTGCGCACCGCCGACGTCGCCGCGGCAATGAGCGTCGAGGGTCTGCTCGGCACGGACGCCGTGTTCGCCGCAGACCTGCAGGCCCTGCGCCCGCAGTCGGGTCAGGCCGAGAGCGCCGCGAACCTGCGGTTGCTGCTCGACGGCTCCCCGATCGTCGCGAGCCACCGGGGTCCCGAGTGCACCCGGGTGCAGGACGCCTACTCACTGCGCTGCGCCCCGCAGGTGCACGGTGCCGCCAGGGACACCGTCGACCATGCCGCGATGGTCGCCGAGCGGGAGCTCGCGAGTGCCGTCGACAACCCGGTGCTCACGCCGGACGGGCGGGTCGAGTCGAACGGGAACTTCCACGGTGCCCCGGTCGCCTACGTGCTCGACTTCCTCGCGATCGCCGTCGCCGATGTCGCGTCCATGTCCGAGCGACGTACTGACCGCTTCCTGGATCGGAGCCGGAGCAACGGCCTCCCGCCGTTCCTCGCGCACGAGGTGGGTGTCGACTCGGGCCTCATGATCGCCCAGTACACGGCGGCCGGCATCGTGAGCGACCTGAAACGCCTGGCGCACCCGGCGTCCGTCGACTCGATCCCGTCCTCCGCGATGCAGGAGGACCACGTCTCGATGGGCTGGGCGGCGGCGCGGAAGCTCCGTCGGGCGATCGACGGTCTCAGCCGGGTGCTGGCGATCGAGGTCATGACGGCAGCCCGTGGCCTCGACCTGCGCAACCCGCTCGAGCCGGCCGTCGGCACCGGGGCGGTGCTCCGCCGGGTGCGCGAGCAGGTCACGGGTCCCGGTCCCGACCGGTTCCTCTCCCCCGAGATCGAGGCGGTCACCGCGCTGGTGCAGTCGGGCGAGGTCCTGCGGGCGGTCACCGGCGCGGTCGGCGATCTCCGCTGAGTCGAGCGTCACACGACGAAGCCCTCGGGCGCCGGTGACGGCGTTCCCGAGGGCTTCGTATCGAACGGCTCGAGCCTCAGCTCAGCGACCGAGCGGCAGGTGGTCGATCACGGCCACTGCGCGCGACGACGCTTCGGTCGTTCGGTGCCCGAAGACGGCTCGGTCCCGGGTGCCGTGTCGGCATCGAGCTTCGGCTCAGCGTCAGGCGTCGGCGCAGTGTCGCTCGTCGGGCTGGAGTCAGCAGAGAGCTCGGACTCCGCTGCCGGCTCAGCCTGTCCGACCGGCTCCGTCTCCAGGACCGGCTCGGGCTCGGCGACCGGCTCAGCCTTCGCTTCCGGCTCAGGCTGCACCGCCGGGGCGGCGTGCTCGCCGGAATGCACGACCTCGTCCGCAGGCGCTTCGGAGACCGCGTCGGGAAGGGTGATGGCCTCGGTGTGCGGCAGCTCGTCACCCGTCGCCACATGCGCCCCGTGCACCTCGTGGGCTTCGTGCACCTCGTGCGCGGCCGACCGCGTCATCGGTCGATCCACCGCCGGCTCACTCGGCGCAGCGACCTGCGGCTCGGGTGCCGCATCCGAGTCCGTGGGGGCCGCGTCGGCAGGATCGGCGTCTGCAGCAACCGAATCGATCGGGGCCGCCTCCGCCGGTTCCGCGTCAGCGGGAGCGGCGCCGTCTGGAGCCGCGTCCACCGGAGCCACGTCCGCCGTGGCCGACGGAACGGATGCGTCAGGCGCGCTCGGCGCGGTTGCAGCGCTTCCGCCACCGGCGCCGACGAGGACCGGCTCCTCAGTGGGGACCGTCGCGGCCCGCGGCCCCTCGATCGCGGCGACCGCGCGCGCCGTCGGCTTCGGCTCGGCCGCGGCCCGCCGCTGCTCGCGACGTTCCCGGAACCCCTCGACGAGGTTGTAGAGGGTGGGGAGCACGACGAGCGTCAGGATGGTCGAGGAGACGAGCCCGCCGATGACGACGATCGCGAGCGGCTGCGAGATGAAGCCACCGTGGCCGGTGATGCCAAGCGCCATCGGAGTGAGGGCGAAGATTGTCGCGAGCGCCGTCATGAGGATCGGGCGGAGCCTGCGTGCGGCACCGTGCTCGACGGCCTCGATGACCGTCATGCCGCGTCGCCGGTACTGGTTCACGAGGTCGACCAGCACGATCGCGTTCGTCACGACGATACCGATGAGCATCAGCACGCCGATGAGCGACGGGACGCCGAGCGGCACACCGGTGATGATCTGAAGCCCGATCGCGCCGGTCGCGGCGAACGGCACCGACACGAGCAGCAGGAGCGGCTGCCGCAGCGAACGGAACGTCGCGACCATGATGACGTACACGATGAGGATCGCCGCGAGGAGCGCGAGGCCCAGCTGTCCGAACGCGTCGCTCTGCGATGCCGTGACACCTCCGAGGGTCGCCGTGGTGCCGGCGGGCAGCTTGACGTCGTCGATCGCCGTCTGCACCTCGGCGCTGGCGGTACCGAGGTTGTCGCTGCCCGGCGTCGCGCTGATCGTGGCCGAGCGCAGCCCCTTGACGGTCGAGATCGTCGCGGGTCCGTCGACCTGCGAGACCGTCGCGAGGGCGTCGAGGCGTCGCGGACCGGTGGCGGTCGGGACCTCCGTCGCAGCGAGGGCGTCGACGGTGGTCGGCGGGTCCTGGGCGTCGACGTAGATGGTGAGCGTGGTGTCGTCGATGACGATGGAGCCCACCGTCGTCGGCTGCATGAGCTGCGAGACGTACGCCCCGAGCGCGACCTCGGTGAACCCTGCAGCGGCAGCGGCGTCGCGGTCGACGGCCACCTGGACGTAGGGTCGCGATTCGCTGAGGTTGCTCGTGACCTGGTCGATGCCGTCGAGGCCGGTGACGGCCTGCTGGATGGCGTCGGCGGCCGTCGCGAGATCGCTCTGCCGGGCTGAGGTGATGTCGATCTCGATGTCGCTCGACCCGCCGAAGCCCGCGGACGCGGCGACCTCGATCTCGCCGACGTCGTCGAGCCCGGACAGGTCCTTGCGGACCGTCTTCTGGAGTCCCGTCTGGTCGGCGTCTTCGCTCGTCGTGATCGAGTAGGTGATGGCTCCGCCACCGCCGCCCGAGAACGCGTCGCGCAAGGAGCTTCCGCTCGACCCGATCGAGAGCTGGACGGTGTCGATGCCGTCGATGTCGCGCAGCTTCGTCTCGACCTGCTTCGCCGCCGCGTCCTGAGCGTCGAGGCTCGTGCCGACCGGCAGGGTCTGCGTGACCGTGAGGGTGTTCTGGCCGGAGTCACCGAGGAAGTTGGTCTTCATGAACGGCGTGAGCGCAAAGGTGCCGACGAACACGAGCACCGACAGCAGCAGCGTGGTGACCGAATGCTTGAGAGTCCAGTGGATGATCGGGAGGTACGCCTTCTGGAGCCGTGACGGCTTCTCGAGGTCGTCTTCGTCCTGCACGCTGACCCGGCGCTCGCGGCGGCTCCGGACCGGTCCGGTCGTCGCGTCGGACGGCGCTTCCTCCGCTGCGGCTGCAGCTGCGAGCCGCTGGGCCTTCGGGGCGCGGAGGAACCAGTAGGCGAGCACGGGGACGATGGTGAGCGCGACGAGGAGCGACGCGAGCAGCGCGATCGTGACGGTGAGGGCGAAGGGGCGGAACAGCTCGCCGGTGACGTCGCCGACGAAGGCGATGGGCAGGAACACGGCCACGGTCGTGACGGTCGACGCGGTGATGGCTCCGGCGACCTCCTGGACGGCGCTCAGGATCGATCCGGCGCGCTGCGCGCCCGTGCGGTTGTCGCCGAACGAGAGGTGTCGCTTGATGTTCTCGATCACGACGATGGAGTCGTCGACCACGCGCCCGATGGCGATCGTCAGCGCGCCTAGCGTGAGGATGTTGAGCGAATACTCGGCGACCTGGAGGCCGATGAAGGTGATGAGTACGGACGTCGGGATGGAGATGGCGGTCACGATCGTCGCGCGGACGTCGAGCAGGAAGATGAGGATGATGAGGACCGCGAAGACGAGGCCGAGTAGCCCCTCCGTCGTCAGCGACTCGATCGACTGCTCGATGTAGGGCGCCTGATCGAACACGACGGTGAGCTTGGCGTCGGAGCCGATCGTGCGCTCGAGCTCGGGCAGGAGGTCGCGCACGCCCTGCGAGACCTCGACGGTGTTCGCCGCGGGCAGCTTCGTGACGGCGATGGTGAGCGCCGGCTCGCCGTCGACGCGCGAGATCGACGTGATCGGGTCGTCGCTCAGGGCGACTGTCGCGACGTCGCCGATGGTCAGGACGGAGCCGTCGGCGGCGAAGGCGCCCGTGATCGGCAGGGCGGCGATGTCGGCGACCGAGGTGAGCTTCGTGCCCGTCTGCACGGAGAACGTCTTGTCGCCTTCGGTGATGTCGCCCGCGGGCTGCAGGGAGCCGTTCTGCTGCAGTGTCGTACCGATGACCCGGCTGGTCTGCCCCGCGAGGGCCAGTTTGGCGTCGTCGGGGGTGATCGTGACCCGCTTGCCCACCTCGCCGACGATCGCCGCGTCGCGGACGCCGTCGACGTCCTTGATGTCGGGGACCACGGAGCTCGAGAGCACCTCGGCCAGGGAGTCCTGGTCGGCCGCGCCGGACACGGCGATCTGGATGACCGGGAGGTCGTCGATGCTGCCGCTGACCACCTGCGGGTCGACGGTGTCGGGCAGGGTCGACTTGATGCGGTTGATCGCCTGGGTGATCTTCTGCTCGGCGGTGGCGAGGTCCGTGCCGTAGGTGAAGGTCGCGCTGATGAGGCTCGAGTTCGTGCTCGACGTCGCCGAGGTGGACTCGATACCGGGCACGCCCTGGATCGCGGTCTCGATCGGGGTCGAGACGTCGTCGTTGACGACCTCGGGTGCCGCACCCGGGTAGCTCGTGATGATCGCGAGCTGCGGGAACTGGACCGACGGGATGAGCTCCTGCTTGAGGCCGCCCACCGCCAGGACACCGAACACGGCGGCCACGATGGTGACGAGCGCGATCAACGCGCGGTTCTTCATGCTGAGGACGGAGAGCAGGTGCACGGAGCCGCTTTCGGTTGTTGCGAGAGGTGCGGACGCTGTAATTATGTCACCGCACACCCCTCCGACGGCGGTCTCGCGCGGAGGCTGGACACGGCACGCACGAGCACTGCGTGTGGAGCGGTGTCACGCTCGTCGGCGGCGACCTCAGACGACGTCTTCGAGGTAGTCCAGCGCCGGGACATGTCCGAACATCGCGGAGTGCCACGTCTGCGTCAGCAGCTCGACCGCCTGCTCGGTCTGGGCCCACGGATAGCTGATCGGGATGCGCAGGTAGCGCTCGAACGCACCGTCGATCCCGAACCGCGGCCCGGCGACGATCACGAGCCCGTGACTCCGAGCCGCGAGCGAAAGCTGCGAGGAGGCTGCCTCGCCGAGGTTCACCCAGGTGGCGATCCCGCCGTCGACCCGCGGCACGGTCCACTCGGGGAGGCGGTCGGCCAGCAGGTCGACGAGCCGGTCGCGGGTCTCGCCGAGCGCGACACCGCGCCGGGCGACGATGCCGTCCATCGCCGGCATCAACTGCTGGACGGTCAGCTGGTCGAGGATCGGGGTGCCGAGATCGCCCAGTGAGCGCGCCGAGACGAGCTTCCTGATCGTGCCTCGCTCGGCGCGGATCCACCCGATGCGGAGGCCGCCCCAGATCGTCTTGCCCACCGAACCGATCGTGATGATCGACGCCGGCGCGCCCTGGAGTGCGGCGAACGGGGTGCCGTCGAGGCCCTGATCCGTCGGCCGGTCGATGTCGAGTTCGGCCGTGGTCTCGTCGATCACGAGCACCGTCCCGTGCCGCTCGGCGGCTGCAGCGACCCGTCGGCGGGTCTCGAGCGGCATCGACGCCCCGGTGGGGTTGTGGAAGTCCGGCATGAGGTACGCCATCGCGGGGCTCGTGCGTTCGAACCACTGTTCGAGCTCGCGGACGTCCCAGCCGGTCTCCGAGGAGACGGTCGCCGCGCCGAGCCTGGCTCCGGCCGCGCGGAGCGCCTCATAGGCGTGGGGATAGCTCGGCATCTCGACGAGGACGCGGTCACCTCGACTGAGCAGGGTGCGCGCGATGAGGGCGATCGCGTGCTGAGCCCCGACGGTCACCATGATCTCGTCGGGGTCGGTGGGCAGGCCGCGCGCGGTGTAGCGGTCGGCGATGGCCTGCCGGAGCTCGGGCATGCCGACGAGGTCGTAGTCGAAGTCGTGCATGTACCGCGGCAGCTCGGCGGCGGCAGTGGCCACGGCGTCGATGATCTCGGGGCACGGCGGGACGGCCGCCTTGCTGAAGTCGAGGAACCCGCCCTGTGGCACGGGAGCCAGCGCAGTGGGTGCCGACGGCAGGAGGGTGACGCTGCCAGAACCGCGGATGCTGCGGAGGTAACCGGCCTCGCGCAGTTCGCGGTACGCCGCGGTGACCGTGGTGCGGCTCAGCGCGAGCCGATCGGCCAGTTCCCGCTCGGCCGGCAGACGGGTGCCGACCGGGATGCGTCCGTCGAGGACGAGGAGTCGGATGCGGTCGGCGAGACCGCGGTACGCGGGCGCAGCGGTCTTCCACTGCCCGAGCAGGGCGGCGAGCGATCGGGCACTCAGGGTGATGGAAGCCATTGAACCACGATACCCGGATTGGCCTCTAGCGCCAAAGCCAATCCTGCAATTGGATTGTCCACCATGACCCGTCGTGTGCTCCAACTCCTCATCGGCCTCTTCCTGTACGGCATCGCCATCGCGATGATCGTGCGCGGTGCGGTCGGCGTCGCCCCGTGGGACGTCCTGACCCAGGGGCTCAACCTGCGAACCGGCCTGAGCTTCGGACTCATCACGATCATCGTCGGCGGGCTCGTGCTCCTCGCCTGGATCCCGCTCAAGCAGCGGCCGGGTGTCGGCACCGTCCTGAACGTCCTCCTCGTGGGGCCATCGGCCGACATCGGGCTGGCGTTCATCCCCGCGGACCTCGACCTGTGGGCGCGCATCCTGCTGTTCGCCGGCGGACTGCTCCTCCTCGGCGTCGCATCCGGCCTCTACATCGGCGGCAACTTCGGCCCCGGCCCGCGGGACGGCCTCATGACCGGCATCCACCGCGTCACCGGCTGGCCGATCTGGGTCGGGCGCACGGGCGTGGAGCTCGTCGTCCTCGGCATCGGGTGGCTGCTCGGCGGGAACGTCGGCATCGGAACGGTGGTCTTCGCCGTGCTCATCGGCCCGATCTGCGGCTACACGATCCCGTTGTTCCGGATCGCTCCGCGGACGGAACACTCGACCACCGCCGTGGACGAGGCGGTGCTCGAGGGCGACACCCCGCCGTCGAAGCCGATCGTCGACTCCCCGGCCAACTAAAGCACCGGGCCTCCGGTCCCTGAGCTTGTCGAAGGGCAGGGACCGGATGTCCGGTCCCTGCGTCTGTCGAGGAGCCAGCCGGTCAGGGCTTCGCCGCAGCCACCGCCACCGCGCCCGTGTGGTCGTCGACGCTCATCGTCGCCTCGTCGAACCGCGAGCGACCGGAGAGGACCTCGCCGACCTGCACCCGGTCGACCTCCTTCACCCACGTGCCGATGATGATCGTGGCGACCGCGTTGCCGGTGAAGTTCGTGAGCGCACGCGCCTCCGACATGAAGCGGTCGATGCCGACGATGAGGCCGACCCCGTCGACGAGGTCGGGTCGGTTGGCCTGCAGCCCACCGGCGAGGGTCGCGAGACCGGCACCGGTGACGCCCGCGGCGCCCTTCGACGCGATGATCATGAACACGAGGAGCGAGATCTGCTCACCGAGGTTCATCGGGACGCCCATGACGTCGGCGATGAAGATCGACGCCATGGTGAGGTAGATCGCGGTGCCGTCGAGGTTGAAGGAGTACCCCGTCGGGACGGTGATGCCGACGACCGGCTTGGAGACACCGAGGTGCTCCATCTTCGCGATGAGTCGCGGCAGCGCCGCCTCGGAGGAGGAGGTGCCGACGATGAGGAGGTACTCACGGCCGAGGTACTTCATGAGCTTGAAGATGTTGAAGCCCGTCGCGAGGCGCAGGACGCCACCGAGCACGACGACGATGAACAACGCACAGGTGATGTAGAACGCGATCATGAGCGTGGCGAGCCCGACGAGCGCGCTCGCGCCGGCGGACCCGGTCACGGCGGCGATCGCGCCGAAGGCACCGACGGGCGCGATCCACATGATCATCGCGAGCACCCGGAACACGAGCGCCTGGATGAGCTTGATGCCGCGCAGGATCGGTTCTCCCGTCGCGCCCATCTTCTGCAGCCCGAAGCCGACGAGCAGGGCGACGAAGAGGACCTGCAGGATGTTGCCGCCGGTCAGCGAGGACACGAGCGTCGTGGGGATGATGCCGAGGATGAACTCGGTCGTGCTCTTGGCCTCCCCCTCCACCTGGTAGCTCGTCTCGGCGAGGTTCAAGCCGGCGCCCGGCTGGATGAGGTTGCCGACGACGAGGCCGATCGCGAGGGCGAAGGTCGACATCACGATGAAGTACAGCAGCGCGAGCCCGCCGACCTTGCCGACGGTCGCGGCCTTCGCGATCGACCCGACGCCGATCACGATGGTGCAGAAGATGACCGGGGCGATCATCATCTTGATCAGCGCCACGAAGGCGTCGCCGATGGGCTTGAGTCCCTTCGCGAACTCCGGGGCGGCGAGGCCGACGATGACGCCGGCGAGCACCGCGACGATTACCGCGAGGTAGAGGTAGTGGGTCTTGTCCAGCCGTTTCAGGGAGGAGAGCGTCATTGCCATTCCGGATCCGTTTCGTCGGCCGCGTCAGTGCGGCAGCGGGTGGTCGATCGACCCATGCTGCGACCGCCCCGCCGGATCGAGCGGGTTGTGGTCGTAGTGACCGCTTGTGGTCGTACTGGTCGCGGTCGGCGACGCCTGAGGCCGTCGTCACCCCCGATACTTGAGGGGTCGACGCGACGGAGCAGACGGAGGTGACGCGATGGCCGGTCGGTCCAGGAGCATCGCCTCGCGGCTCTTCCTCGTGCAGCTCGTCGCGGTCGTCGCGATGACCCTCGTCGCCGGCGTCCTGCTCTGGTTCCAGGCCCGCACCGAGACCGAGGACCGCGCGGTCGCGAAGTGCCTCGACGTCGCGAACGGCGTCGCGGACAACCCCTACGTCGTCGCGCAGCTCGGCTCGGATCATCCGTCGGACGCGCTCCAGCCCTACGCCGAGGCACTCATGCGCGACACCGGTGTCGACTTCGTGACGATCATGGCTCCGGATCGCACGCGGTACACGCACCGCGAACGCGACCAGATCGGCAAGCCGTTCATCGGTACGATCGGACCGGCGCTCGAGGGACGGACCTTCACCGAGACGTACACGGGCACGCTCGGCCCCTCCGTCCGCGCCGTCGCACCCATCCGTGACGACGCCGGCGAGGTCGTCGCCCTCGTCGCCGCGGGCGTCACGGTCAGCAACGTGTCCGAGACCTTCGAGACCCGGGTGCCGTGGTTGCTCGGAACGGCCCTGCTCGTGCTCGTCATCGGCGCGATCGGCTCCTGGACGCTCCGTCGCTACCTCGCACGGGTCACCGGGTCGCGCGGCCCGGAGGACCTCGCCAGGATGTTCGACTACTACGAGTCGGTGCTCCACTCGGTGCGGGAGGGGCTCGTCCTCGTGGACCGCCACCGCCGTCTCGTGCTCGTCAACGACCAGGCGGCCGAACTGCTCGGGCTGCCCCTCGGTGAGCGTTCCCCTGGTGCGGTGCCGGTCGACGAGCTGCCGATCGACGCCGGCCTGCGCGAGCTCCTCGCGAGCGGACGCCAGGCCGTGGACGAGATCCACCTGACACGCGACCACGTGCTCGTCGTGAACCAGGAGTCGGCGGTCGGTCCGGGCGAGACGGCAGGCCCGCACCCGCGTGGGTGGGTGATGACGCTGCGCGACCACACCGAGATCGAACACCTGAGCGGCGAGCTGGCCTCGATGCGGACGATGAGCGACGCCCTGCGCTCGCAGACCCACGAGTTCGCGAACCGGCTGCACACGATCGTCTCGCTCATCGAACTCGACCGGCGGGAGGAGGCGCTCGACCTCGCGGCGCAGGGCCTCGGAGCGAGTCAGCGGTTGACCGACCGCGTGCTCGCGGCGGAGCAGGAGCCGGTGATCTCGGCATTGCTGCTCGGCAAGACGGCGCAGGCGGCCGAGCAGGGGGTCGAGCTGCACCTCGAGAGCGACCCCGCGCTCGGACGCGTGCGCGTCGACCCGGCGGTGATCGTCACCATCCTCGGCAACCTCATCGACAACGCGATCGACGCGGCGTCCGGCCAGCGCCCGTGGGTGGAGGTCTACCTCGGACAGGGACTACCGGACGAGCTCGGTACCGAGCGGTCCGCCGACGCCGAGACGACGGAGCTCGTGATCCAGGTGACCGACAGCGGACCGGGCCTGCCCCCGGAGACCCTCGACCTCGCGTTCACGCGCGGCTGGTCGACGAAGGAGCCCGGCCGCTACGGTCGGGGGTTCGGTCTCGCGCTGGTCCAGCAGGCCGTGACGCGGCTCGGCGGCACGATCGAGGTCGTCCGCGAGCCGTCCTCGGCGTTCGTCGTGACGCTGCCGGCCGCAGTCGGCGTCCGGGACGAGGCAGGCACATGAGCGAGCGCATCCGGGTCCTGGTCGTCGAGGACGAACCGATCACCCAGCAGGCCCATGCGTCCTACCTGCGCCGCGTCGAGGGCTTCGAACTCGCCGCCGTGGCGGGCGATGCGGCCACCGCGATGCAGGCGCTGCGGGCAGCTGCGGCCCACCGCTCCCCCGACGACCGGATCGACCTCGTCCTGCTCGACCTCAACCTGCCGGACGCGCACGGCCTCGAGTTGTGCCGACGCATCCGGACGGCGGGTATCGACGTCGACGTCATCGCCATCACCGCGGCCCGTGATCTCCGGATCGTCCGGGCGGCGGTCTCGGCGGGCATCGTCCAGTACCTCATCAAACCGTTCGCGTTCCCCGCGTTCGCCGACAAGCTGGAGGCGTATCGCTCCTTCCGGCACACGATGTCGGCCGAGGGCTCGGTCGCGAGCCAGCACGAGGTGGACCTCACGCTCGCCACGCTGCGAGCGCCGTCCTCCCGCCCGCAGTTGGCGAAGGGCCTCTCGGAGGACACCCTGCGTCTGGTCTCGGACCTCCTCCGGCAGGCGGCCGGACCACTCTCCGCGAGCGAAGCGGCAGCCGCGGGGTCCCTGTCGCGGGTGACGGCCAGGCGCTACCTCGAGTACCTCGCCGAGACGGGCGCCGTCGAGCGGTCGCCGCGCTACGGCACCCCGGGGCGCCCGGAGCTCGAGTACCGCTGGCGCTGAGCGGACGTCGCTCTCCACCGCCCCGGCCCCTGAGCCGCCCCCTGCCTCCAGTCCCCGAGCAACCCCACGCGGTCCCCGAGCCACCCCTCCGGTCCCCGAGCCGCCCCGGGCCTCCGATCCCTGAGCCACCCCACCCGGTCCCCGAGCCACCCCGAAGCCCCTGGTCCCCGAGCCACCCCCTGCTTCCGATCCCCGAGCAACCCCACGCGGTCCCTGAGCTTGTCGAAGGGTCAGCTCGGGTTCACGACGGCGTAGATCTGGTTCCAGTTCGCGAAGCCGGTGACCGGGTCGTCCGAGCCGTTCAGCATGATGTCCTCGTCCACGGAGTTCGTCTCGCCGGTCGACGGATCGTAGATCTCGTAGTCGCCGTCGTGGAAGCCGATGATGAGCACGTAGTGCTGCGGGATGGTGTTGTCGCTCGGGCCGACGAGAAGCGGGACGGGCGTCCCGTCGTTCGCCGCCGCCGCGGCCTCGGTGAGTGCCGCGCCTCGGCCCGAGTCACCACCCAGGGCGTTGGTCCAGTCGATGTGGTAGTCGGTACCGGTGCGGTCGGATTCGGTGACCGCGCCACCGGGCGCCGTGCCCGCGACGTTCGGGTAGTCGATCGGGCCGGGGAACAGGTCGTTCGCACGGTCCTGGACGGCCTGCTGCAGGAACGTCATCCGATCCTCGGTGTCCAGACCGGCCGCGTCGGCGAGGTCGAGTCCCCGGAGGTAGTCGGGCACGTGGCCGTCGAGGAACTCGCCGGTCTGCAGCCAGTAGGCGAGGAACGGGTCCGACTGGGCGGCGAGGGTGATGAGCGTCGTCGATCCGCAGGTCTTGTTGTTGTACTGGTCGAAGGTCTCGCCGTTCACCGTGGCGTCCCCGTTGTCGCCGACGCCGAGGTTCGTGAGCTCGTCGATCATGCGCTGGCGTTCGCCGGGCGGAGCGTTCTTGATCGCGTCGGCGAGGGCGAGCACGGAGGAACTGCCGGCGCCGGTGGCGATCGCACTCATGAGGAGGGCGCTGACGGCAGGGTCGCCGGACTCCTCCATCGCCGCGAGGATGCGTTCGCGTTCGTCGTCGCTCATCGCGTTCCAGTTCTGGACGTAGTTCGCCCATTCCGTCTCGGAGAGGACCGAACTGTCGGGGTCACCGTTCGGGAACTGCGTCCGCGAGACGAGGACGTCCAGCCGCGTCTGGCCCACGGGCACCTCGACGCCGGCGAGCACGGCGTAGCCTTCGGCGTCCGACAGTGCCCGCTGCAGCGCCTCACCGGCCGCCCATGCGTCGTCGTAGGCGTCGTGGCAGACGGACACGCCGTCGAGGATCTGGCCGGCCCCGCGGATGAGGTCCGAGAGCACACCGGCGACCTCTCCGGCTCCGGTGATCGGGTTGGTCATCGCCCATGGGTTCACGGAGATGTTCCCGATGGTCCGCTGACCGTCGCGGATGGTGTCCGCACCCGGATGGTGGGCGGCGCGGGCCGCGGTGATGGCGTCCGCGTAGTCGCGGAGACCGCTGGCACCGGTCCGGAGACCCTCGATCTCGCTGCCGACGAGGGTGTTGACGGACGCCAGGACCTGCGTCGCGCTCGCGCCGGTCACCCCGACGAGTGCGTCGGGCAGGCTCGACGCGGTGACGGTGGAGAGCGTGGTCTGGATCGCCTCCGCGGCGAGCACCGCGTTCTCGTACTGCTCCGCGAGCCCGTCAATGGTGGCCGGGTCACCCGGCGGTGGGGTGTCCGCGAACGTGGAGGATCTGGGGATGAGCCCGACTGCGCGATCGACGAACGAACCGATCGAGGTGATGAAGCTCAACGGGTCGCCGGTCAGCGAGCCGATGAAGGTGGCGAGCACGTCGATCTCGGCTGAGCTCTTGGTGCGGAGGTCGGAGAGGTTCATGGTCGGTCCCCGGTCCCGGCGGCGCGCGTGGTCGTGGCGAGTCCGGAGAGGAGCTGCAGCACGACGGTCTGCAGCCTGGCGACCGCGCGCAATTCGGCGGCGGTCTCCGCACTGTCGGATCCTCGGCGACGCGCGTCGATGAGGGCGTCGAGCAGCACGGCCCCCGCCTGCTCGTCCGTCAGCATGCCGGCGCCGAGGCCGATGACGGCGTCGAGACCGGCCGTGCGGACCACACTCGCGACCTGCTCGGTGACGCCGGCGGGGACGCCGGCTCCTCGGAGTTCCGCGGCCAGGGACGCGACCCGCGCGCCGGTCGCGGCCCGCTCGGCCGCGTCACGACGATCGGACGGGACCGCCGTGGGTGGCGGAGCCTGCGGCGGCGGCGCGGTCATGAGGCGTCCTCGGCGAGCGCCGCGTCCGTGCCGGCCATCGTGTCCGCGACGTTCTGCATCCACCGTGCGAAGTCGTCGAGTGTCTTGCCCGCCTCCGTCATCTCGGTCCGCCACGTCAGTTCGAAGGCGGCGGCGTTCGCAGCCACCTGCTCGTCGAGGAACGACGTGTCGAGGCAGGTCGAGAAGACCCCCGTCGCGCTCGTGGCCGCCCCACCCACCGCTTGGACGACCGCCGCCAGGCCCGCGCCGTCCACCTGCATCGTGCCACTCATGGGTCCCCGCTCTCCGGTGCTGTTCGCGCTGCCCGGTCGATCCCGGTGAGGCGCCTGATCCGATGGTTCCACCTTGTCCCCGCCGGCTCCGGAAGACGATGGGCAGCACTCCCCATCACCCGTCGGGCGTCGGACGTGGCGCACGCCGGGGTGTCGGTTACGGTGAGGGTGACGCGTCCGCTCGGGCGCCGCGGAGGGAACCGTCATGCAGCAGATCCATCGTCGCCTCGCGACCGTGTCGCTGACGATCCTCGTCGCCGCGCTCGCTTGTACGGGATGCGGCCTGTCGGCGACACCCGTCGTGGCCGACGAGACCGACCACGCCCGGCTCACCGCGTTGGCCGATGATCCGCTCTTCACGGACGGCAGCGTCACCGGGCCACGGGTTCCGGACACCTCTGCCAACGTCAGCGTGCAACGCGGGGCGATCACGGTCGAGGACCTCTGGCCGTCGGACGTGACCGCGGAACCAGGAGCGAGCGGACCCGCCTGGCCTGCCGCCACCGCCATGTTGGCCCAGCTGCGCGACGCAGGGTGGCGACCGGTAGCCGTCTCCTGCGAGCTGGATCCGTCGTCGGGGTTGGAGGGCGCGACGGTGTACGCCACGAAGGAGTTCGACGACTTCACCGCTGCGCTCGAGGCCGAGGTGAGGCCTCCATCCTCGAAGCTCGTCGGGTACGTGCCCTTCCATGCGGAGGCCGACGACCCGTGGTCGGCGCACTCGGAGGTACCGGCGGGATCCAGTTGCCTCGACGGCAGTGGGCCGCCGAGCGACGAGGGGTCCGTCCCCGACGACCTGGCCATCGCTCCCTGGTACTGAGCCTCCGCCGCTGCAGACCGACGTGCGCCGCGACGACCGTCCGGCCGCCGATCCCAGGGTCGACTCAGGGTGATCCCGGAGGTTCCGGGGGTTGCCACGCACCGAGACGCGATATATCGTGAATTCCAGTTCAACGCGATATATCGCGATCACTCGGAAGGAACCGCACCATGGCACAGGAGAAGTGGATCATCGCTCCCGGCGAGAGCCGCATCATCGACCTCGAACTCGTGAGACGACTCAAGGTCGGCCTCATCGGCGGCCAGGTCGACATCATCGGACACGACGAACCCGGCGCCCGCATCGAGGTGGGGGCCGTCACCGGCAAGGACCTCAAGATCACCATCGACGGCGACGTCGCCGAGATCGACCACCCGCAGCTGCGCTGGGACAACTTCCTCGAAGTGTTCTCGAACTTCGGCGCCAATCGCGCCACGGCCCAGGTCAGCGTCCTCGTCCCCCGCGACATCGCCCTGACGTTCGGCGTGGTCAGCGCCAGCGGACTGGTCGCAGGCCTCACCGCAGACGCCAAGCTCAACACGGTGTCCGGCGACCTCGTGGCCGACCGGATGACCGGACGGCTCGACCTCAACTCCGTGAGCGGCGAGCTCACGGTCCAGAACCACACGGGTCGCATCCAGGCGCACACGGTCTCGGGCGACGTCACCGTCTCCGGCGACATCACGCGCGCCTCGATCGACGGCGTCTCCTCCGACCTGCTCCTCGACATCCACGGTGCATGCGAACAGCTCGACCTGAACACCGTGAGCGGCGCGATCACGGTCCGTCTCGACGAGGAACTCGCCGCCCGCTACACGGCGAACTCGGTCGGCGGCCGCCTGGCGATCGACGGCGTCGTCCTGAAGGGGCTGCGCGGTGGCGGGTACAACTCGCACACCGGCGCCCTGTCCGGACAGTTCGCCGAGGTGCGCATGAACACCGTCGGCGGCGCGGTGACCGTCCTCCGCCGCCCGGCTGCCGAGCCGGCGGGCGCGGCCACCACCGCAGGGAGCGAGGCAGGCGCATGAGCCCCGTCTTCGCCCACGGCAGCCTGCGACTGTACCTCCTGAGCCTGCTCGACGAGTCGCCGAAGCACGGCTACGAACTCATCCAGGCACTCACCGACCGGAGCGGTGGCACCTACATCCCGAGCGCCGGCACCATCTACCCGCGCCTCGCGAAGCTGGAAGAGGAGGGACTCGTCACGAAGACGAGTGACGGCCGGAAGACCGTCTACGAGATCACCGAGGCGGGCCGGGCGGAGCTCGCAGCACGGGCGGGCGAGCTCGACGGCATCGAGGACCAGCTCACCGATTCCGTCCGTCGTATCGCCGACGAGGTCCGTAGCGGGGTCACGGCGGCCATGAAGAGCCTCCGGGCCGATCTCGCCTCAGCCGCGCGCGAGGCGAAGCAGTCCGCGAAGCCCGGTCCGAGCTGGACGTCGACCGCCGAGGAGAGCGCCGACCAGAAGGTGCAGGGACGCCTGGCGCTCCACGAGACCGGCGTGTCGATCAACGAGTTCCGCCAGGCGGTCCGAGCCGAACTCCGCGAGCACGTCGCCCGTGGAGGCGCGCTCGACGACGACACCGTGTCGGCCCTGCGTGCCGACCTCGTCGCCGTCCGCGACCGCCTGCGGGAGCGGCTCAGCGGCTCCTGACGATCGACGACGACGTGCCCGCCTTCCCGTCTGGAGGCGGGCACGTCGTCGTCGCCGCGTCAGCGGGCGGCGCCGGAGAGCGACCCGGCCGTCGGCGCGGTGTCGAAGATCAGACAGCTGACGAGCCGATCATCCAGCTGGTCCCAGCTCTCCTCGGTCGGCCAGTAGAAGCTGTAGTCGAGTGCCGACTCCTCGAACGGGATACCGACGAAGCGCTCGAACTGCGCCAGGCACCCGGCGTCCGCCTCCGAGGTGACGGCCTCGTCGCCCGGCCATTCGTCGCCCTCCAGCTCGAAGTCGGCGTAGACCTCGAGGTCGTGATCCGCGGAGCACGGCACGGTCGGTACTTCGGTGAGTTCGTCGGCGGTCGACGAGTCGTCCAGGCAGTCGCCGACCGCGATGGTGAACACGTCGGTCGCGCCGCCCTCGAGGATCTCTCCGGACTGCGGGTCGCGCGTCTCCGCCGGCTTGGGGAGGATGCCCTCTATAGCACTGCAGCCGGAGAGGGTCAGTACTGCGGCGACCGCCATGGAGACGGTGATGGCAGGGAGGAAGCGATGGGAGGTCATGGGAGGTCCTTGTCCGGAGGGAACGTGAATGGCGCTCGGCAGCGCTCAGGCCGAAGCAATCCAGTATATGACATATGAGTTGTCATGAATTGTGCGTAGCCCCCGGATTCAGGGCCGAGAAACGGGACCACCCGACCCCACTCTGGAGTCGGGCGGTCCCGTCGGTGCTGCGCGCGCGGTCGACCTACCGTGCCGCGCCGGCCAGCGAGCCCGTGGTCGCCGCGGAGTCGTAGATCACGCAGGTGACGAGCCGGTCGTCCACCCCGTTCCAGCTGGCCTCGGTCGGCGTGTAGTAGTTGAACTCGAGGCTGGAGTCCTCGTAGACGATCCCGACGAACGCCTGGAACTGCGCGTAGCAACCGTCGTCGGCCTGCTGCGTGACGGCTTCCTCGCCGGGCCACTCGTCGCCGGTCAGCGTGACCTCGCCGTACACCTCGTACTGGTGCGGCTCGGAACAGGGCACGGTCGGCACCTCCGTGACCTCGTCGGACGACGACTCGTCGTTCAGGCAGTCGCCGACCGAGAGGGTGAAGACGTCCGTCGTGCCTCCACCGACGATCTCACCGGACTGCGCGTCCCGGGTCTCGGCTGGCTTCGGGAGGATGCCCTCCACGACACTGCAACCGGAGAGCGTCAGGGCCGCGGCGAGGGCGGCGAGGGCGAGCGGGAGGAGACGACGGCGAGCGGTCACGATGAGGGTCCTTGAGGTGGGTGGTCGATCACGAGCGACTGTCCGGGCTCACAGCCAAGCAACAGCCGTCGATCAGGATATTGGTCGACCATCCTGGTCCGCCACTCCCCCGCTCGATGAACACTGCGTCACGGTCGGGTGACGATGCCTGTCCATCCAGCTCATCCCCGCTTGACTCCGGTTCCCGAAGGAGTAATATCGCCGCTCGTGACAACTGAGGGTCGAGAGCCCGGGACAGAACCACGATCGGCAAAACGCTGGTTGATCGGGGACCCGCTGCCGACCGAGAACCTGGAGGGCCAGCTCCTCCCCAAACGGCTCGCGCTGCCGATCTTCGCGAGCGACGCACTGTCGAGTGTGGCGTACGCGCCGCAGGAACTCCTCATGATCCTCACGCTCGGCGGGCTCGCCTTCCTGAGCTTCGCGCCGTGGGTCGCGGCGTGCGTCGTGATCCTGCTCGTCGTGGTCGTCGCGAGCTACCGGCAGCTCATCAAGGCGTACCCGTCGGGTGGTGGCGACTACGAGGTCGCCCACCGGAACCTCGGCGAGAAGGCCGGCCTCGTGGTCGCCTCCGCTCTCCTGGTGGACTACGTCCTCACGGTCGCCGTGTCGGTGGCCTCGGGCGTCGACAACATCATCTCCGCGATCCCCGGGCTGAACCCGTGGCGCGTCGAGCTGGCCGTCGGATTCGTCCTCGTCCTCATGGCCGTGAACCTCCGTGGCGTGCGGGAGTCGAGCAAGGCCTTCGCGATCCCCACCTACTTCTTCATCGCGAGCGTGCTCGTCATGATCGTCGCCGGACTCGCCCGCACGTTCATGGGCGACGCCCCGGTCGCGTCGAGCGCCGAGTTCACCGTGCAGGGCGAGAGCCTCACCCAGGCGGCGTTCATCCTGCTCCTCCTCCGCGCCTTCTCCTCCGGTTGTTCAGCACTCACCGGTGTCGAAGCCGTCTCGAACGGCGTCCCGGCGTTCCGCCGCCCGCAGATCAAGAACGCCCAGAAGACGCTGGTCCTCATGGGCGGCACCGCGATCGTGCTGTTCGTCGGCCTCACCGCGCTCGCCCTCATCTCACGCGTGCACTACGCCGAGAACGCCTGTCACCTCGAAGGGTTCGCGGACTGCGCGACGACGCCGCAGCCGAGCCTCATGGCCCAGGTCGCGACCGCGGTCTTCGGCGCGAACAGCATCCCGTTCTTCCTCATCCAGGCGGCGACCGCGTGCGTCCTGCTCCTCGCGGCCAACACCGCGTTCAACGGCTTCCCGCTGCTCGGCGCCGTCCTCGCGCGCGACTCCTACGCCCCCAAGTCGCTCAACACCCGTGGCGACCGCCTCGTGTTCTCGAACGGCATGATCATCCTGGGCCTCGCCGCGTGCGCGATCCTCGTCGTCTACCAGGCGAACCTCACCCAGCTCATCCAGCTGTACATCATCGGGGTGTTCGTGTCGTTCACGCTGGGCCAGACAGGCATGGTGAAGCACTGGCTGCGGATGCTGCGGGAGGGCTGCGACAACCGCGGCTCCGTCTACCGCGGCCTCGCGATCAACGCGTTCGGCGCCCTGCTCACCGCGAGCGTCCTCATCGTCGTGACGATCACGAAGTTCACCCACGGCGCCTGGCTCGTCTTCGTGCTCATGCCGATCCTCTTCGTCCTCATGCTCGGCGTGAACCGCTACTACCGCGACGTCGAGAAGGAGGTCGAAGTCGACCCGACCACGACCTTCGGCGCGACCGGCGACCACGCGATCGTCCTCGTCGGCAAGATGCAGAAGCCGATCCTCAAGGCGCTGGACTACGCGATCGCCGCCAAGCACGACAGCCTCGAAGCGGTCCACATGTCGATCGATCCGGAGGCCACGAAACTGCTCGAGCAGCAGTGGATCGAACAGAACATCCACGTGCCGCTCGTCATCCTCGAGTCGCCGTACCGCGAGTTCGCGATGCCGCTCGCGAAGTACATCAAGGCGCACCGTGCTGAGCACGGCGCCGAGGTCGTAACGGTCTACATGCCGCAGTACATCGTCGGGCACTGGTGGGAGAGCCTCCTCCACAACCGGCGGGCATCGCGGATCCGCAACCAGATCATGCTCGTCCACGGCGTGACCGTCGCCCTCGTGCCCTGGCTGCTCGACTCCTCGGAGCTCATCTACGGACGTCGGTCACGGCCGCTGCCCGGCCAGGAACGACGTGGCGAGATCGTCCGCGTCAAGAAGCCGGTCGAGCGGAAGCCGCACATCGACCGCAACACGGGGCAGCCCCGCTCCTGATCGGCCACGCGCTCCGGCGACGGCGTGAGGGAGTTGTCGCAGACTGACAGACTGGGGACATGTTCACCTGGGGTCTCTCGCTGCTGTTCCTCGCGGCCGTCTTCGGGACGCTGTCGATGGTCCGTCTCATCGCCGCGAACCCCGACTCGCCGCTGCCGATGTGGCAGGGCCGCCCGCAGCGACTCCCGCAGTTCACGATCATCCTGCGCGGGCTGTCGGGCGGACTCGGCGTCTTCGGCGTCTTCCTGCTGTGGTCGGAGATCGGCTTCTGGAGCATCCTGCTGCTCGTCGTCGCCCTCGGGATCCCGATCGTGCTGAACCTCCGGCACAACCGCCGCTTCGAGGCATAGCCGCCGTGTTCGTTCGCCCATCTTCGGGCGAACGAACGCTCATTCGCCCGTATTTGGGCGAACGGGCGGTCAGGCGAGGAGCGAACCGAGCCCGTAGCCGACCAGGGCTGCGACGACCGACGCGACGAGCATGCCCAACGCGTTCGTCAATCCGGCCCGGGAACGTCCGTCGTGGAGCAGCCGGACGGTCTCGATGCTCGCGGTGCTGAACGTCGTGTACCCACCGAGCAGGCCACCCCCGAGGACGAGCCGCCACGCCTCGTCGACGACCCCGCCGAGGGCCAGCGACGTGACGAGGCCGAGCAGGAGCGACCCGCTGACGTTGATGACGGTCGTCCCCCAGGGGTACGCACCACCCACGCGGGAGCGGACCAGGCCGTCGACGACGAAGCGGGCCGCGGCACCGACACCGCCGGCCGCCGCGATCGCGAGGAAGAGCCACGGCGTCACGAGTGGCCACCGCCGATCCGTCGGGCGAGGACGATGCCGCTCCAGCTCGCCAGGACGCCCAGCACGACGCTCCCCACCGCGTACAGCACTCCCACGAGCGCGCTCCCCTCGATGAGGAGGACACTGCTGTCGGCCGCGAGCGCGCTGTACGTCGTGAAGCCGCCGAGGACGCCGGTGCCGAAGAACAGGCGGAGATCGCGTCGACCGCCTACGTCGGGCCCGCGTCGGAGCAGCGACTCGAGGAGGAGACCGAGCAGGAAGGCGCCGACGACGTTGATGCCGAGGATGGCCACCGGGACACCACCGATCGGCGGGACCGCGAGGGAGATCGCCTCGCGGGCGCCCGTCCCGATCGCGCCGCCGAGCGCGACCATCGCGATCGTGGCGGGTTGGAGGTGCGGAGCCCGTGTCCCCGTCGGAGCGGCCGTCACCGCAGGTCGCCGGCGGAGGCGTCCCAGAGTGGTTCGTCGGTGGCGCTCGGCGCGAGTGGGACCACGATCACCGGACGCGCCTGCCGATGGGCCAGCGTCGCGGCGACGGAACCGTTGAAGAACTCGAGGATGCCCTTCCGGAGGCCCCGCTCCCGGGTCCCGACGATGATCGCCCGGGCGGACACCGAATCGGCGAGTCGACCGAGGGCACGAGCCGGGTCACCGGCGAGCTGGGTCAGCTCCCACACGACGCCGGTGTCGTCGAGGAGACGGTGCGCCGTCGCCTCCAGGCCGGGATCGGCGGGCTCCGGGTCGAAGTCGTGCAGATCTGCGTCGAACGGCAACGACGTGACGGTGCCGTCGACGTTCTCGACCACGACGAACCGGCTCGCGTCGACGTGAGCGAGGACGAGCCGGCAGGCGAAGGCCTGCGCGAACGACGCCGCCTCGACGAGCACGGTGTCGGGCTGCCCCGGCGTGACACCGACCACGATCGCTGTACCCCGCTGCGCTTCGCTCATGTCGTCACTCCCCCTTCGCGCGCTTCGCGGCAGCCTTGGCAGCCTGCTTCGCCGCCCGCACCTGCGCGAGCGACTCCGGGTCGACGATGTCGGCGACGGACCGGAGGCTGCCGTCCTCGCCGTAGGGCGCCGACGCTTCCCGCCAGTCGGCCGCGTCGAGCCCGTACTGCTTGCCGAGGAGCGCGAGGAAGATCTTCGCCTTCTGCTCACCGAACCCCGGCAGGGCGAGCAGGCGCTTCAGGATCTCCGGGCCGTCGGGCGCGTCGCGCGTCCAGATCGCCTCCGCGTCGCCGTCCCAGTCGTCGACGATCGCGGCGCAGAGCCCCTGCACCCGGCCGGCCATGGAACCCGGGAACCGGTGCACGGCGGGACTCGTCTTGAAGAGGGAGGCGAACGCCTCGGGTTCTTCCCGCGCGATCGTGGCCGCGTCGAAGGAACCGAGGCGGTCGCTGATCTTCAGCGGGCCGGCGAACGCGGTCTCCATCGGCACCTGCTGATCGAGCAGCATGCCGACGAGCAGGGCGAGCGGGTCGGTCGACAACAGGCGGTCGGCGTCCGCATCTCCGGTGATGTGCAGGGTTCCGGTCATGGGTCCATCGTCCCACCACTCGACGTCCTGGCCCAGCCCCGTTCCGTCGCGGTGTCGGCATCGGTGCCCGGCAGACCGTCTCCGTACGAGCGCCCCGTCCACGGGCGGCATGGTAAGCTCAACGCTAGTCTTTATCGTTCCCTGGTAGGCGAAAGCCCCGGACGCCCCGCAAGCGCGGCCGGTCAGAAAATCATGAGGGGGTCTCGCATGGGTCGTGGCCGTCAAAAGGCAAAGCACACGAAGATCGCTCGTGAGCTCAAGTCGTTCAGCCCGGACGTGAACTACAACGCGCTCGAGCGCGAGCTCACGGGGCACTCCGTCGACCACCCGGGCACGGGCGTCGACGAGAGCTACGACGACGAGATCGCCAAGTGGGCTGAATACGCCGAGAAGTACGCCGACGGTGAGGCGAAGGGCGCGTAGGCGCGCCCTTCCCACCGTTCCGGCGCGCGCCTGCATCGGCGGTTCGCCGTCGCTCCAGCACCTCACGGCTGGGTGATCTCTCAGACGAGTGTCGGCAAATGGAGTTCTCGCTGGGCGGAGACTAGCCTGGACGGATGAACACCGACGAACTCCGCGTTGCCGCCAAGAAGCGCCTGAAGGCGCAGCACGATTTCAAGCAGTTTCTCGCCGTCTGGGGTGCGGTCTCCGTCCTCCTGATCGTCATCTGGCTCCTCACCGGCGCCTGGGGATACTTCTGGCCGATCTGGCCGATCTTCGTGATGGGCATCGCCCTGGTCTTCGTCGGACTCGACGCCTACGGTCCGTCCAAGCACATCACCGAGGACGCCATCGACGCCGAGGTCGCGCGCCTCGTGAACCAGCAGCAGCAGCGCGCTGCCGCTCGCGAGGCCGCCTCGCAGCCGAACCCCGCGCAGGCACCGTACGCCGGTCAGAGCGGTTACGAGCAGCACCCGTACCAGGCGGGTCAGACCGGCCAGGCGCCGGTGTACGACCCCGCACAGTACGGACAGACGGCCGCCTACGACACCTCGCAGTACGCGGGTGGCCAGACCGGCGGCTACGGCACGCAGCCGACCCAGGGCGCCCAGGCGACGCAGCAGTACGGCGCCTACCAGGCCCCGTCGGCCGAGGCTCCGGCCTCCGAGGCTCCGGCGCCGGAACCCACCTCGGACTGGGTGCGCGCCGCCGAGCCCACCCCGACCGAGCAGTTCGCCGCGGTCTTCTCCGGCACCGACCGCGCGCCCGAGGCCGCAGCCGCGCCGAACACGTCCGCCGAACCGGCCGAGTCGATCGTCCTGGAGTCGACGTCCACCGGCGACGCCGAGACCGTCGCAGCCGCCGCCGACGAGACCGAGGCGCGCCTCGCGAGCGACGAGACCGGACGCGACGAGACCGTGTCGGCCGCCGCACCGGCCGCGGCCGTGAGCGCGCCCCGCACCTCGACCAGCCGGTCGACGACGACGCGTTCGACGACGGCCCGGAAGCCCGCCGCCAAGACGACCACGGCGGCGACGGCCGCGGGCACCACCGTCCGCAAGACGAGTTCGACGCGCGCCACCACCGGTTCGACGACGCCGAAGGCCGCAGCAGCCAAGACCACGACGCCGAAGGCCGCAGCCACGAAGGCACCGGCGACGAAGACGACGGGCGCCGCAGCGAAGCCGGCCACCGCGAAGGCACCGGCGAAGCCGCGCACGACGAAGCCGAAGGCGGCCCCCGCGGCCGCGCCGGCGCCGCTCGAGCAGCCCGGTACGCCGGAGTAGCAGTCGGTTCCTGAACGACGAAGCGCGCGAGCCCCTCGGGGCTCGCGCGCTTCGTCGTTCAGGCGGGACTCAGGAGAGCTGTGAGCGCTCCACCCACTCGAGGTACTCCTCGGAGACGGTACCGGTGACGTACTCGCCGGTGAAGCAGCTCATCTCGAGGTCGCTGATGCCCGAGCCCTCGAGGATGGCGGCCTTCATGTCGGCGACCTCCTGGTAGATGAGGTTGTCGGCACCCAGCTCGCGGGCGATGTCGGGGATCTTCTTGCCGTGTGCGACGAGCTCCTGGCGGGACGGCATGTTGATGCCGTACACGTGGGGGTAGCGGACCGGCGGTGCGGCGGAGGTGAAGGTCACCTTGTTGGCACCGGCGAGACGCGCCATGTCGACGATCTCCTTCGACGTCGTCCCGCGGACGATCGAGTCGTCGACGATGAGGATGTTCTTGCCCTTGAACTCCGAGCCCATCGCGTTGAGCTTCTGGCGGACGCTCTTCTTGCGCTGCGCCTGGCCCGGCATGATGAAGGTGCGCCCCACGTAGCGGTTCTTGTAGAAGCCCTCGCGGTACTCGATGCCGAGCTTCTGGGCGACCTGCATGGCCGCCGGGCGGGAGGAGTCCGGGATCGGCATGACGACGTCGATGTCGCCCATCGGCGTGTACTCGGCGATGGTGTCGGCGAGCCGGTTGCCGAGACGCAGTCGTGCCTCGTAGACCGAGATGCCGTTCATGACGGAGTCGGGGCGAGCGAGGTACACGTACTCGAAGGAGCACGGAACGAGCCGCGGGTTCTTCGCGCACTGCCGCGAGTACAGCTCACCTGACGCGGTGATGAAGACGGCCTCGCCCGGGGCGATCTCACGGACGATCTCGTAGCCGCCGGCCTCGAGGACGAGCGACTCCGAGGCGACCACCCAGTCGTTGCCGACCAGGCCCGTCTGGCGCTTGCCGAGGATGAGCGGACGGATACCGAACGGGTCGCGGAAGGCGAGCAGGCCGTGACCGGCGATGAGGGCGATCGTCGCGTAGGAGCCTTCGACCCGCTCGTGCACGTTCTCGACGGCGTTGAACACCTGGTCGGGATCGAGGTCGAGACCGCTGATCTGTCCCTGCAGCTCCGTCGCGAGGACGTTGAGCAGCAGCTCAGTGTCGCTCGTGGAGTTCACGTGGCGACGGTCGACGTGGAACAGGTCCTTGCTGAGCTCGCGGGTGTTCGTCAGGTTGCCGTTGTGGATGAGGGTGATGCCGTAGGGCGCGTTCACGTAGAACGGCTGCGCCTCGCTCTCGTTGGCGGCGTCGCCCTTCGTCGCGTAGCGCACGTGGCCGAGGCCCATGTTGCCGAGGAGGGAGCGCATGTCGCGGGTGCGGAAGGCTTCGCGCACCTGGCCCTTGGCCTTGACCATGTGGAAGGTGCTGCCGTCGGCGGTGGCGATGCCGGTGGAGTCCTGACCGCGGTGCTGGAGGAGCAGGAGGCTGTCGTAGACCTGCTGGTTGGCAGGCTCGGTTGAGACGATGCCGACGATGCCGCACATGCGTGGGGACTCCTTGGGGTTCGTGCTGGGCGAGTGGCGGAACGGAGGAAGGTGGGCCGGAGCGGTGCGACTAGTCGCGGTAGGCGCCCACGAGGCGGACGGCACCGCCGTCGACCCCCTTGGCACCCTGTTCGAACGCGCTGAGGTCTGCGGCGTCGTCGCCGAGGTGCACGGTGCCGACCTGCCAGGTCGCGATCCCGTCGGCCTCGAGCGCCGCCATGACACCGGCGGCGACCGCCGGCGAGACCACGGCGAAGAACCCGACGCCCAGGTTCCAGGTGCCCTCGCTCGACTCGAGCGAGGATCCGGCCAGCGCGCTCAGCGTCCGGAACACCGGCGACGGGCTCCAGGTGGAGCGGTCGACCTCGGCCCAGGACCCCTTGGGCAGGACGCGCGCGAGGTTGGCGGCGATCCCACCTCCGGTGACGTGGCTGAGCGAGTGGACGCCACCCGCGAAGGCCGGGGCGTCGAGCAGCCGCAGGAGGGGCAGGGTGTAGAGCCGCGTCGGCTCGAGGAGCGCCTCGCCGAACGTCGTGCCGAGGTCGTCGCTGTGGTCGGCGTAGCCGACGCCCGCCTGGGCGAGGATGTGTCGCACGAGGGAGAAGCCGTTCGAGTGCAGGCCCGAGGACGCGAGTGCGAGGACGACGTCGCCGTCCTCGACACGGTGCTCGCCGAGGATGGCGTCCGCCTCGACCGCGCCGGTGCAGGCCCCGGCGACGTCGTAGTCGTCGACCCCGAGGAGTCCGGGGTGCTCCGCGGTCTCGCCGCCGATGAGGGCCGTGCCGGTGTCGGAGCAGGCCTGGGCGATGCCCGAGACGATCGAGGCGATGCGCTCCGGGTGGACCTTGCCGCAGGCGATGTAGTCGGTCATGAAGAGCGGCTTCGCCCCGACCACGACGATGTCGTCGACGACCATGCCGACGAGGTCCTGGCCGATGGTGTCGTGCTTGTCGATGGCCTGCGCGATCGCGACCTTCGTGCCGACGCCGTCCGTCGACGTCGCGAGGAGGGGCCGACGGAAGGCGGTGAGTGCCGAGGCGTCGAACAGGCCGGCGAACCCGCCGAAGCCGCCGAAGACCTCCGGACCGTGCGTCTTCGCGACGGCGGCCTTCATGAGCTCGACGGCGCGGTCACCGGCTGCCGTGTCGACACCGGCCTCCCGGTAGCTGGTGGATGAGGTCATGACCGTCCTGAACCTTCTGCGATGGGTGGATTCGGGGGGCCGGACTCACCTGGCTCGGCACTGACGGAACCGTTCGGTTCCGCGTCGGCCGCGGGGGTCCCGGCTGGATGCACGTCAACTCTATCCGCTGCGACGATCCGCGTCCGTCGCGCCATGGAGCGGTCGATGAGGAGACCGACGACGAGGGCGATCGCACCGAAGACCACGACGCACACGAGTAGGAGGAAGCCGAACACCTGGGTGAGCGAGTAGTCGGCGCTCCCCGGGAACGTGAAGGTGAGGATGAGGGCGGCGATGACACCGACGAAGGCGCCGATGACGAGGAACCGCCAGTAGCGGGGCGACCGGCGCACCGAGACCGAACCGGAGGAGTACACGGTCGCGACCTCGGTGTCGGTGTCGGGCTCGGTCGAGGGCGTCGGACCGGTCGGTTCGGATGGGTGCTGAGCTTCCGGTGCTGGCTGCCCGGTGGCGTCTGTCATGCCTCCATTCTCCCCCACGATCCTGGGCATCGTGAACCGATGGTGAACGGCCGCGGTCGACGTGCCGACGGGTACGATCGAGCGGTGGACACGACGGGGACCGAGACGACCGATCCCGCTCCGATCCCTCCCGACGACACCCTGCTCGCGGCGGTCGAATCCGCGGCGGCCGACGCCGGGTTCACGCTCGAGCCGCAGCAGCTGGAGGTGGCGAGGCGTCTGGCGTCACTCCGGATCGGCGAGGATCGACCCGCACACCTGTACCTGTGGGGTGCGGCCGGGCGGGGCAAGACCTGGCTCCTCGACGCGTTCTTCGCAGCGCTCCCGACGCATCGGAAGCGTCGCGTCCACTTCCACTCCTTCTTCCGCGGCCTGCACGCCGCGATCCACCGGGTCCGCACGGAGGCCGCCGACGCTGCTCGGGCGACGGGTGAGCCGGGCGCCGGGTCCCGCGCGGCGGCCGGAGCGGTGACGAACGCGGTCGAGCAAGCGGTCGACGAACTGCTGGACGAGGTGGACGTCGTGCTCTTCGACGAGTTCCAGGTGCACGATCCCGGCGACGGCGCGCTCATGGTCCGGCTGCTCGAAGCGCTCTTCGCCCGACCGGTGACCCTGTTGACGAGCTCGAACTCCGCGCCGCAGGACCTGCTGCCGGACCCGGGGTACCACCACATCTTCGAACCCGGCATCGCCCTGATCGAAGCGAACATGCAGGTGCTCGAACTCGCCGGCTCGACCGACCACCGTCGCAGCTCCCCGGTCAGGCACGGCGACGGCTTCGCCCGCGGCAGCTGGTCCATCGCCGGCGAGTCCGCGGACGCCCACCTCGCGGCACTCGGCCTCCACCGTCCGGGGCCAGGCGAGGCGACGACGCTGACGATCAGTGGCCACACGTTCCAGGCCGCCGCCGCGCGCGACGGCGTCCTCTGGTTCGCCAGCGCCGAACTCATCGAGCGTCCGACCTCGGTCGGCGACTACCTCGCCTGGGCGGCGGACGACGGCCGGTGGGTCCTCGACGCCCTGCCCGAGTCCCACGCCCTCACCCGGGAGGCGCGCGCCCGATTCGTCCACCTCGTCGACGCCCTGTGCGATCTCGGCGTCGAACTCCACGTCGTGGCCGCCACCGACCAGGAGACCTTCATGACCGATCCCGCCCTCGGACCGGAGGGGTTCGCCCGCGACGCGGTCAGGACGCGCAGTCGGCTCGCCCTCCTCCGCGAGATCCACTGACAGCAGTCAGTTCCCGGCGAGCACGGCCCGCTCGATGGCACGGTCCAGTCCGACGACGGGCCGGTCCGGGCGCTGCGGCGCCACGCCGCCGAGTGCCTGCAGCCACACCCAGGTGTCGGCGACGGTCTCGGTGACCGGACGACGACGGAGACCCGCCGCAACCGCACGCGAGACGTCACCGTGATGCATCGCGTCGGCGTCCGGTCCGGTGGGGAGCCAGACGGGCAGTTGGGTCCAGGGCTGGATCCCGGCCGCGAGCACCCGCTCCTGATCCACCCAGCGGAGGGTCGCGCCTGACCCGGTCGCGGCGACGCAGGCGTCGAGCAGCTCCCCCAGCGTCGTCGCCCGCGGCTCGCTGACGACGTTGAACGCACCACTCGCGCCCGTCGAACCGGCGGCGAGGAGGAAGGCCGCGAGATCCCGCGCATCGATGTACTGGATGGGGTCGGAAGCGGCACCAGGGGCGAGCACCTCACCGCCCTCGGCGATCCGCGCCAGCCACCAGGGCAGTCGTCCGATGTTCTCGTGCGGGCCGAGGATGAGGCCGGCTCGCGCCAGGACCGCTCGGTCGCCGAACGCCTGCACGGCGGCCAGCTCACCGCCGCGCTTGGCACGGGCGTAGTCCGCGAAGCCGTCGTCGTGCGCCGACCCATCGACGACCGGCGCGTCCTCGTCGGCACCGGCGGGAAGCGGATCGGCGTAGACCGAACGACTGGAGACGTACACATAGGTCCCGACCCGGTCCGCCAGCAGCGCGGCCGCGTCGCGGACGGCGACCGGAGCCCACGACCAGGTGTCCACCGCGACGTCCCACGACCCGACCCTGAGCGCGTCGAGTCCGCCGGGCAGGGTCCGGTCGCCGTGCAGCACGGTGACCGCGTCCGACGGCGAGGACCGGTTCGTACCGCGATGGAAGACGGTGACCTCCCAGCCGGCGGCGATGGCCTCGTCGACGACCGCTCGCCCGACGAACTCCGTCCCGCCCAGGACCAACAGTCGATTCGTGCTCATGCCTCCATCACAGCGCACGAGGTGGTGATGCACCACCCCGGTTCGCTGGGAGCAGCGAGCAGCGCGTCTGAGCGGAACGCTGTCCGGCGACTACTTGCGGCTGTGCTCCAGCGATCCGGCTCGCATGGCGGCCTCGTCGTTCAGGTCGACGCGGGAGGCCACGTAGTAGCTGCTCCACTTCGCCGCGTGGTACACGGGGTTCATGACGAACCAGTACGCCCGGCGCTTCCAGCCGTACTCCTTGTCGCGGACGATCCGCTTCGCGTCGCGGATCGCGCCGACGACGGTGTAGCCGATCTGCCGGGACCGTCGGAGCCGCGCGACGGGCTTGCCGATCCGTCGGAGAGCAGTCGTCTCGTCGAAGATGCGTTTGCGGTACTCGTCGAGGGTGAGGTCGTTGGAGTGGATGACCCAGCCCCGCGGCGCGTAGGCCTTCCGCAGGCCGGCCGCGATGATGTCGGCACCGAACGCCATGTCCTCGGAGTACGGGAGGTCGCGGTACGGGATGTCGCCGAGCAGGAGCTCGCGGCGCGTGGCCGAGTTGACGTCGGAGTAGAACGCGAGGGCGTCGAGCAGCCCGCCGTTCCCGTCGGCGAAGCCGTCGTTCGCGAACACCGTCGTCCCGAAGTCCGGTCCGAAGTTGCGGAAGACGTCGTGGATCTCGTACTTCAGCAACGGGAAGCAGGTCGGCCGCGCGATCTGCTTGCCCATGACCGCGACGACGTCCATGCCGTCCGGGTCCAAGGGCGTGGTCAGCTCGTGCAACCAGCGGGAGTCGCCCGGGATCGCATCGTGCGTGAGGTACGCGACGTACTTGCCGCGGGCGAGCCGGGCGGCGAGCTGGCGGGTCCGGCCGTGGCCGAACTCGCTGTTCGGGATGACGTGCAGCCGGACGTCCGGGTGGGCGGCGACGATGTCGAGCGTGCGGTCGGTGGAGCCGGAATCGATGACGAGGGTCTCGTACGTGCCGTCGTAGTCCTGCCCCTCGATCGCGGAGAGGATCTGTTCGAGGTACATCTCACCGTTGTAGGTGGGGATGACGATCGTCGCATCGAGCGTCGTCTCCGCCGGAGCGTCGAGCGGCTGTGCGTCGTCGGGACCGGCGTTCGCCGAGGGATCGATGTTGGAGGTCACCGCACCAATGTACCCGGACCGCGCCTGAAGCCGCCTCGGAGCGGAGGTGGTGGAGCGCCGGTCAGCGCGGCAGCAGCAGTGGCACGAGGCCCGTGAGATCCGCCCGCTGGCCGGACGCGTGCACCGTGCCGCCGGCCATCGCCGTGGTCCAGTCGATGCGGCCGGAGGCGAGCGCGAGCCAGGTCGGTGCGTCCATCTCGATGACGTTCGGCGGCGTGCCTCGGGTGTGGCGGGGGCCCTCGATGCACTGCACCGCACCGAACGGCGGCACCCGCACCTCGACGGTGTTGCCGGGCGCCCGCTCGACGAGGAGCTCCAACAGGTAGCGGACCGCGGTCGCCGTGTCCGTGCGCGACGCCGGTGCGTCCCCGAGCGCCTGCTCCAGGGCTGCTCGACCGACGGCGTCCGTGATCCTGGGTCTGGCCATGCATTCGAGGCTAGGCCATTGCGCCTTAAGCTAGACGGGTGAAGATCCTCGTCCTCGGTTCCGGTGCTCGCGAGCACGCCATCATCAAGGCTCTCCTCTCCGAAGAGGCCGGGCACCACATCATCGCCGCCCCCGGCAACGCGGGCATCGCGGGCGACGTGACCGTGGTCGGCATCGACCAGGAGAACCCCTCGATCGTGCGCGACTTCGCCCGGGACGAAGCCGTCGACCTCGTCGTCATCGGGCCCGAGGCCCCGCTCGTCGCCGGCGTGGCCGACAAGCTGCGCGCCGCCGGCATCCCGGTCTTCGGCCCCAACCGCTCGGCGGCCGCACTCGAGGGCTCGAAGTCCTTCGCGAAGCGGATCATGGACGAAGCCGGCGTACCCACCGGTCGCGCGGTCCGCGCCGAGGACCTCGACGCAGTGATCGCCGCGCTCGACGACTTCGGAGCCCCCTACGTCGTCAAGGCCGACGGCCTCGCGGCGGGCAAGGGCGTCCTCGTCACCCACGACCGCGATGCGGCCATCCAGCACGCCACCAACTGGCTCGGCTACGGCGGTGTCCTCGTCGAGGAGTTCCTCGACGGCCAGGAGGTCTCCCTCTTCTTCATCACCGACGGCGAGACGGTGCTCCCGCTCTCCCCCGCGCAGGACTACAAGCGGCTGCTCGACGGCGACGCCGGTCCGAACACCGGCGGAATGGGCGCCTACTCCCCGTTGCCCTGGCTCGACAACCGCTTCGGGAGCGAGACGGCCTTCGTCGACGAGGTCCTGGAGACCGTCGCGATCCCCGTCGTGCGGCAGCTGGCGTCGGAGGGCAACCCGTTCCAGGGCCTCCTCTACGCCGGCCTCATCCTCACGGAACACGGGATCCGCGTGATCGAGTTCAACGCGCGCTTCGGCGACCCGGAGACGCAGGTCGTCCTCCCCCGACTTGTCACGCCGCTGTCGGCGCTCCTGCTCGGCTCGGCCACCGGCACGCTCGGCGAGCAGCCGCGACCCGCGTTCGCCGAGGCGAGCGCGGTGACCGTGGTGCTCGCGAGCCAGAACTACCCCGAGACGCCCGTCACCGGCCGGAGCATCACCGGCCTCGACGCCGCCGTCGCCGTCGAGGGGGTCCACCTCGTCCACGCGGCGACGGCCGACGTCGACGGTGGCCTGGTCGCCACCGGCGGCCGCGTCCTCAACGTCGTGGCCCTCGGATCCACCTTTCCGGAGGCACGCGGACGTGCGTACGAGGCGCTGTCGCGCATCGAACTCGAGGGCGGTCAGTACCGCACCGACATCGCCGCACGCGTCTCCTGATCGCGGCCCGGATGAGCGCCGCAGCGGGAACGGGGTCGTCGGCCGTCGTCGAGAGTCACGACGGCACCAGACTGCACGTGGACGTGATCGGCGACGACACCCTGCCGCCCCTCGTCGTCCTCGCCGGCGGTCCGGCGCGCCACCCGGTCTACCTCGGAGATCTCGGCGGCCTGAGCACCAGACGTCGCCTCATCGTGCTGCACCAGCGCGGGGTCGGACGGTCCGAGAGCGGATCGTCGACCGCTGCGGCGAGCTGGCCGGAACTCGCCGAGGACGTCGAGGCCGTGCGTCGCTGGCTGGACGTCGACCGCCTCGAACTCCTCGGGCACTCCGCCGGCACCCGCGTCGCCGTGAGCTACGCCGCGCGCTACCCGCACCGGCTTGACCGCCTGTGCCTCATCACGCCGCCCGCCACCTGGCTCGTCGACACGGACGACGACAGCGCGGAGATCATCGCCCGGCACGCGGCGGAGGACTGGTACCCCGGCTTCCTCGAGGCGCTGCCCGCGCTGCTCGCGGCGCCGGACTCCGCGTCGGGGAACCGGCTGTTCCCGGCGGTGGCGCCCATCGCCTGGGGCGAGTGGGACGACACCGCCCGCGAACACGAGCGGCTGGGCGCCTGGCATCCGGCCGCGCAGGACGCGTTCGTGCACACCCCGACGATCGACGAGGTCGAGGACATCCGCGACGCCCTGCGCACCGTGACGGCTCCCGTGCTCGTGGTCGCGGGCTCCGAGGACGGCCTGACGGGACTCGCGCCCGTCGTCGACCTCGCGAAGCGGTTCCCGCTCGGCCAGGCCATCGTGCTCGACGGGTGCGGACACTACCCCTGGGTGGAGCAGCCGCGATCCTTCGCCGCCGCCGTCCACGGCTTCTTCCCGATCGGCTGACCGGTGCGCAGCGTCGATCTGACGTTCGACGAGGCCCTCGAGGCCGCCGTCCGCGACCGCTGGCACGCGCTCCTCGACCTCGGCATCTGCAGTCTGGCCACGCATCGCGGTGCGAGCAACCGTCCGCACGTCACGCTGTCGGCCGGCGAGGACCTCGAGCTCACCGGGAGGCCGGCCTTCGCGCCGTTCGCCGTCCGGCTCGGGGCTCCGCTGCTGTTCCCGCGTCGCTCGGGCGCCGTCCTCGCGCTCACGGTGATCCCCACGCACGAGCTGCTGGAGCTGCACGGACGTGTGGCCGGAGACGTCACCGGTGCGTTCGAGCACACCCGGCCTGGCGCCTGGACACCCCACGTCACGCTCTCCCGACGCGTCGCCGGAGAGCAGACCGCGGCGGCACTCGCCGTGCTCCGGTCGCTCGGCGACCTCCCGTCCGGGCTCGTCACCGGGCTCCGGTTCTGGAACGGCGACACCAGGACGGTCACGGACCTCCTCGGCCCGTGACCGTCCGGTGTCGCCGTGTCGGCGGAGCCGCTACTCGGCTTCGGACCGGGCGGTCGCGGCAGCCGCGGCGACAGCAGCGGCCTGTCCGTGCTGGGTCTCCGGGGTCGACCAGGCGGCCGCCTTCGGCTTCTGGAAGAACAGGACCACGACCGCGCCCACGAGCGCGAGGCCTGCCGGGAGGAGCAACGACTGGGCCATGGCGGTGGTGAACCCGGCATGCAGGAACTCGGGCAGCTCGCCACCCGTCACCTCGCTCACCCCACCGGCCGCCCCACCGGGTGCAGCGGGCAGCTCGGCCGCGAGGCGTCCCTGGATGAGCGCGGCGATGGCCGCACTGCCGAGGACGGCTCCGATCTGACGCGTCGTGTTGAACACGCCCGAGCCGGCACCGGCCTGGTGCTGTGGGAGCCCCCGGGTGGTGAGGTTGGAGACCGGGCCCCACATGAAGCCGTTGGCGAGGCCGAGGACGGCACTCGGGAGGAGCAGCATGAGGATCGGCTGCTCGGGCGTGAGGAGGATCGAGTACCAGCCGAGCGCGAGGGCCAGCAGGAGGAGCCCCGCGAGGGCGAACCACTTCGGGTTCACGCGGTCGATCGCCCGCCCGACCACGGGCGCGAGCCCGGCGGAGAGCACCGCCATCGGGACGAGCATGAGCGCGGACTGCGTCGGGGTCAGGCCGCGGACGGTCTGGTAGAAGAAGACGAGCGGCAGCGACATGCTGGTGATCGTGAACCCGATCGTCGAGATCGCGAGGTTGCCGACCGAGAAGTTGCGGTCGCGGAACAACGCCAGCGGGAGCAGCGGCTCGCCCTTCATGACGGCCTGCCACACGACGAACAGGCCGAGGACGACGACACCGGCGATGATGAGGCTCCACACGGTGATCGGACCGGTGATCGTGCCCCAGTCATAGCTCTGGCCCTCCTGGATGCCGAACACGAGGAGGAACATCCCGAGCCCGCTCAGGACGACCCCGAGCACGTCGAACTTGTGCGGGTGCGTGGCGAGCGCGGGGACGTTCCGCCAGACCATGATGAAGCCGATGACACCGACGGGCACGTTGATGAAGAAGATCCACTCCCACCCGAAACCGTCGACGAGCACGCCGCCCAGGATCGGGCCGACGAGCGTCGCGACACCAGCGGTCGCTCCCCAGAGGCCCATGGCCGCACCACGGCGGTCCGGCGGGAAGATGCGCGTGATGACGGCCATCGTCTGCGGGGTCATGAGCGCCGCGCCGAGGCCCTGCACGACGCGGGCGACGATGAGCATCTCGATCGAGCCCGACAGGCCGCACCAGAGTGACGCGAGCGTGAAGACGACGAGGCCGATGAGGTAGAGGTTCTTCGGGCCGAAGCGGTCGCCGAGTCGGCCCGTGATGAGCAACGGCACCGCATAGGCGAGCAGGTAGGCGCTCGTCACCCAGATGACGTTGTTGATGTCGGTGTCGAGGCCGCGCATGATCGCGGGGTTCGCCACGGACACGATGGTCGTGTCGATGAGGATCATGAAGAAGCCGATGACCAGGGACCAGAGCGCGGGCCAGGGGCGCACGGCCCCGGGTGTCGGACCGGAGACGCCCTGAGGAGGCGTGGTGGGGGTGGTGGACATGATGTCCCTTTCTGCACGGAGGACGGGTTCGCGTTCGGAACGCGAGGATGAGCGGGACCGCCGGCCGGACTGGTCGGTCATCCCGGAGGTTCAGGTGGAGGGTGTCGGCTGAGCGGACACGGGCGGGGTCGCCGCCTGCTCGTGGAGTGGCGCACGGGACCCCGGCACGTGCCAGGCGAGTGCGCCGTCGGCGATCTCGGCGAGGAGCGATTCGAGGTGGGCGATCTCGGCGCGCAGCATGGCGGCCGAGTAGGGGACGTTGATCCAGTACACGCGCGGGATCCCTCGCTCGCGCGCCCACGTCATGCGGCGATCGAGGTCGGCGAGCTCGGCCTGTTGCCGGAGGATGCGGGTCTCGAGCAGCATCCGCACCTCCTCGGCGCCCAGTTCGTGCGCCTCGGACAGCGCGAGCCCGAGCTCCGGGTACTCGTTCGTGGGGGTGCTGAGCAGCTCGCGCAGCCGCTCCCCCAGCAGGTGCCGGCCGAGGTCGGTGATCTCGAAGGTGGTGCGCTCGGGCCGGGCTCCCTCGCGGTCGGTCCCGGAGGCGAGCACGAGGCCGTCGGCCTCGAGTCCGTAGACGGCGCGGTAGAGCGAGCCGGGGCTCACCTTGACGACGCGGTCCTCCTGGCGGTGGAGCGCGAGTTGGTACATCTCGTAGGGGTGCATGGGGCGCTCGGCGAGGTAGCCGAGCGCGGCGACGGCGAGCAGGCCGAGCGGCTTGACCTTGCCCATGACCCTCCCATCACTCCACGCGAACTATTCCACGTGGAATATACTCGTACCGCCCTGAGGTCGCAAGCCCTGGCGACCGACCCGGCCACGGCCGATGCACGATAATGAACGAGTGAGCGCACCCTCGGAGACCAACGCCTGGAACCACGTCTACTCGGGCAAGGTCCGCGACCTGTACGAGCCGGCCGCCGGGCCCGACGACCTCTTGCTCGTCGTCGCGAGCGACCGGGTGAGCGCCTTCGACCACGTGCTCGAGCCGGGCATCCCCGGCAAGGGCGATCTGCTCACCAGCCTGAGCCTCTGGTGGTTCGACCAGCTCCGCGAGGTGCCGAACCACCTCGTGCCCGATCATGAGCTCGACGCCGCGGGTGTCGCGGTGTCCAGCATCCCGGCCGGGTTCGCCGGCCGGGCGATGCTCGTCCGGAAGCTCGACATGTTCCCCGTCGAGTGCGTCGTCCGCGGCTACCTCACCGGCTCCGGCTGGAAGGAGTACGTCGCGAACCGCACCGTGTGCGGCATCCCGCTGCCCGATGGCCTCCGCGACGGCGATCGCCTGCCCGAGCCGCTGTTCACCCCCGCGTACAAGGCACCGCTCGGCGAGCACGACGAGAACATCTCGTTCTCCCGGATGGTCGAACTCATCGGCGAGGACGACGCGGTCGCGCTGAAGGACCTGTCACTCGGCATCTACGAGACGGCATCACTGACGGCGGAACGCCACGGCGTCATCCTCGCCGACACGAAGTTCGAGTTCGGCCGCAACCCGGGGACAGGCGTCATCACGCTCGGCGACGAAGTGCTCACCTCCGACTCCAGCCGGTACTGGGACCGCGACGTCTACCTGACGAGCGACGACCCCACCGCACGCATGGCCAGCTTCGACAAGCAGATCGTCCGCAACTGGCTGGCCCACAACTGGGACCAGGACGACCCGTCGACACCCACGCCTCCGACCCTGCCTGCCGAGATCGTCACGCAGACGGCCGACCGCTACCGCGAACTCCTGGAGCGCCTCACCGGCAGCGGGCGCTGACCACCGGAACCATCCGCATCGCGGAGGTGCCGGTCAGCTCGTCTTCCGACGGGCGCGGAGCCGAGCGTTGTCGGCCAGGATGGCCTGCGCGTCGGGCAGCGGTCCCTCCGGCACGATGACGCCCATGAGCGTGGCCGTCTTCTCGAGTGCGTCGCGCGCATCGTCGGCCGCGAGCCGCGCCTCGACGAGATCGCAGGAATCGTCACTGCCCACCTCGCTGCGGGTGCCGCTGCGCTCCACGAGCTCGCGCTGCAGCCGCTCCGCGGTGGCGTACATGCGCGTCAGCGTCCAGAGCGAGGTCCACGGGAGGTCGTCGCTCAGCCCGATGAGGTGATCGTTGAGCGGGTCGATCCACCGCGACGGCTGGTGCCCGCCGTCCAGGCGACGACGACGGTTGCGTCGTTCGGCCGACACGAGCAGGAAGACGGCGACGAGGATGGCACCGAGCAAGGCACCGACGACGTCGAGTCCGGGCGCCCAATCCGGGTCGAAACCGGGGAGCGACACGGACGAGCGTTCGTCGTGGACGATCGACCACTCAACGAGCACGCCCACCGTCGCACCGATGACGAAGCCCGTGAGCAGGAGGAATGCACCGAGCAGGAGCGTGATCCTCCGCCGCAGCTGGTGGCCGCGCTGTTGATCCCCGGTGAGCTCACCTCGTTCCGCGAACGGATCCACGACCATGAGGCGACCACCGACACGGACCACACCAGGGTGGCGAGTCGTGACCGTCATGGCCCGAGGATACCCCACAAGGTGGGTCATGCGGCGGGATTCACGAGCCGAGATCGGCGGAAATCCGCGGTGGATCGGCCGTCGTGACCCCCGGAATGGGGGCGCTCGAAGAGGTCACGTCGCCCTCGGACGCCGTCGCCGAGACCTCGACCGGATCCCGCGAGGCTCGCCGGAGGGTTCGAGCCGGCTCGCGTGACCTCCCGCGGGTCGTTCAGGGTCGGACACCGACGCGCGGGAAGGCGCCCGATGCAGCTGCGACGAGCGCCTCGTCGACGTCCTGCAAGGGGAACTCCGGGCCGACGAGTTCGGCGAACGGATACCGACGCCACGCACCGGTCAGGAAGTCGACCGCGCGTGCCAGATCCCGCGGTCGGTAGTTGTGTGCGCCGCGCACCGTGAGGAGGCGTCGGACGATCCGTTCGGCGTCGATGCCGAGCGGCGCACCGGGCGACACGCTGCCGACGAGGACCGCCGTCCCGCCGATCGACAGCGACGCGATGGCGGCGTCGACGGCACGGGCGTCGCCGGACATCTCGATGGCCACCGGGAAGCCCTCAACGCCCGCCGCCAGGTGCGCGGCGTCGAGGTGCTCGGCGGCGCCGACCGTGGGGTCGACGGTCGCGATGGCGCCGAAGCGACCGGCGAGCAGCCGGCGGGCGGGGTCCGGATCGCTCACGACGACGCGCGCCCCGGCATCGGTCGCGATGGCCGCGACCGTCAGCCCGAGCATCCCGGCGCCGGTCACGAGGACCGCCGTGCCGGGCAGATCGTGCCCGGCCGCATCCAGTGCGGCTATCGCGGTGGCCGTCGCGCAGGACGCCGGCGCGAAGACGGCGGCGGGCGGCGTCTCCCCCACGATCACGATGGCGGTGCCCTCGAGGAGTTCGACGTGGGTGGCGAATCCGCCGCTCAGCTCCCAGCCGCGGTGGACCCGGTCGTGCCCGTACTTCGCGAGCCGGCGGCACTTCTGCTCCAGGCCGGCGGAGCAGCGGTCGCAGACGCCGCAGCTCACGACGACCGACCACACGACCCGCATCCCCGCGACGAGGACCGTGCCGTCCACCGCGGTGACGGGGCCCCCGACCGCCACGACGCGTCCCACCTGTTCGTGCCCGAGGACGAGCGGCGTGGCGGCGTCACGGTGCCCGAGGACGGTGTGCACGTCGGAGCCGCACACGGTCGCCAGTTCCACCTCGACGAGGACGTCGCCCGGCCCGAGCGTCACCCCGGGCACCGCCATCGCCTGGTGCGGGTGCCCCGGCCCCTGCCAGACCATCGCGATCGGCGACGGTCTGATGAAGACGTCGTTGCCCTCGTGCGCGGTGAGCGTCGTGTGCATGGTTCCCCCGGTCGGTCGTTCAGTCGAGACCGAGCAGCGCGGGCAACTCGGCGATGCTCGTGATGATCTCGTCGGCGCCCGCCTCGAGCAGCGTCTCCTCGTCGTGTGCTCCGGTGAGCACCCCGACGACGAGCCCGGCGCCGGCGTTCACCCCGGACAGCATGTCGCTGGCCGTGTCGCCGACGACGACCATGGTGTCGACGGCGCTCGCACCGAACCGGAGGAGCGCCGTCAGCGGCAGGTCCGGCGCTGGACGCCCTCGACCGGCGTCGGCGGGCGACAGGGCGTCGTCGGCGAGTTCGGACCACCCGAGGCTCGCGAGGAGCGCGTCGCGCGTGGCGGGGGCGAACCCGGTGGTGAACACGACGCCCACGCCGAGCTCGCGGAGCCGCCGCACCGTGCCCTCGGCTCCGGCGATCGCCTCGACGCGCCCCTCGCCGACGAGTCGCTCGTAGGCCGCTTCGAAGGCGGCGTTGCCGGAAGCGGCTCGAGCCTCGTCGCCGTCGGTCAGCATGAGGAACACGTCGAGCTTCGACTGGCCCATCGTGTCGCGGACGAGCTCGATGGCCGCGTCGAGCGCGTCCTCGGTGTCGATGCCGATCGTCTCGGCGGCGACGCGGAAGGCGTCCTCGACGACGCCGTCGTCCGAGACCGTCGTCCCGGCGAGGTCGAGGACCACCAGTTCGAGCAGGAGGTCGTCCTCGTGCGCGTCGTCGAACCCGCCCTCCAGCTCGTCGAGGTCGGCGAGGTCGGTCTCCACGTCGTCGTCGAGGTCGGGTGCCGCGGTGCTGTCCTGCTGGGGTCGATCGATGCTGGTCACGAGAGGCCTTTCTGAAGGTGGGCTGATGCGGCACGGATGCTGGTCGGCTGCGCCGGCGAGAAGGTCGGGCCGAGGTGCTCGGCGACGGCCAGCTCGCCGAGCGCGGGTCCGGTGGTCATCCCGATGCCCGTGGTCGCGGCGACCACACGGACGCCCGGGGTCGGTTCGTCGATGAGCAACTCCTCCGGGGCGGTGGCGTAGACGCCCTGCCAGCGTTCGAGGACGTCGAGCCTGGTCCCGAACAGCGTGCGTCCAGCCCGCAGGAGTTCGTCGAAGGCGTGCTCGGACTGGAACGGGGAGACCGCTTCGCCGCGACTGTGGGTGTCGCCGAGGATGATCGAGCCGTCCGGCAACTGGGTCGCCATGAGGTTGACGTCGAGCGAGGCGAGCCCGGGGTGGTCCTGCTGCAACCGCTCACGGAGTGCCGGGATGGCGGGTGAGTCGGCGAATCCTGCGTAGCGCAGGAGCGACCACCCGGTCAGGAGCGGCGCCGGCATCGGCATCGGGAGTTCGGCGCGCACCCGCACCATGTCGAGTGCGCATCGACGGACGACCGCCCGCTCGGCCAGCTCGGGGAGGAGCGTGTCGATGTCGTGGTTCACCGCGACCACGGTGAGGCCTGCGGCGATGACGCCGCGGCTGGTGTCGACGAAGCCGGAGCGCAGCCCCGTCACGGTTGTCCGGCGTCGGAACTCGACACCGCGGCGTTCCAGGTACGCCGTGACGGCGCCCAGCGCCTGACGCGGGTTCACCTGGAGGTCGCGTGGCAGCCAGGCGCCGCCCACCACGTCGTCGGCACTGATCGGCACCTGCTGCAGGAACTCGGCCGTGTCGTACAGGCGGACGTCGGCCGCAGCTCCCGCCTGGGCACGGGACGCAGCGAAGTCCTCGAGGACGCGCAGCTCGTCGAGGTGCCGGGCGACCACGTGCGTGCCCCAGCGCCGGACCCACAGCCCAGCGTCCTGCTCGAGTCGCTGCCAGATCTCCGCCGAACGCGCGGCGAGGCGGGCGGCGAGCCCGGCCTGCGGCGTCGCGGCCAGATGACCGAAGTTGCGGACCGACGCACCCTGGGCTTCGGCCGAACGTTCGACGACCACGACCTCGGCACCGGCGTCCACAGCGGCGAGCGCCGCGGACAGCCCGACGATGCCGGCTCCGACGATCACGACGTCCGCGCGATCGGCCGAGGCACCGAGCGAGCCGACGCCGAGGCCGACCCGCGGCGCCGACACCCCGCCGCTCATCCGTCGTCCGTTCACGAGAACACCCTCCGCATCCACATGGCGATGCCCTCGACGACGAGGACCACCGCGAGGATCATCAGCACGATGGCCGTGACCTGGTCGTAGTTCCCACCCTGGTCCGCCTGGATCAGGTAGTAGCCGATGCCGCCTCCGCCGACGATGCCGAGCATGGTCGCGGCGCGGATGTTCGTGTCGAGCGTGTAGAAGGTGTGCCCGACCAGTGCACGGGCGCCCTGCGGGAGCGTCGCGGCGGCGTAGACCTGTGGGCGCGTCGCGCCGACGGCGGTCAGCGCGCGTTCCGGTCCGGGCGCGACCTCCTCGAAGGAGTCCGCGATGAGCTTGCCGAGGAGGCCGATCCCGCAGATGCCGAGCGCGAGCGTCCCCGCCTGGGCCCCGAGCCCGGTGACCACGATGAGGAGGATCGCGAGGATGAGCTCCGGGATGCCGCGGATGCCGACGAGCGCGAACCGCGCGCCGGTGCGGACACCGCGGTTCGGGGCGACGTTCCGTGCCGCGAGGGACCCGATGACGATCGAGCAGACGAGGGCGATGAGGGTCGCCGCGAAGGCGATGGCGACGGTCTCGAACATCGCCTCGACCATCTGCTCCGTCGTGCGCATGCCGAACGACGGAGGCCAGAGTCGGACGAGGACGTCGGGGGCCTTGGCCCAGAACGTCACGAGGTCGCCCCACTGGATGTCGGACACGACGACGCCCCAGACCACGACCGCCACGGCGAGCCAGGCACCGACGGTGTCGCGGACGCGGGCCGGCGTCCACGGACGCTTCGCTGCAGCGACGATCCGGGACTCGGCGCTCGGAGAGGCGACCGTCCGGCTGCTCCCACCCGCCGCACGACGTGCCTCCCGGCCCGCGGCCACCCGACGCACGACGCGGTCACCGAGTCCACGTCCGGTCGGCTGCACCCCGAGCATCACGGTCCGCACGGTGCTCGACACGATCTCCATGACGACGCACAGCGCGAAGATGACGATCGCGAGTCCGATGCCGAGCGAGTAGTCGAGGGATTTGAACGCGAGCGACAGTTCACGGCCGAGGCCGAGGACGCCGACGTAGCCGAGGAGGACCGAACCGCGCAGGTTGATGTCGCCGCGGTGGAGGACCGTGGCCACCCAGGACGGGAGGACCTGCGGCAGGACACCCGAGGTGAACTCCTGCAGTTTCGAGCCGCCGGCCGCCCGGATCGCGAGTCGTGGCCCCTCGTCGACCTGCTCGATCGCGTCCGCGAAGAGCTTCGAGATCATGCCGACGGAGTGCAGCCCGATCGCGATGATGCCGGGCAGCGAGCCGAGCGAGAACATGAGCACGAGGATCATCGCGATGACGACATCGGGCACGGCACGGCTGAGCACGCCGACGAACCGACCGACCGCGCGCCAGGCCGGTCCCGGGGTCGTGTTGGCGGCCGCGAGGTACGCGACCGGGATCGAGAGCACCGCAGCGAGGACGGTGCCTGAGATGACGATCCCCAGGGTCAGGGCGGTGAGCGACAGCAGTTCCCCGGGCGGCGGGAACGTGATCGTGCCCACCCGGTTGAAGAAGTTGACCGCGTTGCCCCAGCTCGCCACCATGTTCGGGATCGAGATCCCGACCTCGATGAGCGAGTAGACCGAGAACGCGAGCAGCGCGATCAGCGTGAGCACGGCGGCGATCGTCTGCGGTCGGAGCCGACCGACGGGAACGGGTCCGGAGAGTCCTGGCGGGCGGCCGGCGGGCGGTGCCGTCTTCGCGGGTGCGGTGACGACCATCAGCGGGTCCCGCCCGGTCGACGGAGCTCGTCGGGCTCGCGGCCGTCGACATCGGCGTCGAACTCCCACTCCGGGTCGTCGGGCAGTTCGTCCTCGCCCACGCGCTCCTCGACACCGAGCAGGCCGCGGAGGTCGTCGTCGGGGTCGCCGAGCAGCTCGTCGGTCTCCAACTCCACCGCGATCGCCTGCAGCTCACGGGTGCTCGTCGCGACCCGGCCGTAGATCTCCATCACCTCGGTCTTGGACAGGCCGTCGGTCGTGGTGTCGAGGACCACCTCGCCGTGGCGGAGACCGACGATGCGGTCGCCCCAGGAGAGCGCGAGGTCGACCTGGTGCAGGCTGCACACGACGGTGAGTCCGCGGTCGATCGCGATCTCGCGGATGAGGGCCATCACCTGCTCGCTCGATTCCGGGTCGAGGGAGGCGACGGGCTCGTCGGCGAGGAGGATCTCGGGGTCCTGCATGAGCGCTCTGGCGATGGCGACGCGCTGCTGCTGACCGCCGGAGAGGGTGTCGGCGCGCTGGTAGGCGCGCTCGAGGAGCCCGACGCGGTCGAGGTGGCCGAGCGCCTTCAACTTCAGGGTGCGGCCGTAGCCGAGGATGCCGAGACGCGGTCCGCGGACGCCCGCCAGCGAACCGGTCAGGACGTTCTCGAGGACGGTGAGCGACGGGACCAGCTCGAACTGCTGGAAGACGAACCCGACGCGGGCGCGGAGCCGGCGCAGGGCACGCTGTCCGAGGGCCGGCACCTCGTCACCGAGGACCGAGACCGACCCGGCGGTGGGCCGCTCGAGGCCGTCCAGGTGACGGAGGAGCGTCGACTTGCCGGAGCCCGACAGACCGAGCAGGACGACGATCTCGCCGCGACGGATGTCGAGGTCGACGCGCTGCAGGGCGACCGTCCGGTCGAAGCGCTTCGTGACCCCGCGGAGACGCACGAGCGGTTCCGCTCCGTCGGGTGCGGTGCGACGCGCCTGCTGCTCGGTGACGCTCATGGCTGCTGCCTCTCGTGAGGTTGATGGTGGTACGGATGTCGCAGCTCGACAGGCTCGGTGACCGGGTGCCGGAGCACCGGTCACTGCCCTTCGACAAGCTCAGGAACCGCTTGTCGAAGGGCGGGACTGGCGCTCAGGTCAGGCCTGGCACTGCTTGGCGTTGGTCTTCTTGCAGATGTCGCGGATGGTGTCGTAGTACGCGTCGTCGACCGGCGAGGTGCCGTAGAAGGTCGCGCGGAAGGCGTCGCTGTCGGCGCTCTTCACGCCGGAGTCGATGATCTGGTCGATCGTGACCTCGGACAGGGCCTTCTCGAGCTTCTCCTTCACGTCGGCGGGCAGCGAGTCGGACTCGACGATCGGCGCACCGGGGACCATCGTGCGGTCGATGACCTTCACGCCGTCGTTCTTCTCGACCTCGGAGTCCTCGGCGAAGCCCGCCTCGCACTCGACGCCCTCGGCGGTCTTCGTCACCGAGACGTCGTGCTTGCCGGCGAAGACCGGGGTGATGTCCTTCTCGGGGTCGATGCCGGCCTCGAGCAGGTTGTAGCTCGGGAACAGGTACCCGGACGTCGAGGACGGGTCGACGAAGCAGACCTTCTTGCCCTTGAACTCCTCGATCTTCGTGATCGACGAGTCCTTCGGGACGATCGCCTCGGAGTAGTAGCCCGGCTCCTGCCCCTTGACGGTGATGATCGACGAGATCGGCGTGATCTTGGCCCCGTTGTTGAGCGCGGTCACGTAGGTGAAGCCGGAGAAGGAGGCGACGTCGATCTTCCCGGCCACGGCCGCCTCGATGAGGGCTGCGTAGTCGGTCGACTCGTGGTACTCGACCTTCTTGCCGGTCTCCTTGGCGATGTAGTCCATGAGCGGCTGGTAGTTGGTCTGCGTGTCGACCGAGTCGGGGACGACGCCGAAGACGAGGGTCTGATCGTCGACCGCGAAGGTCCCGGCCGCGGCGGAACCGGTGTCGCTGGCGGTGGCGCTCGAGCAGGCGGCCAGGCCGATCGAGAGGAGGGCGGCGGCGCCGAGCGCAGCGACGCGGGTGAGGGAGAGCTTCATGTGCTGGGACGTACCTTTCAGAAGGACCGATGCACCCGCCCGCTCCGCGCGTGGCTCCGGTGGATCGGAACCGCGAGTGACCGACGCGGGCACTGCTGTGTGCCGTACGTGTGATCACGCTACGAGCGGCGCCCGAACAGGGCCGGGCCTCCCGGTGAACAGGAGGTGAAGCCCCGCGGAAGGATCGATCAGGCAAGCCACGGCCGTCGTCCGCCGAGCCGCCTAGACTGCTGGAATCCGCCCATCCGAGCAGCAGAGCAGGTGAGTCGTTTGCCCCTCGACCCGATCTTCGTCGAACGAGCGCGGACGCACCGCGCCTACCTCATCTCGACCGCACTCGAGCAGGCGAAGGCCTTCTTCCTGCGGCCGAAGACGACCACCGTAGCGCGCCCGAAGCCAGCTCCCGCGGCGGACCCGAAGGCGACCTCCCCGAAGGCCGCCGGGCCGAAGGCGAAGCCCTCGAGCCCGACGGCGAAGGCGACCACCGCCGCACCCCGCCGCAAGAAGACGCGCGCACAGCACCGCAAGGCCGCGCGGAACTGGGACAAGAAGGAGCTCGCGACCGTCGGCGTCCCGGGCCCGGAGCTGCGCATCGAGGAGCACACGATCCCGGTCGCCGGCTTCCCCGACGTCCGCATCCGGCTCTACCACCCGCCGACGGCCGAGGGCGACCAGGCGGTGCCCGCGGTCCTGTCCTTCTTCGGTGGGGCGTTCCGCATCGGCGGGATCGACTACCCGACGACCGACGCGGGGTTCCGTCGTCGGGCGGCCGACGCCGGCGTGGTCGTCGCCGCCGTCGACTACGCGCTCGCTCCCGAGCACCGGTACCCGACGCAGCTGGAGCAGGCCCATGCGGCGCTCGAGTGGCTGTTCGCCGAGGCCGCGACGCTCGGGATCGACTCGGGGCGGATCGCCGTCGCCGGGGTGTCCGCCGGCGGCAGCATCGCGGCGGCGCTCACGCTCGTGAACCGCGAACGCGGCCGGCTGCCCATCCGACTCCAGCTGCTCGAGGTGCCGGTCACGGACCTCACCGGCGGCCACATCGACCTCCGTCCCGTGCGGGAGATGGGCATCCCGAGGATCTTCGCGATCAAGGAGCTGCGCTCCGTCGCGAAGACCTACCTCCTCGATCGACGTCAGGCGAAGGAACCGCACGCGTCGCCCCTCCTCGCCCGTTCGCACGCGGACCTCCCCCGCGCCGTGATCCTCACGGCCGAGTACGACCCCCTCCGCGGCGACGGCGCGGCCTACCTCGCCGCGCTCCGGGCCGACGGCGTCGACGCGAGCGGGACGATGTACCTGGGCGCGACGCACGACACCCCGATCTTCGGCGGCGTACTCCCTGCGGCCCGCCGCTGGCACGACGACGTCGTGACCGCCCTGCGGTCACTCCACGACGCGGACTGAGTCGGGCCGCCGCGCCCACCGGCTTCCCCTCGGGCCGGAAAGCTGGAATCGTGTCGGCATGGACGCCCACGAGATCCGGAACGCCTACCTCGACTTCCTCGAGCGGAACGGCCACGCGCTGATCACGCGGGCGCCGCTCGTCCCACGCGGCGACACGAGCACCCTGTTCAACGGCAGCGGGATGCAGGCACTCCTGCCGTACCTCCTCGGTGAGGATCACCCCGACGGACGGCGGCTGACCGACAGCCAGCCGTGCGTCCGGGCCCAGGACATCGAGGACGTCGGCGACAACCGGCACACCACCTTCTTCGAGATGCTCGGCAACTGGTCGCTCGGCGACTACTTCAAGGAGACGCAGATCCGGCAGTTCTTCACCTTCCTGGTCGACATCGTCGGGCTGGACCCGGAGCGGATCTCCGTCACCTGCTTCATCGGCGATCCCGCGAACGGCATCCCGCGCGACGACGAGGCCGCGTCGATCTGGGCATCCGTGTTCGCCGAACGCGGGGTCTCCAACGGGATCGCGGAGATCGGCTCCCAGGCCGACGGCGACGCCCGCGGGGTGCGGCCCGGAGAGCGGATCTTCTTCTACGACGGTGGCGAGAACTGGTGGTCCCGCGGCGGGTCACTCGAGGGCACACCGATCGGTGACCCGTGCGGCCCCGACAGTGAGGTGTTCTACGACTTCGGCCCCGAGTACCAGGATCCGTCCTTCGGCCTCGCGCATCCCGCGAGCGACGGCGGACGGTTCATGGAGATCGGCAACCAGGTGTTCATGCAGTACCGCCGACGCGAGGACGGCTCGTTCGAGGAACTCGCCAGACGCAACGTGGACTTCGGCGGCGGCCTCGAACGCATCGCCGCCGCGTCGATCGACTCCGACGACGTCTTCCGCATCTCGCTCCTGTGGCCCATCGTCGAGCGACTCCAGGAGCTCACCGGGAAACGCTACGAGGACGAGACCGCCGCGATGCGCATCATCGCCGACCACCTGCGCGGGGCGACGTTCCTGGCCGTGGACGGGGTGCGTCCGTCGAACAAGGAGCAGGGCTACGTCATGCGGCGGCTGCTCCGACGGGCGATCCGGCTCGCGCTCTCGCTCGACCTCCACGAGAACTTCTTCGGCGAGATCGTGCCCGTCATCGCCGGCTTGTACGCCGACGACTACCCGGAGGTGGCCGCCGCCCGTGACGAGGTCGTCGCCGTCCTCGTCAAGGAGGAGCAGTCGTTCCGACGCACGCTGGGCGCAGGCCTCCAGATGGTCCAGGGGTACGCCGGGCGGGTCATGACGGGACACGACGTGTTCCGGCTGTCCGACACGAACGGCTTCCCGAAGGAGCTGACCATCGAGGAGGCGGGGCGCCTCGGCATCGAGGTCGCTCCCGACTGGGAGGCGGAGTTCGCCGCCGCCCTCGCCGAGCAGCGTGCGCGGTCCCGCGGGGCGACGCACCTCGGCGCCGCCGGCCTCCCGGGCGGCGACACCGCCTGAGGGTCGGCCTCCGCTCAGTCGCGCTTGAGCATGTCGATGCCGGCGCCGGCGAACTGCCGAAGCGTCGCGTCCGGCAGGAACGCGCGGGTGAGCGCGGCGGCGATCCGAGTGAGGTCGCCCTCGTCGCGGTACAAGAGGTAGATCGGCTCCGATCGCGGGTTGAACTTCTGCTTGAACCGGTGGAGGGACGAGAAGCCGTACACGGGCTCCAGGATGCCGCTGAGCTGACCCAGCAGGTGCGCGATGCGGCCCTCGTCGTCCTCCACCCGGTGCGCCAGCGGCGCACCCGAGAGCGAGAGGATCTGAGCGCCCTCCTCGGCGAAGACTTTGGCCGAGGAGGCGATGAGGAACTCCATGACCGATCCGAAGCCCTCCTCGCGTCGCCGCATGAGGTCGAGCGTCCACCCGCGGTGCTCGCTGTCGGGGCCGAATACCGGGAGCCAGCTGAGGAATCCGTCGACGTCGCCGTCGGGTGAGATCGCGAGTGCCAGACGGACCTCCGGGTCGTCGGCCTCCTGCAGGGTCCCGAGGGTGAACCGCATCTCGGGCAGACCCTTGTCGCCGACCCAGCCTTCGGAGATGGCGCGGATCTGCTGTCGCACGCCCCAGGTCTCGGCGGCGTAGGTGCTCATCCGGAAGACCATCCCCTCGCGCTCGGCCTTGTTGAGCGCCGTGCGGATGTTCGACCAGGCCTTGCCGGTGAACGCGAGGCCCGGGAGGTCGACGATCGTGTCGTCGGCGATGATGAGGTCGCGCCATCCCTCGGGCATCGCGTCCTTCGTCGCCTGGCTGGAACTGAAGAAGCACGGGATGAGGGAGTCACGCTCGGCCGCCTGGACGAACTCCTCGACGCTGGCCTGGAGGTGCTCCGGCGGGCCGAGCGGGTCGGCGAGCACGATCGCGACGCCGGCGTGCTTCTGGTAGGGCACGAGGCCCACCGAGGTGCGGAAGTACTCCATGCCGTCCCATGTGGCCATCCAGGAGAGCGAGCCGCCGCCCTCGGTCCGGATGAGCGCGCGGGCGTCGTCCGCCGAGGGCAGATCCTGCTGCTGCTTCCGCCCGACGCCGAGTTGCCGGCGTCGGTGGGACGAGAACGCGCTGCGGGTCGCAAGGAGGTAGACGAGGAAGGCGAGCCAGAGCACCGACGTCGCCAGGAACACGTCGGTGTCGCCCCAGTCGATCGGGAGCTCGGCGGGGTCCAGCGGCGACAGCGCCAGGTACAGGACAGCGACCAGGACGTTGAGGATCGCCCAGACGACACTCAGCACCCATGCCCAGCGGCGACCGAGCCGCAGGCCGTTGGCGACCAGGATGATCACGACCGTGTCGATCGCGACGTCGAGCCACGGGCCCTCCGCCGGAGCGGTCGGACCGAACGGCCCGTTGGTCGGCACGAGCAGGGCGACGATCTGGACGACGCCGAGTGCCACGCTCGTCGTGAACGCGAGCAGTCGACGCTCGCGCACGCTGGCCCGCTGGATGCGGAAGGAACGGTTCACCGCGAGGACGAAGAGCACGGCGAAGGCGTGCTCGAGGTCCGCGAGCGAACCGATGAAGAGGACACCGATCGCGGCGTAGGACGCGACGATGATCCAGCCCCGCTGCCGCCAGGGCGAGGCGAAGAGCGACACACAGGCGGCGAAGCAGGCCATCGTCCCGCCGGACGGACCGACGTCGAGCATCCCGGCGAGGCTCGTCGCCCAGGGCCAGGGCAGCTGACTCGCGGCCCAGAGGAACCCGGCGGTGGCGAGGACGGCGACGAGCTGACCGGCGGCGAAGGTGATGAGCGCCACCTTCGATCCCCGCCACCACTCCAGCAGGCCGACCCAGGCGAACCCGATCACCGCGAACACGTAGGCCCACGGCTCCACAACGAGGAACGTGCCGGTGACGGGAGTCCACCAGCGCCCGGCCTCGAAGGCGGGCAGGCCGTAGGCGACCGCGTCCCACCACGGTTGCGCCGTCGTCGACTCCCAGAGGCCACGTCCGACGACACCCACGACGAGGACGACCAGCACCAGGGCGATCGTGACCGGCACCCGGGCGACCACCGTTCGGATCCTCATGCGCGCTGCCCCCTTCGTGGCTCCACGGAGCACACGCGCGCCGTGCGGTCGAGGCTACAGAACGGCCGCGCGGGACCGCAACGCATCGCCGTCCGGCAGGCTGACCAGCGCGAGCCAGAGTTCGGCCCGGGCGGCGAAGGTGTCGAGGGGTCGCCCGAGCACCTGTTCGACCCGGGTGATGCGGTTGCGGAGCGTGTGTCGATGGATCCCGAGTCGCCGCGCGGCGGGCTCCCACTGACCGTTCGCCTTGAGCCAGCCACGGAGGCTCGGCACGAGATCGGAGCCCTCCTCGCGGTCGACGCGGAGCACGGGCTCGAGCAGTTCCTCGGCCACGGCGGCGGCGCGGACGGGGTCGAGCAACCCGGCCATCCCCGCCGCGGCGAGCGCCCCGAACCGTACGACGGCCTCGCCGGCGGAGACGGCGTGCTCGTGTGCGGAGACCGCCTGCTCGATCCCGGTCGTCAGATCAGCGAGCGCGAGGGATCGGGAGAGGCCGAGCCGCCGAGCGGGGGCCGCCGCGATCACCGCCTCGACCGCCCGGTCGACGTCCGTCTCGGTGTCCCCCTCGGCCGGTGCGAGGAGCAGGACAGGCCGTCCGTCCTGCTCGGCGACGAAGAGCGAGCCCGGGCTGAGCGTCTCGGCCCGTTCCAGCTCGGTGAGGAGCGCCTCGCGCCCTTCGGTCGGCCCGGAGCAGACGCCGACACGAACCGCTCCGGTCGGCAACGGCGTACCGAGCTGTTCGGCGACCTCGCGCGCCGCGGTGGCCTGTCCGGCGCGGAGGAGCTGCCAGACGCCGGTGCGCAGCGAGCGCCCCGCCCGTCCGAGCGCGCCGCCCTGCTCGAGGGTGAGCCCGGCGATGGCGACGACGGAGGTCACGACGCTCTGGGCCGCGGCGTCCAACGGGCCATCGGTCCCGGCGATGGCGAGCACGCCCCGGAGGTCCCCACGCCGACCGAGGGTCTGGAGCGACACCGTCCGGGTGCGGCTCGCGAGCGTCGCACCCGACCGCTGTCCGCGGCTGAGGAGCATGGTGGCCTCGCCGGCCACCCGCTCCAGAAGGCGCTCGGTCTCGGGACCGGCGGAGGGCCCGTCGCCCGCGATCGCCACCGGCGTCGCATGCGCGTCGAAGAGCACGACCCAGGCACCGAGCGACCGCGCGAGTTCGGCGACGACGGCGGCCGTCGCGTCGGGTCGGAGTGCGGCGAACGCGATGGCGCGCTGGGCTCCCAGGGCCCAGGCGTCCCTCGCCCGCGCCGCCTCGGTGAGGAGGTCGGCCGCGTACCGGATGACGGCGATGAACGGCGTACGGTACGGGACCTCGATGAGCGGCATCCCGTGCGCCGCGCAGGCCTCGGCGAGTTCCGGCGGCGTCCCGGCCGTGATCACCTCAGTACCGAACCCCAGTCCGGCGACACCGGCGTCGGCGAGACGGGCGACGTACGCCTCGACCTGCGTCGTCGAGACCGCGGTCCCGAACTGCGTGCCCGTCGTGAGCAGCACCTGGTCGGCGAGAAGGAAGGGCGTGGGGTCCGGGAGGTCGGATCCGGAGACCCAGGCGACCTGCCGGTCGAGCGCGCCCTCGGACCCCGCCACCACGAGCTTCAGGCCGAGCGCACGGTGGTCGAGGAGGTCCTGCAGCGTCGGTGCCATGGCGTGAGTCTACGCACGGATGCCGGATCGTCCAACTGATGCCAGGTGCATGGACAGACTGTCGACTGCCTCGACGCGAGCCGCTGCCTAGCCTGGGTGCACTGCTCGCGGACGACCTCGGCGCCCCCGCCGGACGCGGCAGCCGAAGGAGTACCGATGACGAGCAGCACCGCAGCCCCCGCGCCCTCCATCCTCGGCGGACCCTCGCTCCCCCAGGAACGTCGCCTCGTCACCGCCATCCCCGGACCGATCTCCGAGGAACTCATGGCCCGGAAGCACGCCGCGGTCGCGTCCGGCGTCGGCACCACGATGCCGGTGTTCGCGGCCGGCGCGGGCGGTGGGGTCCTCGTCGACGTCGACGGCAACTCCCTGATCGACCTCGGGTCCGGCATCGCCGTGACCGGCGTGGGCAACAGCAACCCGCGCGTCGTGGAGGCCGTCACCCGACAGCTGCAGGAGTTCACCCACACCTGCTTCACCATCACCCCCTACGACTCCTACGTCGAGGTCGCCGAGGCGCTCAACCGCCTCACCCCCGGCGACCACACCAAGCGCACGGCGCTGTTCAACTCGGGCGCCGAAGCGGTCGAGAACGCGGTGAAGATCGCCCGCAGCCACACGAAGAAGCAGGCGGTCGTCGCCTTCGACCACGCGTACCACGGCCGCACGAACCTGACGATGGCCCTGACGGCGAAGTCCATGCCCTACAAGAGCGGTTTCGGCCCCTTCGCCTCCGAGGTGTACCGCGCTCCGTTGTCCTACCCCTTCCGCGACGGCGGACTGACCGGCCTCGAAGCGGCACAGCGCGCGATCACCCAGATCGAGAAGCAGATCGGCGCCGACAACCTCGCGGCGATCATCATCGAACCCATCCAGGGCGAGGGCGGCTTCATCGTCCCGGCGGACGGCTTCCTGCCGGCCCTGCTCGACTGGGCCCGCGCGAACGACGTCGTCTTCATCGCCGACGAGGTGCAGACCGGCTTCGCCCGCACGGGTGCGATGTTCGCGTCCGAGCACTTCGACATCGTGCCCGACCTCATCATCACCGCCAAGGGCATCGCGGGCGGCCTGCCACTCTCCGCCGTCACCGGACGCGCGGAGATCATGGACGCCCCGCACGCCGGCGGCCTCGGCGGCACCTACGGCGGCAACCCACTCGCCTGTGTCGCCGCCCTTGCAGCGATCGAAGCGTACGAGGAGGAGGACCTCGCAGCCTCGGCCCGGGCGATCGAAAGCCGCATCGTCGACCGATTCACCGCGGCGCAGGCCTCCGACCCCCGCATCGGCGACATCCGCGGGCGCGGCGCCATGATGGCGGTCGAGTTCGTCGACCCAGCGACCGGCGAGCCCGACGCCGCCCTCACGGCACGCGTCGCGAAGGCCGCCCACCAGGCCGGGGTGATCGTCCTCACCTGCGGCACCTACGGCAACGTGGTCCGCTTCCTCCCGCCGCTGACCATCCCCCTCGAGCTGCTCGACGAAGGACTCGACGTCGTCCTCGAGGCGCTCGCCGCGAACTGACGCCCCGCCCGCCGCTTCCTGAGCTTGTCGAAGGGCCGCCCTTCGACAAGCTCAGGGACCGAGGCGGCCCCCGCCCTTCGACAAGCTCAGGGACCGATGTGATCGTCCCCGAGCTTGTCGAGGGGCATGCACGCTGAAACACTGTGACCGACGGCACCGACACCACCAAGGAGCTCCACCCATGACCGACGCACGTGAAACCGATCTGCTCGCCAAGGTCCCGAACGGCCTGTTCATCGGAGGCGTCTGGCGCGACGCGGCGGAGGGCGCGACGCTCGACGTGAGCGACCCGTCCACCGGCGACGTCATCAAGACGATCGCGGACGCCTCGGTCGCCGACGGCACGGCGGCCCTCGACGCCGCGGTCGCAGCCCAGGACGAGTGGGCGGCGACCGCTCCCCGCACCCGCTCCAACATCCTCCGGAAGGCTTTCGACCTCCTCCAGGAGCGTCGCGAGGAGTTCGCCCTCCTCATGACGCTCGAGATGGGCAAGCCGCTCGCCGAGGCGAACGGCGAGGTCACCTACGGTGGTGAGTTCCTCCGCTGGTTCTCCGAGGAGGCCGTCCGCATCTCCGGACGCTACGGGTCGAACCCCGAGGGCACCGGCATGATGACCGTCTCGCAGCACCCCGTCGGTCCGTGCTTCCTCATCACCCCGTGGAACTTCCCCCTCGCGATGGCGACCCGCAAGATCGCCCCGGCGCTCGCCGCCGGCTGCACGGTCGTCGTCAAGCCCGCCGAGCTCACGCCGCTCACGACCCTGTACTTCGTGAAGCTGCTCGAGGACGCCGGGCTTCCCGCCGGCGTCGTGAACGTCATCACCACCTCCAGCTCCTCCGCGGTCTCCGGCCCGATCATCGCCGACCCGCGGCTCCGCAAACTGAGCTTCACGGGTTCGACGGCCGTCGGTCAGAAGCTCATCGAGCAGTCCGCGAAGAACGTCCTCCGCACCTCGATGGAGCTCGGCGGCAACGCCCCGTTCGTGGTGTTCGAGGACGCCGACCTCGATAAGGCCGTGGAGGGCGCGATGGCCGCCAAGTTCCGCAACATCGGACAGGCGTGCACCGCTGCGAACCGCTTCATCGTCCACCGCGACGTCGCGGACGAGTTCGCGAAGCGCGTCACCGACAAGGTGAACGCGTTCCGCATCGGTCGCGGCACCGAGGACGGCGTGACGATCGGTCCACTGATCGACGACCGCGCGGTCACGAAGGCGAAGACCCTCGTGGGCGACGCCGTCGAGCGCGGCGCCGAGGTCCTCACCGGCGGCGAGGCCGTCGACGGACCGGGCACCTTCTTCCAGCCGACGGTTGTCACCGGCGTCGTGCCGGGGTCCGACATCCTCCGCGAGGAGATCTTCGGCCCGGTCCTCGCGATCGTGCCGTTCGACGACGAGGACGAGGCCGTGCGGCTCGCGAACGACACCGAGTACGGGCTCGTCTCCTACGTGTTCACCACCGACCTCGCCCGCGGACAGCGCATGATCGGCCGTCTGCAGACCGGCATGATGGGCCTCAACGTCGGCGTCATCTCGAACGCCGCAGCACCGTTCGGTGGTGTCAAGCAGTCGGGCATCGGACGCGAAGGCGGACTCGAGGGCATCCACGAGTACCTGTACACGAAGTACACCATGACGCCCATCGGCTGACCCGCCTCGGTCGGCACAACGGAAACCGTCGCCGATCGCCGATACGACCGGCGACCTCGCCATCCTCGGTTCCATCCGACCGCCGGATCCGCCATACTCGACTATCGGCGCCGGTCCCGAGCACCAGCCGACACCAGCGCATCACCCCAGTCCCGAGCACCACCCGGTATCGAGAGCACCACCCGGCCCCGAGCACCACCCCGGTCACCCGAGCACCACCCCGGTCCCTGAGCTTGTCGAAGGGCCACGAACAGGAAGACACCTCATGAGCGCTATCGAACGCGACGTCGTCATCATCGGCGCCGGGGCCTCCGGGCTCACGGCCGCCACCAAGCTCCGCGCGGCGGGCCTGTCCGTCGCCGTCCTCGAGGCGCGCGACCGCGTCGGTGGTCGCCTCTGGACGAACCACATCGACGGAGCCATGCTCGAGCTGGGCGGCCAGTGGGTCTCCCCCGACCAGACCGCCCTGCTCGCCACGCTCGAGGAGCTCGGGCTCGACACCTACTCCCGCTACCGCGAGGGCGACAGCGTCTACGTCAATGCCGAGGGCGTGCGCACCCGCTTCACTGGCGACATCTTCCCCGTCGCCGAGTCGACCGCAGCCGAGATGGAGCGACTCATCACCCTGCTCGACGAGCTCGTGGAGGAGGTCGGCGTCACCGAGCCGTGGGCGCACGCCCGGGCGAAGGAGTACGACCGCATCTCGTGGAGCGCCTGGCTCGCCGAGCAGACGGACGACGTCGAGGCGCGCGACAACATCGCCCTCTTCATCGCCGCCGCGATGCTCACGAAGCCCTCCCACTCCTTCTCGCTCCTGCAGGCGCTCCTCATGGCGGCGTCCGCCGGCAGCTTCACCCACCTCGTCGAGGCCGACTTCATCCTCGACAAGCGCGTCGTCGGCGGCCTGCAGCAGGTTCCGATCAAGCTCGCCGAGGCCCTCGGCGACGACGTCCACCTGTCCTCGCCCGTGCGTCGCCTCGAGTGGTCCGACGCCGGCGTCTCGGCCGAGGCGGACAGCGTCACGGTCAACGCGCGGTACGCGATCGTCGCCGTCCCGCCGAACCTCTACTCCCGCATCGACTTCCAGCCGCCGCTGCCGCGCCTCAGCCACCAGATGCACCAGCACATGTCGCTCGGGCTCGTCATCAAGGTCCACGCCGTGTACGAGACGCCGTTCTGGCGCGAGGACGGCCTCTCGGCCACCGCGTTCAGCCCGTACGAGCTCGTCCACGAGGCCTACGACAACACGAACCACGAGGACCCGCGCGGCACGCTCGTCGGGTTCGTCTCGGACGAGCGCGCCGACGAGGTCTTCAAGCTGAGCGCCGAGGAGCGTCGCGAGCGGATCCTCACCTCCCTGTCCCACTACTACGGCGAGCAGGCGCTCTCCCCCGTCGTCTACTACGAGAGCGACTGGGGCAGCGAGGAGTGGACGCGCGGCGCGTACGCAGCGAGCTTCGACCTCGGTGGGCTCTCACGCTACGGCGCCATGCAGTCGACGCCGGTCGGTCCGATCTTCTGGTCGACGAGCGACCTCGCCGCCGAGGGCTACCAGCACGTTGACGGCGCGATCCGCAAGGGAGCCGACACCGCGGAGGCGATCATCGCCCGCCACCAGGCGTAAGCGTCTCCCGGTTCCTGAGCCTGTCGAAGGGCCTCGGCCCCTGCCCTTCGACAAGCTCAGGAACCGCGTGTCGAAGGGCGCTCCGCTCCCCGCCCACCGCCTCCGGTCCCTGAGCACCACTTCCGGTCCCTGAGCTTGTCGAAGGGCCACCCCCGTCGATACCCTGCACCAACGAAACACCCGCACACCGCCGTGCATCCTGGTCCCGGTCCCTGAGCTTGTCGAAGGGCGCACCCGATCGAAAGCGAACACCAGATGAGATACATCGTTGGCTACACCGATACGCCGGCGGGACGCGACGCGCTCGCGCTCGGCATCCGGATCGCTCGGACCACCGGCGCCCGGCTCGACATCGTCCTCGTACTCGCGAACGAGGAACGCCCGACGATCACCCCGGCCGATCCCGGGTACGAACGGTTCCTCCGTGAGACGGCCGACCGCTGGCTCGCCGAGGCGCTCGACGCGGTCCCCGCCGACATCACGGCCAAGACGCACCTCGTGTACGACGAGTCGTTCGCGGAGGGCCTCCTGGAGGCTTCCCGCATCCTCGAGGGCGGGCTCATCATCATCGGTGCGGCGCGCGGCGGACTGCTCGGCCGGTTCACGCTCGGCAGCGTCGCGAACACGCTCCTGCACTCAGCGGTCGTCCCGGTCGCCCTCGCTCCGGTCGGCAGCCGCGACCTCCTCGACGCGCAGCCCACCGGCGGCACGGTCAGCCGGATCACCTGCGCGATCGGCACCCGTGCCGGCGCGCACCAGCTGCTCGACGCGGCCATCGTCGTCGCCAAGAACGCGGTCATCCCGCTCCGCTTGGTCTCGCTCGTCGCGCTCGACCAGCCCGAGGGCGCCGAGCACCCCGAGGCGACCGCCCGGGCCGAGTCGCACGCGGCGGAAGTGCTCGCCTACGCGACCGAGCACCTGCCGAAGGACATCGACGTGACCACCGAGATCGCCTCGGGCACCCGCATCGAGGACGCCGTCTCGCACCTCGAGTGGAAGCCCGCGGAGATCGTGCTCGTCGGTTCCAGCCGACTCGCCACCCCCAAGCACCTCTTCCTCGGCTCCACGGCAGCGAAGATGCTGCGGGAGCTCCCCGTACCCATGGTGGTCGTGCCCCGCGACTCCGTGCTTACCCTCGGAGACCCGACATGACTCCTCCCGAAACCACTCCCCCGCGCGACGTCGCCCACCCCGAGACGACCGCGACGGGCGCCCTCTCCAAGAAGGGCCTCGGCGCGGGCACCGTCGGCCTCGTCGGCGCGATCGTCATCGGCATCTCGTGCATCGCCCCGGCGTACACCCTGACCGGTGCCCTCGGTCCGACCGTCGCGGAGGTCGGCACCCACGTGCCGGCCATCTTCCTCGTCGGTTTCATCCCGATGCTGCTCGTCGCCTTCGGCTACCGGGAGCTCAACAGCCGCATGCCGGACTCCGGCACCTCGTTCACCTGGGCGACGCGCGCGTTCGGCCCGTGGGTCGGTTGGATGGCCGGTTGGGGTCTCATCGCCGCGACCATCGTCGTGCTCTCGAACCTCGCGGGCATCGCGGTCGACTTCTTCTACCTGATGCTGTCGCAGATCTTCCAGAACCCCGACATCGCCGGCCTCACGTCGAACCCGTTCATCAACGTCATCACCTGTCTGGCGTTCATGCTCGGGGCGACGCTCATCTCCTACCGCGACATGCAGACGACGCAGAAGCTGCAGTACGTGCTCGTGGGCTTCCAGTTGCTCGTGATGGTGCTGTTCGGCATCGTCGCCTTCGCGCACGTCGCGGGCGGTGACGCGTTCGACGCCCTCCCGATCTCGCTCGACTGGTTCAACCCGTTCGCCGTCGGGTCGTTCAGCGCCTTCGCCGCCGGCCTCTCGCTCTCCATCTTCATCTTCTGGGGTTGGGACGTCACGCTGACGATGAGCGAGGAGACGAAGGGGTCGAGCTCGACGCCGGGCAAGGCCGCCACGGCCACGGTCGTCATCATCGTCGTCCTCTACCTGTTCCTGTCGGTCGCGCTCATCAACTACGCGGGCGTCGGCGACGGCGAGTTCGGGCTCGGCAACGAGGACATCCAGGGCAACGTGTTCTTCTCGCTCGCGGGGCCCATCCTCGGTCCGCTCGCGATCCTCGTGTCGATCGCGGTGCTGTCGTCCTCGGCCGCCTCGCTGCAGTCGACCTTCGTCTCCCCGGCGCGGACCCTGCTCGCGATGGGGCACTACGGCGCGCTGTCGCCGAAGTTCTCGAAGGTGCACCCGAAGTTCTTCACGCCCGGCTACGCGACGATCGTCTCGAGTGTCGTCGCGTCGGTGTTCTACGCGGTCATGCGCTTCATCTCCGAGGACGTGCTCTGGGACACGATCACGACCCTCGGCATGATGATCTGCTTCTACTACGGCCTGACGGCGTTCGCGTGCGTCTGGTACTTCCGGAAGCAGTGGTTCTCGAGCGCACGGAACTTCTTCTTCCAGTTCTTCTCCCCGCTCGTCGGCGGTCTCATCCTGGGCGTGCTCTTCTTCACCACGATCATCGAGAGCGCGGACCCCGACTACGGCAGCGGCTCGAACATCGGCGGTGTCGGGCTCGTGTTCATCCTCGGCATGATCATCATCGTGGCGGGCATCGTCATCATGCTCATCCAGGCGAAGCTCCGACCGGACTTCTTCCGCAACAAGACGCTCGCCCGCGGCATCGCCGGCGACGCGAACGAAGCGGACGCAGCCCTCCCCGAATGACCCGATGACCTCGACGCCCGTCCGACGCACCGCCGTCGGACGGGCGTCGTGCGCTCGGCGCTAGACTGTTCGCATCCCCGCCGCGTCGCAACGAAAGAGACCTCCGTGCCGACCATCGTCGTAGAAGTCATGCCGAAAGCCGAACTGCTGGACCCCCAGGGCAAGGCCGTCGCCGGCGCCCTCGCGCGTCTCGGCAAGAGCGAGTTCACCGATGTCCGCATCGGCAAGCGCTTCGAGCTCACGGTCGACGGCCCCATCACCGACGCCACGCGCGCCACGGTGCAGCAGATCGCCGACGACATCCTCTCGAACGCCGTGATCGAGGACGTCGTGGCCATCCACTACCCCGAGGGCTCCGAGGCATGACGACCCGTATCGGTGTCATCACCTTCCCCGGTTCGCTCGACGACCGCGACGCCCAGCGCGCGGTCCGCATGGCGGGTGCCGAGGCCGTCGCGCTCTGGCACGGCGACCACGACCTCCAGGGTGTCGACGCCGTCATCCTGCCGGGTGGCTTCAGCTATGGCGACTACCTCCGCGCCGGCGCGATCGCCGCGGTCTCGCCGATCATGACCGAGCTGAAGGACGCCGCCGGCAAGGGCATGCCGATCCTCGGGATCTGCAACGGCTTCCAGATGCTCGTCGAGGCGCACCTGCTGCCCGGCGGCCTCATCCGGAACGCCCACCAGCAGTTCATCCGTCGCGACCAGCTGCTCACGGTCGAGAACGCCGACACCGCCTGGACCCACCAGTTCTCGAAGGGGCAGGAGATCACCATCCCGCTCAAGAACGCCGACGGCGGCTACATCGCCGACGCCGAGACTCTGGCACGCGTCGAGGGCGAGGGCCTGGTCGCCTTCCGCTACGCGGGCGTGAACCCGAACGGTTCGCTCGACGACATCGCCGGCCTCACGAACCCCGCTGGCAACGTCGTCGGGCTCATGCCGCACCCCGAGCACGCGATCGAGCCGGGCTTCGGTCCCGACACCCCGCTCGCCATGCGCTCCGGTGTCGACGGTCTCGCCTTCTTCACGAGCGCCGTGCAGGCCCTCCAGGCGGTCTAGCCAACACACGTCGTTTCCACGCCCGTCCCGATCCGTCGGGGCGGGCGTGTTGCGTCGGTGGAGGGATCCCGCAGCGCCGCCCAGGTCCCTGAGCGCCGCCCGGTCCCTGAGCCTCAATCCGATCCCTGAGCCCCACCCCGGTCACTGAGCCCCAATCCGGTCACTGAGCCCCAATCCGGTCTCTGAGCCTCAACCCGGTCCCAGAGCGCCAATCCGGTCCCCGAGCCCCCATCAGGTCCCTAAGCCCCAATCCGGTCCCTAAGCCCCAATCCGGTCCCTGAGCCCCAATCTGGTCCCTGAGCTTGTCGAAGGGCGGCCCGCACCACCGGCTACCATCGACACTGGTCGGACCAATCGAGGGGGCAGCATGGCGGAGCCGCTCGAAGCGCTCGTGGCGAGGCTCGTCGAACTGGCCACGCCGGAGCCCGGCACCACCGCGCGGCGCCTGCCGCCGGAACGCGAACTCGGCGAGGCACTGCAGATGAGCCGCGGTGCCCTTCGCGAACAGCTCGCGGTCCTCGAACGGCTCGGCTTCCTCCACCGCACTCAGGGTCGGGGCACCTCCATCGACGCTCCTGGCGACGACTTCGTCCGCAGTTGGTTCACCATCTCCCGTCAGCTGGGCTACCTGTCCGACGGCCAGTTCGCCCGGTCGCGCATGATGCTGGAGGAGACCGTCGCCGAGGCGGCGGCCGGTCTCGTCACCGACGAAGCGGTCGCGGTGCTGCGCGACGACGTCGATCGCATGATCGCCGCGACGCTCGCCGGGGATCACGATGCGGCGCTCGAGGCCGACGTCGACTTCCACAGCCGACTGAACGCCATCGTCGACGACCCGATCTTCCGACTCATGCACGAGGGCTTCAGTCACGTGCTGCGCGAGACGATCCGGCAGCGTCGATTCCGCGCGATCGAGGTGGAGCAGCCGGACGAGCGAGGCGTCCGGCGGACCGACAGCGTGCACTACGCCGTCGTCGACGCCCTGGCAGCTCGAGACGCCGAGGCCGCCCGACGCGCGATGCGCCAGCACTTCGAGGACTGGTTGCAGCTCGAAGCCGACGACGGCGCGAGCTGACGCGTCGCGACCCCGACGCCGTCCGGGCAACCTCAACCGGTCCCTGCCCCTGTCGAAGGGCCCGCGGAACACATCCAAACCGGCGCACCCTCCCACTCACCAACCCCGTCGACGAGCAACCCTTCCCCGCTCCCTGAGCTTGTCGAAGGGCCAACGATGGAACCCCGCGAGTCCGGCCACACCCCTCCGGCCTCCGAGTCTGTCGAAGTGCCCACGTCAGCACTTCGACAAGCTCAGTGACCGGAAGAGGTGCATGCGAAAACCCTCCGGTCCCAGAGCACCCCCTCCGGTACCCGAGCAACCCCCTCCGGTCCCTGAAGCACCCCCTCCGGTCCCTGAGCTTGTCGAAGGGCACACGGAGGAACCCTGCGAATCCGGTATGCCTCCTCCGGTCCCTGAGCCTGTCGAAGGGCCCACGGAGGAACCCTGCGAATCCGGTATGCCTCCTCCGGTCCCTGAGCTTGTCGAAGGGCACGCGGAGAACCTTGCGAATCCGGTACGCCCCCTCCGCTCCCTGAGCCTGTCGAAGGGCACACGGATGAACCCCGCGAATCCGGCATACCTCCTCCGCTCCCTGAGCCTGTCGAAGGGCACACGGATGAACCCCGCGAATCCGGCATACCCCCTCCGGTCCTGAGCCTGTCGAAGGGCACACGGATGAACCCCGCGAATCCGGTATGCCCCCTCCGGCCCCTGAGCCTGTCGAAGGGCACACGAGCAACTTCCACAACCGCTTCGACTCAGCATCTGGAATGTCAGTGGTCCGTGGTGGACTTGTTCCATGACCGAGACCACCTCCGCCGCGATCCGCGCGAGCGACGAGTACGCCGCGCGGCTGGTGGAGTTCTCGGACGAATACGCGGAGATCCAACGGCTGCGAGCAGCGCTCGATGCACGAGAGGCCCGGCTCCTGGCCCGCTCCGCCGCATACGCGGACGCCTTCGCAGACGTCACGGTCCCGGCGATCTTCCCGCCCGCGGAACGGCAGGCGCTCTCGCGCCGGTCGACCTGCGCAGCCCTCGCGATGGCGACCCGCACGCCCGAGCGGACCGTCCAGCGGGCGACGAACGACGCGGAACGGCTCGTCAACGACGCACCGGCCGTGCTGGCCTCCCTCGAAGCCGGCCGCATCTCGGCGCGGCACGCGCAGACGATCATCGACCAACTCAGTGATGTGCCGACCGCAGGGCGCACGGCGTTCCTCGCTGAGGTCCTGCCGGTCGCGGAAGAGTCCACCAACGCGAACCTCCGCAGGCGAGCCCGCGTCCTGCGCGAGCGCCTCCACCCCGAATCGATCACCGCCCGAGCGGTCCGCTCCGAAGCTGACCGCCGGGTCGAGTTCGAACCCGCAGCCGACGGCATGGCGTGGGTGCACCTCTTCACCACGGCGCCGATCGCGCAGGGCATCATCGAGCGGGTCGAAGCAGCGGCGGCGGAGTCACGCAAGGCCGGTGACACCCGCACCTGCGCCCAGCTGCAGGCGGACGCCCTCGCGGCGCTCGCGCTCACCGGGGTGACCCAGGAAGATGTGATGACGAGCCCGGTCCTGCCGCACCCGATCGAGGTGCAGGAGCACATCAAGCCCACCGTGCAGATCACCGTCCCGGCGCTCAGCATGGCAGGTGCCAGCGACGCGCCGGCCACGCTCGACGGGTACGGTCCGATCGATCCGGAAACCGCTGCACGTATCGCGGTGAACGCACCAAGCTTCACCCGGATCCTCGTCCAACCGGAAACGGGTGCGATCCTCTCCGTCGGCCGCAATCAGTACCGGGTTCCGGCTAACCTCCAGCGCGCGGTGCGCCGCCGGGACGGCACCTGTCGGGCACCGGGCTGCAGGCGACGAGCCAGAGCCTGCGACCTCGACCATTCCGTGGCATGGGACGACGGCGGGACGACAGATGTCGGCAATCTTGCCTGTCTCTGCCGACATCACCACCGCCTGAAACACCTCCCCGGCTGGAACCTCGACCACGGGCCCGGCGGGGTCCTCGATTGGACGACACCCGACGGGAAACACCATCGAACGGAACCGGACCCCGCCCCGTTCTGACCTCCGTCGGTCCCTGAGCCCGTCGAAGGGTTCCTCGTGGGCACTTCGACAAGCTCAGTGACCGGAAGAGGTGTACCCGGAACGACGAGGAGTCCTCGTGGGCACTTCGACAAGCTCAGTGACCGGCAGAGGTGAACCCGGAACGCTTCGGTACACGAGCCAGTCGAAGGGTTCCTCGTGGGCACTTCGACAGGCTCAGTGACCGGGCTGGCCTGTGCTCGCACGCTTTCGGTCCCTGAGCCTGTCGAAGGGCACTCGGGTCGCGCCGCCTCGATGAGCGGGAGAGGTTCACCCGGATGGCCCGGTCCCTGAGCCCGTCGAAGGGCAGCCGAGCCGCGCCACCTCGGCCATCGGGCTAGGGTTCTACGAATCACCCTCGATCGCTGAGCTGCGCCGCAGTGCGCCTGTCGACGGGTCCTCGGGGGCATTTCGACAAGCTCAATGGCCGGAAGGAGCCGCGTACCCCGTGTCGACGGGCAGCCGGGCGCCCACCACCGGGCGCTTGCCCGTGTCGACACCGGCGGCTACGATTGGTCCAACCAATCCACCGGAGGACGCCATGGCATCGACGCCACTGCCCGCACGCACCATCACCTTCGTCGGTATCGGCGCGATCGGCCTGCCGATGGCCACCCAGCTCGCCGCGGCCGGCCACCGGGTCACGGGCGTCGACCCCTTCCCCGCCGCACGGGAACGCGCGGACGCCGCCGGCATCAGCGCGGTCGAGTCGATCACCGAGGCGCCACAGGCCGACACCGTCGTGGTCATGGTCGCGACGCCCGACCAGCTCGCCGAACTCGTCACCCTCGCCCTCGCCGCCACCGATCCCTCCGGCCAGACCTGGATCATCATGAGCACCGTCGGCCCCGCCTCCGTCGTCGAGCAGGCCGCCCGTCTCGAAGCCGCGGGCGCAGCGGTCGTCGACGCACCGGTCACCGGCGGCGTGGCACGCGCCAGCACCGGCGAGCTCACCATGTTCGTATCCGGATCCCCCGCCGCCACCGCGGCCGCAGCGGAGCCGCTCGCCGCCCTCGGCACAGCCAGGCTCGTCGGCGAAGCCATCGGCGACGGCCAGGCGATCAAGGTCGTCAACCAGCACCTCTGCGCGGTGCACATCGCCGCTGCCGCCGAAGCCCTCGCCCTCGCGTCCTCGCTCGGCCTCGACCCGGCGGCCGTCCTCCCCCTCGTCGAGTCCGGTGCAGCCGCGTCCTGGATGCTGTCGGACCGTGGACCCCGCATGCTGCAGGACACCGATGCCCCGGTGATGAGCCGCGTCGACATCTTCGTCAAGGACACCGGCCTCGTCGCCGATGCGGCGAGCGCCGCCGGAGCCGCGACCCCCGTCCTCGACGCAGCGCGCGAACGCTTCCTCGCCGCTGCGGCGTCCGGCCTCGGCGCACGCGACGACTCCCGAGTGATCGAGACCTACCAGGAGCCCCACGCATGAAGACCCTCATCCTCGACGACGACCCCACGGGCACGCAGTCGGCCTCCGGCGTCGACGTCCTGCTGGAGTGGGACGCCGACCTCATCGAGCAGGCCCTCGGCGGAGCCGACGCGGTCTACCTGCTCACCAACACCCGCGCCGTCCCGGAGGACGAGGCCGTCGCGCTCCTGGAACGCACCCGCGAGCAGGCGGCGGAGGCCGGCCGTCGTCTCGGAGAACGCATCCACATCGTCCTCCGAGGTGACTCGACCCTGCGCGGGCACGTGTTCCCCGAGACCGCCGTCTTCACCGGGGACCGCAGCATCATCGTGTTCGTTCCGGCCTTCCCGGAGGGCGGGCGCACGACGATCGACGGCACCCACTACGTCCGGATCGGTGACGAGACACTGCCGGCCCACGAGACGGAGTACGCCCAGGACCCCGTCTTCCCGTTCCGCTCGGGACACCTGCCGGACTACGTGCGCGAACAGTCCGGGCGGGAGGCCGCCCACTTCGGTCTGGCGGGTCTCCGCGACGGCGCCGCCGAGTTCCGTGCAGCTCTCCGCGAAGCCGTTCCCGGAACGGTGCTCCTTCCGGACGTGGAGACGGGAGACGACGTCCGGATCATCGCGCAGGCCATCACGGCGGCCTGGGCCGACGGAGCCGACGTGGTCGTCCGGTCCGCGTCCCCCCTCGCTGCGGCCATCGCGGGCGTCGAGAGCGACGGGCTCCTCCCCTCGCCGCTCGTCGCGGAGCCGGTCGCCGCGCTCCTCGTCTGCGGCTCCCACACCATCGGTGCGACGCGACAGCTTGCGCCCGTCGAGGCGGCGTTCGGCCCCGCCGAGATCGTCCCCACGAGCGACGCCCTCCAGGATGCCGTCGCCACCGGACGGGCCGTGGCGGAGGCCGCTCGAGCGAGACTCGCCGCGACGGGGTTCGCCGCGATCTCGTCCGAGCGGGAACGGGACGCCTCGCACAATACGCTCGACCACGGCGAGCGGGTGATGATCGCGCTGACGTCGGCGACCGCCGCGCTCCGACGATCGGTGGAGGTCGTCGTGTCGAAGGGCGGCATCACCTCCGCCGAGGTCGCCCGGGTCGGCCTCGGCGCCAGGCGGGCGCGCGTCCTCGGGCAGGTACTGCCCGGGGTCTCGGTGTGGAGCGTGGTGACACCCGAGGACGAGGAGAAGCTCTACGTGGTCGTCCCGGGGAACGTCGGCGACCCATCGACGCTCGTGGACGTCCTTGCGGCACTCGGCCGGACCGCCTAGCGTCCGAGGATCTCCGACGCGTTGTGGTCGATCCACGCCATCAAGGGCATCAGGTGCTCGTTGAGGTCGCGACCCCGGTCGCTCAGGCTGTACTCGACGCGAGGCGGGATCTCGGGGTGCGCGACGCGGACGACGAGGCCGTCCTCCTCGAGCGTGCGGAGCGTCTGGGCCAGCATCTTCTCGCTGATGCCCTGGACCACCCGTCGCAGCTCACCCCAGCGATGGGTGCCGTCGGACAGCGCCAGGAGGACGAGGACGCCCCACTTGCTGGTCACGTGGTCGAGCACCGTGCGCGAGGGGCAGGCGGCAGGCAGGATGCCGTCGGTGAATCCGGGGCGTCTTCCCAGCTGCGTGTCTACGCTTGTCATGACTCATTCCTTACTTATTGGACAGTAGCTTACCTCAAAGTGGGTACTGCAGATCGGGAAGTAATGTGATCGGAAGCGGGTTCCTCCTCAGCGAACCCCATCGAAAGGACCCTCACATGTCTCTCGTCGTCACCGGAGCCACCGGCCAGCTCGGCCACCTCGTCGTCGAGCACCTGCTCGCCCGCGGCACCGACCCCGCCACCATCGTCGCCACCGGCCGCCGGACCGAGGCGCTCGCCGATCTCGCTGCGCAGGGCGTCCGCACCGCGAAGGTCGACTTCGCCGACCCGGCCACCCTCGACGCCGCCCTCGAGGCCGGCGACACGGTCCTGCTCGTCTCCAGCAGCGAGGTCGGCCAGCGCGTCGCCCAGCACGCCGCGGTCATCGACGCCGCCAAGCGCGCCGGCGTCGCCCGCCTCGTCTACACGAGCGCGCTCCGGGCCGACACCTCCCCGCTGATCCTCGCCCCCGAGCACAAGGCGACCGAGGAGCTCATCCACGCGTCCGGCCTCCCCTTCACCATCCTCCGCAACGGCTGGTACACCGAGAACTACGGCCAGTCCGTCGACCAGGCCAAGGCGACCGGATCGTTCGTCGGGAGCGTCGGCGACGGTCTCGTGTCGAGCGCGTCGCGTACCGACTACGCGGAGGCGGCCGCCGTCGTCCTCACGACCGACGGCCACGAGGGCAAGGCCTACGAGCTCGCCGGCGACGTCGCGTGGTCGCACAACGAGCTGGCGCAGGCGATCGGCGAGGTCATCGGCCGCGAGGTCGCGTACCAGGACCTCTCCCCCGAGGACCACCTGACGGCCCTGCTGGCTGCCGGTCTCGATGAGGGCACCGCGGGATTCGTCGTCGCCCTCGATGGCAACACCCGTGACGGGCTCCTCGCCGACACGAGCGGCGACCTCGGTCGGCTGATCGGGCGTCCGACCACGCCCCTGATCGAAGGACTGCGCACGCTCGTCGCCTGAGCCGCGTCCACACCTCCTGCAATCAGCCGGGCCCGGAGCACATGCTCCGGGCCCGTTCGCGTGCACTGACGCCACGGCTGGAGGAATCCGTTGCAGAAACGCGATCCGACGCACGAATCCGTCACCTCGATCCGGGTTATGCTCTCGATACCGCTAGCGCGCCGAGGATGACGCGCCGGCCAGACGGCACCACCGACGCTTCGAGCAGGTGATATGACGAGCAACGCGGACACGGTCTTCACCGGAGGCACCGTCTTCCGGAACGCCCTGCTCACGCCGCAGACCGGTGCCGTCGCCGTCTCCGACGGCCGGATCGTCGCCCTCGACGCCGACGCGCGCGCGGCGATCGGTCCCGACACCGAGATCGTGGACCTCCGAGGCGGTCTCCTGCTCCCCGGCTTCGTCGACGCGCACGTCCACCCCGTCGAGGCCGGACTCGAACAGCTCGCGTGCGACCTGTCGGCCGAGCGCACCCCCGAGGAGTACCTCGCCACGATCGCGGCCTACGCCGAGGCCCACCCCGAGCGCCCGTGGATCGTCGGCGGCGGCTGGCAACAGGCCGCCTTCCCCGGCGGCACCCCGCTCGCCGCTGACCTCGACCGAGTGGTGCCCGACCGCCCCGTCTTCCTCCAGAACCGCGACCACCACGGCGCCTGGGTGAACACCGCGGCACTCCGCCTCGCCGGCATCGACCACACCACACCGGACCCCGCCGACGGCCGGATCGAGCGGGACGCGGACGGCACCCCGAACGGCATGCTCCACGAGGGTGCCCGCTCGCTCGTGTCCCGGTTCGTCCCGGTCGACACCGACGAGGACGTCGCGGCCGCCCTCGTCGCAGCCCAGCAGACCCTCCACAGCTTCGGCGTCACCGGCTGGCAGGACGCGATCGTCGGCGACTATGGCAGCCACACCGACACGAGCGACGCCTACCTGCAGGCCATGGCGGACGGGTCGCTCACCAGCGACGTCGTGGGGGCGCTCTGGTGGGACCGGGATCGTGGGCTCGAGCAGATCGACGACCTCGTTGCACGCCGCGCCGCGATCGCACGCCGCGCCGCAGCCCTCGGGACGACGACCGGGCGCTTCACCGCGGGCACCGTCAAGATCATGCAGGATGGCATCCCCGAGAACCGCACCGCGGCGATGATCGACCCCTACCTCCGCACCTGCCACTGCGGTGACACCGCGCCCGAGCACGGCATCTCCTTCCTGGAGCCCGCCATCCTCATCGAGGCGGTCACGAGACTCGACGCCGCGGGGTTCCAGGTCCACTTCCACGCGATCGGCGACCGGGCGGTCCGCGAGTGCCTCGACGCCCTCGAGGCCGCGCGGGAGCGCAACGGCGAGAGCGACAACCGGCATCACATCGCGCACGTGCAGATCGTCCATCCCGACGACCTGCCGCGGTTCGCCCGACTCGGCGTCACGATGAACATGCAGGCGCTCTGGGCCACGTGGGAGCCTCAGATGCTCGAGCTGAACCTGCCCCTGCTCGGCGACGAACGCGCCTCCTGGCAGTATCCGTTCGGCGATGCGGCACGACTCGGCACCCTGCTCTGCGCCGGATCGGACTGGCCCGTCACGACCCCCGACCCGTGGCAGGCCCTGCATGTGGCCGTCAACCGGACGCTGCCGGCCGACGATCCCGACCACCACCCCGAACCACTGAACCCCGGCCAGTCGCTGACGCTCGGAGCGGCGATCGGCGCGTACACCCACGGGTCCAACCGGATCGACCACCGCGACGACACCGGAGTGATCGAGGTCGGCGCCGTCGCAGACCTCGTCCTCGTCGATCGTGACCCGTTCGCCGGCCCCACCACCGAGATAGCGCACACCAGGACCCTCGGGACCTGGATCGCCGGACGCCGCGTCTTCACCTCCACCACCACATCAACCGAGCAAGGAACCTGACATGAAGAACCGATACCTGCTCCCGGCCGCACTCACGGCCGCCGCCGCGCTACTGCTCACCGGCTGCGTCAACAACGAGGTCGCCACGCCCGACGCCACCGGCTCCACGGCCGCGGTGACGGTCGACAAGGCCGCCGAGGCCCTGCTCCCCGACGACATCCGTCAGGCCGGCAAGCTCATCCTCGGCACCGACGCGACCTACGCGCCCAACGAGTTCAAGGACGCGAACGGCGACCCGATCGGGTGGGAGATCGAGCTCGCCGACGCGATGGCCGGCAAGCTCGGCCTCACCACCGACTACCAGGTGGCGAAGTTCGACAACATCATCCCGAGCATCACCGGTGGCAAGTACGACGTCGGGCTGTCGTCCTTCTTCGACACCAAGGAACGTCAGCAGCAGGTCGACATGGTCGACTACTTCACGGCCGGGATCCAGTGGGCCACCCTCGCGGGCAAGTCCGTCGACCCCGACGACGCCTGCGGGCTGAAGGTCGCCGTCCAGAACGGCACGACGGAGGCCCTCGACGACGTCCCCGCCAAGTCGCAGGCCTGCACCGACGCCGGCAAGCCCGCGATCGAGGCCCTCGGCTACGACACGCAGGACGAGGCGACGGCAGCAGTCACGCTCGGCCGCGCCGACGCGATGACCGCCGACTCACCGGTCGTGCAGTACGCCGTCCAGCAGAGCGACGGGAAGCTCGAGCTCTCCGGTGACGTCTACTCGACGTTCCTCTACGGCATGCCGATCGCCAAGGACCGCGGCGACCTCGGCAAGGCCCTCCAGGCCGCCCTGCAGTCCCTCATGGACGACGGCACCTACGGCTCGATCCTGAGCAAGTGGGGCGTCGAGTCCGGCGCCATCGACAAGATCGACATCAACGGCGCGACGAGTTGACCATGAGCGACTCCAGAACCACCGGAACGGCGTCCGCGCCCCCGGTGCCGTTGAAGGTCGTCAAGCTCCGCCATCCCTGGCGGAACGTGTTCGCCGTCATCATCGTGCTGTTGCTCGTCGCCTTCGTGGTCGACGCGGCGACGCGGCCGGCGTACGACTGGCCGGCCGTCGGCAAGTACGTCTTCGACCGGCGGATCACCATGGCAGCGCTCATCACGCTGCAGCTGACGGTGTACTCGATGATCGGCGCCATCGTCCTCGGCGTCGTGCTCGCGATCATGCGACTGTCACCGAATCCGGTGCTCAAGGCCATCGCATGGGGCTTCGTCTGGCTGTTCCGCGGGACGCCGGTCTACGTGCAGCTGGTCTTCTGGGGCCTGCTCGCGACGATCTACCCGACGCTCAACATCGGCCTGCCGTTCCTCCCGCCGATCGCGCAGCTGCCGACGGACGCCGCGCTGAACACGTTCTGGATCGCCGTCATCGGGCTGGCACTCAACGAGGCCGCCTACATGTCGGAGATCGTGCGCGCCGGTCTGCTGTCGGTGGACCGCGGACAGGAGGAGGCGTCGACGGCGCTCGGGATGAGCTGGGCGCAGACGATGCGGCGGGTCATCCTGCCGCAGTCGATGCGGATCATCATCCCGCCGACCGGCAACGAGGTGATCTCGATGCTCAAGACCACCTCGCTCGTGACGGCCGTCCCGTTCACGCAGGAGCTCTACACGAGGTCGCGGGACATCTCGTCCGAGACGTTCAACCCGATCCCGTTGCTCATCGTCGCGTCGCTCTGGTACCTGCTGTTCACCTCGATCCTGATGGTGGGTCAGTACTTCCTGGAGAAGCGGTTCGCGCGCGGGCTCACCCGGATCGACGCGGGGGCACCGGTCACGACCGAGGCCATCCAGGTCCAGGAGGCGGAGGCGCGCGCGAAACAGAGCCCCGCCGACGGCGAGAGCGGAGAACGACGATGACGATCACGGACACGACCGACATGGTCCGCGCCGAGGGCGTGGTGAAGTCCTTCGGCTCGAACACGGTGCTCAAGGACATCTCCCTGACGGTGCGACGCGGCGAGGTGATGTGCCTGGTCGGGCCGTCGGGCTCCGGTAAGTCGACCTTCCTGCGCTGCATCAACCACCTGGAGCGGGTCGACGGCGGACGGTTGCTCGTCGAGGGTGACCTCATCGGATACCGCGAGCGGGGCGACAAGCTCTACGAGCTGAAGCCCAAGGAAGCGGCGAAGCAGCGGCGCGACATCGGCATGGTGTTCCAGCGGTTCAACCTGTTCCCCCACATGACGGCGCTCGAGAACATCATCGAGGCGCCCATGCAGGTGAAGGGCCAACGGCGCGCGGTCGCCGAGCAGCGCGGCCGGGAACTCCTGGACCGGGTCGGTCTGAGCGACAAGGCGGCTGCGTACCCCGGCCACCTGTCGGGCGGTCAGCAGCAGCGGGTCGCGATCGCGCGGGCCCTCGCGATGGACCCGAAGCTCATGCTGTTCGACGAGCCGACCTCGGCACTCGACCCGGAGCTGGTCGGCGAGGTCCTCGACGTCATGAAGGGGCTCGCGAAGGACGGCATGACGATGATCGTCGTCACGCACGAGATGGGGTTCGCCCGGGAGGTGGCCGACTCGCTCGTGTTCATGGACGGCGGCGTCGTCGTGGAGACGGGAGCACCTCGCGAGGTGCTCGCCAATCCGCAGCACGCCAGGACGCGCGCGTTCCTGTCGAAGGTGTTGTGAGCACGAACGCCGCCCGCTCCCCCAGACCTGGGCGAGCGGGCGGCGTTCTGCCCGAGGACGGGCGGACGAAGGGGCTCAGTGGAGCTTCTTCTGGACTTCCTTCTGGGCCTTCGCCGTGGCCTTCTTCGCGTTCTTCACGGCCTTCTTGCGCGCCTTCTCGACGCGAGGGTCGTTCCAGAACTCTTCTGCGGCGTGCTTGATCTCGCGGTACCGGGTGCGTCCGGCCTTCGCGCCGAGCGTGTAGGCACCGAAGGCGATGAGGCCGACGATGATGAGGAGGATCTTCTTACCCATGGTGTTGCTCCCTCTCCCACGGATCGCCGTGGGGCGTTGATGTGTCCCGATGGTTCATCCCGCGACACTGGCATTCTGCGACGCGTGGCTGCGGATCAGCCGATTCGGACGGGGGCTTGCAATTGCACCGGCATGTCCGGATCAGTGACGGTCACTGGAGGACGCGCTTCGGCTTGGCGGCGCGGAAGCCGCCACCGACCTCGACGAGGACGGGGAGCTCGACGCCGAGCAGGCGGTCGAGCGACTCCACCGCCGTGCTGACGGTCTCCACCGCCGTGCGGGGCGAGACGCCGCGCCGGCAGGTGACGGCGACCTTGAGCGCCTGCGCCCGGTTCACGTCCCAGGCGGAGACCCGGACCGACGAGAACGCTTCGGTGTCGTCGAGCGCATCGCCGAGCGCGTTGGCCGCCACGTCCGTCTCGAGCACGATGTCGCCGTGCTCGACGGTCGCGCGATGCACGACGCCGGAACGGCCGCGACCCTGGCGCAGGACGAACGAGATGAGCAGGGCGGCGACGATCACGAGCAGCACGATCCCGGCGATCGGGACGAGGACCGGGGCCGTCTGACCGGCGTCCGCGCCGGGCGCCGCGGCGAACGGGTTCCAGGCGAACCAGCCGTCGATCGTGTCGAGCACGGCGTTCCGGTTGTCGCGCCACCAGTCGGCGACGACGGGCACGGTGACGACGGCGAGCGCCGCCGCCCCGATCACGACGAACACGAGTCCGATGAGGAGGATGAGCAGACGGTTCAGTCCGCGGTTGGTGGAGTTCACTGTCCGACCTTCCCGTTCGACGAGATGGAGGTGGTCGCCCGGAGCGACGGCTGCAGGCCGAACGCGTCGAGGTCTGCGGCGACGGCGCGGTCGACCTCGGACCGGTCGACGGGCATGCCGCTGGCGGGGGTGATCCGGATCGCGGCGCTCCGCCGGCCGACGGCCACGGAGGTGCCGTCAGGATGCGTGGCAGCCGTCGTCGAAGCGCGCTGCGCGAGGGCCGACGCGATGACCTCGTCGTCGACGACCGCGAGCACGCGCCCGGTCGACAACAGGTGGCGGTGCCGACGTCCCGGTCCGAGCGCGATCCCGATGAGGATCACCCCGAGCAGGAGCACGAGTGGCCCCGCGACACCGAGGATGACGGGTTGCGTCGTCGGCAGGCTGGCCGCGGCTCCCGGGATCTCACCCGGGGCGACGAGGAGCGGGCGGACGCCGATGAGGGCGAGCACCGTCTCCACGGCGATCCAGAGCGCGACGAGCACGAGCAGGACCGCGAGGAGGATCGCGGCGGTCGAGCGCGGCGAGTGCAGTTCGCGACGAGCCAGGCGCCGGAGCACCCTCGTCGGGCCGGCGGCCGGGGTCGTGGCTGCGGTGGCGGTCATGAGACGCGTCCTTCCTGGTCGATCTCGAGTCCGCTCACGCGGATGGAGACGCGCGAGACGCTCGAACCGGACAACTGCTCGACGCGAGCGGCGATGGCACCGGTGGCGGCCGAGACCCGTTCGACGATGGAGCCCCCTGAACGCTGGAGCGCGTCGGAGGTGGCCGAGACGCGCGCCAGTGGGATCGCGCGCATCGGCGAGGTGACGATGAGCGCGAGTGCACCCCGGTCGTCGGCGAGCTCGACCTTCACGCGTCCCGCCGGGACCCCGAGCGATTCGGCCGCGATGTTCACGGCGACGTGCTCGAGGGCCTTCGCGGTGATCCGCGTCCGGCCCGGCCCGCCGTGCGGGTGCACGCCGGGAGCTTCGGCGACCGAGGGGACACCCCGGTCGAGGACGGCGGTGGTCATGACGAGACGCGCTTCCCGCGGACGGCGTCGACGATCGCGTTCAGGTCTGTCTGGCCGGTGACGATGCGGGCCACGAGGGCGCCGATCCCCATCGCGACCGCGACGAACACGAACGCCCAGAACCCGAAGGCCACCCAGCTGAGTGCGAGGACGGCACCGATCAGGATGCCGGTGTTGGAGGCGGTCACTGGACTCGCGCCTCGGCGTTCTGGTCCTCGTCGTCGGACGGGATGAAGACGTCGCTGACGGTCACGTTGACCTCGGTGACCTCCATGCCGACGAACTGCTCGATCGCGCGGATGATGGAGGCGCGGACCTCGCTCGCGACGGCCTGCAGGTCGACCGGGTAGTCGGCGACGATCACGACGTCGACGGCGACCTGGGTCTCGCCGACCTCGACGCGGATGCCCTGCGACAGGTCGGAGGAGCCGATGGCGTCGCGAATGGCACCGAAGGCACGGGCTGCGCCACCACCGAGGGCGTGCACGCCGCGGACCTCGCGGGCTGCGATGCCGGCGATCTTCGCGACCACGCCGTTGTCGATGACCGTCTTGCCGTGGGTGTTCGTCTGCGTGGCGGCGTTGTTCTCGCCGACGACACCCTTCGTGACGGTGGGCTTCGGGGAGTTGGTGGTGTTCGACATGGTGTTGCCCTTCCTGGTTCGTCTCGAGCGAGCGGTTGATCGCTTCGTTGGTGATAGGACGCAACCATCGCACCGATCGTCACGGTCGATCTCGAAGCTCGTGAAGAGACCGCGAATCAGGCACCGCACCGTGACGAATCGGCGTCGACCTCCGACGCCCATCCGAGGATCTGTTCGTCGCCGCGCGCCGCTAAGATTGGTGGGTCCGGCATCCCACCACTTCCTTTGGAGTCCTGCCCTCGTGACGACCACCACCCCCACCAGCTCCGCCGTCGCCGACACCGTCGAGAACGCCGTCGCGACACCGGACCGCGAGCAGCCCTACGGCGCCCTCGGCCTGAAGGCCGACGAGTACGCGAAGATCCGCGAGATCCTCGGCCGTCGTCCCACGAGCGGCGAGCTCGCCATGTACTCGGTCATGTGGAGCGAGCACTGCTCCTACAAGTCCAGCAAGATCTACCTGCGCCAGTTCGGCCAGAAGGTCACCGACGACATGAAGAAGAACCTCATGGTCGGCATGGGCGAGAACGCCGGCGTCATCGACGTCGGCGAGGGCTGGGCGGTGACCTTCAAGGTCGAGAGCCACAACCACCCCTCCTACATCGAACCCTTCCAGGGTGCGGCCACGGGCGTCGGCGGCATCGTCCGCGACATCATCTCGATGGGTGCCCGACCGGTCGCCGTCATGGACCAGCTCCGCTTCGGCGACATCGACCACCCCGACACCGCGCGCGTCGTGCACGGCGTCACCGCCGGCATCTCCTCCTACGGCAACTGCCTGGGCCTGCCGAACATCGGCGGCGAGACCTACTTCGACAAGGTGTACCAGGGCAACCCGCTCGTCAACGCCCTGTCGGTCGGCGTCCTGCGTCACGAGGACCTCCGCCTCGCCAACGCCTCGGGCGTCGGCAACAAGATCGTCCTCTTCGGTGCCCGCACCGGTGGCGACGGCATCGGCGGCGCCTCCATCCTCGCGTCCGACTCCTTCGACGCGAACGGCCCGACGAAGCGTCCGGCCGTCCAGGTCGGCGACCCGTTCGCCGAGAAGGTGCTCATCGAGTGCTGCCTGGAGCTTTACCGCGACAGCCTCGTCGAGGGCATCCAGGACCTCGGTGCCGCCGGCATCTCCTGCGCCACGAGCGAGCTCGCGGCCAACGGCGACGGCGGCATGTTCGTCGAGTTGTCGCACGTCCTGCTGCGCGACCCCTCGCTGACGCCCGAGGAGATCCTCATGTCGGAGTCGCAGGAGCGCATGATGGCGGTCGTCGAGCCGGGCAAGCTCGACGCCTTCCTCGCCGTCACCGACAAGTGGGACGTCGAGACCTCGGTGCTCGGTGAGGTCACCGACACCGGCCGCCTCGTCATCAACTGGCACGGCGAGGAGATCGTCAACGTCGACCCCTCGACCGTCGCGGTCGACGGCCCGGTCTACGAGCGCCCGGTCGCCTACCCCACCTGGATCGACGCCCTGCAGGCCGACTCCGCGTCGGCCCTCCCCCGCACTGACGCCCCTGCCGAGCTGGAGCAGCAGTTCCGCTCCCTCCTCGGCTCGGCGAACCTCGCCGACAAGAGCTGGATCACCAACCAGTACGACTACTACGTCATGGGCAACACGGCGCTGTCCTTCCCCGACGACGGCGGCATGATCCGCGTCGACGAGGAGTCCGGCCTCGGCTTCGCCATCGCGACCGACGCGAACGGCCGCTACTGCCAGCTCGACCCGCGCCAGGGCGCGCAGCTCGCGCTCGCCGAGGCCTACCGCAACGTCGCCGTCACCGGTGCCGTCCCGGCCGCCGTCACCGACTGCCTGAACTTCGGCTCGCCGGAGAACCCCGAGGTCATGTGGCAGTTCTCCGAGGCCGTCGCCGGCCTGTCGGACGCCTGCCTCGAGCTCGGCGTGCCGGTCACCGGCGGCAACGTGTCGTTCTACAACCAGACGGGCGACGTCCCGATCTTCCCGACGCCCGTCGTCGGCGTGCTCGGCGTGATCGACGACGTCGCGCGCCGCATCCCGAGCGGATGGCAGGACGAGGGCGACAACCTCTACCTCCTCGGCACCACGTCACTCGAGCTCGACGGCTCCGCCTGGGCCGGGACGATCCACGACCACCTCGGTGGCCTGCCGCCGAAGGTCGATCTCGCCGGCGAGAAGACGCTGGCCGAGCTGCTGCACGCCGCAGCCAAGGAGGGCCTCGTGTCCTCCGCCCACGACCTCTCCGACGGCGGTCTCGCCCAGGCACTGGCGGAGAGCGTCATGCGCTTCGGCGTCGGCGCCCGGGTCTTCCTCGGCGAGCTGCTCACCCGCGACGGCGTCGACCTCACGACGGCGCTCTTCTCCGAGTCCACCGGACGCGTCATCGTCTCGGTGCCGCGCGAGGACGACGTCAAGTTCCAGGGCCTGTGCGAGGGCCGCGGCTACCCGGTGCTCCGCATCGGCGTGACCGACGCCTCGGCTGTCGGCGACGCGACCGAGCCCGCCCTCGAGATCCAGGACGTCTTGACCATCCCGGTCTCCGAACTGCGTCGGGTGTCGAAGAGCGTGCTCCCCGAGCGGTTCGGCCCGGTCATCGGCTGAGCGACCCGCCTCCACACAGCCCCTGCGCCCGACGGCGTGGGGGCTGTGCTGTGTCAGGAGAGGCGTGCGCGGCACCGACGCGTGAGCTGCATCGAGGTGACCGCTCCGTCGCTAGAGGATCAGACGCCGGGTGGGCGGATACCCGAAACCCACCCACCCGACTCACCACCGGGCGCTCAGGCCAGGAACCCGAATGTCCTGACCGGCGTCTCCGGCAGTGGTGTCGCAAGCGACGACTTCAGCATATCAGCATTTGGAATGCTTCACGGAAGCATCGCGGCCATGCCCCACAGTCGTTCCACGGCCAGTTCCGCGGCGATCGCGTCCCCCTCCGCGACCGCGTCCCGGAGGATCGGGAAGTCCACCGCGAGTGACGGCCAATCGAGCCAATCGGTGTCGGCGGTGACCTCGAGTTGCGGCGACAGCAGCGCGAGGGCATCGCGAGCGGTCGTGACCAGGATGCGATTCGGGCAGAGAGCGACGAGATGGTCCATGAGCGGCCACGAGAGCTCGGCGTAGGCGACCGGGTCCTGCAAGCCGATCACTCGCGACACCTCGTCCAGCTCGGCGACGAGCGCCGCTCGGTCGGCGTCCTCGAGGACGGGCACGGTCACCCGCGTCACACCGCCCAGCAGCGCCCCGAGCGTCTGGAACAGATGGATCCGCCGATGGCGGGGCCTGCTGGCCGCCGAATCTGCCGACATGCGTCCCACCTTCCTGCCGCTCCGAGGTACGCCCGTGCGCGCCAGGATAGCAAGGCTCGGCGCACCCGGCTGCACCTGTGCATCCGGCATGTTCACCAACACATGAGGCACAAAACTATCCAACACACCTTGGATATCGGTATTCTGAACTGGTCACATCCCAGCTCGACGATCGGAGTCCCATGCCTGTTCCCAAAACCGTCGAGACGAGCCCTCGGAAGCTCCTGCGCGACATCGTCTTCGAGCAGCTCCTGACCGCCATCGAGGACGGCACCCTCGAGCCCGGCGAGCGCCTCAACGATGAAGAGCTCGAGAAGTGGCTCGGCGTCTCGAGGACCCCGATCCGCGAAGCGATCAGCAAGCTCGCCGACATCGGACTGGTCGAGACCGCACCGCAGCGGTACACCCGCGTCGCGAAACCCACCGCCGAGCAGTACGCCGAAGCACTGCGCCTCCTGAACGGCTTCCACGAGCTCAGCGCACGCTGGAGCATCCCGCAGTTCACCGACGAGGACGTCGCGGCGTTCCGCGAGCTCGGCGACGCCGTGCTCGCGGACATCGAGGCGCGTGACAAGCACGTCCTCCGGTCGTCGTCCGCCTTCGCCGACTTCATGGTGGAGCGTTCGGGCAACTCGCTGCTGCAGCAGGTCGCCCGTCAGATGAACACCCGGGTGACCTACACCTCGCTGCCGACGATCGACTTCTTCCAGTGGGACATCTTCGCCGCCTACGTCACCGGGCTGGTCGCGGCCGCCGAGGCGCGCAGCGCCGAGGACGCCGAGCGCGTCATGCGCAAGCAGGCCGAGGCCACCGACGCCTTCCTCGAGCAGGTCATCGCCGCCGGTGGAGGACTGCCCGCCGCGAGCTAGTCGGCGAACGCTGTCGACCAGCGGAACGTCACAGAGCCTGTCGAAGCGCCGACCGCCCTTCGACAGGCTCAGGGACCGGAACATTCCGCGGACACCTCGCCCGGTCACTGAGTCACACACTCCTCCCGGTCACTGAGCTACACACTCCTCCCGGTCACTGAGCTTGTCGAAGTGCCCACGAAAGACTTCCTGAGCCGCAGATCGTCACAGAGCCGCCTCCCGATCGGGAGGCGGCTCTGCACGTTGTACGGTGGACCGTCGGTCGCGTGACCGCGCATCATCTGGCCACGGACCCGATCGGAGCACTGCAGTGGGGATCCTCCTCTGGCTCTTCGACGCGACGTTCAGGGTCGGCGACCAGGTGGTCCTCTGGCGGGAAGTCGTCGGCAACCTGTTCGGCCTGGCGAGCGCCCTCGGCGGCGTGCGTCGCCGCGCCTGGGCCTGGCCCGTCGGCATCATCGGCAACGCGCTCCTCCTGACCGTCTTCCTCGGCGCGGTGTTCCACACGCCGAACCCGACCAACCTGCTGGGACAGGCGGGCCGCCAGCTCATGTTCATCGTCGTGTCGATCTACGGCTGGGTGCAGTGGCGACGGGCTGAGCACGTCGAGGCGACGACCGGTCCCGTCGCCGTGATCCGGCCCCGCTGGGCCGGCTGGCGGGTACGGCTCGTCCTCGTCGGCCTCCTGCTCGGCGGCACGCTGCTCCTGATCCCCGTGTTCCAGGCACTCGGTTCCTACGAGCCGGTCTGGGCCGACGCCTGGATCTTCATGGGCTCCCTGCTCGCGACCTGGGGGATGGCGAAGCGCTGGGTGGAGTTCTGGCTCATCTGGGTCGCGGTCGACCTGGTCGGCGTGCCGCTCCTGTTCGGCGCCGGGTACTGGGTCTCGGCGTCGATGTACCTGTTCTACGGGGCGTTCACCCTCGCCGGCTTCTTCGTGTGGGCTCGCGGCGAGCGCGTCGCGACGGCGCGCTGAGCTGACGCCTCGGTGCCGGCGTCCGGGCCGCTCGGCGGGAACGTGACTGTCACCACCAGCCCACCCTCCGACCGCGCGGTGAGCTCGAGCGACGCCCCGTGCACCTCGGCGATGCTCTCCACGATGGCGAGTCCGAGCCCGCGTGACCGCTCCGGACCCCGCGCGACCCGGCCGCCGGCGCGGTAGAACGGTTCGGTGAGCCTCGCGACCACGTCCGCCGGGATCGACTCCCCGGAGTTCTCGACCCGGAGGACCACCGCGCCACCCGCCGGACCGCCCGACCGGCGCACCGAGACCCGCACGAAACCACCGTCGACGTTGTGTCGGACGGCGTTCTGCAGGAGGTTGCCGCACAGCTGGTGCAGCATGCCCTCGTCGCCCCAGACATCGAGGTCCTGCACCTCGGCCGTGCAGTCGATCCCGCGCTCTCGAGCCGCGGAGGCCGCGGCGACGCAGGCCTCGGAAGCCAGCTCTCCGAGTGCCGCGCTCTCACCCCGCAGCTCCGAGTGCTCGAGGTCGGCGAGGTCGAGGACGGCCTCGACGGTCTGGATGCTGCGCGTGTTGGTCTCACGGAGCCGGGCGATCAGTCCCCTGACGGTCTCGTCGTCGAGGTCGCCGCTGGTCGCCGCGACGTCGAGCATCGCCTGGGTCGTCGCGAGCGGGGTGCGCAGCTCGTGCGAGGCGTTCGCCGCGAACCGTTGGTGGGCTCGGAACGACCGGTCGAGTCGCTCGAGCATGTGGTCGAAGGTGTCGGAGAGGTCGGTGATCTCGTCCCGCGGGCCGACGAGGGCGACCCGATGGTCGAAGGATCCCGTCGCCGCCCGCTGCGCGGCCACGTTGATCGCGTGCAGCGGACGCAGCAGCCGGCCCGACAGGATCCAGCCACCCCACGCGCTCGCCGCCGCGAGGACGGCGAGCACGATGAGCGACCAGACGAGGAGCGTGTTCAGGATGTCGCTCTGGTCCGAGACGACGAGGGCCGCAGTACCGTTCGCCGAGGTCAGCCCCTCGGCCGGCTGGTAGGTGGCCGCCCCGGCGACCTCGGTCGGCGCGGTCGCCCACCAACGGGTCGCGCCGTCCATGGCCTCGTCGGCCCGCACCGCGGTGATCGCGTACGTCGGGACGTACCGCATGAAGGCGTAGATGAGCGCGAGCATGATCGAGCCGGCGACGGTGAACAGCAGCGCGTACGTCAGCGTCAAGCGCATACGCACCGTCAAGCGGTTCGGGCGGCTGAGCAACCCCGCAGCGTCGGAACGCGGCATCAGTCGCCCTCGATCCGATAGCCCGCGCCCGGGACGGTCGTGATCACCCACGGCGAGCCGAGGCGTCGGCGGAGGTTGGAGATGGTCACGCGGATGGTGTTCGTGAACGGGTCGACGTTCTCGTCCCAGGCCTTCTCGAGGAGGGTCTCGGCGCTCACGACCCCTCCGTCGGCGAGCAGCAGCTGCTCGAGGACCGCGAACTCCTTCCGTGACAGCTTCACGTACACGCCGTCGCGGAAGACCTCCCGCCGGAACGGGTCGAGTCGCACCCCCGCGCGCTCCAGGACCGGTGGACGCGATTCCGCCGTCCGCCGGGCGAGCGCGCGGAGCCTGGCCACGAGCTCCGGGAACTCGAACGGCTTCACCAGGTAGTCGTCGGCGCCGAGGCCGAGGCCGGACACGGTGTCGTCGAGTCGACGGGCCGCCGTCAGCATCATGACGCGGACACCGGGATGCTCGGCGACCACCGTTCGACACACCTCGTCGCCGTGGGTGCCCGGCAGGTCCCGATCGAGCAGCAGGACGTCGTAGTCGTTGATCGTGAGCGCCTCGAGGGCTGCGTCGCCATCGTGGACGAGATCCGCGGCGATGGCCTCCTGTCGGAGACCGGCTCGGACCGCCTCGGCCAGGTAGACCTCGTCCTCGGCAACCAGGACGCGCATGATGTTCCTCTCGATGGGGTGTGGTGACACCGGGAGCGTACGGACGCCGATCGAGCAACCCCCGAGTGTCGGTTATCCATCGTGCCGTTCGGGACGTTCAGGGAACGTCAACGTTTTCCTTGACGCCCGGACAACGCGCCGCCGAGTGGACTGGTCGTCACCAGTCAGCCCCACCCACTGAGGAGTGCAGATGTCCGACATCACCATCACCCGTTCCGTCCGCCGTCCGGCCGGCAGACTCGCCGCCCTCATCGCGATCCCGTTCCTCATCGGATCGTTGGCGGCCTGCAGCTCGGGCTCGCCCGAGACCGTGGGCAAGACGCCCGAGGCCGAGCAGACCTTCGACGACTGGCAGATCGCCTTCGCGTCGTGCATGCGCGATGAGGGCGTCGACATGCCGGACCCGGAGCAGAGCGGATCGGGCGGCGCGTCGGTGACCCTCGGCGGAGAAGACTCCGGCGCGTTCCAGGCCGCCTCCGAGACGTGCATCGACCGGCTCGGTCCACCGCCCGCTCCGGCCGGCGGCTCGTCCTCCGTCGCCGACGCCTTCGAACAGCAGCTCGAGATGGCCGACTGCTTCCGCGAACACGGATACGACGTGTCCGACCCGGTCGAGGGCCAGGCCATGGAGATCCCCTCGGACATCACCGAAGAGGTGATGGAGGCCTGCGGTCTCGGAACGACGCCCGGCACCACCACCGGGTCCACCAGCCGATGAGACGACGACGCCCGCTCGTCGTCGCCGCGGTCTGCGTCGGCGCCGTCCTGCTCGCAGGCGGCGCCGTCGCAGCCGCGACGACCCTGATCCCCGCCCAGGGGACGAGCCAGGAGGAACCGCGCAGCAGCATCCGCACCGGCACCGCACCGATCACCGCCGGCGACCTGGCTGGCACGACGCAGGCGAGCGGCACCCTCGACTACGCGGACCAGCGCACCATCGGCGGCGGGACCGGCATCGTGACGAGCACCCCGGCCCCGGGAAGCACGGTCTCACTCGGTGGCACCCTGTACGCGGTCGCCAACGTCCCGGTGACCCTACTCCACGGGCCATTGCCCGCCTGGCGCACGTTCGAAGCCGGGATGGGCGACGGACCGGACGTCCAGCAGCTCGAACAGAGCCTCGCGGCGCTCGGGTACTTCGACCGCGAACCGGACGGCGAGTTCGCCGCGTCGACCGAACGCGCCATCGAGCGGTGGCAGAAAGCCCTCGGCGTCGAGGAGACCGGACGCCTGGAGCTCGGATCGGTCGTCTTCATGCCGGGCGACGTACGGATCGCATCGGTCGACGCCGCGGTCGGCACCACCGCCTCGGACAAGATCGTCACCGTCTCGTCCCTCGTGAAGCGCATCGACGTCCCGCTGAAGCTCGCCGATCAGCGGCTCGGCGTCGTCGGGACGAAGGTCGACGTCAACCTCCCCGGCGGACAGCGGACGACCGGCACGGTCACCGATGTCGGCGTCCCGACCGAATCGGATGCGGACGGGCAGAAGAAGGTCACGATCCCCGTCGGGATCACCCTGGACGACCCGGCGGCGGCAGCCGAGCTGCAGCGCGCGACCGTGACGGTCGGCTTCCCGACGGAACGACGCGAGAACGTCCTCTCCGTCCCGGTCCAAGCGCTCATCGCGATCGACGACGAGCGCTTCGGCGTCGAGGTCGTCGACGGGAAGGGGAAGCACCGGCAGGTCCCCGTCACGACGGGCCTGTTCGCCGACGGTCGCGTCGAGGTCTCGGGCGACGGCATCCGCGAAGGTCTCGACGTCGTGGTGCCGGTCTCATGACGGACACCACGACGGCATCGGCAGCCGCACTCACGCAGCCGGCCGGACCACCGATCATCCACCTCGACGGGGTCACCCGGGAGTACGGCGAGCCACCCACGCTCGCACTCGCGGGTGTCGACCTCACCGTCGAGGAGGGCGAGTTCGTCGCCATCGTGGGGCCCAGCGGATCGGGGAAGTCCACGATGCTCAACCTCATCGGGACACTCGACCGACCCACCAGTGGGACCGCCCGCATCGCGGGCTCGGACGTCGGACGCCTCTCGGACGCGAAGTTGTCGGCCCTGCGCGCCTACCGCATCGGCTTCGTCTTCCAGCAGTTCCACCTCGCCGACGGCGTGACCACGGTGGACAACGTCGCCGACGGCCTCATCTACGCCGGAGTACCGCGGGCCGAGCGCCGACGACGGGCGCACCTCGCCCTCGAACGCGTCGGACTCGGCCACCGTCTCGGCCACCGCCCGACCCAGCTCTCCGGCGGTGAGCGCCAGCGGGTCGCGATCGCACGCGCCGTGGTCGGTGACCCGCCGTTGCTCCTCGCCGATGAACCCACCGGCAACCTGGACTCCGTGTCCGGCGCGAGCATCGTCGAACTGCTGCACGAACTCCACGAGGCCGGCACGACCATCGTCGTGATCACGCACGACGCCGAACTCGCTGCGCGACTCCCCCGCCAGGTGGCGATCCGCGACGGCCGGATCGTGAGCGATTCGGGGCTGGCCGCAGGAACGAGGACCACATGAACGCCGACCACGATCGACGGTCGCGGCTCCTCGGTCGCGACATCCTCCGGCTCGGGACGACGGGTCTGCGGGCACGGCCGACGCGCGCGGTCCTGTCCGCCCTCGGGATCGCGATCGGCATCGCGGCGATGATCGCGGTCGTCGGCATCTCCTCATCCAGTCAGGCCAAACTGCAGGCGCAGCTCTCCGCTCTCGGGACGAACCTACTGACCGTCCAACCGGGCCAGAACCTCTTCGGTGAAGCAGCGACCCTGCCCACGAACACCGTCGGCAAGGTGGGACTGGTCGACGGTGTGGAACAGGCCGGCTCCGCCGCGGTGCTGAACGGCGTCCTCGTCTACCGCAGCAGCCTCATCGACCGGGCGTCGAGTGGGGGCCTCGGCGTAGCGGCGGTGACGGAGAGCCTGTTGGACGTCGTGGGCGGTACCCTCGCCACCGGTGGGTGGCTGAACCGGGCGACGGCGAGCTACCCCGCGGTCGTCCTGGGGTCGAAGGCCGCGGAACGGCTGGGTGTCGCGACGGTCGGCTCGATGATCCAGCTCGGCGACCAGTACTTCACGGTGGTGGGCATTCTGGATCCGCTCGACCTCGCCCCGGAACTCGACACCACGGTGATGATCGGTGAGACCGTCGCCGCCGAACGCTTCGGGTACGACGGCAAACCGACCACGGTCTACGAACGGTCCTCCGACGAACGCGTCGAGGCCGTCCGCGAGCTCCTCCCCCGCACCGTGAACCCTGCTGCACCCGAGGAGGTCGAGGTCTCCAGGCCGTCGGACGCCCTCGCCGCCAAGCAGGCTGCCGACCAGGCCTTTACCGGTCTCCTCCTCGGACTCGGCTCGGTCGCGCTGCTCGTCGGTGGCATCGGGGTCGCGAACACGATGGTGATCTCCGTACTGGAGCGCCGCCGGGAGATCGGCCTGCGCCGGGCGCTCGGCGCCACCCGCGGGCACATCCGGTCCCAGTTCCTGACCGAGGCGCTCCTCCTCTCGGCCCTCGGCGGGGTCGCGGGCGCGCTCATCGGAACGGGCGTGACGAGCGTCGTCGCCGCGGTGAACGACTGGCCGACCGCCGTACCGCCGGAGGTGCTGCTCGCGGGCGTCGGCGCGACCCTGGTGATCGGCGCGATCGCCGGCCTCTACCCGGCGATCCGCGCGGCCAGGACGCCACCGACCTCGGCCCTCAGCGGCTGAGTCGGGCCACCCCCGGACTGCTCCGACGCGGGCCCGCTCCAGGAGACCCTGGATCGGGCCCGCGCGGCCGGGTAGCGTGCAGCCCATGGACATCAGACTCGAGAACGTCGGGATCGCGGTCCGCGACCTCGAGGCGACGATCGCCTTCTTCACCGACCTCGGCCTCACCGTGCTCGGCCGCGACACGGTGAGCGGCGAGTGGGCCGACACGGCCGTGGGCCTCGACGGCAACCACGCCAAGATCGCGATGTTGCAGACGCCGGACGGTCACGGACGCCTCGAACTCTTCGAGTACCTCCACCCGGACGCGATCGAGACCGAGCCGACACTGCCGAACGAGATCGGCATGCACCGCGTCGCGTTCGCCGTCGACGACATCGACGAGGCGCTGGCGATCGCCGCCAGACACGGCTGCCACCCGCTCCGCGGGGTCGCGGATTATCAGGGCGTTTACAAGCTCAGCTACGTGCGCGGGCCGAGCGGCATCATCGTCATGCTGGCCCAGGCGCTGCAGCCGGATCGATCCGGCGAGTCCGCCTGAGGTCAGTCGGTGATCGACTCGGTGAGGGCGCGGACGATGGCCGGGAGCGTGCGCATCGCGAGCTCGCGCGGTGAGCCCTCATCGCCGTCCGGGTCCATGAGCACGGCCGTCTGGATGGCCGACTCGTAGAGGGCGACGACGATGTTCGCGATGTCGGGCGTCGGGATCGTGAACCGGACGTGCGCGAGTCCGGCCGCCTGGTCGAGCCACGCGGCGAGCTGGCGGCCGGCACTCTCCTGGTGCTGGAGGTAGCGGGCTGCGACGTCGGCGTCGCGCATCGCCAGCATCCGGAACTCCGACTGCACGAGGCACCAGCGGCGGTCGTCCGGCTGGAGTTCGAGGAAGGCACGGATCAGGGCCTCGAGCGAGCCCTCGGTGTACCGGCCCGCTGCATCGAGGAGCGACGGGCTGACCGCCTGCAGTCCGGCCTCCAGGCGATCGAGTCGGAGCTGGTTCTCACGCGACTCGAGGGCGAAGAACAACTCCTCCTTCGAGTCGAAGTTGGAGTAGAAGGCACCGCGGGTGAAGCCCGCGCGCTCACTGATCTGCTCGACCGACGCCGCGTGCACACCGAACTCGGCGAAGACCTCGTAGGCGGCGTCGACCAGCCGCTCGCGCGTCCGCTGCCGACGCGCGGACTCGACGGGTGCCTCGTCGCTCGGGGACTCGACCGCTTCGTGCACGCGCATCCTGACACCTTACTGACAGCTCGTCCGACTTCTTGCCGATACACCACTGTATCCAATACAGTCATGTATCGGATACACCGCTGTATCGATCCTGTCCGAACATCTCCGTCGGCTCGCCTGCAAGCAGCGCCGACCTCCCTAGGAGCGACGCGTGTCCTCACTGCTCTACACCCTCGGCCGCTGGGCGTTCGGCGCCCGCAAGCTCGTGCTGATCCTTTGGATCGCCGTGCTCGCCCTCGCGGGTGGCGGCGCGCTGCTCTTCAACCAGGGAACCGACAACGCCTTCTCCATCCCCGGCACGGAGTCGCAGGAGGCCCTCGATTCGCTCGACCACACCTTCCCGCAGGTGGCCGGCGCCTCGGCGCAGATCATCGTCGTCGCACCGAAGGGCGACACCGTCGAGGACGCCGGGGTCAGGTCGGCGATCGACGACGCCGTCACCGCCCTGGGCGACATCGGGCAGGTCGAGCAGGCTGTCTCCCCCTTCGACGAGAACGTGACGGGGGCGGTCTCGGAGGATCAGCGGGCGGCGCTCATCTCGATCCAGTTCGACGGCGCGCAGACCGACATCACCGCGGCCACGATCAGCGACGTCGAGGACGCGGAGGCAAGCCTCGCGAAGGCGCTCCCGGCCGGAGCCGAGTCGTCCCTCGGCGGGCAACTCTTCAGCAACAGCCTGCCGACGCTGAGTGTCATCGAGCTCGTCGGCGTGGTCGTCGCGCTCGTCGTCCTCATCCTCACCTTCGGCTCCTTCCTCGCCGCGGGCATGCCGCTCATCACCGCACTGCTCGGGGTCGGCATCTCGATGGCGCTCATCTTCGTGGCGACGCTCTTCGGGCCGATCTCCTCCACGACGCCGATGCTCGCACTCATGCTCGGCCTGGCCGTCGGCATCGACTACGCGCTGTTCATCATCTCGAGACACCAGGACGGCCTGCGCAGCGGGCTCGACCCGGCCGAATCAGCAGCCCGCGCGACCGCGACGGCCGGTTCCGCCGTCATCTTCGCGGGCCTCACGGTCATCATCGCCCTCCTCGGGCTCGCGGTCGCGAACATCCCGTTCCTCACGACGATGGGTGTCGCCGCGGCGGTCGGCGTCGCGATCGCCGTGGTCATCTCGCTCACCCTCATCCCGGCCATGCTCGGCTTCGCCGGCGAACGTCTCCGGCCCAAGGCGAGGCGGGCGAGCAAGCGCGCGGCGGCCCGGGGCGCTGCTGCTGAGCCGGTCGACGGCCCACAGGACGCGGTCCCTGAGCACCACAGCCCGGTCCCTGAGCCCCGTACCGCGGCCCCTAAGCACCACAACGCGGTCCCTGAGCCCCACAACGCGGTCCCTGAGCCCCACAACGCGGTCCCTGAGCCTGTCGAAGGGCACCCCAACCGCTTCTTCCTCGGCTGGGTGCGAGGCGTCACGCGACTCCCCATCGTCACGATCGTCGCCGTCGTCGCCGTCCTGGGCGCCCTCGCCATCCCCGCCCTGTCGCTCCGACTCGCGCTCCCCGACGCCGGTTCGCTGCCGGAGGGCGACGGAGCCCGCACGACGTACGACCTCGTCTCCGAGCACTTCGGCGAGGGATTCAACGGGCCACTCATCGTCACCGGCGGCATCGTCGGCAGTACCGACCCGCTCGGACTCATGGCCGACCTCAAGCAGGAGATCGAGGGACTCGACGGCGTCGCCGCCGTCCCACTCGCCACCCCGAACGCAACGGCCGACACCGGCATCATCCAGGTCATCCCGAGCGGCAGCCCCGACTCGCAGGCGACGAAGGACCTCGTCGCCGAGATCCGGGGACTGCACCAGTACTTCCAGGACGAGTACGACGTCGACCTGCAGGTCACCGGGTTCACGGCCATCGGCATCGACATCTCCGACCGCCTCGGCGGCGCCCTCCTCCCCTTCGGCCTGATCGTCGTGGGCCTGTCGCTCGTGCTCCTGACGATGGTCTTCCGCTCGATCTGGGTCCCGATCAAGGCGACCCTCGGCTACCTGCTGTCGGTCGCCGCGTCGTTCGGCGTCGTGGCCCTCGTCTTCGAGCACGGCGTGTTCGCCGAGGCCCTCCACGTCGCCAGGACCGGTCCGGTGATCAGCTTCATGCCGATCATCCTCATGGGTGTCCTGTTCGGGCTCGCGATGGACTACGAGGTCTTCCTCGTCTCCCGGATGCGCGAGGACTTCGTCCATTCGGGACTCGCGAGGCGATCCGTCGAGACCGGCTTCCTCGGCTCGGCGAAGGTCGTCACCGCCGCGGCCGTCATCATGTTCGCGGTGTTCGCCGCATTCGTGCCGGAGGGCGACACGAACATCAAACCGATCGCCCTCGGACTCGCGGTGGGCGTCTTCGTCGACGCGTTCATCGTGCGCATGACCCTCGTGCCGGCGGTGCTCGCGCTCCTCGGCGACCACGCCTGGTACCTGCCGAAGTGGCTCGACCGCCTCCTGCCGTCGTTCGATGTCGAGGGTGAGGGGCTGCAGCGCGAGCTCGAACTGCGCGAGTGGCGCAGCGGTGACGAGGTCGCCATCGCCGCAGCAGGGGTCACCCTGGCCGGTGCGGACGGCCCGCTGTACGAGGACGTCGACACGACCGTCGCCGTCGGTGGCGTGCTCGCGGTGCAGGGCGCGCGCCCGGTCTCGGTCACCGCCCTCCTGCTGACGCTGGCCGGTCGCCTCGAACCCGATCACGGCCGACTCAAGGTCGCCGGTCTGGTCCTGCCGGTCCGCGCCGGGGCCGTCCGGTCCCGCGTCGCGTACGTCCGTCTCGACCACGGCGAACCCGTCGGGACGCTCGCTTCGGCGCTGGCCGAACGCCCGGCCGTCATCGTCCTCGACGGGGTCGACACCGTGCCGGACGACGACACGAGACGCGGACTGTACGAGCGCCTCCTGATGGCGACCAGAGCCGCAGAGCGCTCGCGCCGGCCGCTCACGATCGTCGTCGGCACCGCGGACGCGACCTCGCTCGCCGACGTCCTGCCGACCACGACGCCGGAGGTACTCGACCTCGACCGCGCCACCACCTCCTCCACTCCCACCGCCATCGCTGAATCGAAGGTCGACGCATGAGCACCATCCTGAACCGCCTCGAACGGGCCCGCTCCGGCAAGGGCATCACGGTCGTCTCGATCATCGGCCTCATCCTCGTGCCGCTCGTCATCGCGGGCGGACTCGTCTGGGCGCTGTGGAACCCGGCGGAACGACTCGGTCAGGTGACCGCCGCCATCGTGAACGACGACAAGCCGGTGACCGTCAACGGCCAGACCGTGCCGCTCGGACGCCAGCTCTCCGCGGGCCTCGTCGACGGCGACCAGGAGACCAACTACACCTGGGTCATCACCGACGCCTCCGACGCGAAGGCGGGCCTCGCCGACGGTTCGTACACGGCCGTCGTGACCATCCCGGAGAACTTCTCGAAGGCGGCGACCTCGTTCTCGGGCGACGCCGCCGACGCCGAGCGCGCCCGCCTCGACGTGGCGACGAGCGACCGCAGCAAGCTCGTCGACGACGCCATCTCCCAGACGATCACGCAGACCGCGGCTTCGCTCCTGGGTCGACAGCTCACCACCACCTACCTCGAGAACGTCTACGTCGGGTTCAACACCCTCCACGACCAGCTCGGCGAGGCCGCCGACGGTGCGAAGCAGCTCTCGACGGGCGGACTCTCCCTCGCGCAGGGCGCGCAGCAACTCGCGAACGGCACCACGCAGTTGGCCACGGGCGCGACGCAGTTGTCGTCGGGTGCGACACAGCTGAGTGACGGGGCCGGACAGTTGTCGAACGGTCTTTCCGCCCTCTACGCCGGCACACAGCCCGACGCATCGACCGGCAGCCCCGGGCTCGTCCCCGGTGCGGCAAAGCTCGCCAGCGGCGCGAAGGAGCTGGCGGACGGCGTCTCGCAGCTCGCGACCGCTGCAGACGGTACGGCCGCCGCGACCACGCAAGTGGCACAGCAGCTCGCACTACTCAGCGCCGGATGCGCCGCCTCCGGCGCGTCCGAGGAGTACTGCGAAGGAATCGCGCAACTCGCCACGACCAGCGACGTGATCGCGAACGGCGGTTACCTAGACCCCTCGAACCAGTCGGTCAAGTACCCAGGGACCACGGCACTCGCGGCTGGTACCGCGGCGAGCGCCTCCGGAGCGCAGGACCTGTCGACCGGTGCGGCGACCTTCTCCGCAAGCCTTCCCACGCTGGTGGACGGCATCGCCACCATCAACGCCGCTGCGGCACAGGTCGCGTCGGGTGCGTCCTCACTCGCCGACGGTACCGGTCAGGCGGCCACGGGTACGACCCAGCTCGCCGACGCGTCGAACCAGCTCGCGTCGGGAGCGGGAACGCTGTCCGGCGGGATCACCTCGCTCGCGTCCGGGCTGCAGAGCGCGGTCGACAGTCTGCCGACCTACACGAGTTCCGACCGACAGACGCTCGCGGACGTCGTCGCCGACCCGGTCTCGGCCGGGGATTCGGCGACCGTGTCCTTCGGCACGAACAGCGCTCCCTTCTACGCCGTCCTCGCCCTCTGGCTGGGTGCGCTCGCGAGCTTCCTCGTCCTGCGGCCGGTGCCCACGCGGGCGTTCGGGTCCACCCGCTCATCGCTGCGGCTCGCGCTCGGGGCCTTCGTCCCGGCCGGCGCGATCGGGATGCTGCAGGGCCTGCTCGTCGCCGTCATCACCGCGCCACTGCTCGACCTCGACGCGGGTGGCTGGCTCGCCTTCGCCGGGATCGCCGTCCTCGCGGGACTCGTGTTCGCCGCCGCCAACCAGGCGCTCAACGCCCTGTTCGGCGGAGCGGGTCGGTTCATCTCGATGATCGTCGCGCTCGTCGGTCTGGCGACCGGGATCATCGCGACCGCTCCGCAGGTGCTGGACCAGATCCTCTCGTTCCTGCCGATCGCACCGGCGCTCGGTGGCCTGCAGGCGATCGCGATCGGCGACACGGGAGCAGCGGCCGGCGTCGTCGGCCTCGTCCTCTGGCTCCTCGGATCGCTCGCCGCGACGACGTTCGCGATCGCCCGAGCGAGGACCACGTCGGTGAAGGCGCTCGTCCCGGCCATCGCCTGATGACCGGCGAGAACCTCGCCGATAGGCTGGGGTGATGAGCAGCAGCGAAGACCGGGAACTGGCCGAGTGGGGCGAGCAGCGCAAGCGTCGTCAGCGACTCATCGCCTGGGTCCTCGTCGTCGCACTCGTCCTCGGTGGAGGCGGCGCGACCGTCCTCGGCTTCATCTTCAACTAGCCCCGCCCTCCCTGCCCGATCGCCAGCGCGGTGCGCTGACGCGAGCGCGCCCCACACGCGCGAGCGCGGGTCTCCGGAGGGTCGCGCTCACGCCCTGGACCCGCGCCCGCGCCGGGACCGAGCATCTCGGGTCAGCGCACCGCGCTGGCGCCGGAACCCGACGTCTCGGGCCAGCGCACCGCGCTGACCGTCGTCAGGGTCGGGCGTCGTGCAGGTCCCGCTGCTTGACGATGCGCTCCGGGTTCGCCGGACGCATACCGACGATGATCTTGCCCCGCGCGTGCAGCCGCTCAAGATCCTCGAACGCGTCGATGATCAGGTCGAACGGGTAGAACGCCGAGACGACGACCTTCAACGCGTGGTCGGCGGCGTACTCCGCGAGACGTTGCAGCTGCTTCGTGGCGTGCGCGGCGAACTCCTCGTCCGGCTCGAGTGCGGCGAGCTCGATGGCCTTCCGATCCTCGCTCGACCGGTACTTCTCCGGCGGGACGCCGAGTTCGAAGGCGAGCTCTTGGCCGTCCTGACCGAAGTTGTCGATGAACGCCGTCACGCCCTCTGGCGCGAGCTTGCGGATCCGATCCGCCATGCCCTCGCCGTAGACGACCGGCTTGACGCCCTGTTCACGGAGGAAGTCGTGATTGCGCTCACCACACGTGCCGATGACCCGGACCCCCGCGAACTTCGCCAACTGCGCCTCGATGTTCCCGACGCCACCGGCCGCCGCCGAGATGACGAGGGTGTCGCCCTGCTTGAGGTGCAGCCCGTCGAGCGTGTCGAGCGCCGTCAGTCCAGCGAGGTAGAGCCCGCCGGCCTCCTCCCAGCTCACGCGCTTCGGCTTGCGGACGAGGGATGACGCCGGGACGACGACCTGGGTGGCGTGCGCGCCGCGGACGGCGTGACCGATCACCTCGTCGCCCCGTTTCCAGCCCTCGACCCCGGTTCCGACCTCGCGGACCAATCCGGCGAAGTCGCTCCCCTGCCCCGTCGGCAGCTCGATCGGCACCGTCTCGGCGAGGTGCCCCTCGCGGACGAACGCCTCGATGTGGTTGATGCCGCTCGCGAGGACGTCGACCACGACCTCGCCCCATCTGGGATGCGGCATCTCGGACTCGATGAACTCGAGTACGTCGGGCCCGCCGTAGCGGGCGTAGCGGAGTGACCTCGTCGTCTGCTTCGAACCGAACATGGTTCATCTTCCACCTGTCGGTCGCTAGCCGATCGAACTATCAGCTGGCTTACAGGTTCACCGGACGGCTGCTCATGACGACGCCCGCTCGCCCAGGAATGGGCGAACGGGCGTCGGCTCGCCCATTTTTGGGCGAATGAGAGGGCTCAGCCCTTCACCGCTCCCGCGGTCAGGCCCTGCACGATGTACCGGCTCGCGAACGCGAACAGCACCATCGTCGGGATGATCGTCAGCACGGCGGCCGCCGACATGGAGCCCCAGTCGATGTTGTAGCTCGTGATGAAGCCGTTGAGCGCCGTCGGGATCGTCTTGTTCGCGTCACTGTTGATGAGCGTCACCGAGAGGAACAGCTCGTTCCAACAGTTCACGAAGTTGAAGATGAACGCCGCCACGATCCCGGGCTTCAGCACCGGGACGAGCACCCGGAAGAGCGCTCCGAACCGCGAGCAGCCGTCGATCATGGCCGCCTCCTCGAGGGCGTCGGGGATGTTCTCGAAGAACCCCCGGAGCATGACGGTGCAGAACGGGATGCACACCGCGATGTAGATGAGGATGAGCCCGTACCGGTTGTCGACGAGCTTGAGCTGCGTCATCAGCAGGTAGAGCGGGCCGAGCGCGATGAACGACGGGATCATCTGCGTGGCGAGGAACGCCAGCAGGATCGCCCCCTTGCTCCGGAACTCGAACCGCGCCAGCACGTATGCCGACAGCATCGAGATGAACGTCGCGACGACGGCTGCGATCGTCGCCACGATGAGGCTGTTGACGACGTAGGTGCCGAACTGCGCCTTGCTGAACAGGCCGAGGTAGTTCTCGACCGAGAACACCTCCGGCCAGTACGTCAGCGGGTAGGAGAAGATCGCGCCCGGCTTCTTGAACGAGGTGACGACGATCCAGTACAGCGGGAACACCGTGATGACGAGCCAGAGCCCGAGGAAGAGGAACTTGACGACCTTCGCCGTCCGGGTCTCCTGGTCGATCATGCCTTCACCTTCTTCTCACGCATGGACAGCAGGTAGAACGCGGTGAACACCAGCAGGATCGCGACGACGATGAGGCCGATCGCGGAGGCCCGGCCGTAGTCTCCGCGCTGGGTGGTCGCGATCATCCAGGTCGTCAGGATGTGGGTCTGGTTCGCCGGACCACCGCCCGTCATGCCGTAGATGATGTCGGGGAAGTTGAAGATCCAGATGACCCGGAGCAGCACCGTGAGGGCGAGCGTCGTGCGGATGTACGGAATCGTGATCTGGAAGAGCATGCGCGCCTTGCCCGCGCCGTCGAGCGCTGCGGCCTCGAAGAGGTCCTCCGGCACCGACTGCAGGGCGGCGAGGATCATGATCGCGAAGAACGTGACGCCGTACCAGACGTTTGCCACGATGACGGCGAACATCGCGGTGTTCGGGTCCGCCAGCCACGGGATCGGGGTGTCGATCAACCCGACCTTCTGGAGCAGGTCGTTGATCACGCCGAACTCGCTGTTGAACATCCAGCGGAACAGGATGCCGATGAGGAAGCCCGAGATGGCCCACGGGAAGAAGATCATCGCCTGGTAGAGGCCGCGGAAGCGGAACTTCCGGCGCAGCCACAGGGCGATGCCGAAGCCGATGACGAACTGCGGGACGATCGAGGCCACCACCCAGAGCACGGTGTTCGCGACGACCTTGCCGAAGGCGGGGTCGGCGAAGACGGCCAGGAAGTTGGCGAATCCCACCCACGAGGTGTCGGTGAGGTTGGCGAGGTTCCAGTTGCGGAACGCCATCTGCGAGCCGGCGATCATCGGGTAGTAGATGAAGATCGCCACGAAGATGAACGCGGGGGCGAGGAAGGCGAGGAGGCCGAAGCCGCGGCGCACCGTGAAGGTGCGCCGCCGACGCCCGCCGGCGGTCCGCGAGGGACCGGCCGGGGGTGTCGGGGTCGCACGCTGCTGCGTGCGACCCGCTTCGTCAGTGGTGGTCGTCATGGACGGTTACTCGCTCTTCCACTTCTCGGTCCAGTACTCGTCCCAGCCCGCGAGGAGCTTCTCCGGCGTCAGCTGGCCGATGAGGACCTGCTGGATCTCCGAGTCGGACTTCTGGATCCACTCGGTCCACCAGGAGGAGCCGCGCGGCTGCGTGACGCTCAGGTAGGTGTCCGGGTTCTCGTTCATCGTGACGTAGCTGGCCCACGGGCCGGTCTTGTAGAAGTCGCTGTCCGCCGCGCTCTTGACGATCGGGACGAGGCTGTTCTCCTGGGCGAAGGTGGTGGCCTGCTTGTCCTCGGAGAGGAACTCGATGAGCTTCGCGGCCTCGGCCTTGTGCTCGCTCGACGCCGCCGTGCCCCAGCCCGCAGTCGCCATGGGCTGTGCGGCCTTGCCGGTCGGGCCCGTCAACAGCGGAGCGGTGCTCCACTGCTCGGCCGTGATCGCCTCGGACTGCTCGACGGTCGCGATGACCTCCGGGTCCTGCAGGAGGAACGCGGTCGAACCGTTCGAGAAGCCTTCGACCATCTCGGGGTAGCCCCACGCGACGGACGACGGCGGCGAAGCCTCCTTGAAGAGGTCGAAGTAGGTGTTGACGGCGTCGAGCGCCTCCGGTGCGGAGAAGATCGTGTCGCCGTTGGTCAGCTTGAACGCGTTCTCGGTGTCGAGGTCGTCGGCGACGTAGGCCTCGATGGCCGCGACGACGTTGCTGTTCGCGTTGGTGCCGCCACGGAAGGCGTAGCCGAACTGGTTCTTCGCGGGGTCCTGGATCGCGGAGGCCTGCTCGAGGAGGTCGTCCCAGCTCGTCGGGGGCCCGTCGAAGCCGGCCTCCTTGATGAGGTCGGTGCGGTAGAACAGGCTCAGCCCGTAGAAGCCGTAGGGCACGTAGTAGACCTTGCCGTCCTCGCCCTTCGCGTACTTCGTCGCGTTGTCGGTGAGGTCGTCCCAGCCCTTCCAGTCCTCGAGCTCGCCGCTCATGTCGTCGAGCCAGCCGTTGGTGGAGAACGGGCCGACGGTGATGTCGCGGACCTCGAGCACGTCGACGCCCGAGCCGGACTGCAGCATCTGGGTGATCTTCTGGTCGGCCTGATCGGTCGGCGGCGAGATGAGCTCGACCTTGATCTTCGGGTTGTCGGCCTCGAAATCCGCGATGAGCGACTTCAGGACCTCGGTCCGGGCGGGGTTGGTCAGGCTCTCGACCATCTGCAGGGTGACGGTGCCGTCGCTCGCGCCGCCGGCACAGGCCGACAGGGCGAGGCCGGTGACGACGGACAGGCCGATGGCTGCCGTTGCGCGTGACTTCCTCATGCTCGCTTCTCCTTTGAGTGGTGCTGGTGGGGGTGCTGCGGGGGTGGGTGCTGTGGTGCCGGTGCGGTGCGGTGGTGCGGGTGTGGTGGTGTCGGGTCGGGCGGTTCCGCGCTCAGCTCGTGGCCGCGCGCTCCTCCTCGGCCCATCGCGCGAGGACCGGGACGGCGTGCTCGGCGAAGTGTTCGAAGTCCTCGGGGGTGTTGTAGACGTGGGTGGAGAGTCGGACGTAGCCGATCCCGTCGAGGCTCGTGAACGCGCCCTCGACACCGAGCTCGGCGGAGACGCGGTCGCGGAGACCGTCGGCGGTCGCGTGGGTCGTCGCGAGGCCGGTCGGGAGCTTGACGAGCCGGAGGGCGTTGACCGGCATGCCCACGTCGACGTGGCTGTCCTCGCCGGTGATGGCGGTCACGGCGTCGGCGACCACCTCGACGGCGTAGTCGGCGAGCTCGGTCATGTAGTCCCTGGCGGCCGACCAGCCCCACACGTCCTCGATGAACCCGAGCGACGTCGCCGCGGCGAGGTAGCTCGTGACGTCGACCGTGCCCTGGGTGTCGAAGCGCTGCGGGAACGGGTACGGCGAACCCCAGGAGTCGATGAGCGGGTAGAGCTCCTGCGCGAGCGGGCTGCGGGCGACGAGGACGGCCGCACCGCGCGGGGCGCACCCGAACTTGTGCAGGTTGCCGACCCAGAAGTCGCAGTCGAGGTCGCGCATGGGGTCGGCGTAGAGGCCGGGGACGTGGGCGGCGTCGACAAGCGTGGGGATGCCGGCGGCACGGGCCGTGGCGGCGATCTGTTGGACCGGCAGGAGTCTGGCGGTCGGCGAGGTGATCTGGTCCATCACGATGAGGGCCGTGCGGTCGCTGAACTCGGCGACGACGGCGTCGTGGGCGGTCTGCGCGTCGGCGTCGAGCGGGATGCGGGCGGTCCGGACGGTTCCGCCCCAGCGTCGCGCGAGGCGCTCGGCACCCATCGTGACGGCCCCGTAGCCGTGGTCGGTGACGATGATCTCGAGGTCGCGCTGCACGGGGAGGCTGGAGAAGACGACGCTCGCCCCGGCGCTCGCGTTCGGAACCATGGCGAGCTGGTCGACCGAGGCCCCGAGGAAGTCGGCGATCCCGACACGGGCCGCGCCGACCTTGGCCGGGAGGGCCGGGAACCAGGTGAGGGGTGCCGCCTCCATCTCGCGGCGGAGGGCCTGCTGGTGCTCCTGCGCGACGATCGGGACAGCCCCGAAGGATCCGTGGTTGATGTGACGCTTGGTCGGATCCAGCGTCCACCCGGCCGTTGCCGGTCGGCCGTCGCCGAGCGTGAGCGGCGCTGGCCGTGCGATGGTGCGAGTGTCCACAGTGACGTTCCTCCGAGTCGATTATGCAGTGGATTGTCCGATAACCATAGGGGCAACGTTTGATGACTTGGGTTTCTGTCGTGTTACAAGTGATCGCTCAGGTCGTTTCGGGATCGACTCATCGGATGACTTGGCTTTCAAGCGGGGAGTCATCGGATGTCTCGCGGCACGCGGCGGCTCGCGGATCACCGGCGAGGGGCCGCTACGATGGCGGGACGACCCCTGAGGAGGAGCCGCATGTCCGCAGTCGACACCGCGTTCCACGGCCTGCGACACATGATCGCGTCGGGACGGCTCGTGGCGGGGCAGCGGTTCCCGGCCGAGAACGAGCTCTGCGACGAACTCGGCGTGTCCCGCGGGTCCCTGCGGGAGGCCGTCCGCATGCTGGCCGCCCTCGGGATCATCGAGTCGCGGCACGGCTCGGGCACCTACGTGTCGATGCTCCGGCCCGAGGAGATCATCGGCAGCCTGTCGCTCACGGTCGACCTCCTCCCCCTCGACGGTCTCCTGCAGATGTACGAGCTGCGGCGGGTGCTCGAGACCCATGCCACCTCGCAGGCGGCTGCTCGCGCGAGCGACGAGGTGCGCGCCGAACTCGCCGAACTCGTGGAGGCGATGGAACGGACGACCGACCCCGCCGAGTCGAGCGAACTGGACCACCGGTTCCACGAACTCATCGCACGGACGGCCGGGAACGCCACGCTGACGGCCCTGTTGCAGGTCTTCCGGTCGCGCTCACGTGCCTACGACGTCTTCAGCCTGCCCGCCGGCGACGAGCTGCGTCGGGTCAGCAACCGCGGACACCGGGCGATGACCGAGGCGATCATCTCGCGCGACCCCGTCGGGGCGGCCGGGGCGGCGTCAGCCCACGTCGCGCAGACCGAGGAGTGGTTGCGGGTCCTGCAGCCGCCGGCGACCCCCGCCGACTGAGGTCTGGTTGCGCCAGCGCGGTGCGCTGACGTCAGCGCGGGTCTGTGGCGCGAGCGCGGGCCTCCGGAGGGGTGCGCTCAGCGCCATGCCCCGCAGTCACGCCGGTTGAGGCGCAGTCACGCGAGCGCACCGCGCTGGGGCCGATTCCCCCGCGCTCGTGTCAGCGCGGTGCGCTGACGTCTGTGCTCAGGAGGTCGGGAGGATGGGCGTGCCGATGAGCCGCTCGAGGTCCGTCCAGAGCGCCGCCGCGACGTCCCGGTCGGTCGTGATCGCGGCAGGGGTCTGCCGGACAGCGTCGCCCTTCGTGAGCCACCGCGGACCGTAGAACCAACCACCGTCAGCTGCTTCGTCGGTGATCGCCCGGAGCGTCGGCTCGGCACCCCGCTGCTTGCTCTGCGCGTAGACGGACTGCAGGGTGTCGGAGAAGCGGCGCCCGCGGGTCGGCTCGTTGACGCCGGGGACGCGACGGTCGAGTCCGTTGACCGAGTAGCCGGGGTGCGCGACGAGTGCCCGGACGGTGCTGTGCGACGCCGCGAGCCGACGGTCGAGCTCGAAGCCGAGCGACGAGAGGGCGATCTTGGACTGGGCGTACGCCTGCCAGCCGCTGTACCCGTCGCGGAGCTGCAGGTCGTCGCCGTGGAACCGGACGAGCAGGGTGGAGAGGCTTCCGAGGAGCACGACGCGCGGCGCGGAATCGTGCGCATCCGCCGTGCGCTGCAACACCGGCAGGGCCTCGGCGAGCAAGGCGGCGTGGCCGACGACGTTCGTCGCGAAGACCAGCTCGATGCCGTCGGCCGTCTCCTGCCGTTCCTTCGGCATGTGCACCATGCCGGCGTTCGCGACGAGGGCGTCGAGACGGTCGAGGTCCGCGAGTCGCTCGCCCGCCGCACGCGCCGAGTCGAGCGAGGAGGTGTCGAAGGGGAGGTGGCTGAGTCGAGCGTCGGGCACCTTCACCCGGATCGCCCGCATCGCCGCCTGCGTCTTCGTCGCACTCCGTGACGCGAGAATGACCTCCGCGCCCGCTCGCGCGAGCCCGAGGCTCGTCCAGAAGCCGAGGCCGGCGTTCGCTCCGGTGACGAGGACGACGCGTCCGGTCTGATCGGGCAGGGAGTCGGCGTTCCAGGTCATGGACTCATGATGGCGCAGGACGCTGGACACCGCCCGAAGAAGCGTCACTCCTTGCCCTGGCTCACCCGAGGTGCCAGCGCGGTGCGCCGACGTGACCGCGCGCGAATCGGGCCGACCGTGGACGAACGGGCCTGACCGCACACGAACGGGCGTGACCGCGGGCCACACGCGCGGGCGCGACCCTCCGGAGACCCGCGCTCACGCCACAGACCCGCGCTCGCGTCAGCGCACCGCGCTGGCGGAACGGAACACGAAGGATCAGTGCTGGTTGGCGAGACGCTCGTGGTGGTGGATGACCTCGGCGACGACGAAGTTGAACCACTTCTCGGCGAAGGCCGGATCGAGGTGCGACTCCTCGGCGAGCGCCCGGAGACGGGTGATCTGCCGCTGTTCGCGAGCCGGGTCGCTCGCAGGCATGTCGTGCTCGGCCTTCAGGCGACCGACCTCCTGCGTGCACTTGAACCGCTCGGCCAGCAGGTGGACGAGTGCCGCGTCGATGTTGTCGATGCTGCTCCGCAGGCGGCCCAATCGCTCGGTGGCCGCCTGGGCGTCCGCCGCAGCGGCGCCGGTCGTGGGTTCGGGTTGCTGCTCGGCCTGGCTCATGCGAAAACTCTAGCAACGCGCCGGGGGCCGGAGACGGGTCGCCGGGCGATCCCCAGCCGGTTCACCGCGGATCCTCGACGAGACATCCCGCCTCGAGGTGCACCCGCGCGTCGGCCTCCGCGACCGCGACCGGATCATGCGTCACCTCCACCACCGTCGCGCCACGGTCGGCCTCCGCCCGGAGCACCTCGCGGATCGCCAGCCCAGCAGCACGGTCGAGGCCGACGGTCGGCTCGTCGAGCAGCAGCAGGTCGGCCTCACGCGCGAGCGCCTGCGCGACGAGGACCCGCTGGCGCTGCCCGCCCGACAGCTCGCCGAAGGAGCGCCCGGCGAGGTGCAGGACGTCGAGGCGGGCGAGGCTCTCGTCGACGATGCGTCGGTCCCGAGCCCCGAGTCGACCCCACCAGCGACGCAGCGTCGGCCAGCGTCCCATCGACGCGACGTCGCGCACCGTGACCGGGAAGCGCTCAGGCACGGCGCTGCGTTGCGGGACGTACGCGGCCGACCGACCGTCGAGGCCGTCGACGCCGCCCGAGGTCGGTCGGTGGAGGCCCGCGATCACCGCGAGCAGCGTCGATTTCCCTGCGCCGTTCGCCCCGGTGACGACGGTGATGGCGGCCGCCCCGACCTCGACTGAGATCCCGTGCAGGACGCGCGCGCCGTCGTACTCGGCCGACACGTCGTGGAGTCGGATGCCGGACACGACGGGCCGTCCCGCCATCGGAGGGCGAGGAGTGCTCGTCGCGGATCGCATGTCATCACCCTATCAATACTGAGAATCATTTTCATGTAGAGTGCTCGACCATGACCTGGATCACCGAGCCGTTCACTGCGGCCTTCCTCCTGCGCGCCCTCGTCGGCGGTCTGCTGGTGGCGGCCGTCTGCGGTGTCGTCGGCACCTGGGTCGTCCTCCGTGGCCTCGCGTTCCTCGGGGAGGCGATGGCCCACGGCATGCTGCCCGGCGTCGCCACCGCGGCACTCCTCGGCCTGCCGCCGGTCGCCGGCGCGGCCGTCAGCGCGGTCGTCATGACCGCCGGCGTCAGTCTCGTCTCGCGGCGCGGCAGGCTGTCCCACGACACCTCGATCGGTCTCCTCTTCGTCGGCATGCTGGCCCTCGGGGTCATCATCGTGTCGTCGAGCAGATCGTTCGCCACGGACCTCACGGCGATCCTCTTCGGCGACATCCTCGCCATCCGGCCCGCGGACCTGGTGGGCCTCGCCATCGCACTCCTCGTCACCGTGGGCGTCGCGGTCGCATTCCACCGCCCGTTCGTCGCCCTCGCCTTCGACCGCCGGGTCGCCCAGACCATGGGTCTCCGGCCGCGATTCGCCCACGCGATGCTCGTCGGCCTCGTGACGCTCGCAGTCGTCGCCTCGTACAGCGCCGTCGGCACCCTGCTCGTCGTGGCGCTCCTCCTCGGGCCGGCCGTCGCCGCGGCCCACTGGGCGCGTCGCATCCCGCTCATCATGCTGCTCGCCACGGGTTTCGGGGGCCTGGCCGTGCTGCTCGGCCTGCTCCTCTCCTGGTACGGCGACACCGCGGCCGGAGCGTCCATCGCCGCCTGCTCGATCCTGCTCGCCACGGTGTCGTGGGGCGCGCGGGCGCTCGTCGGACGGCTCCGGCGGCCCATCGACCGACACCTCGACCACCCCGACGACCACCTCACCGAACCGACCCACCTGGAAAGCGCACCGTGCACCGACTCCTCCGACCGACCATCCGACCAGGCGGCCTCCGCCCGACCGACGACCGGCTCCCCCGCGCCACACGCACCGCGCTCGCTCTCGGCGCCCTCGCACTGACGCTCAGCGCCTGCGCGCCGCAGGGGTCGGCCTCACCCACCGCGACGGCCTCGGACGAACCTCGCGGACACGGCTACGTCGAGGGCGCGAGCGAGCTCCCCGAGCCGCAACTGCACCTCGCGACCGCCGACGTCGACGGCACCGTCGAGCTGACCGACCTGCTCAGCGAGGAGCGCACGACGCTCGCCGAGCTCGGCCCGATCTCGGCGCTCACGGGCGACGGCCGGTTCGTCGCCGCGCAGTCCGAGCCCGCCGGCACCGTGACGATGATCGACACCGGTGTGTGGACGGTCGACCACGAGGACCACCAGCACTACTACCGCGCCGAGGCGCGGGTCGTCGGCGAGATCGAGGGCGACGGACCAGCGACGATCACCGCCGGTTCGACGACCACCGCCGTGCGGTTCGCCGATTCGGGCGAAACACTCCTCCTCGACACCGCCGCACTCGGCACGGGCGACATCACGCAGTCCGGTCGGATCCGGACCTCGCCCGGTGCTCCCGGAATCACCGTGCCGATCGGCGAGACGGTCGTCGCGACCGACGGGACCGGCAAGCTGCATCTCCATGGCATCGACGGCGACCTCCTCGACCCCTCGTCGGCGTCCGTGACCGCTGCCGACGCCGTGCTCGCCGGGTGCACCGATCCGGCCGGCAGCATCACGACCAACGTCGGCGTCGTCATCGGCTGCGCGGAGGGCGCGCTCCTCGCCGTCGTCGACCGTGGCTCGAGCGAGGCCGACCCGGTCCCCACGTTCGAGGCGATCCCCTATCCGCAGGCTGTCGCCGCCGCCGACCGCGCGACGTCCTTCCACGCGCGTCCCGGCCGTCCGACGGTCGCCGCCGTCGCCGGCACCTCCGGCGCATGGCTGCTCGACACCCGCGAGCGCAGCTGGGCGCTGCTGCCGGCCCCCGCACCCCTGCAGCTGGTCACCGCCGTCGACGACCGCGACCAGCACGTCGTCGGCCTCACGACGACCGGCGACCTCCTCATCCTCGACGGTGCCACCGGCGCCGTGACGGGGACCGCGGCCGCACTCGTCGGTGCAGCCGACCTCGCCACGGGCGTCCAGCTGGAGGTCGACCAGAACCGCGCCTACCTGAACACCCCGGGCACGCGCACCGTCTCCGAGATCGACTTCGGCGACGCCGCGCGGATCGCCCGCACCTTCACCTTCGACACGGCACCGGCGTTCCTCGCCGAGACGGGACGCTGACCATGCGAGCGACCATCCCCCGGACGACCGCCCTCCTGCGCACGACCGCCGTCCTCGCGGCCGGCCTCGTGCTGGGCACCGGCCTGACGAGCTGTGCGGCGAGCGCCGACGACCGCCCGTTCGTCGTCGTGACCACGAACATCCTCGGCGACGTCGTCGGTGAACTCGTCGGTGACCAGGCCGAGGTCATGACCCTCATGCCGCCCGACGCCGATCCGCACTCCTTCGAGATCTCCGCGCGGCAGGCGGCACGCATCACCGGTGCGCAGCTGCTCGTGTCGAACGGCCTGGGACTCGAGGAGGGACTCACCCAGCACCTGGAGACCGCGGCCGACGAGGGGGTGCCGATCGTCGAGGCCGGCTCGCTCGTCGACGTCCTCGAGACCGCGTCAGGCGCGACCGATCCGCACTTCTGGACCGACCCGACGCAGATGACGTCGGTCGTGGACGGGGTCACCGAGGCGTTGCTCGAGGAGATACCCACGCTCGACGCGGCCGAGCTGCAGGCGAACGCCGCCACGTACACGGCCGAGCTCGAGGCGCTCGACGCCGAGATGGCCGAGGCGTTCGCCGCCATCCCGGCCGAGCAGCGGAAGCTCGTCACCAACCATCACGTGTTCGGGTACCTCGCCGCCCGCTACGACTTCCAGGTCATCGGCGCCGTCATCCCGAGCGGCACCACGCTCGCGGCCCCCAGCGCCTCGGACCTCGACGAACTGTCGACCGCGATCGAGGAGGCCGGCGTCCGGACGATCTTCGCCGACTCCTCGCAACCCGACCGGCTCGTGCAGGTGCTCGCCGACGAGGCGGACGTCGACGTCGCCGTCGTCCCGTTGTTCACCGAGTCGTTGACCGCCGAGTCGGGCGACGCCCCCACCTACCTCACCATGATGCGCGCGAACACCGAGCGCATCGCCACCGGACTCTCGCCCTGAGCGGGCGTCCACGAACCGATAGGAAACCATGCAGCAGCACCACCGCAGTCCCCTGGCATCGCGCCTGAAGCGCGGCCGGGTCCCGTTCCTCGCCGTCGGCACCGCCGCGGCCCTCCTCCTCACCGGATGCTCGACCGCGAGCGGCTCCGCGCCCGACCCGAGTGCGTCGACCTCCGCCGACCCGCAGCGTCGGATCACCCTGACCTACGACGGCGGCCTCCTCGTCCTCGACGCCGCATCCCTCGAGGTGGTCGGCGACCTCCCCCTCGACGGGTTCAACCGGGTGAACGCCGCCGGCGACGGGCGGCACGTGCTCGTCACCACGACGAAGGGCTTCCAGGTCCTCGACACCGGGACGTGGACGGACGAGGACGGCACCTCGAAGCAGGCCGACCCGGTCCTGACCGACCTCGTCTTCCCCGCCGACACCGCAGGCCACGTCGTCCGTCACGCCGACAAGACCATCCTGTTCGCCGACGGCTCCGGCGACACGACGATCTTCGACAGCGCTGACCTCCTCGAGGCCACCGACGAGCTGCCCGAGACCGAGACCATCCCGTCGGAGGCCGCGCACCACGGTGTCGCCATCGAGCTCGAGGACGGCACCGTGCTGTCCACGATCGGCACCCCGGACGCCCGGACCGGTGTCCGGGTGCTCGACGACTCGCGCACCGAGATCGCCCGCAACGAGCAGTGCCCGTCGGTGCACGGTGAAGGCACCGTCAAGGACGAGGTCGTCGTGTTCGGCTGCAGCGACGGCGTGCTCGTCTACGACAGCGGCGTGTTCACGAAGATCCAGGCGCCGGACGCCTACGGGCGCACGGGCAACCAGTACGTCAGCGAGACGTCCTCCATCGCGGTCGGCGACTACAACAGCGACCCCGACGCCGAGGGCTACGACCTCCGCCAGCTCGCGTTGACCGACACGGTCGCGAAGACGACGAAGATCGTCGACCTGCCGGAGGGCGTCGGCTACACCTGGCGCGACGTCGCCCGAGGGCCGAGCGACGAGGTCATCGTGCTCGGCAACGACGGTTCGTTGCACGTCCTCGACGAACAGACGGGTGCCGTCACCGACACGATCAAGGTCATCGACGCCTGGGAGCCGCCGGCCGAGTGGCAGGACGCCCACCCGGCGCTCGTCGTCCAGGACGGTGTCGCCTACGTGACCGACCCGGCGACGAAGTCGATCCACGCCGTGGATCTCGCGTCGGGCGACATCACGACGGGTGAACTACCCGGCGTCCCGAACGAGATCGCGGTCGTCACGGGCTGACCCGACCTCACCGAGAGCGCCCGTTCCGTCCTCCCCGCGTCATGCAGGGGACGGAACGGGCGCTCTCGTCGTGCGGGCCGGGCGCTCAGACGCGCTCGGGCGCTCGGAGCACCCCGGAGACGACTGGACGGGTCGCGCGAAGGGCCGCCCACACGAGCCCGATGCCACCGGCGAAGCACCCGACGATGACGAGGACCGACAGCGGGGCGAGGATGACACTGATGCCGGCCATCGGCAGGACGAGGAGGACGCCCAGTCCGGCCGAGCCCAGCGCGACCACCCGCAGGGGCAGCATGACCGCGCGACCGCGAGCCCGTTCCATCACGTCCCGCGGCACCCCCAGGCGGTCGAGGCTGACGTACAGGTCTCGCCGGTCGAGGACCGCCGACGCCTGGTTCACCCCGACGGAGCACGCGACCATGAGGAACGACGCGACGAGCGTGATGATCACGCCGGTGCGGATGTCGTCGATGAGGATGGCGCTCTCACGGTCGAGGTCGGAACCTCCGGCGGCGTCCATGAGCGCCACCCCGGTCCCGGCGACGACGGCGACGAAGCTCGTCATCGCCACGCCACTGACCTGACGCCACGCCGCCTTCGGCGACTCCAGGATCGTGCGGGCAGCGAGGAGCCGCTCCGGTGTCTTGGCACGCTTGGCCGACCCACGGCCGATCACCCCGACGACCCAGGGGCCGATCAACCCGAGCACCCCGACGCCGGCAGCGAACCCCACCCCCAGGACGGCGATCATGACGGCGACCTCCTGCAACCCCGTCACGACGGAGAGCATGCCGTAGGCGACGATCACGACGACGACCCCGACGACGATGCGCAGCCAGTGCACGGTCGGCGCCTGCTGCTTCGTGCGGACGCCGAGCGGGCTCACGTTCACCGCGCGGAGACCGATGGCGGCACTCGCTGCTGCGAGCAGCACAACACCGAGGATCACCGCGGCGATGATCGGGACACCGACCCAGACGCCCTCGACCCCGATCGGGGAACCACCGAACGGGATGAGCCCGACGAGCGGCAGCATGCCGAGGTATAGCAGGATCCCGGCGAACGCACCGAGGAGGGCGACCCCGGCCGACTCGAGGACGGTCATCGCCGTGACCGTGCCGGGTGTCGCGCCGAGGAGTCGGAGGGTGGCGAGTCGGTCGTCGCGGCGCCGGGTGGAGAGCCGCGCGGCCGCCCCGCCGAGCGAGCCGAGCGGGACGAGCAGCAGGGCCAGCGCCAGCACACTGAGCACCTGGTAGATGAAGGCCGTCTCACCGGTCCACCGCCAGAACATCATCGCGCCGCCGAGCACCGTGAGTACGAGAGCGGTGGTCAAGGCGAACGCGACCGCCGGGAGCACGATCGTCGCAGGGCTCTGCGCGCCCGGGCGGGCGAGCATCCAGGTGAGACGGACGACGTGACTGCGACCGCTGCCGGCGGGGACCGGGATCCGGGTCGGTGCGACCCCGACTGCGGCGGTCACGGTCGGGCTCCGTTCGGGACGACGCCGGTCGCCTGACCCGGGTGGGCCTGCGGCGGGTACGGCTGCGCAGCGGGCTGGGCGTACGGCTGCGGCGGGAACGGCTGCCCGGCGGGCTGCTGCTGGTACGGGGGCTGCTGCGGCGGGTACGGCTGCTGCACCTGCTGCGGCACGGGTGCCTGCCCGGTCGCGAACTGCTGCGGCGGGGTCGGCGCGCCGACCCCGCCCGGCTGCCCGACGATCCGACCGTCGGCCAGGCGGATCGTCCGGGAGCACCGCGCGGCGACCGTCTCGTCGTGCGTCACGAGGACGAGCGTGCGTCCCTGCCCGGTCGTCGCGTGGAGCAGGGCTCCCATGACGTCGGCCGAGGTCCGGGAGTCGAGCGCGCCGGTCGGCTCGTCGGCGAAGACGATGGGGGCGCCGGTCACCTGGGCGCGGGCGATCGCGACGCGCTGCGCCTGACCACCGCTCAGTTCGCCGATCCGACGGGTCTCCATGCCGGCCAGTCCCAGGGCGGCGAGCCACGCCGCCGCGCTCGTCTCAGCGGCGATGCGCGGTGTCCCGCCGAGCATCAGCGCGATCGCGACGTTCTCGACGGCGGTCAGCTCGGGGATGAGCAGGCCCTGCTGGAAGACGAAGCCGAAGGACTCGCGTCGCAGCTGCGAGCGGTGCCGTTCGTCGAGCTGGTCGACGCGGACGACGCCCGTCGGAGTGTTGAAGGCGATCGAGCCGGTGTCGGGGGTGACGATCCCGGCGAGCGCATGCATGAGCGTGGTCTTGCCGGAGCCGGAGGCACCCATGATGGCGACCGACTCACCGGGGAGGATGTCGAGGTCGACGCCGGCGAGGGCGACGGTCGGCCCGTACTGTTTCGTGAGTCCGCGAGCGGAGAGGATCGAAGTGTTCATGCTCCCATCGTCGGCGGCAGGTGTCCCTCGGCGCGTCGGCCGGGCGATGCAAGCTCCGCCGCCCGGGTCATCCGCGAGGTGGACCCGGCGTGGACCTCGCGGTCAGTTGCCGCGGCGGCGGTACTGGGCGAAGACCGCCGCGTCGGCTGCCCAGCCCGCACCGAGGAACCGGAGGCCTGTTCCGGCGTCGGTCCCGTCGGTTCCGGCCGCGGGCGCTTGCGTCGGCTCGACCGAGGCGGTGAGGTCGACCCCGGCAGCGCCGGCGGCGACGTGTGCCGTAGCGCTGACGCGCTCGGCGACCACTCCCTGCTCCGCGGCCTCGTCGCGCCGGCTCGGCATCGGCTCCGTCAGCGGGACCGCCCGCAGCGGTGCGGTGACCCGGGTGTGGACGGCGTGCGAACGGGTGATCGATGACATGTTCCCATCGTCCTGAACCCGAGCACCCGGCACATCCCGCAGTCGGGTGATCCTGCAGGGCCCGGTCTCATCCTCCGGTACCACGACAGCTGTCGGGCAAACGGGCGGTGGGCAATACGCTTGCGGCATGACGAGTGCACCCCATCGCCACCAGCCGCTGCGTCCGGCGGCACGTCAGCAGCGGGTCCGGTTCCGCGCCCACCGCCCGGCCGAGGTGACGACCACCGTCAGGACGACCCTTCAGCGCCCCTTCACGATCGGCTTCGTCGGAGCACTCGGAGCCCTCGCGGCCATACTGCTCATCCTCACCCTCGGCTCGCTGTCGACCATCCTCGTCTCCATCGCGGTCGGCCTCTTCATCGCGCTCGGCCTCGACCCGGTCGTCGTCCGGCTCGAGGCACGCGGCATCAAGCGCCCGTTCGCGATCGCGATCGTCTTCGCCGTCTTCGCCGTCCTGCTCGCGTTCCTCCTGGCCCTCGTCATCCCCGTCGTCACCCGGCAGGCCGTCGAGCTCGTGAGCAACGCCCCGACCTTCCTCACCGGCATCCAGGACCAGGAGTGGTTCCGGTCACTGAGCGACTACCTCGGTCCGGGCGTCGACCTCCAGGGCGCGCTCGACTGGCTCTACGGGGTGGCCGCCGACCCGAAGACGTGGGTCGTCCTGGCCGGCGGCGCCCTCAACCTCGGCGTCGGCATCGCGAACGGCTTCTTCGGCGGCTTCATCGCCCTCGTCCTCGCGCTCTACTTCCTCGCGTCCATGCAGGCGATGAAGAACGCGTTCTACTCCTTGGTGCCCCGTCGCTCCCGGCCACGCGTCGTGTCGATCACCGACCAGATCACCGCCTCGATCGGCGGATACGTGAGCGGCATGGTGGTGCTGGCCGGGATCAACGCCGTCCTCGGGCTCATCATGATGCTCATCGTCGGGGTGCCGTACGCCGGGATCCTCGCCGTCGTCATCTTCTTCGTGACGCTCATCCCGCTCGTCGGCTCGATCATCGCGACCGTCGTCGTCGCGACCGTCGGGCTGTTCGACTCACCGACGACGGCACTCATCGTCATCGTCTACTACCTGATCTACATGCAGATCGAGTCGTACGTGCTGACGCCGCGGGTCATGAACAAGGCGGTCGCGGTGCCCGGCGCCCTCGTCGTCATCGGCGCGATGGTCGGCGGTTCGCTCATCGGGCTGCTCGGCGCCCTCGTCTCCATCCCCGTGACGGCGTCGATCCTGCTGATCATCAAGCAGGTCGTCGTGCCACGGCAGAACGCGAAGGCGTAGCCCTTCGACAAGCTCAGGGACCGGTGGTGGGCTCAGGGGACCGGTGGTGGACTCAGGGGACCGGTGGTGGACTCAGGGGACCGGTGGTGGGCTCGGGAACCGGTGCTCAGGCCGCCTGCACCGGGACGGGACGACCGGCGAAGCGGATGCGGACGGACTCCCCCGCCTCCAGTCGTTCCGTCGCGCCGTGCTGCACCGCGACCAGCGTGCCGTCCGGCAGCTCGACGGTCGTGCGACGCACCGGGCCGAGGAAGCTCGAGGTGAGCACGACCGCAGCAGACCCGACCGCGGGCTCCGTCGCGTCGGTGAACACGACGTCCTCAGGCCGCACGAGCGCGACGACGGCCCCATCCCCCGGCTGCTCGCCGATCACCGGCAGCACCTGCCCGAGCACCTCGACCCCACCGGGCACGAGCTCCCCCGGGATCCGGTTGCTCAGGCCGATGAACTCCGCGACGAACGGCGACGACGGCCGCGAGTAGAGCTCCTCCGGCGTCCCGATCTGCTCGATGACGCCGGCACGCATGACGGCGACCCGGTCGGCGACGGCGAGCGCCTCCTCCTGGTCGTGCGTGACGAAGAGGGTCGTGATCTGCAGCTCCGACTGGATCCGACGGATCTCGTCGCGCAGCTGGACGCGCACCTTGGCGTCGAGGGCGCTGAGCGGCTCGTCGAGGAGGAGGACCCGAGGACGCGTGACCAGCGCCCGGGCGAGGGCGACGCGCTGCTGCTGCCCGCCCGAGAGCTGGTGGGCGTAGCGGGCGGCGAGGTGGCCGAGGCCGACGAGGTCGAGGCTCTCGGCGGCACGCGTCCGTCGATCGGCCGCGGGCACCTTCCGCATGCGCAGGCCGAACTCGACGTTCTCGAGCACCGTGAGGTGTGGGAAGAGCGAGTACGACTGGAACACCATGCCGAGGTCGCGCCGGTTGGTGGGCACGGACACGACGTCGACGCCGTCGATGAGCACGCTCCCCGAGGTGATGTCCTCGAGTCCCGCCAGGCTGCGGAGCGCGGTCGTCTTCCCGCACCCCGACGGCCCCAGCAGCGCGACGAACTCACCGGGCGCGAGGTCGAGGCTCACGCCGTCGAGGGCGCGGGCGCCCGAGCCGTAGTCCTTCACGACGCGATCGAACCGCACCGCTGCGCCGGCCGGGCGTCCGTCGCCAGGCGTCGCTGCGGGTGCCGACTGGTCGATGGTGGTCATGGTGTCTCCCTGATGCGTCGGATCGATCCGACGCGGCCGATGATGAACAGCAGGACGAAGGCGAAGGCGAGCGCCAGCAGGGCGAAGGCCACCGCGACGAAGGGGTCGCTCTTCGACACCTGCACGAGCGAGGTCTGCAGCGTGTTGCGTCCGAGGAGCGAGGCGATCGTGTACTCACCGAGGACGACGGCGACCGAGATGACCGACGCCGTCAGCACGCCGCGACGCAGGTTGGGCAGCAGGACGCGGACGAGGACGGTCCCCCAGCCGGCGCCGAGCGTGCGCGCGGCCTCGGCGAGGGTACCGAGGTCGACCGACTGCAGGTTCGCGGCGATCGCCCGGTAGGCGTACGGCAGCACCGTGATCCCGTAGGCGAACGCGAGCGTCCACGGCGCACTGCCGAGCAGCCTGGCGACGACCGAGTAGACCGGTGCGAGTCCGACGACGAGCACGATGGCCGGGACGGTGATCGGGATGATGCAGACGAACTCGAGGACGCGCTGCAGCTTCGGGAAGCGGAGCTTCACGAGGATCATCGTCGGTAGCAGGAGCACCACGACGATCAGCACGGTCACCGCGGCGAGCACGACGGAGTTGCCGATGCCCTGGAAGAGCACCCGGTACTTCCGCGAGTTCTCCGGGTCGAGGATCGCGGCCCAGTGGCCGAGGTCGTGGCCGCCGTCGATCCCGGCGCGCAGGGTGAACTCGACCATCGACAGGATCGGGACGGCGAACACCACCGCGACGACGACGAGGATGATGCGGCTCGCGAGCTTCGACGGCGTGGCCGAGTCGCGGACGGCGCTCATCGCTGCCACCGTTCCGTCCGCGCCTGCAGGGCGGAGTAGGCCGTCATCATGACGACCATCACGACGATCATCCCGATCGCGAGCGAACCGGCGAGGTTCTCCCGGCCGAGGACGGTCTCGCTGATGAGGGCACCGCGGATCTGGAGCGGCACGATCTGCGCCCCCTGGCTGATGAGCGCGGCGGCGGTCGCATAGCTCGAGAACGCGTTCGCGAACAGCAGCAGGAGCGACCCGAGGAAGGAGGGGGCGAGGATCGGCATCGCGATGCGGGTCCAGTAGGTGAAGCGCGTGCCGCCGAGGGTCGCGTTCGCCTCGGACCAGGTGCGCTTCAAGCCCTCCATCGCGGGCATGAAGGTGATGACCATGAGCGGCACCTGGAAGTACAGGTACGGCAGGAGGAGGCCCGGGACCTGGTAGAGCCAGACGCCGTCGGCGAAGAGGTCGACCCCGAGGCGGTCCTTGAGGAACACGGTCACGAGGCCCTGGATGCCGATGGTCGCGATGAAGGCGAAGGCGAGCATGACGCCGCCGAACTGGGCGAGGACACTCGAGGCCGCATCGACGAAGGTGCGGATGAGCCCGTCGGGTCGGACCGCGAGGAGCGCGTAGCAGACGAGGGCTCCGATGACGGCTCCGGCGACCGCGGTGACGGCGGAGACCCAGAAGGAGCTGGCGAACGCCCCGAGGACCGCCGGCTCGGCGAGCGCCGTGAGGTTGTCGAGCGTGAACGCGCCGTCGCCGTCGAAGAAGCCGGTGGCGAGGGCGAGGAACGTCGGGACCGCGAGGAAGAGCAGGGTGTACAGGGCGAACGGCGTCAGGCCGAGGAGCGCCCAGCGCGGACGGCGGCGGGGGCGCGCCGCGGCGGGTTCGGCCGAGGCGTCCGATGCGTCGGTCGGCGGGAGCGAGACGGCGGGGCCGGCGTGTGCCGACCCCGCCTCACTCCGCCGGGTGGCGGAGGCACTCATCAGGAGATCGCTGCCGCCCACTTCTCGGCGAGCAGCGAGGTGGCCTGCTCGGTCTGCTCGGGCGTGAACTGCACGAGGTCGGCGGGCATCTCGCCCACGGCGTCGAGGGCCTTCTGGTCGACGGTGTCGGCCTCGACCATCGCGGCGAGGGTCGACGGGTACGCGCCGGCGGCGAGGTACAGGTTCTGCGCCTCGGGGCTGAAGATGAACTCCTGCCAGAGTCGCGCGGCCGCGGGGTGCGGGGCGTCCACGTTGATGGCCTGGTTGTAGTAGCTGCCGACGGCCGAACCCGGGAGGACGGTGGTCTTCCAGTTGCGCTGGCCCTCGTTCTCGGTCGCCGCGGCGAGATTGTTGTAGCTCCAGTCGATCACGACGGGGGTCTCACCTGAGGCGATGGTCGCGGGGGTCGGGTCGAGGGGCAGGAAGTTGCCCGCCTGGTTGAGCTTCTGGAAGAAGTCGACACCGGGCTGGATGTCGTCGGCCGAACCACCGGACTGCAGGGCGGCGAGGTAGACGCCGGCTGCGGCGGCACCGGCCTGGGTCGGGTCGCCGTTCAGCGCGACCTTGCCCGCGAACTCGGAGCCGAGGAGGTCGTCGAGCGACTTCGGTGCCGGGACGGCGTCCGCGTCGTAGCCGATGGAGACGAGGCCGGTGTAGTCGTAGACCCACAGGCCGGTCTTCTCCTTCGAGCCCTCCGGGATGTCGTCCCAGTTGGCGACCTGGTAGGGCGCGAACTGGTCGAGGTTGTCGAGGGCGACGGCGGAGCCGAGGTCGAAGACGTCGGGAGCGGTGTCCTGGCCCTTCTGGTTCTTCGCGGCCGTGATCTCCTCGGCGCTCGAGACGTCGGGGTCGGCCGAGTTGACGGTGATGTCGTACTTGTCCTCGAACGCGGAGATGATCTTCCCGTAGTTCGCCCAGGTGTCGGGGAGGGCGATGACGTTGAGCTGGCCTTCGGCCTTCGCCGCCTCGACGAGCGCGTCCATCCCGCCGAAGTCCTCGGCGGAGGTCGCCTTCTTGGCGTCGACGTCGGAGCCGGCTCCGGTGTCCGCTCCGGCGGAGCATGCGGTGAGCGCGGTCGCTGCGAGCGCGACGATGGCGAGGGCGGTCATACGCCTGGTGTTCACGGTTCCTCCAGTGACGTCGGCGGCCGCCCGTGCTGTCGGGCCGTCGGATACCGCGTCCGTCGTCTGGAGGACAAGCTAGGGTCGCGACGTAGCGCGATCGGGGCCTGCCGGTGTCGCGCAGGTGAACAGTGCCCTTCGACAAGCTCAGGGACCGGGCGGGGGGGGCTCAGGGACCGGGCGGGGGGGCTCAGGGACCTGGCGGGGGGCTCAGGGACCGGGCGGGGGGCTGAGGAACCGGGCGGGGGCTCGCGGCCGCGTCAGCCGCGGAGGGCCACGGGGCCGGGGCTCCTGGCGAGGCGCTCCTCGAGACCGGCCCGGACCTCCGGCCACTCCTCGGCGAGCACGGAGAACAGTGCGGTGGTCCGCCACGTGCCGTCGGCCCGCTGCTTGTCGCGGCGGATGAGCCCCTCGAACGTGGCCCCGAGGCGCAGGATCGCGGTGCGTGAGCGCTCATTGCGCTCGTCGGCCTGGATCTTCACCCGGCCGAAGCCTGCGTCGAAGGCGAGTCCGAGGAGCAGCAGCTTCGTCTCGGCGTTGACGGCGGTGCCCCAGACGCGCGGGTCGTACGCGGTCCAACCGAGGTGGGCGGCCTCCCCCGGCTCGTCGAAGTCGCCGAGCGTGGACGTGCCGACGAGGAGCCCGTCGTGTTCGCCGCCGAAGAGCCGGATGACGTAGGTGTTGCGCACGCCGGTCGTGAAGTAGCCGTCCGCGAAGGCGTCGAACTCGGCCTGCGTCGTCGGCAACCCCGCAGGTCCGCCGCCGTAGCCGCCGGCGAAGACCTCCGGGTGCGCGATCGCCGTGAACAGCTCCGGATAGTGCGCGCTTTCCAGCGGTTCGAGGCGGATGGTCCGGCCGTCGATGGGACGGGGCTCAGGGCGTCGTGCGGTCACCGTTCCACCGTATCCGGTGGCGGGCGTCGCACGAGGACCGGTCTCGCGGTCAGGCGAGGATGAGGCAGGTGGGCGAACCGGCGTCGAGCGTCCCGAGGAGCGTCGTCGGGACCCCTGTGCGCTCATCGAGCCGGAAGCTCGCGATGGAGTTCGACAGCTGGTTCGCGACGTGCAGGAAGCGACCCGACTCCCGGTGGTGGCGCGGCATCGTCCCGCCGCACTCGACGTCGGCCACGGCCTCGACCCGCGAACCGTCGCCGGTGACGCGCAAGGTCGCGATGCGGTCGCTCCCGCGGACGCCGACGTGCAGCTGCTCCCGCGAGGCGGCGAGGCTGATCTCGGCACCCGTGTCGCCCTCGGACACGCCCTCCGACGTCGCGACGGTCGCTGCGAGCATGTGCCAGTGCCCGTCCGTTCCGTCGACGCCGAGGGTGAAGACCTCGACCGAGTACTCGGTGATGACGTGGAGGTGCCCGCTCGGGTGGACGACGAGGTGTCGCGGACCCGTGCCGCGCGGGAACACCACGGTGTGGTCGAGCACCAACCGCGATCCACGGAGCTGCCAGATGCGGACCGTGTCGTGGCCGAGGTCGGTTGTCGCGATGCGGCCGTCCGGGAGGAGTGCCGAGGCGTGCGCCCGCGACGGTCGGGACGGCAGCGCCTCGCCGACAGCGGCCTCCAGCGCGAGGAGCGTGAGCGCGTCCTCACCGGCGTCGGCTGACTCCGCCGCGAGCGCGGTGGGTGACGCCCAGGGGTCGACCGACGCCTCGCCGAGACGCGGGTCGCCGGCGAACGCCGCGTTCTCCGCGAGCGGCACCGTCACGACCCGACCGTCGCCGTAGCAACTCGCGATGAGGATGTCGGCACCGGGGACCGTCGCGACGTGGCACACCGAGTCGCCGGCTTCGATGGGCTTGCCGAACGGCGCGAGCCCGAACTCTCCGGAGCGTTTGAACGCCTCGACCGCCCCGGTCGACTCGCTCGCCGCGTAGACGATCGGCAGCGTCGGGTGCAGGGTCAGGAACGAGGGCGACTGCGCCTCCGACGACTGCACGAGGCGGAGGGTGCCCGCCTCGTCCTGGCGCAGCAGGCTGATGCCGGCACCGGTGCCGTCGGCCTCCGAGGTGTAGGAACCGAGCAGGAGATAGGGGTTGTCGTCGCTCACCCCCACAGTCTCCCATCTGCGCCGTCGGACACCGGCGCCCGCTCAGGAGATGCGGCGGGCGCGGACGCCGGCCGCGTACTCCTTCGGGGTCATGCCGATCGCCTCACGCACGATCCGGATGAGCGTCGCGCGGGTGATCCCGAGCGCGTTCGCGAGGGTGACCAACGAGAGGTCGGGATCGTCGTCGAGGGTCGCCAGAGCGCGCCGGACCCGCGGGTCGAGCGCACCGGCGTCGCGCTGGGCACGCACCGCCGGCCGAGGCCTGACCTCACCGCTCGTGAGCTCCTCGACCGGTGGCAGCCCGGGCAGGGACGGCTGACTGGATTCGTCCACCATGGCGCGTTCGACGCTCGTCGTTCGCTACTCGGATCAGTCGACGAGGTCGTGACGCACGACGATCGCGTCGCGCCCGGGACCCACGCCGATCGCGGAGATGCGCGAACCGCTCATCGCCTCGAGCGCCAGCACGTAGTCCTGGGCGTTCTTCGGGAGGTCCTCGAAGCGGCGGACACCGGTGATGTCTTCCTGCCAGCCGGGGAACTCCTCGTAGATCGGGACGGCGTGGTGGAAGTCGGTCTGCGAGACCGGCACCTCGTCGACCCGGACGCCGTCGACCTCGTAGGCGACGCACACCGGGATGGTGGCGAGGTCGTCGAGGATGTCGAGCTTCGTCAGGACGAAGTCGGTGACGCCGTTGATGCGCGCCGCGTACCGGGCGATCGGGGCGTCGTACCAGCCGACGCGACGCGGACGACCGGTCGTCGTGCCGAACTCGAAGCCCTTCGAGCGGAGGTAGTCGCCGGACTCGTCGAACAGCTCGGTCGGGAACGGGCCGGCGCCGACGCGGGTCGTGTAGGCCTTGACGATGCCGATGACGCGGTCGAGGCGGTTCGGTGCGACACCGGAGCCGGTCGCGGCACCACCCGAGGTCGCGTTGGAGGAGGTGACGAAGGGATAGGTGCCGTGGTCGACGTCGAGCATCGTGGCCTGGCCACCCTCGAAGAGGACGATCTTGCCGTCGTCGAGCGCCTCGTTCAGCACGAGCGCGGTGTCCGCCACCATCGGGCGGAGTCGCTCGGCGTAGGCGAGGAGGTCGGCCACGATCTCGTCGACCGTGATGGCGCGGCGGTTGAAGACCTTGACCAGCAGGTGGTTCTTCTGGTCGAGGGCGCCCTCGACCTTCTGGCGCAGGATGTTCTCGTCGAAGAGGTCCTGGATGCGGATGCCGACGCGGTTGATCTTGTCGGCGTAGGCCGGGCCGATGCCACGGCCGGTGGTGCCGATCTGACGCTTGCCGAGGAAGCGCTCCGTCACCTTGTCGATGGTGCGGTGGTACTGGGTGATGACGTGCGCGTTGGCGCTCACGAGGAGGCGCGAGACGTCGATGCCGCGGGCCTGGAGTGCCTCGAGCTCGTGGAACAGCACCTCGATGTCGATGACGACACCGTTGGAGATGACGGGGACGACGCCGCTCGTCAGGATGCCGGACGGCAGGAGGTGGAGCGCGTACTTCTCGTCACCGATGACGACCGTGTGCCCCGCGTTGTTGCCGCCGTTGAACTTCACGACGTAGTCGATGCGGTCACCGAGCAGGTCGGTGGCCTTCCCCTTGCCTTCGTCGCCCCACTGGGCGCCGACGATCACGATTGCTGGCATCTGGATGCCGCCCCTTCCGGATTCTCGTGTGCCCGGCGGATCCGCTGGGGAACCACGCCCTGACAGGCCGGACGCCCACCCTCTGCGGGCGGGCGTCTCGTGCACGCACCCCTCCATCGTACCGGAGGAGGGTCACGGGCACCGAGTCCCAGGCTGCGCTCGATACCATGAGGGGATGTTCAGGCCTCGGGCGGCCGTCCTGCCTGCCGATCGCCCTCGACGACCGTCCTCTCGACCGACCGAACGGAACCCATGACCTCCTTGCCGCGCCTCGTCGCCTTCGACCTCGACGACACCCTCGCCCCGTCGAAGTCCGCGCTCGACCCTCGCATGGCCGAACTGTTCGTTGCGCTCCTCGAACGCACCTCGGTGTGCATCATCTCGGGCGGCCAGATCGTGCAGTTCCAGAACCAGGTGCTCGACCGGCTCGGAGCCGCGTCGCCCGAGGCCCTCGGCCGACTGCACCTCATGCCCACCTGCGGCACCCGGTACGACCGCTTCGACGGCACCGCGTGGGTCACCGTCTACAAGCACGACCTCACCGACGACCAGAAGGCCCGCGCCATGGGCGCGCTCGAGACCGAGGCCAAGCGACTCGGCCTCTGGGCCGACGAGACCTGGGGACCGATCCTCGAGGACCGCGGCTCGCAGATCACCTTCTCCGCCCTCGGGCAGGCCGCGCCGGTCGCCGAGAAGACCGCCTGGGACCCCGACGGCGCGAAGAAGGAGTCGCTGCGCGCCGCCGTGCAGGCGCTGCTCCCCGACCTCGAGGTCCGATCCGGCGGCTCGACCTCCGTCGACATCACCATGGCGGGCGTCGACAAGGCGTTCGGCATGACGCGGCTCGCCGAGCACACGGGCATCCCGCTGGAGGAGATGGTCTTCGTCGGCGACCGCCTCGACGAGGGCGGCAACGACTACCCGGTCCTCGCGCTCGGGGTGCCGTCGGTGGCCGTGCACGGCTGGCAGGACACGGCGGCGTACCTGGAATCGCTCGGCCTGTAGGGCGTCGGTCCGGCCCTTCGACAGGCTCAGGAACCGGGGACGCGGCCTGCCCTTCGACAGGCTCAGGGACCGGGGAGGGAGCTCAGGAACCGGGACCGACAGGCTCAGGGACCGGGGAAGGGCTAGTCGGAGCCGAGGATGACGATCGCGGAGGTCGGCGGGGCCGCCGCCGCGACGAGGTACTCGATCTCTTCGGACGCAGTGGGGTCGGCCTCGCGCAGGAAGGTGTCGAGACGCTCGACCTCCTCGGTCTCGCCGATCGCCTTCGCGGAGCGGCGGAGCGCGTAGAGCGAGCGCAGCACCCCGCGGTTCGGCGCGTGCGACCACGGGATCGGGCCCTGACCGCGCCAACCGGCAGCACGGAGCGAGTCCAAGCCGCGGTGATACCCGACCCGTGCGGCCGCGTAGCCGGGGATCGGCGACTGCGGGTCGTGGACCGCGTCGGCGAGGAGTGCCCAGCCGAGCGAGGAGCGGGGGTGGGCCGCGAGGAGGTCCGCCAGCGCCTCGATCGAACCGACGGCCGCGTGGAACTCGGCATCGGTGGCGCTGTCGTCCGGCAGCAGTGTCGGAGGGGTTGCCATCAGATTCTCACCGGTCATCGTTCAACCATAGCTCCGTTCCCCGGGCCCGGCGTGGAAGGAACCTGGCAGCCCTCGCTGAGAGCTCGCCGCATCCACGAACGTCGATATTGCACACCGCTGTGCAAGATAGTACGATCGCTGTCATGACCACCACCCAAGCGCCCGCGAGCGGGTCGCGCGCCCCTCGTCGCGACGCCGCCGAGAACCGCGTCGCGCTGCTCGAAGCCGCCCGCCTGGCGCTCCGCAGCGACCCCGACGCCAGCCTCGAGACCATCGCGGCGGCCGCCGGCCTCACCCGCCGTTCGGTGTACGGACACTTCGCCACGCGCGACGAGCTCGTGAACGCCGTCGTCGTGGCGGGGGCCGAGCGCGTCGCCTCGTCGATCACGGCCGTCCAGGGCGACGACCCGCTCACCACCATCGCGCTCATCGGCGACGTCCTCTGGGCCCAGGTGGACCACGTCCGCATCATGGCGCCGCTCGCCGTCCGCGGGCCGCTCCGCGCGGTCACGGCAGCAGCCCTCGAACCCGTTCGGACCCTCCTCCTCCGCACCGTCGAGGCCGGTGTCGCGGACGGTTCCATCCGCCCCGACATCGACGCCGGCGTGCTCGCGCGACTCGTCGAGAGCACGGCCGTCGGGGTGCTCGAGGAGGCGACCCGATCCGGCCTCTCGACGAGCGCCGGCCGCCGCCTCGTCATGCTCGCCACCCTCGGGGCGGTCGGTCTGTCGTGGCAGGACGCCACGGCGGTCGCCGACCGCGCCGACACCGAACACGCAGACACCCACCGCCACACCACCGGCACCGGCACGAACGAGGAGTCCTCCCATGCGCGTTGAACTCGACGGCGTCTCCAAGGGCAAGGGCGGCATCGTCCTCGAGCCGACCTCCCTCTCCTTCCGGACGGGCGAGGCGACCTTCGCCCGCGCCGAGACCGAGCAGCGGCCGACCGTCCTCGGCCTCATCGCCTCCGGCCGGATGATGCCCGACACCGGCACCGTCCTCGTCGACGGGGCGACCGACCGCAAGACGATGCGCCGCGTGATCGCCCTCATCGACGCCCCCGACGTCTCCGAACCGGCCAGCGGCGTCGCGGTCTCCGGCGTCGTCGCCGAGGAGCTCATGTTCGCCGGCCGGGCGAGCCACCCCTTCGCCGTCGCGCGGTTCCTCGAGTCGCTCGACCTCGCGCACCTCGCGAAGCAGCCGATCTCGACCGTCGCACCGACCGACCGCGTGCGGCTCCTCACCGAGCTCGCGGTCCTCCGGGAGGACGTCACCGCGCTCGTCCTCGTCTCCCCCGACCGCCACGGCGGCGACCCGCTCGAGTGGTGGAACCTCGCCCGCAAGCTCGCCGCCCGCGGCTACGGCGTCCTCGTGATCGCCGGCGACGCCTCGGCGACCGCCATCAACGCCACCGCCGACGCCCCGGTGTCCGAGAACGCCACGGACGAACTCGTCCCCCTCTTCCAGCAGGACTGGTCGTGACGCACACCGTGCACCACGACCGTCCAGCCCTCCCCTCATCCCGCACCACCCGTCCCCAGAAGGACCTCCTGTGAAGATCTTCGCGATGATCCGCGCTGAACTGTCCCGCCTGTGGGCCACGCCCATGTCGCGGCTCGCCCTCGTCGCCCTCATGTGCGTCCCGTTGCTCTACGGCGGCCTGTACCTCTGGGCGAACCAGGACCCGTACGCCAAGCTCGACCAGGTTCCCGTGGCGCTCGTCGTCGAGGACACCGGTGCGCCGGCGACCGACGACACGACCGGCGATGCGACAGGCGAGACGGAGAACTACGGCGACGACATCGCCGACCAGCTCATCGAGGACGGATCGTTCGCCTGGCACGAGGTCAGCGCGGCCGACGCCGCCCGGGGCGTGAACGACGGCACCTTCGACTTCAGCGTCACGATCCCCGCCGACTTCTCGACCTCCCTCACCTCCGCGTCGGGCGACGCCCCGCAGCAGGCGACGGTCCAGCTCACGACGAACGACGCCAACAGCTACCTGGCGACGACGATCGGTGAGCAGGCCGTCAAGCAGATCAAGGCGACCATCGTGCAGACGGTGAACCGCCAGGCCGCCGGACGGTTCCTCATCGCGCTCGACACGATCAAGACGAAGCTCGTCGACGCCACCTCGGGCGCGACGCAGCTGGCCGACGGCGCACAGCAGGCCTTCGACGGCGCCGGGACGGCCCAGGCCGGCGCGGCGACCCTCGCCTCCGGCACCGCGCAGATCGCCTCGGGGACGGCCAGCCTGCCCGCCCAGACCGACCAGCTGGCCTCGGGTGCCGAGCAGGTGGCGTCCGGGACCTCGACCCTCGCCGGCAAGGGCGACGAGGTCGGCGCAGCCGCCCAGCGACTCGTCGACTCGATCCCCACGGCCCGCGCGCAGATCTCCCAGACCCTCGCGGAGAACGGCTTCACCCCCGAGCAGATCGCCCAGGTGCTGGCGCTGCTCGACCCGGTGGCCGCCGACGCCACGACGGCGAACGAGCGCGTCCAGACCGTCGTGTCGCAGGTCGACCAGTTGAACAGCGGCGCCCAGCAGGTCGCGGGAGGTGCCCGGAAGTTGAGTGACGCCATGCCCGCGCTCGCCTCGGGGACGCAGCAGGCCGCCGACGGAGCCGCATCGTTGCAGACCGGCCTCACGAGCCTGCAGACGGGCCTCGGCACCCTCCGTGACGGCATCGTCACCCTCCGCGACGGTCTGCAGTCCGGCGCGGACGCCATCCCCGCGACCACCGCGGACTCCCGCGAACTCCAGGCCAAGACGATCGCCGATCCGGTCAAACTGACCAACTCCTCGGTGACGAGCGCGGGCACCTACGGGGCAGGACTCGCTCCGTTCTTCGTCAGCCTCGCCGCCTGGATCGGCATCTACGCGCTCTTCCTCATCGTCAAGCCGGTCTCGCGGCGCGCCATCACCGCGCTCCACAGCCCCATCAAGGTGACCGTCGCCGGCTGGCTCACGCCGGGCCTCCTCGGGACGATCCAGATGGTCGCGCTGTTCGGCATCCTCGCCGGCGCCCTGCACTTCGAGGTCCACAACCCGCTCGCGACCTACGGGATGATGGCGCTCGCGTCCCTCACCTTCGCGGCGATCATCCTGACGCTCAACGTGTGGTTCGGCAGCGTCGGGCAGTTCCTCGGCCTCGTGCTCATGGTCGCCCAGCTCGTCACCGCCGGCGGGACGTTCCCGTGGCAGACCCTCCCGGCGCCGCTCGCGGCACTGCACCACGTGCTCCCGATGTCCTACGCGGTCGACGGCATGCGCCAGTTGATGTATGGAGGGCGGATGGACGCCGCCCTGCAGGACGCCGGGGTCCTGCTCGCCTGGCTGGCGATCGCGCTGAGCCTCTCGGCGATCGGCGTGACGCGGATGACGCACGCCAGGACGCTCCGCGACCTCCGGCCGAGCCTCATCGGCTAGGCACCGGTCGAGCGCGCAGGCGCCCGCGCAGGAGCGTCGTCCTCGGGTGGGACGACGCTCCGGCGCGTGTGGTCCGCCTGCTGCGTGCGACGCCCTTTCGGGTCGGGCATCGTTCGACGTCGGCGTCTGAGCGCCGCGTCGATCCGGGTTCGGGTCCGCCCGACAGCGTTGCACTCCCTTGAGTGATCGACCGGAGGCGCGATCATGACGCGGAACGCGGCAGATTCTCTGGAACGTCGTCGAGCCAGCGGACGGACCGGCCGTCNGGCGGCCACCGGTGCGACGGAACGGGCGCGTTCCGTCTAGAGCAGCTGAGCGACGTGGTTCGGGCCACGGCGATCAGCTGCGGGTGCAGCGCGCTGATCAGCTGGAGAGCAGCGACGCCTCCTCGCGCTGTTCGGCGAGCATCCGACGACGAGTCGCGAACGCGGCTCCGGCTCCCCAGATGAGGAGCGACGCGAACAACGCACCGGCCGGAGCGATGAGCTCGCCCGAGCCGGTCTGTGTCGCACTGATCGAGCTCGACGCCTCGTCGACCCGGGCGTCGGCCTGAGCCGGCGCGGCGACGCCGACGATGAGGGCGACCGCGAGGGCGGCGGGGACGGCGAGCGCGGCGATGCCACGGACCTTGGACGGGTGGGTTCCTCGTTCGGGCGAGGCTCCCAGGGCAGAACGGTGCGTCATCTTCGATTCATCCTTCGGGTGACCGCCGATTCGCACCGCACGGATTCGGGTCCGTGCGGTGGCCCTCGGTGGCTTCGGGTGCCGGAGGGATTCGGGTTCAGCGGTGGAGTGTTGCTCCGCTAGACAGTATGCCGGGCGGTGTCGGCACTTTGGGGGACCGCGGGGTCAATTGAGGGAATCTTGAGGTGTTCCTGAGGTAGGCGCAGCGGTGCCGTCGGAAACCACCCGCGGACGGGGGCCAACCCGATCAGGATGCGTCGAAGGAGACGTGCTGCATGACCCAGGCGTGCATCGCGACGGCCGCTGCCGCGGAGGCGTTGATCGATCTCGTCGACCCGAACTGGGTGATCTCGAGCACCGCATCGGCCGCGGCGAGCGCCTCCGGCGAGAGTCCGGGCCCCTCCTGTCCGAAGAGGAGGAGACACCGCTCGGGGAGCCTGAACGTCTCGATCGGGACCGATCCCGGCACGTTGTCGATCGCGATGATCGGCAGCTCGGCCACCGACGCCCAGGCGACGAGCGCCGCGACGTCGACGTGGTGCTCGACGTGCTGGTAGCGGTCGGTCACCATGGCTCCGCGCTTGTTCCAGCGACGGCGGCCGACGATGTGGACGGTGTCGGCGGCGAACGCGTTGGCGGTGCGCACGATCGACCCGATGTTCATGTCGTGCTGCCAGTTCTCGATGGCGACGTGGAACGGGTGGCGGTGGTCGTCGATGTCGGCGACGATGGCCTCCATCGACCAGTACCGGTAGCGGTCGACGACGTTCCGGGTGTCGCCGTCGCGCAGCAGCTCGGGGTCGTACCAGGGGTCGTCCGGCCACTCCCCCTGCCACGGACCGACGCCGGCCATCGGGCTCTCGGCCTGATCGGGACCGGCGACCGGGTCGTCCGGGTGGAGCGGGGTCTCTGGCACCAGCCAACCCTACCCGCGCCGTGCCACACTGGAGGTCCGGGCCCGACGCCGCGCCACCCCCGCGGCGCAGCGCTCGCGCAGCCCGCACGGAGCACCTGGAGGAACGCATGTCACGACGCGACGAGGTCGAATGCTGGCTCACCGACATGGACGGCGTGCTCGTCCATGAGAACCACGCCCTCCCTGGTGCCGCCGCGCTCCTGCAGCAGTGGCAGGACCAGCGGACGCCCTTCCTGGTGCTCACCAACAACTCGATCTTCACCCCGCGCGACCTGAGCGCCCGACTGCGCGCGTCCGGGCTCGACGTGCCCGAGGAGTTCATCTGGACTTCCGCTCTCGCGACGGCCGCCTTCCTGGCCGAGCAGGAGCCGGGCGGCTCGGCGTTCGTCATCGGGGAGGCCGGGATCACCACGGCCATCCACGAGGCCGGCTTCACCATGACGGAGACGAACCCCGACTACGTGGTCGTCGGCGAGACCCGCAACTACTCGTTCGAGGCCATCACCAAGGCGATCCGCCTCATCGCCGGCGGCGCACGCTTCATCGTCACGAACCCGGACGCGACGGGACCGAGCAAGGACGGCCCGCTTCCGGCGACCGGCGCCATCGCGGCCCTCATCACGAAGGCCACCGGCATGGAGCCCTACGTCGTCGGCAAGCCGAACCCGATGATGTTCCGATCGGCGCTCAACAAGATCGGCGCCCACTCCGAGAACACGGGCATGATCGGCGACCGCATGGACACCGACATCGTCGCGGGCATCGAGGCCGGTCTCCACACGATCCTCGTGCTCACGGGCATCAGCGACGAGGCCGAGATCAACCGCTACCCGTTCCGTCCGAACGAGATCCTGAGCGGCGTCATCGACCTCGTGAAGACGGAGCCCGTCGAAGTCGAGATCTAGGCCCTCCGCCACCACCAGCCCCACCGAACCACTCCGCCCCGCCCCGAGGACTTCCATGCGCGCCGTCGTCTACGACCAGTTCACCGCCGAGCCCGAGGTCCGTGACGTCGCGGATCCGGTGCCGTCCGACGCCGGCGTCGTGGTGCGGGTGGAGACCACGGGGCTCTGCCGGAGCGATGCGCACGGCTGGCTCGGGCACGATGACGGCATCGCCCTCCCCCACGTGCCCGGTCACGAACTCGTCGGGCGCATCCACGCCGTCGGCCCCGCCGTCGAGCGGTTCCGCGTGGGCGATCGCGTCACGGTGCCCTTCGTGTGCGCGTGCGGACGCTGCGTCCAGTGCCTCGCCGGGAACGGGCAAGTCTGCCCGAATCAGACGCAGCCGGGCTTCACCCACTGGGGTTCCTACGCGGAGCTCGTCGCCCTGCACGACGCCGACGTCAACCTCATCCCGGTGCCCGAGTCCCTCGACGCCGGTGCCGCCGCCCTCCTCGGGTGCCGCTTCGCGACGGCCTTCCGCGGGCTCGTCCACCGCGCCGGGCTCCGCAGCGGGGAGCGCCTGCTCGTCGTCGGCTGCGGCGGCGTGGGGCTGAGCGCGGCCATGATCGGCGTCGCGCTCGGTGCCGAGGTCATCGCCGTCGACATCGATGCCTCGGCCCTGGCGCGTGCGGCGTCGATCGGCGTCTCGCACACGATCGATTCGAGCGGGCTCGACGAGGCCGCCGTCCTCGCGCGCATCGCCGAAGCCGCACCGGCGGGCGTGCAGGTGTCGGTCGAAGCCCTCGGGCGTGAATCCACGATGCGCCTCAGCCTCCTGGCGCTTGCGCCGATGGGCCGTCAGGTGCAGATCGGGCTGTTCTCGAGCGAACCGACACTCCCGCTGCCGCGCATCATCTCGCAGGAGCTGTCGCTCCACGGCAGCCACGGCATGCCGGCGTCGGACTACTCGGAGCTGCTCGACCTCGTCGCGAGCGGTGCGCTGCGCCCGCAGGACCTCATCGAACACCGCATCGGCCTCGACGAGGCACCGGCAGCACTCGTCGCCCTGGCGTCCGGCGACCGCTCGACGGGCGTGACCGTCATCGACGTCGCCTGACCCGCGACCGCGTCAGGTGCGTCGTCAGACGGTGTCCGGGGCTCCGGCCGTCGACCACCCTGCGGACACGCTCGGCATCGTGGCGTCTGCAGCCGCACCGGCCGCGTTCGCGGCACCGACGAGCGTTCCGAAGTAGAACGCGAGCAGGAGCAGGACCGCGGCACCCAGCCCGACGACCGCCCAGAGCAGCGCCTTCGGGATGCCCTGATCCGCGTGCTCTCCACGGTATTCGGGGAGGTCGCGGTCGGGAGCGGACTGCGTGGCCTGTGGGGGCAAGGTGGCGCCGACGATACCCGCAGCCGCGGCCGGGGTCGTGAGCGCGCTCGCGCCGTCGAGTTCCGGGAACGCGACCGTCTCGCCGGGGAGCGCGGCCGGGGCCGTCTGCGGCACGTTCGCGACCGGTCCCTGCGAGGGGACGGCCGCGGCGTGTGCGCCGAAGACGGAGACCGAGGCGGGGATCACGGGTGTGGGCACGGTGTTCGAGGCGACATCGGGCTCGGCCACCGGGGAGGTGTGCGGAGCACTGTCGTCGTCTCCGGCCGCGTGGGCCCCCGTTCGTCGTGACCCGCCGGTGTCGCCGTCGGGGTCCGTGTCGTCGACATCGGCGCCGTCGGCGGCGACGAGGCCCGGGATGGGGGCGAGCGGGAGATCAGGCTCGGCGATCGCGTCGGCCTGGAGCGACCAGCCGCCCTCGGCGGCGAAGGCGTCGGCGAGCGACCGTGCCGAGGCCGCCTCCGCCGTGGCGGTGGCGGTGGCGTCTGGCTGATCGGACGGTTCGGACGGGGCGACCGTGGCCGTGCCGTCGGCCTGCTCGGTGTCGGCGAGCGGCGTGGCAGCCGGCTCACCGTCGGTCGCGGCGTCATCGGCCGGGGCGACCTGGACCGCATCCGTCTCGGGTCCGAGGTCGAACAGCGACTCGAGCCGCAGCTCCTCGCTGACCGGCTCGGGCTCGCCGACCGGCTCGAAGTCGATCGAGCCCTCGTCGGCGAGTGGGGCATCGGACGCCGCGGGATCCGTGGTGGGTTCGGTTGTACCGTCGGCAACGGTCCCGTCCGGCACGAACGACGGCAGCGGTGTGACGCCCGCCGCAGCGAGTGGGACGGCGTCGAACTCGACGATCTCCTCGTCGAACTCGTCGTCGAGCTCCTCCGGGTCGACGGCGAACGCCGGGGTCTCTGGAGCGGGAGTATCGATGACGGGGGTCGGTGCCGTCTCGGGAGCGGAGTCGGCGTCGCGGTCGGCCGAGGTCTCCGTGTCGTCGGAGTCGGCGCCCGAGCCGAGGCCGGAAGCGGCACCGGCAGCGGTTGCGGCCCCTGCGGCGGCGAGGCCACCGGCCGCGACGGCTGCGTCGAACCCACCGAGCGACAGCGTCGGGAAGAGGTCGACCGTGTCGTTCGCGGCGGGGACGATCGGCGCGGCGTCCGGCGCGGAGCTGTCGGTGTCGGTCGCGTCGTCGGTCCAGCTGGCGAACTCGTCGCCGGGTCCGTCGACGAGCGGGCGACCGAGCGTGACGGCGGCGAGGCCCGGAGCGAACGGCTGGACGTCGCCGGCGATGAACGCGGCATCGGGCACCTCGCCCTCGAGCGCGAGTTCCGACGGGGACTCCGCACTCACGGCTGACGACTCGGCGCCCTCCCACTCCACCGGCGGGACCGGGATGGGCTGGGTCGTGGGAGCCGCGTGCACGAGCGGGTCCAGGGCGTCGTTCGGCGCGAGGTCCCACACGAATGGCGCGGTGCCGAAGGGGCTGACCGTGGGCTCGGGTTGCACGCCGTCGAGGGAGATGAGCTCCGTGATGGAACGCTCGGCCTTCGGGGTCGGCGGGCCGAAGGCCGGGGGGACGTCGGCGGTGTCCGTCGCGTCGTCGTCGACCGGCGCATCGTCACGGCCGAGCTCGGCGTCCGTGTCGGCGTCGGGTGTCGGCGCCGGAGGAACCGCTGCTGCTGCGGCTGCGGCACCCGCCAGGGCCGAGAAGCCCGGACCGCCGAGGCTGTCGAACGGCCGCGTCTCATCGAGCGGCTCGGCGTCGACGTCGGGGACCGTCTCGGGCCACGGGACGTCGGCTGGTGAGGTCGGCTCCGCTGCACGCGCGGGCGAGGCCGCCGGGACCGTGTCCCAGCGGAACGGTGCCGCGGGGGTGATCGGCTCGGAGGCGACGACGCCGTCGGACGCGGCCTCGGGGTCCGAGTCGGCGGTCGGCTCGACCGGCTCGCTCGCGGCCGGAGACATCGCCTCATCGGTGGCGGCGACGGCGACGGACTCGTCCGCGGTGTCGACTTGCTGGGGCGCCTCCTCGACCGGCTCCGCCTGCGGGTCCTCGGACGGCTGCTCCTCCGGTGCCGCCGGCGCGGCGCCGAACGTCTCACCGAACGGTTCCGTCAACCAGGCCAACGGATCCGTGCGCGGTGCGGAGGCCTCGGCAGTCGCCGGCTCGGCGGTCCAGACGTCGTCGGCAGCTGCTTCGTCGGCCGGGGTTTCGTCGGGTCGCGCGGCGGTGGGCGCCGAAGCGTCGATCGTCGTGTCACGGACCTCGACGGTCTCTCCACCGAGGACGTCGTCGCCGAACGTCTCGGACAGGCTCCAAGAGCCCTCCGGGAGATCGTCGTCCTGCGCCTCGGTGTCGGGCGTCGTCGCGGAGCCTGACGGCACGTCGTGGTCCGCGGCGGGCGGCGTCGGCGTCACCGGCGGGGCGGTGGGCGGCTGCGGTGCGGCGGGAGTGCCGCCGGCGAGCGTCGAGGTGGAGGTCGTCGCGGCGGTCTCCTCCGCTTCGACCGCGGCCCAGGCCGCCGGGTCGTCGGCTGCGAGTGCTCGGGCCGTGGGCAGGACGGCCGTCGAGACATCCTCCGCGGCCACTGGATCGGCGTCGGTGTCGTCGCTGCCGCCGAGGCTCCAGGGCTCGTCGTCGACCGGTGGCAGGACGACCGGGTTCGTGGGCGCGGGCCGGAAGGTGCCTGCGGGCGCGTGCTGGAGGACGGAGTCGGTGTCGACCGTCAGCTCGTTGCGGGCGGGCGGGACAGGCGATGCCGGGGCAGGGGTCGGCGGGACGACCGGGAGTTCGAGGGCGTTCGGGTGACGCAGACCCTCCGACCGGACGGGAGCAGCCTCAGGCATCGGGTCGGCCGGGGCTGCAGGCGTGGCGGGTGGGACGGGCTCCGCGCTGGGTGCATCCGGCGTCGGCGGCGCCGAGACCGGTGTGGTGTCGTCGGCCGGGTTCGGCACCTGGCTCTGCCACCAGGCGAGGAGTTCGGCCTCGCTCGCGAACTCGCCGGGAGCGGTGGCCGGGGCGGCGGGGGTCGGCTCGGCGGCAGCGGGCGTCTGCTCGACGGGAGCGGGGGTCTGTTCGACGGGAGCGGGCAGCGGCTCGACCGGAGCCCGCGTCGGCTCAGCGGCCGTCGGGGTCGCGGGCGCATCCGGCACGGACGGCGCGGACGGTGCGGACCACTGGGGCTCTGCCGGAACCGGCGCGGGCACCGGCGAAGCAGCGGCGTCGCCGACGACCGGCAGGACGCGCGTCCGGTCGTCGTCGTCGACGGGCGACGGAGCGACGGCAGCAGACGGCTGCTCGTCGATCGCGTCGGTGGCGGGCTGCGTCTCGATCGCCTCCGTGTCGTCGGCGTCGAGCTGCGAGAGCAGCCAGTCGGTTCCGTCCGCGGGTTCGTCCGGCAGCCCGGCCCCGCCGCGTCCGGTTCCGTCGCCGGACATCAGACGAGTCCCAGGTCTTCCAGGCCGATCGCGGCCAGGTACTGGTAGCCCGCGGCCTCGATGATCTCGCGGGCGCCGGTCGCGCGGTCGACGACGACGGCGACGGCGACCACCTCGGCTCCGACCTTCTCGAGCGCTTCGGCCGCCTTGAGCGGTGACCCACCGGTGGTCGAGGTGTCCTCCAGCACGATCACGCGCTTGCCCTGGAGGTCGGGGCCCTCGACCTGCTTGCCGCGACCGTGGTCCTTCGGCTCCTTGCGGACGACGAACGCGTCGTACGTGAGTCCGCGCGCGGCACCCTGGTGCAGGATCGCGGCGGCGACCGGGTCGGCGCCCATGGTGAGGCCACCGACCGCGAAGACGTCGGGGACGTCGGCGATGAGGTCGATCATGACCTGCCCGATGAGGGGCGCGACGCGGTGGTCGAGACTCACCTTGCGGAGGTCGACGTAGTACGTCGCTTTCTTGCCGCTCGTCAGGGTGAAGTCACCGTGGAACACGGCTTCCGCCGAGATGTGGTCAATGAGCTGAGCTCGTGCGTCCGTCACGTCGACGAGTCTACAAGCTGTGACCCCCATCGCCGCAGTCGCCCGGATGGGGGCGTTCCGCGTCACCGAGGCAGGAGAGCCCCGGCGTGTCGGGCACGACTCGCCGGGGCTCGGGACGCGACGCCGCCACCGGTCTGCGTCGGGGCGGCTGCGTCCGGGGGTCAACGCGCGGTGCCGGAGCCCGGGTCCTCGGGACGGTCGGCTGCGAGCAGCTCAGCCTCGGTCGCGCCGCCGTAGCCTTCGGTCTCCGGGTCGCCGTGCAGGCCGCCCGAGACCGCGTACTCCTCCTCGGGCGACATGACGAGCCGGTGGCGACCCCAGACCGCGAAGGCGACCAGCATGACGACGTAGACGACGACGATCGCGATGATCGCCGGGAGGAACGTCGGGTTGAGCAGGAAGCCGACGAAGATGAGCGCGGCGATGACGGCTGCGATGACCGCCCCCGGCACACCCCACGGGCTGAGGTAGGGCCGCTTGGCGTTCGGGAACTTCTTCCGCAGCAGCAGGAACGCGATCATCTGCATGAGGTACGCGAGCACCGCGCCCCAGACAGCGATGTTCAGCACGATCGCCCCGGCGACGCCGCCTGATCCGCCGGCCGCGTCGACGATGAGCAACGCGATGAACCCGATGATCGCCCCGGCCACGAGGGCCACCCACGGCGTCTGCCGCTTGCCGGTGAGGGAGAGGAACCGCGGGTAGTACCCGGCGCGGGACAGCGAGTACATGTTGCGACCGTAGGCGAACATGATGCCCTGCAGCGAGGCGAGGAGCCCGATGAGGGCGAAGAGGGCGAGGACCGCCGCCGCACCGTCACCGACGATGGCCCGGAAGCCGTCGAGCAGAGGCTCTCCCGCCGTCCCCGTCGCTTCCGCACCGATCACACCGGTGTTGAGGAACAGGACGAGCAGACCGGTGACGATCAGGGTTCCACGAGCCCAGAACCCGGCCTTCGGGATGTCGCGCACCGGGTTGTGGGACTCCTCCGCCGCGAGCGGCAGCTCCTCGATGCCGAGGAAGAACCACATCGCGAAGGGCAGGGCGAACAGGATCGGGAGGACGCCGTGCGGCAGGAACTCGGTCTGGCCCGCGTCGGGGGCGATGTCGAACAGGTTGGCCCAGGCGAACTGGCCGGAGAAGATCGCCATCGCGGAGAAGACGAGCAGGATGCCGATGGAGATGATCGAGACGACGATCGCGAAGCGGAAGGAGATGCTCGCTCCCGCGGAGTTCAGCGCGATGAACGCGACGTACAGGATCGCCCACCACACGGGCGACGGCATGGAGAAGCCGAGCAGCTCGCTCGTGATGGCGTCGGCGTAGGAGGCCGAGAAGTACACGATCACGGCCGTGGTCGCGACGTACTCGATGGTCTCCGCGAGGCCGGTCACGAACCCGCCGAGTGGTCCCATCGCCGCTCTCGCGAAGGAGTAGGCCCCGCCGGTGTGCGGCATCGCCGCGGCCATCTCCCCGATCGAGAAGATCATGCCGTAGTACATCGCGACGAGGATGACGAAGGCGATGAGCATGCCGCCGAACCCGGCGAAGTCGATGCCGAAGTTCCAGCCGGAGAAGTCGCCGGAGATGACCGCCGCGACGGCGAGGCCCCAGAGGCCCCACACCCCGGCGGACCGCTTCAGGCTGCGTTTCTCGAAGTACCCCTCGCCAGCCGCGGTGTAGGTCACCCCGGAGATCTTGCGCGTGTCGTCAGCCATCGATGCGTCCTGTCGCTCGGGTTGCGCGCTCGTCGGGCTCGCACAACGTCCTCAGATTCGGTTGGCCCGACTCTAGGACCTGCAATGGTCGCGTGTACATACCTTTGTGAGGAAACCCGTCTCACAATTGCTTCGATCCGGTGGAGGTGCTGTGATGTAATGGTCGAGTTCGCGACCTTTCAGTTCTCCATCGAGGCAGAACGCCGACGACGGGTCCCCCGGATCAACGAGGAGCTGCCATGCACCCACGCTCAGGAAACCTGACGCTCGAGGAGCTCACGACGGCCGTCGCCGCACGCGAGATCGACACCGTGATTCTCGCGTTCACCGACATGCAGGGCCGACTCGTCGGCAAGCGCGTCTCGGCCCGCCTCTTCGTCGAGGACGTCGCCGAGCACGGAGCGGAGTGCTGCAACTACCTGCTCGCGGTCGACGTCGAGATGAACACCGTCGACGGCTACGCGATGTCGAGTTGGGAGCGCGGCTACGGCGACATGGCGATGATCCCCGACTTCTCGACCCTCCGCCGCGTGCCCTGGCTGCCGGGCACGGCCCTCGTCACCGCCGACCTCCAGTGGCTCGACGACGCCCCGGTGGTCGCTTCGCCCCGCCAGATCCTCATCGCCCAGCTCGAGCGGCTCGCCGAACGCGGCCTCGTCCCGTTCGTCGGCACGGAGCTCGAGTTCCTCGTCTTCGACGACACCTTCCGGGAGGCCTGGGCGAAGGACTACACGAAGCTGACCCCCGCCACCGACTACAACATCGACTATGCGATCCTCGCCTCGACCCGCATGGAGCCGTTGCTGCGCGACATCCGCAACGCCATGGACGGCGCCGGCATGTACTGCGAGGGCGTCAAGGGCGAGTGCAACCTCGGGCAGCAGGAGATCGCGTTCCGCTACGACCACGCCCTCGTCACCTGCGACAACCACTCGATCTACAAGAACGGGGCGAAGGAGATCGCCGACGCCCACGGCAAGAGCCTCACGTTCATGGCGAAGTTCGACGAACGCGAGGGCAACAGCTGCCACATCCACATCAGCCTCCGCGGCGAGGACGGTTCGGCCGTGTTCGCGGACCCCGACGCGCCCGACGGCATGTCGAAGCTCTTCCGGCACTTCCTGGCCGGGCAGCTCGCCGCGATGCGCGAGCTGACGATGTTCTTCGCCCCGAACATCAACTCCTACAAGCGCTACGTCGACGGCAGCTTCGCCCCGACGGCCGTCGCCTGGGGGCACGACAACCGCACCTGTTCACTCCGGGTCGTCGGCCGGGGGCTCGGCATGCGCGTCGAGAACCGGGTGCCGGGCGGCGACGTCAACCAGTACCTCGCCGTCGCCGCGCTCATCGCAGCCGGACTGCACGGCATCGAGAACGAACTGGAGCTCGAGGATCCGACCAGCGGCAACGCCTACACGGGCGGTGCGCCCCGCGTCCCGACGTCGCTCCGGGAGGCGGCCGAGCTCTTCTCGCAGTCGACGATCGCCCGCGAGGCGTTCGGCGACGAGGTCGTCGACCACTACCTGAACTTCGCGAAGGTGGAACTCGCCGCCTTCGACGCCGCGGTGACGGACTGGGAGCGGGTGCGCGGCTTTGAACGCCTCTGACCCGAACGTCCCAGCGACCGACCCGCCCGTCTCGAGCGCCCCGCTCATCGGCATCACGACCTACCTCGAACAGGCCCAGACCGGGGTGTGGGACGTCCCGGCGTCCTTCCTCCCCAAGGTGTACCTCGACGCCGTGACGGATGCGGGTGGGATCGCGGTCCTCCTCCCACCCCAGCCCGTCACCCGTGCCGTGGCCGCATCCGTGCTGGCCCGCCTCGACGGCCTCATCGTCTCGGGTGGCGCCGACGTCGACCCCGGCCTGTACGGTCAGGTCGCCCACCCGCGCACGGGTCGGCCACGGACCGACCGGGACGCCTGGGAGGAGGCGCTGCTCACGGCGGCGATCGACGCCGAGCTGCCGTTCCTCGGCATCTGCCGTGGCGCGCAACTGCTGAACGTCGCGCTCGGCGGGACGCTCGTCCAGCACCTCCCCGACCTCGTCGGCGACGACTCCTTCCAGCCCGGCGAGGGCGTCTTCGGGCCGAAGACCGTCGCGATCGACGCCGACTCGCGACTGGCCGCGCTGCTCCGGCAGGACGACGACGAGCTCGACGTGCACGTCTACCACCACCAGTCGATCGACCGCGTCGCCGACGGGCTCGTCGTCACCGCTCGCACCGAGGAGGGCGTCATCGAGGCGGTCGAGCTGCCGACGGTCCCCTTCGGTCTCGCCGTGCAGTGGCACCCCGAGGAGGAGACGGCCGACCGGCGTCTCTTCGCCGGGCTCGTGGACGCCGCGCGTCGACACCGCGACGCCGGGACCACCGCAGGACGCAGCACCAGCACCACACCCGGCACCGAGAGCAGGAGCACCACACCGTGAGCTACACGATCCTCAATCCGGCGAACGAACACGTCGTCACGACCGTCGAGCACCTCGACCTCGCCGAGACGGACGCCGCCATCGCCCGCGCCGCCGTCGCCCAGCGGTCCTGGGCGGCCGTCAGCCCCGCCGACCGCGCCCAGGCGCTCCGCCGCTTCGCCGCATCGGTCGACGCCGACCGCGAGCACCTCGCGAGCCTCGAGGTCGTCAACTCGGGCCACCCCATCACCCAGGCGCGGTGGGAGGCCGGTCACGTCCGCGACGTGCTCGAGTACTACTCGGCGTCACCCGAACGGCTCTTCGGTCAGCAGATCCCGGTCGCCGGGGGCATCGACCTCACCTTCCACGAACCGCTCGGCGTCGTCGGCATCATCACCCCGTGGAACTTCCCGATGACGATCGCCGCCTGGGGGTTCGCACCGGCGCTCGCGGCGGGGAACGCGGTGGTCCTGAAGCCCGCGGAGTGGACACCGCTGACGAGCATCCGCCTCGGGGAACTCGCCCTCGAGTCCGGCCTGCCCGAGGGCCTGTTCCAGGTGCTGCCGGGCCGCGGGTCGGTCGTCGGCGAGCGCTTCGTCACGAACGAGACCGTCCGGAAGGTGGTCTTCACCGGATCGACCGCCGTCGGCAAGCGCATCATGGCCGGCGCGGCCGAGCAGGTGAAGCGGGTCACCCTCGAACTCGGCGGCAAGAGCGCCAACATCGTGTTCGCGGACGCCGACCTCGAACGCGCGGCCGCCGCCGCCCCCTACGGCGTCTTCGAGAACGCGGGCCAGGACTGCTGTGCCCGGAGCCGGATCCTCGTGCAGCGGAGCGTGTACGAGCGGTTCATGGAGTTGTTGGAGCCGGCCGTGCAGGGTGTGGTCGTCGGCGATCCGAACGACGAGGCCACCGAGATGGGGCCGCTCGTCTCCGCTCCGCACCTGGCCGCCGTGCGCTCGTACGTGCCCGAGGGCGCGCCGGTCGCCTTCACCGGGAGCGCCCCGGACGGCCCGGGGTACTGGTTCGCGCCGACGGTCCTGACGCCCGGCCGCGACGACCGCACCGTCCGCGAGGAGATCTTCGGTCCCGTCGTCGCCGTCCTGCCGTTCGAGGACGAGGCCGACGCCCTCACGCTCGCGAACGATACGGAGTACGGCCTCTCCGGCTCGATCTGGACCCGCGACATCGGCCGTGCGATGCGGGCCGCTCGGGCGGTGGAGTCGGGCAACCTGTCCGTCAACTCCCACTCCTCCGTCCGCTACTCCACCCCCTTCGGCGGGTTCAAGCAGTCGGGTCTCGGGCGCGAGCTCGGTCCCGACGCCCCGCTCGCCTTCACCGAGACGAAGAACGTCTTCCTCGCCGTCGACTGAACGACCCGCACCACCCCGGTCCCTGAGCTTGTCGAAGGGCGGGGCAGAGAGAAAGAGCACCACATGACCATCACCCCCATCGACCTCACCCAGCGGCTCGCCGGGAAGGTCGCCGTGATCACCGGCGGCGCGAGCGGCATCGGCCTCGCCACCGCGAAGCGCTTCGCCGCGGAAGGCGCGACCGTCGTCATCGGCGACCTCGACCCGACGACCGGCCAGGCGGCGGCCGAGCTCGTCGGTGGGCTCTTCGTCCAGGTCGACGTGACCGACCAGGCGCAGGTCGACCACCTGTTCGACACGGCGGCCGAGACCTACGGTTCCGTCGACATCGCCTTCAACAACGCCGGCATCTCCCCACCCGACGACGACTCGATCGAGACGACCGAGCTCCCCGCCTGGGAGCGGGTGCAGGACGTGAACCTCAAGTCGGTCTACCTGTGCTCGCGCGCCGCCATCCGCCACATGGTGCGGCAGGGGAAGGGCTCGATCATCAACACGGCGTCGTTCGTCGCCGTCCTCGGCTCGGCCACCTCGCAGATCTCGTACACGGCGTCCAAGGGCGGAGTGCTCGCGATGAGCCGCGAGCTCGGCGTGCAGTTCGCGCGGCAGGGCATCCGCGTCAACGCCCTCTGCCCGGGTCCCGTCAACACCGCGCTGCTGCAGGAGCTCTTCGCGAAGGATCCGGTGCGCGCGCAGCGGCGACTCGTGCACATCCCCCTCGGTCGGTTCGCGGAGCCCGAGGAGTTGGCCGCCTCCGTCGCCTTCCTCGCGAGCGACGACTCGTCCTTCATCACCGGGTCGACGTTCCTCGTCGACGGCGGCATCTCCTCCGCCTACGTGACACCGGAATGAGCTGACGACATGCCCGGGCGGGGGACGCGACCCCGGGGAAATAGACTGATCCGATGAGCGAGACGCGGAAGGGCGACGAGGCGACCGAGGTGCTCAGCGCCGAGCTCCTCCTGCGTCCGGGCCGCGCCGGGAACGCCTTCGAGGAGACCGTCCAGCGGCTCCTGCAGTCCATCCGCCTCGGGCTCATCGAGCCGGGCGGTCGTCTGCCTGCCGAGCGCGAACTCGCGACGATGCAGGGGGTCAGCCGCGACACCGTGCGGGATGCGATCGCCGCACTCACCGAGGCCGGTTACCTGACCTCGCGGCGCGGGCGCTACGGCGGGACGTTCGTCATGGACGAGTTGCCCGACGACGAAGCGATCAACGCGGCCGACTCCCCCGAGGTCGGCAGGGTCACGATCTCGGCGGCGGAGATCGAGGACACGCTCACGCTCCGCAGCATCCTCGAGGTCGGTGCAGCCCGCGAGGCGGCGCAGTGCAAGCTCTCCGGCGCCGACCGCGAACGCCTGTGGCAGGCACTCGGAGACTGCCGGGACGCGGCGCCCGCCGACTACCGCCGCCACGACTCCCGCCTCCACCTGCTCATCGCGGAGCTCGTGGGTGCCCCCAGCCTCCTGCCACTCGTCGCCGAGTCACGCATGCGGGTCAACGAACTCCTCAACGGCATCCCGCTGCTGGCCGTGAACATCGCGCACTCCGACGAGCAGCACGAGCGCATCGTCAAGGCGATCCTGCGCGGTCACCCCGAGGAGGCGGCGCAGGCGATGGCCGAGCACGTCGCCGGCTCCGAGGCGCTCCTGCGCGGCTTCCTCGCCTGAGCGCCTGTCGCGGCGTGGACATGGAACGACCTCCCGGCGACGAGTCGCGAGGAGGTCGGATGCGCCGGCCGGGCCGGCGGGTGCGAGGTCCTAGAAGGACTTCGGGTAGGTGCGGGCCGGGATGGCACGGTAGCCGTCGCGCTTGACGACGACGACCGATCCGACGGCTGCACTCGCAGCGAGGAGGGCGATGATGCCGAGATAGATGGTCATGGTTCTATGAAACGCCTGTCAGCCGTGAAGGACAAGCGAACAATACTGACGCTACTCGGTAGCATCGCTACATGGATGTCCGCCGACTCGACCTGCTTCGCGAACTCGCCGAGCGCGGCACCGTGCACGCCGTCGCGGAGGCCACGCACCGCACGCCGTCCGCGGTCTCCCAACAACTCAAGGTCCTCGAGCGCGAGGCCGGTCTGCCGCTCACCGAACGACGTGGCCGCGGCCTCGTCCTCACCGACGCCGGCCGGGCACTCGCGGCCAGCGCCACGGACGTCGCCGTCGCGATCGAACGGGCGACGAGCGTATGGGACGAGTACCGCAACCGTCCGATCGGCACCGTCACGGTCGCGACCTTCCCCACCTTCGGGCAGATGGTCGTCCCCGCCGTGCTCCGCACGCTCGAAGCGGTACCCGGCCTGCGGGTCGTCGTGAGCGACCGAGACCCCGACCTCGAGGACTTCCCCGATCTGGCGGCCGACTTCGACATCGTCATCGCGCAGGCGATCGGCGGCGAGCGCAACTGGGTCCGTCGCGGTCTCCGCATCACGCAGCTGCTCTCCGAGCCGCTCGACGTCGTGCTGCCGGTCGGGCATCGCCTCAGCGGACAGACCGTCCTGAGCCCGGCGGACCTCGCGGACGAGTCCTGGATCGGCGTGCCGGTCGGCTATCCGCTCGACCGCCTGCTCCGCAGCATCGAGGCCGAATCGGGCGGCGAGCTCCGAGTGGTGCAGCGGGTGAGCGACAACCGCATCGCGGAGGCGATGGTCGCGGCGGGCCTCGGTATCGGCCTCCTCCCGCGATACACGGCCAGCGGTCCGGAGCGCGGCATCGTCCTCCGTCCGCTCGCGGGGCTCGACGCGACCCGTCGGATCGTCGCACTGTCGCGTCCCGACCGCGCCGAACGCCTGGCGGTGCGGACCGTCCTCGACGCGATCCGCGTGGAGGCGCAGTCGGTCGCCGCCTCGCACACCGCGCCGGAGCCCGAGGAACTCACCACGCCCCGCTGGGTGTGAGCGGGACCGTTCTCAGGAGTCCGTCGGTGCGCCGGTGGCGGCGGCGACGGACACACCGCAAGCGTCCTGAGAACGGTCCCGCGGGGACGGTCAGCCCTCGGCCCGACCGGCGCCGCTGCGCTCCCGGCGGTACCGCTGCACGCCGCGCCAGACCGCGACGCCGACGGCGATCACGACGCCTGCGATGACCACCTTCTGCAGGATGCCCGCGTACTCCTCGACGATGTGCCACTGCTCGCCCAGGAAGAACCCGGCGAGCACGAAGATGGTGTTCCAGATGGCGCTGCCCGCGAAGGTGAGCAGGGTGAACCGCAGGACCGGCATGCGTTCGACGCCGGCGGGGACCGAGATGAGGCTCCGGAAGATCGGGAGCATCCGCCCGAAGAACACCGCCTTCGAGCCGTGCTTCTGGAACCAGGCCTCGACGCGGTCGACGTCCTCGACGTGGACGAGCGGGACCCGCTCAGCGAGGCGGCGCATGCGGTCACGTCCGAGGACGGCGCCGATCGCGTAGAGGGCCAGCGCGCCGATCACGGAACCGGCCGTCGTCCAGATGAGGACCTCGACGAGACCGAGCTTGCCCTGACTGGCGGCGAATCCGGCGAGCGGCAGGATGATCTCGCTCGGCAACGGCGGGAACAGGTTCTCGAGGGCGATGGCGAGCCCGGCTCCCGGACCACCCAATGTCTCCATGAGGTCGACCGCCCAGTCGGCGACCCCTCCGAGGGCACTGTCCCCTCCGGTCGAGGCGGCGGACAGGCTGAACGTGGCGGCGGTGGACGTCGTCATACCCTCGACGCTACGCGACACCCGCTCGCCATCCCTGGGAACCTCCGCTCAATCCCCCACCCGTCGGCTCCACCGAACCGGTCCCTTCTCAGGACCTCTCCGGCGTGGCGACCCTCCCCCGGGGCGACACGCCGGAGGTCTCCTGAGAAAGGAAACCGATAGCGTTGGGGCATGCGCATCGCCACCTGGAACGTCAACTCGATCCGTACCCGCGTCGGGCGCGTGGTCGACTGGCTCGTCCGTGAGGACGTCGACGTCCTCGCCATGCAAGAGCTCAAGTGCAAGCCCGAGCAGTTCCCGATAGAGGCCTTCACGAAGGCCGGCTACCAGGTGGAGCTGCACGGGCTCAGCCAGTGGAACGGCGTCGGTATCGCCAGCCGCCTTCCGATGGAGGACGTGCAGATCGGCTTCCCCGACATGCCCGGCTTCGGCAAGCCACCGGCGAGCCTCGCGCTGGACGGTCCCGGCTTCGACGCCGACGGCCTGCCGCTCGAAGCCCGTGCTATCGGCGCGACGGTCGACGGCGTCCGCCTCTGGAGCCTGTACGTCCCGAACGGCCGCGCGGTCGGCGACCCGCACTACGACTACAAGCTCCGCTGGCTCGCCGCGCTCGAAGCCGACACCCGCTCCTGGCTCGCCGAGAACCCCGAGCTGCCGCTCGCACTCATGGGCGACTGGAACGTCGCGCCGCTCGACTCCGACGTCGGCGACCCGAGCTTCGGCCCGGACTCGACCCACATCTCGGCACCGGAGCGCGCCGCCCTCGCAGCCTTCGTCGACGCGGGACTCCAGGACACCGTCCGACCGTTCGTCCCCGAGGGCTACACCTTCTGGGACTACAAGCAGCTCCGGTTCCCCCGCAACGAGGGCCTCCGGATCGACTTCATCTACGGCTCACAGGCGTTCGCGGACCACGTCGTCGAGGCGTCGATCCACCGCAACGAGCGCAAGGGCGACAGTCCGAGCGACCACGTTCCCGTCGTCGTCGACCTCGACTTCACCCTCTCCGAGGAAGAGGACGACGACTCGCCGATGATCTTCGGCTGAGCCGGCGCCCCCTCACTCGAGTCCGGTCAGGCGTTCCGACGCCGGCGGGCGAGCAGGAGCGCGAGGGTTCCGAGTGCCACCACGCCACCGCCGAGGACCGCGGGAGCGAGCGACGAGACGCCCGTGTCGGGCAGCCTGGCCGCAGCACCGGCCACCGGTTCGGCCACGACGACGCCGTCGGCGCCGACGGTCACCTGACGCTGCAGGCTGTTCACGCCGGTCGCCGCGTCCCAGGTGCCGACGTTCGCCGTCTGGACGGCGTAGAGCGGGTTCGCCGCGACCGACTCGTGCGTGGCCGGCAGCGACAGCGCCGTGTCGTAGCGACCGGCCGGGACGTCGGCGAGTGACGCCTGAAGTGTGACGGTCTCCCCCGCACCCCAGGTGCGGGCGTCCGAACCGAACGGGACGCGCACCGTGCGCTCGGCGTTCGACAGCACGAGGTACGCGAGCCGGCTGTTGTACGGAGCCGCCCAACCGTCGTTCCGGACCGTGAGCGAGAGCGTGTCGTCCACGACCGAGCTCTCCGTCATCACGAAGCGGTAGCCGAGTCGCTTCGCGGTGGTGTCGAGGTTCTCCCGGCCCCAGGACTGCAGGACGTCCTGGAGGTAGTCCCAGTTCAGGTAGCTGAAGTTGTATCGCTCCATCTCGGCCGAGGCGGTCGCCCACTCCGACCGCGGCGGGTTCACGTTGCAGGTCTCGCCGCCGACCGGCACCCAGTCGCTCTCCTGCGCGAGGTAGTCCTGATCGAGGGAGATCGGGTCGGACAGGTAGGTGCCCCAGTCGTCGGGTGCCGCGAGGAAGCAGTCGTTGTGGTGCCCGATGCGCGAGATGGCGCTGCCGTCGAACGCCTGCGCCTCGGTGATGGCCCCAGCGGTTCCGGACGGCACCCCGAGGATGTTCTGCTTCATGTTCATGGTCCGCACCTGGATGGAGCGGTCAGCTGGAACCGCCTCGAGGAGCGCCTCGACGACTGCGCGACGCTTCGCCCAGTCCTCGTCCGTGAGGACACCGGGGTTCGCCGGGTCCGCGGCGAAGTGGTCCGTGTAGTAGCCCTCACCCCAGAGGCCGACGAAGCCGGCCTGCACGACCGAGATGACGTCGGCGTTGTCCTGGAAGATCGGCGTGAGCTGCTCGATGTGGTTGAGCACGATGTCGAGCGGTGCGTCGCCGTAGGGCGGTGTATAGGGCCAGTCACCGCCCGCCAGGTACGCGAAGCGGGGGATGATCGAGATGCCGGCGGTGCGAGCCGCGTCGAAGTCCGCCTGGACGAGCGCGAGCCAGGCCGGGTCGAGGGTCGGCTCGGCCACGAATCGTTCCATGTAGAAGACGCGGACGAGTTCGGTGATGCCCTCCTCGCGGTAGGCCGCCAGGGTGGCGACGTCGAGCGGCGTGTACCCCGGCCCGCCCTCGGTCCCCTCGGGGTAGTAGTGCGTGTTGTTCGTGTGGTCGAAGCCGCGCTCGGGATTTGCGATGATCGCATCGCTCGGCTCGTAGGCGACCGTGTCGGCCGGGGTCGGGGCAGGTGCTTGCGCCGCAGCGCTCAGCGGTGTGGCGACGACGATGCCGCACGCGGCGAGCACGGCGACGAGACGGAGACGACGGTTCACGGGAACTCCAGCGGGGTCCGGTGGTGCACGGAAGAGGTTGCCCACATCCTGCTGAACCGACACCCGAGGTGCAAGAGAATGCTCGAAACCGACCCGAAGTGATCACTATCGCTTAGCGATTCCCCGTGAACCGCCGACCCGCCGGTACCCGCGCTCCCGCTAGGACCGCGGTGCGCCCCCGCGCTTCCGCTTGTTCGCATCGATGGCGGGACGCTCCGCGACCACCGGCCAGGTGCCCGTGTGCCCCTCGCGTGCGGCCGCAGCGGCGAGGATCCGCGGCTTGGCGGCGAACCATCCGACGATGAGCAGCGGGATGAGCACGACGAGGGAGGCGAGCACCCAGCGGCCGGTCTCCGAGAACCCCATCGTCACGAGGACGAACGCGAGGAACGCCAACGTGAGGTACGACGTGAACGGCGCCCCGAAGAGGCGGAACGACGGCCGCTCGACCTTGCCCTGCTTCGCCCAGCGCTGCAGCTGGATCTGGCAGAGGATGATCGTCGCCCACCCGCCGATGATGCCGATCGCCGAGATCTCGAGCACGATTTCGAACGCCTTCGACGGCACGAGCGCGTTGAGGCCGACACCCAGCAGGGTGAGTGCCGCCGTGAGCAGGATGCCACCGAACGGGACGCCGTTCTTGCTCATCTTGCCGGTGAACGCGGGGGCCGAACCGTTGACGGCCATCGACCGGAGGATGCGGCCGGTCGAGTAAAGCCCCGCGTTGAGGCTCGACAACGCCGCGGTCAGGACCACGAAGTTCATGACCGACGCCGAGATCGCCCCGGCCTGCTCCGACCCGATGTGCGAGAAGAAGGTGACGAACGGGCTCTCGCCGGCCTCGTAGGCCGTGTACGGGAGCAGGAGCGAGAGGAGCAGCACCGAGCCGACGTAGAAGATCGCGATGCGGAAGATGACCGTGTTGACGGCCTTCGGCATGATCTTCTTCGGCTCGGCCGTCTCACCTGCGGCGGTCCCGACGAGTTCGATCGCCGCGTAGGCGAACACCACACCGGAGATCGCGATCATCGGGGCGAACGCCCCGACGGGGAACAGCCCGCCGTTGTCGCCGATGACCGAGAACCCGACCGCACCGATGTCGGTCCGGCCACCGAAGATGATGAAGCAGACGCCGACGATGAGGAAGATCACGAGCGCCGACACCTTGATGAGCGCGAACCAGAACTCCATCTCGCCGAACAGCTTGACGGAGACGAGGTTGAGCGCCAGCACCACCACCAGAGCGGCGAGCGCGAAGACCCACTGCGGGAAGTCCTCGAGCTCCTTCCAGCCGAACAGCTTGCCGAAGGTCTTGATGTAGAGCGCGGCCGCGGTGACGTCGACGATCGAGGTCATCGCCCAGTTGAGGAAGTACAACCACCCCGCGCCGAACGCCATCTTCTCGCCGTAGAACTCCCGGGCGTAGGAGATGAACGAGCCCGAGGACGGACGGTGGAGGACGAGTTCACCGAGGGCGCGCAGGATGAGGAAGGCGAAGAACCCGCAGAGCGCGTACACGAGGATGAGCGCCGGGCCGGAGCTGTTCAGGCGGCCACCCGCACCGAGGAAGAGCCCCGTGCCGATCGCACCGCCGATCGCGATCATCTGGATCTGCCGCGGCTTGAGGGTCTTGTGGTACCCCTCCTCCTCGCTGGAGAAGTCCTGCACGGCGAGCATCTCGTCGCCGACGGTCTCGCGGGATGCGGCCCAGTCTCCGGAACGTTCGTGTCGTGGGGTCGTGCCTTCGGTCATGTCGTCCCATCGGGTCGGGTCCGACGGCGCTCCGCCGGACTGGACGGTGGTATATCTCAGTCGTGCCCGCCCAAGAGTAGTCGCGATCGTTCGGCTTTTCCGGCCATCACTGTCCATGCTTCGGAGGACAGCGGCGCTTCGGACAGACCGGTTCCCGGGGGTCAGGCGAGCAGGGCGGCGACGACGACGAGGACCGGTACGGAGAGGATCGTCGTCAGCAGGACCGTGTCGCGGGCGAGCGTGACGCCCTGCTCGTACCGGCTGGCGAAGTTGTAGACGTTCTGGGCCGCGGGGAGGGCGGCGAGGACGACGGAGGCGAACAACGGTGTGCCGCTCAGCCCGAACCCGAAGTGGGCGATGAGGTAGGCGAACCCGGGCATCACGACCGATTTGATCGTCGTCGCCACGAAGATCTCCAGACGTCCGCTGCCGGCCTGCAACGGCCGCATGCCGTGCAGCGACATCCCGAACGCCATGAGGATGAGCGGCACGGCTGCGCCGCCGAGGAGCTCGAACGGAGCCATGACGGGCTCGGGGAGCCGGACGCCGAACAGGTTGAGCACGACGCCGATGATCGACGCGACGATCATCGGGTTGCGGAAGGGTTGCGTCACGATGCCGAGGAAGGAGACGGAGCCGCGCTGTCTGACATCGAGGATGGTGAGTGCGATCGGGGCGAAGACGAGCAGCTGCAGCAGGATGACCGGGGCGACGTAGCCGGCCTCACCGAGGACGTAGACCGCCACCGGGATGCCGATGTTGTTGGCGTTGACGTAGCCCGAGCCGAGCGCACCGATCGTCGCGACGGAGAGGTCCTTGCGCAGCCACACGGCGTTCAGCAGCACGAAGAGTGCGGCGGCCGACAGGGCACTCGCGAGGGCGACCCAGATGAAACTGCTGAACACCTCGTGCAGGTCGGCCGTGGCGAGCACGGTGAACAGCAGCGCCGGGTTGGTGACGAAGAACGCCACCCGGTTGAGCACATGCCCGGTCGTCGGGCCCCCGACCTCGAGACGCCCGGCGAGGTAGCCGACGAGGATGACGGTGCCGATGATCGCGAACCCCGTCAGCACTCCACCCATGCCGTCCAGCCTAGGTGCAGCCCGTCTGGCGGCCCGGTCGAGCCGACGGTTGTGGAGCGGGCGGTCGGCGTGGAGAATCTGGGGAGGAGAGCCGGGCACCACCAACGCCCCGTGATCCGCTCCCACCAGGAGCCCGCACCAATCACCCACGAGGAGATCCGACGATGACGTCATTCGACCCGGTCGCGTCCAGCGACGCGATGCACAGCACCACCCTCCCCCACGAACACCTCTCCATCAGCCGCGGACCGCGTTCCGGGCTGACCATCAGCGTCGCCCTGCACTCCACCGCCCTGGGACCGGCCCTCGGCGGCGCGCGACTCTGGCGGTACGGCTCCTGGCTCGAGGCCGTCGACGACTCCCTCCGCCTCGCCGCAGGGATGACGATGAAGAACGCGGCCGCCGGTCTCGCGCACGGCGGCGGCAAGTCCGTCATCCACCTGCCCGTCGGCACGACCCTCGACCCCGCGGAGCGCCGCGACGCGATGCTCGACCTCGGCGACGCGGTCGAAGCACTCGGCGGCGCGTATCGCACCGCGGAGGACGTCGGCACGACCGCCGAGGACATGGCCGTCGTCGCCGAGCGGACCGACCACGTCAGCGGGCTGCCGGCGGACCGCGGAGGCGTCGGCGAACCGAGCGAGGCGACGGCGGCCGGCGTGCACGCGGCCATCACCGCGACGCTCGAGACGGTCTTCGGCACCCCGCTCGTCGCGGGCCACCGGGCGACGATCTCCGGGCTCGGCCAGGTCGGCGGCCGTCTGGCCCGACGGCTCGCGGCCGAGGGGGCTCGCCTCATCGTCACCGACGTCGACCCACGGAAGCGCGCCCTCGCCGAGGAGATCGGCGCCAGCTGGATCGAACCGGGCGACGAGCACCTCGTCGAGACGGACCTCTTCGTGCCGTGCGGTGTCGGCGGCGCCCTGAACGCCCGGGTGATCGGGCAGCTGCGGTGTCGCGCCGTGGTCGGGGCGGCGAACAACCAGCTCGCCTCCCGCGCCGACGCGGTGGCCCTCGAGGAGCGCGGCATCCTGTGGGCGCCGGACTTCGTGGCGAACGCCGGCGGGGTGATCTACCTCGCCATGGCATCGGAACCGGGCGCCGACGCCGCGGCAATCGAACAGCGGGTGTCGGCGATCGGGCGGACCGTGCAGTCGATCTACCGGGACGCCGCCGCCGAAGGCGTCACGACGCTCGTCGCCGCCGAGCGCCTCGCGATGGCCCGCATCGATGCGGCCGGCGGGGTCCTCGCAGCGGTCTGACGACGGCGAACGGCCCGTCCACCCGGAGCGGGTGGACGGCCCGTCGGTCGCCGGTGTCAGGCGAAGTCGAGGGATCGCGTCAGAGCTTGACGACCATCTTCCCGGTGTTGGCGCCGCGCATGAGGGCGAGGAACGCGTCGAGCGTGTGATCGAGGCCCTCGTAGACGGTCTCGTCGAAGACGACGTCACCGTTCTGCAACCAGGCACCCATCTCACCGGAGAACGCCGGGAAGTGCTGCGTGTAGTTGCCGACGGTGAAGCCCGTGAGGGTGAGCCCGCGGGTCACGATGTTCGACAGGTTGCGCGGGCCCTCGGCACGCTCGGTGTCGTTGATCTGCGAGATGACGCCGCAGAGCGCTGCGCGTCCGCCGTCGTTGAAGGCGTCGATCGCCGCTTCGAGGTGCTCGCCGCCGACGTTGTCGAAGTACACGTCGATGCCGTCGGGTGCCGCGGCCGCGAGCTGCTCGGTGACGGGGCCGTCCTTGTAGTTGAACGCGGCGTCGTAGCCGTACTTCTCCGTCAGCAGGGCGACCTTCTCAGCCGATCCGGCCGAACCGATGACGCGCTTCGCGCCCTTGAGACGGGCGATCTGGCCGACCATCGTGCCGACGGCACCTGCAGCACCGGAGACGAACACCGTGTCGCCCTCCCGGAACTTGGCGACCTCGAGCAGACCGACGTACGCGGTGAGGGCCGTCATGCCGAGGACGCCGAGGTAGGCGGACAGCGGGACGCCGGGGAGCTCAGGGACGACGCGGAACCCGCTGGCGTCCTCCTGGACGAGGTCGCGCCAGCCGAACTGGTGCAGGACGACGTCGCCGACGGAGAAGCCCTCGGCGGCCGACTCGACGACCCGGCCGATGGCGCCGCCGGTCATCGTCTCACCGAGCTGGTACGGCGCGACGTAGGAGCGGGCGTCGTTCATGCGACCGCGCATATAGGGGTCGACGGAGAGGAAGAGGTTCTGGACCCGGAGCTGGCCGGGCGCGAGCTCCGGGAGTTCGACGGAGACGGTCCGGAAGTCGGACTCGGTCGGCCACCCGACCGGTCGCGAGACGAGCTGGATCTGGGTGCTGAGCGCGGGGGTGTTCATGTGGTGCCTTTCCTTGGTGCGGTGATTCGGTGGGAGGGCGCAGCACGTCGTCGGGTTGCGGACGGGGTGACGCCTGGGGCGTCGCGGAGGTATCAGACGGCCAGTGCGATGACGAGCGCGATGAGTCCGAGCAGCGGGGTGGTCCCCTGGACGATCGCGGCGCGGGCCTTCGTGCGGTCCGAGGTGATGAGGACGAGCGAGGCGAGGAGCATGGAGCCGGCCGAGGCGAAGACGAGGGCCGCGCCGATACCGGTCGAGCCGGTGATCAGGAAGACGATGCCGACGATGGTGCCGATCGCGAGGAACAGGTTGTAGAAGCCCTGGTTGTACGCCATCCCTCGGGTGGTCTCGGCCTCGAGCTCCGAGGTGCCGAAGGTCTTGCGGGTGGCCGGCTCGGTCCAGCGCAGCGACTCGAGCACGAAGATGTAGACGTGCAGGAGGGCGGCGATGCCGACGAGGACGAGACTGACGACGAGCATGGGACGGGCCTTCCGGGAGATCGGCGTCGAGTCGTCCAGGTGGAGCGACATTCTGTACCGATGGGTCTACTATAATAGTAGAACGCTCGGTACACAACCCGCCCTTCCGGAGGGCCGGCCGAGCCAGGAGGAGGCATCCATGGGACGCACGCAGGAGTTCGACACCGTCGCCGTCGTCCAGGCGGCGCGCGACGTCTTCTGGGACCGCGGGTACGAGGCGACCTCACTCGCCGACCTCGAAGCGGCCACCGGCCTGCGGCGGTCGAGCCTCTACCACGCCTTCGACAGCAAGCGCGGGCTGTTCGACGCCGCCGTGCAGGACTACCTCGACACCGTCATCCGACCGCGCCTCTCGGTCCTCGCGCGGGCGACGGACGGCAGAGCCGGGCTCACCACCTACTTCTCCGGCGTGCAGACGGTCATCGCGACCCTGCCCGACGACTCCCCTCGCCGCGGCTGCCTCCTCCTCAACAGCGCGGCCGGCCTCGCGGCCCACGACGATGCACTGCGCGAGGTCGTCGACGGCTACCGGGCCGAGCTCACCACCGCGGTCTCGGACGCCCTCGCCCTCGCCCGTCCCGAGGCGGACGCGGACGAACTCGCCGCGGCCGCACGGCAGCTCACCTCGTTGTCGGTCAGCGCGCTGCTGCTCGCCCGGGTCAACCGGGAGGAGGCCGTCGCCATCCTCGACGTCGCCCTCACGCAGGTCGGCAGCTGGTAGTGGACGCATAACACCGGAACCCTCCGGATGTCTCCGGCGGACGCCAATGTGACGCTCTGTTTCGGCGGCCGAGAGCGGTGCATCACCCTCGCGTAGCATGGCGGGCACCCCACCCCTGGAGCCCGAGACCCATGACGAACGCTGCCCCAAGCCCGCTCGCCGCGAGCTCGCCGGTCACCCGCGACGCCGTCCCCGTCGGCTCGGCGGATCGTGCGTCCACGGTCGCGTTCGCCGGGGTCGGCCGCACCTTCGCGAGCGGTGCCGGCAAACGCACCGACGCCCCGCGGCCCGTGCTGCGCGACGTCACGATCACCGCCGAGGCCGGCGAGGTCGTGGCGATCCTCGGCACGAGCGGCTGCGGCAAGTCCACCCTGCTGCGGATCGCGGCCGGTCTCGACCACCCGACCGCCGGCTCCGTGCTCATCGACGGCACACCCGTCGCCGGCATCGACCCGCGCACGGCCTTCGGCTTCCAGGAGCCTCGACTCCTCCCCTGGCGCACCATCGCGGCGAACGTCGCACTCGGTCTGCCCAAGCGGACGCCCGCAGCCGAAGGGCGTGCCCGCGTCGCCGAGCTGCTCGAACTCGTCGGGCTCGCGGACTTCGCCGAGCACCGCCCACGGGAGGTCTCCGGCGGCATGGCGCAACGCGCCTCACTCGCCAGGGCCCTCGCCCGCCGGCCGGGCGTCCTGCTCCTCGACGAACCGTTCGGTGCCCTCGACGCCCTCACCCGGCTGAAGATGCAGGATCTGCTGCTCGCCATCCACCTCGCCGCGCCCACCACGATCCTGCTCGTGACGCACGACGTCGACGAGGCCCTCCAGCTCGCCGACCGGGTCATCCTCCTGGGTCGTGAGGACGGACACCCCGGTTCGACCATCGCCCAGACCGTGACCGTCCCCGGCAACCGCCCGCGCGACCGCGGGTCGGCAGAGCTCGCCGAGCTGCGCGGCCGCCTCCTCGACGGACTCGGCATCGACCGCCACGGTCTCGCCCGCGGCGACCAACGACTGCCGTCCATCCCGCACTTCCCGTACTGAGCCACCCACCACCTCCGCCGTCATCCCGCACCGATCCACAGCAAGGACCAACGCATGACCTCACGACGCCGCTTCACCACCTCCCGCGCCGGGCGCGCGGCCATCGTCGCCGCGACCGCCGCCGCAGCGCTCCTCCTCAGCGGCTGCGTCGCGGGCGAGAACGCTCCTGCGGCCGGCGGTGACAGCACCGTCGGCACCACCGAGGGCGGCACGCTCGACATCGACTTCGCGACCTACAACCCGCTCTCGCTCATCATCAAGGACCAGGGCTGGCTCGAGGACGCACTCGACGACCAGGACATCACCGTCAACTGGGTCCAGTCGGCCGGCTCCAACAAGGCGAACGAGGCACTGCGGGCCGACGCGATCGACGTCGGGTCCACCGCCGGCTCCGCCGCACTCCTGAACCGGGCGAACGGATCGGCCATCCAGGCGATCGACGTCTTCTCGCAGCCCGAGTGGTCGGCGATCGTCGTCGGCCAGGGCTCGACGATCACGGACGTCGCCGAGCTCAAGGGCAAGAAGGTCGCCGCGACGAAGGGCACCGACCCCTACTTCTTCCTCCTGCAGGCACTGGAGGAGGCCGGTCTGTCCGCCTCAGACGTCACGATCGAGAACCTCCAGCACGCCGACGGCTGGGCGGCCCTGCAGAACGGTTCCGTCGACGCGTGGGCCGGTCTCGACCCGATCATGGCCGGCGCCGAGGAGGCGGGCGCGAAGCTCATCTACCGCAACGTCGACTTCAACAGCTACGGCATCCTGGCCGCGACCGAGTCCTTCATCGACGAGCGTCCGGACGTCGCGCAGACCGTCGTGAACGCCTACGAGCACGCTCGTGAATGGGCTGCGTCGAACCCCGACGAGACGGCGCAGATCCTCGCGGACGCCGCGGGCCTCGACCTCGCCGTGGCGACGAAGGTGATCACCGAGCGCTCGAACCTCGACGTCGACCCGGCGCCCGGCAAGGCGCAGGAGCAGGTCCTGTCGGTCATCGGCCCGATCTTCGTGGAGTCCGGCGACGTGTCGTCGCAGGACAAGGTCGACGACGCCCTGTCCGACCTCTTCAATCCGAGCTTCGTGGACGACGCGGACCCGTCCGCCATCGGCACGAAGTAGTCCGGCGCCTGAAGCCTTCCCGGTCCCTGAAGCCCAACCCCGGTCCCTGAGCTTGTCGAAGGGCGCCTGAACCGTCCCGAGAGGAAACCATGACCGAGTTCGCCGGTCTCGGCACCACCGCAGCCGCGGGTGCCCAGGCGACCCAGTCCGGCCGCGACGCGCGCGCCGTCCTCGGGTCCCGCAGGATCGTCGTCGTCCTCGGCGGCTTCCTCGTCCCCGTCGTCATCCTCGGGGCCTGGCAGCTCGTCACCGCGTTCGGCCTCGTCCCGGCCTCGCAACTCCCGGCACCCGCCGAGGTCTGGGCGGCCGGCGTCGATCTCGCGCAGCGCGGCTGGCTGCAGCAGGACGTCGCCATCTCGGTGCAGCGCGTGCTCATCGGGTTCCTCATCGGTGCCGTGCTCGGTCTCGTCCTCGGCGCGGTCGTGGGGCTCTCGCGCCTCGGCGACATCCTGCTGTCGACGACCTTCGCGGCGATCCGCGCCGTCCCGTCGCTCGCGTGGGTACCGCTGCTCATCCTCTGGCTGAAGATCGGTGAGGAGTCGAAGATCACGCTCATCGCGATCGGCGCGTTCTTCCCGGTGTACACGACGGTCTCCGCCGCGCTCCGCCACGTCGACAAGCACCTGGTCGAGGCCGGCCGCGCCTTCGGGCTGAACGGTGTCGCGTTGTTCCGGACGGTGCAGCTGCCCGCCGTGACGCCCTCGGTCGTCTCCGGCCTCCGGCTCGCGCTGGCGCAGTCGTGGCTGTTCCTCGTGGCGGCGGAGCTCATCGCCTCGTCCATGGGACTCGGATTCCGCCTGGTGGACTCGCAGAACAACGGCCGGGTCGACCGCATCTTCTTCGTCATCATCGTGCTCGCGCTGCTCGGCGCGATCACCGATGCGCTCGTCGGTGTCCTCGACCGCTGGATCAAGCGCCGCTGGGGGTAGCAGCCCGCCGAGGCCGACCGTGCAGTTCCCCAGCGCGAACGGCCGAATGTTGCAGCGAAGTCGCTCCTGACGCAAGAAATCCGCACCCCCTCCGCCCCTACGCTCGAAGGAATCGTCACCCACCCCGGGCGACGCCTGCGCACGCGGAAGGAGGTTCACCATGTCGAACGTCGCCACCACCCACACGAAGAGCATCGTCGGAGAGCCGGAGGTCGTCGAAGACGCCGCCGCACTCGTCGGGCACCCGGCCTGGACGGACCTCAAGGCCGCCGCGACCGCGCTGCAGGCCGTCCAGGTGAAGGACGGCTCGATCCCCGAGTCAAACGACCACCAGCCGGCGGCAGGGCACGTCGCCACGATCGTCACGAGCGTCCGCACCCTCGCTCCGAACTTCCCGCACGACGCCGAGTACCTCGACGCCCTCGTCGCCGACTTCGACCGCTGGGAGCGCGACGGCTTCGGCGTCCCGGACTTCCTCGACTCGCTCGTCGCCTTCCACCCCGAGCGGCATCGCGTGGACGGCCTGGGACACCTCGTCGTGTTCCCGATGGTCACGCAGAACGGTTCGACCGACCGCCACATCGAGGCCGTGCTCGTCGAGGTCATCTGGCCCGAGTTCATCGCCGCCCTCGAGGCCGGCGACTACACGAACGCGCTCTTCGTGCCGATCCGCTTCCTCGACTTCACGCCGGGTTACGACACGAACTCAGCGGTCCTCTTCCCCGAGACGGTCGCGATGCGCGCGATCCCGGCGTTCACCTGGGGCGCGATCTTCCAGGACCGCGAGGCGGCCCGGTACCGTCGGGTCGTCCGAGCCGCTTCCGAGATCACCAAGCTCGAGCTCCCGGCCGACGCCGCGTCCCTCCTGGACGACCAGCAGCTGGCCGAGGAGACCTTCGTCATGTGGGACCTCATCCACGACCGCACGCACATGCGTGGTGACCTCCCGTTCGATCCGTTCATGATCAAGCAGCGGATGCCGTTCTTCCTGTACTCGCTCGAGGAGCTGCGCTGCGACCTCACGGCGTTCCGCGAATCGGTCCGGCTGGAGCGCACGCTGACGACCCGCGCGGAGACCGAGACGCTCGACGCGGCGGACGTGGCGATCCTCGAGCACGCGAAGCTCGTCCAGTACGCGATCATCTTCGACCGCATCTTCCGGTTCGCCATCACCGGCTCACGCGTCCGGAACTACGACGGCGTCGGCGGCCAGCTGCTGTTCGCGTGGATGCACCAGCACGGCGTGCTGCACTGGACCGACACCAGGCTCACGATCGACTGGGACGAGGTCCCCGACGTGGTCGTGCGGCTCGGCGAGAGCATCGACGAGCTGTACTGGCGATCGATCGACCGTCCGAAGACCGCGCACTGGCTCGCCGCGTACGAGCTCGTCCGGACGACGCTGACGCCGCACCCCGCGTCGCAGTGGGCGCGTGGGCTGTCCGACGAGATCCTGAGCGGACCGCCGCGCGGGCTCACCGACGCGGTCCTCGACGACGAGTTCCCCCTGTCGATGTTCTATGAGGCGCTCGGCAAGAAGATGGCGGACGTCATCACGTCGACCGCCGGGATCACGGGACGATCCGCGGCCTGACCCGACCGTGCCGCGGAGGAGCCCGGAGCAGCACTCTCCTGAGTGCCGCTCCGGGCTCTTGTTCGAGTGCCGGACCGCCGCGCTCCGTCGCTCGACGGATGTCCCCGGCGGGGCGTCGCGCTAGCGTGGACGGCATGAGCGAGCCCGCCGTCGACCAGCAGGAGGAACGCCCGGTCGACCCCTACGACGCCGAGTGGCGGCGTCCGGCCGCGACGCCGTCGGAACAGCGATCCGACATCATCCTCGCCATCGCCCTCGGCGTCGGCACCCTCCTCAGCCTGACGCTGTACACGATCGCCGGGTTCTACCCCGAGCCCGCACCGATGTGGGCGTCCGTCCTCTGGGCGATCGGCATCACCGCGCCGCTCGCGTTCCGTCGCCGCTTCCCGTGCTCCGTCTCGATCGTCGTCGCCGTCATGTTCATCGTGGGCGGCACGGTGCTCGTACCCGAGGTCCTCTTCACGAACATCGCCCTGTTCCTCGCGATCTACACGGTCGGGGCATGGGTTCCGAACCGACGTCGCGCTGCGCTCGTCCGCGTGCTCATCATCGTCGCCATGTTCGTCTGGCTGCTCGTCTCCATGTTCATCCAGGCGACCGACCCCGACGCGCTGCCCAGCCTCTCCCGGGTGGGGCTCTTCTCGCCCCTCGTGGCGTTCATCCTCATCCAGATCCTGACGAACATCCTCTACTTCGGAGCCGCGTACTTCTTCGGCGAGCGCGTGTACCAGTCCTCCCGGGAACGGGCGGCGCTCGAGCAGCGCACGGCCGAGCTCGAGGCGGAGCGCGCCCGGTCCGCCCGCCAGGCGGTCGCCCTCGAGCGGGTGCGGATCGCGCGCGAGCTGCACGACGTCGTCGCCCACCACGTCTCGGTCATGGGGGTCCAGGCCGGCGCCGCGCGCACCGTGCTCGATGCCGACCCGGCCGCCGCGCGGGATGCGCTCACGAACGTCGAGCTCGGCGCACGGAGCGCGATCGACGAGCTGCGCAAGATGCTCGGCACCCTCCGCGCGCACGGCGAACCGACCGACGAGGAGAGCAGCCCGTCGACCGTCGGCGTCGGCCAGCTGGGCCGGCTCGCCGACGAGTCGACGGCGAACGGGCTGCCGACGAGGTTCGAACTCGTGGGCACACCGGTCCCGATCCCGGCCGTCGTGTCGTTCAACCTGTACCGGATCGCGCAGGAGGCGCTCACGAACGCCCGCAAGTACGGCGGTACCACGGCGACGGCCGAACTCAGGCTCCGCTATCTGGACGACGCGGTCGAGCTCGAGGTCACGAACACGGGGACCGTCCCGACGGTGGCCCGGCGCGGTGGGCTCGGACTCATCGGGATGCGGGAGCGCGTGGCGTCGTCCGGTGGCGTCCTCGAGGTCGGGGCACGAGCCCGCGGCGGCTTCCTCGTCCGGGCCGCCATCCCGCTCGGCCGGCCGGGCGACCAGGCGATGGAGCCCGTCGCCGCGTCCATCGCCGACGCCCGCCTCGCCTCCGCCGCCGCAGGACGACCCCAGACCACCACCACGAAGGACCAGGCATGACCGAGCAGCCCACCCGCATCCTCCTCGTCGACGACCAGGAGCTGCTGCGTGCGGGCTTCCGCATCATCCTGGGCTCGCAGCCCGGGATCGAGATCGTCGGCGAGGCGTCGGACGGCGCCGAGGCCGTCGCGCTCGCAACGACGCTCGCGCCGGACGTGATCTGCATGGATGTCCAGATGCCGGGCATGGACGGCCTCGAGGCCACCCGTCGGATCGTCGCGGATCCGGACACCAACGCCGCCGTCCTCATCCTCACCACCTTCGACCGCGACGACTACCTGGCCGAGGCGCTCCGTGCCGGTGCGAGCGGGTTCCTCCTGAAGAACTCCTCGCCGGAGGAACTCGTCGCCGCGGTCTCGGTGGTCGCGGGCGGGGAGGCGCTCCTCTCGCCGGCGGTCACCCGCCGGGTCATCGAGGGGTTCACCAGGCAGGCCCCCGCCGTCGAGGACGCCGTGGAGGATCGCACCGTCCCGGCCGGACCGACGACCGGCGCCGAATACGGGCAGCTGACGGAGCGCGAGCGCGAGGTCCTGCAGCTGGTCGCCCAGGGCCTGTCCAACCAGGAGATCGCGACCACGCTCTTCGTCGGCGAGGCGACCGTCAAGTCGCACGTCTCGAAGGTGCTGCAGAAGCTCGCCCTCCGTGATCGCATCCAGGCGGTCATCTACACCTACGAGCACGGGCTGGCGTCGCCGCGCAGCTGAGGGTTCGCTCCGTCTCCGCGCAACCCCGTCGGTCGGTCGGATGCGAGGAGTAGCGTGACGACCATGGAATTTCGATACCTCGGCAACAGCGGACTCAAGATCTCAGAGATCATCTTCGGCAACTGGCTGACCCACGCCTCGCAGGTGGAGAACGACGTCGCCACGGCGAGCGTTCGCGCCGCCCTCGACGCCGGCATCACCACCTTCGACACGGCCGACGCCTACGCGAACACGGCGGCTGAGCAGGTGCTCGGCGACGCCCTCAAGGACGAACGACGCGCGAGCCTGGAGATCTTCACGAAGGTCTACTGGCCCACCGGCCCGAAGGGGCACAACGACGTCGGGCTGTCGCGCAAGCACATCATGGAGTCGATCGACGGTTCGCTCACGCGTCTCGGCACCGACTACGTCGACCTCTACCAGGCCCACCGCTACGACAGCGAGACGCCCCTCGAGGAGACGATGCAGGCCTTCGCCGACGTCGTCCGGGCGGGCAAGGCGCTCTACATCGGCGTGAGCGAGTGGAACGCCGAGCAGCTGCGCGCCGGCCACGCCCTGTCCAAGGAGCTGGGCTTCCAGCTCATCTCGAACCAGCCGCAGTACTCGATGCTGTGGCGGGTCATCGAGGAGGAGGTCGTCCCGACCTCGCGCGAACTCGGCATCTCCCAGATCGTCTGGTCGCCGGTGGCGCAGGGCGTCCTCAGCGGCAAGTACCTCCCGGGCGCAGAGCTCCCGCAGGGCAGCCGGGCCACCGACGAGAAGGGCGGCGCCGACACCATCAAGCGCTTCCTCGACGACGAGGTGCTGACGGCCGTCCAGCAGCTGAAGCCCATCGCCGACGAGCTCGACCTCACCATGGCGCAGCTGGCGCTCGCCTGGGTGCTGCACAACGACAACATCGCCGGTGCGATCGTCGGGGCCTCGCGTCCCGAACAGGTCACCGCGAACGCCGCCGCGGCCGGTGTGAAGCTCGACGACACGGTCATCGCCCGCATCGACGAGGCCATCGGCTCCGTCGCCGAGACCGACCCCTCGAAGACGGTCTCCCCGGAGTCCCGCCCCGCCTGATCCAGCGCTCGGCTGGTCCACGACGCCCGGTATCCCCCACTCGACGGAGAAGGGGACCGGGCGTCGTCGCGTCAACCCGTCCTACGGCGGATGCCGGTGGCACACCACGCCGCGTAGCGTGATCGTCATACCGGGAGAACCCGACGCAGGACACTCGGTCCAGCACGCAGATCACAGGAGGCGGCCGATGCTCGAACTCAGCCACATCGACAAGTCGTACGGCGAGCGGAAGGTGCTCGACGACGTCAGCTTCCAGGTCGCCCCCGGCCGCATGACGGGGTTCGTCGGCGGGAACGGCGCCGGCAAGACGACGACGATGCGCATCCTGCTCGGTGTCCTCGCCGCGAACGCCGGAACCGTCACCCTCGACGGCACCCCGCTCACCCCGGAAGACCGCCGCCGGTTCGGCTACATGCCGGAGGAGCGCGGCCTCTACCCGAAGATGCGGGTCGAGGAACAGCTCGTCTACCTGGCCCGCCTCCACGGGTTCACGACCCACGCCGCCAAGCGCAACGCCGGCGAACTGCTCGAGCGCCTCGGCCTCGGCGAGCGCCGGAACGACGCCCTCGAGAGCCTGTCGCTCGGCAACCAGCAGCGGGCGCAGATCGCCGCGGCGCTCGTCCACGACCCGGACGTCCTCGTCCTCGACGAGCCGTTCTCGGGCCTCGACCCGATGGCGGTCGACGTGGTCGTCGGGGTGCTCAGCGAGTTCGCCGCAGACGGCTCCCCCGTCCTGTTCTCCAGTCACCAGCTCGACATCGTGGAGCGCCTCTGCGACGACCTCGTGATCATCGCCGGTGGCAGGATCCGCGCCTCCGGCTCGCGCGAGTCCCTCCGCGAAGCCCACGCCGGCAACCGCTACGAGCTGCTCACCGCGGCCGACACCGGCTGGCTGCGCGAGCGTCCGGGCATCTCCGTCGTCGACTTCGACGGTGGCTACGCCCTCTTCGACGCCGACGACGCCCAGGCGGCGCAGGCCGTGCTCCGTGAGGCGCTGACCCAGGGCGACGTCACGAGCTTCGCCCCCCTCCGACCCACCCTCGCCCAGATCTTCAAGGAGGTCATCCAGTGACCACGGCAACCGAGTCCCCGATCCAGCCCGCCGGTCGTCGTCGCTCCGGCCCGGCCTCCCCCAGCCTCGTGCAGAGCATCGGTCTCGTCGCCGAGCGCGAGGTCAAGATGCGTCTGCGCAGCAAGACCTTCCTCATCTCGACGGGCATCCTGCTCCTCGTGATCCTCGCCGGCATCGTCGTCGGTGGGTTCCTCGCGAAGAACACCGCCTCGGAGACCACGAAGGTCGCGGTCGTCGGGAACGCGGGTGCGGGACTCGTCGACGGCAAGACCTTCGACGTGACCGAGGCGACCGACGTCGCCGCAGCTGAGGCCCTGGTGAAGTCGGGCGACGTCGAGGCGGCGATCGCACCGGCCACCGACGACAACCCCACCGGCGTCCAGGTGATCTTCGACTCCGAGGCCTCCAACACGCTCATCATGCAACTGAGCGCGCAGCCGCAGGTCACCATCCTCGATCCCGACGCGGACGGCTCCGCGGGCTTCCTGCTCTACATCGTGTCGCTCGGGTTCGGTCTCGTGTTCTTCGTCTCCGCCACCACCTTCGGGGCGTCGATCGCGCAGAGCGTCGTCGAGGAGAAGCAGACCCGCGTCGTCGAGATCCTCATGTCCGCCATCCCCGTGAAGGCGCTCCTCGCCGGCAAGGTGCTCGGCAACAGCATCCTGGCGTTCGGGCAGATCCTGGCGATCGCGGCGCTGTCGGTGATCGGGCTGACGGTGACGGGCCAGACAGAGCTGCTCGCCGGCCTCGGGACCCCGGTCGTCTGGTTCGTGGTGTTCTTCGTGCTCGGCTTCATCCTGCTGGCGGCGCTGTTCGCCGCTGCCGGATCGCTGGTGTCACGTCAAGAGGACATCGGTTCGACGACGACCCCGATTACGATGCTGATCATGATCCCGTACTTCGCCGTCATCTTCTTCAACGACAACCCGGTGGTGATGACGATCATGTCCTACGTGCCGTTCTCGGCAGCCGTGGGCATGCCCGTCCGTCTCTTCGTCGGCTCGGCGCAGTGGTGGGAGCCGATCCTGTCCCTGCTGATCCTCGCGGTCACCGCGGCGCTCGTCATCCTCGTCGGCTCGCGGATCTACGAGAACTCGCTGCTGAAAATGGGTGGTCGGGTCAAACTCTCGGAAGCGCTCAAGGCATGAGCGGGCTCGGCGGGATCGACGAGGTCTTCAACCCGGGTGCATTCGAGGCCAAGCAGTTCCTCGACGCCGAGCAGCGCCTCCCCGCGCCGGCCCCGCTCGCGGGCGATCCCGCGGGCGACATCTACGGCGACGAGCCCATCGTGCTCGACCTCGTGGACGAGGACGAGGAGGACCAGGACGCCCGGCTGACGCCCGAGCAGGCCGCCGCGCTGGCGTCCGAGCAGCCGGCTCAGTCCTCCGCCGAAGACGAGGAGCAGGCCGCAGTCGCCTCCTCGATCGCCGTGCACGCGCTCGCCTACGAGCACGCGCTCGCGCAGGAGACCCCGGACGCGGAGCCGGAGCCCGGTGCGCACGCCGACGTCGACGCCGCGATCGACGCCGTGCCCGAGGAGGTCGTCCCCTCCTCCGACGGCCCGCGTCACGCCGCCGACTGACCTCGTTTCTCGGTTCACAATTCAGGAGCGCCTCGGCGCGTCCCCGCCGACACGCAAGGTGCGGGGGCGCCACGCCCGGGCGCTCCTGAATTGTGAACATGCTCGAAGGCGACCCGAGCACGCAGGAAGTCGGCCCGCGATGCACGGAAGCTGCGTGTGGCATGCGCGAGGATGGATCAGTGACCGACTCTCTGCATGACACCAGCATCCGTGGCTTCGCCTCCGACAACTACTCCGGCGTCCACCCCGAGATCCTCGACGCTCTCGCGGCGGCCAACGGTGGCCACCAGATCGCCTACGGCGAGGACGACTACACCCGTCGGCTGCACGAGGTCTTCGCCGATCACTTCGGCCGCGACGTCGCCGTGTTCCCCGTCTTCAACGGCACCGGAGCGAACGTCGTCGGTCTGCAGTCCATGCTCCCGCGCTGGGGTGCCGTCATCTCGGCGTCGACCGCGCACATCAACTCCGACGAGGGCGGCGCGCCGGAGCGGGTCGGTGGCATCAAGCTCCTGACGGTCGACGCCCCCGACGGCAAGCTCACGCCCGACCTCATCGACCGCGAGGCGTGGGGCTGGGGCGACGAGCACCGTGCACAGCCGCTCGTCGTCTCGATCACGCAGACCACCGAGCTCGGCACCCTGTACACGCCCGAGGAGATCCGCGCGATCGCCGACCACGCGCACGGTCACGGCATGAAGCTGCACCTCGACGGCGCCCGCATCGCCAACGCCGCCGCAGCCCTCGGCGTCCCGCTGCGCGCGTTCACCGCCGATGCCGGCGTCGACGTGCTGTCCTTCGGTGGGACGAAGAACGGGCTCATGTTCGGCGAGGCCATCGTCGTGCTCGAACCGTCGGCGTCGGAGGGCCTCGTCTACCTGCGGAAGCTCAACATGCAGCTGGCGTCCAAGATGCGCTTCGGTGCGGCGCAGCTCATCGCCCTGCTCGAGCCGGCGGCCGACGGTGGCGACGGGCTCTGGCTCCGCTCCGCGACCCACGCCAATGCGATGGCCGCGCGCCTCCGCACCTCCCTCGAGGCCCTCATCGCCGCCGGTGAGGCACCGGGACTCGGCTTCAGCCAGCCGACCCAGGCCAACGCGGTGTTCGCGACCCTGCCGGCGGGCGTCCCCGACCGCTTGCGCGAACGCTTCCGCTTCTACGACTGGGACGCCGCGAAGGGCGAGGTCCGCTGGATGTGCTCGTTCGACACCACGGAGGACGACATCGACGCGTTCGTCGCCGCGATCCGCGAGGAACTCGCCCGCGCGTAGCGGCCGGTCACGATGACGGCGGGCCTCTGCGCGTCGACCCCCGATATGGCAAGGTTGGAGATCGGGCTTCCAACCGGATGAGAGAGACGGTCATGCACTATCAGTCGACGCGGGGCCACGACCTGCCCCAGCACTTCTCGGACATCCTCCTCGGCGGGCTCGCCCCGGACGGCGGCCTGTACCTCCCGGCCGAGTACCCGCAGCTGACCGCTGACGAGCTCGAGTCGTGGCGCGAGCTGTCCTATGCCGACCTCGCGTTCGCCGTGCTGTCGAAGTTCGCCGACGACATCCCCGCAGCCGACCTCCAGGACATCACCCGTCGCACCTACACCGCCGAGGTGTACTCGAACGGCCGCGCCGGCGACGACGCCTCGCTCATCACCCCGCTGCGCGCCCTCGGCGAGGAGGGCGGCACCGAGCTGCAGCTCCTCGGCCTCTCGAACGGCCCGACGCTCGCCTTCAAGGACATGGCGATGCAGCTGCTCGGCAACCTCTTCGAGTACACACTCGCGAAGAGCGGCGACGAGCTCAACATCCTCGGCGCGACGTCCGGCGACACCGGGAGCGCGGCCGAGCACGCCATGCGCGGCAAGACCGGCATCCGGGTCATCATGCTGAGCCCGCACGGCCGCATGAGCAGCTTCCAGCGTGCGCAGATGTTCAGTCTCCAGGACGACAACATCGTGAACCTCGCCGTCGAGGGCAACTTCGACGACTGCCAGGACATCGTGAAGGCCGTCTCGAAGGACGCTCCGTTCAAGGCACTCCACGCCGTCGGTACGGTCAACTCGATCAACTGGGCCCGCGTCGTCGCGCAGGTCGTGTACTACGTGCACGGCTGGCTGCTCGCGACGGACGGCCCGGGCCAGAAGGTGTCGTTCTCGGTGCCGTCCGGCAACTTCGGCAACGTCTGCGCCGGGCACATCGCCCGCTCCATGGGGCTCCCGATCGACCAGCTCGTCGTCGCGACGAACGAGAACGACGTCCTCGACGAGTTCTTCCGCACGGGCGTGTACCGCCCGCGCTCGGCGGCCGAGACGCACCACACCTCCAGCCCGAGCATGGACATCTCGAAGGCGTCGAACTTCGAGCGCTTCCTCTACGACCTCGTCGGTCAGGACGCGACCCGCCTCGGGGAGCTGTTCCGGTCCCTCGACGAGGAGGGCGGGTTCGACCTCTCCGGGACGCCCGAGTTCGAGCGGATCATCGAGTTCGGCTTCGTCTCCGGTCGCAGCACCCACGCCGACCGCGTCGCCACCATCCGCGACGTGCGCGAGCGCTACGGCGTCACGATCGACCCGCACACCGCCGACGGCGTCACGGTCGCCCGTCGCCACCTGCGCGAGGGCGTGCCGATGCTCGTGCTCGAGACCGCGCTTCCGGCGAAGTTCGCCGAGATCGTCCGCGAGGCGCTCGGCGAGGAGCCGGAGCGTCCCGAGGCGTTCGAGGGCATCGAGGGGCTCGAGCAGCGCTTCGAGATCGTGCCGGCCGACGTCGACCGCATCAAGGCGATCATCGTGGAGCACACCGGCCGCTGACCCACCCCGGTCCCTGAGCCTGCCCCGGTCTCTGAGCCTGTCCCGGTCCCTGAGCCTGTCGAAGGGCACCGTGCTGTCGACACCGCGTCGGGTCCGGCGGGAAGCACGGAGGATAGGCGTCCGGCGTCCCTGAGCCAAGCCCCTGCGACGTCTCGGCGTCCGGCCTACGCTGCCGTCATGAGCACTCCCATGGATCCAGCAGCAGCAGACGCCCAACGCGAAGCCCTCGCCCACGGCGGCCCGGGCGCCCAGGCACACGTGCCCGGCGAGGACCAGACCGACAGCTCGGTCGGCGGTGTCGTGCCCGACGGCGGTGCGGTCGACCGCTCGGCCGACGACGCGGCCCCCGGTGACGGCGGCCTGAGCAACGCCGGCGACGGCGTCGGTGGTGACGACGTCGTCGGCGACGCGGGTCTGGACGACGACTCGGACACCGAGGACGCCGTCGAGGACCTCGACGACCAGGACGACCTCGCCGACCGCGCTCCCGTCGGCGACAGCTTCGGCGAGGGCCCGGAGTAGCGCTCGGTCCCTGAGCCTGTCGAAGGGCGCTCGCGCTCAAGTCACCCCGGTCCCCGAGCCTGTCGAAGGGCACTCCCGCTCAAGTCGCTCCGGTCCCTGAGCCTGTCGAAGGGCGCTCCCGCCCGAGCCACCCCCGGTCCCTGAGCCTGTACGAAGGGCACTCCCGCCCCAGCCACCCCCGGTCCCTGAGCCTGTCGAAGGGCGCTCCCGCCCCAGCCACCCCCGGTCCCTGAGCCTGTACGAAGGGCACTCCCGCCCCAGCCACCCCCGGTCCCTGAGCCTGTCGAAGGGCGCTCAGGGGATGAGGATGAGCTTCCCGCTCGGGTGACCCGACTCGCTCTCGCGGTGCGCCTCGGCGGCCTCGGCGAGAGGCCGGACGGTGCCGAGCTCGAAGCTGAAGCGCCCCTGTTCGACGAGGGACGCGACCGCCGGGATCGCCTCCGCCCGCCAGGCCTGTTCCTGCGACGTGAGCGGGAGCGGGTTGCCGCCGGACCACGCTTGGATCCCGAGGCCGGCCGCCTTCGCACCGACGACGATCGTGCCGATGTGCTGCCGGTCCTCGACCAGCTCGAACGAGGCCTCGAGCGCCTCGTCGGTGCCGACGGCGTCGAGCACGCGGTCGACGCCCTGCGGGGCCGCCTCGCGCACGCGCTCGACGAGCCCGGGACCGTAGGTGACGGGGATCGCCCCGAGCTCCCGCAGGCGTGCGTGGTTCCCCTCGCTCGCGGTGGCGACGACGGTCGCTCCCCACGCCACGGCGAACTGCACGGCGGCGTGCCCCACCGAGCCCGATCCACCGTGGATCAGGAGGGTCGTCCCCTCGGTCACGCCGAGCGACCGGAGCGCCTGGTAGGCCGTGCTCACGGGGATGCCGATCGCCGCCGCCTCCTCGAAGGAGATGGCCGCCGGTTTGCGGATGATCTGGTCGGGCGTGACGACGACGTGGGTCGCGTACGTCCCGGAGGCGTTGACGACGACGACCTCGTCGCCGATCGACCAGCCCTCGACCCCGTCGCCGACCTCGACGACGACCCCGGCGCCGTCGCTCCCGACGCGTCGGGTGCCCTGCAGCTCGCCGCCGCGGACACCACTGCGGAGCTTCCAGTCGATCGGGTTCACGCCCGCGGCGCGCACCTCGACGACGAGTTCACGGGGGCCCGCCTGAGGCGTCGGCACCTCGACGAGTTCGAGGACGTCGGCCGAGCCGAGTTCCTGGTACTGGATGACGGTCGCCATGTCGTTCCCTTCCCGAGATGCGCCTGCGCACCCCTGATCGACGTCCGCCACGCATCGCGGCGGCCCTTCGAGGCTACTCCCGACGCTCCTCCACAGCCCCTCGGAACCTTCGGACCGTGACGCCGCATGACCCGCGGATGGCACCGGCACCGGCCTCCCGCGTAGCGTTGCAGCATGCCTCCCACTGATGGATCGACGTCCGCAGCGCCCGCCGCCACGATCGCGAACCTCCTCGCCGAGACGCGCAGCTACGCCCCGCCGACCGACCTCGCCCAGACGGCGAACGTCGGCCCGGAGGAGTGGGCTCGCGCGGCCGCCGACCCGGTGGCGTTCTGGGAGGAGCAGGCCCGACGCCTCGACTGGGTCACCCCGTGGGAGACGGCGCACACCTGGGACCCGGCTCGGCCGGTCGAAGGGTCCGACCCATCGGACCCCGAGCCCGAACTCACCGTCCCCGCCGCCATCTGGTTCGCCGGGGGGACGCTCAACGTGGCGGTCAACTGCGTCGACCGGCACGTCGACGCCGGACGAGGCGACAAAGTGGCCCTCCACTTCGAGGGAGAGCCGGGCGACCGCCGCTCCATCACCTACGCCGAGTTGCAGCGCGAGGTCGCGAAGGCGGCCAACGCCCTGACGGCACTCGGCATCGGCCAGGGCGACCGCGTCGTCATCTACCTGCCGGTCATCCCCGAGACGGTCATCGCCACCCTCGCCGTCGCCCGCATCGGCGCCATCCACTCCCTCGTGTTCGGTGGGTTCTCGGCCGAGGCGCTGCGCTTCCGGGTGGAGGACACCGAGGCGAAGCTGCTCATCACCACCGACGGCCAGTACCGCCGGGGTACCGCCGTCCCCGTCAAGCAGAACGCCGACGCCGCCGTCGACGGTGTGCCGTCCGTCGAGCACGTGCTCGTCGTCGCACGCACGGGCGACGAGACGCCGAACGTGCCCTGGACCCCCGGTCGCGACGTCTGGTGGCACGACACCGTGGGTGTCGCCGCCGACACCCACGAGCCCGAGGCGTTCGATGCGGAGAACCCGCTCTTCATCATCTACACGAGCGGCACCACCGGGAAGCCCAAGGGACTCGTCCACACGTCAGGCGGCTATCTCACGCAGGCGTCCTGGACCCATTGGGCGATCTTCGACGCCAAGGACGACGACGTCCACTGGTGCACCGCCGACCTCGCCTGGGTCACGGCACACACCTATGAGATCTACGGTCCGCTCTCGAACGGGCTCACCCAGGTGATCTACGAGGGAACGCCGAACACCCCGCACCAGGCGCGGCACTTCGAGATCATCGAGCGCTACGGCGTGACGACGTACTACACGGCGCCCACGCTCATCCGGACCCTCATGACCTGGTTCCCCGAGGGGCCGCCCGCCGAGTACGACCTCTCGACCCTCCGGCTCCTCGGCACCGTCGGTGAGGCCATCAACCCCGAGGCCTGGATGTGGTTCCGCGAGCGCATCGGGCGCGGCGAGACCCCGGTCGTCGACACCTGGTGGCAGTCGGAGACGGGGTCGGCTGTCATCGCACCGCTCCCCGGCGCGACCACGATCAAGCCGGGTTCCGGCAGTCGCGCACTCCCCGGCCTGGAGGCGCTGGTCGTCGACGAGGACGGCGAGACGGTGCCGTACGGATCCGGCGGGTATCTGGTCGTCAGCCGCTTCGGGCCGTCGCTCGCGCGCACCGTCTGGGGCAACCCGGAACGCTACCGCGATTCGTACTGGGCGAAGTACTGGAAGCAGGGCTACTTCTTCTCCGGCGACGGCGCGAAGTGGGACGAAGACGGCGACATCTGGGTCCTCGGGCGCGTCGACGACGTCATCAACGTCTCGGGCCACCGCCTGTCGACCATCGAGATCGAGTCGGCCCTCGTGTCGCATCCCCACGTGGGCGAGGCCGGCGTGGTCGGCGTGCACGACCCGATCACGGGGAGCGCGATCGCCGCGTTCGTCATCCCGTCCTCGCGGTCCCACGGGCCGGAGGCGGACGGCGAGGCGTACTGGTTGGAGCGCTCTGCGGCACTCCGCGAGGCCCTGCGGTCCCACGTGGCGAACGAGATCGGCCCGATCGCGAAGCCTCGCGACGTCTTCGTGGTCCCAGACCTCCCGAAGACCCGCTCGGGGAAGATCATGCGGCGTCTGCTCGGCGACATCGTCGACCAGCGGGCCCTCGGCGACACGACGTCACTGCAGGACGAAGCGGCCCCGCACCGGATCGCGGAGATCGTCACTGCTGCACGGACCCCTCGAGCCCGGGAATAGCGCCCCGATCGATGCAGTTGCATCCATCGTCAACGGCGACGCAACCTCTGTCCACTTCCCTTGTTTCGCTTGGAGACCGCATGTCCATCGTCACCCGTACCGCCCAGACCGACGCCCCCATCCTCGACGTCCTCGCCGACCGCTGGAGCCCCCGCGCCTTCGTGAGCGAGCCCGTCGCCGCCGCGAAGATGGCCTCGGCCCTCGAAGCCGCGCGTTGGTCGCCGAGCGCCAACAACGTGCAGCCCTGGCGGTTCATCGTCGGCACCAAGGGGACCGCCACGTTCGACACGATCGCTGAGCAGCTGGTGGCCTTCAACCGCGGTTGGGCAGCGCAGGCCGGCGCGCTCATCGTCGCCGTCGCCGAGACCCTCGACGACGAGGGCAACGAGCGTCCCTGGGCCATCTACGACCTCGGCCAGGCGATGGCGCACCTCAGCATCCAGGCCCACAGCGACGGTCTCTTCGCGCACCAGATGGCCGGCTTCTCCGCCGACGGCATCCGGGAGGCGTTCTCACTGCCGGACGGCCTCGTGCCGTTCACCGTCACCGCGCTCGGCGAGCTCGGCGACCCCGAGCTCCTGCCCGAGGGCATGCTCCGCGACCGCGAGACCGCGCCGCGTGAGCGTCGTCCCCTCGCCGACCTCGTGATCGTCCAGGAGTAGTCCGCTCGGTTCCTGCACCACCACGCTGCGCAGTCCGGTCCGCCGGGCTGCGCAGTCGTCGTTCGCGGGGCTCATCCGTCATCGCTCGGGCTAGGCCGGTGACGACGCAGTCCAATAGCCGACACGATGAACAACGCAGTCAAGGCTGCTCCCACGCATGATCGCAAGATGAGTTCTCCAGTCGCGCCCCAGTGGGCCCCGTAGACGATCATGCTGACCGTCGCGAGACCGGCGAGCAGGGCAGCGAGAGCGCTCATCGAAGCTCGTTCCGTCAGACGCCACCAATCGCGCGACGTATCCGGCTCCGTTGCACCGCGTGACAGGCGGGCTATCGCCCAGACGCCGACCCCTTGGAACACCGCGACCACGGAGCCGCCGTCCGCCGTTCCAAACTGAACTGGCGCAGCCAGGAGACCGACGACAAGGCACACTCGCAGCAACCGCGAGCGTATCCTCAAAGGCTCAATCTGCTTGCACATATAAAATATGTAAGTATATCTCGAATCGCGACCGACAACTCGATCGGTCAAGGACCAGTGACGGTCGAGGAGTCCGCCCCCGTCCGCTCAACGCAGGCGGACATCCAACCGCCTGTCGAAGGGCGTGTCCGTCGCGCCGCTACAGCCCTGCGACGAGGTTGATGACGGTCGCGAGGATCACGGAGCCGAAGAGGTACGACAGCAGGGTGTGCTTGAGCACGGTTCGGCGCAGCTCGCTGGACCGCAGCGTCGTGTCCGAGACCTGGTAGGTCATGCCGAGGTCGAACGAGAGGTAGGCGAAGTCGCTGTACTGCGGCGCCTCCTCCTGGTTGAAGTCGATACCGCCCTCCGGCGCCGCGAAGTACATGCGCGCGTACCGCAGCGTGTAGATCGTGTGGATGAGCGCCCAGGAGAGCGCCACGCTCACGACCGCGAAGCCGGCGAGCACGCCCTGCTCGACCCCGGAGGATGCCCTCGCCTGCAGGATGACGACACTCAGGGCCACGAGGCTCCCGACGCTCGCGAGCACGATGAGCACCTCACTGGTCGTTCGCCCGGGCTCCTCCGAGGTCGCGTGTTCGCGCGTCCGCTCCGGACCCATCCGCCAGATGCGGATCCAGAGGGAACCGACGAAGACCACGCAGGTGGTCCCCCAACCGGCGAGGATCGCACCCGCCCAGAACCAGTTCAGGCCGACGATCACGCCCACGGCGACACCGATGAGGGCGGAGACGGTCAACCGGAGCTTCGCGCCGTGCCGCACCATGATCGTTCCGGACGTCGATGAGCTCACGAGCTGATCGTGTCACCGTCCGTCGAGCGGGTGGGGCAGGCTCGCGGCCGACGCCGCACCTCACACCGCTTCGACGAACAACTCCTCCAACTCGGCGAAGACGCCGACGGCGAGGCGCTCGAACTGCTCGGCGCTCAGCAGGATCGTCTCACCCGGGACGAGGCCGGTGAACGACGTCCCCTCGGAGTACTGCAGGACGGTCCCCACCGTGAACACCCGGTCGTGGTCGAGGACCGACGCGACGATGAGTTCGAGCTCGTTGAGGGCCCCGGGACCTTTCCCGAGCACCGAGCGCACCCGGTGGACGAACGGCCGGTCGAGCACGAGGGTGAGGCCGGTGAAGAACTCGGGGTCGACCACGGCGAGTGCTGCGGGGTCCGCTCCGGCTTCGGCCAGCGTCTCGCGTCCGGCGACAAGCGCGGCGATCATCGTCTTCGCCTGGTCGACCTCTCGCTGTTCGAAGGTCTTGCGTCCCAGCATGGGTGTCTCCTCGGCGTCGCGGATCAGGTGCGCTTCACGCTACTCCCCGGCACACCCGGATCACAGCAGGCCTCGCGCGTCCGTTGGTCAGGCCTGCTTCCGCTCGCGACGCGGGACGTGGAGCGACACGACGCCCGCCTCGCGGTTGATGCGACGGACCCGCGCCCGCCAGATGAGCGCGAACGCGACGACGAGCACCACCATGGCCGGCACCACGAGCGCCCTGAACACCGGCATGCTCGGGAACAGCAGCCCCCAGAGCACGGTGTTGCCGTCCCAGAGGCCGTGCATGACCGCGACGAGCAGGTAGGTCAGGAGCACGCCCACGGTGATCCGGAACCGGCCGTTGCGCGCAGCCGCGAACACGGCCGCGGCGAACAGCGCCGTCCACAGTGGGTGTCCGACCGGGTCGAAGACGGTCCGGGCGAATGCGGCCCCGGCCGCCTGGAACGCCGGGTGCGAGAGGATGGTCTCGAGTGGTGGCGAACCGGCGGCGAGCTTCTGCGAGGCCTCGACCCCGTTCGCCCACCCTTGCCCGATGTACCAGAGGTTCTCGAGGACGGCGAAGCCGATCCCGACAGCGCCGCCGACGAAGAGCCCGCCCCGGGCGGTCTTCACCGGCAGCCGCCACGCCACGATCACGACGGCGATGATCTTCGCGAGTTCCTCGGCGACCCCGGCGAAGAACAACCCGATGTCGTGCGGGTTCTCGCCGGCATCGGTCGCGGCGACGCCGATGAGGGAGTCGAAAGTGCTGCCGAGCGTGATGGCTATGAAGCCTCCGACCAGGACCGCCCAGAGGAGCGTCGCCGTCGTGACGCCGTCGCCCGGCTGGAGACGTCGGGCCATGATGAGCAGCAGGGTGGAGGCGGCCAGCCCTGAGCCGAGCAGGATCCACGCGGGGATCACCGCCGGGTTGCCGAGGAGGACGTGCGGCACCAGCAGCAGGAACAGCCAGAGCGCCAGGCCGCCGAAGAAGAACCAGGCGGGGGCGTGTGCGTGACGCCAGAGGGGCATGGCGGTGTCGCTGGTCTCAGGCGTCGTGCTCGGGGCTGCGTGTGACATCGGGTCCTCTCAGGGCGCGCCGATCGGGCCCACCGCGAGGATCACGCTAGTGCGCGGCATCCGTCGCGCACCAGGGGTTTCCTCCCCCACTCGGGGGTCACGGCCAGCGCGGTGCTGTCGCGCGAGCGCGGGGCACACGCGTGAGCGCGCCCCTCCGGAGGGGCGCGCTCACGTCGGTGGGTCGGGCTCGGGTCAGCGCACCGCGCTGGCCGCAAGCAGCCGGGCTAGGCCGGGACCACCGCTCGCTCGACCGTGAGGCCGTCGCCGTCGCTCGCGAGCCCGACGTGGACGGTGTCGCCGTCGCGGATCGAGCCGTCGAGGATCGCCCGCGCGAGGCGGTCGTCGATCTCCCGCTGCATGAGTCGACGCAGCGGACGCGCACCGTACATGGGGTCGTATCCGCGCTCCGCGAGCCAGGCACGGGCGTCGGGCGTGACGGCGAGGTGGAGCCGACGCTCACCCAGTCGACGCTGCAGGCGGTCGATGTACAGCTCGACGATCTGGCCGAGCTCCGCTTCGCTGAGCGACTGGAACACGACGATGTCGTCGAGACGGTTGATGAACTCCGGCTTGAAGGCCTGGCGCACGAGCTGCTGGACCGCCTCCTCCTTCTGCTCGAGGGAGAGTGAGGCGTCCATCAGGTACTGCGAGCCGAGGTTGGAGGTCAGCACGAGGATGACGTTCCGGAAGTCGACCGTGCGCCCCTGTCCGTCGGTCAGCCGACCGTCGTCGAGCACCTGCAGGAGGATGTCGAACACCTCGGGGTGCGCCTTCTCGACCTCGTCGAGCAGCACGACGGAGTACGGGCGTCGACGAACGGCCTCGGTGAGCTGCCCGCCCTGCTCATAGCCGACGTACCCCGGAGGCGCACCGACGAGCCGGGAGACCGAGTGCTTCTCCCCGTACTCGGACATGTCGATGCGGACCATGGCCTTCTCGTCGTCGAAGAGGAACTCGGCGAGCGCCTTCGCCAGCTCGGTCTTGCCGACGCCGGTGGGGCCGAGGAACATGAACGAACCGGTCGGGCGGTCGGGGTCGGAGATGCCGGCGCGGGTGCGCCGGACGGCGTCGGACACGGCGGCGACCGCACGGTGCTGCCCGATGAGCCGGCGGGACAGCTCCTGCTCGAGGTGCAGCAGTTTCTCCGTCTCGCCCTGCAACAGGCGACCGACGGGGATGCCGGTCCACGCGGCGATGACGGCGGCGATGTCCTCGGCGGTCACCTGGTCGTTGACCATCCGGGGTTCGCCGTCGGTATCCTGCTCGGCCGACTCCGCGACCGCGAGTTCGCGTTCGAGCTGCGGGATGTCGGCGTAGAGCAGCTTGGACGCCTGTTCGAGCTTGCCCTCGCGCTGGGCGCGTTCGGCCTTGCTCCGGGCGGCGTCGAGCTGCTTCTTGAGATCACCGACCCGGTTGAGGCTCGCACGCTCGCGCTCCCAGCGCGCCTGCAGCTCGCCGAGCGCGGCCTGGCGGGTAGCGAGGTCCTCCCGGAGGCGGGCGAGGCGCTCCTTGGAGGCGTCGTCCTTCTCCTTCTTGAGGGCGAGCTCCTCGAGCTTCAGGCGGTCGACGCTGCGTCGGAGCTCGTCGATCTCGACGGGTGCCGAGTCGATCTCCATGCGCAGCCGGCTGGCCGCCTCGTCGATGAGGTCGATCGCTTTGTCGGGCAGCTGCCGAGACGTGATGTAGCGGTTGGACAGGGCGGCCGCCGCGACGAGCGCGTTGTCGGCGATGGCCACCTTGTGGTGCGCCTCGTACCGCTCCTTGAGGCCACGGAGGATGGCGACCGTGTCCTCGACGCTCGGCTCCCCCACGAACACCTGCTGGAAGCGACGCTCCATGGCGGCGTCCTTCTCGATGAACTCGCGGTACTCGTCGAGCGTGGTCGCACCGATGAGCCGGAGCTCGCCGCGGGCGAGCATGGGCTTCAGCATGTTGGCCGCCGCGACGGATCCCTCGCCACCACCGGCCCCCATGAGGACGTGGAGCTCGTCGATGAAGGTGATGACCTGCCCGTCGGACTCGTCGATCTCCTTGAGCACCGCCTTGAGGCGTTCCTCGAACTGCCCGCGGTACATGGCGCCGGCCACGAGCGCGGAGAGGTCGAGGGAGATGAGCTGCTTGCCCTTGAGGCTCTCAGCGACGTCGCCCGCGACAATGCGCTGGGCGAGGCCTTCGACGACGGCGGTCTTGCCGACACCGGGCTCGCCAATGAGGACGGGGTTGTTCTTGGTGCGTCGCGTGAGCACCTGGCTCACGCGGCGGATCTCGGCGTCACGGCCGATGACCGGATCGAGCTTGCCGGAGGCGGCGATCTCGGTCAGGTTGACGCCGTACTGCTCGAGCGCGCTGCGCTGATCCGCTTGCTGAGGCGTCTGGCCTGCTGGCATGGGTACGGTCTCCTGTTCAAAACTTGAGTGGATCTGACTCAAGTTTACCACCGCCACTCCCTACCGACAAGGTGCGATCGGCAGGTGACCTCCAGCGCATCGAAGGGTAGGCTTACCTATCGATGCCTCGCCTCAGTGAACAGACCCCCGACTCGATCTTCATCCTCCTCGCAGCCGTCGTCCGGCGTATCGAGCAGGTGAGCCCGAGCTATCGGCGCTTCACGTTCACGGGCCCCGAGGTCCAGCACATCGCGGACAACCGTCACGACCAGCGCATCAAGCTGCTCTTCCCGCTACCCGACACCGGTTTCGACGAGCTGCCGATGCACGACGACTGGTACCAGGCCTGGCGACTCCTGCCCAACGACAAACGTCACCCGATGCGCACGTACACGATCCGCGAGGTCCGGCCCGAGCTCGCCGAGTTCGACGTCGACATCGCCCTGCACGGCCGCGTCGGCCCCGCGTCCACCTGGGCGATGGACGCGAAGGTCGGCGACGAGCTCATTGTCAACGTCCCGAACGCCCGGTCGGCCGTCCCGGCCGGCGGCATCGACTGGCACGCGCCGGCCACCGTCGACCAGGTGCTCCTCGCCGGCGACGAGACGGCCCTGCCCGGGATCGCCGGGATCCTCGAGCGTCTGCCGAGCACCGCGCGCGGGATCGCCGTCGTCGAGCTGCCGCACGAGGACGACATCGCCGCCCTGTCCACGAAGCCCGACGGCGTCGAGGTCGTCGTCCTCCCCCGCGGCGACCAGCCCGTGGGCACCCTGCTCATCCCCGAGGTCGAGCGCATCGCGAGCCGCCTCGCGCCGAGCGTCGACACCGCCACGATCGCCACGCAGCCGGCACTCGAGGACGTCGACGTCGACACCGAGCTGCTCTGGGAAGCGCCGGTCAACGCCACCGGAGGCCCCGTCCTCGAGAGCGCACCGCTCTACGCGTGGCTCGCCGGAGAGGCGTCGGCCATCAAGACGCTCCGTCGGCACCTCGTCTCCGGGTGCGGCGTCGACCGCAAGTCGGTCGCGTTCATGGGCTACTGGCGACACGGCAAGGCCGAAGACAACCGATGAGCCGGTGAGCGCCGACCTCGACAGCCTGCGGCTCCCGACCGCGGCCGCCCGCGCACGAGAGGCGTCGACCGGCATCGCCCGATCGACCGCCTCGCGCTGGCTCCTGCTCGTCGCCGCGCTCGTCGTGCTCGCCGCCATCGCCGCGGGCAGCCTCTTCATCGGCTCGGGGACGATCAGCGCCGCAGAGGTCTGGCGGGCGCTATCACAGGGCGGCGACGACACCAACGCGATCCTCGTCACCGGGTTCCGGGTGCCGCGCATGCTCCTGGCCATCGGCGTCGGTGCGGCGCTCGGCCTCGCCGGAGCGATGATGCAGGCCGTCACGCGGAACCCGCTCGCCGACCCCGGCATCCTCGGCGTCAACGCCGGGGCGTACATCGCGGTCGTGCTCGCCGTCGCCATCGCCGGCACCGCCGACCTGAGCTCCTACGTGTGGTGGTCCTTCGCCGGCGCGGGTCTCGCCTCCGTCATCGTGTACGTGATCGGCTCCCGGGGCCGCGCCGGGGCGACCCCGGTCCGTCTCGTCCTCGCCGGTGTCGCGCTCTCCGCAGCGCTCCAGGGGGTGACCTTCGCCATCACGATCCGCAACCCCGACATCTTCGACAAGATCCGCTTCTGGCAGGCCGGCTCGCTGCAGAACCGCCAGATGGACGTGTTCCTCGGGGTGCTGCCGTTCCTCATCGTCGGGGTCGTCCTCGCCCTCGTCGTCTCCCGGTCGCTCAACGCCGTCGCCCTCGGAGACGACCTCGCGACCTCACTCGGCACGAAGGTCCTCCGGACGCGGGTGCTCTCGGTCGTCGCGATCACCCTGTTGTGCGGTTCGGCCACCGCGGCAGCCGGACCGATCGCCTTCCTCGGACTGATGTCGCCCTACCTCGCCCGGGCCATCGTCGGACCGGACCAGCGCTGGGTGCTGCCGTTCACGATGGTGTTCGCGCCGATCATCTTCCTGCTGTCCGACATCGTCGGGCGGGTGGCCGTCCCCGGCGAGATGCCGGTCGGGATCGTCACGGCGTTCGTGGGTGCCCCGCTCCTCATCGTGCTCATCCGCCGTTCGAAGGCGCAGGGGCTGTGACCGCGGTCGCCGAACCGGGTCGGCGCACCGTGCGGATCGGTCGAGTCAGCTGGGTGGTCCACCGGCGTGAGCTGATCGTCGTCGGCGCCCTGGTCGCCGTCATCGTGGGGGTCGGCGCCTTCGCGCTCACCCAGGGCGAGTACCGCATCCCGCTCGACAAACTGCTCGCCGCGTTCACCGGCACGGGTTCGGAGAGCGTCCTCCGCATCGTGTTGGAGTGGCGCCTGCCGCGGGTCGTGATCGCCGTCGTCGGCGGGATCGCGCTCGGGCTCTCCGGCGCGATCTTCCAGTCGATCACCCGGAACCCGCTCGGCAGTCCCGACATCATCGGGTTCAACTCCGGCGCGTTCACCGGCGCGCTCATCGTCACCCTCGTCGTCGGCGGGAACTATGCGGCGATGGTCTCCGGGGCGTTGATCGGCGGGCTCGCGACGGCCCTCGTCGTCTACCTCCTCGCGTGGTCTCGAGGCGTCCAGGGGTTCCGGCTCATCGTGATCGGCATCGCGATCAGCGCCGTCCTCAACGCGTTCAACGACTACCTGCAGCTGCGGGCGGACCTCAACGCCGCCATCGCGGCCGCCAGCTGGGGCATGGGTTCGCTCGCCGACCTCGGGTGGCAGGACGTCGTGCCCGTGACGATCGCGGTCGCGGTCCTCGTCCCCCTCCTCGCGCTCATGTCCCGCCGACTCGGCATGCTGGAGTTCGGTGACGACATCGCGAGCGCCCTCGGCATCCCGGTCGAACGCACGCGGTTGCTGCTGCTCGTGATCGGCGTCGCCCTCACCGCGACCGTCACAGCGGTCGCCGGCCCCATCATCTTCGTCGCCCTCGCCGCACCCCAACTCGCCCGGCGCCTGACGAAGTCCGCCGGCATCACCCTCGTCCCCTCGGCCGCCATGGGCGCGGCGTTGCTCCTCGTGAGCGACGTCGTGGCCCAGCGGATCATCGCCCCGGCCGCCCTGCCGGTCGGTGCGGTGACCGTGACCCTCGGCGGCATCTACCTCATCGCCCTGCTCATCACGCAGGCGGGAAAGCGCTGACATGAAGACCGACAGCCCCACCACCAGACTCGCCGGAACCGCCCTCCGCGTCGGCTACGACCAGCGGACCATCATCCACGAGCTGGACATCGCGATCCCCGACGACTCGTTCACCGTCATCGTCGGGCCGAACGCCTGCGGCAAGTCGACGCTCCTACGCGCCCTCGCGCGGCTGCTGAAGCCGACCCAAGGACACGTCGTGCTCGACGGTCAGGAGATCACACGCTACCCGTCGAAGGAGGTCGCGAAGCGCATCGGGCTGCTGCCGCAGACGTCGATCGCGCCGGACGGCATCTCGGTGATCGACCTCGTGTCGCGTGGCCGGTACCCGCACCAGTCGATCCTCCGACGCTGGTCGGCGGCCGATGAGGCGGCGGTGCTCGCGGCGATGGAGGCGACGAACGTCACCGAGCTGTCCGGTCGCCTCGTCGACGAACTGTCCGGCGGCCAGCGCCAGCGGGTGTGGGTGGCGATGGCGCTCGCGCAGGAGACCCCGTTGCTGCTGCTCGACGAGCCGACGACCTTCCTCGACATCACGCATCAGGTGGAGCTGCTCGACCTCTTCACCCGGCTCAACCAGGAGGGTGGCCGCACCCTCGTCGCGGTCCTCCACGACCTCAACCAGGCGGCACGGTACGCGACGCACCTGATCGCGATGCGGGACGGCCATGTGGTCGCGCAGGGTGCGCCGGCGGACATCGTGACGGCCGAGCTCGTCGAGGAGGTCTTCGGGCTCCGCTGCCGGATCATCGACGACCCCGAATCACACACGCCGCTCGTCATCCCGCTGATGGGCGCGCACTGACCCGTGGTGGTGGCTGGCGTCAGCGCGGTGCGCTGGCGTGAGCGCGGGTTTGCAGGCGTGGGCGCGCCCCGCTGATGTGAGCGCGGGCCTCCGGAGGGGTGCGCTCACGCCGGTGGGGCGCGCTCACGGGGTGGACGCGTGCCGGTGTCAGCAGCCGATGGCTGGTGTGCCGGGGCGACAGGGTTTGTCGACGCCGACGGTCGAGTTCCGCACGATCTGCACCGCGTGGGGTTCTTCGGTCGGGATCGACAGGGTCCCGACGACGGGAAGCCAGCCACTGTCGCCGATACGGTACTCGGCGGCGTACTCGACCTCCGCGGTGATGGTCTTCGTTCCGACGCTTGTGTAGCGGTGGCTGGTCGGTGTCTTGGAGAACTCCGCGAGCCCGAGGGCAGCCCATGAGGATCCGCCGGTCCGGCTGGTGGTCGTGTCGCCGTCGCCGTAGTCGAAGGTGAAGCCGACGGGGATGAAGTTCACCTCCGCGACCTGGCCGAGGAGCGTGCCGGTGCGGGTGTGTCCGGAGGCGCCGGCGATGACGTTGGTGTGGAGCCCGCGGACACCCCAGGCGGCGGGTTCGGTGGTGACGGTGGGTGCGGCGGGTGCGAAGCTGGCGACGTCGCGGATCGTGACGGGCTGCGCTACTGGTGCTGCACCGAGGTCGGTACCGAGGTCGCCGGGTGTGAAGGTGTAACACTCGTCCGGCCGCATGAGGCTGCAGACCGTCCGCTCTCCGTTGGGCCCGTCGGTCACACCGGGCGGAAGCTCGGCTGAGCCGCCTCCTTCGTAGTCGCCTCCGCCCGTTCCGCTACCGGAACCACCGCCGGCGCCAGGGCGTTCGACGCTGCCGCCGATGTCGACCGAGCCGTTTCCGATACAAGCGCCATTCATGTAGTCCACCTCGGTGCAGCTGTTCGCAGACGCCGACGTGACCGGAGCAGTGAGCGATACAACGGCGATCAGTGCGAGTACCGTAGCGAGTCTTCTGGTCATGAGCAGATCTCACTTTCCGGGACGGGCTTTTTCGTGGAGATCAGCAGTTCCCCGTCCGCTGCGGTGAGCTGAAGCTCCGTTGAGCGGAGTTGATCTCGCTCTGGATTGACAACTGAGGTTCCGCCGGAGTCCAGAACATCGACGCTGGTGTAGTCGATGCACGCTTGAGCAACTGCGATCACGCCCACAGAATCGGGCCGAGGCCACCACTGGACGAGCTCGACGCGCTGAAGGGTGGCTTCGCCGGTGGTTCTCCAGCCCTTCGCAGCCATGTCTGCGAATCCTGCAGTCTCTGTTTCTTTCAGATCGGGCGCGAGAAGGTGGTCGAGTCGTTCTGGGTTTTGTCCGCCTTCGGCGCCAATCGTGTTCACGACGGTGACAAAGGAACCGACCGTCTCCGTCACCGCAGCCAGTGCCTGTTCCTCGTTCTCGAAGACCGGAGGAGTCCTGCTCGGAGCGGGAGCAGGCTCGGCTGCGGTGCACGCGGTGAGGGCGAGGATCCCTATCGTGAAAGCGAGTGCGGAGGCGGTTCGAGGTAAGGAGGTCGTTGACATTCCTCGACGCTACGGCCGGTCGAGGAGGCCCCTCGGGTTATCCACAGAGCAGATATGCCTACACCGACATATGTCGGGCATTCGTGTCCCCAGGGCCAGCGCGGTGCGCTGGCGTGAGCGCACCCCAGGGGACGTGAGCGCGGGTCTCCGGAGGGGCGCGCTCACGTCGGTGACCCGCGCTCACGTCAGCGCACCGCGCTGGCCGAAGCACAAGCGTTACCGGGACGTGACTTGGGAAGCTTAGGCTTACCTCATACCCCACGTCTTCAACGGAAAGCAGAACATGCGCCGCATGCCCCGCACCCTCACCGCCGTCGCCGCCCTCGCGGTCGCCGGCCTCGCCCTCGCCGGCTGCACCGCCGGGTCCTCCACCGACGACGCCTCCACCGGCACGCTCGGCACCGTCGACACGATGTTCGGCGAGGTGACCGTCCCGGAGCCCGCCGGCGACCTCACCGTCGTCGCCCTCGGCTGGTCCGACGCGGAGATGGCACTCTCCCTCGGCGTGGTGCCCGTCGGCGTGTACGACTGGCAGTCCTTCGGCGCCGACAACAAGGCCGTCGGCCCGTGGGCCACCGACCTGTTCGGCGACGTCACCCCCGAGATCATCGAGGACAGCGGCGACACCGTCAACTACGAGCAGATCCAGGCGCTCGAACCCGACCTCATCCTCAACACCCGCTCCGCCGGCGACGAGAAGCAGTACGAGCGACTCTCGGAGATCGCACCGACCGTCTTCGCACCGAAGGGGACCGCCGCGTTCGCGACCCCGTGGGACGTCCAGCTCGAGCAGGTCGCCGCCGCGCTCGGAAAGACCCAGGAGGGCGACGCACTCGTCTCCGCCACGAAGCAGTCGATCAACGAGGCCGCCGACCTCCACCAGGAGTTCGCCGGGCTCACCACCGTCGCCGCGACGAAGTTCGGCGACGCCTACGGCGCTTACCTCGAGGGCGACGGTCGCTTCGACATCCTCGCCGACCTCGGCTTCCAGCAGAACCCGGCCGTCCTCGACCTCGAGGCCTCCGGCTTCTACGCGGCGGTCTCCGCCGAGCAGGTATCAGCATTCGACGCCGACGTCGCCGTCCTCCTCCCGATCGGGTTCAGCGCAGCGGACACCACCGCCGACCCGCTGCTCGCGAGCCTCCCCGTGGTGCAGGACGGTCGCGCGATCGTCCTCGACCTCACCGACGAACTCACGCAGGCCTACAGCGCGGCGTCCGTGCTCAGCATCCCCGTCGTCCTCGAGCAGCTCGTCCCGAAGCTCGCCGAGGCCGCCGCGAAGGTCGCGAAGTAGGCTCCACCCCACCAGCACCACAGCAGGAGATCCGCGCGAGAGCCGGACGGAATCGCGTCTTCCGTCCGGCTCTCGCGCTGTTCTCCGGCTCTCGTGCCTGCCGGGTGCCGCTCGGGCTCAGGCAGGCCGGGACAGCTTCAGCAACCGCGCGAACCCCAGCGCCGCGACGATCACGAGCACCACGACGAGCAGGACGGCGGCCGCACCCGGCGCCACCGGTACCAGCGCCGTCAGCCCACCGCCGACGATGAGCGCCAGCAGGATGGCGTCCGACTGCCAGAGCAGGACGTTCAGCGAGGAGGCGTCGCCGAACGGCGTCGGGACGGGCATGAGCAGCAGGATCGGCAGTGGTCCCTTCGCGGCGTCGAACGTCCGGAGCACGACGATCCACACCGCGAGCAGCAGCCACCACCCGAGCGGCTGGAGGAGCGCCATCCCACCGGGAGCCGCGGAGGCGAGCACCCCGAGCAGGGCACCGATCCCACCGATCACGACCGCGGCCAACAGCGGGGCGACGGCTCCGGCGAGCACGAGCGAGCGCGGGCTCCGACCGTAGAGCGTCGGCGTCCCGGCGCTCTCGACCCCGTGTCGCACCGCGTCGCACCAGACACCCACCGCGAGGTAGGCGAGGAACGCAGCGGGGACGGCGAGCATCCACCGCACACCGTCCGGGAGCCCGAAGGAGAGACCGACCGCCGCACCGGACGCCGCCAGGATCAGCGAACCGAGGGCGACCCGCCCGGGTGTCCGCCGAGCTCCGACGATCGACCGCCGGAGGACGAGCCAGAACGGCCCGGTCATCCGCAGCGGGACACGGCGACCGCTCGTCGGGGAGGCTCGCAGCCCGCCGACGGCACCCGAGGCGTCACCGCTCTGCAGCATCATCCCGACCCGCTGCCAGCGCAGCGCCTGGTCGAGGAGGGGTCCGCTCCGCAGCCCGTCCAGCGCCCTCGGGACGAGCAGGAGGGAGACAGCCCCGAGCACGACGAGCGCGACCGCCGGCCACCACGACACCGGCACCCCCACCGACGCGAACCAACCACCGCCGCCACCCCAGGTGAAGAGCCCCGCCCAGTCCCCCGTCGCGAGCGCGCTGCCGAGCACCATGGCCTCGATGCCGCCAGCCACCGGCGACCAGAGGAGCCCCAGCCACCCCCACGGCGAAACGAGCAGCATGCCGGGGACGAGGAGACCGAGCACTCCGCCCACACCGGCGACGATGACGACGGCGGCGACCGTCCGTCGCGAACCGTGCTGACCGAGCAGCCACGCCACCGCGAGGAGCAGCGAGAAGCCCACGGCACCGACCACGAACGCCACCACGGCGGCGGGCACGGTCGGTCCGGTCATGCCGATCACCGAGGCTGTGTCGGCGGCCACGCCGATCGAGACGGCGGCTCGCTCCCCCGGCACCAGGAGTCGCGACAAGCCGACCACCCCGGCCACGAGGACCGAGAGCCCCGCGAGTGCGAGCGTGGAAGCGACGAAGGGACGACGCAGCGTGAGCCGACGCGGCAGTGGCGAATCGGCGAGGAACTGCACCGCCGCAGGCCTCGGCACGACCGGTCCCCTCGTCCGACCACCGAGCACGACGACGATCGTCGCGATCGCCGAGAGCAGCGCGACCGCCCCGGGCCGGACGGCCGCCACGACGCCCGCGGCATCCGGCTCGATCAGCCCGAGGACCGCGAACCGCACGAGCGGAGCGCCCACGATGAGTGCGACGAGCAGCGCGGCGTAGACGACGAACGCGACGTCGGTGACCCGCGGACGCCCGTCGCGCGCGGCGAGCACGGCCCGGCCGGCGCGGAGGATCCGACGGTCGTCGCGCGAGATGTGCCCGGAGTCGGTGCTCACGGGGCTTCGACCGTGATCGCCTCGTCCGCGATCCGTTCGACGAGTCCGGCGTCGTGGCTCGCGAAGACGATGGCCGCCCCGCGCTCCTTCGCGAGCAGGATGCGGTCGGCGACGAGGCCACGTCGTTCGGCGTCGAGGCGCTGCTCCGGTTCGTCGAGCACGAGGACGTCGAAGGGCCGGACGAGCGCCGTCGCCAGGGCGAACAACTGCGACTGACCCGAGGACAGCTCGGTGGCGAAGCGGCGCGCGAGCGTGTCGATGCGCAGGGCCGCGAGCAGCTCGTCGGCGGCGTCGTCCGCCGCCTGCCCGGTCACACCCCACGTCGTCGAGATGTAGCGCAGGTGTTCGCGCAGCGTCAGGTCCGGCGCGTAGGCCGGTGTGCCGACGAGGGCTGAGACGGAGCGACGCACCGTGCGGTCGCGGTCGTCGATGATCCGGCCGCCGATCGTCGCCGTCCCGCTCGACGGGCGCAGCCGTCCACTGAGGATCCGCAACAGGGTCGTCTTGCCCGATCCGTTCCGACCCCGGACGGCGAGCGCCATCCCAGGCTCGACCCGGATGTCCGTCGGCGCCAGCAGGGTCTCCCCGTCGATCACCGCTCCGACGCCGTCCGCCTCGATCAGCGGCTGCATCGCGGCAACCGACTCCCCCTCGTGTCTCGACATCGTCCCATCCTCGCAGGCGTCCGCCGAGGTGTCCTCCACCGTGCGGCGGATCGCGCGGTCGGGCGTCGGGGCTCAGCACGCCGGTCGAGGGTGCAGAATGCAGAGCATGGGAATCGTCACCGGGCGCCGGAACGCGCGTCCGCCGAAACAGCGCCGCGCAGGCGGACCACCCGAGGGCGACGCCTACGACGAGGTCGTGCGGGAGATCCGCGCCGGACGCCTCGACGCCGACGCAGGCGCGGAACGACTGATCGAGCGGCTGACCGACGCGGAGCTCCTGGGGCTGCTCGACGGCGACTCCCCGCGCCGACTCCTCCCGCTGATCCCCGTGCTGCTCCACCGGCGTCCGTTCGTTGCCGGAGCCGTCCCCCGGCTCGGGATCCCGGGGATCCGGTTCAGTGACGGCGCCCGCGGTGTCGTCATCGGCGAGTCGACCGCGTTCCCCGTGACGATGGCGCGGGCGGCCACCTGGGACCCGGTGCTCGAGGAGCAGGTGGGTGAGGCGATCGGTGCGGAGACGCGGATCCGCGGGGCGAACTACTCGGCGTCCGTCTGCGTCAACCTGCTCCGCCATCCCGCGTGGGGGCGCGCACAGGAGTGCTATGGCGAGGACCCGGTGCTGACAGGCCGGATGGGGTCGGCCATGACCCGCGGCGTCCGCGTCCACACGATGGCGTGCGTGAAGCACTTCGCGCTGAACTCCATGGAGGACGAGCGGTTCGAGGTCGACGTCTCGGTGGACGACCACGCGTTGCACGAGGTCTACCTGCCGCACTTCAAAGCCGTGATCGACGCCGGCGCGGACTCGGTCATGAGCGCCTACAACCGGGTGCGGGGCGAGTACATGGACGTCAACCGCCCGCTGCTCACCGAGGTGCTGCGGGAGGAGTGGGGCTTCACCGGCTTCGTGACGAGCGACTGGGTCTTCGGGACGCACGACGCCGTCGGCAGCCTGGAAGCCGGGATGGACGTGGAGATGCCGCTCCGCCTGCGACGGGCGCACGAGTTGCCCGCCGCCCTGCGGGACGGCACTCTCCACCACGCCACCGTCCTGCGCTCGGCCCGGCGCATCCTGCGGACGACCCTCCTGCACGCCGCGACTCGCACCGAACCGCAGCCCTCGGCGGACGTCGTCGCCGGCTCGGCCCATCGCGCGCTCGCCCGACACGTCGCCGAGGAGTCGATCGTGCTCCTCGCCAACCGCCCGGTCGGCGACGGCGTACCACTCCTCCCCCTGTCGGCGACAACCCGTCGGATCGCGGTGGTCGGTCGTCTCGCGGATCGGGCGAACCTCGGCGACCACGGCTCGTCACGCGTCCGTCCGCCGACCACCGTCTCGCCGCTGCAGGGGCTTCGTGAGGCACTCCCCGACACGCAGATCACGACCACCCCGGCCGGGAACGTGCGGACCGCGGTCGCTGCGGCGGCGGCCGCCGACACGGCCATCGTCGTCGTCGGCTTCGACCAGCACGACGAGGGCGAGTCGGTCGTCACCGGCGGCGTCGACGTCGGCGTCCTCGGGGCGGCCCTGGACTCGGGTCGACTCCGCAGCGCGATCACGGGCGTCGCGCACCTGGCGTCGCGGTTCGTGCGCGGCGGCGATCGCACCTCGCTCCGCCTCCGGCCCTCGGACGAACGGCTCATCCTGGCCGTCGCCGCAGCCAACCCGCGCACGGTCGTCGTGCTCATCGGTGGGAGCGCGATCCTCACCGAGGTCTGGCGCGACCGCGTCCCGGCCCTCGTCCTCGCCTGGTACGGCGGGATGGAGGGCGGTCGTGCCCTCGCCGACGTCCTGACCGGTGTGGTCGAGCCCGGCGGGCGACTGCCCTTCGTGATCCCGACCGATCCCGCGCACCTGCCGCCGTTCGACCGCGAGGCGAAGGCCGTCGTGTACGACGACCGCTGGGGTCAGCGGCGGTTGGACGAGGAGGGCCACACGCCGGCCTTCCCGTTCGGCTTCGGCCTCGGGTACACGACGATCGACCACCGCCTGCTCGGGCACCGGTTCGACGACACCGGTGGGACCGCCGAGGTCCTCGTGACGAACACCGGTCGCCGCGAGGGGTCGACCGTCGTCCAGCTCTACGCCGCCGACACCGCACTTGATCGACCGGTCGCCCAGCTCCTCGGGTTCCGGAAGGTGACCCTGCAGCCAGGCGAGGAACGCGTCGTCCGGATCGTCCTGGATCCGACACCGACGCTCGAACGCGACCCGGTCACCCGCCGCTGGTCGGCCCGCGCCGGCGACTGGGCCCTGCAGGCCGCCCAGCACAGCCCGTCGACGTGGGCGGACGCGACCCCGCTGCGGATCGGTGACAGCGACCTCGACGATGACCCCGCCCGACTGCCGGACACAGCCGGCTGACCCGAGCCGATCAGCTCGGGCCGGCCGACTCGAGGTCGGCGAGGCCCTCGACCCGCACGGCGAGCTCGTCGTCCCGTCCGAGGACGGCGCGGAGCAGACGCTGCGTGTCGCGCCGGACGGAGAGCACGGCGTCGTCGCGTCGCAGCACGAGGGTGCCGTCCGGCCCGGTGTAGCGCTGCTGCAGGTCGTCCAGCTCACCGGCCCGGAGCAGCGCCACCGTACTGGACGCCGCCGGGTCGACGAGGCGCACGAGGGCCGACTCGCCCTCGAGCTCACTCGCGACCACCCGCCGCGCGCTCGCGTCGAAGATCGTCTTCTGCGCTGCCCGGGTCACGACGAACGGTCGCGCCGGACCATCGAGCAGCCCGTCGACGACGTCGCGGGCCGCGTCGGGGCGACCGACCCGTCGGGCTGCGGCCTGCATCCGCGCCAGACGCCCCGGCTCGCCGAGGATCCCGTCGATCTTCCACCCGATCGTCGTCGCGGTGTTGCACCGTACGGCGGCACCCTGCTCCATGAGGTAGTCGCCGTTGCGGACCTCCTGCCCGGGGATGGGGTTCACGAGCACCATCGGCAGACCGGCGGCCATGCACTCCGACGCCGACAGTCCTCCTGGCTTACCGATGAACAGGTCGGCTCGGCGCAGGAGCTGCGGCATCTCGTCGGTGAAGCCGAGCACGGTGTAGCGGTCGTCGCCGGGCGCGATGAGGTCCTCGACGCTCCGCCGCAGCGCCTCGTTCCGCCCGCACACGATCGTGGCGGTGAACGGCGACCGGAGGTGCAGCGTCTGTCGGACGACCGCGAGCGCGTAGTCACCGCCGGACGCGCCGGCCGAGATGAGCAGCATGGGCGGCGCCGCCGGGTCGCGTTCGGCCGGGGCGCTCGGCTGAGCGGCGATGGGGATCCCCGAAGCCACGACACGGTCGGGCGGAAGACCGAGGGCCGTCAGCTGGACCCGTCCCTCCTCCCGGGCGAGGAAGAGCGCGTGGAAGGCGCTCGTCAGCCACAGCCCCTGGAAGTCGTAGTCCGTGGTGACGATCGCGGTCCTGGCGTCGACGGCGCCTCGGAGGATGAGGGAGGCCAGCAACTGGGCCGGGAGGAAGTGGGTGCAGATGATAGCGGTGGGTCTGAAGCGTTTGATCGCGCTGACCACCGGCATCGCGTTCGCCCGCGTCCAGGGGTCGAGCGGGCCGCGACGACGGAACGGCGCGTCGCTCAGGTCGTAGCCCCACTCCACGAGCCAGGGCGTCTCCTCGACGAGCACGAAGTACCCCTTGCCGAGGACGTCGCGGTACAGGGAGGTGCTCGCCTGGAGGACGTCCAGGACCTCGACCTCGGTGACGTCGGGACGCCCGGCGCACGCCTGTTCCACGGCGGCGGCGGCGCTGTTGTGTCCGGACCCGACCCCGGCCGACAGGATCAGGACGCGTTCGCCGCCGTCCGGCCCGGGGTGCTGCTTCGATGTCCTGCGCATGAGCCGATGCTAGCGCGCGGCCTCCGGCGCCAGGGCTGCCTCGTACAGGGCAAGGAGGCGGGTGGTCTGCGTCGACTGTCGCAGGGTGCGGGCGAGGCCCGGTGCGACGACCGGTGCCGTTCCCGCCTCGATGTCGGCGACGGCACGACGGATCGCTTCGGCGAGCGCCTCGACCCCGCCGTCCGTCGGCTGCCACATCGAGTCGGCCGGGAGCTCTGCCGCGATGTTCGGGTCGCTGATGATCGACGGCGTGCCGAGTGCGGCCGCCTCGAACACGGTCATGCCCTGCGTCTCGAACCCGATCGACGTCTGCACGAGGGCGTCGGCGTCGGCGATCGCGCGCAGCGAGTCGGGGTACGAGACACGACCGGCGAAGACGACGTGGTCGGCGAGGTCGTGTTCGGCGACGAACGCCTGGGCCTTCGCGAGCAGGAGTCCGGCCCCGTACAGGCGGAACACCGCGTCGACGTCCGCGAGCCGGACCGCCTCGAGGAACTCCATGAGCCGCTTCTCCTGGCTGAAGCGGCCGATCCACACGAACGACGGCAGGCGGTGCGGCACGTGGAGCGTGGTCGCGCGTTCGTCGAGGATCTCGTCGAGCACCGCGTCGTCGACGCCCGTCGACAGGACCTCGGCGTGGGCGGTCACCCCCTGCTCGCGGAGGACCCGCGCGAAGTGGTGCGATGGCGCGATGACGACGGACGCACGCTTGGCGAACTCCTGCAGATAGGACCAGACGCCGGTCGGCAGGGTCGAGAGCCGCGGCCGGAGGACCCGGCGCTGCCACCAGGACAGGGCTCCGACGACGAGGCCCGGCGCCGGCATGGTCTGCTCGATGCCGACGTCCATGCGGTTGTGCATCGTGTGGAGGGCCGGGATCCCGTGCCGTTCGGCGTAGCGGTAGGCCGTGAGCGCCTGCCAGAAGTCGGCCTGCACGTGGACGACGTCGACCGGGGGCAGCTCGGCCAGGCGTGCGTCGAGCCAGCGGTCGGTGAGCCGGCCGGGCACGGTCATCGAGTACTCGCGGTCGAGCGTGATAGGGATCGAAGGGGTGTCGAGATAGTGCGGGTCGTCGTCGTGCTCCTGGTGCATCCGCGGCGAGCACACCGTGACGGTGTGCCCCGCGGCCTCCAGGAAGCGCCGCTGCAGCCGGATCGAGACCTGGGCCCCGCCGGACGACTCGGGGTGCTGGTCGCTGAAGACGAGGATGTGCATGGTCACCAAGGCTACCCGTGGCGCCCGGGTCGCAGGTGTCCGGCGCCGCGACTCAGGCTTCGTCGAGGACGGCGACGATCGACTCCTGCAGGTACCCGAGCCAGGCGTAGATCGCCATCATGAGCTGCGGATCCTGCTCGTCGTCCGAGGTCGTCGGAGCCGGGTCGAACGGCTCCCCGTCGTCCTCCTCGATGCCGAGTCGCGCCGCGATGGTGAGCCGGGTGTCGTTGAGGAACCGCAGCCAGGTCCAGGCCGTCTCGCCCTCGAGGGTCACGGCTGCACCGTCCTCGTGCCCGACCGGGATGTCCGTCGGCTGAGCCGCGTCGGACGCGTCGGCGGTGAGCGCCGCCAGGACGGTCCGCGCCGCGGTCACCTTGCCGCCGACGAGGTCGTCGGCGGTGAAGCGTCGGAACTCCGCGGCGGCCTCGGGGTCGTCGCGGTACCCCTCCGGCACCAGTCGCGCCATGGCGGGGTCGAGCTCCACGGCGGTCGCCAACCCGGCACGCGTCGCGTCCTCGAGCATGTCGACGAGCTGGCTCGCCAGTTGCTCGAGGATCGAGGTCTCCTGCTCGTCGAGGCGGAGCACGACGGGTCCGACGGGCGGACGGACGAAGGCGCTCATGCGTCGGCCTTCGCGAGCGAGGCCCAGAGCCCGTACCCGTGCATGGCCTCGACGTGGCGCTCCATCTCCTCGCGGTTGCCGGTCGCGACGACCGCACGGCCCTCGTGATGCACGGCGAGCATGAGTCGCTCCGCCTCCTCGTGGGTGTGGCCGAAGTAGCTGCGGAACACGAGCGAGACGTAGGACATGAGGTTCACCGGGTCGTTCCACACGATGGTGACCCACGGCTGCATGGTGAGGGTCGCCTCGTCGACGATCGGCTGGTCGAGGATCTGCGCCATCCTCCAAGCCTCCCACGATGCGTGCCGCAGCGCCTCCCTGCCGGGGTCCGACTCAGGAAGCGGACGGTGCGCCGGCGCGCGGCTGGCGGAGCGGCAGGGTCACGGTGAAGGTGGAGCCGCGGCCCGGGCGGCTGGACACGGTGATCCAGCCATGATGCGCCTCGGTGATGGACTTCACGATCGACAGCCCGAGGCCGACGCCGGGCCGCGCGTCGTCGCGGACCTCCCTGGCCCGGAAGAAGCGGTCGAAGAGTTGCCGCTGGTCGTCGGGCGAGATGCCGATGCCGGTGTCCGCGACGTTCACGGTGCAGGTCTTCCCCTCCACCGCGACGGTCAGGACGACGCGCCCACCTCGCGGGGTGTACTTCACCGCGTTCGAAAGCAGGTTGTCGAGGACCTGGCGGAGCCGGCCATCGTCGCCCTCCAGCTCCACGTGCGGAGGGATCTCGGCTCGGACGACGACACCGGCCTCCGACGCCTGCGGCAGGATCGCGCCCACGCTCGCCCGGGCGATGTCGGCGATGTCGGTGTGCGCGATCCGCACCCGCATCTCGGCGTCGCCCGCCGCGAGCAGGTCGCCGATGATCGCGTACAACTGCTCCGCATTGCGCTGGATCGTCGAGACCTCGCGCTCCAGTCCGAGCTGCCGCAGGTCATGCCCCTCGGTGAGGAGGTCGAGGTAGCCGATGATCGACGTCAGCGGGGTGCGGAGTTCGTGGGAGACGTCGATGAGGAACGCTTCGCGCAGCGCCACCGCGTCGGCGAGGTCGGTGACGTCGTGACCGACGGTGATGGTACCGACGAACGTCCCGTCGTCGGTGTGCACCTGTCGCGCGTTCCCGATGATGGCGCGCTGGTTTCCCGGCTCCCCCACCCAGTACAGTTCGCCACGGAAGCTCTCTCCGCGCAGCGCCCGGTTGATGACCTGCTCCTCGGGAAGCAGCCGGGTCTTCCGGTCCGGTCCGTAGACGTGCACGCCGGCACGGGTCTTCCGGTCGAAGCCCGCCAGCTCGGCCTGTTCGTACGTCGCCTGATTGCGGAGCGCGGCCGTGCCGTCCGGTCGGAAGAAGGCGACGGCGGCGTCGACGGACTCCGAGACCGTCGTCGCGACGGCCGCCGCCTCCGTCGCCGCGGCGAGCGCGATGCGCGCGCGTCCCTCATGGGCGCGGAGTTGACGGGCGGCGAGGTGCACGGTGACGGAGATGATGAGGACGAGAGCCGGCAGGATGCAGATCGCACCCCACCCGCCCGGCGTCGTCGGCCATGCTCCGGCGCGCGCCACCGGGATGAGGGAGACGAAGATCGCCCCGAACACCGGCACGGGCAGTGCCGAGACCCCGAACCCACCCGCGAGCCAGAGCACCGGGATGACGATGAGGAGACCCGACGTCGGCAGGTTCGGCAGGGTGTCGCGGAAGAACCCGACGGCGAGGATGTCGATGGTCGGTACGAGCACGAGCAGACCACGGAGCGCGCCGGACGGTGGCACGGCGAAGAGCAGGGACGTCGCCGCCGCCGTCAGGGAGAGCCCGATGAGGAAGTCGGGTTCGAGTAGGGTCCAGGTCGAGGTCAGCCCGATGTACAGCCCGAGCATCAGGATCGAGGCGATGAACGCGAACTGTGCACCGGCGAAGAGGTGGTTGGTCCGCGGCAGGGGTGCGGCTGCCGCGGCCGGGACGGAGATGCCGACGGCCGGTGATGCGGGCCGTGGAGCGGCGGCAGGTCGAGCCGGGGCAGGGCGGGCCTGGCCCGCCGGAACGGGACCCGACTGCATGGGGACCGGCCGAGCGCCGCCACGATCACGGAAGCGTGGATCCTGGGGCTGACGCTGGGCCATGGCTGCTCTCCGGAAGGGGACGAGCGATCACCGGGATCGGGTCGCTCACTCCCGAACCCTACCCGGTGAGCGCACCGCCTTCAGCAACCGTTGACAGTAGGCGACTCAGGTCGGGAGTCGATCGGGCCGCTTGGGCGGGTACACCCAGGTGACCATCACCACCGAGATCATCATGAGGAGGAACCACGACACCAGCTTGGTGAGCGGGACGAGTTGCCAGCCGTCCTCCTGGTTCGGGTACAGCCAGGCGCCCGTGATCGTCCCGATGTTCTCGGCGATCCAGATGAAGCAGGCCACGAGCAGGAACGCCACCAGGACGGGCATGCGGTGCGTCCGACGGAACACGCGGAAGTGCATCATCGTCCGGGCGAACACGAGGAGGACGGCCGCGAGCAGCACCCATCGCAGATCCACGATGAAGTGCTGGCTGAAGAAGTTCACGTAGATGCCGGCCGCGATGATCGTCGTGAGCCACACCCGTGGATAGCGGTCGAACCGGAGGTCGAAGAGCCGGTACACCCGGACCATGTACGACCCGACGGCCGCGTACATGAACCCGGTGTACAACGGCACGGCGCCGAGGTGCAGGACCCCGCCGCCGTCGTACTCCCACGACCCCACCCCGGTCTTGAACAGCTCCATACCCGTCCCGACGACGTGGAACAGGACGATCACCCAGAGCTCGCGGCCCGTCTCGAGCCTGGTGACGATCATGACCACCTGGATGACGATGGCAGCGACGACGAGCGCGTCGTTCCGGGCGAGCCAGACGTCGTCCGGGTACCAGAGGCGGGCGGCGACGATGACCGCGAGCATCGCTGCGCCGAAGATGCACGCCCACGCCTGTTTCGCCCCGAAGACGAGGAACTCGACGGCCTTCGCCCGTGCACCGCCGTCGGGGGCGTCGCGCAGGAGCCGGTTGGCCCGGTCGTCGATCCAGCGCTCGACCGCGGTGAGATCGTGCTGATCTCGGCGGCGCGAGCCGCGAGGTGCTCCGTCTGCAGGGGTGGACGGCTCGGACATCGGGCCAGCATACGGGCACACTCGGCGCCGCACCTGAGACGTCGGGAGCACCCCGACGCGGGCTGCGGCGTGCGGCTCCTAGGGTGGATCCATGCAGCAGAACCGCACGATCCGGACCGTCGCCACGGCGCTGTTCACCGTGGCCGCCGTCCTCGGTCTCTCAGGCTGCGGCGACGTGAACGCGGCTTCCGCCGCCGGACGGGACTTCGAGCAGCTCCTGGACGGTGTCCCGGAGGTGGCCGATGTCGACACGACCGGGAGCAACACCCTGCCGTGGAGCGGAACGGCATCGGCGTCGGTGCTCCTGGACGACGACGTCACCGACGATCGACTGAGCGCGATCGTGGACCGCATCGGCGGATTCCTGAACGAGCAGGCGAAGCGGAGCGGCGGAGCGACGTGGGAGGGCGTCGACCTCACCGTCCGCGGGTTCACCCTGTCCGTCCTCGACCGACGAGCCGACAACGCGACCCAGCTGGAGCTGCTCGCCTCGCTCGAGGACGAGGGCGTGCCGGGCGGCGAGCTGCAGCTCGCCTCCGCTGGAACCGACGGTGCGCGCGCGGCCTCGCTCACCCTCGTGGCGCGTCCGGGCGAGGACTTCCTCGATGCCTACGACCTGGCCAGGGCGACCGCCGACGCGACGCCCGCCTACACCGCCGCGGTCGTCACCGGCCGCAGCGATGACGGTGTCGACCCGGCCGAACCCGGCGAGGACGATGCCGACGATGCGCCCCCCGGCTTCCCCAACTGGGACGGGGACGCGCGGTTCTCCATCTCCTCAGGCGTCGACGACGACGCGACGGTCAGCGGCGACCCCGATACGACTCGCGCCGCCTACCTGGCCGTCGCCGAGCAGTTCGAGGTCATCGGCGCCACGCTGACCCCGGACACGATCGACCTCCGCATCGCGAGCGTCGAGGACGTGGCCGCCGCGACCGCGGTGGCGACGGGTGCGGTTCCGGCGAACGTCGCAGTGGAGATCCAGGGCGGGATCGTCACCTGGGATGACGGCGACCAGTCGGCGGACATGCTGCCGGTCGTCCAGGCTCTCGGCGCGGTGCCCGGCGTGACCGCGATCGCGGCGTCAAGTGACCGCCTCGGGATCACGGTGTCGGATCCGATGGCGGGGCGCGCCGCCCTCGATGCGCTCGACGCGCTGCCGGCGGCGTCGATCGTCGAATCGCTTCGGATCGGTGGCCCTGTCGCGAGCGGCGACCCAGGCACGTTCTCGGTGAGCGGCTCTCGCGCGGAGGCCGCATCGCTGTTCACCCTGGTCGAGCAGCTGACCGCATCGGGCTCGCTGGCCTCGTTCGAGAGCAGCGCCGACCGCCTGCAGGTGGACGTCCGCGCGGCGGACGACGCGACACTCGGGGCGGCCATCGGGCTCGTCAAGGCTGGCATCGCGCCGGGGACCTGGACGAGAATCGGCGTCGACGGTGAGCCGGGGACCTGGTGGTTCGACGCCGCGAACACCATCACGATCGACGCCTCCGAGTACGCCGACGAGTCCCCTGAGGAGACCGCACTCCGCGAGCGCATCGAGCGCCTCTGGAACGCCGCCTGACGTCCACAACTCCTGCAACGCCCGTCCGGACGGTCGACGATGCCGGTGCCCGAGCGGCCGCTGCTCGTCGAGCGGTCCAAGCAGCAGGAGTTACGGACGCGGCTCGCCGGGGGCGCGGGGGCGCGAGATCGTCACCGTGAACTTCTGGTTGCGCGCGAACTGCGTCGTCGGACCGACGAGCCGCTCGAGGGCAGCCCGGTAGCCGAGGTGCGAGTTCCACACGACGGCGAGGGTGCCACCCGGCTGCAGGACACGCGCGGCCTCGGCGAACAGGTCGTGGGCGACGCCCGTGTGGACGGTGGTCCCGCTGTGGAAGGGCGGGTTCAGGACGATGAGGTCGGCTGACGCGTCCGGCTGCATCGACAGGCCGTCGTCGCGGAGCACCGTGATGCGCTCGGCCAGCCGGCGGTCGGCGTCGTCGTTGGCCGCGATGGTCGCGGTGGTCGAGGCGACCGCTGCAGCGGACTGGTCGGTCGCGATGACTGCAAGCTCGGGTCGGGCGATGGCGAGCGACACCGCGAGGACGCCGGTGCCGCAGCCGAGGTCGATGGCCGTCCGGGCGTCGGGCGCGATCTCCGGCAGCGCCTCGAGCAGGAAGCGGGTACCGATGTCGAGCTTCGTGCCCGCGAACGCCGTGCCGGCGGCGGCGATGGTCAGGCCGATGTCGGCATGGTGCTCGGTGCGCAGCGCGGTCGGGGCCGTGGTGTCAGCCTCGTCACGCGCTCCCTCGACGGCGGCGGTCACCGGGTCGCTGGCGCGGAGCACCCGGGACTTCTGCCGGGCGAGGCTCGCGGTGACGGTCGAGAAGCTCCGACCGAGGACCTCGTTCATCGCGGGCGTCAGGTGTTTCACCCGGCCACCCGCCAGGAGGCGGACGTCTGCGGCGCTCCAACGGGTCACGGCGGCGGCGATCTCGTGCAGTGCTTCGAGGTGCTTCGGGAGTTGCACGAGGACGAGTGATGCGCCCGTGAACAGCTCCTCGCCGAGCGGCAGGTTGCGGAAGCCGCCGTCGACGCCGAGCCGTTCGGCGTTGGCCGCGAGGGCCCGTTCTCCGACGGCAGCGTCCTGGTGGACCCGGACGTCGGTCGCCCCCAGGAGCGCGATGGCGCCGAGGGTCAGCGCCCCGTAGGCGTCGCCGACGACGACGATCTCGCCGGGCGTCGGCACCCGCCCGGCCAGGGCCTCGGACGCTTCGTCGAGCAGGAGCCGGTCGGTCGCGTCGACGGCGAAGAGGTTGGGTGCCTCGTGATCGGGGAACCGGCGCAGCGCGTCGAAGGAGAACTCGGGCATCCCCTCAGCGTACCGGCGGGTCGTCCGCACGGGTTCGCGCGGTCAGGACGCGGGGACCGCCGCCACGGCGTCGATCTCGACGAGCGCTCCCGGACGTGCCGGGGCGACGGAGACGACCGTCACCGCGGTCCGGCGACCACCCCAGACCGCCGTGGTCGCCGCATAGCCGTCGGACGGATCGATCCCTGGCGCGAGGTAGATGGTGAGCTTCGCGACGTGCTCGGGCCCGGAACCGGCCTCGGCGAGCACCGTGAGGACGTTCCGGAGCGCCTGTTCCGTCTGCGGACCGAGGCCGTCGAGGAGTGCACCCTCAGCGTCGACGCCGTTCTGCCCGCCGACGAACAGCGTCGGGCCGGCCGGGAGGATCATGCCCTGCGCGAAGGCGGGGCTCGTGTACATGGAGGGCGGATCGACGGCGATCGGCGGCGTGGACATGGCTGCTTCCCTTCTGGAGCGGCGACACAGCCTGGACCGGCTGATGCAGCGATTCTGCTCCCGGGGACCGACACCGTCCAGTGGTCAGCCGCGTCGACGGGCGCGCCGAGCCGGCTTCTCCGCCTTCACTGCTCGGAGGACTGCCGGGAAGACGAGGACGCCGAGCCCGGCGGAGACGAGGAGGTTGACGACCGTGGCGATGGCGACGCCCTGGCCGAAGGCGCGGACGGTCTCGAGGCCGCTGGCGTCCTCGGCGCGGACGGACGCGATCGCACCGAACACGATCACGAGGCTGATGACCGCGAAGATGAGCTGCAGCGGGACGGTGGCCCACATGCCCCAGTGCGTGACCGCTCCGGCGCGACGCACGCCGTGACGTCGCAGGATCCGCAGGCTGAGGGCGATGCCGCCAAGGAAGGCGACGACCCCGAGCGCGACGTACCCCCACACCCAGGCACCGAACGGCGGTGTCAGGAAGAGCAGGATGAAGCCGAACACCCGCGAGAAGCCGTCGACCCATTCGGCCTCGCCCGCACCGAGCAGGACGCCGACGAGGATGGGGGCGCCGATCACGACGAGCGTCAGCAGCGGAAGCACGCCCGCGATGACGCCGAAGTACATGAGCGGGTAGGCGGTCAGCCCGGTCAGGCGGGCGCCGCGCCGCCTCCGGGCCGTCGCGGGTGCGGTCTGCGCCGGGTCCGGCTTCGTCACCACGGGCTGCGCGCTCATGCCCCAACCCTACGCGGCGCGCACCCATACGACAGCGCACCCGTGGTCGTCATCCACGCGGGATGACGGCGACGAGTGCGCTGTGGTCGGCTACTCGGAGAGCGACGGCCGCCAGACGACGACCTCGGTCCGGCGGCGGGTGCGGGTACCGCTCCGCATCGGGACGACGCTCCCCTCCATACCGGCGGCGAACACCCGGTTACCCGGGGTACGCAGCAGGGCGTTGGCGAGCGCGTGCTCGAGCTCCCGCACCCGACCCTGGAGCGAGCTGACCTCGTTCTCCAGGGTCAGGATGCGGGAGATGCCCTCGAGGCTGACGCCCTCGGCACTGAGCCTCGACACCTCACGGAGCTGGGCGATGTCGCGCATCGAGTACCTGCGTGACTTCCCCGCGGTCCGCGTCGGCGACACGAGCCCGAGCCGGTCGTACTGCCGAAGGGTCTGCGGGTGCATGCCGGCGAGCTCGGCAGCCATCGCGATCGCGAAGACCGGCGAATGCTCGTCCATGCTCCCTGCCCTTCCGTGTGCTGCTGGCTGCTAGCCCCGCGCCCGAGCGATGAGCTCGTCGCGGGGGTTGTCCTTCGGCTCCAGCTCGTGGAACCGTTCGAGTGCTTCCTTGGCCTCGCCGCCGAGATGCGCCGGGACGACGATCTGCACGACGGCCAAGAGGTCGCCGGTGCCCTTCGTCGTCGCGACACCGCGGCCCTTGACGCGGAGGACGCGGCCGCTCGGCGTACCGGGGGCGACGCGCAGCTTGACGGGGTCGCCGCCGAGCGTCGGAACCTCGATCGTGGCGCCGAGCGCGGCCTCCACGAAGGTGACCGGCACGGTGACGCGGAGGTTCAGGCCGTCGCGTTCGAACACGGGATGCTTGCGGACACTCACGGTGACCACGATATCGCCGGGTTCGCCGCCGTCCGGACTCGGCTGCCCCTTGCCGCGCAGGCGGATCTTCTGTCCATCCGACACACCCGCCGGGATCTTCACCTTGATGGTGCGTCCCTCGGAGGTCTGCAGGGAGATGGTGTCGCCCTGCGTGGCCGTGATGAAGTCGATCGTCGTGTGCGCGGTGATGTCGCGGCCCGGCGTGGGTCCGCCGTAGCCGCGGAAGCCACCTGAGGTCTGGCCGAAGCCACCCTGGCCGAACATGCCGCCGAGGATGTCCTCGTATCCGGGAGGAGCCTGCTGGTAGCTGTAGCTCTGGCGACCGCCACCACCACCGCCCCCACCGAACATCGTCCCGAAGACGTCCTCGAAGCCGCCCTGGCCGCCGCCGGCACCCGGGGCGGTGAAGCGTGCTCCACCGCCCATGGCACGAACGGCGTCGTACTCCTTGCGCTGCTCGGGGTCGCCGAGGACCGAGTGGGCCTCGCTGATCTCCTTGAACTTCGCCTCCGCCTTCGCATCACCCGGGTTGGAGTCCGGGTGGTACTGCCGGGCGAGCTTCCGGTAGACCTTCTTCAGCTCCGCGGGCGTCACGTCCTTCTTGACGCCGAGGACCTTGTAGAAGTCCTTGTCGAACCAGTCCTGACTCGCCATGGCTAGCTCGCCGGGACCGCGACGACCACCTTCGCGGCGCGCAGCAGGGTGGAGCCCAGGTGGTACCCGGTCTCCACGACGTCGAGGACGGTCTCGCCCTCGGCGCCCGGCGTGGGCTGCTGGAAGATGGCCTCGTGCACGTTGGGGTCGAAGGTCTCGCCGACCGCTCCGAACGGCTTCAGCCCGAGCTTCTCGGCAGCGCCGCGGAGCTTGGCCGCGATCTGCGTGAAGGGGGCGTCGCCCTCGAGGTCGCCGTGCTTGTCAGCGCGGTCGAGGTCGTCGAGCACCGGGAGCAGGACCTTGGCGACCTCGCCGGTGGTGCGCTCGCGCTCCACCTCGCGGCCGGCCTCGGTGCGCTTCCGGTAGTTCGCGTACTCGGCCGTGACGCGCTGCAGGTCGCCGAGGCGTTCTGCAGCGAGCTGCTCGGCCGGGGAGAGGTCGCCGCCCTGCACGGGCTCCTCGGGAGCCGCATTGAGGATGTCCTCGACGGTCAGCTCGTCGTCGGCGGCCGGTGCCTCGGCGTCGGCGGATTCGGCAGGTGCGCCCGAGGGGGCCGACGCGTCGGCGTCAGCCCCCTCGGTGCCAGGCTGACGAACCTCGCCGGTCTCCGGGTCGTCCCCATGCTTCGCGGCCTGTCCTGAGCCTGTCGAAGGGATGATGGGATCGTCCTGGTTCTGGTTCTGGTTCTCGTCAGTCATGGTTACTTCTTGTCCTTGTCGTCTTCGTCCTCGACGACCTCGGCGTCGACGACGTCCTCATCGGAGGTCGCCTCCTCAGCCGGGGCCTCGGTTCCTGCGGCGGACTCGGAGGCCTGCGCCTGGGCGTAGATCGCCTCGCCGAGCTTGACCTGGCTCTCGTTGAGCTTGTCGAACGCGGTCTTCACCGCGTCCTCGTCCTCACCGGCGAGCGCGCTCTTCAGGGCGTCGACATCGGCCTGGACATCGGTCTTGATGTCCTCGGGCAGCTTGTCGTCGTTCTCCTTGATGAGCTTGTCGATCGAGTACGCGAGCTGCTCGGCGCTGTTGCGGACCTCGGCCTGCTCGCGGCGGGCCTTGTCGTCCGCAGCGTGCTCCTCGGCCTCGCGGACCATGCGCTCGATGTCCTCCTTGCCGAGGGACGAGCCACCGGTGATGGTCATCGACTGCTCCTTGCCGGTGCCCTTGTCCTTGGCGGACACGTGCACGATGCCGTTGGCGTCGATGTCGAAGGTGACCTCGACCTGCGGCACACCGCGCGGAGCCGGCGCGATGCCGGTCAGCTCGAAGGTGCCGAGGTTCTTGTTGTCGCGGGTGAACTCACGCTCGCCCTGGAAGACCTGGATCGCGACGGACGGCTGGTTGTCGTCGGCCGTGGTGAAGGTCTCGCTCCGCTTCGTGGGGATCGCGGTGTTGCGCTCGATGAGCTTCGTCATGATGCCACCCTTGGTCTCGATACCGAGCGACAGGGGGGTGACGTCGATGAGCAGCACGTCCTTGCGCTCACCCTTCAGCACGCCGGCCTGGAGGGCGGCGCCGACGGCGACGACCTCGTCAGGGTTGACGCCCTTGTTGGGCTCCTGACCACCGGTGAGCTTCTTGACGAGCTCCGCGACGGCGGGCATACGGGTCGATCCACCGACGAGCACGACGTGCGCGATGTCGGAGACCTTCACGCCGGCCTCGGCGATGACGTCGTTGAACGGCTTGCGGGTGCGCTCGAGGAGGTCGTTGGTGAGCTCCTCGAACTTCGCGCGGCTGAGGGTCTCATCGAGGTTCGCCGGGCCGTTCTCCGTGAGGGAGAGGTACGGGAGCTGGATCGAGGTCGACATCGAGGAGCTGAGCTCCTTCTTCGCCTGCTCGGCGGCCTCCTTGAGGCGCTGCTTCGCGATCTTGTCGCCCGAGACGTCGACACCGGTCGAGTCCTTGAAGCGCTTGATCAGGTAGTCGACGACGCGCTGGTCCCAGTCGTCTCCACCGAGGCGGTTGTCGCCGGAGGTGGAACGGACCTGGATGGTGGAGAAGTCGTCGTCCTTGCCCACTTCGAGCAGCGAGACGTCGAAGGTACCGCCACCGAGGTCGAAGACGAGGATGAGCTCGTCCTCCTTACCACGGTCGAGGCCGTAGGCGAGGGCAGCGGCGGTCGGCTCGTTGATGATGCGGAGCACGTTGAGGCCTGCGACCTCACCGGCCTCCTTCGTGGCCTGACGCTCGGCGTCGTTGAAGTAGGCGGGGACGGTGATGACCGCGTCGGTCACGGTGTCGCCCAGGTACTGCTCGGCGTCGCGCTTCAGCTTCGCGAGGATGCGGGCGGACAGCTCCTGCGGCGTGTACTTCTTGCCGTCGACGTCGAACTTCCAGTCGGTGCCCATGTGGCGCTTGACGCTCGCGATGGTGCGGTCGACGTTGGTGACGGCCTGGCGCTTCGCGGTCTCGCCGACGAGCACCTCGCCGTCCTTGGTGAATGCGACGACGGAGGGGGTGGTGCGGAAGCCCTCGGCGTTGGCGATGACGGTGGGTTCTCCACCTTCGAGGACGGCGACCACCGAGTTGGTGGTACCGAGGTCGATGCCTACTGCACGTGCCATGTGTTGGTTCTCCTTGTGTTGACTGCCGGTTCGGAACTCGTCGACTCGGGCGGCATGCTGTGGGCGTCCGGCCGACTCGACGAGCTCGGCACCGAGCTGGTTGATGGGTGATGCTGGTGTGACGTCGAGACTTGAGCCCCGATGACTCAATGCTACCGAGGCCCGGTTTCGACGTCAAGAAAGTTGAGTCCGCCTGGCTCAACTCCCAGCGGATGGCCAGTTTGCCTGCGCGGCGGCCAGCCGGAACGGCGACAGGCCCAGGGTCCGGAGGTCCGGTCCCTGAGCCTGTCGATCCATCTCCCGGCTTAGGCGGCTTCCGCCACCACCACGGACCGTTCGGTGACGACGATCTTCCCGCCGACCGCGTCGACGTGCACGGTCGAGCCGTCGCCGACCCCACCACTCACGACGAGCTCGGCGATGCGGTCGTCGACCTCACGCTGGATGAGGCGACGCAGGGGGCGCGCGCCGTACTCCGGCTCGTAGCCGAGCTCCGCGAGGAGCGCGAGCGCCTCGGGCGTCGTCTCGAGTGACGCACCGCGCGCGGCCAACCGTTCGGTCGTGCGGCCGAGCATCAGCCCGACGATCTCCTGCAGCTGCTGCTGGTCGAGCTTGCGGAAGAGGACGATCTCATCGATGCGGTTGAGGAACTCCGGACGCATCGCCTCGCGCAGCTTGCCCATGACCCGGGCACGCAGCGCCTCCTCGGAGCCGAAGCCCGTCGGGTCGTCGGCGCCGCCCGCCACGAAGCCCATCGCACCGGACCGGGAGGCCAGGAACTCGGAGCCGAGGTTCGACGTCATGACGACGACCGTGTTGCGGAAGTCGATCGTCCGCCCCTGACCGTCGGTCAGGCGACCGTCGTCGAGCACCTGCAGGAGCAGGTTGAACACGTCCGGGTGCGCCTTCTCGATCTCGTCGAACAGCACGATCGAGTACGGGTTGCGTCGCACGCGCTCGGTGAGCTGGCCCGCCTCGTCGAACCCGACGTACCCGGGAGGGGCGCCGACGAGTCGCGACACCGTGTGGCGTTCGCCGAACTCGCTCATGTCGAAGCGGATCACCGAGTGCTCGTCAGCGAAGAGGGATCCGGCGAGCGCCTTCGCGAGCTCCGTCTTACCCACGCCGGTGGGGCCGAGGAACAGGAAGCTGCCGACGGGTCGGTTCGCATCCCCCATGCCCGTGCGGTTGCGACGGACGGCCTTCGACACCGCGGTCACGGCGTCGTGCTGGCCGATGACGCGAGCGTGCAGTTCGTCCTCGAGGCCGGCGAGACGTTCCCGCTCGCCCTCCGTGAGCCGACTGACCGGGATGCCGGTGGCGCGGGACACGACGCCGGCGATCTGGGCCTCGTCGACGACGGCGTCGCGGTCGGTGCGCGCGCCGGGGCCGTTGGAGGCGGCGTCGAGCTTCGCCTGCACGGCGGTGATCTCATCGCGGATGCGCGAGGCCTCCTCGTAGTGCTCGGCCGACACGGCAGCGTTCTTCGACGCCTCGAGTGTCGCGAGCTCCTCGACGAGGGCGCTCACGTCGACCGCCTTCCCGAGCCGCAACCGCAGCCGGGCTCCGGCCTGGTCGACGAGGTCGATGGCCTTGTCGGGCAGGACGCGGTCGGGCAGGTAGCGGGCCGAGAGCTCGACGGCGGCGCGGAGGGCGTCGTCGGTGAAGCGGACGTCGTGGTGCTCCTCGTACGCCGGACGGAGACCGTCGAGGATGAGGACGGCGTCCTCGATCGACGGCTCGCCGACGCGCACGGGCTGGAAGCGGCGTTCGAGTGCCGGGTCCTTCTCGATCCCGCGGTACTCACGGAGCGTGGTCGCACCGATGAGGTGCAGCTCACCGCGCGCGAGACGCGGCTTGAGCATGTTGCCGGCGTCCATGCCGCCCTCGCCGGAGCCTCCGGCGCCGACGACGGTGTGGACCTCGTCGATGAAGACGATCAGCTCGGAGCGGTTGGCTGCGATCTCGTCGAGCAGGCCGGTGAGGCGCTCCTCGAAGTCACCGCGGTACCGGGTTCCGGCGACCATGGCCGGCAGGTCGAGTGAGATGACGCGCTTCCCGCGCAGCTGCTCCGGGACGCCGCCGTCGACGATCGCCTGGGCGAGCCCCTCGACGACCGCGGTCTTGCCGACGCCGGCCTCGCCGACGAGCACGGGGTTGTTCTTCGTGCGTCGGGAGAGGATCTCGATGGTCTGCTCGATCTCCTCCGAACGTCCGATGACGGGGTCGAGCGATCCGCCGGCGGCGAGCGCCGTGAGGTCGGTGCCGAAACGGTCGAGCATCGGGGTGTCCGAGTCGAGGTCGTCGGCATCGCGGTCGTCCTGGTCGTCGGTGGCGACGCCGGGGTCGCCGACGGTCTGGCGCATGCCCTGGGTCAGCGCCTCCGCCGTGACGCCGGCGCGGGCGAGGACTTCACCGGCTGGCGAGTCCTGGTTGATGACGAGGGCGAAGAAGAGGTGCTCGGGGTCGACGTACGTCGATCCGGCGGCGCGGGCCACCTGGTAGGCGTGGAACAGTGCGCGCTGGGCCGACGGCGTGATGGCCGGGTCCTTGACGCTCGGCGAGGACGCCTGCGGCAGGCGCTGCTCGGCGGCCTTGGCGATGACCTTCGGGTCGACGCCGAGGCGCGCGACGGCGTCCTTCGCGGGCTCCTCGCTCACGATGACGCGCAGGATGTGCAGCGCGTCGAGCTCGTTCTGGCCGCGCTCGAGCGCGAACCGGCCGGCGCGCTGCAGGATCTCCTGCGTCCGCGCGGTGAGGAAGCGGCTGAGGTCGATGGTCCGCGCCGAACGCGCCCGCTCGCCCTCGAGGTATCGGGCGAGGAAGTCGTCGAACGACGACGATCCGCCGTCTGCTGCTGCGCCGCCCTGGGTGAAGTCTTCGGGCACGTGAACCTCCTGGATTCAAACTTGAGTGTCGTACGCTCAAGTCCAACGCGGGGTGCCCGAAGCTATTCCCGGGCCCGTTCCGCATCCCAGCGAACCTTCAGCGAGCGAGCCTGTCCACCGCCGACCGACGATGCTCCAGCGCCGCGGGCAAAGCGAGGGCGGCGGCCAGCACACAGAAACCTGCAGCGCCGACTGCGAGGCCTGGCACGACGGCGAGCAGGGGGCGCGCCCCCGTTTCGAGGCGACCGAACGCCTCAGCCTCCACCACTGAGACAGCCGCTGCCGTCAGGAGCCCGAGAAACGTCGCGGTCACGGCATACATGAAGGCTTCGACGATGCCGGCCCCGACGATCGAGCGGTGACTGACGCCGCCCACAGCCAGCAGCGCCCGCTCGTGCGTTCGCTCACGAGCAGCCATCACCACGACCGTCGCGGTGCCGGCGATCGCCAGGACGACCGTCGGACCGAGAATGGTCCAGACGCCGGAGTGGTTGATACCGTGCTCGCCGGCGGGCACAAGCCCGGCCGCCCTCCTGGCGGAATCGGCGGTCTCGAACACGGTGTAGATCGAACTCGCGAGGGCGACCGCGACGTAGAGCGGAACGAGGGAGACGCCTACACGGTCCAAGCGGAAGGCGCAGCCGCGACGCGCGAGGTACCAAGCGGTCGACCATCGACGTGGGACGATCCACGTCCACGCTGCGAGGAACAGCGCAGTGACCCGCGAGACGTGCAGCGCGATCAGCGGGATGATCAGCAACGACAGGAGCATCGCGAGGCCGACCAGGAGCCCGAGCCGACTGGACACGTCGCCGCTCGCCGAGCCGACCATTCCGGCCGCCATTGCGAGGACCGCCGCCGAGATGACCAGGCTGAGCGCGAGCCTGAACGCGGTCGGGCGACTGCGGACGACGTCTGCGCTCAGGACCGCGTCGACCGCCGGTACCCGGAGGATCGAGCCGACGCCTCGCAGACCGGCGAGCAACAGGATGCCGATGATTAGTGCCCAGGTCGACAGGAGCGCCAGCGTGCTCGCCGGGGCAACGACGATCGCGGTGACCGCGTTGGCCTGCAGGACCCAGGCGGTGAACCGCGGCGCGACCAATAGGGCCAGCGGCAGCCCGAGCGCTCCGCCCACGGTCCCGAGCACGATCAGCTGCGATACCAGGACGCCGGCGATCCGCACTGACGACATCCCCGCGAGCTTCCAAGTCGCGAACGGTCGACGCTGGAGTTGCACCGCCAAGGAGACCGCGCTGGAGGTGATGACGAGGACGGCGAGCGAGGCCATCCCGTACATCGGCGTGCTCAGATTCCGGACGATGCGCTGTTCCCGGACGGGCAGCCGATCGGCGACCTCCACGAGCACTCCCACGCTGACAAGGAGCGCGTTCGCGAGTGCCAGGAACAGGAGCAGGGAGATCCACACCCGCCACTGCTGCTGGAGTGTGCGGAGAACGAGACCGGCCATCGTCATGCTTCCACGGACGTATGGACACTGTCCGCGCGGGCCGTTTCGATGGCGGACAAGAGCGCTTCCGGGGTGGCGGACGTCAGCTCGGCGTGGACGGAACCGTCACAGAGGACCAGCACACGATCCGCACGCGCAGCAGCGTCGAGGTCATGAGTCACCATCACCATCGTGCGTTCGGAACCGAGCGATCCGAACAGGAGGTCGAGCACGACCCGTCCTGACGACGTGTCGAGTGCACCGGTGGGTTCGTCGGCGAAGACCAATTCAGCCTGGGACAGCAACACCCGGCCGATCGCGACGCGCTGCCGTTCACCGCCTGACAGCTCGTCCGGGCGATGCCGGAGGCGCGACGCCATTCCGATGTCCGCGGCGACATCTGCGACCGCCTGACGCCCGGCTGCGCGACCGGCGAAGAGCGCTGGCAACGCGAGGTTGTCCCGCACGTTGATGGAGGGGATCAGGTTGTAGTCCTGGAACACGAAGCCGACGGACCGCCGCCGGAATCGGGAACGACCCCATTCGGTCAGGGATGACAGCTCCGTCCCCAACGCCACGACGCTTCCACGTGTCGGAGCTCGGAGACCAGATAGGCAGTGCAGGAGTGTCGACTTCCCGGATCCCGAGGGCCCGACGACCGCCAACGACTCACCGGCGGCTACAGAAAGACTCACCCCCCGCAACACGTGGACCGGGTCGCGGCGACGCGGCGAATAGCCGAAGGAGAGATCGCGTGCTTCCAGGCTCATCGTTGCAGTGTCTTTCGTCGTTCAGGCACGGTGTCTCCACCAGCTCAGGTCGGTCGTGAGCATCGGGGCTGCTGCGCTCGATGTCCTCGAAATATCAAATGTAGAGTTCGGTGTCGTCGACTGCAACGCCGGGCCTCCGCGCTACCGCCCGTTCACCACGCGGCACTAGCCTCAGTGCATGAGCACGACTCCCCCAGGTGGCACCGACGACACCGGCCGGACAGGTGGGCCCGGCGACGAGGCCCCGCGTCTCGGATCCCGGCCCCGCAACTTCCCGCCACCACCGCTCGTCACCCCCGACGCCGCAGCAGCCACCGTCGACCTCGACACCTCGCAGGTCGCCGCTGTGAAAGCGCAGGCGGGTCGCAAGGGTCGCATCTTCGCGTGGAGCCTGTGGGACTGGGGCTCGGCGTCGTTCAACGCCGTCGTCACCACCTTCGTGTTCACCGTCTATCTGACGAGCGACTCCTTCGGCGAGGAGGCCGCGGTGTCGGCGTCCCTCGGGTGGGCGCTCGCCGCCGCCGGGCTGCTGATCGCGATCCTCGCGCCGGTCGTCGGCCAGCGGTCGGACTCCGCCGGGCGGCGGAAGTTCTGGCTCGGCTTCAACACCTACGTCGTCGTCGCGATCACCGCGCTCCTCTTCTTCGTCGCCCCCGATCCGAACTTCCTCTGGCTGGGCCTCGTCCTCCTCGCGGTCGGCAACATCGTGTTCGAGTTCGCCGGCGTCAACTACAACGCGATGCTCGCCCAGGTGTCGACGCCCACCTCCATCGGCAAGGTCTCCGGTCTCGGCTGGGGCATGGGGTACATCGGCGGCATCGTGCTGCTGCTCATCGTGTACTTCGGCTTCATCTCCCCCGAGGTCGGACTCTTCGGCGTCACCGGCGAAGACGGCATGGACGTCCGCGTCGCGATGCTCGTGTCTGCGGCGTGGTTCGGGATCTTCGCCCTGCCCGTGCTGTTCGCGGTGCCCGAGTACCACGCACCCCAGGCCGTCGCCCGGCCGCACGTCGGGTTCTTCGCCTCCTACGGGGTGCTCGCCAAGAGCATCGCGGAACTCTGGCGCGACAGCCGACAGACGCTCTACTTCCTGCTCGCGAGCGCCGTGTTCCGCGACGGGCTCGCCGGTGTCTTCACCTTCGGTGGCGTCCTGGCCGCAGGGACCTTCGGCTTCTCACCCGGCGAGGTGATCATCTTCGCGATCGCCGCCAACGTCGTCGCCGGGATCGCGACGATCACGATCGGCCTGCTCGACGACAAGGTGGGCCCGAAACCCGTCATCGTCGCGTCGCTCATCGGCCTCGTCATCGCGGGAAGCGCCGTGTTCTTCCTCCACGAGGGCGGCGCGACGATCTTCTGGGTCTTCGGCCTCATGCTGTGCCTGTTCGTCGGCCCTGCCCAGTCGGCGAGCCGCTCGTTCCTGGCGCGCATCATCCCCGAGGGCCGCGAGGGTGAGGTCTTCGGCCTCTACGCCACGACCGGCCGCGCCGTGTCCTTCCTCGCGCCGACCGCCTTCGCTCTGTTCGTCACGCTCGGTGGGGCGCAGTTCTGGGGGATCCTCGGGATCGTGCTCGTGCTGCTCATCGGCCTCGGACTGCTGATCCCGGTGCACGCGAAGCAGGGGCGGCTCGCCTCGCGGGTGTGACACGCGCCGCCACCGCTCGTGCCATCGGACCTTCTAGCTTGATTTCGTAATTACGATATTTGTACACTTGGGTCATGACGACCATCGATCCCGGCGATCTCGAGGCACGTCTCGCGCGTCTCGAAGCCGCCGTGTTCGCCCGACCGGCCGACGACGACACGACCACCGAGCGACCGGACGACGTCGCGTCCGCGACGGGCGATGCCGACGACACCTTCTGGGCGCTCCGTGGGCTCGAACAGCGCACGGCGGCGCTCGAGCACGGGGCGGTCCTCTTCACCGGATCGGTCGTCGCGGGCGGCGGACCCGTGCAGTGGCAGTACGCCAGGGCCACCGACGACCTCCTCGCGCTCGGTGACGACCCCGACGCCGCGGAATCAGCAGGCTCCGGTCCACTCGCGACGGCGGCATCGCGACTCGCGGCCATCGGCTCCCCCGTCCGACTGCAGCTGCTCCTGGCCGTCGCCGACGGCACCTCTGCACTCGCGGACCTCGGCGAACTCGACGGCATCGGGACGACCGGCCAGGTCTACCACCACGTCCGCGTCCTGACGGCCGCCGGCTGGCTGCAACCCGCCGGCCGCGGACGGGTGGCGGTCCCGCCCATGCGACTCGTCCCGCTGCTCGTCGCCGTCGCCGCCATGGAATGACCACCGGCCCCAGGAAGGACCCCGCATGACCACCACACCACGCAGCACGTCCCGACCCAGACGGGTCTGGGTCATCGCCGCCGTCAGCACCGCCGTCGCACTCGCGATCGGGCTCGCCTTCCGGCCAGGGCCCTCGACGCTTCCCCCCGAGGCGACGGGCGACGCTGAACTCGCGGCCACCGTCCGCGAGCTCGCCGGCCCCGACCGCAAGGCCCTGCTGGCCGTCGTCGTCACCCCGGACGGCACCCGCACCGCGACGATCGGCGCCCAGCCGGACACCCGGTTCGAGATCGGATCGGTGAGCAAGGCCTTCACGGGACTGTTGCTCGCCGACGCGATCGAGCGCGGCGAGGTCACCCCGGAGACCAGGCTCGGTGACCTCCTCGAACTGGGCGACGCGCCAGCGGCGGACGTCACCCTCGCGCAGCTCGCCACCCACACCTCCGGCCTGCCACGCCTGCCGATCGACCTCTCGACGATCCTCTCCTCGACGTGGTTCGCGCTCACGACGGCGAATCCGTACGGCGAGGACCTCGACCAGCTGCTCGAGCAGGCGCGGTCCGCATCCCTCGACACCCCGAAGGGTACCTACTCCAACCTCGGCTTCGAACTCCTCGGTGCAGCCCTCGGCTCGGCCGCCGGCACCAGCTACGCCGACCTCCTCGGGGAACGGATCACCGGTCCGATGGGGCTCGACTCGACCAGCCCCGTGAGCGATGCGGCCGAGCTCGGCGACCGCGACCTCCTCGGTGAGACCGCCGGCGGACGCACGGCCGCCGCATGGACCGGCACGGCGATCGGGCCCGCCGGTGGCATCCGCTCGGACACGGAGGATCTCGCGCGCTTCGCGGAGCGACTGGCCGACGGCAGCGCGCCGGGCATCGAGGCGCTCGACCCACAAGCGGCGTTCGGCGATCGCGAGATCGGCTGGGCCTGGATCACCGACCGGAAGGCGATCGACGGTGAGGACCTCGTGTGGCACAACGGCGCCACGGGCGGCTTCGCGTCCTTCGTCGGCGTCGTTCCGGCGACCGGCACCACGGTGGTCCTCGTCTCAGCGACCCAGGAGTCGGTCGATGCGGCCGGCGTCGCCCTCCTCGAGCAGATCGGAGCAGCACGATGATCGAGATCCTGATCCGCGCCGTCGTCGCCCTCGTCGTCGCGTGGGTCCTCGCCCTCCAGGTCGTCCACGCGTGGAGTACGGGACGCTGGGCGGCGACCGAGCGCTACCGACTGGTCGTCGACGCGGTCGACAGCATCGTGATCCTCGCCCTCGTCCGCGCCCTCGCCGCGCCGGTCGGCGTCTGGTCCTGGGCGTGGATCATCGCCGTCGCGATCGTCGGCTTCGGACTCGCAGGCGCAGCACTCCGCTGGAACACACTCCCCTGGCACGCACCCAAGCCGAAGCGGACCCTCGACGAGCACGGGGCGACGGTCGAGACAGCCGTCGAACCCCGCACCCGCGGTCGGCAGGTCCTGTCGGGGATCTACGCCGTCGTCGGTGCCGCGATCGTCGCGCTCTGCTGGTGAGCGACCGCAGCCCACGGTCGGGTCAGGCGCCCGGGAGCACGAGCCCCTTCCGCAGGGTGACGTTCCCGTACTTCCTGGTCTCGCCCGTGCGGATGATGAGGAACGCCGTGGCGGCCTCGTCGTAGTAGGCGAACCGGTCGACGAAGCGCACGGCGTCCGCGGTTGTGCCGGCGGCGGCGATGAGTTCCCGCTGGACGTCGAGCACCGTGCCGTCGGCACTCGTCATGAGGTCGAGCACGGGCTCGTCGTCGAGCGGGATCACCGTGCGCACCGCTCGGAGGACCTCCGGCGTCGACAGCGTCGGCAGCACGACGACGCGTTCGCCGAGCCGGGTGGCCGGGAAGTGCGCGTCGGCGATCACCACCGCGTCCGAATGTCCCATCGCGTCCAGGTGCAGCAGCAGTTCGCCGCTCAGCACCGGGTCGATCCCTGTCAGCATGGTGACCTCCTCGTCATGGTTCCGTGTCCATCCGTCTGCCCGATCATGTCAGTCCGTCGACGCCGACCGGCCCGCGGGGGTCGAGCCGGTAGACGCGCGTCGCCGTCCCGCCACGCAGTGCATCGCGTTCCGCCGGCGACAACTCGTCGACGAGACCGGACAGCTCGTGCCATACCGCACCGTACCCGCCGCTCGTGACGGTCATCGGCCAGTCGCCGCCGAGCATCAACCGCTCGGGCCCGAAGCAGGCGAGTGCGGTGTCCCAGGCCCGACGCACGTCGGCCGCCACGAACGGCCGACCGGCTCGATTGAGGCCCGACACCTTGGCGACCACGTTCGGTGACGCCGCCGCCGCGGCCAGCTCGGTCGCCCACTGTGCGAAGGCCTCATCGTCGCGCGGCGGCTTCGCGAGGTGGTCGACGACGATCGTCAGCCCCTCCTCCAGCCGTGCGAGTCCGGTGGCGTCACGGAGCAGCCGAGGGAAGGCGTTCGGGACGTCGAGCGGAAGCCCACGATCCGCGAGGACCGCCGCCAACCGGCGCGCGGGCGCGGCCAGGAGCAGGCCGTCCCGGGGATCGTCGTGCAGCAACTGACGAACGCCGCGGAACCGTGGGTGCGCGCCCCAACGGTCGAGCAGTGCCTCGGCCCGCTTCACATCGTCGATCGGCACCCAGCCGACGACGCCGGCGACCCAACTGAAAGCGTCCGATGCAGTGAGCATGGACATCGTGTCGAGCTCCGTGTCGTCGGCCTGGACGAGGATCGCCGCATCGACGCCGGCCGCCTGCAGCTCCGCGGCCGCGCGCTCCGGCGTGAAGTCCTCGCGAAGTGCCTCGTCGGCCGAAGCGAGCCAGTGATACCCGTCGGCGCGATTCCACAGATGGAGGTGCGCGTCGATCGTCCGCATCAGCCGAGCAGCCCTCTGGTGCGCAGCTCCGTCCAGAAGGTCTCGGGGATCGGAGCCTCGAAGCGCTCCACGTTCTGGATCATCTGCTCCGGCCGCGAGGCGCCGACCGCGACCGTCCGCACGGCGGGGTGGCGGAGCGGGAACTGGAGGGCGGCCGCGGGCAGTTCGACCTCGAACCGACGGCAGATCTCGGCGATGTCGACGGCGCGGTCGAAGACCTCCGGCGGGACGGCACCGTACTCGTAGCGTCCGTCGCGGTCGGGGACGGCGCGGGCCAGCAGGCCGGAGTTGAACACTGAGGCGGCGACCACACCGACGCCGTGTTCCAGGCAGACGGGCAGCACCTCCGCGCCCGCCGGTTGCTCGGCGAGCGTGTACCGACCGGCGATCATGATGAGATCGGTCAGGCCCGTGCGCACCGCGGCGAGCAGAGCGGCGACGTCCATCGACCCGATCCCGACCGCCCCGACGAGTCCTTCGTCGCGGAGTGCGGCGAGCGCCGGTATCCCCTCGGAGATCCCGGACTCCGGATCGTTGCGTTCCGGGTCGTGGAGGTAGAGCACGTCGACGTGGTCGAGTCCGAGTCGTTCGAGGGACTCGTCGAGCGAGCGCCGCACGCCGGCCTCGCTCGCGTCCCACTCGCGCCGCAAGGTCGCCGGGACGACGAAGTCGTTGTCGGTGTCGAGCGCACCCTCCCCCGCGGGGTTCGGCACGAGGAGACGGCCGACCTTGGTGGACAGGACGTACTCGTCGCGCGGTTTCGTCCGCAGGAAGGCGCCGAGCCGACGCTCGGAGAGACCGAGGCCGTAGTGCGGAGCCGTGTCGTAGAAGCGGACGCCGTGTTCCCAGGCCGCATCGAGGATCGCCCAGGCCTCCTCATCGCTGAGCTCGCGGTAGAGGTTGCCGAGGTTGGCGGCGCCGTACGCGAGCCGCGGGACGAGCAGGTCAGGCACCGGCGCCCCGGAAGGTGAACTCGGCGATCGACGTCGCGAGCATCTCCGAACCGCCGCCGGGGGCGAGCGGCGCGCGGTATCGGCCGGCAACGATCTCGACGGGCTCGACGAAGTGCTCGTGCAGGTGGTCGACGAATTCGATCATGCGTCCATCCTCGCTCCCGGACACGGCGATGAAGTCGAACATCGAGAGGTGCTGCACCGCTTCGCACAGCCCGACGCCACCGGCGTGCGGGCAGACCGGGACACCGAACTTCGCGGCCAGGAGGAGGATCGTGATGTTCTCGTTCACGCCGGCGACCCGCGTGGAGTCGATCTGGAGCACCTGGAGGGCGTCGGCCTGCAGGAACTGCTTGAACATGATGCGGTTGGCCATGTGCTCGCCGGTCGCGACCGGGATCGGGGCGACGCCGCGGGCGATCGCCGCGTGGCCGAGGATGTCGTCGGGGCTCGTCGGCTCCTCGATCCAGGCGATGTCGTAGGGGGCGAGTCGCGACATCCAGTCGATCGCCTCCGCGACGTCCCACCGCTGGTTGGCGTCGACGGCGATCCGGATGTCGGGTCCCACGGCGTTCCGGGCGATGGCGAGACGACGGACGTCGTCTTCCACGTTCCCGCCGACCTTGAGTTTGACCTGTGTGAATCCGTCAGCGACCGCTTCGCGACACAGGCGGTCGAGCTTCTCGTCGGAGTAGCCGAGCCACCCGGGCGTGGTCGTGTAGGCGGGGTACCCGGCTGCGAGCAGGGCCTCGATCCTGGCCTCCCGTCCCGGTTCGGCGCGTCGGAGGATTGTGAGGGCGTCGTCCGGGGTGAGGACGTCGCTCAGGTAGCGGAAGTCGACGAGCTCGACGAGCTCTTCCGGCGTCATCGTGGCGAGCAGCCGCCAGAGCGGCAGGCCGGCACGTTTGGCCTTGAGGTCCCAGAGCGCGTTGACGACGGCGCCGATCGCCATGTGCATGACGCCCTTCTCGGGGCCGAGCCACCGGAGCTGGGAATCGTAGACGAGTTCGCGCCAGAAGGCTCCGAGGGCGTCGAGCACGGGCTCGACCTCGCGACCGAGGAGGTGCTCCCGGAGGGCGTGGATGGCTGCGACCTCGACGTCGTTGCCGCGTCCGATGGTGAAGACGAAGCCGTGGCCCTCGTGGCCGTCGTCCGCGTCCGTCACGAGCCGGAGGTAGGCGGCGGAGTAATCGGGGTCGGGGTTCATGGCGTCCGAGCCGTCGAGGGTGGTCGAGGTCGGGAACCGGACGTCGTGCGTCTCGAATCCGATGATGGTACTCACGTCGGCATGCTCCTTCGGGCTGGTGCCACCGAGCTTAGACATCCGATGTCTGGGCTGTCAATGCGCTCAGCGTGGACCGAATCACCTGTTGCAACGGCTGGATCGGGCGGTAGAGTTCAGACGTTATCGGCTACGGAGCCGGGTCCGCACGCGGACACCGGCGGAACCGGAAGGACCAGCATGCGCTTCGCCAGACTCGGCCCCGTGGACGGGGAGACCCCCGTCGTGTTCGCGGGCGACACCGCCTACGACCTCCGATCGATCACCCCCGACATCGACGGAGCGTTCCTCGCCGGCGGCGGCGTCGCCCGCGTTCGCGCCGCGCTCGAGTCGGGTGCGCTCCCCGTCCTCGACGGCGCCGACGAGCTCCGGATCGGCGCTCCGATCGCCCGGCCGAGTGCGGTCGTCTGCATCGGCATGAACTACGCGGCGCATGCAGCGGAGTCGGGATCCGCCCCTCCCGAGATCCCGATCATGTTCCTGAAGACGCCCAACACGGTCGTCGGCCCGAACGACGACGTCCGCATCCCGCGAGGCAGCACGAAGACCGACTGGGAGGTCGAGCTGGGCGTCGTCATCGGCGAGCGCACCTCCTACCTCGACAGCCCTGAGGACGCCCTCGGCCGCATCGCCGGCTTCGTCACCGCGAACGACGTGTCGGAGCGCGACTTCCAGATGGCGGCGAGTGGCGGGCAGTGGTCGAAGGGCAAGTGCGCTCCGGGCTTCAACCCGACCGGCCCGTGGCTCGTGACGCCGGACGAGGTCGACGCCGGCGCCCTGCGACTCCGCAGCTGGGTCAACGGCGAACCGCGTCAGGACTCGAGCACGGCCGACCTCATCTTCGACGTCGCCACGGTCATCTGGCACCTGAGCCAATACCTGCAGCTCGAACCCGGCGACCTCGTCCTGACCGGCACACCCGAGGGCGTCGCGCTCTCCGGCCGCTTCCCCTACCTCGCACCGGGCGACGTCTGCGAGGTCGAGATCGAGGGCCTCGGCCGCCAGCGACAGCGGTTCGTCGACCCGGTCCCTGGAATCGCGCCGTCTGCCAAGCCCGCCGAGGCACTCGGAGGCCGCGCATGAGCGCGGCAGACACCGGCGAGTTCGACGGACTCGTCGCGATCGTCACCGGCGGCGCTTCGGGGATCGGCGCCGCGATCGTCGAACGCCTCGCCGCAGCTGGCGCGAGCGTCGCGATCCTCGACCTGAACCCGTCGCCCGACGAGGACTCCGCCACCCGCCTGTCGGTGCGGGCGAACGTCGCCGACGACGCGTCGGTCCGTGCGGCGATCGACGCCGTCGTCGCACGGTTCGGCCGCCTCGACATCATCGTGAACAATGCCGGTATCGGCGCGCAGGGCACCATCGAGTCCAACGACGACGACGAGTGGCACCGCGTCTTCGACATCAACGTGGTCGGCATGGCTCGCGTGACGCGCGCGGCCCTCCCACACCTGCGCGAGTCGCCGTCGGCCGCGATCGTGAACACCGCGTCGATCGCCGCGACGGCGGGACTCCCCCAGCGCGCGCTCTACACGGCGACGAAGGGAGCCGTGCTGTCCTTGACGCGAGCGATGGCCGCCGACCACCTGCGCGAGGGCATCCGGGTGAACTGCGTCAACCCGGGCACGGCCGACACCCCCTGGGTTGGCCGGCTGCTCGACAGCGCCGCCGACCCGGCCGCAGAACGCGCCGCACTCGAGGCACGCCAGCCGCATGGCCGACTCGTCGCCGCGACCGAGGTCGCCGGTGCCGTCGCCTACCTGGCGAGCCCGCGATCAGGCTCGACGACCGGCACCTCGATCGCCGTCGACGGCGGGATGCAGGAGCTCCGCCTCCGCCCCGAGTAGCGAGGGCCGAGTCCCGATGCCGCCTCACCGTTCACAACGCAGGAGCGCCCCGGCGGTTCTCCCGCGAGACGGCCATCCCCAGGCCGACACGCCTGACTCCTCCTGAATTGCGAACGGCATGGACCGGACGGGTCCGCTCGTGCAGAACTCAGGCGCACGCGGGCGCGTCCCGCCACCGAGGGGATGATCCGGCTCGACTCACCGGGACGCTCCTGAATTGCGAACCCGGGGCCGAGGATCAGGCGGGCGAGCTACCGGTCGGTGTCGGGGCGCGGCCACGCGGCGGCGAAGCGCTCGAGGTACGCGGCGAACTGCGCCACCTCCTCGGGCGTGAACCCCGAGAGCGCGGTCGTGACCGCGTCGCGTCGACCCCGGTGCGCCTCCTGCAGGACCGCGCGGCCGGTGGCGCTCAGCTGCACCACGCTGCGTCGACCGTCGTTCGGGTCGACCGCGCGAGCGACCTCGCCGCGTTTCGTCGCTTCGGCCACGAGCCGGCTCGCGCGGGGCTGGTCGACGCCGATCAACTCCGCGAGCGCACTGATCCCCATGCCACCGGCCGCCTCGTCACGAGCGAGCGCGTCCAGCATCCGGAATCGAGCCGCCTGGGCGATCGCCTGCTCGCGCGGGTGACGGGCGCCACCGCCAGGACCCCAAGGCCCACCGAAGCCGGGTCCGAAGCCCGGACCGCGCCCACGCCCGCGTTCGTCCTCAGCGCCGCCGTCGGCGTCGTGCCGATGACCGCCCCCGTGCTCATCGTGGTGGTGATGACCGGGCCCACCGCGCCCACCGCGTCCGCCGAAGCGACGACCTGACTGGTCCCGTCGGATCTGGACGAGGGCCTGCTCGATCATCTCCACCGGGTCGGTTGCTGTGGGTTCGCTGGGCTGCGCTTGACGATCATCGGACATACATGTCATTATACATTTACATGTAACAGAGCATGCAAATAAGGAGACCACCCATGAACACCCCAACGACTCACCCAGAGCAGTCCACCACCCAGTCCGCCGAGCGCCCGCTCGGCTTCTGGCTCCGCACCGTCGATCACGCGGTCAAGCACTCGATGCACGAGGTGCTCGCCGAGGACGGCCTCGGCCGCCGCAGCTGGCGCACGCTCGAGCTCATCGCCTCCGGCGCGTCGAGCATCGAGGAGATCGACGCCGCGCTCCCGCCACACCGCCGCGGACCGCGCGGCCCCGAACGGTTCGGCCGCCGCGGCGGGTTCGGCCCCGGTCGCGGCTTCGGTCGCCCCGAGCGCACTGCCGAGACGACGGCGGACACCGCATCCGCCGAGCGTCCGGGCGACCACGAGCACCGCCACCCCGCTCACGATCGGGCCTTCGGGCGCGGGCGCGAGTCCGGTCGCGGCTTCGGTCGTGATCACCGTTCCGGCGGCGCACCGTTCGGTCCTGGCCACGGCCACCACCGCGGTCCTCGTCGCTCGACCGCGGACATCGTCATGGACTTCGCCGCCCGCGGCTGGGTCATCGTCGACGCCGACGGCATCACCCTGACGGACGCCGGTCGCGAGGCGCACGACGCGCTCCGCACCAAGGTCGACGCGGTCCGCCAGACCGTCGCCGACGCCGTCTCGCCCGAGGACCTCGCGACGACGCTCGCCAGCCTCGAGAGCATCGCCCGAGCCTTCGGCCGGGACGAGCACACGGCGCACGAACACGGCCCGCGTGGTCGCTTCGGTCGCGGCCCTCGCAGCGAGCGCTGACCGGCCGCCGGCGTCTTCCGCCCATGCGGACCCCAGCCGACCACCATGCACAGAGCCCCGGGCAGCAACCGCTGCCGGGGGCTCTCTCCGTTCACAACTCAGGACCAGTACCGCGCGTCGCGGCCAACCGGACCGCAATCGGAGGCGCCGCACCGGAGGCGTCCTGAATTGCGGACACACACAACCTGCGGTCCCTCCGTTCACAACTCAGGAGACCCGTCGCGTGGCGCGACTCGTCAGCGGGTTCCGGGGACGGACACGCCGGAGACGTCCTGAATTGCCAACCTCCGCTACTCCGTGAGGCCGTTCGCCTTCGCGACGTTCCCGAGCCACGCGAGGCTCGGCTTCGGCGTGCGTACGAAGGTCTCGCGGTCGACGGCGATGAGGCCGAAGGTCGGCCGGAAGCCGCTCGCCCACTCGTAGTTGTCGAGCGCGCTCCAGTGGAGGTACCCCTCGAGCTGGACCCCGTCCTGGATGCAGGCGTGCAGCTCGCGCAGGGCGCCGTCCGTGTAGTCGATCCGACGGGTGTCGTCTGAGGTCGCGATGCCGTTCTCGGTGATCATGATCGGCACCCCACCCGACAGCTCCCAGGCGCTCCGCACACCTTCGGCGGCGGCCGGCGGGTAGAACTCCCAACCGGTGAGCGTCGTCTCGACGCCGTCCTCGACGGGCAGCGGACCCTTCGGCCCGATGAACGTGCGCGTGTACGCCTGGACGCCGAGGAAGTCGTCACCGGCGGACTGCTCGAGGTACCAGTCGTCTCGCGGGTAGCCGTACTCGCGCAGCATCTCGTCGGAACCCGGCTCGCCGTTCGACCGGAACGCCTGCGTCGCGATGGTCCAGCCGGACTTCAGGCCGGACACCTGCGAGAGCACCTCGCGCGAACGCGTGTGCGACTCGAGAAGCGCGTCCGCCACGAACAGATCAGGGTTCGGCAGGCCGTACGCGACGAGGTTCGCCGCGTCCTCACCACCGGCGAGCATCGCGGCGATGTTCGGCTCGTTGATGGTGCAGACGTGTTCGACGCCCTCGCCGACGATCGGCAGGGTCAGCTCGGTGTACCGCGCGAAGAGGTCGGCGGCGTCCTTCGCCCGCCAGAACCCGTCGCGCTCGAACCAGCGCGGCACCGTGAAGTGCATGAGCGTGACGACGGGGTTGAGTCCCAGCTCGTGCGCGGTGTCGACCATGCGACGGTAGTGGTCGACCTCGGCACGCGAGACGATGCCGCGCTCGGGCTCGATCCGCGCCCACTCGATGCTGAACCGGTAGGTGTTCAGCCCGGCGTCGGCGAGCAGCTGCATGTCCTCGCGGTAGCGGTGGTAGCTGTCCATCGCGTCGCCCGAGGGCTCGACGATGTTCGTCCCGGCTTCGTGCTCGTGCACCCACCAGTTGCTGTTGATGTTGTTGCCCTCGATCTGGTGGGCAGCGGTGGCGGCGCCCCAGAGGAAGCCGTCGGGGAAGGTCAGCACGGGTGTTGCTCCTGTTTCATGTTGGGGTGTGGCCCTTTGACAAGCTCAGGGACCGGGAGGGAACCAGGCCCTTCGACAAGCTCAGGGACCGGGGGGAAGCGCAGGGACGGGACGGGCGTCAGCGCTTGGCGCGGGCCGGGTTGGGGACGGCGTCGAGCAGCTGGATCGTGTACGGATCCTGCGGGTGCTGCAGGACGTGCGCGGTCTCGCCTCGTTCGACGACGCGACCCTGGTTGAGGACCATGATGTTGTCGGTCACGAGTCGCGCCGACAGCAGGTCGTGCGTGATGTAGAGCATCGAGACGCCCCACTGCTCCCGCAGGTCCTCGAGCAGTGCGAGCACACCGGCACGCAGCGACACGTCGAGCATCGAGACGGGCTCGTCGGCGATGAGCACCTGCGGGTCGCTCGCGAGCGCCCGGGCGATCACGACTCGCTGCCGCTGTCCACCGGAGAGCTGGTGGGGCAGCTTCGCCGCGAACTGCTCGACGGGCGAGAGGCCCACCGTCTCGAGGAGTTCGAGCACGCGCTTGCGCACCGCGTCGCCCTTCAGCCCGGTGAAGTTCACCACCGGCCGGGTGAGCGTGTACTCGACCGTGTGCAGCGGGTTGAGCGCCGCGTACGGGTCCTGGAAGATCATCTGCACGTTCTTGTGCAGGTTCCGGATGCCCTTGCGGTTCAGCTGGGCGACGTCGAGGTCACCGAAGCGGACCGCGCCGGAGGTCGGCTTCTCGATGCCCGTGATGAGCTTCGCGATGGTCGACTTGCCGGAGCCCGAGGCCCCCACGAGCGCGAGTGACTGGCCGGGTTCGAGCGTGAACGACACGTCGTCGACGGCCGTCACCGCGGACTCACCGCGACGCGGCGGCGAGTAGACCTTCGAGACGGCGTCGACGATGACCGCCGACTCGGCCGAACGACCGGCCCTGGCGGCAACGGTCCCTGAGCCTGTCGAAGGGCCCGACTCGGAGCTCGCGCTCGTCGCGGTCGGGACGCTCGTCGTCGTGCCGGACACCGGAGCAGTGCCCCGGTTCGCCCGTGAGGGGAAGCCGGGCAGCTCGACGACCGCGGCGCGCGGGTCGGCGTAGTGGCTGAGCAGCATCCGCGTGTAGGGGTCCTGCGGACGCTCGAGGATATCGCGGCTCGGGGCGTCCTCGACGATGCGACCCTCGTGCATGACGAGCACGCGCTGCGTCGCCTCGAGCACGACGCCGAGGTCGTGGCTGATGAGGATGGCGGTGAACCCCTCGGCCTGCTGCAGCTCGGTGATCGTGTCCATGATCGCGTGCTGCACGAGGACGTCGAGCGCGGTGGTCGGCTCGTCGAACACCATGAGACGGGGCTCGAGCGACAGTGCCAGTGCGATAGACACGCGCTGACGCATGCCGCCGGACAGCTCGCCGGGGAAGCGCGCGAGCACCTGCGGCGTCAGCCCGACCTTGTCGACCAGCTCGGCCATCCGGGCGTCCCAGCGGTCGCGGGAGACGTGGCCGTGCGCCTTGAAGATGTCCACGAAGTGGTTGCGGATCGTGCGGACCGGGTTGAGCGCGTTCATGCCCGACTGCAGCACCATGGCGAAGCCGCCCTGACGCTGCTCACGGAGCGCCTCGTCGCCGAGCTCGCGGATGTCCTTGCCACCGAAGAGGATCTGCCCGCCGTTGATGCGGGCCGGCGGCTTCTGCAAGCGGGTGGCCGCGAAGCCGAGCGTCGACTTCCCGGAGCCGGACTCGCCGACGAGCCCGATGAACTCACCGGCGCCGACGGAGAACGACACGTGGTCGACCGCCTGGACCGGCGCGGCGCCGACGGACTCGTAGACGACGGACAGGTCGCGGACCTCGAGGAGCGCTCCGGTCCCGGCTGCCGGCGCGGATGCGCTCTCGGCCTGGAGGTTGACGGCGTTCATCGTGACTTCCCTTCACGGAGGCGCGGGTTGCTGATCGCGTCGACACCGAAGTTGATGAGGGTGAGGCTCATCGCGAGGAGCGCGATGCAGAGACCGGGGGCGAAGAGGAGGATCCACTGACCGGTGAGCAGGGCGTTGGAGTTCTGCGCCCAGTAGAGGATGGTGCCCCAGCTGACGATCGACGAGTCGCCGAGGCCGAGGAACTCGAGGCCGGCCTCCGCGAGGATCGCACTCGTCGCGGCACCGAAGAAGCCACCGGCGATGAGGGACGTCATGTTCGGCAGGATCTCGTTGAACACGATGCGGAACGGTCGGTCGCCGGAGAAGCGGGCCGCGGTCACGAAGTCACGCGAACGCAGCGACTGCGTCTGGCTGCGGAGCACGCGGGCACCCCACGCCCACCCGGTGATCACGATGACCGCGACGATCATCACGAGCCCACCGTTCTGGAGGTACGCGGCGATGACGATCATGAGCGGCAGGCCGGGCACCACGAGGAACAGGTTGACGATGAAGTTCACGACCTCGGCGCCGAAGCCCTTGATGTAGCCCCAGCTGAGGCCGATCAGGACGGCGACGATCGTCGACAGGATGCCGGCGATGAAACCGACCGTGACGCTGATCTGCGAACCGTAGATGAGCTGGCTGAGGACGTCCTCGCCCGCCGCTGTCGTCCCGAACCAGTGCTCGGGACTCGAGTCGGCGTTCCGGGGGAACCCGTCCTGGCTCGCGCCGTACGGTGCGAGCACCGGGGCGAAGATCGCGACGAGGATGAAGAACGCGAGGATGATGAGCCCGAGGCGGGACTTCCAGTTGGCCCAGAGCGTCGCCGCCGATCGACCGATGAAGGCGAACTTCCTCGGCGGACGCACGGCCTGGTCGGACTGCAGTGTCTTGACGTGCTGTGTGGTGGTCATCGGCGGGTCCTTGGGTCGAGTACGCCGTACAGGATGTCGACGAGGAAGTTGGCGATGAGCACGCTCACGGTGATGAGCAGGAAGAGCGCCTGCATGAGCGGGTAGTCCTGTCCGATCACCGCGTTGAACAGGAGGAAGCCGATGCCCGGGTATCCGAAGACCTGCTCCACGAGGATCGAGCCGCCGACCACACCGCCGAGCGCGAGCCCGAAGCCGGTGAGGTTGGGGAGGATCGCGTTGCGGGCCGCGTACTTGATGGCGACCGTGCGACCACGGAGACCGTTCGCCTCGGCGAAGGTCACGTAGTCGTCACCGAGGGTGTTGATCATCGCGTTGCGCATGCCGATGATCCAGCCACCGAGGCTCGTCACGAGGATCGTCAGCGCCGGCAGCACCGCGTGGTACGCGACGTCGACGATGAAGTCCCAGGTGAAGGCAGGCGAAGCCGTCGGGCCGAAGGCACCCGAGGTCGGGAACCAGTGGAGCACGTAGCCGGCGAAGAACAGCAGGAGCAGTGCGGTCCAGAAGTACGGGAACGTGCTGGCGAAGGTGCCGCTCAGCGTCGGCAGGGCATCGAGCCAGGTGTTCCGCCGCCAGGCCGCGAGCACGCCGATGAGGGTGCCGAGGATGAAGGCGACGATCGTCACGATCCCGAGCAGGATGATCGTGTATGGGAACGCCTGCCAGATGAGCTCACCGACCGACTGCGGGAAGAAGGTGTACGAGACCCCGAAGTCGAGCGTGACGACCTGGTGGAGGTACGTGACGTACTGCTCCCAGAGGTTGCCGCCGGGGACACCGAGTTGGGCCTCGATCGCCGCACGCGTGGCCGCGGAGACCGGGCCGTTCTGCGCGAGCTTCGCGATCGCGGCGTCGGTCGGGGAACCGGGCATGAGCCGCGGCAGGAGGAAGTTCAGCGTGACCGCCGCCCACAGGGTGAGGACGAAGAGGCCGAGTTTGCGCACCATGTACACGGTCACTCACCGTCCTTCCGGAGCTTGAGGTGCGTGAACACGAGGAGCGGGGTCTGGTCGTAGGTCTGCAGCGGTGCGTAGGGGTTGTCCGCATCGGGCCAGCCGGTGAACTTCTTGTCGTTGTAGAGACCCCAGAGTCCGCCGTAGTACATGCCGATGACCGGGAAGTCGCTGTAGACGATCTGCTGCATCTGGTGGCTCAGCCCCAGGCGAGTGGCCTCGTCGGTCGTCTCCTTGTACTGGGCGAGCAGCTGGTCCATCTGCGGGTTGCGGTAACGACCGAAGTTGCTGGACGTCGTCTCGCCGATCGGCTTCGCGAACTCGCTGTTGAAGCTGTTGTTGAAGCCCTGGAACATGATGCCGTTGCCCATGCCACCCATGGCGACCTCGAAGGCGCCGCTCTGGATCGCCTGCTGGTACCCCGGCGGCTGCGGCTGCTTGATCTGCACGTCGATGCCGAGGGCGCCGAGCTCCTTGCGGACCTCCTGGACCGCGCGGAGCCAGTCCGCGTAGCCGTTGGCGGTCGTGATCGAGAAGCTGAACTGCTTGCCCGCCGCGTCGACGAGCTTGCCGCCCTGCTGGGTGTACCCGGCGGCCGCGAAGGCCTCGAGGGCGCCGGCGGTGTCCTGCGTGATCATGCCCTGGTTCGGCAGGGTCGGGTCGAGTTCTGCCTCCTGGTTGGGGAGCATGAGGCTCGACTGGCCGGCGGCACCGAGGTAGCCCTCGGTCGCTGCGTCGGCGATCTTGTCGCGGTCGAGCGCCAGGGCGATGCCGCGACGGACGTCGACGTTGTCGAACGGGGCGACGTCCATGTTGGGCACGAGCCCGATCACGCCTCCCGGCGGGAACCAGAACTTGTTGTGGTCGTTGGCCGCACCCCAGGTGCCTTCGACGTTCGACAGGAACGAGTACGCCCAGTCGAAGCCCTTCGTGACGATGTCGAGTTCGCCGGTGGCCGCGGGGATCACGAGGTGGTTGACCTCGATCTTGTCGGCCTGCCAGTACGTCTCGTTCTTGTCCATCGTGTACTGCTGCGAGGTGTAGTTGCCGAGCACGTACGGACCGGTGCCGACCGGGTTCGGGTTCCGCCAGGTGTCGGGGCTCTTGACGTCCTTCCAGATGTGCTCCGGGACGATGAGCGTCTGCGAGACGATGTCGGCCGCAGGGGCGTCGTCGTCGAGCAGGTGCATGATGACGTGCTGGCCCTTGACCTCGATCGTGTCGATGTGCTGCCAGGCGCCCTTCTGATCGAGCGTCGGGTACTGCTTGATGAGGTCGAAGGTGAACTTGACGTCCTCAGGGGTGAAGGCCTCGCCGTCGGACCAGGTGGCGCCGTCGCGGATCGTGTAGTCGATCGTGCGGGCGTCCGGGAGGTCGACCTTCTCGGCGAGCCACGGCGTCTCCTTGCCGTCGAGCACGTTGATGATCACGAGCGGCTCGTAGATGTAGCTCGAGGCCGAGCGCTTGTTCACGAGGTAGGGGTTGAAATTCCGCTCGAGCATGGGGGTGCCCTTGTCGGAGGCCAGCAGCATCGTGTCGGCCGGGATCGAGGGATCCGGCTCGCTCTTGATCTGGATGCTACAGCCGGAGACGAGCAGGGCCGCCGCGGCGATCATCGCCGCTGCTCCGAGTCGTCTGCGCCTGCGGACCTTGGTCCGCTCGTGCGTCGTGTGCGTCATCGCCACCGTCCTTGCTGAAGTCTGTACCGGTTGAGTGTAAGCGCATACATTGCCCGGCGCAACCCGTGTCGGACATCCGATCCTGTTCGCAATTCAGGAGAGCCTCGGCGCGGCGGCCTCGCGGCGGACGGACGCGCCGCGGCACGCCGCGGGCTTCCTGAATGGTGAACGCGAAGGGAGGGGATGATCAGGACGTGATCGACTCGGAGCTCTCGCGGAGGACGACCTCGACGGGGAGTCGGACGGACATCGCGGGCAGCTTCGGCTCGGCGAGGCGACGGGCGAGCGCCTGCACGGAGACCCGGCCGAGCGTCTCCATCGGCTGCCGGACCGTCGTGAGCCGCGGAGCGGACAGGCGGCCGGCATCGATGCCGTCGAATCCGGTGACGATGAGCTCCTCCGGGACCGCGACCCCGGCGATCCTGGCGGCGTCGATCACGCCGAGCGCCATCTGGTCGTTGGCGCACACGACGGCGCGCGGCAGGCCGTCGCGTCGGAACAGCTCCCGACCGACCCGTCGCCCACCCTCCCGGGTGAAGTCGCCGCGGAGGGTCGGCTCCTCCGGGGCCTCGAGCGACCGGTCCGCGAGGGCCGCGCGGAACCCGCTCCAGCGCTCCGCATCATCGGGCGAGCCGAGGCTTCCCGCCACGTACTCGAGCTCCCGGGCACCGAGGTCGTCGATGAGGTGCGCCGTGAGTGTGCGCATCCCCTCGGCGTTGCTCACGGAGACGTGGTCGAGGTCGTCGCCGCGCCGGGGCCCCGCCATCACGACGATCGGGACGTGCCGCGACAGGCGCGCGAGCTCCTCCTCGCTCGCGCTCCCGGCCAGCACCATGAGGCCGTCCACCCGACCCGCCATGTCGCGCACGGTCTGCGTCGCCGTGGATCCGCGTCCGACACCGACGAGCAGCGCGAACCCGCTCCGCCAGGACTCCAGCTCGCAGCCGCGCAGCACCTCGTCGAAGTAGAGGTTGAGCGTCCGCGTGTCGGTCCGCTCCGGGATGTCGCGGACGATGCGCGCTCCCCCGGCCGCCGCCTCGTCACCCTCGAGGGCGATGTCCCCGAGGTCGTCCATCGCGTCGAGCCCCTGGAAGAACAGGCCGATGACGCCGGTGCGGCGTGCGGCGAGCCCCCGCGCGGCTCCACTCGGGACGTACCCGAGTTCACCGACCGAGGCGAGCACGCGGTCTCGCGTGGCCGGCTTCACGTCGTCGGGTCGGCTGAGCACCCGTGAGACCGTCGCGATGGAGACGCCGGCGTGGTGCGCGACGTCGTAGACCGTCGGCGGTTTCGTCATGGGAACGCCTTCCTTCGGCCACCAATGATACGCACGGCATCCTGCCCGCCCGGTCCACCGGCGGCGTGGGATGGCGCGCGGAGCGCCCTCGTCTTGCGTCACGGGAGCGGCCCACAGGAGCCGGGAACCGCAGCCAACCCGAACGTTCCCTGAATTCTCGACGCTTGTCGGCTGGGCGGCCGGCGTGCGCTGGCAGACTGCGGACATGACTGATCAGCATGCCAAAGCCGTCCTCCTCAACTCCCTCCACGAGCCGGGTTCCCCGCTCATCGTCACCAACGTCTGGGACGCCATCACCGCGAAAGTCGTCTCCGAGGCCCCCGGCGTCGTCGCCCTCGCCTCGGCGAGCCACTCGGTGTCGAACGTCCGTGGGCTCGAAGACGGCGGCGGCCTCGACGTCGACGAGGCGATCGCCGCCGCGAAGATCATCGTGGGCGCCGTCGACCTGCCGGTGACGATCGACTTCGAGAAGGGCTACGCGTCCGGCGCGGCCGGCGTTCGTGAGAACGTCCGCCGCCTCATCGTCGAGTCGGGTGCCGTCGGGATCAACCTCGAGGACTCCGTCGGTGCCGCGAAGGCTCCGCAGTTCCCGATCGAGGAGGCCGCGGCCCGTGTCGCCGCCGCTCGCGCCGGAGCCGAGGACGCGGGCATCCCGCTCGTCATCAACGCCCGGGTCGACACCCTCGCCGGCGACCCCGAGGCGTGGGACGAGGCCGTCGCGCGCGCCAACGCCTACCTCGAGGCCGGTGCGGACGTCGTCTTCTTCCTCGGACTCGGTACGGAGGAGCTCGTCGCCAAGGCCATCGAGCAGGTGCACGGACGCATCTCCGTCATCGGCTACCCCGGCGCGGTCCCGCTCAAGCGCCTCGCCGAACTCGGCGTCTCACGCGTCAGCTTCGGCCCCGGCACGCTCGGTCTGACCCTCGCCGCCCTCCAGCGCGCGGCGACCGGCCTCACCGAGCTCGGCGAGTACCCCGAGGACCTCGGCTTCTCCTTCGAGCTCTGAGCCTCGACTGACGACCCGTTCTCAGGAGGATCCGGGCGTGGCGCCGAGTGACCTCGGCGGCGCGCCCGGGGACTCCTGAGACAGGGTCGCCGCGGGTTCCGGTCAGGACGTCAGGAACCAGTACCAGATGATGAGCATCGTGATGAGGAAGCCCGTCAGGAAGTTGAGGCGGAGGAACCGCTTCCAGCCCGCGTTGGCCCGCTCGGCGTCCTCCTCGCGGAGGTTCCAGAACGGCAGCACACTCGCGGCATAGGGCAGCGCGAGCAGGCCGGCCAACGGGATCGGCCACGGGGTCACGAGCATGAGCGCACCGCCGGCCAGGTAGGCGACGAAGGCGAACCGGACGGTGGCCGCCGCACCGATGACCGTCGCGATCGAGCCGATCCCGCCCTCCCGGTCCGCGATGATGTCCTGCACCGCACCGAAGGCGTGGCTGGCGATCCCCCAGAGGAAGTAGCCGACGAGCAGCGCCCAGAGCGCCGGAGTGAAGACCGCGCCGGCGAGGACGAGGCCGTAGACCGCCGGGCTCACGAAGTGCGTGCTCGAGGTGAGCGAGTCGATGAACGGCCGCTCCTTGAACCGCAGGCCGGGTGCGCTGTACGCGATGAGCGCGAACACGCTGATCGCGAGGACGAGCCATGACAGCGGCGACCCGATGACGACGAGGTAGACGAGGAACGGGACGTTCGTCACGATCGCCGCGAAGATCGTCAACCGGTGCATCCGGCGGTCCAGGACCGCGCCCTCGACGCCGCCCTTGCGCGGGTTCCGCAGGTCGGACTCGTAGTCGAAGACGTCGTTGATGCCGTACATCGCGAGGTTGTACGGGATGAGGAAGTACAGCGTCCCGAGCCAGAAGGTGAGGTCGAGCTCGCGCGTGGTCAGCAGGTACGCCGCTGCGAAGGGGTACGCGGTGTTGATCCACGACAGCGGTCGGGAGGACAGCACGAGCTGGCCGAGTCGGTTCATGCCGGGTCCTCCTGGGACGGGGATGGGGAGACGGGAGCAGGGGTTCGGCGCTCGAGGAGCACCCAGAGCGACGGGAGCAGGACGGCCGCGGCGATGGCGTAGGCGAAGTCCTCGAGCGGCGCGATGCCGATGAAGGCGCCGGAGATGAGTGCCGGGTCGTAGCCGACGAGCCCGATGCCGATCATGATGTTGTCGAACAGCGCGGTCATGAGCAGGAGGACGACGAGCCCACCGCCCACCGCGAGCAGCCAGGTGCCCGCCGTCAGACCGGTGGAGCGCGATCCGCTCGCACGGCGCCGATCGAGCCGGACGACCGCGAGCAAGGCGACGACCGCCACGACGGCGAGGAACCATGCGTTGAGGGCCCAGTAGGTCATCGTCCGCTCACCTCGGTGGCGCCGGTCGTGCGACGGGACGACCGACCGAGCGTGTGTCGCGCCGCGCCGAACAGGTTCATCGTGAGGTAGCAGAGCAGCGTCAGGAAGAAGACCTCCTCGATCGGCAGCTCGGGCGCGACCTGCAGCCCGGTCATGAACGAGGTCTCACCGCGGAAGAAGATGCCGGTGCCGATACCGAGCAGGTCCCACACGAGGAAGAACACGACGCCGATCGGCAGGATGATCGCGGCCCGCCGTCGGTCGGCCCAGAAGAAGAGCCGGAACCGCCGGTCGAGCATGACCATCCCGGTGATCGAGACGAGCAGCGCCAGCAGGTACAGCAGACCCATCAGCCGGTCGCCTCGGCGCGCGCGCGCAACGGCTCCGCCATCGGTCCGGTGGTGATGTCGCCGCGCATGCGCTTCACGACGAGCTCCGCGCTGATGAGGCACATCGGCAGGCCGATACCCGGGATGGTGGAGCCACCGGTGTAGAACAGCCCGTCGACCTTCTTGCTGACGTTGCCGCTCCGGAACATCGCGCTCTGCGAGAGGATGTGCGCCGGCCCGAGGGCGGTGCCCTTCCAGACGTTGAGGTCGGTCACGAAGTCGGCCGGTCCGACGTCGCGACGCACCACGATGCGCTCGGCGAGGTCGGGGACGCCGGCCCACTCGGCGATCTGCGCGATGGCGGCGTCGCCGATCTCCGCGACCCGGGCGTCTCCACCGCCACCGATGGACGGATCGGCCGGGACCGGGACCAGGATGAACAGGTTCTCGTGGCCGTCGGGTGCGACGCCCGCATCGGTCGCGCTCGGACGGCAGACGTAGAGCGACGCCGGGTCGGGCACGCTCGTCTCCTCGCCGAAGATGCGGCCGAAGTTGTCGCGCCAGTCGGCCGTGAAGAACAGGCTGTGGTGCAGGAGTTCCGGCAGCTCGCCGCGGACGCCGAGCATCACGAGCACGGCTCCCGGTCCGGCGGTGCGCTTCTCCCAGTACTCGGCCGGGTAGGTCTGGAGTTCGCGGGGCAGCAGCGTCGTCTCGGTGTGGTGCAGGTCGGCGGCGGACACGACCCGGTCGGCGCGGAGCAGCTGCCGACGACCGTCGGCGTCGAGGTAGTTGACGCCGTCGACCCTGGCGCGGCGGCCGGCGGGCATCGTGGTGATGCCGGTGACCTCGGCGCCCGTGATGATCTCCACACCCTCGGCGCGGGCGAGCTCGGCGATCGTGTCGATGATCCGCGAGAAGCCGCCCTGCGGGTAGAGCACGCCGTCCTCGAGGTCGAGGTAGCTCATGAGGTGGTACATGCTCGGCGCCTCGAAGGGCGAGGAGCCGAGGAACACGGCCGGGTAGCCGAGGATCTGCTGCAACCGGACGTCGGAGACGGTGCGCGCAGCCAGGGTGTCGAGGTCCTCCGTGAGGAGCTTCGCGAGCTTCGGCATCCGGGCGAGCACCTCTCGGCTCGCGAGCGTCCGGTACGACTCGAACGTCGTGTACAGGAAGCTCCGGATGGCGATCTCGTAGGTCTCCTTCGCGCTGCGGAGGTACTCGTCCATCTTCGCGCCGGCACCGGGCTCGACCGACTCGAACAGCGCGAGGTTGCCGGCCCGGTCGGCGGCGAGGTCGAGGTGTCCGTCGCGGCCCTCCGAGTAGACGCGGTAGGCGGGGTCGAGTCGCCCGAGGTCGAGCTGCTCGGCGGCGGAGGTGCCGAGGAGGCGGTAGAAGTGGTCGAAGACCTCCGGCATGAGGTACCAGCTCGGGCCGGTGTCGAAGGTGAAGCCGTCCTGCTCCCAGGTGCCGGTGCGGCCGCCGAGCACCTCACGTCGTTCGAGCAGCGTGACCCGCTGGCCGTCGCGGGCGAGGAGGGCTGCGGTGGCGAGACCGCTGATGCCGCCGCCGATGACGACGGTCCGGTTGTGGGAGGTGGTCATGACTGCGAACTCTCGTCGATCGTCGGGATGGAGCCGGTGGTGCCGGTCGTGGCTGGTGTGCGACCGGCGAGCGCGCCGGCGGCGATGCGGAGCTTGACCGGGTCGGGCACCCGGACACGCGTGCGGACGAGCGCCGAGGCCGGCGTCGTCCGGATGCGTCGGGCGAGTTCCGAGAAGAGCTCCTGGGCGAGGGCGACCGCGCGACGGCTCGACTTCGGCAGCCGCCCGAGGACCGCTGCCGAGCGGTCGAGATCGGCTTCGATGTCGTCGAGCAGGCTGTGCTTCTGCGCCTCGGTGAGCTCGTCGACGGCGACACCCGGGAAGTAGCTGCGGCCGAGCTCGTCGTGGTCGGCCGAGAGGTCGCGGAGGAAGTTCACCTTCTGGAAGGCGGCACCGAGACTCCTGGCGCCGACGACGAACGCGGCGCGCTGGGCGTCGTCGACGTCGTGGCCGCGCAGGAAGATCCGCAGGCACATGAGCCCGACGACCTCGGCGGAGCCGTACACGTAGTCGCGGAACGTCTCCGGGGTGTGGACGGTCCGCGAGAGGTCCGCGCGCATGGACGCGAAGAACGGACGGGTGAGGTCGACCTCGATCCCCGCCGACCGCGCCGAGATGGCGAAGGCGTGGACGACGAGGTTGCTGCTGTACCCCGTCGCCATCGCGTCCTCGGTGTCCTGCTCGAGGGCGTCGAGCATGCGGAGGACTCGCTCGGGGTCGAGCCCGGCTGCCGCGGCCACGCCGTCGACGATCTCGTCGGCGATGCGGACGAGTGCGTACACGTTCTCGACGTCCTGGCGGATGTCGCCACCCAGCAGCCTGGCCGCCAGGCCGAAGGACGTGGAGTACCGACGGATGACGATGCTCGCGGTCTCCTGGGCTACCCGGTCGTAGAGCTGTCGTGCGTCGCCGACCGCCGAAGCGTCGTCGGCCGGTCGCCCGGTCCCGTCCCCTGCTGCGGTCATCGCGACCGCTCGAGCACGGTGGCGACGATGGGGCGGAGCTCGTCGCGGAGCTGCGCCGGGATGCTCGGCGAGGCCAGCTGCTCCCAGGCGCGGTTGGCGTAGTCACCGGCGAGCAGGGTCGCGTGCTGGCGGGCGCCCGTCGTCGTGAGGACGTCGCGCAGGACGGCGGCACCCTCCTCGTCGAGGTCCGGGTCGCCGAAGAGGTGCTCGACGGCGTGCCACTCGGGCTGCTCCGCCGCGAACGCCACCATGACCGTCAACTTGCCCTCGCGGAGGTCGCCGATCGTCGTCTTGCCGGTCGTCTTCGAGTCGCCGAAGACGCCGAGGACGTCGTCGATGATCTGGTAGGCGATACCGATCTGCTGCCCGAACGCTCCGAGCGCGTCGATCGTCGCCTCCGGAGCGCCGGCCAGGACGCCGCCCGACTGCAGGGGCGCCTCGAACGAGTAGTAGGCGGTCTTCAGGCGCTCCATGCGGATGATGTCGTCGACCGTCGGGACGACGCCGCCGACCGTGAAGTCGACGTCGGCTAGCTCGCCGGCCGCCGAGGCGGAGATCGCGTCGTCGAGGATCTCGCGCAGGCGGGTGCGGACCGCGTCGGCGCTCCCGGCGCGGTCGATCAGGCGGTAGGACGCGGACAGGGCGAGGTCGCCGGCGATGACGGCGACGGACATGCCGCGGTGCTCGGCGAGCGGCAACGGGATGCCCGCGGTCTGCGCGATGTCGCGGTAGCTGCCGGAGACGTTGGGGCTGCCGCGCCGGACGAAGTCGCGGTCGATCACGTCGTCGTGGACGATCAGCGCGGTGTGCAGGAGTTCGTAGGCGGCGGCGACGTGAGCCGCGGCGACGATGTCCGTTCCACCCAGCGCCTCGTAGGCCGTCATGACCATCCGTGGGCGGAACCGCTTGCCGCCGGCCATGCTGCGCTCGATGGTCTCCCAGAGCCGCAGGTAGCCGGCGCCGCCGAACGACACCGCCTGCGTCTTCGCCAGTTCGAGGAAACGCTCGAGGGCATCCTCGACCTGATGCTGTTGTCGATAGGGCGCGTCGACGACGTGGTGGGTCTCCATATCACGAGGCTACTTCACGGAGCGGTGAGATTAGTACGCTAGCTGTCCATTCGCGTTCGCCCCGATCGTCGGGGAGAATGGACGTATGTCGGTACCCGAAGAACTCGTCGTCCTGCTCGCCGAGGACGGCACCCGCATCGGCACCACGCCGAAGGCGACCGTCCACACGCTGGAGACGCCACTCCACCTCGCGTTCTCCTGCCACGTCATCGGGCCCGACGGACGCATCCTCGTGACCCGGCGCGCGCTCTCGAAGCTCACATGGCCGGGCGTCTGGACGAACTCGTTCTGCGGACACCCCGGCCCGGACGAGGACAGCGTCGACGCCGTGCTGCGTCGGGCGAGCGCCGAGCTGGGCCTGCCGATCTCCGCGCCGGAACTGGTGCTGCCCGACTTCCGGTATCGCGCCGTCGACGCCTCGGGCGTGGTCGAGTACGAGATCTGCCCGGTCTACGTCGCCTACACGGACGCGACGCCCGAGCCGAACCCCGACGAGGTCATGGAGTGGGCCTGGGCCGAGCCCGAATCGCTCCTGGCGTCCGTCGAGCAGGCGCCCTTCGCGTTCAGCCCCTGGCTGACGCTCCAGCTGCCGCTCGTCGTGCCGCTGCTCGCAGAGTCCGCGGCCCGCTGAGGCGCCCGGATCTGCGCGGATCGAGCCGGTTTCCGAACAGATTCAGGCGACTGAGCGAGGTCAGGCTCCGCGGAGCGCTTCGACGGCCGCGGCGATCCGCTTGTCGCGCGTCGCATCCGTCTTCGCCAACGCGACCGGCTCGGCCAGCGCGCGCTGTCGGCTGAACGACAGGGCTCCGTAGGCGGCGAGCGCCGGCTCGTCTCCCGCGAGCGCCGTCTCGAGCTCGGGCGGCAACGGGAACACGCGCGGTGCGTCGTCGACCTCGAGGTCCACGTCGACCTCGTCGCCTCCCGCGACCCCGGCGGCGGCGCGGTTGGCGGCGCTCAACGCGATCAGGTACCGGCCGCCCATCGGGGTGATGGTGCTGCGGTACGTGGTCGCACCGACGGTGACGACGACGGGCACGCGCTTGCCACGATCCAGGCCCTCGACGACGGCGTCGGGGACGAGGATGCCGGTGTTGTTGCCCTGGAGTTCGATGACGGTGCTGAATCTCATGCGCTCAGTATGGCCCGGGGTCGCCTCGCGGTGAAGACCAGGATGAGGGAGCCGGCGACGACCGCGATCCCGAGCACTTGTCCGAGGCTCAGCGCCTCGCCGAGGACCGCGAGGCCTGCCAGCACGGCGACGACGGGACTCAGGAGGCCGAGGAACGACACGGACCCGACGGGCAGCGCTGCGATGCCACGGAACCACAGGGCGTACGCGAGGGCCGTGCCGACGAGGGAGAGGTAGCCGTACCCGCCGATCGCCGCTGCGTCCGGCGCGTCCGACGGAAGTCCCTCGACGAGGAGCAGCACCGGCACGAGGACGAGACCGCCGGCGACGAGCTGCCAGGCGGTCAGCGCGAGGCCGGAGACCGGTGCGCCGCTGCCGGCGTTCGGGTCGAGGTCCGGGCTCGTGCGCCGGCGTGCGCCGATCCGGCGGCCGACCTCCGGTCTCCCCCACCGCTTGCTCAGCACCGATCCGAGCGACATCGAGACCGCCCCCGCGAGTGCGGCGACGACGCCGACCGCGTCGAGACGCGCGTCGACCTGCAGCACGATGAGGGCGACGCCCAGCACCCCGGCGAACCCGGCGACGACGCGACGTACGGTCAACGCCTCCCCGACCAGCAGGCTCGCGAGCACGGCGACGAGCACGGGCCCGATCGCCCCCATGGTCGCGGCGACCCCGCCGGGCAGTCGGTAGGCGGCGAGGAAGAGGAACGCGAAGAAGGCGCCGATGTTGAGCGTGCCGAGCACGAGCGACCGCCACCACCAGCCACCGACCGGCAGGGTTCGCGTGATCGCGAGGAGCAGGAGGCCCGCAGGCAGCGCCCGGAGCACAGCTGCCAGCAGCGGTCGTCCCGGCGGGAGCAGTTCGCTCGTGACGAGGTAGGTCGTCCCCCAGCTGATCGGGGCGATGGCGGTGAGGGCGGTGATACGCAGTCGATTGCTAAGCACTGAGCAATAATAGCTCAGCACTAAGCGAATTGCTACGCTGGCTGCATGAGCACGCGCGTCGACGACATCCTGGGCCAGTGGCGGACCGAGCGACCCGATCTCGACGTCTCGCCCATGGCCGTCATCGGACGACTGTCGCGAGCAGCGACGGCGGTCGACGCACGCCTCTCCTCGACCTTCGCCGAGCACGGTCTCGACAGCGCCTCGTTCGATGTGCTCGCCACCCTGCTCCGCGCCGGCTCACCGCACGAGCTCGCGCCGAAGGACCTCGCCCATTGGTCGATGGTGACGTCGAGTGCGATCGCCCAGCGCGTGAACAAGCTCGTCGAGCGCGGTCTCGTGACGCGCCGCCCGAGCGAGCAGGACGGTCGCGGGACGGTCGTCGCCCTCACCCCGGCCGGCAAGCGCCTCGTCGAAGCGGCCCTGCCCGATCATCTCGCCGCCGAGGAGCGTGTCCTCGACGGCTTCTCCACGGCCGAGCGCGAGCAGCTGGCGTCGTTCCTGGAGCGCCTGGCGCGCACCGACCCCTGAGTGTCGCGGTGGAGGGTGGAGACGGATCCGCTCAGGCGATGCGGCGACCCTCGTTGTGCTCCTGCAGCCACCAGGTCGCGCCCTCGTCGTCGGACACCCAGCTCTCCCAGGTGTACGAGTCCTCGGTGATGCCGCTGAAGTTCCACCGGATGAGCTTGTCGTCGTTCCGTGTGCCGTCCTGGCGGATGCCGTCGGCGCGGTGCGGCGTCGCGACGAGCTGGCAGAACTCGCCGCGCCGCGGCTCGACGTAGTTCACGCGCCAGGCACCCATCAACCGGTCGTAGACGCGGAGAGCCGTGCTGACCGTCTCCCAGCCCGACGGCTCCGCGTCGTTCGCGACGAGCTGGACGTCCTGCACGGCGCGCCCCTCGAGGATGTACGACACGATCCAGCGGAAGTCGGACTCGACCCACTCGCCACTCTCGTCGTCGAGGCGCTTCGAGTGGACGTCCCAGGATCCGACGAACTGCCCGAACCGGACCATGCGACGCGGGTAGAGCGGCGTCGGCCCGTCGGCGGTGATCGCGCGGGCGAAGTCGGGTCGCTCTGACGTGCTCATGGCGGGGCCTTTCTACTGGTCCACCTGCTCGCCCGTCGTCGGGACGCCCGCCTCAGTCCTGCGTCAGCGCTGCGTCTCGCCGACGTCGGTCCGGTGGAAGTTCTGGAAGGAACGGGAGGCGGTGGGTCCACGCTGTCCCTGATACCTGGAACTGTACTCGCTCGACCCGTACGGGCGCTCGGCCGGTGACGTGAGCCGGAAGAAGCACATCTGACCGATCTTCATCCCCGGCCAGAGCTTGATCGGCAGCGTCGCGACGTTGCTGAGCTCGAGGGTGACGTGGCCCGTGAAGCCCGGGTCGATGAAGCCGGCGGTGGAGTGCGTGAGGAGCCCGAGACGACCGAGCGAGCTCTTGCCCTCGAGGCGCGCGGCGACGTCGTCCGGAAGGGAGACCCGCTCGTACGTGGACCCCAGGACGAACTCGCCGGGGTGCAGGATGAACGGCTCGTTCGGGAGCGTCTCGATGAGGCGCGTCAGCTCCGGCTGATCCTCCGCGGGATCGATGAAGGGGTACTTGTGGTTGTCGAAGAGGCGGAAGAAACGATCGAGGCGGACGTCGATTGACGACGGCTGGATCATCTCCGGCGAGTAGGGGTCGAGCGCGATGCGGGAGGCGTCGAGTTCGGCTTTGATGTCACGGTCCGAGAGCAGCACGGTGACAGTGTATCGGCCGGGAGCCCGAAGCCTCGGGCCGGTGACGACGCCCGGATTCGCTACGATGCTCGCACGGTGACGACCTCCGCGACCCGGCGGAGACGGGTCGCGCCGCCCCAGCGACCTGGAGGCCTCCGATGACCAGACCGCACGTCCTCATCCTGCAGCACGTCCCCTGGGAGCGACCGGCGGTGCTCGGGGAGGTGCTGACGGCGTCGGGGATCGATTGGACGCTCGACACCATCGTCGAGCGTCGTGAGCTGCCGCCGGCGCGCGAGATCACCGGGTTCGACGGGCTCGTCCTCCTCGGCGGCCCGATGGGCGCGCTCGACGTGGAGGAGCACCCGGGTCTCGGGCTCGAAGCGCAGCTCGTGCGCGATGCGGCGGTGCTCGGCATCCCGGTGTTCGGGGTCTGTCTCGGGCATCAGCTCATCGCGACGGCCCTCGGAGCCACGCTTCACTCGGCGGCCGCGCATGAAGTGGGTGTCGGCGACGTCGAGCTCCTGACCGAGAGCGAACTCGGCATGCGTGGCGAGCGACTGCCGGTGCTGCACTGGCATGGCGACGTCGTCGAGGCTCCGTATGGAGCGACGGTCCTCGCATCGTCGCCGTCGACGCCGAACCAGGCGTTCCGGATCGAGGACCGGGTCTTCGCGACGCAGTTCCACCTCGAGGTCGACCCGCCGATGCTCGACCGGTGGCTCGCGGAACCGCTCATGCTCCGCGATCTGCCGTTCATCGCCGGGACCGCGGAGGAGGCGGCCGACCGGCTGCGGTCCGAGGTCGCCGCGGTGGCGGGGCCGATGCGCGAGGCCGGGGAGCGGTTGTTCGGGGCCTTCGCCGACGCGGTGCTCCGTCGGACGAGCGTCGACCCGTCCCTGCGGTAGGACTCGGATCGCGCCCCGGACACAGCGAAGCGGCCGGCCCCCGGAGGGACCGACCGCTTCGTGAACTCGAGTTCGAGTTAGAGGGCCTTGCGACCCGTGATCGTCCTGATCAAGAACGCGATGATCGCGATCGCGAGCAGCACGAGGCCGACCCACAGCAGGAAGTTGAGGGACTGGACGAACCCACCGGTGATGGCGAGAACGATGGCAACGACGATGACGATGATGAGCAGGATGTTCATGGTGAAGCTCCTTTCGCAGAACTCCGTCCACCGTATGGGGGCCTGACCATTCCGTCGCGGGGGTTGACATCGCCGGAAGTCGTTCCGCTACGCGCGCGGAGCGCCCCCGCGTTGCACACCTCCGCCGTCCTGCGTTTCGGCTTGCGCCAGCGCGGTGCGCTGACGCGAGCGCGGGCCGCACGCGTGAGCGCGGGTCTCCGGAGGGTCGCGCTCACGCGCGTGCGCCGCAGTCAGGCCTGATCCCAGGGGCTCGGACCAGCGCACCGCGCTGGCGCCGGTTGGTGACCTCTCGGGCGGCAGCACCGCGCTGACCAGGGATTCCCGAGCTGAGGGTCGCCCCGGCGAGCTGCGCTAGAGGAGGCCCGGCTGGTCCGCGGGGTCGCCGTCACCGGGCTCGGAGCCCGGGTCGTCGACCGTCGGCGCCGCCATCGGGTCGTCGCTCTCCGGCGCGTTGTCGGGCAGCGCTCGGGAGATCGCCTCCTGCGCGTCGCCGATCGGGTCGTCCATCTCGTCTCGTGGGTCGCTCATGCTGATTTCCTTTCCTCGTGTCCCGACGGTAACGCGGGACGCCTCACAGCCACACCCCCTGGCAGAACGGCCCGGTTCGTCCTACGAGTAGAGTGCCCGGGCCCGTCAGACCGGTGTCGATGACGTCGTCGACGCCGCTTCCGCGAGTCGCTTCGCCGCTGCGAGCACGCGTGCACTCGCGAACGGCTCGACCGTCGGCGCCCCGGCCGCGTCGAACACCTCGATCCCGGAGGCGTCGCGGTCGGACCGCGACCAGCCCGGCGACCCGTCTCGGACGAACGCCACGACCGCGCCGTGGATCCGATCCGCGAGCTCTTGCGGCGCATGCGGGCCCGCCACCCGGGTGACGTCCGGGTCGTCGAGCACGTCGAAGATGAACGGGACGTCGAGGCAGTGCTCCGCGATCCCGCTCACCGCCGAGCGCCACACGAAGTCGGAGACCCAGGTCTCGGCGTCGTCCCGCAGCGTCAGCCAGCGGATGACGCGTTCCCGGAACATGACGTCGCTCACGAAGCGCCCCGCGACGAGTCCCGTGCGTTCGCCGGGCTGGGTCGCGACGTATGCCTCGGCGAGCGGTTCCGGCACGCCCATCAGTTCCAGGGCTCGCGTCGGCGCCACGGCGTCGAAGTCGTCGAGTCGACCGGTGAAGAACCCGGCGAACTCCTCTCGGGTCGCGCTGACGAGCAAGGGCTTGTCCGCGCCTCGTCCCGCGGCCATGCCGGCTTCGACGGTGTCGACGACCAGCTCGCCGTCGACGACCGGGCCGAGGCCGAGGCGGCCGTTCATCGTCGTCATCCCGCGGAGTACGGACTCCGGGTCGGCCGCACCGCCGGGGACGAGTTCGAACCGCTGGGCCTCGATCAGCGTCGCCTCCGGGACACTCGCGAAACCGGCCAGGGTCGCGGGCACCCCGAGGTGCTCGGCGAGTCGCGCGGTCAGGGCCTGAGCCTCGACGAGCGGCACGTCGCCGGGGACTCCGGACACGGAGATCGCCCGCTGGAACAGGTGTTGCGCGGACGGGACCGTGAGCAGGGTCATGACGGACCCGCCGCCCGCGGACTGGCCGGCGATCGTGACCCGCTGCGGGTCGCCGCCGAACGCCGCGATGTTGTCGCGCACCCACTCGAGCGCGAGGATCCAGTCGAGGACGCCGCGGTTGGCGGGGGCGTCCGGCAGCCAGCCGAACCCGTCGAAGCCGAGGCGGTAGGACACCGAGACCGTGACGACTCCGTCGCGGTTGAAGGCCCGACCGTCGTACCAGGGGCTCGCCGGCGACCCGGCGATGAAGCCGCCGCCGTGGATCCAGACGAGGACGGGTAGACCGGCACTGTCTGCGGCGGGTGTCGGGTCGGGCGTGAAGACGTTGACGTTGAGCGTCGAGTCGCCGGGGATCGATGGTTCCGGGATCGTCGTGATCTCGGCCATGGCCTTCCGCTGCGGTGTCGCGCCGTAGGCGGTCGCGTCGAGGAGGCCGTCCCAGGGGGCCTTGGGCTCGGGGGCCTGGAATCGTCTCGCTCCGGTCGGCGGCTCGGCGAACGGGATGCCGAGGAAGGCGACCGATCCGTCGGCGCGGCGCGTGCCGCGGACCGCTCCCGAGGTCGTCTGTGCGGTGGGCTGCTCGGGGCTGGAATCGGTCGTCATCGGCGGATCCTCCGGGTACTCGGCTGCGCGCTCATCCGACGAGCGTCGCGTGGTGATCCGCCCAGTATGCCGTGCCGTCTTCGAATCCCGTTCGATGTTCGGGCTTCACCCAGCCGACCCACCCGATGCGCCAGCGCGGTGCGCTGACCCGAGCGCGCCCCGGAGCCGTGAGCGCGGGTCTCTGGAGACCCGCGCTCACGTCCGATGCACCGCGCTCACGTCAGCGCACCGCGCTGGCCAACCCGACAGGTGCGGGGTTGGCGGAGGGGGTTAGGCGACGATTGCCGCGCGAAGGGCTGCTGCGGAGGCCGCCGGGTCGTCGGCCGAGTAGATCGCACCACCGGCGACGGCGACCTGCGCGCCCGCCTGCTGCACCGACGCGATCGTCGACACGTTCACGCCACCGGCGACCGAGAACGGCACGGCGGCCGCTTCACCGTCGGACAGGAGCGTCTGGAAGGTGAAGCCCTCCTCCGCCTGCTCGTCGAGACCGGCGTGCATCTCGACGAACGCGGCACCGAGAGCGGTGACCTCCTTCGCGCGCTGCACCTTGTCGGCGACCCCGATGAGGTCGACGACGACGGACTTGCCGTGCGCCTTCGCGGCCTTCACGGCGCCGACGATCGTGCTGTCACCGGCGGTCCCGAGGACGGTGACGATGTCCGCACCGGCGGAGAAGGCGATGTCGGCTTCGAGCTCACCGGCGTCCATCGTCTTGAGGTCGGCGAACACGATCTTGTCGGGGTGGGCGTCCTTGATCGCGGTGACGGCACGCAGGCCCTCGCTCTTGATGAGGGGCGTGCCGAGCTCGAGGATGTCGACGTAGGGCGCGACCTTCCCGGCGAGTTCGAGGGCTGCCTCGGTGGTGAGGACGTCCATGGCTACCTGGAGCTTCATGTGGTGCTGCTTTCTGTCGTGATGGGATGCGTCCGACGTCTGCCGGGCGCGTTGGAAGGGATCGGGGTGACTACTCGAGGTTCGCGTGGCGCGGCCACAGCTCCTCGGCGCTGACGCCGTCGGACTGCCAGAGCGCATGGAAGAACGCGTCGCCGAGCAGCATGACCGCCTGCTCGAAGAGGCTCCCCGAGTACTGCACGGAACGCGTGCCGCCGTGGTCGGTCTTCTGCGCGGCGGGGACGACGATCGTCTCGGCGGCCAACTCGGCGAGCGGGGATGCGGGGTCGGTCGTGATGGCGATCACCTGTGCTCCGACGGAGACGGCCGTGTCCGCGGCGCGGACCACACCCGTCGTCGTACCGGAGCCGCTGGCGACGAGCAGGACGTCACCCGAGGTGATGGCGGGCGTCGTCGTCTCGCCGACGACGTGCACGGTGAGCCCGAGGTGCATGAGTCGCATCGCGGTCATCCGGAGCGCGAGACCGGAACGACCGGCACCGGACACGAACACGCTGTCCGCCGTTCGCAGGCGGTCGAGTGCGCCGGCGAAGGGAGCCGGATCGGCCTCCAGCAAGCTCGACACGGTGCGATGCAGCTCGGCGTCGATCGCGGCGAGCGCCCCCTGGACCGTTGAGGTCGCAGGCGTCACCGACGTGGATGGAGGGACGGTGGGGTTCGTCATCCCTCCATCCTGGGCGTGATCGGGTAGGTGCACCGCTGCTCGCCCGAACGGTTTCAACTACCCGAACGGGTAGGCGTGGACCGATGGGATAGGGTGCGGACATGACCGAACGCACTGTCACCTACCCGGTCGAGCTGCTCGACAGCTTGGCCTCCGTCGCATCGAGCTCGCTGCTGCGAATCGCCGGTGCGTTCCGGGAAGTCCTCGAGCCGGTCGTCGCCCATTCCGCGCTCGTGATCTTCACCGAGGACTGCACCGGTCGCCCCCGGAAGAAGGCCGGCGACCCGGCGATCGTCGAGGGCGTCACGATCGCCGAGCTCGACGCGGTCCGACAGCGCACCCCGCGCGGCCCGGTCACCACGGCACTCGCTGATGCCGACCCCCACGCCGACCGGCCGACGTCGGCGGTGATCGCAGGCGCGGAACGTCCGATCGCGGCGTGGTTGGCCGACACCGGCGCCCTCCTCGTCCTGACCGACCCGCAGGGACCGATCGACGACCGGCTCGTCGGCGCCCTCTGGGAGGTCGTCGCGGCCGGTATCCGACAGCAGGTCGCGACGGCGGCCCCAGACTACCTCCGCGACTCGCGGGCCGCGTCGAGCGAGCGGGCCGGCGCGATCGCGGAACTCACCGACGCCCATGCGACGACGCTGGAGTCGATCCTCGCGGTCACCAGGTCGCGCCAGACGTCGCCCGAGGACGCCCGAGCGGCCGTGACCGAGATCGCCTCGGCCGCGATGGTCGAGCTGCGGGCGGTGTCCGACCGCGACCGCCAGCTGGCCGAGGAACCGGTCGCGCGCGCCTTCGCCAGACTCCGCGAGGACCTCCGCCCGCTGGCCCGCTTCGGCGGTCCGGAGGTCCAGTTCATCGAGCCGCCCGTCGACGGTCGGGCCCTCCCCGGTGAGGTGGCGCACGCCGGACGGGCGATCGTCCGCGGCACGGTCCTCGCGCTCGTCGAGCAGTCCTCGGTCGGGCGGGTCCGGGTGCAGTGGGACTGCGACGGTAGCAACCTGCTCATCGGCATCCGCGACGACGGCCCCGGCGAGTTGACCGTCGACACCCCGAGCGTGCAGCAACTCGGCGCTCGGGTCGCGGCACTCCGCGGCAGTCTCGATGTCCAGGCGACGCCCGGGTGGGGCTCGGAGCTGCACGTGACGCTTCCGCTCGACCCACCGCCCGCAGCCCAGACACGTTCCGACTCGGCGGCCGCCGCGCTGACCGAGCGCGAGTGGAGCGTCGCCGAGCTGGCCGCCGGTGGAGCACGGAACCGGGCGATCGCCGAGACCCTCACCATCAGCGAGAACACCGTGAAGTTCCACATCGCGAACGTCCTGCGGAAGCTCGGCGTCGCCAGCCGCGTCGAGCTGGCGGCCGCGTTGGCCGCCAGCCGCTGAGCCCGTGCAAGCTCCCTCGCCGCCTACCGCTTCGAGCTCGTACGGCCCCGGTCGCGATCCCGGTCGCCGAACCGTCGCGTGATGAGCGCCCACCCGAGGATCCAGCTCCCGAGCGCCGTGACCAACCACACCACCAGCGGTGCGAGCACCCAGGCGAGGACACCGCGGATGTGGAGACCGCCGGGGAGGATCGACGCGATGAAGAGCGACACGAGCGTCGTCACGAGTCCGATGCCGCCGAGGATCGCCGAAGCGTAGCGCCGCGCGAGGCGGAGGATGAACGGCCCGAGGACGCCCTGCGCGATCGTGAAGACGACGACGGCGATGATGAAGCCACCGAGCGACAGACGGACGCCGGGCACGACCCAGTCGGCGACGAGCAGCCCGATCGCCGAGGACAGCAGACTGACGGCGATGCTGAGCAGGAAGCGGGTCATGTGCCGACCCTAGCGCCGGGTGTCGGCCGCGTCGAGAGCGCGACTGAGGGGAGGCGGGTCGTCACCTGGCGAACGGCCGGACGACGACATGCCTCCCCTCGGGAGTGCCGGGACGGCTCAGTCGAGCGCGAGCACGCGCCCGGTGCCGACACCCTCGACGGCACGGACGAACGCGAGGCCGACCACGTCGGACGCGACCGGAGGGAAGCCCGGGAACGCGTCGTGGTAGCCGGTGGCCTCGGCCAGCACCGTGGGGCTGACGGCGTTGATGCGGATGCCGCGCGGGAGTTCCGGGGCGGCACCGATCACGAAGGACTCGACCGCCCCGTTGGCCATCGAGGCCGCAGCACCCGTCGCGATCGGCTCGCGGGCGAGGATGCCCGTCGTGAGCGTGAAGGAGCCGCCGTCGCGGACGAACGGGGTCCCGATGCGCACGACGTCGAGCTGGCTGAGCACCTTGCCGAGGAAGGCCGCACGGTAGTCGTCGCGCGTCAACTCCTCGACGGGCTTGAACGGGACCGATCCGACGGCGACGATGACCGCGTCGACCTCGCCCACCTCGGCGAACAGCGCCTCGATCGACGCCTCGTCGGTGGTGTCGACGGCAGGCGCCGTCGAGCGCGACACCGCGATCACCTCGTGACGCTCCGCGAGGGCGTCCTGCGCCGCTCGTCCGACATGTCCACTCGCACCGATCAACAGGATTCTCATGCGGGCGACGCTAGCACCGGCTCCCGACGGCGGCATCGTCGATCGACGGCGTCAGTGGGCGTCGTCCATCCCGGTGACGTGGACGGCGTAGCCGTGGCAGCCGGCGAGCTTCCAGTCGTACGGTTGATCGTCGGGGTTCGTCCCCCACCGGGCCAGGAAGGCGGCGTCGGTCGTCTCGCTCATGACCATGCCGAAGAGCGGATCGAGGATCTTGGATCGATCGTTCGTCCACGCATACCAGAACCCCTGATCAGCCATGCACTTCGCGATGATCTGCTGCTGTGCCTCCCAGATCCCGTCACTGAGGTACGAGTCGGTGCTGGGCACGATCGAAGCCGGGTCGGTNGCCAGCGTCCGGCGTGGCAGTGGGATCCGCGGGCACCACGGGTTCGACGGGCGGGAGTTCGTCGAGCGACGCTGCGGCCTCGGCGACCGCTTCGAGGGACCGCGCGTCGTCAGCGGCCCCCTGGGCGTTCGACACCCCGATGAACACCCCGCCGGCCGCCACCGCGAGCACCCCGCTCATCGCGATGCCGAGCCCGATCCGTCGACGGAGCGTTCCGGGACTCCGGCGGACGGGTGCCACCTCCTGCGCCGCCTCTGGCCCGTCGTGGATCTCGTTCCCGCTCATACCGTCTCCCCCTGCATCGACGCCGCTGCGTCCCGTTCCGCCGTTCGGCGACCCCCCGGCCACCACCACACCGCGGCTCCGATGAACCCGAGCGCAGCACCCACGCCGATCGCCACACTCATCACCCACCACGGTTCGACACCGGCTCCGTGCGAACTCAGACGGGACACGATGAGCACGCCGGTCGCGCTGACGCGGTACATGATGTCGCCCGCGAGCACGCCGATGAGGACCGCTGCGGGCGCCAGGAGCCCCGCGCCGAGCCATCGACTGCGTCGCCGCAGCGACAGCACGAGCCCCACGACGCCCAGGACCGCCGCGACCGCCACACCGAGCGCGCCCGCCGGCACCTCGACTACGTCGCCGATGACGAGCGCACGGACGATCCGGACGAGGAGGAACAGTGCAGCTCCGGTGACCAGGACGCCACCGGTCACCACGAGGGCTGCGAGCACGTCGCCGGCCCGCCGCATGCCGAGCGGCATCGGGTCGACGCCGTGGCCCGCGCGCAACTGCCCGGAGCGCCACGAGAGGTCATGCGGGATCCCACGGATGGCCCGCAGCATGATGTCGCGCCGCAGCCGCTGCGGCGTGACGCCCGCTTCCTCGGCCCAGACGGCGTGCTCGTGCAGGTCGGACGCGATCTCGTCGCGGCGCTCCCCGGCGACGTCGGGCGAGAGGTCGCGCGTGTACCACCCGCACCAGTTCAGGACCCGGTGGGCTGCCGTGCGGTACTCCGGCGTCCGGATGGCGGTCATGCGATCGCCCCCTGCGTCCACGCCGCACCCGCCGGCCTCGCCGCGGCGGCCTGCTCACCGGCGATCCTCGCGTGCTCCCGATCCCGGGCCGTCGCTCCTTCGCCCGTGATCCGGTACAACCGTCGGCGGGGGCGACCCTCCGCCTCCGCGACCTCCGGGTCCTCCCAGGTCGCCTCGATCAGGCCGGCGTCCGCCATCCGCGACAGGGCTTTGTAGAGCGTGCCGTGCGCGGTGAGGGCGGCGTCCCCGGCTTCGGCGAGCTGCTTCGCGAGGGCGAACCCGTAGAAGCTCCCCTCGGTCGACTGCAACACGGTGCCGACGTCGAGGATGTCGAGCTCGAGCGGGAAGAGCGTGCCGGGTCGTCTGCGTGCCATGGAGCCACTATAGGAAGATAGGTTCCGATGCGTCAAGCTGCCCTCGCGCTGAGTCGCCCGGAACTGCACAGGTGCCGCCGGTTTCCGTGCAATTCCAGACGACTCAGCGGGGGTCAGCTCCCGTTGCGGAGGTCCGTCGGGGGTGCTGCACCGAAGGCGATCTCGTCGAACCGCGCCTCGCAGGGCGGACCGAGCGGCGCCTGCGAGAGGAACCCGACGCGCACCGGGGCGTCGCTGTGCAGACGGAAGACCCGGACGAAGTCCCACGTGACACCGTCGTTCGAGCTGTGGAACGCCCATGCCTCACCGAGACGACTGACGCGCATCCACACGTGGTCGGCCGTGACGTGCGTCGAGTTCACGTCGTCCGACCAGGTGTTCGTCACGACGCTCACCACCATCGCCTGCCCCTGCGGCGACTGCTCGAAGCAGAGCTTGGCCCAGTGCTCGTCGTCGATCCAGAGTGCGAGGGCACCGGCGTCGAAAGTACTGCGCTCGCCCACGACCGCGACCCGTGCCGAGAGCGTGAAGTGGTCGGGTGCGTCGAAGGCGAGCGCCGTGGCACGCAACTCACGCGGCCCACCGAGCGAGCTGTTGCTCCAGTCGACGCCGGCGGCGGAGGTGAGGGTGAGCGCTCCGGCATCGGCGTCGAACGATGCGATTCCGGGGGTCGAGGTCCAGGCGAGGTCGGGAAGCCCGTCGATGCGGGTCACGTCGGTGTGCATGGTCCGACCCTATCGGGACCGCACGTTCCCGTGAGTCGCCCGGATCTGCTCGGCATCCGGCTGATTCCGTGCAGATCCGGGCAGCTCAGCGAGGCGCCGGGACGTCGACGACCCGTTCCTCCCCGACGGCTACGGCGAGCGAACCGTTGGAGGCCGACGCGACGTCCGCCTGGAGCCGCTCCAGCTCCGCCGGCGGCACCCACAGTTCCAGCTCCGCCTGCGCCCCGTAGGTCTGATCGCCGAGCGTCGCGCCGTGGCTACCGGCCCAATCGCGCAGCAGGTTGTCGTACCGCCCGGCCTCGGCGTGCGGGACGACGAGGGTCGCGCGGGTCAGCGTCTCACGGCGCACGAGCGAGGCGAGGTCGAGGGCCTCGGAGGCCGCCGAGGAGTAGGCACGGACGAGCCCGCCCGCGCCGAGCTTGACGCCGCCGAAGTACCGCGTGACGACGACGACCACGTCGGTCAGTTCCCGCCGCCGGATGACCTCGAGGATCGGCATCCCCGCCGTGCCGGACGGTTCACCGTCGTCGGACGAGCGGGCCTGGTCGCCGAGCAGCCCGGTGACCATCGCGACGCAGTGGTGTCGTGCGTCCCACGCCTGCTTCTTCACCCGCGCGATGACCGCTTCGGCGTCCTCCGGCGACGCGACCGGGTGCGCGAGGCCGAGGAAGCGCGACTTCTTGATCACGAGTTCGTGCTCGACCGGCGCGGCGATCGTCGCCGGGTACTGCCGCGCGGTGGTCATCCGTCCGAGCGTACTCGGCCGGTCGACGAGACCCGTTCGGCCTACGGCCGCAGCACGTCGTCGGCCGGGTGGGCCTGCACGTGCCCACGGACGAAGATCAAGCCGATCACGGCCACGAGCATGATGAGCAGGTTGGCCGGACCGGCGATCGCCAGGAACACGCTCTGACCGGCGGCGGCTCCCGCGTGGTCGATCCCACCGGTCGAGAGGAAGAGCGTCGGGTCGTAGAGTCCGTGGATCAGGATCGGCCAGATGAGGTTGCCGGTCACCCGGAGCGTCAGGTACATGCACACGCCGAATCCGAAGGTGTAGACGACGGTCACGAGCACGGTCGTGACCGGTTGGCCCGACAGGAGGTTGGAGGCGTGCAGCAGGGCGAAGACCAGCGAGGAGACCACCATGACGATCCACTCCGAGCTGCCGGCGTCGCGCAGCATCTTCACGACCAGGCCGCGGGTCAGGATCTCCTCGGCGAACCCGATGAACACCCCGGACAGCATCGCGACAGCGACCACGGAACCCTCGTAGCTCCCGTAGTCGATGCCGAGCAGGCGCAGGACGACCGCGGCGAGGATCACGATCGGTGCGACCCACATCCACCACCGGCCGCGGATGGGCTGCCTTCCGAACAGCTCCCGGAACCATCCGACCGAGAGGACGAAGCCGGCCAGGAGGAGGGAGCCGACGACGAGCGGCAGCATGAGCCCGAAGAACACGCTCTGCGGGGTCGCGAAGACGTCCTCGCCGATCTGCGAGCCGAAGAGCTGCCCGACGACCCATCCGGCACCGAGGTACAGGGCGAGGTAGACGATCGCCAGCAGGAACGCCCGCCCGACACCGCCCTTCGCCCAGAAGTCGTGCCATCCGCTGGTGGTGAGTGTCCGCTGACCTCGGTGCCCGTGACCTCTGTGCTCGCCCATGCGTCGATCCAACCACTCAACGGGCCCGAGCGTCGGACAATCCGGGAGGTCAGTCGGCGAGCGCCGCCGCGGCGTTGCTCCAGACCGCGTAGAGGACGAAACCGCCGAGGGCGAGGAGCCCGAGCACCGGTTGAGCGAGGACGATGACCGCCCAGGCGGCCAGGAGGACAAGCGAGAGCAGCGAGGTGCCTGGCCGACGGACGGTCCGGACGAGCCCGCCGAGCAGCTGTGCCCGGAACCGCAGGCCCGGAGCGGCCGCCAGCCCGGCGAACACGCCGAAGGTTGCGACGACCGCGAGCAGCAGCACGACGACGAGCAGCGGCCCGAGCAGCATCGCGAACGGCGTCCCCCACACGGCGACGATGTCGATCACGACGACGAAGGTGAGCGCGCACACGAGCGACCACACGGCGAGCGCCGGTCGCCACGTCCGCAGCAGGCCGATCCCGACCTCCCGCAGTGGCCCCGCATCGGCGGCGTCGCGCGACCGCTGGAACGACCAGCAACCGGCGGCGAAGGCGGGGCCGAGCGGGAGCGAGCACAGCAGCAGGAACGGCCAGCTCGCGAGCGGCTCGGCGACGAGGACGATCGCGGCCGCCAGCGGGAGCGCGCCGATCCCGACGCCGACGCCGACCATGAGGGATCGGTACACGACGCCGAACACCGACTCGAAGGTCTCCCGGCGCGGCTGCAGCAGTCCGCGCACGCCGCCGGCACGGCTGTCCGCCCGCCGCTCGGTCACCGCGGTCATCCCTTCATCCCGCTCGTCGCGATGCCCTGGATGAAGTAGCGCTGGCCGAGGAGGAAGATCAGCACGATAGGGATGACGGAGACGACGGACCCGGCCATGATGAGCGCGTACTCGGCGTCGTACTGCCCGACGAAGGAGCGCAGACCGAGCTGCACGGTCCAGAGGTCGTTGCTCGTCAGGTAGATGAACGGACCCATGTAGTCGTTCCAGGTGGAGACGAAGGTCAGCAGCGCGAGACTCGCGAGCGCCGGCTTCGTGAGCGGCAGGATGATCCGCCACCAGATCGCGTACTCGTTGAGGCCGTCGATGCGGGCGGCCTCGCTCAGTTCGTCGGGGATGGTCAGGTAGTACTGCCGCATGAGGAACACGCCGAAGGCGCCGAACGCCTGCAGCAGGATGATCGAGAGGTGCGTGTTCACGAGGCCGGCGTTCTGCATCATGATGTACTGCGGGATCATGTAGGCCTGCCACGGCACGGCGATCGTCGCGATGTAGGCCACGAACAGGACGTCACGTCCCTTGAAGTGCATCTTCGAGAAGCCGTAGGCGGCGAAGCTCCCGGTGAGCACCTGCAGGATCGTGATCGTGACCGACAGGAACAGGGAGTTCTTGAGGTAGGTCAGCATCGGGATGCGGGTCCAGATGTCGACGTAGTTCTGCCAGACGAACTCGGTGGGGATCCACTGGACGGGGATCGAAAACACCTCGTTGTTCTGTTTGAGCGACGACGAGACCATCCAGAAGAACGGGACGAAGATGATCGCGGTCAGCACGGTGAGCATCACGTAGATGAGCACGCGGCGCAGCGGCGAGATCGGTCCGTGGCGGCGCACCCGGGTGCGCTTGCCTCCAGCCCCGGGCAGCACGGGCGGGGTGATGGCGTCGGTGACCTCGGCGATCGCGACCTCCGCCGACGACGGGACCGTGGACGAGGCACGCGTGGTGGCACTGGTCGACATCAGCGTTCCTTCCTCTGCTGCAGCTTGAACTGGACGACGGTGAAGACGAGCACGATGACGAACAGCACGAGCGAGATCGCCGAGGAGTAGCCGAAGCGGTTCTCGGTGATGCCCTCGCGGTAGATGAGCTGCGACAGGACGAGCGTGGATCGGCCTGGCCCGCCTCCCGTCATGACGACGATGAGGTCGAACACCTTGAAGCTCGCGATCGTCACCATGATGAGGACGAAGAACGTCGTCGGACGGAGCGACGGGATCGTGATGTTCCAGAACCGCTGCCAGGCGTTCGCACCGTCGACCTCGGCGGCCTCGTAGTACTCCTGCGGGATCGCTTGGAGGCCCGCAAGGTAGAGCACCATGTAGTAGCCCATGTCGCGCCACACGCTCGTGATGATCACGGCCGGCATCGCCCACGCGGAGCTCGTCGTCCAGCCGGGCGGGTCGGCGACACCGATGAGCTCGAGGAACTGGTTGATCGGGCCGGCGGTGGGGTTGAAGAGCATGTTCCACACGACGGCTACGGCGACGAGCGAGGTGATGTACGGGAAGAACATCGCGGTGCGGAAGAAGCCGAGGCCGCGCAGCTTGCGGTTGAGGAGCAGTGCCAGGCCGAGCGACGCGAGGATCGTGAGCGGGATGTGCCCGGCCGCGTAGTAGGCGGTGTTGCCGAGCGCGATCCAGAAGGACTCGTCACGCATCATGCGCGCGAAGTTCGCGAACCCGACCCACTCGGGCGGTGAGTACGAGTCCCACTTCATGAACGCGATGACGAACGCCGCGCACATCGGGATGAGGGTCAGGAGGGCGAAGCCGATGAAGTTCGGCAGGATGAAGCTCCAGCCGACGAGCGCATTCCTGCGGACGCGACTGCTGGAGCGGGTGCGTTGCGGTGGGGCTGCGATCGCCATGACGAGCCTTTCGAGGACGGTGGTGCGGGGTCGGTGGGGACGCGCCGGGCGGACGCGGGGATCGCGGGGCCGGGCGTGTCGGCCCCGCGATCGCGACTAGTCGACGAGGACGTCGTTCTTGACGCGGTCCTGCATCTTCGTGATGGCGTCGTCGACGTCCGACTCGCCGACCATGATGAGGTCGTGCTCCTCGTCGAGGATCGAGCTGACGTCGGAGGAGTACTCGCTCACGGGCATCTCGAGGACGACGTCCTTCGGCTCCTGGAACGCCTTGACCGAGAGGTCGTCGGTCGGGAGGGCCGTGAACGCCGCGGTGACGTCGTCGGACTGGTACGCGGGGACGACACCGATCGCCGCGATGGCCTTCGCACCGGCCTCGCTCGCGGCGAACTCGAGGAAGGTCTTCGCGGCGGCCTGGTGCGTGGAGTTCTTGTTGACGGCGAACGCGGTCGGCGAGCCGAACGTCACCGTCTCCTCACCGGACTCGAGCTGCGGCATCTGCGCGACACCCCAGTCGACGTCGGTCGCGCCCGTCTCGATCGACTGCGCGATGCCCGCGATGTACCAGGTGCCCATCGGCATCATCGCGGCCTTGCCGGTCTCGAACATCGTGCGGTAGCTGATCTGCTGGGTCTTCGCCGTGCCGTAGTCGAGCGCGTAGCCCTTGTCCTGCAGGTCGAGGGTGAGGTCGTACTGGTCCTGCATGAAGCCGTAGTCGCCGCTGATGAGGTCGCCACCGGTCTGGGCTGCGGCGATCGACTGGACGACGGAGCGCCAGTAGTGGTTGTACGTGCCGTAGACCTTGGAGTCCCCGTCGCCCGAGGTGAGCTTCGCCGCGATGTCCGCGTACTCGTCCCAGGTGAGGTTGTCGGGGTGCTCGATGCCTGCTGCATCGAAGATGGCCTTGTTGTAGTACAGCAGCCAGAAGTCCTGGCGGTACGGCGCCGCGTAGTAGGTGTCGTCGAGGGCGAACGGCTCGATCCCGGCGAGCTTGTCCGCGCCGATGTCGTCGACGACGTCGCCCACATCGACGAGCTGGCCACGGTTCGCGTAGCGCGCGTAATCGGTCACGTTCTTCATGGTGAGGACGTCGGTCTTGTCGCCGCCCGCGAGCATCGTCGTGACCTTGTCGGAGTAGTCGTCGGCGAGGATGTCGACGGGCTCGATCGTGATGTCGGGGTGCTCGGCCTCGAAGGCGTCGAAGAGCGCCTTGAACTCGGGCGTCTGGTCGTAGTTCCAGACCGAGACGCTGAGCGTGACGGGGCCGTCCTCGTCCTGCTGGGCGGAGCCGGCACCTGAGCAGCCGGTGAGGGCGAGGCCGGCTGCTGCGGCGATCGCGGAGATGGTCAGGATGGGTCGCTTCATTGCGGATGCTCCTCGGTGAGTAGTGGTGCTGTCGGTGGTGATGGCGGTGCTGGTGGGACGGGGATGCTGCGGGGTGGAGCGGTCGGTGGGCGTCAGTGCGACGCGGGCAGGTCGAGCGACGTCGTCGCGCCGTCCGGCCAGGTGATGGTGCGGGCGGTGGACCCGGCGACGCCCGCCATCGCCGGGGCGACGACGCCCGGCTGCGTGGCGCCGTCCAGGAGGAGCGCGAACGCGTGCCAGTGGTCCGGGCGGACGGGACCGTCGGTCTCGCACCACGGCGTGCCCGAACGGGGTCCGAGCGGGGTGGCGTCGTCGAGGTCCCGGACGCCCGACCGGAGCGCGCCGGTCGGAAGCGGGTCGTGCTCGCTCGGGAGCGCGACGACGACCGAACGCACGCCGTCGGCGACGGCGACCGCCGAGGTCTGGTCGGTGGCGACGGTCAGGTCACGACCGCTGACGGTCCACCCGCCGACACGCAGTGCGCCGAGCGGGACCTCGTCGCCGGCACCCGGGACGACGCGGACGAACCGCACCTCCCAGGGCCCGCGGACGGCCGAGCAGAGGTCGATCCGCGCGCCCGTGCGGGGCCGGTCCGCGGCGTGGCCGTGGCCATGGTCCGGGCCGTCGGCATCGGCGTCGATCCAGCGGGCGAGACCGGAGGACGTCGACCAACCGGTGGACGAACCGTCGGAGGTCGGCAGCGGCGTCAGGGCACCTCTGGTGAACCCGGAACGGTGACTCGGGACACCCTCGGCGTCCAGGAGCACGACCGATCCGTCGAACGGGTCGCGGGCATCGGCGGAGAGCACCGGCGCGGTCGCCGTCGAATACCCGAGGCGTGCGTACAGCGGGGCGTCGCGTTGGGCGACGCCGTCGTTCGCGTGGTCCGTCCCGTGGTTGACGACACGGACGATGCCGTCGGCGGTCATCCCGCTGACGATCCAGCCCGGGGCGACGATGGTGCGGAGGACGTCGCCCCGCTCGATCGGCAGTGCTTCCTCGGTGGCCGTCCACACCGGATGGTCGGCCGGGAGCGCGAGTCCGAGCATGCCCTTCGACGCCCAGTAGGGCGAACCGGGACCGGAGTAGGACTGTGCGAGCTGCCGCCACTCGTGGTGCCAGCCGAGCGTCAGGATCCCGCGGTCGTCGGGGGCACCGGCGGCGTCGAAGTGCGACACGACGCCACTGGCCGCCCGACGGATGAGTCCCGGCGAGAGCGCGGTCGATCCGGCCATCGCACCGGCCCAGAACGGTGCCGCGGCGGCGAAGCGGTAGATGAGACTCCGCCCCTGGACGAGCGGCGATCCGTTCGCGCCGACGAGCGTGACGGCGTCCTCCAGGTAGCGGTCGAGGTGGGCGTCGTAGCGGTCGAGGCGTGCCTGATGCGGGTGGCCCGGCGCGAGCATCGTCCGCCACAGCACTGGATAGAGGTGGAGCGCCCACCCGGTGTAGTGGTCGTAGGCTCGCGTGCCGCCGTCGGCGAACCAGCCGTCCTCGCGGAAGAAACCGTCCGCGATCGCGAGGTCCTCCTCGAGGTCCGCCTCCGATAACGGGCCGCTGACCGTGCGCAGGAACTCCTCGACGACGATGCGGAACCACACCCAGTTGATGGGCGGGTACGGCTGACCGATGACGGTGGCGAGCCAGTCGATCGTCGTGCGCTTGGTCCGGTCGTCGAGACGGTCCCAGAGTTCGGCACGGGTGAGGTGGAGTCCGATCGCGATGGCTGCGGCCTCGACCTTGGCCTGGTCGACCTCGTCCGGCAGCGGCCACCGCTCCGGGGAGTCCGGGTCGGTGCCCGTCGCGAGGCCGGCGGCGTAGCGCTCGACGAGGTCGCCCGTCCGTGCGGGATCACCGGCGATGCGGAAGGCGGCGAGCATGAACGTCCGCGCGAACCCCTCCAGGCCGTCGATGTCGGAGCCGTAGCCGCCTGGCGCACCCGGGAACAGGATGCGGGCACGACCGGGCGAGGTGAAGGGTTCGGCACCGCCGAGCAGCCGGTCCGCGAGGTCCTCCCAGTGCCTGCGCGTCCAGCCGGTCGATGGTGACAGGGTGCGGTCCAGGGCGAGTGTGTCCGACGCCGGGGCGGTCAGGAGCACGACCATCAGGCGCTCACCCCCAGGTCGGCGACCCGGACGGCTTCGCGCGGGTGCTCGCCGTTGAGGAACCGCTCGAGGTCGTCGAGCGCCGCGTCCGTCATGCGCAGCGTCTCCCGGCCGAGGGAGCCCGCGATGTGCGGGGTGATCGAGACGTTCGGGAGGTCGAGCAGCGGCGAGTGCACGGGCAGCGGTTCCGGGTCGGTGACGTCGAGGATCGCGTCCAGACGTCCGCTCGCGCACTCCGCCGCGAGGGCGTCGGTGTCGAGCAGGCTCCCGCGGGCCGTGTTGATCACCGTGGCGCCGTCCGGGAGCGCCGCGAGCTGGGCAGCCCCGATCATGCGCTTCGTCTCCGGGAGCTCCGGAGCGTGCAGCGAGAGCACGTCGACGTTCGGTAGGAGCTCGTCGAGCGGGACGAGGCGGGCTCCCGCCGCGGCGACGGCCGTGGCGTCGGCGTAGGGGTCGGCGACGAGCACCTCGACCGCGTCGAGCTGCTGGAGCAGGGCGACGACGCGACGGCCGATGCGCGAGAAGCCGACGACGCCCACGCGGCGTCCGAGGTTGGACAGGTTCGTGGTCTCGAGCAGGGTGCGCCACTCGCGACGGTGCGCCCGCGGGTCGCGGGCGAAGACCTGTGCCCGCTTGCCGGCGAGCACGATCGAGGCGAAGGTGAACTCGGCGACCGGGATGGCGTTCGCCTCGGCGGCCGTGGTGACGACGATGCCGCGCTCCCAGACCGCGTCGGTCACGAGCGAGCGGACCGTGCCTGCGCAGTGGAAGACCGCGCGCAGCCGGGGCATGCGGTCGAGTCGCTCCGCCGTGAGCGGCGGGGTGCCCCACGAGGTGATGAGCACCTCGACCTCCGCGAGCCGTGCGGCGAGCGCCGGGTCGTCGAGGTCGCCGGTGGTCTCGTCGTCGCGGACCTCGCACAGTGCGTGGAGCCGGGCCAGACGGGCGTCGTCGAAGAGCGTCGAGAACACGTCGGGCCACATGGCGACCAGGGCTGCGGGGCGCGCGGCGTTCGACATCTGGTGCTCTCCTTCGAGTGGGCCGCGGTTGCATGCGGTTGTCAGGTAGTGAATACTCCAATCCGATCGGAGTCAAAACAGTCGATCACAAACGAACAAGCTCGATCGAAGATGATCATGGAGACGTCGTGCATCCACCCTCGCAGACCGCACCCGCCACACCGGCCACCGATGAGCGGCGTCGGTCGCACGGCCCGTTGGTGACGGCGTGGTCACAGCGCCCAGCGACCGCACTGCAGTCCATCGTGCCGGACGGCGACTGGAGCTCGATCGACCGACGGCTGCTCGACTCCTTCGTCGCCCAGGCGACGCGCGAGTCCGCGGCCACCGACCGCGCGGCGGCGCCCTGGCCCCAGCCGCTCTTCTCGCAGTACAGCGCCTATCCGCTGATCGGGGAGCGCCTCTCCTACGAGACGGCGGTCGGTGACCGACTCGCACGCCTCTCCCGCGCCGTGGTCCTCGCCGCCGCGTCTGCAGCCGGTGTCGAGGTGACCGCACCGCTCGACCCGCTCGCCGAGGTCGCCGACGGCCTGTGGCTCCTCGCGGAGCAGACGACCTGGTGCTGGGCGGCCCACGACGACGCGTTCCGCCGGTTCGGGACGGTCACGCCGTCGCTCGGCGAACCGTTCCTCGACCTCGGCGCCGGTGAGGCGGTCGCGGCCGTCGCCTGGGCGATCGCCGTCCTCGGCGACGAGCTCGACGAGCGCTACCCGGGGCTGACCGATCGGCTGCAAGCCGAGGCCGAGCACCGGGTGTTCCGGCCGTTCCTGGACCGCGACGACTGGCACTGGCTCGGCCTCGATGTCGATCCTGACGGCGAGCCGATCGTCCTCCACAACTGGAACCCCTGGATCCTCGGCAACACGATCGCCGCGGCAGCGGTGCTCTGCAGCCCCGACCGCGCCGAGCTCGTCATCGACCGAGCCGTCGACGGCATCGACCGCTACCTGGCGGGCCTCCCTCGGGACGGCGCGATCGACGAGGGCTGGGAGTACTGGTGGAACGGAGCGGCTCGCGCCCTCGAGGCGGTCGAGACCCTCGATCGTCTCGCCGGAGGTCGCCTCGCGCTCGACGTCCTCGACCTGCTGCCCGAGTCACTGCGCTTCCCGCTGCGGATGCAGCTGTCCGCCGACTGGTACGTGAACGTCGCGGATGCCCGAGCACGCGGTGATCGCACGCTCCCGTTCGATCTCCTGCATCGCTGGGGCCGGCGACTCGAGCTGCCGGACGTCGTCGCGTACGCCACGGCGCATCGCGATCCCGACGCACCCGTCGCCACGGACCGGGCCGGACTCGGACGTCTCGTCCGCGTCTGCTTGGACGGTGCATGGGCGGTCGCGGACGCCCGGAACGCGACGCTGCCGCTGCCGCTGCCGGCATCGGTCGACCTGCCGTCGATCGGCGTGAGCCTCGCCCGTGAGCACGACGGGCGTTCCGACGGACTCGCGGTCAGCCTCAAGGGCGGCCACAACGACGAGAACCACAACCACAACGACCTCGGGAGCGTGATCGTCGCACTCGACGGCGTCCCCGCGGTCATCGATCCCGGGCGGCCCACCTACGACGCGCGGACCTTCGGCCCGGACCGCTACGACATCTGGTGCATGCGCAGCGACTGGCACAGCGTCCCGGCACCGCGCGGTCTGCTGCAGCAGCATGGACCGGAGTTCGCGGCGCGCGATCGCCGGGGCGGAGACCATGGCGCACAGGCGAGCTGGTCGATGGACCTCGCCGCGGCCTACGGACTGGCGGAGCATGAACACTGGCGCCGGACCGCGACGCTCGACCGCACGGCGTCGCGCGTCGTGATCGAGGACGTCTGGACGCTCGACGACCCGGCTGGCACGGCCGTCACCCTCATGCTGTGGGGCGACGTGACCGAGGTCGATCAGGCGACCCTCCGCCTCCACCGGCCGGTCGCCGGCGTCCGGGACGTGATGCTCCAGCACGACGCGGATGAGGTCACGATGGAGGTCGTCCGACTCGACGACGCGATGATGCGGTCGTCCTGGGGCGAGACGATCACCCGCGTGCGGCTGCTGCCACGTCCCGATGCGGATCGTCTGCTCGTCACCGTGGAGGCCGCACGATGAGCGACGACGACGTCTCCGGCGACCGGGGAGCACCGGCCGGCACCGGACCCTCGCAGGTCTTCGGCATCGAGCGCCGCGAACGGATCATGGACGAGGTCCGACGCAACGGTTCCGTCGTCGTCCGCGAACTCGCCGTCATCCTCGGCGTCACGGAGCTGACGATCCGACGCGACATCACCGCGCTCGCCGACCTCGGGCTCGTCACGCGGGTCCACGGTGGCGCGACCGCCCGGAGCTCCCTCGACCAGACGGTCGCGCGATCGGCCGACGCCGCTGGCCCCGCCAGGTACCGCATCGGCATGGTCGTGCCGTCGCTCAGCTACTACTGGCCGCAGATCGTCAACGGTGCCCGCGCCACGGCCGCCCTCAGCCGATCGCAGCTCGTGCTCCGCGGCTCGTCCTACGACCCGGCCGACCAGCGCCGGCAGATGGCCGCGCTCGTGGAGACGGGTGGGATCCACGGGCTCATCGCCGCACCCGACACCGCGGGCCAGGACGGGTACGCCCTCCTCGCCTGGCTCGATGCGCTGCCGATCCCGGTCGTGCTGGCCGAGCGTCGCGCGCCGTCCTCGCTCGCGCTGCGGTCGCTCGAGTGGGTCACGACGGACCACGAGTTCGGCGCGGTGCTCGCCGTCCGCCACCTGTACGAGCAGGGGCACCGCCGCATCGGCATCGCCGCGGCACGGCACTCCCCCACCTCCGACCACCTGCGGCGCGGCTGGGCCAGGGCGTCCGCGGACCTCGGGCTGGACACGGGACTGACGGTGAACGCCGAGATCGACGACGTCGAGAACGGCGCCAGGGACGCCCGGCTGGGTGCGCTCGTCGACGAATGCCTCGCCACGGGGACCACCGCGCTGTTCGTGCACGCCGATCCGCAGGCGATCCTGCTCGAGCACCACTGCCTCGACCGCGGCGTGCGGATCCCCGAGGATCTCGCGATCGTCGCCTACGACGACGAGGTCGCGGAGAACGGCGAGCCGCCCATCACCGCGCTGCGCCCACCGAAGCAGCACATCGGTCGGATGGCCGTCGAGACGATGGTCGCCCGCCTGTCCGAGGGCCGCCGACGCCCGACGCAGCGCACCCAGGTCCTCCCCGAGCTGCAGGTCCGCGCCTCGTCCCTGACCGCCCCGCCCGCCTGAGTCGCCCGGATCTGCGCGAAATCGACGGTATTTCGCGCAGATCCGGGCGACTCAGCGGACCTGTGGAGAACGTGGACGGGGAACCACTCGGTGCAGGCACAGTGAAGGGATGCCCCTTGAGCCTCCGGACGGACCGTTCCTCGTCGGCGACGCGCTCCGCAGCGGGATGACACCCGGCGAACTCCGCAGTCGTCGACTCGAGAAGCCGGGTCACGGCATCCGGTCCACCCGCCCGGTGGAGACGGTCGAGGATCACTGTCGTGCGTTCCTCCACCGCCTGTCCGAGCAGGTCTTCGTCTGTGGTCCGACCGCTGCGCTCCTCCTCGGCCTGCCGCTCCCGTGCCGGCTCTCCACCCCGGAACGCCTCGACCTCGCCGTGGCCGCGCCGGCCCGCGCTCCACACGCCGCCGGGATCGCCGGCCGGTCGGTCACGATCGATGACGAGGACGACGTGATCGTCCAGGGCGGCATCCGGCTGACGAGTCCGGTTCGAACGTGGCTGGACCTTGCCGCGACGCTCCCGCTCGCCGATCTCGTCGCAACAGGCGACCATCTGCTTCGGACGAGTACCGCAGGCCTGGCCGAGTTGGAGGAGGCTGCAGCCCGCTATCCGAGCCGGCGCGGCCGTGGAGCCATCGCCGCCGCACTCCCGCTGCTCGATCACCGCGCGGAATCACCGCCCGAGTCCATCGTCCGCGTCGCGCTGGTGCGCGGCGGCGTCACCGGCTTCGAACCGAACCAGGAGATCCGGGCGGCGAACGGCTCGTTCCTCGCACGCGCCGACCTCTGTCACCGTGCAGCGCGGATCGTCATCGAGTACCAGGGCGACTACCACCGGGTCGAGGTCGACCGGTGGCGCAAGGACCGCGCTCGCTCCAACCGCCTGCGGGCCGCGGGTTGGACGGTCATCGAGCTGACGGCCGACGATCTCCGCGACCTCCGCGCCGTCGTCGCCTCGGTGCGCGCCGCCCTCGCCGGCCGCTGAGTCGCCCGAATCTGCACGAAATTGGCCGGATTTTCGACAGATCCGGGCGACTCAGCGGGCCATCCGCACGCCGCCGAGGACACGGGCGCTCGTGCGGGCGAGCGTCCGACGCGACAGCAGCCGAGTCGCGAGCGCGGTGAGGTGGTTGCTGCGGCCGGACACGACACTGGGGCCACCGTCAGCCCGGTCGAGCGCGCGGAACGCGGTGTCGATGACCTGCGCGCTCGTCTGCTTGCGGCCGACGGCAGCGTCTTCGCTCCCGACGACGTCGAAGAACTCGGTCTTGGTGGGTCCGGGGCTCACAGCGAGCACCCGCAGCCCGGTGCCGCGAGCCTCTGCCCAGAGCGCCTCGGTGAAGCTCAGCACGAACGCCTTCGTCGCGCCGTAGACAGCCATGCCCGGCGTCGGCTGGTAGGCAGCGGTGCTCGCGACCGTCACCAGGGCGCCGGACCCCTCGAGCAACTGCGGCATGAATGCACGCGTGAGCTCGACGAGGGTCCCGACGTTGAGTTGGATCTCTCCCGTCATGCGCTCCGGGTCCGCCTGGTCGAAGGCACCGTGGCTGCCGAACCCGGCGTTGTTGACGAGCGAGGTGATCCGGATGCCGCGGCGATCCAGCTCCTCGTGGAGTGAATCGGCGGCACCCGCGACGGCGAGGTCGGCCGGCACAACCGTGACCTCGACACCCGAGGCAGACCGGAGTTCGGCCGCCAGCACCTCGAGGCGATCCGCGCGCCTTGCGACGAGCACCAGGTTCGACCCGCGGTTCGCGAACCGTCTGGCGAACTCGACGCCGAGGCCGGAGCTCGCGCCCGTGATGAGTGCGGTGCCACCGCGGAGATCGAGTGTCATGGGGAATCCTTCAGCTGGCGGTACACGAATGTTGTCAGTGACATCATCACCGTCTCTGCTCGTGTTGTCAATGTCAACATGGCGGTAGGCTCGTCTCGTGTCAGCCCAGCCCTATCACCACGGAGACCTCCGCCGGACGCTCCTCGAGGCGGCCGCAGCCAGCCTCGAGACGGACGGCGTCGACGAGCTGTCGCTGCGCCGCCTCGCCCGCGATGCCGGCGTCAGCCACGCGGCGCCGAGCCGACATTTCCGCGACAAGCAGGCCCTCCTCGACGCGCTCGCCGAAGACGGTTTCCGTCGTCTCTCCGCGGCGCTCGAGCGGGCGACCGAAGCCGAGGTCACGTCATCGGCAGGTGCCCGCGAACAGGTCGACGCACTGGCCCGAGCGTACGTCGGCTTCGCGCTCGCTCAGCCGACGCTCCTCTCGCTCATGTTCGGCCTCAAGCACGCGCCCGATGCCCGGGAGGAGCTGCTCGCCGCCGGTCACGCCTCGATGGAGATCGTCGTCCGGGTCGTCACCGCCGGGCAGGAGATCCGGGCGATCACCGCCGGCGATCCGCACCACATCGCGCTCGTCGCGTTCGCGACCTTCCACGGCATCGCCGCACTCGCCTCTGGCAGTCTGCTCGACGGCGTCCCGGCCGACGACCTCGTGACGAGCGCCGTCGACCTCTTCTGGCGGGGCCTGACTCCCGAGCCTTGAGTCGCCCGAATCTGCACAAAATCAGCCGGATTTCGTGCAGATCTGGGCGACTCAGCGGGTCAGCCGACGCCGTTCAGGACCGAGGAGGCGAAGGACGCGGCACGGACGCTGAGCGTCGCGATGCGCTCCTGGCGGGCCGCCTCCGCGTCGAAACCGACGTAGGCGAGCGGCGGCAGCTTCCGCACGTTGGCCGAGCACTGGAAGTCGGCGCAGACGAGCGTGCCGACCGTGTCGCCGTTCTTGCCGGCCTGTCCGGCCCGCTTCGCGCTGTAGAACACGACGTCGTTGCTGAGCGTGATGTCCTGGCACCACGCGCACTGCGGCCGGGTGCGGGGCATCGCGTCGGCCTGCCGGAGCAGGATGCCGACGGGTTCGCCGTCGACGATCGTGACCACGTACGCGCGTCGCGGCAGCTTCTTGTCGCGCCACCCGAGGAAGTCATGCACCTCGAAGTCGAGCGTGTCGAGGTCGATGGGAAGGCTCACGTCACTGACCTCCTTGCGCGACGCGTTGACGAAGGAGGCTCGGATCTGGGATTCGTTCAGGGGGATCATGGGTTCACCGGTTTCGGCTGGGCCGTCGTGGAGACGGCGGAGAGGCCCTCCGCGCGTCGATGCGCTGCGGTGGGTGCGTCAGGGTGCGCGGCCCCGTCGTCGTCGCTCGGACGAGCGCGATGGACGAGGCCGACGTCCTCACCGGGTGGGCGAGGTGGTCGACCGGGTGCGCTGCTCTCTCGGGCCGGCGTTGCGGACGCCGACGACCTCCAGACGCCCGACACGGGGCGGAGCGATGAGCTTGGACACACAGGCACTGTATCAAGCGATGGCGCGCTCGCTCCCCCGGTCCGCACGTTCAGGCTCCCGGAGCGGCAGGATGGACCCATGACCCTCGACGTCGCCCTCCTCCGTACCGCGTTCCCCTCCCTCGCCTCGGGCATCGCCCACTTCGACGGCCCCGGCGGCACCCAGACGCCACTCGCCGTCGGCCAGGCCATCCTCGACACCCTCACCGGGCCGCTGTCCAACCGGGGCTCGTCGGTCGCCTCCGAGCGTCGGGCGGACGACGCCGTGACCGCCTTCCGTGCCGCGTGCGCCGACCTGCTCGCCGCAGAGGAGCGCGGCATCGTCTACGGCCGCAGCGCGACCCAGCTCACCTACGACTTCTCCAGGCATCTGTCGCGCGGCTGGATCCCCGGCGACGAGATCGTCCTGTCCCGACTCGACCACGACGCGAACGTCCGCCCGTGGGTGCAAGCCGCGGAACGCGCGGGTGCGACCGTGCGCTGGATCGATCTGGACCCGGCGACGGGCGAGCTCGACCTGGAGGACCTCGACGCCCTCGTCACCGAGCAGACGAGACTCGTCGCTGTGACCGCTGCATCGAACCTCCTCGGCACCATCCCGCCGGTGCGGACGATCGCCGACCGGGCGCACGCGGTCGGCGCGCTCGTCTGGGTCGACGGCGTCCACTACACAGCGCACCACGTCGTCGACGTCGAGGCCCTCGGTGCCGACTTCTTCGTCTGCTCGCCGTACAAGTTCTTCGGGCCGCACTGCGGTGTCCTCGCCGCGTCGCCGGCGCTGCTCGAGTCGATCCACCCCGACAAGCTGCTGCCGTCGACGAACGTGGTGCCCGAGCGCTTCGAGTTCGGCACGCTGCCCTACGAGCTCATGGCCGGCGTGACGGCGGCCATCGGCGTGCTCGCGTCGATCGACCCCGGTGACGCCACGACGAGGCGCGACCGTCTCGTGGCCTCCGCCGCAGCCGTCCACGAACAAGAACTCGCGCTACGCACCCGCATCGAGGAGGCTCTCACAGAGCTCGGCCCGCTCGTCGAGCTGCACTCGCGAGCCGCCGAGCGCACGGCGACGCTGTTCATGACGTTCCCGGGCAGGCGTGCAGCAGACGCGGCCGCGTTCCTCGCCGCTCGCGACGTCCTCGCACCGGCTGGCTCGTTCTACGCGGTCGAGCCGTTCGCGGCACTGGGCCTCGACGACGTCGGCGGCCTCCGCGTCGGCGTCGCCCCGTACACCTCGGACGAGGACGTCGACCGCCTGCTCGACGGCATCAGGGCCTTCCTCGCCGACTGAACGGCTCGCGGGCTGACCGGCTCGCGGGCTGAACGGCTCGCCGGTTGAACGGTTGGCGAGGCGCCCCGGCGACAGCGACCTCAGGACCGCTTGCCGCTCTCACGTCGCAGCACGACGAACCCGGCGACCATGACGACCGCCCCGAGGATGAGGGTGATGATCCGGAAGAACCCGAAGTCGTCGACACCGAAGATCAGGGGTCCGGCGAAGAGGAACGTGGCGCCGACGAAGTACCAGACGGAGGTCGTCCCACCGTTGAGCGACGTGGGCGGCGGCGTCGATTCGGGCTCCGCCGAGGCGGGACCGTCCTGAGGCACCTCGTCCCCGTGTGGTGCAGGTTCGGGCTGCGTCGATCCGGTCATCATTCGCTCCGATCCGCGTCGCGCTCGGTGGTGTCCACGACGTCGAGCCCCACGCTACGCAGCCCTCGAGCCCGGCGAATCCCCCAGGTGACGGAGATCAGGCCTCGCTGGCGAACATCCGCCCGTCGGGGTCGAGCTTCGTCAGGAGGGCGGCGGAGATCTCGCCGAGCTGCTCGATCTGCGCCGGCGTCAGGGCGTCGAGGACCAGGGATCGCACGTGCTCGACGTGGCCCGGCGCAGCCTGGACGACCTTGTCCCAGCCCGCATCGGTGAGCGTCACGTTCGTCGCCCGTCGATCCTCCGGGCACGGTGTCCGCGCCACGAAGCCGGCCTCCTCCAAGCGCGTCAGCACCCGCGACAAGCGGGGCAGCGTCGCATTCGTCCGGGCCGCGAGCGCCGAGGTGCGCAGCGTGCGGCCCGGGGTCTCGGACAGCATCGCGAGCGTGAAGTAGTCGAAGTGGGTCAGGTGCTCGTCCCGCGTGAGCTGGAGGTCGAGCGCGGCCGGCAGGAGTTCGAGCACCGCGGCGAAGCGCACCCAGGAGCGTTGCTCGTCGTCGCTCAGCCATCGCGTGTCGGTCATGTCTCCAGCGTAGCAATAGTTGCGCCTACAACTAACCGGTGTTACGTTAGTTGTATCAACAACCAATTGACCCGTGACCAGGCGGCCACGAGAAGGAGCATCGTCATGACGAACGTCACCATCTTCGGAACCGGCAACATGGGCAGCGCCATCGCCGGCGTACTCGCAGCAGGCGGCGCCTCCGTCGACCACCTCGGGTCGGCCGAGACCGGCACGATCACCGGCGACATCGTCGTCCTCGCGGTCCCCTACCCGGCCCTCGCGACGATCGTCGAGCAGTACGCCGACCAGCTCGCGGGCAAGGTCGTCGTCGACATCACCAACCCCCTCGACTTCTCGACCTTCGACGCCCTCACCGTCCCCGCCGGCAGCTCGGCTGCAGCGGAACTGCAGGCGAAGCTCCCGACGTCCCACGTGCTCAAGGCCTTCAACACGAACTTCGCCGCGACCCTCGCCGCGAAGCAGGTCGGCGACGTGACCACCACGGTCCTCATCGCCGGGGACGACGCCGACGCCAAGGCGGCACTCCAGCAGCTCGTGACCGCCGGTGGCCTCGAGGCCGTCGACGCCGGGTCGCTGAAGCGCGCGCACGAACTCGAGGCGATCGGCTTCCTGCAGCTCGCGCTGGCGGCGTCGGAGAAGATCTCCTGGACCGCGGGGTTCGCGCTCGTCAAGTAGTCGTCGGATCGTGATCCGGGAGCAACGATCCTCCCGGATCACGACGGACTGGAGGACGATGGGCGCATGACCTTCCGCGCCCTCGCCCCCGGCCAGCGTTCCAGCGTCCTGCTCGGCGGGCCGCACGATGACGCGCCCGTGCTCCTCTTCGAGACCGACGAGCTCCTCGTCGAAGCACCGAACTGGTCCCTCGACGGCCGGACGCTGCTCCTCAACGGCAACGGGCGGCTCTGGGCGCTCGCGGTCGATGACCCGACCGCGGGGCTCACGCCGATCGAGTTCCACGGCCTTCCCGAGCTGAACAACGACCACGTCCTCGACCCCGATGGCGAGCACATCCTCCTCTCGGCGATGGACGGTCACATCTACCGCGGCGCGCTCTCCGGCGGGCCGGTCACGAAGCTCACCGCTGACGACGACCGGTGGCACTTCCTCCACGGCGTCTCGCCCGATGGCACGCGGATCGCGTACGTCGAGCTCGAAGGTTTCGAGCACCCCGGTCGACTCGCGATCGCTCCGGCGGTCGAGGGCGGCGGCCCCGTCACCGTCCTCGACACGGGCGACGGCCACCTCGACGGTCCGGAGTGGTCGCCCGACGGCCGGTGGCTGCTCTGCAACACGGAACACTTCGGCTCGGCCCCGGGCCATGCGCAGCTCGCACGGATCCCCGACGGCGGCGGCGAGCTCGAGCGACTCGTCGTGAACGACACCGTCGACTGGTTCCCGCACCTCTCCCCCAACGCGCGACTGGCCTCGTACATCGCCTTCCCCGCCGGCACGATCGGACACCCGGCCGACCTCGACGTCGAGGTCCGGCTCGTCTCGACCGACGACTGGGCGACCCCGCTCCGCCGCTATCCCCTCTTCGGCGGCCAGGGCACGCTCAACGTGAACAGCTGGGCACCCGACAGCTCACGGTTCGCCTTCGTCGCCTACCCGATCGACGACTGAGTCGCCCGACGCTGCACGGTTTCGACGAAGAATCGCACCGATCAGGGCAACTCGAGGGGCTCGTCGATAGGGTCGGAGCGTGACCGATGCCAGCAGCGCCCACTCCCAGACGCTCTCGCGCGGCATCCGGATCCTCGAGGTCCTGGCCGACGCGCGCACCCCGCTCACGATCGACGCCCTGAGCGCGACGCTCGGTCTGCACCGAAGCGTCACCTACCGACTGCTGCGGACCCTCGAAGACCACCGCCTGGTCGTCCGCGACGGTGCGGGACGGATCGCACTCGGATCACGCCTGGCCGCCCTCGCCGCCGGCGTCTCCCACGATCTGCAGGCCGCCGCCCTCCCCGAGCTGACAGCGATCGCGAACGAGCTCGGCATGACCTGCTTCCTCACGCTGCTGGACGGCGACGAGATCGTCACGCTCGTCAGCGTCGAACCACGGCACACGATGGGGTCGATCGCGCAGCGGCCCGGAACCAGGCATCCGGTCGGTCTCGGCGCGCCCGGGAAGGCGATCGCATCCCGCCTGTCGGAGTCGCAATGGCCGGACGCGCTCGACGACGACCACCGCGCCGAGCTGGCGGTGGTCCGCGAGCACGGCTGGGCGTCGAGCCACGACGAGGTCATCACCGGTCTGCGCGCCGTCGCGGCCCCGCTCGCTGCGCACGGCTCGCCGGCCGCCGCCCTCGCGGTCGTCTACGTCTCCAGCAGCCGCCCCGAGACCGAGATCGCGGCCCGCCTCATCGAGGGGGCCGCGACCATCGCGTCGTCGGTCTGACCGCGGCTACCTCCGCGCGCCGTAGACCTGACCACGGCTCTGCTCGTCCTCCGCCTCGCCACCGAGCGGGATGCCCGTGCGGTCACGCAGGAGGAGGGTCGCCGCGAAGGCGATCACGATCATGCCGGCGATGTAGAACGCGACACTCGTCGACGACCCCGTGACCTGCACCAGCCAGGTCGCGATCGTCGGCGCGAACGCTCCGCCGAGAATGGCGCCGATCGCGTAGGTGACCGACACACCCGTGTAGCGGATCGATGCAGGGAAGAGCTCGGCGAAGTACGCCGCCTGGGGTCCGTAGGTGAAGCCGTTGCCGATCGTGAACAGGGCGAGCCCGAGGAACAACAACCACGGATTGCCGGTGTTCACGAGCGGGAAGAGCACGAAGACGGTGGCCAGGAACGCGACCCACCCGATGATGTAGGTGTTGCGTCGGCCGATCCGGTCGGAGAGCGAACCCGCGAACCACGTGACGATCAGCCAGACGATGGCCGACCCGGTCACCGCGAGCAGCACCGGCGTCCGCTCCATGCCCACCAGGCCACCGTCGGCGAGCGGCGTCGTCGCGTAGTTCTGGATGTAGCCGCCCGTGGTCATGTAGCCGGCGGCGTTGTTGCCGGCGAAGGTGAGTGCCGCGAGCAGCACGAGCAGCCAGTGGTGGCGGAAGAGCTCGACGATCGGGACGCGGCGACGCTCCTTGTTGCGGGCGAGGGCGACGAAGACGGGGCTCTCGTCGACCTTCCGGCGCACGACGTAGCCGACGATGATCAGGACGAAGCTCAGCAGGAACGGGATCCGCCAGCCCCACTCGAGGAACGCCGCGCCGGGCGAGATCACGCCCGTCATGAGGGCGAGCATGCCGGAGGCGAGGAGGAGTCCGATCGGGACGCCGATCTGCGGGAACGCGCCGAACCGACCGCGGCGACCAGTCGGAGCGTGCTCGACGGCCATGAGGACGGCGCCGCCCCACTCCCCGCCGGTCGACAGTCCCTGCAGGATGCGGAGGAACACGAGCAGCGCGGGGGCGATGATCCCGATCTGGTCGTACGTCGGCAGCAGACCGATGAGCGTCGTGGCGGCGCCCATGAGGAAGAGCGTGATGACGAGCATCTTCTTCCGGCCGATGCGGTCGCCGAAGTGCCCGGCGACGAACGCGCCGAGCGGCCGGAACAGGAAGCTGACGCCGACCGTCGCGAACGACAGCAGCAGCGCGGCCTGCGGTCCGGCGGGCTGGAAGAAGAGCTGCGAGAAGACGAGTCCAGCGGCGCTCGCGTAGAGGAAGAAGTCGTACCACTCGACCGTGGTGCCGATGACGGTGGCGAAGGCCACGCGCCGGAGTTCCGCGGGCGTCGTCGCTCGCGCCAGTGATGCGGTTGTCATTGTCTCGAGACCCCTTTGTCCGTCGCGGCCCGTCATTGGACCGCCAGAATGTACACCACATCGTATACAATCGTGGTCACCGCGCAAGAGGCAGTCGATGACGACGCACCGTATCGTGATCGCAGGCCGCAGTCGACGCAGATGAGGACGGGACGCGATGCAGGATCACGAACGACAGGCGATCGCCGACGAGCTGGCGGCGGCGCACGAGGAGCGGAGCGTCATCCCCCTCCTCACCGCCCGGCACCCGGGCATGACCATCGAGGACTCCTACGCCGTGCAGGCACTGTGGGCCGAACGCCGCATCGCCGCCGGTCGGCGCATCGTCGGCCACAAGATCGGCCTCACCTCGAAGGCGATGCAGCAGGCCACCGGGATCACCGAACCCGACTACGGCGTCATCCTCGACGACCAGGTCTTCGACTCGGGGGCGACGCTCGACTTCGACGCCTACTCCAACGTCCGCGTGGAGGTCGAGCTGGCCTTCGTCCTCGGCCGCCCACTGCAGGGGCCGCACTGCACGATCTTCGAGGTGCTCGACGCGACCGACCACATCGTGCCGGCGCTCGAAGTCCTCAACTCCCACATCGAACTCGACGGTCGCACGATCGTCGACACCATCGCCGACAACGCGGCGCTCGGTGCCATGGTGCTCGGCGGAACGCCTGTCCGCCCCGACGCGATCGACCCGCGATGGGTCTCGGCCCTGCTCTACCGCAACCAGACCATCGAGGAGTCGGGGGTGGCCGGCGCCGTCCTCGGACACCCGGCACTCGGCGTCGCGTGGCTCGCCGGCAAGCTCGCCCAGCACGGCGGGAGTCTCGCCGCTGGGGAGATCATCCTGTCGGGATCGTTCACGAGACCGATGTGGGTCGAACGGGGCGACACCGTCCACGCCGAATACCAGGGACTGGGAGCCGTGACATGCCGATTCGAATGACCCTGCCGCCGACCTTCGGCGAGCGCCTGCGCACCGCGGATCGCCCCCTCATCGGAATGTGGGTGGTGTCTGGCAGCCCGATCGCGGCGGAGATCGCGGCGGGCAGCGGGCTCGACCTGCTCCTCATCGACGGCGAGCACTCGGCGAACACCCTGGAGAGCATCCAGCTACAGCTGCAGGTGGTGGCCGCTTTCCCGGTGTGTCCGCTGGTGCGGGTGCCGTTCGGCGACGCGGTCGTCATCAAGCAGGTGCTCGACCTCGGGGCACAGAACCTCATCGTGCCCATGGTGTCGTCGGCCGAGCAGGCGGCGGCACTCGTACAGGCCGTGCGGTACCCGCCGCAGGGCGTCCGCGGGGTCGGCAGCGCGCTCGCGAGGTCCTCCCGCTGGAACCGGATCGACGACTACCTCGCGCAGGCGAACGATTCGGTGTCGCTCACGGTGCAGATCGAGTCGGCGGAGGCCGTGGAGCAGGCGGACGAGATCCTCGCGGTCGACGGCGTGGACGCGGTGTTCGTCGGTCCGGCCGACCTCTCGGCGTCGCTCGGACTGCTCGGCCAGCAGGGGCACCCCACCGTGGTCAGCGCTGTCGAGCGGATGCTCGATGCCGCCGCCGCCGCGGGGAAGCCGGCCGGCGTGAACGCCTTCGACCCCGTCATGGCCGAGCACTACCTCGACCGCGGGGCGTCCTTCGTCCTCGTCGGCGCGGACGTGTCGCTCCTCGCCCGCGCATCCGAGCAGTTGGCCGAGCGCTTCATCGACGGCCGGAGCGACGCGACCCGCAGCGACGGGTACTGACCCTTCCCCACTGTGTCCGGATCGTATACGATTCTGGATACCGACAACGAGGACGTGTGATGAGCAGCCACCAGGGCATCGAAGGCCTCCCGAACAGCGGGGGCGGCAAGATCATCGCCGTCCACCTCAACTACCCGTCACGGGCCGCCCAGCGCGGCCGCACGCCGGAGCACCCCTCGTACTTCCTCAAGCCGTGGTCCTCCGTCTCGAGCACGGGCGGCACCATCGAGCGCCCGGCCGGCGCGGAACTGCTCGCCTTCGAGGGCGAGATCGCGATCATCATCGGTACCGCGGCGCGCCGCGTGAGCGTCGAGGACGCCTGGCAGCACGCCTCTGGCGTCACCGCGGCGAACGACTTCGGGCTCTACGACCTCCGCAGTGCCGACAAGGGGTCGAACCTGCGCTCGAAGGGCGGCGACGGCTACACGCCCCTCGGCCCGTCCGTCATCCCCGCCGAGCAGATCGATCCGGCCGCTCTCCGCGTGCGCACCTGGGTCAACGGCGTCGTGGTCCAGGACGACACGAGCGACACGCTGCTCTTCCCCTTCGCCCAGCTCATCGCCGACCTCTCGCAGCTCTCGACGCTCGAGCCCGGCGATGTCATCCTCACCGGCACACCCGCCGGCTCCTCCGTCGTCGTGCCCGGCGACGTCGTCGAGGTCGAGGTCGACGCACCGACCGCACCCGGCACCCCGACGAGCGGTCGACTCGTGACGACGGTCGTCGAGGGCACCGAGCCCTTCGGCGGGTTCGGCGCGAAGCCGGTCGTCGACGACCATCAGCGGATCGAGGCCTGGGGGGACGCTGTGGCGGCGGGTCTGCCTGCACCGGCTGAGCCTCTCACCGCTGCATCGCCCGCCGAACCGCTCGACCCCGCGGTCGCCGAGCAGCTCGCCTCGGTCTCGACGGCGACGCTGAGCGCCAAGCTGCGGGCCCGCGGGTACACCGAGGTCTTCATCGAGGGCGTCCACGCCTCACGACCGGGCACGCGCATGGTCGGCGTGGCCCGCACCCTCCGCTTCGTCGCCTACCGGCCCGACCTCTTCGCCGAGCGTGGGAACGGCTTCAACGCGCAGAAGCGCATCTTCGACACCGTCGAGTCCGGCGAGGTCATCGTGATCGAGGCACGCGGTGAGCGCGGCACGGGCACCGTCGGCGACGTCCTCGCACTTCGGGCGCAGCAACGGGGATCGGCCGGGGTCGTCACCGACGGCGGCATCCGCGATGCCGAGCAGGTCGCGGCGTTCGACCTGCCGACCTTCTCGCAGGGTCCGCACCCGTCCGTCCTCGGGCGCCGCCATGTGCCGTGGGAGACCGATGTCGCGATCACCTGCGGTGGGGCGACCGTCCTGCCGGGCGACGTGATCGTCGGGGACGGTGACGGCGTCATCGCGATCCCTCGGGCGCTCGCCGCCGAGGTCGCCGCGGAGGCGGTCGTGCAGGAGGCGGAGGACGCGTGGATCGCCGAGCAGGTCCGTGGCGGTGCCGCCGTCGACGGACTCTTCCCGCTGAACGCCGAGTGGCGGGCGCGATACGAGAGCGAGCAGGGACGATGAGCGGGCCACACCCGACGACCGGGCAGGAGGCGTCGCTCAGCAAGTCCGAGCGCGCCTACCGGTTCATCCGCGAGGCCATCGACGAGGGGCGCTTCGTCCCCGGGTACCGGCTGGTGCTCGGCCAGATCGCCGGCGAGCTCGACATCAGTGTCGTCCCGGTGCGTGAGGCGATCCGGCGGCTGGAGGCCGAGGGGCTCGTGACGTTCGAGCGCAACGTCGGCGCGCAGGTCGCGATGCTGCACGAGACCGAGTACCTCTTCACGATGCAGACGCTCGCCCTCGTCGAGGGCGCAGCGACCTCGATGAGCGCCGCCTACCTCACCGACGACCACCTGGCCCGCGCCCGCGAGATCAACGAGCGGATGCGCCGCACCCTCGACGACTTCGATCCGCACGCGTTCACGGCGTTGAACCTGGAGTTCCACACCGTCCTCTTCGAGGAGTGCCCGAACCCGCACGTCCTCGACCTCGTCCACCGCGGCTGGCGGCGGCTGAACGCGCTCCGCGATTCGACGTTCAGCTTCGTGCCCGGCCGCGCGCGGGAGTCGGTCGCCGAGCACGACGGCATCCTCGAACTCATCGCCGCCGGCGCGCAGCCGCTCGAGATCGAGATCGCCGCCCGCGACCACCGCACCGCGACGCTCGACGCCATGCTCGCGTACCAGGCGGAGCACCAGCCGCCCACCACGGCCCGCCCGCCGTCGTCACCGCCGTCCACCACCGACCGGAGGAACCACCCATGACCCAGCACGTTCCGGCAGCGTTGCCCGACCGTATCCGGCACTACATCGACGGCGCGTTCGTCGACTCGGTCGACGGCGACACCTTCGACGTCCTCGACCCGGTGTCGAACGAGACCTATGTCCGGGCCGCCGCCGGCAAGCAGGCGGACATCGACCTCGCCGTCGCCGCCGCCAAGCGCGCCTTCGACGAGGGTCCGTGGCCGCGGCTCCTCCCCCGCGAGCGCAGCCGGATCCTGCACCGGGTCGCCGACGCCGTCGAAGCGCAGGACGCCCGCCTCGCGGAGCTGGAGAGCTTCGACACCGGGCTGCCGATCACGCAGGCGCTCGGGCAGGCAAAGCGCGCCGCGGAGAACTTCCGGTTCTTCGCCGACCTGATCGTCGCCCAGCACGACGACACCTACAAGGTGCCCGGGCGGCAGCTCAACTACGTCAACCGCAAGCCCCTCGGTGTCGCGGGGCTCATCACGCCGTGGAACACGCCGTTCATGCTCGAGAGCTGGAAGCTCGCTCCGGCCCTCGCGACCGGGAACACGGTCGTCCTGAAGCCGGCGGAGTTCACCCCGCTCTCGGCGAGCCTGTGGGCGGACATCTTCCGCGACGCCGGAGTGCCCGACGGCGTGTTCAACCTCGTGAACGGGCTCGGTGAGGACGCCGGCGACGCCCTCGTGAAGCACCCGGACGTGCCGCTCATCTCGTTCACCGGCGAGAGCAGCACCGGTCAGCTCATCTTCGCGAACGCCGCGCCGTTCCTGAAGGGGCTCTCGATGGAGCTGGGCGGCAAGTCGCCGGCCGTCGTGTTCGCCGACGCCGACCTCGACGACGCCCTCGACGCGACGGTGTTCGGGGTGTTCTCGTTGAACGGCGAGCGCTGCACCGCCGGCAGCCGCATCCTCGTCGAGCGGAGTGTCTACGACGACTTCGTCGAGCGCTACGCCGAGCGGGCCCGCAACATCGTCGTCGGGCACCCGAACGACCCGGCCACCGAGGTCGGCGCGCTCGTGCACCCGGAGCACTACGAGAAGGTCATGGGCTACGTCGAGATCGGCAAGACCGAGGGCCGCCTCGTCGCCGGTGGTGGTCGCCCCGAGGGGTTCCCGACCGGCAACTACGTCGCGCCGACGGTCTTCGCCGACGTACCGCCGACCGCCCGCATCTTCCAGGAGGAGATCTTCGGGCCGGTCGTCGCCATCACCCCGTTCGACTCCGACGAGGAGGCACTCGCGCTCGCGAACGACACGAAGTACGGGCTCGCCGCCTACATCTGGACGAACGACCTCAAGCGGGCCCACACCTTCTCGCAGAACGTGCAGGCCGGGATGGTGTGGCTGAACTCGAACAATGTGCGCGACCTCCGCACGCCGTTCGGCGGGGTCAAGGCCTCGGGCCTCGGGCATGAGGGCGGCTACCGCTCGATCGACTTCTACACCGACCAGCAGGCGGTGCACATCACGCTGAACCAGGCGCACTCCCCGCGCTTCGGGACCGGCGGACCGCTGCAGGCCGCGCACTGACCGCTCCCGGTCGACCCCCACCCAGCAATCGAGATCAGCAAGGACGCAGATCATGTCGAAACCCATCACCCCGTCGTCGGCCGAGCCCGTCGTGACCGCCACCGACCCGATCCCCGTGCCGGTGAACCGCATCCCGACGCCCGCCGCCACCCCGCCGGACATCCTCCGCTGTGCGTACATGGAGATCGTCGTCACGGATCTCGCCGCGAGCCGGAAGTTCTACGTCGACGTCCTCGACCTCGTGGTCACGGAGGAGGACGAGACGACCGTCTACCTGCGGAGCTTCGAGGAGTTCATCCACCACAACCTCGTGCTGCGGCAGGGGCCGGTGGCGGCGGTCGCGGCGTTCAGCTACCGGGTGCGGAGTCCTGAGGACCTCGACCGCGCGGTCGCCTTCTACACGGAGCTCGGGTGCCGGGTGGAGCGTCGGGCCGAGGGGTATGTGAAGGGCATCGGCGACTCGGTGCGCGTCGAGGATCCGCTCGGGTTCCCCTATGAGTTCTTCTACGACGTGGAGCACGTCGAGCGGTTGGCGTGGCGCTACGACCTGTACACGCCAGGCGCGCTCGTGCGGCTCGACCACTTCAACCAGGTGACGCCCGACGTGCCGCGGGCGGTCGCGTACATGGAGGACCTCGGGTTCCGCGTCACGGAGGACATCCAGGACGAGGCCGGGACGACCTACGCGGCCTGGATGCGTCGGAAGCCGACGGTGCACGACACCGCGATGACGGGTGGCGACGGACCGCGCATGCACCACGTGGCGTTCGCGACGCACGAGAAGCACAACATCATCGCGATCTGCGACAAGCTCGGCGCGCTGCGGATGTCGGACGTCATCGAGCGCGGCCCCGGCCGGCACGGCGTCTCGAACGCGTTCTACCTGTACATCCGCGACCCCGACGGCCACCGGATCGAGATCTACACCCAGGACTACTACACGGGCGACCCCGACAACCCGGTGGTCACGTGGGACGTGCACGACAACCAGCGGCGCGACTGGTGGGGCAACGCCGTCGTGCCGAGTTGGTACACCGACGCATCGCTCGTCCTCGACCTCGACGGCGAGCCGAAGCCGGTCGTCTCCCGGACCGACGACTCCGAGCTCGAGGTCACCATCGGTGCCGACGGCTTCTCCTACACCCGCAAGGGCGACGACGCGCAGGGCTTCAAGCTCGGCAACACGCTCTAGGCCTCGGTTCATTCGCCCATCTTTGGGCGACGCAATGTCCGCTCGCCCAAACATGGGCGAATGAACCCGGAGACACCAGTCCGCGAGGAGACACGGTCGGCTAGGGTCAGCCCCATGAACGCGGACGACGCTTGTGGCTTCTGCACGAACATCACTGAGGGCACGTTCGACGTGGTCGCTCGGGGAACCGGTGTCATCGCTGTCCTCGACCGGCACCCGATCAATCGTGGCCATGTGCTCGTCCTGCCGACACGCCACGCGCCAGACCTCACGGCACTCCATCCCACGGAGATCAGCGAGATGGTTGTCGTCGCGCAGCGCGCGGATCGAGCGATCCGAAACGTCTTCGGAAACGCTGTCGAAGGGACGAATCTGCTGATGTCGAACGGCGCGGCTGCGGACCAGGGCGTCCCCCATGCCCATCTCCACGTCATTCCGCGTGCCACCGGTGACGGCTATGAGTTCCGTGAGGACGCGAGCCGTTATCCACTCGTCCCGCTGGACGCAGCTGAGCGCGCCGCCCTGAGCTCGGAACTCGACTCAACGAACTGATGCACTGAGTTGAGTCGAACGGTCGCACGCTCGCCGCTCATGCGACGATCTGCCTCACTTCGCGGGCTCGATGCTCTGCCACTTCCCTATGCTGGCTGGATGATGAGCCCGGTCGGCTACACCTCGTTCACCGGATCCGCACCCGACGGCGTGTGGGGTGAGGTCACGCAGCTGTTCGTCGCGGCGTTCACCGCCGAGCCGTACAACGAGGACGCGATCGACCTCGCGACCATCCGGCAGTGGGGCCCGGAGCATCTCGGGCACCGCGGCGGACGCCTCGTCATCGCCACGGTCGACGGCCGGGTCGTGGGCTTCGCGCTCGCCCACGGCCTCGATGCCGACCCGGCCTGGCTCGGCATCCTGGCGCAACTGGCCGACTCCAGCAGTACGGCATCGGCTGCGCTCGCGCGGCCGGAGGACGCCGTCGTGGTCCACGAACTCGCCGTCGCGGAGGATCAGCGCGGACGTGGGGTCGCCCGCGGCTGCCTGGCCGCGCTGCTGCAGGACCGGACGGAGACACAGACCTTCATCGGCGTCTACGAGCGCGCGACCGAGGCGGCAGCGATGTATCGCAGCTGGGGACTCAGCGAGCTCGGCCGTGTACCGATGCCCGGCGACGCGATCGCCCTCCGCGTCCTGACCACACCCACGACCGAGCTGGTGTCGCGCCTGCGATCCACCGGGGAGTCGGCACCGTGACCCGGCGGACCCTCTGGCTCACCCGCTGGGAGTGGCGCTGCTGCGGCGGCCCCCTGGTGACCGGGCAGCAGGTGACGCTGTCCGTCTGGCCCGTCGACGACAGACAGCGGACCTGGCTAATCGATGAGATCGGAGCCGATCTCACGGCGCGTATCGACGGTGTCGAGAGGCACCACGAGGAGGACCCCGCTCCGGAGTGCTTGACGGGCACGCTGTCGAGGCTGTCGACGGTGTCCGTGCTCTCGCGCCTCGTCCACACGGAGCGCCCTCCGTTGCCACTCGGAGCCCTGCCTGCGGCGAGGCGACTGATCGGTCCCCCAGGCAGCGGCGTGTACATCGGCGTACCGCACCCCCCGTTCGCGACGCATCATGAAACTGTGCCAGGGCCGCCCATCGTGCAGGAGACGCCGCGTATCCCGCCCCGGCGCGGGGTCGAGGGCGCCGACGCCCGGTCGGCAGCACGAGCCCGGTCAGCAGCACGCGCAGCGGAACAAGCGGCCGCGGACGCGGAAGCCGAAGCACATGCAGCGCGCGGGACCATCCCACCACCGGGCTATGTCGAACCACGACTTGTCGGCTATCTCGTCGAACTCGACCTGGACGTCGACTGAGCCGGACCGGCGTGGCTCAGTCCGCTCGGCGCAGTCCCCGCAGCGTCGCGTCGATCAGCCGTTCGGCACGCTCCGGCGTCAGCCGATCCGACTGCTCCGCCGCTCGCGCGACCGCGATGCCGTCGAGCACCGCGAGCAGGAGTGCCGCATCGTCCGCGGCCAGGCCGTCATCAGGGAACGCGGCGACGAGCAGCCGCAGGAGGACCTCCTCGGTGCGGGCCCAGTCAGCGGTGTGGATCGCTCGCACCTCGGTCTCCGTGCTCGCCCGGGCGGCGAAGGCGACCCAGACGATCCCGTCGGTCAGGTCATCACCCTCGATGCAGGCGATCTCACGACAGAAGATCCGAAGTCGCTCCTCCTCGGAGTTCACAGCCTCGAGCCGCGCTGCCACGCGCCGACGGAAGCGCTCGTTGACCTCGGTCATCGCCGCGACCACCAGTCGGTCCTTCGTCGGGAAGTGATGCTGGACCGCGCCGACGGAGACACCGGCCTCGCTCGCGACCGAGCGGATCGTCAACGCATCGGCGCCGCGCGACGCCATGATCCGCAGCAGTGCATCGAGGATCCGATCCCTGTTCGTGTCCTGCTCGGTCATCGCCTCCGCTTTCGCCATCGCCCACTCGACAGGGTACGGTCTTCACATGACCAATACGAGCGTATTGCCTCCGTCGCAGCCGACCTCCCGACGCATCGCCGCACTCGACGTGGTCCGTGGACTCGCGATCCTCGGCACGCTCGGGACCAACATCTGGGTGTTCTCGCACCCCTGGGGTCTGCTCGGGATGCTCTCGGCCCCGGTGACGCCGGAGACCGGCCCCGCGGCGGGCGCGATCCAGCTCGCCCTCATGGCACTCACGCAGGGCAAGTTCCTCGCCCTCCTGACCCTGATGTTCGGCGCGGGACTCGCGATCCAGCACGCCACCGCACGCCGACGCGAGCAGCGCTGGCCGGGCCGGTACCTGTGGCGCGCCACCCTGCTCCTCATCGACGGTGCCGTGAACTACGTCCTCATCGCAGAGTTCGACGTCCTCATGGGCTACGCGGTCACCGGCGCCATCGTCGCCTGGCTCCTGCTCACCAGGCCCCGCGCCCAGCGCGCCATGATCGCCGTCTTCGGCGCGCTGCACGTCCTCCTCATCAGCACGATCGTCGCGTTCATCGCCACGACGCCGGCGGTGTCGGGCGACCTCCCGCTCCCCGCCGGACCGAGCCCGTACGCCACTGAATCGTTCCTCGGCCTGGCGGTCTTCCGGCTCGACAACGTGGGGGTCTTCCGCGCGGAGCCCGTCCTGATCGGGTTCCTCACGCTCGCCATGTTCCTCGCCGGCGCGCACCTGTTCCAGGCCGGCGTCTTCGGTGAAACCGGTGGTCGACTCCGACGCCGCCTGATGATCATCGGGGCCTGCGCGCTCCCGATCGACCTCGCCCTCGGCATCTGGGGCGGCACCGCGGGACTCCTCGCCGAACGCTACCTGGCCGCACCCCTCGTGGCGCTCGGCATCCTCGGCGCCACCGTCGAGCTCTGTCGTCGCTTCGGCACCGACGGCTGGGTGGCCTCGCGTCTCCGCGAACTCGGGAAGGTCGCGCTGAGCGCCTATCTCCTGCAGAACCTCCTCGGCGGCGCGATCTTCTACGGGTGGGGCTTCGGCCTCGCCGAACTCACCGCTCCGTGGCGTGTCCCGATCACCGTCGCCGCGTTCGTCGTCATCGCCGCGCTCGTGACCGGCTTCGCCCACCTCTGGCTCCGGCGGTTCGCACTCGGTCCCGTCGAGTGGCTCTGGAAACGCGGCGCGGAGCTCGGGACGAAGCAGCCGGAGGGCCGACCCTCGCTACGGTGAGACCATGACCACCGTGCACCTGACCGGCCAGTTGATCTGCGCGACACCGACCGACGTGGCGATCGTCGAGACCCATCTGCCGGAGCATGTCGCTCTCACCCGAGCCGAACCGGGGTGCGTGTCGTTCGAGGTGACGCCGACGGACGACCCGCTCGTCTGGGACGTCGCCGAGGTCTTCGAGGACGACGAGTCGTTCGCGGCACACCAGGCCCGCGTCGCGTCCAGCGCGTGGGGACGCGCGACCGCGGGCATCGAGCGCCGCTACCAGGTGACCCGGTCGCCAGCGGGTCAGACCGTCATGGACGTCGGCGACGACGACCTCGCCGACCTCCGCCGCAGACTCCACGACACTCGCTGGCCTGACCGTTGGCCGACCGCCGGTTGGGAGGCCGGCACCGACCAGGACGAGCTGCGACGGCTCGTCACCTACTGGGCGGACGACTTCGACTGGGCGGCACAGCAGCGGGACATCAACGCCCTGCCGTGGCACCGGGCGGAGATCGATGGGGCCGCCATCACCTACCTCCGGTTCGACGCCGAGGCCCCGGGCGGCATCCCCGTCGTCCTCACGAACGGATGGCCGAGCACCGCCCTCGAACTGGTCGGACTCGCCAGGCGCCTCGCGACGCCGTCCCGCTTCGGCGGGGACCCGGCGAGCGCCGTCACCGTCATCGTGCCCGCGCTGCCCGGACTGCCGTTCTCGCCGCAACGGCCGACCTTCGGCGATCAGACCCACGAGCTGTGGCACACCCTCATGCACGATCACCTCGGCTTCGCCCGGTACGCCGCCCATGGAGGCGACCTCGGGGCCGGGATCACCTCTCGGCTCGCGCAGGCGCATCCCGAGGCGGTCGCCGGCATCCACCTCCTCGCGGTCGCCGCGCCGCTCGAGGTCGACGCCGAGATGCTCACCGAGGAGGAGCGGGCGCATCTCGCCCGGGTCGAGGCCTGGGACGCCGAGGAGGGTGCGTACGAGCATCAGCACCACACGCGTCCACTCACGCTCGCTCCCGCACTGTCCGACTCCCCCGTCGGCCTGCTCTCGTGGATCCTCGAGAAGCATCGGGCCTGGAGCGATTGCGACGGCGACGTCTCGTCCCGGTTCAGCGACGAGTACCTCGCGACACTCGCCTCCGTCTACTGGTTCACGAACGCGATCGGCACCTCGCTCCGCCCGTACTACGAGTCCGCGACCGGGATCACGACCCGTGTCGACCGGGTCGACGTGCCGACCGCGGTCGCGCTGTTCCCGCACGACCTTGCGAGCCCACCGCGCAGCTGGGCCGAGCGGAGCTACGACGTGCGACGGTTCACGACGATGCCCCGAGGCGGCCACTTCGCGCCGCACGAGGAGCCCGAGCTCCTCGCGGAGGACATCCGGGCGTTCCTGACGACGCTGTAGCGGACGGCAGCGCGACGCTCGTCGTTGCCGGGAGGCTGCCCGACATGTCTCCAGTTCGTGATTGATCGGTCCGCGCGTCGTCCCCGACGCTCGTCGTCCCGATCCTGATCACCCCGCGCGCCGTCGAGCGCGCCCGTTTCACTGGAGTCCTTCTCATGTCGTGCACCCGGACAGCGCGTTATCTCGACGTGCTCGCACTTCCCCATGTCCCGTTGACCTTCGGGTCCGCTCTCATCGGCAGATCCGCCTACGCGCTGGTACTGCTCCCCCTGCTCTACGCGGTCTCCGAAGCGACGGGTTCGATCGCCCTCGCGGGTGTCGCGGTGGCTGTCTACGGCGCCACGGCGAGCCTCCTCGCACCGCTTCGGGCCTGGTTCATCGACCGCCACGGCGCTCGTCGTGTCCTGGCCATCCTGATCCTCGTCTTCGGTGGCGCCATCGCGGGCCTGGCCGTCGCGTCCCTCACCGCCGCTCCCGGGGCGCTGTTGATCACGCTCGCAGGACTCGCCGGCGCGTTCGCTCCGCCGCTCGGCCCGACGATGCGTGTCGCCTGGGGTCGGCTCACGCCAGACGGTGAACTCCTGCGCAAGGCACTCAGCCTGGATGCGGTCATCGAGGAGCTCCTCTGCCTCGCGGGACCCGCGGCGGCCGGGTTGGCCCTCGCCGTCATCGCCCCGGGGACGGCACTCCTCGTGCCCGCCGGATTCGTCCTCATCGGCGGACTCCTCTTCGTGAGCACGTCGACCGTCGGCAGCATGGCGCCGCAGGATCGCAGCATCCCTCGGCAGGACCGTGGGCGGTCACTCCTGCTCGACGCCCGCTTCATCGCCATACTTCTGCCGGTGCTGGTCGCCGGGGCGGTCTCGGGCACGATCAGTGTCGCCGTACCGGTCGTGCTCGCGGAACACGGTGGTGCAGCTGCCGCGGGCATCGCCCTCGGACTCTTCGCCGGCGGGAGCGCCCTCGGCGGACTGCTCTACGGGGCGCTCTCGGTCCCGGGATCGGCCGTCCGCCAGCTGGTCGCACTCGCGGGGGCACTCCTCGTCTCGGCATCGCTCATCGCCACGGTGACCGGCTTCCTCGCCGTCAGCGTCGTCCTCGCGGTCGCCGGGCTGTTCTTCTCGCCGATCATGATCGTCTCCTACGTCGCCGCGCACGCAGCCGGTGGGCGGTACCAGCAGAACGCCGCGACGACCTGGGTGAACACGGGACACAACATCGGTGCGGCAGCGGGCAGTGCGATCGCCGGCGTCCTCATCCAAGCGGCCGGCGCACCCACCGCGGTCGTCGGTATCTGCGCGGCCGCAGCCGTCATCGTCCTCGTGGCGGCTGCGCTCGCCACGCTCACGCCGGGTGAGTCGTCCACCGGGGACGACTCACTGCAGGCGTGACCCGGGCCCATCGATACGGTGAGAGCATGAGCACCGTCCGAGACGCCTACGCCCGGCGGTCCGCCGAGTACGCGACGCTGCTGGGCACGATGGCATCGGTGCACCCGTCGGACCGGCAGCTCGTGACCTCCTGGGCCGACCGGATCGCCGGTCCCGCGCTGGACGCCGGCTGCGGCCCGGGGCACTGGACTGCGTACCTCGCCTCGCGCGGGCTCGACATCCGTGGCGTCGACCTGGTCCCCGAGTTCATCGCGCATGCCCGCGCCGAGCACCCGAAGACCCGGTTCGACCTCGGCAGCCTCGACACCCTCGACGCGGAGACCGGCTCGGTGGGCGGCGTCCTCGCCTGGTACTCGCTGATCCACCACCGTCCCGACACGATCGACACCTCACTCGCGGAGTTCGCTCGCGTGCTCCGGCCGGGTGCCGAACTCCTGATCGGCTGCTTCGAGGGGCCATCGGTCGAGCCGTTCGACCATGCCGTGGTGACGGCCTATCGCTGGCCGATCACGGAGCTGGCCGAGCACGTGCGCCGAGCGGGCTTCGAGGTCATCGAGACGCACACGAGGACGAGCCTCGATCAGCGACCGCACGGGGCGATCCTCGCCACCCGCATGTGACGCCTCGGGTGGGGCCGGGGGTGCTGGACGCAGCGGGCCTGCGTCTCCTCGCAGTTCCAGAGTACGCCGGGCACCGGGGCTTGCCGCAAGACCCCCTCCGGCCTCCAGAATGGGTGGCCGCGGTCGCCTCCGACCACGAGAACGGGGTCCTCATGCACGACGTCATCATCAGCGGTGGAGGCCCGACCGGCATGATGCTGGCCGCCGAACTCCGCCTCCACGGCGCCGACGTCCTCGTCCTCGAGCGGGACGCCGAGCCGAGCCCTGTCGTGCGGTCGTTGGGCCTCCACCCGCGGAGCATCGAGATCCTCGACCAGCGCGGCATCCTCGACCGGTTCCTCGCCGAGGGCACGCAGCACCCGGGGGCCACCGGCCACTTCGCCGGCATCGTCCCACCGCGACCCGTGCCGCTCGACACCGCGCACGACTACGTCCTCGGTCTCCCGCAGCCGGTGACCGATCGACTCCTGACCGAGCGCGCGGTCGAGCTCGGCGCCGAAGTGCGTCGCGGGAGCGCACTTGTCGACCTCGAACAGGACGACGACGGCGTCACCCGCGAACAGGACGACGACGGCGTCACCGTCGAGCTGGACGACGGCGAGCGCCTGCGGGCGCGGTGGCTCGTCGGGTGCGACGGCGGGCGGAGCACCGTCCGGAAGATCCTCGGCATCGGCTTCCCCGGCGAGCCCGCGCAGACCGAATGGATCCTCGGGGAGATCCAGGTCACGCTCCCCGCGGACGAGATCGCAGCCATCGCCGAGGAGGTCCGGAAGACGCACCGTGGCTTCGGCATCGGGCCGGTGTCGGGCGGCTTCTTCCGCGCGGTGGCGCCCGCCGATGCTCCCGCCGACGAACGCCTGGCGACTCCGACGATCGAGGAGTTCCGGGCCCGGCTCGAACGCTTCGCCGGGACCGACTTCGGCGCACATTCCCCGCGCTGGCTGTCGCGCTTCACCGATGCGACGAGACTCGCCGAGCGCTACCGGGTCGGCCGGGTGCTCATCGCCGGTGACGCCGCCCACGTGCACCCGCCCCTCGGCGGGCAGGGCCTCAACCTCGGGATCCAGGACGCGTTCAACCTCGGATGGAAGCTGGCCGCCGAGCTCGCCGGCTGGGCACCGGCCGACCTCCTCGACACCTACGCGATGGAGCGCCGCCCGGTCGCCGACGACGTCCTCACGCTCACCCGAGCGCAGAGCGTCCTCCTGTCCCCCGACCCCGGCCCGCAGGCGGTGCGTCGACTGTTCTCGGAGCTGATGCGGTTCGACGACGTGGCCCGCTTCCTGGGCGAGCGGATCGCGTCAACCGGCATCCGGTACGACGTCGGAGGTCCTGTCGCCGCGGTGGACGACGGCTCGGACGACGGGTCGCTGCTCGGTCGACGGCTCCACGACCTCCCCCTGGCCGACGGCGGGCGCTTGTTCACCCTCCTCCACGAAGGTCGCGGACTCCTGCTCGACCAGTCCGGAACCCACACCGTCACCGGCTGGGCGGACCGCGTCGACCGAGTCGTCAGCACGACCCCGGAGCTCGCGGCCACAGCGGTGCTCCTGCGCCCGGACGGTCACGTGGTCTGGCTGGCCGACGGGCGGGAGCCGCTCGAACCGGCCCTCCGGCGCTGGTTCGGCGAGCCGACACGGTGAGGTGAGGTGGTTCGTCGCCCGCCCCGAGACTCTGCGACGATCCGCCGCATCTCAGCGAGCGCTCAGTCGTGGTCGATGGAGGCGACCGCGTCGGCCACCTGCGACTTCCCCTCGGCCACGCGGTCGTCGTCGTCGGTGACGATGCCGATCGTCTCCTCGATCCGACCTCCGACGGCCTGGATGATGGCCGCTGGCTGCGGTGCCTCCGGCTCCTTGTCGTCGCTCCCGTCCGAGTCCTCGGGGTAGACCTGGAGTCGGTCGTCGTCGCCGTCCGCCACCGTGCGCCTGGCGTGGTCGACGCAGAGTTTCGCGACCTCCTCGGCGTGCGCGTACATGACGGAGTGCGCAGCACCCGGGATCTCCCAGAGGCGTGAGGAGGGCAGGAGTTCGCCGACCCGTTCCACCCACTCGCGCGGTGCGACGGCGTCGTACTCGCCGCGGATCACGAGCGTGTGCGCCTGCACCTTCGGCAGGGCCTCTTCGATCGGGTAGGTCAGCATCTCCGGCAGGACCCGCGAGAACCACTTGAAGCCGCAGAAGACGTAGGCGCTGACGGCGAGCACCTTCACCGTGAGCGGTTCGTGCCAGCTCGACTGCAGGAACCGGACCGCCTGGGTGAGCACCCGCCGCTGACCCGGCACGACGACCGGGCCGATGAGGATGAGGGTCGACAGCTCGGGGCGCCGGGAGACGAGGTCGCTGACGACCTGGCTGCCCATCGAGTGGCCGACGATGATCGGGTCCTTGAGATCGAGCTCGTCGATGACCCGACCGACGAGGTCCGCGTACTCGCGGATCGTGAGCGTCGACGAGGGGTGCGGCACCCCGCCGAAGCCGGGGAGGTCGAGCGCGTGCACCGGCCCGAACTCGTTGAGGTGCGGCGCGAGGCGCTCGAAGTACGTGGACGAGACACCGATGCCGGGGATGAGGATGAAGGAGCGATCCCCGCTGGACCCCACGGAGTTGACCCGGACGTAGACGTCGCCGTCGTACACGCGATCGACCCGCACACTCCGCTTGCGACGCTTGCGTTCGATCCTCGACATGCCCCAAGCGTACAAGCGGCCGGCGCCCGCACCGTCGGAGCTGTCAACCATGCGGGATTCGGATCGGCGAGCGCGATGATGGAGGCAACCGGAGCGGCAATCCCACGCTCCCCGAGAGGTGGCACCACGATGACCGTTCCCCGCGTCCTGATCTCCGGAGCCAGCATCGCCGGCCCCGGCCTGGCGTTCTGGCTGAACCGCTACGGCTGGGAGACGACGGTCGTCGAGCGCGCGCCGGCGTTCCGCGACGGCGGCCAGAACATCGACGTCCGGGGCGCTGCTCGCGAGGTCCTGCGACGCGCAGGCCTCGAGGACGCGGCACGCGAGGCGACCACCGGTGAGCGCGGCACCCGGTTCGTCGGTGACGCCGGTGAGACGATCGCCGAGTTCCCGGTGTCGGACTCCGAGACCGACGGCGCGACCGCCGAGGTCGAGATCCTCCGTGGTGACCTGGCCCGAATCTTCATCGATGCGACGGACGGCACCACCACCTACCGGTACGGGGACCACATCACGGGACTCGACGACGACGGCGAACGGGTCCTCGTGTCCTTCGCACATGGCGAGGATGAGGCGTTCGACCTCGTGATCGCGGCGGACGGCATCCGATCGTCGACCCGTGAGCTGGCCTTCCCCGGCGAGGCGGTGACCCGGTCCCTCGGCCTGGAGATGACCTACCTCACCATCCCGCGCGACGACGCCGACGTGCCGTGGTGGCAGTGGTACTCGGGCGTCGGCGGCCGCAGCGTCACGCTCCGACCCGACCGGCACGGCACCACCCGGGCCGTCCTCACGGAGGTCACGTCCGACCGCGGCGACGGCGTCGTCCCCGCGCGCCGCGACCTCGACGCACAGCGACGGCATCTCAGGAACCGGTTCGTCGGGCTCCCCTGGCAGGCGAACCGGATCCTCGAGCACCTCGACGACAGCGATGACGTCTACTACGAGTCCATCGGCCAGGTCAGGACGCCCCGCTGGGCATCCGGGCGGGTCGCACTGCTCGGCGACGCGGCCTGGTGCGCGTCGCCCGTCAGCGGCATGGGGACGAGCCTGTCGATCGTCGGCGCCTACGTACTGGCCGGTGAGCTGGCCGCGCACGTGCACCACCGGGACGCCTTCCGCGGGTACGAACGCATCATGCGCCCCTACGTCGAGCAGGCCCAGTCGCTGCCGCCGGGTACGCCGCAGCTCGCCAATCCGACGTCGAAGGCCGGCGTCGCGGCCTTCCGCACCGCACTCCGTGTGGCCGGGTCGAAGCCGGCGAAGCTCGTCGGTGCGCAGTTGTTCTCCCCGCCGGCCGACAAGATCGACCTGCCCGAGTACGAGCACCTGGCATGACCGGCGAGCCCCGGCCGATTGCCTCGAGCGCACCGGCACTGTCCGGCCCGGTCGTCGCCGCGCAGGAATGGCGGGACCTGGCGTTCGTCCACTGGCGCGTCCCGGCGAGCGCCGTCGCGCCGCTGCTCCCGCCCGGGGTGGTCCCCGACGTCTTCGACGGCTCCACCTGGGTCGGACTCATCGCCTTCCAACTGGGCGACGCGAGAATCGGCCCACTGCCGCCGTCGCCCATCGGCGGTTCCTTCACCGAGGTGAACGTCCGGTTGTACGGGGTCGATGCCGAGGGGCGTCGTGGCGTCGTGTTCCGGTCGCTGGAGGCGTCGAGCCTGCCGGCGGTCCTCGCGGCTCGCGCGATGTTCGGCCTGCCCTACCAGTGGGCGCGGACCGCGCAACGGCCGACGGACGACGGCTGGGAGTACGCGTCGCGGCGGATCGCCACGTCGCCGACGACACGAGGTCCGGGCTTCCAGCTCGGCGTCGACGTCGACCGGGCGACGGCCGTCGACGACGAGTTGTCACAGTTCCTGACGGCGCGGTGGGGGCTCTTCCAGAGCCGCTTCGGTCGGACGCAGTGGTTGCCGAACGAACACGAACCCTGGGTCCTGCACCCGGCGCGCGTCACCTCGTTGCGCGACGAGCTCTGCGCGGCGGCGGGCCTCCCGGGTGTCGTCGAGCACGAGCCCGACTCGGTACTCTTCAGCCCCGGCGTGACCGCCCGATTCGGCATCGGCTCGTTCCTCGCCCGCTAGTGCCGGATCAGTCCGCTGCAGCGACCGCGGCGAGCACGGCGGGGTCCTCGCAGCCGCGCGCGAAGCCTCGGATGCGGCGGTCGATGTCGCGCTGCAGGACGATCGCACCGATGCGCTCGGCGATGGGCGCCAGCCACCGCGGCTTGCACGTGAAGTTGTAGCGCCAGACGGCGAGGGTGCGCTGGTCGTCGCCCTCCACCGGGCTGAAGCGCCAGCCGCCGGCGAGCCGCTCGAAGAACCATGAGCCCTTCGTCATCTTCATACCGACGTTGGTCGGCGGGTGGTACGAGACGTACTCGCTGACCATCCGGAACCCGAACCGCTGGACGGTGAAGGTGCGGACGCCCTTGGCGGCCTCCTTCGCGCCGTCGAGGAAGTACTGCCGCCGGATGAACGGATCCCAGCGCATCCGGGTCTCGCCGGTGGTCTGGGAGATCGCGAACGCAACGTCGGGCGGGACGGGCACGGTGCAGCGGGATTCGACGACGGGCATGCCCCATCCTGACACGGGTGCTTGACGAGTATCGCTTGTTCGTGTTCAATCAGTCACATGAGCCGATCGACCGCCGAGGACCAACGCGTCCGCACCATCGCGAGTGCGGTGGAGGTCTTTTCGATCGCCGGTTACCGCGCCACCCCCGTCGCGGACGTCGCTGCGGCGGCCAAGATCTCCCCCGCGTACGTCTTCCGTCTGTTCGACGGCAAACTCGGCCTCTTCGTCGCCGCGGTCGAGCACTGCTACGAGCAGGTCGCGAACGCGATGTCCGCAGCCGTCGAGGACCACCCGGAGTGGGGCCCGGACGACAAGCTCGACGCGATGACCCAGGCGTACATCGAGCTCATCCGAGACCGCAGTCTCATCGCCCTCCAGGTGCACGCGCAGAGCGCCTGCGACGTCCCCGAGATCCAGGAGGCGGTCCGTTCCGGGCTCGCACTCGTGGTGCGCGTCATGTCCCGTGACTCCGGGGCGGACGCCGGCGCGGTCCAGCGCAGTCTCGCCTACGGGCAGCTCTGCCATCTCGTCGTGCAGGCGGGCCTCAGTGACGTCGACGCCGACTGGGCGCGCGTCGTCGACCACGGCATCCGGCACGACTGATCGACTCCGAGCCACTAAACGCACCCGCTGCTTTTCGTACCCACAGTTGTGACTGTTCAGTCACACACAACCATCACGAGATCGGAACACGCCATGAACGCCACACCCTCCGCGACCACCACCCAGGTCGTCCTGCCAGCCCTCGTCGAGCCGTCCGGCCTCGAACTGGCCACCGTGCCGACGCCCATACCCGACGCCGGCCAGTTCTTGGTCGAGATGGAGGCGACCGGGGTCTCCTTCGCCGAGCAGTCGATGCGCAAGGGCCGGTACTTCGGCCAGCCGGCGTTCCCGTTCGTCCCGGGGTACGACCTCGTCGGACGGGTGCTCGAGGTGGGCGCCGGTGGCGACGCGACCCTCATCGGCGAACGGGTCGCGACCCTGACCAAGACGGGCGCCTGGGCGACCCACGCCGTCGTGGCCGCGCGCGACAGCATCCTCGTGCCGGACGGCGTCAGCTCCGAAGACGCCGAGACGGTCGTCGTGAACGGGGTCACCGCCTGGCAGATGCTGCATCGCGCTGCGCGGGTCCAGCCGGGCCAGACCATCCTGTTGTTCGGCGCGAACGGCGGTGTCGGCGGAATCCTCATCCAGCTGGCGCGGCTCCACGGCGTCCGCGTCATCGGTGCGGCGTCACCCCGGCATCACGAGGCACTCCGCGCGACGGGCGTCATCCCCGTCGACTACGCGGACCCCGAGCTCGCGACACGCGTTCGCGAGCTGGCGCCGGACGGGGTCGATGCCGTCTTCGACAACGTCGGCGGCGAGACGACCCGCACGGCCTTCGGGCTCCTCGCCCGCGGCGGCACGCTCGTGACCTACTCGATCATCTCAGCGGTCGGCGGCACGGGACCGCTCATGGCGCCGTTCCTGCTGGCGATCGGTCAGGCGCTGCTCTGGACGGCCCTCCCGAACGGCCGCAGCTCGACCTTCTACGACCTGTGGGCAGGCCACCGCTTCCGTCCCGCCCGCTTCCGCCGCCACCTGGAGGCCGACCTCGGCGAGGTCTTCCGACTCCTCGAGCACGGCGACATCACCGCCAACATCGCCGCCCGGTTCCCCCTCACCGAGATCGTCGCCGCCATGGAACTCGCCGAGTCGCGGACCCTCAACGGGAAGGTGGTCCTGCACCCCTGAGCCGGGCCGCAGGCTGAGGTGAGGCAACTGGTCGCCCGGAACGCTGGCAGGCGACCAGATGCCTCACCTCAGCGACGGAGCGCGGCGGGCAGCACCCGGTCGACGAGCTTGAGCAGCACGGCGAACACGATCGCGACGACGAGCACCATGAGCGCGTTCCGGACGGCGCCGTCGAAGCCGAGCTGCGTCGCATCGAGGAAGGGGTAGGGGTACCAGCCGGTGATGCCGCCACGGATGAAGGTGAAGACCACCCAGGCGAGCGGCCAGAGGAACGCCCAGGCGACGGTGCTCCAGGTGAACCGCGGACGCGGACCGAACACGAGCCAGGCACCGAGCGTGAGCCACGGCGAGAGGTAGTGGAACCCGATCGTGATGACGAGCGCCCACCCCGTGAGGTTCACCTGCGGCGCGAGCACCACGGCGTAGACGATGCCGGTGATGACGATGCTGAGCAGGGCGTCGAGCCGTGCCACCCGCCAGAGCCGGCCGTCACGCAGGGGGTCGATCGCCAGCAGGACGGACACCGCGAGCACGATGAGGTTGCTGAGGATCGTGAACGCACTGAAGATACGTGCGAAGCGGGTCGCGAGGCCGACGGACATGTCCACGCCACCCGAGCGGGCGTCGGCGCCGCCGGTGATGACGAGGACGATCTGGATGACGAGCGAGATCGCGATGATCACGGCGATCAGGAGGTAGACCACACGGCTGGCGGTGACGACGACCGCGGACGGCGCGACCTGCGTGGGATGGACGGTGGTGCTCACCCGCCAACCCTAGCCAGCCCGCCGCACCCCACCTCCCCCAAGCCCTGACGCATGCGCTTTCAGGCCAACAGCGGCAGTCGCCCGACGATCCGGTCCACCCGGTTGCGCGGCCCGACCAGGGCGACGGCCAGCGGGGCGAGGGCCTCCGACGCGGTCGCCGCCACCGCCTCGAGGTACTCGTCGTAGACCCGGGTGAGCTGGGCCGCCTCCGGCATGTCGACGACGAGCACACCGTCCGAGCCCGCCGCCTTGGTCCGGATCGCCGCCAGTTGCTCGGCCGGAGCGGTCAACACGCTGCACCCGGCCCACGGCAGTCCGGGATGAGCCGAGCCGTCGGCGTCGACGGCGTCCGGTCCGAGAAGTCCCTGCACCCGTGCTCCGATCGCCGCCGCGACGCAGGCCGCCGCATTCGCGGCTCGACCGGCCGGGAGGTCCTGCTGCACGACGACGACCCATTTCAGCCGGGCGGACCGCGTGGGCGCCGCCGTGTCGATCTCCTCCGGCGCGAAACCGACGAGCTGTTGTTCCTTCATCTCTCTCCCTGATGTCGTACGTGAATCGACCATCAGACTATGTCGAGCGGCACCACAGCGAATTCAACCCCGTACATCGTCCGGACGAACTGGCACAATCGACCGCATGGACGAACTTGATACGGCGATCCTGCGCGAACTGCAGCGCGACGCACGGCGCACCAACCGGGACATCGCTGCCGCGGTCGGCGTCTCGCCCACCACTGCGCTCGACCGGACCCGCAGCCTGTACCGCCGCGGCGTCATCCGCGGCGCGCGACTCGACGTCGATCTGCCGTCGCTCGGTCGCTCCGTCCAGGCGCTCATCGCGATCCGGATCCGACCGCCGTCGCGCGTCAACATCGACGCGTTCCGCAGCTGGGCGATCACCCTCCCGGAGACCATCGGCGTGTTCGTCGTCTCCGGGAACGAGGACTTCCTGCTCCAGGTCGCCGTCACCGACAACGACGCGCTCTACGCCTTCGTCATCGACAAGCTGACCGAACGCGAGGAGGTCGCCGACGTCCGGACGAGCGTCGTCTACGAGCACGTGCGACCGCACGTGGTGATGCCCGCGGAGACGAGGGACTGAGCGACTGTGGCGACAGATCAGCCGACGTGCTCGCCGAGGAACCCACGGACGTCGTCGATCTCGGCCTGGTCGATCCCGTGGGCGAGGCCCGGGTAGGTGCGCTCGGTGAGGGTCGTGTGCAGCGGCAACCACGCTGCGGCGCGCGCGACGGCCGGCGCGGCGATGACGCGGTCCTCGAGACCCCGTCCCCAGAACACCGCGGGTTTCGTCGCTGCCAGCATCTCGTCGCCGGGCTGCGGCGCACTCAGCACGAACCCGGCGAGGATGACCGGCGCCACGACCCGCTCGGGTCGCGTGCGCAGCAGCTGCGAGGCCATGAAGCCGCCCTGCGAGAAGCCGATGGGCACGATGCGAGCCTCGGCCGACACGTGCTCGTCGATCCAACCCCAGACGGCGTCCGTGGCACGGGCGATCGGCTCCGGGTCCGGGTTGCCCGGCGTCGTGATCTCGAACCAGGCCGCCCCGCCGTGACCCATCTCGAGCGGCGCGCGCAGCGACACCCAGGGCATCCCGAGCGCGAGCGGCCCGACGAGGCCGGTGAGGTCGTGCTCGTTCGAACCGTAGCCGTGGAGGAGCACCGCGACGACGGGAGCGGACGACGCGGCGTCGGCCCAGTCGACGGAGCGGACGTCGCGCAGTGCGGTGGTCATCGGGACAGCAGCTCCTCGGTCGACAGGTCGGGCAGGGCCACCGTCACGCGGGTCCCCCACGGGTCGGAGACGGTCACGGAACGACCGTCCGCGTCGAAGGGGATCGTGCGAGCGCGCAGCCTCGCGGCCAGCGTATCGAGGTTCGCGAGGTCGGGGACGGTGATCGACACGTCGCCGAGGCCGAGGGCGGCCGCGCGAGGTCCGGCGCCCTGGCTGTTCCAGACGTTCATCGCGATGTGGTGGTGGTACCCGCCGGCGGAGGCGAAGATCGCGCCGGGGTACTCGGTCTGCGTGGTCTCGAATCCGAGGGCGTCGACGTAGAAGGCTCGGGCGGTCTGGAGGTCGCCGACCTGGAGGTGCACGTGCCCGACGGCACCGGCCAGCGACGGCCCGGCGCCGAGGGCGTCCTCCGTGAGGTGCCGCTGCAGGTAGGCGTTCGGGTCGAGGTAGGTGGTGGTCATGGCGATCTGGTCGCCCGAGCGCACCCAGCTGCTGCGCGGGCGGTCCGTGTACAGCTCGACGCCGTTCCCCTCCGGGTCGGTGAAGTAGAACGCCTCGCTCACGAAGTGGTCGCTCGACCCGACGAACTGTCCACGGGGGTCCTGCGCGGCCCGATAGACCGTCGCTGAGAGACTCGACTCGTCCTCGAACAGGAACGCCGTGTGGAACAGGCCGGCCTGCCGCCGGTCGACGGCCGGCAGGTCGGGCGTGTGCACGAGCCGCACGAGCGGGGTGTCGCCACGACCGAGCACCCGGTGCACCTCGCGGTCGCGGCTGCGCTCCTCGAGCGGCTCCATCGCGAAGGCGTTGGCGTAGTAGCCGGACATGAGGTCGAGGTCACCGACGCGGAGCGTGACCGCGCCCATCGACGTCTCCGGGGCGAGCAGACGCTCGTCGAGCACAGCGGACATTCGGTCTCCGATCGGGTGATGGGGTCGGTACAGGCTACCCCGTTTACTTGTAGATGTAACCAATTCCGGGTCGTCGTATTCCGTGATCGGCCGACACGCCTGTCAAGCCCTTGTCTCGCGCGCGCGAGGGGTGTGGGCTGGAGGACCACAACGAGAAGAGTGCTCACATGACCGATGCCAGCAGCGCGGCCGACCGCAGACGGAGTCGCCGCGGACTTCCTCCCATGAAGACCCTCCTCACCGACCTCCGCGAAGACGTCGTCCGCCTCGTCACGGGCGAGATCGCCCTGTTCAAGGCGGAGATGACGAAGAAGGCCAAGGACCTCGGGGTCGGCGCGGGAATGCTCGTCGTCGCCCTCGTGCTCGTGCTCTTCGGCTTCGGGACGCTCATCGCGGCCGCCGTCCTCGGACTCGCCACCGTGCTCCCCGCCTGGCTCGCCGCCCTCATCGTCGGCGTCGTACTCATCCTCGTCGCCGGGATCCTGGCGCTCGTCGGCGTCAAGAAGCTCAAGGCCGGCGCCAAGCCCGTCCCCGAGCGCAGTGTCGAAGCCCTCACCGGCGACCACCTCGCAGAGCACCAGCAGCACGACTCGAAGCACGACACCAAGGAGGCCGCAGCATGAGCGACCAGGATCTCGCCCGCCCCACTCCCCCCGAGGGTGCCGGACTGAACACCCTGCAGCTCGAAGTCGAACAGACGCGTGAGCACCTCGCGCAGACGCTCGACCTCCTCTTCCAGAAGTTCGACGTCCGCACCGCCGTGGCGTACCACCTGCGCACCACTGCCATCGTCGTCGCCTCGGTCGCGGTCGTCGGTGCGGGCGTCCTGCTGTGGCGTGCAAACCGAGGGCACCGTGTCTGAGTCCGCCAAAGAGGACCGTCTCGATCGGAGCACGGCTGACGATCCGCGGAACCGCGATGCGGACCACGCGGAAGAGACGATGAACCCCCAGCGCGTCCCCGTCCCCTGGGGCTACGTCCTGAAGCGGACGCTGCACTCCTTCACCTCGAACCAGTGCACCGACCTCGCCGCGGGGCTCACCTACTTCGCGATCCTGTCGCTCTTCCCGGCCGTCCTGGCGCTCGTCTCGATCCTCGGCCTCTTCGGACAGAGCCGCAACGGCACCGACGCCCTCCTCGAGATCGTCGGCAACCTCGCACCGGGCGACAGCCTCGGCTTCCTGACCGACGCGGTGAACCAGTTCGTCGAGTCACCGGCGATCGGCTTCGCGCTCGTCGTCGGTATCGGCGGTGCCGTGTGGTCGGCATCCGGCTACGTCGGCGGCTTCGGACGCGCGCTCAACCGCATGTACGGGGTCGAGGAGGGGCGCAAGATCTGGTCCCTGCGTCCGACGCAGCTCGGCGTGACCCTCGTCGTCCTGCTCGTCATCTCGGTGATCGCCCTCGCGCTCATCGTGTCCGGGCCGGTCGCCCAGGCCATCGGACAGGCGGTCGGTCTCGGTGAGACGGGCCTCACGGTCTGGTCGATCGCGAAGTGGCCGGTCATGGCCGTCGCGCTCGTCTTCGTCATCGCCGTACTGTACTCCGCGACGCCGAACATCAAGCCGGAGAAGTTCCGTTGGATCAGCATCGGTGCGCTCGCCGCGCTCCTGATCCTGCTCATCGCCTCGCTCGGGTTCGGCTTCTACATCGCCAACTTCAGCAACTACGACGCCACCTACGGCTCGCTCGCCGGCATCATCATCTTCCTGCTGTGGATCTGGATCGCGAACCTCGCGCTGCTGTTCGGTGCCCAGCTCGACATCGAGATCCAGCGAGGCCGCCAGCTCGCCTCGGGTGTCGCCGCCGAGCAGGAGCTGCAGCTGCCCCTGCGCTCGGACGCCGCGATCAAGGCGCTCGCCGACCGCGACGCGAAGGACGCCCTCGAGGGCCGTCGCGTGCGACGCGCTGCAGACCGCACGGACTGACCCAAACAGCCCGCGAACTGTCAGAAGAAGCTAGTCGGATGGTGGTCTGACTAGCCGCAACTGACAGTTCGCGGGCTGCTGTGGGGTGGGACGGGGTTACGGCGTGGGCATACCGCCGTTGACGTTCAGGGTCTCACCGAGCACGTAGCTCGACTCCGCCGACGCGAGGAACACGTAGGCGGGCGCGAGCTCGGCCGGCTGTCCCATGCGGCCGAGCGGGGTGTCCTCGCCGAACTCCGCGATCTTGTCCTGCGGCTGTCCGTCGGAGACCTGGAGCGGCGTCCAGATCGGGCCGGGAGCGACCGCGTTGACACGGATGCCCTTGGGCGCGAGCTGCTGCGCCAGCGCCTTCGTGAAGGCGTTGATGGTCGCCTTGGTCGACGCGTAGTCCACGAGGATGTCCGACGGCGAGTACGCCTGGATCGACGTCGTGTTGATGATGGACGAACCGGCCGGGAGGTGCGGCAGGGCGGCCTTCGTGATCCAGAACATCGCGTAGACGTTGGTCTTGAAGGTGTCGTCGAACTGCTCGTCCGTCAGGGTGGTGAGGTCCTCGTTGAACTTCTGCTTGCCGCCGTTGTTCACGAGGATGTCGAGGCCGCCGAGGCCCTCGACCGCGCGCTCCACGAGGTCGCGGCAGTAGGCCGGGTCGCGGAGGTCGCCGGGCAGGGTGAGCACGGTCGCACCGGCGTCCTGCAGGATGCCGGCGATGCGCTGCGCGTCCTCCTCCTCCTCGGGAAGGTAGGACAGCGCGACGGACGCGCCCTCGCGGGCGAAGGCGATCGCGGTGGCCGCGCCGATGCCGGAGTCGCCACCGGTGATGAGCGCCTTGCGGCCGGTGAGCCTGCCGGAGCCGCGGTAGCTCTTCTCGCCGAGGTCGGCCTTCGGGTCGAGCTCGGCGTCCAGTCCGGGCTCGGGCTGGTGCTGCTTCTCGGCGGTGATGTGGGCGTAGAGCTTCGCCGGGTCGGTGAAGGTGTACTGGTCGTTGGCCATGGTGATGGTCCTCTCGTTCAGTGTTCGGTCGTGGTCGGACAGGTCGGAATGGTTCAGGTCAGATGCGGTCGGTCGCCGGGTCGGGCACCGAGGTCGATCGGCGTCCGTAGGAATTGACGGGTCGGCCGGTCGCGAGTCCGTCGAATCGGAAGATGCCGCCGCTGAGCGGTGCGTCCACCAGGTCCGCCTCGGTGAGGTTCTCGCGGGCCGTCCCGACGAAGAGCGTCGTGAGCTCGGGCCCACCGAAGGCCACCGAGGTGACGCCTGGGGCGGGCACGCTCAGCTCATCCTCGACGGTGCCGTCCGGGCTCCACCGGAGCACGCGACCACCGCCGTTGACGCCGTTCCAGAATCGACCGTCGGTGTCGAGCGCGAGGCCGTCGGAGTCGTAGCCGACGAGGAAGGGCTCCAGCGGCCCGAGTCGGCCGTCTTCTCCCGTGCTCGCCCGGTAGACCGTCTTCACGGTGGTGTCGGCCACGTACACGGTACGACCGTCGTCGGACCACTCGAAGCCGTTGGTGACGCCGAAGCCGCCGAGGAGCGTGCGGAGTCCGGTGTCGTCGAGCAGGTACAGGGCGGCATTCGGTTCGCCGGTGGTGACGTTCATGGAGCCGACGAGGAACCGGCCGAACGGGTCGACCTTCGCCTCGTTGCTGCGCAGACCGGCGTGGACGTGGTCGAGCTTCGCCAGGGTCTCGGCGATGAGCCCGTCGTCGTCGAGGGTGACGATGCGGTCACCGAGTGCGGCGATGTAGCCGCCCGCGGCACGCGGCTGCACGGCGCTCAGCGGCGGTGGGAGCTCGGTGACGCGGTCGTCACTGCCGTCCACGGCGCCATCCATCCGTCCGCGGTGGAGCGTGCCCGCGGTGATGTCGACCCAGACGACCTCGTCGGTGCGGGCGTCCCACCAGATGCTCTCGACGAGGATCGCGGGGGTGTCTCGGAAGACCTGTGGGTGAACATCCATTGCCTCCACGGTACGGACCCGGACGGGTGTCCCCGCGGGGCTTGCTTTCCCAGCATCCGGCCGGTACCCGCGTGCGTGGGCCCTTCGACACTTCGACAGGCTCAGTGCGGCGCAGCTCAGGGACCGGGAGCGCTCAATCCTGCTCGGTGAGCTCCTTGATCGTGAGGGCCGCGTTGATGAGCGCGAGGTGGCTCAGCGCCTGCGGCAGGTTGCCCCAGTGCGCGCCGTCGGCCGGGTCGATCATCTCGGCGAGGATCCCGACGTCGTTGGTCATGCCGACGAGCTCGTCCATGGCCGCGATCGCCTCGTCGTGACGACCGACGCAGGCGAGCGCGGAGGCCCGCCAGAACGCACAGGCGACGAAGGTGTACTCCTCCTGCTGCACGCCCGAGTACCGGTACATCAGCGCCCCCTCGCCGAGTTCGGCCGTCAGCGCGTCGATCGTCGAGGACATCCGGTCACCGCGGTCGAACCCGCTCATCGCGTGCAGCAGCACGGAGGCGTCGAGATCGTCGCTCCCGGGGAACATGACGTACGCCCCGCGCTCCTCGTTCCACCCGTGCTCATCGATCCACTCCCGGATGCGGGTCTGCTCGGTGCGCCAGCGGTCGGCACTGCCGGCGACCTGCCCGAGCTCCGCCAGGTGCACCGCGTCGCCGAGCGCCTGCCAGCAGCCCATCTTCGACGACACGTAGTGCTCCTCCTGGGGCAGCTCCCACATGCCGGCGTCGCGGTTCCGCCACAGGTCGCAGGTGCGGTCGGCGACCTCGGCGAGGAGACGGCCGGTCTCCACGTCGAGGACGTTGCCGGCGTCGACGTAGGTGCGGCAGATCGCGAAGAGGTCGCCGTAGACGCCGAGCTGCAGCTGCCCCTGGGCCGGGTTCCCGCTGACCACCGGACCGATGCCGCGCCAGCCGGCGACGTCGTGCTCGACGACCCCGTCGGGCACCCCGCCCTCGAGTCCGTAGAAGATGTGCAGCTCCGGCCCGTTCTCGCGGATGGTGCGCAGCAGCCACGACACGGCGGCGTGCGTCTCCTCGCGGAGACCGAAGCGGACGAGCGCGTGCGCGGTGTACGCGAGGTCGCGCACCCAGGCGAAGCGGTAGTCCCAGTTCTTGGCTCCGCGCGGGTTCTCCGGGAGCGAGGTGGTCGCCGCGGCCGCGATGGCGCCGGTGGGGCTGAAGATCAGGAGTTTGAGCGCGAGCGCACTCCGCTGCACCTGATCCGCCCATGGGCCTTCGTAGGAGAAGGCCCGGGACCAGGCGCGCCAGTTGTCGATCGTCCGATCGATGCCCACGTCGACGTTCGCCGGGACCGGCAGATGGATCGGCTCACCGTGGGTGGCGACGATGATCAGCAGGTGACGGGAGTTCTCGGTCGTCGTGAAGCGACCGGAGAGCTCCGTCGGCATGGCCCCGTCGACCTCGACCTCCTCCGGCCCGTACTCGTCGCCGACGACCGCGATCGTCGTCGCGCCGGAGCGGATGATGGGGCCGCGCGTGCTGTCCTCGATCCAAGGCGAAGCCGTCCCCAGCGCCGTCCCGGGCCGGACGCGCCAGGTGAACTCGACACTGCCCGACACCCCGTCGATCCGGCGCGCGAGTTCGGCCCAGGGCAGGCGACCCGCGATGCCCGTGACGAGTGCGTCCGTGATCGTCGCGCGCCCGTGCTCGGTCGTGAAGGTCGTGCGCAAGACGTTGGTGCCGGACACGTAGCGTCGCGTGACGGTGTACTCGCCGACCGGCTCGAGCTCGATGCACCCGCCGGAGTCGTCGTCGAGCAGCCGGGCGAACACCGGCATGGAGCCGAGGTCGGGGATCGGCAGCCAGTCGACCTGGCCACGGAGTCCGATGAGGGCGACGGTGCGGCCGTCCCCGATCGGTGCGTACGAACGGAGATCCTCGCCAGCTGCGGTCATGCGATTCACCCTACGAGCCGCACCTCCGAATCGCCGGGGCTGGCGGCCCCGCCACGCGGCTGCTAGCGCGGGACGCCGGGTGCCGGGCGGGCGTCAACCCCTGGAGGCGGATCGCTCGGATCGGCTTGGGTTGGAGCACCACAACCGCAGCATGCCGACATCCACAGCAGCACGGATCCACAGCAGCACAGGGAGGAACACCATGAACCAGCCCGCTCAGCAGCAGCAGCCGCCCGGGACCGAGGGAGCGCTCACGCCGCAGGCCGACCACGGCGAGACCGGCTACCGGGGTTCGGGCAAACTCGAGGGCAAGGTCGCCATCATCACCGGCGGCGACAGCGGTATCGGCAAGGCGGTCGCCATCGCCTACGCCCGCGAGGGGGCGGACGTCGTCGTCAGCTACCTCGACGAGGACGAGGACGCCGCCGACACGGTCCGCTGGGTCGAGGAGGCCGGCCGGACCGCCCTCAGCATCGGTGGGGACCTCACGAGCCCCGAGCACTGCCGTGAGATCGTCCGCACGACGGTCGAACGCTTCGGCAAGGTCGACATCCTCGTGAGCAACGCCGCGTACCAGATGACCCGGGAGAGCCTGGCCGAGATCCCGGACGAGGAATGGGACCACACGCTCGCCACGAACCTGAGCGCGTTCTTCCACCTGAGCAAGGCGGCCGTCCCGCACATGGCTCCGGGCTCCTCGATCATCGCGACGAGCTCGGTGCAGGCCGACTCGCCGTCGCCGCAGCTCATGCCCTACGCCATGACCAAGGCGGGGCTCGCGAGCATGACCGCTTCGCTCGCCCAGATGCTCGGCGGCGACGGGATCCGCGTGAACGCGGTCGCCCCCGGCCCGATCTGGACGCCTCTGATCCCGTCGACGATGCCGCCCGAGACGGTCGAGTCGTTCGGAACGGACACCCCGCTCGGGCGTCCGGGCCAGCCTGCCGAGGTCGCTCCGCCCTACGTGCTGCTCGCCTCGGACGAGGGGAGCTACATCTCGGGCGCCGTCATCGCGGTGACCGGCGGCAAGCCGATCCTCTGAGGACCGCGCGCCGGGCGCCGCTCAGGCGTCGGGCGACCGCTCCGAGCGTTCGATCTCGGCGTGGATGCGGCGCAGCGCGAACAGCAGGTTCTCGCCGCCCGCATCCTCCGCCGGGTCGTCGTCGTCCGGCTCCCGACCCGCCGCCCCGTTCGCGCCCGCGTGCGCCGAGCGCGCCGCCCGTCGCAGCGTCGTCAGCGCCTGGTCGGAGGCACGCAGCGCCTCGGAGAGCCGCTCGTCGTCGATCGCGGCCTCGACGAGGTCGGCCGAGGCGTCGATCGCATCGGCGAGCGCGCTCCGGACGCCCTCGTCGAGGTCGACCGGCACCGGGATCCCCCAGAGCGCCGCACGCAGGGCGTCACCGATCTCCACGACCACCGGCGCGATCCGTTCGAGGGCGGCGAGCGCCCCCTCATCCCCGCGGAAGTCGTGCCGGTTCCACCGCGTGCGCGGATTGGCCCGGCGGCTCTCCGCGGCGTCCTTCATCAGCCCGCGGGCTGCGTCGACGTCGTGCCGGATGGCGAGCAGCGAGCTGTCCCAGGACGGCGGGTCGTCCGGGGTCGGTGCCGACTCGGATCGGAGGGTGTCCGACATGCTCCGGAGCGCACCGACCATCCGCGACCTCGCGGCCGAGATCCCCGCTGCCGACTCGCGGACGAACAACGGCGGCATGATGAGCAGGTTCACGAGGAGCCCGACGAGCACGCCGAGGGCCATCTGCACGAGGTAGCCGACCGAGAAGTCGTTGGCGTTCGCTCCGCCGATGATGATGACGAACAGCGCCGCGATGGGGACGTAGTCACGGCCCTGTCCGAGCCCCGGCAGGCCGGCGAGCAGCGTGCCGAGCCCCACCGACAGCGAGACGGACACCCAGCCGGGCGCGGGCGAGATGATGAGCAGCCACGCGAGTCCGATGCCGAGGCCCAGACCGATGAGGGTCTGCAGGCTCGAGCGCACCGAGTCCATGAGCGTCGGCGTGAGGCTCACGAGGGCGCCGAGCGGGGCGTAGTAGGAGAAGTCGCCGAGCTCGCCCGGGAGCAGGCTGCCGAGGAACCAGGCCGCGGTGGCCGCGATGGCCACCTTCAGCGCGAGCATGAGGCGCCACGGGCGCAGCGCGGGCATGATCCACGCGCCGACCCGTTGCTTCGGTGTGCGGATGCTCCCCGTCGGGGTCTCGCGCCCGGTCACCTCATCACCGCTCATCACAGCCGCCATGCTGGTCTGGCCCTGTCGAAGCGTCAACCCCCACGCGCCGATCAGCTCGGCGGCCTAGCGTTGGTCTGGTCATCTCCGATGGCGACAACCAGGAAGGAAGCGAACATGACGAACGCATCTGCATCATCCTCACGTCCCGACGCGGAAGAGATCCCCGACGGTTCGGGCTCCGACGGTTCCGAGCCGAACGACGGCGAGGACACGGCGTCGGGTGGCGGCGCCGACGACGAGTAGTCGTCGCCGGCCCTTGGTCGTCGACGAACGACCGGGCGGCGCTGCCGACGACGCGTGGTCGTCGGGCGCCGCCCAGGGTCACCGCCTGCAGGTCAACGACTGCGGGTCGCCGTCCGGTTCTCCGCGCTGATCATCCACGCGAACTGCTCCAGCTGCTGGATGATCGCGTGGAGGATGTCCGCGCTCGTCGGGTCCTCATCGTCGACGTCGTCGTGGACCCGACGCATCGTGCCGACGACCGCCTCGAGTCGGACGGTGATCAGGTCGATCGTCTCCGAGGTGTCGATCTCGCCCTGCGGGTATTCGGGCAGTGTCGTGGTCTCGGCGACGATGTCGCTGCGGCCGTCCGGCACGGCGTGCAGGGCACGCATGCGCTCCGCGACGGTGTCGCTGAACTCGCGCGCGGCGTCGATGATCTCGTCGAGCTGCAGGTGCGTGTCGCGGAAGTTGCGTCCGATGACGTTCCAGTGCGCCTGCTTGCCCTGGATCGACAGCTCGATGAGGTCGACGAGGACGGCCTGCATGTTGGCGTCGAGTTCCTTCGACGCGACGAAGCCCTTCTCGGCGTTCTGCCGACGGGTGGGCTTCGGCCCGGATCCTCCGGGAGCCGATCGGGTCGTGCTCTCGGTCTTGCTGGTCTTCTCTGCTGTTGCCATGGTTGGCACCTCCTGCACGGCAGGTTACGCACCGTACCTGTCGATCCCGGGGCCCTTGACATCGACGCCGAAGCGTCCCATTCGCGCCCGCGCGGCCGCCAGCTGGGTTTTCGGAGCCGGGAGTCTTAAGGTGAAGCAACACACAGCGCAGAGCGATACCGCATGACGCACGACGAGGAGAGCACGGCCCGCCATGGGAAAACTGATCTACGGTTCTGAGGTCTCGATCACCTTCGAGGACCGGCTGCTTGCGCACCTGCAGTTCGTGATCGGTGCGAAGCTCCGCCGGAACGAGGCCTTCTACTTCGGTTGGAAGGACGACCCGCGCGCCGGCGACGGGCGCAGCGTCATCTGGATCCACCCCTCGGTGCCATTGCGTTTCAAGTACTCGGGCAGTGTCCCGATCGACCTCAACCGCGCGTGGATCGACGCGCTGAACGTCACGGCGAACTCCGCCCACGGCCTCTCGGTCATCGCGGAGCCCGCTCCGAGCCGGACAGGACAAGTCGCATGAGCCGCATGGAGATCGTCTACCAGGGACTTCCGTACTCGATCGCCGTCGAGGATCCGGACGAGTTCCGCGCCGAGGTGCTCGACAGCATCTCCACCGGACAGTTCCGGTGGCTGCAGGTCGACCGCGGTGAGGGTCAGCTGGAGCCCATCACCATCTTGATCGGCCCCGGGATCGGCATCGCGATGGGCACACCGGACGGTCCTTCCCAGGACACCCCTTCCTCGGCACTCCCCCAGGGACAGGACCCCGACCTGCTGTCCTGACCGCCTCGCCAGCGGAAGCTGGCATAGCGCAGCCGACACCTGGAAATCAACAGTTCAGAGCGACGATTTCAAGTTTCCTACACTTGTTCGGCGGACATTGAAGTGGGTCTCCAGGCTGGCCGCTCGACACCGGCGCATCTCGCCGTGTCGATCGTCGGAGGCCCGGAGAAGGGCACAGCACATGGGCGCGATCGTATACGGCACGGGCGAGAACCGGTTCCACCTCGAAGACCGGATGCTGGCTCACGTCAAGACCATCACCCTCATGAAGCTCCGCCGGAACGAGTCGTTCTCGGTGACCCTGCGCGACACCTCGACGGAACGCGGCCGCGTCACGCTCTGGCTGCACCCGTCGATCCCGCTGCAGTTCAGCTTCGACTCGGACGAGACGTTCGAGATGGACCGGCCACTGCTCGAGGACCTCATGCACGGCGCCAACGGCGGCGAGGTCACCGTCCGCGCTGACGCGGACGAACTGGCGTAGTCATCGGGACCGCTCACGGGTGCCGCACGAAACAGGAGGGACTTCGTGCGGCCCCGTGAGGGTTCCGGCGGCCGACAGCTCAGGCGGCGATCGTGAAGCGGACCGCGTGCAGCGCATCGGCCCGTGAGGAGCCGCCCACCCGCAGCTCGAACTCGCCCGCTTCGACGACCCGTCGTCCCCTCGCGTCGACGATGGAGCAGTCGGCGACGGGCAGCTCGATCGTGACCGTCGCCGTGTCGCCCGGTTGGATCGCGACCTGACGGAACGTCTTCAGCTCCTGGTCGGCCCAGCTGACCGAGGTGACGAGGTCGCTGACGTACACCTGTACGGTCTCGAGGACGGGGCGCGAACCGCTGTTGTGCACCTCGACCTCGGCGCGCACGGTGGCGTCACGTCCGTAAACGGCCTGGTCGAGGCGCGGCTCTCCGTACTCGACGCTCGAGTAGGACAGCCCGTCGCCGAACGCGAACGCAGGCTCCTGGGTGAGGTCGGCGTAGCGGTCGCCGTGCTGTCCACGGATCTGGTTGTAGTACGTCGGCTGCTGGCCGGCGTGCCGCGCGAAGGAGATCGGCAGGCGACCGGTCGGATCGATGAGACCGAGCAGGAGTTCGGCGATCGCGCGGCCACCCTGCATGCCGGGGCTCGCCGCCCACACGATCGCGTCGGCGTGCAGCGCGGACGGCGGCAGCACGAGCGGCTTCGAAGCGAGCAGGACCACGACGAGCGGCTTGCCGGTGGCGGCCAGGGCGTCGAGCAGTGCCACCTGTCCGCCGATGAGCTCGAGCGTCGCGGTGGAGCGACCCTCCCCCACGAGTTCGATGCGGTCGCCCACGACGGCGACGACCACGTCGGCGTCCTCGGCCAGCGCGACGGCTTCCGCGATGAGCGCCTCGTCAGGTCGCGCGGGCGTGACGAGCGGCGGACGCGGCTGACCGTCGGGGAAGGTCGCCCCCGCGGGATCGGGTGAGAGCGTGAGGATGTCCGCTCCGAACGCGGTCGTGACCGTGCTCCCGGCGGGTGCGACCGCACGCAGGCCGTCGACCACGGTGGTGATCATCTCGCGCGGCTGGCCGTCGGGCAACCAACCGGCCTGGCCGGAGTTGCCCGCCCAGTCGCCGAGCTGCATCTGTGCGTCGTCCGCGAGCGGACCCACGACGGCGATGCGCTGCGGCCCGGCCTCGGACGTCGCGATCGCCCTGCCTGCCTCGTCCGCCCGGTAGCCGCCGGCGAGCGGCAGCACGCCCTCGTTGCGGAGCAGGACGAGCGAGCGACGCGCGGTCTCGAGGTTGAGCTCGGTGTGCTCTGGCGAACCGATCACCGCGAGCTGCTCCGCGGCGTCCGGGTGCCGCGGACGCTCGAACAGGCCGAGCGCGAACTTCAGGGTGAGGATGCGACGGACCGCGCGGTCGAGGTCGGCCTCCTCGAGCAGCCCGCGCTCGAGCGCCTCCAGGGCACCTTCGAAGAAGCCGGGCGTGGTCATCACCATGTCGTTGCCGGCGCGGATCGCGGCAGCCGAGGCGTGCACGTAGTCCGGGCTGACCTGCTGTTCCCACACCATGCGGCCCACGTTGTCCCAGTCGGTGATGAGCGTCCCCTCGTACCCCCACTCGCCACGGAGGACGTCGTTGAGCAGCCACTCGTTGACCGTGATCGGCACCCCGTCGATCGACTGGTAGCCGAGCATGAAGCTGGCGCAGCCCTCGCGGGCGACCCGCTCGAACGGCGGGAGGAACCATGACCGCAGTTTGCGCGGGGAGATGTCGGCTTCGCTCGCGTCGCGCCCGCCCTGCGTCTCGGAGTAGCCGGCGAAGTGCTTGGCCGTCGCCAGGATGGCGGTCGGGTCGGACAGGCCGTCGCCCTGGTAGCCGCGCACCATCGCGGACGCGAGCTCGCCGATGAGGAACGGGTCCTCACCGAAGGTCTCGCCGACGCGCCCCCAGCGGAGGTCACGGGCGATGCAGAGCACCGGCGAGAACGTCCAGTGGACACCCGTCGCGGCGACCTCGACGGCCGTGGCCCTGGCGACCCGCTCGAGCAGCTCGGCGTCCCAGCTCGCGGCCATGGCCAGTTGCGTCGGGAAGATCGTCGCGCCGAGGTGGAAGGAGTGACCGTGGATGCAGTCCTCCCCCACGATCAGCGGGATCCGCAGTCGCGTCCGCCCGACGAGTTCATGCGCGACCGCGAGACGCTCCGGTGACGCGTGCAGGATCGAGCCGACGTGTGTCTCGAGGACGTGCGCCTCGATGTCGTCGCGCGCGTCGAGCTGCATCATCTGCCCGACCTTCTCGCGGACGGTCATCCGCTCGACGAGGTCGTCGACGCGGGCTGCAATGGGCAGCGTGGCGTCGAGGTAGCGGGCGTCCTCGAGGTGAGGGGCGGTGTCGGTCTTCATCGTTCGGTGGCTCCAGCGCGTTCGGTGTGGGTCGTGTCGGTGATCGTGGACGGGCCGGTCGTCTCAGTGCGGACGGCGGTGACGCTCGCCCCGGGCTTGATGCCGCGCTTGCGCAGGGCCCTGGCGCGTTCACCCGCCGAGCGGAGTCTCGGGTTCACGTACTCGTCGATCCCGAAGTTGATGAGCGACAGCGCGACGCCGAGCAGGGCGATGCAGACACCGGCGGGCACGTACCACCACCAGAAGTCGGGGAACGCGCCGTTCTGCTGCGCCCAGAACAGGATGGTGCCCCAGTTGAGGTTCGTGATGGGGATGACGCCGATGAACGCGAGCGTGGTGAGCCCGAGCACTGCAGCGGTCACCGTGCCGACGAAGCTCGAGGCGATGATGGCGGTCAGGTTCGGCAGCATCTCGACGGTGATGATCCGGAAGAGGGACTCCCCGTTCGCCTTCGCCGCCTGGATGAAGTCACGGTTCCGCAGCGACATCGTCTGCGCGCGGAGCACCCGGCCGCCCCACGCCCACCCGGTGAGCGCCAGGACACCGGCGATGAGGAACAGGCTCGGGTTGTCGTACTGGGACGCCACGATGATCATGAGCGGGAGCCCCGGGATGACGAGGAAGACGTTCGTCAGCGCGGACAGCGACTCGCTCGTGAACCCCGAGACGTACCCGGCGGTGACCCCGATCGCGACGGCGATGATCGTCGCGAAGATCCCGGCGAGGAAGCCGACGAGGAGCACGCCCCTGGTGCCGTAGATCAGCTGGCTCAGGACGTCCTCACCCATGTGCGTCGTGCCGAGCAGGTGCGCGGCCGACGGAGCCTGGCGCAGCGCGGTGAAGTCCTTCTCGAGCGGGCCGTACGGCGCGATGAGGTCGCCGAAGACCGCGACGAGGACGAAGAACCCGAGGATGCAGAGCCCCGCGATCGACTTGCCGTTCCGGAACATCGCGAACGACGACGCGAACCGGGCGGCGAACGAGCGACCAGCGGGCGTCGGCTTGGGCGCCTCGGCGGTGGCGAGGGCCTCGGTGGTGGGGATGGTCATGTCAGGACTCCATCTGGCGGGTGCGGGGGTCGAGCACCGCGTAGGCGACGTCGGCCAGGATGTTCGCGACGAGGACGGTGAGCGTGATGACGAGGAAGAGCCCCTGCATGAGCGGGTAGTCCTTCGCCGTCGTGGCGTCGAGCAGGAGTTTGCCGACGCCCGGGTAGGAGAAGACCATCTCCATGACGATCGTGCCGCCGACGATGAAGCCGAGCGACAGGGCGAAGCTCGACAGCTGCGGCAGCATCGCGTTGCGCGCCGCGTAGTCGACGAGCACCCGGCGGGTCGGCAACCCCTTCGCCTGGGCGACGGTCACGTAGTCCTCGTCGAGGACGGTGACCATCATGTTGCGCATGCCGAGGATCCAGCCGCCCAGCGAGGCGAGCACGATCGTCGCCGCCGGGAGGAAGCCGTGCGCGATCACCTGCCCGAAGAAGTCGAGCGAGAACTCGGGCCTCGATCCCTTGCCGTAGGCGTGGGAGGCGGGGAACCAGCCGAGCAGGGTGGAGAACACCGCGATCGCGATGAGGCCCATCCAGAAGTACGGCACCGTCGAGAAGAAGGTGGACAGCGGGACGATGAAGTCCGCCTTGCTGCCGCGTCGCCATCCGATGAGGGCGCCGATGGACGTCCCGAGGACGAACGACAGGATCGTCGCGATCCCGACGAGACCAACGGTCCACGGGAGGGCGGCGGCGATCACGTCGGTGACGGGCGCGAGGCCCTTCGAGAAGGACCGTCCGAGGTCGCCTGAGAAGAGGAGCCGCCAGTAGTCGAGGTACTGCTCGAGCATCGACTTGTCGGCGTCGAGTCCGAACAGGGTGCGCAGTGAGTCCGCTGCCTCGGGGCTGATGCGGCCCTGGTTCTTGGCGATGTACGCCGAGACGGGGTCGCCCTTGAGCATCCGTGGCAGGAAGAAGTTGATCGTGATCGCGGCCCACGCGGTGAACGCGTAGAAGGCGGCGCGACGGAGGAAGAAGGTCATGCGATGGTCTCCGTTCCCGCGAAGTGGCGGTCGGGGTCGGGCGACGCGTTGCGGAGGGCGAGCGTGTACGGGTGTTGCGGGCGGAGGATCACGTCGTCGGCCGGGCCTCGCTCGACCACCTCGCCGTGGTGCAGGACCATGATCTCGTCGCTGAAGTGCCGCGCGGTCGCGAGGTCGTGCGTGATGTAGAGCACGCCGAGTTGTGACTCACGCTGCAGCTCGGCCAGGAGGTTGAGGACGCCCAGCCGGATGGAGACGTCGAGCATCGAGACGGGCTCGTCGGCGATGAGGAGGGACGGACGCGAGGCGAGCGCACGGGCGATGGCGACCCGCTGGCGCTGACCGCCGGACAGTTCGTGGGGCCGACGGTCGATCGTGCCGGCCGGATCGAGCTGCACGCGCTCGAGGAGGCGGTGCACCTCGTCCTCGACCTCGGCCTCGGGGACGACGTGGTCGAGGCGAAGCGGTCGCTCCAGGTGGTGGCGGATCGTGTGCGACGGGTTCAGTGAGGCGAACGGGTCCTGGAAGACCATGCGGACCTGCTGACGGTAGCGGCGGAGTGCACGACCACGACGCGGGATCGCCTTGCCGTCGAGCAGGATGTCGCCGCTCGTCGCCCGTTCCAACTGGGTGAGGATCTTCGCGATGGTCGACTTGCCGCTGCCGGACTGTCCGACGAGGGCGAGCGTCTGGCCGGACCGCAGGGTGAAACTGACGTCGTCGAGCGCGAGCATGTGGCCGGAACCACGGACCCGGTAGCGCTTCGAGACGTGCGAGAACTCGAGGGTGGTCATGCGGTCACTCCTGCCTGGGTGGCCGACGTGGCGGCACCGGTCCCACGGACGAAGTCGCCGCGCTCGCCGGTGAGGCTCGGGAAGGACGCGAGCAGCTTCCGCGTGTACGGGTCCTTCGCCTGTCGGTAGATGCGTTCCGCCGTGTCGATCTCGACGAGTCGGCCGGCGCGCATGACGGCGATGCGATCGGAGATCTCGAGGAGCAGCGGGAGGTCGTGGGTGATGAAGATGACCGAGAAGCCGAACTCGGTGCGGAGCTCGGAGATCTGTTGGAGGATCTCGCGCTGCACGAGCACGTCGAGCGCGGTGGTCGGCTCGTCCATGATCATCAGCTGCGGTTTCAGGGCGAGCGCCATCGCGATCATGACGCGCTGGCGCATGCCGCCGGAGAGCTCGTGCGGGTAGGACTTCAGGCGGTCGCGGCCGACCCCGACGATGTCGAGCAGCTTGCCCGCCTCCTCGCGGCGTTCGGCTCGCGACAAACCCCGGCGGTGCGTGGTGAAGACGTCGTCGAGCTGCCGCCCGATCGAGGTGACCGGGTTGAGGGCGTTCATCGCGCCCTGGAACACCATGGAGGCCTTGTCCCAGCGGAACGCGCGCATCTCCTCCTCGCCCAGCCGGCCGAGGTCGATGTCCTCGCCGGACTCGTCGTGGAAGACGGCGGTCCCACCCGTGATGACCGCCGGTGGTTTGAGGAGCCGTTGCAGGCCGTAGGCGAGGGTGGTCTTGCCGCAGCCGGACTCGCCCGCGAGGCCGAGGATCTCGCCGCGGCGGAGGGTGAGCGAGACGTCGCGCACGGCTTCGACGGGTGGTTCCACGTCGTAGGTGACGCTGAAGGAGGACACCGTCAGCAGGTCGTCGTTGGTCACTGCATGAGTCCGTTCTGTGCTGATCGCGGTGCATGCCGTTGCGCATGCGGGAGGTGACGGGCGGGGCGGATGAGCGCCCCGCCCGTCGGTGTGGTGCCCGTGTCTACTTCGCGGCTTTGAGCTGCGTGAGGATGTAGACCGCGGTCGGCTGCGTCGGGTCGGCGGGCGCGTAGGGGTCGTCCTCGCTCGGCCATCCGGTGTAGTTCCGCGTGTTGTACGAACCGATGAACGGGCGCGTGCCGATCGGCATGGCCGGGACGTCGGACACGAACAGCTTCTGCACGGTCTCGAGCGCGGCTGCGCGCGTGGCGTCGTCCGTCGCGTTGGCGTAGGCGGCGAGCGCCGCGGTGGCCTCCGGGCTGTCGTACCGACCGAAGTTGAAGTCGGCCGCCTCACCCTCGGCGACGAGCCAGCGGCCGTCCATGATGTCGGAGTACAGGTCGTACGGCGTCGCGCCGGTGTCGGTCCAGTGCAGGATCGCCTGGAAGTCGCCGTCCGACTTCGCCGCCCACCAGGTGTCCTGGTCGGGGGTGTCGACCGTGGCGGTGACGCCCAGCGTCTTGACCGAGTCGGCGATGAGGCTGATGCCGGTCACGTAGTCGTTCCAGCCCTGCGGCACCGACAGCGTGAAGGTGACGGCCTCGCCGGACGGGTCGGTGAGGACGTCGTCCTCCCAGGTGTAGCCGGCGTCGGTGAGGACCTGCTTCGCGGCCTTCGCGTCGACGGTGTAGTCCTCGCCCTCGAACTCGGAGGCGATGAACGCGTCGCCCGCCGGGGTCGGGAGACCGGTCACCGAGCTGAGCTCGGGGACGCCGCCCTCACGGGCGATCTGCTGGTGCTGCTCGCGGTCGATGACGAGGTTCACCGCCTGGCGGAACGCGGGGTCGTTGAACGGCTTCGTCTGCGTGTTCACGAACATCGCGTCGACGGCGAGACCGGCGGCCGCCCAGTAGACGTTGTGTTCCTTGTCCTTGTCGAGGTACGCGGACTGCACGTTCGGGATGAAGGCCTGCGCCCAGTCGGCGTCGCCGTTCGCGAGCGCGGTGGTGAGGGCCGTGTTGTCGTTGTACGACACGTAGTAAAGCGTCGGCACGGCCGGCTGCTCACCCCAGTAGTCGTCGCGGGCGGAGAGTTCGACGCTCTCGGTGCTGAAGCTCGTCAGCGTGTACGGACCGGTGCCGACGGGCTCCGGGTTCTCGAAGGTGGCGGGGTCGTCGACGGACTCCCACACGTGCTTCGGGACGATCTGCTTGAGGAGCACCTTGTCCTGCTTCACGAACATGGGGTTCGTGAACGACAGGGTGACGGTGTCGCCCTCGGTCGCGACCGTGGTGAGGCCGAGGGCCGAGTTGTCGAGTTCGGGGTGGTCGATGAACTGCTGGAAGGTGAACGCGATGTCGTCGGCGCTGAACGCCTCGCCGTCGTTCCAGGTGACGCCGTCGCGGGCGGTCAGCGCGACGGAGGTGTAGTCGTCGGACCAGGCGATCTCGGAGGCGAGCCACGGCTTCACCTCGGCGCTCGGGTCGACGAGGTTGACGATCGCGAGCGGCTCCAGGATCGCGTTGATGTAGCCGAGCTTCATCGCGGACGAGTCGCCGACGTAGGGGTTGTTGGACTCGGTGGCGATCGAGCCGTCCGGCTTCGCGATCGTCAGGGCGGCGCCGCTCTCGGGGCCGTCGCTCGACCCGCCGCCACCGGTGCATCCGGTGAGCAGCAGGGCTGTGGCCGCGAACGCGGCCAGCAGTGGGGTTCTCAGCTTCATCGCTTTCTCCTCTTGGGTGTGCGCTGCGGCAGTGCGGCGCAAGTCGGGATTCGGTGATAACTTACTGACCATTCAGTAAGTTGGCAAGCGCGGTAGTGTCGGGCGCATCGAGGCCCCCGCGGAACGGACACCATGAGCACGGTGAAACGACAGAACACGGCGAAACGACCAGCCCAGCCACGCCCGGCGACTGTGGCGAGACGAGCCGAGGTCGTCCGGTCCGCGCTCGACGTCTTCGGCGCCAAGGGGTACGCGAACGGCACCCTCATCGACATCGCCGAGCTCGTCGACATGACGCCGGCGGGCATCCTGCATCACTTCGGATCGAAGGACCAGCTCCTCCTCGAGGTGCTCAGCTACCGCGACGCGACGGATGTGCAGGACCTCGACGACCAGCACATCCCCGGCGGCATCGACCTGTTCAAGCACCTGATCCGCACTGCCGCCGCGAACGCGCAGCGCGCCGGGATCGTGCAGGCGTTCGTCGTCCTGTCGGCGGAGTCGGTGACCGAGGACCACCCGGCCAGGCACTACTTCGACGACCGCTACCGGACCCTCCGGCGTGAGATCGCGGAGGCGTTCGAAGTGGTGTGCGCCGAGCGGGGCGTGGATGCGCCCGAGACGATCCACCGTGCGGCGGCGTCGATCCTGGCGGTCATGGACGGCCTGCAAGTCCAGTGGCTCATCGACCCTGCGGACGTCGACCTCGCCGAGACGAGCGAGTACGCGATCCGGGTCATCGTGGAGTCGGTGCTCGGGCCGGGCGCGCTGGACGACTGAGTCGCCCGGATCGGTCGGTTTTCCGGCTGATTTCGAGCACTTCTGGGCGACTCGGTGGGCTGAGCAGGATTCGAGAAGCGCCGTGGGGCTCGCAGGGCTACCGTGAGAGGCGGACCACAGCCCCGGGCGGAAGGACACCGACATGGCCGAGAAGCAGTCGAGCACGAAGAGCGGATTCAGCGCCGAGGAACGCGCGGCGATGAAGGAGCGCGCCAAGGAGCTGAAGGCGGCCGCGAGTCGCGAGGAGGCTCTGCAGGCCGTCGTCGAGGCGATCGCCGACATGGAGGACGCCGACCGCGCGATCGCCGAGCCGTTGCACGAGCTGATCATGGGCGGCGACTCCGGCCTCGCGGCCAAGACCTGGTACGGCATGCCCGCCTACGTCGGTGCCGACGGCAAGGCGGTCGTGTTCTTCCAGGCGGCGGCGAAGTTCAAGGCGCGCTACGCGACCATCGGGTTCAACGACTCCGCGAAGCTCGACGACGGCGACCTGTGGCCGACCGCGTTCGGGGTCACCGCCTGGAACGACGCCGTCGCGAAGCGTGTCGCAGACCTGCTCGCCCGGGCGGTCTGACCCCGTCCGGCCAATGGGCCGGGCGCCGGTCGAGCGCCGGCCCCTGAGCCTGTCGCCAGTCGACCCCCGGTCCCTGAGCTTGTCAACGGGCACACGCAAGAACCCCACGAATCCGGCACCCTCCCACCGCTCCCTGAGCCTGTCGAAGGGCCCACGGACCACCCCACGAATCGGGCGACGCTCCCCGGTCCCTGAGCCTGCCGAAGGGCACACGAGGAACCTCCCGCTCCGGTGATCTTCCCCCGGTCCCTGAGCCTGTCGAAGGGCACACCAGCAACCTCCCGCGCCGGTGATCTTCCCCCGGTCCCTGAGCCTGTCGAAGGGCACACGGAGCACCTCACGAATCCGGCACCCTTCCCCCGCTCCCTGAGCCTGTCGAAGGGCACACGAGCAACTTCCACAACCGGCACAACTCGGCATCTGGAATGTCAGTGGTCCATGGTGGACTGGTTCCATGACCGAGACCACCACCACCGCGATCCGCGCGAGCGACGAGTACGCCGCGCGGCTGGCGGAGTTCTCGGATCACTACGCCGACATCCAGCGGCGGCGTGCGGCTCTGGACGGCGAGGAGGCCCGCCTCCTCGCCCGCTCCGCCGCCTATGCCGACGCCTTCGCAGACACGGTCGTCCCTGCCGCGTTCCCGCCTGCCGAGCGCCGCGCTCTGTCCCGCCGATCGACGTGTGCCGCGATGGCGATGGCGACCCGCACCTCTGAACGGACGGTTCAGCGGGCGACGAACGATGCCGAGGCGCTCGTGAACGACGCCCCGTCTGTCCTCGACGCTCTCGAGGCGGCGCGCATCTCGGCCCGGCACGCCAAGACGATCACCGACCAACTCTGCGATGTGCCCACCGAGGGGCGGGCCGCGTTCTTGGCCAAGGTGCTCCCGGTCGCGGAGCAGACCACTGATGCGGAGCTTCGGCGGCGCGCCCGGGTCCTCCGCGAACGCCTCCACCCGGACTCCATCACGACGCGCGCGAAGCGTTCCGAGGCGGACCGCCGCGTCGAGTTCGAACCCGCCGCCGACGGTATGGCGTGGGTGCACTTGTTCACCACGGCGCCGATCGCGCAGGGCATCATCGAGCGGATCGAGGCGGCAGCTGCCGAATCCCGCTCAGCAGGTGACACCCGCACCTGCGCCCAGCTCCAGGCCGACGCCCTCGCGGCCCTCGCACTCACCGGCGTCACGCCCGACGACATCATGACCAGCCCGGTACTCCCGCACCCCATCGAGGTTCAGGACCACATCAAGCCCACCGTGCAGATCACCGTCCCCGCCCTGAGCCTGGCCGGCGTCAGCGATGCCCCGGCAACGCTCGACGGCTACGGCCCGATCGACCCCGAGACCGCGGCGCGTATCGCGGTCAACGCACCCAGCTTCACCCGCATCCTGGTCCAACCGGAAACCGGCGCGATCCTCTCCGTCGGGCGGAACCAGTACCGGGTTCCGGCAGACCTCCAACGCGCGGTCCGCCTCAGAGACGGCACCTGTCGCGCACCGGGCTGCGGCAGACGCGCTCGGGCGTGCGACCTGGATCACTCGGTCGCGTGGGAGGACGGCGGGACGACGGATGTCGGCAATCTCGCCTGCTTGTGCCGGCATCACCACCGCATGAAGCATCTCCCCGGGTGGAACCTCGACCACGGGCCCGGCGGGGTGCTCGAGTGGACGACACCCGACGGAAAACACCACCGGACCGAACCGGATCCCGCGCCGTTCTGACCTCCACCGGTCCCTGAGCCTGTCGAAGGGTTACTCGTGGGCACTTCGACAAGCTCAGTGACCGGAAGAAGTATGCCCGGAACGATGGGGCATCCTCGTGGGCACTTCGACAAGCTCAGTGACCGGAAGAGGTTCGCCCGGAACGACGAAGCGTCCTCGTGGGCACTTCGACAGGCTCAGTGACCGGGAGAGGTGCGCCCGAACCGTTTCGGTCCCTGAGCCTGTCGAAGGGCGCCCAAGCCGCGCAACCTCGGTCAATGGAAGAGGTTCACCCGGATGAACCCGGTCCCTGAGCCTGTCGAAGGGTTCTTCGTGCGCACTTCGACAAGCTCAGTGACCGGGCTGGACTGTGCTCGGATGCATTTCGGTCCCTGAGCCTGTCGAAGGGCAGCCGAGCCCAGGCACCTCGGTCAACGGGGAAGGTGCACGCGGGTGACTTCCAGCTTCTTCCTCACCGCCCAGGCAGAGCCAGCCCGGTCGGTCGCCCTGACACCGCGAGCAGCAGGTCGAGCGCCGATCCGCGGACCTCATGGCCCGCACCCCAGCTCGTCCCGGCGTCCTCCGCGACGAGCCGAACCCCCTGGGCGCGTTCCTTGCCGCCGCCCATCGAGACGCCGGTCCGGAGCTGGTACTCCAACGCCACCAGGACCGCGGCTATCGGGTAGTCCGCGCTGACGCTGAGCGGCCGACGGACGTCCTCCCCGTGCACGATGATCTCGACGAGCCTGGTCGCGAGGTTCGCCGGCGGGGTGCATGTCAGCTCGGTGGTGTCCGCCAGGGCGCGGAGCGTCTCCTGCGGGTCGTTCCTCCGCTCCCGCTCGACCCCGCGTGCGTTGTCCAGGTCGAAATCGAACCGCGCCGCGATGAGCCGACGGGCGAATCCCAGCCGCGTCGTCTTCGCCGAGTCGACGAGATGAGCCACGACGTCATGCACATCCCATCCCGTGCACAGCGACGGCGTCCCCCACTGCTCGTCCCCCAGCACCGACAGGTCCGCGACGAGCCGCCGACGCTCCTCGTGGACGACCGGCCACACGGTCCCCGGTGACACCCTCATCCGCGCCGGTCCCCCATCATCAGCGGTAGTGCTGCTCGCCCCGAGCGGCCTTCTCGACCACGTCCGCGATGCGGGCGGCCCTGATCGCGGGCGTCTTGATGTTGCTCAGGCGGAAGAAGACGCGGAAACGGTCGGTGCGGCCGAGCGTCGCGAAGTAGGCCGCGGCCTCGGGGTTCGCATCGAGCGCCGCCTGGAGATCGTCCGGTGCGACGGCGTCCTTCTGCCGGTACGCCACGTCCCACCGCCCGTCGGCCTTGGCACGCTCGATCTCCGCGAGCCCACCGGGACGCATCCGCCCCTCCTCGATGAGGCGGGCGACGTGCTCCCGGTTGATCTGCGACCACGGGCTGCTCTTCCGCCGCGGTGTGAACGCCTGCAGCGTGTAGTCGTCGTCGAACCGTTTGCTCTGTCCGTCGATCCATCCGTAGCAGAGGGCGACGTCCAGCGCCTCCGACCAGGTGATCCCCGACGCCTTCGAGGTCTTCTTCCGCAGCTTCAGTCGCACACCCGCGTCGCTCGGCGCGCCGGCGAGGTAGGCCTCCCACTCATCGAGTGTGAGGTCCAGGATCGGTTTCTCCTCGAAGCTCGCCACGTGAGCGAGCGTAGCGCGCACGGGCGACGCAGCCCAGATCCCGGTGTAGCCCAGACCCCGGTGCCGTCCGGACCGCCACCCAGGACTGGATAGGGTCGAAGCATGCTGATGAACGACGAGACGCTGTCGCGCGCCGCCGACACCCTGCGAGCCTGGGCCCTCGACGAGGACCTCAAAGCGCGAGTCCTCGCCCACCCGGAGGCCGCCGCCGTCGCCAAGCGGGCCGCCCTGCGATACATCGCCGGCGAGGACGCGGCCTCCGCCTTGCGGCTCCTCGAAGCGAACGCCGATCGTGGGCATCGCTGGAGCATCGAGCTCGTCGGCGAGTCCGTCCGCGACGCACTCGTCGCCGACGAGCAGACCGCGGAGTTCATCGACCTCGCCCGCCGGATCAGCGAATCCGACCAGACCGCGACGATCTCGCTCGACCTCTCGCACATCGGTTCCGTCGTCTCGCCCGAGCTCGGCCTGCGGAACGGCCTGTCGCTCGCGCAGGCGGCCCGGGACGCCGGAACTTCGCTCATGATCTCCGCGGAGGGCTCCGACCGCACGGACCTCGTGTTGTCGATCTACGAGCAGATCGCCGACCCGTTCCCGGAGACCGGCATCACCCTGCAGGCGAGATTGCACCTTACCCCCGCGGACCTCGACCGCGTGCTGGACCGACCCGGGCCGATCCGCGTCGTCAAGGGCGCCTTCCTCGAATCGGCCGAGGTGGCCCACCCCCGCGACTCCGCACCGATGACCGCGGCCTACATCAGCATGGTCACGCGACTCGTTGGGTCGGGTCACCGGGTCAACGTCGCCACCCACGACGCGAACCTCGTCGCCGCACTCGAGGGCGCGCTCGGCGACGACCTCCGTCAGCCGCACGTGGAGTTCGAGATGCTGCAGGGACTCGGCACCGAACTGCTCGACGACCTCCACCGCCGCGGGTTCGCGACGCGTGAGTACCTCGTCTACGGACCCGAGTGGTGGCTCTACGTCCTCAACCGGATCGCCGAGCACCCCGAGCGGGTCATCGAGGCGATCGCGGACATCGGCCCGATCGCGCTCCTCGCCTGATCAGCCGAGCGGGTCGGACTCCAGGCGGTGGAAGTTGCGGTTCTGGTAGACGAGCGCCGGCGCATCCGTGCCGGGCGGGATGACCTCCAGCACCTCGGCGATGACGAGCATCGAGCTGCCGGCCGGGACCGTCTGCACGATCCGGCAGCGCAGTGCCGCACGGGCGCTCGGCAGATAGGGCTCGCCGGTCGCGAGTCGCTCCCAGTGCTGTTCCGGAGTGAAGCGCGGCTCCCCCGTCTTGGCGAACGCCTTCGCGACCTCCAGGTGGTGGTCGGCCAGGAGGTGGACGACGACCGTCCCCGCACTCAACAGTCCGCCCGCGGACCCCGTGGCCCGCGTGACCGAGAAGGACAGCATCGGCGGGTCGACGGCCACCGACGCGACCGATGACGCCGTCAGCCCGACGTCTCCCCGATCGGTCGAGGCACTGATCAGCGCGACGCCCGCCGGGTGGTCACGGAACGCCGTCTTGAACCCGTCGACGGTCGCGGCGCGGGCGAGGGCATCGGGATCAGCGGACGGCGTGGTGGGAATGGTCATGCTTCAACCGTAGAACCTCAATCGGTCTTGAGGTCAACCCAAGGAGCGGCGATCTCCGACTACTCGAACATCTCCGCCAGAAGCGCATGCGGGTCGCCGTCGACCCGGTGCTTCGAGCGGCCCTCGGGCCAGAACGTGACCCCGTCGTCATCCCAGCACGGGACGACGTGGAGATGGAGGTGGGGGACGCTCTGCCCGGCGTCGGCACCGGACGCACTCACCACGACGACGCCGGTCGCACCGAGCGCCGCCCGCATCGCGCGTCCCACCCGCTGAGCGAGTGCGGTCGTCGCCTGCAGGGCTCGCGGATCGGCGTCGAGCAGGCCGACGCTGTGCGCCCGCGGCACCACCAGGGTGTGGCCGGGCGCGAGCTCCGACTCGGGCAACGGCCGGAAGGCGACCGCCTCGTCCTCGCGCTCCACCCAGGTGATGTCGTCGGGCTCGTCACGCAGGATGCGGCAGAAGGTGCAGGTGTCGGGCATCGTCCCATTCTCGGGGCTCACCGCGGGCACGTCGATCACCTCAGGACACGCGGTCGCGCGCACCCCGGATCAGGCGCGGGCCGACGATCCACACCAGCCCGATGACGACGACCACGGCACCACCCGCCCACAGCCCGACCGCAGGTGATGCGACGAAGTCGAAGACGAACAGGACGATCCCCGCGAACAGCAGCGACGCCGCCCCGAGACACACCATGAGGATCCTGCTGGACAGCCGCACCAGCTGTGGTTTCTCCAGTCGTCCGAAGACGAGCCGGTGCATGATGACCGGTGCGAGCGCGAGGAGCGTCACCGTCACGGCCAGGACCACGAGGACGAGGTACAGCACGTGGTCGAATCCACTGAGCTCGGTGAACCGCGGCTGGAACGGCAGCGTCAGCAGGAAGCCCGCGAGGATCTGCGTGCCCGTCTGCAGGACCCGGAACTCCTGCAGCAGCTCCGACCAGTTGCGGTCGGATCGCTCGTTCAGCGTCTCGTCGCGACCGTCCCCGGGCAGGGCGTCGGCCGGATCACTTGCGGCGGGCATGACCGGACACCGTCAGCGGGCGAGCTTGCGCGCCACCGCGACCACCGGCACGGCGACGACGAGGACCGACGCCGCCCGCGCGAACAACGATCGCTTCGGGAACTCGGCGCGCTTCCGATCTTCGGCCGTCGGCTCGGCCGCCTCGACCAGGTGGGTGCCGCCGGCGCCGCCCTCGGCGAGGTGGGCGAGTCGGCGCAGCGTCTCGATGTTGCGGATGTGCAGCCCGATGTCGAGGAGCCAGACCGGGATCAGCGCACCAGGGCCTGTGACGGCGTGCTCATGCAGGTGGACGATGCACCCGCGCTCGTGCGGCTCCACCTCGACCGCGACGCGGGCCTCACCGAGCGGCCACCCCTTCGGCTGGATGACGAACCGGTGCGGAGCATCCCACTGGAGCACGGTCGTCTCGTCGTTCAGCACCGCCGGCCAGACACCGAAGGAGTGGTGCAGCTTCCCGCCCACGTGCGGCCACCGGTCACCGACGTCGCGCATGCGGGACGCGCCGACCACCCACGCCGGGAAGAGCCAGCCGTCGGCGAGGACGGCGAAGACACGGTCGGGCGGGCAGTCGAGGATCCGAGTGGTGTGGGACACGGTGGTGTTCCTTTCGCTGGAGCAGGGACGGGGTCAGGAGGTCGGACTCGGTCGGTCGGGCGCGAGCGACGGCATGCGGTCGCGGCCGAAGACCGAGCGGAGGGCGCTGCGGGCGGCGTGCCAGCCGGCGAGACCGTGGACGCCCGGGCCGGGCGGAGTCGACGAGGAGCAGAGGAAGATCCCCGGCGTCGGTGTCCGCCACGGGTCGTTCGAGAGCACGGGACGCGCGACGAGCTGCGCGAAGCTCGCGGCGCCGGCCGCGATGTCGCCGAGCACGTAGTTCGGGTTGTACCGCGCCATGTCGCGGGCGGTCATCGACGCCGACGTCAGGATCACGTCGCGGAACCCGGGGGCGAAGCGCTCGATCTGCCGGGTGATCGCCTCGGTCTGATCGAGACCGGACCCGCTCGGCACGTGCGTGTACGCCCAGAGGACCTGAGCGTCACCAGGAGCGCGACCAGGATCGCCGACGTCGGGCTGCGAGACGAGGACGTAGGGCGACTCGCTGTGCCGGCCGCGGGCGACGTCGCGCTCGGCTTCGGCGATCTCCGGGCGGGTGCCGCCGAGGTGGAGCGTGCCGGCCCGGGCCAGTTCCGGGTTCGTCCACGGGACGGGGCCCGAGAGCGCGAAGTCGACCTTGGCCACGCCGTCGCCGTAGCGGAACCGGGAGAGACGACGGAGGTACGCGTCGGGCAGTCGGCTGCCCGCGATCTCGGCGAGCGCCTTCGGCGTCGTGTCGAACAGGACGGCGCGGGCGGACGGCAGCTCGTCGATGGATCGCACCTCGGTTCCGGTGACGATCTCACCACCGTGGGCCAGCAGGTCGGCCGCGAGCGCGTCGACGATCGCTTGGCTGCCGCCGACGGGAATGGGCCAACCGCGGGCGTGCGCATACGCGCCGAGCGACAGGGCGGCGGCCGAGGTGGACAGGCTCGGCATCGGCCGGATGGAGTGGGCGGCTACACCGCTGAGCATGGCCGGGGCCGTCTCCTCGCGGAACCGGAGATTCCAGGCCGGGCTCCCCTGCTCGAGGGCGCGGAGGCCGAAGCGTGCGACCGTGACCGGGTGTCGCGGCACCTGCAGGAGCTTGCCGCCGGTGAACTGCGAGACGCGGTCGGCGTCGGCGGCGAGCGGGCCCATGAGCGAGCGCCAGGCCGCGCCGTCACGTCCGAGGGCGTCGGCGGTGCGGTCGATGTCTCGGTAGGCGATCCCGGCCCGTCCACCGTCGAGCGGGTGGGCGTAGGAGATCTCCGGTACGACGAGGTCGATGCGGCGCTCGAGGCCGAAGGACCGGAAGAACCCGGAGGCGAGCGCCATCGGGTGGACCGCGGAGCAGATGTCGTGGTGGAAGCCGGGCAACGTCAGCTCGGCGGTCCTGGCACCACCACCGATCGTGTCGCCCCGCTCGACCACCTGCACGTGCAGGCCGGCCCTGGCGAGGGTCACCGCGGCCGCAAGCCCGTTGGGACCCGCGCCGACGACCACCGCGTCGAACTGCTCGCGCCGCGCCATCGTGCTCAGCGCCGCTTCGCCGCGCCGGCCACCAGGGCGACACCCGCTGCGAGGGTGCCGGCGGCGGTCGCGTACACGGCCCGCCGGTGGCGGATCGCCCAGGTCTGCGGGCTCCACGAGTGGGCCTTGTCGCTGAACACGCCACGAGCGCCGTGGTCACCGGGGGCGGGCGTGTAGACGTTGTCGGGCATGCGCGGGTCGTGCTTGTCCGGCGCGAGCTGGCCGGAGTATCCGGTCCTGGCGAGGAACCAGTCGAGGAATCCGCCGGCGAAGCGGTCGCCGAGGATCGTGCCGACGGTGGACTCCCCCACCCAGGTGCGTCGCCTCGGTCGGTCTGCGACGTCGGCGATGGCGGTCGCACCGACCTCGGGCTGGTAGATCGGCGGCACCGGCTGCGGGTGCTCGGGCAGCTGCGACTTCACCCAGCTGAACTGGATGGTGTTGAGCGCCGGCATGTCCACGGTCGACAGCTTGACGTTGCTGCCGTCGTGGAGCAGTTCGGCGGTCACCGACTCCGTGAAGCCTCGGGCGCCGAACTTCGACCCGCAGTACGCGGCCTGCAGCGGGATGCCGCGGTGGGCGAGGGCGGAACCGACTTGGATCACGTGCCCACGGTCGCGCGGCGTCATTCGCGAGAGGGCGGCCCTGGTGCCGTTGACGAAGCCGAAGAAGTTGACCGCCACGGCACGCTCGAAGTCCGCCGGTTCGGTCGTGAGGAAGTCCCCGAAGACGCCGACCATGGCGCAGTTCACCCACAGCTCGATCGGTCCGAGTTCCGCCTCGACCCGGTCCGCCGCCTGCTCGACGGCCTCCCGGTCGGCGACGTCCGTCGGCACCGCGAGAGCACGACGCCCGGCCTGCTCGACTTCCGCGATGGTCGCCTCGAGTCCGTCCTCGCCGCGCGCCAGCACCGCGACGTCCCAGCCGCGCTTCGCGAGTTCACGGACGGTCGCACGACCGAGCCCTGCGGTTCCGCCGGTGACGACGGCGACCCCGCGGCTCATCGCGCCGACCGATCGGTTGCTGCGGACCGGTGGGCGGAGGGGCGCGGAGAGGTTGTCGTCGTCAGAGGCATGACGCCACGTTAGGCGAATCCACCCCGCCAAGGCGGCCCCTTGCTTTCCCAGGCAGGACGGATCGCCACCCGGCGATCGCAGCGGGATAGCCGTACGATGAGCGGAGACCACCCTTGAGCCCGGAAGGAATGCGGACATGAGCGACACCTTCGCCATCGTGTACAGCGCACTCGACCGGGTCGACGAGGACGACCAGCTGGTGGAGCCGATCCTCCGGCTCATGCCCCTCAGCGGCGTCTCGATCGCGACGCTCGGCGACACCCTGAGCCCCGAGACGATCGCCGCGAGCGACGAGCAGATCGCGCTCATCGACGAGCTGCAGTTCGACCTCTCCGAGGGCCCCTGCTGGGACGCCGTCGGAAGCGGCCGCCCGGTGCTCGAGGAGGCCGTCAAGCGGAACGGCTACGACTCCTGGCCGTCGTTCACCGAGGCGATCCGCGACCACGCGGTCGGCTCCATCTTCGCCTTCCCCCTCCGCGTCGGGCCGCTCCAGGTGGGCGCGGTCGAGCTGTACGACACCGAGGAGCGCACGCTGGACGCGCAGGCGGTCGAGGACATGATGTCCCTCACTCGCCCGCTCAGCCGGTACGTGCTCCGACGCACCCTCGAACTCGCGAGCCTTCCCGACACGACGCAGCTGAAGCCCCACGCCCGACGACGGATCCATCAGGCGACCGGGTTCGTGATCGCGCAACTCGGCCTCACGCCCGACGACGCCCACCTGCTGATCCAAGCTCAGGCCTTCGCCCAGAACCGCTCGATGTCGGACGTCGCCGAGGACATCCTCGAACGTCGCACCGGCTACGTGCTGCGCGACGACACGATCGAAGACGAGCGATGAGCGCGCGCGGCGACGACGGGACCGGCTCCGAGCTCCGTCACTCGACCGCCCTCCTCGACGTGTTCGCGACGCTCGCCGACACCCTGGTGGACGAGTACGACGTCGTCGACCTGCTCCAGACCCTCGTCGACGCGACCGTGGACCTCCTCGACGTCCAGGCCTCGGGCATCCTCCTGGCCGACCCGAACGGTGATCTCGAACTGATCGCGTCGACGAGCGAGTCCGGGAAGCTCGTCGAACTTATCCAGCTGAGCGCGGACGAAGGCCCCTGCATCGACAGCTTCCGTGATGCGACGCCGGTGTCGATCCCCGAGATCGCCGCGGTCGCAGCCGACTGGCCGAGATTCGCCGAGGTCGCGGCGACCGCGGGATTCCGGTCGGCTCATGCCTTCCCGCTGCGACTCCGCCGGACCACCATCGGCACCCTCAACCTGTTCCGCACGACTCCGGAAGCCCTCGACCGGTTCGAGTCCCAGGCCGCACAGGCGATGGCCGACGTCGCGACCATCGGGATCCTGCACGAGCGGACCCTCCGCGAGAGTGACGCGACCCGCGAGCAGCTGGAGTCCGCGCTGCAGTCCAGGGTCGTCATCGAGCAGGCGAAGGGCGTCGTCGCCTACACCGCCGCGATCTCGGTCGAAGAGGCCTTCGAGCGCATCCGGAAGCACGCTCGCGGCGGACGTCGTGCCCTGGCCGACGTCGCCCGCGACATCGTGGAGCGACGCCTCGAGCTCTGAGGCCCGGTCACCGGCCCCGGTCGACCTTCAGCGCGGCTTCCGCGCGAACACATAATGCACGACGCCACTCGGTGATGCGGTCACCTCGACCGTGAACCGCTCCTCGAGGCCTTCGAGCCCGTCCCAGAGCCGCACCCCACGACCGAGCAGGATCGGGACGACGACCACATGGAGATGGTCGACGAGGTCGGCCGCGAGGAACTGGCGGACCGTCGTCGGTCCTCCGCCGAGACGGACGTCGAGTCCGTCGGCGAGCGACGTCGCGAACGACAACGCGTCGACGGCGGACAGGTCACGGAAGAGGAACGTCGTCTCACCGACCACCAGGTCCGGGCGTTCATGGTGGGTCAGCACGACGACCGGCGTGTGGAACGGCGGCTCCTCGCCCCACCATCCCCGCCAACTCTCGTCCTCCCATGGTCCGAGCTGCGGACCGAACTTGCGCCGGCCCATGATCTCGACGCCGATGCGATCACCCGTGGCCGCGGCGAACGCGTCGTCGACCCCGCGCGTCCCCGCGCCGACCGCTTCGTCCTCGTGCCCGCTCATCGACACGAAGGTGCGGGTCGGGAAGAACCACTGCATGAGCCGGTGCTGGGCGTGGCCGAAGGGGGTCTCGAAGGACTGGCCCTCGCCCGTGGCGAACCCGTCGAGCGAGACGGCGAGATTGTGGACCCGGAGCGTCGTCATGGGCACACGCTAGTCCGAACGTCCGGGCCCGTCGAGTAGCAGCTCGACGACGGAAAGGCAAGAGCGCGCCGAACGGCCGAACGGGAACGACACTCGAAGGAGGGCACGGCGGTCTGACGACCGGTCGACGCAGCCGGCCCGCCTGACATCGGGTGCCACGACGCGCCCAGAGAGGAGATGCTCGTGTTCACCGAGCTCGACGAATTCCTACGCGGCATGGAGTACCCCTGCCGCCCCAGCGACCTGACGCGTGAGGCCCGCCGCGACCTGCTCCCGCCCCACCTGGTCGAGGCGCTCCGCTCACTCCCCGAGCGCAGCTACACCAGCCGCTGGGACGTCCTGCACCGCACCTCGATCGCGGAGGCGCTGCCGATCAGCGTCTGAGCGATCGCGCACCACCGCTGAGCGGCACCGGCATCGCGCCGATGCCGCTTCGGCGTGTCAGGTCCGGTGACTCGCGCCGGTTCGCAACCCCCGCGGGGAACGTGGTGCTTCCACAGGACCGGGCCTACGGTGGAAACCGGAGAGCGGAGCAGGAGAACCCATGGGCAAGATGATCTACGACGCAGACGTGTCGGTGACGTTCGACGACCGGGTCCTCGCCCACCTGCAACAGGTCATCGGCGCGAAGTTGCGTCGCGGCGAAGCGTTCTACTTCGGGTGGAAGGACGACCCGCGGTCAGGCGACGGCCGGACGACGATCTGGCTCCACCCGGCGATGTCCCTCCGGTTCAAGTACGCGGGCAGCGTCCCGGTCGAACTCAATCGCGCCTGGCTCGATGCCCTCGCGGTCAGCGCCGACTCGAACCAGGGTCTCGTCCTCGTGCCGGAGCCGGGTCCGCGCAGCTGAACCTCGCGGTCGCGCGCACCTCGCGGTCGTGATCGCAGCCCGATCTGCCCTCACATCGAGCGTTCGTCGAACTCCAGATCGTCGACGTCGGTGAGTTCGGTCGCCCACTCCGGTCGCGCCGGCTGGAGCGCGGCGGTCCGCCGTTCGAGCTCGGCGATGATCTCCTCGTCGAAGGGTTCCTTCGAGGCGTTCTCCACAGGGGTCGAGAACAACTGGCTCGCGGGTCCGACAAGGAGGTGGGCGTACCCGAGGCTGCCACCGTCCGAGATGGTCGGCACCACAGCAATGTCGGACTCGCCGGTCTGGGCGAGGGCTCGCGCATACCGGAGGAGCGCCTTGCAGGTCTGGTCGGCCATCAGCAGGTACCCGCCGGCGTAGTGCAACTTCCTCATACGACCATTCTGGGAACCGAAGCGGTCGGGCCGTCAGACCTTGCATCCGCAACCCGGAGGGTATACCGGAGGCACCACGCGCCCGTGCGCTATCGTCTGGGCATGACCGACAGCGACCAGACTCCCACCACGCACGACGAGAACCGCCACGACCAGCTGACGACCGCCCCGAACGCGACCGAAGCCGACGCGGCTCCCCGCATCGACGTCACCGACCAGGGCGACGGCGTGACCCGGATCGACATCCGCGACGACGCGGCCGTGCGGCCGGGCGCGGACCCCGAGGAGACCGAGCAGGGNAGCGAGCGTCCGTGTCCGGCTGCTCGAGCACGTCCGGCTCGTCCGCCGTGTCCTCATCCGTCGACTCGTCCGGGATCTCGGTGGGCGGCGTGCCGACCACCATGTCCGGGTCGGTACCCAATGCGTCTGCTCCGGTGAAGTCGCTCATGTCGCTCCTGCTTCCTGTGGTGGTGGTTTCGATGTGGTACTGGTGTCGGTCTGCTGCTGGTCAGGCGACGACGACGTGCAATCCGCCCGTGATCTCGATCTCCTCGAGCATCTCGGCGGCCATGCGCTCGTCGATCGGTGGCTCGAACTCCGCGTCGAACGCGAAGACGATCGGCTGCTCGGGCGACACGGTGACCGGCTCGGACGATTGGAAGCGCCCACGGTGGAGCTGCAGTCGGAACGAGCGCTCGCCGAGCATGCGGGTGAGGATCACGCGTTCCAGTTGGGCGAGCGTCTGGTCGTCGACCTGTGAGCGGAGCGCGCCGAGGCGGAGGAATCCCATCGTCAGCCCCTTTCTCAGGTGTGCCACGCTAGCCTGCGGACCTCGGCCTGCGGGGGCCATTGCGCGAAGGGCCCGAGCAGCGGACAATGCGCGGCCCCGCCAATGGGCCGTTCGTGTTGTGGATAATCGGGCGCGCGCCAAGAATGTCTCGTATCCTGAGAGAGCGCTTCACCGGCCCGGACCCCGTCGGGATGCGCACAGCAGTCGGCCGTTCGCGTCGTCGGCCATCGCAGGGGTCGGAAGTCGAGGGATCCCATGGGACAACTGGTCTACGGCACCGGCGATGCACGCGTTCGGCTCGACGATCGAACGCTCGCCCATGTCAAGACGATCGCGCTCATGAAGCTCAGGCGGAACGAGTCGTTCGCGCTCACGATCCGACAGGACTCCACCACCGACGGACGCACGACGCTCTGGCTGCACCCGGCGATCGCCCTGCAGTTCTCCTTCGACTCCGACGAGGTCGGCGACATGGACCGCGCGCTGCTCGAAGGCTTCATGCACGAGGCGAACACCGGCGAGGTCGTCGTCCACGCTACCACCGGTGACGACACGACCGCTCCGGCGAAGTAGCCCGGGCGATCGCGCCGCCTGTTCAGCTGTCGCGGAGCATCGAGATGAGTTCGCTCTTCCGCTTGCCGGAGTAGCCGCTCAGACCGATCTCCTTCGCGCGCTCGCGGAGCTGCGCGACGGTCCAGTCGTCGTAGGAGCCGGATTCACCGCCCTTCTCCCCGATCGTCGAGCGCCCCTGCTTCGCAGCGGCGTTCGAGATCCGGGCGGCCTTGCCCTTCGACGCTCCGTCGTCGCGGAGCTTCTCGTAGAGTTCGGGGTCCTTCAGTGACGGGTTCTGCTTCCCGGGCATGTCGTCCTCCCTCGTCGTCCGGTGATCGGCCGATCGGCCTGCCACCAGCCTCTCGCTGCCCGACGGATCGGTGGAGGGGCTGGTGTCAGGGACACGGACGCGCTAGTTCAGGAACCAGTCCCTCGGGTGCTGGTCCGCGGTCGGCGGTGTGCGCTCGATCGTCGGGCGCGCCCACTCGGCCGCGTTCGCCAGCACTCGACGGATGTCGGGGTGGTGGTAGACCGGGTACTCCTGGTCGCCCGGCGAGAAGTAGAACACGCGCCCGCGACCGCGGTGGTAGGCGACACCTGACCGGAACACCTCGCCGCCGGCGAAGGTGGAGAGGAACACCTCCTCGTCGGGACGCGGGATGTCGAACTGCTCGCCGTACATCTCCTGGCGGTCGATGACGATCGGGTGCGGGACGCCCTGCGCAATCGGGTGGTCCGGGAGCACCGTCCAGACGAGCTCTCGCTCGCCGTCGTTCCGCCACTTGAGGGCGCAGCTCGTGCCCATCAGCCGCTGGAAGACCCGCGAGTAGTGCCCGGAGTGCAGCACGACGATGCCCATACCGGCGTGGACGTGGCGCACGACCCGCTCGACGACCTCGTCGGAGACCTGGTCGTGGGCGATGTGCCCCCACCAGAAGAGGACGTCGGTGTTCGCGAGGACCTCCTCGGTGAGACCGTGCTCGGGATCCTGGAGGGTCGCGGTCGAGACGGACACGGCGTCGCCGAGCGACTCCTCGAGGCCCGCCGCGATCACTACGTGGATGCCGTCGGGGTAGTGGCCGAGCACCACGGCGTCACCGCGGGACTCGTGGACGAACTCGTTCCAGACGCGGATGCGGATCGGTGTCGTGGTGCTCATGCGGGGACCTCCAGTTCGTGCCCGGCGGCGGCCGAGGCGTAGGCGGCGTCGATGACGCGGCTGCGGTGCAGGGCATACTCGCCGTGGTGACCGGCGAACCGGAGCTCACCGCCGGCGGTCTCACCCGCGCGGATGGTGTCGAGGAACTCCGCGATGACCGACTGATGGTGGCCGGCCGGGACCTGGACCGCGGGACGTTCGATCGTCGGCGCACCGGCGACGTCGCGGTAGATCGTGACCGTTCCCTCGGTGTTGTAGTTGTCGACGTGGAGGCGGACGCCGCCCTCCGAACCGAGGAGCTCGACCGAGATGTCCTCGTGGGCCTTCGAGTAGGACGCCCACGACGCCTCGAGCTGCAGGCTGCCGCCGTCCTCGAACCGCAGGAGGGCGGACGCGAAGTCCTCGACGTCGAAGGCGTGCGTGGACCGGCTCGAGACCGGACCGCCGCCGGAGGAGCCACCGCGACCGGCGCGGCCGAGCTCGTTGTACGCGACGGCCGAGACGTGCGTCACGCGCGGCTCGCCGAGGAGCGACAGCGCGATGTCGAGCACGTGGGAGCCGAGGTCGATGAGCGGCCCGCCACCGGCCGCGGCCTTGTTCGTGAACCAGGAGTCGATGCCGGGCACACCCTGGCGACGGAGCCAGGAGGCACGCGAGTGGTAGACGCGACCGATCGGCTCCTCGGCGAGGTAGCGCGCGAGGTAGGCGACGTCAGCACGACGGCGGTGGTTGTACGCGACCTCGAGGACGCGGTCGGCGGCGGTCGCGGCCTCCACCATCTCGGCGGCGAGGTCGGCGGTCGTGGCGAGCGGCTTCTCGCAGAAGACGTGCTTGCCGCTCCGGAGCGCGGCCACGGCGATCGGGTGGTGCAGGGCGTTCGGCACGCCGATCGAGACGATGTCGAGGTCGTCGCGGGCGACGAGGTCCTCCCAGTCGGCGTAGGTCTCGGGGACCCCACGGCTCTCGGCCAGCTCGGCGAGGCGCGCCGGTTCCTGGCCGGACAGGGCGACGACGGTGGCACCGGGGAGCGCGGTGAAGGCGTCCAGGTGCGTGGTCCCGGCGAAGCCGAGGCCGATGACGCCGACCCGGAGGCCCGGAGCGTCTGATGATGTCGGGGCGGTACTGGTGCTCATGCTCGGACGGTTCCTTTCGGGGTGCGGAGCCGAGCACTGTCGTGACCGGCGGTGGTCGACCTTCGCCACTAAATATAGCGGCCATATCTAGTAATGCAACCCTGCTACAGTCGCCCCATGGCGGAACCGGGGATCGAGACGGGCAGGGCGAGTGTCGAACTCGTCGCCGCCTACGCCTTCGACCACGGTGCGTTCACGGCGAGTGACGTCATGGACGGGACCGGCCTGACCCGCGCCACCGTGCTGAACGCCTGCGACGCCCTCGCCGACCGCGGCTGGATCCGTGAGCTCGACGACGCCCGGGCCGCCGGTGACTACCGGCGAGGACGACCCGCCAGGCGCTACGAACTCGCCGCGGACACCGCGTTCGTGGTCGGACTCGACGTGGGGCAGCATCGGGTCGCGGCACTCGTCGCGACGCTCCGCGGCGAGGTCGTCGGCCGCGCCGAACGTCCCATCGTGGGCGGGGACGAGGACCCAGACCTCCGCCTCGCGACCGCACGGACCGTCGTCGAGGAGGCGACCGCGCAGGCCGGCGCGACCCCGGGACAGGTGCTCGTGACCGCCGTCGGCGTCCCGGCACCGGTGGACGCGCACGGCCGCTCCCCGCGCGGCGATCACGACTACTGGGCCCGGATGAACCCCGACTTCGCGAGCCGCCTCGGCCCCTGGGGCGACGTCGTGCTCGAGAACGACGCCAACCTCGCAGCCACGGCCGAGCGCGCCCTCGGGGAGGTGGCACGCGAGTCCATCGCCGTCCTCCTGGCCGAGGCGAGCTTCGGCGCGGGACTCATCGTGGACGGCGTGCTGCTCCACGGCGGGGCCGGCGGTGCAGGCGAACTCCGCGTGCTCGGCATGGTCGAGGGCGTCGGTTCGCCGGAGGGCCTCGACGGCGCGGCACGGTCGTGGCTGGAGGAGGATCAGCGATCCGGCGCGGTGCCGGCGGCCTCCCCCCTCGCCCGGATGCCGATCGGCACGCTCGACGTCGGCCGCATCATCGACGCCGCAGCCTCGGGCGACGCCTACGCCGGCAGACTCGTCGAACGCCTCGGGGAGCGCCTCGGGCGGGTGTGCGTCCTGCTCGGCAGCCTGCTCGACGTGGACGAGGTCGTCGTCGCCGGCGGCGTGGCCCGCGTCGCCTCACCCGTCATCGCCGCGGCGCAGACCTGGCTCGACGAAGGCACCTACGCGCCGACGCCGATCGTGCGGGCCTCGCGACTCGGCGCGGACGTCGTCGCCCTCGGTGCGATCACCCGGGCCGTCGCGACGATCCGCTCCCAGCCGTGGCGCTTCGCTACCGCGATCCCGCGCTGAGCGGCCTACACACGGTGCAGGGCGGCCCGGGCACAGCGCAGGGCCCCACCTTCCGCCAAGATCGGTGGGGCCCTGTGAGCGGTGTCACCGCAGTGCGAACGGTCGTTCCGGCCGTACTCGTTCAGAGCGTTCGCAGGGGACGGGCGACGCTGAGCGGGCCCGTGTGCTTCAAGATTCGCAGCAGAAACGCGTTCATCCAGCCCCAAACAGTTGTTAAGAATGGTTGTTCTTATCGATTGCTGAAGTTCTGCGCGAGCGCGGCTACTGCACCGACCATCCGCCGTCGGACGGCAGGATGACGCCGTTGACGTTGACGCCGTCGTCGCTCAGCAGGAAGGTGATGGACGCCGCGAGCTGCTCCGCGGTCGCGATCGTCGGGATCGCCGCCTGGAACGGTCCGAGCCGCGCCGAGCCGGCCTCGGAGACGTTCGGCGGGAAGGGGATCCCCGTGGCGACACCGCCCGGAGCGACCGCGTTGACCCGGACTCCGTGCGGTCCGTACATGAAGGCGGCGCTCTTGGTCATGCCGACGACCGCGTGCTTCGAGGTCGTGTAGGCGTTCCCCGAGGCGTTGCCACGAAGCCCGGCCTCGGACGCGATGTTGACGACCGAACCGGATCCAGCCGCGACCATCGACGGCAGCACGGCCCGGGTCAGCTTGAAGGCGCCGGTGACGTTCACGCCCATCACCCGCTCCCAGGTCGCGTCGGAGGTCTCGTGGAGCGGGGAGAAGTCGTCGTTGATGCCGGCGACGTTGGCCAGCGCGTCGATCCGTTCCCCCGCCGCGGCGACGATCGCGGCGATGTCGTCCTGCTTCGTGATGTCGCCGGCGACCGTCACGAGGTCGGCGTCCGGCAGGCTCGAGGCGAGGTCGGCGAGCTTGTCCTCGAAGAGGTCCACGGCCACGACCCGGCCGCCCTCGCGCGCGACGCGGGATGCCGTGGCACGGCCGATGCCGGAAGCGGCCCCGGTGACGATCACGGTCTTGCCGGCGAACCGACCGACGGTGATGCGCTCCTGCCACCCCTGGGGCGCGTCGTCGACGGGTGCGACGCCGTCGTTCGCGGCGAGGACAAGGTCGTCGATGAGTGACTGGGGCAGCTTGCCCTGGCTCAGGGCGACGAGCTGCTGGAGCGGGAGGCCCGAGATCGGGGCGAGCTGCGACTCCTCGGTGCCCAGCTGGGTGAGGAGGCCGCGGATGAGCGGACCGCCGGTGGGGTCGGCGAGCCACGCGGCGATCGGGGTGTTGGCGGTGAGGGCGCTCATGGGGTTCCTTCGTTCTCGGGAGGGCGATGAGCAGCGGGATCGCATGGGCCTCGATCCATACCGGACATCATTGTCCGGTACACGTTACGCCGTCCAGGTTATGGCCACCAGCCCTCACGGCGGGCTCCCAGCCGGGTGCTCAGGACCGGCCGCGCGGCGTTACGCTACCGGGATGTCGTCCACGCCCCCGAAGCCGAACCGCGGCCCGAGCGCAGGACCCGAGAACCGCCGTGCGCTCGTCGCCGCGGCGCGTCAGGTGTTCGCCGCGGACGGCTTCAGCGCTCCCCTCAGCGCGGTCGCGAAGCGGGCGGGCGTCGGACAGGGCAGCCTGTACCGACACTTCCCCGACCGACTCTCCCTCGCGCTCGCAGTGCTCGACGAGAACGTCGGCGAGTTGGAGGAGCACACCGGGCGACCCGATGCGACCCTCGACACCCTGCTCGACGTCGTGATCGACCAGGCCCTCGTCACCTCGCCCTTCGTCGAGGCGATCCTCGGCGAGGGCGACGACCCGCGCGTGATCGAGCTCGGCACCCGCCTCGACCGCCTCGCGCACGCCCTGCATGCGAAGGAGCTGGCTGCGCACCGCATCGCCGACCACGTCGAGCCCGACGACATTCTCATGGCGATCTCGATGGTGGGAGCGACGCTCACCCGCATCCCCGATTCCCATCGAGCCGACACCGCGGCGCGTGCGAAGGCGATGTTCCGCCGCTCGTTCGGCCGATGAACCGGGGCGGAATGATCGATGCGGCTGGGTCGGTGGCACAGGACACCAGCGAACCGTGTGCCGACAGCCCATTGAGGCGTGCGAGGGACGACCGTAGGGTCGGAGGGACAGAGAAGGGGTCCGCCATGCAGGCCAGCGCGTTCGCGTCGATCGACGTCGACACCATCCGTCGCTCCCTCGGCGAACCGGATCCCGCGGCGACGGCCAAGATCATGGACGAGCTCGACGAGAACTGCCTCGCCTTCCTCGCCCACTCGCCGTTCTGCACCATCGCGACGTCCGACGCCGACGGCCGGTGCGACAACTCCCCGCGTGGGGACTACCCGGGGTTCGTCCGGGCGCTCGACACCCGCACGCTCGTGATCCCGGAGCGCCTCGGCAACCGGCTGGCCGACTCCCTGCAGAACATCGTCCAGAACGGCCACATCGGCATGCTGTGCTTCGTCCCCGGCATGAGCGAGACCCTCCGGATCAACGGCAGGGCCACCGTCACCGACGACCCGGCGCTCATGGCGATGCTCGAGCAGGACCACGTGACGCCGCAGCTCGCGATCGTCGTGCGCACCGAGGAGGTCTACCTGCACTGCGGGCGGGCACTCCTCCGCGGCGGGCTGTGGGACGCCGAGATGCAGGAGCTCGCGGCCGAGGTGCCGAGTGCGGGCCGGATCTGGGCGAGCATGTCGGGCCTCAGCACCGAGGTCGGCGACGCCATCGACGAGGCGGTCGCCGTCGGGAACCAGAGCCTGTACTGATGCGCAATCGCGCGGGCATGACCCCGCTCATCGTCCAGGAGATCGTGCGCGAGACGCCGACGATCGTCAGTGTCGTGCTCGCCGATCCGGAGGGCCGCCGGCTCCCGCCGTGGGACCCCGGAGCGCACATCGACCTGCAGCTCATCACCCGCCACGAACGGCAGTACTCCCTCTGCGGTGATCCGGCGGACGAGTTCCGGTATCGGATCGCCGTCCTGCGGGAGGAGCACTCGCGGGGCGCCTCGCACTACATCCACAACTTCCTCAAGGTCGGTCGGAAGGTGTTCATCCGGCCGCCGCGGAACCTGTTCCCGCTCTCGGACGCGAAGCGGCACCTGCTCCTCGCGGCCGGCATCGGGATCACGCCGCTGCTCTCGATGGCGAGGCGGTTGGCCGCGGGCGACGCCGACTGGACGCTCGTCTACGCGGTGCGCACGCGCGAGGACATCGCGTTCGCGCCGGAACTCGAAGCCCTGGGCGACCACGTGCGGATCCACGTCAGCGCGGAGAGCGGCCGACTCGACCTGGCCGGCCTCCTCGCGGGACTCGAGCCGGGCACCGACGTGTCGGCCTGCGGGCCGCGCGGGTTCACGGACACCCTCACGAACCTGGCCGAGACGCTGCCCGAGGACTGCCGGTTGCACCTCGAGCGGTTCGAGCCCAAGCCCCGCTCCTACCTGCCGAACACGGCGTTCACCGTCGAGTGCGCGAGGTCGGAGCGGACCGTCGAGGTTCCCGCCGGGCAGACGATGCTGCAGGCGATGCAGGCCGCGCGGGTCGGTGTCGCCGGGTCGTGCATGCGCGGCGTCTGCGGATCCTGTGCCGTGCAGGTGGTGGACGGGACGCCAGAGCATCGCGACTCGCTGACGACCGACGACGCCTCGATGATCATGTACCCGTGTGTGTCGCGGTCGCTGACGCCGACGCTCGTGATCGACGCGTAGGCGGCGCAGCGCGCCCCCGGCCCCCGAGCACCCCATCCCGGTCCCTGAGCACCCCATCCCGGTCCCTGAGCCTGTCGAAGGGCGACGTACCCCCGTGGGCACTTCGACAAGCTCAGTGACCGGAGGAAGACACGACGACCAACAGCGGATCCGGTCCCAAACCGGACAACCCACCCCGATCCCTGAGCACCCCACCCCGGTCCCTGAGCCTGTCGAAGGGCAGTGCACCCCGTGGGCACTTCGACAAGCTCAGCGACCGGAGGAAGACACGACGACCAACAGCGGATCCGGTCCCAAACCGGACAACCCACCCCGATCCCTGAGCACCCCACCCTGGTCCCTGAGCCCGTCGAAGGGCAGTGCACCCCGTGGGCACTTCGACAAGCTCAGCGACCGGAGGAAGACACGACGACCAACAGCGGATCCGGTCCCAAACCGGACAACCCACCCCGATCCCTGAGCACCCCACCCTGGTCCCTGAGCCCGTCGAAGGGCAGTGCACCCCGTGGGCACTTCGACAAGCTCAGTGACCGGGTAAAGGCGCAGCGGCCACAAGAGGGGAGCCGGTCCCTGAGCCTGTCGAAGGGCGACGTACCCCGTGGGCACTTCGACAAGCTCAGTGACCGGAGAAAGGAACCCCGGACCAGGAGGTCCCAGCCCCAAACCGGAACACCTACCCCGGTCCCTGAGCCTGTCGAAGGGCGACGTCATCCGTGAGCACTTCGACAAGCTCAGTGACCGATGGAATAGGGCTCAGTGACCGGAGGACGGCACCCCGGTAGTCAGGGACGCCAGGTGGCGTCTGCCGAGGCCAGGACCGTGCCGTCGGCGGCACGCACGACGACCGAGGTGCCCTCCGGGCCGTCCGTCCCCGCGATGCGGAACGCCGTGTCGACGAGCACCGGCGCCTTCGCCCGGAAGCGGACCGACGCGAGCCGACGACCACCGGCGTTCGCCGTGAGGGCGTCGAGCACCAGGATGCGGGTGAGCGGGCCGTGCACGAGGAGGTCATCGAGCCCCTCGACCTCACGCGCCCACTGGCGGTCGTAGTGGATGCGGTGCGTGTTGCCCGTCACGGCCGAGAAGCGGAACAGCTGGCGGGAGTCGAGCGAGCGGGTCACGGTCCAGTCGGCTCCGGCGTCGAGATCGAGCGCATCCTCGGCGGCCACCTCGGGTGCCGCCGTCCGCGGCGAGGGCACCGCGGGCTGCGCCTCGAGGAACACGTCGTGCCAGGTGCTACGGACGGCGACCTCGCCGTCGACGAGGTACTCACGCACGAGGTCGGCGAAGACCAGGCGGCCGGCCCGCCCCTGCTTCTCGACGAGCGAACCGAGGCTCGTGCGCTGCGTCACCATGTCGCCGTAGCGGAGAGGCGACAGGAACTCGGTGTCCTCCCCCGCGTACATGCGGCGCGGGAGGTCGATGACCGGCAGCACGCCGTCCTCCGCGGGTGAGCCGTCCTCGCGGAGCTGCGCGAACGGCGTCTCGAACGGGAAGTGGACGCCTTCCCAACCGGCGGGGAGCTCCTCGCCGAGGACCGGTTCCGGTGCCGCGATCGCGAAGGTGCTCCGGTACCAGGAGGCGGGACGGAGATCGAGCTGCTCTGTCCGGTCCACGGCTTCCACTCAGATCACCCCGTCGGAACGCAACGCGGCGATGCGGTCGGCAGGCTGCTCTGTCCGCTCCACGGCTCCCACTCAGATCACCCCGTCGGAACGCAGCGCGGCGATGCGGTCGGCGTCGTACCCGGCGAGCGCCGTGAGCACGTCGTCCGCGTGTTCGCCCATGTGGTTCGCGGGACGGTCGGTGGTCGCGGGGGTCGCGCTCAGTTTGATCGGCTGGCCGAAGGAGCGGAGGGTGCCGAAGGAGCCGTAGTCGGTCTCGACGACCATATCGCGTTCGGCGGTCCCCGGGTCCTCGACGACCTCGCCGATGGTCTTCACGGCGGTGAGCGGGACGACGTCGCCGGCCAGCTCCTCGAGCTCGGCGCGGGTGCGGTCTGCGAACCAGGAGACGACGAGCGGCTTGACGCGTCGGGCGTAGACCTCCTCGTCGAAGCGCTTGCGCATGGTGTCGATCTCGGGGTCGGCGATCGCCTCGGGCGTGCCGAACAGCTCGCAGCTCGCCTTCCAGAGCTTGTCGGTGTACGCGCCGAAGAACACCTGTCCGTCGGCACAGGGGAACAGCTCGTAGGGCCGGACCCAGGCGTGTTCGTTGCCGGACGGCGACGCGACGGTCCCGTCGACGGTGTAGTCGACGACGGCGGTCTCGGTCATCGCGATGATGCTGTCGACCTGGGCGACGTCGACGAGCTGCCCGACGCCGGTGCGCTCGGCGTGCCGGAGCGCGGCGAGGGTGCCGATGACGCCGAACATCGTGGCGGAGAGGTCCCCGATCGTGACGCCGACGCGCACGGGCGGCTGGTCCGCGTAGCCGTTCATGGACCAGAGCCCGCCGGCGGCCTGGGCCGTGTTGTCGAACGCCGGACGGCGGCTCCGTGAACCCGTCTGCCCGTAGCCGGAGATCGCGGTGTACACGAGCTTCGGGTTGATGGCGGCGAGCGCCTCGTACGGCAGGCCGAGCTTCGCCATCGTCCCCGGGCGGAAGTTCTCGACGAGGATGTCGGCGCTCGCGACGAGGTCGCGCAGCACCTCCTTGCCGGCGTCGCTCGCGAGGTCGAGCGCCAGGCCGAACTTGCCGCGGTTGTACTGGCCGTAGTAGCCGCTGAACTCCTCGTCGCCGTCGCGCAGGTAGGGCGGGAAGCCCCGGGAGACGTCGGGGTCGTTCGGGTTCTCGATCTTGATGACGGTCGCGCCGAGGTCGGCGAGCATCGACGCCGCGTAGGGGCCGGCGAGGACGCGGGAGAGGTCGAGGACCACCACGCCCTCGAGCGAGCCGGGCGGGACGGCGAGTCGTTCCGTGGCCGCGAGGACCGCTTCGGTGTCGGCTCCGGTCGACGGCTGGTGCTCGGTCATGCGTGTCCTCCTGATCGCCGTACTCCGTACCGGTCAACGGTATCGGGCGGTGGAGGCCTCACCCATGTGCGAACCCCACACCTCCGGCGCCGATCCATGGACCGCCCGTCCGTCACCGACGATGACGGGTGTGCATCGCGACCGGGATAGGTGAGGCTAGGCTTACTTTATGCGCAGCGCGACCCTCCTCCGATCGAGACGCGCGCTCGCCGTCGGCACGCTGGCCGCCGCGCTCCTCGTCGTCGCCCTTGCAAGTCTGATGCTCGGGAGCAACCTCATCAGTCCCGTGGCCGTCCTCACCGCCCTGTTCGACCCCGCCCAGGACACCGGCGCCGTCGTCTGGGGGTCACGGGTGCCGCGCACGGTGCTCGGCGTCCTCGTCGGCGTCTGCCTCGGGATAGCCGGTGCCGTCATGCAGGGGCAGACCCGCAACCCGCTCGCCGACCCCGGCCTGTTCGGCGTCTCCGCCGGCGCGAGTCTCGCGGTCGTCGTCGGGGTCTACGTGCTCGGCACGAGCTCGGTGGTCACGACCCTCTGGCTCGCCCTGCTCGGCGCCACCGTCGCCAGTGTCGTCGTGTTCTCCGTCGCCGCACTCGGTCGCGGCCTGTCGAGTCCCGTCCCGCTCGCGATCGCCGGTACCGCCGTCTCGGCCCTCCTCGTCGCCCTGACCTCGTACCTCGTCCTGTCCGACGAGACGACCCTCGCCGCCTACCGCATCTGGGTGGTCGGTTCGCTGTCCGGCCGATCGCTCACGGGCGTCGACGCGGCCCTCGTCTTCGCCGGACTCGGCCTCGTGTTCGCGGTCGCCAACATCCGCTCGCTGAACGCCCTGGCGCTCGGGACGGAGCTGGCGAACGGTCTCGGCGAGAACCTCATCCGCGCGCGACTCGTCGGGCTCGCCGCGATCACCCTGCTCACGGCCGCCGCCGTCGCCCTGACCGGCCCGATCGCCTTCGTCGGACTCACCGCGCCGCACATCGCCCGCACCCTCGTGGGCGGGCATCACGGCTGGCTCCTCCCCGCCTCGGGACTCGTCGGCGGGAGCGTGCTGCTCGCATGCGACGTGATCGGTCGACTCATCGGTGGCACCGCCGAGGTGCCCGTGGGCGTCGTCCTCACCGTCGCGGGTGGGGTCGCCTTCATCGCCATCGTGCGCCGCGGACGGATGGCGGAGCTGTGAGCGCCGTGCAGGAGGGCAGCCGCTTCTTCGGCCGTCTGTGGCGAGGGCGGGTCGTCGGCGTCACGATCGCCTGCCTCGTCGTCGCCCTGGCGTTCGCCCTGCTCGGGATCGTCGCCGGTTCGTCGTCCCTGACGATCCCCGACGTGATCACCACCCTGCTCGGCGGCGGGACCGGTGGTCAGGAACTCATCGTGTTCGAGCTCCGCCTCCCCCGCGTCGTCGGCGGTCTCCTCGTCGGTGCGTCCCTCGGACTCGCCGGGGCGCTCACCCAGACGTTCGCACGCAACCCGCTCGCCACCCCGGACATCCTCGGTGTCACCTCGGGTGCCGCGCTCGGGGCCGTGGCCGCGATCGTCCTCGTCGGCGGCAGCTACTCCGTCGGGGCCGGCGCGCTCAGTCTCGGCCTGCCCGCCATGGCCGCGACTGGCGCGCTCATCACCTCGGCCGCCGTCTACGCGTTGTCCTGGCGCGGCGGGGTCGACAGCTTCCGACTCATCCTCATCGGCATCGGTGCCACCGCGACGCTCGGCGGCATCACGAGTTACCTCATCGCCCGGGCGCAGATCACCGAGGCGGCAGCGGCGGCGCAGTGGCTCGTCGGCAGCCTCTCGGGGATCTCCTGGTCGAGCGTGTGGCCGGTGCTCGTCGCGCTGGTGATCCTGACACCGATCGCGGTCCTGCAGACGAGCAGCCTCGACATCAGCCAGCTCGGCGACGAGTTGTCGACCGGCCTCGGCGTCGCGGTCCAGCGGCATCGGATCGTCGTCATCGCGTGCGCGGTCCTGCTCGTCGCCGCAGCCGTGTCCGCCGCAGGGCCGATCGAGTTCGTCGCCTTCGTCGCACCGCAGATCGCCCGCCGCCTCGCCCGCACCGGTCGTCCGCCGCTGCTCGCCTCCGCGCTGCTCGGAGCCGTCATCGTCACGGGCGGCGACGCACTCGTCCGTGGCGTCCTGCCGGGCGAGATCCCGGTGGGCATCATCACCGCGATCGTCGGCGCGCCCTATCTCATCTGGTTGCTGACGCGCCGCAAGGAACGGGAGACCTCCGCATGACCGACCCCGCCACGACCCCCTCGCTCGTGAAGGAACGCCCGACGCCCGCCCTCGAGGCCCGGGGCGTCTCCCTGGCCTACGACCAGACGGTGGTCTTCGAGGGGCTCGACCTCCGCATCGAGACCGGTGAGGTCACGACCCTCATCGGCGCCAACGGCTGCGGCAAGTCGACCCTGCTGAAGGCGTTCGGTCGCCTGCTCACCCCGACCGCCGGCACGGTCGAGCTCGACGGTCGCGGCGTGCGCTCGATCCCGACCCGCGAGGTCGCGCGCCGCCTGGCGATCCTGCCGCAGAAGCCGCTGACGCCGTCGGCGACGACCGTCCGCGACCTCGTCTCTCGAGGGAGGCACCCGCACCAGAGCCTCCTCAAGCCGTGGACGCCCGCCGACACGATCGCCGTCGACGAGGCCCTCGCCGCCACCGGTCTCGAGACCCTCGCCGACCGCGACACGGCCTCCCTGTCGGGCGGGCAGCTGCAGCGGGCCTGGATCGCCCTGGTGCTCGCGCAGCGGGCCCCCACGATCCTGCTCGACGAGCCGACGACCTTCCTCGACCTCAGCCACCAGCTCGACGTCCTCCGACTCGTGCGGTCGATCAACCGCGAGCGCGGCGCGACGGTGGTCATGGTGCTGCACGACCTCACCCTCGCCGGCCGGTACTCCGACCGCCTCGTCGTCGTGGGGGGCGGCCGGGTCATCGCCGACGGCACGCCCTGGGAGGTCCTCACCCCGGCCGTGCTCCGCGAGGCGTTCGACCTCGACGCGATCGTCATCCCCGACCCGAGCAGCGGCTCGCCGCTCATCGTGCCCGTCGACCCCGACGACGCGATCGCCCTCGACGCGGAGTGATCCGGGCGATCGGGCATTCCGATATCATTTCGTGACTTAGGTTCGGCTACCCTAAGTATCATGACGATCTCTTCACGCCTCCGCCGCGCCGCACTCGTACTCGTGCCGGCGCTCGCCCTGGTCGGCCTCGCCGGCTGCTCCCCCACCGCCGCATCCGACGCCGACAGCAGCGGCGCCTGGAGCTACACCGACGACACCGGCACCACGGTCAAGCTCGATGAGCAGCCGAAGCGCGTCGCGAGCTTCGCCGACTACGCGCTCGGCCTGCACGGCAACGGCATCGACCCCGTCGCGGTCTTCGGTCGCGTCGACGTCGCCACCGACAAGCGGTTCTCGGACTACGACCTCGGCGACACGGCCATCGTCGGCAACAGCTACGGCGAGATCGACCTCGAGGCACTCGCCGAGGCGGCACCCGACCTCATCGTGACCGGGATCTACCCGACCGACCGCGACGGCACGCTCGACCTCAAGGGTCCGTACTACGGCGTCGCCGACGTCGAGCAGCAGGAGCAGCTGGAGAAGATCGCTCCGGTCGTCGCCATCAAGGTCGGCGGCAAGGGTGCCGACGTCATCGCCTCGCTCAACAAGCTGTCCGAGGCGCTCGGAGCCGACGAGGACACCATCGCCGCGGCGAAGGAGAAGTACGACGCCGCTGCAGCAGACCTGACCGCCGCGGCGAAGGAGACCGACCTCGAGGTCACGCAGATGTACGCGGACGCGAGCGGCATCTACGTCGTCAAGCCGCAGGACGAGCCGGAGACCGAGCTGTACAGCGAACTCGGCGTGACGTACACGAACGCGAACCCGGACGGCTACTACTACTGGGACATCTACAGCTGGGAGAACGCGGGCCAGGCGATGACCGGTGACGTCCTGCTCGTCAACGTCGAGGGCTTCCAGCAGAGCGACCTCGAGGCGCAGGCGACCTTCGCCTCGCACCCGGCACTCGTCGCCGGTCAGATCCACTCCTGGAACACCGCCGCCCTCGACTACACGTCGCAGGCGAAGCAGATGGAGACCCTCGCCGGGATCCTCCGCGAGTCGAAGGCGCTGTAGCGGGCACGGGGTGGGGCCAGCCTCGGGCGCCCCACCCCGTGTGCTCCTCACGCACCGGATCGGCTTCGGAGTGTGCCGACCGCACATGGGCTGAGCCTCCAGACGGCCGGTAGCCTCGTCAGGCGTCCCGGCCGTCCGGGTGCGCCCAACACGAAGGAGTGCCATGGCCATCCAGAGCGCGCGCGAGAGCGACCCACGCGGAGCAGACACCACCGCCGTCGGCCAGAGCGACATCGATCGCGACGGCCTCGACTCCCGGGTGCAGCGTCGCCGCGCCATCCTCGCCAGCTCGGTCGGCACCGTCATCGAGTGGTACGACTTCACCCTCTACGGGCTGGCCTCCGCGCTCGTGTTCGCGCCGCTGTTCTTCCCCGGCGCCGGTGACCTCGCCGGCCTGCTCGGCGCGTTCGCCGGCTTCGCGGTCGGCTTCGGTGCCCGCCCGATCGGCGGCCTGATCTTCGCCCACTACGGCGACAAGCTCGGGCGCAAACCGACGTTGCTCATCACGCTCCTCTTCATGGGCGTCGCGACCACCTTCATCGGCCTCCTCCCCACCGCCGACGCCATCGGCATCTGGGCGCCGATCCTGCTCATCGTGCTGCGGATCTTCCAGGGCATGGGCTCGGGCGCCGAATTCGCCGGCGCGATCACGATGGCGAGCGAGTCCGCCGACGTGAAGCACCGCGCGTTCGCCGCGTCGTTCCCCGGTGCCTCCGTGTACGTGGGCATGGCGCTCGCCACCACCGTCTTCGCCGTGGTCAGCACGCTCCCGATCGAGCAGTTCCAGAGCTGGGGCTGGCGGATCCCGTTCCTCGCGAGCGTCGTCATCGTCGCATTCGCGCTGTACTTCCGGCTGCGGGTCAAGGAGACGAAGGCGTTCGAGAGCGCCGAGGAGCGCGGCGCGGTCACCTCGGCACCACTGGTCGGCGCCATCCGCTCGCACTGGCGGGTGATCCTCTGCGGCATGGGGCTCTTCGCGTTCGCGCTGCCGTGGGTCTACGTCGTGCAGGTGTTCTCGCTGTCGTACGTGACGGGCACGCTGAGCGTGAACCCGACGGAGGCGCTCATCGGCCTCATCGTCGCCGAAGTCCTGACCATCCCGACGGCGCTGCTGTTCGGTCGCCTCGCCGACCGCATCGGTCGGAAGCCCGTCCTCATGGGCGCCGCGATCTTCGGCGTGGTCTACGCGTTCCCGATGTTCCTGCTCTACGACACGGAGCAGTCGGCCCTCGTCGCACTGGGCCTCATCCTGGGCCTCGCCGTCATCCAGGGGGCCACCATCGGCACCTCGGGTGCACTGCTCGCCGAGATCTTCCCGACCTCGATGCGCTGGAGCGGCATCGCACTCTCGCGGGAGATCCCGGCCGCCCTCGTCGGCGGGACGGTCCCGCTGGTCGCGACCGCGCTCGTCGCCGCGAGCGGTGGCGCACCGTGGTTGGTGGCGGCGTACCTGCTGGTGCTCAGCGCGATCGGCATCGTCGGGATCGCGTTCCTCCCGGAGACCCTGCCGCGCAAGCAGCGCGGCTGACCTGTCCCCCCCGGTCCCTGCGCCTGTCGAAGGGCGACGTCACCCGTGGGCACTTCGACAAGCTCAGTGACCGGCGGAGGTGAGCTCAGTGACCGAAAGAAGTGAGCTCAGTGACCGGAACCAGGCCAACCCGGCAGACGCGGTCCCTGAGCCTGTCGAAGGGCGACGTCACCCGTGGGCACTTCGACAAGCTCAGTGACCGGCGGAGGTGAGCTCAGTGACCGGAAGAGGTGCGCTCAGTAATTGGGAGGGCTCTGGCCCGCAGACCCGGTCCCTGAGCCTGTCGAAGGGCGACGTCACCCGTGGGCACTTCGACAAGCTCAGTGACCGGAAGAGGCCGACCCGGTGACCCCCGGTCCCTGGCTAGTCCTCGTCCCAGGTCATGCGACGGCCCATCACGGGCACCGAGGCCAGCAGCTCGCGGGTGTAGGCGTCCTCGGGAGCGGCCAGGACGGTGGCCGTCGGGCCCGCTTCGACGACCCGGCCGGCCTGCATGACACTCACCGAGTCGCACATGTAGTTCACGACGGCGAGGTTGTGTGAGATGAACAGCACCGTGAGTTCGAGCTCACGCTGCAGCTCGCGCAGCAGGTTGAGGACGACGCCCTGCACCGACACGTCGAGCGCCGAGGTGATCTCGTCGGCGATGAGGACCTCCGGTTCGGCCGCGAGCGCTCGGGCGATCGTGATGCGCTGCCGCTGACCGCCCGAGAACGCCGACGGCAGGTCGCCAGCCCGGTCCGGGTCGATGTGCACGCGCTCGAGCAGCTCGCCCACCCGGGACCGCTGCTCGGAGCGGCTCCAGGAGCGCCCGGTCGCCCGGGACCCCTCGGCGATCGACAGACCGATCGGCATGCGTGGGTCGAGCGCGGAGTACGGGTCCTGGAAGACGAGTTGCACGCGTCGACGCGCACGACGAGCAGCGGACGAGCGCCCGACGATGTCGGCGCCGTTCAGTCGGATGCCGCCGGCGCTCGGGATGACGAGACCGACGGCGGCCGCGGCGACCGTCGACTTGCCCGAGCCGGACTCCCCCACGAGGCCGTGGGACGTGCCCGGGCGGACCGTCAGGTCGAAGCCGTCGACCGCGGTGTGCGCGGACGCGCCGTGGCCGTAGCGGACCGTGAGGCCGGAGAACTCGAGACCGGTCATGCGCGCTGTCCTTCGGTGGTGATGGGCCCTTCGACAAGCCCTTCGACAAGCTCAGGGACCGGCCCTTCGACAGGCTCAGGGACCGAGAACGACTCACCGATGACCGGGAGCGGCATGGTGCGGTCGGAGGTCATGTCGGGGACGCAGGCGATGAGCCCGCGGGTGTACGGGTGCCGCGCCTCGTGGAGGCGGTCGGCGTCGAGCGATTCGACGATGCGGCCGTCCTTCATGACGAGGATGCGGTCGCAGAACCCGCTGACGAGGGCGATGTCGTGCGAGATGAGCAGGATCGCAGCGCCCGTCTGCTCCTGCGCCTCGTGGAGCACGCGGAGGACCTGGCGCTGCACCGTCACGTCGAGCGCCGTCGTGGGCTCGTCGGCGATGAGCAGCTTCGGGCGTCCCATGAGCCCCATGCCGATCATGGCCCGCTGGCGCATGCCGCCGGACAGCTCGTGCGGGAACTGCTTCAGGCGCTTGGCCGGAAGCGGGATCCGCACCGACTCGAGTGCGGCCTCGGCGCGCTTCGTCGACTCGGCCGCCGACAGCCCCTCATGGACCTCGACGGTCTCGCGGAGCTGCTTGCCGATCGTGAGCGACGGGTTGAGCGAAGTGAGCGGGTCCTGGAAGACCATCGCCAGCTCGAGGCCGAGGCGGCTGCGCTCGGCCTTCGTCAGCGGTGCGGTCATGTCGATCCCGCGGAAGCTCAGCTCCGAGGCCTGCACCGAGGAGTCGGGCCCGAGGAGGGCGGCGATCGCCATCGCGCTCACCGACTTGCCCGATCCGGACTCGCCGACGACACCGACGACCTCGCCGGGCATGATCGTGAGGCTGATGCCGTGGACGCGCTCGACGAGTCGGCCGTCGCGGTCCGGGAAGGCGACGCGGAGGTCGCGCACCTGCACGACGGGCTCCTGGCCGGCCGGCGTCGCAGCCGCAGCCGAGGCGGTCGCGGGAGCCGCGGTGCGACGTCGCGCCGGCGCCGGCAGTCCGAGGAGCCGCTTCGACGACTCGTTCCAGAGTTCGCCGAGCTGCGTGAAGATGACACCGCACACGACGAGCGCGATGCCGGGACCGATCGCCGCCATCGGATTGCCGTAGATGCGGGCGATCCCGAGGCCGAGGAGGCGACCCCAGTCGTACTCGGGCGCCTGCACCCCGAGACCGAGGAAGGACAGGCCGGCGAAGGCGAGCAGCGTGCCGGAGGCGGAGACCGCCGCGTTCACGAGCATCGGCGGCAGCATGTTCGGCATGACGTGCCGGACGAGCACCTCCGCCTGCCCGACGCCGGCGATCCGCGCGGCCTTCACGTAGTCGCGACCGATGAGCGACGACGCGAGCGTGTAGGTGAGGCGGGCGAAGGTCGGCACGCCGGCGAACCCGACGGCGAGCATCGCGCCGGTGGCGCTCGCGCCCCAGATCACCGAGAAGAACAGGGCCATCAGGAGCCACGGGAACGACAGCAGGATGTCGATGAGTGCGGTCACGAGTCGGCGGAGCGGTCGAGGCAGGACCGTCGCGACGGCCCCGAGCAGGACGCCGCCGATGACGGAGATCGCCGTCGCGCCGAGGGTCAGCAGCACGGACACCCGCGTGGCGACCATGACCCGGGCGAAGACGTCCCGGCCGAGCTCGTCGGTGCCGAAGGGGTGGGCGAGGCTCGCACCGGCGAGGCGGTCGGCCACGGACGTCGTGTCGGCGGCGGACCCCCAGACGGTCGGGCCGACGACCGCGACCACGATGATGAGGAGCGCTCCGATCGCGCCGGTCAGGCCGCGCGGGGTGCGGAGGCGGTCGAGCACCGGGGACCGGCGTGAGGGCGTGGGCCTGGAGGTGGTCGGACGAGTGCTCATGAGCTCAGCCCTCCGTGATCGAGGAGCGCGGATCGATCGTCGCGAGCGCGATGTCGATGAGGAGGTTGAGGCCGAGGACGAGGATCGCGTACACGAGCACGATGCCCTGGATCATCGGGTAGTCCTTCGAGGTGATCGACGACACGATGCTCGTCCCGAGACCGGGGATGGCGAAGACCGTCTCGATGAGCACGGTGCCGGCGACCATGCCCGTGAGGATGATGCCGCCGATCGTGAGCGTCGAGGTCACCATGTTCGGCAGCGCGTGCCGGAGGTAGACGAGGTGTGTCGGGAGGCGCTTGCTCCGTGCCGTGGTCATGTACGGCATCTCGAGGACGGCCAGCATCTCCACGTGCACGATGCGGGCCAGATACGCCATCGGACCGACCGCGAGGGCGACCACCGGCAGGATCGCCTGGTCGAAGCCTCCCCAGCCGGCGGCCGGGAGCACCTTGAGCCCGATGCTGAACACGGCGATGAGACCGACGGCGAGCAGGAGGCTCGGGATGGCGATGAGCACGCCGAGCAGGCCCGAGACGCCGAGGTCGGCGAGGCGACGGCGGCCGGTGCGCGAGGACACCGCGGTCGCGACGCCGATGGGGAAGGCGCCGATCGCGGCGAGGAGGAAGGACGCGACCGCGAGGGTGAGCGTCACCGGGAAGCGCTGCGCGATCGTGTCGGCGACCGGCCGCTGCGACCCGATCGCCGTCCCGAAGTCGCCGCGGAACAGCCCGCTGACGTAGTTGACGAACTGCTCCGGCACCGGCACGTTCAAGCCGAGGTCGGCGCGTGTCCGCTCCACGAGTTCCGGGGTCGCGCTGTTCCCGAGCGCAGCCCGCACCGGGTCGCCCGGCACGAGCTGCACGATCAGGAACGTCGCGACGATGACGATGGCGAGGGAGACGAGTACCCGGCCGAGTCGTCGGAGGATGAACGAGGTCCGCGGGGAGAGTCCGCCGAGGACGCCGCGACCCCCTCGACGCGCGACCGCCGGGCCGCCGGGGCCCTGGGCCTGCTCGGTGGCCTGCTCGGTGGTCACGGTCGAGGGGATCGCCATGATCAGCCGACCATCCGGATGCTCGTCGGGCGGATGAAGTTCGGACGCTCGACCTCGGCGCCGTTCAGGTACAGGAAGTCCTGCGCGTCGGCGATCGGGAACACGTCCGTCCGCTCGATGAGCTTCGCCTCGGCCTGCTGCCAGAGGTCGCAGGTCTCCTCCGGGCTGGCCGTCTTGGCCTGCTCGGCGAGCGCGTCGTACTCCGGGTTGTCGACGAACATGAAGTTGTTGCCGCCCTTGTCCGGGGTCTCGCCACCGAAGAAGGTGTTCACGATGACCGGTCCGCCCGGAGCGATCTGCACGAAGCCGGTGTCCCAGTCGAAGGTCGAGAACAACTGCTCGGACCAGGCGTTCGCGTCGTTGCCCGAGAGCTCCGTCGTGACGCCCAGCTCGTCCCAGGTCTGCTGCACGAGCTCGGCCGCTGCCGCGTGGCTCGGGGTGGCCGCGTCGTAGATGAACTTGATCGTCAGCGGCTCACCGTCCTTCGAGCGCTTGCCGTCGGAACCGAGCGTCCAGCCCGCCTCGTCGAGCAGCTCGCCGGACTTCTCGACGTCCGTCTCGGGGAGCGTCCACTGCGGACCGTCGGCGACGCAGAGGTAGGGGCTCTTCACGACGAGGGACTTGGACTCCTCGGCGGTGCCGTCGGTGACGACCTCACCGACCTGCTCGCGGTCGATCGCGGTGACGAGGGCCTCACGGACGAGCGGGTCGGAGGTGGGGCGCTCAGGACGCTCGTTGAAGAGCATCTCGCCGATCGGGTTGCGCACGCCCTCGCTGCCGAGACCGGCGGCCTCGACGCGGTCCTGGTCGGCGCCGCCGATGCTCGCGGCGTTCACGTCACCGGAGAGCAGCAGGTTCGCGGCGGTCCCGGGGTCGGTGACGACGCGGACCTCGAAGGTGTCCGGCAGGCCCTTGGTGTCGCTCGTGACGTCCTCGGGGCCCCAGGTGTAGTCGTCGCGCTTCGTGAAGGTGTAGCTGGAGCCGGGGGTCGCCTTGTCGAGGGTGAAGAGGCCGGTGCCGTTCATCGTCTCGACGAGGGAGTCCGGGTCGTCGAGGCCGGCCTGGCAGACCATCTCGACGGTGCCGGTGTTGGCGAGGATGAACGGGTCGGGCGTCGAGCTCGTGACGGTGAGCTGGTTGCCGTCGGCGGTCGCGGTCATCCGCTCGGAGACCTGCGCACCGTAGTAGAAGGTCGCGTTGGCCGGGTCGGCGTTGTAGGTGATGTTCGCCGCAGCGGTCTCCGCGGTGAACGGGGTGCCGTCGGCGCAGGTGATGCCGTCCTTGAGCGTGTAGGTGATGGAGGTGGAGGTGGCGTCCTCCTCCCAGCTCTCGGCCAGCCAGGGCAGGAGCTCGCCGTCGGCGTTGACGTACACGAGCGACTCGTAGTGGAAGCTGATGATCTCGCGGGCCTCGAGGCTGATGCCCGTCATGGGGACGAGGCTCCCCGGGTCGCCGCTCATGGCGGTGACGAAGGTGCCGCCGGAGACGTACTCGCCGGAGGAATCGGAGGATTGCGAGGAGGTGCACGCGGTGAGGGCCACCGCGGTGAGGGCCGCGGTGGCGAGTGCCGCCGCGGCTTTCCGCTTGTTGTTCATGCTGGATCCTTCGTACTCGGGTGGCCGTGGTGCGCGGGTGGCCGGATCAGATGGGGTGAGAGGTGCCGTGCTGGTGCTGGTGGAGAGCGGTGCTGGTGCGGTGGTGCGTCAGATGCGCTGTCGGGTCGCCGTGCCGATGCGGGCGAGGGGACCCGCAGCCTTCACGGAGACCTTCAGGGTGGGGCGGGTCGCGTACGAGACGGGGGTCTCGAGCACGTCGACGATCTCGACCGAGCGCGGGTCTGCGCCGGCCTGGATCGCCTTCTCGATCGCGGAGCGTCCTGCCTCCTCGATGGCGGCTGCGCGGTCGGCGAAGTCGCAGAGCTGATCGGAGCGCCCGCCGGCGAGCGCGATGGCCGCGCCCACGGCGTTGGCGACGTTGCCGCGCGCCGGGCGCAGGACCTCGCTCGCGCCGAGGACGGCGTCCGGGACGAGGAATCCTCCGCCGCCGACGACGACGAGCGGGAGGCCGGTTCGGCCGAGCGACATGCGCTCGACGGCGGACTCGATGCGTTCGTGGGCGACGCCGAGCGCGTGCTCGAGGGCCTGGCGGGTCGCGCGGTCGAGGGGCGGTAGCTCGCGGTCGGCGATGCCGAACTGGAGCGAGGCCGCGTCGGTGAGGGTCGGGGTGGTGCCGCCGAACAGCAGCGCCTCCTCGGTGAGGCGGTAACCGACCGAGTCGTGCCGCGGGACACCGGTCGCGGTGTCGACGATCGTGCCGCCACCGAGGCCGACGCTCAGGATGTCGGGCATGCGGAAGTTCGTCCGCACGCCACCGACCTCGCGGGGCAGCGTCGACTCGCGGGGGAACCGGTCGACGAGCACGCCGAGGTCGCTCGTCGTGCCGCCGACGTCGATGATGATCGCGTTGTCGGCACCGGAGAGGAAGGCGGCCCCGCGGATGGAGTTCGCCGGCCCGGAACCGATCGTGAGCACCGGGTAACGCGCCGCGTACTCGACGGCCATGAGCGTGCCGTCGTTCTGGGCGAAGTAGGTGGTCGCGTCGAGTCGTTCCTCGGCGACGACGGTCGTGAGCGCGTTCGTCACGTCGCGGGCGACGGCGTAAAGCGACGCGTTCAGGACGGTCGCGTTCTCGCGCTCCAACAACCCGAGCGCGCCGATCTCGTGGCTCAGCGACACCGGGATGTCGACCCCGACGTGGTCTTGGACGAGCGCCTCGACCTCGAGCTCCTGCTCGGGGAACGACGGGCTGAAGATGCCGCAGACGGCGACCGCGTCGAAGGTGCCGGCCAGGGCGTCGAGCTCCCGGCGGATGAGGTCGCGGTCGAGCGGGGCGATCGGGTAGCCGTCGACGAGGTGGCCGCCGCCCGCGAGGATGCTCCCCGCGAGCACGACGTCGCGCAGTTCCCGCGGCCAGCCTGCGAGCGGCGGGAGCGAGGTGGCGGCGGGCGAGCCGAGTCGGATGACGACGACGCGACCGAGGTCGCGACGGTTGACGATCGCGTTGGTCGCGTGGGTGGTGCCGAGCATGACGCGGGTGACGAGGCTCCGGTCGTCGCCGAGCTGGTCGAGGACCTCGGCGAGCGCCGCCCGGATACCGCCCGTGACGTCGCGGGTGGTGGGCTGCTTCGTCCATGAGACGACCTCGCCCGTGCCCGAGAGCGCGACGGCGTCGGTGTTGGTCCCGCCGACGTCGATGCCGATCGCGAGTTCGCCCGAGGTGTCGGTGACGGTGCTGGTAGTGGTGCCGGCGCTCATCGGGTCGCTCCAATGGTCTCGTCGGCGCTCACACCGAAGGGCTCGTAGTCGAGGTCGTAGCCGAACGCGCGCGGGCCGGCGAGTTCGAGGCCGCGCTCGGTGCGCCACAGTGGATCGCACGCCCAGGCGAGGACGCTCACCCGCTGCCCGAAGCGCAGCATCTCGGTGGAGATCGCGTCGCCCGTCTCGGAGTCGACGATCGTGACGAGGTCGGGGACGCTGACGATGACCGCTCCGTCCTCCATGACGACGAGGTTCTCGTTCTGGATCTCCACGCGGGTGAGGCGACCGCGGTGCTCGCCGATCCCTTCGACCGTGACGGAACCACGGGTGAACCCGCCCTCGGTGCGGCGCTCGATGTCGACGACCTTGCCGCCCGTGATGAGGGACGCGCCGAGTTCGTCCGTCAGCGCACCGACGGGGTCGGTGGCGGTGAGGAGCCGGCGCCCGACCTGCACGGCGCGGCTGACGCTGCCCTCGATGACCGCGCCGCGGACGGTGTCGCGGTCCATGACGTAGTTGGCGCCGATCGAGATCGCACCGCTGGCCACGGTGAGGGCGCGGGCGTGGCGCTCGAGCCAGGCGAGGCTGACGGGCCGCAGGATCGAGACGTTGCCGATCACGTCGCTCAGGACCGCGTACCCGGGCGGGAGGTTCGCGACGTTCATCGCGGTCATCGGCGCTTCCGGGAAGGCGCGTCCCATGCCGTCGGCGTCGAGGAGGCTGAGGCCGAGGCTCGCGGCCCAGCCGACGGGGCCGACGCCGTTGCTGCCGCCGATCTCCGTCGCCATGATCGTGGTGATGCGCTTGCCGGTGAGGCGCTCGATCTCCTCGACGATGATCTCGGCCTGGCCGCTCGCGCCGAGCATCTCGAAGCCCACCGACGGGGCGCCGATGCCGGACATGGCGACCACCACGTCGTCCGCGTCGAGGTCGGCGACCTGTTTGACAGGGACCGGACCGAATTGCTCCAGGGCGATCTCGACGCCGAGCTGCGGGGTCTGCACCGCGCCGCCGCCGCCGGTACCGAAGATGGCGCATCCTGCGGCGAGCGCCGGCACGTCGGCCAGGGTGATGCGGGTGATCGGCGTGGCCGACGCTGCGGAGCGTGCAGCGGGGTGGTTCGTTGACATGTACCGAGCGTAGGCAGGGTCGGGAACCACGACAATGTTCCCGCAGCCCACACAATCGGGGCAGAATGTGCTCATGGCCCAAGTCACCGTTGCGGACGTCATCCTCCAAGCCGAGCATCTCGGCGCCCGCTGCGTCGCCGGCGTCCCCGCAGGCGTCCCGGTCACCGGCGTCGAGATCCTCGCGCTCGACGAGCTGAACGACGCGACCGAGCACTCCATCGCCATCGTGACGACCCCCGACGGCGCCGTCCCGAGGCCGTACCAGGTCGACATCGCCATCCGCCGGGCCATCGCCGCGGGCTGTGCCGGCCTCGTGTTCGTCGGTGCGTTCCCCGTCGCCGAGACCTCGCGGGCCCTCGCGGACCGCGGTGGTCTGCCGGTGATCATGAGCGAGGGCATCGCCTCCGACCTCGCCGTGCTCATGGACCGCACGATCCGCGGTGGTGCCGAGGAGGCGATGTCGCGCGCCGAGTTCGCGATCCAACGGGTGATCAGCGCGTCCGCGGCCGAAGCGGAGCAGGCGTCGGGTGTCGGCGTGCGGGAGGCGATCCTCGAGGTCGCCAGCACGACGCTCGGGGTGCCCGTCACGCTCGTCGAGGATGCGAGCGCGAGCTGGCTCGAACCGGACGCGGTGTGCATCGGTGAGATCCCGATCGGCCGGGTCCACGCCGAGCGCGACGACCCGGCCGCGGCGATCGCCCTCCCGGTCATCGCCTCCGTCCTCTCGCGCGCCCTACAACGGGAGCTGCACGGACGGTTCGGTTCGGTTCGCTCGCGGGCGGAGCTCATCATCGAGCTGATCTTCGCGGAGTCGTCCCGCATCGACGGCTTCGCGATGGACGCGGTCCGTGCCGGTCTGCCACTGCAGCTGTCGCACGCGGTGGCGTGGCTGACCCCGAAGCACGCGAGCGACCCGGACCGCCGCGCACCCACGGTCCTCGCGCCCTCCGTCGAGCTCTTCGCGCTGCAACTCGTCGACCAGCGCGAGGAGCAATGGCACCTCGCGATGCGGCGCGACGAGATCGTCGTCATCTCCTCCGAGGAGCTCGGCGCACCCGACCACCAGCGGCGACTACGCGACGTGATGGAGCGGATCGTCGCGCACGCTGCCACGATCGCGGGGCCGGAGTGGACCTTCACGGTCGGGCTCGGGACCCCGCAGAGCGGGGCGGCGGGGCTCCGGCAGTCGGCGACCGAGGCGCGGGTCGCGGCGGAGGCCGCCATCGCGGGTGGTCGTTTCGGCACCATGGAGGCGACGGACGTCACCGGGTTGCGGCGGGTGCTGCTCGACTTCTACGCCTCACCGCTCAGCCGGACACTGCTCGACGACATCCTCTCGCCGCTCGACGCCCTCGGGCCGGAGCGGGCCACGATCTCGGTGCGGACGCTCCTCTCCTACCTCAGCCATCGGAACTCGCTGGCGCGTGCCGGGGCCGAGCTGAACCTGCATCCGAACGCGGTGAACTACCGGATCCGGCGCATCGAGCAGTCGCTCGAACTCGACCTCGCCGACCCGGACGTCCGCTTCGCCGCGGAGCTCGCCTGCCGGGTGCGGCTCATCGGCATGCCGTAGGCCCCGGTCCCTGCCCTTCGACAGGCTCAGGAACCGCGTGCCGAAGGGCCCATGCATAGCCCTCCCGTCGGCGACACGTCCTCCGAGCCGCATTTCGACAGGCTCAATGACCGGACGAACTCCTCGCCACCCGGACGATGCCGGCGGCGAGCGTCGGCCAGAGCTCGGCGGGGATGAGGTGCCCCATGCCTGGCAGGACGTGGAGCTCGGCCGCCGGCATCGCCTGGGCGATGTCCACGGCGGAGGTCCAGTGCAGGACGTCGTCCTCGCGACCGTGGAGCACGAGGGCCGGCACGGTCACGTCGCGCAACCGTTCGAGTCGCTCGGGCGCACGTAGCAGCGCCGCCCACTGCCGGCTGAAGCCCTCCGGCGCGTAGCCGCGGTCGTAGGCCTCCCCCGTCGCCCACACCTCCCAGGCCGTGTCCGGCTGGTAGCGCGCGCCGGGCACGGGTGCGGCGAGCTCCGCCATCGCGGCGACGGACTCCTCCCGGGTGTACCGCACAGGCGCGACGAGCAGCTCGCGCCGGTCGCCGTGCAGGATGTAGCGCGGGTCCTGGCCAGGGATCGTGGACAGCAGACCGAGGCTCAGCACGCGCTCCGGATGGTCGAGCGCGACCATCTGCGCCATCATGCCGCCCATCGAGTGCCCGACGAGGTGCGCCTGCTCGACCCCGAGGTGGTCGAGCACCCGCAGGACGTCGTCACCCATGTCGGCGAGCGAGTACCCGCCGTCGAGGTCGGTCTCACCACCGAACCGCTGCGAGAAGCCGACGTCGCGGTTGTCGAACCGCACGACGCGGAAACCCTCGTCCACGAGCATCGCCCGGAACGGGTCACGCCAGGTGAGCAGCTGCGCACCGCCGCCCGCGATGAGCACGATCACCGGGTCGGCGGGGTCGCCCTCCACCTCGTAGTAGATCGAGACGTCGTCGGTGTCGGTGTACGGCATGCGGTGCTCACTCTCCTCGAACGTGCTCCCTGGCGGGCGTTCCGAGGCTAGCCCGCGGCCTGACCATGCACCATGTGCCCGGACACCACGGTTCCGGTGGAGACTGTGCCGGCGCCCCAGCCGTCGGCACCGAGGACAACGCGGGTAGGCTCGCGACATGAGCGCCGAACCCCTCTCCGGAGACGACACCCTGCAGCTGCCCGAGTTCGACACCCCGCCCGCCGAACCCATGCTGCTCGCTCAGCAGTGGCTCGCCGCAGCGATCGAGCGGGACGTCAGCGAACCCCGGTCGATGACGCTCGCGACCGCCACCTCGGTCGGTGTCGTCAGCGCGCGGACCGTCGATGTGAAGACGCTCGACGATCGCGGCCTGATCTTCGGCTCATCGACCGAGAGCCGGAAGGGCGGGCAGCTCGCCGAGAACCCGAGCGCCGCTCTCCAGGTGTACTGGCGCGAGACGATGCAGCAGCTCCGCTTCGAGGGCCGCGTCGAGCAGCTGAGCGCCGAGGAGTCCGACGCGCTGTTCGCCGATCGCTCACCGAAGTCACGAGCGGCGACGGCGGTCGCCCACCAGTCGACGCCGTTCCGCGACGGCCCGGAGGAGACCCTCGACGCCCTCATCGCGCAGGCGAACGCGTTGCTCGAGCGCGAGGGCGACGACGTCCCGCGGCCGGCCACGTGGGTCGGGTTCCGGCTCGTCCCCGACATGGTCGAGTTCTGGCACGCCAGTCGCGACCGCATGCACCGGCGCCTCCGCTACCTGGCGGCCGACGGCGGCTGGATCGTGGACCGCCTGCAGCCGTAGCAGGGAGGCAACCAACGGGCGTCTCTCCATATGGAGAGAATTTCCGTCATTAACGCGTATAGTGGCGAATATGTTCGTCATTAACGAGAAGGTGTCATCATGGCCGCCGGTCCAGGTCTGAGCCGCGAGATGGTCCGTCTCGGATCGAACGTCCGAGCCTGGCGCAAGATCATCGGCCTGACGGCGGACATCGTCGCTGAGCGCGCCGGTATTTCGCGGGACACGCTGCGCGCCATCGAGAACGGACGGTCGACCTCCTCCGAGAATCTGTTCGCGGCACTCCGAGCTGTCGGGATCCTGTCCCAGGTCGTCGACGCGTCCGATCCACTGGCGAGCGATTTCGGCTCGCGGAACTTCGCTCGAACTGGCGTCGAGCGCGTCCGGATCCCTACGCCGACGTCCTCAGACGATCCACGATGACCGTCGACATGGCGCCCGACCACCTGATCGAGGCGAACGTGAGCCTGGTGCTGCCAGACGGCGTCGAAGTCCCAGCCGGGCGGGTCACGACCGACGGGCTCCCGGGGTCGGCGGCGCCCGGCATCGTCTTCCGATACGCGGAATCGTTCCTCCTCGATCCACGCGGCTACGATCTGTCGCCGGACATGCCACGGAGCGCTGGTCCGCTCCGTGCGTGGTCGGGCAGTGAATCGCTCGGTGCACTCGGCGATGCCATGCCTGACAGCTGGGGACGTCGGATCATCCGCGCGGGAACGCAGGCGCGAAGCGGGCTGGACTACCTGCTGCACGTGAATGACGAAACACGCCAGGGTGCCTTGCGTTTCGCGGCGAAAGGCACGTTCCTCGGGCGACGCACCCATCCCGTGGCTCAGGTTCACGACCTGCCACGGATCCTTGCAGCAGCACGGGCATTCGAGACAGGCACCGAGTCCGACGAGGAGCTCGCGGTGCTGATCGAAGCAGGGACCAGCGCCGGAGGAGCGCGCCCGAAGGCGGTCGTCCGTCATCACGACGCACTCTGGATGGCGAAGTTCGCTCGCGACACCGAATACTCCGACCCGATGGCCTGGGAGGCGACGGCGCTCGCGCTCGCCCGTCAGTCAGGTGTCGAGACACCCGCCTTCGAGCTGGAGCGGATCGCCGAGGGCCGGTCGATCCTGCTCACGAAACGGTTCGACCGCGTCGGCGAGCAGCGCATCGGGTATCTCAGTGCTCACTCGCTCACCACGAAACCGGAGGACCAGCCTCTGTCGTACGTCCATCTGGCCGAAGCAGTCGCGTTCGCAAGCCCGACCCCGCGAGTGGATCTCGCCGAACTGTTCCGACGAGTCGCACTCAGCCTGCTCATCGGCAACGTGGACGACCATTTTCGGAACCACGGGTTCCTCCGGCAACACACCGGCTGGAAGCTGTCACCGGTCTTCGACCTGGAACCGAACCGGCGCCCAGACCGAGTGGAGGCCACGCCCATCACCGAAGGAGGCGAACGATACGGTCGTGACATCCGCGAACTCCGCGCCGTGCACGATGCGTTCCGTCTCTCGGCGACGGCCGCCGCTTCGATCATCCGCGAAACAGCGGAGCGCACGATGGATTGGCGGACGGTCGCGATCGGCTACGGCATCTCGCCTGAAGCCGCGGTCGTGGCCGAGCGTGCGTTCGACGGCGACAACCGGCACCGCGCCCTGGAGATGCCTTCCCAGTGACCGAGCGGCCCGGCCACCGGGAAGTCCCCGGCCATTGAGCCGAGCCCGGTCATTGAGCCCGAACCCGGTCATTGAGCCCGAACCCGGTCATTGAGCCTGTCGAAATGCCCTTCGACAAGCTCAGGGACCAAGTAGACCCGGTCATTGAGCCTGTCGAAATGCACCCGGAGAACCTCACCCTTCGACAAGCTCAGGGACCAAGTAGACCGCTCAGGGACCGGGCAGGCAGCTCTGGGCCCCGGGGCCCGCGCTACCTCGGCGCGCGGACGACCACGACGCCGCCGACCGGCGGCTCGACGACCGCGGTGCCGTTGTCGGCGTCGACCGCGATGACGTAGGCACCGACGGCCACGCGCTGCACACCGGCGGTCGCCGGGTGCACGATGACGTCGAGCCCGGGCTCCACCCGGGAGACCTGCTGGTCGGCCGGGTCGGGGTCGGTCGTGAGCACGTGGGCCGGGTGCGTCCGCTCGGCGGCGGCCGCCGCCTCCCGGCGGGTCAGCTCACTCGACGGTGTGGCCACGTGTGCGGCCGTCCCCGCGGTCACGCCGGCACCCAGGGCCGCCGTCTCCGCGCCGTCGACCGCGTTCCGCGGCTCGCCGCTCGACGGGGCGGTCGCGACCGAAGCCGTGTCATGCGGGTGGCTGCGCTCGAGCGCGGCACCCTCGACGTCGACGTTCGGCAGGATGCGGTCGAGCCACTTCGGGATCCACCAGGCGCTCTTCCCGAGCAGGTGCATGACCGCCGGGATGAGGAGCATACGGACGACGAATGCGTCGACGAGCACGCCGAACGCCAGACCGAAGCCGATGGACCGGATCATCGCCGAGTGGGAGAAGATGAACCCGCCGAAGACGGAGATCATGATGATCGCCGCCGCGACGACGACCGTCCGGCCGGCGTGCAGCCCGCGCTGGACCGCCAGTCGCGCCGGGGCACCGTGCGCGAACGCCTCGCGCATGCCGGACACGAGGAACAGCTGGTAGTCCATCGCGAGCCCGAAGAGGATGCCGATGAGGATCGTCGGCAGGAAGCTCAGGATGGGCCCCGGGTCGTGCACACCGAACACCGGGCCGAGCCAGCCCCACTGGAAGATCGCCGTGATGCCACCGAAGGTCGCTGCGAGCGACAGCATGAAGCCGAGCGTCGCCGTGAGCGGCACGAGGATCGAGCGGAACACGAGGATCATGATGATCAGCGACAGACCGACCACGAGCGCCAGGTAGAGCGGGAGGGCGTCGGACAGCTGCTTCGAGACGTCGATGTTGCCGCTCGCGCTACCGGCCACGCCGAGCTCGACGTCACCCGACAGCGGCGAGAGGTCACGCAGGTCGCGGACGAGCTGCTCGGTGGAGACGGCGTTCGGCCCCTCCTTCGGGATCACCTGGAAGGCGAGCACGGAGTTGTCGTCCGAGGCACCCACAGGCGCAACGGCCTTCACGTCGTCCTGGTCGGCGATCTCCTGGCCGATCCGCACCTGCTCCTCGAGGACCTCCTCGTCGGTGGCGGCGTCGGGCAGCGTGGCGACGACGAGCAGCGGACCGTTGACGCCGGCACCGAACTTGTCCTCGATGAGCGTGTAGGACTGGTACTGCGTCGAGTCGACGGCTTCCGAGCTGCCGTCCGGCAGACCGAGGCGCATGTCGAGCGCAGGGATCGCGACGACGCCGAGCACGACGAGTCCGGCGACGAGCGTGCCGACGGCGCGCAGGGTGCCCATGGGCTTGGTCGGGACGGCGTCCGGGCGCGGCGTGCCGATGGTGCCGCGTGCCTTCCGGCTGAGGATGCGGAGGCCGAGCAGCGACAGCAGGGCGGGCGTGAGGGTGACCGCGAGCAGGATCGCGACGGCGACGCAGATCGCGCCGACGGTGCCCATCAGGCCGAGGAACGGGATCCCCGTGACGTTGAGCGCCAGCAGGGCGACGAGGACGGTCGATCCGGCGAAGACGACCGCGTTCCCCGAGGTGCCGTTCGCGAGGCCGATGGACTCGTGCAGTTCGACGCCCGCGAGCAGCTGCTTGCGGTGCCGGTTCAGGATGAACAGCGAGTAGTCGATGCCGACCGCGAGCCCGAGCATGACGCCGAGCACCGGCGTGATCGAGAGCATGTCGACGACGCCCGAGAGCGAGAGCGACGCGGTGACGCCGACACCGACGCCGACGATCGCCGAGACGAGCGGGAGCGATGCGGCGATGACCGTGCCGAGCATGACGAGCAGTGTGATAGCCGCGATGATGAGGCCGATCGCCTCGCCCACGCCGAACAGCTGCGGCAGGCTCTGCGCGAGCTCGTTCGAGAACTCGACCTCGACGCCCGACGGGACGTCCTTCTTCACCTGGTCGATGACCGACTGCTTCGTCTCCGGCGTGACCTCCTGCTGACGCTTGTCGAAGACGACGTTCGCGACCGCGGTGGTGTCGTCGGTCGAGACGGTGCGGATGCCCGAGGAGAGGTCGAGGAGCTGGGAGGAGAGTTCGAGCTTCGTGCTCTGCTCGTCGAGCTTCGCGAGGTTCTCGGTGATGGTGGCCTGCTGGGCGTCGAGCGCCGTCTGCTGCTGCGTGATCGCGGTCTGCTGCGCGTCGAACTGGGCCTGCGCGGCGGCGGGGAGCGTGCCGCCCGCGGCCTGCTGTGCCTGGGCGAGCGCGGCGCTCAGCTGGGTCTGGGCGTCGGTCAGCTGCTGCTGTCCGGCGTCGAGCTGCGTCTGGCCGTCGGTCAGCTGGGTGCGGCCGTCGTCGATCTGCGTCTTGCCGTCGGAGATCTGCTTGGCCTGGTCGGCGATCGTCTCCTGCGTCTCGAAGGGGTTGACCGTGGAGTCGACGCCCTTCAGGTCGGCCGTCTCGTCGAGCAGCTCACCGATCGCGGTCTTCTGGCTGTCGGTGAAGGCGTCTCCGTCCTTCGTGTGGAACACCATCGCCCCGGTGCCGCCGGAGGCGCTCGGGAACGACTCCTCGAGCTGGTCGGTGACCTTCGCGGTCGGCGTACCCGGGATGGTGACGGCGCTCGAGAGGGTGCCGCCGAAGGCGAGGAACGCGCCGACCGAGATGCCGAGGATCACGATCCAGGAGATGAGGACGGCCCACGCGCGACGCGCGGAGAAGCGTCCGAGGCGATACAGCAGTTCAGCCAAGGGAGTCTCGATTCTTCGGGAGGTGGTGCTGGTGACGTGTGCGGGGACGGAGCGGGAAGCGGATCAGTGCGTGGACGCGTAGCCGGTGCGGACGCTCGCGATGAGCCGTTCCAGCAGGTCGGTCCAGAGGGCACGGGCTTCATCGTCCGTGGTGGCGCCGGTACTCGCGATCCAGTGATGGGCGAGCACTTCGACACCGTGCATGAGGGAGGACACCAGGAAGCCGGCCTCGAGTTCGTCGACGTCGGTGTTGCGCTCGGCCAGTTCGTGGGCGAGCTCTTGTGTGGTGCGGGAGAAGGTGGCCTGGAACAGCTGCTGCGGGCGCGAGTCGTCGGGTGCGAAGCCGCCGAGCGCGTTCCAGAGGAAGGCGATGACGCGGGGTATGTCGGTCGTGCGGAGCGCTGCGGCGACGTCCTCGAACATCGAGACGCGCGACCCCGGGCCTGCCGGTCGTGCGTTGACTGCGGACCGGAAGCTCTCGATCACGACGGCCAGCTCCTCGGTGCATGAGGTGGTGACGAGGTCGTCGATCGAGGAGAAGTGGTTGAACACCGTGCGGCGCGAGACGTCGGCGCGGTCGGCGATCACGTCGACGTTGAAGCCGGCGATGCCCTGCTCCGCGATCATGACGCGGGCGGCGTCGAGGATCGCCCGATGATGGCGCGCGCGGAGGGCGGCGCGTCGATCCTCGGCGGGGGCGGTGGTGGACACGTGGGTACACTACGTGCACCGATGCACTCAGTGCAACTTGTTGACGCGGTGTTCACCGATCTGCCAGGAAGCGCGCGAATCGCCGTCGATTCGGAGACGAATCGTGGCGACTCGGCCACACGCCCCGAGCGCGAGCTAGCCTGGACATCTGGAATTTCAGGAGAGATGGAGGTCGCAGTGGACATCACCACGGAAGCCCGCCCCACCAGGTCGACGAGCTGGGTTCCTCTGGCGTTCATGGTGGCGTGCGCGCTCGGCATCTCGATTGGAGTGACTGCCATCATGGGCATGTTGCTCGCGGCACTGGCCTTCAGCCAGACGACGACGATCGTCGTCCCGTTCATCGCGACCTTCCACGGGTTCCTGGACACCACCGGAACGCACGCGGTGACCGTCACCGGCTCCTGGGCCGCCGCAGGGGTCGTGGCGATGGTGGTCGCCGCCGCCCTATCGGCTCTCGCGGCCCGGCGTTGGCGCTGACTCGCCCGTTCTTGCACGAATATCGCCGATTTTCGTGCAAGAACGGGCGACTCAGCCACGCCGGGACGGGTGCCGGGATGGACGGACGGTCGGGTCGGGTGGACTGGGCGTCGGGTGGAGGGGTCGCGGCTCCGGCAAGCTGAGAGCATGACGACAGACGAGAAGCTCGACGCTCCACGAACGGGCTCGGTCCCCACGACGAACGCAGCCGCGTCCGACGCCCCACGCACGCGGACCGCGTGGGCGGCCGTCGCCGTCATGATGGCGACGAGCTTCGTGCTCGTGCTCGCCGAGTTCCTGCCGCCGAGCCTGCTGCCGTCGATGGCCGCGTCGCTCGGGATCACCGAGGGCCAGGCCGGCCAGGCCGTCACCGCGACGGCGTTCATCGGCTTCCTCACGGCACCGACGATCGGGATCCTCGTCCCGCGACTCGACCGTCGCCTCCTGCTCGTCCTGCTCGCAGCGGCCGCCGCGGTGTCGAGCGCGCTCGTCGCGATCTCCGCCGACTTCGTGATGCTGCTCATCGCCCGGCTCCTGCTCGGTGCGGCCCTCGGCGCCTTCTGGGCGATGTCGATCGCGATCGCCGCCCGGTTGTCCGCGCCGCACCACCTCGGTCGGGCGATCATGCTCGTGAACACCGGCACCACCGTCGCGACGGTCGCCGGTGTCCCGGTCGGCACCTACCTCGGTTCGGTCATGGACTGGCGCCTCATCTTCGCCGGTGTCGCGGTCATCACCGCGGTGGTGGCCATCGCGCTGCGGCTCGTCCTCCCGCCCGTCGCGCCGGCACCGTCCAGCGGCGGTCTGCGGTCGCTCGTCGACACGCTCCGGGTCCCCGGCATCCGCGTCGGCCTCACGGGGCACATCCTGACCGTCCTCGGCCACTTCATCGCCTTCACCTACATCCGGCTCGCGATCGAGCGGGTGCCCGACCTCGACGCGGCCGGTGTGGCCGTCCTCCTCGCGGCGTTCGGTCTCGGCGGCGTGGTCGGCAACTTCGTGATCGGGCTCCTCGTCGACCGCCACCTGGCGGCCCTGCGCTACGTCGTCCCGGCCTTCATCGGCATCTCGATCGCACTGGTGACCCTGTTCCCGGGGCAACCCTGGATCGTGACCATCGCGATCACCACCTGGGGCATGGGTTTCGGGGCCTGGCTCACGACCCTCAGCACCTGGATGGGTCGCCTCGTCCCGGACCGCATGGAGTCCGGTGGCGGACTCGTCGTCGCGGGGTTCCAGCTCGCGATCACCGTCGGTGCCGGAGCGGGTGGACTGCTCGTCGACGCGGTCGGCATCGTCCCGGCGCTCACGGTCGCGGCGATCTCCGCGATCGTCGGCGGCATCGTCTTCGGGTCGGCGCGCACGGCGCGGTGAGGCCGAAGGCTGTCCGGCCGAGCATCTACGCTGCGAGCGCCGCCTCGGCACGCCAGCGGGCCGGCGTCAGGCCCGTGTACCGCTGGAAGGCGCGCGCGAAGCCGTCTTCCGACACGTAGCCGAGTGCGCCGGCGAGCTCGGCAACGGACGCGTCGCCCGTGAGGATGAGCCCCTTCGCCGTCTCCATGCGAACGGTCGTGAGGTAGGCGCGCGGGGTGTGCCCGACGACCTCGCGGAACCGCTGGGCGAACGCCGACCGCGACATCATGGCGATGCGGGCGAGCGTCTCGAAGGTCCATGGTCGCCCCGGTTCGGCGTGCAGGGCGTCGAGGACCGCGCCGATGTGCGGGTCGCCGATGCGCTGCAGCCAGCGATCCGGAGCGCAGCCGGCCTCGTTCCACGTGCGCAGCGCGGCCGACACGATCGTGGTCGCGATGCGGCTGCAGATGACGGTGTCGCCCGGCCGCGGACGACCAGTCGCCTGCGGGCAGCCCATGCCCTCGATGAGCGCCACCATCGAGGGCTCCTGTCCGGCGAAGTCGGCGACGTACAGGTGCTCGGGCAGCGTCTCCGCCACCTGTTGGCGCTGACCCGGCGGGGTGAAGGCGACGTCGAGGAGCTCGGCGTCCTCGAGCGCGACCACCGTCGTGGCGTGGGCGCGGGGGAAGAAGACGAGGTCCCCGGCGTCGAGGTCGCGGGTGCCGTCTGCGGCGGTGAGGCGGACACGTCCACTGGAGAGGTAGACGAAGCCGGACGCCGTGTGCGGTCGTCGCAGCGGGTTGCCCGCGGCGAGGCGGTCGCGGTCGGTGCCGTGGATCGTCCACTCCAGGCTCGCGAGAGCGCGATCGAAGGTGTCGATCGTCGACGCTGGAGGGGTCGCGGTGAGGGTCACACCGATGCGAACGCGATCGCGTCGCCGGATGTTCCGCGACCCTGCCCGCTGAGTCGCCCGGATCTGTCCGATTTCGGCGTGGATCCGAGCAGATTCGGGCGACTCAGTCGCGGCTAGCGCCCGTCCACCACGGACATGAACCCCGCGAAGGCGAAGGCGGCGGGGATGAAGTAGAGCAGCGTGCGGGTGACGAGCCAACTGACCGCACCGACGGCCACCCAGATCGCATGGAAGCGCGCCCGGACGGTGAGGCGCCGGCCCTCCTCGCCGACGACCGTCTCCTTCCGGGTCCAGACCTGCTCAGCCTCCATGGCGTCCCGCGCCGCCTCGAGGACGCTCTCGGCGTCCTGTCCCGCCACCCGTTCGTCGCGGTACCGCTCGGCCCTCGTGATGAGACGCGGGACGAGGTCGGTGAGGATCGCATCGATAGCGACCCAGGGGGCGGCGTACGAGAAGTCGGCGGCCGGCTTACTGAAGAAGACGACCCGATCGTCGACCATCTCCACGTTGTAGTACGCCGCGGTGCTGACGAGCGACGACATCACGTCGGGGGTCAGCACGTATCGCGCGTCCGTCCCGTACCCGGACGGCGCGTAGACCCGGAACCAGCGGTCGAAGTCGCCCTCGAGGGAGATGCGCAGACCCCGGTCGAGGCCCGGCGGCAGGTCGCTGCGGACGGTGTCGTTCGTCGTCGCGTCGAGCAGGAGATGCGGGAGCGGGGCCGGCAGCTGCACGGTCAGGTAGTGCCAGTCCCGCGACCGCTTCACGTCGTCGACCAGGTTGCCGAACTCGACCCGGTCGCCGACGAACCGCGGGTGGGAGTGCACCTGTGGTCCCGGCACGGTGATGAAGGCGTTGTTGTACTTCCCCGTCGTGGTGATGAGCGAGGAGAACATCGCACGTCCTTTCGACTCCTCCTCGAAGCCGTTGGCCACCGCGGTCAGGTGGCGCCGCCATTCGGCGAGGCGCGCCTTCGGGGACGGCGGACGTCGCGACCAGCGGTACAGGAGCCACGCACCGACGAGCAGCCCGATGAGGACGAGCACGGCGACGATCAGACCGACGACGTCATCGGCCTCGACGCGACGGTCGTGATACTCGTCGACGCTGACGCCGACCGAGACGAGGGCGATCGCGAGGTACCAGAGGACGAGGCTGAAGTAGAGGTGGAAGAGCACCCTCCGCCCGGTGGGCACCCACTTGGACCGGCCAGAACGACGCTCGTCCGCCATCGCCGCGGCGACCTCGTGTTCGGGCGCCGTCAGCCACCGCAGTTCCACTGATCCAGATCCCCTCGACGCCCTCAGCCTCCCAGCGTAGGGCAGGGTGACTACCGGCTCGCAGCGTTGACGACGGCGCGGACCGACGCCTCGAGCACGGAGCGATGGCGCCCGGCTGCCCACACCGTCTGCGCGCCACGGCGGACCTCGAGGAGGGTCAGGGCCTCGGCGCCGCTTCCGGCACTGAGCGAGGTCTGATGCAGGGAGACGATCTCGACGTGGATGCCGTGGTCGGCGAGGAGACGGGTCGCCGCCTCGACCGGACCGACGTCGGCGAAGGTGGCCTCATGGCGATCCCCGTCGATCACGAGACCGATCGTCGTCCGCGAGGTCTCGCCGGTCGTCGCCACATCGACCTCGAGCAGCTCGACCCGGGACGGCGTCGCCGACAGGTAGCTGCGCTCGAACGCCGCGAGCAACGCCTCGGCGTCCAGTTCGCGACCGGTCTCGTCCGCCTGCTGCTGGACGCGACGCGAGAAGTCCACCTGGAGACGACGGGGCATCTCGATGCCGTAGTCGCGCTCGAGCAGGTAGGCGATGCCGCCCTTGCCCGACTGCGAGTTCACCCGGATGACCGCCTCGTAGCTCCGGCCGAGGTCCGCGGGGTCGACCGGCAGGTAGGGCACGCGCCACGGGAGGTCCTCCGGGCGGCTGCCGGTCGCCTCGGCCCGCGCTCGGTGTTCCGCGAAGCCCTTCTTGATCGCATCCTGATGCGTCCCCGAGAACGCGGTGTGGACGAGGTCGCCGACGTAGGGGTGGCGCGGGTGGATCTCGATGCGGTTGCTGTGCTCCACGACCCGACGGATGTGGTCGATGTCGGAGAAGTCGATCATCGGGTCGACGCCCTGCGTGTGCAGGTTGAGCGCGAGGGTCGCGAGGTCGACGTTGCCGGTCCGCTCGCCGTTGCCGAAGATGCACCCTTCGACGCGTTGGGCGCCGGCGAGGACCGCGAGCTCAGCGCACGCGATCCCCGTACCGCGGTCATTGTGGGGGTGGACCGACAGGATGACGGCGTCGCGGCGGTCGAGGTTGCGGTGCATGTACTCGATCTGGTCCGCATAGACGTTCGGGCTCGCCGCTTCGACGGTCGCGGGCAGGTTGAGGATCACCGGGCGGTCCGGCGAGGCATCCCACAGGGTCGTCATGGCGTCGCAGAGCTCGAGGGCGTAGTCCGGCTCCGTCAGGTTGAAGACCTCGGGCGAGAACTCGAACCGCACCCCGTCGAGGTCGCCGGCGAACTCGACGACGTCGGAGCCGCCGGCGAGGATGAGCGCGCGGAGTGAGTCGCGGTCGTGTCCGAGGACGACCTCCCGCCAGAGCGGCGCCGTCGCGGTGTACAGGTGGATGACGACCGGGTTCCGGATCCCACGGATCGACTCGACCGTGCGCTCGATCAGGTCGCGGCGGGCCGGTGTGAAGACGACGATCGTGACGTCCTCGGGGGCGATGTCGGTCTCGGCGATCAGGCGGACGAAGTCGTAGTCGGTCTGCGAGGCGGAGGGGTAGCCGACCTCGATCTCCTTGTACCCCATCGAGACCATGAGCTCGAAGAAGGCCCGCTTCCGCTCGGGGTCCATGGGCTCGGCGAGCGCTTGGTTCCCGTCGCGCAGGTCCACCGGCACCCAGAGCGGCGCCTCGGTCAGTCGTCTCGACGGCCAGGTGCGGTCGAGGAGGGGGACGTCCACCCGCGAGTACAGGTCCTGGTAGCGATGGGACGGCATCTGCGAGTGGCGCTGGCGATTCCAGCTCGGCGCGGAGGACGGGACGGGGCCGGCGGGCGTAGAGAGTCGGGAGTCTGCGGGGATCACGCGGCTACGCTAACACAACTTGTCAGACAAGCGGAGGACTATGATCGACACATGGACACCGTGCACCGCGAATCACTCTCCGACCAGGTCGCACGCTTGCTCCTGCAGCGCATCCAGGCCGGTGAGTGGGAGATCGGCCAGAAGCTGCCCGGCGAGACGACCCTGGCACCGCAGCTCGGTGTCGGCCGGTCGACGATGCGCGAGGCGATCCGCCAGCTGGCCGGCCAGGGCGTGCTGTCGAGCCGGCAGGGATCGGGGAACTTCCTCCGGTCGCGCACGCCGGTCCAGGATTGGGACGCGCTCGTCCTGCGGACCGCGATCGGCTCGGTCATCGAGGCGCGCATCGCCATCGAGTGCGAAGCGGCAGCCCTCGCCGCGCAACGCCACACGGCGTCCGACCTGACCGCCATCCGGGCAGCGTTGGCCCATCGGAACGCCGATCGCGCGACCATCGAGGGTCGTGTCGACGCCGACACGGCGCTCCACCGGAGCATCGTGGCCGCGAGCGGGAACGAGATCCTCACCGAACTGTTCGACACCTTCGCCGAGCGCAGCCGCGAGGCGATGATCCAGATGCTCCGCCTCAGTGGCGCGCCGGGGACGGACCACGACCAGCTCGTCCATGAGCACATCGTGCAGGCGGTCGTGGATCGCGATGCCACCGCGGCCTTCGACCGCAGCCGCACCCATCTCGTCGCCCTCCGCGACGGGTTGACCCGTTCGGACTGATCGCAGCGCGCGCGTGACTATACGCCTGTCGGCGCACGGATGACACGCCCCCACGGATATCGATCGGCAGGCGCAGGCTGGGCGTGAGTACCGCTCCGCCGGGGCGGGCACCGAGCACTGCACCAACGCGCCGATCAGGCGTCGAACTGGTCCTCGCGGGGACGGGCGGGAACACGCAGCATGTCGAAGGCTCCGAACCGGAACAAGCCACCCAAACGCATCCGGAAGGACCGCTACGAAGCGGAACTGGAACGACTCCAGATCGAACTGGTCGCGATGCAGCGCTGGGTGATCGAGACCGGCGCACGGGTCGTCGTGGTCTTCGAGGGCCGAGACGCCGCAGGCAAGGGCGGCGCGATCAAGCGCATCGTCCAATATCTGAACCCGCGTTCGGCACGGGTCGCCGCCCTGCCGACCCCTGGTGAGCAGGAGCGCGGCCAGTGGTACTTCCAGCGCTACGTCCAGCACCTGCCCACGGCGGGCGAGATCGTGCTGTTCGACCGCTCGTGGTACAACCGTGCCGGCGTCGAACGGGTGATGGACTACTGCACCCCTGAGCAGTACCGGCGATTCCTCCGCCAGACTCCCGTGTTCGAGCGGATGCTCGTCGAGGACGGCATCATCCTCATCAAGTACTGGTTCTCGGTCTCCGACGACGTCCAGGAGCAGCGGTTCCGCTCGCGTCTCGACGACCCGATGCGTCGCTGGAAGCTGTCCGACACGGACCTCCAGTCGATCACCCGCTGGGAGGACTACTCGCGCGCCAAGGACGAGATGTTCGAGGCCACCGACCACGCGGACGCACCCTGGTGGACGATCGAGAGCGACGACAAGCGGGCGTCCCGGTTGAACGCGATCTCGCACCTGCTCTCTCAGATCCCCTACGAGCAGCGCGCCCCCGAGCCGATCGACATCCCCGAGCGGCCGGGCGCCGACGGGTACGACCGACCCGCGCGCGAACGGTACCGGTACGTGCCGGATCACGCCCACACGCTCGGGCACTGAGCATCGCGGGCACTGCACGTCGCGGAGGAGGGTCGGCCCGAGTCAGTCGGCGCTCGGGCCACCCTGTCGTGCGCGGTGGGCGCGGACCCGACCCCGACTGGCACAGGCCGGCGACGGACACCAGTGCCGTCTGCCGGAGGTGTCGAGGAACACCCAGCGGCAGTCGACCTCGGCGCACTGACGCAACAGCTCCCGGTCCGGCCCCTGCAGCATGACCAGCGCCTGGACGGCGATCGCGGCGAGCGCCGCGTCGAGCGTGACGTCGGCCTGAGCGGGACCACTCCACAGCGCTCCGGCCGACCCTGACGCGTGTCCACGCACCTGCGTGAGATCGTCCGAGGCCGGTTCGCGCCCGGCGACCGCCGCCATCGCCAGCTCGCGGAGCGCTTCCCGCAACCGCACGAGGCGGTCGAGGTCGTCGGAGCTCAGCTCGCCAACCACCCCGAACCCGACCAGGCCGAGCCACCGCCGTCCCGCCTCGGGCGTCCCGATCCGCTCCACCGGCCGCGTTCCGAAGCTCTGTCCCTGCGTGGCGAGCAGGTTCAGCCAGGTGGCTCCGCCGTCGAAGCGGAAGTCGGTCTCGGTCGTCATGGTTCGAGTGTAACGTGTCAACCGTTACAACCGGGACGAGTGAGGGAACGATGATGCAGGGAGCGACGATGCACGAGGTGTTCGATGTGGCGGCCGGCCGCGAACGACTGGCGGAGCTGCAGGACGAGACGACGACCGCGGCCTGGCGCGCGACGGTCGATGCGGCGGCGCCGGGCTTCGACGAGTGGATCGTCGGCGCCGTGTTCGGTGGGACGTATCAGCGCGAGGGCCTGACGCCGCGCGACCGACAACTGCTCATCATCGGCGCGCTGACGGCGCTCGGCGGCGTCGACCCGCAACTCAGCGGCCACCTCACGACGTCGCTCCGGATCGGGATGACCCGGACGGAGCTCGCCGAGGCGCTCGTCCACCTCGTGCCGTATGTCGGGCTGCCCCGGGTGATGGCGGCACTGCGACTCCTCCCCGAGCCGGCGGCCGGACCACCGGCGACCGACCGCGACGTCGACGCCCGGTGACCCGGGTGCGGCTCGGGACCCGGGTGATCCGCACGGTGCTCGGCGACATCGACCCGGCCACCGCGGGCGTGGTCGACTCCCACGACCACCTCTTCCTGCGGACACCGGTCCTGGCCGGTGAGGACCTCGTCGAGGAGCCTGACGCCACGACCGCGGTCGAGCGGTTCGCAGCGGCGGGCGGCAGGACCGTCGTCCAGTGGACGCCTCGAGGTCTCGGACGCGGCCTCCCGGCACTCCGGCGGATCAGTGCGTCGACGGGGGTCCACGTCGTGGCGGCGACCGGACGACATCTGCGACGCGTCTACCCCGACGGCGCTGCGGAACCCGCGCGCTCGGCCGACGAGCTCGCAGCGGCGTTCATCGACGACGTCGACCGGCACGGGTGCGGACTGATCAAGATCGGTATCGGCCCCGACCGCCTCGCCGAGGACGAGCGGGACGCGGTGCGGGCCGCCGCGATGGCGCATCACGCCACCGGTGTACCGATCGCGGTACACCTCGAGCAGGGAGCCGCGGCCGACCTCGTCCTGGCCGCGCTGGACGCAGAGGAGGTGGACCCGAGGTCCATCGTCCTCGGGCATCTCGGCCGGAACCCTCACGTCGAGCAGATCCTCGATGCCGCGCGTTCCGGCGCGTGGGTGTGCCTCGACACGCCATCGCCGGCTCATCCGATGGACCCCGCTCGACTGGCGCGGATCCTCGAAGCCCTCATCGACGACGGACACCTGCCCGCCCTGCTCCTCGGCGCCGACACGACCACGTCCGCCTCCCGCGCGCGGCCGGAGGAGTACGGTCCGGCGGCGCTCCTGACGACCGTCGCACCGCAGCTCGCGCAGGCCGTCGGCGCGGAAGCGGTGTCGACGATCACCCGCGACAACCCCGCCCGCGCGGGGGCGTTCGAGCCCCGCGCACCACGCACCGTAGGGAGGTCGTGAGGATCCACGCGGAAGGCGTATGGAAACCGTGAGGACCGCCGTCGGAGGTCGTTGACGGGTGTTGGCTCTGAGCTGTCCCGAACGGGACACAGCACCACGCACCCGCACCACGCACCCACTGGAGTCCTCTTGCTCGACCTCGTCTACGTACTCGGCGTCATCGCCGTGTTCGCTCTGGTCGGCCTCGTCGCCCGGGGAGTGGAGAGACTGTGATCGTCTTCGAACTCCTCGCCGCCGTCCTGGCCGTCGCCGCCGTCGTGTACCTCGTGTACGCGCTCGTGAAACCCGAGAGGTTCTGATGCAGACCCTCTTCGCGATCCTCCAGGTCTCTACCCTCGTCCTGGTCCTCGTGCTGCTCTACCGTCCGCTCGGTGAGTACCTCGCCCGGGTGTACACCTCCAGTAAGGACTTCGCCGTCGAGCGCGGCTTCTACCGCGTGATCGGTGTCGACGCCCGCTCCGAGCAGACCTGGCAGGCCTACCTCCGCGGGGTGCTCGCCTTCTCGCTCGTCGGCGTCCTCCTCGTCTACGCCCTGCAGCGCGCCCAGGCCGTCCTGCCCTTCGCGCTCGGCCTCCCCGCCGTCCCCGAGGGCCTGTCGTTCAACACGGCCGTGTCCTTCGTCACGAACACCAACTGGCAGTCGTACTCCCCCGAGGTCACGATGGGCTACACCGTGCAGCTCACGGGCCTCGCGGTGCAGAACTTCGTGTCCGCGGCCGTCGGCATCGCGGTCGCGATCGCCCTCGTCCGCGGGTTCGCGAGTCGCCGCAGCGGCACCATCGGCAACTTCTGGGTCGACCTCACCCGCGGCACCCTCCGCGTGCTGCTGCCGCTCTCCGTCGTCATGGCGGTCGTGCTCATCGCGGGCGGGACCATCCAGAACCTCAACGGCTTCACCGACGTCACGACCATCACGGGCGCGACGCAGACCATCCCCGGCGGGCCGGTCGCCTCGCAGGAGGCCATCAAGCTCCTCGGCACGAACGGCGGCGGGTTCTTCAACGCGAACTCCGCGCACCCCTTCGAGAACCCGACCGCCTGGACGAGCCTCGTGCAGAACATCCTCATGCTCGCGATCCCGTTCTCCCTGCCGCGCACCTTCGGCCGCATGGTCGGCGACCACAAGCAGGGCTATACGATCCTCGCGGTCATGGGCGTCATCTTCCTCGCCTCGTTCTCGATCCTCACGGCGCTCGAAGCCCGCGGCCTCGGAGCGGCACCGATGGCGGCCGGCGGCGCGATGGAGGGCAAGGAGCAGCGCTTCGGCGTCTTCGCCTCGACGCTGTTCGGCTCGACCTCGACACTCACCTCGACGGGTGCCGTCAACTCGATGCACGACTCGTACACCGCACTCGGCGGCATGATGCCGATGATCAACATGATGCTCGGCGAGATCGCCCCCGGCGGCGTCGGCTCAGGCCTCTACGGCATGCTCGTGCTCGCCGTCATCGCCGTGTTCATCGGTGGGCTGCTCGTCGGCCGGACCCCGGAGTACCTCGGCAAGAAGATCGGCCCACGGGAGATCAAGCTCGCGAGCCTGTACATCCTCGTGACGCCGACCCTCGTGCTCGCCGGCACCGCACTGAGCTTCGCCATCCCCGGCGTCCGCTCGGACGTTGAGACGACGTCGATCTGGAACCCGGGCCTCCACGGCCTGTCCGAGGTCCTCTACGCCTTCACCTCCGCCGCGAACAACAACGGTTCCGCGTTCGCCGGCCTCACGGCGAACACCCCGTGGTTCAACACGGCCCTCGGTGTCGCGATGCTCCTCGGCCGCTTCATCCCGATCGTGCTCGTCCTCGCGCTCGCCGGTTCGCTGGCCGCACAGGACCGGGTGCCGTCGACCGCCGGAACGCTCCCGACCAACCGGCCGCAGTTCGTCGGCCTCCTCACCGGTGTCGCCGTGATCATCACCGCACTCACCTACTTCCCCGTACTCGCGCTGGGTCCCCTGGCGGAAGGGCTGTCATGAGCCACGTCCGCGACGCACACCGCGTGATCATCACCGCACTCACCTACTTCCCCGTACTCGCGCCAGGTCCCCTGGCGGAAGGGCTGTCATGAGCCACGTCCACGACGCACACCGCGTGATCATCACCGCACTCACCTCCTTCCCCGTACTCGCGCCAGGTCCCCTGGCGGAAGGGCTGTCATAAACCATGTCCACCACGCACACGCTTCCCGCCCCGGCGGAACCCGAGCAGGAGCAGGACCACCACCACGAGCCCGCGAAGGCCGCGTTCGGTCCGGCGCAGTTGCTCGCCGCGACCCCGGGCGCCTTCCGCAAACTCGACCCGCGGCTCATGGTCAAGAACCCGGTCATGTTCATCGTCGAGGTCGGGGCTGCACTGACGACCGTCCTCGCGATCGCCGAACCGTTCCTCGGTGGCGCGCAGGAGTCCGGCGGGTCGGCCGTGCCGGCGTCGTTCACCTGGGGCATCGCGATCTGGCTGTGGCTCACGGTCGTCTTCGCGAACCTCGCTGAGTCCGTGGCCGAGGGACGTGGCAAGGCGCAGGCCGACAGCCTCCGCAAGACGCGCACCTCGACCATGGCGAACCAGGTCACGGCCTACGACGCCTCGGCGGACCCGTCCGCGGAGCACGCCGCCGTCGGCCAGGTCTCCTCCGCGGACCTCACCCTCGGCGACGTCGTCGTGGTGACCGCCGGCGAGCTCGTCCCGGGCGACGGCGACATCGTCTGGGGCATCGCCTCGGTCGACGAGTCGGCGATCACGGGCGAGTCGGCCCCGGTCGTCCGCGAGTCCGGCGGCGACCGCAGTGCCGTCACCGGCGGCACCCGCGTGCTGTCCGACCGCATCGTCGTCCGCATCACCTCGAAGCCCGGTGAGACCTTCGTCGACCGCATGATCGGCCTCGTCGAGGGTGCGGCGCGGCAGAAGACGCCGAACGAGATCGCGCTCAACATCCTGCTCGCGAGCCTGTCGATCGTGTTCGTGGTCGTCGCACTGACGCTCAACCCGATCGCCTCCTATGCGGCGGCTCCCGTCAGCGTCCCGGTCCTCATCGCCCTGCTCGTCTGCCTCATCCCGACGACCATCGGCGCCCTGCTCTCGGCGATCGGCATCGCCGGCATGGACCGACTCGTGCAGCGGAACGTGCTCGCGATGTCCGGCCGCGCGGTCGAGGCCGCCGGCGACGTCACGACCCTGCTGCTCGACAAGACCGGCACCATCACCTACGGCAACCGGCAGGCGGTCGAGTTCATCGCTCTCCGCGGTGTCACGCCGGAGGAGCTCGCGCAGGCCGCAGCCCGGTCCTCGCTCAGCGACCCGACGCCCGAGGGCAAGTCGATCGTCGACCTCGCGGCCGAGCGGGGCATCCACCTGGACGGGTCCGTGGCAGGCGAGATCGTCCCGTTCACGGCGCAGACCCGCATGAGCGGCCTCGACCAGCCGGACGGTGCACAGATCCGCAAGGGCGCAGGCTCGGCCGTGCTGGCCTGGGTGGAGTCGTTCGGCCCCCTCGCCGAGGCGACCCGCGCCGAGCTCCAGGAGCACGTCGAGGCGGTGTCCGCCGGCGGCGGCACCCCGCTCGTCGTCGCGCAGACCGACACCAGCGGCACCGCGCGGGTGCTCGGCGTCGTCCGCCTCAAGGACGTCGTGAAGGCCGGCATCGCGGAGCGGTTCGCCGAGCTGCGCGCCATGGGCATCCGCACGGTCATGATCACGGGTGACAACCCGCTCACCGCGAAGGCGATCGCCGCCGAGGCCGGAGTCGACGACTTCCTGGCCGAGGCGACGCCCGAGCAGAAGCTCGAGCTCATCCGCAAGGAGCAGGAGGGCGGCAACCTCGTCGCGATGACCGGTGACGGCACGAACGACGCTCCGGCGCTCGCACAGGCCGACGTCGGTGTCGCGATGAACACGGGCACCTCCGCTGCGAAGGAGGCCGGCAACATGGTCGACCTCGACTCCGACCCGACGAAGCTCATCGACATCGTCCGGATCGGCAAGCAGCTGCTCATCACGCGTGGCGCGCTCACGACGTTCTCGATCGCCAACGACGTCGCCAAGTACTTCGCGATCATCCCGGCCATGTTCGCCGGGGTGTTCCCGGGGCTCGCACTGCTCAACATCATGCAGCTGCACTCCCCCGCGTCGGCGATCCTCTCGGCGATCATCTTCAACGCCATCATCATCGTGATCCTGATCCCGCTGGCCCTCCGCGGTGTGAAGTACCGACCGCTCAGCGCCTCGAAGGTCCTCAGCCGCAACCTGTTGGTCTACGGGCTCGGTGGCGTGATCGCGCCGTTCATCGGCATCAAGCTGATCGACCTCGTCGTCACCCTCATCCCCGGCTTCTGAGCCGACGACCCAGATCAAGCTGATCGACCTCGTCGTCACCCTCATCCCCGGCTTCTGAACCTCACCCAGCACACGAAAGCAGACAGATCATCATGAGTGCATCCCGCAGCGGCATCGCCCAGTACTGGGTCGCCATCAGGGCCATGCTCGCCCTCACCGTCGTCCTCGGCGTCGGATACCCCCTCATCGTCACCGGCATCGGGCAGGCGACGATGTCCTGGCAGGCGAACGGATCCGCGGTCACCGAGGGTGGCACGACGGTCGGCTCGGCGCTCATCGGGCAGTCGTTCACCGACGCCGACGGCAAGCCGCTGCCGCAGTGGTTCCAGTCGCGTCCGTCGGCGGCCGGCGACGGCTACGACGGTGGCGCGTCGAGCGGCAGCAACCTCGGGCCGGAGAACACCGACCTCGTCGCCTCGATCGAGGAACGCCGCGCGGCCATCGCCGCCTTCGAGGACGTCGATCCGTCGAACATCCCCGCCGACGCGCTGACGGCGTCCGCGTCCGGCCTCGACCCGCACATCAGCCCGGCCTACGCACTGCTGCAGGTGCCCCGTGTCGCCGCCGAGCGCGGCCTCGACGAGGGCGAGGTCCGTGCGCTCGTCGAGCGTCTGACGCAGGGCCCCGACCTCGGCTACCTTGGGGAGTCCACGGTCAACGTCCTGCAGCTGAACCTCGCCGTGGCCCGACTGAACGGATGACCATGCAGCGCGGACGACACAGCGCGGCCCCCGAGGTCGGCAGGCAGAGCGCCATGCTCCAGGAGGACTGAACACCATGCAGCGCGGACGACTCCGGGTGCTCCTCGGCGCGGCCCCCGGGGTCGGCAAGACCTACGCCATGCTCGAGGAGGGGCACCGCCTCGCCGGGGAGGGCGTCGACGTGGTCGTCGCGGTCGTCGAGACCCACGGTCGGGCCGCGACCGCCGCCCTGACCGAGGGGCTCGAGACGCTGCCGCGTCGGGGTGTCGAGCACCGGGGCGTGACGCTCGACGAGATGGATCTCGAGGCAGTCCTCGCGCGCCGCCCCGGACTCGCGCTCGTCGACGAACTGGCCCACACGAACGCCCCCGGCTCCACGAACGACAAGCGCTGGCAGGACGTCGAGGCCCTGCTCGCCGCCGGTGTCTCGGTGCTCTCGACGGTGAACATCCAGCACATCGAGTCGCTGAACGACGTCGTCCGGCAGATCACCGGGGCGCCGCAGCGGGAGACGATCCCCGACGCCGTGCTGCGGGCGGCCGACCAGATCGAACTCATCGACCTCGCTCCACAGGCCCTCCGCGACCGGCTCGCCGGTGGCCGGGTCTACCCGGCCGAGCGGATCGACGCCGCCCTGTCCAACTACTTCCGCCTCGGCAACCTCACGGCACTGCGCGAGCTGGCGCTGCTGTGGCTGGCCGACGAGGTCGACTCCGCCCTCCGCGACTATCGCGCCGAACACGGCATCGACAGCACCTGGGAGGCGCGCGAGCGGGTCGTCGTGGCCCTCACCGGCGGCCCGGAGGGCGAGACCCTGCTCCGACGCGGCGCCCGGATCGCCGCCCGTTCCTCCGGTGGCGAGCTCATCGCGGTGCACGTGACGACGCAGGACGGCCTCCGCACCGCGAACCCCGGCGCGCTCGCGCAGCAGCGGGCGCTCGTCGACACCCTCGGCGGCACCTTCCACCAGGTGGTCGGCGACGACGTGCCGCGCGCGCTCGTGGACTTCGCGAAGGCGGCGAACGCGACGCAGCTCGTCATCGGTGTCAGCCGACGCAGTCGCCTGTCCGCCGCCGTGACGGGGCCCGGCATCGGCAACACGGTCATCCGCGAGTCGGGCAACATCGACGTCCACATCGTCAACCACGAGGCGGCGGGCGGCCGGTTCCGACTGCCGAAGCTCGGCGGTGCTCTGAGCGCACGGCGCCACATCGCGGGCTTCGCGCTCGCGCTCATCGGCGGGCCGCTCGTCACCTGGCTCCTCCACCTCGCCCGGACCGAGGAGTCGATCACGAGCGAGGTGCTGTCCTACCAGCTCCTCGTCGTGCTCGTCGCGCTCGTGGGCGGGTTCTGGCCGGCGGTGTTCGCAGCCGTCCTGTCCGGGGTCACGCTCGACTTCGTCTTCGTCCAACCGCTCTACACCGTGACCATCGACGATCCGGCGCACCTCGTGGCGCTCGTGCTCTACGTCGTCATCGCCGTGATCGTGAGCGGCGTCGTCGACCTCTCGGCGCGGCGGGCCCGCACGGCCAGGCGCGCGGCCGCGGAGTCCGAGCTGCTCGCGACGGTCGCGGGCAGCGTGCTCCGCGGCGAGGGCGCCCTGCAGGCGCTCGTCAGCCGGACCCGCGAGTCCTTCTCGCTCGCCGGCGTGCGCCTCGTCGCTGGTGAGCAGGTCCTCGCCGTCGACGGCGAACCGACCCGCGGAGGCGACTTCACGAGCATCCCGATCGGCACCCGCGCGGTGCTCGAACTGCACGGCGGGGTGCTCGCCGCGTCCGACCGCCGCCTGCTCGCCGTCATCGCAGCGCAGCTCGACGCCTCGCTCGAGCACACCGATCTGCGCGCCACCGCCCAGGAGGTCGGCCCGCTGGCCGCGACCGACCGGGTGCGGAGCGCGCTGCTCTCGGCGGTCAGTCACGACCTCCGGCGCCCCCTCGCCGCCGCGACCGCCGCCGTCACCGGACTGCGCGCGACCGACGTCGAGCTCACCACGGCGGACCGCCGCGACCTCCTCGAGACCGCGGACGACAGCCTGCGCACGCTCGCGGCCCTCGTCACCAACCTGCTCGACGTCAGTCGCCTCCAGGCCGGTGTCCTCGCCGTGACTGTCGCGCCGATCGACGTCGAGGACGCGATCCTGCCGGCCTTCGACGAGCTCGGCATCGGGCCGCACGACGCCGAGCTCGACCTCGCCCCCGACCTCCCGCCCGTCCTCGCGGACGCCGGCCTCCTCCAGCGCGTCATCGTGAACCTCCTGACGAACGCGCAGCGCTTCAGCCCGGACGACACCCCCGTCCGGATCGCGACGAGCGGGTTCCGCGACGCCGTCGAGATCCGCATCGTGGATCACGGCCCGGGCATCGCGCCCGACCGACGCGAGGACGTGTTCGTCCCCTTCCAGCGGCTCGGCGACACCGACAACCTCACCGGTCTCGGCCTGGGACTCGCGCTGTCGAAGGGCTTCGTCGAGGGGATGGGTGGCACACTCGAACCGGAGGACACGCCGGGTGGGGGCCTCACCATGGTGGTGTCACTGCCGGCGGCACGTGATCAGGAGGGGACCGCTCGATGAAGATCCTGATCGCCGACGACGACCCGCAGATCCTCCGGGCCCTGCGCATCACCCTCACCGCCCGGGGCTACGAGATCATCACGGCCGAGGACGGCACCGCTGCGCTCAACGCCGCGACGACGCACCGCCCCGACCTGTACCTGCTCGACCTCGGCATGCCTGGGCTCGACGGGCGGCAGGTGATCGAAGGCCTCCGCGGTTGGACCGACGCGCCGATCCTCGTGGTGTCCGGTCGTGCCGGCTCGACCGACAAGGTCGAGGCGCTCGACGCCGGAGCCGACGACTACGTGACGAAGCCCTTCGCGATCGACGAACTGCTCGCCAGGATCCGCGCCCTCACCCGGCGAGTCCCCGGCGCCGAGGCCGAACCCACCGTGCGGTTCGGCGACATCGTGGTCGACCTCGCTGCGAAGCAGGTCACCAAGCAGATCCCTGGTGCGTCCCCGGCCACCGTCCGCCTGACGCCGACGGAGTGGCAGGTGCTCGAGCTGCTCATCCGGAACGCCGGCAAGCTCGTGACCCGACAGATGCTGCTCACGGAGATCTGGGGTCCGACGCACGTGACCGACACCGGCTACCTGCGCCTCTACATCGCGCAGCTGCGGAAGAAGCTCGAACCTGAGCCGGCCACTCCCCGCCACCTGCTCACCGAGGCCGGCATGGGGTACCGCTTCCAGCTCTGAGCGAGGGCTCGCGTCGAGTCGGGCAGGGTAACAGGTTGCAGCGCCCGAGGCCATGCCCCCGGAATCGCAGCTTGCACGCGTACCGTCGCAGTCGCGTCCGGGCTTTCCGGACGAGACCCACGCAGGTACCGCAGAACCAGAGAGGATGGCGCCCATGACCCAGGTCATCGAAACCATCGACGTCGACGTTCCCGTCTCCGTCGCCTACAACCAGTGGACCCGCTTCGAGGACTTCCCCAAGTTCCTCGACGAGGTCGACTCGATCACGCAGGTCACCGACACCCTTACCGAGTGGACGGTCAGCGTCGCCGGACAGACCCGCACCTTCGAGGCGGAGATCACCGAGCAGCACCCCGACGAGCGCGTCGCCTGGACCAGCACTGGTGGCGAGGTCGACCACGCCGGCGTCGTGACGTTCCACCGCCTCGAGGAGGCCAAGACGCGCGTCACCGTGCAGCTCGACTGGGAGCCCAAGGGGCTCCTCGAGCACCTCGGCGCAGCCGTCGGTGTGGCCGGCCATGCGGTCAAGAAGGACCTCGGCAACTTCAAGCAGCTCGTCGAATCCGAGGGCCAGACCGGACAGGGATGGCGTGGCGATGTCAAGTGACGGCCCCCGCCCCGGTCCCCCGCACACGCACGACGACGACGTGAAGCACGATGTGCCGAAGCCCGAGGAGGTCGACCCCGAGACGGGGACCGACGCCGAGGGCGACCCCGTCGAGAACCCGTCGGGCTAGCAACACGCCCGTCACACCGCATCACCGCCTCTAGGCTCGGAGCATGAGTGCTCGCGCCGGTCAGGCGAACCCCCGCCCCGCGCTGTCCGCCCCTCTTCGGCGGCGGCGCGGGGCGATCTTCGTCTTCATGCTCACCGTCGGCGTGGGCCTGTCGTCCTTCATCGTCCGGACGCCCGCCGTCCGCGACCTCGTGCACGCGAGCACCGCCGAGATGGGACTCATCCTCTTCGGGATCTCCGTCGGGTCGATGACGGGCATCCTGTCGTCCGCGGCGCTCGTCCGCCGGTTCGGTGCGCGTCGCCCGATCATCATCGGTGGGGCGGCGTTCGTCATCGGCCTCGCCCTCCTGGCGCTCATGGCGGGTGCCGGGCAGGGCGTCGGCGTCTTCCTCGGTCTGATCGGCATCGGTCTGGGCTTCGGCCTCGCCGAGATCGCGATCAACATCGAGGGCGCGATGATCGAGCAGCTGTCCGGGCGGTCCATCCTGCCCGTGCTCCACGGCTGCTACAGCCTGGGTTCCGTCATCGGCTCGGTCGCCGGCATCGCGCTCACGGCGATCGCCTTCCCGGTGATGATCCATCTACTGATCGTCGCGACCGTCGCGCTGGCGGCGCTGCTGTGGGCGATCCCGAAGATCCCGGCCGAGACCGGACGACAGTCGGACACGGGCGCTGGCTCCCCCGGGATCCGTGCGCAGCTCGCGGTCTGGCGGCAGCAGCGCGTGATCTTCCTCGGGCTCATCGTGCTCGCCCTCGCGCTCGCCGAGGGCGCCGCCGGCGACTGGTTGCCGCTCATCATGGTCGACGGGCACGGCACCACGGCAGCCGTCGGATCGATCGTCTTCGCCGGGTTCGCACTCGCCATGACGATCGGTCGCTTCGCCGGCGAACCGCTCCTCGCCCGCTTCGGCAAGGCCAACGTGCTGCGGGTGAGCGCGCTCGTGTCGGCGGTCGGCATCGCGCTCGTCGTGTTCTCCGACAGTGTGCTCGTCGCGGGGCTCGCGGTCCTGCTGTGGGGGCTCGGTGCGGCGCTCGGCTTCCCGGTGACCCTCTCGGCGGCGGGTGAGAGCGACGATCCGACGACGACCGTCGGGGCGGTGGCTTCGGCCGGCTACGTCGCATTCCTCGTCGGGCCGCCGCTGCTCGGGTTCCTCGGGGAGCACTTCGGTCTGCGCGGCGCGATGATCGTGGTGCTCGCCGTCGTCGTCCTGGCGTCGTTCCTGACGTCCGCGGCGAAGCCCCAGGAGCGGCAGCGTACGGCCTCCCCTACCGGTCCCTGAGTCGCAACCGCTGGTCCCTGAGCCGCAGTCACCGGTCCCTGGGCAACACCATCCCGGTCCCTGAGCTTGTCGAAGGGCGCACTTCGACAAGCTCAGTGACCGGGGACCGCTCAGTGACCGGGGCTGCTCAGCGCGGGTGGCGCTTGGAGCGCCGGATGTATCCGGGGAGCAGCACGCGGCCGGAGACGCCCGTGCGGCGGGCGAGGATCTCGCCGAGCGTGACGCCGGCGGCGAGCGCGAGACCGGTGAGGCCCGCCTGCAGCAGCTGTTCGACCCCCTCGGAACCCTGCTCGCCGTTCACGAGCGCGAGCATGCCGCGGTAGATCGCGAGCCCGGGCAGCAGCGGCACGATCCCACAGATGGTGAGGATGATCGCCGGGATGCGCAGCCGCGGGCCGAGCGCCTCCGCGGCGAAGCCGATGATGAGCGCGGCGAGCGCACTGGCTGCGGCGGGCGCGACGCCACTGCCGGAGACGAACACGAAGACGGAGAACGCGATCGCGCCGGTGACCCCGGCGAAGAACGCTGCACGGAGGGCCGCCTGCGAAGCCATCGCCCAGGCGGCGGAGGCCACGGCCGCGCCGACGATCTGCACGGCGACGGGCCACGGGCTCACCGGGAGGTCGAAGAGGACGAGAGAGATACCGAGGCGCCGGGCGAGGTCGAGGACGCCACCGATGCCGACCACGATCCCGATGGTGAGGAGCATCACCTCGACGAGCCGTCCGCTCGCGGTGACGGGGAAACCGTTGATCGCATCGTCGGCCGCTCCCACCAGGGATGCCCCGGCGAGGAGGACGACGATGCCCGACGCGACGATGAGGGCCGGCGGCAGGGCCGAGAGGTCGTCCGGGACGTAGGGGCTGAGGATCGAGATGAGGACGGCGATGGTCGTGGCGATGGCCGCCCCGGTGAGTTGGAGGAAGAAGACCGGCAGCTTCCAGACGTTCAGTGCGCGGAAGGCGCTGTCGATGAGCGCGGTGGTGGCGGCGGCGAGCAGCATCGAGACGACGCCACCCCCGAGGAGGACGGCGACGGCCGCCGCCATGGTCGACAGCAGCACGGTGACGAAGCCGCGGCGGTAGGTCCGTCGTGCGGTGAGGATGCGGTCGAGGTCGCGGTGGGCGGCGCCGAGGCGGGCGTGCAGTTCGTCGCGGAGGTCGGCTTCGTCGTCGCGGGCGACGTCGGTGACCGTCATGATCGGTTCGGATCGGTTGGTGATGCCCTCGGCGACCACGACGACCTTGGCGAGGCGATCGAAGTCGGCGGAGGGCGAGCGGACCACGCGGAGCACGGTGACGCCCGGCGACAGCTCGGACCCGTCGTGCGCGATGAGGATGGAGGTGAAGGTGAGGTCGACCTGGCATTCGAGGTCGAACGCGCGGCACACCCGGCGGATGGCGTCGGTGACCTCGGCCGCTGCTGCTCCGAGTGCCAGCATCGACTCGCCGATCCGGCCGGCCAGCTCGAGCACCTCGCGCACGGGCCGTTCCGCATTGAGGCGGACGACCGCCTGCTCGTCGACGCCCTCCGGCGCCGCTCCTCGGACTCCCCCGGCCAGCTGACTCAGCAGCGAACGCATACCCACCCGCTCATCGTACGAGCCACCGGTGACGGCGAGCTCGCCCTGGTGTTCGGCGGTCGTCTGTGCGAGGCGATGGGCGGGTCCGAGCGACCCAGATCCTCGTGATCATCTCGAATGTCAGTGGTCCATGTTGGACTGGAGTCATGACCGAGACCGCCACGTTCGAGGGCCCCGAGGTGCACGAGCGCTCGAGGTATCCGGAGCACCCGGAACACCCGAGCGATGCCTTCGCGGCTCGGATGGCGTCGTTCACCGACCGCTTCGTCGATCTCGCCCGGCGCCGCGCGGCGCTCGACGCCGAGGAGGCACGGCTCCTCGCCGAGGCGTTCGCGTATGCCGACGCCACCGCGTCAGCGCTCGTCTCCGCGAGCACCACCTCGACCGACGCCCGCGACCTCGCGAGGCGGTCGATGTGCGCGTCACTCGCGATCGCCACGAGGATGTCCGAGCCCACGCTCCAGGCACGGGTCGGCGACGCCGAGGCGCTCGTCCACCACGCACCCAGCGTGCTCGAGGCGCTCGCGGAGGGTTCCATCAGCGGCGGTCACGCCCGTGCGATCACCGACCAACTCCGCGACGTCCCGGCGGAGGGCCGTGCGGTGTTCCTGGAGCAGGTGCTGCCCGTGGCCCTCCGCTCGACGACCGCACGTCTCCGCCAACGCGCGAGGGTGGTGCGGGAGCGGCTGCACCCCGAATCGATCACCGCTCGACGCACGCGCTCGATCACCGACCGCCGTGTCGAGCTCGAGGCTGCGGCCGACGGCATGGCCTGGCTGCACCTGTTCACCACGGCCCCGCTGGCGCACGCGATCAGGAGCCGCCTCGACGCCGTCGCGGTCCCGGCGCGGATCGCCGGCGACACCCGCACGCTCGCGCAGCTGCGCGCCGACGCCCTCGCGTCGCTCGCCGTCGCCGGCACGGTGCGCGACGACGTCGGTCCCATCCCGGTGGACCCGGAGACGACCGGGACGTTCACGTGGCTCCCCGGTTCCGCGCCGCTCGACGACGCCACCAGGATCGCCGAAGAGGCGGTCGCCGCCGGGGCCGACCCCCTGCTCGCCGAGCCCGTCGGCATCGAGGCCCGCATCCGAGCCACCGTCCAGATGACCGTCCCGGCGCTGTCCACCCTCGGCGTCACCGACGAACCCGGTGTGCTCGACGGCTACGGCCCGATCGACCCCGACACCGCCGCCCGACTCGCGGTCACCGCGCCCTCGATGACCCGCATCCTCACCCAACCGGAAACGGGAGCCGTCGTGTCCGTCGGACGCGAGCAGTACCGGGTACCGGCAGATCTCGCGCGTGCCGTCCGCCTGCGAGACACCACGTGTCGGGCTCCGGGCTGCGGACGAGCCGCCCGGAACTGCGACCTCGACCACTCGGTCGCCTGGCAGGACGGCGGCACGACAGCGGTCGACAACCTGGCCTGTCTCTGCCGACATCATCACCGGCTGAAACACCTGCCGGGTTGGAACCTCGAGCACCACCCCGGCGGCATCCTCACCTGGACCACACCCGACGGTCGACGACACGAGACCAGACCCGAGCTCGCCGAAACGGGGTGAGTGCGAGCGCGCCCGACGCTCCCCGCACCCACGGTTACCATGGATACCCGTGACCAACCGCCGACTCCCGCTCCACGCGCAGCTGCGCCGGCGCATGCCGCTCGTCCGACTCGGGACGTATCCCGCCGACTCGGGGACGTCGCTCCGCCGTTCGCTCGGTGTCTGGCAGCTCACGATGATCAGCGTCGGCGCGACACTCGGCACCGGCATCTTCGTCGTCCTCGGCACCGCCGTCCCGCTCGCCGGGCCCGCCGTGTGGATCGCGTTCGCGGTCGCCGGGCTCGCAGCACTCCTGTCGGCCCTGTCCTACGCCGAGATGGCCGGTTCGGTACCCGTCTCCGGATCCAGCTACTCCTACGCCTACGCGACGATGGGTGAGGGCGTCGCCTGGGTGTGCGGGTGGTGTCTCGTGCTCGAGTACGGGGTCTCCGTCGCGGCGGTCGCCGTGGGCGCCGGGCAGTACGTGAACGAAGCGCTCGCGGTCTTCGGCCTGGGACTGCCGCCGGCACTCGCGAACCCGATCGGCGTCGCCGACGGCCTGATCAACCTGCCGGCCGCCGCCCTCGTCCTCCTCGCGATGCTGCTGCTCGTCCGCGGCGCGAAGGACAGCGCCTGGGCGAACACGATCATGGTGTTCGTGAAGCTCGCCGTGCTCCTCGTCTTCGTCGTCATCGCGTTCTCGGCGTTCTCCCTCGGCAACTTCGAACCGCTCGCGCCCATGGGGGTCGCCGGTATCGCGGCAGCCTCCAGCCGGCTGTTCTTCTCCTACATCGGGTTCGACGCGGCGTCGACCGCCGGCGATGAGGCGACGAACCCACGTCGCGACCTGCCGCGCGCGATCATCCTGTCGATGGTGATCGTCACCGCCGTCTACATCCTCGTCGCCATCGCCGCGATCGGTGCCCGGCCGTGGACCGTCTTCGCGGACGACGAGTCCGCGTTCGTCGGCATCCTCACCGAGATCACCGGACAGCCGATCGTCGCCCTGTTCTTCTCCATCGGCGCGGTCATCGCGATCGCGAGCGTGGTGCTCACCGTCTACTACGGGCAGACGCGCATCCTGTACCGGATGGCGCAGGACGGCATGGTGCCGCGGGTGTTCTCGCGCGTCGGTCGCCGCAGCGGGACACCCGTCGCCGGGACCGTCATCGTCGGAGCGGTCGTCGCGGTGGTCGCCGCCCTCATCCCGCTCGGCGAGCTCGCCGACGCCACGAGCATCGGCACGCTGTTCGCGTTCGCCCTCGTGAACCTCTCGGTCATCCTGCTGCGTCGCCTGCGTCCCGATCTCGACCGCAGCTACTCCGTCCCGCTGTTCCCGGTGGTCCCCGCGCTCGGCATCGTCATGTGCCTCGGGCTGATGGTGTCGCTCGGCGGGACGACCTGGATCGTGTTCCTCATCTGGATGCTCGTCGGAGCGGCGCTCTACCTCGGGTACGGGCGTCGGCACTCGACGGTCGGCGCCCTCAGCGATGCGGAGTACGCCGAGGCGATCGCGGCGGAGGACCCCTCGCGCGGGTAGTGCGCTGCGCCCAGATGACGCCCTGTTACGGGCGAGGCCGATTGCCAGGCGACGTCCGGGACTCGTGATGCAGGATCGTGCGTATGACCCGACAGATCCGCTTCAACGCCTTCGACATGAACTGCGTCGCCCACCAGGCATCGGGCATGTGGCGTCACCCCGACGACCGCTCGAGCACCTACAAGGACCTCTCCTACTGGACGGACCTGGCGCAGCTGCTCGAGCGCGGCAACTTCGACGGCATCTTCATCGCCGACGTCCTCGGCACGTACGACGTCTACGGCGACAGCAACGAGGCGGCGATCCGCAACGGCGCACAGGTGCCGGTGAACGACCCGATCCTGCTCGTGTCGGCGATGGCCGCGGTGACGAAGCACCTCGGGTTCGGGGTCACCGCCGGCACCGCCTACGAACACCCGTACCCGTTCGTGCGGCGCATGTCGACGCTCGACCACCTGACGAAGGGGCGGGTCGGCTGGAACGTCGTCACCGGCTACCTGCCGAGTGCGGCGCGCAACATGGGGCACGACGACCAGCTCGAGCACGATGAGCGGTACGACGTCGCCGACGAGTACCTCGAGGTCCTCTACAAGCTGTGGGAGGGCTCGTGGGAGGACGACGCCGTCGTGCGCGACCGCGAGACGGGCGTGTTCACCGACCCGACGAAGGTCCACGAGATCGGCCACTTCGGCAAGCACTACACGGTGCCCGGCATCCACCTGTCCGAGCCGTCCACGCAGCGGACGCCGGTCATCTACCAGGCCGGTGCGTCGCCGCGCGGCATCCAGTTCGCCGCTGGCAACGCGGAGGCGATCTTCGTCGGGGCGTCGACGAAGGCGGGCCTGAAGGCGACGGTCGGACGCATCCGCGATGCCCTCGAGGCCGCCGGTCGCGACCGGTACTCGGCGAAGATCTACACGCTGCTGACGATCATCACCGACGAGACGAGCGAGCAGGCCCAGGCGAAGCACGAGGACTACCTGCAGTACGCGTCGCAGGAGGGTGCGCTCGTGTTCATGTCGGGCTGGATGGGCATCGACCTGTCGCAGTACGACCCGGAGGAGCCGATCGGCAACGTCAAGAGCAACGCCATCCAGTCGGCGGTCGCCAACTACCAGGCGGCCAATGAGGAGGGTGGCGAGTTCAAGGTGAAGGACATCGCGCGCATGGGCGCGATCGGTGGGCTCGGTCCGCGGATCGTCGGCAGTGCGTCGGAGATCGCCGACACCCTGCAGGAGTGGGTGGAAGAGACCGACGTCGACGGCTTCAACCTCGCCTACGCCATCACGCCGGGCACCTTCGAGGACATCGTCGAGTTCGTCATCCCCGAGCTGCGACGTCGTGGTGCCTACCCCGAGGAGTACGTCGAGGGCAGTCTCCGCCACAAGCTCCACGGCCGTGGCGACCGTCTCCCCGAGGAGCACACCGGGGCCCGCTACCGCTACGCGAAGGACCCGGCCTAGGACGGACATCCAGGTCCCTGAGCCCCGACCACCCCGATCCCCGTCCGCCGTCCCGCTCGGTCCCTGAGCCTGTCGAAGGGCACCACGCAGCCAACCGACCGCGACCCGCTCCCCCAACCACCCCGGTCCCTGAGCTTGTCGAAGGGCACCACGCACCCAACCGACAGCGACCCGCTCCCCCAACCATCCCGGTCCCTGAGCCTGTCGAAGGGCACCACGCAGCCAACCCGCTCCGTCCGCCGTCCCGCTCCCCCAACCACGCCGGTCCCTGAGCCTGTCGAAGGTCACCACGCACCCAACCGACAGCGACCCGCTCCCCCAACCATCCCGGTCCCTGAGCCTGTCGAAGGGCACCACGCAGCCAACCCGCTCCGTCCGCCGTCCCGCTCCCCCAACCACGCCGGTCCCTGAGCCTGTCGAAGGGCACCTGGACTCACCCCGCCCTTCGACGAGCTCAGGCACCGAGGAGCACTCCGATCAGCGCGCTCCGAGCCACTCCCGCACGGCCACCTCGAACGCCTCCGGCGCGACGTTCCACTCCAACCCGTGCGGCGCAGCGGCGACCTCGACGAGCTCGAACGAGGGTGAACGGTGAGCGACGGCCCGCGTGAGCTCCACGGGGATCGTCGTGTCGCCGGGCGAGTGGATAGCGAGCGTCGGCAAACCGTCGATCGGCCCGGCGGACAGCGCGCGGACCGGAACCGCGCCGCGCACCCCGGCGGATCGCGCCAGCACCGGCGTCGAGAGTGCGGCGAGCGCCGAGTGCACGAGCACCCGCGGCACCCCGGCGACCGCAGCCGCATGGAGCACCGTCTCGCTGAGGCCGAGCATCGGCGAGATGAGGATCGCGCCCTGCACCATCTCGGGTCGCTCGCGTGCCGCCGCGAGGCTCAGGGCGGCGCCGTAGGACCACCCGCAGACGATGACCCGTCGCGCACCGAGCGCTACGGCGTCGTCGATGGCCGCGATGACGCGGTCGACGTCCGTGGCGTCAGCCCCGGAGCGACGCTCGGCGAACGCGGACCCGAGGCAGGTGACGAGCGACGGCAGGCCTGCGCGCTGCACGGCCTGCACGGAGCGGAGAGTCGCGAGCGGCGAGGCCCCGAGTCCGTGGGTGTGCACGACCCAGGTCATGTCATGTGCGGCGCTGTCGGCGTCGCCGTCGAATCGCCACGCCCCTGACCGCGCCCTCGGAACCCGCGCCTCGTCCACCCCGAGGTCCGCGGGCGTCACGGCTGCGCCGGTGAACCGCGCACGGGTCGCTCCGGCTGGAACCCGGCCGGCGATCACGGCTCGCATCACGGAACCGTCCGTCGTCTCGCGACCGATCACGGGCCCGACGATGACTCGCGAGCCGTCGTCGAACTCGAGCCCGTATCGTCCCGGCAGCTCGGTGGCAGCGTTCCGTTCGAGCCGCACGGTCTTCGGAGACGAGGTCGGCAACACGTCGCTGTAGTGCACGCGTCCTGCTCCGATGACGCGACGGGCGACCATCGCGCTCGCGATCCCGAACCCGGCGACGGCAACGGCGGCGAGGCCGGCCACGACGACACCTGTACTGCGCTTCACGTCACACCCTCGATCCCGTCCCGCTCGGGGAACGGTGAACCAGCCTAGCTCCGGGCACCCCGGAGGTCCCTGGCACCCCCGACCCGACCCCGACGACCTCACCAGTCCTGGTCCCCGGTCCAGCACCACTCGGTCCCCGGTCCAGCACCAACCCCCGGTCCCTGAGCTAGCACCAATCCCCGGTCCCTGAGCCAGCGCCAATCCCAGGTCCCTGAGCCAGCGCCAATCCCCGGTCCCTGAGCTTGTCGAAGGGCATACGACGACACCCGCCCTTCGACAAGCTCAGGGACCGAGGGTGAGACTCACGGGCCGAACGGTGCCCGCACGCAGGGACCGGACGAAGGCCACCTCTTCATGTACGATTACTCAGGACGCTCCGGCGCCACGCGGATGTAGTTCAATGGTAGAACTTCAGCTTCCCAAGCTGATAGCGCGGGTTCGATTCCCGTCATCCGCTCCAAAGACCTGGTCAGGATGGATTTCCTCACGACCATCAGGTCATCTCCGGACTGCAGCGCGAGCAAGCGTCAGCCTCAAGCCAGTTGGTGATCGCCTCCCCGATCCGGAGCCAGGTGGACTCTCCCGACACGGCGACGGCCTTCGCGATCGAGAACGGGAGGTCCGCTTCGACGTCGCGACCGGGGTGATGAAGTTGCGACCGTTCCGTTGAGTGCTCAGTTGCGGGTGGTTGCGTGGAGTTCTGCTTGGGGGGTCGCCCATGCGGTGACCGGGTTGACGTCGGTGTCCGGGCGCCCAGCACTGCTCAGCCGGGTCGCGGCGTCTCGTCGGCTTCTGATGAGCATCGCTGTCAGGGTGAGCAGGATGCCCGCAACCGCCCAGATCCCGAGTCGGATGATCGGGGCGGAGACAGCGGCGCCGTCAAAATATTCGACGGATCGTAGGAGGTCGAGAGCGTCTCCCTGCGGGAAGACGTAGTACAGGGTCTGGAAGAAGTCGTTGAGGACGTGAATGCCGAGGGGCCCGCCGGAGGACGTTTTGCCAAGAATGACCAGAGCCAGGGTCATGACCAGCGCGGCGATGGTTCCGCCGAGCGCGGCCACGCCGGTCACTGCCCCGCCAATGGCGACGGCGGTCAGCCAGAGGACCGCGAACACGGCAGGGGGATCAACGGTGATCGCGTTGAGGGCGGAGTCGATCCAGAGAGAGATCAATCCGGCGAGCATTCCCGAATAGGCGACGAGGACCACACTGCGCTCGACGAACTTCGCCGACGTGTCCACCGTTCCCAGGATGCGACCGAAGATCGTTGCACCAAGAGCCGCCCCGAGCCCCGCGAAGAGGATCGCGTAGAACTCGATGGATCCGACCGGGTCGTTCTTCCCCAATGGGGCAAGATCGGTGGTTTCGTTGGCGGCACTGAGCTTCCCGGCAATGGAGTCGCCGATACCAGCGACCGCCTGACTGAGGCCGCGGCCCCCACCGCTGGCGACGTACGTGGTGACAACGGCGTCCGCCCCGGGGGTCGGCAGCACGATAGCGCCGTCCGTATCTCGATCGAGGACCGCAGCTCGCGCCTCCATCGCGGAGCCCACCACGGTGAGCTCGAGGGAGTCCTGCTGCTCGAGCGCGACGATTGTGGCTACATCGCCCGTTACAGCGAGGTGGACGTTGTTCGGAGTCGGGTTGCCGAACGCACTCGAATAGCTGATGAGCATCGCCATCGCCAGCAGGAGGATGGCGAGACCGCCAAGGATGAGGTTCCGATATCGATGCGTGGATCCTGGTCCCTCAGAGGTCAGTGGGCCACCGGCCACTGCCGCTTCGAACTCCGGGTGCTGCGGAACGCTTTTGTGCTGCGGGGCCGGATCGTTTGCGTGCGTCATGGCGTCCTTTACGATTGTCAATTAGATGACGAATGTACATCATGCGGTCGAATCCTGGCAAGATGGAGGCATGTCGGAAAGAGCATTGACCGTGGAGGCAGGAGAACAGCGGGTGGACCCGCGGGTAACCCGGACGCGGGCTGCCCTCATTCGGGCATTGACGGCCCTGGTCTCCGAGTCACCGAAGGGCGAGACGATCGCGATGAGCACGGTGGCTGACCGGGCAGGCTTGAGCAGGCAGGCGCTGCACAACCACTACAGCAACGTCGGCGACCTCGCGACCGACGTTTGGATCAGCCGCCTGCTCAGCGACTGGCTTTCCCTCGATGAGGTTGCCGCGAATCTCGATGCGGCCCTCATCGAAGCCGTTCGAGCGCGCGGAATCGAGCCGCTACTCGCGGCCGGTCGAGAAGACCGCGCGTTCTTCGAGAAGCTTCGCGCGATCCCCCGCGGCGAGCGTGTTGCCGAGGTCATCGCGGCGGCGGTCACCGCCTGGTTGACGGAGTCGGACCGCGATCCAACCGGATCCACGATCGCGCTCGATGGCGATGCTCGCATCTTCACCATCGGCGGGATGGTGGCACTCGTGTCCACCTGGCAGACCGCGGACACCCCGCCGCCCATCGCCCAGCAGATCGCAACGCTCCGCGCTTTTGCGACCGGGGCAGCCGCCGTCACTACTGAATGAGCGCACCCGGAGCTCCAGCACTCTGAACGGCTTCCCGTCCGGCGCCGAGGGCACCGGACGGGAAGGATGTCAGTGGTCGTAGGCGACGTAGTGCAGTTCCGCGTCACGTCGCTCGGCGTAGAGCTTCACATACGCCTGCGCGATGACAGCGGGCTCGGCATCCGGGCGGCCTCCGCCGATGAGGGCGGTGATCGCGACGAACGCGACGTAGACTCCCGTGTCCGTCAGGGCGCTGTTGAGATTGAGCGTCCAGTTGCGGAGTCCCGCTGCAGCAATGTTGATGTTGCCACGAACCGGTGTCGGGGCAAGTGAGCCGCCGCCGGTTGTCACGAGGATGGTCCCGGTGCCACTGGAGATCATGTCCGGCAGCACTGCGCCGACGGCGGTGATAGCGCCGCCGAGATAGAAGTCGATCTGCGGCTGGAGGTTTTCCATGGTCACTTCCAGAGCATCGACGGATTCCAGGGTCCGGTCCGCCGGCGAGAACTCGAGGACGTCGATCGGGCCGAGTGCTTGCCGGATCGACGTGAGTGCATTCGTGATCGTGGCCGGCTCGCTGACGTCGGCAGTGAAACCCTGAGCGTGGATGCCTTCACCTGCAAGGGTTCGCGCAAGTGCGTCGAGCTTGGTCTGGTCTCGGGCGACGAGCGCGACGTCGAAGCCCTTCTGCCCGAAGGCCCGCGCGATCTCCAGACCCAGTCCAGGGCCAGCGCCGATGATGGTGATGAGGGGCATGACGTCTTCCTCCGTGGCCCACCGCCGAGCCGGTTGTGTTCTGGTGCGGTAAGTTGAGATGATCCTCAACTCACGCCAAGCATATGTTGAGGTGCCCCTCAATTTCTACTGGAGTTGCCGTGACCACCACGCCTGGCCTGCGCCGAGACGCACAGGCGAACCTCGAGAAGCTGCGCGCGGCCGCCCTGGCCGTGTTCTCACGCCGAGGACTTTCCGCCCCACTGGAGGACATCGCCCGAGAAGCCGGCGTGAGCATCGGGACGCTCTACAACCGCGTGGGCTCCCGCGAGGAGCTCATCGACGCCGTGGTTGACAACCTCGCCGGAGAGAAACTCAAGGCGCTCAGAGAGCGGACATTGGAAGCGGAGACTCCTCGCGCGCAGCTGGAGACGTTCATCACCGAGATGATCGACCTCCAACTCAGCGACCCGGCGATGAACGACGCGATGCTGCGCCGCTATCCAGACGCCGTACTGCTCATCAATGCATGTGAACGATCCATGGCGCTCGGGGCCGAACTCGTGCAGAACGCCCACGACGCTGGCGCGTTGTCCGAGGAGTTCACCCCCGACGACCTCATGACCGTGCTGTGGATGGCGGGGATGGCCAGCCACGACCCTGCCGCCCCCCACGGCTGGCGTCGCGTTGTCGATCGCAGCGTCTCTGCCGCCTGGACCGATCAACCCAACCACTGAGTCTCGGCGTACCTCCTCGATCGAAACGCCATCATCGCCGGCGAGGTCGGCCGGAGCGCGCCACTAGGGCGCCGTCATGCCGGAGTCCTTTCGGACGTCGGGCGCGGGTACCGCCTGCGGAATCGATGCGAGGGCGAGGCTGTCTGCGCCGTCGATCTCGAGAGCCTTGGGGAGGATGTCCCGTTCGATCGTCGTGGCCAGTGGCTTCTCCGTGACGAACAGCAGCAACACCGCCGCCGCGAGGACCATGGGGACCATGTACATGAACACGGGCGCAAGAGCGTCGTTGTACGCGCCGACGATCACGTCGCGGATCGCATCGGGTAGCTCTCGTACCAGTGCCGGGGTGAACGAGTTGCTTCCCCCAGCCGCAGTGGCGGCGCCGGCAGGGAGACGAACTGCGAGCAGATCCGTGAGGTTCGCAACGAACAGGCTGCCCACGATCGCAGTGCCCAGGCTGGCACCGATCTGTCGGAAATAGTTGTTTGCCGCGGTCGCAGTGCCCACCTGGGAATTGGGGAACGAGTTCTGCACGATCAGGATGAGGATCTGCATGCTCATGCCCAAGCCCAGACCCATGATCGCCAGGTAGGAGCAGAGTATCCAGATCGGCAACGTCGGCGTCATCGTGGACAGGAGGAACAGGGACACGGCGATGATCGCCGTTCCCACGACCGGAAGCCACTTGTAGCGACCGAATCTGCTGACGAGCTGACCGGAAACGATTGAGCTGACCAGCAGGGCGGCCATCAAGGGAATCATCAGCAGACCTGCCTCTGTCGCGTCGACGCCGGTGACCATCTGCAGGTAGGTGGGGATGTAGGCGATAGCGCCGAACATCGCAATGCCCGTGATCAAACCGGCGATCGTGGTCAGGTTGAAGTTGCGATCCTTGAAGAGCTGAAGCGGCATGATCGGCTCGGCGGCGCGACGCTCGACCAGGACGAAGGCGACGCCCGCCACGATGGTCGCGACGATCAGCGAGATGATCACGGCCGAGTCCCAGTCATAGGTCCTCCCGCCCCAGGTGGTGACCAGGACCAGGCCGGTCGACGCAGCGGCCAGCAGGCCCATCCCGGCGAAGTCGACGTTGGGTCGCCCTGCCGTGTTCTTGGGCAGATGCAGGAACACCGCCGCAGAGACGATGGCGAGGACTCCCAGAGGGATGTTGATCCACAGGCCCCACCGCCACCCGGGCCCTTCTGTGAACCAGCCTCCGAGCAGGGGCCCGGCGACGGACGAGATCGCGAAGACGCCGCCCATGATTCCCATGTACCGGCCGCGCTCGCGGGCGGGGACGACGTCGGCGATGATCGCCTGCGACAGGATCATGAGCCCACCGCCGCCGAGTCCCTGCACGGCTCGACCGACGATGAGCACCGTCATGTCCTGTGCCATGCCACCGATGATGGAGCCGAGGACGAACAGGCTGATCGCACCGATGAACAGTCCTTTCCGACCGATCAAGTCGCTGAGCTTGCCATAGACCGGCAGCATGATCGTGGAGGCGAGGATGTAGGCGGTCGTCACCCACAGCATGCTGTCGACACCGTCGAGTTCCCCGACGATCGTCGGCAACGCAGTGGAGAACATGCTCTGATCGAGTGAGGAGAGCAGCATGGTCAGGATGAGGCCGGCGAAGATGAGCAGAATGTTGCGATTCGAGGCCGGCAACGCGGTTGTGCCGTGCTCGCTGAGAGAGGTGTCGGTCATGGTCAGTACGCCGTGCCCTTCGGCTGTCGAGGGTGATCGTTGGTGATGCGTTGGATGAGTTCGATGGAACTGCTCAGGAGATCCCGCGTGGACGCTCCTGGGCGCGCGCTCACCCATCGGCGCCTCACGTAGTGCAGGACGCCGGTGGCGAGTGCGACGACCATCCGGGCTTCGTCCTCCAGCTCGGGATGGTCGGCGCGGTGTCGTCCTTGGAGCCCATAACGGGTGATGATGATCGCGACGAACTGGTCTTCGGATTCGCCCATGCGAGCCGTTTCTCTGGCGAGAAGCTCCGGAGTGCGCATGATCAACTCCCGTCGAGCCTTGAAGAGCGCGGCATCTGGTTCACGCTCCAGGAGCGATGAGGTGATCATCGTGAGGAAATCGGCAAGGACATTCGAGCCCGTCGACCGAGTGAACGCGTCGATGTGTTCGTCGCTCGGCATCAGTGGTGCGCCGCCGACGATGACCCCCTCCTTCGATCCGAAGTAGTTGAAGAACGTGCGTTGTGACACCGCACTTGCCGCGCAGATCATGTCCACGGTGACGTTCTCGAAGCCGTGCTCGAGCGCAAGCGAGATGGCGGCACGTTCGATGTGTTCCTGTGTCGCCGCTCGCTTCCGTTCACGCAACCCGCCATCCATGTTCGCCTCCGCTTGTTCCGACATTCCTGCGATTCGTGCAGTCTATGCATTTATGCAGCGTCTGCACAAGTCGGCTCGTCGGGGCCCTGGAGTTCGCAGCCGGAGGGGCCTTGCCGGAGTTCCGCAACAGACGTACACTCGTCATCTACTTGACGAATGTCAAAGAACAGGTTCGCCAAGTCGGGGCAACTGACCAGCGTCGCCGAGAACACATGGAGGGTGTCACCATGCCGGGCAAGATCGATGTTCACCAGCACCTGCTTCCACCTCGCTACCTGGAGGCACTGGCGGCGGCGGGAGATCTGATGGCAGGGAGCGGAGCCGGGGCGCAGGCCGTGGCTGGCGGGTCCGCGCAATGGAATCCGTGGGCTGAAAGCGGTGGCACAGCGGCGCGCACAGGTCCGCGGGCCGTCGGCGGATGGCTGATGCCTGAATGGGACCCTCAATCGGCGATTGCCATGATGGACGAGAAGAACATTGAGACAGGGATCCTGTCGATCAGCGCACCCGGTGTGCATTTCGGTGACGATGCCGCTGCCCGCGACCTCGCCCGCGAGCTGAACGACTACCAGGCCGAGCTGGTCAGAGAACACCCTGACCGTTTCGGACATTTCGCGGTGCTGCCGCTGCCGGATTTCGACGGCGCAGTCGCCGAAGCCGTACGGGCCCTCGACGAGCTCCATGCCGACGGCGTGCTCCTCCTGTCGAACGCGCACGGGCGCTACCTCGGCGATCCCGCGTACGAGCCGTTGTGGACCGAGCTCGCCGCGCGTTCGGCCGTGGTGTTCGTGCATCCCACGGCACCGCCGATCCAGCAGTTGCCCGGAATGCCCACTGCGCTGTTGGACTTCCCATTCGACACGACCCGCACTGCCGTGGACCTCGTCGCGCACGGGGTGTTCGACCGGCATCCGGAACTCCGCGTGATCCTGTCACACGCAGGCGGTTTCCTGCCCTACGCTGCAGATCGATTCAGCGCCGCCGCAACGTTCAACCCCGGCACGACGCCTGAGGGCATCCAAGCGGGCCTTCGTAAGTTCTACTTCGACACCGCCCTCTCTGCCACCCCCACCTCACTGCCGTCGCTTCTGACATTCGCGGAACCCGGCCACATCCTCTACGGCAGCGATTTCCCCTACGCGCACCCAGACTGGAGCGCCCGTTTCGACCACTCGCTGGCCACCTACGACGGCCCAGGTGCGGAACGGCTCGGCGCGGTGCACCGCTCCGCTGCTGAGCGACTCTTCCCCCGCTTGGCGACATAGTCCGCGACGCCGTCGAAACGCGCATACGAGCGGGCGCATCTGCATCATCGCCCAGCGGATCTTTGTTCCGTCGTGCCTGCTTTCGCTCGGCGATCAGGTGGTGACGACGAGCTTGCCTGAGTGCGTACCGTGTTCCATGTCGCGGTGGGCTTGCACGATGTCCTCGAGCGAATAGACCTGTGCAATGGGCACTCGCGCGGTGCCGGCTGCCACCGCCTCCAGGAATTCCTGCAGCACCGGCGAGGGAAGGTCGCTGGCTTCACCGGAGTATGCGGTGAGGCGGACCCCATTGGGAATGACATCCATCGGGTAGAAGTCCGGAATGGTCCAGACATCGGAGAGCATCCCGGTGAATGACACCGTTCCGTGAACGGCGGTGGCTCGGAGCGTGTCGGGCAGCGTGTCGGTACCGATGAGCTCGACGGCGCCGTGAACACCGCTCGGGATGATCGCGCGGACGTCCGCGGCGATGTTGCCTGTGTCGATGACGACATGGTCGGCGCCGGTGCGGTGCAGCAGCTCGGCACGGTCGGGGTTTCGGGTGGTGGCGATGACGGTCATGCCCTGGCCCTTCGCCAGGACGATACATGCGAGTCCGATCGACGACGTGCCACCCCGGATGAGGAGCGTGTCGCCCGGACGGGCGCCCACGCCCACCGTGAGCGACCCGTGCGCGGTTTGCAGCATCTCGGGGATCGCACCGAGGGTTGCCCACTCGAGGGTGCTGACGAAAGGCAGGACATTGCCGGCCGGGACGAGGGTGTACTCGGCATAGCCGCCGTCGAAGTCACGACCCATCCCTCCCATGAGCGCGGCGACCTGGGTACCGACTTCGTACTCTCCGCCGGGCGCTGCCTCCACGATTCCCACCGCCTCGATCCCAGGCACGCGCGGGAAGCTTCCGAAGTCGCCCATCCCACGTCGGAAGTGCAGCTCGGACCGATTCAGCCCGAAGGCCTGAACCTGGATCAGCACCTGACCTGCCTCGGGAGTGGGTATCGGGATGTCACGAAGCTGCAGAACCTCTGGTCCGCCCGGGGCCTCGATGACCACGGCCCGCATCCACCGAGTCATCTCGCAACCTCCAACGCGGCCTGCACCCGTCCCAGCGCTGCGATTCCGATGGTCATCGCCTCGGTGTCAGCGCCGGTCAGCACGCTGTCCAGAGCCTGCGTGAACCGTTCTTGCGTGGTGTTGTACGCGTCGCGTCCTTGGGCCGAGAGCGCGCTCCGCACGCTGCGGCGGTCGGTCGGGTCCGGCGAACGCTCGATGAGACCGTCGGCCGCAAGACGATCGAGGAGCCGACTGGATGCGGCGATCGATGTCCCGACGCCGGTCGCGACATCCTGCACGCGTGCGCCGGCCGGCGACGCCTCGATGACCCGCAACACTTCCAAACGCGCCAGACTCAACACCCCCTCGCCGCGCATCCGTTTCTCGACCAGGTTCCACAGATTGGTCTCGTGCCTCACGAGGGCCGCGAAGTATTCACGGGCACGAGCCGATCGCTCGCTTCCGCCTGTCTCTGGAGCGGCCGTATCGAGGACGGTTACCGGGTTCGCACGCATACCTCCACTCTAGCCGGGTTACTTGACATGTAAAGTAGTTGCTCCACCGCACCGCGCCCCTCGACGATTGGATCTTCGTGACCACCGACCCCAGAACTGCTCTGCACCGGTTTGTCGACTTCATCAACACCGCAGATCCATTGATCGGTCGGGAGGTCATCTCGCCCGACGCGGAGTTCCTCACGCCGTTCTCTTCAGAACCGTTCCGGGGCCTCGACGGGTACCTGCAGATCCTGTCGATCATGCGGAGTGGCTTCTCCGACATCCAGTGGAGGATAGACCGGCTGGTCACCGAGGGAGACGTCGTCGCCGCACGCTTCGAACTCTGCGGCACGCACGACGGCGAGTTCCTCGGCAATCCTCCGACCGGACGGAAGGTCGCCGTGCACGCTACCAACTTCTACCGCTTCACCAACGGGCTGATCGTCGACGAAGTCGGACAGCCAGACCTGGCGGGACTGCTCGGGCAGATCGGGGCGCTTTCGTCTCACAGTCCCGGAGCCGAGTAGGGCGCCGAACCCCCCTTGCGTCGCGAGTACGAGAGCTTGAGGCAAGGGGCTCCCATAGCGCGCCGGAACCCGCGGACGACCGTCCCGAGTCCGTACCGATAACTATGACTATGCACACGCGACGCCCCAGGAGCGAAGTGCCGTCTCATCGTCATGAGCTCCCTCAACTTGCGCCGCTCAGTCACCACCGCGGTGTTCCCGCTTTTCTCACCCGAAATTCGAACACACCAGGTCCAACCGTGTCTCACACTCCCCCCGACATCACGCGGAACTTCGCTCCAGTGAGCTCCAGTGAGCCGACAGTTGGTAACTTCGGCTTCCCAAGCTGATAGCGCGGGTTCGATTCCCGTCATCCGCTCCAAGTCCCGCTACGGGCTCGTCGTAGAGTCGACGACATGCCCTCGATTCGAAACATCACCGTCGGCCTTCCCATCCGAGACGGTCACGTACTCGTCTTGAACGGCGTGGACACCGTGAAGAACCAGGCCTTCCACCGCGCGATCGGGGGCGGCATCGAGTTCGGTGAAACCGCTGAAGCCGCCCTGCGCCGAGAGTTCGTCGAGGAGCTCGGCGTCACTCTGGGCCACGTGACCCTGCTCGACGTTGCGGAGAACATCTTCGAATACGAGGGTGAGCCAGGCCATGAGATCGCTCACATCTTCGCCGTCGAGTCGGCCGAGATCGACGCCATCCCGCTCGACGCCCGACTCCACGTCCTGGACGAGGGAAGTCCTGTTCGGTGGGTGTCGATCAGCGAGACCGATCACCCCTTCTACCCGGCAGGTGTCACGCGCCTCCTCCGTTCCCCGGCACTCGCGGCCTCATCGCGCCAGGTCGTTCTCCACATGGACTCGCCGTGACAACACCTGGCCCGGCCACGCTTCAGCCCCGTCGCCGACCGTGAACGTCACGTCACGCTCATAGCCAGCGGCCTCATAGAACCGTACGAGATCCCCCGAGCCTCCCGCGTAGCAGTCGACCCGCATGCGACCGACCCCGGCGGCCTGCGCGCGCTCCTCGGCGAATGCCAGCAATCGGCGACCGGTGCCCTTCACCCGCGGGTCGCGCGAGCCGATCAACACGCGGACGTAGACCTCCGGCTCGGTGGCGGCCGGCACGTACTCGAGCGCCTCGCCCAGCACGAGCGCTCCGCAGACGCCGACCGTGGGATGCTCGGCGACCCAGGCATCGGATGAGGCACACCACTGCTCGACACGCGTGATCCAGCGCTCCTGCCCAGATGCAGGTTCGGTACCCCACTGCCGTGTGTTGCCGATCCGCACGAACCAGGCGATCGCTGCATCGAAGAGTGCCAGCACCGCACCTGCGTCCGCCGGAACGGCCCGACGAATCTTCAACTGCACCCGATCGCCCATGCGCGACGCAGGCTCCAACCCACCCGTCATCGAGCTTTCCCAATACGCTTCGACATGTCGCCTGCTCTCTCGATCCGATGCCAGGTTGGCATGAGTCGCCCACGGGACGCCAACACCTGCAGGGCTTGAGCCGGCGGACTCGACGAGCTCGGGTCAGTCTGTCGAGCGTCGAAGGATGGCCCACCAGATGAGCCCGGCGAGGCCGATCACGAAGAACACCGCACTGAGAATGTAGCCTTCAGCGCTACCTCCCCCCATGGCCGTGGTGACTGAAACGAGGAACGCTGGCAGCAGTCCGAGGACAGTGATCCAAGCGGCGATCCGACGCTGCAGCATGCGCCTGCGCGTGGTGGTCATGAGTGGCCTCTCCGGTGTTCGTTCGAGCATCCGTGTCAGACGTCTCCGCTGGACGATCCTCTCATCAAGGCGATCAGCTGTGCGTCGTGTTCGCGCGCATCTCCTCGACGGTCATCTCGGGTGCGCCGCCGGCGGCCGCCTCCGGGTCCATCCAGACGAAGTCCCAGTGGTGGCCGTCGAGGTCGTCGAAGCTCTTCGAGTACATGAAGCCGTGGTCCTGCTCGCCTGCAGGTGTAGCCCCGCTCGCGATGGCCTTCTCAAACATCGAATCGACGTCGCCTTTACTCTCGGCACTGAGAGCGAGCTGCACCTCGGTGGAGGTGGTGGCGTCGATGATCGACTTGCTCGTGAACTCCGCGAAGAACTCCCGCGTGAGCAGCATCGCCGTGATCGTGTCGCTGATGACCACGCTGATCGCGTTCTCGTCGCTGAACCCCTCGTTGATCGAGTACCCGAGCGCCTCGAAGAACACCCGTGACCGGGCCAGGTCGCTGACAGGCAGGTTGACGAAGATCATGGTGGACATCGGGGCCGTCTCTCTCGAGGGTGCCGGCGGCTCGTCGCCGTCGATCGCACTCGAATGATGGCGAGGATGCTCGACGACGTCAAGAGTCATCCGACGCGAAGGGGCTCGAGCAGCGCACGCCTGTGGTCACGACGGAACGTCCGCGCACGGATTCACGCCTACCTGTGGTGGACAGCAGCCACCGGACGTTCAAGCACACCACATCCACGAACGATCGCGGTCGACCTCTGGTCGTGAGTGAGCGGGAGACACCGTACCGATGCGGCGCTCAGCGAGGCAGTGGTCGCAGCTGGTCCTCGGTCACGGGGAAGGAGACCTCGTAGTACAGCTGCGTGGCGGTCATGTCACCCCAATCGTCCTTCTTCACCCGGATACCGGCGGTCGAGACCTCGGCGATCCGGACACGCAACCAGGAGCCGTCCTCCAGACGAAGCTCGTGCGGGTCGGCGAGATAGCCCATGCCGATCTCGTCGAGCGCCTCCTCGGCATGGAACCAGTCCAGCGCATCGGTTCGCTGACGCCCCAGGAGATCGATGACGACGAACCCCTCACCGACAGGCTTCATCCACCCCAGTCGCTCCCGATCCTCCGAGCGCCGGTGTTCGATCCAGTCCGGTTCCATGCAGCGAGCGTAACGGCCACCGAGGAACAACGACTGACGGATGACTGACCGAACGCCAGCCCACCAACAGCACGAGGGGGCCGACTCGAGAGCCGGCCCCCTCGTGCGTCGTACGACGACGAGCGATCAGTGCTCGTCGTAGTGCTCGCCGTGCGCCGCGTGCTGGTGGCCGTCGTGAACGTAGTCGACGTGACCGTCGTGGTCGACGGCGTCGTGACCGCACGCCGCACCGTGCTCGTGGTCGGCGACGGTGTGCTCGGCGACGCTCTCGTGCTCGTCGTAGTGACCGTCGTGCAGAGCGTGGTGGTGCGTGCCGTGCACGTAGTCGGTGTGGTCGTCGTGCTGGACGGCTTCGTGGCCGCAGTCCGTTCCGTGCTCGTGCTCGGTGACGGAGTGCTCGGCGTGGATGTCAGTCGTGCTCATGATTGCCTTTCGAAGGAAGAGATCGGGTGTCGCGACGGGCGGCGACACGTCATCAGTACATCTCATTCATAAGCGAATTGCAATACATGCAGCTAATCGATAGTGGTTCTCGCTATCCCTCGAGCGCGTGCTGCACGGCGTCGTCGACGATGTGCGAGACGTGCACGTCAGCGACGTCGTAGTGCGCCTCTCGACCGATCCGTTGCACGGAGACCAGGCCGGCTGATCGCAGCGTCCGCAGGTGCTGCGAGACCAACGGCTGCGACAACTGACTCTGTTCCGCGAGCTGACCGACCGTGGACGTGCCGGCGGCCAGGATGCGCAGCAACCGCAACCGCGAGGAGGAGGACAGGGCCTTGAACAACTCGGCAGCGGGTTCGAGATCCTCGTTCATCTGTACATATAAGCAGATGTGAATGCATCAGGATCGCCTGAATCCTCGAAGACCCCGTTCGACGTCCACCCGATGGATCATCACTCTGACGATTAGGCTGGGCGACTGTGCTCGATGGACCGCTGATCGCCGAATGGCTCCCCGTCTCGGTGGCCGCGCTCGTCCTCCTCCTCGTCGCGGCGGGAGTGGCCGGCTGGGTCGACGCGGTCGTCGGCGGCGGCGGACTCATCCAGTTGCCCGCGCTCGTCATCGCCGTACCGAGCGACGTCGCGACCCCCTTCATCCTGGGTACGAACAAGCTGTCGTCGTTCTTCGGCACCCTGTCGGCGAGCTGGGTGTACCTGCGCAAGATCAGGGTGCAGTTCGTGCTGCTGGTGCCGCTCGTCGCCGGGGCCTACGCCGGGTCGACCGTCGGTGCCGCCTTGTCGCGGTACGTCCCTCGCGACGTGTTGACGCCCATCGTGCTCGTGGCCGTGATCGCCGTGGCGCTGTACACCCTCTTCAAGCCGACCATGGGCCTGCACCACGAACCCCGCCATGACCGCGCCACCGCCGTCGCCTGGCGGGCGGCGATGATCGGCCTGCTGGTGGGCTTCTACGACGGCATCCTCGGACCGGGAACGGGCTCGTTCTTCGTCATCCTCATCGTCGGCGTGCTGGGGTACGGCTTCCTGCAAGCCAGCGTGAACGCGAAGATCGCCAACCTCACCACGAACCTCGCTGCCCTCGTCGTGTACGGGGTGCACGGCGAGGTCCTGCTTGCGCTCGGTCTCGCCATGGCCGTGATGAACATCACCGGCGGGTTCATCGGCGCCCGTATGGCGACGAAACGCGGAAGCGGCTTCGTGCGGATCGTGTTCCTGGTGACCCTGTCCATCCTCATCGTGAAACTCGCCTGGGACACCGTGGTGCAGTTCACCGGTTCATGATGCACCCGGCAGAGCGACCTCGCCGGCGGGTGTTCCGAGCAGTCGCCTCGTCCAGTCAGCCAGGGCCGCGATGGCGGCCCGCGAGACGGCGGCACTCGGCACCATGCTCGTGAAGCCGTGGAACGCCCCCGGCCAGACGTGCAGTTCCGCGTCGCCACCCGCAGCCCACATCGCGCTGGCGTAGGCGACCGTCTCGTCACGGAACACCTCGGCGCTGCCACAGTCGATGTAGGTGCGCGGCAGGCCGGTGAGGTCGGTCGCCCGTGCGGGGGCGGCGTACATCGAGACGTCGTCACCGGCACGGCGGGGTCCGAGGTACGCGTCCCAGCCGAACCGGGTCAGCTGCCGATCCGCGACCCCGACCCCGTCGATCTGCATCGTCGACACGGTGGCATCGCGGTCGTCGAGCATCGGCGAGACCAGGATCTGCCCGAACAGGGCCGGCCCACGGCGGTCTCGGGCGAGCAGGGTGGTACCCGCGGCGAGCCCGGCACCCGCACTCTGGCCCGCGATCACGATGCGGTCCGGGTCGACACCGAGTTCGTCCGCGTGCTCCGCGATCCAGACGAGTCCGGCGTAGCAGTCCTCCACCGGGTACGGGTCGGGGTACTCGGGGGCGAGGCGGTAGTCGACGCTGATGAGCACCACGTCGTGGTCGTTCAGGAGCCAGTCGTCGTAGGACTCGAGGTTGCCGAGGTGATGACCGAACATCATCCCACCGCCGTGGATCGTGTAGACCGCCGTCGTCGCGCCGGAGCGCCCGATCCGCTGGATGACCGCGAGCGTGATCGGATCCCCGAGATGGCCGGGCACCGTGACGGAGCGCCGCTCGAACCCCCGGGAGCGCAGCCGTTCGTCGAGGGCCTCCTCGGTCGTGTCGAGGCCGCGCATCCGCGGAAGCATCTCGGTCGTCAGGGTGAACGGCCCGCGCGCCTCGAGCGCGGCGAGGAACGGGGTGAGTTCGGGATCGAACGGGGGACGGGGCATGCGGTCAGACATGGGAAGGCTCCTGGGTTGCGGGCTGAGATGGGAGGTGATGTGAACGGAGGACACCGACAGCCACCAGGGCTGCAGCGAGGGCGGTGATGGTCGATCCCGCGATGAGGACCGCTTGCTGGAACGACGCGACGAGGGCCGGGGTGAAGTGCTCGGTCGCGATGCCGCCGCCGACGACCGCAGCGAGGATCGTCCCGGTCGCGGCGATCCCGACAGCGGTGGCGATCTCGCTCGCGGTGTCGACCAGGGCCGCACCGATGGACGTGCGGTCCGCCGGGAGCCCGCGGAGGACGTTGTTGCCGGCGACGACGCCGACCACCCGCATCCCGGCGGCCACGAGGACGAGTGCGACGAGGACCCACGGGTAGCCGAACCGGCTCAGGAGCGCGAACACGGCGAGCCCCGACACGACGGCGGCGGCGCTCATCCAGGCCGCCCGATCGAGACCGACGCGGTGCACGAACGGACCGACGAAGTGACCGCTCGCCAACAGCACCACGACCTGCGGGAGCATCGCGACAGCGGCCAGGGCCGGCGGCCACCCCCAGGCGAACTGCAGCTGCAGGGTCGCCAGGTACGACAGCCCGGCCATCGCCAGCCCGGCGGCAGCCTTGTACGCCAAACCGGAGGCCACGAGCGGCTGAGCCACGAGACGGAGATCCAGCAACGGGTGGCGGGCGGTGCGCTCCCTGACCACGAAGCCGATCGCGGCGGTCACCGTTGCCGCCGCCGCACCCCAGCCCGCAGCGACGTCGGTGTCGGCGACGAACAGGGTCGGGGTGAGGAGGACGCCCACGACGGTCGCGGTCCCGAGGACGGCTCCGAGCACGTCGATCCGGTCCCGGTGCAGGTGCGACCGCTCGTCGGCACCGATCCCGGCACGGATCCCGATCCAGGCGATCACCGCGATCGGCGCGTTGGCGACGATGAGCACCTGCCACGGCGCCACGGCGAGCACGAAGCCGCCGATCGTCGGCCCGGCGGCGAGGCCGACCAGCCCGGCGGTCGAGATGACCGTCAGCGCGCGGACACGCAGGTCGTCCCGCTCGAACAGGCGGAACGCCAACGCCATCGATCCCGGAGTCGTCATCGCCGCAGCGAGACCCATGAGCGCGCGCACGGCGATCAACTGCTCCACCGAGGCGACGAACACGGTCAGCACGCTGACGACGGCGAGCAGCGTCAGGCCGATCAGCATGACCCGACGCCGGCCGAACCGGTCGGCGACCGCACCGAAGAGCAGCATCAGTCCACCGAAGGCGACCGAGTACGCCCCCGACACCCACTGCAGTGATGCGGTGGAAGCGGTGAGGTCACGGCCGATGGTCGGGAGCGCGACGTTCAGGACGGAGTTGTCGAGCATCTCGAACAGGAACACGGCCGAGAGGCCGGCAAGCGCGACCCACGCGTCGCGGAGGCGTGGCGGCGAGTCTTCGACAGCCGTGGAGGTTGAGGGTTCGAGCATGGGCGCACTCCTTCGATGAAGAAGTGGCGACTCCCACGAGCCGCGTGCGCGTTTCCGTCGGCCGAAGCACGACGGGATTTTTCCCTCTGCGACGAGGGTAACGCATCATCGGCCTGTCGTGGCACCTGCGGATCACCGCAGATACGCGTCGACCATGAACGGGCCTCGGATCGCCCTGAGCGTGTCGACCAGCCGGTCAAGCGCACGGCGGTTCCATGAGGAGAGCTGGAGATCGTGGGGGCCAAGGGGCTCGAGCTTCCCGGTGCGGAGGCGGACGACCTCCCATCCGGCGGACCGCAGCGCGCGGTCCTTCCGTCGGTCGACCTCCTCGCGGCGCCCGACGTGCTCGAGTCCGTGCCGGCCGATGCTGTCGTACTCGATGGCGATGCGCAGTTCCGGGTAGACCAGGTCGGGCCACACCTCCAGGTGCTGGAAGAACGGACGCTGCACCCGCACGGCGTTCAGTCCCTCGGTCAGCGCCAGCCGTTGATGGACGTCCGCGCGCAGCTGAGCCTCGACGGCGGACGCCGGTTTCGGCGCGCACACGGACGTGAAGGCCTCCCCCACCGGCAGGTCAGGGGTCTTCTCACACAGCGAGGGTTTCGGTCGCGCGCGACGCTCCCGGATGATCCCGGCGACCGCGGGCGCCGGATCGGTCACCGACTCCCGCATCGGCAACGCGACGACCCTCGACGGATCGGCCGCATCGGAACATTCGGGACACCAGGCGCTGCGGCGACGCTCGCGTCCGGGCCGCGAGCGCTGTTCGGCCGGCGTCGCGACGAACCGGTGACCCCGATCGCACTGCCACTGCAGCAGGACGTCGGCGGCCGGCGGCACCTGACTGAGGACGATGCCGGCGTTGAGATCGGCGTGGTACTGACGCCACAGCGCGGGGAACGACGCCCAGGCCTGCCGGTAGGCGCCCACCGGGTACGGCGTCTCGAGACCCTTCGACCACTGACGGCGGGCCCACCACGCTTCCACACGTTCCGGCACGAGCCGAACCTACGACGGGCCCCCGACACCGGCCACGAGTGAGGACCCAGTGGTCGTCACTCCAGCACCACTACCGTCAGACCGCGAAGTCGCTCGGCCACCCGTGGTCGGCGAGCGACCGGCGGACACGCTCCACATCCTCGTCGCTCGGCAGCTCCGCGGTGACCCGCGCGATCGCGGTGGCGACGTCGACCCGGCTGAGCGACGTGTCGCCCTCCGCCGCGAGGCGTGCGCCCACCTCGGCCACCTCGGCGTCGCCCAGCCGCCGACGGAGGAGCGCCACGAGCGGGACGAAGTCCTGGTCGGGGAATCCGGCAGGATACCCGGCTCGGAGCCAGCGCACGATGCGGGCGACCAGCCCTCCGCGTTCCTCGAGGAGGTTCGCGCGCGCCTCCCGACCGGCGTCGTCATGGTCAGTCGCCACCGCGCGGACGTCATCCGGGCTGCCGAGTGGCCAGCCCGCGCTCGCGAGCCGGGCGGAGACGCGGACGAGGTCCGCCGGGAGCGCCGGACCGAGGAGGAGCTGTTCGACACGCGCCCGCAGGCGATCGTGGCCGACCGGCTCACCGCTCGCATCGGCGTTCTCCGCCTCGATGAGCAGCCCGTCGACGACCTGGTCCAGCTCCTCGGGGGTGAGGCTCCGTCGGAGGATGCCGAGCAGCGGCACGTAGTCGTGCTCGGGCACGCCCGACGGGTATCCGGCGCGGAGCCAACCGACGACGCGCGCCACCACGCCGGACCCGTGGCCGGTGAGGTCTGCCCCGTTCTCGGAGGGCATCCTCAGTCCTTCGGGGTGAAGGTCGGGAACACGTGGTCGAAGCTGACCTCCTGCCCCAGACCGGTGGCCACGATGATCGTGAGACCGACCAGCACCGCGGCGACGACGACGGCGAAGCACAGCACGCCGATGGCACGCAGGAGCCCCGACGGGAGCGTCGGTGAGCCCGGCCCGCTCCGGTCTTCGGAACCGGCACCTCCGGCGACCGCGAACGAGCGGACACCCAGCGCGAAGAGCGCGGGAAGCCCTGCGCCGAGCACGAGCGCGATGACGGCCACCTGGGCGGCGGCTTCGAGGAAGAGCATGAACATGTCCGACGTCCTTACGCTGCGGTCTTCTGCGACGAGCGGGCGGGGGCGTCCTGCCAGTCGTCGTTCACGTTGTGGGATCCGATGCTGTCGCGGCGCGACCGCAGGTAGATGGCGAGCGCGACACCCACGAGGATGGCGACCATGAGGATCCCGCCGATCGCCCCGCCCGCGAGGTGACCGAGCCACCACATCACCGCACCCATGAGCGCGGCAGCCGGGAGGGTGATGATCCAGGCGACGACCATCCGCAGGGCCACCCGCCAGCGCACCTGCGCACCTGGCCGCCCGACCCCGGAGCCGAGGATCGATCCGGTCGCGACGTGCGTGGTGCTGAGGGCGAAGCCGAGGTGGCTCGAGGCGAGGATGACGGCGGCTGAGGAGCTCTCAGCTGCCATGCCCTGCGGCGTGTTCAGCTCCACGATGCCCTTGCCGACGGTGCGGATGATCCGCCACCCGCCGATGTACGTGCCGAGCGAGATCGCGAGGGCACACGCGAGCTTCACCCACAGCGGGACCGACTCGGTGTCGTCCCAGCCGCCGGCCGCGATGAGCGCGAGGGTGATGACGCCCATCGTCTTCTGTGCGTCGTTCGTGCCGTGGGCGAGCGAGACGAGGGACGCGCTGCCGATCTGCCCGATCCGGAAGCCGCGGTGGAGACGCCCCTGGGCGAGGTTGCCGATGACGCGGAAGACGAGCCAGGTGCCGATCGCAGCCACCGCGCCGGCGAGCAACGGCGACATGAGCGCCGGGAGGATGACCTTGCCGACGACGCCGTCGAGCTTCGAGCCGTCACCGGCCCAGTTCACGCCGTTCAGGCCGAGGCCGGCGAGCGTCGAGCCGATGAGACCACCGAAGAGCGCGTGTGAGGAGCTCGACGGCAGGCCGAGCAGCCAGGTGAGCAGGTTCCAGATGATGCCACCGATGAGCCCGGCGAGCACGATCAGCAGGAGCGCCGAGCCGCCTCCCTCGAGGAGCGCGGGATCGGGAGCTCCCGACGAATCCTGGATCTTCACGACCGCGTTCGTGACGGTGAGCGCGACCTCGATGCTGAGGAACGCGCCCACGAGGTTCAGCACCGCCGAGAGGGTGACCGCGATCTTCGGCGACAGCGCACCGGTGGCGATGGAGGTCGCCATCGCGTTCGCGGTGTCGTGGAAGCCGTTGGTGAAGTCGAAGGCGAGTGCCGTGATCACGACGAGCGAAAGCAGGATGATGGGGTCCACGGCGACGAGCTTGCTCCTCGATCGCGGGATCGACAACGGGTGAGCGGGCGGATTCACCCGTTGTTCACGTTCCGTGGAAGCCGACTCCCTCCATGGCGAGCGAGTCGGTCATCGGCCTCCTGGCCCGCTAGGACGTCGGATGATCGGCGTCCTCGACGACCGCGACCTCCACGCCGGCGGCACGCAGTCGATCGAGCACCGCAGGAGGGGCCGAAGCGTCGGTGACGAGGACGTCGACGTCTTCGAGCGCACACACGATGGCCATGGAGCGCAGGGAGAACTTCGACCCTTCCGCGATCAGGATGACGCGCGCCGCCGATGCGACGATCGCCTGCTTGATCGCGGCGTCGCCCAGGTCGAACGCCGTCACGCCGGCCGACGGATCAGCTGCACAGCAGGTCAGGATGGCCGTGTCGAAGCGGAGTGAAGCGATGGTCCGCTCCGCGATCGGCCCGACGATCGTTCCCTCTGCGCCACGCACGGTTCCACCAGACAGGACGAGGCTGACCGTCTGACTCGACGACAGCGCGGCGATGCCCTGCACCGACAGGGGCATCGCGGTCACCCTGCGGTGGGCGAGTTCCGCGGCGGCAGCCGCTCCGGTCGTGCCGCTGTCGACGACCACCGCTTCACCGTCGTCGATGTAGGCCACGGCTGCCGCTGCAAGCCGCGCCTTCAGTCCTTCGTCATCGACCGCTCGAACGGAGAAGGGCAGCCCCTCGCCATGCAGGGCCGTTCCGACAGCACCACCCCTGACCCGCCGCAACGCACCGACCGCGGCAAGATGCTCGAGGTCGCGTCGGACGGTCATCGACGACGTGCTCAACTGCTTGGCGAGCTCGTCGACCTGGACGCGGCCGGAGCGACGGAGCTCATCGAGGATCTCGCGGTGGCGGACTTCCATCTGCATGGACATATCGTACCCGATGTGTTCGAATGAACATTGTGAATGTTCATAACTCGTCTCGTCCGATCACCATCAAGGATGTCGCTCGCATGGCGGGCGTCTCGCACTCCACCGTTTCGCGAGTGCTCAACGGAGTCGACCTCGTCACACCAGCGACGCGAGCGCGGGTGCTGGAAGCCATCAACTCCTCCGGGTGGACCCCTGACGAGACCGCAGCCGCGCTTGGACGTCGCAAGACCCCCAAACCCGGGCCGATGTCCTGAAGCCGCACCACCCGGTTCGACAACGCCCGTCCAAGCCCATTCCGTGTCACCGCACCCGACCGCCCTTCCAGATCGGAACAGCCCCATGACCACGTCCTCCCTCCGGAGCACGCCTCCGTCCGCGTCCCTGGACGCCCGACACGCTCGCGTCGCCGTCAGTGTCCTGTTCTTCACGAACGGCGCACTGATCGCCAACATCCTCCCGCGGTACCCGCAGATCAAGGCGGATCTCGACCTGACCAACGCCGCCTTCGGCACCGCGGTCGCCGCCTACCCCTTGGGCGCACTCATCGCCGGGCTCAGCGCAGGACTCCTCATCCGCCGCTTCCGTTCCTCCCGTGTCGCCATCGCCGCGACGCTCGTCACCGCCGTAGGGCTGCTGCTCACCGGAGTCGCGCCCGGCTGGCTCATCCTCGCCATCGCCCTCTTCCTGGCCGGCGCCATGGACTCCATCACCGATGTCGCGCAGAACTCGCACGGCCTCCGCGTGCAGCGTCTCTACGGACGGTCGATCATCAACTCGTTCCACGCCGTCTGGTCCGTGGGCGCCGTGACCGGAGGCGCGATGGGCGCCGTCGCCGCGCAACTCGAGGTACCCCTGCTGGTCCACCTGACCATCTCCGGCGGGCTGTTCGGGATGGCAGCCCTCCTGTCCTACCGCTGGCTCCTGACCGGCCCCGAACCGGACCTCGGCGCCGAGGCCCTGCTGAACTCGGATGGCGACACCCGGCCGGAATCGGGCGCCACACCGACGGATGCGCCGAAGACCCTCGGCCTCGTGGCTCGCTACAGCGTCCTGCTCGCCCTCGTCGTCATCGCCTCAGCGGGAGCCATCGTCGAAGACGCGGGGAGCTCCTGGTCCGCGATCTACCTCTCCGACAGCCTCGGAGCATCCGCCTTCGTCGCCGGTCTCGGGTTCATCTCCCTGCAGGGGATGCAATTCGTCGGGCGCGTGTTCGGCGACCGCATGACCGACCGGTTCGGCCAGCGGACGATGGCCCGCGGTGGCGGTGTCCTCGTCCTCGTCGGCATGGGTGCTGCGCTCGCCTTCCCGAGCGTCATCGGCACCATCATCGGTTTCGGCATCGCCGGCTTCGGCGTCGCAACCCTCATCCCCTCGGCCATGCAGAACGCCGATGAGATCCCCGGCTTCCGCCCCGGCAGCGGGCTGACCATCATCGGCTGGCTCCTGCGGCTGGGGTTCCTCCTGTCCCCGCCCCTCGTCGGGGCGATTGCCGACGCCACGGCACTCCGATTCGGACTGATCGTGGTCCCCGCCGCCGGTCTGCTCGTGCTGCTCTTCGCCCGGGTCCTCTCGACGCGTCACCGCTGAGCGCCCAGGACGGTCACCCCCGTCCGGACACCGGCGGACAGCGCGAGTCCTCGCGCCGCAGGATGATGGGTCCATGTGGGATACGACGTCGCGAACGTTCGAGCTGCTGGGGATGCTCCAGCGCAACGGGTTCGTGGCCAGCGAGCGCCTGGCGCGCGACCTCGGGGTGACGACCAGGACCGTGCGTCGAGACGTGGCCAGGCTCCGTGATCTCGGCTATCCGATCGACACGCGCCAGGGCATCGACGGCGGGTACTCGATCGAGGCCGGGGCGGTGCTCCCACCCATCTTCCTGTCGACCGAGGAGGCACTCGCCTGCGCGTTGGCCCTTCGGCGGTGGAAGGAGGACGCCGATCAGACCCTCGCCACCAATTCGCTCGAGAAGGTCGCGGCGTCCCTGCCGCCCCGGGTGCGCTGGGTGCTCGACGCGGTGGCCGAGGTCACCGTCGATGCCCCGGTGGACGGTCTGGCTCCGATCGATCACCCGGCGGTCGACATCGGTCTCCTCGGCGAGTTGGCGAGATCGTGTCTGCTCCGACGCCGGGTGGAGTTCCAGTACACCGGGCGAGACGGCGACTCGAGACCGCGCCGGGTCGAGCCGCGCGCCCTGGTCAACACCGTGCGGCGCTGGTACGTCGTGGCCTTCGACATCGACGCCGACGACTGGCGGACGTTCCGCGTCGACCGGATCTCCGACCTCGTGGTGTCCGAGCTGCCGGCCAGGACGCGGGTCCTCCCCGACGCGGACCTCGAGGGTTGGGTCACGCGACGGCTCCAGCTCGGATGGCAACAGGTCAGCGCCACCGTCCGCGTGCACGCCCCGAGCGAAGCGGTGCGGCGGTGGGTCGCTCCGGTCTGGGGATCCGTCGAAGCCGAGTCTCCCGAGGTCACGGTGGTGCGCGCCGGAGCAGACAGCTACGACGCGATCGCCAGATGGCTCCTGCTGGTGCAGGCCGACGTCGAAGTCGTCGAGCCCGACGAGCTGCGCAACGCGTTCGGCCGGGTGGCCGAGCAAGCGCACCGAGCCAGCCGGCCCAGCTCGGGCGGGCCGAACCAGCAGGCCGACCCGCCCAGTGCTACCGGAGCGGCCTGAAGAACTCGGACAGATCGTCCATGAGGAGCGCCGGTTCTTCGAGGGCGGCGAAGTGGCCACCGCGGTCGGTGACGTCGGTCCACCGCGTGATGGTGTTCTCGCGCTCGGCGTAGCGGCGGATCCCGACATCGTGCGCGAACATGATCGCGCCCGTCGGAACGCCGGACGGTTCGCTGACCGCTCCCCACGCCGAATGCTGCGCGTATCCGATGTACGCGGCGGTGCTGGCCGTCCCGGTGAACCAGTACAGCGACACGTTGGTCAGGATGCGGTCGAGGTCGATGATCGTCTCCGGGAGCGCCTCGTGCGGCATCGTCCACGCCTGGAACTTGTCGATGATCCATGCCAGCTGGCCGGCCGGTGAGTCGGCGAGCCCGGCCGCGATCGTCTGGGGTCGGGTGGACTGGATCGCGATGTAGCCGATCTCGTCCTGCATGAAGGCCTGGACCCGGGCGAGACGGTCGAGCTCCAACGGGGTGAAGGCGGCGAGGTCCGCCTCGCTCGGAGCGCCCAGCGGCATACCCATCGATCCGTTGACGTGCACACCGACAACGCGCGTCGGTGCCGCTCTCGCGACCTCGGTCGACACGGCAGCCCCGATGTCCCCGCCCTGCACGCCGTACCGTTCGTAGCCGAGCCGTTCCATGAGCGTCGCCCAGGTCCGTCCGATACGAGCCGCATCCCATCCACCCTCGGCGACCGGGCTCGAGAATCCGAATCCGGGCAGGGAGGGGATGACCACATCGAAAACGTCTGCGGCGTCCCGTCCGTGCGCTTCCGGATCGGTGAGCGGGCCGACGAGGTCCAGGAACTCGACGAACGAGCCCGGCCAGCCGTGCGTCAGCACCAGCGGCAGCGCCCCCTCCACCGACGAGCGGACGTGCAGGAAGTGGATGGTCTGCCCGTCGATCACCATCGTGAACTGCGGGAACTCGTTCAACGCCGCCTGCTGCGCCCTCCAGTCGAAGGTCTCAGCCCAGTAGGCGACCAGTCTGCGGAGGTAGCCGACCGGGACTCCCGTCGCCCAATCGTCGCCCGGCAGGGCCGGCGGGAAACGTGTCTCCCTGAGCCGGCGGCTGAGCTCGTCCACCGCACTCGCGGGGATGTCGATTCGAAACGGCTGAACATCGGCGTGCATCACAGGTTCCCTCCATCGCGTGCGGGCTCGAGCGAGCCACGTCACAGGAGCGACGATAGGAACGAACGAGGACACGACCTGTCCTCCGCTGAGATGCGCGGAGCGACAGACAGCGATGAGTGCGATGCTCGATTCATGCCATGGCCCGTGATCGAACCGCTGAAGTCCGAGCGCCTCACGCTCGAGCCGTTATCGCTCGACCATGCCCGGCCGATGGTCGACGTCCTCGCCGACCCCTCCCTGTGCACGTTCACCGGCGGAGAGCCGCCGACGCTCGACGCACTCTCCACTCGATATGCCGCCCAGATCCGCGGGCCGGCCGACGGCTCGCAAGCCTGGTTCAACTGGATCGCGAGGCGGCACGACACCGGCGCGCTCATCGGGTTCGTCCAGGCCACCGTGACGTCCCAGGGCCAGGACACGCTGGCCGAGATCGCGTGGGTCGTCGATCCAGCCCACCAACGCCAAGGCTTCGCCTCCGAAGCGACGGCCGCCCTGATCGGTTGGCTGCACGCTCGAGGGGTCACCCGGCTCACCGCGCACATCCATCCGGAGCACACTGCGTCTCAGCGGGTGGCACACCGCCAAGACCTCCGTCCGACATCGAGCATCGAGGACGGCGAGGTCCGTTGGGAATCGCCGACTCACGACGATCTCTCCTGAAGCCGAGGGTCCGGTTCGGCGCGCCCGATAGCCTGTCTCCACCGAATCCAGCCCGATCGCTCCCGGAGAATCGACCATGACGCACACGCTCGACGCACAGCTCGACAGCATCTTCGCGGCTCGAGACCGGGCTGACATGGGTCCAACCATCGAAGCACTGCTGCCCATCTACGACGAGCACCCTCACCACCCGAGAGTCCTCTACGAGCTCGGTGGCGCCTACGACACCGCGGGCGAGGAGGCGAGAGCACTCGACCTCTACGAGCGGGCCATGGAGAGCGGCCTGGCAGGAGACATCCGTCGCCGTTGCTACCTGCAGTACGGAAGCACCCTCCGCAACCTCGACCGGATCGATGAGTCGCTGGATGTCTTCGCACGGGCGCGTGCCGAGTTCCCGGAGTCAGTCGCGCTCGGAGCATTCGAAGCCCTCACCCTCCACGCCGCCGGGCGGTCGAACGCCGCGCTGTCGAGCCTCCTCGAACTCCTGGCCGAGCACGTCGACGCGGCTGAGCTCACGCGTTACAAGCCGGCCCTGCGAGGCAATGCCGAGTACCTCCGGTCACTGGACGAGGAGCCCCGGTCCACGACGGAGGACTGACGGCGCCGACGCCCGCAGACCATCGGCCTCACATCTTCACACCGCCTGGACGATGAGGGCGACACCGAATGCGACGATCAAGCCGTTGCCGACGACAGCCGTCCACCTCCGAAAGGACGCGCCCGTCCTCCGCCGGAGTCCGGCTCCGAGCGCGACCAGCAGCGCCTGCCAGCCGAAGGATGCGAGCCCGACACCCGCGATGAAGGCGACCGCCGTCGACCCTGATTCCGTGAACTCGGCCAGCCCGGTCAAGATCGCCGCGAAGTACACCAGGGTGGCCGGGTTGAGCGCCGTCAGGCCGAGGAAGAGCAGGTAGCGCTGACGCGAGGAGCCCGTGCGCCCCGCCGGCCGGTCCCCCGCTGGCGGCTTTGCGCGCAAACCTTGCAGGAGTCCGTGCGCTCCGAGCGCGATGACGGCGACACCACCGAGGAGCTGCGGCCAGGGAGACCAGCCGCTCACGATGGGACCGGCGAGCGCACCGGCAGCGACGGCGGCCGCGCAGTACGACACGTCCACCGTCGCCACGGCGGCGGCGGCAGGCAGTCCACTGCGCAACCCGCGCGTGATGCCCTCCTGCAGGAGCAGGATCCCGATCGCACCGAGCGGAGCAGCCAGCGCGAGGCCGGCGACGGAACCGGCGAAGAGAGCGAGGAGGACATCCATGCCGACGACTCTGGCGCAGCGCGACGGTAGCGACGGTGCGTTCTGGCAGTGAGACGGCATACTGTGTCGCATGGACGATCTCGACAGTGAAATCATCGACGTGCTCCAGGTGAACGCGAGGATTTCGTTCAGTGAGCTCGGTCGCCAGATCGGCTTGAGCACGAATGCGACGGCGGCCCGTGTGCGTCGCCTGGAGCACAGCGGCGTCATCACCGGGTACCGCGCGATCCTCGGCTCCGATGCCCCGGTCGCCGAGGACGGCCTGGAGGCGTTCATCGACGTCCGACTCGACCCCGCGCGCAAGTCGGAGGAGTTCCTGGAGTGGACCCGTCGGATCCCCGAGATCAGAGACGCGGTGCACGTCACCGGCGCCTACGACTACCTCGTCCACATCCGTGTCGCCGGCACCGCCGCCCTCGACCGCCTCCTCCGCAGCATGAAGAACGACGGAGGGGCGACCCACACGCAGACGCGGCTGGCGCTCCGATAGGCGGGAACCACGCGCGCCGTCGCATCGCGCGACCGCGGCCTGTCTCTAGACCGGCGCAAGCGGTTCGCGGGCTCCGTCCGGCAGTTCCACGGTGATCGGGTCATCGGGCTGCACGACGCCACCGACAAGCACCACACCCATGACTCCCGTCTTGCGGACGGTGCGGCCATCGGCGTCCGTACCGACGACCTGCTTGAGCAGGCCTGGTTCGTGGCGGTCGATCTGGACACACGGGTTCCGCAGGCCCGTCACCTCGACGACAGCGTCCGTCCCGAGCCGGAGCACGGCTCCCTCGGGGAGGTCGAGGAGGTCCAGTCCCTCGGTGGTGATGTTCTCGCCCAGCTCACCCGGGGTGAGGTCCGCGTCCACCTCCGCGAACAGCTCCTGGTGGATGAGGTGGACCTGCCGGAGGTTGGGCTGCGTGGGATCGCGTCTCACCCGGGACCGATGCTGCACCGTCGCACCGAAATGCGCGTCCCTCTCGACGCCCAGCCCGGCGACGAGCGTGATCGCGTCCCGTCGCGGCTTGGAGAAACGGTGCTCATCGTCGCTGCTGACCGAGACGACACGGGCGATTGTCATCACCCCAGTGTGCACGGGGGAAGCGCGGAACTCCACTGGCCTCAGCGACCGACGGGCTCGTCACCTGCGTGGGCTCCGTAGAACTCGGACTGACGCCGCATGAGCTCGCGCATCGACACCTCGGGTCCGACGCCGTACACGGTCCCGCCGAAGTCGAGCTGTCGCTGGATCGCCCAGATCTCATCGTGACGTTCGGGCGGGAGGATCGATGCCGGCGTCCCGACCGCGACCCATCCGATGGGAACAACGGCACCCGGCTCCAGCACGGTGTTGACCTGGACGACACCGTTGATCCGGACTTCGGCACCGTGCCCGACTCGGCTGCCGGGGAACAGCGAGGCACCCGTGGCGATGAACGCCTCGTCGGCCACCACGCTGCCGTTCACGTGCGTGTGCGGCCCGATCATGACGGCGGCTCCGATGAGCGCTGGGTGACCGGACCGTCCGCGGATCAGGGCATGCTCCATGACGACGGTGTCCTCGCCGATGACGACCTCGCCGTCTTCGGCGGACACCACCGCACCGTGCAGGATCCGAGCACCCGCCTCGATCCTGACATCGCCCACGATCATGGCGGACGACGCGACGGTCGCGGTCTCGTGGATCGACGGTTCGCGGTCCCGGTGTCTGATCAGCATGCGCTCACGATAGCGAAGGCGCCCGGTCCCGGATGGTCAGCGGTGCAGGATCACCTGGTACAGGTTGTGGTCCTGCCAGGTGCCGGCGATCCGCAGGTACGACGGAGCCATGCCGATGTGCTCGAACCCCGCTTTGCGGAGCACCCGTTGCGAACCGTGGTTGTGCAGCAGGGTGCTCGCCTCGACCCGGTGCAGGCCGAGGTCGTCGCGCGCCACCCGGACGATCGCCTGCACGGCGGCCGTCGCGAGGCCCTTGCCCGCGTACCCCGCGTCCACCCAGTAGCCCAACCCGGCGTTCTGGAACGGGCCACGGACGATCCCCGACAGGTTGAACCTGCCGACGATGGTCGTGCCGTCGAACAGGCCGAGCGAGTATCCGCTCCCGGCGGCACTCGACGCGAGCTTGCTGGCGAGGTCAGCCGATTGCGCGGCCTCGGTGAAGAACTCGTCGGATCGAGCCGGCTCCCAGGGGGCCAGATGGTCGCGGTTCCGCGAGTACGCCGCAGCGAGTTCCCTCGCGTCGCCGAGTTCCAAGGGCCGCATGTCGATGCCGTCGGCGAGGTTGATCACGGTGAACACCCGTCAACGGTAGTCGCCGCCGGGCGCACTCGACCACCCCGATGCGACGTGCGTATCGCTGAGCGAGACTCAGCGGCTGGCGATGGGGTGGGCCCGGTACTCGCGCAGCACCAGGGCCGTGCTGACGGGACCGAACCGGCCGATGGCGTCGATGATCTGCTCGAGGCGTTCCGGCGAGGGGGCGTGCACGTCGAGGACGAAACAGTCCTCGCCGGTCACGCGGTAGATCCGGTGGATCTCCGGCAGCTCGTCGAACTGGGTCAGCGACGCCTGGATCTGTGCGTGGGTCGTCCGGAGTCGGACGACGGCGTGCGTCGTGAGGCCGAGCTTCTGCGGTGACACCCGAGCCCCGTAGCCGGTGATGTACCCGGCGAGCTCGAGCTTGCGGACCCGCGCCGACACCGCCGGCTGGGACAGATGCACGAGCCGGGCGAGGTCGGTCATCGTGGTTCGCCCGTCGACCTGGAGCACGTCGAGGATCGTCTGATCCGTTCGATCGAAGGAAAGCGAAGCATCGTCCGTCATCTGCTTAGTAAACAACGGATGATGACGCTCCAGCTGCTGACACCGAGGGCTCGACTGGCACGCTGAGAGCAGATCGCCCGACCACGACGAAGGAATCCCATGTCGATCATCACCATGCCCGGGATCGGTGGATCCGACGACGCCCACTGGCAGTCCCACTGGGAGCGCGCGACGCCTGCGATCCGACGGTTCGCACCGGCTTCCTGGGACGAGCCGGATCTCGACGACTGGTCCGCTGCGCTCGACCGGGCGGTGGCGGACGAACCGGCGATCCTGGTGGCCCACAGCCTCTCGTGTCTGCTGGCCGTCCGCTGGGCGGCGGCGAACCCTGCACGAGTCGCCGGGCTGTTCCTCGTCGCCGCCCCCGATCCCGACGGGCCGCGGTTCCCGAGGGTCGCCGATGCGTTCGCCGAGGACCTCGATGTCCGGCCATCCGCACCCGCGCTGCTCGTGACCAGTGACGACGACCCGTACTGTTCGGAGGCACGCGCGGCCGGGTTCGCCGCGACGTGGGGCGTGCCTCGGATCACCATCGGGCGCCAGGGCCACGTGAACTCGGCCAGTGGACTCGGCGCCTGGCCGGAGGGCCGGCGACTGCTGACCGCGTTCAGCGCGGGCACCGCGAACGCCTCCCCGCCTCGAGGGAGCTGAGCGCCGGGATTGGCGGCAGGAGCGAGCTGCGCGGTGCCGCTAACCGTTGTCGCTTACGCGGACTTCTTCACCAAGCGAGTCGATGGACCGGCGAGCTGCTGAACGCGCTGGTAGCTCACACCGAGAATGGCCCCGGCCGCTTCCATCGGGTAGCCCTCTTCGCGGAGCTTGCGCGCTGCCTCGCGCCGCAGTGCGTCGGCGCGCTCGATCGCGGCCTTGCCGGCCGCATTGGCGTCGTTGCTCTCGGCCACGAGCCGGACGATCGCACTGGGCGCCTCGACCGTCACCGTCACCTCGAGTTCGGAGGGCTCGATATCCAGCCAAACGGACGCAAGGTCCGATGCAGCCTTCTTCACTCCTCGGAAGGTGAGTGCGGAACCGGTGGCGATGATCGTCGCTCCACTTGGCGCGGCGGACGTGAGTTCCGGGATCGTGATCGTCCACGTGCCGTCCTCGTCGCGGGTGGCGTGTGCTGTGACCTGCGTCGTCATGGCGGTTCCTCTCAGTTCCAGCTGCTTGGGGTGTCGGTGAAGGCAACCTGGACCTGACGGACGATCCCTGCCTTCACCGTGTCGCCGTGGACCGGGATCGAAATCTTCATCATGCCGTCCTCTGATGACCAGATACGGTGGCTGCCCCGCGTGCGAATGTGCACCCACCCTCGCGCGCGGAGGAACCTACTCACGTCCCGGTACTTCTGCGGTTTCGTCACACAGGTTATACTATCTACCCTTGTAGTGTCGATACAAGCGACGATTGTAGTTTATCGATGCATGGTCGAACAGGATGTCACTGCCACCTGGCGACACGGCTCGCCCTACTAGTCGGTGCTCGATGCGGCGGGCCGTGCTCGGTGGTGGCGCTGCCAGTCGACTGACGCGACGCCGTTCAGGACGCTCAGCACGGTCCGTTCAGCCAGGCCGTCGTCGATCGGCTGGTGCCCGAAGAAGGCGCGGTAGTAGAGCGGGGCCGCCAGGAGGTCGAGCGTGAGTTCCATGTCGAGGCCGCCCTGGATGTCGCCACGCTCGACCGCGTGTTCGAGCACCGCTCGCGAGGTCGCCCGGCGAGCCTCGAAGTAGTCGCGGCGGAAGACCTCGCGCAACGCCGGATCCGCCTCGAGGTCGGAGACGAGCCCCGGAAGCGCCCGGGTGATCGGGGAGTCTTGGAAGGCGTCCGCCAGGGTGGAGATGCCGGTGATCAGGTCGCAGTGGACGCACCCGGTGTCGGGCGTCGGCGTCGCACCGAGCACGGAGATGAGGGTGTGCACGACGACCCCGGGCAGACTGCCCCAGCGGCGCCGCAACGCCGGTTTGCTCGTGCCGGCAGCCGCCGCGACCCCCTCGAGCGTCAGGGCGCTGTAGGGCACGGTCGCGAGCATCTCCACGACCGCGGCGGTCGCTCTCGCGTCGATCGTCGTGTCGCGCGGGCGACCCGCTGGTGGCGGGCTTGTCGCGGACGCATCCCCGTGCTCCGTTTGCTTCATTCCATGATCGTACTCTAGATTCATTACGTTCCGTAGTGGAATGAAACCGAAGGAGTGGCGATGACCGATGACACGATGACCGACGACGACACCGGAGGGGTCTTCGCGCCACGGTTCAGAGGCTTCACGATCGGCATCCTCGCGAGCGTCGGTGCGGTGGCGTTCGAATCGCTCGGCGTCGCGACGATCCTCCCGGCGGTCGCCGAGGAGCTCGGTGGCCTGGGCGGCTACGGCTGGGGGCTCTCGGCACTCATGCTGGCCAACATCGTCGGCACCGTCGTCGCGGGCACCGACATCGACCGACGAGGGCCGGCCCGAACCGTCCTCGTCGGCACCATCGTCTTCGCGCTCGGCTGCCTGCTCGCCGGACTCGCCCCCGGGTGGGGCGTCTTCATCGCGGCCCGCGCCCTCCAAGGGCTGGGCATCGGCGCGATCATGGCCTACGCCTACAGCCTCGTCGGCATCGCCTACCCGGCACGGTTGCAGGCCGTGATGTTCGCGTTCCTCTCGTCGGCCTGGACGATCCCGTCGCTCATCGGACCGGTGTTCGCCGGAGCGCTGACCTCGCTACTCGACTGGCGCGTCGTCTTCTGGTCGATCGCGCCGCTCACGCTCGTCCTCCTCCCGCTCGTGCTCCCCGGCGCCCGACGGCTGTCGCGTCCGGAACAGCGCTCGACATCCGGCTCACGGCGTCGACTCCCGGCACCGGTGTGGTTCTCGATCCTGCTCGCCGCCGGCACTGGAGCCGTGCTCCTCGGGCTCGAACTGGACGCCCTCCCCGCCCTCGTGGCGCTGGTCGTCGGCGGACTCGTCGGCGCCGTCCTGGCGCTGCGGTGGATCCTGCCGTCCGGAACCCTCCGACTCCGCCGTGGCGCCCCGGTGGGGATCGTCATCCGCTTCATCCTCTGCGGTGTCTACTTCGGTTCGGAGGCCTTCCTGCCACTCGGCTTGTCGAGTGTCCACGGACTCGACGTCACCCTCGCCGGTCTGGGTCTTGCCGCCGGTGCGCTCGCTTGGACCGTCGGGTCGTTCGTGCAGGCGCGGATCGACACTGCGCGCCCCGGCAGACGCGCACGGTCGACGCGCGCCGGCATCCTCGCGCTCGTCGGCGGCGAGGCACTCATGGGCATCGCCGTCGCACTGCCTGGCGTGTGGCCGGGCTGGGCCATCGTCGGCTGGACCATCGCCGGGATCGGCATGGGCGTCGCCTTCAACGCCGCGACCTCGGCGACGATGGCGGTGACTCCGGCCGACACCGCGGGGAGCATCAGCGCGAGCCTGCAGCTCGCGCAGACACTCGCCACCGCGACCATCGCCGGCGTCGGTGGGGCGTTCGTCGCCCGACTCGGCGCCACGACACCAGCCTTCCTGGCGGTCTTCGGACTGACCGCCGCGCTCGGACTCCTCGGGGAGTTGCTCGCCGGCCGCCTGGACGTCGGGAAGGCCGGTCACCGTCGGTGAACCCTGCGATGAACGGCGTCCGCGCTGTGCGCCGGTCAGGCAGACTTGAGCCGTGACCCGAGCCGACACCACCCGAGCAGCCCTCCTCCGCGACCGCATCGTCCAGCAGGTCGCCGAGCAGGGCTTCGGCGCGCACGGCCTGCACGTGCTCGCCGGTGACGACGAAACAGGGCATCGCTGGACCGAGGACGTCCGTGAGGACATCCATTCCGCAGCGAAGGGCGTCTGCGTGCTCGCCGCCGGCCTCGCCATCGACGACGGACTCATCACGATGGACACCACGCTGGGCGCCGTGTTCCCGGAAGCCGACTTCGGCGAGGGCACCGCAGACGTCACCCTCCGGCACCTCCTGAACATGACGAGCGGCGTCGACCTCCCCTGGTCGCCGACCCTGCTGTCCGACTGGCCGGACCTGACCCTCGAGTTCCTGAGCAGGCCGTCCCGCGGTCGCGTCTTCCAGTACTCGAACGCCAGCACCTACACCGCGATGCGCGCACTCGAGACCCGGGTCGGCGACGTCGGCGACTACCTCGAGCAGCGAGTCCTCGCGCCGCTCGGCATCCACGACGCGCCCTGGGAGCGATGCCCCCGCGGATTCATCGCATCCGGCGGCGGGCTGCAGCTTCGCACCACGGAACTCGCGCGCATCGGCCGCCTCATCCGCGACCGTGGCCGGTGGGCAGGCGAACAACTCCTGTCACCGGAGTGGATCGACGCCATGCACACCGACTGGGTATCCTCCGGAACCGGCATCGGCTACGAGCGGTATGCGCTCGCCGGATGGGATGGTCCGGGCGCGGCCTGGCGACTCCACGGCGCCTACGGGCAGCTCGTCATCTTCGCCGGCGATGCCGTGGTCACGATCACCGCCGAGGACCACGAGGGTGCCGACCGCATCGCGGCCTCCGTGTCCTCGCTCCTCGCCGACACCACGGGCTGAGCCAGGCTGCGGACGCGGGTCAGCTTCCGGCGCCGAGCACTCCCGCCGCCGCTTCGACGGTCGAGACGAATGTGGCGCCGACGCTCCGGTGCCCGGACCGGATCTCCTGCTGCGGAGTGCCGGAGAGCACGACCACGTCGATGTCGAGGATGCGACAGACACGCGCCTTGTACGCGATGTCGACGCGGTCCCCAGCTCGCGGGCACAAGACGACCGCGCTCGGTGGGAAGCGCTCGTTCGTGAGCATCTCGCCCCAGGAGGACGCCGCGATCGTCACCTGCAGATCAGGTGTGTGGATGCCGAGCCATGCGACGACCGACGCACGCGCTCGGTCGTCGCTGTCCAGAACACCGACCGTTCGCACTGGACACCTCGTCGTTCGGAACCTGCACCTGGTGTCGCACGCCGATGATTTCGGCGCCATCCGTAAGGTACCAGCGCCAGGACGAGCTTGCGTGCCAGCAGTCCTGGCGGGCATCATGGCGACGTACCGCGGTGTCGTGGTGATCGTCGAAGCCCAGGCCGACTTGTCTGCCGACCGATCCCCCGCTCCGCCTCGGAGGCATCGTCCATGACGACTGCTCGCTCATTCCCGCCCTCCATCCCCGGCCCCTTCCGCTCGGCCGCCAGCCGGTACCGCGGTGTCCTCGGCCGGCCCGGGGCGCCGCAGTTCTTCCTCGCTGCGGCCCTCGCCCGGCTCGGCGTCGCCATGACCGGACTCGGGCTGCTGTTCTCGATCCAGCACGCGACGGGGTCGTTCGCGGTCGCAGGTGCGGGGACGGGGGCGTTCGCCCTCGCCGAGGCGGTGGTCGGTCCGCAGATCGCACGACTCATCGACCGGTGGGGCCAGACGGCGACCGTTCCGGTAGCCGTGCTCGTGCACGTCAGTGCAGTCATCGTCGCGATCACCACTGCAGGACCTGCGCCGATCGGCATCACCCTGGCGACCGTCGTCATCGCGGGCGCCGCGATCCCGCAGCCCGGCGCCCTATCGGCGGCACGCTGGTCACGGCTCCTCCCGGAGCCCGAGGCGCTCCGGACCGCCTTCTCCCTCGAGGCGAACGTGAACGACGTCGTGTTCCTGTCGGGACCGATCCTCGTGACGCTCATGAGTTCCTTGCTCGCGCCGTGTGCGGGATCCGCAGCTGCGGGGATCCTCGTGGCCGCCGGCTGTGTCACACTCTCCCTCCAACGCTCCACCGCACCGCTACCGCGACGTCGACCGGAGCGTGGGGCGGACACCCACCGCTCCACCCTCCTCGCCCCGCCGTTCCTCGCAGCGCTCGGGGTGAACCTCGGGCTGGGGTGCTTCTTCGGTGCGGTGCCACTCCTCGTCACGGCGGCGGCGACCACGGAGGGACGGCAACCGTTCATCGGACTCGTCCTCGCGCTCTCCAGCGCCGCGAGCATCGTCGCCGGCGCGCTGTACGGGGCGATGCGATCGACCCCGCGGCCGCAGACCGTGCAACTGATCGCGTCCGTCGTCCTCACGCTCGCCGTCCTCGTCGGCACCGTCTGGCCGACCCTGCTCGGGCTGGCGATCATGCTCCTCGTCGGCGGGACCGCGATCGCGCCACTGCTCGCGTCCTCCTCGCAGATCGTGCAGGCGACGGTCGTCCCCCAGGAACTGACGCAGGGGTTCACCTGGATCAACTCGGCTTCCGCCGCGGGAATCGCGGCGAGCGCCGCGCTCACCGGTTGGCTCGTCGCACAGGGAGGCGTCGAGGCCTCGATGCCGACGCTCACGGTCCTCGTCCTGATCGCGGTCGCGTCAGCAGGTTTTGCGCAAGCGCGAGCGAAGGCGGGCCGACGTCGCGAAGATGTCTCGCTCAAGCCTCACCGGTGAGGCCCGAGGACTGTCAGCTGGGGATGCGACGTCGACCGGATCACACGCTAGAGCGCGCCACCGACACCGGTCACCGACATCGTGTGCAGCCGTGGTGTTGCAGAGCCCGTCGCACTCGTCAAGCGGGCTCGGGAGGTCGGTGGGCGGAGGTACCGTCACGGACATGGGTTCCTCTCGTACGTCCTCCGGTTCCGTCGACCGCATCGCTCGCGATGACTTCGGATGGGAGACGTTCCTGCCAGGACAGCGGGAGGCGATCCAGTCGGCCGTCGCGGGGCGCGATACGCTCCTCGTCCTCGCCACGGGCGGCGGGAAGTCGGCGGTCTACCAGGTCGCCGGTGCTCAGCGCGGTGGTGTGACCCTGGTGATCTCGCCGCTGGTCGCGCTGCAGGCCGATCAGCTCGCCTCGATCGAGGCGGCACCGGCGGCCCCTCCGGCCGTTGCGCTCAACGCCTCGCTCGGACCGCATGCGATCGCGAAGGCCTGGGACCGCATCGACGAGGACGGGCCCGTCTACGTGCTACTGGCACCGGAGCAGCTCGCGAACGAGGAGACCGTCGCCCGCCTCAGCGCGGCCGGTGTCTCACTCATGGTCGTCGACGAGGCGCACTGCGTCTCCTCCTGGGGAACCGACTTCCGACCCGATTACCTGCGCCTCGCCGACGTCCGTCACGAACTCGGCGACCCGCCGGTCCTCGCCATGACGGCGACCGCCTCCGGCCCCGTCCGCGCTGAAATCATCGAACGCCTGCGCATGCACGATCCGGACGTCCAGGTGCACGGCGTCGACCGCCCGGAGATCCGGCTCGTCGTGCACCGACACGAGAGCGAAGCCGAGAAACGAGCCGCGGTCGTCGGCGAAGCCCGCGCTTGGACCGCGCCCGGACTGGTCTATGTGGCGACGCGACGTGACACGGAGCGCTACGCCGAGGAGATCGCGGCCGAGGGACGCCGGGTGGCCGCATACCACGCCGGTCTGAAGACCTCAGAACGTCGTGCCGTCCACGATCGCTGGCGCGCCGGCGAACTCGACGTCGTCGTCGCGACCTCGGCGTTCGGGATGGGGATCGACCGCGCCGACGTGCGCTTCGTCCTCCACGCCACGACGACCGAGTCGCTCGACGCCTACTACCAGGAGGTGGGCCGCGCGGGGCGTGACGGCGAACCCGCGACCACCGCGCTGCACTACCGGGCGGAGGATCTCGGGCTCCGCCGCTTCTTCACCAAGCGGTCGGTGTCGGAGTCGGCGTTGCGCGCCGTGTGGCGGGCCGTCCGCGCGACCCCGGGCGCGACCGTCGGCGATCTGGCCGAGCAGCTCGATCGGCCGCGGCGCACGGTCGCCCGCCTGGTCAACGACCTCGCGGATGCCGGGCTCGTCGACACCGCCGACGGCGTCCGCGCCATCGACGAGGTCGGTCCGAAGCGCGCGATCGGCGCCGTTCGGGAGACGCTCGAATCACGCGAGCGGATCGCGGAGTCGCGGCTGGCCATGATGCGCGCCTACGCCGAGACGTCGCACTGCCGCCGGCGGGTCCTGCTCGAGTACTTCGGCGTCGAGGCCCCGGAGTGGTGCGGGAACTGCGACGGCTGCGAACGGCACGAAGCGCATCAGGAGCAGGAGCGGGCACAGCAGCACGCCGGGACGGACAGCGCCAGCGACGCCTCGCCGTTGCACGTCGACCAGGCGGTGCACCACGAGGAGTTCGGTCCAGGCACCGTGATGGGCGTCGAGCCCGACCGCGTCACCATCTTCTTCGACGCCGAGGGCTACAAGGTCGTGGCGCTCTCAGCGCTCGAGACCGGCGTCCTCACCGCCCGAGAGCTCGCCTCGGCCTGAGCGCTCGGGCGCCTGCGCACCGCGAACCGGTACTCCCGCGGCGTGCAGGCGACCCCGAAGGTCGTCGACCGTCGTGAACCGGTGCGTGGACATCGACAGGCGTGCTGCTCCGGCGAGCTTCGCTGCCGAGTCATCGGTGAAGAACACGTCCTCGCCCCGCACCTGCAGCGCATCGAGCATGTGCTGGAACGCTCGGACGTCGGGTTTCGCGAAGCCGATGTCCGCCGAGTTGAAGATCGCGTCGAAGTGGTCGGCGATGCCGGACGTCGCCAGCTCCGCAGCGATGGTGTCCGTGCCGTTCGTGAGCACCGCCGTCCTCAGCCCGGCGGCGCGGATCTCATCGGACAGGTCCAGTAGCGCGTCGTCGACCGACCACGTCTGAGCACCCCATTCCTCAGCTGCCGCCTGGTCACCGACGAGGTGTCCGATCCGGCTGACCCATTCGACTCTCGTGATCCGGCCGGTGGTGACCTCGTCGATGAGCGGCGCCGCGAAGGCGATCCCGGCGAGCGCACCGGGCTGCAGCCCGTACCTGACCTCGATGTCGGAAACCGGTGCCGGATCGAAGTGTCGGATCACGCCGTCGAGGTCGAACAGGACGACGCTGATCACGACCCGACCCGTTCCTCGCTACCCGCCGACTCATGTCCAGGGGCGTCGCCGATGACGCGATCGATCCAATCGCGTCGCGGCAGGGTCGGGATCTCGTCCCGAGCGAACCAACCGAGTTCGAGAAGTTCCTCGGGATCTGCGGTCGCCTCACTGAGGAGCTCGCAGTCGTAGGCGGTGGTGACGTACCCGACGTGGTCGCCGTTCGGGTAGCGCACCATCATCGGTTCACCGCCGTACACCCCGACGATGCCGCGGATGCGGACCCGGGCGCCGGTCTCTTCGAGGACCTCACGGAGCAGGGCGTCGGCGGGCTCCTCGCCCGGCTCGACGCCGCCGCCGATGAGGCTCCACAAGCCGGAGTGGTGATGGCGACCGAGGAGGAACCGGTCCCCGTCCCTGATCACCGCGGTGACCCCGGGGAGCATGAGGAACCCGGTCCCGATGTGGGCGCGGATCGAGGCGACGTAGTCGGACATCGGCATGCGGGGAGTCTACGGAACCGGTCTGACCGGAACGTGTCAGTCGGCGTGCTCCGGCGGCCACACCACGGCGAAGTACTCGAAGACGATGTCCTCGGACTCCGACCACGCCGCACCCCGGGCCGCGCTGGTCCGCTCCCAGTAGCGTCGGTGTTCGCGCTGCCAGCTCTCGAGCGTGCGGTCGTCCTCACCTTCGGCGAACGCGAACGCGGCGTCTGCACTCGCGAACGGTCCGATGCGCAGCGCGGTGCTGCGGATGATGATCCGCGGGGCCCCGGTACTGTCGCACGCGATCCAGTGCGACCCGATCCGCGGGAGCGGGTCCCCGCGGTGCGCGAACTCCGAGACGAGTTCGGCGGTGGCCCGCTTCCGCCCGGTCAGGACGATGTCGAGCAGTTCGTCGGCCAGCCCGGCCGTGTCGCCGAAGTGCTCGACCGTGTAGTCGGCGTCGTCCAGTCCCGCGCCGCCGCGATGCTCGGCATACGCCTGCCACATCGTCCTCGCGGCATCGACGTCGGGGGCGGCGACCGGGCTGGCGGCGTGTGCGGAGTCCATACATCCGATCGTGCCAGACCATCCGACAGACCCGTCGACCATGGCTCAGCGCAGACGGCCTCCAGTGAACGCGTTCGTCGCGGCGAGGACGGTGTCGACGGGTGTGTCGATCGCCACTTCGCCGACCTGGAAACCGAGCTTGCCGAGCGCGGCGAAGGACCTCGGCGGGAGGGTCGTCGAGACGCCCGGAGACTGCGCGGTCAGACCGGGGACGAGGTGGAAGGTCAGGATCCGCCACTTGCCGCGTGAGCGTACCGAGATGCGCTCGATCGCTCCCCACGGGAGGAAGACCTCTCCTTGCGGGATGCTCCCACGAAGGCCGTCGGCGTCGAGCGTCAGTACCGTGCGAGCCACTGACTGCGCTCCACGGACCGTCGCGAACTGCACCACCGCGAACAGCATGAGCCAGGAGATGACGCTGAAGGACAGTCCGGACAGCATGCCGAGGGCGAATCCGCCGGACGTCGTGGTCAGCACGGCGAGGAGCATCCCGAGCACCGGGATCAGTGCCGCTCCGATCAGGGTGAAGACGAACGCCGGGCGGGTCACCCGCTCCGTACGCACCGGGTCGGAGCCGACGACGAGTGGCGGGAAGGACTGCGGTGCACCGTTCATGAGGACAGTATGCCGCTCACCGCGCAGTGAGGCCCGAGCCGTCCGCATCGGCGACGAACGAGGTGGAACCGTAGTCGTCCCCGACACTGAAGGTGATCTGCGGCGGTCCGGCCGAACGGGCGAACGTGGGGCTGTCGACGTCGGTGTCGGTCGACCGGACGACGTATGCGAGCGCGTCACCCACGGGCAGGCCGACCTGCTCTGCGCCGTCCTGCATCAACGCCCAGACGCGGTCGAGCGCGACGTCCGACCAGGAGAACTGCTCGGCCGCCGATTCGGGTTGGATGCTCGCCGCGCCGTCGTTGGTGACCTGGCCATACCGGTACTCCCACCGGTCGGTCTTCGTGTCCCCCACGGTGAGCGGCGCCTGGACGATGACGAAATCGGCGGCGACCGTGATCGACACCACACGGTCATGACCGATCGCTTCCTGGAGCGCGCGCTGCGCCTCCGCGAGCGCCCCCGGGCGACGGAGGTCGGGTCGGAGGCGTCCGTCCTCGAGGGCAGCGATCGCCTGCGCGACGGACTGGTGGTACGGCACGACCACGATGGCCGCTGCCGCGATGGCGACGATCGCGAACAGGGCGAAGCGGCCGGGACGACCGGCCCGCCCGACGCCGAGCAACGGTCCGCGTCGCCGTCCGTCGACGATGCGCCGGTGCGGCTCGACGGGGAGGAACGGGACGGACGCGCGAGCCGGCACGCGCAACCGTGAACGCTCCGCCGGAGCGAGCTCGCCGGCGTCGATGAAGGCGACCTCGGGGCCGCCGTCGAGCAGGATCGCGACATCGCGCTCGGTGGCCGGCTGGAACATCGGGATGGCGGTCAGCGGGACGACGGTGCGCATCGTGCTCGCGAACGCCGCTCCGTGAAGCGGCTGGACGGTCAGGTCGAGTTCGCACAGCGGCTGGTCGTTGATCTGGGTGCCGGTCTGACGGAGCGCATCGACGCGGGCGACCCCGAGCCGACGAGCGTCCTTGGCCTGCTGCACGGCCTCGGGCGAGGCACCGATCGCACTGCCCATCGAGCGGCCGACGAGCGAGAGCACGGTCGCGAAGATGCAGACGGGGAGTGCGACACCGGCGACTGTGTACCCGACGTCGGGCGGACCGACGGTGATCACGATGACGCCGCCGAGCAGAGCACCGAGAGCCGCGAAGGCGATCAGACGAAGCATGCTTTCGACCTTATCGAAGCGCTCGATCCCACCACCGCTGGCGGTTCAGCCGGGTCCATCGCTCGCCGCGGCGAGCAACGGCACGATAACGTCGCTGATCGGCGTGGGGATGCCGTGCACGCTCCCCCGCCGCTGGATCACCGCGTTGCGGACGTCCCATTCGAGCGGTCGCCCCTGTTCGCGGTCGGCCAGGATCGACGTCCCACGGTCGAGCGGAGCTGCTCGGAACTGGTCGAGGAGCCGCCGAGGTTCGTCGTCGGTCAACCGCGCACCCTCCGCGCGTGCGACGGCCGCGCATTCCTCGAGGTAGCCGAGCATCAAGCGGCCGATGTCGTCGCGGCGGTACATGCCGGATCGGCGTCCGGTCAACGCCATGAGTCCGGCGGCGGCGTTCTGCAGGAGCTTGCGCCAGGCGAGGGTCGTGAAATCGGTCGAGACCTCGACGGTGCAGCGGGAGCCGCGCAGCGCGTCCTCGACGACGATTGCGCCGGGTGCCTCCGGCAGGGACAGGCGCGGCGGGCTCAGCAGGGTGACCGGGCCGCCGGGCTCGCGGGTGGCCGGGAACCACACGACCGCGGGGACGACCGTTCCCGCTCGGACGAGTGGCTCCACCATCTCGCGCTGCTCGACGCCGTTCTGCAGGACGCACACGACCGTGTCCGGGCCGCACAACGCGGCGAGCCAGTCGGCAGCGGCAGCCGTCTGGGTCGCCTTGACCGCCAGGAAGACGAGGTCCACCGGCCCCTGGGCCTCGCCCGGATCGGTGTGGACCGGCCCGGGGACCGTCACCGTCTCATCGCCGACCTGGAGCTGGAGTTCGGACCGTTCCGACCGTCCCGCGATGAACGGGGTCCGTCCCTGTTCGTGGAGCGCTGCCGCGACCACGGTGCCGATCGCGCCCGGCCCGATCACTGCGACGCGGTCGGGTCCCCCGGGCGTCACGCCTCGCTCGATCCGTGCAGGGCGACGCGGGTCGCGGCGATGACCGCTTCCGGGAACCGCCGGAGCTGGTCGATGTCCACCCATTCCTCGACGGCGTGCAGTCCGCCACCCGCTGGGCCGCACACGACGGTCGGGATCCCCGCCGCCTGCCACAGCGCCGACTCCATCCAGTAGGGAGCGCCGACCGCCGCCGGCACGGTCTCGCCCTCCGCGGAGAGCTCTGCTGCGAGGAGGGCGGCGAACCGTGCAGCCGGCCCCTGCTCGTCGGCCTCCCAGGCCTCGCGCTGATGGGTCAGCCGAGCGCTCGTGCGGAGACCAGGCGCCCGCGCGGTGACCGCGTCGAGGATCGCCTGGACCTCGACCAGGGCATCCTCCGCGCGTTCACCCGGCAGGGTGCGTCGCTCGATGACGAGGGTCGCGTCGGCGGCGATCGTGAACGGGGCGCTCCCTGCCCGGACCACCGTCGTAGTGAACGAACCGTGGTCGAGCAACGGGTGCGCCGGTCGCCGATGGAGCTCGTCGTCGGCCCGCTCCACCTCCTGCAGCAGCGCGCCGAGGGCGCGGATCGCATCGACGGCCAGACCGGGCTGTGACGAGTGCGCGGCCGTCCCCTGCAGCGTCACCTCGACGACTGCGTACCCCCGGTGCGCCGACACCCGATCCAACCAGGTGGGCTCGGCGATGAGGCACACGTCCGCCGTCACACCACGATCGGCGAGGTGTCGGAGGACGGCAGCGGCCCCCACGCTCGCGTCCTCCTCGTCGGCGACGCCCGTGAAGACGACCGTGCCGGGGTGGTCCGCCGCGGCGAGTCGCTCCGCGGCGACGATCAACCCCGCCAGGCCGGACTTCATGTCGCTGGCGCCGCGCCCGAAGAGCTTGCCGTCCGCGATCCGCGGGTTGAAGGGGTCGACCATGCCCTCGACGCCCACGGTGTCGAGATGGCCGTTGAACACGAGCGTCCGACCAGGCTGCGATCCCGCGTGCACGGCCACGACGCTGACGCGCTGCGCATCCTCCGGCGCGGGAACGAGGTCGACCACGAAGCCGGCGCCCTCGAGTCGCTGCGCGATCACCGCCGCGATCCGTCCTTCACCGGGAGCCCCTGGGACAAGGGTCGGACTGACGGAGTCGATCGAGATGAGCAGGCGGGCGAGCTCGAGCGCGTCGTCGCCGGGGCTGAGGTCGGACATGCCACGACGATAGCGGGACGGCTCGTCACGGAGACGCCTGAAGACCAGAACAGGCGCCCGTCTCCGTGAGGGGACAGACGCCTGAGCGCATCACCGACCACGATGGGCCGCTGATCAGGACTAGCGGTTCTTGACCCGCGTGACTGCGTCGGTGTTCTCCGAACGCGCGTTGCCGGCCTTCTTGTCGGCCTTCGCGGTGCGCTTCTCCTTCAGCGTCTTCGCGGGTGCGGTCTTGCCGCCTTCTTTCCGTGCGGACTTCTCGCCCATGGTGTTGCTCCTTTGCGAGCCACGATGGCCCGGTACCGCTGAGAGTACAACCACATGCTGTCCCCGAGTCCAGCGAACCCATCCTTGTTAGCATTCGGGGATGACGAACCCGGCACACATCACCGACGTCCCGATCGGCGGCGACTCGATCCGACTCGGGCAGTTCCTGAAGTTCGCCGGTCTGCTCGACTCCGGCGGCGACGTGAAAGCGGCCATCGCGGACGGCGTGGTGAGCGTCAACGGCGAAGTCGACCTCCGACGTGGTCGCCAGCTCCAGATCGACGACGTCGTCTCGATCGAGGGACGCGCCGTCCGCGTCCGCCCCTGAGAGGAACCCCCGTGAACCCGAGCACACCCCGACCCATCGCCGTCACCGGATCGACCGGTGTGCTCGGCGGCCTGGTGGCGCACGATCTCGCCGCTCGCGGGATCCCGCAGCGTCTGCTGGTGCGCACCCCGGCGAAGGCGCCGCAGCACCCGCAGAGCACCGTGCACCCGTTCAGCTATACGAACCAGGACGCTGCCCGCGCAGCGCTCGAGGGCGTCGACACCCTGTTCATGGTGTCTGGCTCCGAGAGCGCCGACCGGGTCGACCAGCACCGGTCGTTCATCGATGCGGCCTCCGCCGCCGGCGTGCAGCACCTGGTGTACACCTCGTTCGCTGCGGCGGCACCGGATGCCGTGTTCACGCTTGCGCGCGACCATCACGCCACCGAGGAGCACATCCGTGCGTCGGGCATGCGGTGGACGTTCCTCCGCGACGGCTTCTACCTCGACTTCATGGAAGCCCTCGTGGGTGAGGACGGCGTCATCCGCGGGCCGGCCGGGGACGGTCGCGCCTCCTTCGTCGCCCGCGCCGACATCGCACGGACCGCCGCGGCGATCCTCGTCGACCCGGCGTCCCACGCCGGTCGCACCTACGACCTCACCGGACCGGAGGCGCTCACGATGGCCGAGGTGGCCGCGACGATCAGCCGGGTACGCGACCGCGAGGTCACCTTCCACGACGAGACGATCGAGGAGGCGTACGCGTCCCGCGCCTCCTACGGCGCACCCGACTGGGAGGTCGACGCCTGGGTGAGCACCTATACAGCCATCGCCAGCGGTGTGATGGCCGAGGTGAGCTCGTCGATCGAGGACGTCACCGGTGTCCCACCGATGGACCTGGAGACCTACCTGCGGGCGAACACGAACTGAGGACTCCCCCGTCCGACGATCGACCGGGCACGACCACCCCGCTGGATCACAGGCCGTAGAACCCCAGTTCCCAGTCGACCGCTTCCGTGGGGCTGAGGTCGACGTGCGTCGACTCGGACACGTCGTTGGTCGTGAAGTAGATCGACGTCCCAGGGCTCACGAAGACGCTCGCGAAGTCCTCGCCGACAACGTCCAGGTCGACGAATCCGCCCCCGGACAGCGCGGTGCGCTCCATCGTGATGTCCTCAATGAGGTCATGGTGCGCGAACGGCAACCGCACGCCATCGAGCGGTGCGAACCCGTCTTACGGCTCCACAGCGACGCGCTTCCGACGGAACTAGGGCAGATGCCCGAGGTAGGCATCGGGCCTCAGCGAGGAACGTGAGTGGTCGAGCACGGACACCAGCACCGTGCGCAGCGGAGGAACCATGTTGATCACGAGCGCCAGTCACAGCCCGTTCACATCCGTCGAAACGAGACGGTTCATCGAGCAGGAACTCCAGCGGGATCTCGAGCGGGAGCGTCGCCGCCGGGAACGACGACTCGAGGAGCAGGGGCGACTCACGGAGGCCGCGGCCGATGGTGACGAGGGTGGGACCATGGAGTGGTGAGCCTGCCCACCACCAGCCCGACGATGATCGGGCGCGCCTCCGACCTCAGCGCGCTGCAGGCCGTGTTCGACGCCGTCGCCGCCGGCGAGTCACGCAGTGTGGTCCTGAGCGGCGAGGCCGGTATCGGCAAGACGCGCCTGCTCACCGAGTTCACGCGGTCGGTCCGGTCGTCGGCGCTCGTCATCACGGGCCAGTGCGTGGACCTCGGTGACGTCGCCGCACCCTACGCACCGGTCCTCGGCCTCATGAAGGACCTCGTCGCGCAGCGCGGACGCGACGCGGCGCTGGAGGCTGCGGGCCCGGGCAAGGCCTCCCTCGCGACGCTGCTGCCGACACTCGGTCCCGACGCGGGGGATCAGCGGGAGGGCGGCGTCGGGCGGCTCCACGAGACCGTCGCCGTGCTGTTCGAGGCGCTCTCCCGCGACCGGCCGGTCGTGGTCGTCGTCGAGGACGTCCACTGGGCCGACGGCGCGACGCTCAGCCTGCTCGCGTTCCTCGTCCGTGCCCTCACCTGCGATCGCGTGATGATCTTGCTCACGTTCCGGAGCGAGGACGTCTCCCGCGGACACCCGTTGCGCGGGTTCCTCGCCGAGCTCGACCGCACGAGGCGCGTCGAGCGGCACAGTCTCGAACGGTTGAGCCGCAGCGACGTGCTCCGCCAGGCGATCGCCATCCGTGGCACGTCGCTCGACACGGTCTCGATCGACAGCGTGTACGCGCGGAGCGAGGGCGTCCCGTTCTTCGTCGAGGAGTTGCTCGGTCTCGACCAGGACCGCGACGGCGAGGGCGACGAGCTCCCGGACACGCTCCGCGAACTGCTGCTCGCGCGCTACGAGCGCCTCGCGCCCGCGACCCAACAGCTGCTGCGCGTGATCTCGGCCGGTGGCGTCTGCGTCGAGCACGCCCTCCTGGAGCGGGTGTTCACGGGCGGCCCCGACGCTCTCGACATCGGCGTGCGGGAGGCGATCGGATCGAACGTCCTCGTCGCGGACGCGACCACGTACGAGTTCCGACACGCACTGGTCCGGGAGGCGATCCACGACGATCTGCTGCCCGGCGAACGGAGCCGGTTCCACGCGGGGTTCGCCGAGGCGCTGGAGGCAGGCGTCGGTGGTGAGCCGGTCGCTGCGGCGGTGTCGCACCACTGGATGCTCGCCCGCGACTTCGGACGGGCCTTCCCCGCGACCGTGCGCGCCATGGAGCAGGCTCACGCTGCATACGCGTACAGCACGGAGTCGCAGCTCGGCGAGCGTCTCCTGGAGATCTGGGACCAGGTCCCCGATGCCGCGGCACTCGTCGGCCGCTCGCGTTCGGAACTCATGCGACGGACGGCGAGCGCCTTGCGGAACGCCGGCTGGACGGACCGGGCGATCGCCATGGTCGACGAGGTGCTCGCGACGCCCGAGGACCGCGACGACCTCGACCAGGCCAAGCTCCTCCGCGACAAGGCCTTCTACCTCGCCAACCTCGGGCGACCAGGCTCGGTGGACCTCCTCGAACAAGCGCTCGACCGGGTCCCGCCGGGCACCCCCGGCGATCTGCGTGGTGTGCTGCTGACGAGTCTCGGCGCGCGGCACATGATCATCGGGCGGCTGGAGCGGGCGATCGAGTACGCCGACGAGGCCGCTCGGGAGGCCGTCCGCACCGGTTCCGCGCGGAACGCCTCGGTCGCCGCGAACATCGGTGGGATCGCGCGCATCCACCACGGTGACCTGGAGAGCGGCAGCAGGATGCTCGCGACCGCTGAGACGCTGGCGGACGGCGACGGCAGCGCCCTGCTCCGGTACCGGGTGAACGCGTCCGACATGGCGAACCTGCTCGGCTCGTACGAGGAGGCGCTCGCGTCGGCATTGGAAGGCGTCGCACGGGCGAAGGAGCTGGGTGTCGAGCGCAGCTCGGGCCTCATCCTGTCGTCGAACGCGGTCGACCCGCTGGTGGCGCTCGGACGCTGGGACGAAGCGGAGGAGCGTGTGCATCGGGCCCTGGCGCTGCAGCCGCCGCTCGCGTTCTCGGTGTACCTCCGCCAGTCGCTGATCCTGCTCACCCTCTGGCGAGGCGACACCGAGAGCGCGGCGACCATGTACCGCCGGTGGCGGAAGGGAATGCTCTCCCTGTCCGGCCTGGAGGTGCAGACGAGGTTCGGCGTCGCCCGTGTTGTGATGCAGGTCGGTTTGGCGGCCGGCGACCTCGCCGGGGCCTGGTCGCCGGCGGGGGTCGGCGTGTTCGATGCAACGGACCACCGCCCGATGCCGGCGTACGACCTGCCGGCGCTGGCGGACGCGGCCCGCGTCCTGGCTCGGGTCCGTGTCGCGCTGGCCACCGGCACGCTCGACGTGGCGTCCGGCCCCTTTGCCGGCGTCGACGACGATCAGCTCGGGCAACTGGAGGAACGCTGGCGGGCGCTGCTCGCCGAGGAGCGGTTCTGGCCGACCGCGCCGCTGTGGAGCGCGCTGGTCGACGCCGAACTCGGCGGGCCGGACGGCACCGGTGACGACGTCGGTGTGTGGGAGGCGGCTCGCGCGATGGCCGAGCGTCCGTTCGCACCGGCCGCGCTCGCGCCCTACACGGCGCTCCGGCTGGCTGAGGCGCGCGTGGCCGCCGGTGATCGCCCCGGCGCACAGGACACGCTCGTCGTCGCGGTCGCCGAGGCGACGACGCTCGGTGCCGGCCTCGTGCTCGACGGTGCGCGGGTGTTGGCGGAGCGAGCGTCGCTGAACCTCGACGGCCGCCCCCGAGCGCGCGGCACGAGCGGCTCCATCGAGTTGACCGCCCGGGAGCGCCAGGTGCTGCAGCTCATCGCGGAAGGCCTGAGCAACCGACAGATCGGCGAGCGCCTGTTCATCAGCGCGAAGACCGCGAGCGTCCACGTCTCGGCCATCCTGCGGAAGCTCGGAGTGGCGACCCGGACCGAGGCCGCGATGGTCGCCGGAGCGAGCGGATTGCTCGCGGCGAGCGCCAGACACGCCGACCGACCCTGACGTCTGCCTGGCGGTGAAGTGGGTCCCGGCCGGAATCGAGGGGAAGCCGGCCGGGAACCCTGACAGGGCGAAAGGGTCCTGTCGGGCATCAGCGTAATCACGGAGCCGGGCGTCGTGTGGCCCGTTGCGCTCTGTGGATATGCGCGCGCCCCAAACATCTGTACTGATGACCGCATCGTCATCCGGAGCACGCGCGACATCGGTCCGCATCACCGACGAGCCGCACTGGCCGCTATGGTTCTCGGGTGGCGAGAGACGGATCGAGGTCGGCCGGCGGCAGAGCCCGCCGCCGTGGGCAACTCGCCGCCGCGCGTCCCGTCCAGGTCATCTCGATCGCGTTCGGGGCTGCGACCCTCGTCGGCACCCTGCTCCTGATGCTTCCCATCTCGAAGACCGGCCCGGGCGGCGCGAACCTCATCGAGGCGCTGTTCACCGCGACGAGCGCCATCTGCGTCACCGGCCACATCATCGTCGACACCCCGGTGTTCTGGACGCCGTTCGGGCATGCCGTCATCCTCGCGCTCATCCAGATCGGCGGCATCGGGGTGATGTCGTTCGCGACACTTCTCGGTCTACTCGTCGCCCGGCGGCTCGGTCTGCGGACGCGGCTCACCGCGGTCAGTGAGACCCACACGTTGGCGATCGGCGACGTGCGCCGGGTCCTGCGCGGCGTCATCCTCATCGCGCTCGGCGTCGAGGCCCTCTGCGCGATCATCCTCGCCCTGCGCTGGATGATCGGCTACAACTGGGCACCGGGCGATGCGATCTGGTACGGGGTGTTCCACGCGGTGTCGGCCTTCAACAACGCCGGCTTCGCCCTGTTCAGCGACAGCATCATGGGGTACGCGACCGACCCGTGGATCTCGCTGACCATCTGCGGGGCGGTCATCCTGGGCGGGCTCGGATTCGGCGTGATCCTGGAACTCCGACGGCGGTTCCGAACGCCCTCGCGGTGGACGCTGAACACGATGACCGTCGTCGTCGGCACCGTGATCCTGCTCGTCCTCGGTTGCGGGTTCATCACCGCGTTGGAGTGGTCGAACCCGGCGACGCTCGGTGCGCTCGCTCCGGCCGACCGGCTGCTGGCGGGGTTCACCGCCGGCGTCCTCCCCCGCACCGCCGGGTTCAACAACCTCGACGTCAGTCAGATGCACCCGGTCACGTGGCTCGTCACCGACATCCTCATGTTCATCGGCGGTGGCCCGGCGAGCACCGCCGGCGGACTCAAGATCACCACCTTCGCGGTGCTGTTCTTCATCATCGTGACCGAGCTGCGCGGCGGTGCGGCGGTGAACATGTTCGGCAAGCGTCTCCCACGGTCGACGCACCGGGAGGCCATCACCGTCGCGCTCCTGTCCGTCGGCCTCGTCGTCGGCGCAACGGCCGCGATCATGCTGATGACCGACTACAGCCTCGACCGCGTCCTGTTCGAGGTCATCTCCGCCTACGCGACGGTCGGACTCTCCACCGGCATCACCGCCTCTCTCCCGGTCGCCGCGCAGCTGATCCTGGTGGTCCTCATGTTCGTCGGCCGCATCGGCCCCATCGCCCTCGGTTCCGCGCTCGCGCTTCGGACCGAGACCCGTCTGTATGAACTCCCGAAGGAGCGTCCGATCATTGGCTAGACCGTTCAGCAACAAGCGTCAGCGCGGCGTCGAGTCCGTCGTCGTCATCGGCCTCGGACGGTTCGGGCGCGCCCTCGCCACCGAGCTCGTCGAATCGGGCACCGAGGTCCTCGGGATCGACACCGACGAGGACATCGTCCAGTCGCTGAACGGCGTCCTCACCCACGTGGTGCGTGCCGACACCACCCGTGACGGCGTGTTCGACCAGCTCGGCATCGACGAGTTCGACCGGGTCGTGATCGCCATCGGCACCGACCTGCAGGCGAGCATCCTGACCGCGTCGCTCCTGAAGCGCCGCGGCACCACGAGCATCTGGGCGAAGGCCGTCAGCGAGCAGCACGGCCTGATCCTCGAGCAGATCGGGGTCGAGCACGTCGTCTACCCGGAGTCCGACATGGGGCGTCGCGTGGCGCACCTCGTCCGCGGCGGCGGGATGCTCGACTTCCTGGCCGTCGAGAAGGATTTCGTCATGGCCAAGACGACCGCACCGGCCGAGGTCGTCGGGCAGACCTTGACCGCAGCGCGCATCCGCGACCGGTTCAGCGTGACCGTCGTCGCCGTCCGGCACGACGACCGGTGGACCTATGCGACCGGCGACACGATCCTCACCGCCGGCCAGCGCCTCCTGGTCCTCGGACCGACGGACAAGACGGAGCGGTTCGCAGCGCTACCGCGGTAGACCCCGTAGCCGTCGGCGACGAAGGCTCGCACGTGCGGCGTCACCTTCGTCAGATCGATGAGCGCCGGTTCCTCAGCGCGAAGAGGGCGAGCGTCCACGTCTCGGCCATCCTGCGCAAGCTCGCCGTGGCGTCCTTGCGATACTGGGCGGATGTCACAGCTGAGCCTGCAACCCATCGAGCGCCCTCGGGACGACGACGCGTTCGTCGAGTTCTTGAGCACTCACGAGTTCCCCTTCCACGTGCGGCCGCGACCGACAGCTGAGGATGTACGCGCACGCCTGGTGGCCGGCGTCCTCGACGGGCCCGGCGCCTTCGGATGCTGGGTGCTCGCAGACGGCGAGGTGGTGGGAGTCGTCACCTTCGAGGACCTGGAGGACGACGCACCGTTGATCGACCTGCGGCTCGCCGAAAACGCACGAGGGCGCGGGATCGGAACAGCGGTGCTGCCGGTCATCGTCAACGAGGTGTTCGGGCGGTTCCCGTCGGTCCGCAAGCTCGAAGGGCAGACCCGCGAGGACAACGTCGCCATGCGTCGTGCCTTCCGTCGGGCCGGCTGGGTGAAGGAGGCCCACTACCGCGAGGGCTGGCCCGTCGACGGCGGACGTCCGCTCGCCTCGGTCGCCTACGCGATCCTCCGCAGCGACGTGCAGTCGGGCACGACGACGCCGGTCCCCTGGGACGACGAGCCGTGAGGCGGGCCGGCGCGCGTGTCTCGGCGCGGACCGGGAACCGCCCTTGTGAGGACCGTCCGATCACTCTCGTCCGGTCCGGTCACCCCTGCTCGGGAGGAGACCACCAGGACGAGCCGTCTTCGACGGGCGCGGGCCCAGCCACGGCGGCCAGCGCACGCAAGTACTGATCACCCGTGCGGACGAGGGTGATGGTCCGGAGTCGATAGCCCAACGGGCCGGCGTGCCACGTCGCATCAGATCGAACCTCGAGCAGATACAACCAGCGACGTCTCAGTTCGGCGGGCACACCGACCCACAGGAGGTCGGGTTTGTTCCGGCGTTCGAGCGCGCAGAGGACTCCCTCCGCGAGGAACGACCGCAACATGCCGCGGGTCGAGTCCAGATCGGGCGTCGGCCGACCGGGCGGAGGGTTCACGGGCCACTCGGGTCGAGTTTCGGAGAAGCGGCGTTGGAACGATCGATCGAACCGGACTCTGGCGATCTCGCGGACGCGGATGACCGTGTAGCCGTCGAAGAACCCTCCTGTGGCTATCGGTGCGACGAGCACCCACTTGTGACCGATGGCGACGACGAACCCATCGAGGGTCTCGTCCGGGGCGGACACCCGGTTCAGCTTCACGATCGTGGAGCTCTGCTGGGCGAGACCGAGCCGCTTGAGGATCTTTGAGCGCGTCTGCATGGCTCATTCTCCCGCGAGAAGCCGGGCATCGCCCGTCACGGCAGCAACAGCAGACGCAATTCCCTCCGGGCCGCCTCGTCGACGCCGACTGTTTCGAAGACCCCGTCCGCATCGGCGACGAACGCCCGCACGTGCGGGGTCACCTCGTCGAGGAAGGCGTCGACCTGCTCCGACGTCCACGACGCCTGGCGGTCGTGGGTCGGGCCGCTGTGGGGTGCCGTCCCCGCCACTGTGGAGCCGTCTCCAAAGAGGCGATGGCGAACCGGCAGCTCCTCACCCGCGCCGCAGTTCGGCCTTCACCGGCCGAGATTGACGATGGCCCGCTGATAGGCGTCGAGGTTCGCACGCCGCCCGACGGCGACAGCCTCGACTGCGACGGCGTGGATCTCATCCGGCGTGTAGCGGTAGACGAGTCGGTACCTCGGCTTTCCGGATCCGTCCGGGTCGAAGTAGAGCTTGCGACAATCACCCAGGTCCCCGGTGCCGACCCGCGAGTCGAGCTTCACGCCCGCGATCTTCCCGTCCCGGACGAGGACGAGCATGTCCAGCGCCATCTTCTTCGTGGCGAGGTCCGGGAGCGCGTCGATGTCTTGCTGAAAGCCCGGGAGAAGAGCAGTCAGCTTGAGGGACGCCGCCATCAGCGGTAGACGTCAGGATCGAGGCCGAGACCGAGAGCGACATCAGCCAGGGACCCCGACCCACCAACGGCAGCGCGCTCGCGCACCAAGTGTGCGATCTCGATGTCTTCGATCACAGGCAGCAACTCCGTGTAGAGCTCGAACGGGATGACGACGCCCTCGGCACGACGGTGACCGCCGAACACCATGGGCTGCGCCATCACACCCTCGGAGCGGAACCTGCGCAACGCGTTCGGCAACTCGGTACGCGCTTCAGACGTGGGCAGCACCGGCTGGATGGGCATCGCGGAAGAGATCGACATGGCGCAAGTGTACCAACTTCTCGTCCCGAAACTCGTACGACTTTGAGGACACCTGTGGGCTAGCGATTGCTCGCAGCACGCTGGACGGCTCCGAACGTGCCGGCCGCGCACAGTCAAGGCAGCAGGAGCTGACGCAGCCTCTGTCGGGATGCTTCGTCAACTCCCAGGGTGTCGAAGACACCGTCCGCATCGGCGACGAAGGCTCGCACGTGGGGCGCCACCTCGTCGAGGAAGACGTCGACCTGCTCCGAGGTCCAGGAGGCCTGGCGGTCGTGGGTCGGGCCGCCGTGGGGCGCCGTCCCGGCCATGGCACGGACCGATGCCGCGTAGTCGTCGACGATGGCGTCATCGGGGACGCCGGCGTTTGCGAGGAGCAGCGCGCTGATCATGCCGGTGCGGTCTCGGCCGGCTGCGCAGTGCACCAGGACCCCGGGGTCGGATGAGGCGACCGCCTTCAGCGCACCGCGGACGAGCTCCGGCAGGATGCGCACGTTGTGCTGCCAGTACTCCGGGGAGTCGAGGATCGGAAGACACACCTCGCGGAACTCCGGATGGGTCTGATCCTCGGTCGGCGCGAGCGTCATCACCAGCTCGGCTGGTGGCCGGACACCCGGGTCGGTTTCGCGCGCTCCGGTCTCATCGGCGCTGCGGAGGTCGACCACGGACCGCAGCCCCCATCGCATCGCGGCGTCCCACCCTGCAGCGGTGAGGAGCTCGCGTCGGGGACCCCGCGCGATCCGCCCGAACGCTGTCAGGCCGGTGGACGACAGCGGTGTCGGCAGGCCGCCGAGATCCCTGAGGTTGCGCAGGCCGTCCCAGTCCAGATTCCGCATCTGGCAGAGCGTACCCGAACCGACCGGGCGGCTTCCGACTGCGAGTTAGCGATTGCTGGCTGCGCGCCGGATGGCACCGAAGACGATCGTGCCGATGATGAGGACGATGCCGATGATCCCGAGCCACAGCAGGCCCTTCAGCGCGAAGCCGACGATGGAGAGGATCGCCCAGATGACGAGGAGCACGATGATGATCTGCATGACTTGGGTTCCTGATTCCGTGGGGTGATGGGAGTGGTGATGGTGGCTCAGTGGATGCGGAGCTCGGCGACGAGCGGACACGCGAACGGGTCTCGGGCCCCGAGACCGACGCGGTTGAGGTAGCGGACGACGATCCCGTAGGAGCGTAGCAAGGTGGTCTCCGTGTAGGGGACGTCGAGTGCGGCGCAGTGGTCGCGGACGAGCCGTCGAGCCTCTTTGAGCGCGGGGCGCGGCATCGAGGGGAACAGGTGGTGCTCGACCTGGTAGTTCAGGCCGCCCATGAGGAACGACACCCACCATCCGCCGGCCACGTTCCGCGACGTCAGGACCTGCCGGGAGAAGAAGTCGACGTTCGCGTCATTGGCGATCGTCGGCATCCCCTTGTGGTTCGGGGCGAAGGAGGCACCCATCATGACGCCGAACACCGCGAGCTGCACACCGAGGAACGCGCACGCCATACCGAACGGCAGGAACCAGAACACGACCGTGAGGATGATCCCGAAGCGTGCGACGAGCATCACGCCCTCGATCACCCGGTCGCGCACGCCGGCCCGCGTCCCGACCCCGCTCACGACGGAGCGGATCGCGAGCCAGTGCAGGTTGAGGCCTTCGAGGGTGAGGAGGGGGAAGAACAACCAACCCTGGTGACGGTAGAAGATCCTCGCCGCCCGGTTCCGCACGGCGTCGACGTCCTCCGGCAGGAAGCGGATCGTGTCGGGTTCGATGTCGGGGTCCTTGCCCACCGTGTTCGGGTTGCCGTGGTGACGGGTGTGCTTGTTCATCCACCACGAGTAGCTCAGTCCGACCAGGAAGGTTCCGAGGAAGCGGCCCGCCCAGTCGTTCCACGCACGGGACTCGAACACCTGCCGATGCGCGGCCTCGTGGGACAGGAAGGCGAACTGTGTGAACAGCACGCCCAGCGCCGCCGCGACCAACAACTGCAGCCAGGAGTCACCGAGGAACGCGAAGGCGACCCAGCAGCCGGCGGTGGCCAGCACCAGGACGGCGAACAGCGTCCAGTAGAAGCCGTAGCGCCGTCGGAGCAGACCGGCCGACTTCACCTCGGCGAGGATCGCGGAGTAGCTCGAGGTGCCGCCAGCCCGCGTTCTCCCGCTGGGTCCGGTCTTCCGGAACCCGCTGCTGCGTTCGACCGTCATCGGACGCGCTGCGCCGGTGGGACGGGCGGTCTCGTCGACCACGAAGGTCGCCGACGGCGCGCGAGAAGAAGGCCGACGGGGTGCGTGCTCATGAGGCTCCTGGGCATCATCAGAAAGGACGGACAATCCGGCAACCGGGGTCTGGGGCAGCGCTCGTTCAGCGTAGAACGGTCTCGCGACCCGGTGCAAATCCGCACGAGCGGGTCTCGACCACCGGCGGTCATGGACGACCTCCGGCCTCGGTTACGGTTGATCCGTTGATCAACAGATGAGGACGAACACGCCCATGGACGACACGCGCGAAGCACGGCTCATCGAGACATTCGTGACCCTCACCGACAGCCTCGTCGCCGACTACGACGTCGTCGACGTGCTGCAGACGCTGGTCGACCGGGCGGTCGAATTGTTCGACGCCGCCGCCGGGGCCATCCACCTGGCAGACCGCGACGACGTCCTGCAGGTCGTCGCGTCCACGAGCGAGCGGAGCGAGTTCATCGGTCTCCTCCAACTCAACGCCGGCGAGGGGCCGTGCATCGCAGCGGTGACGACCGGCCGACTGGTCACCGCGGAGAGCGCCGAGGAGCTCCAGGAACACTGGCCGAGGTTCGCGGAGGCCTCGAAGGAACGCGGATACGCGGGCGTCCACGCGATCCCCATGCGGCTCCGCGACACGACCGTCGGGTCACTGAACCTGTTCCGCGAGACCGAGGGCGCCCTCAACGGCGCCGACGCCCGCGCCGCCCAGGCGCTGGCCGATGTCGCGACGATCAGCCTCCTCCAGCAACGCACGATCGAGAACGCGACGCTCGCCGCCGAGCAACTCCAGCGCGCACTCGACAGCCGGATCGCCATCGAACAGGCGAAGGGGTATCTGGCCCGTGCGGCGGGAGTCGACATGGACACGGCCTTCGGGATGATCCGGCAGTACGCACGCACCCGCCAGCGGCGGCTCGGTGACGTCGCCGCTGCGGTCGCCCGTGAGGAAGTGCCGCTCGACGAGGTCACGGCGGCCGGCTCCCCCGGAGCGGACGGCGCCTGACCGCCGCTCCGGCCGTGGGGTGGCTGGTCGATCCTCCACAACCCACTCCAAACTCAGCCGGAACAAGGCAGGATGGAGGTTCGAACATCACCGAGCACTCTCGAAGGAACACACCCATGGCAGGCCTCAGCCTCTCCAAAGGCAGCAACCTCTCGCTCACGAAGACCAGCCCCGGTCTGACGATCGCCACCGTCGGTCTCGGGTGGGACCCGCGCACGACCGTCGGCGTCGCGTTCGACCTCGACGCCTCCGCGATCCTCGTCGCCGAGAACGGCAAGATCCGCTCCTCCGCCGACTTCATCTTCTACAACCAGATGTCGACCCCCGACGGCTCCGTCGTCCACCTGGGCGACAACCGCACCGGCGAGGGTGACGGCGACGACGAACAGATCACGATCGACCTCCGCACGGTGGAGCCCGACGTCGCCCGCATCGTCATCGCGGTCTCCATCCACGACGCCGACAACCGCCGCCAGAACTTCGGCCAGGTCCGCGACGCCTTCTGCCGGGTCCTCGACCAGGACCAGCAGGAGATCGTCCGCTACGACCTCACCGAGGACGCTTCGCAGGAGACGGCGATGCTCTTCGCGGAGATCTACCGCCACAACGGCGAGTGGAAGTTCCGCGCCGTCGGCCAGGGGTACACCACCGGTCTCGCCGGCATCGCGGGCGACTTCGGCGTCCCGCTCGACTGAGCCGGACACAGGCGCCCGAACGGCCGGCGGTCAGTGACCGCCGGTCAGCTTGCCGGCCAGCCGGCTGTGGATCCGCGTACTCGCGTCGTTCATCCCCTCGATGACGACCCGCTTCCCGCGACGCTCGTACTTCGTGGTGATCGCGTCGAGGGCGGCGACGGTCGACGCGTCCCAGACGTGCGACTGCGAGAGGTCGATGACGATCCGCTCCGGGTCGTCGGCGTAGGCGAACTGGGTCGTCAGGTCGTTACTGGACGCGAAGAACAGCTCTCCGGTGACGGTGTACCGGGCGGTGGGCGTCGCGACCGACAGATCGACCGTGCGTTCGACGGTGGCGAGGTGGGCGACCCGCCTCGCGAACACGACCATCGCGGCGATCACACCGACCACGACGCCGATCGCGAGATTGTGCGTCAGGACCACCACGACGACCGTGGCCACCATGACGACGGTCTCGCCGAGGGGCATGGCGCGCAGGGTCCTCGGGTTGATGCTGTGCCAGTCGAAGGTCGCGACGGACACCATGATCATCACCGCGACGAGGGCGGCCATGGGGATCACCGCGACCACGTCGCCCAGCGCGACGACCAGGACCAGCAGGAACACCCCGGCGAGGAAGGTCGAGATCCGCGTCCGCGCGCCAGAGGCCTTCACGTTGATCATGGTCTGGCCGATCATCGCGCAGCCACCCATGCCGCCGAAGAACCCGGAAAGCACGTTCGCGATCCCCTGGCCCAGCGACTCACGGGTCTTGCCCGACGGGGTGTCGGTGACGTCGTCGACGAGTTTGGCCGTCATGAGCGACTCGAGGAGCCCGACCAACGCCATCGCGGCCGCATACGGGGCGATGATCGTGAACGTCTCCAGGGTGAACGGCACGTTGGGGATGAACAGGGTCGGGAGGCTGCGCGGCAGTTCGCCCTGGTCGCCGACCGTCGGCACGTTCAGTCCGGTGACCACGGTCGCCGCGGTGATGAGCACGATCGCGACGAGCGGGGCCGGCACGACACTCGTGAGGCGGGGCATGACGACCATGACCACGATGCCGACCGCGACGAGCGGGTACACGAGCCACGGCACGCCGATGAGGTTCGGGAGCTGGGCGGTGAAGATCAGGATCGCCAGGGAGTTGACGAACCCGACCATGACGCTGCGTGGGATGAAGCGCATGAGCTTCGCGACGCCGAGGAGGCCGAGGACCACCTGGAAGACACCGCCGAGGATGACCGTGGCGATGAAGTAGTCGAGGCCGTGTTCGCGGGCGACCGGGGCGATGACCAGGGCGATCGCCCCCGTGGCCGCCGTGATCATCGCCGGGCGGCCGCCGAGGAAGGCGATCGCCACGGCCATGACGAACGAGGAGAACAGCCCCACCTGCGGGTCGACGCCCGCGATGATCGAGAAGGAGATCGCCTCCGGGATGAGCGCCATGGCGACGACGAGGCCCGCCAGCACCTCCCTGGTGAGGATGCGGGGGCTGCGGAGGGCGGAGAGGACGGTGGCGTCCGGTGCGGCGGGTTTGAGGCCAGTGGCCATGAGTGCTCCTGTCGGAGTCGGGGTCCTCAGCGCGAGGACCGGATGGGAATGTCTGGGTCCGGCGCTGCGGTGCGCACGCCACCGACCGCGCGGGGACGTCACGCGCGGGAGAATGGTGGGGAGATGCGGCCCGATCGGCCGCCATCCATAACTCTACCCTAACGTAAGGGTTGATTTGAAGTGAGGCGACCGTGACGAGCGAACCGACCACCATGCACATCGGCGAACTCGCCGAGCGCACCGGACTCTCGCTCCGCACGCTGCGGCACTACGACGACGTCGGTCTAGTCTCGGCCTCCGCGCGCACCGAGGGCGGATTCCGCTTGTACACGCAGGACGACTACGACCGCCTCATCCTCATCCGGCGCATGAAACCGCTCGGCTTCTCGCTTGAGGAGATGGCCGAGCTCCTCCGGGTGATCGACGCCATGGACACGGCACCCGACGACGACACCCGCGCGATCCTCGACGGCTTCGTCACCGACGCGGCCGAGCGCCGCGCCAAGCTACAACAGCAGCTCGCGATGGCGGACGAGTTCGTGTCACTCCTCGAAGCCCGCCGCTGATCAGCAACGATCCCGCCCGAGGTGACGATGGTCACCCCGGACGGGATCGATGCCGTGTCGGCGCGGGCTAGGCGGCGACGCGTCGGCGACGGACGACCAGCCACGCGCCGGCTGCGAGGAACAGCCCGGCCAGACCCAGGAATCCGACGACCGAGACACCGGTGGTCGACAGCGCACCAGGACCGGAGCCCGCAGCGCCGGGAGCCGCGGCATCCGCAGCCAGGACGGTCAGCGCCGCCTCGGCCGTGATGCCGGAGTCCGCACCCAGCGCCTGCAAGGTGTGTGCACCCGGCACCACCGTAGCGGGCACGGTGAGCGTCGCAACGAACGCACCCGAAGCGTCCGCGACGACGGTCCCGAGGTCGGTCGGGGTGGAGAACAGCGTGAACCGAACCTGCTCCCCCGCGGCGAAGCCGGACCCGGACACCGAGATCGACTCACCCACCCGCACCGACGGCTGGTCGATCGTCAGCGTGCCCTCGGCACCGGGCACCGCGATCCGCTGCGGGCCGACGCTCTCGAGGGTCGGGACGACCGGGTTCATGAGGCCCGTCTCCGGGTCGAACGTCAGCCGGTCGATCGTCGTCTCGCGGTGCTGGCCGTCACCACCCGGGATGGCGAACCGGTGGTAGACGATGTACCAGTCGTCGGTGCCCGGCACGTTGAGGATCGAGCTGTGACCGGTGGCGAGGATGCCGAGTTCGGGCTGCTTCTGCAGGATCACACCGCGGTACGTCCACGGGCCGTCCACACTCGTCGCCGTCGCGTACCCGACCCGGTAGTTCTCCGAACCGGTGTCGTCGATCGAGTACGTCAGGTGGTAGATCCCGTCCCGGTAGTTGACGAAGGCCCCCTCTCGGAAGTCGGTCAGGCCGTCGATGCGCTTGAGCGTGTCGGCCTTGATCGACAGCATGTCGTCCGACAGCTCGGCGTACACCGGCGAGCCGTTGCCCCAGAACAGGTAGCTCTTCCCCGTCACCGGGTCGGTGAACGTGGCCGGGTCGATCGCCTGTCCCGAGGTCACCGCTTCGTCGTTGAGGATCATCGCGTTCGGCTGGGCTGTGAACGGACCGGCCGGGCTGTCCGCGACGGCGACACCGATGGTCTTCCGGTCGACCGAGGGGTTGTGGCCGCTGAAGTAGAAGAAGAACTTCCCGTCCTTCTCCCCGATCGTCGGCGCCCAGGCGTTGCCGGTCGCCCACGGCACGTTCCCGTTCGCGCCGTCGAGCGTGAGGATCGGCTCCGCCGAGCGCTCCCAGTCGACGAGGTCCTTCGACGACCAGACGAAGAACTCCTTGCCACCCCAACCGGCGAAGCCGTCGGTGGTCGCATAGATGTAATAGGTGTCGCCCCAGACGAAGACGTTCGGGTCGGCGTAGAGACCGGGGATGACCGGGCTCTTCATCTCGACCGCCCGCATCGTCCACGTCACGGCCTCACCGGAGGTCGGCGTCAACGTCACGGACACCGGGCTGCTGAGGTCGACGGCGGTCCCCGAGGCGGGGCTCGCCGTGACACCGGCCGCGGTCGTGAACGTCGGGCTCAAGGCGGTGCGGTCCGTTCCCGGTCGCACCGGGAAGACGACCTCGTGGTGGTCGTCGTCGACGATCGGGGCGGTCTTCAGCACGTCCTCCTCGAGGCCGATGTCGGTCAGCGCAGCGGTGTTCCCGGAGCCGGCGAGCACCTCGTCCGCCGAGAGCGCGCGGCTGTAGATCGCGAACTCTCGGAACGCACCCTTCAAGCGGTTGTCGGCGTCGTAGTTCGAACGGCCCAGGTAGTTGGCGCTCGTCCACCCGCCGCCGATGTCGCCCGGATCGGACGTCACGGTCCCGGTGCCGACGGCGATGCCGTCGAGGTAGATCGTGGCCGTGGTGCCCTGCAACGTGTACGTCAGTTTCGCCCAGCGACCGCGCGTCAGGTCCTTGCCCTGCGACACCGTCTGCTCTGTGCTCCAGTTGCCGGTCGCGAGGCTCGTCCGATACGCGTTGCCGGTGCTGAACAGGTAGCCGTCGCCGGCGCCACCGGTGGTGTTGCCGAGCCCGTAGATGAAGTACGGGTTGGCCTGTGTCGGGTCGATCCAGACCTCCGCCTCCACCGTGACGTCCTTCACGCCGGCGAGCAGGTCGTCCGGCAGCTTGACGTAGTCGTCGCCGCCGTCCAGCTGCAGCGCACCGTCGGAGAAGCTCGCGCCGCCTTCGACCGTCGCGTCGAGGCCGTTGCCGGACACGTCGTTGAGCGTCGAGCCCGCGGAGCCGGCGAAGTCGTACCGGACGATCTCGCCGTCCTCGTTCGCGGGCACCGGCTCGGGTGCTCCGCCGAGGCTGTCCTCGAGCAGCTGCAGCTCTGCGGCCGTGACCGGGAGCACGGTACCGTGGCGCGGGCTCGCGGGCAGGTCGTAGTCCTTCGCGACCTGCCAGTCCGGGTTCGCGATGTCCTCGGTCTCGAGCGGGATGTAGCCGCGTCCGCCGTACTCGTCGACGAAGAGGTAGAACTTGTCACCGTTGACGTCGCCAGGATTGGCGGCGAACGCCGTCGGCCCCTCGACCGCACTGGTGCCGGCATCGCGACCGATGCAAGTGTCGAGCACCGTCCAGGACTCGAGCGTGGCCCGCAGGTCCGTCGAGGACTCCTGGATGATGTCGGCGCACCCGGTGCCACCGGCGCCCTCGTCCTTGGTGAAGCGGTAGTAGGTGTCGCTCGACTTGATCACCGTCGAGTCGATCCGCGAGACACCCTGGTCCTGCCAGACCTGCGGCTCGCTGAACGTCGTGAAGTCGCGGGTGGTCGCGTACATCATGCGGTGGTAGCTGTTCCCGGTGTGGTCCGGGTCGTCGGCGCCGTAGAGCGACGAAGCCCAGAAGACCACGTACGCGCCGATGGTGTCGTCGTAGTACGCCTCAGGCGCCCAGGTGTTGCCGGCGTTCTCCGGTGCGACCTCGATGTGCCGCTGGTCGGACCAGGTCACGAGGTCGTGTGACTCCCACACCTCGAGGTAGTGGCTGCCCTTCCGGACCGAGTCACCCCAGGACGTGCCACTGCCGATCGAGAGGTCGGTGGCGATGAGGTAGAAGGTGTCGCCCTCGGGAGAGCGGATGAGGAACGGGTCGCGCAGCCCCTTCGTCCCCTCGTCCGAGGTGAGGACCGGGCGTCCGGCGTTGAGTTCGTTCCAGTCGAGCGCGTTGTTGCCCTCACTGGCGGCGAAGTAGATGTTCTCGCCGGCGAGCGAGTTGCCGGTGAAGTAGGCGAACGCATAGCCCTCGTAGTCGGGGGCCGCGATCGCGGCGCGGACGGTCGCCGTGAACTCGCGCGTCGCGGTCGCCTCGCCCTGGCTCAGCGTGGCGGTCAGGGTGACGGTGGTGTCCGTGGCGGGCCGCGTCACGACACCGTCGGTGGTGATCACGGTGGTGTCCGACGACGCCCAGGCGATGTCGATCCCCTCGGGGGCTCCCGGCAGGGTCAGTCAGATTGCCGCGCACGTCGTCGACGTTCGCGATCGAGAGCGCCGCCGCGGCGGCGTCCAGATCCTCCTGCGCCGTGGGGGCGGCTCGGAAGCCGGACTGGGAGGTCGCTGCCGGGGCGGTCCCCGGCGACACCGCTGCGGCGGCGCCGGAGGCACCGACGAGCGGCAGGATCAGGGCCGCGATGGAGGTCGCGACGACCGTTTTGAGGCGCAGTTGTCTCATGGGGGTTGGTTCTCCTGGTTCGGCGTCGTTGTCGAGCGGGATGGAACGGGTGGTGCTGCGGGGGGGGTGCGGGCGTCAGGTCTTGCGTTTGCGCGAGACCACGAGTCGCTGGAGGAGGACGAAGACGAGCAGGATGCCGCCGGTGATGATGGTCGTCGCCTCCGGCGGGATGCTGCCGTCGCGGGTGATGAGCACGTTCATGAGGCCGAGGACGAGCGCGCCGACGACGGAGCCGAGGACGAAGCCGGCGCCTCCGGTCAGCAGCGTGCCGCCGATGATGACCGCGGCGATGGCGTCGAGCTCCCAGCCGACGCCCGTGATGTTCTGGGCGATGCCGAGCTTCGAGGTGTAGACGACGGCCGCGAGACCGGCCAGCGTGCCGCTGATCACGTAGACCATGAGTTTCGTGCGGACGACCGGCAGCCCCATGAGCAGCGCCGACTGCTCCGAGCCGCCGATCGCGTAGACGGTCCGGCCGAGGCGTGTCTTGTGGAGCACCACGAACGCCGCGGCGACGACGAGCAGAGCGATCAGGACGTTCGGGGTGGTGATGAGGTCGTTGATCTTCGGGCCGTCGATCACCTTCCACTCGGTGGACAGCGAACGGATCGGCGAGTCGTCGGCGAGACGCTCCGGGGTGGTGCTGAGCATCGACGCGAGACCGCGCCCGAGGAACATCATCGCGAGGGTGGCGATGAACGGTTGCACGTTGAAGTACTGCACGAGCACGCCCGAGAACACGCCGAACGCGGAGCCGATCAGGATCATGATCACCATGACCGCGATCGGGTTCCAGCCCGAGTTCGCGAGCATCACCCCGATCAGACTGCTGATGGCGATGATCGCACCGACGGAGAGGTCCACGCCGCCCGTGAGGATCACGAAGGTGAGCCCGACGGCGAGGATGATCAGGTAGGCGTTGTTGATGAGCAGGTTCGAGATCGTGCTGGCCTGGACGATCCGTCCGTAGGCGATCTCGCCGTAGACGACCATGCCGATGAAGATGACGACGGCCGCCAGGGTGGGCAGGGTCTCGAGGTTGGGCGTCAGCCGGGACAGCAGCGAGCGCCGCGGGAGCACCGGAGCGTCGGGCGCCGGTCGGTCGGTGAGGGTGCTCATGCTGACACCGTTTCCTTTCGCGTGGGGACCGACGCCGTGGGCGTCGTCCGGGACTTCCGCCGGGCGAACAGGGCTCTCACGCGCTGTGACTGGAGGAGGCAGATGATCACGATCACGACGGCCTTGAACGCCGGCGTCGCCGAGGAGGGGATGGAGAGGAACACGATCGTCTTGTCGAGGGTCGCGATGAGGAGCGCGCCGATCACGCTGCCGGTGAGGGAGAACTTGCCGCCGGCGAGCGAGGTGCCACCGATGACGACCGCGAGGATGGCGTCCATCTCCGCGTTCAACCCGGTCTTCGCCACCTCGACCGTCATGACGCTGGCGGTGCTGAAGATCCCGGCGACACCCGCGAGGACGGCGCTCACGATGTAGACGGCGATGAGGATGCCGATGGGGCGGATACCCGCCATCCGGGCGGCGCGCGGGTTGATACCGATGGACTCGATCATCAGGCCGAGCGCGGTGCGCCGGACGAGGAAGGCGACGATCGCGACGATGACACCGGCGATGATGAAGACGACGGGGAATCCGAACACGGTGCCGTTGGCGAGCCAGCGGAAGGGCTCGTTCGTGGCGGAGGTGTTCTGCCCCGAGGTGATGACCTTCGCGAGGCCGCGGCCGGCGAGCATCGTGATCAGCGTGGTGATGAACGGCTGTAGGCCGACGATCGAGACGAGCACTCCGTTGACGGTGCCGAGGAAGGCGCTCACGGCGAGCGCCAGCAGCGCTGCGACGATGGCCGAACCGGCGTCGCCGCCGCTCTGGTTGCTCATGAACTCCATCGACACGGCGCCGGAGACGGCCATGACGGAACCGACCGAGAGGTCGATGCCGCGGGTGGCGATCACGAGCGTCATCCCGACCGCGATCATCATGATCGGGGCGCTCGCACGCAGGATGTCGATGGGGTTGCCCGACAGGTTGCCGGTCGTGCCGTTGACGGAGACGCCGAGGTAGCCGGGGTCCTTGACGAGGTTGATGATGAGGAGGAGCAGCAACGTCACGATCGCCCAGATGTAGGGCTGGTGGACGATGGTGCTGACGACGCCGCGGGCTGAGCCCTGGCCGCCGCGTGCGGAGGAACCGGAACGGGCCGGCCCCTGACTGGTGGCGCTCACGTGGCGCTCCCTTCGGTGGCGATCAGGTCGACTATGGTGTCTGCGGTGACTTCGGGTCCGTTGACGATCTCGCCGATCTTACGGTGGTCCTTCAGCACGACGATCCGCTCGCTCAAACGCACGACCTCCTCGAGCTCGGAGGAGATGAACACGACGGACATCCCGTCCTCGGCGAGCGCGGCGATCGCCTCCTGGATCTCGGCCTTGGCGCCGACGTCGATGCCGCGGGTCGGCTCGTCGAGCACGATGAGCTGCGGCTTCGTCGCCAACCATCGGCCGAGGAGCACCTTCTGCTGGTTACCACCGGAGAGGTTCTTGATGGGTCGTTCCGGGTCGGAGGGGCGGACGTTGAGTTCGAGCAGGTACTTGTCGCAGAGCTCGTTCTGCTCGCGGCGGGAGAGCGGGCGCGCCCAGCCCCTGCGGGCCTGGACGGCGAGGATGAGGTTCTCCCGCACGGTCAGGTCGCCGATGATGCCTTCGTCGCGTCGGTTCTCCGTGGAGAAGGCGATCTGCTTCGACAGGCCGGCCATGGGCGTGTGGACCTCGGCGGTCGTGCCGTCGATCGTGACCGTGCCGGAGTCGGGACGGTCGGCACCGTAGATGAGCCGACCCAGCTCGGTGCGGCCCGACCCGAGGAGCCCCGCGAGACCGACGACCTCGCCGGCGTGGACCTCGATGTCGACGGGGTCGATCGAGCCCTTCCGCCCGAGGTCCTTGGCGCTGTAGAACGCCGGGGTGTCGGCTGTGGCGGTCCGGCCGCGGTTGGAACCCAGGGCGGCGAGCGCGCCGTAGTCCTTGCCGATCATCTTGGAGATGAGCTCGGTGCGGTTGAGGTCGGCGGTGCGGTACTCCCCGACGAACTCACCGTTGCGGAGCACCGTGAGTCGGTCGCTGATCGCGTAGACCTGGTCGAGGAAGTGGGAGACGAAGAGGATCGCGACGCCCTGGTCGCGCAGTCGGCGCATGACCTGGAAGAGGCCCTCCACCTCGTTGGCGTCGAGGCTGGAGGTCGGCTCGTCGAGGATGAGCACCTTCGACTTGGTGACCATGGCCCGGCTGATCGCGACGAGCTGTTGCAGCGCGAGCGAGATGCTCGAGAGCGGCTGCTTGGGGTCGATGTGCCCGAGGCCGAGCCCGACGAGCGCTTCGTGTGCAGCTTCGTGGGTGCGGCGCCAGTTGATGCCGAAGGGACCGCGGACCTCGTGGCCGAGCATCACGTTCTCGCCGACGGTGAGGTTGTCGCAGAGGTTCACTTCTTGATAGACGGTCGAGATGCCGGCGCTCTGCGCGTCCGCCGTTCCGGAGAAGGAACGGGGGCCTCCGGCGACCAGGATCGTACCGGAGTCGATCTTGTACACACCGGTGAGCGCCTTGATGAGCGTCGACTTGCCGGCGCCGTTCTCGCCCATGAGCGTGTGGACCTCGCCGGGGAAGAGACGGAAGTCCACGTCTTGCAGGGCTTTGACGCCTGGGAACTCGATGGAGATGTGCTGCATCTCGACGATCGGCTCGGTGATTGCCATGTCTGCCTGGTCGTTCTGCCGGTCGATCCGGCGTCGTCGCCGGGGAGTCTGGTCCCCGGGAAGCGGGTGGGCGGTCGCCCGGCAGCGAGGGAGTGGCTGCCGGGCGACCGGGTCGGATCAGTAGGCGCGTTCGGGCAGTGCTGCCGTCGCGGCGTCCGGGGAGTCGAACGTGACGCTCGGCACCACGATGTCCGATTCGACCTTGTCGCCGGCGAGTGCCTTCTTGACGATGTCGATCGCGGTCTCACCGAACAGCGGGTTGTACTCGGCGACGAAGCTCAGGCGTCCGGCGGCGAGTGCTTCGAGCGCCGCCTTGGTGCCGTCGATCGTGATGATCTTGACGTCGGTTCCGGGCTTCAGGCCGGCCTCCTCGACGGCGAGTGCAGCGCCGAGGCCCATCTCGTCGTTCTGTGCGAAGACGAGCTGGACGTCGTTGTTGTTCGCCTTGAGGATGGTCTCGAAGACGCTCTTCGCCTCTTCGGTGGACCAGTTGGCCGACTGCGACTCGAGCTTGGTGAAGTTCGGGTCGATGGTGTCGTCCCAGCCCTTGTTGCGGTCGTTGACGACGGAGAGGCCGGGAGGGCCCTCGAGGACGACGTACTTGGCGCCGTCGGGGAACTGACCGTTCGCCCACTCGGCGGCCGAGGCGCTGATGCCGACGTTGTCGGGGGCGATGCGGCTCGTGTAGAGCTCGGTGTCGTTCGGCTCGATGCCGCGGTCCAGCAGGACCACGGGGATCTCGGCCTCCTTCGCGCGCTCCAGGACGCTCTCCCAGCCGGTCGCCTCGGTGGCGGACAGCAGGATGGCGTCGACGCCCTCGTCGATGAACGAGGTGAAGGCGGTGATCTGCGAGTTCTGGTCGCCGTTCGTCGCCGGTGCGTACTTGAGGTCGAAGCCGTTCTCCTTCGAGAACGAGTCCTGGATGTTCTTCTCGTTCGCGGTGCGCCATCCGCCTTCGGGACCGACGGCCACGAAGCCGATGGTGGTGAGTTCGCCGTCGGAACCGGCGTCGCCGTCGGAGCTTCCGGAACCGCTCGAGCAGGCGGTCGCGCTGAACGCGAGAGCGCCGACCAGGGCGAGGCCCGCGAGTGCGCGGACACGTGTTGTCTTGAACATTGTTCTCCTCTTTGAGACCCGCGGTCCCGACGATGGGTGCGGCGTGAATGTGACGTGCGTGGTGCTGCGGTGACGCAGGTGGTCGGTGATTGTTAGCGATCACATCTGCGTTGTGCTGAACATTAGCCACGGCTCGAACCGGTTGTCAACAGGCAATGTTAGCCCTCACAATTCTTCCGGAGCGGCCTCCCGGCGGCGCCGTCGCGCGCGCTAGAGTCAGGTGATCAGCGGACACCCCGGCCGCGACCACCTCGATGGAGAGTTGCAGATGACCTCGCCCACGCCACTCGTGCAGTTGCGCGGTGTCTCCGTGAGCTTCCCCGGCGTCAAAGCGCTCGACGACGTCGACCTCCGGTTGTTCCCCGGTGAGGTCCACTCCCTCATGGGCGAGAACGGAGCGGGGAAGTCGACCCTGATCAAGTCGCTCACCGGGGTCCATCGGATCGACAGCGGAAGCATCCTCCTCGAGGGACGAGAGGTGTCGTTCTCGAGCGTCGCCGACGCCCAGGCGCACGGGATCAGCACCGTCTACCAGGAGGTCAACCTCCTCCCCAACCTGACCGTCGCCGAGAACATCCTCCTCGGCCGCGAACCACGCCATGCCTGGGGAGGGATCTCGGGGAGGCGCATGCGCGAGCGCGCCCGCGAACTGCTCGCCGTCGTCGGACTCGACATCGACCCGGCCTCGCAGCTCTCCGCCCACCCGCCGGCGATCCAGCAGCTCGTCGCGATCGTCCGGGCGATCGCCGTGCGCACCAAGGTGCTCGTCCTCGACGAACCGACCTCGAGCCTCGACAACGACGAGGTCACCGAACTCTTCCGGGTCATCTCGATCCTCAAGGCCGAGGGCGTCGCGATCCTCTTCATCTCGCACTTCCTCGACCAGGTCTACGAGATCTCCGACCGACTCACGGTGCTGCGCGAAGGCCGACTCGTCGGCGAATACCTCCCGCACGAACTGCTCCGGATCGACCTCGTCCACAAGATGATCGGCAAGGAGCTCGCGACCTTCGACGAGATCCGACGCGGGCTCGACACCTCCGACGAGGGCGACGCCCTGGACGGTGAGGACCCGTTCGTCGCGGCGATCGGGCTCGGGCGCCAGGGTGCGATCGAACCGATCGACCTGAAGGTCTACGAGGGCGAGATCGTCGGCATCGCCGGCCTGCTCGGCTCAGGACGGACGGAGCTCGCCAGACTTCTGACCGGCGTCGACCGGGCCGACACCGGCTCGGTGGAGGTGGCCGGGAGGGCCACCCGCCTCGGATCCCCGCGTCGCGCCCTCAAACAACGGATCGTCTACGCGTCGGAGAACCGTCGCACCGAGGGCATCATCGGCGACCTCAGCCTGCGCGACAACATCGCGTTGGCCCTCCAGGCGGACCTCGGGTGGTTCAGACGGATCCCGCTGCGTCGCCAGAACGAACTGGCCGAGAGCTACATCCAGGCGATGGGCATCAAACCGGCGAATCCCGATGCGCTCATGAAGGAGCTCTCAGGCGGGAATCAACAGAAGGTACTCTTGGCGAGGTGGCTCGCGCTCGCTCCTCGACTGCTCGTGCTCGATGAACCGACCCGAGGCATCGACATCGGCGCCAAGGCCGAGATCCAGAAGCTCGTGACCCGGCTCGCCGAGAACGGTCTGTCGGTCGTGTTCATCTCAGCCGAACTCGAGGAGGTCCTGCGCATCAGCCACCGGATCGCCGTGCTGCGCGACCGACGGAAGGTCGCCGACCTCCCGAACTACGACCTCACCGTCTCGAAGCTGCTGGCCGCGATCTCGGAGGGGCCGGACGAGGCCCCGCCGGAACCGATCACGACCGCCGACGACGAGAGGGGACCGCGTGGCTGAGCCGTCCCGTCATGCGACGATCTTCGACGTCGCGCGGCTCGCGGGGGTCTCGCACCAGACCGTGTCACGGGTGCTCAACGACCTCCCGAACGTGCGCCCGGCGACGAAGGCGCGGGTCGACGAAGCGATCAAACAGCTGCGCTACGTCCCCTCCCCCGCCGCCAGGACGCTCGTCACGAAGCGATCCCGGACCATCGGCCTCATCGCCACCGGCGGCACCGAGTTCGGGCCCTCGTCCTCGGTCCTGCACTTCAACGCCGCGGCCCGCGACGCCCGCTGGTCGGTCTTCACCGCGAACATGGTGGACAGCGACCCGGGTTCCGCGCGTGCAGCGGTCGAGGGGTTCCTGCGCCAGAACGTCGAGGGGATCGCCGTGATCAGCGCGCGCGAGGGGGTCACCGACATCGTGGCGGGGATGGAACTCAGCGTGCCGCTCGTGGCTCTGCACGCCACACCACGTGCAGGTATGGTCACCGTCGGCGTCGACCAGTACGCCGGCGCGCGTGCCGCGACCGCCCACCTCATCGGGCTCGGCCACCGGCGCATCGGGCACCTCGCCGGACCACCGGACGCGATCGACGCCCGCGAGCGCGAGCGCGGCTGGCGAGACGAACTCGCCACCGCGGGTCTCGTCGCTCAGGTCGTCGGGACCGGCGACTGGACGCCGACCTCCGGATACGCTCTCGGCCGTCAGCTGGACGACGAGGTCACCGCGGTGTTCGCCGCCAACGACCAGATGGCTCTCGGGCTCATGCACTCGCTCACCGAACGCGGACTCCGGGTCCCGCTCGACTTCAGCGTCGTGGGGTTCGACGACATCCCCGAGGCGGAGCACCTCTCGCCGCCGCTCACCACCGTGCGGCAGGACTTCGAACAGGTCGGCCGGACGCTGCTCGCGACCCTGCTCGACCACGTCAACGGGGAACCCCCGGGAGCGGTGTCACCCTCGGTACCGGAGCTGATCCTGCGCGACTCCACGGCGACGGCGAACGCCGAGCGCTTGGCGAGGCGCCGGGTCGACGTCCCCTGAGCACCTCCGGTCCCTGAGCCTCAGCCAGCCCCTGCCCCCACACCGGTCCCTCAGCCCCATCCCGGTCCCTGAGCCGCCCCTCCTCCGGTCCCTGAGCCGCCCCTCACCCGGTCCCTGAGCCTGTCGAAGGGCGAATTCCCAGGTACCCGTCCACCCCCTGACCTACACTTGTCGGAGCAGGGGGAGTACTCCTTCGCGACATGCTCGTCAGTACGGATCCGCCATCGGGTCCCGGGGTGTCGGCTCTCATCGAGAGTGGAGAAGACCGTGTTCCGACCATCGCGTCGGAGTCCCGTCCTCGAGCCCCTGGAGCCACCATGGCCGTCACCCCGCTGATCTGGATCATCACCATCGGTGTCACGATCCTCTTCTTCGTCTACGAGTTCTTCGCGCACGTGCGGAAGCCCCACGAACCGACGATCGCCGAGTCGGCACGCTGGTCGATCTTTTACGTCAGCCTCGCCCTGCTGTTCGGCGTCGGTATCGGCCTCGTCTCCGGCTGGACGTACGGCGGCGAGTACTTCGCCGGGTATCTGACCGAGAAGGCGCTGTCGATCGACAACCTGTTCGTCTTCCTCATCGTCATGGCCGGGTTCGCCGTCCCGAAGGCGTACCAGCAGAAGGTGCTGATGATCGGCATCATCATCGCCCTCATCATGCGCGGCGCGTTCATCGCCGTCGGCGCCGCACTCATCGAGAACTACTCCTGGATCTTCTACCTGATGGGCGCGCTGCTGCTGTTCCTCGCGTACCGCCAGGCGTTCGGCAGCCACGAGAGCGACCCGGCCAACGGAAAGGTCGTGGGATTCGCCCGCCGCATCCTCCCGATCACCGACACCTATCACGGTGACCGACTCTCGGTGAAGATCGACGGCAAGCGCTTCTTCACGCCGATGCTGCTGACCATCGTCGCGATCGGGTTCGTCGACCTCGTGTTCGCGGTCGACTCGATCCCCGCGATCTACGGCCTCACCGAGCAGGCGTACATCGTGTTCACCGCGAACGCGTTCGCCCTGATGGGCCTCCGCCAGCTGTTCTTCCTCATCGGTGGTCTGCTGGAACGCCTCGTCTACCTCGCCCAGGGTCTCGCCGTCATCCTCGCCTTCATCGGCGTGAAGCTCGTGTTCCACGCCCTCCACGTGAACGAGCTGCCGTTCATCAACGGCGGTCAGCACATCGACTGGATCCCCGACATCCCGATCTGGTTCTCGCTGCTCTTCATCGCCGCGACCATCACCGTGGCGACGGTCGCCTCGCTCGCGAAGACCCGTCGCGACGCGCGGGCCGGCCTCGAGCGGTAGGGGTCGACCGACCGCACATGCGCTCCTAAGCTGAGCGCATGTGCGGTCGCTTCGTCGTCGGAGCGGCCGGCGGCCTCCTAGCCGTTCAGGGCGCTGAGACTCCGACTCCATGCCTGTGTCGCGACCTGCACGGCGTCCCACGGGGAGCCGAGTGGCGGCGTGTACGAGAGGTCAAGGTCGCTCATCGCGTCAACCGTCATGCCGTGGTGCAGGGCGGTGGCGTAGGTGTCGACGCGTTTCGCGATCTCCGCGCCGCGGGTGCCGACGAGCTGCGCACCGAGCAACAGCCCGCTGTCGGTCGCTCCGGTGATGCGGATGCTGATCGGTGTTGCGCCCGGGTAGTAGGCCTTGTGGTCGTCCGCGATCGCCGTGGAGCTGTGCGGCGTGTATCCGGCCGCGACCGCTTCGTGGTCACGGAGCCCGGTGCGAGCGGCAACCAGGTCGAAGACCTTCACCACTTGGGTGCCGAGGCTGCCGGCGAAGCGGGTGTTGCCGCCGATCGCGTTCTCGCCAGCGACCCGGCCCTGCTTGTGCGACGTCGTGCCGAGCGGCAGATACGTGACGCCCAGCAAGCGGTGGTGGGTGACGATGCCGTCGCCCGCCGCCCAGACGTGCGGCAGGCCGGTGCGCATCTGCTCGTCGACGACCACCGCACCACCCGGCCCGGTCGACGCGCCGGCCTCGGTCAGCAGGCTCGTGTTCGGCTGCACGCCGACGACGACGAGCACGAGCTCGGCGCTGCGCTCGAATGGCCGGCCGTCCTGCAGGCCGGTCACGGTGAGGCCAGCGCTCGTCTTGCTGAGGTGCTCGACGCGGGTGCCGGTGATGACGTTCACGCCGTGGCGGGTGAGTTCGTCGTGGACGAGGGAACCCAGTTCCGGGTCGAGGGTGGAGAGCACCTCGGGGCCGCGCTGCAGTTGGGTGACCTGGAGGCCGCGGACAGTGAGCGCTTCGGCCATCTCCAAGCCCACGTACCCGGCGCCGACGATGATCGCGGTGCCTGGCTGGTGGGTGTCGAGGTAGTGCTCGAGGGCGAAGGTGTCGCCCATCGAGTGCAGCAGGTGCACGCCGTCTGCGGGGCCGAGCTGGTCGAGGCCGGTGATTCCGGCGGTGGAGGGTGAGGCTCCGGTGCCGACCATGAGTTCGTCGTAGGCGATCGTCGATTCCGTGCCGTGCTCGTCGCGGACGGTGAGGCGCTGTCCGGCGACGTCGATCCCGGTTGCGAGGGTGTTCAGGCGCAGGGTCATGCCGGTGGCTTCGAGGTCGGCGTGGGTGCGGTGCGCGAGGGACTGCCAGGGCTGGACCTCGCGGGAGAAGTAGTAGGGGATGCCGCAGATGGAGAAGTTCGGGTAGGCGTCAGCGACGATCACCGTCACATCCACGGAGGGGTCGAGTTCGCGGGCGCGGAGAGCGGTGGAGATACCGGCGTCACTGCCGCCGATGACTGCGAGATGCATGAGGGTGCCTTTCAGAGCTGAGCTGCAGGTTGTGGAGCCACGGCCGCAGCGGTGCTGCGCGCGGGAGTCGGATAGAGCACGAGGACCAGGCCGAGCCCGAGGATCGCGCCGATGAGTTGCGCGGCGATGAACGGGCCGACCGAGGCCGGGGCGATCCCGGCGAAGGTGTCGGTGAACATGCGGGCGATCGTCACGGCCGGGTTCGCGAACGACGTCGAGCTCGTGAACCAGTACGCCGCCCCGATGTAACCACCGACCGCAGCCGCGGTCACCGCGCCCTTCCCGGAGCGAGCTAGGGCGAAGATCACCAGGATGAGCCCGGCAGCCGCGACGACCTCACCGAGCAACGTCCCAGCGCTCGCCCGGTCCGTCGTGGAGAGCACTGGTGCTGTGCCGAACATCGCCCCGGCCAGTACGGTGCCAGCGATTCCGCCAACGATCTGCGCGGCCACATACGGCGGGACGTCGCGCACCGGCAAACCGTGCGGGGTGCCGCGGCTCACCCACCAGTCCACGAGTGACACCACCGGGTTGAAGTGGGCCCCGGACACGGGCCCGAGCACCAGGATCAGCACGGTGAGCCCGAGCGCTGTCGTCAGGCTGTTCTGCAGCAACTGCAGCCCGACGTCATCCGGGGACAGTCGTTGCGCCATGATCCCGGAGCCGACGACGATCGCCACCAGGAGTCCGGTGCCGACGAACTCGGCAAGCATCCGACGCAGCAGGTGCGGTCGGACCGGGATGGGAGCGGGATTCGATGGGTTCATGGCGGCATCATCTTGACTCACAAAGTTACTTCAGTCAATATTGAACCAATGAACGTCGAACGAACTGAAGTGGTCGAAGCGCGGGCGGCGAAGCACGCCGCGCTGAGCGATCCCACGCGCCTACAGATGATCGACCTGCTGACGTTGGGTGACCTGTCCCCGACGGAGATCCGGGTCGCACTCGGCACCCCGGGCAACCTGCTCACGCACCACCTGAACGTGCTCGAATCCGTCGGCATGATCACCCGCACGACGTCCGAAGGCGACAAGCGCCGCAGCTACGTACACCTCACCCCTGGCGGGTTCGACGGCCTGATGCCCGGTGCTGCAGGCGCGGCCAGCCGGGTCGTGTTCGTGTGCTCCGCGAACTCCGCCCGCTCACAACTCGCCGCCGCCCTCTGGGCGCGCCAGAGCACCATTCCCGTCGCCTCCGGCGGCACGCACCCCGCCGAGCGAATCGCGCCCGGCGCGATCGCCGCCGCCGAGCGCCACCAGCTCGCCCTCCCGTCGAGCGCGCCGAGCGCCCTGGACACGGTGCTGAGTGATGGGGACTTCGTCATCACGGTCTGCGACAACGCGCACGAGGAGATCGGCGTCACGGGCGATCTGCACTGGTCGATCCCCGACCCGGTGCGCGTCGGCACCGACGCCGCGTTCGACGCCGCCTACACCGAACTGGAGCGCCGCATCGCGGGCCTCGCTTCCCGCCTGCTCGCCTCCTGACCAGAAAGCACCAGCACCCTCATGACCACGACCAAGCCCGTCGTCCTGTTCATCTGCCAGCACAACGCCGGCCGCTCCCAACTCGGCGCAGCCCTCCTCGAACACCTCGCCGGAGACCGCTTCACCGCCACCTCAGCAGGCCTCGCCCCATCGGGTGCCGTGAACCCTGCGGTCGCCGCGACCGTCGCTGAGCTCGGCCTCGACATCACCGACCGAGCGCCACGGGCGGTCACTGCCGCAGACCTGGATCAGGCCGACGTCGTGGTGCTGATGAAGCCCGGCCTGATCTTGCCTGCCACCCCGCGCGGCGAGGTCTTGGCCTGGTCGTTCCCGAACCCCGAGGCCTGGGACGTCGAAGCCGTGCGCCCGCTGCGGGAAGCCGTGGCCGAGCAGATCCGCACCGAGCTGCTCGCCCGGTAGCTCCCGCAGCGAGCGGTCAGACGCTTGCCGGCGCGCGACCGATCTGCAGCACCTGCTCCGGCACCGCGCAGCACGAACCACCCAGCGACGCACCAGCGGCATCGAACAGGCCGGCCCCGCCACACACGCCGGTGTCCGGGAGGACCAGTTCCACCCGCTCGGCCGCAGCCTGGTCGCCGGCGAGGGCTGCGACGACGGAGCGGACCTGCTCGTAGCCGGTCATCGCGAGGAACGTCGGGGCACGCCCGTAGGACTTCGCGCCGACGATGTAGAAATCCGGTTCCGGCTGCGCGAGATCCTTCGCACCGGTTGCGGCGACCGATCCGCAGGAGTGGAGGTTCGGGTCGACCTCGGCCGCGATCCGCACCGGAGCCTGCAGCGTCGCATCCAGCTCGATCCGCAACTCCGACAGGAACGACAGATCAGGCCGGAATCCGGTCAGCACGATCACCCGATCAGCGCCGGGCAGCTCGCGGCCGTCCTCCGACACCAACACGGTCTGATCGCCGTCGCGCGTCACGCGCTCGACGCGGAAGCCCGTCACCAGGTTGATGAGGCCACCGTCGACGAGTTCCTTCGCCTTCACACCCAGCGCTCCGCGGGCGGGCAGCTCGTCAGCGTCGCCGCCGCCGAAGGTGTTCCCGACCGTGCCGCGGCGCAGCACCCAGGTGACCGTGGTGTCCGGGTTGCGGCGTACGATCCGCGCGAGCGCGATGACCGCGGTGACCGCGGAGTGCCCGGACCCCACGACGACGGTGTGCTTGCCCTCGAACCCGGCCCGGTTCCGGAAGTCCGGGATCCGGTAGCTGAGCGTCTCGGATGCGGCCCGCTCCCCGAGTGCCGGCAGACCGTCCGCCCCAGCCGGGTTGGGCGTCGACCAGGTGCCCGAGGCGTCGATGACCGCCCGAGCGTCGAGGCGGTACTCGCCGTCCGCGGACTCCACGTGCACCGTGAACGGCTGCTCTGCCCGGCCGGCATCGACCAGGCGATCGCGGCCACGGCGGGACACGCCGACGACGCGGGAACCGAACCGCACCCGCTCTCCCAGGGCGTCAGCGAGCGGCGCGAGGTAGGAGCTGATCCACTGCGCGCCAGTCGGGTACCCCGTCGTCGGCGCCGTCCAGCCGGTCAGTGCGAGCAGTCGAGCGGATGCCGCGTCGACCAGCTCGGACCAGTCGGAGAACAACCGCACGTGACCCCACTCCGACACCGCCGCAGCAGCCGAGGAACCGGCCTCGAGGACCAGCACCGGAACGTCGCGCTCCACCAGGTGCGCTGCAGCAGCCAGCCCCTGCGGCCCTGCACCGATCACGACCACGGGCAGCTCGTTCACCATCATCAGCTCCAATCGACAACCATCAATGCATCGAGACTGATCGATACATCGACAGATGTCAATACGACGTGTCAGAATGTGTCCATGCTGATCGAACTGCCCCTCCTGGAAGCCGACGCCACAGCGTGCTGCACCCCCGTGACCGGCGGGGTGCTCGCGCTCGACGAAGCCGAGCGGATCGCGCACACCTTCAAAGCGCTCGGTGACCCGACCCGTGTCCGGCTGCTGTCGCTGATCGCAGCGAGCGAGGGCGGGGAGGCGTGCATCTGCGACCTCACCGAGCCCGTCGGGCTCTCGCAGCCCACCGTGTCGCACCACATGAAGATCCTCGTCGACGCCGGGCTCGCAACCCGCGAACAGCGCGGCCGCTGGGCGTACTTCCGCATCATCACCGACGGGCTCGAACGCGCCTCCCAGGCGATCCGCCCGTGACCGACGCCGTCACCATCCGTCCGCTCGACGCCGCCGACTGGGCTGCGGTCGAGACCATCTACCGCGAGGGCATCGCCACCGGCAACGCCACCTTCGAGGCCGACCCACCGAGCTGGGAACAGTTCGACGCAGGCAAGCTGACCATCGGCCGACTCGTCGCCGTTGATGATTTGGGTTCGGTCGTCGGGTGGGTCGCCGCATCGCCGGTCTCTGCGCGCGAGGCGTACCGCGGCGTGGTCGAGCACTCTGTGTACGTCGCCGCGGCAGCGGCAGGACGCGGCGTCGGAACACGGCTGCTCTCGGCATTCATCGCGGCCGCTGATGACGCCGGGATCTGGACAATCCAATCGAGCATCTTCCCCGAGAACATCCCGAGCCTGGTCCTGCACGAACGAGTCGGGTTCCGCACGATCGGGCATCGCGAGCGGATCGCCCGCATGAGTTATGGACCCTACGCCGGACGCTGGCGTGACACGGTACTCCTCGAGCGGCGGGCCCCTTCACCTCCGCTTGACGTGTGAGAACTCTCGTAACCTGGTGCCCCTCGGCCGAATAGTCGCCCGCTGCCGGGGAGGCCTCGACCTCACGGTTCCCCGCTTCTAAGCTGAGCGCATGTGCGGTCGCTTCGTCGTCACCGATTCCACGTCCACTCTCCTCGCGGACCTCGTGGCCGAGTTCGAGGCGCCTGCGCCCGACTACAACGTCGCGCCCACCACCGAGGTGACGGTGGTCCGCACCCGGCACGAGGAACGGACCGCGACCAGCGCCCGTTGGGGCTTCGTCCCCGGCTGGGCCAAGGACTTCGCGAAGCAGCGCCCGCAACCCATCAACGCGCGCATGGAGACGGTCGCGACCGCCTCCATGTTCCGCAAGGCCTTCGCCTCGGCACGGTGCATCGTCCCGGCCAGCGGGTACTACGAGTGGGTCGTCACCGAGACCGGCAAGCAGCCCCACTTCATCCACGACCCCGAGGCCGCGCTCGCGATGGCGGGCATCATCAGTGCCTGGCCCGACCCCAGCAAACCTGAGGGCGACCCGGACAAGTGGCGTCTGTCGATGGCGATCATCACGCGGGACGCGCACGTCTCACCGGGCGAGGTCCACGACCGCATGCCCGCCTGCCTCACCCCCGACGGCTACGACGACTGGCTCGGCGACCACCTCGACACCGACCAGCTGTTGCAGCTGCTCGACCGGGAGTCCTTCGCGGTCTCCCACGACCTGACCCACTACGAGGTGACGCGCGACGTGAACAACGTCCGCAATACAGGCCCGCGCCTCATCGAACCGCTCCCGGCCTGAGTGGTCGGTGCGGGTGGTCGTCGCATCCCTCAGCTTCCTCACAGACGCTCGTCTAAGCTAGACGAACGTCTGACTCAGACGATCGTCTAACGGCCCGATCGACGGGCCCTCCACCTCGAAGGAGCGCCGGTGAGCGGTCTGCGCCAGTACGCGATGAACCAGGTCCGCGACGAGATCATCGACGCCGCCGGGCTCGAGTTCGGCCGGAACGGGTACGCCGGGACGTCGTTCTCCGGCATCGCGTCCGTCATGGGCAAGCCGAAATCGGTCATCGGGTACCACCTGTTCCCCTCGAAGCGGAGCCTCGCGCACGCGGTGATCGCGGAGCAGGACGAACGATGGCAGGCGGCGGACGCACGGATCGGCGTGCCTTACGGCGCGCTCCGGTGGGTGACGATGATCCTCGCCTCCGCGCAGGAAGCGCAGCGATCCCCCATCGCGATGGGCGCCATCCGGCTCCTGCACGAACTGCCACGGATGGACGACCCGGTCTACACGGTGTTCGACTGGCGGGCGTACACCCGCACGAACCTCCGCATGGAGGCCGCAGCGCACGATCTCGACCTCCCGGACCTCGACGGCGTCGCAGACGTCCTGCTCGACGCCTGCTTCGGACTCGTCACCACGACGGTCGGCGACGACGATGCGGCTGAGCTCAGCGAGCGACTGATCACCCTGATCCGGCCGATCCTCGCGACCGTCGATCCCGCCGGCGCTGCAGCCACGACGACCGCCGCAGCGGCCGCTCATGAGCTCGTCGCCGGACCGGCCGAACACTGACCCTCTCCCGAGCACCGACCCCTCCCCCGAACCCCGTCTCCGCAATCGGAAGGACGCCCATGTCCCAGATCGACGCCGTGCCGAACGGCACCACCCGCAGCACCACGGTCACGGATCGGGTACACCTCGTGCAGGGTCCGTCCGTCAACTGGATCATCGTCGAGGGCGACCTCGGGCCGGTCCTCATCGACACCGGCTACCCCGGCGACGGCGCGGCCGTCACCGCGACCCTCGGCGCGCTCGGCTACGCGGTCGAGGACGTGCAGGCGATCCTCCTCACTCACGGACACAGCGACCACATCGGCAACGCGACGTTCATCGCCGGGTTGGCGGAGTGTGACATCCTCGCGTCCCGCGACGAGATCCCCAACGTCCGCCGGGAGGTGCTCGAGCAGGTCGGACTCGCCGACGTGCAGCCACATCTGGAACGTCCCGGGGTCGCCGCCTGGGTCAGCCACGCCGTCGAGGCCGGCGGACTCGAGGTCGTGCCGCCGACGTCGGTCACCGCGATCGAGGACGTGCCCGAGCTCCGGGCGACCCTCGGTGTCGCGGTCCGCCCGCTCCCCCTCCCCGGCCACACGCGCGGGCACCTCGGATTCCTCCTCGTCGAGCACGGCGTCCTCGTCGCGGGCGACGCACTCGTCACCGCGCACCCCACCAGCCCGCACGACGGCCCGCAGTTGCTCCCCGAGATGTTCCACGGCGACCTCCAGCGCGCCCGCCAGTCGTTGACGACGCTGGCCGGACTCCCGGCCTCCGTCGTGCTGCCGGGACACGGCCCGGCGTTCTTCGGCTCGCCGGCGCAGGCAGCGGCCGAAGCCCTCGCCTTCGGGAGTGCGTTCTGAACCTCCGGCTCCCCGTCGGACCCCTGCGATAGCGTTGGCCACGTCCCCGAACCCGGATCCCGAGCCACGAGGAAGTGACCATGAAGAACCCGTTCCGCCGCGACGGCAGCCCGAACGACGACAGCCCGAACGACGACAGCCCGGTCGATGAGCAGATCGACGCCCCGGAGCAGCCGAACCAGGGCCGCACCCTCGAACCCGCTCCCGAGGTGCTGACCGAGCTCGACGCACTGAACGAGGCCTGCCGGGCGGCGCCGGACGACATCGACGCTCAGATCCGGCTCTGGCGGGCGGTCGCCGCACTCGACCGGTGGGTCTTCATCAACCGTGGTCCGGAGGACAACCCGCGGCCGTACGCGCTCGCAGCGCAACCCGGGAACCTGATCGGCATCTACAGCAGCGGGACGCGAGCGCAGGAGGCCGCGTACGCGAACGGGCTGGTCCCGCCGGACGCCACGGTGTCGCTGCTCGCGGTCCCGATGCCTGCGGCGATCGACTGGGTCCGGTCCTTCGGCGAGCACGGGGTCGTCGGCGTGACCATCGACTACCCGCGCCTCGGCGCCTGGTGCCCGCTGCAGAACCTGGCGGGGCTCAAACCCACGGACAGCCAGGGCTGACGCCGACTCCGAGGAGGACCACGATGCACGGCTCGGAGCTGCAGGACCGGGCGGCACGCCGCGCCGACGAACTCCCCGGTGCGGAGCTGACGCACCCGTTCGGCGAGGAGTGGGACGTCTACAAGGTCCGCGGCAAGGTCTTCATGCTGCAGACGGGGGCGACGGGCGAACCCATCGTCACCCTGAAGGCGAGGCCCGAGGACAGCCACAGTCTGCGCGAGGCCTTCCCCGACATCATCCCCGGCTATCACATGAACAAACGGCACTGGATCTCGCTCAAGCCGGATGGCGAGCTCGAACCGGCGTTCGTCGACGACCTCGTCACGGAGTCGTACCTGCTCGTCGTCGAGGGACTGCCGAAACGGCTGCGGCCGGTCGATCCAGCGACGTTCGGACAACGCCGCGACGGCTGAACACCGGGCAGGCAGTGCACTCAGACCGGGATGCGCCTGGCGCCGGTGCCGGTGTCGCCGAGCTCGTCGTCGGGGTTGAGGAGCGTGCACGCCTTCATCGAGAGGCAGCCGCAGCCGATGCAGCCGGTGAGCTCGCGTTCGAGTTGCTCGATCCCGCGCCGACGCTGTTCGAGGACCTTCTGCCAGCGGCGGGAGGCACGCTGCCAGTCCTCGTGACTCGGGGTGCTGGAGAGCGGCACGTCGGCGAACGCCTCCGCCACGTCCTCGAGCGGGATACCGAGGCGCTTCGCGACCGAGATGAGCGCGACGCGGCGCAGCATGTGCCGGGGGTATCGCCGCTGGTTGCCGGCGGTCCGCTCGGACCCGATGAGGCCGAGCCGCTCGTAGTAGTGCAGCGCCGACACCGCGACGCCGGTGCGACGACTCATCTCGCCGACACTGAGCAACTCGTCCGGACTGTGCACGGTGTCCCACCCTCGTTCATCGCATCGACCTCAAGCCGCCTTCAGGTCCGACGCTCGTCTCGACGGTACACGAGCGGGTCGGGGCGGATGGGGAGCGCTCCCCATCCGCACGCTCAATGCCGGCGGACACCTGTCGCCGATCAGTGTGCCGCTGGCAGGATGGTCGGAATCGCACATCGACCGGGGGGACGACATGACGCAGGACGAGGACTTCCTCGAGGTGATCGCGGCGGAAGTCGCGCAGGATCCGCAGAACGCCGCGCTCCGCGAGGACTTCGTCACCCTGCTGCTGCAGCACGACGTCGACCGCGCGGCGCAGGAGGTGACGACCTTCGAGCGACTCGGGGGCGACCCGGCGCGGGTCCGGCTGCTGCGCGCCCGCGTGATGGCGGCGCGACTCCGGGGAACAGCGACCGACACCTCGATCGAGCCCGACCGCTCGGCGATCCCCGCCCCGTCGGCATCCGAAACCGCCACCATGCCGATCGACCAGCCGAGCCTCTGGGACGCGGAACGACCAGCCGTCACGCTCGCGGACGTGGCGGGACTCGCCGACGTGAAGCAGCACCTCGACTCGACGTTCCTCGCGCCACTCCGCAACCCGGAGCTCGCCGCAGCGTTCGGGCAGAAGCCCGGCGGTTCACTGCTCATGTACGGCCCGCCCGGCTGCGGCAAGACGTTCATCGCCAAGGCGATCGCCGGTGACCTCGGGGCGTCCTTCATCCACGTCACCCTCGCCGACCTGCTGAGCAAGTGGCTGGGTGACAGCGAGAAGGCGATCCAGAGTGTCTTCCACGATGCTCGGGCCGCCGCTCCATGCGTCATCTTCTTCGACGAGTTCGACGCGCTCGGTGGCCGCCGCACGTCCGGGGGCGGATCGCAGTCGATGCGTACGATCGTGACACAGCTGCTCGAGGAGCTCGACGGAGTGGCGGACGAGAACGACGGCGTCTACTTCCTCGCCGCGACCAACCGCCCGTGGGACATCGATCCGGCGTTGCGGCGCCCAGGCCGCATCGACAAGACCGTCCTGGTGCTCCCGCCCGACGCCGTCGCCAGAGCGGCCATCCTGCAGGGCGGCCTCGACGGCAAACCGACGGACGAGGTCGATGTGATCGCAGCGGCCGCAGCGACCGAGGGCTTCTCCGGTGCCGACATCGCTCAGGTGACCAGGATCGCACTGCAGCAGTCACTCACCGCCTCGATGAACGCTGGCACCATCGTGCCGGTCGACACGCAGGCGCTCCTCGACGCCGCAGCCGGACTCACCCCCTCGACGGCATCGTGGTTCGACCAGGTCGCACCGGTGCTCGAATACGGTGTCGACGACGGCACCTTCGCCCAGCTCCGGGCGTACCGCGTGCAGCACGGGCTCCGATGAGCGACCCCGTCGGCGTCGAACGCGAGGCCATCGAACACGACCGCGACCTCGCCTGGGAGCTCTACGACTTCCAGCCCGAACACCCGCGGATCCCCGAGCTGGCGATGAGCGTCCTCGCCCGGGCGCCGCAGTTCACCGGGATGATCATCCTGCTCTCCATGCACCGGCAGGCCTGCGGCGACGTCGATGAGGCCAGACGCCTCCTCCGGGAGTTGCTCGGCCGACGCGACCGACAGTTCCTCGGTGCACTGCGTCGCCTGCGCGATCTCGAAGGGTCCGAGGGCGACTTCGCGGAGGCCATGCGACTCGGTGAACTCGTCCTCCGCGAGGACCCGGAGGCGGACTGGTTCGACCACATGGACCACGCGGCCGCCGTCGCGATGGCAGCCGATCCCCAGCGCGGGTGGGCACTCATGGACGACGCGGTCGAGCTCGCCGGCCGGACCGCCCCGGAGGCCCACGCCGGCGCGCTCGGGCTCCGAGCCGTGCACTTCCTGTCGACGGGCACCCCACCCGGTCGATTCCTCGTCGCCGCGCAGCAGGCGATCGAGGCGGATCCGAGCGAGATGACGCTCTCGACGGCACTGGCCTTCGCCTATCTCTACGACTACCGTCCGCAGGAGGCCCTGGAACTCCTCGCCCGGGTCCTGCGTGAGGACCCGATGGACGGGGTCGCCCAGGGCGGGATGATCGTCGCGCGGGCGTTCCTCGATCCCATCGAGCGTGGCGTCGGGACGATGGACGACCTGCGCCGGGCCGGCATGGGCGAGATCGCCTGGCGGATCCTGCGCGACAAGCTCTTCGAGGCCGGGCTCGCCGACGCATTGGCCGCTCTGGACCCACTGCTCCCGGAGGAGCTGGCGGCCTCGCTGCGCCCGTCGCTCGACCTCGACGCCGCGGGCGCGAGCGGCGGTGACGACAAGGTGCTCGCCTGGCACGACGGGCAACTTCCCGGCACCGGCGGGCGTTGGGGCGACGGTAGCCCGTTCCGTCTCATGAGCGGCGCCGAGATCGGCGAGATGGACGAGGCGATCGAACGGGACCCGGAAGCGTGGCCGCAGTGGGACGCCGAGCGCGACTACTACACGCAGCTCTTCACCGACGATGCGGGCGCCTACCTCATCGAGGGTTCCGGCGGACGGCTCCTTCGTCGTGCCGCCGGACGTGACGACGAAGAGGTGGCCGCGAGCCTCACCGACTGGTTGTGGGACCGCGTCGTCGCCTTCGGAGGCGACGACCCGCGCCCGGGACGATCAGCGAGTGGATCGACACCGCCGGAATCGCCTGGCGGGCCCTCCGTTCAGCGGCCCTGAGTCAGGTCGGCCGGCGGCCAGGAACAGACGACGTCGCACGAAAGACCTTCGACAGGCTCAGGGACCGGAGCTACGCGGGCACACCCATCCCGCTCGCTGAGCTCGTCGAACTGCCCACGAGGACTCCTCATCGTTCCGGGCACACCCATCCCGGTCACTGAGCTTGTCGAAGTGCCCACGAGGAACCCTTCGACAGGCTCACAGCCGAAGCTACGCGGGCACACCAATCCCGGTCACTGAGCTCGTCGAACTGCCCACGAGGACGCCTCATCGTTCCGGGCACACCTCTCCCGCTCACTGAGCTTGTCGAAGTGCCCACGAGGAACCCTTCGACAGGCTCACGGCCGAAGCTACGCGGGCACACCCATCCCGGTCACTGAGCTTGTCGAAGTGCCCACGAGGAACCCTTCGATCCGAGTACGTCGAGGCAGGTCAGAACGGTGCGGGATCAGGCTCGGTCCGGTGGTGCTTCCCGTCAGGTGTCGTCCAGTCGAGGACCCCGCCCGGCCGATGGTCGAGGTTCCACCCGGGGAGGTGCTTCATCCGGTGGTGATGTCGACAGAGGCAGGCGAGATTGCCGACATCTGTCACCCCGCCGTTTTCCCACGCGACCGAATGGTCGAGGTCACAGGCCCTGGCTCGCCTCCCGCAGCCCGGTGCCCGACAGGTGCCATCCCGCATGCGCACCGCCCGTTGCAGATCGGCTGGAACCCGGTACTGATTCCGCCCAACCGACAAGACCGCGCCGGTTTCCGGCTGGACCAGGATCCGGGTGAAGCTCGGTGCATTGACCGCGATACGTGCTGCGGTCTCCGGGTCGATCGGGCCGTACCCGTCGAGGGTGGCCGGGGCGTCGCTGACGCCGGCCATGCCCAGTGCCGGCACCGTGATCTGCACCGTCGGCTTGATGTGCTCCTGCACCTCGATCGGGTGCGGGAGGACCGGGCTCGACATGACGTCTTCCGGGGTCACGCCGGTGAGTGCGAGCGCCGCGAGGGCGTCGGCCTGCAGTTGTCCACAGGTGCGGGTGTCACCGGCATTGCGTGACTCCGCCGCGGCCGCCTCGATCCGCTCGACGATGCCCTGCGCGATCGGCGCTGCGATGAACAGGTGTACCCAGGCCATGCCGTCGGCTGCGGGTTCGAACTCGACGCGGCGGTCGGCTTCGGAGCGGGTTGCTCGGGCGGTGATGGACTCGGGGTGGAGGCGCTCCCGCAGGACGCGGGCGCGTTGCCGGAGGTACGAGACGGTCGCGCTCTCGGCTACCGGAAGGACCTGTTCCAGGAACGCTGCCCGACCTGCGGCCGGGACGTCGCACAGCTGGTCGGTGATCACCTGCGCATGCCGAGCCGAGATACGGCCGGCCTCTAGTGAGGCGAGCACGGCGGGTGCGTCGTTCACGAGGCGCTCGGCGTCGTTGGTCGCCCGCTGGATCGTCCGCTCCGGTATTCGGGTCGCCATCGCGAGAGCCGCACACGTCGACCGGCGGGAGAGCGCCTGACGCTCGGCCGGCGGGAAGATCACGGGGACCGTGGCGTCCGCGAAGGCATCGGCGTAGGCGGCGGAGCGGGCGAGGAGGCGCGCTATCCGTGCGTCGAGTACGGCCTGCTGCCGGTGGATCTCAGTCCACTCGTCCGAGAACTCCGCGAGGTGCGCGGCGTAGTCATCGCCGACGCGGGTCGCGGTTGGGGTGGTCTCGGTCATGGAACAAGTCCATCATGGACCACTGACATTCCAGATGCCGAGTCGCACCGGTTGCGGAAGTTGCTCGTGTGCCCTTCGACAAGCTCAGGGACCGGGAGAGGTTGCTCAGGGACCGGGAGAAGATCACCGGAGCGAGAGGTCCCACGTGTGCCCTTCGACAGGCTCAGGGACCGGTGGAAGTTGCTCAGGGACCGGTGGAAGTTGCTCAGGGACCGGGAGAAGATCACCGGATTCGGGAGGTCCCTCGGCAGGGACCGGAAGGGGTTCGTCCCGGAACACGACGTTCCGTAGGCTGGAGGGGTGAAGCTCATCGCCACCGTCCGCGACCGCGCGACCATCACCACCGAAGCCTCCGCACCCGACGTCGCAGCCCTGCGGGCCGCCGTCCTCGCTTCCACCCCGCCCGGGCACGCCCTCGCCGGGCTGCACGGCGGTGGCCGGGTGAACGGCGACCTCGTCGGCACCGCGGTCTTCCGACCGACGGCAACCCGCACCATCGAGGCCGAGGGCCGCGACTACCCGAGCGCTCGCAAGGCCCTCGAGGCGCTCGTGCCGGAGGAGCAGGTCGTCCTCTCCGTCCACGCCGTGGACCAGTAGGGACACCGGCATGAGTGGCCACGCGTTCGCCATCGGATCGATGGTGCGCGTCCATGAGGTCGTTTCCCCGCTCCCGCCGACCGACACCATGACGGCACTGCTGTCGGCGTTGCAGACGGACGGCTTCACCGTGGTTCCCGAGGAGTACGCCGCCGGTCCCTGGACTATCCGTTACGCCGTCATCGGGGATGACGCGGCCTCGAACTGGAGCGGGTTCGCCCTGGAGATCGTGCCGCTCCTCTCGTTGCTCGGCGTGCGTCGGCCGTTCGCGCGATGCGCGGTGCCGGTCGCCGTCCGGCCGACCGAACACGGCTCCGTCCTCCACACGACGACGGTGTGGGGCTTCCGGGGCGAAGCCGGGACGGTCGGCATGGTCGCCAAACGCGTCGCTGCCGCCACCGAACAGGCCACCAGGGCCGTCGGCGGGACCCACCAGGCCTCACTGTCGTTGCCCGACCGCACGGTCCCGATCGACGGCAGACGCTTTGAACGGCTCACCGGCTGGAAGCGGCGCTCGCGGGCCTGAACCGCTGGAGCAGCAGCAGCAGCAGCAGCAGCTCAGCAGCAGCGCGAGCCGGGCGTCCGGTCCTGCTCCGCGAAGCGCTCCCGCCAGAACGTGCGCTCGTCGGGGACCGCTGCGTCGGGATGGACGCGACGCTGGTGATCCACATAGGTGGCGTAGGCGGTGTCACCCATCAGCGAGGTGACGAACCACCGCAGCGCGGCCCAGCCCCGTCGTATGCCGGACATCAGTGCCCCGACCGCGCGGGTCGCTTGTCAGCATCCACGGTCGACCACTCCCGCTCGAGTGCCTTCTCCGCCTTCGTGGCGATGAGCCCCGACGGCGCATACCGGCGTGACGGCAGCGCCGGATCCTCCGAACTCGGCCCACCACCCGAGCGGAACGACCGCACCGTGTGCAGGATCGCGAAGAAGATGACGATGATCGCGAGGGTCACGAACAGGATCGAGAGCACTCCCTGCACGGTGGTGTTCCGCACGACCGCCTCCATCGCCGCCCGCGTCGGTGCATTGCCGAAGCTGTCCTCGCCCGCGGCAAGCGCCTCACGGAACGCCGCGTTCTGCGCCCAGTAGCCGACGGCAGGCACCGGCGAGAAGATCTTAAACATCGACGCGGTGATCGTCACCACGGCGGTGAACGCCAGCGGGACGGCGACGATCCACAGCCAGCGGAAGTTCCCGCGTTTCGCCACGATCGCCATGCAGACGGCGAGCGCGATGGCGGCGAGCAACTGGTTCGCGATGCCGAACAGTGGGAAGAGGGTGTTGATGCCGCCGAGCGGATCGGTGACGCCCATGATGAGGATCGCTCCCCACGCCGCCACCATCACCGCGGTGCAGATCCACGCTCCGACCCGCCAGTCCGGATCGCGGAACTTGGGGATGATGTTGCCGAAGGTGTCCTGCAGCATGAAGCGCGCCACGCGCGTCCCGGCGTCGACGGCGGTGAGGATGAACAGCGCCTCGAACATGATCGCGAAGTGGTACCAGAACGACATGAGCGATGTGCCACCGATGAGTTGCTGCATGATGTGCGCGAGGCCGAGGGCGAGCGTCGGCGCCCCGCCGGTCCGGGAGACGATCGACTCCTCCCCCACGTTCGCCGCCGTCTGCGTGAGCACGTCGGGTGTGAGGTTCACCCCGGCGAGGCCGAGCGAGTTCACGAAGGCGACCGCCCCCTCGACGGTGCCGCCCGTGGCCGCTGCGGAGGAGTTCATCGCGAAGTAGATGCCGCGGTCGATCGACAGTGCCGCGACGAGGGCCATGATCGCGACGAACGACTCCATGAGCATGCCGCCGTATCCGATGAAGCGGGTCTGGCGCTCCTTCTCGATCAGCTTGGGTGTGGTGCCGGACGCGATGAGCGCGTGGAAGCCGGAGAGGGCGCCGCACGCGATCGTGACGAAGAGGAACGGGAAGAGCGAGCCGCTCACGACCGGCCCGGCGTCACCACCGGCGAACTCGCTGAACGCCGGCACCGTGATCTCCGGGCGGACGAGGACGATCGCTCCCGCGAGCATGACGATCGTGCCGATCTTCATGAACGTGGAGAGGTAGTCGCGTGGTGCGAGGAGCAGCCACACCGGCAGGATCGCGGCGACGAAGCCGTAGACGATGATTCCGACCGCGATGACCGTGCGGTCGAGCGTGAACGCCGCGGCGCCCCACTCGGTCTCGGCGACCCAGCCGCCGGCGACGATCGCGAACATGAGGAGGACGAAGCCGATGATCGAGATCTCGGTGATCTTGCCCGGCCGGATGAACCGCAGGTACACGCCCATGAAGAGTGCGATCGGGATCGTCATCGAGACGCTGAAGACACCCCACGGGCTCTCGCCGAGCGCGTTGACGACCACGAGGGCGAGGATCGCGACGATGATGACCATGATCGCGAGCGTCGCGATGATCGCCGCCGTCCCGCCGATCACACCGAGCTCGTCACGCGCCATCTGGCCGAGGGAACGTCCGCCACGGCGCATCGAGAAGAAGAGGACGAGGTAGTCCTGCACGGCACCCGCCAGGATCACGCCGATGATGATCCAGATGGTGCCGGGCAGGTAGCCCATCTGGGCCGCGAGCACCGGGCCGACGAGGGGACCGGCACCGGCGATCGCCGCGAAGTGGTGGCCGTACAGCACCCGGCGGTCGGTGGGGACGAAGTCCTTGCCGTTGGCGAGGTACTCGGCCGGGGTCGCCCGCCGGTCGTCGGGGCGCAGCAGCTTGCGTTCGATGAGCTTCGAGTAGAAACGGTAGGCGATGAGGTAGGTGCAGACCGCCGCGAAGACGAACCAGATCGCATTGACCGTCTCGCCCCGGACGAGGGCGAGCATCGTCCAGGCGAGACCGCCGAGGAGGGCGATGGCGACCCACAGGATCACCTTCGCCGGGGTCCATCTCGGAGCGAGGTCGGCCTCGTCGACCGCCGTGGGCGGCAGCTCCGGATCCTGGACCAGGACGGGTTCGACCTCCCCGCCGCCCGCGGGCTGCAGCGCTCCGTCCCGCTTCGATCCTGCGCGTGCTCGGTCCTGTCGTCCGGCGTCGTTGCCCATGACGATTCCTCCCTCAACGGTGGTGTTCGTGCGTCGAGGGTAACAGCGTCGCTGCGGCGGGCGCTCGCGGCGTCGGGGTCAGACGCGGAAGGTGGTGCCTCGGACGACCAGGTCGGGTGCGAGCTGGACCGATGAGACGCGGGCGTGCTCACCCGACAGCCGACCGAGCAGGAGATCGAGCGCCGCGTACCCGGACTCCTCGAACGGCTGGCGGACGGTCGTGAGGTCGAGTGCCGACGCCAGCGGTCCGTCGTCGTAGCCGACGAGCGAGCGCCCCTCCGGCAGGTGCGCGCCGGTGACGCGGAACGCCCGATGCGCGGCGGCGGCCAGCTCGTCGTGGTTGGCGACCACGACGGTCGCTTCCGGGTCGGCCCGGAACGCCCGCTCGAGCGCGGCACCGACGGCTTCGACGAGGTCCGTCGCGGCGACGTCGGCCACGGCCTCGGAGATGGTGAGCAGGTGACCCAGGCCGCGCGCCCGCAGCATGCCGGCCGACACATACTCCTCGGAGCGTTGCGGTTCGTGGAGGAACACCACCCGTTCGTGACCGAGCTCCGCCAGATGTCGGGCGATGAGTTCACCACCCCGTTCGTCGTCGATGAGGACGGAGGGCAGCCCGAGCCGCCGCTGCGCGCCGTCCGGGACGTCGACGAGGACGACGGGTGGGCCGGGGAGCGCCTTCGACTCCAACGCGGCCGGTGACAGCGGCACGCCCATCACCACGATCCCGTCGATCCCCGCACGCATGGGAAGCGCGTCGAGGACGGGACTGTCGCTCCCCGCCGCCGAAGGGAGGTCGTGCACGACGATCTCAACCGAGTCCATCGCGGCGCGCTCCATGATCCCCGACAGTCGGCGGTAATAGGAGGCGTAACTCGAGAACGGCGCCGCGACGGCGATCCGCTGGGCACCGCTCGCGGCGGCACCACCGCGGTAACCGAGCTCCGTCGCTGCGGCGATGACCGATCGCCGCGTCGCTTCATTCACCCGCTGCGGGTGGTTGATGGCCAGGGAGACGGTGGAGATGCTCACGCCGGCACGCTTGGCCACCGCGTAGATCGTCGCCTTCTGCGGTCGCTCGTCCATGGCGCACCTCCTCCGACGATCCTAGCTCGTGAAAAGTTCTTTGATCGAAGTTCTTCGATAGCGGATACTCGAACCGGACACGGCATCGATGCCGGGATCGGAGGAACACCATGGCTCGGAGCAAGCCCACCGTCGACGCGTTCGTCACGGCGGTCTCAGGGCGTCTGGCAGCACTGCAGCAGACGCCCGAGCCGAAGGATCCCGTCGGGCGGCGTGCACACGCTGCCGCCTTCGACCGGATGTCCTCCGAGGCGCTCGGCACCGAGACCCTCGTGGCAGCGACCGAGGACCACACCGTCCACGTGCCCGGCCACCCGGACGCACGGCTCCGCGTCTACTGGCCCGACCAGCAGCGACTCCCCGCCCTGGCCGACGGTGCGTCCGGTGGTCGGCCCGTCCTCGTGTACTTCTTCGGCGGTGGCTTCACGATCGCCGGGATCGACTGGATCGGTTGGGATGCGGGGTTCCGTCGTCGCGCCAGGGAGGCCGGCGTCATCATCGTCGCCGGCGAGTACTCCTTGGCCCCGGAGGTCCGGTACCCCGCACAACCGGAGCAGTGCTGGTCCGTGTTCGAGTGGGCGGCCGAGCACGCGCGTTCACTCGGCGGCGACCCCGATCGACTCGCGATCGGCGGTGCATCATCCGGCGGGAACCTCGCCGCCGCCGTGACCCTCATGAACCGCGACCGCGCCAAGCGACCGATCCGGCTGCAGCTGCTCGAGGCTCCAGCGCTCGACCTGACGCGCGGACACCTCGACGCCCGTGGGATCACGCAGGTGCCGGGTGCCATCCTGCGTCGCCTCGCGCGCCAGCTCGTCGTCCAGTACCTGGGACCGGATCGGGCGATGCAGCGCGAACCGTACGCGTCGCCACTCCTCGCGACCGACCACCGGGGTCTGCCACCGGCCGTCATCTACACGGCGGAGATGGACCCGCTCCGCGGAGACGGCGAGGCCTACGCCCGCGTGCTGAGCGAGGCCGGCGTGCCGGTGAGCTGCGTCCGGTACATCGGGCAGACGCACACCTCCGGCGGGCTGACCGGTCACGTCCCTGCCGCAGACCACCTGCATCGCGACGTCATCACGACCCTGCGGACGCTCCACGAGGAGCCGGCGAGCTACGGTGCGCCGCTCCGCGAGCCGGCGGAGGCCTCGCGGTGACGTCCGTGGAGGAGCTGCGGCTGGATCCGGGCATCCTCGCCTGGGCTGCGCGGATCGAGCAGCACGCGGAGCAGCTGCCGGCACTCCGCTCCACGGACCTGGCCCTCCGTCGGCAGGCGGCGCGGCGGCTCTCCGACCTCCTGGCGGAGGAGTTCACCGAACCCGCGCCGTCGTCGGTCGAGATCACCACGAGCTGGATCGACGGACCGGCCGGGCCGCTCGAGCTCCGCCGATACCGCCCGGAAGGACTCCCGTCTCCGGCGCCCACCCAACTCGCGCTGCACGGCGGCGGCTTCACGTCCGGCACCGTCCACGAGCTCCTGAACGACCGACTCCTCGCCGCCCGGGCCCTCGCCGCCGGGATCCAGGTCGTCGCGCTCGGGTACCGACTCGCGCCCGAGCACCCCTATCCGGCCGCCGTCGACGACACCATCCACGCCCTGCGGGTCCTGACCTCCGAAGCAGGCCCGAGCCGTTTCGACGTCGACCCGGGCCGCCTGGGCATCGCCGGCAACTCGGCGGGTGGCGGGATCGCGGCGAGCGCCGTCCTCCACCTGCGTGACTCGGTTGACCTCCCCCTCGTCCATCAGGCGCTCGAGGTCCCCGCGGTGTCGCTGACCCCGTCGGGCGACTCCGCCACCCGGTACGCGCGCGGGTTCGGGCTGGACGACGCGGAGGCACTCGTGCCGCTCTACCTCGGCGGTCCGCGTGCGGCGGACGCCTACGCCTCCCCGCTCGAGGCCGACGACCTCTCGGACCTGCCGCCCACGCTGATCCAGGTCGCCGAGCACGACCCGCTCCGCGACGCGGGTCTGGCGTACGGACGCCGACTCGTGGAGGCGGGGGTCCCGACGGTGACGTGGATCGGGCGCGGCCACGTCCATGCGTCAGGTGGTCTCACGGCCGTCATGGCGGGCGCGAGGGAGTGGCAGGCGGTCCAGGCCACCGCGCTCCGTGAGGCCTACGGGACGAACCCGCTCGTACCCGAACCGATCCAGCCGAGGAGACGATGATGTCAGCTCACACCCCACCCACCGGTCCGTCCACGGGGCCAGTCGAGCCGGAGCCGCGCATCGGTGACGCCGTCCCCGTCGCGGCGGTCGATCCGGACGCCGTCCCCGGGTCCCCGCAGGCGCGCGGCTTCCTGCCGCTGTTCGTCCTGGCCTGGTTCGGGGTCACGCTGGCGCTCGGCACCATCAGCGGGGCGTCGATTCCGAAGGCCCTCGCGTTCCTCGACGACGCGACGAAGGGGACGAACCTCTCGATCGTCGCGGCGGTCGGCGGCGTCGTCATCATGATCATCACGCCGCTGTTCGGCCGGCTGTCCGACCGTTCGCTCTCGCGATTCGGGATGCGGCGGCCATGGATGCTCGGCGGAGCGGTCGTGGCGCTCGGCGGGGTCGCGATCCTGGCGACGGGTGACAGCCTCGCGGTGACGATCCTGGGGTGGAGCATCGTGCAGCTCGGCTTCGGTGCGACGAACATGGCGGTGCACGCGCTGCTCGCCGATCAGATCCCGGCACGGATCCGGGCGCGTGTCGCGGCCGCCGCCAGCGTCTCGGGCGGGCTCGCCCTGATCGTCGGTGCGCAGATCGTCGCCGCCCTCCCCAATGACGCGCGGTGGACCTGGTTCGTCGTGCCGGGCCTGATCGGCGGCGTCCTGAGCACCGCGCTCGTGTTCGGGCTCCGAGACATCGTGCGGACGGTACCTGCTCCGCCGTTGCGCGTGGCCGACATCTTGTCCACGTACTGGCTGAACCCCGTGCGCTATCGCGACTTCTTCTGGGCGTGGGCCTGCCGCCTGCTCGTGACGATGTCGATCGTCTCGGTGTCGATCTACCTGTTGTTCTTCATCATCGACCAGTTGGGCATCCCGAAGGAGCAGGCGTCGGGTATCCAGGCGAACGCGCTCATCATCTTCACGGTCGGGAACATCGTCATGACGGTCCTGTTCGGTTGGATCTCCGACCGGACCGGGCGACGCAAGCCGATCGTGCTCGTCTCCAGCCTCCTGAGCGCGGTCGGACTCGGGGTCGCGATCATCTCCCCCGACGTCACCGTGTTCCTCGTCGGCATCTTCATCGTCGGAGCGGCGCAGGGTGCCTACGTGTCCGTCGACATCGCCCTCACGACGGAGGTCTTGCCGTCGTTCGACGAGGCCGGCAAGGACCTCGGCATCGTCTCCCTCTCCTATCAGCTCCCACAGCTGCTCGTACCGATCGTCGCCGTCCCCCTGCTCGCGCTCGGTGGCGGGGAGAACTATCACGCGCTGTATGTCGCGGCGATCGTGTTCGCCGTCCTGGGCGGACTCGCCGTGCTGCCGATCAGGTCCGTGCGATGAGACCGGCACTTGCACGGTCAACGGATTGCAGGGGTTGGTTCCGGGGTGGTTTCCAGGTGAAGTCCACCCGGGGCGCAGGACCCGGAGTGACACTGGACCATACCCGACCTCTGACCACCGGATCCCCATGACCCTGCCGTTCCCAGCTTCGCCCGACGACACCCTGCAGCGGCGACCGCTCCGCGAGGCGCTCGCCGACGCCGTGCTGCAGGACTTCATCGACGACCTCCCGGTCCCCCTGCGACCGACCGACCTCGCGACCCGGCTCCTCTACCCGCGCTGGCAGGTGTACTCCGACATCCACGAGGGCAGACTCGTCGCCGAACGGGTCCGGAACAACAAACGGTTGTTGAAGATCGACGTCGAGCGGAACCGGGCGTGGATCGCTCGCGGGCTCGCCACCCGTCGAGCACGCGCCGGGTCCGCCGTGGGCGAGGCGGGGCCCGAATCGCCCGTCTCGGTCGTCATCGTGGATCCCGAGGCCCTCGCGCAGCTCAACACCCTCACGGCGACCGGCTTGAGCGTGCGGGAGGCGGTCGAGCTTGCACTCACCGTCCTCGGCTCACGCTCAGCGGCCACCACCGCCACGGTGCCCGACATCGACTCACGGGGCCGACAGGTGCGGGCGGGCTGACCGGTGCAGGCGGGCTGACCGGTGCAGGCGGGCTGACGCGGCGGAGACTCGTCAGATCGACGTGCGCATCGCGCGCTCGAACTGCGCCACGAACTGCGTGCCCGGGTCGGACCAGTCCGCGGCGGTGATCGACGCCGAGATGCGTTTGGCGTGCTCGACCGCGTCGGGCCGCTCGATGATGTCGACGAGGCGACGCGCGATGGCCGCGGGCGACAGCGGGACGTACTCGATGTGCCGGCTGTCGAGGACCCCGGTCGTGTTCGGGCTGTCGTTGACGACGGGCACGACCCCGGAGGACATGATCTCGAGCGGCAGCAACGACATGTCGGTCAGCGAGAGGACGAGGCCCGCGGCACACCGGTTGTAGACCGCGTTGAGCTCCGAGATGTCCATCGCCGACCGGTTGACGAACGGGAAGCCGGTCTCGTATCCCGACATGTCCCAGCCGACGAGGTTGATCGTGATGTCGGGGCGCAGTCGGTGGAACTCGGTCAGGGCGAGCTCGCCGATCTCCCAGCCGCGCCGAGGAGTCGGCGGGCGGGCATAGAACAGGATCTCGGTGCGGGGCGCGTCGTTCACGTGCGAGTAGTGCTGCTTGTCGACCGAGTAGTCGAAGTGGTCGCAGCTCATCCCGTACTCGTCCGCGACCTTCTGCGCGAGCCAGGGGCCTGCGGAGAAGCCGTGGAACCCGAATCGGTAGGTGTTCTCCGCGAGCACGTACTCACTGCTGGCCGGGTAGAACCAGGGTTCGAAGTCCTGCACGAAGGAGAACCGCTTGGCCGGCCCCTCGTAGCGGAACGCGGGGTAGGCCGTCTGCCAATCGGAGGACACGACGACGTCCGCGCCCGGCGCGATGCCGGTCGTCGGGTCGTACCGGACGATGTCGGCCTGCAGCTCCGGGTACGCGCTACTCGCCGCCATCATCGCCCGGATCCCGGCGATGTCGACCGCGGGCTGGGCCGACGCCTGGTACAGGTAGATCGTGAGCCGGTGCCCGGCCCGCTCGAGGAACTCCATGAACCGGAAGGCGTTCTGGTGCCCGCCCGAGGTCCGGCTCGGCGGCGAGATCAACCACGCCACGTCGTACGGGCGCTCCGGGAACTCGGCGGCGTTGAAGTTCCGCGGCACCGTCCAGTCCGCGGCGATGGCGTCGCTCGGGTACAGGTCCGTCGGCTTGCGCCGCATCGGGTTGAACCGTCCGTCGGCGAAGTGCGCGGCGCGCCAGAGCGTCGATCGGACGCCCTCGCCGCGGATGGCCCGGAGCCCTTGCTCGATCACGCCCATATGGAGTCCCGTCCCGTCGATGCCGTCACCGCAGGTGCGGTGGGTGCTGCTGGTGTCACTGGTCCGAACGCTCGGACCGCCGTGATGACACGGTCCACCTCGTCGTCCGTCATGGCGGGCCACAACGGGAGCCGGACGAGACGCTCGGCGAACCGGACCGCGTGCTGCGGCTCGGTGACCACTCTGCCGTAGCGCCGACCCGCAGCGCTCGAGTGCAGCGGCACGTAGTGGAAGGCGGCACCGACACCGTGCGCCTGGAGGTGACGCAAGAGCTCCTGCTGCACCTGCGCATCCGGAAGCAGGAGGAAGAACAGGTGCGCGGCGTGCACGCCACCGGGTGGGTCCATGAGTGTCGCGCCGCGATCGTGCGCCCACTCGGCGAGTTCGGCCGCGTAGCGGTCCCAGATGCGATGCCGATGCCCCTGGATCACGTCGAAATCGCGGAGCTGGGCGTCGAGGACGGCGGCGTTGAGCTCGCTCGGCAGGTAGCTCGACCCGAGGTCCGCCCAGCTGTACTTGTCGACCTGCCCGCGGAGGAACTGTGCGCGATCGGTCCCTTTTTCGCGCATGATCTCCGCGTGCAGCAGGACGGTCTCGTCGGAGATGAGCAGGGCACCGCCCTCGCCGCAGTGCACGTTCTTCGTGTCGTGGAAGCTCTGGGCCGCCATCGCTCCGACCGTGCCGAGGCGGACATCGTCGCCCGCGACCCCGAGGCCGTGCGCGTTGTCCTCGAGCAGGTGCAGCCCGTGCTCGGCCGTGAGCTGCTGGAACGCCGGCACGTCCACCGGGACACCGCCGTAGTGCATGATCGAGATCGCCCGCGTGCGGGGTCCGATGGCGTCGGCGACGTGCTGCGGGTCCAGGTTGCCCGTCGCCGGGTCACTGTCGACGAAGACGGGCGTCGCTCCGGCGAGGACCACCGCGTTCGCCGCCGACGGGAAGGTGAAGGTCGGCAGGATGACCTCGTCGCCGGGACCGACGCCGATCAGTCGGGTCATCATCTCGAGCGCGTGGGTCCCCGAGGTTGTCAGCAGCACGTGCGGCGCGCCCGTGAGGTGCCTGAGGTGCTCGGAGGCCGACGCGGTGAAGACACCGTCGCCGTGGACGTGGTCTCCGGCGAGGACGCGTTCGAGCTGCTCGAGCTCGCCGGCCGCGCGATAGGGCTTCGACAGCGGGATCCGTTGCTCCACGCGCACTCGTATCATGACTGTTCTCGCATCGTGCTTCCCCCGGACGTTCGATCGACACCCTCGATGTCGATGCTCCGAGTGGCGCTCACGTCACCGGGGCGCTTCAGTATCCGCCCGAGTCGGCGCGACCCGCATCCTGCTGCGGGCTATTCCACCCCCGCCACCTGGCGGGTTCAGCCGTCTGGCCGTCGCCGGCCGCTTCCCGGGACTCGTAGGGTGAGAGTCGAGCTGAGGAGGACACCGTGATCGGAGTGGCCATCGTCGATGACGAGGCGTTGGTGCGGTCCGGATTCGAACTCATCCTGGGTGCCGTCGAGGACATCGAGGTCGTCGCCTCGGTCGACGGGATCGGCGCCGTGGAGGCGATCCGCTCGAGCCGTCCCGACGTCGTGCTCCTGGACGTCCGCATGCCAGGGCGCAACGGGCTCGACATCCTCGACGAACTGCAGACCTGGGACGACCCACCCGTCGTCGCGATCCTGACCACCTTCGACTCCGACGACTACATCGCACGCGCCCTCCGCAGTGGCGCCGCAGGGTTCCTCGTGAAGGACACGGACCCGGAGCAGCTCCCCATGCTGCTCCGATCCCTCTCCGCGGGCGGCATCGTGCTGTCCCCGCAGGTGTCCCGGACGCTCGTCGGCGGATTCGCCCGCGCAGCCGACCGCGAGGCGGCACGGCGTCTGTCCGGGCTGACGGGCCGCGAACAGGATGTGCTCGCCGCGCTCAGGACCGGCGCGTCCAACACCGAGATCGGCGAGGCACTGCACCTCAGCCGCGCGACCGTGAAGGACCACGTGAGTGCCATCCTCGGCAAACTCGAGGTGACGACCCGACTCGAAGCCGCCATCATCGCCGAGCGTGCCGGGGTCCGTGGCGACGAGGCGGAGACCCGGTGAAGCCGCGCTCCCGGCTCTGGTCGGTCCTCCTCGAACTCGCCCTCATCGCGGCGGCGGCCGTCGAGAGCCTGACGACGCTCGAGTGGGCGACACCCTGGGAGTCCGGCCTGGCGATCGCCGCTGCCGTCGGTCTGATCTTCCGGCGACGCTGGCCGTGGCTGTCGCTCCTCCTCGCCGTGCCTGCCTTCACCCTCAACCTCGCCACCCTGGCCGGGTTGGCGTCGCTCTTCTCCGTCGCGGTGCGGGAACGGCGACGCTGGCGGCTCGTCACGACGGGCGCCGTGGTCTTCGTCCTCGCCGCGGTGCCGTGGTGGGGGTGGACGTCGCCCAACTACACGATCCTGTCCATCGTGTACGCCGCGCTCTACGCGGCGGCACCGATCGCCTTCGGCCTGCTCGTGCGCACCCGCCGCGAGCTGTTCGACCGCATCCGCGACCTCGAACAGATCCGACGCAGCGAGCGGGCGCGCATCGCCTCCGACGTCCTGGTCGAGGAGCGCACGCGCATCGCCCGGGAGATGCACGACGTCGTCTCCCACCAGGTCAGTCTGATCGCCGTCCAGGCCGGTGCGATCCAGGTGCAGACCGAGGAACCCGGGACGAAGCGGATGGCGGTGACGATCCGGTCACTCGCGTCGCGCACGCTCGACGAGCTGCGCGACATGGTGACGCTGCTGCGTGCGGAGACCGGACATGCGCCGCTGGCCCCGCAACCGACGGTCGACGACCTCGACCGGTTGATCGCGGACAGCGGCATCGCCGTCACCTCCGCCATCGAGCTACCGGACGGACTCCCCGCACCCGTGCAGCGTGCGATCTACCGGACGGTGCAGGAGGGGCTGACGAACGCGCGCAAGCATGCACCAGGGGCCGCGGTCGACGTCCGCGCCGAAGCCTCCGCCGACGAGGTCACCGTGATCATCCGGAACGCCCGCCCCGCGCGGTCGTCCGACAGCTCGTGGTCGTCCGCGGGCCACGGCCTCGTCGGCCTGAGCGAACGCGCCGAACTCCTGAACGGGTCCCTCCTCACCGAGGACGCCCCGACCCGGTTCACCCTGACGTTCCGCGCGCCCTACTGACGCTCAGCCGTCCGTGCCGGACCGGCGGTGGTCAGTCGAGAGCACCGACATCAGGATCGAGTCGACCCATGCGCCGTCCCAGTGGAGCGTGTGACGCTGACGCCCTTCGACGACGAACCCGGCTTTGACGTAGGACCGTTCCGCCCTCGGATTGAACGAGTAGACGTCCAGGACGACTCGGTGCAGGCCGAGCACGGAGAACGCGTGGTCGAGGACCGCTGTCGTGGCCTCCGTCCCGAACCCCTGTCCGGTCCGCCCGGGAGTCAGCGCGATCCTGAAGTTCATCGACGCGTTGTCCTCGTCGAGCTCGTTGAGCACCACCTCGCCGAGGTACTCCCCCGAATCGATCGCGGTGACGGCCCAGTCGGCCCGGTCGTCCTGTCCGCCGATGGTCGCGAGGTGCCGCTCGATCAGATCGCGCGGGATCGGGCCGTGCGTGCCCGTGAGACGCAGCGTCTCCGGGTCGGCCAGGCCGCGCAGCGTCGGTTCGAGGTGCGCGGAGCCGAGCGGGACCAGCCGGAGCCTGGGCGTCACGAGGGTGTCGAGCTCCGCGAGCTTCGAGGTGTCGACGGTCGGGACGGTCATGCGCGTTCCTCCGCGACCGCCTGATCGCCGAAGAGCGGTGTCTGGAAACGACGCTCGAAGCGCACGATGCAGCCGGTGCCCCGCACGAGCTCGTAGGCCTCGATGCACTCCGGATCCGTCGCCGCGGCGATGCGGTACTGCTCGTAGGCGGCGAGCGACGGGAAGCTGAACAGCGCGAACGCCTCGTCGTTGTCGCCCTCCGCTGGGAGGAAGTAGCCGTGGTGGTCGCCACCGAGCCGGTTCACGAGGCGGATCCAGCGCCGCCCGTACTCGGTGAAGGTGTCGAGCTGCTCGGGGTCGATCTGGTAGCGGAGGTGGATGGTGATCATGGGTCCAGTCTGGCCGGTCACCCGGTGGCGACGAACACCTTCCCGTCCGTGGACACGGTCACCGGTTCCGGACCCGGCGAGACGAACACCGCGGCACCGCGCTCCAGCACCACCGTGTCCGGGCCCTGTTCCACGCGCGCGGTACCGGCGGTCACGATGATGACGGCCGCCCCGCCGCGAGCGAGGTCGCTCGCCGTCCCCCGGTCGACCTGGACGAGTTGGAAGTCGTCGACCGGCACCGGGTAGACGACCCCGCCACCGACACGCGCCACCGGCTCCACGAACGGGACCGGCATCGGAGCGATCTCGAGGACGGCGAGCAGTTCCGGCACGTCGACGTGTTTCGGCGTCAGCCCGCCACGCAGCACGTTATCGCTCGACGCCATGACCTCGACCCCGAATCCGGAGAGGTAGGCGTGGATGTTCCCCGCGGGCAGGAACAACGCCTCGCCTTCCCGCAGCGTCACGAGGTTGAGGAGCGCCGCGACGACGATGCCGGGGTCCCCCGGATACTCCTCGGCGAGCTGCAGGATGAGTTCCCGCTCGGCCGTCCAGCGCGATCGACCGTCGGTGTCCGGGGCCGCTCCACCGTCGGTGCCGACACCGGCGGCTGCGACGAGGGCGGCGACCACGCCAGGTGTGCGTCGTTCGAGCACGGCTTGCACCGTCGGCTCCAGCCCGGCGTCGAGCAGCCGCGCCGCCAGCTCGTCCAGCGCCCGCCGGTCCGGGCCGACGATGCGTCCGGCGAGATGCCCCAGCAGCGCGTGCGACTCCTCGACCGCACGGAAGCCGCAGAGGGCACGGAACCCGTCCCGCAGGGCGACGATGATCTCCGGCTTGTGCCACGCGTCCTTGTAGTTCCGATGCGGTGCGTCGAGCGGTACGCCGCGTCGGTTTTCATCCGCGAACCCCGCTCTGGCCCGGTCGGGCGTGGGGTGGACCTGGAGGGAGAGCGGCCTCGCGGCGGCCAACAGCTTCACCAGGAACGGCATCCTGGAACGCCCGCCGAGAGCCGCGTCGGGGTCCGACACGATCCACTCGTTGAGACTCTCCGGAAGACCGCCATCCCGATCGACGAACTCGGTCAGGCTGCCGGAGTGTGCACCGAGCCAGAGCTCAGCCTGAGGCGAACCGTCGGCGGGTATCCCCAGCAGCTCCGGGATGGCCGTCGTCGACCCCCAGGCGTACCGCTTGGGGTCGCTGGTGATGCGGTGCAGCGCCATCAGAGGGCACGCCGTCGACCGCGGACCAGCAGCAGGCCACCCATCGCGAGCAGCGTGAGCGCGCCGACGATCCAGGGTGTGGCCTCCCAGCCGGTGCGGGCGAGGTCGTCCGTCTGCGCCCCAGGGTCGGTGCCGCCCGACCCTCCAGGCTGTCCCGTGCCTGGCTGTCCCGTGCCCGGCTGTCCCGTGCCCGGCTGTCCCGTGCCCGGTTCCGGCTCCAGCGCCGCAACCGTCGTGACGACGTCGTCGACCAGCAGGGTGCCGGCTCCTTCACCACCGAGGTAGAACCCGATCTGGGTGACGGAGGTCGGGTCGAACGTCGCCTCGCCAGCCCAGGCCGGCGGGGCGAAGGCGGAGAACGGGATCTCGATCAGCTGCCAGCCCTCGCCCTCGATGGGCGCGACCGTCTCCCAGTACGTCCCACGCGTGACGAACTGGACGGTGACGTCGTCGCCCGGTGTCCCCTGCACCCAGAGCTGGAGCCCGGTGTAGCCCCACCAGTCCTGCGGCGTCTGGAAGGTGCGGACGACGCCGGCATAGCCGGGACCGGCGAGGTCGTACGCGGCCGACATCGCGTTCGTGCCGGTGTCGGGGTTCGGCGTGAGCGTCGGTGTCACGGCGCCGCCCCCGGTGTTCCGCACGTAGGCGGCCTGCAAGGCGGCGTCATCGACGTACGACTCGAAATCCTCGACGACGAGCGGTTCGCTCGGCAGCGCCTTCATGAGGAAGTCCGCCGCTCCCGTACTCGAGGCGGTCGTCCCGGCTCCGTTGACCGCGGTGACCGACCACCAGTACATCTGTCCCGGTGTGAGGGAGACCGTCGGGGTGACCGAGGGGGTTCCGACGCCGTCGACGACCACGACCGGGTTTCCGAGGTCGGCCTGCGCGGCGAGCGTGAAGCGGTAGTAGGCCGCGCCGGCCGCCGACTCCCAGGTGAAGGTCGGCGTCGCGGTCACATCGACGGTGCCGGGCGCCGGTGAGACGGATGCGAACGCCGCCGGCGGCCCGCTCGGAGCGTCCACCGCCGACCAGATGGTGGCCCGCGACACGGTCGCGCCGGCGGCGAGGGTCACCCGGAGGTACGGCCCCGTCAGATCGCGAGCGATCACCGTGCCGCCGGGTCCGGCCTCGGACGCGGCGGTCACCCAGGCTGAACCGTCAGCGCTGGACTCGACCACGACCGGTCCGGAGACGATGAACGACGCCGCCGAGAGTCGGTCCTGCTTCCAGGTGACGCTGGCTCCATCGGAGGCGGCGACCACGCTCGTCCCGTCCGCGCGTGGCGCGATCGTCGCACCGTCGTGCGCCTCGGTGAGCAGCCAGGACTCGAGCGGGTCGACGAGCACGCGGGTGTCGGTCTCGGTCATGACCGGGTCCGACGACGCTGCGTCGGCCCCGGCCCCGTCGATCGCGACGACGCGGTAGACCGCTCCCGTCGGCGAGGCGAAGTCCGTCGCGGACCCGGCATCGGCCCGGAGCGCGCCGGTGTCGACCGCGGTCCACGAGGTCCCGTCGAGCGAGCGTTCGAGCCGATACGAGACCGCACCGCCGGCCCCGCGCCACCGGACGGTGTTGATGCCGTCCGCGCGGTCGACCGCCGTGATGAGCGGTGTCCCGACGGCGGGAGCAGCCGGCACGGCACCGATCGCGGCGGCATAGGCGGTGATCGCGGAGACCCGGGCGCGCTCGGCGTCGGTCGCACCGGGTGCATGGATCGTGAACCCGTCGTCGTGCGGGACGAGCCCACCACGGTCGTCGTTGCCGAACAGCGACCAGAACAGCATGCCGGTCACGTTCGGGTCGGCGACGAGCGGTTCGAGCAGCGCCGGGCTCGCAGCCGTGGAGGCGTACTCGCCGGCCAGGTAGACCTTGCCCGCGGCGGTGACGGTGGCCGCGTCCGCGGACACGCGTGCGGCGGTGGGCGGGTAGTAGTGCACGTCGACGATGTCGAGCCCCGGCGCCGCGAGCGTGTCCGGGTCGATGTCGAATCGACGACCGGCCGCGACGAGCTGCTGCGGGGCGCGTTCCTTGATGAACGCGACCTGCCGGTCGATCCACGGGGCGGTCATCCCCTCCAACTCGTTCCCGAGCTCCCACGCCATGATCGTCGGGTCCTCGGTGTACCGGACGCCGGTGAGCGCGTTCGTCCGCTGGAGGATCGCGTCGACGTAGGCCTGGTAGGCGGCGATCGGCCGCTCGTCGGCGTAGAAGTCGTCCGACGTCAGCCCGTACGGGGTCGTGAAGTCGCGATGCCCGCCGTGGTAGTACTCCCACTCGTCGGTGAGCGGGAGCACCAGCCGGATGCCGAGCTTGCCGGCGTACGCGACGGCGAAGTCGATCGTCGCGAAGGCCTCCTCGTTCAGCTGCCCGAGGGCCGGCATGATGGCCAGGGGGTTCGCGCCGTCCTGGCCCGTCGAGGTCATCATGTGCGTCCGGACGACGGTCGAACCCATCCGTGCCGCCGCGTCGAGGGTGTCGGCGATGCGGAAGGCCGTTGGGTAGTCGACCCCGCCCACGTTCTCGTCCAGACCGAGCCAGTAGATGTTCGGGCCGCTGAAGCGGAAGGTCTCGCCGTCGAGCACGAGGCGGGAGCCGTCTCGCTCGACGAACGAGGTGTTGAGCGAGGTCCAGTCGGCCGGGGCGGCGGCTGCCGGCGACGCGAGCGCCGGGAGCAGTGCGGCGGTGACGGCCGCCGCGAGCATGCCGGCGGCGAGACGGCCGCTCGAGTTGCGGTGCGGTGGGCGGGGGTCGGGGGTGCGATTCATCGTGCCAGGCTCCTTCGTCTGGGATGGTGCATCGGGTCGAGCGGTGGGAGGCCGAGTGCCTCCGGTCGGTGGATGAGTGCTGCGGCGCCGAGGATCGGACCTGCGCCGTCGAGCGCGGAACCGGTGACGACCACGCCGGCCGCGTAGTCGAGGACGATGGCGTCCTGCACGGCGGCACGGACGAGGTCGAGGTAGTCGGTGCTGACGGCGGTGAACCCACCGCCGACGGCGACCGCTTCGAGGTCGAGGAGGGTCGCGGCGCTCGCGATCGCCTGGCCGACCGCGGAGGCCGAACGGACGACGGCGGACCGTGCGATGGGATCCCCTGCCGCGGCATCGACGGCGAGCGCCTCGCCGGTGTGCCCGTCCCAGCCGCGGGCCCGCGCCCAGGCGACGCTCCGTGGTCCGGAGGCGATGCGCTCGAGCGTCGCGTCGTCGGCCGACTCCCCCGGCACGCGCGAGGCGATCTGCACCTGACCGATGTGGCCGGCGTTCCCGCTCCGGCCGGCGATCAACCGGCCGTGGAGGATGACGCCACCGCCGACACCGGTCGAGACGATCATCGCCATCGAGTTCTCGGTGCCGCGCGTCGCTCCGAGCCAGTGCTCGGCGAGCGCGATGCAGGTACCGTCGAGGCGGACCATCACCGGGGCGTCCGGCAACAGCCGCGCGACATGGGTCCGGAGGTCGAAGCCGTGCAGTCGCGGGAGGTTCTTCGGGCTCACAGTGCCGCGGCCGAGGTCGACGGGACCCGCGGAACCGATGCCGACGCCGACGAGCGCGGAACCGTCCGGCAGGTGTGCGACCGCAGCGAGGACGACCCGGTCGACGGCGTCCTCCAGTGCACGGCGCCCGGCCTCGGGCCCCGTCGGCGCCCGATGCGCGCTGCCCTCGACCACGACGCCTTCGGCCGTGACGAGCGCCGCCTCCACCTTGGTGCCACCGAGGTCGACCGCGAGCGCGATCGACCTCGACGGGTCCTGCCTCCTGGTCAGGTCCGCCAGGGTCACCGCGCCCAGTCCTCGACCAGTTGGTTCGCGGTGCGCACGACCTGGGTCGACCGGAGCTCGTCCTCGCCGAGTTCGGCCTCGGTCCGCACGTGGAACGTCACGCGCTCTCCCGGCAGGAGGGTCACGAGCTGGTCGTCGACGACGGCGACCGGGTCCAGCTTGTCGACGAGCAGCGTGAGGTCGCGGAGGAACGACTCGGCCGTGATGGTCACGGCGTAGCCGTCCTCCTCGCGGGCGACCTCGGCACTGAACCGCGGGGCGGGGATCGTCGAATCACGTGCCTCGGTGAAGGACCAGAAGCCGCGTTCCGCCCCGAGCGTGGCGACGAGCACCTCGTCGGGCGCCGAGCCCGCGACCGCGACCGCTTCCGGGATGTCGACGAGCGTCGAGGAGCGTCGGTCCAGGTCGACCGGGACGCGCACTGCGGCGAGTTCGGTCCCGTCGAAGCGCACCCGTCGGATGACGAGGTCGTCGGCCCAGGCGTCGGGCCCGTCGTTGAGGACGGCGACCACGAGGGACTCCCCACGCGGCTGGACGGTCACGAGCCGGTCGGCGTAGACGTGCCGCAGGGCGTAGAGCAGCGGCTTCGCGCGCTCGTCGCCGTCGACGGCCGCCCAGGAGGTGACGGGCCAGCAGTCGTTCAGCTGCCAGACGATCGATCCCATGCAGCGTGGGCTCCACGACCGGAAGTGCTCGATCGCGACGGTCACCGCGTTCGCCTGGTTGAGCGACATCGCCCAGTGCCAGTCCTCGGTGTCGTCCGGCAGCGGCAGGTGCGCGACGAGTCCGTCGGTCAGCTTGTCGTTCCCGTCCGTCGCCTTCTGGTGGTGGATCATGCCGGGCGACTCGGGCGTGAGCGGGGAGTCCGAGATCGCCCGGTCGATCGTCGACCACGTCGCCGGGCCCTGCCAACCGAACTCGGCCACGAAGCGCGGCGAGACGTCGCGGTAGGCGGGGTAGTCGACGCGGTTCCACAGCTCCCAGAGGTGCACGGATCCGTGGTCCGGATCGTTGGCCGGGATGTCCGGCGTGCCCGACCAGGGGCTGCCCGCGGTGTAGTTGCCGGCCGGGTCGAGCTCGGCGACGAGCCGCGGCAGCAGGTCGAGGTAGTAGCCCATGCCCCAGGTACGACCCTGGACACGCTTCTCCCAGCCCCACTCCTCGAAGCCCCAGATGTTCTCGTTGTTGCCGTTCCACAGCACGAGGCTCGCGTGCGGCATGATGCGCGTGATGTTGTCGCGTGCCTCCGCCTCGACCTCGCTCCACAGCGGCTCCTCCTCGGCATAGGCCGCGCAGGCGAAGAGGAAGTCCTGCCACACCATGATCCCGCGTTCGTCGCAGAGCTCGTAGAAGTCGTCGGATTCGTAGTAGCCGCCGCCCCAGATGCGGAGCAGGTTGAGGTTCGCGAACTCGGCCTGGTCCATCCGGCGCGCGAGCCGCGCGCGGTCCACGCGGGTCACGAAGGCGTCATCGGGGATCCAGTTGGCGCCGCGCACCCAGACGGCCTCGCCGTTCACGACGAAGCGGAACGAGGTACCCTCCGCGTCGGGTTCGAGTTCGACCGCGACGGTCCGGAACCCGATCCGCTTCGACCATTCGCCGAGGCGTGCCTCGTCCTGCCCGAGCACGACGTCGAGGTCGTACAGCGGCTGCTCGCCGTACCCGCGAGGCCACCAGAGTCCGACGTCCGGCACGGCGAGTTCGACCACGGCGGAGTCCGCGCCGGCCGGGAGCACGAGGTCGGCGTTCGCGCCGGCGACCGTGGCCGAGAGTGCCAGGGCGACATCACCGTCGCCGGCGCGTTCCACGTCGACGTGCACGGCCACCCGGCCCTCGCCGCCGTCGACGGTCACGACCGGACGCACCGAGGCGAGCCGGGCCGTCGACCAGGACTGCAGACTCACGGGCTTCCAGAGTCCCGACGAGGCGGCGTCGAGTCCCCAGTCCCAGCCGAAGTTGCAGGCGGCCTTGCGGATGGCGTTGAACGGGTGGGAGTAGGTGTGGGGGCGGTAGCCGATCTCGAGGCTGGCCAGGTCCGCCGCGGCGACGGGAGAGGCGAAGTGGACGACGAGTTCGTTCTCGCCCTCGCGCAGGACGGCACCGACGTCGATGCGGTACGTGCGGTGCTGGTTCCGCGTGGTCGCGACGACCGAGCCGTTCACGGTCACCGTCGCCACGGTGTCGAGTCCCTCGAACACGAGGTCGTGCCGCTCGTGGCCGTCCGGCTCCCACGTGAAGGTGGTGCGGTACTCCCAGTCCGTCGATCCGATCCACGTCACGAGGTGCTCGTTGCGGTCGAGGAAGGGGTCGGGGATGAGCCCGGCGTCGAGGAGGTCCGTGTGCACGAGGCCGGGCACCGTCGCGGGGACGCTCGTCCCGACGAAGGCCTCGGGGACGGCACCGCCGACCGCACGCAGACTCCACCCCTCGTGCAGGAGGCGGGTGGTCAGGGGACGGACGGTGGCGGTGTCGATGATGCTCACTTGGTTGCTCCAGAGGTCAGGCCGTTGTAGATGTATCGCTGCAGGAAGAGGAAGGCGACGAGCGTCGGGATGATCACGAGGATCGTCCCGGCCGCGATGATCTGCCACTGGGCGCCGAACGGTCCCATGAACCGGAACAGCGAGGTGGAGATCACCCCCAGGTCCTGCGACGGCATGTACAGGAAGGGGATGTAGAACTCGTTGTAGATGGCGATGCCCTTGATGATGACCACCGTCGCGACGGCGGGCTTCAGCAGCGGGAGGATGATGCGCCAGTAGATCGTGAAGCGGTTCGCGCCGTCGAGCATCGCCGCCTCGTCGAGGGAGACGGGGATCGACTGCATGAACTGCAGGAAGATGTAGATCGCGACGATGTCGGTCCCCATGAAGAGGAGGATCGCGGCGCCACGGGTGTTGAACAGCTCGAGTGCGGACACCACCTGGAACGTGGCCACCTGGGTCGTGACCGACGGCACGAGCGTCGCGAGCAGGAACAGGCCCATGACGAGCTTCCGGCCGCGGAACCGGAACCGGTCGAGTGCGTAGGCCGACATGGTGCCGATCAGGATCGTCCCGGCGACGGACACGAGCAGGATGATCGCGGTGTTCAGGAAGCCGGTGACCATGCCGCCCTGATCGAACGCGACGACGAAGTTGTCGAAATTGAACCAGTTCGACGGCGGGGTGAGCGGACCGGTCGTCCGCTGCTCGCGGTCGGTCTTGAACGCGAGCATGAAGATCGTGGCGAGCGGGACGACGGCGAAGAGGCTCGCAATGATGAGCGAGGCGTACTTGATCGTCGTCGCGGTGAGGGCGGCGGCACCCTGCGGACGCTTCGGCCCGCGCCTCGTCCGCCGCAGCGGGGTACGGGGCTCGGGAGCGGACGCGGAGACCGGTCGGTCGGTGGTGGCAGTCACGACTCGCCTCCCTTCTCGTCGGGGAAGACCCGGCGTTGGACGAAGGTGATGATGAGGACGATCAGCAGCAGGACGACGGCCATCGCCGACGCCAGCCCCACCTTGGAGAACTTGAAGGCCGTGTTCACGGTCTGGATCACGAAGGTCTCGGACCCGTTGGCGCCGCCGGTCATGATGTACGGCATCTCGAAGGCGGACAGGGCGCCGGCGATCGCCAGGATGAACGAGAGGCCGAGGATGCGCCGGATGCTCGGCAGGATGATGAAGCGGAACTTGTGCCACGAGTTGGCGCCGTCGAGGTCGGCGGCCTCGTACTGCTCCGACGGGACCGACTGGATCGCGCCGAGGAACAGGACGAAGTTGAGGCCCATGTACCGCCAGACGGACGTGGCGGCGAGGGAGGCGTTCACGAACGACGGGTCGCCGAGCCACTGCGGGGTGTCCTGCACGCCGACCGCCGCGAGCAGGGCGTCGAGGGTGCCGCCAGGGCGGAGGAAGTAGAGGAAGACGAGCCCGATCGCGACCCCGTTGATGAGGTAGGGGAAGAAGATGACGCCCTTGAAGAGGTTCTTGAAGCGGGTGCGGAAGCTCAACAGCGTGGCGAGGTAGAGGGCCAGGACGAGCTGGGCGACGGCTCCGACGAGGTAGTACAGGCTCACGAAGAAGACCTGGAAGATCTCGGGCTTCGTGAAGATCTGCACGAAGTTGTCGATGCCGACGAACTCCTGTTCGGGCTCCAGGCCGTCCCACGAGGTGAGGCTGTACCAGAACATGTTCGCGACCGGCACGTAGGTGAGCACGATCAGGAAGGCGAGCGGCACGACGAGGAACAGCCACGGGGTGACTCGGGAGCCGGTGGACTTCGGGGGCTTGCCCGGCCGCAGCGTGCGCGCCCGGCGTGGATGGTTCGTCACCACCGCTCGTGTGGCGGGTGACGCTCCCTGGACTGTGACCATGTTCGTTGCCTTCGATTCGCTGGAGTGGGTGGATGGCGCCCGGGCCCGCCGGACCGGAGGTCCGTTGAGGGGTTCGTGGGCCCGGGCGCCGGTCGGGGTTACTCGGCGACGTCGGCGCGGGCGGCCGCCCAGCGCTCGTTGAGGTCGGCGAAGGCGCTCTCCTTATCGCCGTCGGCTGCGCCGCGGGCGATGTCGATGAGCTTCTGGCGGTAGGTGTTGCCGAAGAGGTCGATCTCGGCGGCGTTCGCGATGTCGTTGATCACGGCCTCCTTGCCCACCGGGTCCGGAGCGAGCTCCAGGTAGGTGACGCCGAGGTCGGCGAAGTCGGACAGCGTGTCGGGCGCCGGGTCGCTGATGACGGGGCTGATGGCACCCTGGCTCGCGGCGAATCCGGACTCGTTCGTGAACCAGTCGATCCAGGCCTTCGCGGTCGCCTTGTTCTTCGAGTACTTGCTGACCGCCAGGAACTTGTCGGAGGCGGTGACGGAGTTGAAGCCGTCGTCGGTCTTCCACGGCATCGGCCAGAAACCGATCACGTCGCGGGACTCGCCGGCCTTCTCGGCGGCGTCCTGCATCTGCGAGACGGCCCAGGAGCCGAGCACCATCGAGCTGATCTCACCGGAGGCGAGGAGGTTCTTCGACTCCTCCCAGTTGGTGGTGGTGGGATCCGGCTCGCTCAGGCCGGCGGCGACGGTGTCGAAGAGGAGACCGTCGATGTTGTACTGGTCGTTGCCCTCGGTCCAGGGACTGTCGGTGGCGATCATCTCCGTGCGGACCTTCGGGCCCTGCACCGCGCCGAGGTTGCCTTCGAGCGTCGCGAGCGGCCAGCCGTCCTTGTAGTTCGTGTAGTACGGGATCGAGCCGTTCGCCTTGATCTTCTCGAGTGCGGCGAGGTACTCCTCCTCGGTGGCGGGCGGCTCGGTGATCCCGGCCTTCGTCCACACGTCGCGGTTGAAGACGTAGCCCATGGCGGAGCCGAAGGTCGAGACGCCGTAGGCCGTGCCGTCGAAGGAGGCCTCGTTCGCGAAGCGGTAGGTCTTGGACTGCTCCTCGGTGCTGCCGAGCGGCTCGAAGAAGTTCGCGTACTGGTCCTTCGTGACGTTCGACGAGGGGATGAGGAGCACGTCGCCGTAGTCCTTCGAGTTGAGGCGGATCTTGGCATCGCCCTCGTAGTCGGTCAGAGCCTCGAACTTGACGGTGGTGCCGGGGTACTGCTTCTCGAACTCGGTCGCGTAGTCCTTGAAGGTGGTGTCGACGAGGTCGGTGCGGTTCGTGAGGACGGTGATCTCGCCGCTCGGGTCGCCGTCGTCGTTGGCGGCTCCGCCGGAGCAGCCGCTGAGGACGAGTGCCGCGGCCGCAGCCGTTGCGGCGAGGCCGATGATCGGTCTCCGGGACATGGGGAACTCCTTCGTTCATGAGGGCGAAGGGCCGGGTCGCCTCGTCGCTCGCTGTCCAGCATCGTCTGCCGCCTCACGCTCGTCAAGACTAAACATTATTAATTTATATAACAAATCGATCACAGGGAATCCACCCCACTCGCGCCCTCGACACCTCAAGCGACGGGGACGCGACCCGACGTAGAGCGCTCGATGACCACGGCGTGCGGCGCTTCCCGTGTGGCACCTGGGCGACCCGCTAACAGCTCGAGCAGCTCCTCACCCGCCATCTCGCCGATGCGTTGCACGTCGTGGCTGAGCGCCGACATCGGCGGGTCCGACAGCTGGCATTGCGCCGAATCGTCCCACGCCACGATCGACAGGTCGTCGGGCACCCGCAACCCGGCCTCCTGCACCGCCTGCAGCCCGCCGAGCGCCATCACGTCGCTGTCGAAGACGACCGCCGTCGGCCTGGGGTCGCGCGCGAGCAACGCCTGCATGGCCTGGAGGCCGGACGCCCGGGAGTAGTCGCCGCCGATCGACACCGTCTCCACGTCGGGCCGGTCGGAGGCGAGGGTGAACGCCTCCATCCGGGACAGCGTGTGGGTGAGTTCGCGCGGACCCGTGACGTGTGCGAGCCGTCGGTGCCCGAGCGAGACGAGGTGGTCGACGGCCTCGTGCATCGTGACCGCGTCGTTGGTCCAGACCGCCGGGAGACCCTGCGCGGTCGTCGGTGCGCCGATCACGATCGCCGGGATCCCGGACCGCTCGACGAAGGCCACCCGCTCGTCGTCGTCGATGAGGTCCACCAGGATGACGGCGCTCACCGTGCCGTCCTGCTGCCAGCGTCCGAGCTGCAGCAGCTCCTCCTCCCGCGTCGGCAGGACTCGGAGCAACACGGACAGACCGTGCGGGCGGACGACACGATCGATGCCGGCGATGAGCTCGTGGTAGAACGGCTCCGCGCCGTAGATCTCCGAGGCCCGGAACAGCGTGAGGCCGATCGGCCGGGGCTGCGCGATAGTCTGTTCGGCGTCGAGACCCATCGGGACGCGGCCTTTCGTGAGGAGTGGTCGTGTGGCCCTCACACTACGCGCTCGAACATCGTCGGGAGGGACAGTTGGCCAGACGAGAGTCCGTGCAGTCGGGCCCCGGGAGCCAGGCGCTCATCGTCGACCTCATCCGCTCCGCGGGCACGATCAGCCGCACCGAGCTCACGGAGGCGACCGGCCTCACCCAGCCTTCGATCTCCAACATCGTGCGTCGGCTCATCGAGGACGGACTCGTCCGCGAGACCGGACGGGCGGCACCCCGAGGCGGCAAGCCACGGACCCTCCTCGAGATCAACGCGAGCGCCAAGTACGGCGTCGGGATCCAGCTCGGGTTCGAGTCGATCACGCTCGTCGCAACCGACGTCCGTGGTGGCGTGGTCGGCCGGCAGCTCGTCGACGGGGCGGGTTCGGCCACCCCGGAGCAGGTGACCGACCGACTCGTCACGCTCTATCGTGACTTCGTCGCCGGCGTCGGCCTCGCAGCCCTGTCGATCGCGGGCGTCGCCGTCGTCGCTCCCGGCCCGATCGCCCAACTCGGCGGCGTGCTGCTCGGACCGCCGACGCTCGTCCGGTGGGACGACTTCCCACTGCAGCAGGCGTTGCAGGACAGCCTCGACGTGCCGGTGGTCGTCGACAACGACGCCGCCGCAGCGGCCGTCGGCGAGTTCTGGAGCCGCCAGGTGTCGCGCACGGAGTCCTTCGCCTGCGTCTACATGGGCACCGGGATCGGCGCCGGCATGGTGCTGGGCGGCGCGCTCTACCGCGGTTCGAGTTCGAACGCGGGCGAACTCGGCCACATCAGCATCGAGGTCGACGGTGTCCCCTGCCACTGCGGCAACCGCGGTTGTCTGGAACGCTACGCGGCACCGGCGGCCGTGATGGCCACCGCCGAGACGGTGCGGGATCGCCTCGACGGACTCGGGCTCGGTTTCGCACCGGAGACGCTCAGCCGTGACTTCGACCAGCTCGCCCGGGCGGCCGTCAGCGGCCATGACGTCGCGCTCGACCTCATCCAGAACTCGGCCGACCGGGTCGCCGCGGCCACGGTGACGCTCGCGAACCTGCTCGACCTCGACCGACTCGTCCTCGCCGGCCCCGGGATGGCGGTCGCCGGTTCGCTCTATGCGCGTGCGATCCGCGAACGCCTCGACCAACGGTTCTTCGCCCGACGGGCCCACCCGATCATGGTCGAGCTCTCCGCCAACCCGCGCGATGCGGCCGCGATCGGCGCCGCGTCACTCGTCCTGCAGGGCACCATCGCACCAGGACACGGGCCGGCACTCACCCGCTGACAGCGCGTCGATACGTCGCCGGCGGAACGACTCCCGCCCGCTTCGGGGAACCCTGCCGGCGCCGTGCGCTTACGCTGGATGGGAACCGACACAGCCCTGGGAGGTCGCGCGATGAGCCGGGAACACGACGCCGCTGCGGCGAACGGTCTGGCGATCGCCCTCCGCGCGCCCGTGCCCTCGGACCGGCTCCAGGCCGCACTCGCGGCGGGCACCAGCCCGAAGACCACCTACATCGAGGTCCTCGTCGACCGCTGCGCCGTCGAGCCCGACTTCTTCGTGCGCGACATGCTCACCTGGGCACTCGTGCGGCACGACCCCGAGGTGACCGTTCCTCGCCTGATGGAGGAACTCGGGTCGGTCTTCCCACAGGCACGCAGCCAGGCGCTGCACACCCTCTCGAAGACCGGAGACCCACGCACCTGGTCGGCCATCACCCTCGCACTGCTGGAGGACGAGGAGGATCAGGTCGCCCGAGCCGCCTGGCGCACCGCCGCAGGGGTCGTCCCGGAGCGGGAGGCGTCGGCGCTCGCCGAGCTGCTGGCGAGGCAGTTCGGCCGTGGCGACCGCGAGGTGCAGCTCAGTCTCACCCGCGCGTTCGCCACGATCGGCGAGCCCTCGATCGAACCCGTCGAACAGACGGCCGCATCCGACGCGTTCGAGCGAGAGGCCCGTGCGCACGCTCGCGCGACCGCCCGGATCCTCCACGACCCCGAACTGGACTTCGACGAGGCGATGCAGGAGGCCCAGCACTCGCTTCGCCAGGGTGACTGACCGAGCGGGTGCGCGCCGACCGCCTCAGTGCCGACCGCCTCAGCTGAGCCGGGCCGTGCGAAGCGTCGCCGTCGCGCTGTGCGCCGCCATCCCCTCCGAATCGGAGATGACCTGCACCGCGTCGGCGAGCTCGGGTGTCGCCGCCTCGGCGATCCGCTGGTAGGTGAGCGGCTTCAGGAACCGCGACACCGAGAGCCCGGCACTGTGCTTGGCGCCGCCGGCGGTCGGGAGCACGTGGTTCGTGCCGGCCATGCCTTTGTCCGAGTACGCCACGGTGCTCCACGCACCGAGGAAGATCGACCCGTAGTTGAGCAACCGCTCGTGGTACCAGGCGTCGTCCGCCGTGATGACCTCGAGGTGCTCCGGGGCGAGGTCGTCCATGAGCGCCGCGGCGGTCTCGCGGTCGTCGGCCACGGTCACCGAGCCGTAGTCGCGCCAGGCGGGCCCGCAGATCGACTCGGTCGAGAGCGTCGGGAGCTGGCGTTCGACCTCGGCGATGACCGCGCGGCCGAGCTCCTCCGACGTCGTCACGAGGGCGGCCGGCGAGTTCGGACCGTGCTCGGCCTGCCCGAGCAGGTCGGCGGCCACCAGGATCGGGTCCGCGGTCTCATCCGCGAGGACGGCCACCTCGGACGGACCGGCGAGGAGGTCGATCGCGACCGTGCCGAACAGCTGCCGCTTGGCCTCGGCGACGAAGGCGTTGCCCGCACCGACGAGCATGTCGATCGGCAGCTCGCCGAGCAGACCGTAGGCCATCGCGGCGAGCGCCTGCACACCGCCGAGGACGAAGACGCGGTCGACGCCGGACACGTGCGCGGCGTAGACGACGGCGTCGTTCGCGCCGCCGTCGGGCTGCGGCGGGGTGCAGGCGATGACCGTCGGCACCCCGGCCTGCTTGGCGACGCCGACCGTCATGAACGCGCTGGCGGTGAGTGGGAAGCGGCCGGCCGGGAGGTAGGCGCCGACGCGGGAGACGGGCACGTACTTCACGCCCGTGACGAGTCCGGGGACGAGCTCGGTCTCGAAGTCCTGCAGGTGCGCGCGCTGCTCCTGGGCGAAGGCGCGGGTGCGCTCGCCGCCGAGGTCGATGGCGGCTCGGAGGTCGGCGGGCAGGCGGTCGCCGCTGGTCGCGATCTGCTCGGCCGTCAGCTCGACGTCGCCGCCCTCGTACCGGTCGAGCCGTCGCGCGGCGTCGAGCACGGCGTCCATGCCGCGCCGCTCGATGTCGAGGAGCATCGCGGAGACGGTCTCGATGACGGCCGGGTCGCGCTGGGCCGGTGGGGCGTCGACGAGCGGGGTCTTGAGGTGACGGAAGGAGCCGTCGAGGGACTGGAGCACAGGAGGACTGAAACGCATGGTGCGAGCGTACGAACGCGGCGCGAGGGCGACAACGGGGGACGTGCCTGCGCGAGCCATCGGGTCATCCGATACGCCGGTTCGCAAGCGACGCTCAGCGCCTCGGGGTGGTCGCGATCACCTGGTCGGGCTCGGCCGCCGCGAGCAGCGTGTGCTCGGCGAGCTCCGCGATCCGCGCGGTGGCCGGCGACAGGTAGGCGCCCTCGCGCTGGACGAGCGCGATCGTGTCGTAGAGCGGTTCGGCGAAGGGGGTGAGCGTGAGTTGCTCCGGGAACCCGCCGGTGCGGGCGACCGTGCCGGACACGATCGTGTCCGCGGCCCCGGTCGCGGCGAGGCTCAGGGCGGTCTCCACGTGCTCGACCTCGACGGCCGGTTCGATCGACCGTCCCTGCAGGCGGGCGCGCTCCAGCAGTTGCAGCCGAGTGGGATCCCGCCATCCGGCGTAAGCGTCGTAGAGCACGAGCTTGGCGTCCGCGAACTCGTCGATCCCGACCGGGCCCGCGGCGGGATCCCTGGTGGTGGAGGCGTAGAAGACCTCGTCGCGGAAGAGGGGCCGGATGGCGAGGCCCGCGACGGGCACCGGGAGGACGACGAGCCCGGCCTCGATCTCACCGCTCGCCACGGAGTCCGCGACGAGCGCGGAGTTCAGCCCCACGAGTCGCACGCGCACGTTGGGGTACCGCTGGTGGAAGCGCTGCACGAGGTCGGACAGCTCGTAGTAGGCGGCGTTGCGCAGGACGCCGAAGGTGCACACGCCGCCGTCGAGGGAGGTGATCGCCGAGAGCGCGTCGAGTCCGCCGTCGATCGCGGCGACTGCGCGTCTGGCGTGCTCGCGCAGCTCCTCGGCGGCCGCCGTCGGGACGAGCCGACGCGCACCACGGGCGAACAACTGCAGGCCGATCTCGCGTTCGAGGCGGCTGACGAGCTCGGACACGGAGGCCTGGCTGCTGTCGAGCTCGGCGGCCGCGGCGGTGAAGGAACCGCTCTCGTAGGCGGCGAGGAAAGCGCGGAGTTGCGCGAGGGTCATGGGGTCAGCCTAGCGAGGAGCCTTTTCCCGTCACGGCGCCGTACAGCTCAGGCCGCCGGTCGGCGAGCACGTCGTTGCGTGGTCCGATTCTGGTCGCGCCCCGGTCGATCCGGACGGTCGCGTCCACCCGTCCCCGCGCGTCCTTCCCACCGACGGGCCACCCGTCGGCCGGGATGATCGTGGTGCCCTCGGTCCAGGGGTTGCCGGCCTCGGTGCCGGAGCGGTCGCAGCACACGATCGGGATCGCGGACGCTCGTGCCGCCGCCATCGCCTGGACGACCTCGGGTGCCCGCTCGCCCTCCGGGCGCTCGACCAGGGGCCAGTTCGTCGGGACGACGAGGAGGTCCGCGCCCCTGAGCGCCAGGCCCCGCGGCACCTCGGGGAACTCGAGGTCGTAGCAGACGAGGACGCCGAGCCGGCCGAGCGGCGTCTCGACCACCGGCTGGGTCTCGCGACCCGCCACGAAGACGGACTGCTCCTCGTCCCACAGGTGCACCTTCCGGTAGACCCCGAGCACACCCGAGGCGCCGAGCACCAGGGCGCTGTTGCGGATCTCCTCGCCGTCGAGCTCGCAGAACCCGACGACCACCACGGCGTCCTCGGGGAGCAGCAACGCCCACTCGGTGAACACCGACGCGTCGCTCGGGAGCGCGACGGCGCGAGCCGCCTCCGGGCTGCCCAGGTAGTAGCCGCTCGTCGCGAGTTCGGGCAGCACGAGGAGCTGCACCCCGTCCGTGACAGCGTCCCGGACGGCCGTTTCGATCGTGCGCAGGTTACCGTCGAGGTCGCCGAGGACGGGGGCGAGTTCCTGAGCGCGGACCCGGATGCTGTGCGCGTCGGGGTCGCTGTGGTCGGTGGACCCCGTGGGGTCGGTGCTGGTCATCCAGCGATCATACGAAGCCCTCGCGGACGGGACCATCGTGTTCCCCGATGGCTGGGATCGGGGCATGGCCGATTGTGCCGGTCCGTGGGCTGCGGATACCGTCGTCGGCACGAGCGAGTCCCCGACCTGAGGCAGACCCCCGGCTGCCCGTCGCACTCCTCGACCGCCCGAGCCCTGGAGGCCAGCCATGGCGACACCCGCCGCCCCCACTCCCCCGTCCGGTTCCGCCGCCGGAGCGGGTGACGCCCAGCCGTCCCTCGTCGAATCCCGCTCCATCGACTGGGTCCCGCTCAATGAGCGTCACGGTCGCCCGCGCTCGCTGTTCTCGCTCTGGTTCATGTCGAACGCGCAGGTCACGACCCTGGCGACCGGCATGCTCGGTGCGGCGCTCGGCGCGAACCTCGCGACGTCCCTCCTCGCGATCGTCCTCGGCGTCGCCGTCGGCACCGTGTTCACGGCCTTCCACTCCGCACAGGGGCCGCAGCTGGGACTCCCGCAGATGATCCAGTCGCGTGCGCAGTTCGGCTACCGCGGCGTCGTCCTCATCTGCGCGATCGTCGTCTTCAGCCTCGTCGGCTTCAACATGTTCAACCAGATGCTCGGCGCGGACGTCCTCACCATGACGACCGGAGTCGACGCCGGTGCGGGCTGGTATGTGCTCATCAGCGGCGTCGCCGTCCTCCTCGCGATCTTCGGGTACTCCTGGATCCACCGGACGCAGTCGTGGCTCACCGCGCTGTTCCTCATCACCTTCGGGCTGTTCACGGTCGTCGTCCCCTTCGTCGTGCCGCTGCCGGCCGACGCGCTGTCGCTCGCGAACTTCAGCTGGGTCGCGTTCCTCGTTCAGTTCGGCGGTGCCGCAGCGTACGCGCTCGGTTGGGCACCGTACGTCTCCGACTACTCGCGCTACCTCCCGCCGCAGACGAACCCCGGGCGGGCCTTGTTCTACACCTACGGCGGCGTGTTCGTCGGCGCGGTCTGGCTGATGGGGCTCGGTGCGTTCGTCGCCAGCGCGTTCCAGGGCGCCGACCCGCTCGAAGGGGTGCGTGACGCCGCCGACGCCATCCTGCCAGGCTCCGGCACCTGGCTGCTCGTGGCCGCGCTGCCCGGGTTGATCAGCGTCATCACGGTCAACATCTACGCGGCGTCGATCGAGACCATCACGATCATCGACTCCATCCGACCGGTCCGGCCGACGCGCACCCTGCGGGTCGTCACCTGCCTCGCGATCGCCACGGCCGCCGTCATCGGCTCGTTGCTCAGCACCGGCGAGTTCCTCGCGAACTTCAGCAGCTTCCTCGTCGTCCTGCTCTACGTCCTCGTGCCATGGACCTCGATCAACCTCGTCGACTACTACCTCGTGCGGAAGGGCCACTACGTGGTCCGCGACATCTTCACCCCGAACGGCGTCTATGGCGCCTGGGGCTGGCGCGGCCTCCTCGCCTACGCGATCGGGATCGTCGCGATGATCCCGTTCGTGGTCACGGTGTGGTTCACCGGTCCGATCGCGCAGGCGCTCGGCGGTGCCGACCTCGCCCTGTTCATCGGTCTCGCCGCGTCCGCGATCGCGTACGTGCTCCTCTCCCGGTCGCTCGACCTGGACCGCGAGCGGGCCGCGGCCGAGCGCGACGTCACCGAGACGGGCCACCAGGCGGTCGCCTTCACGTCTCGACGTCGCTGAGTTCTCGGCGACGCTGACCACCGGCTGACGCTCAGCAGCGCGACGCCACACGATTACACTCGACGACGTGATCGGATCGGACGGGGCAAGCGGAACAGACGCCGTCGAACCGGACACCCGCATCCCGGATCCCGCGCCCCGGCACACACCGCTGTGGACCGTCCTCTCCGCCTGGCTCCTGCGTGTCGAGCGGTGGTTGCAATCGCGCGGCGGCTCCCGCCTCCGTGGCGGGCTGTGGCAGCTCTGGGGGCTCGTCGCCGTCGGCGGGATCCTGCTCCTCGTCGGTCCGGTCATCAACCCGCCCCTCACCCTCGACGACCTCACCGACGAGGCATCCGACGTCACCGACACCTGGATCGCCCGTTCCTTCGCGGCCGACTACCGCGTGACCACCGATGAGGACGGCCGGCTCGTCACCGACGTCGAGGAGCGCATCGACGCGTTCTTCCCGAAGGACCTCGACGACCGCACCATCGAGCGGGTGCTCGCGACCGAGTACCAGGGGCACGCCCTCGAGCCGTCGGGGATCACGGTGACGTTGGACGGCGTGAAGCAGGACGTGACCCGGGAGCGGGCCGCGGTCTTCCTCAGGCTCGTCGTCGATCCCGGCGAGCAGCTCACGGGCGACCACGAGCTCGTCATCCGGTACCGGCTCTCCGATCTCGCCTACGTCGCTCCGGACCCCGCCACCGGGCAGCCCGTCGACCTGCTCCGGTGGGACGTGTTCGGCCCCGACCTGCAGCAGGCCGTGGCGAAGCTCGACGTGCGGGTGACCATCCCGCAGGAGCTCGACGACCGGCTCGTCCGGCAGCCGTACGGCTCCCTCGCCTGGACCCTCATCGGTGCCGGGCAGTGGCTCAGCCCGGAGGCCGACTCGCCTCCCGGCGAGGTGGCCTATGCGTTCACGAGCGAGGACGCGGCCCCACCGCACGCGCAGGCGCGGTTCACCATGCCGTTCGAAGCGGGCTCGATCACGATGCCGCCGCAGTCCTGGATCTTCTGGGTCCAGACCTTCGGGCCCGTCCTGCCGATGCTCGTCCTCGCGGCGACGCTCCTGCTGTCGTTCGCGGCCCGTGCGGTCGCGTGGGGTGATGCCCGCGGACGTCCGTGGTACCTCGCGCAGTCGGAGCCGCCGGACGGCATCTCGCCCCGCACCGCGGCGCATCTCCTCCGGTCACCCGCCACGATGGAGCTCGCCGAACGTCTCAAGGACGCCGCGATCAGCGGCACGAAGCAGCAGGCCAAGCGACAGGCGCGCCTGATCGCGGCGGCGGGTGCCGCCAAGCGGGCGGGCCGTCTGGGCGACCGACCCCGCGCCCTGCGTCGGTACCTCACCGGGACGGAACGCGCCGGACAGGTCCGTGCGGGTCTGCGCCGGGTGCCGAAGGGCTTCGTCCGTGACTGGTTCATCGCCGCACCGATCGCGCTGACCATTGTCCAGTGGGGCATCGTCCGGCAGCTCTCCCATCAGACGGTGCTCGCGGTGGTGTGGTGGCCGCTCGCCTTCGTCGCCCTCTCCACCGTCTTCGCCGTCATCGTCCTCGCGATCGCCCTGACCGCCCGGCCGCTGACCCGCCGGGGTGCGCTCGTGAAGCAGCACCTCCTCGGCATCCGGGTGTTCGCCGAGCGGACGCAGCTGCTCGACCGCGCCACCCTGCGCGATCGCCTCCTGCCCTATGCGGTGCTCGGCGCCCCACCTCGGGCGACCGGCCGGCGGGTGGCGGCCCTGATCGCGCCGGAGATCACGATGCCGGCGGCCGCGGCCGATCGTGCCTCGCGCGCCGACGGGTCGACAGCGGGCTTCCTGACCGGTCCGCGCATCGCCGTCCGGGTGCTCGCCGTGCTGCTCGTCGTCGGCGCGATCGTCGCCGTGAACGTCCTCCCGGCACCGTCGCTGGAGTCCGAGACACCCCGTTCCTACACGGGCGACATCCCCGGATCGACCCTCACGACGATCGCGACAGCCGACCTCGATGCGGAGCTCACGCGGACCGACGGCGACGGTGCACGACTGCGCGTGACCGAACGGCTCGGTGTGGACTTCTCCGACGAGGGCTCGGTGCCCGCACAGGTGGTGCGCGAATGGCCCGCCGTGGTCGACGGCCAGGACCTGGGCCTCACCGTCGACCGGGTGACGATCGACGGCGAGGACGCGCCGTTCACGACGGAACACGAGGACGGTCGACTGCTGCTCCGCACGACCTTCGCCGACGTGCGCACCGGCCTGCACGACGTCGTGATCCAGACGACCGCCACGAGGCCGGCCGTCTCCGCGTCCGTCGATGGACGGGAGGTCGACCGGGTCAGCTGGGTCGGGTTCCTCGACGGCTGGACGAGCGGCGTCGCCTGGGACGAGGACGTCGCGCAGGGACCGTTCCGGCTCAGCTTCACCGCCGACGACGAACTCCTCGACGACGCCGTCGACGCCGGGTGGACCCCCACCGACGCCGGGGCTTGGCGACCGGCGTCCGAGGGTGGTTCCGGTCGCGAGACGGCGACCATCGAGCTCGCGCCTGACGACGGCGGGTGGCCACTCGACGTCCGTGGCGACGACCTCGGTGTGGTCCTCGACCTCCCGGCCGGGACGGTCGCCGGTACCGACGCCGGCGCCGCGGCCTGGGCCCGGACGGCGGCGCTGGCACCGGGGCTCCTCACGGTGGTCCTCGCCGGCATCGCGGTCCTCGGTTCCGTGATCGGCGCCCTCGGGGCGGCCCGGCGCCGAGCTCCGAAGCCGGGTCTGCTCCGCGATGCGGTGCGCTGGCTGACCCCGTCGGCCCTCGCCGCCGCAGTGATCTTGGGCATCTGGACCCTGAACGGCGTCGCGGGCGACGACCCGTTCGGCGACCTCGTGCTCGGCGGGCTGATCGCCGGCGTCGTGGCGGTCATCGCCTGGTACGGCGTCGTCATGTGGGCCAGGCCGCGCGCCTGACGATCGCAGCCCGGGCGAGGACCGTCACGCTCCGGCGGGTAGCATCGTCGGATGTCGAACGCCGCACCACCCGAGATCCTCCGCCTCACGGCCTTCGCCGCCGAACCCGGCGGCGGCAACCCCGCGGGTGTCGTGCTCGACGCCTCGGCGCTGACGGACGCCGAGATGCAGGCGATCGCCACCGAGGTCGCGTATCCGGAGACGGCGTTCGTCGTCGACCCGGGTGTCGGCGGCGACGACCGCCACGTGCGCCTGCGCTACTTCTCCCCCGGTGCCGAGGTGCCGTTCTGCGGTCACGCGACCATCGCCACCGCCGTCGCCCTGGCTGAGCGCCGTGGCGTCGGACGCTTCACGCTGGAGACGAACGTCGGCCCCCTCGTCGTCGAGACGGCGTCCGACACGCACGGCGACACGAACGGCGGCACCGGCTCGATCACCGCGTCGTTCACGAGCGTCGAACCCACCGTGCGCGATCTCGACGCCGGGGTCGCCGATCGCCTGCTGTCACTGCTCGGGCTCGAGCGTTCCGACCTCGACGAGCGGTGGCCGCTCCGTGAGTCGTTCGCCGGCAACCGGCACCCGGTCGTCGCGGTCCGCGAGCAGGAGGTCTTCGACGCGTTCACCTTCGATCCGGCCGCCCTGCGCACGCTCATGGACGAACAGGGTTGGGCCGGAACCGCGACGGTCGTGCACGATCATGGGATCGACGCGAACGGCCACCTGCTCGTCGAAGCCCGGAACCTCTTCCCGGTCGGCGACATCACCGAGGATCCGGCGACCGGCTCCGCAGCCGCCTCCCTCGGCGGCTACCTGCGGGCGCTCGGTCTCCTCACCCCGCCGGCTCGGATCCTCATCCGGCAGGGCCACCACGTCGGCGCCCCCAGTCTGCTGACGGTCGACGTCCCGGCCACCGGCGGTATCACCGTGACGGGGACGGCCCGCCCGATCGGCTGATGCGGGCGGATCGTCGGACCCGCCCGCACCCCACTCAGGACAGCTTCTCGCGCCGCCGCCGACTAGGGCAGCACCACCTCGCCCTGGTTGAGCACCCGTGGGTGGAAGTACGTGTTCTGGATCTCGGTGTTCGAGTTGTTGCCGCGCAACTGCTCGGACCAGATCATGAAGTACGACCAGCGCGTCTGGGACTGCAACAGGTTCGCGTCGGGCACCTTGCCCATCTCCGCGATGGCGATCGGCTTCGTCCCGGCGATCGACTGCAGCTGCTGGTAGTCGGCGGTGCTCGGGTAGTTCTTGTACCAGACGTCGAGCGAGACGACATCGACGTAGGAGTTCCCGGGGTAGTAGCCCGACCACCCTCCCTGCGGGTTGTCCTGGACGTTCCAGACCCAGATGAGGTTGTCGAGGCCTTGGGCGTCGAAGTAGTCGCGCATCTGCTGGAAGATCTTCGCGCCACCGTTCGCGCCGGAGCGGCCACCCCACCAGTTCCAGGTCTCGTTCATCTCGTGGAAGGGACGGAAGAGGACGGGGATCCCGGCGTCCTTGAGCTGCCGCAGGTAGGGCACCACCTCGGCCATCCGCTGCCGCCAGGTCGTGTTGAGCGCGGTGCCGCCGGTCACGATCTGGGTGAACTGGGTGTTCGATATCTGGGTCTTCACCCCGCCGTCGAACTCGCAGGTGGAGGGTCCGGTGGGTGAGCAGGCGTGCCAGGTGAGGGCGACGAGCGAACCGTTCGCCCACTCCGTCTTCGCCTGGTCGACCACGCGCTGGCGGTTCGCGGCGTCCTGGCCGCGGAACATGAGGTCACCGCCCCAGAGCCCGGGATACTGCCCGGTGATGTCCTTCACTTGCTGGGTGTACTGACCCGGCAGGCTCGCCGGTTCCTTGTTGTGTTGGCCCGAAACGATGCTCGTGCCCGCGATCGTCTTGAGGTATTGGATCACCGTGGCCTTGTTCTTCGTGGGGAACGCCTCGGCGTCCACCGGTTGCGCGACGGCCGAGCCGACGAGGCCGAGGACGAGTGCGGCGCCCAATGCGATGCGCGTCCTACGGGTGTGCGATGTCATGTTCATCTCCCTTTCGCCCTGCGTCGTCGGAGGGCGGCGACCCCAGGATCGCGGCCGGGGACACCGGCCGTCAAGGAGTTTCATAAATTAATGCTTAAACGCGGCCTCGCGGGAAACGACCATCGCCGACCAGGAGCCGACGCGCTAGCATCGAGCCAGTCGCGGCCGGGCGGCCACCCGCTGGAGGGGATGGACATGTTCACAGGCACCACGTCGAAGCGTGGGCGTACCGCGGGCCTCGGCGCCATCGGTGCAGCAGTGCTCGCACTCGCCCTCGCGGGATGCGCCTCCGGAACCGAGAGCGGCGCCGACCCCTCGACCACAGCGCCCGCCGAGTCCGGCGACGCTGTCGGTGTGGTCGGCGTCTGGGGAGACGCCGACGCACAGAACACCCCGTCACTGGTGTTCGCGGAGGACGGCACGGTGACGGGGACCGACGGCTGCAACCGCCTCATGGGCTCCTGGACGGCCGACGGCGACACGGTCGAGTTCGCGCCGCTGGTGTCCACGCGGATGGCCTGTGAGGGTGTCGACACGTGGTTGTCGGGCGGAGCGTCCGGTACTTGGACCGACACGAGCCTCGTCGTCCTCGACGAGAGCGGCACGGAGATCGGCACGCTCGAGCGATCGGAGTGAGCGAGCCCACGGTGCTCGGGCCATGTGGCGCCCAGAGCGGGTGGGATCATCGCGTGAACGTGACGACGGGGTGCCCTCGACGGGGATCCAGCGTCACCTCGGCCACCACGCCGTAGACGTCCGCGATCAGCGCCGCGGTCAGCACCTCACCCGGCGCTCCGGCAGCGACAACCCGACCGGCCCGCAGTACGACCACCGTGTCGCAGTACATCGCGGCGAGGTTGAGGTCGTGGATGGCGATCACGGTGGTGACCGGGAGCGCGCAGACGAGATCGAGCAGCTCCAGCTGGTGTCGGATGTCGAGGTGGTTGGTCGGTTCGTCGAGGAGGAGCTCGCGTGGCTCCTGGGCGAGGGCCCGCGCGATCTGTGCCCGCTGGCGTTCGCCTCCGGACAGGGTGTGCCAGAGGCGGCCGGCCTGGTCGAGCAGGCCGACGTGGGCGAGCGCGCGATCGACGGCGGTCTCGTCGGCTGCGGTGTCACCGCCGAGTCCCGAGCGGTGCGGGATCCGGCCGAGCCGCACGATGTCGCGCACCGTGATGTCGACGTCGGTGTCGGCGTGCTGCGTCACCGAGGCGACTGAACGCGCGATGCGCCGTCGACCGACCGACGCCAGGTCGACACCGTCGAGCGTCACGAGTCCGGCGGTCGGCTTCACGAGGCCGTGGAGCACCCGCAGGAGCGACGACTTGCCCGACCCGTTCGGTCCGAGAAGGCCGACGGTCTGGCCCGGTTCGGGGTGCAGGGTCACCCCGTCGACGACGAGCGCACCGCCGCGGTTCCAGGAGACGTTCTCTGCGCGGAGTGTCATACCCGCCTCCTCCTCCGGGCCAGCAGGGCGATGAAGACCGGCACCCCGACGAGCGCGGTCCCGACGCCGACCGGCAGCGGCGTCGGTGAGAACGCGACGCGCGAGCCGGCATCCACCCAGACCATGAAGATCGCACCGATGATCGCCGTGGCCGGGATGAGGCGACCATGACGGGGTCCGACGAGCAGGCGGGCGGCGTGGGGCAGTACGAGCCCGACGAAGCCGATCGCCCCCGCGACGCTCACCAGCGTCGCCGTGATGAGCGCCGTCGCGATGAGCAGGATCGCCCGCGTCCTCGCGACGTGGATGCCGAGCGATGCCGCGACGTCCTCACCGAAGGCGAACGCGTCGAGCGCATGGGCGTACCGGAGGCACAGGACCGACCCGGCGACGACGACGATCGCACAGAGCGCGACATCGTCCCAACGCACGCCCTCGAGTGAGCCGAGCAGCCAGAACATCACGCCGCGCGTCTCGTCCGAGTCGGCGAACGCGAAGATGATCAGCGAGGTCAGCGCGGAGAAGAGTTGTGTGCTGGCGACGCCCGCGAGGACGACCCGGTCGGTCCCGCCGCCGGAGAGACGGGAGAGCAGGAGCACGAGTCCGAAGGCGACGAGCGCGCCGATGAACGCGCCACCGGACAGCCCGATCGACGCACCGCCGAGTCCGAGGATCCCGATCGCGACGGCACCGGTCGACGCACCGGAGGAGATGCCGAGGATGAAGGGGTCGGCCAGCGGGTTGCGGAGGAGCGACTGCATGATGACGCCGCAGAGCCCGAGCCCGGCACCGCAGGCGGCCGCGACGAAGGCCCGCGGCAGACGTTCCTCCCACACGATCGCGTCCTTCGACAGCTTCACCGGGATGTCGGTGACACCGAGGTGGTTCGCGACGATGTCCCGCACGTTCACGAGCAGGATGTCCGCCGGTCCGAGCGTGATCGCCACGCCGACGGAGACGAGGAGCAGGACCACGCCGGCGAGGACGAGCAGGCCGGTGATCGTCGCGCGGCGTGCGCGTGAGGCGGGTCGCCGCGCCGTGCCGCTGTTCGTCACCGTGTCGCCACTCGTCACCGTCTCCGGGTTCAGAGCTCGTCCTCGTGCTCGACCCACCACGCCTTGATCTTCTCGAGGCCGTCGACGAAGCGGATGGACGGGTTCAGCTCGGCGCCGTGGAGAGCGATGTACCGCTGGTTGCGCACCGCGTCCATGGTCTTCGTCAGCGGGTCGGACTCCAGGAACGCGACCTTGTCGTCGAGGCGGTCGCCGGGGAACCGGTCGCGCTGCAGGTCGCCGAGGATGAGGACCTGCGGGTCGCGGTCGACCAGGTCTTCCCAGGTGGTGGCCGGCCAGTCGTCCTCGAGCTCGCCGAAGACGTTGTCGAGCCCGGTGGTCGAGCCGAGCAGCGCGGCGGATCCGAGCCCACCGCCGACGTACGGGGTCTTCGTGTCGGCGAACCAGAACGCGACGGTCGTGCCGTCGAAGTCGACACCTTCGGTCGCCTTCGCGGCACGACCCTGCAGGTCGGCGACGAGCGCCGCGGCGCGGTCCGAGACGTCGAAGACCTCTCCCATCTCGGTGATCTCCTGGTAGAGCGCGTCGATTGTGAGCGGCGTCGTGCGCGTCCCGCCGCCGTTGATGCTCGTCCCGTTGTCGCAGTCGGTGGGCGAGAGGTAGCTGGCGACACCGGTCTCGGCGAACCGCTCGCGTGGTGCGACGCCGCCCTCGTTGAAGTGGCGACCGAAGGACGCCGTGACGAAGTCCGGGTCGGCTCCGAGGACGACCTCGTAGGTGGGTGCGTTGTCGGCCAGGCGCGGGACGTCGGCGTTCGCGTCGGCGAGTGAGTCGAGGACGGGGTCCGTCCAGGAGGCGGTGCCGACGATGCGGTCCTCCAGACCGAGGGAAAGCAGGATCTCGGTCGAGTTCTGGTCGAGGGAGACGACCCGCTGGGGTGCGGCGTCGATCGTGACCTCGGTGCCGCAGTTGTCGAGTGTGAGCGGGTAGTCGGTCGCGCCCTGCCCGGCGGCGGCTGTCGATGCGGGCTCGACCGCTTCGGACGCGCCGCAGGCGGACAGTCCGACGGCGAATGCCGCGGCGAGGACGAGGCTGATGGCGGCGCGCTGGTGCACGTCGTCTCCTTCATTCGAGGGGCGGGACCTAGGAAGGATAGCCTTACCTGAGTGTCGGAGGCGAATCGGTCCGCTCCCACCTCCGAACGCAGCTCAGCCGAAACGCAAGAATCCCCAGCTCAGCGCAAAACCGGCGGTCACCCACGCGATTGGACCCCAGTACGTCCACCACCACCGGATGCGTTGACGGAGGGTCAGGTCACGTCGCGCGGCCCGAACCGTCTGCAGGAAGAGTGCGGTCGGAAAGATGAACATGAGGCTCAATCCGAACACCAGGGTGATCCGGGACTCGTTTGTGTCATCAGCCGAAAGGAACTGCGTTGATGTCGATGCAAGCCGGTCGATCACGATTCGGAGGATGATCTGCAGCACCAGCGCGATGAGTGCTGCGGTCGCTGCGACGACCCACACTCGCGTTCCACTTGAAGTAGCTTCACCTCTGCACGGATCGTTTGCACGTCCGGGCGACGGATCGGACATGCGTTCCTCCTGAGCCACAGCGCCGAGGCTGTTGAGCCGACTTCTTCGTAGTGTCCCTCTCACCGGAGCGACCTGATGAGCATGAGCGTTGCCAAGGTGGCGGCAAGAAGTCCGAGCCATCGCCAGAGAGCTGCATGTCCGTCGGGAGAAGCCTGCTGCCTCCTGATGGTCCTCTGCAGGCGCGGTCCTGCGTACCGGTCGAACGCCCTGGGGAAGACCATCAGACCCCCACCTGCGATCAGCACGTTGATCGCTCCGATCATCATCTCAACATTCATAACCCCGCCATTCCTACCAGGGTGAGACTTGCACGATCGAGCAGGCGAGACCAATCCGGACCGATGCGGAGGTGGCGGGCTCAGTGCCGATTCGCCACGCCGACTCCATGCTCAACGGCCGAGAAGCCACTCTGCCTCAGGAAGCTACAGATCTACGAGACACATGGCTCCGCGGCCAACTGGGCCAACTCGGGTGCGAAAGTCCGCGGATCTCACAGCCGGCACCCTGTCTCGAAAACTCGTCTCACAATGCGGCGTGTCTCACTCGTGCCCACGCGGGTTTCTGAGACACGATGGAGCGATGAGGCAGATCGGGTACACCAGGGTCAGCACCGCCGGCCAGGACGCACAGCTGCAGCTCGACGCGCTCATCGATGCCGGCGTCCAGAAACGCGACGTGTTCGCAGACGTGACCTCCGGCAGCAAGACCGCAATCGAGCGTCCGGGCATGACGAAACTGCTCGAGTACGCCGAAGCCGGCGACACCGTGATCGTCTGGCGCATCGACCGACTCGGCCGATCACTCATCGACGTCCTCAACACCGTCGAGCTCCTGCGCGGCCGCGGAATCCACGTGCGATCACTCTCCGACGGCATCGACCCCGCGACGCCGACGGGCAGACTCATGCTCCACATGCTCGCCACCCTCGCCGAGTACGAACGCGAACTCATCGTCGAACGCGTCAACGCAGGCATCGCCGCAGCACGCGAATCCGGCACCCGATTCGGGCGACCACCCGTGAACGCCGACATCATCGCCGACAAATTAGCCATCGTCGCCGAAGCTCGTAGTCGCGGCCGCACAGCCACGCAAGCCGCCGCGCTCGTCGGCTGGAGCCGCGCGACGCTTTACCGACACCAGACCGGCACAACCACATCGACGTCGGCGGGCGGTGCCCGTATTCTCCCCCTAGGGGGTAATGGTGATTGATCCGTTTTCTGGGGCTGCGGTCTCGGCTGGAACGAAGATTGCAACGAACGCAGCAGTAGGGCTCGGTAGGAAGTGGACGCTGGAGTGGCGAATCGCGAAAAGCACCGTGTCGGCAGCCAAACGCCAGGGCGTGCGGGTCCCTCCCAAACCTCTCAGACGGACGCTGATGCAGGCCGAGGTGATGTCGGCCTGCAGGACAAGTGGGCCGGCGAGTGCGAGAGCCCGAGAGCTGCTCGATGGGATTATCTGCTTAGGGGTTGAGGGTCCCTCCAGTGTGTTCTTGCTTCCGCTCCTGCGCATCGCGACGGCGGGGCAGCTGAGCGTGGGTGACTCCCAAGCATTGATGTATGAGCAGGTCGCTGTCCCGATGGCAGAAATGGGCGAGCTTGGGAAAGAAGCTCCGGCATCCGTTCGCGCTTCTTTTCCGACGCCGCTCGCTCAGGATGCGGAGACACTCGAGGCTGTGATTGGGGAGCAAAATGCCCTGCGCATGCTGCAGGCGCTAGCCGCACCCGGCGCGCGTCTAGAGGCACTCCGCGATTGGTTGCGTGCGCGCCCCTCGTGGCTTGATGAGAGCGAGGTTGTCGATGGCTGGCTCGGTCTCTTGGCGCACATCTCTGGGAGCGGGGCTCTTGCGCGCGAGTGGATTGAGCATGCACTCGCTGGGGGCGCGACCCCGCGTGCGTATTGGTTGGTCCTGATCGCGAATATCGATCGGCCGGAAGCAGAGGCGCTCGAAATACTCGAGGAGGTACGTGGCCACCCTTTGGTCGAAGCTGTCCTGACGGAAAACGACATCATCGAAAGACAGCGACAGATTCTCCTGTGGGCACCGCAGACTGCGATGCAACGTGCTCTTGCCGCGTCCATCCGTGCCCATCAGCTATTCGAAGCAAAGCGCTTGGACGAGGCCGTGGATTTTGCTGTGGGCGCGTTCGAAAGCGACGGGTTCACCGGCGCAGGTGCGATCGGTGTGCAAGCTCTGCTCGCGCGGTCAGTGACCGGCGAGCGCCAGACACAGACGGAGGACCTCTCAGCCGCGCGGCGTCTCGCGCTGGCAATAAGAGATTCCCATCGCCGCACGGGAACCCCGAGCGCCGCGTCCGTTGTGCTCGCGATCGAGGCCTCCATGCTCTTGGAAGATTCGGACCGCGCCCAGTCACTGTTCACAGCGGCACCGAGCGGTGAAGCTACCCCCGAAGAGGCCGCCCACTCGAGCGTTCGCAATGCCGCCGCATTTGCACTCCTCAACATAGGGCAGCTGTCGCGCGCTCACGCGCTAATCGACGACGCTGCATCCCCCTCCATGCGTCTACAACTTCGCGCGCGACAGGCTGAGATTGAAGCTGATCTCGAGAAGGCTAACCAGCTCTGGTCTGAAGCCATCGCCGCGACCGACGACTGGGGCGAGAAGGCCACGATCTGCTCGTTGCTGGCGCTGCGAGGAATTGTCCATCCGTTCGTCGACGTCATGCGCCCGCTCAATCAACAGTTGGCCGAAGAGATCGACGATATTGCCGCGCTCTTCCGCAATCAGCCTGGAGCCGAGTCCCGCATGGCAACGGGTGCTCTCGACAACCCCCGGCTAGCTCGCGCCCTCGGGCAGTACTACGCGGAAAGCAGCCGACACGATGACGGACTCCGTCTCGCGGAACAGTCCGCGCGCCGATGGGGCGATCCAGACGAGTGGCTTCGTGCCGCGCGGTATCGCCTTGACCGTGGAAACTACGATGAGGCCGTCGATCGAGCGAGAAGCGCGATCCTCGCTGGCGGAAACGCCTGGGGGGCCCGCGCGCGCGCGCTTCGCCTACAAATTCAAGCGCTCTATCAAGCCAAACGGTGGGAGGAACTCGTCTCCCCAGCGCGCGCACTGCTGCGCATCGACCCGACGGCGGTCGACGCCGCCTGGACCTTGGTATACGCATACCACCACGCAGCTGACGACCTTCAGGCGTTCAAAGAATGGAGATCGAATCCAATTTGTCGGACCCCAGAAGATGCCGGGCAGGCATCAATCTGGTTGCACCTGTTCCAACGTTTCGGCACGGAAATGGCTCAAGTCAGCGATGTACTCGCGTTAAGCAGACGGTTCTCGTCCCACGAGCAAGTGCGGCGACTAGCTATTGGGGCGATTCTGATCGCGCCAATCGAGTTCACGGACACAGACGTTCAGTTGCTGGATCTCGCTGAGGAGTACCACGCTGATTTCCCAGATCGTCCCCGGCTGCTGTGGGCGATTCCCACAGACACCGATGACCCCAAGGAACTCCTCGCGGCGATTGATCGGGCGGCCGGAGGTCCGCACCAGAACAGTGAGCTCGAAACCCACATGAGTGGGGGGACTCTTCCCATCGGCCTGATTGGTCGCTTCGGTAAACGCGGTGCGGCTGAGTTCCTTGTCAAGAGTCGACACTCAGCGCGTTTCGCAGGCGGCGCGGACGAAGGCGCCGTTGACTGTTCGGTGGTTGAGAGGGCTGAGAAGGAGGGTGCTGCCCTCGACACGACGACGGCCCTTACGCTTGCCCTACTTGACGACGAAGTTGCACAGCTCCTCACCCGCATCCCGGCACGGTTGCTGGGGACATACGGGCAGTTGCGGGACGCGAACGACGCGGGCCTTGAGTTCGAAAAGGCCGGGGACCTGTTCATTCCCAGCACGAGCGATCACGGGCCCAGCTTGATGTTGATCCCGGAGGAGGAGGCCACGGAACGACGTCGCTTGACCGGGAAGATAATCACTCGTCTCCGACTCATTGAGCGCTCCGATCCGCCGGAGCTCGCTACCCCTACAGATGGATTGGCTGACCTTTTTGGACCATGGTCCGAAGCAGTCCATCGTGCGGTCGAAGCGGATGTCCCTCTCTGGTGCGACGACGCGGCAACTCGTCAAGTCGCAAGCGCCTTCGGCGTTAGTTCATTCGGAACGCCCACTCTCGTCGAATACGCGCGAATCTCCGGCCTGATCGCCGAGGAAGAAGCGGATGTCATCGACGCAGCGTTGATACGCGCCAATGTTGTGGGGATCCGGTACCGGCCAGCTCCATGGGAGCTTGCCGCCGCAATCAGCCTTGCTCCATCGGGACTAGGGAACGCGATCCTCTACGGCGGACCGACTGCCGCTACAGACAAGATTCAGATCGTCGTCAAAGGCTTGGAACGCTCCGCCCACGAGCCCGATACGATGCAGGAGTGGGCTTCATTAGGCGCCCGATACGTACTCGAAATCGCAGGAACGGAGGAAGATGCCGTCGATAACCTCGCACTCTTCATCCAGGCGACATTGACGATGTCGTGGACCGCAGCCCACGTCCTCCAGTTCATTCTGAAGGGCGTGCGTGAAGTCGCCGCCGATCGCTGGTACCCCGCGTTCCGACAGGCTACGTCGGCCCACTGGTCCGGTCTCAAGACGATCGTTCCGCCCGGTCTCGCAGCAGACATGCTCATCGGAAAGGTGCAACTCCTGCCCGAAACCGATCGTCAGCTTGTCCTAGAAGTAATCTTCCGCGACAACAATTGACGACGTGCCGGTGGCTGAGCATCTGAGCGCCTCTACCATGCCACCGTAGGTCAGTTAGAGTTTCAGACACCGATAATATCTCTTATGTAAGTTTAGCTTGAGTGAGCCGGCTCATCTGGATATCCCTCCCCGACCGCAGCCCCGCACTCACGAGCGCCGGCGGGATCAGCCGATGCGCAGGAGCTATTGTCCGCGAACGTGCCACCGTTGAGGCCGAGGCGTCCGCGCCGGACGTTGCCGAGCCGCGCGCCGCGGTGGTCGTGCTCACGCCGCCGGGTCACGCGCTGGCCCAGCTCCGCGGCCGTGGCCGCGTCGACGGGAACCTCGTCGGCACGGCCATGTCCGGTCGACGCCGACGAGCACGATCGAGGCCGAGGGCCGCGACTACCCAGGCCGCGCGTGCTGCGCTCAGCGCCATGATGCCGGCGGAACCGCTGGTGCCCTCAGTGCACGTGCTCGAATAATCCCTGGTCAGGGCACAAAAAAACCCAGCCTACAGCGCGCGACAAATAGGCCCTTGCGTAGGGGGCCGCGTGGGTGTAGGCTGGGAGGGTGCAGCAATCTGTCCAGATCGGACAGAAGGTGCCCTAACGATAACAGTTTGTGTGTGTAGAAAGACTATACGAGTTAGTTTCTGAACTGTCAACCAGGCGTGGTTGAGGGTTCTGTCGCAGGGGTTACTGAGAAGGCACAGAGAGGTAGGAACCGATGCGAATCATTCGACGTCGGACCATCCGAATTCGGATCCGGCCCCGCCGCTAGACGCGGCGGGTGATCCCCACGGTTGGTCACGAGCGTGCTCGTAGCTCGTGACCAACCACCCCCTCGTAACCTCCAACGATTGGAACCAGCATCATGGCTCGAAACAGCAAACAGACCTCGAAGAAGGTCGCAACCGCCGCCAGCAAGATTCTCAGCAACCCGCGTTCGTCCGCGGCTGCGAAGAGGGTTGCCGGTAGCGCTCTCGCTCAGAAGGGCAAGGGCGGCAAGTAACACCTGACGGAAGGGCGGGGTCGCTACGAGCGGCCCCGCCCTTCCGTTTGACCACGACGGACGTCTACGCTGCGGGCATGAGCACCGAAGAGCGGTACAACGAAGTCCATGTCGGCGGCGTCCACCTGAGTGACGTTCTCTCCGGAGACGTCTCCGACGTCCAGGAGCAACTAGAGAGGGCGATCGCGAACGGCGATGAATGGGTAACCATCACGGCCCCTCACGGCATCCACTACGTGGTGCGGATGACCCCGACCACCGACGTCGTGATCCGGTACGTGTAAACAGCTCCGGACACGCAGATGGGGCGGCGCTAAGAGCCGCCCCATCCTGTGGATAACTCCCCGACTGGAATACGCGGATAACGTCAGATTATGTATTCACGGCTCGCCACCCACAGCTCAACGCGGGTCGACGAGTCCCGCGCGGATCCCCCAGAGCACGGCTTGGAGGCGGTCACGCGCTCCCGTCTTCTGCAGCAGACCGGCGAGGTGGTACTTCACCGTGGTGGGTTCGACGAAGAGCCGGTCGGCGATCTCGGCGTTGGAGAGTCCCTGCGCCAGCAGGTCGAGGACCTCGAACTCGCGATCGGTGAGCGGTGACTCGACCGGCGCGGTCGCGACCGGGGCCTCGCGCCGGCGCTCCGAGAACTCGCGCAGGATACGACGGGTGAGGCGTTGGTCGAGCGTCCCCTCCCCCGCTGCGACGGAACGGATCGCGGCGAGCAGCGTCGCCTCATCGGCGCCCTTCAGCAGGAAGCCGGCCGCACCGGCCTCGAGGGCGGCGAACACGTCCGCATCGACGTCGAACGTCGTGAGGATGAGGACGTCGGCGTCGAGCTCCGGGTCCGCCGTGATCGTGCGGGTCGCCGCGATCCCGTCCGTGCCCGGCATCCGGATGTCCATGCAGATCAGGTCCGGACGCAGCTCCTTCGCCAACCGCACCGCGTCGGCACCGTCGATCGCCTCACCGACGACCTCGATGTCGGGCTCGGCGCCGAGGATCACCGAGAGGCCGGCGCGGACGACCGCCTGGTCGTCGGCGATGAGAAGGCGGATCATGAAACACTCCGATGCTGGTCGGGACGCTGCTGGTCGGGACGGTGCTCGTCAGGGATGGTCAGTTGGTTGCGCCACCCACCCTCGTCCGTCGGCGCCGCGGTCAATCGCGCCCCGATGAGCTCGGCGCGCTCGCGCATGCCCCAGAGGCCATAGCCGTCTCGCGACGGCGAGGCAGGCCGCTGCGACGACGCTGCGTTCGTCACGGTGAGTTCGATCGCATCCGCTTCGAACCGCACCGCCACACGACAGACGGCTCCGGGCGCATGGCGGGCGGCGTTCGCCAGCGACTCCTGGACGGTCCGGTACGCAGCCGTCTCCGCAAGCGGCCCCAGCACACGAGGCTCACCGGTCACGGTGTACGCGACGTGCTGCCCCCGCGACCGCGCCGCCTCGACGAGTTCCGGGATCGCCGCGATCGTCGGAGTGGTCGCCGGCCCGAGGGTCGATCCGTCTCCGCCGCCCTGGGCGTCCGCGTCGTCGCTGCGCAGCAGGCCGACCGTCCGCCGCAGGTCCACGAGCGTCGTGCGCGCGTCCGACTGCACCGTCTGGAGCATCTCCCGAGCGCGTTCCGGGTCGCGCTCCACCAGAGCGCTGGCCGCCTGCGCACTGACGATGATCCCTGACAGGTGATGTCCGGCGATGTCGTGCAGTTCCCGCGCGAGGGCGGTGCGCTCGGCGCGGAGGTCGTTCTGCACGCTGATCCGACGCTCGTTCTCGGCCATACGCGCCTGGTCCTCGATCGCCGACAGCAAGCGCTCACGACCCCTGGCGTACTCGGCGACGCCGGCCGGGAGCACGTACTGCAGCACGATGCGCGCGATGGCCGCGAACACGAGGATGAGCGGCTCCTCGGACGACCCGAAGGCCATCGCGATGCCGCCGACCACCGTCGTCGCGACCGCGCCGACCACCAGCGCGCGGATGACCGTCCGCCGCTCCTCGTGCCGAGCGAGCGCGTAGGTGGCGAGGATCACGCCGAACGAGCCGATCCCAAGCTCACCGCCGGTGCTGCCGAGGATCACGAGGTCGAGCGTGACCACGACCCCGAACACGACCACCGGGTACCGGACCCGCAGCAGCAACGCGACGGCCTGGAGCACGACCAGGGCCGCGTGCACCCACGGCGGGATCCGACCCGGCACGGCGTGCAGCTCGTCGACCCACGGGACGACCCCGAGATACCCCACCGCACCGGCGAGGACCAGGACCGGCGGGAGCGCCGAGCGCAGACGGGCCGCGACAGGGGCGGGNTCCGGTGGGAAGCGATCATCGCTCGCAGAGGGTCGCGTCGAGGGCGTCGACGACGATCCGGTACTGCTGCATCAACCGCTCGTTGTCGTCGGGCGACACGACCGCCCACGGCAGCGACGTGACGGCGATGGTGACAGCCGTGCCGTCGGGACCGACCGCGTTGCGCGTCTGGGTTCCGGGGATGTCGCCGCCATGGCCCCATGCCACACCGCCGCAGCTCAGCGGGTAGCTCTGCAGGCCGAGCCCGTAGCCCGCCCCCGGCCACAGCTCGTCACCAGCCGGGACCGTGGTCTGCATCTCGGCGAGGGTCTCCTTCTCCAGGAGTTCACCGTCGAGCAGGGCCTTCATGAAGACGTTGAGCTCGTGCGGCGTCGAGACGAGCGCCCCGGCGGACCAGGCGAACGAGGTGTCGAGGGCCGTGATGTCCAGGAGGTCGCCGACGGTCTTCGCGTGGTACCCGTGCGGGTGCTCACCGCGCAGCTCGAGTTCGCCCGGCGCCGGGAAGTACGTGTGCTCGAGGTCGAGCGGCTTGACGATGCGCTCGTCGATCTGCTGGGCGAGTGCCCGATCGGTGACGTGCTCGACCATGAGCCCCAGCACGAGGTAGTTCGTGTTGCTGTACGCCCACCGCTCCCCCGGCGCGAACACGGCCGGCTTGGCGAGGGCGATCTCGAGCATGTCGCGGGGCGAGATGTAGCGCTCCTGTGCAGCGAACGCGTCGGCGGCGATCTGGTCCGCGTACTCGGGGAGTCCCGCCGTGTGCTGGAGCAGCTGACGAACCGAGATGCGGGTGCCATCGATGCCGTCGCCGGTGATGAGCCCAGGGAGGTAGGTGTCGATCGGGGCGTCGAGCGCGACCTTCCCCTCCTGGACGAGCTGCAGGACGACGGTCGAGACGAACATCTTCGTGTTGCTCGCGATCCGCACCTCGCCGTCGACCGGGGCCGGCTCGTCGGTCGCGAGGTCGCCGATGCCGGCCGCGACGTCGATCGCCTCGCCGTCCGGCCCGATCACCGAGGCGAGCGCCGCGGGGTAGCCGGCGTCGACGAGCGACTGCATCCGGTCCTGTAGCGGGCCGGATTCGGAGCCGGCGGTCTGCTCCGTGGCACTGGAGCAGGCGCTGAGGGAGACGGTTCCGGCGAGCAGCGCGGCGGCGGCCGAGACGGCGATGATCGTGCGGTGACGGGTCTGGTGCTGCGTCTTGGTCTGAGTGTGGGTCTGGGTCTGGTCGTTCATGTGGGTGATTCCTTTCAGATGTCGCGGCGCGCGAGCGCAGCGGATGCAGCCGCAGTGAGGGCGGCGGTGAGGGCCACGAGGGCGAGGATGACGACGGACGGTCCGAACCCGTCCGTTCCGCCGTGGATGACGCCCTGGGCGAGGGCGACGGGCAGGAACTGGGTCCAGACCGGCACGATGCCGCCGGTGATCAGCTGGATCGAGGAGACGGCGATCGGTTCGAGGATGAGGATCCCGATCGTCGTCAGGACGCCGGCGAGCTGGGTGCGGACGATGAGTCCGACCGCGAGGCCGATGACCGACAGGGCGGTGACGGCGAGGACACCGAGCCCGAACCGTGCTGCGAGGTCCGGGAGACCGAGGACGAACGGCGTCCCGGTCGCTGCCAGGGTGATGACGAGCGTGACCAGGCTGACGAGGGCGAGTACGACACCGAGGGCGGCGCCGACGAGTGCGACCGCGCCCGCCTTGGCTGCGACGATGCGGAACCGCTTCGGCGAGGCGAGGACAGCGCCGACGATGCCGCCGTAGCGGTCGTCACTCGTGCCGGCGAGCACGCCGAGCAAAGTGATCGCCAGGAGTGCGACGCCGATGGAGCCGCTGCCCATCGACGCACCGAGCGGGTTGAGCGCGTCGAGTTGGACGGCGCGGGAGGTGAGGTCCAGGACGGGGAAGTCGCTCCCGAGGGCGTCGAGCCCAGGACCGATGTCGCCGTCGGCGAGGGCGGGCATGAGGGTGACGAAGGCGAGTTGCGTGACGATGAGTCCCACGACGGCGACCGCCGCGGTGACCTTCGTCGCGGTCGTGGTGACGAGCCCGATGAGTTCAGCGCGGAACATCAGCGCACCTGCCCGTTCTCGGTGAGCTGGGCGGTTCCGGTGACCTGGAGGTAGTACGCCTCGAGGTCACCGCCCGATGCGGCGAGGATGTCGCCCATCGACGAATGGGCCAGGACGCGACCGTCGGTGATGACGACCACGTCGTCCGCGATGTCCTGGACGTCGGACAGGAGGTGGGACGAGAGCAGGACCGTCCCGCCCGCGTCGGCGAACGCGCGCAGCCGGAGGCGGAGCCACTGCATGCCTGCCGGGTCCAGGCCGTTCGACGGCTCGTCGAGGATGAGCACGGCCGGCTCGCCGAGGAGGGCTGCGGCGATCGCGATGCGCTGACGCATCCCGAGCGAGTACCCACCGGCGGGGCGGTCGGCGTCGCGTGCCATGCCGACCTCGGTGAGGACCGCTTCGATGCGGGCTGCGTCGACCCCGATCCGCGCGGCGGCGATGCGGAGGTGCTGCCGCCCGGTGCGGGCCGGGTGGAGTCCGCCCGCGTCGAGGACGGCGCCGACGGTGCGCGCCGGCTGCTCGAGCTCGCGGTACGGGCGGCCGAGGATGAGGCCGTCCCCCGCGTCGGGACGGGCGAGTCCCAGCAGCAGACGGATGGTGGTGGTCTTCCCGGCACCGTTGGGGCCGAGGAGTCCGACGACCCGGCCAGGGGCGACGGTGAAGGACACGTCATCGACGCGGGGGCGACCGTGGAAGGTCTTGCGGAGGCCGCGAGCCTCGATGGGATGAGTGGAGAGGTTCATGGCTCCAGCCTCGGCGCAACCCGTTCCGGGCACCCCCGCCTGCCGCACAGTCCCGGGCTGGCCGAACGGACAGTGATCGACGACCTCTAGGCTGCTGGCATGGACACGACTGCTCGGATGCATGATCGACGTCACCGCCTCGCGCCGCGCGCGACCGTCGTGGCCACGGTGGTCGTCGTGGTCGCCGGTCTGCTCGCCGGCTGCGCGTCGTCACCCTCGCCAGACCGGACGACGGCGGCATCCGCAGCGGCATCGGACTCCGCCACCCGCTCGGGCACCGGTGAGATCCGGCACGAGCTCGGGCCGCTCACCGACCGCTTCCCACAGCTCGCCACCGCCCTCTCGGCGACCTGGATGTCGGGGACCATGGGTGACGAGCGGGTTCCAGGCCCGAGCACGTACTGGATCGACGCGGTCGTCGTCCTGGATGAGGCCGGCTACGCGGAACTGCGCGCGCTCGCACCAGGTGAGGCGGGCTCGGACGCGGAGGCGGAGCTCCCGGACCTCGACGCCGGACTCGATGACGCACTGCCGCCGGGACCGCTCGTACGTTCGTCCGCTCTCGACGACGCCTTCTCGCAGGACGGCCGCTCGACGCAGGTGTTCCTCGACGATGCGACCAGCTCGGTGATCCTCACCAGCCGGTTCCAGTAGCGGGCGGCACTGCGGCTCGCACGTTCTGCGGCGAATGACCACCGCTTCACAATCGCGGGCTCGCGGGTTTGACTGGATGCATGTCCGAATCAGCTGACACCACCGTCCCCGAGAACTCCGACGACCGCATCGCGGTGCTCTTCGACATCGACGGGACGCTCGTCGACTCGAACTACCTGCACGTCGACGCGTGGGATCGCGCGTTCGCCGATGCCGGCAGGCCGGTCGACGCATGGCGCATCCACCGTTCGATCGGCAAGGACGGCGGTGAGCTGCTCGAATCGCTGCTGGACGGTTCCGACGAGGTCGAGCAGTACGGCGAGCGGGCGAAGGAGTTGCACAGCGAGTACTACCTCCAGACCACCTCCCGGCTGCGGGTGATCGGCGGTGCGCGCGAGCTGCTCGGCGAGTTGGCGGGGCGCGGGATCGAGGTCGTCCTGGCGACCTCGGCTCCGGAGAACGAACTCGAGATCCTGCGGGACCTGCTCGACGTCGACGATGCGATCTTCGCAGCGACCTCGTCCGGGGACGTCGAGACCGCCAAGCCGGAGCCCGACATCGTCGAGGTCGCGCTCGATCGTGCGGGTGTGCCGGCGTCGAGGGCGGTCATGGTCGGCGACGCCGTCTGGGACATCGAGGCGGCCGCGCGGGCCGGTGTGGAGTGCATCGGGGTGCGCAGTGGAGGCTTCGGCGAGCAGGAGCTCCGTGATGCCGGTGCGGTCGCGGTCTACGGCGATGTCGCCGAGCTACTCGCGAACCTCGACGACAGCCCGATCGGCAAGCTCGCGGGCTGACTGCGGGCGTGAGCGCGGGCTTGAGCGCTGCTCAGCTCCGTGTGGCGCGGCTGCGGAACCAGCGGGCGAGTTCCTGCAGCGCGCGCATGGTGGCGGTCGGGTCGTCGCGGTCGAGGTCATCGAAGGTGTCGCGGTAGCCGTCGAGCTCTGCGGCGGAGCCGGTGTCGGCGCGTTCGAAGCCCATCGTCCAGGCGGCGAACTGGCGTTCGCGGAGGGGCTCCTCGAACATCACGCGGATGCCAGTGTGACGAGGGTCGGCGGCGAGGGTGGCCATCAGTTCGCGGACGGCGGGCTCGGGGCCTTCGAGGACCTGGAGGAACCGGCCGTCGCGGTGGACGAGCATGCCGGTGAGCTGTGCGCGGACGTTGTTCTCACGGCAGACGGCGAGCAGGGCGGTGAGGTCGTCATCGCTGAACGGCTGTGTCGCCGTGCTCGCGTACACGAGTGACAGCATCTGGTCTTCGTCGGTGCCCACGTTTGGAGCCTACCCGGCGGGGTGCGGAGGTGGTCCCGGAAGCAGCTCCCCGCGCTGCGTGCCCTCACCCCGACTGCCCTTCGACAGGCTCAGGGACCGAAGCGCATCCGAGTACAGTCCAGCCCGGTCACTGAGCCTGTTCTCCCCGGTCACTGAGCCTGTCGAAGTGCCCACGAGGACCCCTCAACGCTCCGGGCACACCTCTCCCCGGCCACTGAGGCAGCGCACCCCGAGTGCCCTTCGACAGGCTCAGGGACCGAAACGCCTGCGAGCACAGTCCAGCCCGGTCACTGAGCCTGTCGAAGTGCCCACGAGGACCCCTCAACGGTTCGGGCGCACCTTTCCCGGTCACTGAGCTTGTCGAAGTGCCCACGAGGAACCCTTCGACAGGCTCAGTGACCTGCGGGGGCTAGAACGGTGCGGGATCTGGTTCCGTCCGGTGGTGTTTGCCGTCAGGTGTAGTCCACTCGAGCACCCCGCCGGGTCCGTGGTCGAGGTTCCAGCCTGGGAGGTGCTTCAGCCGGTGGTGATGTCGACACAAGCAGGCGAGATTGCCGACATCCGTCCCGCCGCCGTCCTCCCACGCGACTGAATGGTCGAGATCGCAGGCCCGGGCGCGCCTGCCGCAGCCCGGTGCCCGACAGGTGCCGTCCCGAAGCCGGACCGCGCGCTGCAGGTCCGCCGGAACGCGGTACTGATTCCGCCCGACGGAAAGGACCGCGCCGGTCTCGGGTTGGACGAGGATCCGGGTGAAGCTTGGGGCGTTCACCGCGATACGCGCCGCGGTCTCCGGGTCGATGGGTCCGTAGCCGTCGAGCGTCGCCGGGGCATCGCTCACGCCGGCCATCGTGAGCGCCGGGACCGTGATCTGCACGGTCGGCTTGATGTGTTCTTGCACCTCGATCGGGTGCGGGAGGACCGCGCTGGACATGACGTCGTCGGGTGTGACGCCGGTGAGTGCGAGGGCTGCGAGGGCGTCGGCCTGGAGCTGTGCGCAGGTGCGGGTGTCGCCGGCCTTGCGCGATTCCGCAGCTGCCGTCTCGACGCGCTCGATGATGCCTTGCGCGATCGGTGCCGTCGTGAACAGGTGCACCCACGCCATGCCGTCTGCGGCAGGTTCGAACTCGACCCGACGGTCAGCCTCCGAACGGGTTGCGCGTGCGGTGATCGATTCCGGGTGGAGGCGCTCGCGCAGAACGCGGGCACGCTTCCGGAGGTACGCATTGGTGGATTGTTCGGCGACCGGCAGGACCTCGGCGAGGAACACCGCTCGCCCTGCGGTCGGGACGTCGCAGAGCTGGTCCGTGATGGTCTGCGCATGCCGGGCGGAGATACGACCGGCCTCAAGTGAGGCAAGCACAGCCGGCGCTTCGTTCACGAGCAGTTCGGCATCGTTGGTCGCACGCTGAACCGTCCGTTCAGGCGTGCGCGTCGCCATCGCGAGGGCTGCGCAGGTGGAGCGGCGTGAGAGCGCCTGGCGCTCAGCGGGCGGGAAGATCGCCGGGACCGTGGCGTCGGCGAAGGCGTCCGCGTAGGCGGCAGACCGAGCAAGCAGCCGGGCCTCCTCGGCGTCCAGAGTCGCGCGGCGCCGCTGGATGTCCGCGTAGTGGTCCGAGAACTCCGCGAGGCGCGCGGCGTGCTCGTCGCTCGCGCGGATCGCGGTGAGGGTGGTCTCGGTCATGGAACAAGTCCACCATGAACCACTGACATTCCAGATGCCGAGTCGAGTTGGTTGTGGAAGTCTCCTCGCGTGCCCTTCGACAGGCTCAGGGACCGGAGGGGGTTGCTCGGAGACCGGAGTGAGTACGGCTGCACCTCTTCCGGTCACTGAGCTTGTCGAAGTGCCTGCGAGTGCCCTTCGACAGGCTCAGGGACCGGATGGGGTTGCTCGGGGACCGGAGTGAGTGCGGGTGCACCTCTCCCGGTCACTGAGCTTGTCGAAGTGCCTACGAGTGCCCTTCGACAGGCTCAGGGACCGGATGGGTGTCGCTGGTCTTGGACGCTTCCTCGTGCGCCCTTCGACAAGCTCAGGGACCGGATGGGGTTGCTCGGGGACCGGAGTGAGCGCGGGTGCACCTCTCCCGGTCACTGAGCTTGTCGAAGTGCCTGCGAGTGCCCTTCGACAGGCTCAGGGACCGGCGAGGGTTGCTCAGGGACCGGCGAGGGTTGCTCAGGGACCGGCGAGGGTTGCTCAGGGACGGGCGAGGGTTGCTCGGGGACCGGAGGGACTCCGCGGCTCCCAGTCCACTCACCGGCCCATGAGCGCCTTCACGACCGCGATCGCGGCAGGCCCGTCGAGCGACGGATGACCCGCCCACTGCCCACCGGTGACGGATATCTCCGTCTCCGGCAGCACCACCGTCGTGACGATCACCGCGGCGACTCCGGTCTCGACCGTCGCGCTGTAAGCGGTCCCTCCGGCAGCCTCGATGGTCGTATCCGGGATCGGCGTGAGCCCGGCGGCGGCGAGCTCATCGGCCGACAGCGCCTCGCTCGATTCGGGCGAGACGACGACCTCCACCGACCGGATGTCCGCCGCATCGACCGTCCCCTCCGGCGCCTCCCAGCCGCAGACGGTCCCGTACTCGTCCGCCCCGTTGTCCTCTCGTGCCACGAGTCCCTCGATGTACGGCGCGACGGCCGCCTCCACCGCCGCGCAGTCGACCTGCAGGGACGATCCGTCTCCCGAGCCCCCGCTCGACGACTCCGCCGGCACCGACGCAGCGGGCGATGCACTGCCGGCGGAGCCGCCAGCGGGCCCACTCCCACCAGTGCACGCCGTCAGCGCGAGCACGATCGTTCCGGAGACGAGAAGCGGCAGTCCTGCCCGCTGCAACAGACGCATGATGTCGACGATATGGGTTCCGGAGTAGTGTCCGGAAGAGACCGACGGGAGCAGCGCGATGAAACCGACGACCCGCACCGACAGCGATCACGGCGACCACACCGTCGACCACACCAGCGACCGCGACTGCGTCATCGCGGGTGGCGGCCCGGCCGGCATGGTGCTCGGCTACCTCCTCGCCCGGGCCGGCCTCAGCGTGACCGTGCTCGAGAAACACGCCGACTTCTTCCGCGACTTCCGCGGCGACACGATCCACCCGTCGACCATCACGTTGCTCGGCGAGCTCGGCCTGCGCGAGCGGTTCCTGCGGCTGCCGCTCAACCGGTTGCAGACGATGGACGCCGTGATCGACGGCCTGCGGATGACCATGGTCGACTTCCGCACCCTGCCAGCACCCGACCGGTTCCTCGTCCTCGCGCCGCAATGGGACTTCCTGAACTTCCTCGCTGAGGAGGCCGCCGCACTGCCGAACTTCGAGCTCCGCCTCCGCACCGAGGCGACCGGCCTGATCGTGGAGCAGGGCCGGGTCCGCGGCCTGCGCGCGACCACGACGACCGCCGACGCCCCAGCGACCGAAACCGACCCAGCGACCAGCACCTCCACCGACATCGAGATCCGAGCCACCCTCACGGTCGCGGCGGATGGACGCACCTCTGCCCTCCGCGACGCGGCCGGACTCATCCCCGACGAGAGCGGCGTCCCGATCGACGTCCTGTGGTTCAGCCTGCCGAAGCCGGCCGACCCGCCACCCCCGACCCTCGCCTACCTCTCGCCGCGCGGCATGGTGCTCACGATCGACCGGGGTGACCGGTACCAGTCCGGCATGGTCATCCGGAAGGGCGGCGCGGAGCGGCTCAGAGCCGAGGGTATACCGGCGCTTCGCCAGAGGATCGTGGATGCCGCACCCGTCCTGCGTCCGGTGGTCGACACCCTGACCGACTGGGACCAGGTCAAGCTCCTCTCGGTCCAGCTCAACCGCCTCGACCGCTGGTACCGCCCGGGCTTCATCGCCATCGGCGACGCCGCGCACGCGATGTCACCGATGTTCGGTGTCGGGGTCAACTATGCGATCCAGGATGCGGTCGCCCTGTCCAACGCGATCGCCGGCCACCTCGCCGAGGGGGACGCACCATCCCACGTCCTCGCTGCCGTCCAACGTCGACGCGAGCAGCCGGTCAGGATCATGCAGCGCGTCCAGCGGGCAGGGCATCGGGTGATCTCCCGCACGACCACGGGCGCCCACATCGCGCCGCGGTGGGTGATCCGGCTGATGCGGCTCGCCAGCCCCGTCGTCCGACCGCTTGCGGCGAGGTTCATCGGGATCGGGATCAGGCCCGAGCACGTCACCAGCCCGAGGCGCGAAGCGTAGAAGAAGCGGGCACGGAGCCTCAACCTCCGACGAGGGGACGGCCGCTTGTCGGTAACGTGGACGCCGCAGACGCGACCTGAGCGTCTGCGCCGGCGCTGCTCCTCAACCTGGCGCCGGCGCGGCTGTGGGGCGCCGCTTCCGCCGCGCCCCACAGCCGCCACCCGCATTCCCGACCGATGCGCATCACTCGTAGCGGAGCGACTCCACCGGATCGGCCTTGGCGGCACGGGCGGCGGGCAGCGTTCCGGCGAGGAACGCGATCACCATGACGACCAGGACGATGATCCCGAGTGACACCGGGTCGAACGCGATGAGGTCGAGGCCCGGCAGGTCGGCGAGGAGCGATCCGGACAGCGCGGCACTGATGCCGGTACCGGCGAGCACCGCGACACCGACGCCGATCGCACTGCCGAGGAAGCCGATGAACGCGGCCTCGAGGCTGAACAACCCGAAGACCTTGCCGCTCCCCATCCCCATGGCCTTCATCAGACCGATCTCGCGGGTGCGCTCCTGCACGGACATGAGGAGGGTGTTCACGATCCCGAAGCTGGCCGCGAGGAGGGCGATGATCGCGAAGGCGTTGAGGACGAGGACGATCCCGTCGATCACCGTCTTGATGGTGCCGAGTTGGTCTGCGACGGTCGTGCCGGTGTAGCCCGCATCGGCCAGGCGGTCCTTCAGCGCCGTGACCTGCTCGTCGGTGGCGTCCGCGCTGAACCGGATGGACGCCTGCGCGTACCGCTCGACCTGGTCGGACGGGACGCCGATGTTCTGGGTCTCGTAGAGGAGGTCGGTGAGCGCGGCGTTCGGCACGATCGAGGCACCGGTGGGCGAGGCGAGGCTCTCCTCGGCGACTCCGACGACGGTCGCGTCCACGGTGTGCTGCGTGCGCTGCGCATCCGTGATCGCGACCGTGACCGTCTGCCCGACCGCGTCGGCGTCGCTTCCGAAGCCGAGCGGCTCCACATAGGAGGTGGGGAGCACGAGCTGGAGTGTGTCGGTGTCGTCGTCGGGCTGTGCACCGTCCAGCAGCGTGACGCTCTGCCCGGAGATGAGTCCACCGACACCGACGACGTACTTCGTGCCGCCGCCCGCCTCGATGTAGTCGGTCGAGATCGACTTCACGGCCTGCACGTCGAGGACCCCGTCGATCCCGCCGAGCTCGTCGAGATCGGTCGGTGTCAGTGCGACGACGGTCGATCCCGGCGCGCCGGCACCGGTGGAGGCGACCGCGTCCGGGTCGTACTCCTTCGGTCCGCTCGTGCCCGCACCAAGACCGCCGCCGGTGTCGGCCGTCTTGGTGACGGTCATCGTGTCGGACGCACCGACGCTCGACACCGTGTCGTCGATGTAGGCGTTGATGCCGGTGCCGAGCCCGTTCGTCAGGGTGAGCGTGAACGCTCCGACGAAGATCGCCAGGATGGTCAGGATGGTCCGGGTCTTGGACCGGAACGTGTTCGCGACGGCGGTCCCGATGAGGTCGACGGTTCTCATGCGGCCACCGCCTCGTCCTCGACGAGCAGTCCGTCGCGGATGAGGATCCGCCGATCGCAGCGTGCCGCCAACTCCTCGTCGTGCGTGACGACGATGAGGGTGATGCCGCTCTCCCGGTTGAGGGAGAAGAGGATGTCCTCCACGACGGCGCCGGTCGCCGTGTCGAGGTTGCCGGTCGGCTCGTCGGCGAAGATGATCCGTGGGTTGTTGACGAGCGCGCGGGCGATCACCGTCCGCTGCTTCTGCCCGCCCGAGAGGTTCACCGCGCGGTTCCGCGCCTTGTCCTCGAGCTGGAGCTGCGCGAGTGCGGCGAGCGCCCGGCGACGTCGGTCACCACGGCGGACGCCGGCGATCTTCATGGGGAGCAGGACGTTCTCGAGCACCGTCGCGTTGGCGGTGAGGAAGAACTGCTGGAACACGAACCCGAAGGTCTTGTTCCTGGTCGTGTTGAGGCGGCGACCGCGGAGGGTGCTCGTGTCGACCCCCTCGAGTTCGACGGTGCCGGAACTCGGTGCGTCGAGGAGCGCGAGCACGTGCATGAGCGTGGACTTGCCGGAGCCGCTCTTCCCGACGATCGCGACGCTCTCGCCGGCGTGGATGTCGAAGCTCACCCCCTTCAGCGCGTCGAACCGGTTCTGACCGCGACCGTAGGAACGCCGGACGTCCCGGACCGAGATGATCGGCGGCGCTGTGGTGCTCTGCATGGTGTCTCCTCGTCTGGGGCCGGGTGCTCCGGCACCAGTCCAGACTCGCGGCGACGACCGTCCGACGCGTCCCCCACCGGCGGACACCCGTGTACCGCGTCCGTGGTACCGCGGAATGCCACGTGCGGAGGAGTCGCCGGGCGCCGGTTCCCGGCAGACTGGGCCCATGACCTCCGCGACGCAGGATCACCGGGTGCGCGATCCGCATCCGAGACCCCCGGTGTGGGTGGGCGATGTGGTCGCCGCGGTCCTCATCATCGCCTCGGCGTTCATCCCGTTCCCCAACGCGGAGTTCCGGCCGGGCAGCCCGCTCGTCGTCGCCCTGGTCGTCGCGCCCGCGCTCCTCCTCCCGCTCCGTCGGCGCTGGCCCATCCCGGTGCTCGCTGCCGTCATCGCCTGTTACGGTGCGGCGGCGATCACGGGGACCCTCGCTCCCGGTGTCGTGATCGCGGCCGCCATCGCGATGTTCGGGGTGGCCGTGCGCTCCGCGCGGCGGACGACCCTCATCACGGCCGTCGCGACGATGGTCGCGGTCGCCCTCCTCAGCCTGCTCGCGTCGATCGGCAGCTTCGATCCGCGGACGGTCCAGTTCGCGGTGATGATCGCGTTCGCCGCCGCAGCCGGTGACGGGACACGATCACGCCGCGCGTACATCCTGGCGATCACCGAGCGCGCGGAGCGGGCCGAACAGACCCGCGAGGCCGAGGCGAGGCGTCGGGTGACCGAGGAGCGGCTCCGGATCGCGCGCGACCTCCACGACACCGTCGCCCATCAGATCTCGGTGATCAGCCTGAACGCCGGGGTGGCGTCGAGCTCCCTGGAGTCGCGGCCGGAGAAGGCGAAGGAGGCGCTCGTCTCGATCCGCCGGGCGTCCCGGACGGTGCTCGGCGAGATCGGTGATCTGCTCGAGGTCCTGCGCAGCGACAGCGACGGCGCTGGCGCAGGCTCCCGGGGAACGCTGCCGCAGCCGGGACTCGACCGACTCGACGCATTGATCGCCGAGTTCACCGCCGCAGGCCTCGACATCACGACACGGATCGACCCCGACGCACCGGAGCTGTCGACCGCCACAGACATGGTCGCGTACCGCGTCCTCCAGGAGGGGCTGACGAACGCGCTGAAGCACGGTCCTGAGCGTCGTGCGCACGTGCTCGTGGAGGGCGAGAACGGGAGGATCGTCGTCAGCGTGAGCAACCCGACGACACCCGGGGTCCCGCGTGAGCAGGCCGACGCGGCGCCGACCACCGGGCACGGACTCCTCGGCATCCGTGAGCGCGTCGCCGCCGTTCGCGGGACCGTCGACGTCGGCGCGACCCCGGGCGGCTGGCGGCTGTCCGCGACCCTCCCCACCGGCGAGCCGAGGCAGGCAGACACGATGAACCCCGAGGAGTCCCCCGCATGACCACCGTGCTTGTCGTCGACGACCAGTCGCTCATCCGCCAGGCCGTCGCCGACATCCTCTCGGCCGAGGCCGACCTCGAGGTCGTGGGCGAAGCCGTCGACGGCGCGCAGGCGGTGTCGCTCGCCCGCGAGTTGCGACCGGACGTCGTACTCATGGACATCCGCATGCCTGTCCTCGACGGCATCAGTGCGACCGCCGCGATCTGCGCCGACCCCGACCTCGCGGACACCCGGGTGCTCATCCTCACCACGTTCGAGGAGGACGAGAACCTCATCGCCACCCTGCGAGCCGGCGCGAGCGGCTTCATCGGCAAGGGCTCGGAGCCGGAGGAGATCGTCCGCGCCGTGCGCGCGGTGCACGCCGGCGACGCGCTCCTGTCCCCTGCGGCGACCCGGAGTCTCATCACGAAGTACGTCGTCGCTGCGGACGAACCGATGAGCCCGCGCCAGGTCCCCACCGAGCTGGCGCTGCTCACCGAGCGGGAACTCGAGGTGCTGCTCCTCGTGGCCCGCGGACGGTCGAACCAGCAGATCGCCGACGACCTCGTCATCTCACCGCACACCTCGAAGACCCACGTGAACCGCATCATGACGAAGGTCGCCGCCCACGATCGCGCCCAGCTCGTCATCCTCGCGTACGAGAGCGGCCTGCTGCGGCCGGGCGCCGACGACTGAACCGGTACTGTCGTCCTGTCCACGACGCCGTCCGGCGCGCGGGCCCAGCAGACGAGGAAGTGCGATGGCCGGATCCCCCACAGCCCGACAGGCGGCGAGCACGCTGCCGGCCCTCACGCCCGGGCCGCACCGCCGCCACCTCGGCCTGATCTCGATCGTCGCCTGTTTCGGCGGGTTGCTCTTCGGCTACGACACCGGCGTGATCAACGGGGCGCTGCGTCCGATGACCGCCGAACTCGGGCTCACCCCGTTCACCGAGGGCGTCGTCACGAGCTCGCTCGTCTTCGCGGCCGCCGTCGGTGCCCTGCTCGGCGGTCGGGTGTCGGACGCATGGGGCCGGCGGCGGAGCATCATCGTGCTGGCGGTGCTCTTCTTCGTCGGGACGCTCGTGGTCGTCTGCTCGCCGAACGTCGAGCTCCTCGTCGCCGGTCGCGTCCTCCTCGGACTGGCCGTCGGCGGTGCCTCCGCCGTCGTCCCGGTCTACCTGGCGGAGCTCGCGCCCTACGAGATCCGTGGGTCGATCACCGGCCGGAACGAGGTCGCGATCGTCCTCGGACAGTTGTCGGCGTTCGTGATCAACGCGGTCATCGGCACCGTGTTCAGCGAGCACACGAGCGTGTGGCGCATCATGTTCGCCGTCTGCGCCCTCCCGGCGGTCGCGCTGTTCGTCGGCATGCTGCGGATGCCCGAGTCACCGCGGTGGCTCGTCGACCACGGTCGCCGCCAGGACGCCCTCGACGTGCTGCGGACCGTCCGCTCCGACGACCGCGCCGTCGCCGAACTCGCGGAGGTGGAGGCGTCCATCACCGCGCAGCGCGACCAACACCGGATCGGGCTCGGGGCCGTCCTCCGCAACCCGTGGCTCGTGCGCATCCTGCTCGTCGGTGTCGGCGTCGGGATCGCCCAGCAGCTCACGGGGATCAACTCGATCATGTATTACGGGCAGACCGTGCTCGTGGAGTCGGGCTTCGACGAGAGCGCCGCGCTCATCGCCAACATCGCGCCCGGGATCATCGCCGTCGTCGGGGGCTTCATCGCCCTCACCTACATGGACCGACTCGACCGACGGAAGACGTTCGTCATCGGCTTCTCGCTCACGACCGCGTGCCATCTGCTCATCGGCTTCTCCTCGATGGTGCTCGAGCCGGGCGACCCGATGCGTCCCTGGGTCATCCTGGTCCTCGTGGTCGTGTTCGTCGGCTCCATGCAGACGTTCCTCAACGTGGCGGTCTGGGTCTACCTCGCCGAGGTCTTCCCGCTCCAGATGCGCGGCCTCGGGATGGGCGTCTCGATCTTCATGCTCTGGGTCGCAAACGGGTTCCTGGCGCTGTACTTCCCGTCGCTCGTCGACGGCCTCGGCATCACCGGGACCTTCTTCCTGTTCGCGGGTGTCGGCGCGCTCGCGCTCCTCTTCGTCGCCACCCAGGTACCCGAGACGCGTGGGCGGGGCCTCGAGGCGCTCGGCGAGGACGTGTCGACCGGCGCGATCTTCACCCGGAAGCGGTGATCTCCGACTAGCCGGTGAGGTGGTCGATGAGGATCTTGACACCGATGAGGATCAGGATGACTCCACCGGCGATCTCCGCCGGCTTGCCGAAACGCTGACCGACGCGACGGCCGATGAAGACGCCCAGGAAGGCGAGCACGAACGTCGTCAGTCCGATGAGGACGACGGCTTCGAGGATCGAGCCGGGCAGGAACGCGAGCGTGATGCCGATGGCGAGCGCGTCGATGCTCGTGGCGAGCGCGAGGATGAGGAGTCGCCGGACGTCGATGCGGTCGGAGTCGACCTCGGTGTCCTCGTGGCTCGAGAACGCCTCCCAGAGCATCTTGCCGCCCACGAGGGCGAGCAGGCCGAAGGCGACCCAGTGGTCGACCTCGGTGATGTACCGCGCGAACTGCGTGCCGAGGAACCAGCCGATGAGCGGCATGACCGCTTGGAACAGTCCGAAGGTCCCGGCGATCACGAGCGCGTGACGCACGGTGAACCGCCGCATGTGCAGGCCCTTGGTGAGGGCGACGGCGAAGGCGTCGGCGGAGACGCCGAGCGCGATGAGGAGCAGCGGCCAGAACGTCATGTCGCGAGGTCTTCCTGTGATGCGTCCTGGACGCGGAGATGCGTTCGGGCGCCATGCCGCGAGGACCCGTCAACGTTGCCAGCGCCGTGCGGCGGCGGCAAGCCGAGACGCCCGATTGCCAGCGTTTCGCCTCGCCTAACGCGGCTGTTCGGGCGACCGCGAGGCTTGATCGATACAGCATTTCGTGTACTGTTTTTCACGTGACCGACACCATGACACCGACCGCGACCCTGACGCACACCGCCGCGCTCGCGAGGCTGGGGCACGCCCTGTCGGACGAGACCCGGGCCCGGATCCTCCTGACCCTGCGCGAGGCACCGGCCTTCCCCTCCGATCTCGCGGACGCACTCGGCGTCTCCCGACAGGTCATGTCGAACCAGCTCGCCTGTCTCCGCGGCTGCGGCCTCGTCGAAGGCGTCAAGGAAGGACGCAACACCTGGTACCGCCTGGCGGACAGCCACCTGGCGCCGGCGCTCGACGACCTCCTCCGGCTCGTCCTGATCGTCGATCCCGCCTGCTGCTCGGGTGAGAGCTGCACCTGCGCATGAGCACCGTCGGCCTGCCGCGCCCTCGTCTCCGCGCCCAGCTGAGCCCCGCCAGACGCGCGACGCTGCAGCGCCGGATCCGCTGGATCGTCGCGGCGACCATCGCCTACAACGTCGTCGAGGCCATCGTCGCCCTGTCGGCCGGGACCGTCGCCTCATCGGCAGCCCTCGTCGGCTTCGGTCTCGACTCGATCGTCGAGGTCCTGTCCGCCGCCGCGGTCGCCTGGCAGTTCTCGAGCCCCGATCCCCATCGTCGGGAACGGGTCGCGCTCCGGGTGATCGCCCTGTCGTTCTTCGGCCTCGCCGCGTTCGTGAGCGTCGACGCCGCCCGCTCGCTGCTCGGGTTCGCCGAAGTCCAGCACTCGACCGTCGGCATCGTCCTCGCGGCGGTCAGCGTCGTGATCATGCCGGCGTTCTCGCTGCTCGAGCGCCGGACCGGCAAGGAACTCGGCTCCGCCTCCGCCGTCGCCGACTCGAAGCAGACGCTCATCTGCTCCTACCTGTCGGCCGCGGTCCTCATCGGGCTGGTCCTCAACAGCACCCTCGGCTGGGCTTGGGCGGACGGCGTCGCCGCCCTCGTCATCGCCGGCTTCGCGGTCCGTGAGGGCGTCGAAGCCTGGCGTGGAGACGCGTGCAAGCGGCCGGTCTCATCGCTCACCTCGGAGAACACGGACACCTGCGACTGCTGCTGAGCACGCGCACCTTCCCACACGGCCGGGATACGCTGCTGGCATGCCTGCCGCCGACGACGCACCCGACGCTCCCGACATCGAAGCCCTCCTCGCCGCAGCCGCGAACGACCGCTCGAACGCCCCCGCGTTCCTGACGGCGCTCCTCGAGAGCACCGTGATCGTGGCAGGGACCGTGACCGACGACGGCATGGCGACCCTGGCGGACCTCCTCGACTCGGATGGCAGCTCGGTGCAGCCGTTCTACACCTCGAAGGCGCGCTTCCAGGAGACGCTCCAGGTCGTCCCGTCGTTCGAACAGCACCTCCTCGCCCTCCCCTGCCGCGTCCTGTGGCAGATGACCCGAGGCGCGAGGCTGGTCCTGAACCCGCATTCCACACACGGCAAGGAGTTCCTCCCGGGCGAGATCGCCCAGCTGCTCGACGGCGAGGCGGTACTCACACCACGCGTGGTCGAGCGCGAGACCGAGGTCATGGTGGGACAGCCGGCTCGCATCCCACCAGGGATGACCGAGACCCTGGCCGCGGTCCTCGCCGAGTACGGCGAGGTCGACGAAGCGGTGCTGGGCTGGAAGGTCACCCCGCAGGAGGGCGGCACGTTCGACGAGTGCTACCTCCTCGTCATCGTCGGCGCCCCGACCGCCCGTGAGACGATCAGCGGTCCGCTCGCACGAGCCCTCGCGACGTACTCGGCGAGCGTGCCGATCGACGTCATGTACGTGGCGCCTGGCGCGAAGCATCTCCTGAGTGGTGTCCCGCCGTTCCATCGCCGCAAGCGAGGGTTGTTCCGGCGACGATGAGCAGTGGGCTGAGTCGAACGGTGCCCGCGGTCGCACGTGGCGCACGCGTCCTCACGATCGCCGCGCTGCTGGGCGTCCTCGCGGCGTGTAGCGCGCCGCCGTCGGGGGTGCCCACCGGGACTCCGGCCGGCTCCGCACCGAATGCATCGGTGGCACTCCCACCCGCGCCGACGTCCGCCTTCCCGGGGCTCGCCTGCGATGCGCTCGTCCCGGACGCGGAGGTCGCATCCTTCCTGGGCGCCGCAGCCGCGCCGCAACCGCTCACCGTCGACGACGCCCCGGTCCTGCAGGACGGCGGGAGCGTCTGCGCCTGGGCCGACGAGGCGGACGGCACCTCATTGACCGTCCGACTCGTCGGAGACGGTGTCGACCACTGGGCCACCTTCAACCACTGGTACGAGCACACCGACTGGAGCGACAGCGTCGGCGAGATCAACGGGACGATGTGCTCGGACGGCGCCTGCTCCGTCCACGCCCTCGACGGCGAGCGGTTCATCGAGGTCGATGCGGCGGGGGTCGACGACCCGGCAGGGACGCGCACGGAGGAACTGGCTCGCGCAGCGCTCGCGGCAGCCCCGGTTCCGGCGCCCGCCGCACCCCCGTCATCGGCGCCCACCTCGCGCTCGTGCGCCACGGCGCTGCCGGTGGACATCGCTGCAGCACACCTCGGCGCAGCCGCCACCGGCGCGAGCTACGTGAGCACCGCGACACCGAGCTACCACCTCGTGCAGGACTCGCTCCAGCGGGTCGGCGGACTCGACTGCCGACTGCTGTCCGCGGACTCCCGCGAGCTCGTCCGGTTCACGGTGCTCCCCGGAGGCACGTGGGTGCTTCGCGAGGACAGTCCGGTCGGCGCCGTGGATGCGACTGGGAGCGAGCACTCGGCGCATGCTCGACGTGGCGACGACTGGGTGCGCCTGCAGGCCGCCGGGGCGAGCGAGGAGACGACTCGGGCCTTGTTGGCCGAGCTGCTCGGCTGAGCTCGACGTGCGTTAGAACACCGGCCGGTCCGCGATGGACACGAGGACCGCGGCGATCACGGCCACGGCCACGAGCAGGACCGCGACGATCCACTGCCAACGGGACACCGCCCGCCGGATGACGATGAGCAGGTGGACGAGCAGCGCGAGCACCGCCACGGCGGCGATCACGGTGCCGACCACCGCCGGCTCGAACACCGCGACCTGTTCCGTCGCGATGCCGTCGGCACCCGGCGCCTGGTACCAGATCATCGTGGTCTGCGTCGCCGCGACCAACAGGCCGAGTGCGGCCATCACGAGCAGGGCTGACGCTACGAGGATCCGTCGGACGCGGGACATGCCCCCAGTATGCCGACCGCCGGTCGCACACGGGCGAACGCCCCACCCACGGATCGTGGGCGGGGCGTTCGGTTCGTTCGATTCGTTCGATTCGGACGAGTGTCGAGCACGGCTCAGGCGTTGATCGACTGCGGGTGGTCGGTCGTGGAGTCGACGGTGATCTTCCGCGGCTTCGCACGCTCGCTCACCGGGATGATCACGGAGAGCACACCGCTGTCGTAGGACGCGGTGATGCCGTCGAGGTCGACTCCCTCGCCGAGGGTGAACTGCCGCAGGAAGTGGCCGCCACCGCGCTCGCGTGCGAGCCAGCGGACACCCTCGCGACTGTCGGCCGTGCGCTGAGCACGGATGGTCAGCTGACCTCCGTCGACGTCGACGTCGATGGATCCGGGGTCGATGCCGGGGAGGTCGGCGACCATCATGTACCGGTCGCCGTCACGGAAGAGGTCCACCGGCATGGGCCGGGGTGCGCGCACGGAGTCCAGTACGGAGGCCGCGAAGCGGTCGAGCTGGCTGATGGGATCGAGGGTCATTGCCATGGGTGTTCTCCTTCCCTGTCGCCCGATGACGGATCGGGCTCATCGATTGTCAGTGCCCGGAAGCCACAGATCCGGTGGTTCAGATCTGCACTTCGTGGTGTAGATTTTTTATACATCCGAAACCTGATCCATTGCAACCCGTTCAAAGGAAACCTCAAGCATGGCCGATCGTGACGGCGCGACACCCGTGTACGGCATCGCCGTCGCAGCCCAGCTCGCCGGCGTCCCGGAGGCGTCCCTGCGGCTCTTCGAGAGCAAAGGCCTCCTCACCCCGTCCCGGACCGAGGGCGGCACCCGTCGCTACAGCGAGGATGACATCGAGCGACTCAAGCGCGTCACCGACCTCCGCGACGACGGCGTCAACCTCGCCGGCATCGCTCGCGTGCTCGATCTCGAGGACATCAACCAGGGACTCCGAGACCAGCTCGACGCCGACCAGGACTGAGCGTCGGGTCGATCCCACCGCCGGCAGATGGCAGCATGGAGGGATGAGCCTGCAGCGAAGCACTCCGTCCGCCCAGCACGTCGACGCCGCCGGGATCGAGGCGTTCATCACGGCCCTCGAGCACACGCCGAACGTCGAACCGCACAGCCTGATGCTCCTGCGCGGCGGGAACGTCGTCGCCGAGGGCTGGTGGGCGCCGTACTCGGCTGATCGGGTGCACCTGCTGTACTCGCTGAGCAAGAGCTTCACCTCGACCGCCGTCGGCCTCGCCGTCGAGGAGGGCCTGCTCGGACTCGACGACACGATCATCAGCCACTTCCCGGAGCTCGACGCCGAGATCACCGACCCCCGCAGCCGCGCCATGCGCGTGCGACACGTGCTCGCGATGGCGAGCGGCCACCGCGAGGAGACGATCATGCGGGCCGCTGCGATCGACCCGACGAACCTCGTCCGCGGCTTCCTGCTCCTCCCACCCGACGATGACCCGGGAACCGTCTTCGCGTACAACCAGCCCTGCACGTACACGGCCGCGGCGATCGTCCAGCGCGTCACGGGCGGGACGCTCACCGACTACCTGCGACCGCGGTTGCTCGAGCCACTGGGTATCGGCGAGTTCGACTGGCAGCAGGACGATGAGGGCTTCGAGCTCGGGTACAGCGGCCTGCACGCGACGACGGAGGCGATCGCCGCACTCGGTCAGCTCTATCTGCAGGGCGGCGCCTGGGAGGGCCGACAGTTGCTGCCGGCCGCCTGGGTCGCCGAGGCGACGCGATCGCACATCGCGAACGGCGACGACCCTGAGTCGGACTGGGCGCAGGGGTACGGGTTCCAGTTCTGGATGGCCCGTCACGGGTTCCGCGGCGACGGCGCTTACGGTCAGTACTGCGTCGTCCTGCCGGAGCACGACGTCGTCCTGGCGATCACGGGGCAGAGTCTCGACATGCAGGCCGTGCTGAACGCCGCGTGGGAGCACCTGTTGCCGGCCTTCGGGACGGGCGAGGCCTCCGACGCGGTGCGCGGTGTGAGCACAACCGCCGATCAGGCGTTGCTCGAACGCCTGGCGGGGCTCGCCCTGCCGCCGCTCGACGCGTCGGACGAAACCGGCGCGGCTTCGTCACTGCGCGAGCTCGTCGGACGGACGTTCTCGGCCGCCGCCGATACCGGCCTGGCGCAGCTGACGGCGCTCGAGGTGACGGCGGGCGAGGGTGACGACATCGTGCTGGTCGTGCACGAGGGCGACGACCGGGTGGAGCTCGTCCCCGGTGTCGGCGCGTGGCGGACGCATGGACCGATCACGGCGAGTGCCGCCTGGGGCACGGGCGGCGAGGACGGAGCGCGGGTCCTCCGCGTCGACGCGATCTTCATCGAGACACCCCACCGCATGCACCTCGAGATCGACCCGGCGTCCGGCACCTTCGACGCCTGGTGGGAGACGACGCCGCTCCGGACCTCCCGTCTCGCCGAGGTGCAGCGGCCGAGCGCGGTCGTCGCAGGCGGAGGCAAGTCGTCCTGGTGAGCTGACGCGGGCGAGCCGAGGCCACCCGGCCCGACTGCCCTTCGACAGGCTCAGAGACCAGAGCGTCCCGAGCACACCCCCTCCGGTCACTGAGCCTGTCGAAGTGCCCACGAGGACACCGCGTCCTTCCGCATGCAGATCGACGGCGGCATACCCCCACTACGCTCTGACCAGCGCCGTCACGACGAGGAGACCGCATGAGAGCCGTACGCATCACCGCACCGGACGAGGCCACCGTCCTCGATCGACCGGATCCACAGGCCGGACCGGGTGAGGTCCTCATCCACATCGAGCGCGCAGGACTCTGCGGCACCGACGTCGCGCTCTTCCGAGGCACCATGCCGTACCTCGCCGACGGCCGCACGACCCTGCCGCTCCAACCCGGCCACGAGTGGGCCGGTCGGGTGGTCTCGGTGGGCGAGGGTGTCACCTCGACTGCAGCGGGAGACCTCGTCACCGGTGATACCTTCATCGGGTGCGGCACCTGCACGCTCTGCGCCACGGGGCGACACCATCTCTGCCCCGACCACCTCGAACTCGGCGTCCTCGGACAACTGGAGGGAGCCCTCGCAGAACTCCTCGTCGTCCCCGAGCGCGCCGTCCATCACCTCCCGGCCGGGGTCGACGCGGACCTCGGCGCGATGGTCGAACCCGCCTCCTGCTCACTCCGTGGCGTCCGACTCGCGGCAGTGGGGCCCGGCGACCGCGTGCTCGTCTGGGGCGCCGGCACGCTCGCCATGTTCGCCGCGCTCTTCGCCGCGGACTCCGGGGCGTCCGTCACGGTCGTGGCCCGCCGTGAGTCCGATCGGCGGTTCGCCGCGGACTTCGGCCTGGCCACGCGCGATCCGGCCGACCTCGGCGACGAGCGCTTCGACGTGATCATCGAGGCCACGGGTTCGGCCGAGGTCACCCGTCGCCTCCTCGACAACGCCACCGCCGGCGTCCGCGTCGCACTGCTCGGCGTGCCCGGCGGCGACTCGGGGCTGCCATCAGGCAGACTCATCGCCCTCGACGCCACACTCCACGCGGTGCTCGGCGGATCAGATTGCATCGATGAGGCGGCGCGACGGTTCGCCTCCATGGGCGACACGGTCCGGCGATTGATCGGCTCCGTGATCACCCTCGAGGACGTGCCCCGGGCGCTCGCCGCGGGACTCCCCCGCGCGGCCGGCTCCGGACCGAAGACGCAGATCCGGTTCTGAGCAGGCGGTGGAGCGGGATGCACACCGAGGTGCGCTCCACCGGCTCACACCGAGGCGCGCTCCACCAGTTCGCACGGGATCGTCGTCATCTCGGGGACGTCCTCACCGGCGATGAGCCGGTGCAGCGTCTGCACGAGCAACGCCCCCTTCTCAGCCGTGCGCAGATCGACCGTCGTCAGCGCCGGATAGGCGTCGACCGCGAAGACGTTGTTGTCCACCGAGGTCATGGCGATCCGCGTCGGAACCGGGATCCCGCGGTCGCGGAGCACACCGAGCGCGCCCGTCGCCATCTGCGCCGACGCCGCGAACACCGCATCGACCTGCCGGCCGTCTGCGAGGAGCCGTTCCATCGCGCGTGCGCCGCTCGTCGGCGTGAAGTCACCCTCCTCCTCGGGTCCCGGCTCGAGTCCCGCCTCGAGGAGGGCGCGCCGCCACCCGGCACGGCGGTCGATACCGGCCGCGGTGTCGAGCGGGCCGGTGATCGTGGCGATGCGGGACCGACCGGCCTCCACCAGACGCCGGGTCGCCAGGGCGCCCGCCTCCACGTTGTCGACGTCGACGACATGTCCAGGTGGCGTCGTCTCCTCGAGCGCCCGCACCCCGAACACGACCGGGAGGGACGTCGACAGCTTCGCGTACGCCTGCATGCTCGTGTGATGCGAGAGGACGAGCGCGCCGTCCACGTTGCCACCGGTGAGGAACCGACGGGTCTTGTCGGGGTCGACGTCCGACTCGATCAACAGCGTCAGCGTGTAGTCGGTCGACGACGCGTACATCGCAGCCCCCTGGATGACCTCGGCGAAGTACGGGTCCGCGAAGAACTCGGCGGTGCGTTGCGGGATGACCATCGCGATGGTCTGCGCCCGCCGACGCACCAGGCTGCGCGCCGCGCGGTTGGGGACGTAGTGCAGCTGCTCGACGGCGGCGTTCACGGAAGCCACCGCCTCCGGCGTCACCTGGGAGGACCCGTTGATGACGCGGGAGGCGGTGGACTTCGAGACGCCCGCGAGCGCTGCCACCGCGATGAGCGTGGGGACGGTGGAGTCCGTCTCGGTGTCGATGGTGTGTCTCCTCAGTCGTGCCGGTGTGAAGACACTGTATGCGGCGCGGGCGTCATCCCTTGACCGCGCCCTGCATGATGCCCGCCACGAGCTGCTTCCCCGCGAGGACGAAGAGGATCAGCAGCGGGATCACCGAGAGCACCGCGCCGGCGAGCACGAGCGAGTGGTCCGGGGTCTGTCCGCCGCTCGCACTCAGGGCCGCGAGCGCCGTCTGCACACTCGGGTTCCGCGGACCGAGGACGAGGAGTGGCCAGAGGAAGTCGGTCCACGCGGCCATGAAGGTGAAGAGCGCGAGGACGGCCATCGCCGGTCGGGCGGCCGGCAGCGCGACATGCCAGAAGGTGCCCCACATCGACGCGCCGTCGACGCGCGCGGCCTCGATGAGCTCGTCGGGGATGACGTCGACGAGGTACTGGCGCATGAAGAACACACCGAACGCGGTCACGAGCCCTGGCAGGATCACCGCCTGGAGCGTCCCCACCCACTCCCACTCGGCCATGAGCATGAACAACGGGATGATGCCGAGCTGCGTGGGGATGGCCATCGTGGCGATCACCGCGAGAAGCAGCCCGTTGCTGGCCCGGAACTTCAGCTTCGCGAAGGAGTAGCCGGCGAGGGTCGAGAAGAACACCACCGAGACCGTGATCGCGCCCGAGATGATGACGCTGTTCGCGAGCGCCTGCAGGAACGGGGCGGTCTCGAACACCTTCGCCGCGTTGCCGAGGAAGTTCGGGCCGGGGAGGACGGCGGGCGGCACGAGGTTCGTGTCGGAGGACTGCCGACTCGAGATCACGAACGACCACCACAACGGGAACGCCGAGATGGCGAAGAACGCGATGAGGATGGCGTAGGTGAGGATGCCCGGCCGCTCGTGGTCCTTGCCCTTGCGGTACCGCGGGGCCTCCGTGGTCGCGGTCGGTTCGGTCCGCGTGCGTTCCATCAGGGTGCTCATGCTCGTCCGCCTCGCTGGTCGGTGGTGCTCGTGGTCGTCGAACGCGAGCGGGCCGGGCTGGTGCTGACGGACCGCGTCGTGATGAGGGTCTCGCGCACCTTCGGGATCCGCACCGGACGTGCGTCGTTCGTCCGGATGGCCCTGGTGATGGCGAAGTTGATCAGGCCCGCGAGGATGATCACGAGGAACAGGATCCAGGCGGTGGCGGATGCTCGACCGAAGTCCCGCCTCGGGAAGGCGAGCTCGTACAGGTACAGGACGATCGTCTGGAACTGCCGGTCGGATCCGCCGTTGCTCCGGGGGTCGAACAGCTTCGGTTCCGTGAAGATCTGCAGCCCGCCGATCGTCGAGGTGATGACGACGAAGATGAGCGTCGGGCGGATCATCGGGATCGTGATCGACCAGAACCGTCGGAGCTTGTTCGCGCCGTCCAGCGCGGCGGACTCGTAGACGTCCCGTGGGATCGCCTGCATCGCAGCGAGGAGGATGAGGGCGTTGTAGCCGGTCCACCGCCAGTTCACCATGCTCGCGATGGCGACGTGCGAGGGGAAGACGTCGAACGCCCACCGGATCGGGTCGAGCCCGAAGAGTTCGAGGAGGCCGGCGACCGGTCCGTGGTACTGGTTGAAGATCTGCAGGAAGATGACCGCGACGGCGACCGGCGCCACGATGTACGGCAGCAGGATGCTCATCCGCCAGAACGTGCGTCCGCGGAGCGTCTGGTCGAGGAGGGCGGCGATCAGCGTCGCGATGACGAGCTGCGGCACCGCCGAGAGCAGGAAGATGCTGACGGTGTTGCCGAACGCGTTCCAGAAGAACGGGTCCGAGAGGACGGAGACGTAGTTGTCGAGTCCGACGAAGTCGCCCTGGCCCTTCAACAGATGCCACTCGTACAGCGACACGTTGAAGGTGTAGACGATCGGGAAGATGCCGATGAGGGCGAAGAGGATGAAGAACGGCGCGATGTACAGGTACGGCGAGGCGCGGTAGTCGAAGCGGTTCAGCTTCTGTCTGAACGTCAACGCGGCAGGTGGCCGGCGGACGGTTGCGGTGCTGGTCATGGCTCTGCCAATCCGGGAGAGGGAGCGGGAGGGGTGCCGGGGCGTCCGCGTGCGAACGGACGCCCCGGCGAGCTGCGTCGGAGAGGAGGTCAGCCGACGAGCTGGTCGAGCAGCTTGAGCGCCTCGTTCCAGGCGGTGTCACCATCGGTGATCTCGCCCTGGCTCACCCGGTCGAGGATCGGACCGAACACGTTGTCCTGGATGTTGGAGTCCTCAGGACCCTTCACTTGGGCCACGACCCCCTCGGACCGTGCGGCGAAGATCTCGCCCACCGGTGCGTCGTTGAAGAACGGGTTGGTGGAGTCCTTCACGAGCTCCTGGCCGTCGAGCGTGCTCGGGAACGGACCGGCGAGTTCGAACGATGCGGCCTGCGCCTCAGGGGATGCGAGCCAGAGGGCGAGCTCGGCCGCCTCCTCCTTGTGCTCGGAGTTCTCGGCGACGCCGAGGAACGCACCGCCCCAGTTGGCCGCGCCGCCGGGCATCACGTCGGCGAAGTCCCAACCGCTGTCGGTCGTGCCCTCGTCGTAGTAGCCCTGCACGATGCCGAGCATCCAGCTCGGGCACATGTAGGTCGCGAACTTGCCCTCCTTGGCCTCCGGGCCGACGTCCCAGCCGGGAAGACCGGCACCGAGCCCGGCCTGTTCGGCCTCGACGATCTTCGCGAACTGCTCCTTCAGCACGTCGTTGCCCTCGATGTTGAGGGTCTCGCCGTCGGCCTTGTAGTAGCCCTCCTCCTGCTGGTTCACGAAGGAGTTCCAGAAGAACCGGGGGCTGTGATAGAACGCCTTCCCGGTGGCACCGACGTACTCCTCACCGACCTCGAAGAAACGGTCCCAGGTCGCGTCCTCGCCGCCGAAGTACGCAGCGACCTCGCTGCGCTCGCTCGGCAGACCGGCTGCCGCGAACAGGTCACCGCGGTAGCAGATGCCCTGCGGTCCGATGTCGAGACCGGCTCCGATCACGCGCCCGTCGGCGTCCGTGCCCTGCTCGTACTTCCAGTCCAGCCAGGTGTCCTTGACGTCCTCGATGCCGTAGTCGCGAAGGTCGACGAAGGAGTCGCTGACCTCGGAGATGGTTCCGAGCCAGCCCTCCTCGATGGCCACGACGTCGCTGAGGCCGGTTCCGGCGGCGATCTTGGCGTAGGCGTCGTCGCGCGCTGCTCCACCACCCTCCAGGTTGGTGGCCTCGATGGTGATGTTGGGGTGCTCGTCCATGTACTGCTCGTAGTTGGCGTCGACGCCCATGGTGCCGAACGTGGTGACCGAGAGGGTGATCTTCTCGTCTCCGCCACCGCCGGCGGGGGAACTGCACCCCGATGCCAGGACGGCGAGGATCGATGCCCCCGCGATGGATGCGGCGGCGATGCCGCGGCGTTTGCTGTTCACAGTCACTCCTTTGTGTGTGGGCTTCGGTGTCGGCCGGCCACCCATCCGGGATCCGCGGCGCGACGCCGTGGGAACGTTCCCACGGGCATGCAGGACACACTAAGCGCTGGGTCGGACGAGGTCAAGAGAGCGCTCTCATTTGTTGCGGAACGGGTGCACGATCGTGAACGGCCGGTGACGTCGTGGCCATCGGGCGGGTCCCCCGTTCCGATTCGATCGGATTCATGATCGACTCATTGCCATGACCGGCTTCGATTCAGGCTTCCTCGACCTCGCCGACCAGCTGCAGCTCCCGGCACCCGCCGATCCCGCCGAGCTGGCGCGCCTCCGCCGGCTCGACTACACGCACTTCACCGTGCTCCTCGACCCCGACCGCCGCCTGGCAGCCGCGACCGGGGTCGACATCGACGGTGCCGCCCTCCTCGACCTCGGGCGTGACGACGACTGGCACCTCGACGACCGCGTCCCGGTCGAGGAGCAGGCCGGCCCGGAGCTCTACGCCCGCAACGACCTCGACCGCGGCCACCTCGTGCGGCGGAGGGACCCGGTCTGGGGGCCCGTCGAGATCGCCCGGCAGGCCAACGTCGACACCTTCTGCTACACGAACGCCGCCCCGCAGGCTGCGGACTTCAACCAGTCACTCGAGCTCTGGAACGGCCTGGAGGACCTCGTCCTCGAGTACGCCTCGGCCGGGCGCCGGCGGCTGTCGGTCTTCACCGGGCCGGTGTTCGCCGACACGGACCCGCTCTACCGCGGCGTGCAGATCCCGCGCCGGTTCTGGAAGGTGGCGGCGTGGTCGAACGACGGAGCGCTCGCGGCGAGCGGCTACCTCCTCGACCAGTCGGCGCAGCTCGACGACCTCGACCTCGGCCGGTCCAGTGCGATCGACGACACGCACGATGCCACCGCCGTGCCCCCACTCGGCCCGTTCCGGACCTTCCAGCTGCCGATCCTCGACCTCGCGAGCGTCACCGGTCTCGACTTCGGCGCCCTCGCCTCCGCCGACGTCCTCGAGCCGGCTCCCGCGACAGTGCGTCCCGACACCGACACCTGGATCGAGCTGAGCGGGCCGTCCGACCTGCGGTTCTGAGGCAGGTCCGGTCCCTCGACCCAGACCCCTACCGACGCTCGAGCGCCGCGCCGATGACCCGGAGGCTCTCGATGAGCACGGCCACCTGCTCGTGGCTGAGCCCGGCGAGCATCGCGTTCTCGTCGTCCACCAGCCGCCGCATCGCCTCGTCGACCCGCTGCTGACCGAGGGTCGTCAGGACGACGATCTTGCTCCGGCCGTCGGCCTCGTTCTTCTGCCGGGCGACGAGCGAGCGAGCGGCCAGACGATCGAGCTGGCTCGCGAGGTTGCCGCTCGTGATGCCCAGTCGGGTGGCGAGGATGGACGGCGTCAGCCCGTCCGCTCCGTGCTGGCGGAGGATGGAGAGGAACTCGAACTCCCACGGCCGCAGGTTGCTCGCGGCGAACGACAGGCGTCGGACCTCCTGCAGGTGCGGCACGAGCCGGCGGAGGCGGGACACCACGTCGAGCGGTGCGAAGTCCACGTCGGGCAACGCGTTCGCCCAGGCGTCGATGACGATGTCGACGTCGTCGTCATCACCCTTCGCCATCGCCTGCCTCCCTCGCGTCCTGCCTGCACCAACGCTACCGTGGGCCGCCGCCGATCCAGACGGTGGGCGGTTCCATCCACCCTGTGCTATCGCGCACGACGAGCCGTCAGCGGACGGAGAGCGCCGCCAGGCCGTCGACCAGGAGACCGACCCCGAAGGCGAACGCCTGTGCCTGGTCCTCCTGGCCGAGCGGATCCGTCGCAGCGTCAGCCAGCACGCCGACGCTGTCGTACTGCATCCGCTGCTGCTCGTGCGACACGTGCCCGAGGATGAAGTGGAGCAGCACCGTGCCCGCACGTCGACTCGTCGCCTCGTCGAACCCGGCCACCGACACCGCGTCCGTCAGCCGGGTGAGCGCCCGCCCGGAACCGAGCCCGAGCGCGTAGGTGCTCGACACCACCTCGGCCCCGTCGCGATAGGCGAGGAGGGCGTCACGCAGCGCCTCCGCCTCCACGCGCGTCCGCTCGCGCCAATCGGAACCGGCCTCGGACACGGCGTCCACCGGCGCCGGGTGCGCATCGACGATCCGGTCGGCGAGCTCGGCGATGAGGGTCTGCTTGTTCTCGAAGTGCCAGTACAGCGCGCTCGGCTGGACGTCGAGCGACGCGGCGAGGCGGCGCATCGTGAGGTCGGCCAGGCCGTGATCGTCGAGGATGCGGAGGGCCACTTGAGCCACATCGTCGCGCCGATGGCGACGCACTGTTTCGGGACCGGACATGAGCACCACTATAGTGAACGCTGTTCAGGTGAACACCGTTCAGGTGCGATCCACCCGCCCCAGGCGAACCGACCATCCCGACGAAGGACCCAGCATGAGCAGACTCCGGATCGACGCGACCGACATCGCACGCATCGCCGTGTTCGCCGCCATCGTGGCCGCCCTGGGCCTGCCCGGCGCGTTCTCGGTGCTCGGCGCGGTGCCCATCACGGCGCAGACCCTCGGCGTCATGCTCGCCGGCGCGATCCTCGGCCCGTGGCGCGGCATGCTCTCCATGCTGGTGCTGCTGGCGCTCGTCGCCATCGGCCTCCCTCTCCTGTCCGGCGGTCGCGGCGGGATCGGCGTCTTCGTCGGACCGAGTGCCGGATATCTCCTCGGCTGGATCGTCGGCGTCTTCGTGATCGGGCTCATCGTGCACGCCGGCGGGAGTCGGCTGCGCTGGTGGCGCACCGCGCTCGGCGTCTTCGCCGGCGGCATCGGCGTCATCTACGCGTTCGGCATCCCGGTGCAGTCGCTCGTCACCCGCCTGCCACTCGGCGAGACCGCCCTGCAGAGCCTCGTCTTCGTGCCCGGCGACCTCGTGAAGGTCGTGCTCGCGACGGTCATCACGATGACGCTCGCCCGCGCCTACCCGCGCGCGTTCCGCAACGCGGCCGGCGCCGGCTCCACGCGTCCCGGCGAGCCCGCCCGGATCGGATGACCGTGCGTCCAGGGCACCTCGTCCCGCTGCGCGGCGGGGCGCCGACCGACCTCGTCCGTCGGGCGCTCGAGGTGCGGGCGGCCGGCGGCGTGCCGTTGATCGGCGACGACCGGTGGAGCGAGTCGTACTGGCGTTCCGTGCGCGACCGCAGCACCGCGTCCGGTCCACAGCCTGGCCAGGGGTGGGCGACGCTGACCTCCGGAACCACGGGCGAGCCGCGCATCGTGCTCAGGACCGCCGCGTCGTGGGCGGACTCCTTCCCGGCCGTCGGCGCGCTGCTCGACCTCGGGCCGGACGACGTCCTGGCGCTGTCGTCGCCGCCCGCGTCGTCGCTGTCGCTGTTCTCGGTCGCCCATGCGGCCGCCGTCGGTTGCTCGCTCGCCCTCCCGACCACCCACGCGCTCACCCCCGACGACGCCCGTGACGCGACCCGGTTCCACGGGACCCCGAACGGCCTCCGGGCACTGCTCGACGGCGAGGTGCCGCCCCGCCTGCGGGTGGCGTTGATCGGAGGCGCCTCACTCGACCCCGGACTCCGCGCCAGGGCGGAGGACCTCGGCATCCGTGTCGTGTCCTACTACGGAGCCGCCGAGCTCTCCTTCGTGGCGGTCGACGACGGCGCCGATCCGGATCGACCGGGCCTCCGTGCCTTCCCCGGCGTCGAGCCCGAGGTCCGCGACGACGACGTCCTCTGGGTCCGATCGCCGTTCATCGCGACCGGGTACCTCGAGGGCGACGGCCCGCTCCGACGCGACGGTGACTGGTCCACCGTCGGCGACCGCGCACGGATCGACGACGGGATCGTCACGCTCCTCGGCCGATCCGACGATGCGATCCTCACGGCCGCGGCGACCGTCATCCCCGCCGATGTCGAGGAGGCTCTGCGCCGACTCGACGAGGTGGACGACGCCGTCGTGCTCGGTCTGCCGAACGCCGGGGTCGGATCGCTCGTGACGGCCGTGTTGGAACTGCACCCGGGCGCGCGTCCGACCCGCGCGATGCTCCGCGACGCCCTCGCACCGTTGCTGCCGCCGACCCATCGGCCCCGACGGTGGTTCGTCGTCGACGAGCTGCCCCGCACCGTCACCGGCAAGGCAGCCCGCGCGGAGCTCGCCGACCGACTCGCGGCAGGGACGGTGGCGTCCCTTGACTGAGTCGCACGCCCTCCCGCGCATCGTCGCGGCCCGACGGACGCCGATCGCGACGCGCGGGCGCGCCCTCGCCGCACTCACGGTCGAGCAGCTGGCGGTCCCCGTCGTCCGCGCCGTGCAGGACGATGCGACGCACGTCCTGGGCCTGCCGCCGGTGGTGGCGGACGTCGTCCTCGGGAACTGCATGGGCCCCGGCGGCAACCCGGCCCGCGTCGCCGCGCTCGGGGCCGGCCTCGGCTTCGACGTTCCAGGGTTCACCGTCGACCGGCAGTGCGGCAGCGGCCTCGCGGCGATCATCGAGGCGTCCACGGCGATCAGCGCCGGCGACCATCGGCCACGGATCGCCGGCGGTGTCGAGAGCGCGTCGACCGCGCCGACCCGTTCCGTCGACGGCGTCGCCTACGCACGCGCACCGTTCGCACCGGCGGGATGGCACGACCCCGACATGACCCGCGCCGCGGAGGACCTCGCCGAGCACGACGGGATCTCCCGCGAACGCCAGGACGCCTACGCGGCGCGGAGCACGCATCGTGCGGCGAGCGCCGTCGCCGCCGGACGGTTCACCGACGAGCTCGTCGCGCTGATCGGGGCGGCGGAGCACGATGAGGCGCCGCGCAGCGGGATCGAGCGACTCCTCCCCCGGTTCACGCCGCTCTTCACCGACGGCTCCCTCACCGCAGGCAACACCTGCCGGGTGAGCGACGGTGCGGCCGCCGTGCTCGTCATGCCCGGCGGGCCCGCCCACGGGAGCACGACTCCCGGTCTCGCCGTCCGGGCGCACGCCGTCGTCGGCTGCGACCCGGCACTGCCGGGGATCGGGGCCGCGCCGGCGATCCTCGACGCCCTCGATCGGGCCGGCGTGGACCTCGCGCAGGTCGCCGCGTTCGAGATCGTGGAGGCGTTCGCGGCCCAGACGCTCGCCGTGCTCGACCGACTCGGTGTCGCCGAGGACGACGAGCGTCTCTGCGCCGACGGTGGCGCCCTCGCGCTCGGTCATCCGTGGGGCGCGAGCGGTGCGGTCGCCGTGGTCCGCCTGTTCTCGCGGCTCGTCCGCGGCGGGGCTCCGGCGGGCACGATCGGGGTGGCGGCAGCGTCGGTCGGTGGCGGTCTCGGCGTCGCCGCGGTGTTCGAGGTCGTGCGATGATCGGGGACATCGACCAGTCATCCGCCATCCGTCTCGACGGCGTCACCGCACGTCTCGGCGACACCGTCGCACTCGACGACGTGACGCTCCACCTCGACGATGCGCGCATCGCGGTCATCGGGGCGAACGGCTCGGGGAAGTCCACCTTCGCGCGGCTCGTCGGCGGCCTCACCCGGGCGACCCTCGGCAGCGTCCAGGTCCACGGGGTCGACGCAGCCAAGGACACGGCGACCCTCCGACGACTCGTCAGCATCGTGTTCAGCAACCCGGACGCGCAGATCGTCATGCCGACGGTGGCGGAGGACGTCGCGTTCTCGCTCCGCGGCACGAAGGCGTCGAAGGCCGACATCGCCGCGCAGGTCGCCGATGCGCTCGACGAGTTCGGTCTGACGGCGCTCGCCGACCGGTCCGCCTACGAACTCTCCGGTGGCCAGAAGCAGTTGCTGGCGCTCTGCGGGGCCGTGATCCGCCGGCCGGCGCTGCTCATCGCCGATGAACCCACCGCCTACCTCGACGCCCGCAACAGCGCCGCCGTCGCCGACCACCTCCTGCATCCCGAGGCGGGCCATCAGCTCCTCCTCGTCACCCACGACCTGGAGCTCGCCGCCCGCTGCGACACCGCGCTGCTCTTCGACGGTGGCCGGGTCGTCGCGCAGGGCGCACCGGACGACGTGATCGCGGCCTACCGCGCGAGTCTGCGGGCGTGACCGCGTGATCACCCTCTACCGTCCTGGCTCCGGCTGGCTCCACCGCGCGCCGGCCGGCCCGAAGGCGCTCGGCATCCTCGTCGTGGTGCTCGCGATCTCGCTCCTGCCGACGAGTTGGTGGACCGCGGGCATCGCCACCACCGTGACCGTCCTCGCCTACCTCGCCTCGGGCCTCGGCCTCGGCGAGCTCGGACGGCAGCTCCTGCTCATCCGCTGGATCATCACGATCACGGTGGCCGGCCAACTGCTGTTCCTCGACGTCGAGTCCGCCGTGTCGAACACCTCCCGGATCGTCGCCGCCATCCTGCTCGCGGCGCTCCTCGTGCTGAGCACGCGCGTCGCCGACCTGCTCGACGCCTTCGAGCGCGTCCTCCGGCCCCTGGGTCGCTTCGGTGTCGATCCCTCCCGCATCGCACTGATGCTCGCCGTCGCCATCAACACGGTGCCGGTCCTCGCCCGCCTGGCCACGAGCGTCCGGGAAGCGCAGCGGGCGCGCGGGGCCGGGTCGAACCTCGTGACCTTCGTCGTGCCGTTCCTCGTGGTGTCGCTGAAGCACGCAGACGAGCTCGGTGAGGCCCTCACCGCCCGGGGCGTCCGATGAGCGGCGACGACACCGTGCGCGTCCTCGGCAAAACGGTCGACGACGAGACGCGCTGCGTCCACTACGCGACCGCGCTCGACGTCATCGCGATCCGCTTCGCCTGCTGCGGCGAGTACTACCCGTGCCACCTGTGCCACGCGGAGTGCGCCGACCACCCGGCCGAGCAGTGGCCTCGCGAGCAGCGCGACCGCGAGGCGATCCTGTGCGGCGTGTGCTCGACGGAACTGACGATCGACCGCTACCTGGAGGTCGACGCCTGCCCGAACTGCGACGCCCGGTTCAATCCTGGCTGCCGCCTGCACTCGGCGTACTACTTCCAGCCGTGACCGGTGACGCTCACTGCATCGAGCCCACGGTGCACGCTCGGGAATCGCGCGGTCGGCAGAATTCGGTGTTACACCGAAACGCGCAGTGTTACACTGAATTATGCCCACGAAGCACGCTCGCACGAACCTCACCCACACGCCGCAGGTGAAACACGCACTCGAGGTCGCTCGGATGCACTGGCCGAACGAGGATCGTGAGAGCGCCTTGCTGTTGAACCTCTTGGATGCAGGGGCGAAGGCGCTTGAAGCCGGTGAGCAGTCCACCGCGGAGCGCCGTCGCGCGCGCATCCTCGACACAGCGGGCAGGTACACCGGACTGTATGAAGCCGATTACTTGGATCAGGTCCGCGAAGGCTGGGCCGAGTGATCGTCCTCGACGCGGGCGTTCTGATCGGTTTCCTCGATGGGTCGGATGCTCACCACGGCGCCGCTGTCGCCCTGCTCGAAGAACACCCCACCGGCTACCTCGTTCACCCACTCACCGCTGCCGAGATCCTGGTGGGGCCCGCGAAACGCAATCTCGAGGATCAGGTTTGGCACGACCTGAGAGGCATTGGCGTCGAGGTGGCCGAACTCGGCTCCGACGAACCGCTCGCCCTGGCCCGACTGCGAGCACAGTGGGGGCTGAAGATGCCCGATACGTGCGTTCTCGCCACGGCAGAGAAGTACGATGTCTCCCTCGCGACCTTCGACCGTCAATTGGCCGGCATCGCGAGCCGCGCCGGCCGCCTGATCCCTGATCTCGGGTCGTGACACCGCAGCGCTGCGCGAGGCGCTCCAGCCACACTCTTCCGGAAGCCACTCCCACACGATGCGGTACCACCCTGCAGGGCTCTGATCGGATGCCCGCACCTACCTCGGCGCTTGCTCGGATCCAGCCGTGACCGCACGCCGGTAGACGCGGTTGCGGGCGGCGAGGATCGCGGCACCGATGGCGGCGGCGATGAGCGAGCCGGCGAGCACACCGACCTTGACGTGGTCGTCGGACGCACTGCCGACGCCGAAGGACAACTCACCGACGAGCAGCGACACCGTGAACCCGATGCCCGCGACGAACGCCATCCCGACGAGGTCGACCCAACGGATCGACGGGTCGAGGCCGAGGCCGGGCAGGCGGGTGACGAGGAACGTCGTCACGAGGATGCCGATCGGCTTGCCGAGGACGAGCCCGGCGATGATGCCGAGCGCGATGGTGTCCTGGAAGGACTCGACGAGCCCGGAGATCCCGCCGATGACCACGCCCGCGGAGAAGAAGGCGAAGATCGGGACGGCGACCGCCGTGGAGACGACGCTCCAGCGATCGGCGAAGTGCGCAGCGAGGCCTTCGTAGACCGGGCGCCCCTCGGCGGTGGTCCCCACCTGGACGCGGGCGCGCTTGGTCGAGAAGACGGGCACCATGAAGCCGAGCAGCACGCCGGCGACGGTCGCATGGATACCGGAGGCATGGATGAGCGCCCAGGTGCACAGACCGAGCGGGATGAGCACCCACCAGGCCCGGACGCCGCGCTGGACGAGCACGGCGAAGACGGCGAGCGGCACCGCGGCGAGCGCCAGCGGCAGGAACTCGATGTGGTCGGTGTAGAAGATCGCGATGATGCTGATGGCGATGAGGTCGTCCACCACGGCGAGCGTGAGCAGGAAGGTCCGCAGTGCCGGCGGCAGGAACTTGCCGACCACCGCGATCACCGCGACGGCGAACGCGATGTCCGTGGCGGCCGGGATCGCCCATCCCTGCAATGCGTCGGGCCCGGCGCTCAGGTTCACGAGGACGTAGATGACGGCGGGCACGGCCACTCCGCCGACCGCGGCGGCGATGGGGAGTACCGCGGTCTTGGGGTTCCGGAGCTTGCCGGCGACGAACTCCTCCTTGAGCTCCAGACCGACGACGAAGAAGAAGATCGCGAGGAGTCCGTCGGCCGCCCAGGCACCGACGGAGAGGTTCAGATGGAGCGCCTCCGGACCGAAGGTGAAGTCCCGGACGCTCAGGTAGAACTCGGAGGCGCCGGTGTTGGCGAGCACGAGCGCGAGTGCGGTGGCGACGACGAGGAGGGCACCACCGACGGTGTCCTGTTGGAGCGTCTGGTGGATGCCTCGCCAGATCGAGTGCGGGGCCTGGTCGGCCGGCAGGTCGTGGGAGCGGTGCGCGTCGGGCATGCGGATCCTTCGGGTGAGGGTTCGGTCGAGCAGCAGAGCGATCTCGATCGATCGCCCGCCGACCAGACTTCCCGGCGCACCAGCCTCCATTCTAGGCGATCGGGTGGGGGATCGGCCGGGAACCGTGCGCAGGCGGCCTGCGCAGTGCTTGGATGCATCCATGAGCTCCTCACCACCGACCGGCGGCCACCCGGACGAACCGCACCGCGGTGACCTCGCGGGCCGCTTGAACTGGCTCCGTGCGGGTGTGCTCGGCGCGAACGACGGCATCGTCTCCGTCGCGTCCCTCGTCGTCGGAGTCGCCGGTGCCACGACCGACAGCGCCCCGCTCCTCGCAGCGGGTGTCGCGGGGCTCGTCGGTGGCGCGATCTCCATGGCCCTCGGCGAGTACGTGTCGGTGAGCAGCCAGCGGGACAGCCAGCGGGCCCTCATCGCGAAGGAGCGGCGGGAGCTCTCCGACGACCCCGAGGCGGAGCTCGCGGAACTCGCCGGGATCTACGAGGCGAAGGGGCTCCAGCCGACGACCGCGAGGCGGGTCGCCGAGGAGCTGACCGCGCACGACCCGCTCACGGCACACCTCGAGGCCGAACTCGGCATCACCGAGGACGCGGTCGTCAGCCCGTGGGCGGCCGCCGGCGCGTCGGCGCTCGCCTTCACGATCGGGGCGCTGCTCCCCCTGCTCGCGATCCTGCTGCCGCCACCCGAGGTGCGCGTCCCGATCACCTTCGTCGTCGTGCTCATCGCGCTGGCGCTCACCGGCTTCACGAGCGCGAGGATCGGCGGCAACCCCGCGCTCCGCCCGACCGTCAGGGTCGTGGTCGGTGGAGCGCTCGCCCTCGCCGTCACCTTCGCCATCGGCACCCTGCTCGGCACGAGCGGCGTGGTCTGATGGCCAGGGTCCTGGCTGTCGGGGACGAACCGACGACGGGTGTGCTGGTGCAGCGGTCCGGGGAGTTCTCTGGGAGTCTGCTGGAGCCCCGCCCGGACGTGGAGCTCCCGGGTGTAGAAGTGAAGAGCGTCCACCAGGTCGCCCTGTCGGATTCGATCAGTGCGGATCGACAGCCCGAAGAACATGTGAGGAGCACCATATGAGCGCAGCAGACAAGATCAAGAACGCCGCCGAAGACCTCGCGGGCAAGGCCAAAGAGGCCGTCGGCAAGGCGACCGACAACGACAAGCTCGTCGCGGAGGGCAAGGCCGACCAGGCCAAGTCCGACGTGAAGCAGGCCGGTGAGAACGTGAAGGACGCGTTCAAGAACTGACCTCCCGATCACACGAACGCCGGTGCCCCGCTCGGGTCACCGGCGTTCGTCTGTCTGCGGGGGGGGGGGGGGGGCGACTCGGCTCACCGCCCCCGGAGAAACCCCGCCAACCCGGTGGACCTCCCCCGGTCCCTGAGCCTGTCGAAGGGCCCACGGAGACCCTCCTCCAATCCGGCACTCCTCCCCCGGTCCCTGAGCTTGTCGAAGGGCACACGAGGATGTTCCACAACCAGCTCGACTCAGCATCTGGAATGTCAGTGGTCCATGGTGGACTGGTCCCATGACCGAGACCACCACCACCGCGATCCGCGCGAGCGACGAGTACGCCGCGCGGCTGGTGGAGTTCTCGGATGCGTGGGCGGAGCTCCACCGGCAGCAGGCCGCCCTGGACGCGAAGAAAGCGCGCCTCCTGGCCCGCTCCGCCGCCTATGCGGACGCGTTCGCCGACGCCACGGTCCCGGCGATCTTCCCGCCGGCCGAACGGCAGGACCTCTCCCGCCGCTCCACTTGCGCGGCCCTTGCGATGGCGACGCGAACGCCGGAACGGACGATCCAGCGTGCGACCAACGACGCCGAACGTCTCGTGAACGACGCACCGGCCGTGCTGGCGTCGCTCGAAGCGGGCCGCATCTCGGCGCGGCACGCACAGGTGATCACCGACCAGCTCTGCGACGTCCCACCCGCGGGCCGGGCCGCGTTCCTCGAAGCAGTCCTCCCCGTGGCGGAGCGCATGACCGCCGCCGGGCTCAAGGGCCGCGCCCGAGTGCTGCGCGAGCGACTCCACCCCGAGTCGATCACCGCTCGAGCGGTCCGCTCCGAAGCCGACCGCCGCGTCGAGTTCGAACCGGCCGCCGACGGCATGGCGTGGGTGCACCTGTTCACCACGGCGCCGATCGCGCAGGGCATCGTCGAGCGCGTCGAGGCGGCCGCGGCCGAGTCATGCAAGGCCGGTGACACCCGCACCTGCGCCCAGCTGCAGGCGGACGCCTTGGCAGCCCTCGCACTCACCGGCGTCACGCCCGACGACGTCATGTCGAGCCCGGTGCTCCCGCACCCCATCGAGGTCCAGGAGCACATCAAGCCAACGGTGCAGATCACGGTCCCGGCGCTGAGCATGGCCGGCGTGAGCGACGCCCCGGCGACGCTGGACGGCTACGGCCCCATCGATCCGGAGACCGCGGCACGTATCGCGGTGAACGCACCCAGCTTCGCCCGGATCCTCGTCCAACCCGAAACCGGCGCGATCCTCTCCGTCGGGCGGAACCAGTACCGCGTTCCGGCCGACCTGCAACGCGCGGTGCGGCTACGGGACGGCACTTGTCGGGCACCGGGCTGTGGGCGACGAGCCAGGGCCTGCGACCTGGACCATTCGATTGCCTGGCAAGACGGCGGCCCGACAGATGTCGGCAATCTCGCCTGTCTCTGTCGACATCACCACCGGATGAAGCATCTGCCCGGGTGGAACCTCGACCACGGACCCGGCGGGGTCCTCGACTGGACGACACCCGACGGGAAACACCATCGGACGGCACCCGATCCGGCACCGTTCTGACCCCCCGGTCCCTGAGCCTGTCGAGGGGTTCCTCGTGGGCACTTCGACAGGCTCAGTGACCGGGGAATGTCAACCCGCGACGTTTCGGTCCCTGCGCCTGTCCAAGGGCACTCCGGTTGCGCCACCTCAGTGACCGGGAGAGGTTCACCCGCGATGCTCCGGTCCCTGAGCTTGTCGAAGGGCACTCAGGTTGCGCCACCTCAGTGGCCGGGAGAGGTTCACCCGGAACGCTCCGGTCCCTGAGCCTGTCGAAGGGCACTCCGGTTGCGCCACCTCAGTGACCGGGAGAGGTTCACCCGCGATGCTCCGGTCCCTGAGCCTGTCGAAGGGGAGTTCGGGCCGCATCACCTCGGTGACCGGGAGACGTGGGCCCGGAAGCGCTCCGGTCCCAGAGCCTGACGACGTGCCGGACGGCATCCTCGTGGGCACTTCGACAAGCTCAGTGACCGGGAGAGGAGCACCCGGACCGCCCCGGTCCCTGAGCCTGTCGAAGGGCACTCAGCCCGCAGTACAGCTAGTCCTTGATGAGCAGGATCGGGTCGCCGTCGAAGGAGTCGTAGGGGTTCGGGTCGGTGAAACCGCCTTCGTACATGAGGCCAGCCGGAGCCTTGCCACCGGCGGGAGCCGCCGCGACGTAGCACTGCGTGATCGGCGCGCCAGCATCGAACTCCTCGGTGAACGACTCGGATCCGCACTCGTCCCACCCGATGAGTGTGGCCTCCTGGACCTTCTCGCCATCGGCGTCGACGGGCGAGAAGGAGGTCGCGTCGCTGTTGAACGCCACCGGGTCGCCCGACACCTTGGTCATCTCGAGCCGGATGAGCGTGATGTCGTAGCCGTCGAGTTCTCCGCCGTCGAACTGCGTCTTGAGGAACGCGACCTGGTCGGCCGTCGCGGGGGTGACCTCGGTCAGCTTCGCGCTGATGAGCGCGGTGACGCCGTCGGTGCCCTGCGACTCGTAGACGATCGGCTCATCGATCCCGACCTGCGCTCCAGGCTCGGTGACCTCACCGTCCGCCGATCCGGTCGAGGTCGGCTTCGACGTCGCAGACGACGAAGCCTTCTCCGTCGGCTTCGCGTCGGGGGCCGACGGCGTGGAGCATCCGGCCAGCACGAGCATGGCTGCGACGGGGAGGGTGATCAGGGCGGTGACGCGGGAGAGCTGCATCGGGATTCCTTTCGGCGGCGGACTCCAGCAGTCTGTCCCGCGCGCCGTTGCCGCGCGATGGGGACAACTCCCCACCGGGGCGGCCGGGCTCCTGCCGTGGGGTCCCGGCAGGATCCCCCGCGGCCTCTCAGGAATCTCTCTGCTGGCGTTCATCCGAGCGGCGGACGATGAGACGACGCGCCAGGTTGTCGCGTCCGAGGGGAACCCATGACTGCGACGATCACCGTCCCGACCGCGCCCTCGCGCCGTCGGTGGGACGCCCTCCACACCCTCCTCGGCGGCCGCGTCGCACCCTGGGTCGTCGGCCTGTTCGCCACCCTCGTCTCGCTCATCGGCATCGGCACGCCGTCGTACTGGGGTGACGAGGCGGCGAGCGTCCTCGCCGCCGAACGCCCCCTCCCCGTCATGTTCGGGATGATCGGCCACATCGACGCCGTCCACGGCCTGTACTACGCGTTCCTGCACGTCTGGACCGGTGCCTTCGGCACCGCTGAGGCCGTCACGCGGTTCCCGAGCGCGATCGGCGTCGGCTTGGCCGCGGCCGGCACGGTCGTGCTCGCGCGGTCCATCTTCACCCCGGCGATCGGCATCACGGCGGGCCTCGTGTTCGCCGTCATCCCCCAGGTCACACGGATGGGCGCCGAGACGCGTTCCTATGCGCTGGGCATGGCCGCGGTCGTGTGGCTGACGGTCTGGTTCGTGTCGCTCGTGCGCCGCCGGTCCACGTCACGCCGCAGCTGGGCGTTCTTCGCCATCGCGAGCGCCGCCTCGATGTACCTGTTCCTGTACCTCGCGATGCTCCTTCTCGTGCACGCCACGTGGATGGTGCTCCAACGCCCCGGGCGGAGGGTGATGCGAGCGTGGGGCTGGTCCCTGGTCGGCGCACTGGTCCTCGGCGCTCCGATCGTGATCGCGGGCATCGCGCAGCGCGAGCAGATCGCGTTCCTCGGCAGGCGGGACTACGCGACGCCGGAATCGGTGCTCGTCGGCCAGTGGTTCCAGACGCCGGTGTTCGCCGTGCTCGCGTGGCTACTCATCGTGCTCGCTCCCATCGGGGTCCTCGTGGTGCGCCGATCGTCCCGGCAGCGTCGCGCCCTGGCGATGATCGCCGTCTGGGCGCTCGCACCGACCGCGCTGCTCATCATCGGCAACACCCTCGTGACGCCGATGTACAACCTGCGCTACGTCACCTTCTGCGTCCCGGCCGTCGCGATCATGATGGCGCTCGGACTCCGGACGATCGTCGACCTCCTGCCGAAGCGGGTGGACCGCGCGGTGGCGACCGCGGTCGGTGTCGCGCTCGTGCTGGCGCTCGCGATCCCGGTCCTCGCGGAACAGCGCGGCCCGTTCGCGAAGGACGACGGCAGCGACCTCCGGCAGACCGCGGAGATCGTCCAGGCCCATGCCTCGCCGGGCGACGCGGTCGTCTTCGACCAGTCGGTGAAGCCCTCGCGCAAGTCGCGGCTCGCGATCGACCTCTACCCGCAGGCCTTCGCCGGCCTCGACGACGTGGCGCTCGAGACGAGCTACCGCGACCGCCCCGAGCTCTGGGATCTCGCCGCGCCGCTGTCCGAGATCCACGACCGGCTCATCGGCCACGACACCGTCTGGGTCGTCGAGGGCTCGAGCACCTCTCCGAACGTGGCGGACCTCGAGGCGCTCGGCTACCACGTCGAGCAGCGGATCCCCGTCCACCGCAGCATCGTCTTCGAGCTGGTCAGGTCGTGACGCGATGGTGATCCGATCCATTCCCGATGCGCGCGCGCTGCTCCGGCGACCGATCGTCCGCGAGGTCGCCGCCTTCGGCCTCGTCGGCGGCGCCGGCTTCCTCGTCGACGTCGGGGTCTTCAACCTGCTCGCGTACACCGTGTTCCTCCACACCGGCACCTCCGGGCTGCTGGTGGCGAAGGGCATCTCCACGACGCTCGCCATCGTGGCAAACTGGGTGGGCAACCGGCTCCTCACCTTCCGCGCGCATCGGCGCTCGGACGTCGCCCGCGAAGCGCTCGAATTCGGTCTGGTGAGTCTCGCGGGCGGCGCGATCGCCCTGGCCTGCCTCTGGGTCTCCCACGACGCGATGCACCTGACGACGCCGCTGGCGGACAACGTGTCGGCGAACATCGTCGGGCTGGCCCTCGGTTCCGCGTTCCGCTTCGTGCTCTACCGCTTCTGGGTGTACGGGCCGCGGGCGGAGCGGACGGGACCGATCCCGGTGCGCATCGACCCGTGAGGCCGTAGAGTCAGCGACTCGCGTTGTGCTGCGAGACGGCGTCGCTGACCCAGGAGAACTCGTCGACGAACCGCGAGAGCAGCCGGGCGAGTTCCGCTCGATCGCGCTCGCTCCACTTGCCGACGAGGGTGTTGTAGACCTGCTGCGCCGCCTGCCGGTGTCGTTCGAGGGCGGTCCGTCCCTCGTCCGTCGCGCTCACGAGCACCGCGCGGCGATCACTCGGATCCGTCGCCCGGACGACGAGACCGCCCTCCTCGAGGCGACGCACCTCGGCCGTCGCGGTCGACTTGTCGACGTCCATCCAGCCCGCGACCGTGGACATGCGGATCGGCCCGGCGGTGATGACGTATTCGAGGAGCCACGCGTCCGTGGCGGTGAGGGCGGCACCCTCGGCGTCGTGCAGTGAACGCCGGTTGTCGGCCCTGGTGGACCACCGGAGCACCGTCGCGAGGGACGCCTGGATGACGGCTCCCGCCTCGGCGGGGTCGACGTCATCGCTCATAGCTGAATTCTTTCTGAATACGTGCGTTCGGGTGTTGGTTCGACCATACCAACTATATAGTGGGACGGCACCAACTAAACATCACCCGTCCCCCACCTCGAGCGCTGCGGAGAACACAGCCCATGGAAATCCCCGGATACGTCTGGCTGCTGACGATCGTCGGCATTCTGGCCCTCCTCGCCTTCGACTTCATCTTCCACGTGCGCAAGGCCCACGAGCCGACGCTGCCGGAAGCCGCGAAGTGGTCGGCCCTCTACGTCGGTATCGCCATCGTCTTCGGCCTCGGCGTCCTCTTCTTCGGCGGTGGCACACTCGGATCCGAGTACTTCGCCGGCTACATCACGGAGAAGGCCCTGTCGGTCGACAACCTCTTCGTCTTCCTCATCATCATGTCGAGCTTCCGCGTGCCGCGGGCCGACCAGCAGAAGGTGCTCCTCTTCGGCATCGTCTTCGCCCTCATCGCCCGCACCGGCTTCATCTTCCTCGGTGCCGCCGCGGTGAACGCCTGGTCCTGGCTGTTCTACATCTTCGGCGCGTTCCTCATCTTCACGGCGATCAAGCTCCTCCGCCCGGAGGAGGAGAGCGACGACGCGAACAACTTCGTCATCCGTCTCGCCAAGCGTCTCTTCAAGACGACCGACCGCTACGACGGCGACAAGCTCGTCACCATCGAGAACGGCAAGAAGGTCCTCACGCCGATGCTGCTCGTCATGGTCGCCATCGGCGGCACCGACCTGCTCTTCGCGCTCGACTCGATCCCCGCGATCTTCGGCCTCACGCAGAACCCGTACATCGTCTTCACCGCGACGGCGTTCTCGCTGCTCGGCCTCCGTCAGCTCTACTTCCTCATCGACGGCCTGCTCGACCGCCTCATCTTCCTGAGCTACGGCCTGGCGGCGATCCTCGGATTCATCGGTGTGAAGCTCGTCCTGCACGCGCTCCACGAGAACACCCTGCCGTTCCTCAACGGTGGCGAGCACATCCCGGTGTTCGAGATCAGCACTGGCCTGTCGCTCATCGTCATCATCGGCATCCTGACCGTCACGGTCCTCGCCTCGCTCCTCAGCCCGGCCGGTCGTGCACACACGATCATCAGCGACGCCCGCACCCAGGCGAAGAAGATCGTCGACCACGCCGACTCCCCGGAGGACATCCCGGACGGTCACCACGTGGACGAGGTCGAACTCGAGACAAGCTACACCCGCATGGTCGAGCGCCAGAAGTCGTTCGCGAACCTGAAGCCCAAGCACCAGGCGAAGGCGGCCGACGACGAGGAGCTCCAGCGGCTGCTCGCCCGGGCCCACGAGCTGCAGGCGAAGAGCTCCGACTCCCGCGGCCTGCTCTGAACGGGCCGGGAATCCGGGCGCTCGCCCGGCTGAACCGATAACGTGGACGTGCGCTCCCAGCTTCGGCCGGGGGCGCACGTCCCACACCTCACCACCAGCAACACGATGAAGCATCTAGGAGACGGAACCATGGGTCTGAGTCTGGAAAAGGGCCAGTCGCTCTCACTGACGAAGCAGGACGGCGGTTCGCTCACGCGGATCCGCCTCGGTCTCGGCTGGGACGGCGTCGCACCGGTGAAGCGCGGCTTCTTCGGCCGCTCGTCCGCACCCGACATCGACCTGGACGCCTCAGCGATCTTCTTCGACGCCACCGGCAAGGTGCTCGACACCATCTGGTTCCAGCAGCTCGCGAGCAAGGACGGCTCGGCCAGCCACACCGGCGACAACCTCACCGGTGCCGGCGACGGCGACGACGAGACGATCCTCGTCGACCTCTCGAGGGTCGCCCCGTCCGTCCAGCAGATCGTGTTCGTGATCAGCAGCTACAGCCGCCAGACCTTCGACACCGTGCAGAACGCCTTCAGCCGGATCATCGACGACTCGACCCCCGGCTCGCCCGAGGTCGCCCGCTACCAGCTCACCGACTCCGGTCCGCACACCGCGATGATCATGTCGAAGGTCTCGCGCGAGGGCAACGGCTGGACCTTCAAGGCGATCGGCGAGCGCGCCAACGGGCGTTCCGTCATGGACCTCCTCGGCCCGGCCGCCCAGGCCCTCTGAGCACCACCCGCAGCAGTCCCCCGCGCGCCAGCGCAGTTCCGAAGGAGAAGCGATCACCATGGCAGGACTCACCCTCGAAAAGGGCAACAACCTCTCGCTCACCAAGACCAGCCCCGGCCTGACGGTCGCGACGGTCGGTCTCGGGTGGGACCCGCGCACCACGAGCGGTGAGGCCTTCGACCTCGACGCCTCCGCGCTGCTCGTCGGCGCGAACGGCAAGGTGCGCTCCTCCGCCGACTTCATCTTCTACAACCAGCCCGCCTCGGCGGACGGCTCCGTCAAGCACCTCGGCGACAACCGCACCGGCGACGGCGAGGGCGACGACGAGCAGATCTCGGTCGACCTGAACGCGGTCGGGGCAGACGTCGAGCGCGTGATCATCGCCGTGTCGATCGACAAGGCCGACGAGCGTCGCCAGAACTTCGGCCAGGTCCGCGGAGCGTACTGCCGCATCGTCGACCAGGACGGCACCGAGATCGTCCGCTTCGACCTCAGCGAGGACGCCGCCCCCGAGACCGCCATGCTGTTCTCGGAGCTCTACCGCAACGGATCCGAGTGGAAGTTCAAGGCCGTCGGCCAGGGCTACACCACCGGTCTCGCCGGCATCGCCGGCGACTTCGGCGTCCCGCTCGGCTGAGCACCGACGCCTCCACCACGAGCAAGCCACACACGAGAGCAAGGTCGACCGTATGAGCACGCCACTCACTCCGCCAGACGCCAACGAACAGGCAGCAGCCTCCCTCGTGCTGCACGCTCCGGATGCACCGGACGTCGTGCAGGCCGAAGAGGCACCGGGCATGGTTCCGGTCCCGGCCGAGCGCCAGACGGAGATCCAGCAGCAGGCGCGCTCCTTCGTGACGGAGGTCGCGACGCTCGACCCGCGCTCGCCCGAGTTCACGCAGAAGATCGAGGGTATCTCCCAGATCGGCGGCAAGGAGATGGTGCAGTCGAGCGGGTACTCCTCCCGCATGCTCGACCGCTCGTCGACCTCGGTCGCCGGTGCGAAGCGTTCGGGTGACAGCGCGCAGATCAAGGTCGCGACCACGCTCGGCGACCTCCGCAGCACCGTCGAGGACCTCACGCCGAACCAGGCGGACCTCGGCGTCGGCCGCAAGATCCTCGGGTTCATCCCGGGCGGCAACAAGCTCGCCAAGTACTTCCAGAAGTACGAGTCCGCGCAGACCCAGCTCGACAAGATCATCAAGTCGCTCATGGCCGGCCAGGACGAGCTCCTCAAGGACAACGCCGCCCTCGCCGGCGAGAAGGTCCAGCTCTGGGAGACGATGCAGGCGCTCAGTGAGTACGCCGTCTTCGCGAAGGCGCTCGACGCCGCCTGCGTCGCCAAGATCGACGAAGCCCGCTCCTCCGGACGCATCGAGGAAGCCCAGAAGCTCGAGGCCGACGTCCTCTTCCCCGTCCGCCAGCGCCACCAGGACATCCTCACGCAGCTCGCCGTCTCGGTGCAGGGCTACCTCGCGATGGACCTCATCCGCAAGAACAACCTCGAGCTCATCAAGGGTGTCGACCGCGCTCGCACCACGACGATCGCCGCCCTGCGGACCGCCGTCGTCGTCGCGCAGGCCCTCGCGAACCAGAAGATGGTCCTCGACCAGATCGACGCGATCAACACCACGACGAACAACATGATCCTGCAGACGAGCGAGATGCTGAAGGACCAGACCACGCGCATCCACCAGCAGGCCTCCACCGCAGGTGTCAGCGTCGAGACCCTGCAGCGCGCGTTCGACAACGTCTTCCAGACCATGGACGCGATCGACACCTTCCGTGCCGAAGCCGCCAAGAACATGGAGGGCACCGTCAACGCGCTCGAGTCTGGTCTCGAGAAGGCGAAGCCGTACCTCGAGCGCAGCCGTCAGGCCGAGCAGCGCGAACTGCGGTAGCCTCACGCTCGGGTGATCGGGCGCACGGGTCGCTGAGGACGAAGGGGGACGAGGGATGGCATTCGGACGACTGCTGAACGCACTGCGGACCGGCGGGGCCGAGCCGCTCGGCGTCGTCGACGCCACGCCGGCGCCCGTCGGTGAGACCGAGGACGAGCAGACGGCCCGGCACCTCGATGAACTCCGCGACTCGGTGCGCTCCGTGGGGCGCGACCTCCCCACGCTGCTCACCTCGCAGCTCCGACAGATCGACGACCAGTTGCGCCTCGTCGTCGCGACGATCGCCGACCAGGGTGCGTCGACCGAGCAGCGCGTGCTCCTCGCCGCGATGGTGACGGACTACCTCCCCAGCCCGCTGCGCTCCTTCCTCGCGCTGCCTGCCGCGGACCGCACCGACGACTCCCGCAGCACGATCGTCTTCGCCCGTCAGCTGGAGCTCATCGAGGAGACCATCCGCGACCTCCTCAACCAGATCCGCATCGGCGCGATCGCCGAACTCTCGACGCACGGTCGCTTCCTCTCCGACAAGTTCCAGGAGCCCGACGCCGGTCTCGTGCTGGGGGCGCACTGATGGCGTCGCTGATCGCGGGCGCGAACGCCGCGCTCACCGCCGAGAACCCCGGTCTCGACGCCGTGCTCATCGGGTTCGGCTGGGACGTCATCGCGAGCCGCGGGCCGCAGAGCGAACCCGTGCCGCTGGCGATCATGTGCGGCGACGACGGCAAGGCGCTGTCCGACGACCACCTCGTGTTCTTCAACCAGGTCGAGAGCCAGGACGGCGCTGTCACCTTCTCGTCCGAGGCCGACGACGAGGAGATCGACGTCGAGCTGTCGCGCGTGCCGGACGCCGTGTCGAAGATCGCCTTCCTGCTCTACATCGACCCCGACGTCCGCGGTCCCGGCGACTTCTCGCCTGTGCGCTCGGCGTTCGTCCGCGTCGCCACACCCGATGGTCGGGAGCTCGTGCGCTTCGACGTGCCGATCGCCGAGGTCCGCAGCAGCCAGGCGCTGCTCCTGGCCGAGCTGTACCGGCACCGCTCGGACTGGAAGTTCCGCGCCCTCGGGCAGGGGTACGCCGGCGGGCTCGCCGGCGTGGCGCGCGACTTCAGAATCGACCTCTGAGCCGTGCCGCTCAACACCTCCCCGGTGCGACGGGACATCGACTACCTCCGTCGTCGGGTGAAGCCGAGGCCTGCGCCGGTTGCGCAGGTCGAGCCCGTCGCGAGCACCCCTGCGGTACCTGCTCCGGCAGCGCCCGCCGCGTCCGCAGCGCCGTCGACGGGACTCACGCTCGGCGGGCCGTCGACGCCCGCCGCCGCACCCCCTGCCCCGGCGGCATCGGCAGCGCCGTCGGCAGCGTCGGCACCGTCGGCACCGTCGACGGGGCTCTCGCTTGGCGGGCCCTCGACGCCCGCCGTGGTGACCCCCTCGGTGAACGCGGCGTCGCCGCCCCCGTCGACGCCCAGCACCCCACAGCCCTTCCCTGCCCCGACGGCCGAGGAGGTCCGCGTCCTCGACGACGAGACCCCGCTGGTCCGGCTCGACCCGCGTCAGTCCGCGATCGGCAGCCTCATCGTCGGCGGAGCGACGGCGATCGTGTGGGAGACCGTCGAACTCGTGACGGGAGTCGCGACCGCCGACGGTATCGACGGCACACCGGTGACGACGCCCGGCAACCGGCCGCTGCTCGGCTTCGACGGCGGCGACGCGATCCTCGCGCTCCGGCACGTGCACCTCATCCGGCGGGCGTTGTTCGTCGGCACAGCCGGCCACCCACTGACGGTGCAGCTCTTCGACGGCGAGAGCTTCGCCGCGGCTGACGACACCGGCGCACCGCCGGTCGTCTCGCTGTTGCGCATCGGGTCGAGACTCGAACTCCGCCTCGAACCCCTTCCCGCCGAGATCCCCCTCGAGACGCTCCTGCAGCAGTTCGGCTTCGAGCCGACGCCGTACGTCGTCGCCCGCGAACCCCGGAGACGATGACCATGCGCCACTTCAGTTACGTCGACGACAAGCGCGCGTCGCGGCTGTTCCACAAGCTCCCGAGCCCCATCAGCATCGACTCCCCACCGGAACACGTGGCGGCGGCACTCGGCGCCACGCTCTACAGTCCCGGCACGCGCCCGACGCTCGCGAAGGACGTCGTGAAGCAGGCGAAGCACGGCTGCCTGAGCATGGTGCTGTGCCTCGAGGACTCGGTCCCCGACGACGCGGTCGAGTTCGCCGAGACGAACGTCGCGGAGGCGATGCAGCAGCTCGCCGCCAAGAGCTCGGGGTCCAAGCGCCCCGTGCTGCCGCTGCTGTTCATCCGCGTCCGCACGCCCGAGCAGCTCGAGCGGGTCGCCGGGCTCCTCGGTCCGGGACTCGACCTCTTGAGCGGCTTCGTCATCCCCAAGTACGAGAACAGCGACGGGGTGGCGGACCGCTTCTTCGAGGCGCTCGGTCGCGTGCAGCGCGACTACGGGCAGGACGGGTCGAACGGCGCGCGTCGCCTCCGGGTCATGCCGATCCTCGAGTCGCCGCGGATGATCCACCGCGAGACCCGCGACGACACCCTCTCCGGGATCGTCGACGTCACCAAGGCCCACCGCGAGGACGTCCTGGCGGTCCGGATCGGCGCCACCGACCTCTCGAGCGCCTTCTCGCTCCGGCGCTCGCGCGACCTCACCGTGTACGACGTGAAACTCGTCTCCTCGGTCATCGCCGACGTCGTCAACGTCTTCGGTCGGCCGGGCGACGACTTCGTCATCACCGGCACGGTCTGGGAGCACTTCCACAACGCGGAGCGGCTCATGCGCCCGCAGCTGCGCATGACGCCGTTCCAGGACGCGAACGAGGCGCAGCTGCGTCAGAAGCTCCTCCTCAAGGGACTCGACGGCCTCATCCGCGAGATCGCGCTCGACCAGGCGAACGGGTTGCTCGGCAAGACGGTCATCCACCCGAGCCACGTGCCGGTCGTCCACGCGATGTCGGTCGTGAGCCACGAGGAGTACGTCGACGCCCTCTCGGTCGTCGGCGACGTGGGTGGCGGCGCCAACGCCTCCCCCTACCGGAACAAGATGAACGAGATGAAGCCGCACCAGGCGTGGGCGCGCAAGACCCTGCTCCGCGCGGATGCCTTCGGGGTGGCAGCGGAGGAGACGACCTTCGTCGACCTCCTCGAGACGAGCATGCGGTGACCGTATGGACGGGCCGCTTCGTCAGTGACGCCGTCGGCATCGGCCTGCGCTCGGACGCGTCCCGAAGCCTGATCCCGGTGGAGGACCTCGTCGGTCTCGCGCTCCGCGACAACCCCAAACGCGCGCAGCTGCTCGTGTCGACGGTCCTCGCCAAACACGTGCCGACCGTGCCCGGTCTGGCACTCGCCGCCGGCGAACTGCTCGGGCTGCTGGTGCGGAGCGCGCTCGACGGCAGCGATCCGGAGACGACTCCGTTCGACACCGTGGCGCAGCTCCTGGCCCGTCGGGAACGGCCGGACGCTGACGGTCTCGCCGCCCTCACCGCCGTCCGCGAGCACCTCGCCCAGCTCCGCGATGCGGCCCCAGTGGCCGGGCCGGAGCTCGTCACCGTCGGCTACGCGGAGACGGCGACCGGGCTCGGCCACATCGTCGCCGACGCGCTCGGCTCGCCGTACCTCCACTCCACGAGACACGAGGCGGACGTGCCCTTCACGCCGTTCGAGGAGGAGCACTCGCACGCGAGCGACCACCGCCTGTACCCGAGCGACCCCGCGTGGGCCACGGTCGGTGGCACCACGGTGCTCGTCGACGACGAGTTGAGCACCGGACGCACCGTGCGCAACACGATCACCGCGCTGCACGCCACCACGCCGCAGGCGCACTGGGTGGTCGCCGGCCTCATCGACCTCCGTTCGGATGCGGACCGGCAGCGCTTCGACGACCTCGCCGACAGCCTCGGCACCCGGATCACCGTCGTGGCGCTCGGCGTGGGTGCCGTCGACCTTCCGGAGGACGTCCTCGCCCGAGCGCGAGCGGTCATCGACGCTGCACCACCCACGTCGGCCGCTGAATCGACCACAGCCGGCGACGTCGTCGTCGTGGACGCCTCCGACCTGCCGCCCGTGCGGAGCGCGCGCTTCGGTGCGCCAGGACGCCTGGACGACGCGGTGACCGCCGCGATCGCCGACCGGGTCCTTCCGGAGCTGGCGGACGGCGAGGTCGTGGTGCTCGGCTCCGAGGAGTTCATCGCAGTACCGCTGGCCGTCGCCGCCCACCTCGACCGCACCCGCGGAGCGACACGCTTCTCCACCACCACGCGGTCCCCCATCGCCGTCATCGACCGTGACGACTACGCCATCGCGAGCGCGGTGTCCTTCACCAGCCACGACCGTACGATCGACGGCTTCGGACCCCGCTTCGCCTACAACCTCTCGCGCGGCGGCTCGCGGTTCGCGGCGGTGGTCCTGTTCCCGGAGCCTGGCGCCGACCGCGAGCTCCTGCTCCGGCCCGACGGCGTCGTCGAGGCGCTGCGGACCGTCACCGACCACGTCATCGTCGTCCTCATCACCGAATCCGTCCCGACCCCAGCCGAATGGAACCCCGCACCGTGACCATCGACGCCGCCGCCCTGCCCGAGCCGCTCACCGGACCGGACTTCGGGTCCTACGACGCCTCGGAGGTGCGCTGGCTGCTCACCGACCTCGGCGACACCCGCCTCGAGGCCGACGCCTCCGAACGCGAGGCCGCGATCCAGAGCGGTCGCGCGCACTACGCCGAGTCGCTGCCCATCGAGTACCTGCCCTCCCCCGAGTACGAGGAGCTCTACCGGGACGCCCTCGCGCGGTCGAGCCGACGTCTCGCGGTGGCCGTCGGCGTCGTCACCGACCTCGTCCTGGCGTCCCGCGAGAACCGGCCGGTGCTGGTCTCCCTCGCCCGCGCCGGAACGCCCATCGGGATCCTCATGCGTCGCTGGGCGAAGGAGGTCCGCGGGATCGACGTGCCGCACTACACGATGAGCATCGTGCGCGGTGTCGGCGTCGACGGGACCGCGCTGCGCTACCTCGCGGCGCACCACGACCCGGAGCAGATCGCGTTCGTCGACGGCTGGACCGGCAAGGGCGCCATCGCCCGCGAACTGACGGCGGCGCTGGAGCTCTTCGCCGAAACCGACGGCATCCACTTCTCCGACGAACTGGCGGTCCTCGCCGACCCCGGACACTGCGTGCCCGTCTACGGCACCCGCGACGACTACCTCATCCCCTCGGCGTGCCTGAACTCCACCGTCTCCGGCCTCGTGTCCCGCACGGTGTACAACCGCGAGCTGCTCTCCGACGACCAGTTCCACGGTGCCAAGTTCTACCGCGAGCTGAGCAGTCACGACGTCTCCGGCGCCTTCCTCGACGCGGTCTCCAGCCGCTTCGCCGAGGTGGTCGACGACGTCGCAGCGGGCGTGGAGGAGGCCTCCACGGCCGATCGCGAACCGAGCTGGATCGGCTGGGAGGCCGTCGAGCGGATCCGGGAACAGTACGACATCCCGACCGTGAACCTCGTGAAGCCGGGTGTCGGCGAGACCACTCGCGTCCTGCTCCGCCGGGTGCCGTGGAAGGTGCTCGTGTCGCCGGACGCCCTCGACGACGTCGCGCACGTGCTCCTGCTCGCCGAGCAGCGCGGTGTGCCGGTCGAGGTCGTGCCTGGGTTGCCCTACAGCTGTGTCGGGCTCATCAACCCGTTGAGCGACGCCGCGGCGGGAGACGCCCAGTGAGCGCCCTCGTCGCCTGCGACCTCGACCGCACCCTCATCTACTCGCCGAAGGCGTTCTGGCTCGAGACACCGGACCCCGAAGCGCCGTCGATCGTCGTCTCGGAGCTCTGGAACGGCGTGCCGATCTCGTTCATGACGCGCGAGTCGGAGCGACTGCTGATCGAGCTGCGCTCGCGGGCCGTGTTCATGCCGGTCACGACGCGGACGGTGGCGCAGTATCAGCGGGTGCAGCTGCCGGGCGGCGCGCCCGCGTATGCGATCACGAGCAACGGCGGCGAGATCCTCGTCGACGGCGTCCCGGACGCTGACTGGCGCGACCGGGTGCGAGCGCACCTCACCGACCACACCGCTCCGCTGGACGAGGCGCTCGCGCGCTTCGAGGAGCTGGCGTCGCCCACCTGGATCCTCAAGACGAACGTCGCGGATGCGCTGTTCTTCTACTCGATCGTCGAGCGCGACGCGATCCCGGCGGGCTGGCTCGAACAGGTCGAGCAGGAGTGCGAACGGCTCGGATGGACGGTGTCCCTGCAGGGACGCAAGCTCTACTGCGTACCCCGGACGCTCACGAAGCACGATGCGGTCAGTGAGGTCGCCCGCCGCCTCGGCGGACCACTCGTCCTCGCGGCCGGTGACTCGCTCCTCGACCAGTCGATGCTGGAGACCGCCGACCTCGCGTTCCGGCCGGCGCACGGCGAGCTCGACGACGAGGGCTTCACGATCGACACGTTGACGGTCACCGAGCGGCGCGGCATCCTCGCCGGCGAGGAACTGCTGCAGCTGATGACGGCGGCAGCCGTCCGGGGCCGCTGACCCGAGGCCCGATCACCAGGGCAGGTCGAGACTCGGTACCAGGCCGCCCGCGGCCGCGCCGGAGCCCGGGCACACGAGCACGCCGTCGGCGTCGGCGAGCCCGCGGAGCATGGCTGCCCCGTGCCACGGCGTCGGCTCCGCATGCGGCGTCGCCGAATCGGGATCGTGCACCGAGCGGTACGGGCGCAGCACCGTCCCTGAACGGACCCCGTCGACGGGCGTCGCGAGCACCGCCGGTCGCAGGGCCGGGAGCTCGAGTCCCTGGAAGCCCGCGAGCACCGGGTGCACGAGCGTGAGGACACTGAGCAGTGCGGCGAGCGGGTTGCCGGGCAGCCCGACGAACAGACGACCGTCCGGCAGCCGGGCGAGCAGCGCCGGGCCACCCGGGCGGACGTCGACGCCGTCCACGAGAAAGTCCGCGCCGGCGTCGCGGAGCAACGCTCGGACGTGATCGGCTCGGGAGTCGCCGGTACCACCCGTGGTCACGACGAGATCCCGCTGGTGGCGGGCCGGGACGCCGACCGCGCTCGTCAGCCCGAGGGCGTCGGCCGTGGTGGACGCGTCATCGCCGACACGGACGCTGGACGTGACGACGCCACCGAGCGAGGCGATCACTCCCGGGAGCGATGGACCGAAGCTGTCGCGCACGAACCCGGGCGCGGGCACGCCGCTCGTGACGACCTCGTCACCCGTGAGGACCAGGCGGACCCGCGGCAGCGGCATGACGGACACGCGGTCGAAGCCGGCACCGGCGGCGACCGCGAGGTGCACGGGACCGAGACGCGTGCCGGCGTCGAGGACGGTCGACCCCGCGGGTGACTCGGTTCCGGCGGGCCGGATGTGCCGCCCCGGGTGCGGCTCCTCGCTCGGTGCGGACGGCGCGAGGTGGAGGCGAGCTGATCCCGCGCTCTGCTCGACCACGCCGTGCTCGAGCTGGAGCACGGCCTCGGCGCCCGCCGGGATCAGTCCACCGGTCAGGACGTCGACCGCGACACCGTCGCCGAGTCCGACCGATCGTGCGTGCTCGGCGTCTCCACCGGTCAGCAAGGTCCACGGGCCGACCCCGGCCACCGCCCAGCCGTCCATCGCCGAGGAGGCGTAGTGCGGGATCGCGATGGGCGAGACGAGCGGCGCCGCGACGACATGTCCGAGAGCCTCGGAGAGCGCCAGGGTGTCGACGACGTCGGACCGCTGCGCGGCACCCGCCGCATGCGCGATGCTGCGGGCGTCCGACCAGGAGGACCTCGTCATGCGGTCGAGTCCGAGGCGACCAGCCGTTCGACGGCCTCGGTCGCGGCCTCGGCGGCGGCGACCGGATCCGTCCCGCTCGCGAGCGCCTTCCCGACGGCGATGCCGACGAGGTAGGTGGTGAGCGGGGCGGCCGGACGCCGCACGGCGTGCGCGGCCGTGCCCGCGAGTCCGAGGACGGCGTCGATGTCGACCGCGATGTCGCCGAGCTCCAGCTCGGCGGACACCCGGTCGGTCCAGTCGGCGAGGACGGCATGCAGGTCATCGGTCATGGGAGACGCTCCTCAGGGTCGGCGGTCGGCGTGGTGGACGCGGTCGGCGCCGGCGAATCGACGGCGGTGACGACCCCGAGTTCGGCGGCGTCGGCCCAGGTGTCGACGTCGGCCGAGCCGCCGTCGGGAATGGGCACCTGGCGGAGGACGAGTCCGGCGAGCAGCTGGCGGACGGAGACACCCGCGAGGTCACCGCTCGGCTGCGACGCCCGGAGTGCGGCGACCCGGCGTTCCAGGGCCTCCCGGTGGTAGACGGCGAGCAGCGGCTGCTCACGACCGGAGTCGTCCACCGCGACCCAGCCGTCGGTGTCGGTCCCGGTCGCGGCTGTGGCGGCGTCGAGCACCGCGGCGAGCGCCGATGCGGCATCCGGCATGTCGCAGGCGAGGACGGCGACCTGCGCGGGACCCTCGGCCGCGACGTCATCACGCAGGGCGTCCAAGCCTGCGGCGATGGCCGCGGCAGGGCCACCGAAGACGGGGCGCTCGCGGACGAAGCGGACTGGATCAGTCGTCTCGACCTCGGGGCCGACCACGACGACACGGCCGCCGGCCGCCCGCGCAGCATCGATCGCGAGCTGGAGGAGCGTCCGGCCGTCGCGGAACAACGACGCCTTCGCGACGCCGCCGAGACGGGAGGACCGCCCTCCCGCGAGGATGATCGCGTCGACGGACATGGCACCAGCCTAGGCCGCGATCCAGCCCCCGAGGCGGCTGCGGATCCGGTGAGGCACCTTGCCCTCGTCCGATGGGGGTGATAGCCATGAGCCATGACTCGCATCACGGCGCGCAGACGCGTCACCCGCATCACGGTGGGACAGCCCGCACGCACCCGCGAGGACGTCCTCGCCGTCGAGGAGCCGCTCGAGATCCGCGTCGGTGGTCGTTCGCTCGCCATCACGATGCGGACGCCCGGCCACGACGTCGACCTCGCGATCGGCTTCCTCGTCTCCGAGGGCGTCATCGGTCGGGGTGACGACGTCCGGACCGCGCGCTACTGCGCCGGCGCGACAGACGAGGGCGTCAACACGTACAACGTGCTCGACGTCGCCCTGTCCCCCGGCGTCCCCGCCCCCGATCCGAGCCTGGAACGGAACTTCTTCACCACCAGCTCGTGCGGCCTCTGCGGCAAGGCGAGCATCGACGCCGTCCGGACGAGCTCGCTGTACACCGTCGTGGACGACGACTTCCGCCTCGACCCGGCGCTCCTCGTGACCTTCCCCGACCGCCTCCGGGCACAGCAGGCGGTCTTCGAACGCACCGGCGGTCTGCACGCGGCCGGCCTGTTCGACGCCCGCACCAGCGAGATGCTCGTGCTCCGCGAGGACGTCGGCCGACACAACGCCGTCGACAAGGTCGTCGGATGGGCGGCGAAGGAGGGGTTGCTCCCGCTCCGCTCCATGGTCCTGATGGTGTCGGGGCGCGCGAGTTTCGAGCTCACGCAGAAGGCCTCGATGGCCGGTATCCCGATGCTCGCCGCCGTCTCTGCTCCGTCGTCGCTCGCCGCCGAACTGGCCACCGAACTCGGGATGACGCTCGTCGGCTTCCTCCGTGGCGACTCGATGGTCGTCTACAGCGGAGCGCACCGGCTCGCCGACCCGCCCGAAGGCTCGGCACCAGCAGCACTCCAGACCGGAGCGAACGCATGAGCGCCGAACCGCCCGTCGAGGACGTCACAGACGCCGACATCGAGGTCACCCACCCGAAGCACGTCGCCGTCGGCCTGCCCGGCATCCTGCACTCGATGGAGCCCGCCCTCCGGCAGCTCGGACCGAAGCGGACCGCGGAGCTCTTCACGTCGATCAACCAGCGCGGCGGCTTCGACTGCATGAGCTGCGCCTGGCCCGACCCGGACGACCGCAAGAAGCTCGAGTTCTGCGAGAACGGCGCGAAGGCCGTCATCTGGGAGGCGACACCGGTCGTCATCCCGAGCGGCTTCTGGGCCGAACACTCGCTCACCGATCTCGCCGACAAGTCGGAGTACTGGCTCGGCATGCAGGGTCGGCTGTCGGAGCCCGTCTACAAGCCGGCCGGTTCGGACCACTATCGGCCGGTGAGCTGGGACGAGGCGTTCGCCATCGTCGGCGAGCAGCTGCGCGGTCAGGAGTCCCCCGACGAAGCCGTCTTCTACACGAGCGGCCGCGCGTCGAACGAGGCGGCCTTCGTCTACCAGCTCTTCGTCCGCGCCTTCGGGACCAACAACCTCCCCGACTGTTCGAACATGTGCCACGAGTCCACCGGCACGGCGCTCGGCGAGGTCATCGGCGTCGGGAAGTCGACCATCCGGTACGAGGACTTCGAGCAGGCCGACCTCATCATCGTCATGGGCCAGAACCCGGGCACGAACCATCCGCGCATGCTGACGGCGCTCGAGGACGCGAAGCAGGCGGGCGCGACGATCGTCTCGGTGAACCCGCTCCCCGAGGCGGCGCTCGAGCGGTACAAGAACCCGCAGACGGTCCGCGGCATGGTCGGGCGCGGCACGGTCATCTCCGACCAGTTCCTGCAGATCCGGCTCGGCGGCGACATGGCGCTGCTGCAGGCGGTCTCGAAGCGGGTCCTGGAGGCCGAGGCGGCGGCTCCGGGGACGATCCTCGACCACGCGTTCCTCGCCGAGCACTGCCTCGGACTCGAGGAGCTGACGGCCCACCTGGCCGACCTCGACGAGGCGGCGGTGCTCGAGGCGACCGGCCTCACGAGCGAGCAGATCGATGAACTCGCCGAACGCTACATCGCCTCGAACGCGACGATCGTCACCTGGGCGATGGGTCTGACCCAGCACAAGGCGGCGGTCAACGGGATCAAGGAGATCATCAACCTGCTCCTCCTCCGCGGGAACATCGGTAAGCCGGGCGCCGGTGCGTCGCCGATCCGCGGGCACAGCAACGTGCAGGGCGACCGGACGATGGGCATCTGGGAGCAGATGCCCGAATCCTTCCTCGCTGCAATGGAGCGCGAGTTCGCGGTCCCGATGCCACGGGAGCACGGGGTCGACGCGGTGAACGCGATCCGAGCGATGCAGCGGGGCGAGGTCCGCACGTGGATCTCGCTCGGCGGCAACTTCGTCGCGGCGATCTCCGACACGGCCGCTGCCGAGGCCGCGATCCGCGGAACGCAGCTGTCGGTGCAGATCTCCACGAAGCTCAACCGGTCGCACGCGGTCACGGGCGAGGCGGCGATCATCCTGCCGACCCTCGGGCGCACCGAGATCGACCTGCAGGCGAGCGGACCACAGATGGTCAGCGTGGAGGACTCGGTGTGCGCGGTCCACGCCTCGCACGGCCGCATCCCGCCGGCAGCGCCCGGTCTGCTCTCCGAGGTCGCGATCATCACGCGCCTCGCGCGCGCGACGCTCGGTGAGGACTCGGGCATCGCCTGGCAGGCGTTCGAGGACGACTACGACACGATCCGCGAACACATCGGACGGGTCGTGCCGGGCTGCGAGGGGTACAACGAGCAGATCCGCCGCGAGGACGGCTTCGTCCTGCCGAACGGACCGCGGGACTCCCGCACGTTCACGAACCCCGAGGGGCGCGCCCTGCTGACGGTCAACGAGCTCGAACCGATCCACTGCCCGCCCGGTCGGCTGCTCCTGCAGACCCTGCGCTCGCACGACCAGTTCAACACGACGATCTACAGCCTGAACGACCGGTACCGCGGCATCAAGAAGGGCCGGAACGTCGTCTTCGTCAACCCGGACGACCTCCGCGACCTCGGCCTGGAGGACGGGCAGACGGTGGACGTCTTCAGCGAGTGGGCCGGGCAGCCGGATCGGGAACTCCGCGGCTTCCGCGTCGTCTCCTACCCGACCGCTCGTGGATGTGCCGCAGCGTACTTCCCCGAGGCGAACGTCCTCGTCCCGCTCGATTCGACGGCCGACCGGAGCAACACCCCGGTCTCGAAGGCGATCGTCGTGCGGTTGCAGCCGGCCGCCTGACACCCGGAGCGACGTCGGCGCGGGCGACGGTCTGAGCGGTTCATTCGTACGCGCGGAGGAGCTGCCAGCTCGGGTTACATGAGACTGGTTGCGGGCACGAGAGTCCGCAGTCGACGACGTCCGAGCGCATTTCAGGACTCCTCGATCGCTGGCCAGAAATTAAGTGGTGAACCCGACCTGCAGGGCCGTGGTACCCCGGTAGCATGCTCGCATGGGGAAAAGGGCCAGAGCTGGCAGCGATTCGCGATGCTGCTCCGAGACGTCGCCGCCCCTCGTCTGGCAGGACCTGGTCGATACAGCACATCCGTCAGTCGTTGAGTTCACGGACTGGTTGAGCAGCCTTCAGCCGTTCGCTCGCGACTTCGTGACCGGGCAGATCGCGGGCCTTATGGACGAAGCATCGAGCGGGCGCCTCGAAGACACGGGCGACGAGAAGACGCCCATTAAGCCTGCCCATCCGAACCCGGAAGTATACGAACTGCGGTCAACTCAGCTCAGTAAGAAGCTCCGGTTCTACCACGGAGAGCCGAACCAGTTGCCGTCGTTCTTGGTAGCTCTCCACATGCACATCAAGACCACGACCGCCGCCCAGCGGCCTGAGATCGCGCACGCCACCTCCAAGTACGTCCAGGGGGCCAAGACCAACTGGGGCGTCGTCTAGGTTGCACAACTCGCAGGTTGTGGCGGTACGATGCACTCATGGCCTTCCTAGCGCAGATCCTTGATGCGGCCCGCTCGTCCATCCACCACCAACGTTCGCGGCTGCTCGCCAAGAACGACTTTAAGTATCTTCGAGACCTCGTGTCGGCGCGTCGTGCAGCCGGGCTTTCGCAAGAGGACGTCGCGGAGCGCATGGGCGTCTCACAGCAGGCAATCTCGAAGATCGAGCGATACGACAGCGATCCGAAGCTATCCACCCTCCGCCGGTATGCCCATGCCGTCGAGGCAGTGGTTGAACACCAGGTATCTCCGGTGACTGAGCAGACCATATGGCGCGGCGCGACCCCACGCTTCGTGCTATCGGGCGCCTCCGAGCCGCAGCGTACATACATTGCGCCCAAGAGGACTGACTTTGCCCTCGCCGGCTGAGGTACCGATTGCTCGAGAGCTCGATGACATTCACGAGCTCTTAGAGATGGTCGACCTTGCTGACATTTTGGTGCACGAAGAACGGGCCCGGCGCATAGTTTGGACGACCGAGGAATCCAGTGAGCATGATTTCCCGCTCACCGACAACTCGCTCGCGACACAAGTCGAGGGAACCTCTTTGCGATTCAGGTTCCGGATGATCTTCGCTGACCAGAACGCCGAGTTCGTGGCGGACATCGAAGCGGCGTACGAGGCCGAGGAAGCCGTAGTACTCACTGAGTCACTCACGGCAGATTTCGCATCTCGTGTGGCGTTTATGGCCGTGTATCCGTTCCTAAGGTCGTCTATCTTCTACTCAGCGCACCGATTGGGTCTTCCGGCTCCACTCCTCGCCATGGTGAAGCAAGGCGAGTTCGCAGTTGGCGACAACATGTCGCCGGAGCAGGTGCAACTCACCTTCGGCCATCAAAAGAGCGACTTGTCGCACTAGGTTTGCGCGATCGTAACTTGATCGGCCTCATGCGCGTTCGGCGCCTCGCAGCCGGCCCCAAGCGGGTCACTTACACCGGGAAACAACGCACACGCCTAACAGGCTGAATCCGAATTGCCTTCGCAGTTCCAAGACACACTAAAACCGTCGCACCCAATGGAGCGGCCCGTCTCACTTCAGCGAGTGGGCCGGGCAGCCGGATCGGGAACTCCGCGGCTTCCGCGTCGTCTCCTACCCGACCGCTCGTGGATGTGCCGCAGCGTACTTCCCCGAGGCGAACGTCCTCGTCCCGCTCGATTCGACGGCCGACCGGAGCAACACCCCGGTCTCGAAGGCGATCGTCGTGCGGTTGCAGCCGGCCGCCTGACACCCGGAGCGACGTCGGCGCGGGCGACGGTCCGAGCGGTTCATTCGTACGCGCGGAGGAGCTGCCAGCGTCCGCGCGCGGCGTCGAGTCGGATGTCGAAGACGAAGGACCGGCCGTCTGCAGCGGTCGCCTGGAACCGCCAGGCGGGGGTCGCCGCGGGCGGATGGGTGACGAACGAGACGTTCGGCTCGAGCGGGGTCGGGGTGTCGGTGACGAGGTACCGGGCTCCGTCCCAGAACAAGCGCTCCGGCACGCCTGCCGACGTCGTCCAGACCGCGATCTCGGTGCTCGTGATCAACATGCGTGGCCTCCCGTCGTTCGAACATACGTTCGATAGAGAGTGAGCCTAACCCGACATCCGACGACACGCCAGCCCGGATCAGCCGGGGATTCAGTCTCCCGGCGTGTCGGCGAGGAACCGCTTGATGTCCTCGCCCATCACCGTCGCCTCGGTGTGGTGCAGGTAGTGGCCGCCGTCGAGTCGGACGAGTTCACTCCGGTCGACTCCGGCGAGCTGCTCCTCGTGAAGGGGCACCCAGTCGGAGAGTTCCGGGTCGTCGCCGACGACGAACATGAGGATCGGCAGGTCGGCCGGGAACGCTTGGGATCGGGCCGCCTTGAAGTTGCCAGGCGTGTGGGCGATCTCGTCGAGCAGCGTCGGCGACATCGCATTGCGGTTCGTCAGGATCGCGAGTTGGCGCTTCGTGGCGGCGTCGTACGGGAGGCCCTCGTACGGGTCGGGCGCGCTGGCGGTGAGGAGGCGGAGGATACCGAGGGCCTTCAGCGTCTCGACGCCGTCGGTCGGTGTCGGCTCGTCACTTCCGGGCTGGGTCGGGACGCTCGTGTCGATCCCGATGAACGCCGTCACCTCGGCGCGGAACCGCTCCAGATACTCGAGGGCGTAGATACCGGCGATCGAGTGTCCGGCGAGGACGTAGCGGTCGATGCCGAGGTGCTGCAGGGCGGCGTGCACCTCGCCGGCGATGTTGGCCGAGGTCCGGGGCACGTCCGTCTGATCACTGAGGCCGTAGCCGAACGGCTCGACCACCACCACCCGGTACTGATCGCGGAGCTCGTCGACGAGCGGCTCGAAGTCGAGGCCGGGTGCCGCGGTGCCCTGCCCGGGCAGCAGGACGATCGTCTCGGCGCCGGAACCACTGACGACGACGTTCATGTCCTTGCCGTCGACGTCGACCAACTGCCCATAGGGCTGCAGGTCGCCCGCTTCCGACGAACTCGCGACGGCGTTCACGATGCTCGTCGTCGCGAGACCCGCTGCGATGAGGCCGGCGATCGTGGCGATCGAGATCAGTGGAACCTTCAGGAGCTTGCGCATCGTCACCCATCGTGAGGAGTCGGCGGCGGGCGGTCGCACCGCGCCGATTCCATCCTCACGGAGCGAGCGCATCGCCACATCCGCCGCTGGGCGAGGACGTGCCCGACGCGGCTACGCAGTTGTGCGCAAGCAGAGCCCGGTTATGAATGCGACCGACGACGGAGCCGGCTGGAAGCGGTCAGCATCCAGCCGGCTCCTGGTCGATTCGCCTACTCGGCGGGCGGCGGGCTCTGCGGCTGCTGCGGCTCCGTCGGCTGCTTCGGTTCCTGCGGACGCTGCTCGTGCTGCGTGGGCGCGGGCGGAACCGGCGACGACGGGACCTGCGGCTGCGGAGGCCCCCACTGCTGCGGCGCGGGCTGGGCCGGAGCAGGCTGCCCGGGTGCGGAGCCCTGCCAGGACGGCGTGGGCCACTGCTGGCCCGGCTGCTGCGGGGCGGGCTGCTGCGGAGCCGGCTGCCCCTGGTAGCCCTGCCCGGGGTGCCCCTGCCCATACTGGCCGGGGTTCGGCTGGCCAGGGTTCGGCTGGCCGCCATACGGCTGCTGCTGCCCCTGGTACGGCTGCTGCGGGTACGGCTGCTGGGGGTACGGCTGCCCCTGCAACGGCTGCTGCGGCTGCTGTCCTGGGTAGCCCTGCTGGCCCTGGTATCCCTGCTGACCCGGGTAACCCTGCACGGGGTAGCCAGGCGCGGCCTGCTGGTAGACCTCCGGACGGTACGGCTGCTGCCCGTAGCTCACCCGCTCGCCCTCCGGCTTCGGCGAGAACGCCCGCACGATCACGGGGATCACGGCGGAGATCGCCGCAGCGAGCGTCGTGGCCGCGGCGATGCGCCACCACCAGTCAGCCCAGGTGCCCTCGGGGAACGCCATGGGCAGCACGAGCACGAGGACCGTGGCGATGATGAGCGCGATCGTCACGATGCCGGTGGCCCTGACCACGCTGGACGTGGCGCGGGTGACGAAGTGGAGGAAGTACACCTGGATGATGATGAGCGCCAGACGCACGATGATGAGGATGCCGAGGAACAGCATGATCTGCGTGGACCAGACGAACCCGTCGGAGGTGTTCGGCGGCTGGAGCCACCCGTTCCACAGCTTCAGGAGGCCGACGGTGACGAGGAAGATGTTCACCAACGTCGACACCGCGAGGTACCACTTGTTGGGTCCGTGGCCGGCTGCGGCGTCGAGCGACACGGCACCGACGAAGGCCGCGAGCAGCAGCAGCGTGAGCCAGACCCGCCCGGCGATGTCGGCCTGATCGCCGACGATGATGAAGTATCCGCCGATGATCGCCGCTGCGACGAGCGTTCCGATCGTCAAGGTCAGCGCGAGCACGGCCGACCGTGAGCGGCGCGGTGTGGTCTCGACCATTCGAAATCCCCAATCTGTCGTGAGTGCCAACAGTACCGGGGTGGCATCCGCATGGAAGGGAGGCCTCCCTACCCCTGGGGAGGACGCCGGCTTCTCCACAGCGGAGAAGCGGGGTCGAGGTCGGGCAATCGGTCAGGGGCGGTGGTAGTCGGCTTCGGCGACGTGCTCGAGCCAGGTCGTGCTCGCGGCCGGGTCGTCCGCCCGTTCGAACATCGCGAGGTGCTCCATGTAGTCGTCGGGCGTGGCTCCGTGCCAGTGCTCCTCGCCGGGTGGGGTGTAGACCGTCTGACCCGGCTGGACGACGAGAACGGCACCGTCGCGCGTGCCCATGAGGGCGGCTCCCTCGGTGACGTGGAGGGTCTGCCCGTTGGCATGCGAGTGCCATGCGGTGCGGGCGCCGGGGAGGAACCGCACCTTTGCGACCACCATGTGCTGGCCGTCCTGCTGCGGCGCGGCCAGCAGGTCGAGGTAGACGTCGCCGGTGAACTGCTCGGCGGGGTTCTTGATCGTCGCGGGTTTCGGTTGGATCTGCATACGGACGACGCTACGGCCGTGCACGTCGGCGAGGGAGTGTCCAGCAGTACACCCTTCGGCGATCGCGACAGTACTGTGGACTCCGTCCCCGCCGAGCCCGCAGCGGTGTGACCCCCGAGCCAAGGAGAAGCACATGTCGGTCGGCCTGCTCGCCGTTGTCGATGACATCCTCAGCGCAGCCCTCAAGGCGAGTGCGAAGACCGCCGGCGTCGTCATCGACGATGCGGCCGTCACCCCGCAGTACGTGCAGGGGCTCACCCCCGCGCGGGAACTACCGGTCGTGTGGCGGATCGCCCGCGGCAGCCTCATCAACAAGTTCGTCATCATCATCCCGATCGCCCTGCTGCTCACGGCGTTCGCGCCCTGGGTGCTGCCGTTCCTCCTCATCATCGGAGGCACCTACCTCTGCTTCGAGGGTGCGGAGAAGGTCATGGAGTGGTTCGGCATGCACCACGCGGAGGCGGAGGAGGACGTCCGCGACGAGAAGAAGCTCGTCTCCGGGGCGGTCCGCACCGACCTCATCCTCAGCACGGAGATCATGCTCATCTCCCTCGCCAGCCTCGACTCGGGGCTCGGCATCTGGATGACACTGGGCGCCCTCCTGGTCATCGGCCTCGTCATGACCGCGGTCGTCTACGGCGCGGTCGCCCTGCTCGTGAAGATCGACGACATCGGACTCCGGCTCATGAAGAACCCGTCACGCGGCGTCCGCCGCACCGGCGCACGGATCGTCGCGTCGATGCCCGCGGTCTTCCGCGTCATCAGCATCGTCGGCACGGTCGCGATGCTCTGGGTCGGCGGCCACCTCGTGATCGCGAACCTGGCCGAGACGTTCTGGCACGGACCGTACGACCTCCTGCACGTCGTCACCCACGCGATCGAGGCCGCCGGACCGGTCGTCGTCTGGATCGCCGACACCGCGATGTCCGCCGTGTTCGGACTCGTCCTCGGTCTGATCGTCGTCGCGATCGTGACCGGGATCTCGCGCCTGCGGTCACGGAACCAGCCCGCGAAAGCTACTCACTAGCGGAGGCAGCCGCGCTGCCGAGCGTCAGCGGAGCGGGCGGGCGTAGCAGAGCGACATCGGGATGACCTCGTACGGCGAGTAGATCGGGATGGGCTCGTAGCCGAGCCACTCGTAGAGCCGCACGGCCTCGGGCTGGCGGTCGCCGGTCTGCAGGATGAGGCGGGACGCCCCCTCGGCACGGGCGGTGTCCTCGACGGCGGTGATCAGGCGCTTCGAGACACCCCGGCCGCGGTGAGCCGGGAGGGTGACGACGCGCTTGAGCTCCCATTCACCGTGCAGTCGGCGCAGGGCGGCGTGGCCGACCGGCTCGCCGTCGATGAGGGCCAGGAAGGTCGCACTGATGTCGGCAGGATCGACGGTGAACGCGGTCAGCGCCCGCTCGGCGGCCTCGGGGTCCCAGTCCTCCCAGGCCGACGCGTACCGTGCGTCCATCTCCTCGTCCATCGCGGCGCGGAGCCGCACGGCCCGCTCGTCGTCCCAGGCGACTCGCTCGATGACGACGGGGTTCAGCTCGGGCATGCGGTTCCTTCGGGACGGGCTGCTGCGGCGCGATCGGCACGTCGACGCCGTCTGCCAGTGTCCCACGACGAAGACCCGTCGGAGCGCTTCACCTCCAGCATGACGGGGACTCCTGCCCAGCCTGCGCTGCTACCGTGGCGAGACCCAGGAACCCGTCAACCGCGGAGGCACCGTGCTCACCATCCCAGGCGTCGTCGTCGGCCCAGCGCTCCGACTCATCCGCGCGAACCGCGCCTTCGTGAGTGAGGCCGGCGCGCGCCGCCGGATCCGGGAACGCACCCTCCGGCCGGCGTCCTACGGTCCACCCAGCACCCTCCGCAGCGACGTCCGGGTCGACGTCGAACGTTTCGGAGAGTGGCCGGTGTACACCGTGTCCCCCACGCGACGACCGGCGATCGGCGGGGTCGTGTACGCGCACGGCGGCGGCTGGGTCGGCGAGATCGCACCGCAGCACTGGACGCTGGCGGCCACCATCGCCGCGGAGACCGGCGCCGTGGTCACACTCCCGATCTACCCGCTCGTGCCCTACGGCACCGCGGCGCTGGCGCAGAACGGCGTCGTCGAGCTGGTGCGGCGCAGCATCGAGCGGCACGGGCCGACCGTCCTCGCGGGCGACTCGGCCGGCGGTCAGATCGCCCTGTCGGCTGCGCTCCGACTCCGGGACGAGGGCGTCGTCCTGCCGATGACCACCCTGCTGTCACCGGCGCTCGACCTCACCTGGAGCAACCCGCGGATCCCCCTCGTGCAGCCGAGCGACCCCTGGCTGGCGACGCCCGGTGGGCGCGTGTTCGCGGAGCACTGGCGCGGCGATCTGGACATCACCGATCCGACCGTGAGCCCCCTCTTCGGCGACTTCGCCGGGCTCGGACCACTCACGCTCTTGAGCGGGACCCGCGACGTCCTCAACCCCGACGCAGAGCTGCTCGTCGACCGAGCCGAAGCGGCCGGCGTCACCGTCGACTACCACGAGGGCACCGGACAGTTCCACGTCTGGGCACTACTGCCGACCCGCGCCGGAGAGGCCGCCACGCAGACGATCGTCCGCAGCGTCACGCGCGGGCTGCGCTGAGTCGCGCGAAACGGCTCGAGATCGCGGCGGAATCGGACATCTTCGGGCGACTCAGCGCCGGATCGAGACCGAGCTACGCGGTCCGGCGCTTGCGGACCTCACGCAGGACCATCTGCTCCGGGCACACGGTGGACAGGAAGTCGCCCACCGACAGCGCGAGGCGCTCACCGACGAGTGAGTAGAGGATGCGGTTCGCATCGCGGCGCTCGGAGACGAGGCCCGCCTGGCGCAGGACGCTCAGGTGCCGGGAGATGGTCGGACCGGTGGCGTCGAAGCGTGCGGCGATCTCCCCCGCGGCGAGCTCGCCGTCCTTGAGGTCCTGCAGGATCTGCCGCCGCGTCGGGTGAGCGAGCGCGGCGAAGATGTCCGACGCTGTATCTGCCATGTTTGCAATCTAGCACAATTGCGATATACAGTTTCGCTATATTGCTAACAAGCGAAGGAGACAGCATGCGAGTGGCCATCACCGGTGGGACCGGGTTCGTCGGACGACACCTGACTGAGCGACTGCAGCACGACGGGCACGAGATCGTCGTCGTCTCCCGACGCACCGGCGTGGAGATCGACGACGTCGAGGCGTTGACCGCCGCGTTCGCCGACTGCGACGCGGTCGCGCACTGCGCCGGGATCAACCGCGAGCTCGGCGAGCAGACCTTCCAGCGCGTGCACGTCGACGGCACCCGGGCGGTCGTGGACGCGGCCCGCCGCGCCGGCGTCGGTCGCATCGTGCTGGTGAGCTTCCTCCGCGCGCGCCCCGACTGCGGCTCCGGGTACCACGAGACGAAGTGGGCGGCCGAGGAGATCGTGCGGGGCTCGGGCATCGCGCACACCGTCCTCAAGTTCGGCATGATCTACGGCGCAGGCGACCACATGGTCGATCACGTCACCAAGGCCGTCCGCACCTTCCCGGTGTTCGCGACCGTCGGCTACCGCGAGCGCCGCGTGCGTCCGGTGCCGGTCGCGGACGCCGTCAACGTCCTCGTCGCAGCACTCGAGGGCCGGGTGTCGGAGCCGACCGTCGCGGTCATGGGCGCCGAGGAGCTCGAGCTGGGTGCGGCCGTGCGCCGGATCGCGCACGTGGCCGGACGCCGCCCGCTGTACGTCCCGGTCCCCGTGTGGACGATCCGCCTGCTCGCGCGCGCGACGGAACGCCTCATGAAGACGCCGTTGGTGGCGAAGGCGCAGGCGCAGATGCTGGCGGAAGGAGTGAGCGAGGCGGCCCCAGCGGCACCGGAACTCCCCGCGGACCTCCGTCCCTCACGCCGCTTCGACGAGTCCCGGATCCGTGCCGCGCTCCCCGTCGGCCGCTTCACGCTCCACGACCTCCGCCTGCCGCGCTCGTCCCGCTGAGTCGCCCGAAACTGCTCGAAATTCGGGCTGAAACGCACAGATTCGGGCAACTCAGGGCGTCGAGGGCGGGACCGGCCCCGTCGACTCCCGCGCGATGAGCGTCGTCGCGAGCTCGAGGTGATGGGAGAACGGCCGCTCGCCGGCATGCAAGCGGAGGACGGTGTCGACCGCCGCCCGGCCGATGTCGTGCATCGAGGTGTGGACGGTCGTCAGGAGCGGAACGGTCAGCATCGCCGAGTACGTGTCGTCGTAGCCGACCACGCTCACGTCCTCCGGCACGCGGAGACCGGCCTGGACGACCGTGCGGATGACGGCGAAGGCGTCGGCGTCGTTGGTCGCGAACACGGCGGTCGGCGGGTCGTCGAGTGCGAGCATGCGCTCGACCGCCCGCGCCGAGGTGCCCATCCCCTCCTCTGAGACGAGCTCTGGGTCGAGCCTGACACCGGCCGACAAGAGCGCCTCTCGATAGCCGATCGCCCGCGCATGAAGGCCGGGATTCGCCGGATGTCCGCCCACGAAGGCGATCCGCCGATGCCCGAGGCCGACGAGGTGCTCGACCGCCTGCTGCCCGCCGGCGGCGTGGCTCGAGCCGATACTCGCGACCGAGCGGTCGAGCGGATCCGGCGAGTCGACCGCGACGAGCGCGATGCCCGCGTCGAGGCAGGCATCGACGACGTCGGCGGCGATGGGGGTCGTGACGACGATCATGCCGATCGCACCTCGCGCCGCGACGCCGTCGACGAAGCTGCGGTCGAGCGCCACCTCGTCTCCGGTCGCATCCGTGGAACCGAAGCCGGAACCGGGCGACAGCACCCGCGTCACGAGATCGACGTCCGACCGCTGTGCCGCGGCGACCATGCCGTCGAGGACACGGAGGGAGTAGACGCTGTGCAAGGTGTCGAACACGACGTGGATGCTTCGTGGAGCACCGGGGATCGACCGGGGTGTCGGGCGGTACCCGAGCTCGCGGACGGCCGTCTCGACCCGGGCACGGGTCGCCTCGGACATGCCCGAACGACCGTTGATCACCTTCGAGACGGTCGCGATCGAGACACCGGCGCGCTCTGCGATCGACGCCAGCGTCGGACCCGTCATGGGTGTGCGTGCCATGGAGCCCCTCCCTCGTCCCGCAGCGGGCAGCCGTCGGTCGCGCCCAGCATAGCGAAACAGTTTCGAATCGAGGCATTGACGACGCCTGGCCGCTCAGCCTACCTTCGGGGTCAGGGCGCACGACGCCGAAAGACTTTCGTCATCCCGATCTGCACTGGAGCACGTCATGACCACCATCCCGTTCACCGGCGACTGGATCGTCCGCGCACCCCGAGGCCCGTTCGCCGCCGTCCAGGGCGGTGCCGACGACTCGCTGGCCGTGACCCTCCCGCACGACGCGCTGCGCGATACCGAGCGCTCGCCGGACGCAGTCGCGAAGGGTGGAGCCGCCTACTTCCCCGCCGGCGCGTTCAGCCAGGTGAAGACCTTCGAGGTCCCCGCCGAGTGGTCCGGTCGCATCGTCCGGCTCGAGATCCAGGGCGCGTTCCGTCACGCGATGGTGTACCTCAACGACGAGTTCGCCGGCAATCGTGCCGACGGCTTCGCGCGCTTCTTCGTCGAGCTCACCCCGTTCCTCCATTTTGGCGAGACGAACACGCTGCGCATCGAGACCCGCGCAGGGCAGGACTCCCGCTGGTACGCCGGAGCCGGGCTGCACCGCCCGGTCCTCCTGCACGTCGACGAACCCACGCACGTCGAACCCGACGGTGTCCGCATCACGACGATCCGGATCGAGGATGACCAGGCGGTGCTCGAAGTGGCGACGACCATCGTCAACCGGGGTCTCACCAGGAGCGCGCGCGTCCTCGCGACGGAACTCGCCGGCCCAGACGGGAGGGTGGTCGAGGGCGAGCGCACGCCGGTCACCGTCGCGCCAGGCGGTAGCGCGCTCATCCGCCAGCGCCTGTACGTGCCGGACGCAGCCCTGTGGAGCGTCGACTCGCCGGCACTGTACTCGGCGAGGACCTCGCTCGAGGTCGACGACCGACCCGACGAGGCGGCCGTCGTCCACACGGTCCACGGCATCCGCACGGTCACCGTCGACCCTCGGAAGGGTCTCCGCATCAACGGCGAGCCGGTGCTCCTGCGCGGCGCCTGTGTCCACGGCGACAACGGTCCGCTCGGTGCAGCGTCGATCGCGCGCGCCGAGGAACGGCGTATCCAGCTCCTCAAGGACGCCGGCTTCAACGCGATCCGCGCGGCCCACAATCCGGCGTCGCCCGCCATGCTCGACGCCTGCGACCGCATCGGCATGCTCGTCATGGACGAGGCCTTCGACATGTGGGGCCGGGGCAAGACGGACCACGACTACTCCCTCGACTTCGCGCAGTGGTGGCGGGCCGATCTGGAGTCGATGGTGGCGAAGGACATGAACCATCCGAGCGTGATCATGTACTCGATCGGCAACGAGGTCGTCGAGGTCGGCACCCCGCACGGTGCGATCCAGGCGCGGGAACTCGCCGAGCACGTGCGCGCGTTGGATCCGACACGACTCGTGACGAACGGCGTGAACGCGACCCTGGCCGTGCTCGACGATCTGGACGACATCATGGCGTCGGACCAGGGGTTGAACGAGCTGATGGGCGAAGCGGGCGCGAACATGATGACCCTCATCGGATCCTCCGACGCCGTCACGACGCGCACCGAGGAGTCCAGTGCAGCCCTCGACGTCCTCGGTCTCAATTACGCGGACGGCCGCTACGCGAGCGATGCCGAGCGGTTCCCGCACCGCGTGATCGTCGGCTCGGAGACCTTCCCGACGCAGATCGGCGACCTCTGGCCGCTCGTCGAGGCGAACCCGAACGTGATCGGCGACTTCACCTGGACCGGCTGGGACTACCTCGGCGAGGTCGGCATCGGTGCGACCTCCTACGCTGAGGACCCGGAGGCGAACGGCGCACTCGAGCGCGAGTTCCCCTACCTCACCGCGTGGTGCGGCGACTTCGACATCACCGGCTGGCGGCGGCCGGTGTCGTACTACCGGGAGATCGTCTTCGGTCTGCGGTCCGAGCCGGCCATCGCGGTGCTCCGACCGGAACGGCACGGGCAGACGATCACGATGCAGTCGCCGTGGGCATGGAGCGACTCGGTCGACTCGTGGACATGGCCCGGTTTCGAGGGCGCGCCGGTGACGGTCGAGGTCGCCGCCGATGCCGACGAGGTGGCTCTACTGCTCGACGGTGTGGAGGTGGCGCGTGGGCCGGTGGGTGGACGCCGGCCGAAGCTCGCCGAGTTCGAGACCGTCTACCGGCCGGGCACGCTCGAGGCGGTCGCGTTCCGCTCGGGCGCGGAGGTCGGACGCACCGCGCTCGTCTCCGCCACCGGCCCGACCAGGCTCGTGGCGACCGCCGACCGGACGACGCTCCGCGCCGACGACACCGATCTCGCCTTCATCGCGATCGAGCTGCGGGACGCGGCCGGCGTCCTGGTCACCGGCGCCGACCGCGAGGTCTCGGTTAGCGTCGCGGGCGAGGGTCGGCTCGCGGGCTTCGGAACCGGCACCCCGAAGACGACCGAGCGCTTCGACGCGACCACGCGCACCACCTTCGACGGACGGGCGCTGGCGATCGTCCGGCCGAGCGGGCCCGGTGCCATCACGGTGACGGTGAGCGGTGCCGGCCTCGACGACGTCGTCTTGGATCTGGAGGCAGCGGCTCGCTGAGTCGCCCGATTCTGCACGGATATCGCCGTATTCCGTGCAGAACGGGGCGACTCAACGCCCCATGGATCTGAGCAGCAGCGAGGCGAGTTCGTAGCGCGCCCGGCCGACCGGCTCACGAGGGTCGTATCCCAGGATCCGGGTGAAGTGCTCGTGCTTGCCCTGCAACGTCGAGTGGTGCATGCCGAGCTCCTGCGCTGCTGACCGCACACTGTCGCCTCGCACCAGCGCGTCGAGCACCCGCACGGCACGATCGTCGAGTGCGGCGAGCGCCGAGACGTCCGGCACCCCAGCGGCGGTGGCGGCCAACTCCCGGACCGCGTCAGCGAGGATACCGAGGTCCGCGATGTCGACGACCCGGTGGGAGGCGTCCGTCATGCTGATGGCCAACTGCGCGTCCGCCCACGATCGCACCAGCTGGGTCGCGACGCCCGGGCGTCCGATCCCGGCGACGCCGTCGACAGTAGACGGTCCCGGCACCGAGTCGGGACCGCTGATGATCGTCGCCCGCAGCACGCCACCGGTGCCGACCGTGAGGGCCGACGGACCGCCCTGCGGGTGCACCGACGGTGACGTCGCGATCACCCGCAGGGCGGAGCCGGAGAGGGACAGTCGTTCGGCGGCCTGCGATCGTTCCGACTCGGAACGGTCGGCATCGAGCAGGATCTGCACCGACGAGTCCGCCTGCGGGTGACGCCGCGACCGCAGTAGGGCCACGGCGAGCGCGAACCGTTCGAGCACGATCGCGTCGTTGGCGTGGGCGACTCCGACGCGTTCCAACCAGACGGACCCGTCACCGGCGACCGTGCGCGTCGGCCAGTCCGCGGATTCGACGGGCAGCCGGTGGCCGGCAGGATCGACGCGGACGGCAGCCTCCGGGGTACGCGCTCCTGCTGGCACCCCGGCCAGAACGGCTGCTCCGCGGGTGAGCGCTTCGGTGTTCACCCCGCCCGCGACGAGCGCGTCGAAGTAGGCGATGACCTTCAGACCTTCACTCGCCTCGGGATCCAAGGCGGTGAGGCGGCCGACGAGTTCCTGCATGGCGTCACTCCGATGTGCCTGTGACGACCCAGCATAGGGAACCGGGCCGTCACAGGCGATGACCTCAGGGCGCGAGCAGGCGAGCGACCCAGGCGTTCCGGGCGGCGGTCATGGCCCGGGCGAGTTCGGCGTGCGGCGCGAGCATGTCGAATCCGTGGAACCCACCCGGCCACACGTGGAGCTCGGCTTGGACGCCGGCCTGCCAGAGCGACGTCGCGTAGGCGACGTCCTCGTCACGGAAGACCTCTGCACTGCCGCAGTCGATGAAAGCGGGTGGCAGGCCGGTCAGATCGGTTGCGCGTGCCGGGGCGGCATAGATGGAGACGTCGTCGCCTCCGACACGGTCGCCGAGCAGTGCGGTCCAGCCGGTGATGTTGCTGCCCCGGTCCCAGACGCCGACCCCGTCGATCTGCGTGGTCGAGACGGTGGCGTCGCGATCGTCGAGCATCGGGTAGATGAGGACCTGGCCGGCGAGCTCCGGACCGCTCCGATCGCGGGCCAGGAGCGCGACACCAGCGGCGAGCCCTCCACCGGCGCTCGCTCCCGCGATGATGAACCGAGCCGGATCGATGCCGAGTTCCTGCGCGTGCTCCGCCGTCCAGACGAGTGCGGCGTAGCAGTCCTCCACCGGGTACGGGTCGGGGAACTCCGGTGCGAGTCGGTACTCGACGGTGACGACCGTGGCGTCGAGTTCGACGATCCACGGCAGGAACTGGGCGAGCCCCACGAAGCGGTCGCCCATGATCATCCCGCCGCCGTGGGTGTGGAACACTCCGGGGCCGGTGCCGATCTTGCCGGCTCGCGCGAGCACGGAGACGGAGATCTCGGCACCCTCGTACCCGGCGATGCTCAGATCGCGGCGCTCGACCCCGGCTTCGGCGAGCATCTCGTCCACGGGGAGCGAGACCGGCGACGCCTGGCGCAGCATCGGGATCATGTCGGCGGTGAGGGTCGAGGGCATCAGATCGCCGACGGCGGCGAGGACCGCGGCGAGCTCGGGATCGAAGGGCGGGTGGTTCGCGGTCGCGGTCATGATGAACTCCAATGTCCACAGCGGATGACGGTATCCCCAGTCTGCTGCTCGCGACGGCCCGACTCACCCGCCGAACGTGCCCGTCTTCCCGGCATCGCACCGCCATCTGGCGGGCTCCGGACGCGCTGAGTCGCCCGATTCTGCACGATCTCAGCCTGATTCGTGCAGATTCGGGCGAACGAACGCGCCTAGTGCGGGTCGAGGCGGTTGAGCATCGCGACGGTCTGGTCGTACTCGCCGCGGACCTCGGCGTAGCGCAGGAACTTGACGTTCTCGACCTGGATCTCCGTGGCGTCGGGCTGCGACTCGATGAGGCCCATGACCTCGTCGGCGAACGCGTCGAGTGGCATCGCGAAGTCGCTCTCCTCCTGGCCGGGCATGAGCGAGGTGCGGACGGCCGGCGGGACGAGCTCGACGATACGGACGCCCGTGTCCGCCAGCTGGAGGCGGATCGACTCGCTCAGCATGTGGATGGCCGCCTTGCTCGCGTTGTAGGTCGGCGTCACCCGCAGCGGGGTGAAAGCGAGGCCCGAGGAGACGGTCATGATCGTGGCGTCCGGTCGGCTGCGGAGCTGCTCGATGAACGCGCCGATGAGCCGGATGGGCCCGAGGACGTTCGTCGTGATGATCTCCTCGGCGGTCGCGACGAAGTCGGAACCGGTCCAGTCCTCGCCGCGCATGACGCCGGCCATCGTGATGAGCACGTTCATCTCCGGGTGCTCCGCGATGACCTGCTTCGCCGCGGCTTCGATGCTCGCAGGATCGGCTGTGTCGATCCGCACGGTGTGGAGGCCGGGCTCGTCGGCGGCGATCGACTCGAGGAGTTCGGTGCGTCGCCCGCCGATGATGACGGTGTTGCCGGCTGCGTGGAGGCGTCGTGCGAGAGCGAGGCCGATGCCGCTCGTCGCGCCGGGGATGAAGACGGTGTTTCCGGTGATCTGCATGCATCGAGTCTCCGTCGGTGACGACGGCCGCACCAGGGTGCGGCGATCCATGGATCCGCGATCCCTGGATCACCTGGCCGCGGAGGCGGATACTGGCGGGATGGATCGCCCAGCGCTCGCCGACTTCCTCCTCCGACACCGATCGACGTTGCAGCCCGCGGACGTCGGTCTGAGCAGCGGACCTCGGCGACGGACGGCGGGGCTCCGACGCGAGGAGGTCGCGCAGCTCGCAGCGATGTCGACCGACTACTACGCGCGGCTCGAGCAGCAGCGGGGTCCGCAGCCGAGCACGCAGATGCTGGGTTCGCTCGCGCGGGCGCTCCGGCTGAGTGCCGAGGAACGCGACTACCTGTACCGGATCGCCGGACACAACGCGCCGACCCGCCTCGCAGCGACCGACTACGTCGCGCCGGCGCTCCTGCGCGTCCTCGACCGGCTCACCGACGCACCCGCGCTCATCCTGTCGGCGCTCGGCGAGACGCTCGTCCAGAACGATCCTGCCCGGGCGCTGTTCGGTGATGCGAGCCGGTACCGGGGCCTGGAACGCAGCGCGATCTACCGCTGGTTCCTGCACCCGGAGGAACGCGAGCGATACCCCTCCGAGGACCGGGACCGGCAGAGCCGAGCGCAGGTCGCGTCACTCCGTGCGGCCTACGGCTCGCTGGGGGCGCAGTCGCCGGCGGGCGAGATCGTCGAGGCGCTCTCCGGGCACAGTGAGGAGTTCCGGCGACTGTGGGCGACGCATGAGGTCGGGCGGCGGTTCGAGGACCACAAGGTGCTCATCCACCCCGAGATCGGCCCCATCGAGCTGGACTGTCAGGCCCTGTTCACCGAGGACCAGTCGCAGGCACTCCTCGTCCTCACGGCCGCACCGCACACCGAGGCCGCAGGCAAGCTCAAGCTGCTCGCCGTCCTCGGCACCCAGACCTTCGAGGGTGCGCGGTAGCGGAAGCGCCGGCCGAACGGTTCAGGCCGTCGGTGCTGTCCGCAGCTTCCGACGCCGGGCAGCCCCGCCGATCGCGACGCCGACGACCCCGACGATCACCGGGACGACGAGCCCGAGGACGACGACTGCGAGGAGCGCCAGGACGAAGCTCGGCATCAGCCCGCCGCCGATCAGGTCGACCACGAGTAGCGGGATGAACGCGAGCAGCACGAGCCAGGCGAGCCCCGGCTGACGCGACACCGCGAGGATGCCGACCGCGAGCCAGACACCCGCACCCCACAGGAGGAGGCCGAGGGTGAAGCGCCAGGAGTCGTACGCCTGGTACGGCAGGAGTTGCGGACCGGGTGCGGCCAGATCCGGGTTGCCGATCACGACCAGCGAGGCGACCACGAGGCCGACGGCGGCGAGCACGAGGGCAAAGACACCGAAGACACGCACGGCTACCTCCTAGGGGGACGAATTCAATCAGGTGCGGCCCAGCCAACCACACCGAGGGGAGATGTCCCCATTCCCTGCCCGTCGCGCACCGCGTACGTTCGAGGGATGGACGACGACGGACACACCGAGACCGGCGAGCAACCACACGCACCGGAGCAGCACAAGCTGCTGATCGAGTGGCTGGAGATCATGCACCCGCGCCTCGCACGATTCGAGGACTTCCTCACACCGCGCGAGGTCGTCACCGATTACTCGCGGGACTCGCTCGTCTCCCTCGAGCGGCTCATCCTCCACCGTTGGCCGGACCGCCACGCCTTCGCGCAGGAGCAGGACACCGATTTCAACGACGGTGCCACGCGATACATCGGCGAGACCTACCTGCGGATCGCCGGGGGCGGGTGGTTCGTGAACCACGATCCGAAGTTTTTGTACTCGGGTCGGCTCTGCATCCTGCTCGACGTCGAGATGCCCGTCCCGATCTCGCCGCTCAACCTGATCACCACGATGCTGAGCCGACGCACCGGCAACGTCCTCACGAGGATCTGGGACGGGCAGACGAGGAAGATCGCAGAGCTGCGGGCGGCCAACCCGGGCTGGGAGCCGAAGCGCGAGCCGTTCCCCGGCGCGATCCCGATGTCCCGCTTGAGCTCAGCCCTCACGCCTTCCGTCCGCTGACCCCCTGGGTCTCAGCCACCCACGCGGTCGAACGGCCAGGCGAGATGTGCTGGACTTGCCTGATGACCACACCGCTCGAACGCGCGCTCGCCCTGCAGGCGATGCACGTACCCGGAGACCCGCTGATCCTGCCGAACGCCTGGGACGTCGCCTCCGCCCGCACCGTCCTGGCGTCCGGCGCCCGCGCCATCGCGACGACGAGTGCCGGGGTCGCCTGGTCGCTCGGGTACCGCGATGGGAACGAGCTGACTCGCGACGTCGCCCTCGATACCGTGCGACGGATCGCATCGTCGGTGTCCGTCCCGGTCACCGCGGACATCGAGGGCGGCTACGGAGAGACACCGGACGAGGTCGCCAGCTCGATCGCCTCCTGTATCGACGCGGGCGCCTCCGGCGTGAACCTCGAGGACTCGCTCCGCCCGATCGCGGAACAAGAACGACGGATCGCGGCAGCATGCTCTGCCGCTGACGAGGCCGGTATCCCCCTCTTCATCAACGCCCGGATCGACACGCATCGACTCGGCGACATCGGAGACGACCGTTGGTTCGACGAGACGGTGACGCGTGCCGCCGCGTATGCACGGGCCGGCGCGAGCGGGATCTTCGTGCTCGGTGCCCTCCGAGCCGACACGATCGAGCGGCTCGCCGATGCGACGACCCTGCCACTCAACGTCGCCTTCGGTCCGGGAACGCTGACGATCAGCGAGCTCGCGAGAGCCGGCGCGAGTCGCATCAGCGCTGGTTCGTCGATCGCGGAAGCCGCTTACAGCCTCGCGCAGCAGTGGGCGACGGCGATGCTCGAGACGCCCGATGCGGCTCCCGCATCACCGCCCACGCTCGGCTGGGCCGCACTGAACCAGCTCATCCGGGACTGAACGCCCGCGAGCGAAACCCCGCAGCACCGGACTGTCTCCATCGACGCGTCGGAATGGTCGTGCGGCGCGGGAACGCGACCTGGGCTGAGAACACCTCTGCGCTCAGGACGTAGGCAAGCCGGTCGCGAGCGGCCACAATGAAGTCAGGCGGAAGGCGGACCATGGACAATGATCTGCGAGGCGGCACGGATCCGGAGGCGATCCCTGCAGGCATCGTGGGCGCAGTGATCCGGGTTGCGGTCTCCCTCACCCTTGCGGCCATCCTTCTCGCGTTGACTCCGGTTGTTGCTGTGTCCGACGGCATACCGTCCTGGGTTGCCATCGTGATGTTCGGAGCCGCGCTGGTGGCCGTCATTGATGGGTTGCGCACATCGGTGATCTGGTGGCGCCAGAAGGCGCCCACCGATTGGAAGACCCGGCTGGCGACGGCGCGATCACGGATCTGGCCGTAGGCCCGATCCGACGCCCTCCGATACCCTGAGGGCAGTGAACCGTTCTTTCGCTCTGTGACCCAGAGGCCTTTCAGCGACACCCGTTCGCTCCTCCCACGAGGGGCGGTGATTTCGTGCGCCCGGAACGGGAGCTCCCTGCGGAGTTCCCCTGCACCCCGGCCCCCACTCGAAACCACTCCGGAAAGAACACCCACGCATGACGTCCATCGACGCTTCCTCCACCCCCTCCGACGACCGCTCGGCTCTTCGCGCGAACTGCGCTGACTGCTTCGCGCTCTGCTGCACCGCCTTCGGGTTCCAACGATCGACCGACTTCCCGATCGACAAACCGGCAGGCACGCCCTGCCTCAATCTCGCAGACGACTTCTCTTGCACCATCCATGAATCCCTGCGCCCGCGAGGGTTCCGCGGATGCACCGTCTTCGACTGCTTCGGCGCGGGCCAACTCGTCTCGCAGGAGCTCTTCGGCGGCACGAGCTGGCGGGAACGCCCCGAGACGAGCGCCGAGATGTTCGCCACGTTCTCCGTGGTGCGCCGACTGCAGGAGATGCGCTGGTACCTCGTCGAAGCCGCCGAGCGGACGGCCGCGTCAGACCTGGTGGTGCACATCGGCCGACTCCGCACCGGGATCCAGCGGATCCTCGACAGCGGCACCTCCCAGATCCTCGCCTGCGACGTCGAGTCCCTCCGCGCTGACATCCGAAGTGTGCTGATCGACGTCAGCGAGGAGGCGCGGGGCGGGTACCTGGCCGGCGACGACGCCGAGCCGGACGACGACCTCCACCCCTCGGCAGACCTCGCCGGCCGCGACCTGCGCACTCGTCGTCTGTGCGGAGCAGACCTGCGCGGGGCTATCCTCATCGGCGCAGACCTCCGTGGAGCGGACCTGGCGGGCGTCGACCTGCTCGGCGCCGATCTCCGCGGTGCACGACTCGACGGAGCCGACCTCTCGGACGCCCTGTTCCTCACCCAGATGCAGCTCGACGCGGCTCTCGGCGACGAGTCGACGCTCCTGCCGACCGCCCTCGACCGACCGGGGCACTGGACGACGGCGCGTCGCGCTTCCTCTCCGACAGATGGGGAGTTGTCCCCGTAGGCCTCGGGCGGCCGTCCCCGATACCGTCGATGACATGATCCGCATGCACCGCACCCTCGCCTTGACCGCCCTCGTCGCAGCGACCGTCGGAATCGCCCTGACCGGGTGCTCGAGCCCGCAGCAAGCCCCCGACGACGCCCTGGCGCTCGGCACGGGTGTGGCCGTCGAGGTCGGGACGGGCGTCGAGATGTCGTTCGCCATCGACGACGTCCGGGAGGGGAAGCTCAGCGACCTCGCCGAGATGGGCGTGCAGTCGACGCCGTCGGACGAGGGGAAGACCCCGTACTTCGTCACCTACTCGGTCACGCTGACGGACGGCGACATCAAGGACGCCGACCGCTCCGCACTCCCCGTGCCGACGACGGACGAATGGAAGCTCAGCGGCACGGGCACCTACCAGCCCATCAAGGTCCTGGGGCAGTTCGACTGCACTCCGGACGGCAACGCGACGGCCGGGGTATCCCCCGACGCCCCGCTCGTCGCCTGCCAGGCCTTCCTCGGCGACAAGGACGCCCTGCCCACGGTCATCGAGGTCAAGGACCTCGGCACCTGGGCGACGAAGGACTGAGCTCCCGCGACTCGAGCTGCACCTGCACCGGCGAACGGTCTTCCACCGTGCGCCGGTGCAGGGTAGTGTCTGCCGTGCGATAAGCGAACAGTGTGTTCCATTATCGAATTCTTGACGATGAAGTGAGGAATCGATGCAGTTCCACCACCACGGCTACGTCTCCGGTGATCCGCGGGTCCTGCCCGCAGCGGGCGTCGGGGTCGATCGACCCGAGGACCTCCCGGACGAGGTCGACGTCCTCATCGTCGGCAGCGGGCCGGCGGGCATGATCGCGGCCGCCCAGCTGTCCCGCTTCCCGTCCATCACCACGCGCATCGTCGAGCGTCGACCGGGACGCCTCGCGATCGGTCAGGCGGACGGCATCCAGGCCCGCAGTGTCGAGACCTTCGACGCCTTCGGCTTCGCTGAGCGCATCACCGCCGAGGCGTATCGCATCACCGAGATGGCGTTCTGGCAGCCCGACGCGGAGGACCCAGGTCGGATCGTCCGCGGCGCCCGACCACTCGACGACACCACCGGCGTCAGCGAGTACCCGCACCTCATCGTGAACCAGGCCCGAGTGCTCGACTACTTCGCCGAGTACATGGCGAACGCCCCGACCCGGATGCGACCCGACTACGGGTGGGCGTTCCAGGGACTCGAGATCGACGACGACGCGGAGTACCCGGTCGCGGTCACGCTGCTGGACACGAGCGACGAGTCCGCCGGCGAGACCAGGACCGTCCGCGCGAAGTACGTCATCGGAGCCGATGGTGCCCGGAGTGCCGTCCGCCAGGCGATCGGCTGCACCTTGGCCGGCGACCAGGCGAACCACGCGTGGGGCGTCATGGACGCCCTCGCCGTCACCGACTTCCCCGACATCCGCACGAAGTGCGCCATCCAGTCGGGTTCCGGCGGCAGCATCCTGCTCATCCCTCGCGAGGGCGGACACCTCTTCCGGATGTACGTCGATCTCGGCGAGGTGCCGTCGGGCGGCAGCGAGGCCGTGCGGTCGACCTCGATCGAGCAGATCATCGACCACGCGAACACCATCCTGAGCCCCTACCGGCTCGACGTGAAGCATGTCGCCTGGCACAGCGTCTACGAGGTCGGCCATCGCCTGACGGACCGCTTCGACGACGTCCCGATCGACGAACTCGGCTCGCGCACGCCGCGTGTCTTCATCACCGGTGACGCCTGTCACACCCACAGCGCGAAGGCCGGGCAGGGGATGAACGTGTCGATGCAGGACGGCTTCAACCTGGCGTGGAAGCTCGGCCACGTGCTCGAGGGCCGGAGCCCCGAGAGCCTGCTGGCGACGTATTCGGCCGAGCGTCAGGTCGTCGCCCGGGAGCTCATCGACTTCGACCGCGAGTGGTCGAGCCTCATGGCCAAGCGGCCGGAGGAGTTCGACGATCCCTCCGAGCTCGCCGACTTCTACGTACGGACGGCGGAGTTCCCGGCGGGCTTCATGACCGAGTACACCCCGTCGGAAATCGTCGGCGAGGCGACCCACCAGCACCTCGCGAGCGGCTTCCCGATCGGCAAGCGGTTCAAGTCCGCACTCACCTCGCGCGTCGCGGATGCCAACCACATCCATCTCGGACACCACGCCACGGCCGACGGGCGCTGGCGGATCTACGTCTTCGCGGATGACGCCTCGCCGTCGTCGGGCCGATCGACGGAGCTGGCTGCCTGGCTGCAGGACGCACCGGAGTCGCCCCTCCACCTGGTCCCCGACGGCGTGCTGGCCGACGACTGGTTCGACGTGAAGATCGTCTACCAACAGCGCCACACCGACATCGACCTCGGCGCCGTCCCGCCGGTGTTCCTGCCGCGCGTCGGCCCGTTCGACCTCATCGACTACGAGAAGGTCTACGCCCGCCATCCCGACGTCGACATCTTCGCCGAGCGCGGCGTCGACCGAGCGGGTGCCGTCGTCGTCGTGCGTCCGGACCAGTACGTCGCCCACGTGCTCCCGCTCACGGCCACCGCGGAGCTCGCGGCGTTCTTCGACGGCGTGATGGGACGACAGGCGACGACCGCGAACGCCTGATCGTCAGGCGAGCTCGGCGTCGATGTCGGCGAGGTCCAGCACGAAGCGGTACCGGACGTCGTTGCGGGCCAGCCGATCGAGCGCGACGTCCACGTCGGCTGCCGGGACCACCTCGACGTCCGCTGTCACGCCGTGGGTGCCGCAGAAGTCGAGGAGGTCCTGCGTCCACCGGCGACCACCGCTCCCGGCCGCCGTCAGACGCTTCCGGCCGAGGAGCAGGTCCATGGCCTGGATGTCGATCGGGCCGAGGTAGCCGAGCGAGCAGAGCGTCCCGTCGAGGTCGAGGACGCGGAGATACGGCACGAGATCGTGCTCCACCGAGACGGTGTCGATGACGAGGTCGAGGCTGCCGGCTGCCGCAGCCATGGCGTCGGCATCGGTCGAGACCACCACTCGGGACGCCCCGAGCCGCAGCGCATCGGTCGCCTTGCCCTCAGACGTCGTGAAGACGGTGACCTCGGCGCCAAGCGCGCGACCGAGGCGGACGGCGAGGTGACCGAGACCCCCGAGGCCGACGACGCCGAGTCGCGTCCCCTCCCCCACGCCGTTGGTGCGAAGTGGCTCCCAGACGGTGATGCCCGCACACATCAGGGGTGCGACACCGGCCGGGTCGAGGGAGGTCGGGCGGTGGTAGACGAAGCTGTCGCGCACGACGTAGCGCCCGGAGTACCCGCCGAGCGTCGTGCTGCCGTCGACGCGGTCGCGGCCGGCGTACGTGAGCGTCGGGAACTCGACGCAGAAGTTCTCCTGATCGCGCAGACACATCGTGCAGGTTCCGCACGAGTCGACGATGTTGCCGACGGCGACGGCGTCGCCGGGCGCGAAGGACGTCACGTCCGAGCCGACGGCGACGACTTCGCCGACGAACTCGTGACCGGGCACGAGCCCCGCACCCGGGCCCACGGAGGCGAGCGCGTGCAGGTCGCTGTGACAGACGCCGCAGTGCGTGACGCGGACATCGACGTCGTCCGGTCGGAGCTCGCGGCGTTCGATGACGGTCTGCTGGAGCGACCGAGGGGCGGCCGTGGACATGAGGGCGGTTGTGCGCATGCGGTCGATACTACCTACTAGTTGGTAGCATCGATACACTCGATCGATGAACACCGCAGAACAGACTCGTCAGCGCATCCTCGACGCCGCGACCGAGGAGTTCGCCACCCACGGCATCGCCGGCGCACGGGTGGACAGGATCGCCCAGCGCTCAGGCATGAGCAAGCCGATGATCTACGCCTACTACGGCGCCAAGGACCAGCTGTTCGACGCCGTCTTCGACGCGCATGTCATCGCCAACGGCGATCGGGTGCCGTTCACGGCGGCCGAGCTCCCCGAGTACGCGGCCAGGCTGTACGACGACTACCTCGCCGATCCTGCGCTCGCCCGCCTCGTCATGTGGAAGCGGCTCGAACGCGAGAGCACCGGGTACCTCTACAGCGGCCTCGAGGACCACGACCTCCGTCATCTCCGGGACATCGAGGCTGAGCAGCGAGCGGGATCGATCCGTCCCGACCTCGACCCGGCCGACGTCTGGGCGCTACTCATCTCGACCGCGGCGACGTGGGCGCAGGCGTCCATGACGGTCGTCGCCACGTCCGCCGACGCACCCGAGGTCCACGACCGTCGGCGCTCGGCGCTGGCTGCGACGATCCGCGACGGTCTCTGCACTCAGGAGTAACGCGGCGAGGATCAGCACGACGGCGAGCACCGCGGTGAGCACCGTCGTACCGATCACGAGGAGCGCCACGATCGCGCCCAGCCCCAGGAGGACTGCGATCGCGAGTCGCCGTCGTGCACCGGTCGCGACCGGGCTCGGAACCGCCTCGACGCGGGCGAACACCGTCGCGACCAGTGCGGTCAGTGTCAGTGCCACCGCCAGCCAGAGGGGCCGTCCGAACCACCACCCGAGGCTGTCCGGCGCGGGGAGGGCGATGCCGGTCGTCAGTGCGAACACGGCGGACACGCCGGCCATGGCGAGGAGCACGGGCATGTGCCAGAGGTAGATCGTCATGGCCCGCGTGGTGACGAAGGCCGTCACCGCCGCGACCCTGGGCCGCCGGCTGAGCCTCGTGAGCCGGTCCCGCAGGAGCGACAGCAGTGCCGTGTGCGCGACGCCGACGAGCAGGAGCGCCGCGGTGGGCGGGTTGATGTTCGCGATGAGGTCACTCGAGTACACGCCGGTCCACCAGGTGACGACGAGGACGACGACCGCCCCGACACTGGCGAGCGCCCGGACACGCCGGCTGAGCGCGCCGATCGAGCCGTCCGCCAGGAAGAACCCGAGTTGCTGGAGCGCGGTCCAGACGAGGACGAGGTTTAGGAATCCGAGGGCGTCGACGCCGGTGGCAGCGCGCAGGACGTCGACCAGCACGGCGGCCGCGGCGAGCGACACGATCGACCGGAGCGGTGCGCGCTCGTGGGCGGCGGCGAGTGCGGGCAGCAGTGCCTGGCAGAGCAGGAAGACGCCGAGGAACCAGAGGGGCTGGCCGAACCGGAAGCCTGCCATGGCGACGAGGTCGGCGGGGACACCGGCCAGAGTCAGCATCGCGAGTGCGGCTCCCACACAGCCGATGGTCACGACCGCGGGGAGCAACAGGCGGTGCAGCCGTGCCGCGACGAACGCCGAGGCCGGCACCCCTCGCGACCGCTGCCGACGGAAGGCGATCAACCCCGCGAACCCGCCGATGACGAAGAACAGCGGCATGACCTGCAGGACCCAGCTGAGCGGCGCGATCCACGCCGTGCCGTCGCTCGCGTTCTCGAACACCGGGCCGGCGGCGGTCACCGTCACGCCGACCATCATCGCGTGCAGGACGACGACCCCGACGATGCAGCAGGCACGCACGAGGTCGATGCCCGTGTCGCGGACGCTTAAGACGACGACTGCGGATGCGAGCGCGGGTCTGGGCCCTGGTTCGGCGAGCTGCGGTGGGGTGTGGGTGATGGCCATGACGGTCCTCCTCGGTGATGTCCGAGGAGGTTATGAACGCGGTACCGAAGGGCACATCACCCGGCGGTGTCGTCGCGCCCCGTACCCAGGGGTGAGGCGCCGACGCGCGGAGTCCGGGTCAGGACGGGGCGACGAGTCCGGTGTCGTAGGCGAAGATCACGGCCTGCACGCGGTCGCGCGCGCCGACCTTCGCGAGGACCTTGCCGACATGGGTCTTCACGGTCTGCTCCGCGATGAACAGGGTCGCGGCGATCTCGCTGTTCGACCGCCCATGGCCGATGAGGACGAGCACCTCTCGCTCGCGCTCGGTGAGCTCCGCCAGCCGCGCGGCGCCATGCGAGGCGCGGGGCTTCTGCGCGGCGAACTGGGCGATCATCCGCCGGGTGACGCTGGGAGCCAGCAGTGCGTCACCGGCCGCGACCACCCGCACGGCGTGCACGAGATCCTCGGGCAGCGCGTCCTTGAGGAGGAAGCCGCTCGCCCCGGCCTGTAGGGCGTCGTAGACGTAGTCGTCGATGTCGAAGGTGGTGAGCATGATGATGCGAGGGACCTTCGCCGCCGGGTAGCCCGGGCCGAGGATGCGCTTCGCCGCCTCGATGCCGTCGAGCTCGGGCATGCGGACGTCCATGAGGATGACGTCGGGGTCGAGCCGCGCCGACAGCGTGACCGCTTCGGCACCGTTCGCGGCCTGCCCCGTCACCCGGATCCCGTCGTGGGCGTCGAGGAGCGCGGCGAACCCGGCTCGGACCATGGCCTGGTCGTCGGCGATGAGGACGTCGATGGTCACAGGCGGTCCTTCGTCGAGCTGGATCGGGGGCGGGATGGCGTCGAGGTCGGCTCGCCGGTGGGCAGCACGGCCGTCACGAGCCAACCGCCTGCGCCGTCGGGGCCGGCGTCGAGGGTGCCGTCGAGGAGGGCGGCGCGTTCGAGCATGCCGCGGAGGCCGTGTCCGGCGCCGTGCTCCCCAGGACCCTGCGCATGACCGTTGTGGATGCGCAGCTGCACCGCGGTCGCATCGACCCGCACGTCGACGACGATGGGCGCGCCCGGTGCGTGTCGGACGGCGTTGCTCATCGCCTCCTGCACGATGCGGAACGCCGCGATCTGCACGGTCGGAGGGACGAGGACACCCTCGTCGCCGCGGTGCATCGAGAGGGTGATGTCGGCGCCGACGCGACGCAGACCGTCGGCGAGCGCCGGGAGGTCGTCCAGGCCCTGTTGCGGCGCGAGTTCTGCGACCTGGTCCTCGGTGCGCAGGACGCCGAGCAGACGCCGCATCTCGACGAGCGAGCCGCGCGCGGTGGCGGCGATGTCGTCGAACTCCGCTGCGGCGTCCTCGGCGAGGCCGGGCACGCGGTACTTCGCCGTCGAGGCCTGCACCTGGATGACAGACATGCTGTGCGCGACCACGTCGTGGAGCTCGCGGGCGATCCGGGTGCGCTCCTCGACGAGCACGCGCCGGGACTGCTCGGCGGCGGAGATCTCACGCTCCCGGGTCAGCTCCTCCCCCACCCGCACGCGTCCCGAGACGAGCAACGCCACGAGGTACGCCACCCCCGCGACGGATGACGCGACGATGAGGTCCGCGGCCATGGCGGTCGCGTCGGCGGCGGACGGGACGAGGAGCGCCGCGACGAGCGAGCCCGCGATGCCGACGAGCAACGGGATGAGTCCCAGCAGCCAGTCGTGGAGGAAGGTGACGACACCGACGAACACGGCGAAGGCGATGAGCGCGGGCACCGACCATGGCCACGGCCACACCGGATCGTGGTCGGGCGAGGCGACCAGCGGGAGCACGAAGGCCGCCGCGGAGAACAGCACGACCGCGACGCGTGGGAGCACGACGGACAGGAGTGGCGCGCCACAGACCGCGGCTCCGAGGAGGAACGACGCCGGGAGCACGGTGCCGTAGAGGAGGCTCTGGATCGGAACGAGGACGCTCAGCAGGACGACGCCGACGCCCGCGAGGACGAAGAGTCCGACGGTGCGGCGGGAGGTGCCGCGCGCCGTCCGATCCATGAGGGTCATTGTCCCATCAGCGCCAGGGCCGGCGGGTGCTCCTCGGTGTCTGACTCCGCCGGCGTCCCGTCGCCGGCCGCATCGGACCGCTCACGGCGACGACGACGGATGGCTGCGACCCGGTCGACGACCAGACCGAGGACGAGCGCGACGCCCACACCGAGCACGGAGCTGAGGAACGGCTGGTCCTCGAAGAGCTTGCCGGCGACGACGCCGATGATCGCGCTGTACGCAGCCCAGGTCGCTCCTCCGATGACACTGAGCGGCAGGAACCGTCGCCACGGGTACCGGAGGGCACCGGCGGACATGTTGACCACGACGCGGCCGACCGGGATGTACCGTGCCCCGAGGATCAGCGGGGCGCCTCGATGCCCGAGCGTCCGCCCTGCCCGATCGAAAGCCGCCGCGATCCGGGGACGCCGCATCCACGCGAAGCGCGTCGTGCCGACCCCGCGGCCGATGAGGTAGGCGATGTTGTCGCCGATCGCCGCACCCACGGCCGCGACGGCGCAGAGGAGCAGGAGGTTCGATCCGCCGGTCGAGACCGCGACGGCTGCCGCGGCGACGAGCACCGTCTCGCTCGGGATCGGCGGGAAGAACCCGTCGATGACCGCGGTCGCGAACATCACCACGTACAGCCACGGTGAGGTCACTGCGTTGAGGATGAGCTCGTTGATGACGTCCATGCTCCGACGCTACGAAGCGGACGGCGCCGCAGCATCACCCTGGGGTATCGCGGACCCCCTACCCCGGTGGTGTTCTGCGGCGCCGCCGGTGCCGGTCCTCGCCGGTGCCGGTCCTCGCCGGTGCCGGTCCTAGTCGACGACGGCCGGGACCTTCGGTTCGGCGTGCCCACGCGGGGCGAGCGCTTCGTGCGTGCTGACCTCGTAGGCGTTCTCGGCGTGGAGGACGACGTCGAGACCCCGTGCCTCCGTCTCGGCCGAGACTCGGATGCCCATCGTCTTGTCGAGCACCTTCGCGAGCACCCAGGTGATGGAGAAGGTGTAGACGAAGACGGCGACGATCGCGAGCGCCTGCTTGCCCAGGAGCAGGAAGCCGCCACCAGCGAGGAGCCCCTCTCCACCGCTCGGCGCGAGCGGCACGGCGAGGACACCGATGAGGAGGCCACCGACGACGCCGCCGACGAAGTGCAGGGCGGTGACGTCGAGGGCGTCGTCGAAGCCGAGGCGGACCTTGAGGCTGACCGCGAAGTAGCAGACGACCGCTGCGGCGGCACCGATCGCGAGCGAGCCGAGCGGGGTGACCGCACCGCACGACGGCGTGATGGCGACGAGTGCGGCGATCGCGCCCGAGCAGGCACCGAGGGTGGTGGGGTGACCGTCGCGCAGCTTCTCGACGACGAGCCAGACGATGACGCCCGCGCAGGTCGCGGCGACGGTGTTGAAGACGGCGACGGCGGCGTTGTTGTCCGCGGCACCGAGGGCGCTGCCGTCGAAGCCGATCCAGCCGACGAAGAGCAGGCCGGCACCGAGGAGCGTGAGTGGGAGGCTGTGCGCCTTGGGCTGCGACGGGAAGCCGTTGCGCTTGCCCAGGACGATGGCGAGGGCGAGGGCGGCGACCCCGGAGTTGACGTGGATCGCGGTGCTGCCGGCATAGTCGATCGAGCCGATCGTGTTCGCGAGCCACCCGCCCTGCACGCTGCCGTCAGCGGAGTCGAAGGCGAAGACCCAGTGCGCGACCGGGAAGTAGACGAGCGTCGACCAGACACCGGCGAAGACCATCCATGCGCTGAACTTCATCCGACCGGCGGCAGCACCGGCGACGATCCCGATCGTGAGACCGGCGAACATCAGGTGGAGTGCGGCGAGCGCCAGCGGCGGGAGCGCGCTTCCCTCGGGGGCGACGAGCAACTGGCCGAGGCCGGGGTACTCGGTGGGGTCGCCGACGAGCCCGAGGCCGCCGAGGCTGTCACCGAAGACCATCGAGTAGCCGAAGGCCACCCAGAGGATCCCGACGAGACAGAACGACGCGAAGATCATCATCATCATGTTCATGGTGACGCGACGGCTGACCATCCCGCCGTAGAACATCGCCAGGCCGGGCAGCATGAGTGCCACGGCCACCACCGCCGTCAGGAGCCATGCCGTGTTGCCCGCGATTGCAGCCGTGTCCATCCGGACCTCCAGGGTTCGCGCGGGATCCGAAACGGACGACCGCATTTTCAATAGGTCATCCAATTGTCGTGACGACCGGTTTCAATGCAGTATCGAATCCGTTTCGTGTTCGTTACGGGTTCGCGTGTCAGGTCCGGACGGGTTTCGCCCCTCGGCAGACTTGAAAGATGGACGACGTCGACGTTGAGTGGTTCGATCAGCCGCTCGAGGAAGCGGTCGAGATCCACGACGCATCCGACGATTGGGCCGACATGGGCAGGCACTGGGAAGACCTGCTCAAGGACTCGCTCCACCCCCTCCCCGCCCACGTCGATCACGTCGGCTCGACCGCGGTCCCCGGGCTTGCCGCCAAACCGGTCATCGACATGCAGATCCAAGTGCCGGACATCGCAGATGAACCCGCCTACCTACCCGCCCTGGAAGAGCTAGGGATGGTTCTCCGCGCTCGCGGTGCGAACTTCCGCTTCCTGCGACCGCCCGCGGGACGCCCACGGAATGTGCACATCCACGTCTGCGGAATGGACTCGGTCTGGGCCAAGGAACACCTCGCCTTCCGAGACGCTCTTCGAGGGAATCCTGGCCTGGCACGCGAGTACGAGCGCATCAAACGAGGATTGGCAACGACCGTTTCGGAACGCGCCGACTACAACCGCGGCAAGGAGTCGTTCATCCGAGAGTTCGTCGCGAGGCACACATCTCCCTGACCCGAAACTCGACGCAGGGAGATGTGCGTCACAGAGGCCAGTCGTCGGGGTACCGGAACGGAACGGCGACGATCTGCACGTCGTCCTCATAGGTGAGGCGGCCCGGCGTCATCGTTCGGAGCTCGCCCCAGGGGATGTCGTATCGATCGAGGAGTGCGAGATAGCCGCCGGTGAGAGTGAGGAGATCGATAGCCGTCTCCCTGAACCACGATCGTGCGCCAGGGTGTTCGTAACTGCCCGGCGAGACGAGGGATGGGTTCGCGTATGCGGCATTCAGCCGATCGTTGCTTTGACGCCACCATGCCGCGTCCTTCCCCGACAGCCGCCCGGTGTCATGCAGCCCGTTCGCCATGGCGAACACACCGGGGAAGCGGCCGTTTCGATTCGGAACGGCACTCTGGAAGCGAACGAACATTCCTCGACTGTACGCAGGAAGTCGAGCTCGTCAGCGGGGCGCGTGACAGCCGGCTGTGCTCCGCCCAGTGGGAGCAAGGGCGTCCCCAGGGCGTCCGACATCGGTACGGTGGGCAGATGAATCAGTCGCTGATCGACGGAGCCCGCACTCACGTGCGGGACCACTTCCGTTGGATCGACGGCGACGCGGACATCTGGAGCATGTTGCAGCGTGGCTCCTCCTTGAAGGCGGTCGTCGATGGCCTCGCTGCCATGGCGGCGATCGACCGTCCAGACCTGATCGTCGGCATCGAGTCGCGTGGGTTTGTTCTCGGTCCCGCCGTCGCACTGCAACTTGGCGTGGGTTTTGTCGCGGTCCGCAAGGACGGGGCCATCTTCCCTGGTCCGGTCGTGCGAAGGCAGACCGAGCCGGATTACCGAGGAAACCGACGCACCCTTTCCATCCGTCGCGATCACGTCATGGCTGGCACGCGACTCGTACTCGTCGACGACTGGGTGGAAACCGGCAACCAGGCCACCGCGGTCAGCCGGCTCGTCGACGAGCTCGGCAGCGAAGTCGTGTCCGTCGTGACGATCGTCGACGAAACGAGTGAAGTGGTCCGCCACCACCTTCCTCGTCTACGAAGCCTGCTTCGTGCGGGCGACCTGCGCTGAGGCTGCACCCGCGCGCCGGGCTGCAGGCGTGACCAACGCCGGATCCCAGCGAATCATGCAATGCCGAATCGGGCTGGTTCGGCACTCGCCTGCGTCCAACTCGAACCAACCAGCGGCCTCCAGCCGAACACTGCGGACTCGACGTCTTGTTCCTCCCGCCCGCGCAGGAGCCACTCCACATCCCACTCCCTCATGAGCAGCATGAACGAGCCGGAATCGGGGATGAATCGCTCGTCAGGCACGGTCGCTTCTGGGGGCGTTTCGACAATCACCGTCCACCACGGCTCGACCGTCTCCGGATAGACGAGAATGTGCCGTCCGTTCAAGGCACCCGCTCGTATCAACCCCAGCCGTCCCTGTTCGCCCCAGAACTCGGACTCGGTCTCAGCGACCATCAGTGCTGCCCGCTCTCACGCCTCCCCCGACAGCGAGGTCGAGTTGGAGCGCAGCCCGCTCGACGTCGGCGAGCGCAGCGCGGTCGACAAGGAGGCTGTGGAGGGTGGCGGAGGCGGTGCGCCGCGCGAAGGCCCTGATGCGGTCCGTCTCGCTCGCACCCTCGGCGGCCTCGACCGGCGGGTACTGGGCGGCGATGTCGCCGGAGCCATAGCGGTAGGCCTTCTGCATGCCCTCGTTGGCGTGGAGTGCGGCCGCTGCCGCCCACTCCGGCGTCTCGCTGCCGCCGAGCACGAGGGTCCCCTGCTCGACGCCGTCGCGGATGAGTCCGGCGACGAACGAGAACAGCGTGCGGTAGTCGTCCCAGAACGACGCGAGGTCGTCAGGGTGCTCCGCCGCGAGCCGCTCGATCTCGTTGTAGTCGAAGGGCGCCTCGCAGATCGCAATGCCGTCCTCGTAGAGGACGCGGTAGAGCTTCGCGGGAACATCAGCCTCGATCGGACCGAGGGCCTCCGCAGCCCCGACCGACTGGCGGTTCGAGGCGGCGGTCGCCCGCAGCACCTCGCGCTTGTTGGCGAACCAGTAGTAGAGCGACGACTGCTTCATCCCGCACGCCTCGGCGAGCATCGTCATGCTCGTGCGCTCGTACCCGCGCTCCGCGAACAGCCTGGTCGCGACCTGGATGATCTCCTCACGAGGATCCTCGGCGGCGATGCCGCTCGCGCGAGGACGACCGGGCGATGCTCCTGTGCGGCCGGCCATCGATCACCACTCCCTGCTCGCGGACACCTCCGCCAATCCTACGGGCGGGCGGCTCGACGGCCTTGAACACTCACGATCGTCCCATCGGATGGGACGTGGTGACACTAGGCGATGGTCAGGTTGTGGAGGCGCAACACTCTCAGAAGATCTGGGGACTGCAGGTGAAGGACATCGATGTCGATGTTGTCCAGCCTCGCGCTCGTGATGCCATCATCCGCCTGTTCGAAGATGGCCCAGAGCACGATGTCCGCTCCATGGCGGGATCCGAATTGGATGCCGTCGAACGGTCCGCCATCGCTGGCGTCTCGCCCGAGAATGAAACGGCCCACGCGCTGGGTGAGCGCACGAGGCTGGCTGTTCTGCAGCGCTGAGCTGTCGAAGTCGCTCAGGCCGAACTCCTGGATGGCCATTGCAGCGAACGAGTCGCGTAGAGCTGCGATCGTTCGAGAGTTCGCCACGTCGCAGTAGCGACCGGCGAGGTCTGCGGGACCCACCCTGCGGTTACTGAACCAGGAGGCGTCGACCGTTCCTGCATCGACGGTGGGATAGAGCTCGTCGTCGCTGTCACTCACCTCTATTGCGGCCATGGCCGCGACAACTGCTGGGTCCGGCCGAAACCTGGCCAGGATCTCGACGAGGCAGCCATACAGGGAGTCCCCCGCATAGAGCGTTCGATAGGAGCCATCCTCTGAGTCCCATCTCCCCGTGAACCGACCTCCGTTGGCGAGGCTCCAATCGGTCCAAGCCCATGGGTCGGGTCCGTAACCGACTCTGAAAACCGTTCCTGGGCTGTCGCGAAAGACGAATCGAGGTCCTGACTCAGACTCAGCTGGCACTAGCCCACCGCGGTGAATGCTCGTGCGGCTGCAATCACCCGCGGGCCGACCTCTTCGATGTCGCCTTCGCGGATCAGGCGAGCCGGTGACTCGTCATCGAGCTGAGGATTCAGCCCTTGAAACCAAGACTGCGCGATACGCGGGTGGTCACGTTCAATGAGGATGCCGGCGACCTGGAGCGCGGTCCGGAGGCGCAACTCGGTGGCAGCAGACGGAACACGTGTTCCCTCCGCCCACTGCCGAACGGCTCGGGTCTCGCGCACATTGCCAAGGTAGGCGAGCAGCTGGGCTCCGAGGATTCCACGGAGGTCCTCGACGAGTTCAGGCACTTCCGCACGGATCGATCGCTGGAACGCGCCCAGACCAGGAGTCGAGTTCGTGATCGTCATGCTCCGAGCTTAGCGCTGTACCAGCTTGGATCACACCCACAATCACACACCTCGCACGTAAGCCATTCTCGATGAGAGTGACCACACAGATCCAGCGGCGGCTCACCTTTCGCCCAGCAGCTCCCGCATGGCCGCCCCGATCACGGCCGTCTCGGCCGCACGCATGCCAGGCCGCCCCGCGACATGACCGAGGTCGGACTCGATGATCCGCACCTCGCTCCGACGCATCATCGCCGACTCCAGGACGTTGTCCTCGACGGTGAAGTAGAGGTCGGTCGACGACGGCATGACGATGCTCCGCGCACGCACGCCCCCGAGCGCCTCGGCCAAACCGCCCTCGACCCCTCGCCCGGGATCCGCCCGCTGCCAGGTGCGCAGCATCGCGAGCAGGTCGTTCGCGTCCCACCGCTCGTGGTCGGCCGCCCAGCCCTCGAGGAGGTCGGCGACGTCGGCGTACCCGAGCTCTCGGTAGGTCCCGTCGCGGAAGAACGCCTGCGAGTAGGCCCACCCCGCATACACCGTCCCGAATGCGCGGAGTCCGGCCCGCGGCGGTGTCGTGTAGCGGCCGCCATCGAAGGCCGGATCTGCCCGGAGCGCCGCCTCGACACCCGCCAGGAAGACGGCGTTGTGGGGGGAACACCGCGCGGCACCGGCGACGGGGAGGAACGCGTCGACGAACTCCGGGTACCGCACCGCCCACTCGTACGCCTGCAGCGCGCCCATCGACCAGCCGGCGATCAGCCGCCAGCGACGAACACCGAGGTGCTCGGCGAGCTGCCGTTGCGCACGGACGTCGTCGCCGATCGAGACCTCGGGGAACGCGGCACCGCGCACCTCCTCAGCCGCGTTCGACGGCGACGTCGAGACGCCGTTGCCGAACAGGTTCACCGAGACGATGAACCAGCGGGCCGGGTCGAGCGCCCGGCCCGACCCGATCCACGGCTCGTAGCTCGCGTGCGTCCCGGTGTAGTAGCTCGGGAGCAGGACGGCGTTGTCGCCGTCGGCGTTCAGCGCGCCCTGCGTCGTGTACGCGAGCCGCGCCTCCGGGAGGTCCGCGCCGGACTCCAGTGCGAACCTCCCGAGGTCGAGGACCTGGTGCATCGGGATCAGAAGAACTTCAGGTAGCGGGCGGTCTCCCAGTCCGACACGTGCGCCTGGTACTCGTTCCACTCCTGGCGCTTGTAGTCGATGAACGCGTCGTACATCGCGTCGCCGAACACGGCACGCGACAGCGAGTCGGTCGCGAACTCGTCGACGGCCTCGCCGAGGCTGCGCGGCAGCATGCCGATGCCGAGCTGCGCGACCTCCGCCTCGGTGTAGTCGTACATGTTCTCGGTGTGCGGCGCTCCCGGGTCGAGGTCCTCGCGGATGCCCTCGAGGCCGGCCGCGAGGATGAGGGCGGCACCGAGGTACGGGTTGCAGCTGATGTCGGCCGCCCGGCACTCCACGCGCCCGCCCTGGAGCGGCACGCGGAGCATGTTGGTGCGGTTGTTGTTGCCGTAGCTCACGAACACCGGCGCCCAGGTCGAGCCCGACATGCTGCCCTGACGCACGAGGCGCTTGTAGCTGTTCACCGTTGGCGCGATGACCGCAGAGAGCGCCGGCGCGTGCTTGAGGACGCCTGCGATGAACCTGTAGCCGAGCTCCGAGATGCCGCAGCCGCGCGGGTCGTCGTCCGTTTCGAAGAGGTTCTCACCGGTCTCGATGTCGGCGAGCGACATGTTGAAGTGCGCTCCGGAACCGCTGCGGTCGGCGAACGGCTTCGGCATGAAGGTGGCGAAGTAGCCGTGCTTGCGGACGATCTCGTTGGCCATGAGGCGGAAGAACACGGCGCGATCGGCCATGGTGAGCGCGTCGGAGTAGTTGAAGTCGATCTCGAACTGCCCCGGTGCGTCCTCGTGGTCGAAGGAGTAGACGCCCCAGCCCATCTCCGTCATCGCCTCGACGAGTTCGGTGAGCCAGTCCAGGTTGTCGAGCGCCGCGGTCGCCGTGTAGCAGGGCTTCGCGAGGTCGTCGCGGTCGCTGACCTCGGTCACACCCTCCGGGGTGTCCTTCAGGACGAAGAACTCGGTCTCGATCCCGAGGTTGAAGGTGAAGCCCATCTCGGCCGCCGCATCGAGCTGGCGCTTGAGGATGTTGCGCGACGCCGCCTCGAACGGCTCGCCCTTCGTGTAGAGGTCGCTCGCGAAGAAGGCGACGTCCTTCCGCCACGGCAACTGCACGGCGCTGTCGAGGTCGGGGCGAGCGGAGAGCTCCTCGTCGCTGATCGCCTGCGGGAGGCCGTCGAGCGCGGCCCCCGTGAAGAGCTCCGATCCCCCGGCCATGCGCTCGAGGTGCGACAGCGGGACGAACTTGGTCTTGATGCTGCCGTGCATGTCCACGAAGCTCGCCATCGCGTACTTGACGCCGGCCTCCTGCAGGCGGGCGCGGACGGACTCCACGGTGGTAACGGTCTCGACGACGGTCATGGGATGCTCCTCCGGTTACGTCGCTGCCCTCGCCGCGACTCATTTCGATACTGTATTGAAAGTATGCGTGGGTGGAGTTTCGATGCAGTGTCGAAAGTGTTTCCGGGGTGTGAACCCTGCGCCCAGGTGCACTGAAAACACGGAACCGGCGCCCGCCGCGAGTACGACGGACGCCGGTTCCGGGAGTCGTGGTTACGGAACGATGACCGCACGCCCGCGGATCGTGCCCGCGTGCAGATCCTCGTAGGCCTTCGGGGCGTCGTCGAGCGAGTACGGCTGCACCTCGACGTCGACCTTGCCCGCCTTCGCGAGCTCGAAGACCTCGATGAGCTCGCTCCGCGAACCCCAGTACGGCACCCGGACGGCGGCGTCGTAGGCGATCGACCCGAAGCCGATGGTCGCCGATCCGCCGCCGATGCCCACGATCGTCACGTCGGCCTCCATGGCGGCGACCGCGGTGGCCGTGGCGATCGTCGGGTTGGCGCCGACGAAGTCGAACACCGCGTCGACCCCGACGCCACCGGTCAGCTCGCGGATCTTGCCCGCGGCCGACTCGTCGCTGATGAGCGTGACGTCGGCGCCGACGTGCTTCGCCAGCTCGAGCTTCTCGTCGCTCACGTCGAGGACGATCACCGTCGCGCCGGAGAGCGCCTTGAGCATCTGGATGCCGACGTGACCGAGGCCACCGGATCCGATGACGACGGCGAAGGTGCCGGCACCGAGCTTCGGCAGGCTGCGCTTGATCGCGTGGTACGGCGTGAGGCCGGCATCGGTGAGGGACACGTTCTTCACGGGGTCGAGGTCGCCGATCGGCACCAGGTGACGCACGTCGTCGACGATCATGTACTCGGCCATCGAGCCCTGGCTGCCGAGTCCGGGAGGACGGATCCCCTCGGCGACGGCGTTCGTGCAGTAGTTCTCCTTGCCCTGCGAGCAGTTCAGGCAGTGACCACAGCCCCACGGTCCGTAGACGGCGACCGCGTCGCCGATCTGCAGGCTCGTCTCGACACCCTCACCGAACGACTCGATGACGCCGGCGCCCTCGTGTCCGAGCGTGAGCGGCAGCGGGTACTGCTGCGCGAGGTAGTCCTCCTCGGGGAGGCTCATGACGTAGTCGTCGGAGTGGCAGACACCGGCGGCGGTGACCTTCAGGAGGATCTCACCCGGCCCCGGTGTCGGCTTCTCGATCTCGACGACCTCGGGGGCCGAGCCGATCTTCGTGTACCGCAGTGCCTTCATGGTGAGACATCCTCCTCGAGCGTCGGAACCGCACGCCGCAGTCGCTCACTAAGCGACGTGTGTCAGATAAGTCTGACCATTCCAGTATGCGCCTCGATCCGGCGTCCGGCACCCCGTTGACAGCCCGGGCCGTCGACACCCGTCAGGACGGTTCCCAGGCCAGGACGACGTCGAGGAGTTCGGTTCGCGACAGACCACCGTCGACCCGGAGGACCGGTTGCGGCAGGGTCGCGAGCCAGGCCTCGTGCGACGCCCGACTCCGGCCGTCGAACGCAGGGTCGTCGTAGCCGCTCGCCCATTCACGGAACTCCCGCCACGCACGGTCGTCATGCGGTTCGCCGGCCCGCCGCTCGATCTCTCGGGCCTCCAGACGCCGCAGCCGCTCCGCCGGATCGAGGGTCACGAAGACGATCGCGTCGCATTCGGCGACGATCTCGTCACCCCAGCCGGGCATCGAGCCCGACAGGACCCAGGCCTCGCGCGGTACGAACAGCTCGCGCATGAGCCGCACCCGCTCCGCGTCAGAACGCTTGGTCACGTAGGGCGGATCCGTCGGGACCCAGAAGTAGTCGTCGGCGTCGGCGTGCGGGACGGACCAGTGGTCGGCGAGCGCCCGCCCGAGCGTGGTCACGCCACTGCCACTCGCACCCATCACATGCACTCTCGATCGTCGCATCCGTCCATTCTGACCGGTCGGACGCGGACGAGCTCAGGCGCGGTCGTGGAGGGTCAGCTGGTAGCCGTCCGGGTCGGCGAAGGTGAAGGTGCGACCGAACGGGCCGTCGATCGGCGCCGAGACGATCGTGTGGCCGTCGGCGACGAGGGCGTCGTGGATCTCCTGGACGTCCGTGGCGTGCAGCCAGATCGCCGCGCCGATCCCAGGCTGGGGTGCGGAGGCGAGATCGGTTCCGGGGACGATGTCGCGCAGGGCGAAGGCGGTCGGCGACGTCTCGAAGACGACCGCGTGCGGCGGGCCGGCCTGCGAGCGGACGAGGCCGAGGTACTGCTCATAGAAGGCCTGCGAGGGGTCGAGGTCGGCGACCTGGAGGGAGATGAAGTCCGGTCCGGTGACGGGCATGATGTGCGTCCATTTCTGTCGTGTCAGTTATCTGACACACTCAGCCTATGTCAGAATACTGACATGAGTCAAGACGGGATCGAACTGGACACCTCGCTGGGGTACCTCCTGAAGGAGGCGTCGAGCGCACTCCGCTCAGCGATGGAGGCGGTCCTGCGGCCACTCGGCATGACGATCACGCACTACTCCTGCCTCGAACTCCTCGCCCAGCGACCTGGACTGTCGAACTCCGAACTGGCCCGCGGCGCCTTCGTCACCCGTCAGTCGATGAACGTGCTCCTGCAGGCCCTCGAGCGCGACGGATTTGTCACCCGCCCGGAACAGGCCCCCGTCGGCAAGGCACTGCCGACCCGACTCACGCCGCTCGGTCGTGAGCGCCTCGCGCAGGCGACCGCTGCCGTGCGATCGGTCGAGGTCCGGATGCTGAGCGGCCTGACCGCTGATCAGCAGCGGGAGGCACTCGTCGTCCTGCGCAGCATGATCCGATCACTTCGCGACGACGAGCGCTGAGGCGCCCGTCAGTCGGTGATGGGAAGGGTCTCCACGAACGCCTGGATCCGGTCCGCCACAGCGACCGGGACCTGCCAGGCCGTGAAGTGCGCCCCGCGATCCAGTTCCGTCCAGCTCCGGATGTCGCTGTACGCCCTCGCCGCGTAGGAGCGCGGGAGTCCGCGTTCGCCCGTCTGCACGGCGACGGCCACAGGCACCTCGATCAGCGGGAGTTCGGGCTGCTTCGGGTGGTCGCGATACGGCCGGAACGATGATCCGATGCTCTGCGTGAACCAGTACAGCGAGACCGTGGTCAGCAGCTCGTCGTCGGTCCACCAGTCACCCTCTCCCGCCCACGCGAGGAGCTTCTCCGCGATCCATGCGGCGAGGCCTACCGGCGAGTCGTTCAGGGCCGTCGCGAGGATCTCGGGCCTGGTGGCCTGCACCCGCGCATAGGCGAGACCGCGAGCCCACTCCTGGTCGTGTCGATCGAGCCAGTCCTGCTCCTCGGCGGTGAGGTCGCGCGCTCGGGACGCGGACGGGAAGGCGGCGTGCGTCGCGAACTGGCCGATGACCGATTCGGGATACAGGGCCGCGAGCCAGTCGCTCGTCGTCGACCCGACGTCCTCGCCGTAGGTGAGGTAGCTCGCGTGCCCCAGCACCTCCGTCATGAGTGCGTGCATGAGTTCGGCGACCACCGGGCCGGTGAACGGCCGGTCTGCGAGGGGCGCTGAGAACCCGTACCCGGGCTGCGAGGGGACGACGACCTCGAAGCCGAGTGTCCGGCCGTCGCCGAGGTCGACGGTGCGTCCTGCGAGTTCCTTCGCCAGCGGCAGCATCTCGATGAAGGAGTATGGCCAACCATGGAACGCGATCACCGGGACCGTCACCGTGACGCCGTCCGGTGCCGGTAGCCGCGCGACGTGCAGCCGCTGCCCGTCGACCTCCGCCTCGAACTGCGGCACGTCATCGAGCTCGCTTTCGATGCGCCGCCAGTCGAAGCCGTCCCGCCAGTGGTCGACGAGCGCCCGCAACCGGTCGAGCGAGAGGGCGCTCTCCTCGCCGGCGTCACCGATCGCGGCGGGGAGGCGAACCGCGTCGAGTCGCCGCCGCAGGTCCTCGAGGTCGGCATCGGGCACCTGGATCCGGAACGAACGCATGCGCTCGATGCTAGAGCAGACGTCCGACAGGGATGAACGATGCGCAGCGACGGCGTGTGACCCCGACGCCCTGGTATCATTTAGCTATAGCTAATGATCGGGGGAGTCGATGAGTACGCTGATTCGGGACACGATGAGCGCTGCGGGGACGAGCGGGGCCGAACTGGCTCGGCGCCTGCACGTCACGCCTGGGGCGATCTCGCAGCTCTTGAAGTCCGAGGAGGACGCGACGATCAAGCTGGCATCGCTCGAGCGGGCAATGCGCGCCCTGGGGAAGGACATCGTCATCAACGCGGTCGAGTCGTCATCACCCGCCGCTCGGTTCTCGCCCGCCGGGGTCTCCCAGGCGATGAGCGACGCACTCATCGAGGGAGATCGCACCTTCGCCCTCCGCCTGCTGACGCAAGCGGCGCAGAAGGTCGCAGTCGAGCCCGACCTTGCGACTGATCCGCTGTTCGCCAGACCTCCAGAGCAACTCCCGGACACCGGATGGGACACCCTGTTCCGGGCCCATTACGGCCGAGCACTGCCTGATGCGCTCACCGCACGATGGCCCGAGCTGACGCCGCTGCCCGAGCCATGGTTCGTCTCCCAGTTCGACAGCCTGCGGGAGCGTGCGCGCACCCGCTCGCCGGAGCACTTGCGGCGCCTCAACATCTTCATCGACGAGCAGAGCCTGAGCCGCGCGTGAGCCGTGAGCCGCAGTTGGATCCAGGTTTCGTCCGCCAGTTGATGCGGGAGCTCCGGACCTCCTAACGAACCGGAAAGAGCAGATCGCCGTCAGGCGCCGGGTCAGTCGCCAAGCGGGCGTGCAGCTCGACATCGAAGCGATCGTCGCCGTACGCGAGCTTCTGCCGTTCGATGCCCTCGGCGAGGAAGCCGGCCCGTGTCGCGACCCCGCAGGACGCAGGGTTGTTGACCCGATGCCCCAGCTCCAGGCGGAACAGCCCCTCGCGGAATGCGTGATCGGCGACCGTCCTGACCGCTCGCGTCGCGAGACCGCTGCCCCGCGCACCCGCGATCAACCAGTAGGACAGCCAAGCTGTGGAGTGCCGACGGTCGATCGCGGAGACACCAACGTTGCCAACCACCGAACCGTTGCGGACGACCGCCCAGTTGAGCCGGGACTCGGAAGAGGTCAGCGCGCGCTCGATGAACTGGACCGCGTCCTGGACCGTCGACAGGTCTGCATGGCCGAACTGCGGAGCCAGGTCGACGTTCTCGACGAAGGCGGCATGGAGCGACTGCGCATCGTCAGCGTCCCACGGGCGCAAGAACGTATCGACCATGCGCCCAGTCTGGCAGCCGCCGCATCGCCGGGTATTGGCGCGGGTCCACTGATGACACCGCCCGTCGCGACGCGTACCATCTTCGGTACCGGGCTCCCTCGCCCGGTTGTGGCCCAGACCCCGCCGCCGCTTGAGCCGGCACCCGAATGTCTGGATCGCAGCGGCGGGGGCTGGGTTCCGGTACCCAGGTTCGGATAGCCATCTTGCGAACGGACCGAGCATTCCGCCGAAACGACCGGATCCAGCGCGTAAGCTGATCTGCATCGGGCTCCCTCGCCCGGTTGTGGCCCAGACCCCGCCGCCGCTTGAGCCGGCATTCGGGTGTCTGGAACGTTGCGGCGGGTCTGGTTCTGAGTATCAGCGACCGACTGCAGGACACCTGCCCGGTGTCTGATTCAGGCGCGGTAGTGCGCCGCCAGGCGCTCGAGGCCCTCGTCGATCGAGACCGCCGGCGTCCAGTGCAGGGCCGCGCGGGTCTGACGCTGGTCGAACCAGTGGGCGGTCGACAGCTGTTCCGCGAGGAAGCGCGTCATCGGCGGCTCATCGGCGCCGGGGCGGATGCTCCACAGGCGCTCGACGAGCCCACCGGCAGCTCGGGCGACACCGGCGGGGACGCTGAAGGCGGGCGGCTTCACGCCGGCAGCACGGCAGATGCCTGCCAGCAGCTCGCCGACCGGACGCGGCTCGCCGTTGGTCACCACGAACGCACGACCGTGTGCCGTCTCGGCGTGTTCGAGCGCCGCCGCGATTGCCGACGCTGCGTTCGCGACGTACGTGCTGTCGATGAGGGCGGTGCCGTCGTCGAGCAGCGGCAGGCGGCCGCGGCGGGCGCGGTCCACGATGCGCTCGACGAGCTGCGGGTCACCCGGACCCCAGACGAGGTGCGGCCGCACGACGACGACCGCGAAGCCGCGACGGTCCCGCGCGAGGGCGTGCAGTTCGCCCTGCGCCTTCGTCCGCGCGTACTCCCCGCGTGCCGCGTCCGGGTCGGCCGGTTCCGCACCGACACCCACGAGCGCCGAGCCACCGTGCGCGACGGACGGCGAGGAGATGTGGACGAACCGTGAGACACCCGCGGTCTCGGCCGCGTCGAGGACGACCTCGGCCCCGGTGACGTTGACCCGCTCGAACTCCGCCGGATCACCCGCCAACGAGACCTTCGCGGCCAAATGCACGACCGCGTCGACACCGTCCATCGCCGACTCGACGACGGCTGCGTCGGTGATGGATCCCCGCACCTCCTCGACGTCGGTGAGCGCGGATGGCCCACGCTGCAACACCCGGACGCGATGTCCACCGCGGAGCAGCTCGAGGGCGACCTCGCGGCCGAGCATGCCGCTCGCGCCGGTGACGAGGACCGTCACGGGGTGCTCAGCCGTTCACCGGCCAGGATGCCTTCCGCCCACACCGACAGGCGGGTGCGGTCGATCTTGGAGTTGTGGCGGATGTCCGTCGGCAGCTCGGGTACGACGAACACCGCGACGAGCGGCTGCGTCGAAGCGTCCCGCACCTGCGCGGCGAGCTCCGCCTCAGCGAGCTGGACCCGCTTCGTACCCGTGGTCGTCTCGACGATCGCGACGCACTGGCGGAGACCCTCGGGGCCGACGCCCACGACGGCGGCGCGGCGAACGAGCGGCACCGTCTCGATCGCCTGCTCCGGTCCGACCGGAGCGATCGGTCCGTCCTGGGTCGCGATCACGTGCGGCAGACGGCCCTCGATCCAGAGGCGGCCATCGGTGTCGAGATGCCCGACATCGCCGGTGCGGTGCCAGCGTCCGTCATCGGCGACGTCGCGGACGGCGGCCCGGTCGGTCAGCCAGAGCCGGTCGTACTGCGACTTGAGGTGATCGGCCGAGATGATGACCTCGCCCAGGCGGTCCGCGTCCTGCGTCGGCGCACCCGTGGCGCGGCCGGCCTCGTCGAGCGGGCTGATGCGCACGTCGACGCCGCCGATGGGCGTCCCGACGCACACACCCGTGTGCTCGGTGTCCTCGTCGGGCAGCGTGTCGAGGGTGATGTCCGCGACGAGCAGGCACTCGGTCATGCCGTACACCGCGTGTGCAGACGCGTTGGGCAGGACACCCACGAGTGCCGTGAGGAGCTGGCGACTGACGGGCGCGCCCGTCGAGAGCACGGTCCTGACGCCCTGGAGCGCCTGGCGGTCCGTACTGTCGAGCGCGTCGGCCGTCGCGACCACGTTCAGGATGGCGGCCGGCGAGAGGAACACGATGTCGGCGTCCGTCTCGGCCACGGCGGCAGCGACCGCTCGAGCGGTGAGCGTCCGCGGCGCCGAGATGTCCATCTCAGGCGTCGAGGAACGGGCCCCGAGCGCCGGGCCGAGCAGCGCGAAGGGCGCGAACCCGGTGACGAGTCCCGAGTCGGCGGTGATCGCGAAGTGCTCGGAGAGGACGTCGCGCAACGACGACAGCTGAGCATGGGTGTACTTCACGCCCTTCGCCGGGCCGGTCGATCCCGAGGTGTACAGGATCGCCGCGAGGTCGGTCGGGCCGGGTTCGCTGGGCAGCTCAGGCGTCGTGCGGGTGTCGAGCAGGTCCTTGAGGCTGTACGAGACGCCGAGCGCTGCTGCTGTCGCGCCGGGGAGGCGTGCGGCTGAGACCTTCACGCCGGGCCAGCCGAGCGCCCGGGCTGCGGCGAGCCCCTTGGTCTCACCGATGACGTACGCGGGCCACGCGCCTCGGACCGCGCGGTGGAGGCCCTTGACGCCGAGACCGGCGTCGGCGACGACGACGACCGCGCCGATGCGCAGGCAGGCGTAGATCACGGCGGTGAGCGTGGCACCGGGCGTGACGAGCAGCGAGACGCGGTCGCCCCGTCGCACGCCGATGCGGTGCAGGCCGGCGGCCAGGCGCGTCACGCGGTCGTCGAGTTGCCGCCAGCTGACGCGACGGGCCGCACCCGAACCGCGCTGTTCGACGATCGCATCGCTGTCGTCGGTACGCCGCTCGTCCAATCGCCGCCAGAGCGGTTCGAAATCGGGCTGCTCGGTCGTCGCGGCGGCGGACTCCATCGGAGCCGCTTCGACCGGCGCGCCCTGCGGCAGGCGGTCGTCGAGCCAGGTGAGCAGCGATTCCGCGACCGGGGCGTCCTCGATGACGAGGTGACCCGCGCCGGCGAAGCGGTGGACCTCCGCGTGCGGGAGGCGGTCGGCGAGGTCGTCGAGGTAGCGGTCGCTGAAGATCGGGTCGCGCGGACCCCACAGCATGACCGCCGGGACGCGGAGCTGGGCGACGTCGTCGGCGAGGCGCTCGAGGCGCGGGAAGCTGACATGCTCCGGGGTCGCCGGGATGTCGGCGACGAACGCGCCGATGCCGCGACGGCGCGCGGGCGCGGAGTACGGGCTGCGGTACGCGTCGCGGACGTCGCGGTCGAGCGGCGGGGACGCGAGCGACAGCGTCGTGTCGAGGAAGGCGGTCGTCTGGACCGAGCCGGCGCCGAGCATGCCGCGAGCGCCGGCGAGCCGCAGGGGTGCGGGGATCGGGGTGCCCTCCGGGTGGTGCACGGCCGTGTTGAGCAGCATCGAACCGACGAGGAGCTCCGGGTGCTCGGTGGCCCAGCCGAGGGAGATGACGCCGCCCCAGTCGTGACCGAGGGTGACGACGGGACCGGTGAGGCCGAGCGCGTCGGAGAAGGCTGCGAGGTCGGCGATCCGCTGTTCGAGCGTGCGGGCGACCTCCGTGCGCTCCGACCAGCCCATCTCGAGCTGGTCGACGGCGACGACGCGCCAGGCGGTCCCGCCGGCGTCGGCCTGCTCGACGGACCGGGTGACGAGCGAGCGCCAGAGGTACGACCAGGTCGGGTTGCCGTGGACGGCGAGGACGGTACCGACCGGTTCGACACCGGCTTCGCTGAGCGCGTCGGCGGTGTCGAGGTAGTGCCAGTTCCTCGTCACACCGTCGTCGGCCAGTCGACCGGGGACGTCGAGGCGGTGCGAGTACCGCGCGGGCAGGCCCGGCAGACCGGCGGCGCGCACGCCCATCGTCCGCAGGCCGACGTTCGCGGCGACCGTGCCCGCTACCACGCGAGTTCCATGAGGCCGGTGTTCAACCCCGAGCCGACGCCCATGAGGAGGACGCGGTCGCCCTTGTTCAGGGTCGACTGCTGGTCGGCGAGGGTGATCGGGATGGAGGCCGGTCCGACGTTGCCGAGGTAGGGATAGGTGACCGGCACGCGACTGCGGTCGAGCGAGGCGGCCTTCACCATGGAGTCCGTGTGGATGGACGACACCTGGTGGGTGATGTAGCGGTCCATCTTCGACCACCGCCACGAGTCGCCGGCGGCTTCCTTCCACGCGGAGACGACGAGGTCAAGCCCGCCCTTGAGGAGCGCTCGGGCATCGGTGAACATGCCGTCGACGCTGCCGACGCAGAGGTGGTTGAACTCCGTCGCAGCGCGGGTGACGCCGCCGAGGATGCGGTGTCCCTCGGGGTGACGGTCGGCCGGCCCGATGACGGCGGCGGCGGCCCCGGAGCCGAGGGTGAGGGAGGCGAACTCGCTCATGAAGTCGTCGCGATCGATGGTGCTGCCGCTGAGGCGCTCGATCGTGTTGGCGTGCACCTCGCTCGCGTCCTCGCCGTTGACGATGAGCGCGTACTCGATCTGGCCGGACTCGATCATCGCGGCCGCCATGGTCATGCCGGTGACGAAGCCGAGACAGGCGTTGGCGATGTCGAAGTTGATGGCCGAGCTCGGCAGGCCGAGGCCGTCGTGGATGCGGACGGCGACGGAGGGCTCGAGGTGCTGCCGCGTCACCGAGGTGTTGATCATGAGCCCGATCTGCGAGGGCGAGATGCCGGCCTCGGCGAGCGCACGGCGACCGGCCGACACCGTGGCGTCGTCCGAGTTCTCGCCGGGCCCCCAGTGTCGTCGCTCGACCACACCGGCGACGCGTCGCAGGATGCCCTTCGGGAGGCGGGCGCGTTTCATCGCGGCCGCGAGGCCCTCTTCGATCTCGACCGAGGTCACCACTGCGGACGGCAGCGTGCTCGCCACCGACAACATGGCCACATTGTCGAATCGGGTAGTTGCGTTTCCGGTCACGATTCCTCCGTGCCTCTGACCAGGCAGTCTTGACCGCCAGCGTCTGACGGTACTCCTCTACCCTGAACGTGGACGAATCGTGTCCCCGTTGTTGACAGCGGGTGCCCAGCGGGACAGCGCGCGGGGCGTCCGCCTAGGCTGGTGGACGCGGCCCATTCCGCCGGTGCCGCCTGATCGGAGGATGTCCCGATGGTGGTCCGCCCCTACTGGTTGAAGCGCGCGAGCATCGAGGAATTCGAGGCGGCCTACGACCCCGGGACGTGGCCCTCGTACACCGATTCGACCGGCCTGCCGCTGGTGGCCGAGGCGATGTCCAACCAGGATCCGGCGACGCGCGCGTTCATCGCCGGGCGGCTCCTTGACGACGGGGCGGATGCGACGGTCGTCCTCGACGAGGGGTACACGCTGCTGCACGTCCTGCTGGCGCAGCGCGCCCGGGACCCCGAGGTCGACCCTCCGCTCGTCCGTCGCCTCATCGCCGCCGGTGCCGACGTGAACCGGCCCGCCGGACGACACCAGCGCCGCCCGGTGGAGGAGGTCGACCACCCGAAGCTGTCCGAAGCGGAGCTCGAACCCTACTACCGTGCGTTCTTCGACCAGCCGGGCCTCGAGCTCCTCGCGCCCGACCCGCACGGGCACTCGGTGCTCGACCGCGCGCGCTCGAGTCGCTTCCGGCGGCCGCAGCTGTTCGACCTGGTGACGGTGTATCTGGATGCGGCCGGACTCGCCCCCGCCGCCGAGGCGGTGACCCGCACGGCGACCTGGCAGAACCTCGACGAGCTCCGAGCCGTCTACACCCCAGGCCTCGCGTCCGCGGTCGACGAGAACGGCGACAGCCTGCTCCACGCCGTTCTGCGCAATCCCGACCTCACCGTCCGCTCCACGTTCGTCCCGCAGCTGCTGGCCGACGGTGCCGACGTCGCCCTGCTCACCGCCGAGGGCGACAGCGTCCTCCACCTCGCGCTCGACCGCTCCGGCGCGCGGGAGGCCGAGCAGGACGCCCGGGTGCTCGGCGCACTCATCAGCGCGGGTGCCGATGTCAACGCGTCGTCACCGGCGAACGGTGTGCCGCTGACCGCGCTCGCCGGGCAGGGCAACTTCCCCGAAAGTCGGCTCGAACCGCTGTACGACGTACTCCTCGCCGCGCCTGGCCTTGACCCGGCCGTCGACCTCGCCGACGGCCGCACCGCGCTGGATGTCGTCCGCACGGCACGGCCTGCTCGTCCGGTGCTCCTCGCCCGCCTCGAGGCCATGGTCGCCTGACACCGGAGCCGACCGCGGGAGCCGCGATCCTGCAATCGGCACTGCCACGCGCGCAGGTCGCCGCAGTAGCCTGTGGGGATGACCACCCGCCGCACCCTCGACCAGTCCTCCAAGCTGAAAAGCGTCCTCTATGAGATCCGGGGGAAGGCCCTCGTCGAGGCCGTGCGTCTCGAGGCCGACGGGCACCGCATCCTCAAACTCAACACCGGCAACCCCGCCATCTTCGACTTCGAGGCACCGCACCAGATCGTGCGCGACATGATCGCCGCGCTCCCCCACTCCCACGGGTACAGCGACAGCCGCGGCATCCTCTCCGCGCGCCAGGCTGTTTCCTACCGCTACGAGGAGATGGAGGGGTTCCCGCGGGTCGACCCTGAGTGGGTGTTCCTCGGCAACGGCGTCTCCGAGCTCATCACGATGACGATGCAGGCCCTGCTCGACGACGGCGACGAGGTCCTCATCCCCGCGCCCGACTACCCGCTGTGGACGGCGATGACGAGCCTCGCGGGCGGCACCCCGGTGCACTATCGCTGCGATGAGGAAGCAGACTGGGCGCCGGACATCGAGGACATCCGCTCCAAGATCACGCCGAACACCAAGGCGATCGTCGTCATCAACCCGAACAACCCCACGGGTGCGGTGTACTCCCGCGAGGTGCTGGAGCAGATCGCCGGGGTCGCACGCGAGCACGGGCTGCTGCTGCTCGCCGACGAGATCTACGACCGCATCCTGTACGACGACGCCGTCCACATCCCGATGGCGACCGTCGCCCCCGACCTCCTCTGCCTCACGTTCAACGGCCTGTCGAAGACCTACCGCGTCGCCGGCTACCGGTCCGGCTGGCTCGTCATCACGGGGCCGCGTGACCACGCGCGCGGCTTCCTCGAGGGCATCAACCTCCTGGCCTCCACACGTCTGTGCCCGAACGTGCCGGCGCAGCACGCCGTGCAGGCGGCGCTCTCCGGCGTGCAGTCGATCGACGCCCTGATCGCACCGAGCGGTCGCCTGCTCGAGCAGCGCGACGCCACCTGGGCCGGCCTCAACTCGATCCCCGGCGTTTCCTGCACGAAGCCGATGGGTGCGCTCTACGCCTTCCCGCGCCTCGACCCGGAGGTCCACGAGATCCACGACGACGAGCTGCTCGTCCACGATCTGCTCGTGGCGGAGCACATCCTGCTCGTCCAGGGCACGGGCTTCAACTGGCCGGACCCCGACCACCTGCGGGTCGTCACCCTGCCGGAGGAGCGCGTCCTCACCGACGCGATCGAGCGGCTCGGCAACTTCCTGTCCTCCTACAAGCAGTAGGCGCCGACAAGCAGGAGGCGCGGCAGCAGGACATCGGCGCGGTAGCAGGACGTTCGCGAGCAGCGCGTCCTGCTGCCGGGCGGATCTCCTGCCCTACACCCCGAGGTAGCGACCCGGCCGGTGGTTGAGCGCGAGGATGAGGTTCAGGAGGACCGCGCCGAGCGCCGAGACGAGCACGTTGAGCGGCGGCACGGCGACGAGTGACACGAGCACCACCACGGTGTCGACGGCCATGAGCACGTAGCCCGCGCGGATGCCGAACCGGTCCTGGAGGATCAGCGCGACGATGTTGAACCCACCGAGACTGGCTCGGTGTCGGAACAGGATCAGGATGCCGACGCCGCAGAGCACGTTGCCGACGACGGCCGCGTAGAACGGGTCGATGTGCCCGACCGGCAGGAACAGCGGGTGCACCCCGGACAGGACGGACACGAGCACGATCGCGCCGCCGCTCCGCAGCGTGAACACCCAGCCCTTGCCGCGGATCGCGAGCAGGAAGAACGGCAGGTTGATCGCGATGAACAGCACCGGGAACGGCACGGGCGCGAGGTAGCTGACGAGGAGCGACAAGCCGGCCGTCCCACCGGTCACCGCCGATCCCGCCTTCAGGATGAAGAGGCCGAACGACACGACCGTGACGCCGACGAGCAGCCCGAGGATGTCCTCGACCACCCCGTGTCGAACCGGAGACGGTGCCGGGGCAGGCGTGGAGGGAGCCTGCTGCGCGCTCGACGTCGCGGCGCTCGGCTGCTGGGTGCTCATTCCGCCAACGATGCGTCAGCTCGTCGTCTTGCGCAACACGAGTAGAATGCAGTGGTCATCGTGCTCGATTTCCAGCCCGAGAGTGAGCAACATGCCTCATCCCGCGACCATCGACCACCTCGACGCGCGCATCCTGACCGCGCTCGACGACGACCCGTCCATGACGGCGCTCGCCCTGGCACGCACCCTCGGCGTCGCGAGGAACACCGTCCACGCCCGTCTGCGCCGACTCGAGACGAGCGGCGCACTCGGCGCCCCGAGTCGCCGGGTGCGACTGTCGGCGCTGGGCTACCCCCTCACCGCGTTCATCGAGATCTCCATCCGGCAGGACCTCGCAACCGAGGCCTACGCGGCCCTCGAGTCGATCCCGGAGATCGTCGAGGTGCACGCGACCACCGGCGACGCAGACCTTTTCGCGAAGGTCGTCGCGCACGACACGGAGGACCTGCACCGCATCGCCGGGGTGCTGCTCGCGGCTCCGGGCGTGGTCCGGACGAACACGAAGGTCTCACTCATCGAGGTCATCCCGTACCGCGCGTCGACCCTCCTCGATCGCCTCGCCGAGGGGCCGTCAGTGCGCTGAAGCCGTCAGCGCGCTGATCGGGCACGCACCACGGCGGCCGTGCCCGCGGCGATCGCGACGACCGTGCCGTAGCCGAGGACCGTGGCGTGGAGCCCAATGGCCGAGGCGAGGAGACCGGCGATGACGGCCGGGACCCCGAAGGACAGGTAGGCGACGATGTACAGCGCGGCGAACAGCTCAGCGCGTTCGTCGGCCGGCGCGAGCGGGACGAGCGAGGCGATCGTGCCCATGAACGCCGTGCCGAACCCGGTGCCGGCGATCACGACGGCGACCACCGCGATCGGGAGCGACCCGAGGATCAGGGCGACGAGCAGGAGCACGGTCCCGGCGGACAGCGCGGACGCCCCGTAGACCGCCGCGACGACGGGTCGGCGACGGTGCAGCACCGCGGCGGCGACGGCCCCAGCGGCCGGCAGCAGCCCGATGAGGAGCGCCCCTCCGAGCTGGCCGTCCACGCCGAGTTCCGTGTGCATGATGCTCGGCCCGAGGGAGAGGAACAGCCCGCCGGTCGCCCACCCGCCGAGGACGATCGGGATGCTCACGACGAACAACCGTCGGGCGTCGACGGGGACGGCTGCGCGGGGACGGATGGCGCGGGCCCATCCGGGAGCGCGGGCGGAGGTCTCCGGCACGATCCAGATTGACGCCGCGATGAGCAGATAGGCGACCGCCAGCGGCAGGAACGTCCAACTCGACGGATCGGCGACCGTCTGCAGGAGGACGCCCGCGAGGATCGTGCCGGCGGCGAGACCGATCATCGGTGCGATGGCGTTCAGCAGGGTCGCCGCTCGTGGCCGCTCGGGCGGGGCCAGATCGATGATGGTCGCCGACAGCGTGGAGAGCAGCGCCCCACTGGCGAGCCCTTGGAGCACGCGCGCGAGGTACAGCAGTGCTCCGGAGTCGACGTGCCAGAGGAGCAGCATGCTCGCGGCGAGCACGACGAACCCTGCGGTGATCACCGGGCGGCGTCCGAGGTGGTCCGAGACCGAGCCGATCGTGAGGAGTGCTACCAGCAGGGCGAGCGCGTAGGCCGAGAAGGCGATGGTGACGCCGATCGGGCCGATGCCGAGCCGCTCCTGGAGCTCCGGGTAGAACGGTGACGGAGCGCTGGCGCCGGCGAGCATGAGCGTGCTGCCGAGGCCCGCGAGGACGAAGCCGAAGCGACGGCGCGGAATCGCGGGCACACCGGTGGCCGCGGTGGGCACGGGTCGGGTCGAGGGTGACGGGGTCGTCGTCTGCACGGGGCGGCATCCTTTGGTTCCAAAAATGTCGAACGATTGGACGATACGCGCTTTCCGCTGATTGTTCAACTATTATCGAACCATGCCTGCACCAGCCGATCTCACGCACCCCGACCGCGAGGCGATCGAGCTGCCGGCCGTGCTCTTCGCGCTCAGCGATCCCGACCGACTCGAGATGGTGCGGCAGCTCCGGGACGGGCCGATGGACGCCGCGAACTGCACCGCCCTCGACCCCACGATCCCGAAATCGACGAAGTCCCACCTCATGAAGGTGCTCCGCGAGGCCGGCGTCATCCGGAACGAGCCGAACGGTCGCCACCGCACGCTCACCCTGCGGCGTGACGACCTCGACACCCGGTTCCCGGGCCTCCTCGACGCCGTCCTCGACGCCGACTGACCGGTGCCCCCGCCCCTCGGGTTCGCCGCTCGTGGACGGGAGCTGCCAGAATTGTCGGCGCGGTGATCCACCGCACACACGACGACAGGGGGCTGGGGAACATGGGAACGCTGCGGTACGGGAACGAAGCACTCGAGCTCGAGGACCGGACCCTCGCCCATGTGCAGATGGTCGTCGTCTCCAAACTCCGCAAGGGTGAGGCGTTCCTCCTCTCGTGGACGATCGACCCCGCACACGGCTCGGGCCGCTACGCGATCTGGATCGAGACCGGCGTCCCCATCGTCTTCCGGTTCACCGGCTCCCGCCCGGTCGCGCTCAACCGCGCCTGGTTGCAGGCCATGCTCGACCGCACCTACACGCCGGCGGGGCTCGAGCTGATGCCGGAGACCGACTACCCGGAGCTGTCCGCCGACAACTGAGGCGCGGCCGCCGGCACGATCCCGAGTAGCACAAGCGGTCCGACCGTTCAAGCACCGGTCGTCCGACACGTGCTCGATTACCATCGGATCATCGAAGGTCGGGGACTTCTGAGAGTCGGCTCGAGCGGTGCCTGGAGGGCCCGCAGCGCGCGGTCGAAATCGTCGAAGACATTCGGAGGCGGGTCACACGGATCAGACCGTGCGGCCCGCCTCGTATCTGCGATCGCCGCTTGATGCAACGGCGCTCGACGACGCGTCGAGCAGGATGGTCGCGGACGCACGCGGGCCGAAACGCTCGGCGAAGTCAATCTCATTCGGGAGCCAGACATCGCGCCACAACGATTCGTGGTCGCGGCCGAGTCGTTGATCGCGAGCCATTCCGCGCTCGGCGGCGGTGTTCAGGTCGACATCACACCACACGGTCACGTCGAGACTGGGAAGCGCCTCAGGGTGCAGGAGCCCGATGAGGTCGACCACGAGGATATCCGCCTTCGGGAGCGACTCCGGCGCGCCGAGGGCCCGTGCCGACCAGTCATACCGACGGAACTCGCTCTCTTGACGCGCCCGGAACGGATCCAACACGGTGGTCACGAGGCGTCGACGATCCACCCCGTCCCAGTCGGATGACCGCCTGTGCGAGCGAGCCGGGTCGAGGAAGTCGTCGCCCCTGATGCGCGCCGCCCGTGGGAGTTCCGCGACCAGACTTCGCGCGAGTGTCGACTTCCCTGAGCCGCAGTAGCCCGAGATGCCGACAGTGATGGGATGCGCCGTTTGCTGCGAATGACTCTCGACATGGTCGATGAGGGCGCGATATTCCATATGTTGACCATACAAGTGACCAGTCCACGCTGGGTAGGCCGAAGACTCTCGCTCTGCCGGTGGCGGCCTGCGCCTGTGCCGCTCGCGGCAAGTGCCGGGGCGGCTCAGGGCTGCGGCTGCCCCTCGGGCTCGGTGCGGTCGATCGAGTCGACGGCCTCGCGCATGCGGTCGAGGAAGTCGACGATGCCGGCCGCGATCTCCGGTTCGATCCCGGTGGTGGCCTCCATCATGCGGTGGTGCATGTGGCTCAGGGTCTTGCGGACCTCCGAGTCGGCGAAGTCGGTGGTCGAGACGGTGACGCGGCGACGGTCGGTCTCGCTCGGCCGACGGACGACGTGACCCGCCGCCTCCAGGCGGTCGAGCATGACCGTGACCGATGAGGTCTTGATGCCGAGGTAGGCACCGAGATCCGTGGGGCTGACGAGGCGGTGCTCCTGCTTGGCGCGCAGCATGAACCGCAGCGCGAGGAGGTCGTTCTCGCCCATGTGCATCTCGTCGCGGGTCCGACGACGCATGGCGGCCTCGGCAGCACGGTACAGACGCATGGCCTCGAGCATGCGGCGGCCGCGCTCGTGCTCGTCCTGTTCGTACCAGTAGTGCTGCGCGTCAACGGCTTGGGCGGTCATGAAGTCCAACAGTAGTGGTTCTCGTAACGAGATTGTCTAGCGGAGTCTGGATCGCGATGTCAAGTGGGGTACATGCAGACGCATGAATAGCTAGATTCTCTAACAACACGAACGTTGAGCAAGGAGCAGTCATGAGCACGGTGTTGGAGCGAGGCACGGGGACCACGGTCTCCTGGGCCGAGCCGGACGCGACCCTCTGGGTCGCCTCGGTCGACGGCGAGTACGCCGGCATGGTCGAGTTCCGGGACGGCCGCTTCGTCGCCGCCTCGAGCACCGGCAAGGATCTCGGGGTCTTCGTCTCCCTGCTCCGCGCCAAGGAGGCGGTGGAGAACGGCCCGGCGAAGACGCTCCAGTTTCCGTACGTCGCCGCTGTCGCCGCGTCCGCGATCGTGTCCGCGACCGCCGTCGCCTTCACCGCGTTCGCCGTCCTCTAACCACTCCGTGAAGCGCTCGCTCGAGGTGCTCCCGGACGGCATCCTCGCCGAGCGCGCCGCCGACGGAGACGCCACCGCCTTCGAGGTCCTCGTCTTCCGGCACGGTTCCCTCATGCGCGCCTACGCCGTCCGCGTGCTGGGCAACCAGTCGGAGGCGGAGGACGTCGTGCAGGACGTCCTCATCCAGGCGTGGGGCCAGCTGGACCGACTGAACGACCCGAACGCGGTGAAGTCCTGGCTGATGCGCATGGTCTCGAACCGGGCGATCGACCGCATCAGACGCCGCCGCGAACACAGCGAGATCGAGGATTGGAATGCCCCCGCCCCGTCCCATCAATCCCCGGAACGGGTCGTCGAGGTGCGCATGCAGATGAGCGCCCTCGCATCGGTCCTCGACCGACTGCCCGCCATGCAGCGCGAGTGCTGGATGCTCAAGGAGACGGGCGGGCTGTCGTACGTCGAGATCGCCGAGTCGCTCGGGGTCCCGGCCTCGACGGTGCGCGGCCAGCTCGCGCGGGCCAGACAGACCGTCCTGCGGGAGATGGAGGTGTGGCGATGAACGACGACGACCACGAGTCCATGCTCGACGACCTGGCCGGCGCCGACCTCGACGGGCACACCATCGATGAGCTCTCCGACTACCTCGACAGCGGCCGTGAGCCCCTCGACCCCGACATCGAAGCCTCCCCCGGCTGCCAACTCGCCCTCGACGCCCTCCTCCGACTGCGCACCCAGACCTGGGCACTGCTCAAGTCGGAGGCGGCGACGCACTCCGAGCAGGACCGCTCCTGGATGCACGCGGTGCTCCAGAACATCTCGCTCGAGGCGCACGCCGGTCGGGACATCCCGCTCAGGCACCCCGACCCCGAGGTGCACCTGCGCATCACGGAAGGCTCCGTCCGCACTCTGATCCGCGGGGTGGGCGACAGCGTCGGCGGGGTCATCGTCGGTCGGGTCCGCCTCGACGGCGATGTGACGACCCTGGACGCGCCGATCACGGTGGCGATCACCGCCTCGGCCGCGTTCGGCAACAACCTCGAACGGCTGTCGCAGCTCATCCGGGATCGCGTCGTCGCGGAACTGGCCACGCACACCGAGCTCAACGTGGTCGCCGTCGACGTCACGATCATCGACATCCACACGCAGCGCGTCGCCCGGCCGGAGGACTCCTGATGGACACCGATGCCGCACTCTCGCAGCAGCTCACCGCCGCCGTCGCCGCGACACCGGGGGTCACGACGGTCTACGCGTCCGGGTCGCCGATCCGTGCGGTCCTGCGGACCGTCGCCGACGCGGTCGGTCGCGACGACGAGGAGCCGACGAAGGTGGCGGTCGGTCGCGGAGCCGACGGTGCGCTGACGATCGGCGCGACGATCGGTGTGACCGACGGGGCTCCGGTCCCGGCGACCCTCCGTCTCGTCGGCGACGCGATCCGCGGCGTGCTCGCGACGTCGATGGCGGAGACGCCGATCCATGAGATCGACGTCCGCGTGTGCCGGATCGAGGACGCAGCACCGCTGGGAACGCCGCTCACGGGCGCGGCGACCACACCGTAGACCCCGTCAGACAGGCGCCGGCTCCTGCTGCACCGTGGGTGCCGTGCCGGTCGTCCGCGCGCGGTGGCGGCGTTCGATCGCCTGGCCGACATAGCTCGCCACGATGATCAGCGCCGCACCGAGCGCACCCAGCGGGCCGATCACCTCCCCCGCGATGAGCACGCCGACGAGGAGCGCCCAGACGGGTTCCGTCCCCATGAGGATGCTCGCGCGCGACGCCGAGGTCCGCCGCACCGCCCACAGCTGGACGACGAAGGCGAACACGGAACACAGCAGACCGAGGAACAGCACGTCCAGCCAGCCGCGCAGATCGAGCAGCGTGACAGCCGCAGCGAGACCGTCACCGGCGATGAGGCTGAACGCCCCGGCGCACACGAGCATCTGGACGAACACCACGCCGAGCGTGCTGTCGGTTCGACCTCGCGTCAGGTGCGCACTCGACGTCACGTGCACCGCACGGACGACGGCGGCGGCGATCACGAGCGCGTCGCCCACGGTGGGTGCGCGGAGACCGCCGTCCGACACGAGCAGCGCGACACCGACCACGGCTGCGACCGCGGCGACGAAGTAGGACCTCGGGAGCCAGGACCGCGACGCGACACCGTCGAGCACCGGCGTCATGACGAGCGCGAGGCTGATGAGCAGCCCGGCGTTCGTCGCCGAGGTCAGGTGCACGCCCCACGTCTCGAGGCCGATGATCGCGGCCTGCGAGCAGCCGAGTGCCGCCGCAATCAGCAGGCCCCGTCCGCGAGGGAGCCGCTCCCGTCGCACGAGACAGATGAGCCCGATGGCGATCACCGCCACGAGGAACCGCAGGGCGACCGCGGCCGGCACACCGGTGACGGCGGCGAGGTCCTTCGCCGCGAGGAAGCTGGCGCCCCACACCGCCGCGACCCCGACGAGCAGCACGTCGACGATGAGTTCGGAGGGTGCGCGGCGGGCCATGCCGCTACTCTCCTGGAGACGGACACGACAGAACAACAGGCAGTGTCTGGATCGACGATGAAGGAAAAGCTTATGGATCCCGTGCGCCTCCGCCTCCTCCGCGAACTCGGCGACCGCGGCAGCGTCGCCGCGGTCGCCGCAGCCATGCACGTCAGCGCCTCGGCCGTGTCGCAGCAGCTCGCCGCGCTGCAGGCCACCATGCCGGTGCCGCTCACCGAGAAGCACGGGCGTCGCCTCGTCCTCACCGAGGCCGGCGAAGCCCTGGCCGTCGCCGCCGCGCGCGTCGAGGAGGCACTCGCCGAGGCCAGGGACGCCGTGGACTCCTTCCTCCAACACGAGCAGCGCCCCGTGAGCGTCTCCGCGTTCCACAGCGCGGGGCTGGCGTTCTTCGGACCGCTGCTCGCGGGCGGCCCCATCCCCGGAGCCGACGCGACCGGTCCGGTTCCGCGGCTCCTCCTCGCCGACGCCGACGTCGCGCAGGACCGGTTCGCCGGTCTCACGGCGGACTACGACCTCGTCATCGCCCACCGGCTCCCGCACGAGCCGGCCTGGCCGCTCGACCGCCTCGTCGTGACGCCGCTGCTCGTCGAACCCCTCGACATCGCGATGCACGAGGCGCATCCGCTGGCCGCGCGGTCGGAGCTGCGACCGGAGGATCTGCGCGACGAACGTTGGATCTCCACGCATGAGGGGTTCCCGCTCGCCGGTGTCCTCCACCACCTGGGAGCGCTGAGCGGCGAGGCGCCGCGGATCGACCACCGCATCAACGAGTTCTCGGTCGCCGCCCAGGTCGTCCGCACCGGGGCTGCGATCGCCGTCATGCCGCGCACCACGGCGGCACCGTTGGCCGTCGACGGCATGGTCCTCCGACCGGTCGCCGGCGCGGTCCTCGTCCGGCACGTCGACGTCCTGGCGAGACCGGAGGCGATGGCGCGATCCGCGGTCCGGTCGGTGCTCGCCAGCCTCCAGCGCGTGGCCGCCGACGCGGCACGCTGAGCTCGTATCAGCCCTCCGACGAGACGTCCACCCCCGGTCGCCCGACGCCCGGGAGGCGCAGGGTGGACGGACAACGACGAAGGAGCATCCATGCGCGCACTCACGTACCAGGGTCGCCGGTCGGTGTCGGTCGAGACCGTCCCGGACCCCGCGATCACCGCCCCCACCGATGCGATCATCCGTGTCACCTCGGCAGCCATCTGCGGCTCCGACCTCCACCTCTACGAACTGTTCGGCCCGTTCCTCGACCGCGGTGACGTCCTCGGCCACGAGACGATGGGTGTCGTCGAAGCCGTCGGCTCCGAGGTCACCCGCGTCGCGGTCGGCGACCGGGTCGTCATCCCCTTCACCATCGCGTGCGGCGAGTGCTTCATGTGTCGCAACGGGCTGCAGTCGCAGTGCGAGACGACCCAGGTGAAGGAGCATGGCAGCGGCGCCTCCCTGTACGGCTACACGAAGCTCTACGGCCAGGTGCCGGGCGGACAGGCCGAGTTCCTGCAGGTCCGACTCGCCGACGCGAACTGCATCGTCGTCGGTCGCGACCTGCCCGACGAGTCCTACCTCTACCTGAGCGACATCCTCCCGACCGCCTGGCAGGGCGTCGAGTACGCCGGGGTGCCGGACGGCGGCTCGATCACCGTGCTCGGCCTGGGCCCGGTCGGCCAGCTCGCGGCTCGCATCGCCAAGCACCGCGGTCTCGAGGTCTTCGCCGTGGACCCGGTGCCGGAGCGCCGTGCCCTCGCCGAGCGCTACGGCATCCGTGCCCTCGACCTCTCGGACGACGTGGTCGCTGAGCTCCGCGACGCCACCGGCGGACGAGGCCCGGACGGGGTTGTCGACGCCGTCGGCATGGAGGCCCACGGCTCACCGATCGCGGCTGCGGCACAGACGGCCGTCGGCGTGCTGCCCGACGCGATCGCGCGACCGGCCATGGAGCACGCCGGCATCGACCGGCTCGCCGCGCTGCACACCGCGCTCGAGCTCGTCCGCCGTGGCGGCGTCGTGTCCCTGAGCGGCGTCTACGCCGGTGAGGCGGACATCATGCCGATGAAGTCGATGTTCGACAAGCAGGTGTCGCTCCGGATGGGTCAGTGCAACGTCGCCCGCTGGATTCCGACGCTGCTCCCCCTCGTCGAGGACAGCGCCGATCCGCTCGGCGTGCTCGACCTCGCGACCCACCGGGTGCCGCTCGCCGAAGCTCCGGCGATGTACGAGACGTTCCAGAAGAAGGAGGACGGCTGCATCAAGGTCGTCCTGAAGCCGTCGGCGTAACCGCCCACTGCACGAAACGACCCGCGCCGATCATTCGGCGCGGGTCGTTTCGTGTCAGGCGGTCAGCACGGCGTCAGCGCCCGATCACCAGTCCGTCGGACCGGCGCTCCCCGCCTCGTACTCCTCGAGCGGCGTTTCGCCGGCGGCCCAGGCGGTGACGACCGGGGTGACGATGCGCCAGCACTGCTCGGCGATGTCGCCGCGCACCGACAGCAGCGTGTTCTCCTGCAGGAGGCCGGCGAGCACCTGCGCGTAGGCGCTCAGGGTCGCGGCTCCGGGATCGGCCTCGAGCTCGACCCGGCGCAGGCCGTCGACGTCGTCGGCTCCGGTCACGATGAGGTCGAGGTGCACCGCACCGCCCTTAAGTGACATCCGGAGGACGGTGTCGGAGTGTCCGTCGGGAGCGTCGAGCCCCGCCGGCGCGGCCGAGGGTCGGAAGTGGACGGCGACCTCACGGCGTGGATCGCCGATGCCCTTGCCGGAGCGCAGGACGAACGGCACGCCCTGCCAGCGCGGGGTGTCGACCTGGAGCAGGAGCTGTGCGAGCGTCTCCGTCTCGCGGGAGGCGTCGACGTCGGGCTCGTCCACATAGGAGGGGAAGAGCCGGTCGCCGACCCGGCCCTCGGTGTAGCGGGCGCGACGGGCCGTCGACGGATCGTCCTTCCACAGCCGGACGGCGCCGAGGACCTCGGCGATGCGGTCGTGGACGTCGGTCGGCGTCACCGCGTCCGGCCGCTCCATCGCGGTGAGGGCGAGGACCATCAACAGGTGGCTCTGCAGCATGTCGCGGAGCGCGCCGGTCTGGTCGTAGAACGCCGCACGACCCTCGAGCCCCAGCTCCTCGTCGTAGAGGATCTCCACCTTCTCGATCTGTTCCGCGTTCCAGCCCGCCTCGAGGAGTCGGTTGCCGAAGCGGAGGCCGAGCATCCCGAGGACGGTCGCGTTGCCGAGGAAGTGGTCGATGCGCCACAGACGCTCCTCCGGCACGACCTCGGCGAGCGCCGCGTTGAGCGCCTGGGCGTCGGCGAGGTCGTCGCCGAAGGGCTTCTCGATGGCGATGAGGAGGTCGTCGGGCAGGTCGATCTGCGCGAGCGCCTCGGCGACCTTACGCCCGGCGGACGGTGGGAGCGCGATGTAGAGGATCGGCGAGCCGGTGCAGGCGTCGAGCAGCGCACGCAGTTCGTCGGGGTCGGAGGCGTCGGTCGGGATGAACTCCGTCGTCGACACCAGCGCGTCGACGGTCCGGGCGCCGATGCCGGCGTCCTCGAGGCTGGCGCGGACGGTCGCACGCCACTCCTCGTTCGGTTGCGGCGTGCGGGCGGCGCCGATGATCTGCAGCGAGATGTCGCGTGCGGCGTCGACGACCTCGCCGAGGCCGGGGATCAGGAGCCGCTTGGCCAGGTCGCCGTTGGCGCCGAGGATGGCGATGGTGCGCTTCGTCGGTTCCAGCGACTCCGCGTCCGGGATGCCGGGTACGGTGTCGGGATCGGGCTGGGTGGTGGTGTCGGACTGGTCGCTCATGATTCCATCCTGACCGAGAGCCGGATGATCGTCGTGGGGTTGCGCACGCCCGCGCCCCGGTCACTGAGCAGCACTCGGTCACTGAGCCTGTCGAAGTGCCCCCGAGCACACGTCCACGGCCACAGAACGACTCCCCGTAGGCCCTTCGACAGGCTCAGGGAACGGGCGCCCCGCTCACCGAGCCGACCTCGGTCACTGAGCCGACCTCGGTGACTGAGCCAACTTCGGTCACTGAGCTTGTCGAAGTGCCCCCGAGCACACGTCCACGGCCACAGAACGACTCCCCGTGGGCCCTTCGACACCTCGACAGGCTCAGTGCGGCGCAGCTCAGGGAACGGGTGTCCCGGTCACTGAGCCTGTCGGAGGGCGCGCCTACTTGTCGTTCTCGGCGAGCCAGGCGTAGGACTCGGCGACGCCGCCGAAGATCTCCTTGCTGTAGCCGTCGAACTCCACGACGCGGGTCGCGTGCGGTGCGGCAGCGAGGATCGCCGGGATGTCGACCTGGCCCTGACCCGCGGGCTGCTGGTTCGCGAACGCCTGAGCGAGCGCGTCGGGCACGACGAGCGCACTCTCGCTGCTCGGCAGTGCGGTGGCGATGTCACCGGAGATGATGCCGTCCTTGATGTGCAGGAACTGCACGCGGTCACCGAGCGAACGGAGGAACGCCGGGGTGTCGGCACCGCCGACCGTCGACCAGAAGGTGTCGATCTCGAGGACGACCTCGGGCGACAGCTGCTCGACGAACAGCTCGAAGATCGGGCGCCCGTCGACGTGGGTCGAGAACTCCCAGTTGTGGTTGTGGTAACCGAACTTCAGGCCGGACGCCGCTGCTTGGACGGCGAGCTCGTTGACGCGCTCGGCGAGACGTGCCGCGTCGTCAGCGGTCTGCCAGCGATCGGTGGGGATGAACGGGTCGATGACCGTCCCGATCCCGAGCCGCGAGGCCGCGTCGAATGCGACCGCCGGGTCGGCGGCGTCGATGACAGGCGCGTGGCCGGACGGGGCCGTGACACCAGCGGCGGCGAAGGCGGTCTCGAACTCGGCCGCGCGCTCGACGAACGCGTAGGGCTCGACCTTCGTGAAACCGATCTCGGCGATGCGGGCGACGGCGCCCTGCAGGTCTTCGGCGATGGCGTCGCGGACGGTGTACAGCTGCACGGACGGTGCGCTCATGGGTACTCCTTCGTAGCTTCGGGCGGGCACCGACGGGCGCTTCCCCGCGTGTCTCCCACGGCACGGAACCGCTTCTGTCGACTCGTCGACAAAAGTACCCGAGGCGAGTCTATCGACAGAGACTGGATGTGCGGGTCGTCGGGGTACTCATAGTCTGGAGATTCGACCGACCATCAGCGAGGGTGCACCATATCAGAACCGAACCGGACGAAGCGGAGATCACCACTGCGCGCGATCGTCATCATCGGCGCCCTCACCCTGATCGCCGTGGTCGTCTACGCGCTGACCCTGAACCCGAACGTGTTCACCGTGCTCGTCATCTGCATCGTGATCGTGGTCTCGATCGAGGCGCTGACGAGCAGACCCGACCGGCCGTAGTCCGACCGGTGGCGGGACCGTTACTTCTCGGAGCGCTTGAGGGACTTCTTGACCGCGCGCTCGGCGAGGACGGTCACGTAATCCTGGACAGGACGCTCGGCGAGCGCGCTGACCTCTTCGCGCACGAGCTCGCCGATCCGAGCGGAATCGACCCCCGAGTACTTCTCGCTCAGCTTCGCAGTGAGCTGACGGATGATCTCTTCGTGGTCGATCTCAGTTGCCATGGACTCAGTATCAACCCACAGTTGTTGCCTGGGCTGTGAATCGCGACTTCCGTCCGCCGCTGTTCTCCCGCCGGACACCTGGCCGCCGCGATCCGTTCACCCTCCCCATCGGGCACCCGCCGAGGATATTCTGACCGCGATGTCGATTTCCGTGTTCGCCGTTCGACGTCAGAGCGAGGCGGGCGATCAGCGCCCCTGACGACAGGAGAAGACGATGTCGAAATACATGCTCATCATGCGCAACAGCGGGTCCGTCGAGAAGCTCGAGGACATGGACTTCGAAGCGGTCATCAACGCGATGGGCGCCTACAACGAGTCGATGATCAACGCCGGCGTGATGGTCGGCGGTGACGGCCTCACCGACGCCGCACAGGGAGCCGTGGTCGAGTTCACGACCGAGGCCCCGATCGTCACCGACGGCCCTTACGGCGAACTCCACGAACTCTTCAACGGGTTCTGGACCATCGAGGTGGCCACCCGCGAGGAGGCCATCGAATGGGCCGGCCGTGCGCCGCTCGGCCCCGGCAACAAGATCGAGGTGCGCCGCGTGACCGACGAGACGGACTTCGCCGACCACGCCGACAACGAGTACCTCCAGAAGGAGCAGGAGTGGCGGGCGCAGGAAGGCGTGGCGAAGCCCGCGGCCGACCCGGCCTGAGCACGACCGACGCGAGACGGACATGACCGACGCCGACCTGACCGACACCGGCGCGGCGGACGGCGATGAGGCCGCCCGCCGCGTGGTCGACAGCGTCTGGCGGATCGAGAGCGCGCAGATCGTCGCCACCCTCACGAAGCTGACCGGCGACCTCGGTCTGGCGGAGAATCTCGCCCAGGAGGCGCTGCTGGAGGCCCTCGAGCAGTGGCCGCGCGACGGCGTGCCGCGCAACCCGGGTGCGTGGCTGACGATGGTGGCGAAACGTCGCGCGATCGACGGTTGGCGACGCCGGGCGGCATTGGACGAGCGGTACCGGTCGCTCGCCCGGGATCTTGAGCAGGCGAGCGACCTCGACTGGGAGCCGATCGGGGACGACGTCCTGCGTCTCGTCTTCACCGCCTGCCACCCGGTGCTGTCGCGGGAGTCGCAGGTGGCGCTGACGCTGCGGGTCGTCAGCGGGCTCACCACCCAGGAGATCGCCCGGATGCTCCTCGTCCCGGTGCCGACGGTGCAGGCGAGGATCACCCGCGCCAAGAAGACGCTCGCCGCGGCCAACGTCCACTTCGAGGCGCCGGACCCGGCCGAGTGGCCGCGGCGCCTGTCGGCCGTCCTCGGCGTCGTCTACCTGCTCTTCACCGAGGGGTACGCGGCGACGAGCGGACCGACCTGGATCCGCGCCGAGCTCGCGAACGAGGCGCTGCGGCTGGGCCGACGGTTGGTCGCGCTCGTCCCCCGCGAGCCGGAGGCGCACGCGCTCGTCGCGCTCATGGAGTTCCAGGCCTCACGCTTCGCCGCCCGCGTCGCACCCGACGGCTCCGCGACCCTGCTCGCCGACCAACACCGCGAGCGCTGGGACCGGGCGCAGATCGGCCGCGGAACGGCGGCGCTGGCCCGCGCCGACGCGCTCGGCCGGGGACGCGGCGCCTACGCACTGCAGGCGACCATCGCGCAGTGCCACTCGGTCGCCCCCAGCGTGGACGCGACGGACTGGGAGCAGATCGTGATCCTCTACGAGGCGCTCGAACGGATCGCCCCCAATCCGGTCGTCGAACTCAACCGCGCGATCGCGGTGTCGATGGCGACCGGCCCGGCGACGGCGCTCCGCATCGTCGACGGCCTCGCCGACGATGCGTCGCTGCGGGGGTCGCATCTCATCCCGAGCGTCCGCGGCGAACTGCTCGCACGGCTGGGGCGCACCGAGGAGGCCCGCTCGGAACTCCTGACCGCCGCGCACCTCGCAGCGAACGACCGTGAGCGCGACGTCCTGCTGCGGAAGGCCGCCGGACTGCCGCAGTGAACCGCGTCTCCTGCGACCTCAGCGTCCGGACGACACCTGCGAGGGGCGATCGAAGCGCTGCCCCTCGGGCTTCGACGGCAGCAGCATGAGGACGAGGACGATGATGCTCCCGACAGACGGCACGAGGGTGAGGAAATAGTACGGGCCGGGGAACCCTGCATCGTGCAGGCGCCGCCAGGCGATCGCCAGGCTCGGCACGATGAGCGCCACCCAGGCGACGAGCAACAGTACGACGCCGACGATGAGCAGGACGCGCACGCCGAACCCCATGGGTCCAGGGTCCGCGAGGTCGTATCCGCTCCCGGACAGCCCCTGCTCCTGCGCGGCAGCCGTCGCCGCGGAGACTGCGGTCATGATGGCGCCGATGGTGATCAGCAGCGTCGGGATGAGCATCAGGAGCGTCGTGAGCAGCGCACTCCACCAGTACTCGCTGAGCGACGCGCGACCCGAGAAGTTCGCGTACTGCTTGAAGAACCGCTTGGTCGCCTGGCGGAACGTCGCCCCGTAGAGCGGCAGGGTCAGGTCGTCCGGCGAGCTGGCGCCCCGGGGCGGGGGTGCAGCCCACTGTGGCTGGCCGTACGGCGCCTGGCCATACGGCGGCTGGCCATACGGCAGCTGGGACTGCGGACCTGGAGGGTTCGGAGGATACGTCATGACTGCTTCCGGATCGCTGGTCGAGGTGCCTCCAGTATGCCCGGCATGGCGACCGGGGCATCGGGGCGGATCACTCCGACGCGGCCTCCCAGCGCAAGAGGTCGCCCGGCTGGCAGTCGAGTGCGACGCACAGCGCTTCGAGCGTCGTGAATCGGACCGCCTTCGCACGGCCGTTCTTCAGTACCGCGAGGTTGGCCGGTGTCACCCCCACGAGCTCCGACAGGGTACCGACCGACATCTTGCGGCGAGCCAACATGACGTCGATGTCCACGATGATCGGCATCAGATCACGTCGTCCAACTCGGAACGGAGCCCCTGCGCCTCGATCTCGCGGTCGACGGCCTGACGCAGCAGGGACCGCATGACCACGACCACGAGGGCGACACCGGCGGTCACGAGCGCGGCGCCGCAGAGGAGACCGATGACCCCCGGCGCGATCCCGCCCGGAGCGAGGAGGACGGCGAGCCCGAACGTGAGCAGCGCGGACACGGCGATCGCACCGATGATGACGTCGACGAACCGGAACGAGCGAGCCGAGAAGACCCGCCCCCGACGGACCAGGTCGAGGAGCGCCCAGACACACACGGCGCAGAGCTGGAAGGTGATGATCTCGGCGATCACGATGATCGCGAACAGGGTCCGCGGCACCTCGTCCACGCCGTCGAGGTCCGCCCAGAGCAACGGGACCATCACCACCTGCACCACCAGCGAACCCACCAGAGCGACCGCGAGGATCACCCGCAGCACCAGGACCGTCACTCCGCGCATCGCGCACCTCCATCGAAGAACAATGGAAAGCTATCGTTATTCGATAGATTGCGCAAGCCGACGCCATCCCGCTCCCTGGGCCATTCCGGTCCCTGAGCCCATCCGGTCCCAGAGCCCTTCCAGTCCCCGAGTCCGTCGGGTCCCAGGGCCATCCCGGTCCCAGAGCAATTCCGGTCCCTGAGCCCGTCGAAGGGCGCACTCAACCTCGGAACGCCTCCTGACGACGCCTCGCGACGAGCAGCACACCGGAGAGGAGGGCGAGTGCGGCGATGAGCAGCGCCGCGGACGGCGCGGCGCCGGTCCTGGCGAGGTCGTCGCCACCACCGCCCCCGCCGGCTCCGGGCGCCGAGGCACCGGGGCTTCCGACAGACGTGCCCGGGAGGGCTCCACCGCCCGTCACCTGCAGCGAGGCCGTCGCCGCGCGATCGGTGGTGACACCTCGGAGCTCGACCGTGTGCACCCCGTTCGGCGTCGAGACCGGCACGGCGACGACACCCGAGACGGCACCCGAGCCGTCGGCGGTGAAGGTGGCGAGCCGCACCGGGTCGGAGAAGAGCGTGACCGTCACCTGCTCACCGGCGCCGAAACCCGAACCGGCGACCGCGAGGGAACCGCCCGCCGTCACCGATGAGGCACCGAGGACCACCCGGGCGCCGTCCCCCGGCTCCGGGTCGACGGGCGTCTCGACGACCGTGACGGCCACCGAACGCTCGGCGCCGACATTGCCGGCGACGTCGGTGGCGCGGTACCGCACGAGGTGCTCGCCCGGTTCGTCGAGCACGAGCCCGGCATCGGAGACCGGCGACCAGCCGGCATCGTCCTGGCCGGCACCACCCGAACCCGCGTCGCCCGACCTCACTGCCGCTTCGACCAGGGCGACCCCGGAACCCTTGTCCGTCGCGTCGAACCGCACGGTGACCGGTCCGGTCGCGGGGGCCTCCGGTGTGGTGACCGCCTCGACCTCCGGCGCGGTCGTGTCGATGTCCACGGACAGGGCCACCGGTTCGGAGACGTTCCCAGCAGCGTCGGTCGCGCGGGCCGCGACCACGTACACGCCATCGGCGCCGAGCATCAGCACCCGCGTCTCCGGGTCGAACGCCTCGACCTCCTCCGCCGGCGTCCACGCGCCGTCGCCGAGCCGGAGTTCGACCATCGGGGCGTCGTCGACGTCGTCGTCAGCGTCGACCGCGACCGACACGCCCTCGCGATACCAACCGGCCTCGCCCGTCGGCTCGGCCGGACTCGACGCGAGCGTCACGGTGGGCGCCGTCGTGTCCGGCTCCCCCGCCGGAGCGACCGCGTTCGCCGTGATCTCCAGGATCCCGACGGATCCGCCCTGTTCCGCCGCACCCCAAGCCTGCATGCGCACCCGGAGGGCCGACGTCGCGACCGGTGTGAAGCCCACGGCGTTGGCGACGTCGCGGTCCCGGGTGTACGGGTCCGTGGTGTCGACCGGCACCCAGGAGCCGTCCGCGGCGAGCGTCTCGACCACCCAGCTGCGCGGCGGGATCACCCCCACGTTCGCCTCGTCTGCGGCGTCGGCGAAGAAGTGCACCGACGCGGCGTCGAGCGTGACCTCGCGGTCCCAGCTCAGCTGCACCCACTGGTCACCGACCATCGGCCAGGTGCCCCAGGACGCACCCGAGGCACTGCCGTCGTTGACGGCGTCGACCGTGGTCCACGGCGAGGAGTAGGAGGCGGTCGCCGTGGCGAACGACGCGATGTCGCCCTCGAGCGGGGCGTCCGCCGAGCGCTGCACGGTGATGGCGGTGACCGCCGACACGTTGCCGGCGGTGTCGCTCGCACGCAGGTAGACGTCGTGCGCCTCGAGGTCGAGCATGACCGGCGCGGTGTACGGCTCCCAGGCGTCCTGTCCGTCGACGGCGACCTCGAGGCCCGCGAGACCGGACGCGGTCTCCGGCGCGCCAGGATCGGCGGCCGACGCCCTGACCGCGCGGCTCTCCGCATCGAACGCCGCGTCGACGGTCGGTACACCGGAGTCGATCCGGAACGATGCGTTCCAGACCTCGGAGGTGTTCCCGGCGGCGTCCGTCGCCCGGATGGCCACGCTGTGCGGTCCGTCACCGGTGATCGTCTGCACGGCCGTCCGCTGCCCGGCGACGGCGGTCCAGTCGCCGCCGTCCCGCTGGAACTCGATGAGCGGCGTGGGGTCCGCCGCGTCGAGCGCCGTCGCCCGCAGCGTGACGTCACCGAGGAACCAGTCCCCCGCGCCGTCGACGCCGATCGTCTCGACGTCGAGCGTCGGCGCTTGGGTGTCCTCGGTGACCGTGCCGTCGATGACCGTCACGGTCGCCTCGACGCGGCCGGCCGCATAGCCTTCGGCGGTGCCGAGCACGGTGAAGGATCCGGGCGCGGCGAGCTGGTCCGCGGGGACGGGGTCCCAGTGCACGGTCGCGCGGACGGAGCCGCCCGTCGCGTCGTCGAGGAGCACGGTCTCCGGGAGGAGGGGCTGCGTCCCGGTGATCGTCGACACGACGACCGGCTGATACCCCGTCGTCTCGGCGGCCAGCACGCGCCACTCCTCGACGGCGAGCGCCGAATACGCCGGCGGGTTCGCCCCGTTGGACGAGGCGTTGAGCACCGCCCGGAGCCGGGTGGTGGTGACCGGTTCGAAGGTCACGGTGTGCTCCGCGGTCGTGGAGGTCGGGTAGCCACTCGGGTTCACGACGTCGACCCAGGCTCCGGACTTCCAGGACTGCAGCCTCCAGCTCGACGGGTCGGACACCCCGTTGCCGGTGCCCGGTGCGACGTCGCGGAAGAACTTGATCGATGCGCTGTCGATGCGCACGGGGCGGTCCCAGTCGTACTGGATCCACTGCTGGGCGGGACGCTCCGCCGACCAGCTGCCCCACATGTCGGGCGGCAGCGGGTTCGGTCGGATCGTCTCGTCGTTGAGGGCGTCGATCCAGTACTGCGTCGGGACGGGCTCGTTCGAGGCCGAGGCGGTCGCCCAGGGTGCGACGTTGCGCCGTGGGCTGAGGTCGGGGCCGCGCTCCGGGGTCGTGACGACCTCGCGCATGGTCGGCGGCACGGTCGTGTCGTCCCACTCCACGCTGTCGATGGCGACCGAGCGACGGAAGTGGTTCCCGCCGACGGCGTCGGCCGTGTGGTACGCGATGTACCACTCGCCCTGGAACTCGGTGATGGCCGGGTGCGAGGTCGTGGACGACACGGGGGCGAGGACGCGGCCGCGCTGGGTCCACGGCCCGAAGGGCGAATCGGCCGAGGAGTACGCGATGCACGCGTGGTAGGTCGCCGGGGTGCAGGTGGAGTCGGGTCCGGCGTTGTTCGCCGCGTAGGCGAGGTAGTAGGTGGCGCCGCGCTTGAACAGCCACGCCGCTTCGAAGAAGCCGTCGACACCGGAGGAGATCGTGCGCACGTCACCCGTGAGCGTCACCATGTCGGCTTCGAGCTCGACCGCGCGGAGCTGACTGAAGCTGCCCCAGTAGAGGTAGACACGACCGTCGTCGTCGACGAAGACCGTGGGGTCGATGTTGTGGATCGTGTTGCCGAGGATGGCCTGGGAGATGATCGGGCCGCCGACCGCGTCCGTCCACGGGCCGAGCGGGTCGTCGGCGACCGCGACGCCGATGCCGAACTGGTCCTCCGACGTGCTCGCCGCCTCGTGGACCGGGACGTACCAGTAGAAGCGGCCGTCGGCACCCTCCACGACCTGCCCCGCGTAGGCGCGGCCGGAGGTCGCCCAGTCGAAGACGGTCTCAGGACGCATGAGCGACGGGTGGTGCTCCCAGGTGCCGGAGTCGGGATCGCCGGTGGAGAACGACTGCCACTCGTTCATGATGAAGTCGTTCGTGGTTGGGCCGGCCTCGTCCCGCCCCGCGTAGATGTAGAGCTCGTCGTCGACGACCAGGGTGGCGGGGTCCGCCGAGTACACGGAGCCGTCGCCGATGATGGGGTTCTGCGTGGCCGCCTCAGCCGGTGGTGAACCGACGACGACCGTGAGCAGTGAGGCGAGGACGGCGGTCGCGGCTCCGAGAGCGGCGAGGCGGAGGGGACGGGACACGAGGATCTCCAGTGATCGGTGTGGTGGTGCGGGTGGCCCTTCGACAAGCTCAGGGACCGGGGTAGGGGACCGGGGTAGGGGCTCACGGACCGGGGTGAACGGGCTCAGGGACCGGCGCAGGGGGCAGGGGCGGCAGCCGGGGCAGGCCCGGGGAGCGGGATGCGCTCCCCGTGCCTGCCGAGGCGATCAGACGAGCGGTCCGGTCGGTCCGCGCTCGAGCTGCGTGCGTCCGGCCCGCTGGCGGGCGATCAGCACGGCGGCGGCTCCGAGGAGCACCGCGAGGGCGGCGAGGCGACCGAACGTGGCGGCCTCCTCGGGCACACCGGTCGACGCGATGGCGTCCGGCGTACTGGCACCCGGCGTGATGACGGTCACTTGGGCCGTCACCTCCCCGCCCGGAAGGACCAGGGCGAGCGTGTGGACGCCGGCCGTGATCGTGTACGGGACGGTGAACACCGCGTTCGCCGTGCCGTCGGCACCCACCGTGAGCGTCCCGAGCGTCACCGGCGTCGACCGCAGCTCGACGCGGAACACCGCGCCCGGCTGGGCTCCCGTCAGCGACACCGGCAGCGCTCCGCCGGGGGCCACGCTCGTGACACCGAGTCGCAGCACCTCGTCACCCGTCAGCGAACCGCTCGGTTCGCTCGGGCCGGGCGTCGGCGTCGGGTCGACCGGGGTCGGCGTCGGCTCCGGCGTGACCGGCTTCGCGGGGACGTCGACGGAGACGGACTCCGAGACGTTGCCCGCGACGTCGGTGGCGCGGACGGCCACCGTGGTCGCCGCATCACCCGTGGCGACGGGTGCGGTGTACGTGGTCCACGCCCCGTCCCCGATCCGAACCTCCGTGAACGCGACACCGGAGTGTTGGTCCTCGGCGGTCACGGTGACGGTGCGCGCGGTCCCATCGAATGTACCCGCGGGCGTCGGGACGGTCGCATCGCGCCGCACCTCCACGACCGACGGCTCCGACACGTTGCCGGCGGCGTCCGTTCCACGGAAGGACACCGTGGTGACCCCGTCCGCGGTGACGACCACCGGGCCGGTGTACGCCACCCACTCGCCGGTCCCGACCCGCGCCTCAAGGGTCGCGACGAGGTCGCGGTCGTCGAGGGCGGTCGCCGAGACGCTCACGTCCTCGCGGAACCATCCGGAGGCGGGCAGCTCGGGGGTGACCGTAGTGGTCACGACGGGAGCGGTGACGTCCGGGACCGGCTGGTCGGCCGCCTCGAACACCTGCCACTCCTTGATCCCGAGGCTACCCTTGCCGCTCTCGGCGCCCGAGGCTTCGAGGAGCAGACGCAGCTTCGTCGTCGTCACCGGGGTGAAGGCGACCGGGTTGAACGCGTCGACCTCGGTCCCATACGCGCCCAGCGCTTCGACATCGACCCAAGCGCCGGCGCCGTCTCCGGCCTCGGCATCCCAGTACTGCGCCTTCCAGGACGTCGGGACCTCGATGCCGAGGCCCGCGTCGTCGAGGTTCGAGACGAAGTACGCCCCGGTCTCGCCGACGGTGACCGCCTCGGCCCAGTCGTACTGGACCCACTGCTGACCGATCTCCGGCCACGCACCCCAGACGGTCGCGTTGTCGTTCGGCGTGACATCACCCGACGAGGTCGGAGCGACGTCGTCGTTGAGACCGTCGACCGTGTTCCAGGCGGCCGTGAACGAGGCCGTCGGGACGGCTCCGATCGCGACGTTCCGGCGGAGCTGACCGTCGCTCTTCGGCACGACGACCGTGGTGTCCGCGGACACGTTGCCCGCGGTGTCGGTGGCACGGAGGTGGACCTTGGTCTCCTCCAGGCCAACGAGGACCGCCTTGGCGTAGGGCGTCCACTCCGCTGCATCACCGATGCGGACCTCGATGGAGGCGAGACCCGAACCGGCGTCCGTCGCGGTCGCCTTGACCGTGCGGGCCGCGGCGTCGGCGACCGGGGTCACCGACGGCGCTGTCGCGTCGATCCGGACGGTGACGTCGGAGGAGGCCGAGCGGTTGCCGGTGGCGTCCGTCGCGCGGGCGGCGACGGTGTGGACACCGTCACCACTCACGGCGATCGGACCGGTGTACGGAGCCCAGGCGGCGTCGTCGACCGACACCTCGACGACAGGCGCCGAGTCGAGGTCGTCGGTCGCGGTGACCGAGACGGTCGCAGCTCCCGTGTGCCAGCCCGAGGCCGGAGCCGCCGGGTCGGCGGTGAGGGCGACCACCGGAGCGGTGTCGTCCTCCTCGCCGCCACCGGCACCGACCGTCACCGTGGCGGTCGCCGACTTCGCTCCCGGCAGGGCCGATTCGACCGTCCCCGCGACCTCGAAGACACCTTCAGCCGCGTAGGACGAGGGATCGACGGTGGCCCACATCACCGGCAGGTCCTCGCGGGACCCGTCGTTGTAGAGGACACCGAGCGAGGTCGGCAGTGCGGGTGCGACCCCGGCTGCGGTGGTGACCGCGACCGGGTCGACGGCGTTGATCTGCCCGGGAGCGGTCGCCCGCACCCAGACGGTCGCCTTCGCCGGCACCGCGGAGCCGGTCACGAGACCGACGACGGAGAAGCTGCCCTCACCCGCGACCTGCTCGGGTGTGATCGACGCCCACGAGACCGGGAGGTCGGCGTGGCTGCCGTCCGCGAACGTCGCGTCGACCGTCGACGGCAGTGTCGGCACGACACCGGTGGTGGTGCGCACATCGATGGGTTCGATCGCCGTCGGGGCGACCGCGAACACCTCCCACTCGCTGACCGCGACACCGGCGTACGGGTCGGCTCCGGTGCCGGGACCGGCCGCGCTCAGCACGAGGCGGAGCTTGGTGGTGGTCACGGCGTCGAAGTCGACGGCGTTCGGTGCGTCGCGCTCGACGCCGTAGGCGGAAGCGCCCGTGACGTCGGCCCAGGCGTCGCCGGTCCAGTACTGCGCCTTCCAGGACTTCGGCACGTTCACACCGGCGCCGGAGGAGGGGTCCGTCTGGTCGCCCCAGAACGACACCGTTGCGGCGTCGACCCGGACCGGGTTCGCCCAGTCGTACTGCAGCCAGCGGGTGGCCGGACGGCTCCCCGACCAGGTGCCCCAGATGTCGGCCTGAGATCCGCCGCTGTGGAGGACCGTGCCGTCGTTCACCGCGTTGACGCTGTTCCATCCCGCCGTGAACTCGCCAGTCGGCGTCGCCTCGCGGGCGACGTTCTGACCGCCCGCCGACGCCGCACCCTGGACCACGAGGTCCTTCGTGCTGGTGAGCTCGCCGTCGCTGGCCGTGAGGCGCAGCGTGTACGAACCCTCGGCGGTGAAGCTCGCGGTCGTGGACGCCGCGGTGGCGTCACCGAAGATGACGAGGCCGTCGTCCGGGGCGTCGACCACGGACCACGCCGAGGTCACGTCGCCGAGCGGCAGCCCGTCGTCCTTGACCTCGCCGACGAGCGCGAGCGTGCCGCCGGCGGAGTTCGCCTGGTCGACCCAGGCGTTCACCGACGGAGCCTGGTTGGTGGAGGCGGGTGCCGCAACGCCGGTCGCGAAGAGTTGGAGCTCCTTGACCCCCGTCTTGAACCCGGCGGCGTGGTTGACCGTCAGCCGCACGGCGTCGCCGGTGACCTCGGGGAACTGCACATGGTTGTAGTTGGCTCGGGGGTAGACCGGGCCACGCGCCTGGGCCGGGATCGCCGTCCAGGTGTCGCCGTTCCGGACCTCGAGCGAGTACGTCGCCGGCTCCGAGTACCCCTGCACGGTGGCGGTGGACGAGGAGTTGTAGAAGTACACCCTGGCGTCGTCGAAGGTCTTGGTGCCTCCGAGTTCGACCACGAGCGAGTCCTTCGCGTTGGGTGACCCCGCGGTTCCCCAGAAGGGCTCGTTGGCGGTCGTGCCGTCCACCGCCGCGGTGGCGGGACGGCTCGGCGCGGAGAAGCTCGCGCTGACCTCGGCACCCTCGGCGGCGTTCGCGGATCCGGCGCTGGCCGGGTCCACGTCGGCGCCCGCCTTGGCGAAGAGGTCCACGACCCGGTCGCCGGCGGCGAAGGAGACGTCCTGCGGCGCCTGCAGCGAGGCGGTCGTCGAGGACAGGACGGTGACGTCGTCCGCCACCTCGACCGTGCCCGTCGCGGGGTCGTAGACGACCTTGCTCAGGGAGTCGATGGTGAAGGCGAGCTTGCCGTCGAGGAACACCGAGTAGCCCTCCGGGATGCTGTCGCCGTAGTGGCGCTCACCGCCCGGTGCGTCCCAGGTGATGGTGAGGTCCTGGTCGCGGAAGGCGATGTTGTTCGCCGTGAAGTGGTCCCAGTCGATGTCGATCGGGTCCAGCTCGATCTTCGCGTCGCTCCGCGGACGGAGCCCCATGGTGTCCTCGATCATCGTGAAGTTCGTCGCGCCGAGGATCGTGTGGTGGATCCAGGAGCGGTAGCCGATGTCCTGCGGGTCGGCGTCGCCGTCGGACCAGAACTCGTTCTGGTCGGGCAGGCGGTTGTCGCCGCCGTTCTGGTAGTGCGACCACGCGTTCCAATACAGGAGCTTCTTGTACCACTCGGCGTCGATCGCCTTCGTCGGGTAGTCGCGGAGCACCTTCGCCAGCATGCGGAACGTCACGGTGGAGTTGATCACCGAGAAGTTGTTGCTGCCCGGTCCGCCGTAGTCCGCCTGGTCGGCCTGGTTCGCCGTGTAGAAGGGGAAGATCGGGTACTGGGCGTCGTCCGCGAAGAGGTCGAGCGCCTTGACGTAGTCGTCGGCGTAGTCCGCATCGCCCGGCTTCGGCATGAGACCGACGGTGAAGGGGTAGAAGTTGTTGATCTCCTTCCACTTCGCCAGCTTGCCGTCGGACGTGAACCGGTGCTTCAGGACCTTCGCGTCGGCGTCCCAGAGGAGCTCGACGACCTTGTCCTTGATGCCCTGCGCGAACTCGTCCATCTCGACGGCCTTCGCCTCGTTGCCGGCGGTCCGGTAGGCGGCGGCCGAGGCGAGCGCGTTGGAGTACAGGTACGCGTTCTCGGTGCGGTCCATGTACGCGTTCGGGCGCTCGTGGAACGACACCGCGTCGGCGTCGTTGCCCGTCATGGCACCCCAGTTGTAGTCGATGAGGCCGCTGTCGTCGGTGTCGTACGCGTCGAGCAGGCCCTTCACGTCGTCCTCGGCGTACTCCGCCAGGTTCTCGGCGATCGCCGTCGGTCCGCCGTGCAGCTGGTAGGAGCGCCACGCCGCCTCGGAGATGTACTGCGTGTAGCTGTTCGACCAGTTCGCCGGGTCACCGGGGTTGTCGACGAACTTGTAGCTCTTCGAGGTCTCCCCCGCCGACACCCAGGGGCCGTAGGAGTAGATCGGGTTGCGGAAGTACTTGAGGTCGTCGATGAACATGCCCGTGGTGAGCACGATGGCGTTGTTGTAGCCGAGCACGCCCTCCATCGAGGTGGGGAACTGGTAGTCGTTGCCGGGGATGTCGGCGTCGAGGAAGTTGAAGCGCATGAGCCACCAGCGGTAGTACAGCGTCTTGTCGATGTTGTCCTCGGGCGTGTCCAGGTAGGGCACGTTGTCGGCCCACCACTGGTTGTACGCGGTGACCTGCGCCGTGTACGAGGCGTCGGGCGCGAGTCCGCGGACGGCGTCGTACTGGGTGCGCGACTCCGCGATCTCGTCGGTGACGAACCCGAGCTGCACCTTGGTGGACACGGTGCCGCCGGCCGGGACGGCGAGGCTGGCCGTGATGCCGCCGCCGTCCGGCGTGAAGCCGTCGCCGGAGAGCCGCGGGAAGATCGTCGTGAGCTTGTTGGCCGCGGACACGACGCCGGTGAGCTCATCGCCCTCGACGGTCGTCGTGTAGGCCGAGCTGGCCGTGAGCTGCACGGTGTGCGCGCCGTTGGTACTGCGGACCTGCAGCCCGGTGACCGCGACGTTCCCGTCGGTGATGTACTTCGTCTGGACGACCTCGATCCCCGAGGCCGCGTGGCGGTGCACGCTGCGCCAGTAGCTCGGCGTCTGCACCCGGCTCGCCGTGTCCTCCGTGAGCGTCACGTCGGAGCCGTCGATCTTCGCCGCGACCGTGTACGCGGCCTTGCCGTCGATGGCCTCCCAGTAGGCGACCTGGCCGCCGAACCCGAGCTTCGACGGGTCGTGCTCCTTCATGAACACCGCACGGCCGCGGCTGAAGAGCCACTGGTTGTCGTCGCCGAAGCTGCCGGTCGTGCCGGTGCGCTGGAGCATCCGGTCCATCCAGAAGTCGGGCCCGCCGAGGGCTCCGGCTCCAGCGGCCACGTCCGCGTCGAAGATCGCCTGCAGCTGGTTGCCGGCCGTGTAGCCGGTGCCGGTGGCGGGGACCGGGGTGTCGCTGCCCGAGAACGTCGGGTAGCCGATGTCGGCGTTCGCGGCCTGCGCCGGCGCCGTGAGGAAGGTCGTGCCGATGACGGCGAGAGCGGCTGTCGCCGCGATCCCGCCACGCCATCCACGCGACCCCCGCTTGGGGGTGGATTGCTGTGTTCTGACCACGCTGTCTGATTCCCTCTCGTCAGTGAGTAGGACACTCCCGGGGAGGTTATCGGGAGATTCGCAGGATTCGCAAGGCTTTTCGGAAGTTTCGGCACACCGGGCGGAAATCGGATGACAGCACGACGAAAGCGCCCGACACCATACCGAAAGTCCAGCTGTTCCGGTGTGGTGTCGGGCGTTCAACGGCGCTCCGCGGGCGTCGGTCAGCTCCGCGTCGTGGGGATCCAGACGCGCATCGTCGACGGACCGCGCTCCGCCCAGGAGTGGTACGGGGCGATGCTCGCGGTGAACGGATCGGCGTCACCCGGGGCGTCGAACCCGTCCGCGTACGGCCAGGCGGCGTCCACGACCGGGCGGGTCCGGAGCACGACCGTCAGGCGCCCGTCGGACGCCTCCTCGATGTCCGCGTGCTCGTCGATCTCGACGCGGGCGAGCGACTCGTCGCCACCCGGAAGGTCGACCGACTCGACGCAGTAGACCTCGGGGCCGCGCTCGATCGCGACGGTGCCACGGATCGCGTCCACGCGCGGGTCGGGGTGCGTCACCCGAGGCCGGATGCTGAAGGACAGCTCGACGACGTCGCCGGCGGAGAACGCGCGGGTGACGTCCGCGTACCCGGTCGGGACCTCATGCTCGTCGCGGGAGCCCGAGGCCGTCTGCACCACGAGCCGGGCGTCGTCCGCCCAGGACGGGACGCGCAGCGACACCGTGAGTGCCTGGGTGGGAGCCTCGACGATCCGAAGCGAGACCACCCCGGTGCGCGGGTACTCCGTCACCAGCTCGGCCCGGAACCGGCCGCCGTGCTCACCGCCGACGACGGTGTCGATCGTGGCGGAGGCGAACTGATGGATCTGCACGCCGTGGTCGTCGGTCGTCGCGATGAAGGCCGCGAGGCTCGCGAGCGTGCGGGCGACGTTCGGCGGGCAGCAGGAGACGTCGAACCAGGGCGCGCGCTCCGACGACGACGCCCGGGGCGACACCTCGTCGTCCGGGCTCGACTCCCCGGGCGTCCGCTGGTGCAGCGTGTTGGCGTAGAAGAACGCGGTGCCGGCGGCTGACGGCGACGTCGCCACGACGTTGTACAGCACTCGCTCGATGTGGTCCGCGTACCGGACGTCGCGGTCCTCAAGGAGGAGCCGCCAGCTGAACATGATGGAGGCGATGCCGGCGCAGGTCTCGGAGTACGCGCGATCGGACGGCAACTCGAAGTCCTCACCGAAGGCCTCGTCCTGGTGGTGCGACCCCTGGCCACCGGTCAGGTAGGTGCGCCGGGCGATCGTGCGGTCCCACTGGCCGCGGAGCGCGTCGAGCAGCCCGGTGTCCCCGTGTTCGACCGCGATGTCGGTCGCACCGGCGGCGAGGTAGTTCGCCCGGACAGCGTGTCCCCGCAGCGCCTCGGCGTCGCGGATCGGGAGGTCGTCCTGGAAATAGGCGCGCCCCCACTCGATGTCCTGGAGGACCCCGTGGCCACGACGTTCCACGAACAGCGACGCGAGGTCGAGGTACCGCGACTCCCCCGTCACGCGGGAGAGCTCGGCCAGACCGACCTCGACCTCGGCGTGCCCGCACACGGACTGGATGCCGTCTGCGCCGAACACCTCGCAGATGAGGTCGGCGGCACGCGTCGCGATGCCGAGCAGGCCGTCGTCGGCACCGGGACTCGTGCGCGCTCGCGCCACCGCCGCCTGGAACAGGTGACCGAGACAGTAGAGCTCGTGGCCCCACTCGAGGTCCGACCAGCGCGCGCCCTGGCCGGGCCGGCCGAAGCGGGTGTTGAGGTACCCGTCGGACTCCTGTGCGGCGGCGACGCGGTCCACGACGCTGCGGAACCGGGATTCGAGCGCGTCGTCACCGCCCCGTCGCCCGATCTCCCAGGCCACGGCCTCGAGGTACTTGTAGACCTCGGAGTCGGCGAACTCGCGACCCCGGCGACCCTCCGGCAGGGTGCCGGCGGCGGCCAGGTCGAAGTTGCGGATCCAGCCCTCCCGCTCCAGCCAGTGCTCGACGTGCGCGAGGGTCGCGGTGCCGTTCACGCGCTGGCGGTCCGCCCAGAACCCCTCGGTGATGCCGACCTCGTCGAGCCCGAGCGGGGTGAGCGCACCGGTGGTGGGGACGACCGGGGCCATGCTGGTCCCAGTGCCCGTTGCTGTGGTCCTGATGGTGGTGCTCATGGTTACCCCTTGAATGCGCCGGACATGAAGCCGCGCACGTAGTGACGTTGGAGGATGAGGAAGAGGAGGATGCACGGCAACGCGAGGACGACGACGCCGGCCTCGGTCGCGCCGTAGTCCACGACGCCCTGGACCTGGCCGCGCAGGTTGGAGACGGCGAGCGGCAGGGTCATCTTCGCGGAGTCGTTGATGAGGATCAGCGGCGCCATGAAGTCGTTCCAGGCGGCGAGGAACGCGAACAGTCCCACGGTGATGAGGCCGGGCTTGACCGCCGGGACGAGCACCTTCCAGAGCACGGTCCAGGAGTTGCAGCCGTCGACCATCGCCGCCTCGTCGAGCTCCTTCGGGATCGACTCGAAGGCGATCCGCATCATGAAGGTCGAGAACGGCAGCTGGAACATGGTGAGCACGAGCGCCACCCCGACGAGCGAGTTGGAGAGACCGACCAGGTTGAGGAGCACGTAGAGCGGGATGAGCAGCGTCGCGTACGGGACCATGAGGATCGCGATGGTGGCGAGGAACAGGGCGTTCTTGCCGCGGAACTGGAACCTCGCGAAGGCGTACCCGCCGAAGAGCGAGATGACGAGCGTGAGGATCACGGTCAGCAGCGAGACGAACACCGAGTTGCCGATGTATTGCAGGATGCCGTCCTGGTACCCGGCGAGGGTGATGTAGTTGCCGAGCCCCCACCCCTCGGTCTGGTTCGTACCGGCAAGCGGAGACACCGAGCGGACGGCGGTCCAGACGAGCGGGTAGAGGAAGATCACGGCGAGCGCCGCGGTGAAGATCCAGAACGGCATCCGGATGGCGATACCGAAGAAGTTCGTCGGCTTCCCGTCCCGTCCGCGGCCGCGAGTGCGTCCGTGACCACGGACGTCGGGCATCGTCGAGGTGACGGTGGCCGGTTCCTTTCGGGTGATGGTCATGCTCAGTCCTCGACCTTCTTGCTGAACGCGCGGATCTGCACGATGTTGATGACGATGAGCGCGGCGAGCACGATGACCGACAGCGCGCCGGCGACGCCGAGGTTGTTCGGGCCCTGGAACGCCACGTTGTAGATGAGCTGGACGATGGTGATGGTGCTGTTGTCGGGACCGCCCTTGGTGAGGATGTAGAACTGCTCGAACGCGAGGAGCGAGCCGGTGACGCACATCACCGTGGTGAGGGCGAGGGTCGGCTTCAGCAGCGGGACGGTGATGTCGCGGAAGGTCTGCCAACGCGACGCGCCGTCGATGCGGGCGGCCTCGTAGACCTCCTCCGGGATGCCCTGCAGCCCGACGAGCATGAGCAGCATGTAGAAGCCGGCGAAACGCCAGACGATGAGGAAGACCGTCGACCAGAGCGCCGCGTCCGGGGTCCCGAGGAAGGTGAAGCCCATCGCCTTGGTGAGGTCCGCGAACGGGCCGGCGATCGGCGAGTACAGCACGTAGAACAGGAGCGACGCCGAGGCGAGGCCGAGCGCGCTCGGGATGAGGAAGGCGGTGCGGAGGAAGCCCTTCCATCGGCTGGACTCCTGGACGAGGAGCGCGAGGCCGAGCCCCAGGCCGATGAGGAGGACCGTCGCGATGACGGTGTACTTCAGCGTGAAGACGACCGAGTCGAGGAAGAAGCGGTTGTCGATCGCCTTCGGGAAGTTCTCGGGGAAGTTCACACCCTGGTTGCCGCCGAGGAGCGGCCAGTCGGACCCCGCCATCTGGAAGACGAGCCCGAGCGGGACGAGGAAGAGGAGGATGACGAAGACGGCGGTCGGGAGCGCGAACAGCCAGCCGGTACGGGCCTGCGCGGCGCGGCGCTTCCTGGCACCGACCGAGTCCGTCGGGCCTCGTCTGGCGAGGGTGGTACTCATGGGTGGGACCTTTCGAACGGGTGGGTGCCGATGCGCCGTCGCGATGGGGGGATCACGGCGGCGCACCGGCGGTCGGACTACTGCGAGAGCACGTCCGTGATGGCGTCGTTGTCGGCGTCGACGGAGTCGGTGCCCTCGAGTACCGCGTTGCGCACGAGCGTCAGCCAGGGGCTGGTCGGCGAGTTGAAGGCCTCCTGGAAGTTCAACGAGTACGGGGTGTCACCCTTCGATGCGACCTCGTTGATCGTGACCAGGCGCGGGTCCTTGCTCGAGTACTCGTTCTCCGCGAGGTCGGAGCGGGAGACCACGTCGTTGTCCTTTGCGAGAACACCGACCTGGGCGTCCTCGGACATCAGCCAGCTGAGGAAGTTCCACGACTGCGCGGCCTTCTTGCTGTCCTTGGAGACACCGATGCCGTCGCCACCGACGAAGGTCGAGTCGCCGCCCTTCGGCCCCGGGATGCCGGACACGCCGACGTCGAACGGGGTCGAGGAGAGGAGCGTCGCCGGGTAGGGCATGACGCCGACCTTGCCCTCGGTGAAGCCGGCGGTCCAGGTGGGTCCGGCCTCGTCCTTCGAGGAGGGGAGCACGGCGCCCGACTTCCACAGATCGGCCCACGTGCTGTAGACCTCCTTCGCGCCGTCCTCGGCGAGGAGCGACTCGGTGCCGTCCTCGTTCATGACCTGCTCACCGTCGGCCCACACACTGGGGAACCAGGTGAAGACGAGGCAGCCGCCGCAGTTGAGGCCCGTGGCGGTGCCGTAGGTGTCCGGCTTGTTGAGCGCCTGCACGGCTTTGGCGTCCTCGGCGAACTCGGCGAGGGTCGTCGGACCCTGCTCGGGGTCGAGGCCCGCCTCCTTGTAGAGTTCCTTGTTCCAGAAGAGCATCGAGAGGTCGAGGACGAAGGGGAGGACGTGTTCCTTACCGTCCGCGGTGCCGGCGGCGAGGTGGCCCTGGTTGATCTCGTCCTTGAAGTCGAGCCCGTCGATGTTCGCGGTGAGGTCCTGGAAGAGGCCCTGTTCGACCCAGTTCGGGACGTACACGATGTCGGCGGCGAACAGGTCGGGGAGGCTGTCGGAGCCGGCCGCCGCACCGACCTTCGCGACGTAGTCGTCGTTCGGGACGACGGTGAGCTTCACCTGGTTCTCGTGCGAGGCGTTGTAGGCCTCCACGAGGAGCTTCGCCTGCTTCTCGAGTGGGGCGCGGGTCCAGAGCGTGAGCTCCGAGCCGTCGTCGACGCCCTCGGGTCCGGCGCTGGCGAGCGGGGCGCTCCCACCGCCGCTGGACGAACAGGCGGCGAGGCCGAGGAGCAGGGCGCTGGCCGCCAACACCCCTCCGACCCGCTGCTTGCGTGTGATGTGCGTGCTGCGCATGTGTGACTCCTCTGACTCTTCGTTGAGCGGACCGGTCGGGTCCGGCGGTGCTTCGGGAGAGGTTTCGAAACTGTCGAAAGCCCTTTCGGTAAAGCTAGCCTGGGATCAGAGTAGCGTCAAGAGGAATATCCGGTAACGTTTCCGAAAGATGAAGAGGGGGCGTTTCATGCCAGACAACGATGTTTCGGCGACGACCGGGATCGCTGCCGGTCGGGCGGCGACCCTCGGTGACGTCGCGCGCATCGCGGGCGTCTCGATCGCCACGGCGTCGAAGGCGATCAACGGGCGGAGCGAGGTCGCGCCGAAGACCCGACAGCGCGTGCTCGATGCCGCGAAGTCCGTCTCGTTCACCCCGAACGAACTCGCCCGGAGCCTCATCAACGGCCGGACGGGCACCGTCGGCCTCCTCACGAGCGACCTCGAAGGCCGGTTCGTGATCCCCATCCTCATGGGCGCCGAGGACGCGTTCGGCGCAGGCCAGGTGAACGTGTTCCTCTGCGACGCCCGCGGCGACGCGATCCGCGAGCAGCACCACCTCAACGCGCTGCTCACCCGGCGCGTCGACGGCATCATCGTCGTGGGTCGCAGCACCGACCCACGGCCCTCGCTCGGCCACAAGCTGCCCGTCCCCGTCGTCTACGCGTACGCACCGTCCGACGATCCGACGGACGTGTCCATCACCCCCGACAACCGCGACGGCGGGCGCCTCGCCGTCGAGCACCTGATCGCCTGCGGGCGCTCCCGCATCGCGATGATCACGGGTGAGCCGCAGTACGCGGCTGCCAGGGACCGCGTGACGGGCGTGCAGAACGCCCTCGCGGCGGCGGGACTGGAGCTCGTCGGCTCGCCGATGTTCTCGGAGTGGACCGAGCACTGGGGTCGCGATGCGGCGGCGATGCTGCTCGCACAGCACCCGGAGATCGACGGCATCGTCGCCGGTTCCGACCAGATCGCCCGCGGCGTGCTCGACACCGTCCGCGACCTCGGGCGCGACGTCCCGAGCGACGTCGCGGTCGTCAGCTTCGACAATTGGGAGATCCTGGCCACCAACTCGCGCCCGGAGCTGTCGTCGATCGACGCCAACCTGCAACAGCTCGGCCGGCTCGCCGCCACCCGCATCTTCGAGGCGATCGAGGGCACGGAGGTCGCGCAGGGGGTCGAATACCTGCCGGGCCGCCTCGTCCTCCGCGGTTCCACGATCCCGAGGCGCTGAAGTCCGGTCGGACGCCGATACTCGCCGCGCGGGTAATGCGACAGCCGTCGGACATCGCTACGGTCGAGCCATGGACAGCTCAACCGTCATCATGATCGTGGTCCTCGCCGCCGTCGCGGTCATCGTCTTCACGATCACCGTGCAGGCCAGACGACGTAGCGGCGGGTCGAAGCATCGCGGTGGTACGACCTCGGACTCCGGCATGCCGTTCATCGTCGATGGCGACGGTCACCATGGAGGCGGCCACCACGGCGGAAGCGACTCCGGCGGTTGGGACGGTGGCGGCGGCGGAGACGGGGGCGGTGGGGGCGGCGGCGACTGACCGGTCCGCCCGGGCCGCGTGAGCCGTCAGCGACGTCGCTGCTGCTTCGGGCGACGCTTCGGTTTCGGACGCGGCTTCCGCTTCGGTGGCGGGACCACCGCGCCAGAGCCGACCGAGTCGCCTTCTCTACCCCTCAAGCGCCTGCGCGAGACGTCGATTCCCCCGGCCGGCCCGCCGATCCACATCGGGACATCGCCCTGCCAGCCGGCGACGAAGAACAACACCCCACCGACGACCAGTCCGCCCACCCCGCTTGCCTGCCAGATCGCCTCGTCATAGATCACGGGTCCCACAGCCTGACCGTCGAAGAGCAGATGGAACCCGTTGTTCACGACGACGACGAGCAGCGTCAGCCACCCGACACCGAACACCGTGCCGGCCACCCACCCCCATGAGGCGATCGCCAACCCGCCCAAGACGGCGGCCGCAGCGACGGGTACGCCGAACGCCACGAACAGGACGATCGCGACCCAGGACTCGGCACTGTCGCCGCCGATGGCGGCCAAGACGATCGCGACGACGACGAGCAGCACCACGGAGGCGATGAGCGCGCCAGTCCACGTCGTGATGCGCCGTCGACTCATCCGGTACGGGTTGGTGGTGGGATCGCGGTGCTCCTGCGAGCCCGACTGCTGCTTCGACATGCCCTCATCCTCGACCATCGGACGCCGCTCCATCGATCGACCTCGTGGCACGGCGTCGCGATAGCCTCGCTGCATGGGGGAATCGCGAGGCACACGAGCGCGCCCGGGCGCGACCCAGGCCCGAGGCTGGCTGACCCTGTCCTGGTGCGCATCAGTCTTGGCCGCGGCGTTCCTGGGGGCAGGCGTCGTGAGCATCTCGACCTACGCGTCGTTCCTCGACTTCCCGCAGGACGATCCCGGCTGGATCAGCCACCACGACTGGCTCGCCTCCACCGGCACGGCTGCACTGATCATCGGCGCCGCGCTCGCGGTCTGCAGCGCGGTGGCGTTCATCCTGTGGCAGGTCGGGCTCCCCGAGCAGCAGACGCGGAGCCGGGATCGGCCCTAGCGACCCGCGAGGTCGCCGAGTCGGGCGCGCATCGCGCGGAGCACGTCGACGAGGAGCACGTCGTCCGGTCCGGCGAGCCACTGCTCGAGGGAGGCGTCGAAGAGTGCCGAACCGATGGACGCTGCGAGCGCCGCGTCGGCTGACGTGACACCACTCTCCATGAGGGCATCGCGCATCGCGTCGGTGAGGACCGCCGACTTCAACCGTTCCCGCTCGCGCAGCTGCGGTTCCGACCGGATGACAGCGCGGCGGGCGGCGATGTCGTCCCGCCAGCACTGCAGCTCACCGGCGGCCACGGTCTCGAGGCCGGACATCACCAGGGCGAGCGGGTCGAGCCCTGCTGGCGCCGCGGCGACCAGCCGTCCCACCACCGTCGGGAGCTCGCGCTCGCGGAGGAAGAGCACGTCGCGCTTGTCGGCGAAGTGACGGAAGAACGTGCGGGTGGTGAGCCCGGCGGCTTCGGCGATCTCCGGGACCGTCGTCGCCGCGAAGCCCCGGTCGGCGAACAGCGCCATCGCAGCGCTCTCCAGTCGGAGAGCGGCGTCGGGTGCCCAGCGTGCCATACGATCAGGATAACCGATGACACGTCGTGTCGTCAGGTGTACAGTGATGACACACCGTGTCATCATCGCCACGCCAATCCGCAACACCCTTGGAGACCTCATGCCGACGAACACCGCAGCCTGGCTGCCAGCACCCCGAGCGGACTTCGTCGTCGGTCCGGCCGCGATGCACGAACCCGGCCCTGGCGAACTCCTCATCCGGAACCGAGCGGTCGCGGTGAACCCGCTCGACGACGTCAAGCAACAGACCGGGAACCTCATGTACCGGTGGCTGCCTGTGCCCGCCGTGCTCGGGGAGGACGTCGCGGGCGAGGTCGTGGCCGTCGGGCCGGACGTCCGTCGCTTCGCCGTGGGCGACCGCGTCGTGGCCTACGCGGTCGGCATGGAGCGCGGGCGGCGCCATGTCGCCGAGGGCGGGTTCCAGCAGTTCACCGTCGTGCGGGCGGACCTCGCTGCCCCGATCCCGGACGCTCTGCGAGACGAGGACGCCGTCGTCCTGCCGCTCGGGATCTCCACAGCCGCGACCGCCCTCTTCCAGCGCGACCACCTCGCGCTCCCCCATCCCTCGGAGCACCCCACCCCCACCGGGACGACCGTCGTCGTCTGGGGCGGTGCCACCAGCGTCGGGAGCAACGCCATCCAGCTCGCTGTCGCCTCCGGCCACCGGGTCGTGACCACCGCCTCGCCGCACAACCACGACCGGATGCGCGAGCTCGGTGCCGACATCGTGCTCGACTACCGCAGCCCGACCGTCGTGGCGGATCTGGTCAACGCCCTCCGTGGTTCCTCGGTCGTCGGGGTCCTCGCCGTCGGGACCGGCTCCGCAGAACCCGCCGTCGCCGTCGCCGCCGCCACCGGTGCGCGCCGCGTCGCACTCGCGAGCCCGTCGGTGTCGTTCGGGTCACTGCCTCGTCGGGCCGGCCCGAGTCTGACGTTCGTCCGCACCATGACCCGGCTCGTGGCGGCCAACGTCGCGCTCCAGATCCGTGCCCGTCGGGCGGGGATCTCGGCGCGGTACGTGTGGGGCAGCTCCCTCATGACCAACGAGGTCGGGCCGATGCTGTGGGAGGACTACCTGCCGGGCGCGCTCGCCGGCGGACGACACGTCTGCGCGCCAGCCCCCGAGGTGGTCGGCGAAGGCCTCGAAGCGATCCAGCCGGCCCTCGACCGACTCCACGGCGGCGTCTCAGCCCGCAAGCTCGTCGTGCGGTTGTGAGGCGCGGGACCGTGACGCTCCGCCCTCACACCTCCCAGACCGAGCGGTAGCTCCGCTCGGCGAGGAGCCCCGACAGCTCCGCGTGCACGGTCATCGTCTTGGCGAGACGTTCGGCGCGGTCTGCCCTCAGTACCTCGGGACGTTCCCAGTCCCGCTCCGACAGGTAGGCCGTGTACGGGTTGATGACGCACTTGAAGTCCAGCATGAGCGACTGCCCGAGCGTGGCGGTGGCCATGTAGCTGTGCGGCAGGCCGGCGGCGCAGACGAAGGTCACGACCTTGTCGAACCAGGCGGCGACCCTGCCGTCCCCACCGGTTGCGCCGGTCGCCTCGATGAGCGACTTCACCGTTGCGGCCGGTGCCCAGTTGTAGACCGGGAAGGCGAGGACGACGCCGTCCGCAGCAGTGATCAACGCATGCAGCCGACGGAACGCAGGGCTCTCGAAGACCCGGTCGTTGTCGAACGGCGGCAGTTCCATCTCGGCCAGATCGATGACGGAGGAGTCATGACCTTGCTCGCGCAGCAGCTCGCTGCTCGCCGAAGCGAGGGTCCGGCTCCGACTCGCCGGATCAAGGCTGCAGGAGATCACGGGCAGGTTCAAGGCGGCCATCCCTCTACGCTAACCCGCCTGCCCATGCTCCGACCGCGGCGGGTGTGCGAGGGTGGAGCATGCTCTCCCCGCAGTCCCTCAGTGAAGCCGACCGCCGTCTCGTCGCCTCGTGGGCCACCGATTGCGCCGAGCGGGTGCTACCGCTGTTCGAAGCGGAGGCCCCGGACGACGACCGTCCGCGCGACGCGATCGCCCGTGCGCGGGCGTTCGCAGCCGGTGACCTCGACACCGCCGGGGAGATCCGCCGCCGCTTCGTCGCCAACCGCGCCTCGCAGGTGGTGTCCTCACCCGCAGCCAAAGCCGCCGCGTGGTCGGCCGGGCAAGCAGCAGGTGTCGCGCACATGGGCGCCCACGCGCTCGGCGCCGCCGCCTACGCGGCGAAGGCCGCCGAGCTGGACCGTCCCGGAGCCGGCGCAGCCGAGATCGCCTGGCAGCTCGCGCACCTGAGCGACCCGGTCCGCTCCGCACTGAGACTCCTGCCGGCACTCGGCACCGATCCTTCAGGGCCGCTCGGCTCCGGCCTCCTGGCCTCGGGTGCGCTCGGAGCCAACATCCGCGCCCTCCAGGACGGCTTGCGCCGACGCCCCCGCCACCCGGACGTCACCGCGCTCGAACTCGTCGGCGGCCCCGAGCCGGTCCGGGTCGAGTTGCACGACGCCGATCCCCAGTGGCCCGAACGGTATCTCGAGCACCGGCAGCGCATCCTCGACGCACTCGGCGCCAGTGCCGTCGCGATCGAGCACATCGGCTCGACCTCGGTGCCCGGACTCGCGGCGAAGCCGATCGTCGACATCGTGGTCGCCGCGGAGGACATCACGGCGGAGGAGGACTACCTCGACCACCTGCTCACCGCCGGCTACGTGCTGCGCGTCCGTGAGCCCCGCCATCGGATGGTGCGGACGCCGGAGCGCGACGTCCACGTGCACCTCTACGAACAGGGCGCACCGGAGATCGACGAGTACCTCCTCCTCCGCGACCACCTGCGTTCCGACGCCGACGACCGCGCGCTGTACGAGCGCACCAAGCGGGAGCTGCTCGGGAGGTCCTGGGACGACATGAACGACTACGCCGACGCGAAGACCGAGGTCATCCTCGCGATCAAGGCGCGCGCAGCCATGAGCCGCTGAGTCGCCCAAATCTGCACGATTTCGGCTCGGTTTCCGACGATTCCGGGCGACTCAGGGACGGGCGGTCGCACGCACCGGCGGGATGACGACCCCCGTCAGGACCGCCGCCGTCTTGACGCCGACGCAGAGGCTGATGAAGACCGTCAGCGCCGCCGTGACCGCTGAGCCTTCGAGCGTCGCGAGCGACACCAGTCCCACGGTGCCCGGCACGAGCATGAGCAAGGCCGGCTGGAACGTGACATTGGACGGCACCGCCGCCGAGTACCGCTCGACGATGCGAGCGACGACGAACACGAGCCCGGCGGTGAGCCCCGTCGCGACCGCGTTCCCCACGAGCGGGGCGAACAGGACGATGCCCGCGTAGGTCAGCGCCATCACACAGATGGTCAGCAGCGTCAGGGAGCGGCCCGAGCCGAACGCGATCCCGATCCCGGCCGCGAGCATCACGACGCCGATCCACGTGAACCACAGCGGCGGGACCGACTCCCACCCGACGAGGTCCGAGCTCCCGCGGACCACCTGACCGACGAGCGCCGTCGAGTCGGGGTCGATCGACAGGCCGGTGAGCAGCGCCCCGGCCGAGATCCCGGCCGCCATGAAGGCGAGCACGATGAGCCCGTACATCAGGCGCGCCGAGCCCGTCACGATGTCCGTCGCCGTCAACTCCAGCAGGGCGTTGGTGATGAGCGCGCCGGGCACGAGGATCGCGATCGGCGCGCAGACGGCGAACAGCGGCACGGGGCCGAGATCCATCGCCGATGCGAGCGTCCCGACGAGCGTCGTCGAGACGAACGCCGTCACGAACGGGGCGATCGCGACCGCTCCCCGCCACCGCGCCAGCAGGGTGATGACGAGGCCGACGAAGGCACCGACGAGCATGGATGCGACGATCGCCCACCATGGGCAGCGGAACAGCAGTGCGAGCCCTCCCGCGAGCAGCAGGTTCCCGACCACCCAGTGCATCGACGCATGCGGGCGCGGCGTCTCCCGGATCGACTGGATACGGGCCGGCAGATCACCGACCGGCCAGTGTCCGAGCTCGAGTTCGCGCATGAGCCGGTTCGCCCGCGCCGCACCCCGGAACGACAGCTCGCCGTGCGTGTTGCCGGCCGCGAGCACCGCGCCGGTGCGCACGTCGTTCACGATGATGAGCTGCGGCAGCACCGAGAAGGCCAGGCCCTCGTCGCCCGATGCGACCGTGGCGCGCTCCAGGGAGTCGCGGACGTCGGTGACGGAGGTGCCGGCATCGAGGAGCAGGCAGCCGAGCGCACTGTAGGCGTGCGCAGCGGTTCTGCGGTGCTCATCGGTCGCGGCGTCATCACTCATCCCGCCAACGGTACGCGAGATTCGAGGGGTGCCCGCGGCTGCCGTGCGCCTCAGCGGCGGTTGCGGAGGGCGACGGCTCCTGCCACACCGAAGTACAGGCCGGCGAGGATCGGGACGATGACGATCCACCAGAAATGGAAGCCGAAGTCGCCGTGGGCGTTCGCGATGGCGACCGGGATGAGCGCCACCCCGAGTACGACTCCCACGATGCCGATGCCGAGCGCGAGTCGGGGTCTTCCCGGAGTGAACGAGGCCATGGGGACACGCTATGCCCGCGGAGCCCCTGGACCTCGGGGGATATCCCCTGCGCTCGCGCGGCGCAAGCGCTTGTCCGGCCGCCGACACGCTGGCATCGTCGCTGTCACGTCGCGCGCGCGGCGTTGAGCGCCGAGGAGGCAGCATGGCAGACGTACGAGTGGGTGACCGCGTGTCGTGGGGCACCTCGCAGGGGCGGACGCAGGGGAAGGTCGTCGAGCGGAAGACCGCGGACTTCCAGTTCGACGACCAGCACTTCACGGCGTCGAAGGACGAGCCCGCGTTCATCGTGGAGTCCGAGAAGACCGGCGCGAAGGCCGCACATAAGGGCTCCGCGCTACGCGTCCTGAAATCCTGAGGCCCGGACCGCGGTCGTCCGGATGTCCGGGCGTACGCGGCGCACTCCGGCTGGGCGTAGCGTTGGCGCATGACCGTCGTGATCGCCTTCCTGGCCAACGTCATCGTCGCCATCGCCAAGTCCATCGTCGCCGCGCTCACCGGGTCGGCGTCGATGCTGGCTGAGGCCGCGCACTCGTGGGCCGACGCGGGGAACGAGATCTTCCTCCTCATCGCCGACAAACGGGCCGACAAGCAACGCGACGCCGCACATCCGCTCGGCTATGGCCGTGACGCGTACATCTTCTCGCTGTTCGCCGCCTTCGGGATCTTCACCGTCGGTGCGGTCGTCTCGATCCAGCACGGTATCCAGAGCCTCACCGCACCGGAGGCGATGGAGAACTACGCCCTCAGCTACCTCGTGTTGGGCGTCGCCTTCCTCCTGGAGGGGTTCTCCTTCACCCAGTCGATCCTCGAGGGTCGGCGCACGGCGAAGAAGTACGGCCGCGGCTTCTTCGACTACATCGTGAACGGCTCCAACACGACGCTCCGCTCGGTGTTCTTCGAGGACTCCGCAGCACTGCTCGGCCTCATCATCGCCGGGGCCGGCATCGGCCTCCACCAGGTGACCGGCGACCCGGTGTGGGATGCGATCGGCTCGATCGCGATCGGCGTCCTGCTCGGCGGGGTCGCGCTGCTGCTCATCAACCGCAACCGGCGCTATCTCCTCGGGGCCTCGCCGAGCCCCGCCTACCGCGCGCAGACGATCACCGCGCTCCTGACGCACCCGGAGATCGAGCGGGTCACGGCGCTGTACCTCGAGTTCAGCGGGCCGGAACGCCTCTTCCTCGTCGCGTCGGTCGACCTCGTCGGCGACGACCGCGAGAACGACGTCGCGCGTCAGCTCCGCCGACTCGAAGGCGACCTCGAGCAGGACGACCTCATCGGCAAGGCCGTGCTCACGCTCTCGGTGAGCGACGAGCCGTCGATCACCGTCTGAGCCTTGACTTGCCCAAAACTGCTCGAAATTCTTGGATTTCCGTGCAGTGTCGGGCGACTCAGTGCCGGCTCACGCCATGCAGGGAGCCCACTCCTGGTTGGACAGTTCCCGCTGCTCGTTCTCGGTCTGCAGGAGCCAACCGGTCTTCGTCGCGCCTCGGTACTGTCCGCTCACGAGGTCGGCACACCAGGAGCGACCGTCGAAGGCCCACCGGACGAAACTCGCCTCGCTCCCCTTGCGCAGGAGCGGGCGTTCGCGTTCTACCTGACTCATGTGTTCCATCTCGACCGTGGCTGACATATCTTCCAACCGTATCGAGGAACGTCTCCGGTGAACAGACTGCTTGCGTTTCGCGGCCGGTTGACCGAAAATACCCGGTCGCGCCCGGAAGCGGCGTCCTTCGAGACGCTCGGAGATCGGGTGCAGCGGTGGTTCAGCCCACGAACACGCGGAGCGCCTCGTCGCTGAGCGCCCGGTCGGCGAACACGAGGCGCACGGCATCGGGATCCGGGTTGCCCGCGTCGGGGCCACGCCAGACGACCTCCAACCCCGCGCGTTCGGCAGCCCGTCGTGATCCCTCGTTGTGCTTCAGGAGGAACGCCACCACGGGCAGATCCGGTGCCGACGCCGATGCGGCGGCTCGCGCGGCCGCGATGAGCTCCTGCGCGTATCCGCGCCCCCACGCCGCGGGCGCCAGGCGGTAGTAGAGGTTCCAGGCGACCCCGCCACGCAGGCTCGGGCCACCGATGCCGACCAACGCACCCGTCGAGGTGTCGCGCGCCACCCACACGTCGAGACGGTTCGCCTCCCAGTCGGCCTGATACCGCTCGATCAACGCACGGGTCTCGGCGAGCGCCACGTGTCGGGCGGACGGCAGGTGCGTCCAGACCGCGGGGTCGGCATGGAGCTCGTGGAGCTCCGGCAGATCGCGCTCGGTGGGACGCGTGAGCGTCAGTCGTTCCGTCAGGGTCGGCGGCGCGTCGGTCATGCCTTCCATTCTGCTCTCTGGTCGGCGGCTGCCCCACTCGATACCCTGAGCCCATGGCTGCGAAGAACGAACCGATCTCGGCGCGCGCGTGCGCGATCCTCAGTATCGCCATCGCCGCGTTCTCCATCTACCTCGTCGCCGCGACGGCGAGAGACGGCGGGTCATGGACGTTCTCGGTGCTCGCCTGCTTCGTGCCGCTGCTGTTCGCCGCCCAGGGCATCAGGATGAGTCGCCAACCCGGCGCCCCCTGGCCCACCTTCAGCCTCATCGGATCGATCGTCGGCGCAGCACTCGGACTCGTGTCCTTCGCCGCGTTCGCCTGGTTGCTCGTGCGCTCCTGAGTACAGCGACGCAGCGCGGCGTCGCCGCGTAGAGTCGTCACCAGCGCCGACGGAGGAGGGCCATGCGACTGCACGTCGAGGAACGCGGGCACGGACCGGTCCGGATCGCCCTCATCCACGGGTTCCTGGCCGACGGAGCCGCCTGGACCGACGTCGTCGCAGCGTCCGACCCGGAGCGGTACACGTTCCTGCTCGTCGACCTGCGCGGTCACGGCTCCAGCCCACGCGCCGATCGGACCCGGGGCGAGCGCTACGACATCGCCTCACTCGCGGCCGACCTCGTCGACACGCTGCCGACCGGCCTCGACGCGATCGTGGGCCACTCCCTCGGCGGGCGGCTCCTCATCGACATCGTGGGGCCGCTCCGCCCGGCGCACGCGATCTACCTCGATCCCGGGTTCGGGCTGAAACTCCCGGGTCGCGGTCTCGGAGCCCGCCTGTTCTGGGCGATCCCAGGACTGCCGCGGCTCTTAGCCTGGCTGTACGACCGCACGGACCCCGCGACGGGGCCCGCGAACGTCGCGCTCGCCGAGGCCGCCCATGCCGCGTGGGACCGCTCGATGGTCGCGGAGGTGCTGCAGGACGTCGCAGCGAACCCCGTGACACCGTCGGCGCCGACCGTCCCCTCGACGCTGGTGCTGTCGGACGACGCGAAGCTCGTCCTTCCGAGAGCCGACGTCGAGCGCTACGAACGGTTCGGCTGGACCGTCACGCGGTTCCCGGGGATCCGCCACGACATGGCGGCGCTCGACGGGGCACGGACCTTCGAGGTGATCCAGGCCTCGCTCTGAGCCGGCCCAGGGACCGAAACCAACCAAGCCGCCTTCCTCGGAAACTGAGCCTCCTTCCCCGGTCACTGAGCCTGTCGAAGTGCACACGGAGGACACCCCCTTCGACAGGCTCAGGGACCAGGTGGGTCACTCAGCGACCGAAACCAACCAAGCCGCCTTCCTCGGTCACTGAGCTTGTCGAAGTGCACACGGAGGACACCCCCTTCGACAGGCTCAGGGACCGGGTGGGTCGCCCAGGGACCAGGTGGGTCACTCAGCGACCTGGTGAGACGGGGTGCCTGTGCAGAGTGCTGATATCGCGCGCGGATTCCTGCATCATGCACATTCTGCTGCGGGCGGGCCGTCAGTAACGTTGCCGCCACCCGCACCGCTCCCTCCCCCACTTCTGGAGACCAGCATGGCTCGCATGGCACACGCAGACGACTTCGCCCTGTCCCGCGTCCGTCCCGACGCACAGAAGCCCTGGTTCGGCATCGCCGTCCAGCGCTTCGGACAGGTGTCGGCCCTGTCCCAGTTCCTCCTCGGCGCCACCCTCGGCTACAGCATGACCTTCGGCGAGGCGTTCCTCGCCCTGCTCCTCGGCTCGATCATCCTCGAGGTGATCATGTGCATCGTCGGCATCATCGGCCAGAAGGAGGGCCTCAACACCGCCCTCCTCGCCCGCTGGACCGGCTTCGGCGAGATCGGCGCGTCACTCGTCGGACTCGCGATCGGCATCAGCCTCATCGGCTGGTTCGGCATCCAGAGCGCGATCTCCGCCGAGTCGCTCGACGCCCTCCTGCCCGGCTTCATGCCGGTGTGGGCCTGGAGCCTCATCTTCGGCCTCGCCGTCACCGCCATCGTCGCCTACGGGTTCAAGGGCATGCAGTGGCTCGCGAACATCACCGTCCCGCTGTTCCTCATCCTCGTCGGCTGGTCGATCATCAGCGAACTCACCCAGCACGACTTCATGGAACTCGTCACCGGCCCGGCACCCGGCCCCACCATGAGCGTCTGGGCCGGCACCGGCATCGTCGCGGGCGGCCTCATCGTCGGCGCCATCATCACCGCCGACATGACCCGCTTCAACCGGTCCCGCGCCGACGTCATCAAGCAGACCGTCGTCGGCGTCTCGCTCGGTGAGTTCGTCATCGGCCTCTCCGGGGTCCTGCTCGCCCACGCCGCAGCCTCGGGCAACGTCGTCGCGATCGTCACGTCGTCGGTCGGCCTCATCGGCCTCATCATCGTCATCACCGGGACGCTCAAGATCAACGACTGGAACCTGTACTCTTCGACGCTCGGGCTGGTCAACTTCATCTCGACCGCGTTCGGCAAGAACCTCAACCGCGTGACCACCACCATCGTGCTCGGTGTGGTCGGCTCCATCCTCGCGGCGGTCGGCATCCTCGGGCAGTTCTCCGGATTCCTCATCATCCTCGGCGTCGCTTTCCCGCCCATCGCCGGCATCATGGTCGCCGAGTACTTCATCGTGAAGCGCTGGCGCGGCGAGCTCGACGAGACCCGCGCCTCGGGCCGCCTGCCCACGACCGCACCGCGCATCGTCCCGGCGACCATCATCATCTGGGCCGTGTCCGCGGTCACCGGCTACTTCGTCACCTGGGGCATCCCCGCCGTCCTGTCGCTCATCCTCTCGATGGTGCTGTACATCGCCGCCGGCAAGCTCGGCCTGGTCCGCGGTGTCGGCGTCGCCCACACCTCGCAGATCGAGGCGGACGTGACGACGGACAGCCCCGCCACCGCCTCGAGCTGACCCGCGGGACGCCCGTTCCATCCCGTCAGACCGTTCCAACGCACACCGCTCCACCGCACCAACAGAAAGCGAACCCCTCATATGCACATCGGTATCGATGTCGGCGGCACCAACACCGACGCCGTGCTCATGGACGGCACCACCACCCTGGCGGCCGTCAAGCACGCGACCACCCCGGACGTGACCGACGGAATCGTCCAGGCGATCGGCGAACTGCGGAGCGGACACCACTTCGATGGCGAGCAGATCACCGCGGTGATGATCGGCACGACGCACTTCATCAACGCCCTCGTGCAGGCCAAGCGGCTCGCACCCACCGCGGCTCTGCGCCTCGGACTCCCGGCCACCCGCGCACTGCCGCCGCTCGTCGACTGGCCGGCAGAGCTCGTCGAGGCGATCAGCGCACGCAGCTACCTCGCGCACGGCGGCTACGAGTTCGACGGACGCCCCATCTCGCCGATCGACCCCGACGAGCTGCGGGCACACGCCGAGGACATGCGTGCGAACGGCATCCGCTCCGTCGCGATCTCCTCCGTCTTCAGCCCCGTCAACCACGACCTCGAGGTCGAGGCGGCGCGGATCGTCGGCGACGTGCTCGGCCCGGACGTCGCCATCTCGCTCTCGCACGAGATCGGGCGCATCGGCCTCCTGGAACGCGAGAACGCGACGATCATCAACGCAGCCCTGCGCGAGCTCGCCTCGGAGATCGTCGACGGGCTCACCGCCGCCGTCCGGAAGCAGGGCATCAAGGCGCCCATCTTCCTCAGCCAGAACGACGGCACGCTCATGGACGAGGACTACGTGCGCCTCTACCCCGTCGCGACGTTCGCCTCCGGCCCCACCAACTCGATGCGCGGGGCGGCACTCACGAGCGGACTCGCGACGTGCGCGGTCGTCGACATCGGCGGCACCACGGCGGACATCGGCCTGCTCATCAACGGCTTCCCCCGCGAGACGGCGAACGAGGTCAAGGTCGCCGGCATCCGTACCAACTTCCGCATGCCCGACGTCCTGTCCATCGGGATCGGCGGCGGCAGCATCGTCGACGAGGAGACCGCCGAGGTCGGGCCGGCGTCCGTCGGGTACAAGCTCATGACCGAGGCCCTCGTCTTCGGCGGCAGCACCCTCACGGCGACGGACATCGCCGTGGCCGCCGGTCGCGCGTCGATCGGCGACGCGTCGAAGGTCGCCCACCTCGACCCGGTCTTCGTGGAGCGCGTCCTCGAGCGGATCGGCGAACGCATCGCCGAGGCCGTCGACCGCATGCGCACCTCCCCCGAGCCGATCCCCGTGGTGGCGGTCGGCGGCGGGTCGATCCTGCTCTCAGACGAACTCCCCATCTTCGGCGCCGTCCACCGGCCCGACAACTATGCCGTGGCGAATGCCATCGGTGCTTCCATCGCGCAGGTCGGGGGCGAGATCGACAAGGTCTACGCCATCGAACCCGGCCGGCGTGAGGAGGCGATCGCCGAGGTCCGTGCCGAGGCGATCGACAAGGCGATCGCGGCCGGCGCCTCCCCCGCGTCGGTCGCGATCGTCGATTTCGACGAGGTCCCGATCCCCTATCTCCCCGGGAACGCCACGCGCATCCGGGTGAAGGCCGTCGGCGACCTCGACATGGGAGGCCTCCGATGAGCTGGACCATCTCGGCCGAGCTCATCCCCGGCCTCGCCCGCGGAGCCGCCGTCCTCGGGACCGGCGGCGGCGGCGATCCGTACATCGGCGCACTCCTCGCCGCGCAGGCGCTCCGCGAGCACGGCGACGTCACCGTCGTCACCCTCGACGAGGTCCCCGACGACGCGCTCGTCCTCACCGTCGCGATGATGGGCGCCCCGACCGTCATGGTCGAGAAGCTGCCGAGCCTCACCGAGGTCGTGGCACCGGTCCACGCCCTCAGCGCGTCCCTGGGTCGCCCGGTCACGCACATCGCGTGCGCCGAGGTCGGCGGTGTGAACTCGACCATCCCGATCGCCGCAGCCGCAGCGCTCGGGCTCCCCCTCATCGACGCCGACGGGATGGGGCGAGCCTTCCCGGAGCTGCAGATGGTGCTCCCGACCCTGTACGGCGTCGACGCCTCCCCGCTCGCGTTCAGCGACGAGAAGGGCAACACCGGCGTCCTCACGACCGTCGACAACAGCTGGACGGAACGCATCGCCCGCGTCGCCTGTGTCGAGATGGGCTGCTCGGTCATGATCTCCGGCTTCCCGATGTCCGGCGCGCAGGCACGCGAGGCGCTCGTCGCCGACTCGCTGTCGCTGTGCCGCGAGATCGGCGACGGTATCGAAGCGGCCCGAGCCGAGAAGGCCGACCCCGTGGAGCGGACCGTGCAGCTGCTCGGCGGTCGCGAGCTGTTCTCCGGCAAGGTCGTCGACGTCGAGCGCGCGACCACCACCGGGTTCGCTCGCGGTCGCGCACGGATCGACGGGGCCGACGCGAGCCTCGAGCTGTCGTTCCAGAACGAGCACCTCATGGCGGCGCTCGACGGCGTCACCCTCGTGACGACGCCCGACCTCATCATGGTGCTCGAGCACGACTCCGGCGAGCCCATCACCACCGAGGGGCTCCGCTACGGACAGCGGGTCCGCGTGATCTCGGCGCCGAGCGACGACCGCTGGCACAGCCCCCAGGCGCTCGCGATGGTCGGGCCGGGGTACTTCGGGTACGAAGTGCCGTCGCACCGCTTCGACGGCACGGCCGAGACGCCTGCGCCTGACGCGCCGGAGGTCGCCGCATGAGCTGGACGCTGACCGCGGACGACCTGCCCGACCTCGCCCGAGGCGCCACCCTCCTCGGGACCGGCGGCGGAGGCGACCCCTACATCGGCATGATGCTCGTGAAGCAGGTGCTCGGCGACCGCTCCATCACGATCCTCGACCCCGACGACCTCGCCGACGACCTCTTCGTCATCCCCACCGCGCAGATGGGCGCTCCGACGGTCATGGTCGAGAAGATCCCGGCCGGGTTCGAACCGACACTCGCCCTGCGGACGCTCGAGGAGCACCTCGGGCGCACCGCCGACGCGACCATGCCGATCGAGTGCGGTGGCATCAACTCGATGATCCCGCTCATCGTGGCCGCCGAGACCGGGCTGCCGGTCGTCGACGCCGACGGCATGGGCCGGGCCTTCCCGGAGCTCTCCATGGAGACCTTCGCGGTGTACGGCGTGCATGGGTCGCCGCTCGCCATCGCCGGGGAACGCGGCGAGCGCGTGATCATCGACACCGGCGACGACGACCGACAGATGGAGTGGTTGGCGCGCGGCATCGCGATCCGTCTCGGCGGCGTCGCCCACATCGCCGAGTACGCGATGAGCGGGGCGGACGTGCGTCGCACCGCGGTGCCGCGGACGATCTCGATGGCGCTGGCCCTCGGCCGGGCGATCCGGGTCGCGCGCGAGGAGCACCGTTCACCGTTCGCCGCCATCGCCGACACGCTCTCCACGACGCTCTACTCCCACGTGCGGGAGCTGTTCGTCGGGAAGGTGGCCGACGTGGAGCGTCGCACCACCGAGGGCTTCGCCAAGGGCACGGCCGTCATCTGGTCGGCCGACCCGTCGAGCTCCGAACGCCTCGAGATCTCGTTCCAGAACGAGAACCTCATCGCCCGGTGGAACGGTGAGGTCGTCGCGATCGTGCCGGACCTCATCTGCATCGTCGACCACGAGACCGCCGAGCCGATCACCACGGAGGGGCTCCGCTACGGCCAACGGGTCCGGGTCCTCGGGATCTCGACGCCGGCACTCATGCGCACGCCGGACGCACTGCGTGCCTTCGGACCGACCGCGTTCGGGCTGACGGAGCCGTTCGTCCCGGTGGAGGGCGAGGCAGCGGCTGCGGAAGCCGCGGATGCGTTCGCCAGGGCGACGAAGGACGCTGTCAGGAACAACGGTTGATCGGCAGCAGCCGCTACATGCGTCCCTACTTTGAGGCATGGCCAGACCCGTCGGCAATTCGCCAACGGCCCGTTGGCGCATTGCCCTGGGGCCATGTGATCGAAATCCTCGGCAAACTCGACGACCCGGCGAAGCACGACTGGTGCGCGGCCACAGACGTGCATGACCACTACGGCCGATCCGTGCTGGCAGACCAGATCACGAAGCGTCTCCACGAGCGGGAGACGGCAGCTCCGACCAGCTTCTCAAGCACCAGGGACTCCCGAGCCTAGGCTGAGGGCATGCCGACCCTCCTCGAGCGCGATCGCCTCCCCGCCCTGGCGACGGGGTTCGCGATCCTGGGCTCGGGAGGTGGCGGCGCGACGACGATGCTCGAGCTGGCGCTCCGCGACGAGCGCGCCTGGCCGTTCGACCTCCACAGCGTCGACGACCTCGACCCGGAGACCCCGTGTCTCGCCGTCGGCTTCGTCGGTTCCACGATGCTGCTCAGCGAGCGCCTGCCCGGCACGGATCCGTTCGGGCGGCTGATCGGAGCTGCGGAACGCTGGCTCGGACACCGCATCCCGGCCATCTGTTCGTTGGAGGGTGGCGGGGTCAACGGGCTCACCCCCTTCGCGTTCGCCGCGGGGCGGACGATCGTCGACGCTGATCTGACCGGACGCGCCGTCCCCTCGCTCGACCAGATGTCGATCCTCGTGGACGAGGTCCCAGGCATCGTCGTCACCTGCGACACCGGTGCCGGCGGGGTCGCCCTCGTCGAGACGGAGCGGGCCCTCGACATCGAACGCGTCGTCCGCGCGGCGATCGTGCAGGCCGGCGGCAGTGGCGGCATGGTGTTCGCTGGCTTCACCGTCGGCGACCTCCGAGCGCACGCCATCGTCGGGAACGCCGCCCGGGCACTCGAGCTGGGCGGGGCGTTCCTCGCGCGGATCGACGGCCCGCTGACCGCCCTGGCCGAGTCGCTGGGTGGACGGCTCCTCGCGGAGGGACGGGTCAGCAGCATCGAGCCGGACTCCCGGGACCCGCACGTGCTCACCTTCGGGATCGACGGGAGCAGTGGCGCGCTGCACCGTCTCGTCGCCCGCTCCGAGACGCTCGCTTTCATTACCGACGGACGACTCGAAGCCGCCGCGCCGGACCTCATCGTCGTGGTCGACGCGGTCTCCCGGGACATCCTCGAGGTCACGGCGATCTCGATGGCGAGACACATCGCCGTCATCCGGGTCGACGGTCCGGACTGGTGGTCCGGCTCCCCGGAGCGACTCCGCCATGTGCTCCCGTCCGCTTACGGCCTGGACGAGCTCGACGAGGTCCGAACCGACGAGGTCCCGGCATGAGCGATCGCCTGCAGTTGGGTGCGCTCCTCGTCCACCCCGACAACGGCGGCGTGCGGCTCGTCGCCGGCCCGGCCGACGCCAACTGGGCCGGCGTCGTGGTCGAGACGAACGAGGCGGCCCTCCCCGAGGACGGCGCCGGACGACTGGCCGTGGTGACCGGAGCCCCACCCACGAGGCCGTGGCAGCAGGACGCACTCGTCCGTCGCACCCGGGATCGTGGCTTCCTCGCCCTGGCGATCCCGGAGGCCGACGGCTTCGGCGCGGGGACGCGCGCGCTCGCCGACCGACTCGGCTTCTCGCTCCTGCACGTCGACCGACCGATGCTGCTCGCGAAGGCGTGCTGGCAGCTCGTCGAGGCCCGCGACTCCCTGACCCTCGGGTACGTCCGCAAGGTCGCGCAGTCCATCGAGTACCACGCCGAGGGCCTGGCCGACCTCCTCCGCCACCTCTCGACGAGCATCGGCCACGGGATCGCCCTCATCGACAGTGAGGGCGTCCTGCTCGAGGCCGGCGGGCGGTTGCCGTCCGAGGTGCACGCGGCGATCGACTTCGGCCCCTGGGTCGACCTGACGAAGGCCGGGCGCGGCGCGGCGGCATCGGTCCGGGTGGACAGCCCGAGTCGGGAGGGCCTCCGGGTCGCGTTCTTCGGTGACGGACTCGACGACCGACAGCTGAGTGCGCTCGCGGTCGCCGCCGAGGTCGCCATGCCCGCCGTCGCGGCGCGGATCCTCATCGACGAGGTCGCCGAGGTCAGTGACGCGTCCGTGTCGTCCGGCGTCCTGCGGGACTTCGTGGACCTCCGAGGCCGCCCCGATCCCGACGTCGAACGCCGCATGCTCGAGCGGGGCTGGAGGACGACCGGCTACCACCTCGCGTTCCGGATCGTCGGCCGGAGCCGGGTGGACGCCCTGCAACTCCTCCGCTTCGTGACCGGCGCGCTCGGGCGGATCGCCGTGGACTCCCACGCGACGACGAGCGGCCGCGGGGTGAGCGGTTGGCTGACCTTCGCCGAACCGCCGGAGCCGCCGCAGGTCGAGCGGTACATCGCCGCCCTCCGCGACCTGCACGTGGAGGCGCGGCGCTCGTTCAACGTCGCGACGGCCGTCGGGTCGCTGGCGAGCGGATCGGCGGGCCTGACGTCGTCACTCGGCGAGGCGTCCGACGCGGTGCGCATCGCCGCGAACCGGTCCACGACGGGCTGGTTCGTGCGGGTGGACGGCCTCGGCCTGGAACAGCTGCTGCTCGCGTGGACCGGCAACGACACCTTCGTCCCGGCTGCGCGGTCGCTCCTCGCACCGTTGCAGACCGGCAACGGCGAGCTGCTGACGACGCTGTCCGCCTACCTCGACCACGAGTCAGCGGTCGCGCCGACGGCCGCCGCACTCGGACTGCACCGCAACACCGTCGCGACGCGGATCACCCGCGCGCAGGAGCTCCTCGGCGTCGACATGGCGGACCCGGAGGTGCGCCTCGCGCTCCACCTCGCCTGCCGCGCCGTGCGGTGAGTGAAGCGCTGAAGCACCCTGGTCACTGAGCTTGTCGAAGTGCGCCCTTCGACAAGCTCAGGGACCGGAAACCGTTCGACACACCTTCCCCGGTCACTGAGCCGCCCCCGGTCACTGAGCCTGTCGAAGTGCACACGGACAACCCCGCCCTTCGACAAGCTCAGGGACCGAAAACCGTTCGAGACACCTTCCCCGGTCGCTGAGCCGCCCCCGGTCACTGAGCCTGTCGAAGTGCACACGGACAACTCCGCCCTTCGACAAGCTCAGGGACCGGAAAGGGAGCTCAGGGACCGGAAAGGGAGCTCAGGGACCGGAAAGGGAGCTCAGGGACCGGAAGGGGACCTCAGCGGCTCAGACCGCCGTCGCGGTGAACTGCATCCGCGGGTTCGCGTAGAACTCCTGCGCCTCGACGAGCTGCAGCTCCCGCTGGCCCGAGCGGTACGTGAGCTCGACGAGGTCGAACACACTCGACGCCGTGCGCTCCAGGGCGAGCTTCGCGTCGCGGGTCTCACCGTAGTGCGCGGCGAACAGGGCGGCCGTGACGTCGCCGGAACCGTTCGCCTTGAACGGCAGCAGCGGCGTCTGGACGATCCACCGACCGGCATCGTCCACGACGAGCATCTCGATCGTCTCGGGGTCGCGGTCGGGACGCTCGACGCTCGTCACCAGGACGACCGACGGACCCATCGCGCGCGCGAGTTCGACCGACGCCAGCGTGGACTCGAGGGACGCGGGCTCGGTGCCCGTAAGGAAGCCCAGCTCGAACTGGTTCGGCGTGATGATGTCGGCGTTCGGCACGACGCGGTCGCGCAGCAGGTCGGGGATCTCCGGGGCGACGAAGCAGCCGGACTTCGCGTTGCCCATGACCGGGTCGCACGCGTACAGCGCGTCGGGGTTCGCCGCCTTGACCCGCTGTACCGCGTCCACGATGACGTCGCCGATGCCGACGCCGCCCTGGTAGCCCGAGAGCACGACGTCGATCTGCGGGAACGCACCGCGCTCCTCGACACCGGTGATGACCTCGCCGACCTGCTCGGGCGAGATCAGGGGCCCGCGCCACGCGCCGTACCCGGTGTGGTTCGAGAAGTTCACCGTGTTGACCGGGATCACCTCGACGCCGATGCGCTGGAGGGGGAACACGGCCGCGGAGTTGCCGACGTGCCCGTAGGCCACGGCTGACTGGATGGAGAGGATCTTCACGATGTCGCAATCACGATGGGGAGGCCGCCGCGGACACTGCGTTCGTGGCGGGCATGGACGGTGCCTGCAAGGACTCAACGATACTCTTCCGCCGCCTACAGAACCCACGTGCCGCGTCAACCCGTGAGCGGGATCCCCCTCACCCGCGTCTCCGCTCCTATGCTGATCGGATGACGACTCCTGAGAGCACGACCACGCCGAGCGACACCACGGCGACCAAGACCGCCGCCGTCATCTACAACCCCGTGAAGGTCGACCTCGACGCACTCCGGGAGTCGGTCGACCGCTCCGCCGCCGACGCGGGCTGGGGCGAGTCGCTCTGGTTCGAGACGAGCATCGACGACGTCGGCCAGGGCGTCACCGCCGAGGCGATCGCCGCGAAGGTCGACCTCGTCATCGCGGCCGGCGGCGACGGCACGGTCCGCGCTGTCTCAGAGGCCTTGCGGGGCAGCGGGATCCCCCTCGCGCTCCTCCCCTCCGGCACCGGCAACCTGCTCGCCCGCAACCTGAGCCTCACCCTGAACGACCTCCCGGGCTCCGTCGTCACGGCGTTCACCGGCGACGACAAGCCCATCGACCTCGGCGTCATCGACATCGAGCGCGCCGACCACTCGCGCGACCGCCACGTGTTCGTCGTCATGGCCGGCATGGGCATCGACGCGAAGATGATCAAGAACACCGACGACGACCTCAAGGCGAAGGCCGGTTGGGCCGCCTACGTCGACGCGATCGTGAAGTCGCTGCGCGACCCCGACGAACTGCACCTGCGGTTCCGCATCGACGACGAGCCGCAGACCCGCGCGACCGTCCACACCGTCATCATCGGCAACTGCGGTTCGCTGCCGGCCAACATCCTGCTGCTGCCGGACGCGGTCGTCGACGACGGCCTGTTCGACCTCATGTTCATGCGCCCCGGCGGGATCCTCGGGTGGATCCGCATCTGGGCGAAGGTCGCCTGGGTGAACGGCGTCCTCCGTCGCACGAAGGCGGGCAAGGCCCTCGCCGGCAAGCAGAAGGACGACGGCGACCTCCGGTACGGCACCGCGAAGCGCTTCGTCGCCCGCATGTCGAAGCCGGAGGAGATCGAACTCGACGGCGACGGCTTCGGCAAGGCCGTCGCGATCAACGCCTGGATCGAGCCGGGTGCCCTCACCGTCCGCGTTCCGGCTGCGGCGGAGGCGCCGACCGGCCGGTGACGCCCGTCTCGGTGCCGATCGCGCGGCGCGCCTGATGCAGGGCGTTGTCGCGGAGCGGGTCGAGCGCTGATTCGAGTGCCCAGGCCGCGGCGTCGGCGATCGCGGAGACGTCGCGACCGTGCCACCGTGCGAGGGTCGCCCAGGCCGCCGGGCTGTCGAGGTGCGTCAGCCGGGCGATGACGACGGCACGCACACCCGACTCCAGCCCGACGGCTTCCGCGTCGACCAGGGACGCGATGCGCCGCGCCTGCGCCGGGAGACCGCCGTGCGAGGTGCGCGTCGAGGCCTCCGCGGCGAGGTGCGCGAGCTCGTGGCGTTCACCGAAACGGAGCATCGACTCGCGGATGACGATCGGCAGCTCGAACACGGACGACGAGTGGGACGGGGCGAAGACCTCATCGGCGAGATGACGGGCGAGGCTCGTCACCAGGTCGAACCTCGTCGGGAAGTACCGCGCGATCGTGCGCTCACCGAGCCCGGACCTCCTGGCGATGAGCTTGTACGAGACGTCGTCGGAGCCGAGCTCTTCGATGAGCTCGATGAAGGTCGTGAGGATCAGCTCCGTGGTGCGCGGATTCCGCTCGTCGTGGCGATCGCCGAGAGGGTCCATCGGCTCGGGGACGGCATCGGACATGGTGAGCTCGACGGTCGAAGTGGTTCCGGGCACGACCCCGCCGTCCGCATCCACGACGGTGGCACCGAGACGCAGCGAAGCGAGGGTGGTGTCGAGGACGGCGTCGAACACCGCGGCGCTGCTCGCGCCGTCGAAGTCGAACGCCGAGCGCATGCGCGCCCAGTGCGTCGGTCCTGCTGCGAGCAGGAGCGACGCCACCCCGCGGCGCCGGTCCACCGAGGACAGGCCAGGGGCGACCCGCAGGAACAGGCGGTCGAGTTCCGTGGCGAGCGCCGTCGTCCCGTTGCGGGCGTCCTGGGCGCCCACCGGCGCCATCGTCTCGGCGCGGGCGAGCAGAGCGGCTTGCCCCGGTGCTTCGTCGTAGGCACGGAACGCCGACCGGACCGCGGCGCGCAGCCCGGCGATGCTGTGGAACCTCGGCGGCTCGAAGCCGTGTTGCGAGATCCACGCGGCGAGGCGCTCCAGCAGGTGCTCTCGCGTGGGGAACTGTCGGAAGACCGTGCGCTCGGACACGCCGGCCTGTGCACCGAGCTGGCCGTAGCCGATGTCGTCGAACGGGTGTTCGCGAAGGAGGTCTGCGGCGGCCTGCAGGATCGCTTCGGCGGAGCTCGATCCGATCGACGGCTCGACGGCCGTCACGCCCGGCTCCTGCGTCGCGGTGGGTCCGCCGGCAGGACGTACCGGCCCGAACGGTCGAGGGCGAGCGCGAGCGACGAGATGTACTGGACGCCACCGTCGGGCGCGCGCTCCGCCGAACGCAGCATGTCTGGCCGCTCGAAGAGGTACCCGGTGACGTGGCAGCGGAGCCGCTCGGCCGATGCGGTGCCGTCGCGGTCGTAGCGTGGGGTGTCGATGCCGTCGTCGCTCCGCCGCAGGGCGAACCGGCCGCGCGTGAGGATCGCCATGAGCGGCGTGGCGACGACCGCGACACCGATCGCGACGAGGACCGAGTACGGTGCCACGGCCTGCCCGAGCGCACCGAAGTACACCGCCATCGACAGGGCGGTCGCGAGGAGGAACGACACCATCCCTACAGGATTCCACGAGTAGAGCATTCCGCGGCGGAATTCGGGCGTCGCCGGCGAGAGCCGGAGGAGACGTCGGTTGACGGTGAGGTCCACCGCGACGGTGACGAGCCACGCCAGTGAGAAGTGCGCCGAGAATCCGAGCACCGTCGTCAACAGGGTGAAGACGTTGAACTGCATGAGCAGGAGCGCGACGCCGACGTTCACGACGACGAACGCCGCCCGACCCGGGTACCGCCGGAACAGGCGCGTGGTCACGTTCGTGAGCGCGAGCGAGCCGGAGTACGCGTTCGTGACGTTGATCTTGATCTGGGCCAGGATCACGAGCAGCAGGGCGAGCACGACGGCGACCCAGCGCGGCATGATCGTCTCGTACACGCCGAGGAACTGCCTGATCGGTTCGGTCGCCAACGAGCCGAGGGTCGGATCCACCACGGAGACGAGGTAGACCGCGAGGAAGACGCCGATGAGCTGCTTCACGCCGCTGAAGATCACCCAGCCGGGGCCGGCGAGCACGAAGGAGGTGCGCCAGCCCCGCTTCGTCGCAGCGGTTCGGGGCGGCATCAGCCGGAGATAGTCGATCTGCTCCGCCAGCTGCGGGATGAGGGCGAAACAGACGCTCGCGCTCAGGACGACGGACGCCGGGTCGAGGAGCGACCCTCCGGACGGACCACCGTCGCTCCCGGGGAACTCGAGGAAGGTGGAGACCGCTCCGGGGTCGGCGAGGACGAGGATCCCGACCGGGAGCAGCGCGAGGCCCAACCACAGCGGGGTCGTCCACCGCTGCACGCGCTCGAGTGCGCGCATGCCGTAGATCACGATCGGGATGACGACGATCGTCGCGATGAGGTACCCGATCGGGAGCGGGATCCCGATCCCCACGGACAGCCCCTGCGCCATGATGGCGCCCTCGAGGGCGAAGAAGATGATCGTGAACGACGCGAACACCGCGTTCGTGATCACCGAGCCCGCGTACCCGAAACCGGCGCCCCTGGTGATGAGGTCGAGGTCGAGGTTGAACCGCGCGGCGTGACGGGCGATCGGGTACCCGATGATGAAGATGAGCACCGAGGCGAGCAGGATCCCGACGATCGCGTTGAGCGCGCCGTGCGCGAGGCCGATCCCGGCGCCGATGGAGAAGTCGGCGAGGAACGCGATGCTCCCGAGCGCGGTGGCCCCGACCGCGCCCGCTGACCATCGGCGGAAGCTGCGGGGCACGTAGCGGAGCGCGTAGTCCTCGAGTCCGTCCTCCGTCGCGAAGCGGGCCGGGCCGGTCTGGGCGCGTGGCGGTCTCGACGTCGTCATGTCGCCTCCACCCTCGTCGTCAGCGAGCCGTCCGGAACGGTCCTGCTACCGGACGCGCCGCTGCCAGGACCGAACGCGTCGATCCTGGCAGAGGCACGTTTCAGACTGATTTCGGCTGCGCCGGCAGGACGTACCGACCGGTCCGATCGGTGGCGAGCGCGAGCGACGAGATGTACTGCGGCTCGCCGCCGGGGCCGTCCTCGGCCGAGCGCACCATGTCGGGACGCTCGAACGAGAGGCCGGTCACGTGACACCGCAGCAGCTCTCCGGACGGGTTGCCGTCGGCGTCGAACATCGGCAGGTCGATGCCGTCGTCCGTGCGTCGCAGGTAGAACCGCCCCTTGGTGATGATCGCCATGAGCGGCGTCGCGATGCAGGCGATCATGACGGCGAAGATCGGCGAGTACGGCTGCACGGCCGGCCCGAAGGCACCGAAGAACACCGCGATCGACACCCCGGCGGACAGGGCGAGGGACACCACACCGACCGGGTTCCAGGCGTACAGCATGCCTCGGCGGAACTCCGGCCGCTTCGGCGAGAGCTTCAGCACGTACTTGTTGATCGCGATGTCGGTCGCGACCGTCACGATCCACGCCATCGCGCAGTTCGCGTAGAACCCGAGGATGGTGTTCAGGAAGTCGAACATGTTCAGCTCCATGAGCAGCAGCGCGATCGCGAGGTTCACGATCACGAACACCATCCGCCCCGGGTAGGTCTTCGTGACCCGGGTGAACGAGTTCGTCCAGGCGAGGGATCCGGAGTAGGCGTTCGTCACGTTGATCTTCACCTGCGAGATGACGACGAGGACGACCGCGAGCGTCAGGGCGAGCCAGCCGGGCATCATCTGCTCGTACACGCCGAGGAACTGGTGGACGGGCTCGTTCGCCGTCGCGGCCGCGGCCGGGTCGAGCGTGGCGATGAGGTACACGGTGATGAAGAGACCGATGGCCTGCTTGAGCGCGCCGAACACGACCCAGCCGGGGCCGGCGATGATGACGGCACGCCACCAGGACACGCGGTTCTCGCGGGTCTTCGGCGGCATGAAGCGCAGGTAGTCGATCTGCTCCGCGATCTGCGCGATGAGTGACAGGCAGACACCGGCGGCGAGCATGACCGACGCGAGGCTGAGTCCGCCGTCACCGTTCTCGCCCTGGTAGGCGAAGAAGTCGCCCACCGAGTCGGGGTGCGTTGCGATCAGGTAGCCGAAGGGGATGACCATGAGGACGAGCCAGAGCGGTGTCGTCCACACCTGCACCTTCGACAGCACCTTCATGCCGTAGATGACGAGGGGGATGACGATGAGCGTCGAGAGCGCGTACCCGATCTGTCTCGGGATGCCGAGGCCGAGTTCCAGGCCCTGCGCCATGATCGAGCCCTCGAGCGCGAAGAAGATGAAGGTGAAGGTCGCGAAGATCACGTTGGTGATGATGGAGCCGGAGTAGCCGAAGCCCGAGCCGCGGGTGATGAGGTCGAGGTCGATGTTGTACCGCGCGGCGTAGTACGCCAGCGGGAGGCCCGTGACGAAGATGACGAGGGCGGCGACGGCGATCCCGAGCAGCGCGTTGGTGGTGCCGTGCGCCATGCCGATGTTGGCGCCGATCGAGAAGTCGGCGAGGTAGGCGATGCCGCCGAGGGCGCTCGTCGCGACGACACCCGCTCCCCACTTGCGGTAGCTGCGCGGCGCGAACCGGAGGGTGTAGTCCTCCAGGCTCTCCTTCGTGGCCGAGATCGCGGCGCCCTGGGCGGCCACGTCTGGCTGGTTCGGATCGGTCGGTTCGGACGGTGGTGCGACATCAAGGCGGCTGGACATGGGTCTCCGATCGGCGGTGCGGCGGATGGGGAGTGGTGGTTGGAACGCTTGGAGCCATCGTGTGGGTGTGGCATTGCTCTGACATTTCGCAGATGTCACAGTCTCGTTAACTCCTCGCGCGGAAACCCCGGGAAATCAACGATGTGGAGTCGTTGCGACACGATCACCCTCGTCGAAGCCGCACCTCGGTGGCAGAATCCTGACATGCATCTGACCCCCGGTGACACCGAGAAACTCCTGCTGGCCGTCGCCGGCATGGTGGCGAGAGACCGCCTCGGACGAGGCGTGCGCCTCAACCATCCCGAGGCCGTCGCCCTGCTCAGCACCTGGGTGATCGAGCGGGCGCGTGAAGGTGTCGAGGTCGCCACACTGATGGACGACGGCCGCCGCGTCCTCACCCGTGATCAGGTGATGGACGGCGTCGCCGACATGATCGCCGACGTCCAGATCGAGGCGATGTTCCCCGACGGGCGCAAGCTCGTCACCCTCCACCATCCGATCGACTGACGGGAGCAGACATGGCAGGCACGACACGCAGCGGCCCGGGGGCGATCCGGGTCCGGCCCGGTGAGATCGAGTTGAACGCCGACCGGCGCGACGACGAACGCATCACCCTCGTCATCGTGAACACCGGCGACCGGCCGGTCCAGATCGGTTCGCATCTGCATCTGCCCGATGCGAACGCGGCGTTGGACTTCGATCGTGAGGCCGCCAGGGGCTTCCGACTCGACATCCCGTCCGGGACCTCGCAGCGCTTCGAACCCGGAGCGTCGAGAAGCCTCGACGCCGTCGCACTCCGCGGGCTGCGTCTCGTGCCCGGCATCCGCATCGCCCGCACCGACCGAGGGGAACTCGATGGTCCGCATCGACCGTGAACGTTACGCCGCCGTCTACGGCCCGACCACCGGCGACCAGGTGCGCCTGGGCGACACCGACCTGTGGATCGAGATCGAACGGGATCTGACCGTCGGCGGCGAGGAGGCCGTCTTCGGCGGCGGCAAGTCCATCCGGGAGTCGATGGCGCAGTCGACGAGGACCCGCGCGGACGGAGCTCTCGACACCGTCATCACGAACGCGATCGTGCTCGACTGGTGGGGTGTCGTCCGCGCCGACGTCGGCATCCGTGACGGACGGATCGTCGCGCTCGGCCGCTCCGGGAACCCCGACATCGCCGACGGCGTCCACCCCGACCTCGTCATCGGTCCGTCGACCGACGTCATCTCCGGCGAGGGCCGCATCCTCACCGCCGGCGCCATCGACTCCCACGTCCACCTCATCTCCCCGTCGCAGATCCACGAGGCCCTCGCCACCGGTGTGACCACCGTCGTCGGCGGTGGCACGGGCCCGTCCGAGGGGTCGAAGGCCACCACGGTCACCCCGGGTGCCTGGCATCTCACGACCATGCATCGTGCACTGGACCACCTGCCCGTCAACGTCCTCCTCCTCGGCAAGGGGAACACCGTCTCCGCCGGAGCCTTCGCCGAGCAGGCCCTCGCCGGGGCGGCCGGCTACAAGGTGCACGAGGACTGGGGTGCCACGCCGGCGGCCATCGACGCGAGCCTGCGCGCCGCCGACGAGTTCGGGCTGCAGGTCGCACTCCACTCCGACTCGCTGAACGAGGCGGGCTTCGTCGAGTCGACGGTCGGCGCGATCGACGGCCGCGGCATCCACGCCTTCCACGTCGAGGGAGCCGGAGGCGGACACGCGCCGGACATCCTGACGATCGCGTCACTCCCCCACATCATCCCCGGGTCCACCAACCCGACCCTCCCCCACACGGTGAACACCGTCGCCGAGCACCTCGACATGCTCATGGTGTGCCACCACCTGAATCCCTCGGTGCCCGAGGACCTCGCGTTCGCCGAATCCCGCATCCGGGCCTCCACGATCGCCGCCGAGGACATCCTGCACGACCTCGGGGCCCTGTCGGTCGTCGCCTCCGACGCGCAGGCGATGGGCCGGATCGGCGAGGTCGTGACCCGCACCTGGCAGGTCGCCCACGTCATGAAGGCCCGCCGGGGGCCGCTCGGCGAATCCCTCCCGGCCGACAACGAGCGCGCCAGACGCTACGTCGCGAAGTACACCGTGAACCCGGCGATCGCGCACGGCATCGACCACGAGGTCGGCTCCGTCGAGCCGGGCCGGATGGCCGACCTCGTGCTGTGGGACCCCCGGTTCTTCGGCGTCCGTCCCGCGGTCGTCATGAAAGGTGGCGGCCTCGTCTGGGGAGCGCTCGGCGACCCGAACGCGTCGATCCCGACACCGCAGCCCGTGCTCATGCGCCCGGCGTTCCTGGATGTGATCGGTGCCGACCTCTCGACGACCTTCGTCTCGCCCACGGCCCTCGACGATGGGCTCGCCGAACGGCTGGGGCTCCGGAGACGCCTCGCCGCCGTCCGACCCACGAGGCACGTCCGGAAGCACGACCTCAAGAACAACGACGCGCTCCCGCGGATCGACATCGACGCGGACACGTTCGGTATCTCGATCGACGGCGAACCGGTCGTGCCGGCGCCCGCCTCCAGCCTCCCGCTCGCCCAGCTCTACACGATGTTCTGAGTGCACGGCATGATCCACGACCGCAGCGCGCACGCGTCGACGACCTCGACGCTCCTCGCGCCGGCCTCGACGACGGTCGCGATGCTGCTCGCGGACGCGCGCCTCCCCTCGGGCGGGCACGCGCACTCCGCCGGCCTGGAACCCGCCTTCGCCGGCGGGCTCCGCGCGGCGCAGCTCGCCGCCTTCCTCGACGGTCGCGCGCTCACGACGACCCTCGTCGACGCCGGGACCGCAGTCGTCGCTCGTCATGCGCTGCTGACGGCAGGGCAGGACGAGCAGGCCGTGGTGCTCCGATCAATCGAACGGGCGTGGGCCGCCCGCACGCCGAGCCCCGCCATGCGTGAGGCGGCGCGGGTGCTCGGCCGTGGTCTGCTCCGCCTGGCCGCGATCGTGTGGCCGGAGTCGACCGTCATCGCGATGCACCGCTCCGCCGGACGAGCCGTCTCCCGCCCCGTCGTGCTCGGCATGATCGCGGCCGCCGGAGGACTGACCGCCGTCGACCTCGTCCGGGTCAGCGTCTACGACGATGCGCAGACCGCTGCTGCCGCCATGTTGAAGCTGCAGCCCGGCGACCCGGCCGACGCGACCGTCGCCGTCCTGCGCGCCTGCGCCGCCGTGGACCACCTCGTCGTCGACATCGCAGCCATCACCACCCCGGAGGCGATCCCCGCCTCCGGCTCACCACAATCGGAGGGCTGGGCCGAGGCCCACGCCCTCCTCGACCGGAGGTTGTTCCGTGCCTGAACCCACCACGCCCATCCCGTCCACCTCGACCGCCGGACGCGCACTGCGACTCGGGGTCGCCGGGCCCGTCGGCACCGGGAAGTCGTCGCTCATCGCGACGGTCTGCCGGGTGCTCGCCCAGGAACTCCGACTGGGCGTCATCACCAACGACATCTACACCGACGAGGACGCCCGGTTCCTCCGTTCCGCCGGCGTCCTCGAGCCCGAGCGCATCCGCGCGGTCGAGACCGGTGCCTGCCCGCACACGGCGATCCGCGACGACGTCACCGCCAACCTGCTCGCGGCCGAAGACCTCGAACGCGACTTCACGCCGCTCGACGTCGTCATCATCGAGTCCGGCGGCGACAACCTCACGGCCACTTTCTCTCCGGCGCTCGTCGACGCACAGCTGTTCGTGCTCGACGTCGCAGGTGGCGGCGACGTCGCGCGGAAGGGTGGCCCCGGCATCACCGGCGCAGACCTGCTCATCGTGAACAAGACCGACCTCGCGCCCTACGTCGGCGTGGACGTCGAACTCATGGTCGCCGATGCGACGGCGGCCCGCGAGGGGCGCCCGGTCCTCGCACTGTCCCGCACCGACGAGGCGTCCGTCGCGACCCTGCGCGCCTGGGTGCTCTCGATGCTGTCGGCGCACCGCGCCGGCACGCACGTGCCGCAGGACCCTGGCCCGATGGCTCCGCACTTCCACGCCGACGAGGACGGCGGCGGACACACCCACAGCCACGCGCACGACGACGCCCACACCCACACCCACACCGCCCACGCCCACGACGACGCCACGGTCGGCGCGCACCAGCACTGACCATCCGGGCACCGGGCACTGACACGCAGCGAGGATGGCGACGACGACCATGAGCAGCACACGGATCGAGGTCTCGAGCGGCGTCGAACGCGCACGCGTGGTCCTCGGAGCGGGAGCCGTCGTGCCGCGTCTCGTCGAACGCGGGCCGTCCTCCGCCCGCATCGCCCTCGTCGCGGGTGGTGCGCTCCTCCTCGGCGGCGACGAGGTGTCGATCGAGGTCGACGTCGGCGACGGCTGCACGCTCGACCTCGAGGAGATCGGCGGCACCGTGGCGTACCGGGCCGACGGACGACCCTCCACGTGGACGGTCACGGTGCGCGTCGGTCGCGACGCCTCCCTCGCGTGGGCCGGGCTGCCGTTCGTCGTGAGCGACGGTGCCGCCGTCGTACGGCGGATGGACGTCCGGCTCACCGGTGGCGGTGTCGCCCTGCTCCGGGAGACCCTCGTGCTCGGTCGTTCCGGCGAGCGCGGCGGATGGATCGACACGACCCTCGCCGCGGGCGACGACGACGGGCCGATCCTCCACGAACGACTCGTCGTCGAGGGCGGAGCTCCGATGGTCGGTGTCCTCGGGGAGCACCGCGTCCTCGACACCGTCAGCGCACTCGGGTTCCGGCCGCCGCCCATCGGCCCCGCCGGCACCGTGCTCGACCTCGACGAACCCGGCGCCGTGAGCCGCTTCCTCGGTGCCGACACCCACGCGAGCCCGCTCGACCAGACCTGGTCGGTCTGGCGAGACGCGCTCAGCCCTGTTCCCCGACCCACTCCCGTCGTCGTCCCCTGAGAGGTCCCATGTCTTCGTCGTCCGTCCAACCCACGTTCGCTCCAGCACCGGTACCCGGCGCGCGGCGCTCCCTCCTCGTCGTCATCGTCGCCGTCGGTGCGCTGCTCCTCCTCGGTTGGGGCGTGTTCGCGTTCGTCGTCCTGCCCGGTCGGTTCGTCCTCGGTTCGGAGGGGGTCTTCGGTGTCGGTCTCGCCGTGACCGCCTTCCTGCTCGGCGTCCGGCACGCGTTCGACCCCGACCACGTCGCCGCGATCGACAACACGACCCGCAAGCTCGTGGCCGACGGTCGCGACTCCGTGGCCGTCGGCTTCTGGTTCGCGCTCGGCCACTCGACGGTCGTGGTCGGCACGGTGATCCTGCTGACCGTCGGCATCGGCGCACTGGCGTCGCAGATCACGAGCGAGTCGTCGCCGCTGTACGCGGTGACCGCGGTGTGGGGACCCGCGGTGGCCGGCGTGTTCCTCGTCCTCATCGGCGCCCTCAACATCGCCCCGCTCCGAGCGCTCCTGCGCGTCCGCGCATCCCGGGGCACCGCGGCCGAACGGGTGACGGATGCGGATGCCGCACTCGCGCGTCGCGGATTCCTCGCCCGCGTCCTCGCGCCCATCAGTCGGCGGGTCGACCGGCCGTGGAAGATGTACCTCGTCGGGCTGCTGTTCGGACTCGGCTTCGACACGGCGAGCACGATCGCCCTCCTCGTCCTCGGTGCGAACGCGGCGACCACCGCGCCCTGGTACGCGGTGCTCGTGATCCCGTTGCTCTTCACCGCGGGCATGGTCACCTTCGACGCCGCGAACGGACTCGCGATGACGAGCGCCTATCGGTGGGCACACCGCCGGCCGGAGCGACGGATCGACTACAACATCGTCGTTACCGCCCTGTCCGTCGTCATCGCCTTCGCGATCGGACTCCTCAGCCTCTCGACGGCACTCTCCGAGCTCGTTCCGGGTGGTCTCCTGAGCACACTCGCCGCCATCGACCTCGGTGACCTCGGGTTCGCGATCGTGGCGCTCTTCATCCTCATCTGGGCCATCGCCTGGCTGGCGGGCCGCTCCCGTCCCTGATACCGGACGCGTGGCTACGACCGCTCAGCCACGTGGGGTGACCCGGCGGGCCCAGAGCAGCACGGGGATCAGCAGGAGGGCGAGCACGCCGCCCGCGATCGACAGCGCACCGTAACCGACCCCCGCCATCACGACGCCGGACATGACACCGGCTCCGGCACCGGCGAGCGCGATGAGGACGTCGAGCGTGCCCTGGGTGCGTGCCCGGTTGGCGGGCACGGTGTGGTCGACGACCAGCGCGGTGCCCGCGATGAGCCCGAAGTTCCAGCCGAGTCCGAGGAGGGCGAGCGCCAGGATGAGCAGGCCGAGCGAGTCCGCCGGCGCGAGTGCTCCCGTGACACCGGCGAGCAGGAGGGTCACGCCGGCGGCGATCGCCATCGGGGTGCGGCCGATCCGATCGACCAGGACGCCGGTCACGAGCGAGGGGAGGTACATCGCCGCGATGTGGATCCCGATCACGAGCCCGACCTCGCCGAGGCCGTGGTGGTGGGCGCGCATGTGCACCGGGGTCATGGTCATCACCGCCACCATGGCGATCTGCGTGACCACCATGACCGCGGCGCCGACGTAGGCACCGACGCCGGGACGCGGGCGTGCGGCGGTCGTCGGCGATGCCTGCTTCGACCCCACCTGCTCCGCGGCGGTCTGCTCCACCTCCAGCTGCGCGAGCTCGGCGTCGAGACGGCGGGCGAGGAGGAACGGGTCGGGCCGGAGCAGCACGAGGAACGCCGTCCCGGCCGCGAGGTAGGCGACCGCGGCGAGGAGGAACGGCCCGGCGAGCGACGGCAGCCCGAGGCCGGTCGCGAACGCTCCCAGCGGCTCGACGAGGTTGGGTCCGGCGACGGCGCCGAGCGTCGTCGACACCATCGCGACGCTGATCGCCGAACCACGTCGGGCCGGGGTCGCGAGGTCGGTCCCGGCGTAGCGCGCCTGGAGGTTCGTGGCCGTGCCTGCGCCGTAGACGAAGAGGGACAAGAAGAGGAGCGGCACCAGGGCGGTGGTGGCGGCCACGACCACACCGATCGCGCCGACGCCACCCGCCGCGAATCCGAGTCCGAGCCCGATGCGCCGGCCGAGCCGCTGGGTGACGCGCCCGACGAGGAAGGCGGTGAGCGCGGAGCCGAGGGTCAGGAGCGCGGCTGCGACGCCCGCGAGGCTCATGCTGCCGAGGACGTCCTGCACGAGGAGCGCCCCGACCGTCACCCCGGCGGCGAGACCGGCGCCGCCGAGGACCTGGCTGATGACGACGACCGTGAGCGTCCGCCGCTGCACGCGGGCGCGCTCGGCGGCGATGACAGCTCTGGCGTCGGTCTCCCGGGATTCGCTCTCGCCGCGCGCGCTCATGCTCCGACCGTCAGCGTCGCGTGGAGATGCGACCGTAGGCGTCGACCGTCACGATGAGCGACTCGACCTTGCGGTTCACGACGCGGATGATCACGACGATGAGCCAGAGCCCGCCGGTGATGAGCGTCAGGATCAGGTTCCAGAACCAGCCGATGCGCTTCTGTCGCTGCAGCACGGCCTGCTGGCCCTGCACCGACGACACCGTCCAACCGCGCGCGGCGTAGCGGGCGACTTCGGCGTTCAGGACGGCGGTGAGCTGCTCCATCGGGAGCGGAGTGGAGGAGGACATGCCTCGAATCTACCCGTCACGGGCACCGGGCCCCTGAGCCCAACACCGTCGGTCCCTGAGCCCGACACCGTCGGTCTCTGAGCCGCACACCATCGGTCCCTGAGCTGGACACCCCGGTCCCTGAGCTGGACACCCCGGTCCCTGAGCCGCACACCACCGGTCCCTGAGCTTGTCGAAGGGCTGGGTCGTCCGTGTGCACTTCGACAGGCTCAGTGACCGAGCAGGGTGGCCCGGGCACGTGCAAGTCCCTCAGCGCCGCCGGCAACTGTGCCCGAGCCACCGGTCCCTGAGCCCAACCCATCGGTCCCTGAGCCCAACACCATCGGTCCCTGAGCCTGTCGAAGGGCGCTCTACGATCGATGTATGCGCATCCGTCTCGCCGAACCCGCCGACCTGCCTGGCGTCCTCGCCATCCACACCGACGCCGTCGCGAACGGTGTCGCGATCTGGACCGAGGTCACACCCGACCTCGCCGAGCGCGAGGCATGGCTCGCCCGCCACCAGGAGCCGGGCCGGGTCGCGCTCGTCGCCGTCGCCGACGGCCCCGACGACGCGCTCCCCGAGGGTGAGGTCCTCGCCTACGGCAGCTACGGCCCGTACGCCGCGAAGGACGGGTACCGCCACACCGTCGAGAACTCCGTGTACGTGCACCCGGACGCACAGGGGCGCGGCCTCGGCAAGGCGCTCATGGTCGAGCTGCTGGAACGCGCCACGGCCGACGGCCACCACGTCATGCTCGCCCTCATCGAGGCCGAGAACACCGCATCGATCGCCCTGCACACGAAGCTCGGGTTCGAGCAGGTCGGCCTGCTGCCGGAGGTCGGGACGAAGTTCGGCCGCTGGCTCGACCTCGCCATCCTGCGCCGCACGCTCGCCTGAGCCCTCCCGCCGGTTCACAACTCCTGCTCGCGTCGGTCGCACGTTCGCAGATCGGCTCAGCCCCGGCGTGCCGCTGCGCTCCCGCGACGAACTGCAGGAGTTGTGAACCGGCGGGACGCTCGGCGAGGCGTCCTGCCGGCTGAGGAGCTCGGACCGGATGCTCTGCGCACAACTCCTGCTGGTCGGTCAGAACACCGCCCAGGAGCATCCCGGACCCGGGTACGCGCCCGGGATGCAGGAGTTACGAGCCGGAGACGGGACCCGAGACGACCACCCGGGCGACCGCGCCCGCACCGAGGTCCACGGTGTGCGGCTCGGACGCGCCGGTCAGGATGACCCGGACCGGTGTCTCGCCGAGGTTGCCGAGGATCACGACGGTCTCGCCGGCGCCATCGACGGCGGCGATCGCGGTCACACCTGCCGGCGTGACGGGCGACCCGTCTCCGAGCGACACCCCGCCGATCCCGACCGCGACGCGCTGCTGTCCGCTGAGCTCGGCGATCCACCCGAGCGCCCGTCCCGCAGCCGTGAGCGTCCCGTCGGCCGCGACGAGCCCACGCGGTCCGGTCGCCTCGAAGTACGACAGCGATTCGACACCGGAGACGGCCAGGGCCGCGACACTGCCGACGACCCAGGCCCCGAGCGCCTCCGCCGCCTGCCGGTCGTCTGTCGCGCCGGGCACGTGCTCCGCGCCGAAGCCCGCGCGGAGTTCCGGGTCGCGGGAGTCACCGGCGCTCGCCCGCGTGGTGGCGACCGCGTTGTAGCGGGCGCCGAGCGTGACCGGCCCGACGTGCAGCGGGCGGCCGTCAGCGATCCTGACAGCGTCCGCCACGACGACGGCCTGCATGCCGAGCGACTCGACGAGCTGGTGCCCGCCACGGTCGTGCATGAACGGCGTGATGCTGAAGGCCACCGGGCCCGCCCAGCGCTCGAGACGCGCGTGGTTGCGGTTGAGCTCCGTGAAGTGCGCGCGCGTGCCGCCGACGAGCTCGGGGTGCGGCGTCGGGCCCTCGGCCCACAGGGTTCGCAGGACGTCGGCGAGCGCGGTCAGCAGCGTGACCTCGGAGAGGTGGGTACGGCGATGGAACGCCCCGATGCGCACGACGGGCACGGCCGCGTCGCGGAGCCGTCGTAGCACCGGCTCGGCCTCCTCGCCCGTCCCGAGCACCAGTCGGAGATCGAGGGGCCCGGCGCCGGCCTGGCGTACGGCGCGGTCGAGGATGGCCGGCCAGTCCGGGTTCGTCGGGTCGATCTCCACGAGGATCCCGGAGATCGGGTCCGAGATCTCGCCGCCCGCACGGCCTCCATCGAGGTCGCTCGACACCGACGTCGAGATCGTGGGGACGACGCTGCCGAGTAGCGCTCCGATCCGCGCTTCGACTGGCTCAGGGACCAGGCCCTGCCGTTCCGCCGCGAGCTCCGTCTCGGGCACGACGGTCACCGCGAGGGGCGTCGCCAACGGCGAGTCGGCATGCTCGGCAGCGTCGACCCGCGCACAGCTGACCTCGACGGACTGCTCCACGACGTCACCGACCGCCAGCGCGACGGGGAACGGTAACGAGAGCGGCGTCGAGTAGGTCTTGAACGAGGCGTCGGTCCAGTTGCGCTGGTCCTCCATCTCGAAGACGTCACCGCTGAAGCGGGCCGTGGTCGCGATGCGGTCGCCGGTCCAGGCGAGGGACTCGATGCGGATCGCCGGCTGATGCGGAGCGACGTGCTCCGGGAGGCGCGTGGTCGTCGTGGACCCCTCCGGGTGGCCGACGACGAGCTCGGTGCCGGCGAGAGCCGGTGACTGCAGCACGATGAGACCGATGCGCGCGCGCCGGAACGCGGCGGTCACCTCGGCCCGGACGGCGACCCGCAGTGTCGACGCACCGAGGTCGACCGACAGGGACCATGCGACGGTCTCGCCGTCGTCGCCGACCCGGCCGCGCAGGTGCAAGCCGCTCGTCGTGTGGTCGACCGCGTCGACGATGACGGGCAACGTCTTCCAGTCCTGGTCGCGGACGACGAAGCGGATGCTCCGCAGCACGAGCTCGCCGTCGAAGGCGATGTCATCCAGCTCCGAGCCGCGGAGCGAGGCCGACCAGGGCCCCCGGCCGACGGCGAGGGCGTCGCGCTCGCGGTCGAGCAGCAGGTCGGATGCGACGCGGAAGGTGGTTCCCGAACGCGAGGTCATGATCGTCGGCTCAGAGGCTCGTCATGCCGCCGTCGACCCGGAAGGTCGCGCCGGTGGCGAAGCTCGACTCGTCGCTGGCGAGGTACACCATGATGCCCTCGACGTCGGAGGCCTGGCCGGGACGACCGAGCGGGATGCGGCCGACGATCGCAGCGCGGGACTCGGGGTCGCCGGAGATCGCGGTGACGAGCGGGGTCTCCGTGTAGCCGGGGACGACGGTGTTCACGCGGATCCCCTGATCGGCGTAGGCCGCGGCGACGGTCCGGCCGAGGCCATGGATCCCGGCCTTCGTGGCGCTGTAAGCCGTGAAGTCGGCGCCCTCCCCGTTGAGACCGGTCGGGCTGCCCGTGAGGATGATGGAGCCTCCGCGGCCGAGCATGGCGCGGACGGCGTGCTTCGTCGTCAGGAAGGTGCCGGTGAGGTTGATGTCGACCGTTCGCTGCCAGACCTCGAGGTCGAGGTCGGCGATCTTCGCGTCCTGGCCGAAGAGCTGTACGCCGGCGTTCGCGACGACGACGTCCGGGGTCTTGCCGGCTGCGTCCATGACCGCGAACGCAGCCTCGACGCTCGCTTCGTCGGCGATGTCGAGTCGCACGGCGATGGCGGTCGGGAAGGGTGCCGCCGCATCGCGGGCGGCCTGGATGTCGCGGTCGGAGAAGACGACGGCGGCGTCCTCTCGCGCGAACCGTTCGGCGACCGAGCGTCCGATCCCCGATCCGGCACCCGTCACGAGCGCGGTCTTTCCTGCAAGTCGTCCAGTCATCGTCGCCTGTCTCTCGTGCGGTGTTGCGGGGGTGGTGTCGCGGGTGTCGCAGTGGCTGTCGCGGGTGGTGCATCGGATCGTCTGCAGCCTATCCGGCACAACCGGTTGACCGCATGTGACGTTCGCAATTCAGGACGGCCGCGGCGCGCTGACCCGGATCGGGGGTGGAGCGGGCCGACGCGCCGGGCACGTCCTGAACTGCGAACAGTTCGGGAAGTGGGTTACCGCTCGATCTTGTCGAGGTGGAGCATGGCGGCGAGGTTCTTGTCGAGCTCGTCGTCCTGGAAGACCTTCTTCCAATCGTCCTTGATGATCGCGCTGCGGCCGTAGTCCATGGCGATGAGGCACGCGTCGGAGAACGGGTTGTCGCCCTTGAGCGAGTTCGCGAGGGCGACCTGCGTGTGGCCGAGGAGGATCGCACGAGCGGCCGGCTCCGGCACGCCCATGGTGTTGACGGCCTCGTCGAGCGACTCCTTGAGGAGCGCACCGATCATGCAGGCGATCGTCTCCACGAGGGTCGGCTCGAGCTGCGCGAGCTGCTTGACCGTGACCCAGTGGACCTCGCCGACGGGCGCGAAGATCGCCCGGACGACGGCCTCGACCTGCGCCTGCTTCTCAGCGTCGTCGGACTCGATCGCCGCGATGGCGTCCTGGAGGGCGGCGATGCCACCGAAGGTGTCCGCGTACTCCTCGGGCGTGTGGCGCTCGACGAAGACGGAGGGGTGGCAGGGGTGCGTGACGGCCTGGATGACGTCGTCGCGACGCGTCAGCAGACCCGCGTACGCTGCGGCCGGGTCGAGCGTGAGGAGCACGGCGCCCGACTTCATGAGCGGGACCACGCCGGCGGACACGGCCTTCAGGGCGAGGTCCGGGACGGCGAGGATGACGACGTCGGCGTCGGTGACGGCCGCGTCGGTCTCGGTGAGCTCGCGACCGGCCTCGGTCACACGCTCCTGGCCGGCGGGCGAGACCTCGCTGTAGAAGACGGTGTGGCTGGTCTTCACGAGGTTGTTGGAGACGCGCATGCCCATCTTGCCGCCCGCGCCGATGACGGCGATGGTGAGCTGGTCCGCGACGGTGGTGGTGTCGGTCATGATCTTCCTTCTCTCAGGTACTGCAGGTTGTGTGCGGTCCACGTGCGCTCGAGCTCGATCGTCTCCGTGATGGAGTCGCCGAGCGGGAGCCAGTGTTCGATGATCTGGTTGACACCGCGCTCGTCCGGTCGGACGACGGCGGTGAGGGCGGGGTAGTCGAGCAGGCCGGTGCCGAGCGGGGCGCCCTCGAGGGTGAAGCCGACCCAGCCGCCCCGGCGGGTGAACGCGAAGTCCTTGACGTGGATGTTTCGGACGTACGGAGCGGTGCGCTCGATGACGTCACTCGGGTGCTCGAGCCGGGCCACGGTGTTGGCGGGGTCGAGGCAGATGCCGAGGTTCGCGTGGTCGACGGCGGTCACGAGGTCGACGAGCTCCTGCGACGACAGCTGCTCGTAGGTCTCGAGCGCGATCGTCACGCCGGCCGCTTCGAACGCCGGGAGCACCGCGCGGAGTCGATCGACGGCGTCCGCGTGGGACGGCCGGTCGTCGCCGGACGTGACCATGCTGCGGAGGAGCTTCGCGCCCAGCACGGTGGCGATGTGGAGGAAGCGTTCGAGGTGCGCGACCGCGATCCCCTTCGTCCCGAGTTCGAGGGTGACCCCGCGCTCGCGGGCGACCTCGGCGATCTGGCGCAGCTCATCGTCGGACATCGCCTCGATGCGGGCGTCGTCGCAGATCTGGAAGAGCTCGACGCCGGCGTCGGCCGTGCGCTCGATCATGCCGATGACGCTCAAGCGCTCGGGTGCGAGCTCGGAGCCCTCCCAGAAGAAGGTGTAGGTGCCGAAGCCGATCATGCGCGGGCCGCCTCGTCGAGCACGGCCTCGAGCGCCGCGACGTCGTGGGCGAAGCGTCCGAGGAACACGCCGTCGACGTCGTCACCGAGTGCGGTCAGCAGACCGGGACCCGCACTGCCGCCGTAGATCACGGAGCTGCCGACCCGGTCGGGCCGCTCGGCGATCGATTGCTTCAGGATCGCGCCGACGGCTCGCACGTACTCGGCAGACGCGGGTTCAGCCGCACCGATCGCCCACACGGGCTCGTAGGCGACGATGACCGGTCCCGCCACGGCATCCGCGAGCGCAGAGTCCAGCTGGCGCACGCACTCCGTCGCAGCCGCCTCGGGCGTCGTGCGCTCGACCTCGCCGATGCAGAGGACCGGCGAGAGGCCGTTGCGGAGGGCCGCGGCGGTCTTCTCGGCGACGACCTCGTCGGTCTCGCCGAAGAGCGAACGGCGCTCCGCGTGGCCGACCTCGACCACGGCGACGCCGACCTCGGCGAGCTCGGGGCCGCCGACCTCACCGGTGAACGCACCACGGTCCGCGCTCGCGAGGTCCTGTGCTCCGACCAGCACGCCCGTCCCGGCGAGGGCCGCCACCGAGGGCACGACCGCGAGGTAGCCGGGGATGACGAACAGTCGCACGCGACCATCGACCACGGCCTCGTGCCGACGGGCCACGGCGCCCACCTGCTCGATCCACTTGAGGGTCTGCGCGTGGCCGAAGTACATCTTCAGACTCACACCGACCACGCGGGGCGCGGCCGACGTGCTCGCGGTTGACGGGGAGGTGGTCATCAGCAGGAGCCCGTCGCCTCGTACTCACCGATGACGGCGACCTTCTCGGCGCTCGCGCTGGTCTCGTCGAAGCGGTAGGTGAGCCACTCGCGGACGAGGCGGCGGGCGAGCTCGATGCCGATGACGCGCTGGCCCATCGTCAGGACCTGCGCGTTGTTGCTGAGGACACCGCGCTCGACGGAGAAGCTGTCGTGTGCCGTGACGGCGCGGATACCGGCGACCTTGTTGGCGGCGATCGCGACGCCCAGACCGGTGCCGCAGAAGAGGAGCGCGCGGTCGGCCTGGCCGGACGCGACGAGCTCCGCGGCGGCGATCGCGACCCGCGGGTAGGCGGTGTGGCCATCGGCGTCCACGCCCACGTCGACGAGCGAGGCGACGCCGTCGTGCTGCTCGAGGTCGCGCTTGACGATCTCCTTGTAGTCGAACCCGGCGTCATCCGAGCCGATGACGATGCGCAGCTGATCGGTCATGCGTGTACTCCTTCGTTGGTGGTGGTGCTGGTGGAGCCGTCCGGTGCAGTGGTGCCGCCGGCGCGCTCGAGGACGGGGACGATCGCCGTGACGATCAGGCCGAACGAGTAGGCACCGGCGTCGACGGTACCGAGACTCTTCTCGGCGTGCGGTCGGGCGCGGCCCATCTTCGGCAGGAGGTCCGCGGTCTCAGCGGCAGCGGTGGAGGCAGCCGCAGCGGCGGTCGTCCAGGCGGTGACGAGGTCGGAACCGTCGGCGACGGCTGCACTCAGGGTGGTGGTGAACGGCACGAGCGCGTCGACCATCGTCTTCTGTCCGACCTCGGCCTTGCCGAACGACATGATGCCGTCGACCGCGGCCTGCACGCCGGTCGCGACGTCGGTGCGGCCTGGTGCGACCTCGTCGCCGAGGGCGGTTCCGACCGAGCGGAGCGCGAGGCCCCACAGGGCACCGGACGTGCCGCCAGCGCGGTCCGCCCAGGCGTCGCCGGCCAGGTGCAGGACGGTGTGGGCACCGGCCCCCGCATCGGCGGCGGCGTGTGCGGCGGTGACGGCGGCACGAGCACCGCGCTGCATGCCGATGCCGTGGTCGCCGTCACCCGCGACGGCGTCGATCCGTCCGAGCTCCTCGACGTTCGTGTCGATGACCTGGACGAGCGCGTCGAGGGCCTCGACCACGACCGCGGCGGCGGCCCGGGACGCGTCGGTGGACTCGGGGATCTCGGCTGCCGTCTCGGCGACGAGCTCGGAGGGGTCGAGCTGCTCGGCCGCTGCGACGACGCCTTTGCGGTAGGCGGGGGTGTCGGCACCGGCAGCCCAGAAGCCTTCGAGCTCGTCGTCCAACCAGAAGAGCGTGAGCGAGACGCCGGCCATGTCGAAGCTCGTGACGAGCTCGCCGACCTCGGGGTCGACGATCTCGACTCCTGCGGCCTCCAGCTGCGCGGCGACCGCACGGTAGACGACGAACAGTTCCTCGTACTTCACCGAGCCGAGGCCGTTGAGGATGACGCCGACGCGAGCGCCCGCGGCCTCGGAGACGCCCTCGGGCAGTTCCGCGAGCAGGGAGGAGACGAGCAGGGTGGCGAGTTCATCGGCCGTCGGCACGTCGGTCTCGTCGATACCGGGCTCGCCGTGGATGCCCATGCCGACCGCCATGCGACCCTCGGGCACGGTGAACAGCGGCTCGGTCGCGCCCGGCAGGGTGCAGCCGCTGAACGCGACGCCGAAGGACCGGGTGCGCTCGTTCGCGTGGGTGGCGACGCGGACGACCTCGTCGAGGTCGTAGCCCGCCTCGGCCGCTGCGGCGGCGGACTTGAAGACGGTGAGGTCGCCCGCGATGCCGCGACGCTTGTGCTTCTCGGCGAGGGGCGCGCTCGAGATGTCGTCGGTCACGGCGACGCTACGGGTGGGGATGCCCGCCGCGTTCAGCGCGTCCTGCGCCTGAGTGAAGTGGAGCACATCGCCCGCGTAGTTGCCGTAGCTGAGGAGGACGCCGGCCCCGCGCTGCGCGGCCTTCGCGACCGACTCGACCTGGTGGGCGGACGGCGACGCGAACAGGTTGCCCATCGCCGCGCCATGAGCGAGGCCCTGGCCGACGATGCCGCCGAACGCCGGGTAGTGGCCGGAGCCTCCGCCGATGACGAGCGCGACCGTGCCCTCGGGCGTCCGGGTGCTCCGGACGACGCCACCGGTCACGCGCCGGACCTGGTTGCGGTTCGCGGCGACGAAGCCGTCGATCATCTCGTCGGCGAAGTCCGCCGGATCGTTGAAGAGGCGCGTCATCGGGTCTTGCCCGTGAGGTCGTCGTGCGAGACGCGCAGCTCGCGAGAGCTCCGCTGCTTCGAGAGGATGACCATGAGCGTGGCGGAGATCATCATGAAGCCACCGACGATGAACATCGGGACGACGTACTGCGGGGTGTCGCCGACCTTGGTGAGGTCCGCGACGGCACCGGTGATGTACGGCGCCGAGAACCCGGCGAGGTTGCCGACCGTGTTGATGAGCGCGATGCCGGCAGCCGCTGCCGCACCGGTGAGGAACTGCGTGGGCAGCGTCCAGAAGTTCGGCAGCGCGGCGAAGATCGCCATGGCGGTGACCGCGATGATCGCGATGGTGAGGGCGGGCGAGTTGGCGAAGAGCGCGAGCGGGATGCTCACGGCGCCGACGATCGCGGGGATCACGATGTGCCAGGTCTTGAGACCACGACGCGTCGCGTCACGCGACCAGAAGTACAGGGCGATGGCGGCCGGCACGTAGGGGATCGCCGTGATGAGGCCCTTCTGCATGACGTTGAACTCGGTCCCGAACGTCTCCTGGAAGCCCTCGATGATCGTGGGGAGGAAGAAGCCGAGCGCGTAGAGGCCGTAGATGAAGCCGAAGTAGATGAACGCGAGCATCCAGACACGACCGCTCGTGAACGCGTGCTTGAGGCTGACGTGGCCCTGCTTCTGCTCGGTGGTGGCCTTCTCGTGCGCGAGCGCCGCCGTGAGCCAGACCTGCTCCTCGGTGGTCAGCCACTTGGCGTCCGCGGGGCGGTCCTTCAGGTAGAACCAGGCGATGACACCGATGAGGATGGCCGGGAGACCGACGCCGAGGAACATGAACCGCCAGCCCTCGAGGCCGAAGAACACGCCGTGCTGGCCGATGAGCCATCCGGCGAGGGGTGCGCCGATGACGGTGGTGAGCGGCTGCGCCAGGTAGAAGAGGGCGAGGATCTTGCTGCGGTGCTTGGCCGGGACCCAGAGGCTCAGGAAGAGGATCGCTCCGGGGAAGAAGCCGGCTTCGGCGACACCGAGCACGAAGCGGAGGATCGCGAGCTGCTCGAAGTTGGCGACCCAGGTGAACAGGACCGCGACGATGCCCCAGGTGACCATGATGCGGGCGAGCCAGCGGCGGGCACCGAACTTGTTGAGCGCGAGGTTGCTGGGCACCTCGAGCAGGATGTAGCCGATGAAGAACACGCCGGACGCGAAGCCGAACTGGGCGGCGGAGAGCGCGAGGTCCTCGTTCATGCCGTTGGGGGCGGCGAAGCCGATCGCGGTGCGGTCCAGGTAGTTGATGAAGAACATCAGCGCCACGAACGGCACGAGACGGATCGAGACCTTCCGGATGGCTGATCGCTCGACAGCCGGGTTGGCCGCGGGGGCGGTGGTGTCCACTATGACTCCTCGGGTGGGCGGCATCGATGCCGCGGGCAGGGCGTGGTCCGGGCCGGACCGGAATGAACGATACATCAACCGGTTGACCAATTCAAGCATCGCTGGTCCCCCGAGCACCCCTCCCGGTCCCTGAGCTTGTCGAAGGGCCGCGATACAGTGAACCCATGCCTGCGTTCCCGGATCGGCCGACCGACGACATCTCGTCCAGCCTCGGTCCCGTCGCCGTGGGATCCGCCGTCTCCGCCGTCGCGAAGCGCTTGCTCGACCACTTCACGAGCGGTGAGATCGCCCCGGGGACCCGCCTCCCACCGGAACGTCAGCTCGCCGCGTCCCTCGGCATCGGGCGCTCAGCCGTCCGCGAGGCCCTCGCGGCGCTCGAGATCCTCGGCGTCGTCGACGTCCGCCCGGGCAGCGGCACCTACCTCCGCGGCAGTGTCTCCGAGCTCCTCCCCGAGACACTCAGCTGGGGCCTCATGCTCGGCGAACCACGGACCCGCGAACTCATCGAGGTGCGCGGGCAGCTCGAGGTCTTCGCCGCCGGCCTCGCCGCGACGCGCATGGACGACATGGCACGCAACCGGCTCCGCAACCACCTCACCGCGATGAGCGAGGCGGGTGCCAACCGCACCAAGTTCATCGAAGCCGACCTCAAGTTCCACTTGGAGCTCGCCTCGGCCACCGGGAACCGCGTGCTGTCCGACCTCCTGCAGAGCATCCGCTCGCTGCTCCGCATCTGGGTGGAGCGCGGCATCCACGAGGACGTCGACGCACAGCGCGCCTTCGAGGAGCACGAGGCCGTCTACGAGGCGATCATGTCGGGCGACCCCGCCGCGGCCACGGCCGCGATGCAGCACCACATGGACACCGCGACCGAGCGCCTGAACCGCACCCTCACGGCGTAGCACTTCGACAGGCTCAGTGACCGGAGGGGGCGGCTCAGTGACCGAGTGCCGGCCCCTGAGCCTGTCGAAGGGCACCCGACCCGGTCCCTGAGCTTGTCGAAGGGCGCTCGTCCCGGTCCCTGAGCTCGCCGAAGGGCGGTCGTCCCGGTCCCTGAGCTTGTCGAAGGGCGCTCAGGCGCGGATCGCCTCGACGACCGCGGCCACCGCCGCCTCGACCGCACGCGTCCGGGCGGCGGCGTCCTCGCCCTCCGAGTCGTGAACGAAGGTCGTCACGCCGCGGCGAGCGCCGCAGAAGTCGACGATGCCGTGTTCGAGCTGCGTCCGCATCGCCTGCTCGTAGCCGTGGCGGTCGTACACCCCGGCGTCGTCACCAGCGATCGGCACGAGGTGCACGCGCAGGCGGTCGAGCTTCCGGACGATCCCGCCGTCCGCGTCGAGGCCGAACGCCCAGCCGTTGACGAACACGCGGTCGAACCAACCCTTGAGGAGTGCGGGCGCCGACCACCAGTACACCGGGAAGACGAGCACGAGGTCGGTGGCCCGGTCGAGCCGCTCCTGCTCGGCGGCCACGTCCGGGGTGAAGTCACCGCCGACGCGGTAGGTGTGACGGTCGGCGAGCGTGTACCGCGGGTCGAAGCCCTCCGCAGCGAGGTCCGCGCCTTCGACGCTGGTCGAGCCGGCGGTCGATCGCAGCTCCTGCGCGAGCCGCTGGGCGAGGTGATGGGTGAGGGAGTCGGGGTCGGGATGGGTGGTCACGATGAGCGTCGGCACACTCCATCATCGCGGGTATCCACGTTCTACACTCGTCCCATGGGGAGGATCCGAGAGCGCTGGCGACCATCCGGGATCATCACCATCGCCGTGATCTCACTGCTCGGCCTCGGGGTGATCGCCGTCGCCGTCATCGCCATGATCACGGAACTCTGGGGGCAGCCGCTGTTCGACACGACCGGTGTCGCTCGCCCCAAACCGGTGTGGATGGCATGGATCGGCGCCGTCGTCGCCATCCTCGGAGGGGCCTCACTCTTCCTCACCGGCACCGGCTACCTCATCCGGGTCGCACGAGGGCTCGTACCGCGAGTACCTCCGACCCGCGAGGACAGGGACGTCCGGAGGCTCCGTCGCAAACGGGAGTATGACGCGCGCAAGCATGCTCGACGCACGGCACGTGACCGGGTCGCGCAGGCCCCTCCGCAGGATGACCGGGGTCCGTCCGCCGACTGATGCCGACGGCGCGGCGAGCGCCCTACAGTTGTCGGAATGAGCGGATGGACATGGCAGGCGTGGGTCGGACTCGTCGGCGGCACGCTGATCTTCTTCGCCGTCCTCGGCCCGATCCTGCTCGTGCAGCTCCGTCGCTACGGCCAGATGTCGCTCCCCCGGGTGATCGGCGCTGCGGCGGTCAGTGTCTACGCGGTGGCCCTCGTGGCGTACACGCTGCTGCCGCTGCCGGACGAGCGCGCGAACTGCAGCACGGCCCACGGAGCACTCGAGCTGATCCCGGGGCACTCGATCGGGGACATCGCACGGGAGACCGCCGGGCTCTCCGTCCTGAGCACCCTGACGAGCCACGCGTTCCTCCAGGTCGTCCTGAACGTGATCCTGTTCATCCCGTTCGGCGCCATCGCGCGGCGGTACTGGAACCGCGGGCTCGGTGTCTCCATCCTGCTCGGGGCGCTCGTCTCCCTCCTGATCGAGTCGACGCAGTACACGGGCATCTGGGGCTTGTACGAATGCGCCTACCGGGTGGCCGACGTTGACGACGTGATCACGAACACGGCCGGTGCCGCGATCGGAGCACTCATCGCTCCGATCGTCCTCGGGTGGATGCCGAGCGCGCGAGCCCTTCGTGCCACTCGCGACCGGGCGCGACCCATCACCGTCTGGCGACGCTGGTTCGGCATGGTGCTCGACGCGTTCGCCGTGAACCTCTCGATCACGGTGCTGTCGCTCGTGTTCGTCGTCCCACGCGTCCTGCTCACGGGCGCGACCGGGACCGCCAACGACCCGACGCTGCCCGAGGTCCTCAGCATCGGTGCGGGCACGGTCGTCCTCGTGATCGTGCTGCCGGCGCTCATCGGGAGCGGTGCGTCGCTCGGGCAACGCCTCGTCTGGCTCGCTCCGCAGTGGCCGGACGGACGCGGATCGGCGGCGCGGCGCCTCTACCGCGGGTCCGTCGTGGCCCTGCCGTACATCGCCACGACGACCGCCGCGCAGATACCCGACGCCACGAGCGGCCTCACGCAGACGATCGTCGGGATCATCGGGATCCTCAGCTTCATCATCGTCACCACGGCCGTCGTCTCCGTATCGTTCACCCGGCACCGCCGCGGCGTCTCCTACGCCTCCGTCGGCGCGGACCTGCGCGACGCCCGCACGACCACGCCGTAGCGCGACAGCAGGAGATCAGCGCCGGAGCAGGACGCACTCACCCAGAGGCTCCCGCCACCGCGCGGATCTCCTGCTACCGCGCCGGCCGCTCGGCCGCTACAGCTCTGCGCCGAGGAGCCCCGACAGGAAGGCGTGGAGCTCGTCCGCCATGTCGACCGACTCCGGCGCGAGCAGCCACTGCACCTGCAGGCCGTCCATGAGCGCGAGGGTCATGAAGGCCGCGCTGGTGGTGGGGAAGTCAGCCCGCACCCGTCCTGCGGAGACGAGCAGCCCGAAGGTGCGCTCGAGCCGCCCGCGCGTGCCCTCGTAGCGCTCAACGAAGTAGTCGTGCGCCGGGTGGTCGGGCGAGGTCGCCTCCGCCGAGAGCGTGCAGTAGAGCGCGACCACGCCGGGCACGGAAGCGTTGTACCGGGCGAGCGCGACCAGCCCCCGGAGCGTCTCGATCGGGTCGTCGCCGTCCATCGGCACGAGCGTCGCCGAGAGGTCGTCGCGGTGCGAGAGCACGGCGGCGAGCAGCGCGCTCTTGTTCGGGAAGTGGTGCAGGAGCCCGGCCTCGCTCATCCCCACCTGCGCGGCCACCTCCCGCAGTGAACCCGCGCGATATCCCCCGTTGGCGAAGACGGCGAGCGCGGCGTCGAGGATCGCGACGCGCTTCATACCGGTTTTCGCATATGCGCCGCGGGGCTTCCCCTGCGGCTTGTTCCCGGTCTTGACCGATGTCATCGGACGACCTCCCCCTTCGGACGGCTTCACGATAGCGCGTTCCCCGTCGAACGCCGCGGCCTGGTCGTGATCCAACTGTGACATGGCCGAAAACAAAAAGCTAGTGACCACTCGGGTTTCATGCTAGCGTCCTCAATCACCAGCGATCCGATGAGGGATTGCTCACAGCGAATGGACAAAGATGTTCCGATGGAAGACGACCGCAGCCGTCGCGGTCACCGCTGCTGCACTCGTGCTCACCGGATGCTCCGGTAGCACCTCCGGCTCTGACAGCGGCTCCGGTGGCACCCTGATCCTGGGTGCGATCACTCCCCCCACCACGTTCGACCCGGCCGGCTCCGAGTGGGGCAACCGCTCGCCCTTCTACCAGGCCGTCTTCGACACCCTGCTCGTCGCCACCGCCGACGGTGAGATCGTCCCGTCGCTCGCGACCTCCTACGAGTACAACGACGACAACACCGTCCTGACGCTCAAGATCCGCGACGACGTCACCTTCACCGACAAGTCGAAGCTCACCGCCGACGTCGTCAAGCAGAACCTCGAGCGCTTCAAGACCGGCACCTCCCCCGACGCCGGCTACTTCGCGGGCGTCGCCTCCGTCGAGGCACCCGACGACACCACCGTCGTCATCACCCTGAGCGCACCCGACCCGGCCATGCTCAACTACCTCACCCGCGACCCCGGCCTGATCGCCAGCGCCGAGTCGTTCGACAGCCCCGACCTCGCCACCAACCCGGTCGGCTCCGGGCCGTACGTGCTCGACACGGCCGCGACCGTCACCGGCACGAGCTACAGCTACACCGCGAACCCCGACTACTGGAACAAGGACTGGCAGCACTACGACAAGCTGACCATCAACGTCCTGCAGGACGCGACCGCCGGCCTCAACGCCGTCAAGTCGGGCGAGGTCAACGGCATCAAGCTCGCCAACAACGACAACCTCGCCGAGGTCGAGGGCGCCGGCTGGACCGTCAACGCCAACGAGCTCGACTTCCAGGGCATGCTGCTCCTCGACCGCGCCGGCACGATGAACCCGGCGATCGCCGACGTCCGCGTCCGCCAGGCCATCAACTACGCGTTCGACCGCCCGGCCCTGCTCAAGGCACTGCAGAACGACAACGGCACGGTCACGGGTCAGGTCTTCCCGGAGAACTCCCCCGCCTACGACAAGTCGCTCGACGACCGTTACGGCTACGACCCCGAGAAGGCCAAGGAGCTGCTCGCCGAGGCGGGCTACGCCGACGGTCTGACGCTCTCGATGCCGTCCTCCACGGTGCTCGGCGCCACTACCTACACGCTGATCTCGCAGCAGCTGGCCGACGTCGGGATCACCGCCGAGTACACGGACCCGGGCAACAACTTCATCGCCGACCTCCTGGCCCCGAAGTTCCCCGTCTCCTTCATGGCGCTGGAGCAGAACCCGGACTGGCAGCTCATCCAGTTCATGATCGCCCCGAACGCCGTCTTCAACCCCTTCAAGTACGACGACCCGAAGGTCGACGAGTACATCAAACAGATCCAGTACGGCGATGAGGCGACGCAGGGCAAGGTCGCCAAGGAACTCAACGCCTACATCGTCGAGCAGGCCTGGTTCGCCCCCTTCTACCGGGTGCAGGGCAGCTTCGCAACGGACGCCAACACGACCGTCAAGATGATCCCGACGAACGCGTACCCGTCCATCTACGACATCCAGCCGAAGTAGTCCGCTGATCCCGGAGCCTGTCGAGGGGTTCGCCCGTCGACAGGCTCAGGGACCGGGACCGACTGTTCGCACGTGTCGTATCGATTCCGGCCCGCCCGAGTGCCCAGCGCTCGGACGGGCCGGCCCCAACACCCCTCACTCACCCACTTCCTGGAGTGACCCATGCTCGGATTCATCCTCAGACGCCTGGTGTCCGGCGTCGTCCTCATCTTCGTGATCTCCGTGATCGCGTACTCCCTCCTCTACCTCGGCGGCGGCGACATCGCCCGCCGGATCCTCGGCCAGAGCGCCACCACCGAGACCGTCGCGAAGAAGGCCGCCGAACTCGGCCTCGACCGCCCGCTGCCGGTGCAGTACTTCGACTGGATCACCTCCGCCTTCCAGGGCGACCTCGGCCGCTCGTGGTTCACCGGCCAGCTCGTCTCCTCCGGCGTCACCGGCCGCCTCGCCGTCACCCTCTCGATCGTGCTCGGCGCGACCATCATCGCCGCGATCGTGTCCGTCATCCTCGGTGTCCTCGCCGCCCGTCGCGGTGGATGGATCGACAACGTCGTCCAGTTCATCTCCGTCATCGGCTTCGCCATCCCCAGCTTCCTCATCGCGCTCGTGCTCGTCATCACCTTCGCGATCAACCTGCGCCTGTTCAAAGCCACCGGGTACATCCCGATCACCACGTCCTTCTCCGGCTGGGTCGCCTCGGTGACATTGCCGATCATCGCCCTCGCGATCGGCGCCATCGCGACGGTCTCGCAGCAGGTGCGCGGTTCCGTCGTCGACGCGATGTCGAAGGACTACGTCCGGACGCTCCGCAGTCGCGGGCTCGGCACGGGCCGCGTCATCTACAAGCATGTGCTGCGGAACGCCGGCGGCCCCGCCCTCGCCGTCCTCGCCGTGCAGTTCATCGGCCTCCTCGGCGGCGCCGTCATCATCGAGCAGATCTTCGCCCTCCCGGGCATCGGTCAGCTCGCCGTGCAGGCCACGACCCAGGGCGACATCCCCATCGTCATGGGGGTCGTCATCGCGACGGCCATCATCGTCGTCGTCGTCAACCTGCTCATCGACCTCGCGCAGGCTGCGCTCAACCCGAAGGTGCGACTGTCATGACCGCCATCGAAACCCCGCTCACCGTCCCGACGCCGCAGGTCCGCGTCAACCTCCTACGTCGGCTCCTCAAGCGCCCGATCGGCGCCGCGTCGCTCGTGTTCCTCGCGCTCATCGGGGTCGTCGCGATCTTCGGACCGCTCATCGCCCCGCAGGACCCGAACCTCGCGTCCCTGCAGCAGGTCCTGGCGCCTCCGAGCGCCGACCACCTCCTCGGAGCGGACAGCGCCGGGCGCGACGTGTTCTCCCGCCTGCTCGCCGCCACCCAGATCAGCGTCGCCGCGGCGCTCCTCGCCCTCGTCGTCGCCATCGTCATCGGGGTCGTCGCCGGGCTGATCGCCGGGTACTACCAGGGCTGGTTCGACTCCGTGTCGTCCTGGTTCACGGGCCTCATCATGGCGCTGCCCGGGATCGTCGTCCTGCTCGCCGCCCGCGCCGTCCTCGGCCCGTCGGTCTGGATCTCGATGGCGATCTTCGGCATCCTGCTCTCGCCCTCCTACTTCCGCCTCGTCTATGCGGCGGTCACGGCCGTCCGCTCGGAGCTCTACGTGGACGCCGCCCGGGTCTCGGGCCTCAGCGACCCGCGCATCATCGGCAAGCACATCCTCTCCGTCGTCCGCGCACCGATCATCATCCAGTCGGCGATCATCGCGGGCATCGCCATCGCGATCCAGTCCGGCCTCGAGTTCCTCGGTCTCGGCGACCTGTCGGTGCCGACCTGGGGGTCGATGCTCAACGACGGCTTCACGAACATCTACAAGGCACCGATCCTCATGGTCTGGCCGTCGCTCGCGATCGCGCTCACCTGCATCGCGCTCACCCTGCTCGCCAACGCGATGCGCGACGAGCTCGAGCGCACCGTGTCCGTCCGTCGGCGCCGTCGCAAGATCGTGACGACGTCGAAGACGGGCTCCAACACGATCGTCACGCAGTCGATCAGCACCTCCGGGATCAGCGAGGACGAGATCGTCGGCGTCCCACCCATCCGCCACGACGACGACGCCCGCGCCTCCGCTCGCGCCGAGGAGCTCGTCCTCAGCGTCCGCGACCTCCGCGTCGGCTACGACCAGGAGGGCGGCCGGGTCACCGAGGTCGTCCACGGCGTCGACCTCGACATCCGCAAGGGCGAGGTCCACGGCCTCATCGGTGAATCCGGCTCGGGCAAGACCCAGACGGCGTGGGGCGTCCTCGGACTCCTGCCCCGCGGCGGCCGGGTCACCGACGGCACGATCCGCTACGAGGGCACCCGACTCGACACCCTCGGGGAGCGCGAGTACACGGCCATCCGCGGCAAGCGCATCGGCTACATCCCGCAGGAGCCGATGTCGAACCTCGACCCGGCGTTCACGATCGGCAGCCAGCTCGTCGAACCCCTGCGCGTCACCCTCGGCCTGAGCAAGAAGGAGGCGACGGACAAGGCACTCGCCCTGCTCGAGCGGGTCGGCATCCCGAACCCCAAGCGCACCTTCGCCGCGTTCCCGCACGAGGTCTCGGGCGGTATGGCGCAGCGTGTGCTCATCGCCGGCGCCGTCTCCACGGACCCGGACATCATCATCGCCGACGAGCCCACCACCGCCCTCGATGTGACCGTGCAGGCGGAGGTCCTCGACCTGCTGCGCGACCTCCAGGCGGAGCGCCACATGGCGATGCTCCTCGTGACGCACAACTTCGGTGTGGTCGCCGACCTCTGCGACCGGGTCTCGGTCATGCAGAACGGCCTCATCGTGGAGACCGGGCCGGTGCGCTCGATCTTCAACCACGCACAGCACCCGTACACGCAGTCGCTGCTCGGCGCGATCCTCGACGAGGGTCCCGCCCGACCGGCACTCGCGACGAACCTGACAGGAGAGACCCGATGACGTCGTCACTGCTCGAGGTGAAGGACCTCGAAGTCGAGTACCCGGGCAAGGGGTTCCGTGCCCAGTCGTTCAAGGCGCTGAAGGGCGTGTCGATCGACATCAAGCCCGGTGAGACCGTCGGCCTCGTCGGCGAGTCCGGCTCCGGCAAGACCACACTCGGTCGCGCCGTGCTGGGCCTCGCCCCGGTCACCGGCGGCAGCATCCGCTACCGCGACCAGGAGATCGGGCACCTGAAGCGCAAGGAGCGCCGGGCGCTGAGCTCGGAGATCCAGGTCGTGTTCCAGGACCCGTACTCCTCGCTCAACCCCTCGCTCACGATCGAGCAGATCCTCACCGAGCCGCTCACCGTCCGCGGCGTCTCCGGCGCCGACGCCCGCAAGCGCGTCGGATCCCTGCTCGACCAGGTGCAGCTGCCGACCGGCGCGGCCTCACGGCTCCCCCGGGAGTTCTCGGGCGGCCAGCGGCAGCGCATCGCGATCGCCCGGGCGCTCGCCCTCGATCCGAAGCTCATCGTGTGCGACGAGCCCGTGTCGGCCCTCGACCTGTCGACGCAGGCGCGGGTCCTCGACCTCTTCATCGACATCCAGGAACAGACGGGCGTCGCCTACCTGTTCATCTCGCACGACCTCGCGGTCGTCCGGCACATCAGCCACCGCGTGGCGGTCATGTACCACGGCGAGATCGTCGAGTCCGGTGACGGCGACCAGGTGACGGCGCACCCGGCCCACCCCTACACGCAGCGCCTGTTCATGGCGGCACCGATTCCCGACCCGGACCGCCAGGAGGACCGCCGGGTGGAGCGACGCCGCCTCATCGACGAGCAGCGTGCGGCGGATTCCGCCGCCTGACCGTCGCTTCGACCGCCCGGTCGGCCGGGGCCAGGAACCTGGCCGGCCGGGCGCACCACCCACACCATCCGGTCCCTGAGACCCACATCCGGTCCCTGAGACCCCCATCCGGTCCCTGAGCTTGTCGAAGGGCCCACATCCGGTCCCTGAGACCCACCATCCGGTCCCCGAGACCCACCATCCGGTCCCTGAGCTTGTCGAAGGGCCACCCCAGAACGGACTCACATCGCATGACCATCACCACCCCCCGGCACGCCGCCGCCACGAAGCCCGTCGACACCGCGGCGATCGACGCCCTCGTCGCCCGGCTCGACCTCGAGGAGAAGGTCGCGCTCGTCTCCGGCGCCGACTTCTGGACCACGGTCCCGCTCGAGAAGATCGGCCTCCGCGCCATGGTCCTGTCCGACGGCCCGGCCGGCGTCCGCGGTCCGCTGTGGGACGAGCGCTCGCCGTCCATCAACCTCCCGTCAGCGACCGCGCTGGCCTCCTCGTGGGATCCGTCGCTCGCCTACCGATACGGCGCCGTCGCCGCGGCCGAGGCCCGCCGGAAGGGCGTCGACGTCGTCCTCGGCCCGACCATCAACCTCCACCGTTCCCCGCTCGGCGGGCGGCACTTCGAGGCGTTCAGCGAGGATCCGGAACTGACCGGATCGCTCGCGGCCGCCTACGTCAGCGGCCTGCAGGACAACGGCGTCGCCGCGACCCCGAAGCACTACGTCGCCAACGATTCCGAGACCGACCGCTTCACGGTCGACGTGCACGCGAGCGAGCGCGCCCTCCGCGAGCTCTACCTCGCGCCGTTCGAGCGCACGGTGACCGAGGCCGGCACCTGGGCGATCATGAGCGCCTACAACTCCGTCGACGGCGTCACGATGAGCGAGAACGACCTCCTGGAGACGCCGCTCAACTCGGAGTGGGGCTTCGACGGCGTCGTCGTCAGCGACTGGACCGGCGTCCGCAGCCTCGGCTCGGCACCGGCGTCGCAGGACCTCGCCATGCCCGGCCCCGCTCCCGCATGGAGCGCGGCCCTCGTCGAGGCCGTCCGCGACGGCCGCGTCGCCGAAGCCGACGTCGACCGCAAGGTCGCCCGACTCCTCGCCCTCGCGGTCCGTGTCGGTGCCCTCGGCGAGGAAGCGCTGGCGCCGGCCCCGGTCGACGGGGTCGCCTTCTCCCGCGAGGCCGAGACCGAGGGCGTCGTGCTGCTCGACAACGACGGCACGCTCCCCCTCGACGCCGCCGCGCTCACCCGCGTCGCCGTCATCGGGCACAACGCCCGCGACTCGCGCACCCAGGGCGGTGGCAGCGCGACGGTCCTCCCCGAGCACACCGTCAGCCCGCTGGAGGGACTCCGACTCGCGCTCCCCGAGGCGACGATCGACTACGCCGTCGGCGCGATCGTGCAGGAGGGCGTCGCCGAACTCCCGCTTGAGCGCCTCACCAATCCGCGCACGGGTGACCCCGGTCTCGTCGCCACGTTCCTCGACGCCGACGGTGTGGAACTCTTCACCGAGGACCGCCGGTCCACCGCGCTCGTCTGGTTCGGTGGCGACGCCCCGGTCACCACGGCGTCGCAGCTCGTGCTCACCACCACGTACACGCCGGAGGCCACCGAGCAGCTGCGACTCGGCTTCGCCACGGGGCTCCACGGCCGGCTCTTCGTCGACGGCGTCCTCCTCGTCGACGAGCAGCCCGTGGTCGTCGGGAACGACCTCGGCGCCGCGCTGCTCGCCCCGCCGTCGGCGACGGGGGCGTTCGCCGCCCAGGCCGACGTCGCCGTCGAACTCCGCGCGGAGTTCGACCTCTCCCCGAGCGAGAACGGTCTCGGCGCGATCAGCGTCACCGTCGGTCGCGCTCCCGACGACTCCGACCCCGACGCCCTCATCGCCCAGGCGGTCGAGGCGGCCCGCGCGGCCGATGTCGCCGTCGTGGTCGTCGGCACGAACTCGAAGGTCGAATCGGAGGGCTGGGACCGCAGCGATCTCACCCTCCCCGGCCGTCAGGACGAGCTCGTCCGGGCCGTCGCCGCTGTGAACCCGCGCACCGTCGTGATCGTCAACTCCGGTGCCCCGGTCCTGCTCCCCTGGAGCGACGAGGTCGCCGCCGTGCTCCTCGGTTGGTTCGGCGGGCAGGAGATGGGCAACGCCCTGACCGACGTGCTCCTCGGTGTCGCCGAACCCGGTGGTCGCCTCAGCACCACCTGGGCTGCAGCGCTCGACGACGTCCCGGTGCTCGACGTCACCCCGGTGGACGGCGTGCTCCGCTACGAGGAGGGCATCCACATCGGCTACCGCGCGTGGCTCCGCTCGGGTGCCACGCCCGCCTACTGGTTCGGCCACGGGCTCGGGTACACGAGCTGGTCCATCGACGGTGGCGAGGTCTCGGGTGACGTCGCGTCAGGTGACGCCCGCGTCTCCGGGACCGCGACGAACACCGGCGACCGCGCCGGCAAGCACGTCGTGCAGGTGTACGCGGAGCGACCGGACTCCTCGGTCGACCGCCCCGTGCGCTGGCTCGTCGGATCGGCCGTCGTCCGCGCGGGCGCCGGCGAATCGGTCGCCTGGGAGGTCGCGCTGCCGGCCCGGGTCTTCGCCCACTGGGCGGACGGCTGGCAGGTCGAGCCAGGCGACGTCACGCTCCGGATCGGATCGTCCGTCGTCGACCTCGTGGACGAGCACGTCGTGACCATCGCGGCAGGGACCTCCCGATGACCGCGCACGTCGCGCGGATCGGCCGGCTGCGTGCGGGGACCCGGGACGACAGCCCCGCGGTCGCGACGCCGACGCCTCGGTTGAGCTGGACCGTCGAGACCTCGGGTTCCGACTGGGTGCAGGCCTGGGCCGAGCTCCGGGACGGCAGTGGTGCCACGGCGCGTGTCGAGGGCCGCGACTCCGTCCTCGTCTCCTGGCCGTTCCCACCACTCGCGCCGGACGAGGTGCGCACCGTCGAGGTCCGTGCCGCGTCGACCGCGGGTGAGGAGACCCCCTGGAGCGAGCCGACCGTCGTCGAGGCCGCGTTCCTCGCCGACGGAGCCTGGACCGCCCACTTCATCGGTCTCGCGGCGCCCGAGCGTCCGGCGCAGCCGATCCGGGTGCGCCGCACCTTCACGGTCGGCGGGCCCGTCCGTCGCGCCCGGCTGTTCTGGACCGCGCTCGGTGCCGCCGAACCGCAGCTCAACGGGGTTTCTACCTCGGAGGACGTCCTCTCTCCCGGCTGGACCGCTTACGGCGACCGCCTCGTGCACGAGACCGTCGACGTCACCGCGCTCGTCGAGCCGGGCGAGAACGTCCTCGCCGCGACCGTCGCCGGCGCCTGGTACACCGAGCGCTACGGGTTCTTCCAGTTCGCCGAGCGGATCTACGGCGACCAGCCACGCTTCGCCGCCCAGCTGCAGCTCGACTACCTCGACGGGACGACGGAGACGCTCGTCACCGATGCGAGCTGGTCGGCGGCCGACGGTGCCGAGCTCGTCGACAGCGGCATCTACGCCGGCGAAGCGATCGACACCACCCTGGCCGAACCCGGCTGGTCGACGACGGCGTTCGACGCGTCCACCTGGGCCCCTGCCCTCGTCGACGACGCTGCGCACCCGGTGCCGGAGGCCCGCATCGCCGCGCCTGTCCGTCGCATCGAGGAGCGCGCGGTGGCGGAGGTGCTCACCTCGCCGTCGGGCGCGACCATCCTCGACTTCGGCCAGAACCTCGTCGGCCGCCTCCGGCTCACCGTCGCCGGCCCGCGGGGCACGACGCTCACGCTCCGGCACGCCGAGGTCCTCGACGAGGGCGAACTCGCCCTGCGTCCCCTCCGCAACGCCGCGGCCACCGACCACGTCACGCTCTCGGGCGACGGCGAGCAGACGATCGAGCCGCGCTTCACCTTCCACGGCTTCCGCTACGCGCAGATCGACGGCTGGCCGGGCGCATTCGACCCGGCGTCGGTCACCGCCGTCGTCCTCCACAGCGACCTCACGCGCACGGGATGGTTCTCCTCCTCGCACGAGCTGCTCGACCGCCTCCACGAGAACGTCGTCTGGGGCATGCGCGGCAACTTCCTGAGCATCCCGACCGACTGCCCGCAGCGCGACGAACGGCTCGGCTGGACGGGTGACCTGCAGGTCTTCGCCCCGACCGCGAGCTTCCTCTACGACAGCTCCGCCTTCCTCGACTCCTGGCTGCGCGACCTCGCACTCGAGCAGGGACACCAGGACGGTGTCGTCCCCATGGTGGTCCCGGCCGCGCTGTCCGGATTCGCCGGTGGCGGGCCGACCGCAGCCTGGGGCGACGCCGCGACCGTCGTGCCGTGGGTGCTCCACGAGCGCTACGGCGACCTCGGGATCCTGCGCGAGCAGTACCCGTCGATGCGCTCCTGGGTGGAGGCCGTCCTCCGGGTGAGCACCGACGGTCTCTGGTCGAACACCTTCCAGCTCGGCGACTGGCTCGACCCGAGCGCGCCGCCGGACCAGCCAGCGAAGGCCAGGGTCGACTCGGACATCGTCGCGAGCGCCTATCACGCGCGATCCCTCCGGATCCTCACCGACACCGCCCGGCTCCTCGGTGAGACGGCGGACGCCGAGCGGTACGGCGAACTGGCCGAGCGGAGTCGGGCGGCCTTCACCGCCGAGTACGTGACGCCCGCCGGCCGGATGATGTCCGATGCACCGACCGCGTACGCCCTGGCCCTACGGTTCGGCCTTGTCGACGACCCCGCCCTGCGGCAACGCCTCGCGGACCGCCTCGCCGACCTCGTCCGCGCCGACGGCTACCGCATCGGTACCGGTTTCGTGGGGACGCCGCTCATCACCGACGCGCTCGCCGACGGCGGACACCTCCGCGCGGCCGGCCGCCTCATGCTCCAGACCGAGAACCCATCCTGGCTCTCGCCCGTCACCAAGGGCGCGACCACGATCTGGGAGCGCTGGGACAGCCTGCTCGAGGACGGCTCGGTCAACCCGGGTGAGATGACCTCGTTCAACCACTACGCGCTCGGCGCCGTCGCCGACTGGCTGCACCGCACCGTGGCCGGCCTCGCTCCCGCGGCTCCCGGCTACCGCGAACTCCGGATCGCACCGCGGCCGATCGACGGACTCGACCACGCCGAGGCCCGACACCTCACCCCCTACGGCGAGGCATCGGTGGCGTGGCGACGCGAAGGGTCGTCCCTCCGGGTGTCGGCGGTCGTGCCGCCGAACACGACGGCGACGGTCGCGTTGCCGGGTGCCCCCGAGGAGACCGTCGGGTCCGGTCGCCACGACTGGACGATCGAGGTCACGGACGCCGGCTCGAGTGCCGATGACGACATCACGCTCGGCCTCGACTCGCCGCTCTCCGAGATCATCGACCGACCTGCCGCGTACGACGCCCTCCTCAGCTCGGTGGGTGCCCACGATCAGGCCAAAGCCGACGACATCCGCCGCGGCACCCAGTGGAGTCGGGGTCGGACCGTCCGTCAGCTCCTCATGTTCACGCCGCCGTCGATGCTCGACGAGGTGGACGCGGCGCTGGCCGCAGCCACTCCGGCACCAGGAGTTGCGCGATAACCCCCGCTCGACTGTTCCACGTGCAACACTCGCACCGCCTGCACCACTAGCACCCGCCGCCGACCCGCTCGGCTGATCACAGGAGATCCATGTTCGACCGCAGTTCCGCCTTCGGAGACGTCATCGAGAGCCCCGCGGGTCGCACCGTCCTCGAGCAGTTCCTGCCCGGCATCGCCGCGTCGCCGATGGCCAAACAGTTCCGCAGCATCCGGCTCGGGCAGCTGTCGGCGATCGTGCCGGAGCTGCAGGACGACGCGGCGAAGGATCGTCTCTGGGCGGCGCTCGCACAGGTCGACGACGGTCCCGACGCCCGCGCCCCCTACGGCGCCGCGATCGAGCCCGCTCCCGACTACGAGGGCCAGGACGTCCCGCGCGGCTCGGCGACCCTGACGGTCCCCGGCGACGTCCCGCAGTACGGCGTCGTGGAGATCCGGCTGGACGGGCCGTCGCACGGCAACCCGTTCGTCGACGTGGAACTCGGCGCGACGTTCACGAACGGCGCACGCGAGCTCACCGTCGGCGGGTTCTACGACGGCGACGGTCGGTACCTGGTGCGCCTCCTCGCCGAGGAGCAGGGCGAGTGGTCGTTCACCACGAGCTCGACCGCCCGATCACTCGACGGCGTCGCGGGCGCGTTCACCGTGTCGGCCGCGGCGGCGGGCAGTCACGGACCGGTGCGCGTCGACGGCTTCCACTTCGCCCACGCCGACGGCACCCGCCATCGCCCGCTCGGCACGACCGCCTACGCCTGGACGCACCAGCCCGAGGAGCTGCAGGAGGAGACGCTCCGCGCCCTCGAAGCCGCGCCGTTCACGAAGATCCGCATGTGCGTGTTCCCGAAGTCGTACCTCTACAACGCGAACGAGCCGGAGACGTTCCCCTTCGTCGGCTCGCTCGCCGACGGGTTCGACCACGAGCGCTTCGACCCGGCGTACTGGGCGAACCTCGAGCGGCGCATCACCCAGCTCGGCGCGCTCGGCATCGAAGCGGACCTGATCCTCTTCCACGCCTACGACCGCTGGGGCTTCGCTGACCTCGGTCCGGCCGTCGACGAACGGTACCTCCGCTACGCCGTCCGTCGGCTCGCCGCGTTCGCGAACGTGTGGTGGTCGATGGCGAACGAGTACGACCTGCTCTGGGCGAAGACGAACGACGACTGGGAGCGACTCGCGGCGGTCGTCGGCGCGGAGGACCCGCACGGCCACCTCAACTCCATCCACAACTGCCAGGGGTTCTACGACTACGCGAAGCCCTGGATCACGCACTGCAGCGTGCAGCGCGTCGACGTCTACCGGACCGCGGAGAACACCGACGCCTGGCGCGAGCAGTGGGGCAAGCCGATCGTCATCGACGAGTGCGCCTACGAGGGCGACATCGACCAGGGCTGGGGCAACATCACCGGCGAGGAGATGGTGCGACGGTTCTGGGAGGGTGCGATCCGCGGCGGCTACGTCGGCCACGGCGAGACCTACCTCAACGACCGGGAGGAGCTGTTCTGGTCGAAGGGCGGGCCGCTCATCGGTTCGAGTCCCGACCGCATCGCGTTCCTGGAGCGCATCTCGGCGGAGTCCCCGACGGGCGTCCTCGACCCGCTGCCCGGCGACTGGGACGTGCCGTGGGGCGGAGTCTCCGGCCGCTACGTCATCGGCTACTTCGGCTTCAACCGGCCGCGGTTCCGCAACGTCTTCCTCCCCGAGGGCGAGTTCCACGTCGACGTGCTCGACACCTGGAACATGACGGTCGAGACCCTTCCCGGCACCCACACCGGTACGGTCCGGGTCGACCTGCCCGGTCGCCAGTTCATGGCGGTCCGCCTCCGCCTCGTGGAGTAGCCGCCCCCGGCCGCCGGGCCCGGCTTGTCCGGTCACTGAGCCGGACTGGTCCGGTCACCGAGCCGCCTCCCCCGGTCACTGAGCCTGTCGAAGTGCCGAGCAACCCTCCCCGCTCGCTGGCCCACCGGCCACCGGCCACTGGGCCCACCCTCCCCCGGTCACTGAGCCTGTCGAAGTGCCGAGCAACCCTCCCCGCTGACTGGGCCCATCCGCCACCGGTCACTGGGCCCACCGCCACCGGTCACTGGGCCACCCTCCCCGGTCACTGAGCCACCATCCCCGGTCACTGAGCCTGTCGAAGTGCCGAGCAACCCTCTCCGCGACCCCGCCTCCACACCGTTGACACGTTTGTTCGGACCCTTTACAGTTGTCGGGCATTGACGCAACCCCCGTTGCAACATGCGCAATCGCCCGACGACTGGAGAGCGGCCCATGGATCACGGCACCGGCACCATCCTCCCGGGCGGCGTCCTCCGCGGAACCGCCCTCACCGCCCTGCTGCCCACCTGGGTGACGGGCGGCGGTGGCGACGCCGTCATCGACCGCCTCCGTGACGACGCCGTCGTCGACGAACTCGAACGGGCCTTCGCCGAGCCGCCGGTCGACGAGCGCGTCGACTGGTCCGCCGTGCGCATCGCGCAGGTGTCGCACCCCGACCTCCGCGAGCTCGTCGGCCGCAGCATCGCCGAGCTCGCCGCCGAGGCCGGCCAGTCGCCGCTCACCGTCGTCTCGGATACGCTGATCGCCGACCGCCTCACCACCCTCGTCGACCGCCCGTCCTGACCTCCACCATCCGGGACCGTTCTCAGGAGTCCTCCGGCGTGTCACCGGGTTCCCGGCCAGCCGCGCCGCAGATGTCCTGAGAACGGCCCATCAGCACTCGAGGAGAGAACCACCGATGCTTCCACTGCCCGTGTCCATCCAGCAGCACGACGGCGCCTTCACGCTGAGCGAGACGACCGGGCTCGGCGGTGACCGCCGCTTCACGGCCGCGACCCGCTGGTTGCGCGGGGTGCTGCAGACGTCGACCGGGTTCGACCTCGACGCACGGATCGACCTGCGGACCGACAGCATCGCGTTCATCCACGACGACACCGTCGCGGCCGGCGGCTACCGGCTCGTGGTGGACGCGGACGGTGTGCGCATCGTCGCCGCCGACGCCTCCGGCGCGTTCTCCGGTGCGGTGACCCTGACCCAGCTCCTCCCCCCGGCGGTCAACCGCCGTGCGCTCGTCCCCGGCGTCGACTGGACCGTCCCGGCGACGACCATCGACGACGCCCCGCGCTTCGGGTGGCGCGGCGTCATGCTCGACGTGGCACGGCACTTCCTCCCCACGTCCGACGTGCTGCGGTTCATCGACCTCGCCGCGCGCCACAAGCTCAACGTCCTCCACTTCCACCTCACCGACGACCAGGGCTGGCGCATCCAGATCGACGCCTTCCCGAAGCTGACCGAGGTCGGCGGGTGGCGGACCGAGAGCCAGCACGGCGCAGCGCGGCACGCGCCCGGCGACGGCCGCCCGCACGGCGGCTTCTACACGAAGGACGACCTGCGCGAGATCGTCGCCTACGCCGCTGAGCGGTCCATCACGGTCGTCCCCGAGATCGACCTGCCCGGTCATGCGCGAGCCATCATCGCCGCGTACCCCGAGCTGGGTGTGCCGGATGTGGCGCAGGACGCGGACGAGCCGTCGGTGTGGACGCGGTGGGGGATCAACGAGGCGATCCTCGACATGGGCGAGGAGACGGTCGCGTTCTTCCGCACCGTGTTCGACGAGGTCATGGAGCTCTTCCCGTCGACCTTCATCGGCGTCGGTGGCGACGAGGCGAAGAAGACCCGCTGGGCGGCGAGCGCCCGGACCCAGGCGCTCATGGCCGAGCGTGGGCTCGACTCCGTCGAAGCGCTGCAGGCGTGGTTCATCCGCCAGCTCGAGGCGCACCTGTCCGCCGCCGGCCGACGCCTGTACGGCTGGGACGAGATCCTCGAGGGCGGCGGATTGCCGAAGGACGCGACCGTCGCCTCATGGCGCGGCGAGTTCGGTGCGGTCGCCGCCGCACGCCAGGGGTACGACGTCATCGCCTGCCCGGACGACCGCGTCTACCTCGATTACCGCGAGTCGGAGCTGCCGGGTGAGCCGATCCCGGTCGGACCACCGCTGACCGTCGCGGAGGTGTACACCTTCGAGCCGGTGCCGGCTGAGCTGACGGAGGCGCAGGCCGAGCACATCATCGGGGTGCAGGCGAACATCTGGACCGAGCACATGGACTCCGCCCGCGTCATCGACTACCAGGCATACCCGCGGCTGTGCGCCCTCGCCGAGGTCGCCTGGGTCGGCCGCGAGCGCGACCTCGCGGGCTTCGAGGCGCGGCTGCAGCAGCACCTCGCCCGCCTCGACGCCCTCGGGGTCGAGTACCGCCGCGCTTCGGGACCGTTCCCGTGGCAGGAGCGTCCCGACGCCGAGGGTCGGCCGTCCACCCGCGAGCAGCGGGCCGCCCTCGTGGAGGAGCTCACGAAGGACATCCGCGCCTGACGCCGCCGGCGGGCGTTGAGCCTCCCGCCCGGTCCCGAAGCCTCCCGTCGGTCCCTAAGCCTCCCGCCTGGTCCCCGAGCCCCAACTCGGTCCCTGAGCCTGTCGAAGGGCCCCGCAAGCCCACGCACGCACTTCGACAAGCTCAGTGACCGGAAGAGGCCCAGCCTCGCGCGCACTGGTCCCTGAGCCTGTCGAAGGGCGGCCTCCTCAGGTGACGAGCGCGTACTCGGTCCCCGAGCGCGTGCGTTCGACGAGCTGCGCGTCGACGAGGTACCGCCGGAGCACCGCGACGTCGTCGTGGAACGCGGACAACCGCTCGTTGATCTCGGCTTCGTCGACCACCTCGCCCGGCTGGAGCGCTGATGCCGCGACGCGCTGCAACAGCGCCTGCCGCTCGTCCGGATTCGACGGGTACTGCACGATCCGACCGTCGACCAGGAAGCGGTCGACCCCTTCGCGCTTCGGCGGTGCGGCGGCCGCGAGGAGGTCCCGGAACACCCCGCCCGAGACGCGCCCGCCGTCGTCCAGCAGGCCCGCCCGAGACAACGTCTGGACGCTCTGCTCGGCCCGCCGCACAGCACGCTGGGTGGCGCCGAGGTCGGGCTCCTGCCCGAGGACGAGTTGCGCGTACACCGTCCGGGCGTCGTCGTTCGCGAGGGCGGCGGCCAGTGCACGCCAGTCCGTCGTCGTCCGTTCCTCGTCCGACATGGCCCCTCCTCCTGCGGTCTACGACATCGTCCTCAACGGTACCCGCGTCGACCGGATCAGCCGATCACCCGTCCTGTCGCCGCGAGGCCGGGACGATGACGACGCTGCAGAGGTGGGTGCCCACCACCGACCATCGGCCGGCGAAGGTGCGCGGCGCGGTCGAACGTGCGGTCGGGCCGGCCGGCGGGACGACCCGCGCATCGAACGACCCACGATCCGGGTGGATCACCACCTCACACGCCGTGTAGTCGACCCATCGGCCGGTGAGCGGGTACCACGTCTTGAAGACGCTCTCCTTGACGCTCCACAACACGGCGCTCCACGCGACGGCCGGATGGCTCGAGGCGAGTCGCGTGAGCATGGACGCCTCATCCCCGCAGACGATCGTCGCCGCGACGGCTGGACGGACGGGCCGGTGCACCTCGACGTCGATCCCGATGGCGCTCACGACACCGACGTGACCGACGGCTGCGACCGTGAAACCCGGGCAGTGCGAGAGACTCCCGACGAAGCCGGTCGGCCAGACCGGTTGCCCGCCCTCCCCCGTGGGGATGTCCGTGGAGCGCTGGCCGAGCATTGCGAGTGCCGCCCCGGCGCAGTCGCGCGCCGAGCGGGATTCGGCGCTGCGACCAGCCGAGGTCGGACGGGCCCGGAACGGCCCGGGTGCGGTGCCGACGGACGCCGAGACGACGACCCCCGGCGGAACCTGCATCCGGAGCGCATCGACCACAGCGGCTGCGGATTCAGCCACCCGACCGACGCGGGGACGCCACGCGCGCCGCGGGGTCGGAGGCGGGGATGCCGACCCGGAACCAGGCGACGAGCTGCTCGTCCGGAGCGACCTGCCAGCGTTCGTCGAGCATGGCCCGGGTCTCCGGACAGTCGAGCGGCGCGCTCTGGGGATGCACGTACAGGCCGTGACGTTGAAAGCCGAGCCAGAGCCGGGTGAGCAGTCGCCCAGCGGCGAGTTCCTGCCGGGCCCCGGTGGGTCCGACGACACCGAGGACAGTGCCGGAGCCCTGGGTCGCGGAGGCCGACATCCTCGCCAACAACCCGGGCAGCCCGACGCCGCGAAGCGCGCGGAACACCCGCGGGCTGATCAGCGTCCGCAGGCCGGCTCGTTCGACCTTCGACAGCACGAGCATCGCGTCGTTGAGGCCGTCCTCGTCGTACCGCGGATGTCTTGGTGAAAGCCTGGTCCACTGATCGAGCTCGGCGACGATCGCCTGCTCGCCGAAGAACCACCGGTTGGCTCGCACGAGGATCGGGCGCGCGGCCCGTGTCGGCATGGAGACGAGCCGGAAGCCCATGCGCTCCGTCTCAACCGCGGCTTCCTGGAGGAGGTCGGGTCCGGGAGCGCCGTCCCGCCATCGCCCTCGCCAGACACGTCGCCCACGGACGTCCGCCGAGGAGAACCGCGTCTGGTAGCCCTCCGGGTGGCGCGAGAACCGGCCGACCTCCTCGGTCTCCGCGTCAGCGCCGGTCGAGGCCTCGAAGCCCAGTCCGACACCGGCCGACGCCGCGCAGATGAGGAGCGACTCGACGAACGCCCCGAACGACAGCATCGTGTCGCGTCCTCGCGGATCGCTCGCGCCGAGGGTGCGAGTGCGATCCCGGCGGAGGACGAGTTCGTCGCCCTGACGGTCCACGCCCCACGGCTGCGTGTTGTGGGCGTTCGCCGCGCGAGCCGCCTCGGACACGAGCGCCGAGAGGTCGTGATCGGCCGAGAGGTCGTGATCGGCCGACAGGCCGCTGAACCGCGCGTCCATTCAGCCCTCCGTGATCCCGATGCGGCGGTGGATCGCCGCGAGCCACCGCGGCGCCCACCAGTTGTATCGTCCGGCGACGCGCATGAAGACCGGGACGAGCACGCCGCGGATCAGGATGGCGTCGATGAGGATCGCGATGCCGGTACCGATGCCGAGCATCTTGATGATCGACACCCCGGAGGTCGCCATGGCGAAGAACGACACCGCGAGGATCGCCGCAGCGGCCGTGATGATCGGGCCGCTAGCACCGAGCCCGCTCCGCACCGCCTCCGCGAGATCGCCCGTGGCACGGAACCGTTCCTGGATCCGCGCGAGGAGGAACACCTCGTAGTCCATCGAGAGTCCGAACGCGATGCAGAACAGCAGGATCGGGATCGAGATGGCGATGGGCGACGGGGTGAAGCCGAGCACGTCCGACAGGTTGCCGTCCTGGAAGAGGAACACGATGACGCCCAGGATGCCGACCAGCCCGACCACGTTCAGCACCAGCGCCTTGATCGGGAGCAGCACGCTCCCCGTGAACAGGAAGAGGATGATCAGGGTCATGAGCGCGATGGCCGCGGCGGCGAACGGCAGACGCGCCGAGATGGAGTCACCGATGTCGATCATCTGCGCCGCGAGGCCACCGACCAGGACGGTCGAGCCGGCTCCAGGGTCCACCGCGCGGACGTCGCGGACGAGCTCCGAGCCCTCGGGCGAGTACGGGACGACGTCGGTCGCGACCTGCAGCCAGAGCGCCGAACCGTCGCGGAAGTGCTGCTCCGTCCGAGCATCGGCCGGGACGACGAGGCGTCCGTCGACGAAGCTGCCGAGGGACGTCGTGACGGCCTCGACGCCCATGATCGAGGAGAGCTCGGTGGCGTACTCCTCGAGCTCGCGGTCCGTCCCCGCCCAGTCCTCGGTGACGACGGAGACGGCGTCCGCCTCGGCGACGTCGAAGTCGGACCACATGATGTCCGCCACGACACGACTCTCGGCGTCGGCGGGGAGCACTCGTTCGTCGGGTACCCCGAACTCCGCGTGCGCGAACGGCGCGGCCATGGCGATGAGCAGCGCGATCACGGGCACCGCCAACCACGGACGGCGATACGCGTGGTCGCCCACCCGGTACCAGAACCGACCCTCGGCCCCGGCCGGGCGCCGCGAGCGCAGACGGCCCCAGTCGATCCGGCGACCCAGGAGGGTGAGGGCTGCGGGCAGCAGGACGACCGCGCCCACCACGGAGCAGGCCACGATGACGAGTCCCGCGATGGCGAACGAGCGCAGGAAGTACTGGTCGAACAGCATCAGCGTGGCGAGCGCCGCGGCGACGACGACGCCGCTGAACACGATGGTCCGGCCGGTCGTCCGCCGAGCGATCCGCAACGCCTCCTCGTCGGTGGCTCCGCCCGAGCGTTCGTCCCGATAGCGGGTGAGGAACAGCAGGCAGTAGTCGATGGCGAGTCCGAGGCCCAACGCGGTGACGAGGTTGACTGCGAACAGGGAGACCGAGGTGAGCTGCGCGACCACGTTCAGCAGGCCGAGGGAACCGAGGATCGTGACGCCCGCGACGCCGACGGGCAGCAGCGCGGCCACCACACCGCGGAACGCGAAGAACAGCAGCACGAGGGTGATCGGGATGGCGATCGTCTCCGCGACGATGATGTCCGTCTTGACCTGCGCGTTCAGGTCGTCGTTGATCCCCGCGATGCCGCCGAACCGGACCGTGGCCGACGTCACCTCCTCGGTGATCGTCCCGCGGAGCGCGGTGGTCGCGCGTTGCACGGTGTCCTCGTCTCCGGCGAGCGCCACGAGCACGACGCCGCGGTCGGTGTCGCTCCGCAGCTGCTCCGCGTCGGCGTAGGAGCCGGTGACGCTGGCGCCGTCCACATCGTCAACAGCGCCGACGATGTCGTCGAGCGCCTCCCTGCCGGCGGCGCTGTCGAGTCCGTCGGAGACGTCCACGACGAGGACGAGTTTCGGGTCGCTGCCGGGGAACCGGTCGGCGAGCACGTCCGCTGCAGCCACGGAGTCGGACTGCGGGTCGTCGAACCCGCCCGTCTTGAGGTTGTCGAGGACGTCGGCCCCCGCGATGCCCGCCACGATCGCGAACACCAGGCCGATCAGGAGCGTGATCACCGCCCGTCGTCTGGGAGTCGTTCTGGAGTGGTTCGTCATGCGGATACCTCGATGTCGTGGGTGATGCGGTTGAGTTCGGATGCCGTGATGTCCACGACCCGCTGGATCTGCTCGGCGGTGTGCTCCGCGGTGATGAAGAAGCGGAGCCGCGCCTGGTCGTCCGGTACGGCCGGGTACAGGATCGGGTTGACGCTGAAGCCGTGGTCGAAGAGCGCCGTCGCCAGGGCGAGCGCCCGTTCCGAGCTGCCGACGATGCACGGCACGACGGGCGAGTCGGCGCTGTCGCCGATGTCGATGCCGGCGGCCCGGGCCGTCTCGCGGAAGCGGTCGGCGTTCTGCCGCAGGCGGCTGAGGCGCTCGGGCTCGTCGCGCATGAGCCGGAGGGCGGCGAGCGACGCGGCCGCGTTCGCCGGGGTGATGCCGACGCTGTACACGAACCCGGGCACGGAGTACTTGAGGTAATCGATCGCCGCGGCGGTGCCGCCGACGTAGCCGCCGCATCCGGCGAGCGACTTCGACATCGTCCCGCACCAGAGGTCGATGTCCGAGCGGTCGACGCCGAAGTGTTCGCCGACCCCGCCCCCGTTCGCGCCGACCGTTCCGATGCTGTGCGCTTCGTCGACGAGCACCAGTGCGCCGTGCCGCCGCTTCAGCTCGATGAGCTGCGGGAGCGGCACGAGGTCGCCGTCCATGCTGTAGACGCCCTCCACGACGATGAGGACTCGGCGGAACCCGCCGCGGATCGCGCCGAGGAGGTCGTCGAGCGCGTTCAGGTCGTTGTGGGGGAAGGACCGCCGGGTGGCTCCGGAGAGTTTCGCCCCCTGGATGATGCTGTCGTGCGCGAGGCTGTCGTGGACGATGAGGTCGCCCGGCTCCACCAGGTGCCCGATGACACTCACGTTCGTCGCGTGGCCGCTCACCAAGGTGAGCGCGGACTCCACCTGGAGGAGGTCGGCGAGCTCCTGCTCGAGCTCGGCATGGATCGGGCGCTCCCCGGACAGGAACCGACTGGCGGACACCGAGCTGCCGTATCGGGCCACGGCGTCGGCGATCGTCTCGGCGACCACGGGGTGGCCGGTGACACCGAGGTAGTTGTAGCTCGAGAAGCTCACGAGCTGGGCGTCGCCGATCGTCGTCGTCGCGTCGATGATCCCCTCATGGAGCAGGAAGTAGGGGTTGCGGTCGGTCTGCTGCCGGCGTTCCCGCATGGCGACCGCCTCCGGGAAGCACTCGATGCGGGCGTCGGCCTCGGTCCATCGGGTCGGGCGGTCGACCGGCGCAGGGCACGCGGCTGCCACTGGTTTCGTCTCGACCCGCGGGAGCCGGTGCTGCGGCTCCTCGGCGAACGGGTGCAGCAAGGAGCCGACACCGTCCAGCACCTGCTCCACCGTGGGCCGCCCGGCGAAGCGCTCGCCGAGCTGGGCGGGGGTCGGCAGCGATGGCCACTCCGTGTGCAGCTGGGTGATCAGCTCACGCATCATCAGCGAATCGAATCCGAGCTGCTCGACGAGGTGCATGTCCGGCCGGATCAGGTCCAGCGGGAACCCGCTGATGCGCGACACCATGCCGAGGATGACCGCGTCGGACTCCGCACGATGCGACCGGGAGGCTGCGAGGCCCATCCGTGCGACCACCTCCGCCTGCGGAGAGCCGGGTTCCGCTGACCAACCGAACGGATCCGTCGACGCGGGCGCACGTCCGGCCTGCCCGGAACCCTCGATGAGGCTCAGCTGGCGGTTCATGAGGGCGAGCAGTCCGGGCAGGTGGTCGGCCTGGGCGTCGGCGGCTCGCGGCTGGATCGACGGTCCTGCCGACGGTCGTCCGGCGAGGGGGGAGGACGGCAGATCGCGGGGGTCGTGGTGCATGGAGTGGGGATCCTGTTCGACGGGGGAGGGTGGTCGGTGCGGTTCGGATGTGGGTTCTCGGGGTGTGGTCGTCGGGGCGGTTGCGTCCGGTCGGACGACCCAGTACGGCTCGGTCGGCAGCGGTGCGATCGGCAGCGCCACACCCGCGGTGTCTGGTGGCACGAGCGATGCCAGGTCGAGGTCGGCCCCCAGTACCGTCAGCCGACCGAGGAGTCGGAGGAAGGTCGACGCGTCGTCCGGCGCCGACGCGCTGCTCGGGATGACGTGCACGTCGGGCGCATCGCCCAGGGAGCGTCGGATGGACCCGAGCAGTGCCGAACCTCCACCGATCTGGACGTAGACATTGACGTCGGATGCGGACGCCGACTCGATCGCCTCGCGGAACCGCACCGTGGAGAAGACGTTCTCCTCGAGCTGACGGCCCAGCTCCTCGCTCGTCTCCACCGTGCGGCCCGTCACGGTGGAGACGAGCTGGACCTGCGGCGCGCGAGGTCGGAATCGCGACAGGTCCGCCACGAGGGCCGGCCGGATCGGCTCGAGCAGGGGCGAGTGGAACCCGGTGGCGACGCGCAGCGATTGGGTCGACACCCCGTGCTCGACGCACCGTTCCGCGACGGTGCGCAGGGCCTCGCCGGTTCCACTCACCACCGTCTGCCGGGGGTCGTTGGCGGCTGCGATCCACGCGTCGTCGATACCACTGAGGAGCGCTGCGGCCCGCTCGGCGTCGCAGCCGAGGGCCGTCATGCCGTCGCCGGGTCGCGTCGCAGCCGACCGCATGTGGTGTCCGCGGACCGCGGCGAGCCGTACGGCGTCGGGCGCATCGAGCGCGCCCGCCGTCGCCATGGCGGGCAGCTCGCCGACACTGTGCCCGATGACGAGGTCGGGCTCCACGCCGATCTCGCGCAACAGCGCCACGGTGGCGATCGCCGTCACCGCGAGCGCGGGTTGGCAGACCTCGGTGGACGTGAGACGGTCGATTCCGGAGGGGGTGTCGGCATCGGCCGCGACGAGCGCCGCGAGCACATCGACCCCGGTCTCGTCGAGCACCTGCTCGTTCAAGGTCTCGGCCGCTGTGCGGAAGGCGGGGAACCGATCGAGGAGGTCCGACTGCATCCGCGGTGTCTGGCTGCCCTGCCCGGGGAAGACGAAGGCGATCCGCCGGGCGGCCTCGTCGACACGGACCCCGGTGCAGACGTCCGCGGAGATCGCCCCGGTGGCTCCGCTAGCGAGCTGCTCCACGGCGGCCGACAGCCCGGAGATCAGCTCGGCGGCGGTGCGGCACACCACCGCCAGACGGGTGCTCGCGAGCGACCGGGAGCTCAGGGTCCGTGCGAAGCCGGCGATGGACGGTGCGTCGGCGGCCTCGAGGACGGCGAGGACCGCACGGAGGTGCTCGCCGAGCAGCGTGGGGTCGGCGGCCGAGAACACGAGCAGGTGCGGGAGCGTTTCGTCGGCCGGTCCCCCGGCGGCACGCCGACGGACTCGACCTGCTCGCGCCGGCGGTGATTCGAGCACGACGTGAGCGTTGGTGCCGCCGAACCCGAACGAGCTGACGCCGATCAGGCCCAGAGCGTCGTCGCCCGGATCGATGGTGCCGGAGGCGAGCGCCAGGCGGCCGTCTCGGAGGGCCTCGGTGTGCGCCTCCGAACGCAGGCGGGGCTGCCCGGGGACGACCCGATGCCTCGCCATGAGTGCCGCTTTGACGATGCTGGCGATCCCGGCCGCCGCCATCGTGTGCCCCACGAGCGCCTTCACCGCCGTGACCGTGGCGGTCCGGCGCGGCGATGCCCCGAGACGACGCAGCGCCGCCAGCGATTCCAGCTCGGTGCGGTCACCCACCGGGGTGGCCGTGCCGTGCGCCTCGACGACGCCCAGGTCGGCGGGGTCGGCAGCGGCGTCCTCGTAGGCCCGGCGGAGTGCTGCCAGCTGTCCGTCCGTCGTCGGCGTCATCGGTCCTTCGGCCCGGCCGTCGTTGGACACCCCGGAGCCGCGGATGACCGCGTAGACGTCGTCATGGTCGTCGATGGCGGCCTCAAGCGGTTTGATGACGATCATGCCGACACCCTCGCCCAGGAGGAATCCATCGGCATCGCCGTCGAACGGCCGGCACACCCCGCTCCGTGACAGCGCGCCGATCCGCGAGAAGGCGACCATCGCGTCCGGGACGAGGCTGAGGTTGACACCGCCGACGAGCGCCGCCGAGCACTGCCCGGACCGGATAGCGGCGATCGCCTGGTGGAGCGCGACGAGGCTGCTGGAGCACGCGGCGTCGACCGCGAAGCTCGGGCCGCCGAGGTCGAGCGTGCTGCTCACCAGCGCCGGCCCCATGTTGGGCAGGCATCCCGGCATCGAGAACGCGTGGAACGGGCGCACACCGGCGACGCGCGCGCCCATCGCCGCCGTGAGGTCGGGGCCGGCGCGTTCCGCGTGGACCGAGTCGTCGCCGAGGAGCTGCGCCCGGATGCGGAGCGAGGAGAGTTCGCGGTAGTCGTTCGCCGCCATCCCGACGAAGACGCCGATCGACGACCGGTCGATGCGACGACGTTCGAACCCGGCGTCGATCCACGCGGCTCGCGCTGCCTCGAGGAGCAGGCGATGTTGCGGGTCCATCGCGTGCGCCCGGCTGGGTGGGATGCGGAAGTGCCTTGCCGCGAACTGCTCGACGTCGTCGATGAAGGAGCCCTGGTCGGAGTAGGCGTGATGCACCGCTCGTGGGTCGTGGGGCGCGAAGAAGGTGGCGTGATCCCATCTCGAGCGGGGGACGGCGGAGCCGGTGCGTCGGGCCGCCAGGATGTTGCGCCAGTACTGGTGGGCGTCTGCCGCGCCACCGAAGCGGGCGGACAGGCCGACGATGGCGAGTGGTCGAACGGGCACGACGAGAGAACCTCCGAGGGTGTTGATCGCGGATGGAACGAGGGGGCAGGTCGGCATGTCGACGACTCCGAGCGGAGTGGGTCGAGGTCCAGGGGCCGCCTCGCGGTGAGGAGAGCCGGCCCGTGGGCACGCCACAGCTCGACTGTAGTCATCTGAAACATCAGTTTGGATGCTCGTTCAGAATCTGTGGATAACTCGCGAGACAGCGCAACCCCCAGCCGGTGCGGAGGGTCGGCTGGAACACTGGCGATATGACGACCATCACGCTGACCAAGGGCCTGACCGCCTACCGCGCCGACCCGCCGAAGGGCGTCGAGCTCCGCGGCGGGCTCGTGCTCATCCACGAGATCTGGGGCCTCGTCCCGCACATCACCGACGTCGCCGACCGGTTCGCCGCGGAGGGCTTTCTCGTCATCGCGCCCGACATCCTGAGTGGCGCCGGCGTCACGCCCGAGATCGGTGCGGAGCTGGAGAGCCTCGTCTTCAACAGCGACGAGGCGACGAGGACCGCGGCACAGCCGAAGCTGCGCGAGAAGCTCTCGGCCTCGAAGTCGCCCGAGTACGCCGAGGAGGCGCTCGGGTACCTGGGGAAGGCCGTCGACGCCCTGTTCGACGAGGAGGGGATCGACGGCCGGGTCGCCGTCGTCGGCTTCTGCTTCGGTGGCGGCTACAGCTTCGCGCTCGCCGCGGCCGACCGCCGCATCCGCGCCGCTGTCCCGTTCTACGGCTACCCGCCGGAGCCCGAGGCCGTGACGAGCATCGCCTGCCCGGTCCTCGCCTTCTACGGCGACCAGGACGAGGGCCTCATGCAGAGCCTGCCCGAGCTGACCACGACGATGGAGGACGCGAGGGTCGAGTTCACCGCGACCGTCTACCCCGACGCCGGTCACGCCTTCTTCAACGACACCAACACGATCACCTACCGCGAGGACGCGGCCGCCGACGCCTGGGTGAAGACGCTCGCGTTCCTCGACACCTCACTCGGCAACGCCTAGCCCGAGCGATCCGCATCCGTTCGCCCGTTTCTGGGCGAAGAAACGCCCGCTCGCCCAAGCATGGGCGAGCGGGCGTTCGTGTGAAGCGGCGGAGGCCTACGCGCCCTTGAGGCGGGTGGCGAGGTAGGCGTACAGCTCGTCGATGGCGACACGCTCCTGCTGCATGCTGTCGCGGTCGCGGACCGTCACGGCGTTGTCCTCGAGCGAGTCGAAGTCGACGGTCACGCAGTACGGGGTGCCGATCTCGTCCTGACGACGGTAGCGGCGGCCGATCGCACCCGAGTCGTCGAAGTCGATGTTCCACGAGCCGCGCAGCTCGTCGCCGATCTGGCGGGCGAGCGGCGACAGCGCCTCGTTGCGGGACAGCGGCAGCACGGCGACCTTGACGGGCGCGAGACGCGGGTCGAGGTGCAGCACGGTGCGCTTCTCGATCTTGCCCTTGGCGTTCGGCGGCAGCTCCTGCTCCTCGTACGCGTCGACGAGGAAGGCCATGAGCGCACGGGTCAGACCGAACGACGGCTCGATGACGTACGGCATGTACCGCTCGTTCTTGGCCTGATCGAAGTAGCTGAGGTCCTTGCCGGACTGCTCGGCGTGCACCTTGAGGTCGTAGTCGGTGCGGTTCGCGACGCCCATGAGCTCGCCCCACTCGCTGCCGGCGAAGCCGAACTTGTACTCGATGTCGACGGTGCGCTTCGAGTAGTGCGCCAGCTTCTCCTGCGGGTGCTCGAACCAACGGATGTTGTCGGGCGTCATGCCGAGGTCGATGAACCAGGCCCAGCAGAGGTCCATCCAGGTCTGCTGCCACTCGTCGTCCGTGCCGGGCTCGACGAAGAACTCGATCTCCATCTGCTCGAACTCGCGGGTGCGGAAGATGAAGTTACCGGGCGTGATCTCGTTGCGGAACGCCTTGCCGATCTGGCCGATGCCGAACGGCGGCTTCTTGCGGGCCGTCTGCAGCACGTTCGCGAAGTTCGTGAAGATGCCCTGAGCGGTCTCTGGACGCAGGTAGTGGAGACCAGACTCGTCGTCGACGACGCCGAGGAAGGTCTTCAGGAGGCCGGACATCTGACGGATCTCGGTCCACTGGCCGATCTTCGAGGGGTGCTCGGGGTCGGGGATGTCGGCGAGGCCGTTCTCCGGCGGGTGGCCGTGCTCGGCCTCGTACGCCTCGAAGAGGTGGTCGGCCCGGTACCGCTTGTGGGTGATGAGCGATTCGGTCAGCGGGTCGCTGAAGACCTTGACGTGACCGGACGCCTCCCAGACCGGGGTGGGCAGGATGACGGCGGAGTCGAGACCGACCATGTCGCCGCGGCCACGCACGAACGCGTTCCACCACTGGCGCTTGATGTTCTCCTTGAGCTCGACGCCCAGGGGCCCGTAATCCCACGCGGACCGCGTGCCGCCGTAGATGTCTCCCGACGGGAAGACGAAGCCGCGGTGCTGGGCCAGGGTGATGACGGACTCGAGATGGGACTGCTCTGCCATGGGTGTGGATCCTCCGTGCCGCTTGCCACGCGGCGGTACCTTCCGGTGCTGACGCCTGGCTGGCGCCCGCTCCCGGAACCCCTCAATCCTATGGGCGAGCCCGTGAGGACGCCCAACGGCCCTTGTCCCACTCAGGGCGGCCGCTTAGCCTGACAACCATCGCGGTACGCAGGATGGAGCATCGATGGACTGGCTGTGGAACCTCGACGTCATCGACGGTCCACTCGTCTGGGTGCTCGACGGGCTCAGCATCGCCGGCCTGCTGTACCTCGTCATCCGTCGGTCCGGGTTGCTGTGGTACCTGAGCGCCGCCATCGCCCTCCTGGCCGGCGCGCTCCTCGCCCTGGGGACGGTGTGGCTCGTCTTCGACGTGCTCAACCTCTTCGGCGGGCCGTTGATCCGCTCCGCGGAGCCCTGGTTGATCGGCGTCTTCGCCGGCATCGCGCTCGCCGTCCTCACCATCTGCTGGCGCGTCTCGTGGCAGCGGCGCGTCATCGCCGTCGCGTGCATCCTCGTCTTCGGCGCGACCGCGGCGCTGGGCGTCAACGGCGCGTACGGCGTCCAGACCACCCTCGGGTCGATGTTCCACGTCCAGAACCGCAAGCCGATCACCCTCGTGACGCCGACGAGCACGCCCACCGGCGATCCGGCCCGTCCACTGTACGAGACGTGGAAGCCGCCGGCCGATCTGCCGAAGACAGGCAGGTTCGGCCCGCTTCCCACAGGCGACCGGATCCCGAACACGAACTCCGGGTTCAACGCCCGCCCGGCGCAGGTCTACTACCCACCCGCCGCGCTCGTGAAGGATCCCCCGGCGCTCCCGTTCGTCCTCATGATGATGGGACAACCGGGTGACCCCGACGCGAAGTGGATCGGCGAGGCGCTCGACGCGATCGCCGCCGACCACCAGGGGCTCGCCCCCATCGCGCTCGTCGTGGATCAGCTCGGCGACCCTTCCGTGGATCCGCTGTGCATCGACGGGCGGTACGGGAAGGTGGAGACGTACGTCACGCAGGACGTCCTCCCGTGGGCGAAGGCGAACCTGCACATCCTCCAGTCGCCGAAGGATTGGACGGTCGCCGGGTACTCGGCCGGCGGCAGCTGTGCGATCTACTACGGAGCCAAGTACCCGCAGACCTTCGGCAACGTCGTCAGTGTCTCGGGTGAGGAGTATCCCGGAGCCGGCCTCCCGGCGGACAACCTGCGCGTGATGTTCAACGGCGACCAGAACGCGTACGACGCGATCAAACCGGCGACCATCATGGCGAAGACGAACTACGCCGACACGGAGGCGTTCTTCTCCGCTGGGACGGCCGACGCGGTCTACACCGACATGATGCGGCGCGCCGCAGCCACCGCGACATCCGCCGGCTGGAAGGTCCAGACCTTCGCGATACCGGGCGGCGACCACGGGGTCAGCTCGCTCACGGGCGGGCTGGACCAGACGCTCCGTGCGCTCTACCCGCGGATCGGCCTCCAACGACCGTGACGGGGACTGGGACGGGGACCCGGCTTCCACTCCATCGTGGGCTGTGGAGAACTTCGGCGGCGATCTGAACCGATTGGTTATGGTCGATGCCCATGACCACCCAGCTCCCGCCGATGCCACAGCCCCTCCTCGTCCAGATCGGCAACATCAGGGTCACTGAGGACGTGATCATGACCCCCGCCGGCACGTGGCCACTCGCGGACGTCAACGTGACGTCGAGCGATCAGACCTCGACGACCACCCACACCCCGGCGTGGGCCATCGTGCTGGTCATCGTGTTGATCTGGTTCTTCTTCCTCAGCCTGCTGTTCCTGTTCGCGAAGGAGAGGCGCGTCTCGGGGTTCGTCTCCGTGAACGTCCAGGCCGGCCCGTACACCTACACCGAGCAGGTCCCGATCTCGACCGACTTCGCCCGGCACGACACCATGAACCGCGTCGCTTACACCCAATCGCTGATCGGGCAGGCACGGCACCGGGCGATCGCGAACCGAGCGGCGGAGTCCTCCCGGCGCCCTGAGGTGCGGTGACCGGTCGCTCGAGGGCCGCTCACGCGACGAGATGACTCAATCGGGCGGCGGCGCGAGGGACGCGCCCTCGAGGAAGGCGCCCATGACGAGTTCGTGACGCAGTTCACCGAGGGTGCCGTCGAGACGGCCGATGAGGGTCTCGACGCCCATCCTGCCGAGTTGGGCGGCGGGCAGCAACGTGACAGCGAGTGCCGGGTCGGCCGCTTCCGACACCTCTCGTGTGGAGGCGACGAGGACGACGGACAGGTCGTCGGGGACCGAGACGCCGCGCCTGCCGAGCTCGCTCACGAAACCGAGGGCCGCCCGATCGTTGAGCACGAGGACGGCGGTGACCTCGGGCGCCTCCTCCTGGAGGGCCGCCGCGATCTCGCGACCACCGGCCGGATCGGGAGTGCACTGGAGCGTCCGAGCGCGGAGTCCACGGGCCGCGCACACGGCGTGGAAGGTCTCCTGCACGCGGACCACCGGGCCGTAACCGTCGAGATCGGCCCGCTCGACCTCCTCGAGCAGGGCGAACTCCCGATGACCGAGGGCCTGCAACCGGTCGATGGACAACTCGACCATCCCCTCGAAGTCGACGTCGACGTAGTCGAGACCGGAGGGGTCGCGCGTCCGACCGATGAGCGTCAGTGGCGTCCCGGCCGCGAGCAGACGGTCGACCCGATGGTCGTCGAGCCGCACCTCCATGAGGATGACGCCGTCGATGAGGCCATCGGAGGTGAACTCGCGAAGCGCCTCGGGGTCGCTCGGCTCCGGCCAGAGGACGACGGTGTACCCGAGCTCGGCCGCAGCCTCCGCAGCACCGGTGAAGAAGCGGGCCGCGTTGTCGGACAGTCGATGCTGGAGCACCGGGAACAGCAGTGCGATGATCCGGGTCCGACGGCTCGCGAGCGCGCGGGCGACCGCGTTCCGGCGGAAGTCCAGTTCGACCATCGCCGACTCCACCCGCAGTCGGGTGGCCGGGGACACCGGCTTCGAATCGTTGACGACGAACGACACCGTGGCGACCGAGACCCCTGCGAGTCGCGCGACGTCACGCATCGTTGCCATGGATCCCCGTTCAGGTGCGGTGCTGTCCGGTCAGTCTCTCACGGATCACGATTCGGTAAACCGGTTAAATTGCTTCTTGACGACTCCGGCGACGCGGTGCATGCTGGTTCCCGAAGCGCGCAGTAAACCGGTTAACTTTTCGGCCTGCGCGATCCGACCTCGACCGGCGAAGGAGCCGTGCTGATGCCTGTACCGACCACGGACGACAACCGGTCCGAGCAGCCACTGCGCGTCGCGATCGTCGGGTACAGCTTCATGGGCACCATCCACGCGCAGGCCTGGACCACCGCTCCCCGCTTCTTCGACCTCGGCCGCCGGGTCGACCTCGTCGCAGTCAGCGGTCGCGATGCCGACGCCGCCCGCGCGTTCGCCGACCGGTTCGGGATCGCCGACGTCGAGACCGACTGGCGAGCGCTCCTCACCCGTGGCGACATCGACGTGATCGACATCTGCACCCCGGGCCACCTCCACGCCGAGATCGCGATCGCCGCGCTCGACGCCGGTATCCACGTCCTGTGCGAGAAGCCGCTCGCGAACACGCTCGAGGAGGCCGAGCGGATGAACGCCGCGGCCGAGCGGGCGGCGGCGCGCGGCGTGCACGCGATGGTCGGCTTCAGCTACCGACGCACCCCCGCGCTCGCCTATGCACGACGGCTCGTCACCGACGGCCGCCTCGGGACGATCCGACACATCCGGGCCCAGTACCTGCAGGACTGGATCGCGGATCCCACCTTCCCGCTCGTCTGGCGACTCGACGCCGACCAGGCCGGCTCCGGTGCGCTCGGCGACCTCGGCGCCCACATCATCGATCTCGCACGGTTCGTCACCGGGCAGGAGCTGACGGGCGTGAGTGCCCTGACCTCGACCTTCGTCACCGAGCGGCCGCTCCCCACCTCGTCGAGCGGCCTCAGTGCCACCGCGGGCGACGATCCTGAGGATGGCGACGCGGCGGAATCCCTCACCGGCCGGGTGACCGTCGACGACGCGGTCGTGTTCATCGCCCGCACCGACGGCGGCGCCCTGGCGACCTTCGAGGCCACCCGCTTCGCCACCGGCCGCAAGAACGCGATGCGGCTCGAGGTCGACGGATCCGACGGATCGCTCGTCTTCGACTTCGAGCGCATGAACGAGCTGCAGTTCCACGACCACACGCTCCCGGCCGAGGAAGCGGGCTTCCGGCGCATCCTCGTCACCGAACCCGGTCACCCGTACGCGGACGCCTGGTGGCCGGCCGGGCACGGCCTCGGCTACGAGCACACCTTCGTCCACGAGGTCGCCGACCTCGCCCGTGACCTCGCCGCCGGCCGGGCGCCCGAACCGGGCTTCGCCGACGGCCTGATGGTGCAGCGCGTGCTCACCGCGGTCTCGGCGAGCGCCGACGCAGGCGCCACCTGGATCCCCCTCGACCACTGACCGAACCACCCACCGCACCACGATCACCACCGCATCACGAACACCACTCACCAGGCAAAGGAGCCATGACATGAGATCCACGACCACCCGCGACACCCGGCCTCGCATCATCCGTCGGCCGCACGTGCTCGGATCGCTCGCGATCCTCGCGATCACCCCGTTCGCCCTCACCGCGTGCAGCGGTGGCGGTGGCGCGGCGGCCGGAGGCGACGCCGGCACCCTCACGATCCTCGACTACTACAACAACGAACCCGACAAGACCCTCGTGGGCGACGCCCTGGACCGGTGCGCGGACGACGTCGGCGTGAAGATCAAGCGCGAGACCGTCCCCGGCAAGGACCTCATCCAGAAGGTGCTCCAGCAGTCGTCGTCCAAGACGCTGCCCGACGTCCTCATGCTCGACAACCCGGACGTCCAGGAGATCGCCGCGACGGGTGGCCTCTCGCCACTCAGCGACTACGGCGTCGACACCTCGGGCTTCGCGAAGGGCATCCTCGACGCGGCGAGCTACGAGGGCGAGGTCTACGGCCTGGCGCCGACGGTCAACACCCTCGGCCTCTTCTACAACGAGGACCTCCTCGCGGCGAAGGGCATCACCCCGCCGACCACGTGGGACGAACTCAAGACGGCCGCCGCTGCACTGACCGAGGGCGACACCTACGGGCTGGCCTTCAGCTCCATCGCCACCTACGAGGGCAGCTGGCAGTTCCTGCCGTTCATGTGGACCAACGGCGGCGACGAGGCCGACCTCACGACGCCCGCCGTCGCCGAGGCGCTCCAGCTGCAGGTCGACCTCGTGAACTCGGGGTCGGCGTCGAAGAGCGTCATCAATTGGTCGCAGGCCGACGTGAACGACCAGTTCATGGCCGGCAAGGCCGCGATGATGATCAACGGCCCGTGGCAGATCCCGGCCCTCAGCGCCGACACGAACCTCAAGTACGGCAGCGTCCAGGTTCCGGTCAACAAGGCCGGCCAGACGCCCGTCGCCCCGCTCGGCGGCGAGGTCTGGACCGTCCCCGTGACCGGCGACAAGGACAAGCAGGCGAAGGCGGCGAAGTTCGTCGAGTGCATCTCGAGCGACGAGAACCAGCTCGCCCTCGCCGAGGCCCGCTTCACCGTCCCGACGAAGACGGCCCTGGCCGAGCAGTACGTCGCGAAGGTCCCCGAGATGGCCGCGTTCACGGAGCAGGTCGCCAACGCCCGCTCGCGCACCGGCGAGCTCGGCGAGGAGTGGCCCGAGGCCGCGACCGAGATCTACACCGCCATCCAGCTCGCCCTGACCGGGCAGGCGACGCCTGAAGAGGCGTTCAAGCAGGCGGCCGCGGGCTGATCCCGATGAGCAGCGGCATCGCCGGAGCATCGCTCCAGGACCGGAAGACCGACCAGCGGTCCAGCGGCACCGGCGGGGGCGCGCCGACCAAGCGCACCCCCGCCGGGGCCGGCCGCCGGTCCCGACGCTTCCGCCGGGAAGACCTGATCAAGCTCGGCTTCGTCCTCCCCGCAGCGCTCTACATCGTCCTCTTCTTCGGCTACCCGGTCGTCAAGAACGTCACGATGAGCTTCCAGGAGTACACGACGAAGACGTTCTTCACGGGCGAGGCTCCGTGGGTCGGGTTCGCGAACTACGTGACCGTGTTCAGTTCCCAGCTGTTCACGCCGGCACTGCTCAACACGGCGCTGTTCACGGTGGGGTCGATCGCCGGGCAGTTCGTGATCGGGCTCGCGCTCGCCGTCTTCTTCAAGCGACGCTTCCCCCTGAGCTCGTTCCTCCGCGCGATGCTGCTGCTCCCCTGGCTCCTCCCCCTGATCGTGTCGAGCGCCACCTGGCGGTCGATCCTCGACCAGGACAGCGGCGTCCTGAACGCCGCCCTCGGATCCATCGGCCTGTCGGGCGTCCCCTGGCTGACAAGCCCGTCGGTGGCCCTGTTCGCGGTCGTCCTCGTCAACATCTGGATCGGCATCCCGTTCAACGTCACGATCCTCTATGGCGGCCTCCAGGACATCCCCGACGAGCTCTACGAGGCGGGAGCGCTCGACGGCGCGACCGGCTGGAAGGCGTTCCGCCACATCACCTGGCCGAACCTCAGGCCCGTGGTCAGCGTCGTGCTCGTGCTCGGCGTCGTCTACACGATCAAGGTGCTCGACATCATCCTCGGCCTCACGAACGGCGGGCCGGCGAACGCCACCCAGACCCTCGCGGTGCGGTCGTATCAGGAGTCGTTCGTCAACTTCGAGTTCGGTGTCGGTGCGGCCTTCAGCAACATCCTCATCGTCATCTCGCTCCTCTTCGCCATCGTCTACCTGCGCGTGAACCGACGCGCGGTCGACGAGTAAGGACACGGACCCTCATGACCACGACCAGCATCGTGACCGGCGGCCGGCAGACGCGCCGCTTCGCACCGGTCGGCCCGCGTCGACACCGCGGCGACCGACGCCACCTCGGCTCCACCGTCCTCGGCATCCTCATCCTCGCGATCATGCTCTTCCCCGTCTACTGGATGGTGAACGCGTCCCTGCAACCCTCCGGAAACACGCTCACGGGGGACTTCTTCCCGGTGAACCCGAGCTTCGCCGGGTACGAGAAGGCGATCGCCGACCAGGGCGGGCACCTCGTCACGAGCCTCGTCATCTCGCTCGGCACCGTCGTCCTGACCCTCGCGATCGCGGCCCCAGCGGCCTACGCCCTCGCGCAGTTCAGGTTCCGGTGGATCAGCATCGCCCTCCTCGTGATCCTGATCGCCCAGATGATCCCGGGCATCGTGATCGCGAACGCCCTCTATTCGGCCTACAACGACCTCGGCCTGCTCAACTCGATCCCCGGGCTGATCCTCGCCGACGCCTCGCACGCCATCCCGTTCGCGATCCTCATCCTGCGGGCGTCGATGCAGACCATCCCGCCGTCGATCGTGGAGGCGGCACGGGTCGACGGCGCGGGGCACGTGCGGGCCTTCGTCTCGATCGTCCTCCCGGTGAGCCGCAACGTGCTCATCACCGCCGGCCTGTTCGCCTTCCTCTTCTCCTGGAGCGACTTCCTGTTCGCCCTGACGCTGACGACGACGGAGGACGTCCGGCCAGTGACGCTCGGCATCTACCAGTACCTCGGCTCGCAGGTCTCGAACTGGAGCGCGGTGATGGCGACCGCCGTCCTGTCGTCCCTGCCCGCGATCCTGCTGCTCGTCATCGCCCAGCGGTTCATCGCCGCGGGCGCCACGGGCGGTGCCGTGAAATGACCGACGACCACTCCGACACCCTCTCCGACCACGCAACGCATCCTCGAAGGAGCACCACCATGTCCGACAGCAGCACCCCCATCCGCGTCCTCGTCTGGGGCGAGAACCGCCACGAGCAGATCGAGGAGAAGGTCCGCGCCATCTACCCGGACGGCATGCACACGACCATCAAGGAGGGCATCGAGGAGCACCTCGGCGTCGACGCCGTGGTCACCACGACCACGCTCGACGAACCGGAGCACGGGCTCACCGAGGAGGTGCTCGCCGCGACCGACGTGCTCGTCTGGTGGGGCCACGCGGCTCACGGCGAGGTCGCCGACGAGGTCGTCGAGCGCGTGCACCAGCACGTACTCGCCGGTATGGGCCTGCTCGTGCTGCACTCCGGCCACTGGTCGAAGATCTTCGGCAAGCTCATGGGCACCTCGTGCACGCTCCGGTGGCGGTCGGAGGAGGACCGCGAGATCGTCTGGACCGTCGACCCCACCCACCCGATCGCCCAGGGGATCCCGCACCCGTTCATCATCCCGGCGCAGGAGATGTACGGTGAGTTCTTCGACGTCCCCGCGCCCGACGAGCTCGTCTTCCTGTCGACCTTCACCGGTGGCGAGGTCTTCCGTTCCGGCATGACCTACAAGCGCGGCTTCGGCAAGATCTTCTTCTTCTCCCCCGGCGACCAGGATTACCCGGTCTACCACCACGAGCACGTCCGTCGCGTCCTCGCGAACGGCGTCCGGTGGGCGCAGACGCTGCGTCCGGAACGCGCGGTGCCGGTCCTGCTGCGGTACGAGACCGAGGACTTCTACAACGGCCGCGGATACGAAGGGGCGCTCGCGCGATGAGTGCTCCTGTCGACGGTGGCTTCGCGACGCTCGCGGACGCCACCAGGCCGGTCCGGCTCGTGCTCGTCGGTGCGGGCGGGATGGGACGGGCGTGGTTGCGGACGATCCTCGCGAACCCGGACACGGAACTCGTCGGCGTCGTCGACCTCGACACGGCCCTCGCGGAGTCGGCGGTGACCGAGGCGGGGCTCGGCGTGGGCCCCGAGGGTGTCGTCGTCGGCACCAGCGTGTCGGTCGTCGCCGAGGCGACGGGGGCGGACGCTGTCGTCAACGTCACCGTGCCCGCCGCGCACCACCCGGTGAACACCGAGGCGCTCTTCGCCGGGTTGCCGGTGCTTTGCGAGAAGCCGATCGCGCCGACCGTGGCGCAGGCGCTCTCATTGGCGGCGACGGCCGAGGCCAGCGGGCAACTGCTCATGACGAGCCAGTCGCGTCGCTACTACGCGTCGATCGCCGCCTTCCGGGAGCAGGTCGCGTCACTCGGTCGGCTCGGGTCCGCGACCACGGAGTTCTTCAAGGCGCCGCACTTCGGCGGCTTCCGCGAGGAGATGCCGCACGTGCTGCTCGTCGACATGGCGATCCATGCCTTCGACGCCGCCCGCTACGTCCTCGGCAGCGACCCGATCGCCGTGTACTGCGAGGAGTACAACCCCGGGTGGAGCTGGTTCTCCGCCGACGCCGCCGCGACCGCGATCTTCGAGTTCGCCGGAGGAGTCCGCTACACCTACAGCGGCAGCTGGTGTGCGGACGGCGTGGAGACCTCGTGGAACGGCAGCTGGCGGGTGAACGGCGAGCGCGGCACGGCCGTCTGGGACGGCGACTCCGCTCCGCAGCGGCAGCTCGCGCCGCAGGGCGGATCACCGTCGGCGGTCGAGACCGCCGAGCTCGAGCCGGACGTGCCGGAGGAGATCGCCGGGTCGCTCGTCGAGTTCGTGGATGCCCTGCGCACGGGGCGTGTCCCGTCGGGCGAGGTGCACGCCAACGTGCTGAGCCTCGCGATGGTGGAGGCCGCCGTGCGGTCCGCCGAGTCCGGCGAGCGCGTGGTCATCGCGGACGTGCTCGCCCAGGCGCACACGCAGGCGATCGGGGCCGAGCCGCGCGACGACGTCCGGGGCGCGCTCGTCGCCTCCCGCTGAGGTGAGGCGGATCGTCGCCCGCGCACCCCGCGAGCGACGATCCGCCTCACCTCACATGCCGGTCGAGGCTGCCGTACGGTCAGCTCAGACGCGACCAAGCGTCTCGGACGGTCGTGAGCGCAGTTTCCGGGTCCACGTCGATACGGCCCTGGTGAGCCAGCGCGCGCTGCCACTCGACGCCGTCCGGTGCCGTGTCAAAGGTCCGTGCGTTGGGTCGCCCACCCGGCCCGATGGTTGCGAACAGGCGTGCCGCCTCGACGTCGAACGCGCCGTGCGCTTGGAGCGCCCACAGGTCGTACAGATCACGCGGCGCCCTGCGATCGGCCCAGGCGGAGACCTTCGCCGCCACGAACGCCGAACGGGTCGGCACCGTGAGCCACGCGGGCGGCGCGTCACTGTACCGCTGCACCAGTTCGAGGCGTTCCGTCGGCCACTTCGGGTAGCCGACCTGGTCGAGGAGCTGCACCTGGATGCTGCTGGCATCGACGCTGAGGACGACCGGTTCGGAACCGCGAGTCGCGTCGAATCCTGGAAGGAACTGCACCTCACCGAAGGTCCGCTGCAGTGAGCCTCGGACCGCTTGTTCGATTCGGCGGCCGACCTGCGCCCGCGACCCGACGGCGATGAGGTCGATGTCTTCACTCAGCCGGAGGAACGGGAGATGGGTCCGCGCGAGAGCCGTGCCCCCGAAGAAGATCACTTCGTCGGCGACGGTCTCCGAAAGCGCTGCCAGCACATGGGAGATCAGATGGTCTCGGACCACCTGCGCGGTCTCGACGCCGAACTGGTCCTCGATTCGCCTGCGCTCGGCTGCACTGAGGACGCCGGGGGTCGGAGTCCGTTCAGCTGCCATCCTCGGCCTCCTCCCGCCTCGAGATGAGCGCTCGCACGGCATCGTTCATCCGCCCGTGGCGTGACGCGATCCGTTGGAGTTCACCCGCATCGACTCGAGGGGCGAGGTTGGTCACCGCCTCTGTAGCTTCTGCGGGCATGCCTCCTAGCCCAGGCCGCATGAGGAGGTCGAACGCGGTCTGCTCCACCGTCGTGACGAGCCCGCTCCCGAGATCCAACCGTTCGAGGCGAGCCTCCAATCGGTCCACGTCACGCGCGACGAACACGACCTCGCCACCAGCGGACAACCGGATGGGATTCCGCTTCGACGGCACCGCGATCGTGGTCACCGCGACCGCACGAGGGATGGCTCGATGAAAGCGAGCAGCGCCGAGGCCCATGAGGACCGGCACCCGATCGCCCTGCATGGCCGTGGCGATCGCCAGACCGGCACTCTCGAGCGTGGGCCTCCAGTCCGTGCCGATGCGGTCATCGGGCACCGCGATGTAGAACCCATACGCAAGCCGAACCACCTTGCCGGACTGCTCGAGCCGCGACAGCTCCTTCGAGGGATTGCGATAGACGTCAGCGAGATCCGCCGGACGCGCCACCCTCAGAGGACGTCGCGCGAGAGCTGCTGCGCCGGCCACTTCATCTCGATGCGTCTTCACTGCACTGAGTATACCCAAAATGGGTATAGATGGCGCACTGAAAGGAATCGTCGCGCATGGCACAAACGGTGTGCTTCCGACGCACGCGGTGGCGAGGTGCACGCGATCCGCCTCACCTCACCAGGTGCCGTCGAGGAGGTCGCGGGTCACGACCAGGTTGAGCACCCGCCAGAGGCCGGAGTGGCCCGGGGTCTGGCCCGGCCGGTTCGGCCACCCCTCGAGGCGTGCGACACGGACGAAGCCGACCTCGTGCCACTGCGGGTCCGTCTTGCGGAAGCGGTGAGGCTGCCAGACGACCGGACGCTCCGGCAGATTGCCCGAGGCCGGCTCGCGCTTCGCTCGCAGCGTCGCCAGGGTCTCCGGCCCGGGGATCTGCTCGCCCACCCAGTCGAGCACGTCGAGCTCGGGTGAGTCGCCGTGTCGGGACCGATGGATGCCGGCGACCCGGAACAGGGCGATCCGTCCGTTCGGCGCCGTGAACGCGAGGACATCGCCCGGCGTCAGGTCGTCCTCCACGTGGCGCCACGATTGGCGGAGGCGCTTCGCTGCGGGCTGCGGGCCGAGGAGCTTCTCGCGGAGGCGGTCGAGGGCCGCGGCCCGCCTGGCGACCTCCCCCGGGCCTGATTCAGCCCACAGCTCGAGGTCGGCACCGCGATCGATCGCCGCGAGCGCCCGCGTCCGCACGTCGGGATCGAGTCGGCCGACCTCGCTCTGCGCGGCCGCGAGCGGGATCCACAGCTCGCCGTCCTCGCGCTCCACCAGGTGGGCGAAGGACGCGATGGTCCGTCGCGTCGCCTCGTCGTCCGGCACCCGGTCCTGCACGTACTCGCGGTACTCGGTACGGATGTCCGACGCTGTGTCGTTCGAGAAGATCGCCGTTCCCCATGCACCCATCCCGGCATCCTGCCAGACCCCTCGCGTCAGCGGCCAGGTGAGGCCCATACGATGGATCCAGCCCGACACCGAGACGAAGGACGCTGCATGCCATCCCGCCCCACCAAGCTGATCCCGCCGACCTTCTCCCGCACCCCCTCACTCGACGCCGAGGCGGTCGAGCTGAGCGTCGCGATCGAACTCCCCGAGGGCGTCGAGGCGATCGGCCTCGCCGTCGCCCCCGCAGCCGACGGCGCCGGCGCCGGCGACGACATCCCCGCCGCGCTCGGACTGGACCGCGCGGCCCTGACCCGCGCCGGGTTCACCGGCGAGATCGGCCAGACGCTCGTCATCCCCAGCCAGGACGCCCCGACGTACATCGCGGTCGGCGCCGGTGCCCCAGAGAAGCGCACCCCGGCAGCCCTCCGCGACATCGCTGCGGCCTTCGCCCGTGCGGCATCCTCGTTCGCGAGCATCGGCCTCGACGTGGCGCGCTCGTTCGACCTCGACCCGGCCTCCGCCGGCCAGCTCGTCGTCGAGGGCGCGCTCCTCGCCCGGTACCGCTACACCGAGCTGAAGCGTGAGACGAAGCGCACCCCGCTCGTCGCGCTCCACCTCGTCGCCGGTGCTGAAGACCTGCCCGAGACCGCGACCGGCGCACACCGCGGTGAGGTCCTCGCCCGCGCGGCGAACCTCGCCCGCGACCTCGCGAACACGCCTCCCGGACACCTCACGGCGACCGACCTCGCCGAGGTGGCCGAGACGCTCGGTGCCGCCAACGGGCTCGACGTCGAGGTCTTCGACAAGGACGCGCTCATCGAGCTCGGTCTCGGCGGCCTGCTCGGCGTCAACGCCGGCAGCGTCGAGGAACCGCGCATGATCAAGCTCCGGTACACCCCGAAGGACGACGACGGCTCGCCGATCGAAGCCGCAGGACACCTCGCGCTCGTCGGCAAGGGCATCATGTACGACTCGGGCGGCATCTCGCTCAAGCCGTCCGACCCGTCCCACGCGGCGATGAAGATGGACATGACGGGTGCCGGAGCGATCCTGTCCGCCATGACGGCGCTGGAGGAGTTGCGCTGCACGAGCAGCGTCACGGCGTTCCTCATGTGCACGGACAACATGCCCTCGGGCTCGGCCACGATGCTCGGCGACGTGCTGACGTTCCGAAACGGCACCACCGTGGAGATCAAGAACACCGACGCCGAGGGCCGCCTCGTCCTCGCCGACGGCCTGAGCCTCGCCGTCGAGGAGGAGCCCGACGCGATCGTCGACATCGCGACCCTGACCGGTGCCGCGATCATGGCGCTCGGCACGAAGACGGCGGCCGTGCACGGCACCGACCAGGGCATCGTCGACCAGACGCTCGCGTCGTCGAAGGCCACCGACGAGCAGCTGTGGCAGCTGCCACTCGAACGCAGCTACCGCAAGCAGCTCGACTCGGACGTCGCGGACCTCGCCAACATCGGCGGCCGGTTCGCCGGTTCGACGCTCGCCGCGCTGTTCCTCGCGGAGTTCGTCGGCGACATCCCGTGGGCGCACCTCGACATCGCCGGCACCATGCTCGTGGAGTCGGACGAGTCCTGGCGGTCGAAGGGTGCGACCGGGTACGGCACGCGCCTCCTGATCGACCTGGCGCTCAACTTCCGCGCCTGACCCCGGACGCGGCGCACCTCGGCTATGCCCGAGTTGCGCCGCGTCGGGCCCGCGTCGATGCGTCCGGCCCGGCGTCGATGCGCCCGGCCCCCTGAGCCGTGACCCGGCTCCTGAGCAGCGCCCCTGTCCCTGAGCCGCAACCCGGTCTCTGAGCCTGTCGAAAAGCGGCGACCGGACCCGTTCCGAACCCGTGCCTGACCTGCCGGCATGTCGAGGGCTGCCGCGTGGGCACTTCGACAGGCTCAGTGACCGGATCAGCCCATCCGTGACCCGGTCACTGAGCCTGTCGAAGTGTCGAAGGCCGCCCAGTGACAACCTCCGTTGCCGTTCCGGCAAGAAACGGCCGTTCGCAGCCGGTGTCACGGCAGGCTGATGCCATGACCTCCGAGCACGAGCCCGCCATCACCGATCCCGCCGCCTTCTGGGAGCACCGCTACAGCAGCCGCGGCCAGGTGTGGAGCGGCAAACCGAACGCCGCCCTCGAGCGAGAGGTGGGCGGATTGGTGCCCGGGAACGCGCTCGAACTCGGCAGTGGAGAGGGCGCCGACGCCGTCTGGCTCGCCCGGCAGGGCTGGTCCGTGACCGCGGTCGACATTTCCCCGAGCGCGCTCGCCCTCGGAGCATCGACCGCGGCAGAGGCGGGGGTCGCCGATCGCATCACCTGGGTGCAGGCCGACCTCGTCGAGTGGGAACCGTCGGCATCGTTCGATCTCGTCACCGCGACCTTCCTGCACTCCCCCGTCGAGTTCCCCCGGGAGGCCGTGCTGCGCCGTGCAGCGTCCGCGGTCGCTCCCGGCGGCACGCTCCTCGTCGTCGGCCACGCCGGTCCGCCGCCCTGGGCGACCGAGCACATCGCGCACGCGCACTTCCCGACGCCCGACGAGGTCCACGCCTCGCTGGAGCTGGAGGCGACCGAGTGGGAGGTCGTCACCGCAGGACTCGTCGCGCGCGCCGCGATCGGGCCCGACGGCGAGCCAGCCGAGCTCGACGACAGCGTCCTCGTCCTCCGCCGCCGTCCCTGACTCAGGAGCGTCTCAGCGTGTCGCGCCGCCCGGCCGGCGTGTCACACCCGACACGCCGCAGCAGTCCTGAGTGAGGGACACAACAACACCTGGTCGACACGCGGAGTCACCCGTCCCCGCGTAGCCCTGGCCGGTTCACAACTCAGGACGGCCCCGGCGGGTCACATCGGCCACCCGGCGGGTCCGGCGGGACGCGCCGCACCGGTCCTGAGTTGTGAACCCCTGCCATCCCTAACTCAGGAGTCGGCCGGTGTGTCGGCGGGGTTACAGGTCGACACGCCGCGTCCTTCCTGAGTTGGGGCAGGCAGCGCCGAAGCGAAACGCCCGCCGCACTCCTTGAGTGCGGCGGGCGTTCGGCGTTACGTGGTGCGACTAGTCGGTGCCGGAGTCGAACGCGGCGCCCTCGGAAGCGAGGTCGGTCGCGCGCTCGAGGGCGTCTGCGGTCGGGTCGAGGAGTTCGCCGCCGAGGATCTCCTGCGCCTCACCCTGCTCGAGCTTGCCGACGAGGTCCGCGGTCGCGCCGCCGACGATGCCGGCCGCTGCGTACTGCTCGAGCCGCGAGCGCGAGTCCGCGATGTCGAGGTTGCGCATGGTGAGCTGGCCGATGCGGTCGTCGGGACCGAACGCTGCGTCACCGACGCGCTCCATCGAGAGCTTGTCGGGGTGGTAGCTGAGGCCCGGGCCCGAGGTGTCGAGGATCGTGTAGTCGTCGCCGCGGCGCAGACGGATGGAGACCTCGCCGGAGACGGCGGAGCCGACCCAGCGCTGGATGGACTCGCGCAGCATGAGCGACTGCGGGTCGAGCCAGCGGCCCTCGTACATGAGGCGGCCGAGTCGGCGACCCTCGTTGTGGTAGTTGGCGACCGTGTCCTCGTTGTGGATCGCGTTGAGCAGACGCTCGTAGGCGATGTGGAGGAGCGCCATGCCGGGGGCCTCGTAGATGCCGCGGCTCTTCGCCTCGATGATGCGGTTCTCGATCTGGTCGCTCATGCCAAGGCCGTGACGACCACCGATGGCGTTGGCCTCGAGGACCAGCGCGACCGCGTCGGCGTACTCGACGCCGTTGAGCGCGACCGGGCGACCGGCCTCGAAGGTGACGGTGACGACCTCGGAGGCGATCGCGACGTCTTCACGCCAGAACGGCACGCCCATGATCGGCTCGACGAGTTCCATGCCGGAGCTGAGCTCCTCGAGGCGCTTCGCCTCGTGGGTTGCGCCCCAGATGTTGGCGTCGGTGCTGTACGCCTTCTCGGTGGAGTCGCGGTACGGGAAGTCGCGGGCGACGAGCCACTCACTCATCTCCTTGCGGCCACCGAGCTCGTTGACGAAGTCGACGTCGAGCCACGGCTTGTAGATGCGCAGGCGCGGGTTGGCGAGCAGACCGTAGCGGTAGAACCGCTCGATGTCGTTGCCCTTGTAGGTGGAACCGTCGCCCCAGATGTCGACGCCGTCCTCCTTCATCGCGCGGACGAGCATCGTGCCCGTCACGGCGCGGCCGAGCGGCGTCGTGTTGAAGTAGGTCTTACCGGCGTTGCGGATGTGGAACGCACCGCACTGAAGGGCGACGAGGCCCTCCTCGACGAGCGCCGACTTCGCGTCGACGAGGCGCGCGATCTCGGCGCCGTACTCCTTGGCGCGGTCGGGGACGGCGCCGATGTTGGGCTCGTCCGCCTGGCCGATGTCGGCGGTGTAGGTGCACGGGATGGCACCCTTCTCGCGCATCCAGGCGACGGCGACGGAGGTGTCGAGACCTCCGGAGAAGGCGATGCCGACGCGCTCGCCGACGGGGAGGCTGCTCAAGACTTTAGACACGCCTGCGATTCTACGGGTTCGCGGGGAGTGGAGCACGTCGCCGCCGGTACCGCCTCGCCCAGGCCGGGGGACGGCTGGGGCTGTGGCGATATCGACGGCGACGCTGCTGTGAACCGGACGGATCGGACCAGGTCCGCTCAGGCGCTGTTCGGGTCTCGCGCCATGAGCTTCACGAGTGCATCGGGATGACGATTCGTCGACTCCAGAGTGATTCTCGCAGCGTCTGTCGGTCTCCCGCATGTCCCACTACTGGGGTCATCGGCAGGGGGCGACAGGCTCCGCGAGACGCGGCGCTACCAGATGGTGACGCGCTCCTCGGGGGCGAGCCATGCTGCGTCGGACTCGGTGACGCCGAACGCCTCGTAGAAGGCGTCGATGTTCCGGACGATCTGGTTGCATCGGAACTCGTTCGGCGAGTGCGGGTCGATCGACAGCAGACGGATGACCTCCGCGTCGCGTCCCTTCTGCTGCCAGGCCTGCGCCCAGGAGAGGAAGAACCGCTCCGCGCCGGTGAGGCCGTCGATGACCGGCGGCTCAGCGCCCTCGAGCGACAGCAGGTACGCCTTCCAGGCGATGCCGAGCCCGCCGAGGTCGCCGATGTTCTCGCCGATCGTCAGGGCGCCGTTCACGTGGTGGTCGGGCACCTGGGCGGGAGCCAGCGCGTTGTACTGCTCGATGAGCGACGCGGTGCGCTCCTCGAACGCCGCGCGGTCGGCCTCGGTCCACCAGTCGGTGAGTCGGCCGTCGCCGTCGAACTTCGACCCCTGGTCGTCGAAGCCGTGCCCGATCTCGTGACCGATGACCGCGCCGATCGCCCCGTAGTTCGCGGCGGCGTCGCGACCGGCGTCGAAGAACGGGTACTGGAGGATGGCGGCGGGGAACACGATCTCGTTGAAGCCGGGGTTGTAGTAGGCGTTGATCGTCTGCGGCGTCATGAACCACTCGTCGCGGTCGAGCGGCTTGCCGATCTTGCCCAGTTCTCGGTCCATCTCGAACCGGCTGGCACGACGGACGTTGCCGAGCAGGTCGTCGGCCTCGAGCTCCAGCGCCGAGTAGTCGCGCCACTTCACGGGGAAACCGATCTTCGGCGTGAACTTGTCGAGCTTCTCCAGCGCGCGCGTGCGGGTCTCGGGGCTCATCCACTCGAGGTTCTCGATGCTGTCGCGGTACGCCTCGACGAGGAAGCCGACGAGGACGTCCATCTCGTCCTTCGACGTGGCGCCGAAGTGCCGGTCGACGTAGATGCGGCCGACGGCCTCGCCGAGCATGCCCTCGACGAGCGAGACGCCGCGCTTCCAGCGCTCGCGCTGCTGCGGCGTGCCGGTGAGGGTCTTGCCGTAGAAGTCGAAGTTGGCGCGACCGAACTCCTCGGAGAGGTACGGAGCGGCACCGTGGACGACTTTCCAGGCCAGCCAGTCCTTCCAGGACTCGAGCTGCTCGGCGACGAGGAGCTCACCGAGGCCCTCGAGGAAGCTCGGCTCGCGGACGACGATCTCGGCGAACACGTCGTCGGCGGCGCCGATCGCGTCGCGCCAGACGGCGAGGTTCGGGCCGTCGAGGTCGGCGCCTGCGGCGAGCGCCGCCGCTTCGTCCCACGAGTACAGGTTGTACGTCTTCTCGCTGTCGCGGGTGGCGACGTTGTCCCAGTGCTTGGACGCGATCGCCGTCTCGAGGGCGAATACGCGGTCGGCGCGTGCGGCAGCGTCGTCGATGCCGGCGAGCTCGAACATCGTCTGGAGGTGTGCGCGGTAGGCGTCGCGGATCTCGGCGAAGGTGTCTTCACGGAAGTAGGACTCGTCGGGCAGCGTGATACCGCCCTGTTCGGCGAAGACGAGGTAGCGCTCGGGGTTGCCCGGGTCGTTGTCGACGAAGAGCTGCAGGAAGCCGCCGACGCCTTCCGCCTCGAACTCGCCGGACAGGCGGAGGAAGGACTCGATGGAGTCGACCGCTGCGACGCGGGCGAGCTGGTCGGCGAGCGGGGTCGCTCCGAGGGCGTTGGCCCGGTCGACGTCCATGAAGCTGGCGTACAGGGCGCCGATCTTCACGCCCTCCTCGCCGTCGGGGTTCGTCTGCGACTCCTCGATGATGTCGCGGACGGCGTTCTCGGCGTCTTCCGCCAGCTGGTGGAACGATCCCCAGCGGGCCTTGTCGTCGGGGATCTCGGTGCGGTCCATCCACTTGCCGTTCACGTGGCGGAAGAGGTCGTCCTGCGGCCGCACGGCCGGGTCGAGTTCGGAGCGGTCGATGCCGGAGGCGAGCTGCGCGTCAGTCATGCGGATCAGCCTAGCGACGGCACCTGACCACGGCTCGGGTGTTCTCTCAGAGCGGGCGTGCCGCTCTGGACCGAGTCCTGTGGAGGAGCGTCGCGAGCGCTTCGGGGAACGAGGGACTACCGTTGACCCACCCGGCCGGAAGGAGCCCGCGTGGACTGGTTGGCCGACTTCCCGCCCGGCGTCCTGCTCCTCGTCGTCTTCCTGGTCGTCGCGGTCGAAAGCCTCGGCGTGCCGTTGCCGGGAGAGACCGTGCTCATCGGGGCGACCCTCCTCGCCGCGTCGAGCGGCCTGAGCCCGGTGTTCGTCGCCGCCGCGGCCGCCGGTGGTGCGATCCTCGGCGACTCGATCGGGTACTGGATCGGCAAGCGATACGGCCGGCGGCTCCTGTCGGTGCTGAACCGCAGGTTCCCGAAGCACGTGGGGCCGAAGCGGCTGGGCGCCGCGGTGCACCTCATGCGGCGGTGGGGGCCGTGGGCGGTGTTCGTCGGACGGTTCATCGCCGTCCTCCGCATCTTCTCCGGGCCGCTCGCGGGCATGTTCCGCATGACGTACCCGCACTTCCTCGTCGCCAACGCGGCGGGTGGCATCGCCTGGGCCTCGCTCGTGGTGACGGTCGTCACCGTGCTGGGGAGTGCCGCGACGGAGTTCCTGCACCGCTTCTCCTGGGCGGCGCTCGCGTTGGCCGGTGCCGCGGCCGTCGTGATCGCGGTGGTCGTCGTGTTCCGGATTCGTCGTCGGGCTGCCCAGCCGGCCGCTGACCGCGCGCCGGTGTCGATGACCGAGGCTGAGCTCGACGAACTGTTGTCGCCATCCGGGTCGGTCCCGGCCACGACCGACGCCGACGCCCGAATGGACACGCCGACCACCCGGACCGCCAGCTCGGCCCCCGTCCGCACCGATCTGCGCGCCGCGATCTCCGTCGTCCTGACGCCGCTGCGCTGGGCCCTGCGGACGACCCCCGCGACCACCGCCTTCGTCACCGTCTTCGTCGCACTCGGCGTCGTGACCGGCGGCCTGTGGCGCCCGATCGACCAGGCCGCCTGGTACCCGGCGTTCGCCTACGGGGTGCCGAGCCTCGAAGCCGGGCGCTGGTGGACGGTCCTGACGGGCATGTTCATCACCGCCGACCCGCTCGCCTACCTCGTCGCGATCGTCGGCGCGGCCGTGTTCGGCGGGTGGGTCGAGGTCCGATTCGGCACGCTGCGGGCGTCGGTGATCTTCGTGACCGGCCATCTCGTCGGTATCCTCGGGGCCCTCGGTGCGGCCTTGGCGCTGGCTCGGCTCGACTGGCCGTGGGCGCAGTCCCTCGTGACGACGCTAGACGTCGGTCCGAGCTGCGGCATCCTCGCCTGCGTCGCGACCGCGACCGCGTTCATGCGTTCCCCCTACCGGCTGCGCTGGCGGCTGCTGCTCCTGTCGTGGGTGTCGATCGCGCTCCTCTACGTCGGGAAGATCGACGACCTCGAGCACTTCATCACGACCGTCGTCTTCGTGATCGCGGCCCGCCTCCTCCTCGGCGAGCACCGGTCGACCCCACGACCGACCATGCGCGACTGGCGACTCTTCGCGGTCTCCGGGCTGCTCGTCATCGGTGCGGTGCAGCTGCTCGTCACCCTCGTGCCGCTCGACGGGCCACTCGGTTCGACCACCCTGACGCAGGGCTCCATCCTCGACGTCGGGGTCGACACCGTCGCGATCCTGGTGATCGCGAACTGGCTCCGTCGTGGTCATCGCTGGGCCTGGTGGGCGGCGATGGTGCTCACCGTTGGCAACCTGCTGGTCACGCTCGCCCTCATCGCCCTCGCCTGGCTGGCCCAGGTGCCGCTCGTGGCGTCGACCATCTGGATCTCCGCGAGCGTCCTGTGGGTGGGACAGGCGGTGGTCCTCGTACTGTCGCGACACGCGTTCCGGGTCGCGGCGAACCAGACCAGGCGACGCCTGCCCGGGGCGATCGGTCCCGGTGCGCGGCGAGCACGCGCCAGGGCGGCCCAGCTGCTGCGCGAACACGGCGGCGGACCGCTGGCGGCCTCGGCAATCCGGCCCGAGAACCGGGTGTTCGTCACGGCCGATGGTGGACACGCGGTCGCCTACCAGCAACATGCCGGCGTCGCGCTGGCCCTCGGCGAGCCGATCGGCGACCCCGGCGGTGCAGTCGCCGCGGTGTCGGCGTTCGCGACGGCGGCCGAGCAGGAGGGGCTCACACCGGCGGTCTTCGCCACCCGCGACGCGCGCATCATGCCCGAGGGGTGGCGGGTGTCGCCGCTCGGTCGAGACCTCGTGCTCGACCTCAGCGGGGCGGATGCGTCAGAACCCGCTGGTCCGGACGACGCGACGGGAGCCGCCGGCGCGGATCCGACGACCTCGATCCTGCTGCCCGCTCGCGAACTGCCGTGGGAGCTCCGCAGCCAGATCCGCGCGCTGTCCTCGGTGTGGGTGTCCGACCGGCACGTGCCCGAGCTCGGTCTCACGGTGGGTTCGAGCATCGACGCCCCCGACGGCGACGACCAGGAGCCGACCGCCGCGGTCCGGGTCTCCGTCGTGACGGACGCCGCAGGTGCCGTGCTCGCGGCGGTGTCCTGGTTGCCGATCCCCGGGGCCGGCGGCACCGTGCACGGGTGGGCGCTCGATGCGGTCCGGCGCGCACTGCCGAAGGACGACGCCGGAAGGACGGCGGGTGCGGGTACAGCGTCGGGGGAACAGACCAGCCGAGCCGTCGAGCGGGCCCTGACCGACGCCTGCCGACGATTCTCGTCCGAAGGTGCGTCCTTGGTCTCGTTCGCTGCTTCCGGGCTGGCACAGGACGGCACCGAGCCCGACGGCGTCGCCGTGCGCACGATGGCCGGCATCGCCCACCGGGTCGACCCGCTCATCGGCTTCGCGGAGATCGCCGACGTCGCCGAGCGCCTGGGCGCCACCGCCGTGCCGCTGTTCCTCGCCTGCCGCGAGGACGCCGACCAACCGCGGGTCGCCTACGCCGCCGCGGCCGGCTTCCTCACGGGCATCCGCCTGCGCGATCTCCCTGGCCTGAGCGGGTCGCTGCTCGCGCGGTAGGCCGTCGACTCGTCCCGTCTCGGACGGCGACGCGGCGTGTCACCACCCGCGGCTAGGCTCGGCGGGTGACCACGGGACAGGACAGGCGACGGCTGCGGCCTGTCGACCGCGACATCCTCCGGCTCGCGGTCCCGGCGCTCGGGGCGCTGATGGCGGAGCCGCTGTTCCTGCTCGCCGACTCCGCGATGATCGGCCACCTCGGCGTCGTGCCGCTCGCCGGCCTCGGGGTCGCGAGCGCGGTCCTGCAGACGGTCATCGGTCTCATGGTGTTCCTCGCCTACGCGACGACGCCCGCGGTCGCCCGGCGCCTCGGACACGGCGACGAACGCGGCGCGGTGTCGCTCGGGGTGGACGGGCTCTGGTTGTCGCTCGGGCTCGGTGTCGTGATCGGTGCGGCCGGATGGTTCCTCTCCCCCACGCTCGTCGGGCTGTTCGGCGCGACGGACGCCGTCGCCCAGCAGGCCGACACCTACCTCGGCATCTCGATGCTCGGCATCCCCGCCATGCTGCTCGTCTTCGGTGCGACCGGGCTCCTCCGCGGCCTGCAGGACACCACCACGCCCCTCGTGGTCGCCGGCGCCGGGTTCGCCGCGAACATCGGCCTCAACTTCCTCTTCATCTACGGCCTCGGACTCGGCATCGCGGGATCCGCCATCGGCACCGTCATCGCGCAGTGGGGCATGGTCGTCGCCTACCTCGTCGTCGTCCTGCGCCACGTGCGTCGGACGGGAGCGAGTCTCCGCCCGCACCGCGCCGGCCTCGGTGGCGCGGCCCTTTCCGGCGGATGGTTGTTCCTCCGCACCGTCAGCCTCCGCGCCGCGATGCTCATCGCCGTGTTCGTCGCGACCGACCTCGGCACCGACGAACTCGCCGGGTTCCAGCTCGTCATGACCCTCTTCGCCACCCTCGCCTTCGCGCTCGACGCCCTCGCGATCGCCGCGCAGGCGCTCGTCGGCAAGGGGCTCGGGGCCGGCGACGTCGCAGGGGTGCGTGCCGTCCTCGTCCGCTGCCTCCAGTGGGGCGTCGGCTCGGGGATCGTGCTCGGCCTGGTCATCGCCCTCGCGAGCCCGGTCATCGGCCTGCTCTTCACGAGCGACCCCGACCTCGCGGCGCTCATCGTGCCCGCGATCATCGTGCTCGCCGTCACCACCCCGCTCGGCGGTGTCGTCTTCGTCCTCGACGGCGTCCTCATCGGCGCCGGCGACGCGAGGTACCTCGCGATCACCGGGCTGCTCAACACGCTCGTCTTCCTGCCGTTCGCGCTCGCGGTCCTCGCCTGGGCACCCGGCGGGCAGACCGGGCTCACCTGGTTGGCGCTCACCTTCTTCGTCGGCTACCTCGGTGCGCGTGCGACCACCCTCGGGCTTCGAGCCCGCACGACGGCGTGGATGCGCACCGGGGCCTGACCGACAACTGGGGAGTTGTCCCCATTGAGGCTGCCGCCTCGGTCCACCATCCTGGACCTGAGCATCCGTCAACGCTCACGATTCCAGGGGGAACCACCATGTCACTTCGCTCCGCTCACCACCGTCTCCGCGTCTCCGCGGTGGCCGCCGTCGCCGTCATCGGGCTCTTCGGGCTCGCCGCCTGCAGTAGCGGCGACGCACCGGCCGACTCCGACCCCTCGACGAGCGCCACGACCGCGCCCGAGGCCACGGAGGACGCTGCCCAGGAAGAGCCGTCATCGGGCGCGACGAAGTGCACCGAAGAGCAGGTCAACACGCTCAGCGCAGCCAGCGGCGTCGCGGTCCCGGCAGCCGCTGTCGCCGCTGCGAAGGCCACCTTCGCTCCGGCCGCGGTCCTCGGCGACCTGCCGACGGTGTGCATCCTCAGCTACGAAGCGGGTGCCGCCTCGGGCAGCTACGCCGTCCTCTCCGGCGGCGCCGCCTCCCTCACCGCAGCGGCCGCGAACGCGACGGCCGGTGGCGCGAGCGTGACCGAAGCCGCCGGTACGTTCACCGGATCGCTCGACGGGCTGACGATCATCGGCATCCCGTTCACCCAGCTCACCCAGGAGACCGCCGGGTTCGAGAACGTCGAGGACCTCGTCGTCGTCGTCTCCACCGCGGCACTCGGCTAGGCCGCCGCAGCGTCACGCCAGCGCCCATCCGCCCTCGTCGGGCGGGTGGGCGTTCGTGCGCGTCGACCGACCGAGCAGACGCGCCCGTGCGCCAGGCGGCTCGCGCATCAACCGATCGGTGGATACGAGGATCAGCCCCTCCACCGCTACCGGTGCGCGCCGCAGCGGACGAGCATGGACACCATGAGCACACGACCGATCATCGAGGTCCGCGGGCTGCGCAAGCAGTACGGCGATTTCACCGCCGTCGACGGGGTCTCCTTCGACATCCACCCGGGCGAGACCTTCGCCCTCCTCGGCCCGAACGGTGCCGGGAAGAGCACCACGATCGAGATCCTCGAGGGCTACCGGCACCGGACGGGCGGCGAGGCGAGCGTCCTCGGTGTCGACCCGGCGAAGGCCGGTCTCGACTGGAAGGCCCGCCTCGGCATCGTCCTCCAGTCGAGTGCCGAGGCCGCCAACGTCACGGTCCGGGAGCAGCTCACACAGTTCGCCCGGTACTACGCGGACCCGCGGGATGTGGACGAGGTCATCGAGGCGGTCGGGCTCACGAGCAAGGCGGGCACGCGCATCGGCAAGCTCTCGGGCGGCCAGCGTCGTCGGGTGGACGTCGCGCTCGGGGTGGTCGGCCGCCCGGCCCTCCTCTTCCTCGACGAGCCGACGACCGGGTTCGACCCTGAGGCACGTCGGCAGTTCTGGGAGCTCATCCGCTCGCTGAAACGCGACGGCACGACCATCCTCCTCACCACCCACTACCTCGACGAAGCCGCCCAGCTCGCCGACCGCGTCGCCGTCATCGCGGCGGGTCGGCTCGTGGAGATCGGCGCGGTCGACGAGATCGGCGGCGCCGAGGCCCGGATCCCCGTGGTGCGCTGGCGCGACGAGCACGGCCTCCACGAGGAACGGACCGAGGCACCGGCTGCACGGGTCGCCGATCTCACGGCGACACTGGGCGGAGAGCCGCGCGACCTGGAGGTCATCCGTCCGAGCCTCGAGGACATCTACCTCGGGCTCGTCCACGCGGCCGACGCCGCTGCGGCACCAGCCACCCCATCCGAAGCACCGTCACCGGCCACGCAGGTCACCACGACAGGAGTCGGCGCATGACCACCATCGACCGCACCACCAACACGCTCGTCCCGACACTCCCCCGCGGACGCACCCTCCGACTCGGAGCGAGCCGGATCGGCTACGAGACGCGCATCTACTTCCGCTCCGGCGACCAGGTGTTCTTCACCTTCCTCTTCCCCGTCGTAATGCTCGCGATCTTCTCGACCGCGTTCAGCGCGATGGGGAACGTGGGCGAGGCACCCGACGGCACCGGCGGGGTCAGCCAGGCCGCCTTCTACCTCCCCGGCATGATCGCCGCGGGCATCCTCCTCTCGGGCGTCCAGAACCTCGCGACCGACATCGCGACGGAGAAGAGCGACGGCACGCTCAAGCGCCTCGGCGGCAGCCCGCTCCCGGTGATCTCCTACTTCCTCGGGAAGATGGGGCAGGTCCTCGTCACCTCGGTGCTCCAGATCGCGCTGCTGCTCCTCGTCGCGCGGTTCCTGTTCGACGTCACCCTGCCGACCGAGCCCGAGCGGTGGCTCACCTTCGCCTGGATCTACCTGCTCGGCATCGCCACGTCGGCGGTCCTCGGTATCGCCCTGTCGGCGCTCCCCCGCACGGGCAAGAGCGCGACGGCCGTCATCATCCCGATCGTGCTCGTGCTGCAGTTCATCTCCGGCGTCTACCTCTCGTTCACGATGCTCCCCGAGTGGCTGCAGAGCGTCGCGAGTGTCTTCCCGCTCAAGTGGATCGCGCAGGGCATGCGCTCCGTCTTCCTGCCGGAGGGGTTCGCCTCGCAGGAGCCGTCCGGTGGCTGGGACCTCCCGATGGTCGCGCTCGTCCTCGTCGTCTGGGCGATCGTCGGCCTCGTCCTCACCCGCCTCACCTTCCGCTGGGTCCGCCGCTCCTAGCCCGCGAACTGTCAGTTCCGGTGGGTGTATGCCGCCGGAACTGGCAGGAAGTGACAGTTCGCGAGTAGGGATGGGAGGGTTGGGACATGGACGGACGACGGTGGTGGGATGTCGCGTTCGGCGCGGGGTGCGTGATCGTCGGTGCGCTCGTGAGCGTCAGCGCGGCCGGGGCACCGGAGCGGGCCGTCGGCGTCTGGATCGTGCTGGCGGCGCTCTGCCTCGTCTACTACACGGCCGGGCGACGCACCCTCGAGCGTCCGCAGGGCGGGCTTTGGTTCGCGATCACCCTCATCGCCCTCACCGCCGTCGGGACGGCGTTCTCCCCGAACGTCCTGACCCTCCAGTGCCTCGTGTTCCCGCTGCTGTGGGTGCTGACGCCGAAGACGCGGAACGCGATCGTCCTCAACATCGCGAGCGCCGCGACCCTCGCCGTCGGCTTCATCGTCGGACAAGGCGCCACCCCGGAGGCGATCCTGCAGGGGCTCGCGATCCAGAGCGTCTCGCTCGTCTTCGCGCTGTCCCTCGGTCTGTGGATCACCCGGATCGCCGAGCTCGGCGACGAGAAGGCGCGACTCCTCGTGAGTCTGCAGACCGCTCAGGCTGAATCGGAGCGGGCGAGCCGGGAGGCCGGGGCTGCCGCCGAACGCGAACGCATGGCTCGCGACATCCACGACACCATCGCGCAGAGCCTCACGAGTGTGGTGCTGCTCGCGCAACGCGCCCGCTCCGAGGTCGGCGAGACCGTCGCCGGCACGCCGGACGCCTCCCCGCTGGACGGTCGACCGATCGCCGCCCTCGACAGCATCGACCTCATCGAGAGCACGGCACGCGACGCCCTCCGCGAGGCGAGATCCCTCGTGGCCACGACGGCGGCGATGCCGGCCGCCGACACGACGCTCGGTGACAGCCTCCGCCGCTTGGGCGAGCGGTTCGCCCGCGAGACAGGTATGGCCGTCCACGTCGACGCTCCCTCCGAACGGTTCCAGCGGGCGCCCGAGGTCGTGCTGCTCCGGAGTGCGCAGGAGGGTCTCGCGAACATCCGGAAACACGCCGCCGCCGCCCGCGTCGAGCTGGTGCTCACCGTCGACGACGGCTGGGCCGAACTGCGGATCTCCGACGACGGGGTCGGGATCGCGGACCCGGACGGCGCGCTGCTCGGGACCAGTCCGGGCGCGGGCTTCGGGCTGCACGGCATGCACGACCGGGTGACGCTGCTCGGCGGAACGGTGGAACTCACGAGTGCCGCGGGAGCTGGGACGACCGTGCGGGTGCGAGTGCCGGTGACGATCGAGGCGGGCCCTTCGACAGGCTCAGGGACCACGGACGGTGTCTCGGCCGACGGCTCTTCGACAAGCTCAAGGACCGTGGAGGAGGGACGATGACACGGATCAGGATCGTCGTCGCGGACGACCACCCCATCGTTCGGTCGGGCATCGTCGCGCTGCTCGGGCGCGCGGACGACCTCGAGGTCGTCGCCGAGGTGGCGGACGGCGCTGCGGCGGTCGCGGCTGCCGAGGAGTACCGGCCGGACCTCGTGCTCATGGACCTGCGCATGCCGGTCCTCGGCGGTGCGGAGGCGACAGCGCGCATCGTGCAGCGCGTGCCAGGCGTCCGGGTGCTCGTGCTGACGACCTACGAGACCGACGACGACATCCTCGGCGCGATCGAGGCCGGAGCCGGCGGCTACCTGTTGAAGGCGGCGCCCGAGCAGGAGATCCTGGCCGGCATCCGTTCAGTGGTCGCCGGTCAGACGGTGCTCGCGCCCACGATCGCGGCGACACTCGTGGGCCGCATGCAGGGCGGGACACCAACCCGCCCCCAGCTCAGCGCTCGCGAGCTCGAGGTCCTCGCGCTCGTCGCCGCCGGCAACAGCAACCGGGCGATCGCGGCGGCACTCTTCATCTCGGAGTCGACGGTGAAGACGCACCTGCTGCACGTCTTCGAGAAGCTCGAGGTGGCCGACCGGACCAGGGCCGTCACCCGTGCACAGGAGCTGCGGCTGCTCTGAGCCGGCGCACGAGGCTGCGGGTCCGTTCAGTCACCTCGGGGCACAGGACGCCGCACGTGCGTGCGCAGACCCACCACGTCGAGGACGAACTCGCAGAACATCGCGTTCGCCCAGGAGAACCAGCGGCGGGTGAAGGTGTCGGGGTCGTCCTTGTGGAACGACTCGTGCATGACCCCGGTGCCTGCGTCGGTCCGCAGCAGCGTGTCGAGCAGGCGGGCGCGATCCTGCTCGTCCTGCGAGGTGAGGCCCTCGATGGACAGGGCGATCGGCCAGATGTGGTCGTCGGGCGTGTGTGGGCTCCCGATCCCACGGGCGGCGGACCCGACGAAGTAGCTCGGGTCGTCCTCGCTGAGCAGGAACCGTCGGGTGGCGAGGTACCGGGCGTCGTCGGGCGCGCACCAGCCGAGGAACGGCAGCGAGAGCAGACTCGGCACGTTTGCGTCGTCGATCAGGAGCGCGTTGCCGAACCCGTCGACCTCGTAGGCGTAGACGTCGCCGCACTGATCGGTCGTCACGACACCGTGGGCGTCGATCGCGGTCTCGAGCTCGCGTCGGAGCGCACCGGCCTCCGCGGCGAGTGCCGCGTCGTCGAGCACATCGACAGCGATCGATTCGACCCCGGCGAGCGTCACCGCAGCGAAGAGGTTGCCCGGAACGTTGTAGCCGTACCGCCCTGCGTCGTCGCTCGGCCGGAACCCCGACCACGAGAGCCCGGTCCACGCCGTCTCCGGCCCGAGTCCGTCGCGGACGAGGGTGTCGGAGAGCGGGGCGTCGAACCGCTGGAACCGGTACGGTGAGCGCTCCTCGTGGTGCTGTTCGACCCGCCAGACCTCCATCGCCGCGACGACGGCGGAGCGGTACCGCGCATCCAGGTGGTCGCGGCGCCCCGTCGCCAGCCAGATGTCGTGTGCGAGCTGGAGCGGGTAGCAGAGCGAGTCGATCTCGTACTTGCGTTCCCACACCCAGGGCGACGCATCGGTGCGGTCGTCGCGGTGGCCGTGCCCGTTCGGCTCGGCGTTGAACGCGTTCGCGTAGGGGTCGAGTGCGATCGCATCCAGCTGCCGGCGGTTGACGGCGACGAGCAGCTCGGCCAGCTCGGGGTGGTCGGCTGCGAAGTGGAGATAGGGAGCGAGTTGGGCGCTCGAGTCGCGCAACCACATCGCGGGGATGTCGCCGGTGAGCATGAACACGGTGCCGTCCGGCATGGGCGTCATCGTGCTGTGCAGGGTGTCGGCGAAGCAGCGCTCGAACATCTCGGCCACCCGTTCGTCACTGCGCTCCCGCACAGCCGTGGTCACCTCGGTGATGAGTTCGTCGATCCAAGCGGTCATGGGTCTCCTCCGTCTGCGTCGGCGCGGTGATCGGGCGGGTCAGGTCGAGTCAGGTCAGCGCAGGTCGGAACGAGGGGCGTGCCCCTCGTTCCGCTCCACCGTCAGACGTCGCCGCGTGGTTTCGGGGCGTCCGGCTGCTTCGCCGCGTAGGCGGACTGGCCGGTCGCTCCAGGCTCGCCTGCGGGGATCGGGACGAGGTACGCCGCGGTGCCGTAGGCGGTCAGCTGCGTCCACGCACCGCCGATGTCGGTGGTCTCGAGACGCATCGCGAGGACCGCGTTCGCGCCGCGCTGTTCCGCGTCGGCCACCAGGCGTCGCATGACCTCCTGGCGGGACTCGAACAGCAGCTGGGTCATCCCCGGGACCTCGCCGCCGCCGAGCGCCGAGAAGCCGATCGACATCGAGGAGCCCCAGTCGCGAGCTCGCACGGTGAGCCCGACGACCTCGCCGAGGACGGCGTCGATGCGGTGTCCGGCGACGGTGTCCGTCGTCACGACGATCATGCGGTGGCCGCCGTTCCGGCCAGACGCGACAGTGCCGCGAGCGAGAGCGCTGCGATGCCGGTGTCGAGGGTGGGGTGGATGAGCGGAGCGAACTTCGAGGAGTGGTTGCCGGGAAGGTCTTGTTCCATGCGCCCCGAGGCGTAGGCCGCCGCGAAGGCCTGTGGGTCGGCACCCCCGAGGATCCAGTAGACGATGGGAGCGTCGGCGGCCGTCGCGAGCATGCCGACGTCCTCACTCCCCGTGACGAGACCGGGGTCGACGACGCGGTTGGCACCGAACGCGTCGGCGAACACCGCCGTCACCGCGCCGGTCGCCGCGGGATCGTTCACGAGCACCGGGAAGGCCTCGGTGTGTTCGATCACCGGTTCCCGCTCGGCGCCCGATGCTGCGGCCTCGGCCCGGATGATGCGCTCCATGGAGCCGACGACGCGGTCGCGCACGTGCGGTTCGTAGCTGCGGATGTTGACGCCGATCTGCGCGGTGTCGGGGATGATGTTGTTCTTGGTGCCGGCGTGCATCGTGCCGACGGTGAGCACCGCGGTGTCGGTTCCGGCGACCTCGCGGGACACGATGCTCTGGAGGCGGACGACCGCCGACGCCGCCATCACGATCGGGTCGATCGTCGACTGCGGGCGGGATCCGTGCCCGCCGCGGCCGTGGAAGGTGACGCGGTAGGCGTCGGTCGCGGCGAACGACGGACCGGCGTGCGTGCCGACGACACCGGCCGGCAGCGGACCGACGTGCTGGCCGAACACGATGTCGGGCTTCGGGACGCGTGCGTAGAGGTCGTCGTCGACCATCGCCTGCGCACCGCCGCCGGCCTCTTCAGCCGGCTGGAACAGGACGACGAGTGTCCCGGACCAGGTGTCGCGCCGTGCGGCGAGCAGTTCGGCGGCTCCCAGCAGACAGGTGACGTGGACGTCGTGGCCGCAGGCGTGCATGACCGGGACGTCGTTGCCCTCCGGATCGACCCCGCGCGCGACGCTCGCGTAGTCGAGGCCTGTCTCCTCCAGGACGGGCAGGCCGTCCATGTCGGCCCGCAGGAGGACCGTCGGTCCTTCGCCGTTCTCCAGGACACCGACGACACCGGTGCCGCCGATCCCCGTCGCGACCCCGTACCCGAGGCCGGTGATGCGATCCGCGACCAGGGCGGCCGTCCGGTGCTCCGCGAAGGAGAGCTCCGGATTGGCGTGCAGATCCTGGTACACCGGTGCGAGCGACACGGCGAGCGACGCCGCCTCCTGCTGGACGAGTGCTGCGGTGGCGATGGGCTGGTCGGTCATGGGTCTCCTTCGAGCGTCTCCTCCACCCTACGGGGCATGCCGTCCGTACCGTCGGCCGGGCGCCGGCTCGGGCGATCAGCCGCGATCGCCGGCGCGTCGCTTCCGGACACCGACGACCGCGAACACGACGGCGACGGCCAGCGCGATCGCGGCGACGCCGAACGGCCCGATCGTGCCGAGCAGCGCACCGAAACCGGCTCGCCGTCCGGTGCTCCGTCCGGCGACCTCGTCCCAGATCGGGGTGAAGCAGAGCACGGCGACGAGCACGCCGATCCCCGCACCGACGAACCACCCGAACGGTGAACTCCCCCACTCCTCGACGGACCATTGCGGTGGGGTCTCCGGTTCGCTCGGCTGAACCGGTTCCTGCTCCGGCTGCTGGCCAGGCTGCTGCCCGCCGCTCATCGCTTCCAGACCGTTCCGCCAGCGCCCATGTCGGAACCGCCGACGGAGACGCCGGTCACCTCGAGGCCATCGGTCGAGGACAGCGGCACACAGACCGTGATCGTCTCGCCGCCGACGAGGTCCTCCGCAGCCGTCGTCGGATCGTCCGGTGTCCCGGTGCACTCCGTGAGACCGATGAACGACGTCTCGAGGAAGCTCCCATCCGACAGCTCGGCGAAGACGTTGTTCCAGGGCAACGCGAGCACCTCGGCGGTGGCGTCCCCCTCGTACGCGAACTCGATGGAGGCGAAGTAGACGTCGTCGTCACCACCCATCTGCGCGGTCACCTCGGCGGGTGCCTTGTCGAGCGAGGCGACCGTGACGGCGAAGTCCTGATCGTCGTTCCCCGCGATCTTGGCGGGCAGGGTCACGGTGGCCGTCTCGCCGACCGAGACGGAACCGCTGGAGCAGCCGGCGAGGGCCGCGGCGAAGACGAGCGCAGCGCCTCCTCCGGCCAGGCGCGGGAGCCGGCTCATCGATCGTGTGCGGTGCGTCATGTGGTTCGTCCTTCTCGTGGCCCGGACCGAGCGACACGCGTCGCCCGGTCCGGTCGTCTGGGGGTGGCGGCATGCTCCACGGCGTGCCCGAACCGATGGTGCCGGAGCGCCGCGGCTCCGAGCCAGCCACCCGAACGAGCCCGAACGACTCGCGCGGGTCGACGAACGGAGGTCACGCACGCCTGGTGGCGGTGGAGTCAGGCCCGGGCGAGGTCCGCGCGCATCGTCTGGACGGCCGTGGCTCGCCAGTGGCCGACTGCGCTGAGGAGGTCGGCGGCGGCGGCGAACGCGGCGTCGGCCGCCGCTCGGTCGCCGCGGATCGCCGCCGCCCTCCCGATCGTCTCGAACGCCCTCGCCTGCTCGACCCGGTCACCGAGCAGTTCGGCGAGCTCAAGCGAGCCTCGCGCCCAGCGTTCGGCGGTCCCGGCGTCGTCGGCGTCGGCGGCGATCTCGCCGAGGGTGCTGCAGGCGTCGGAGCGGAGGAGTGGGTAGCCGACGCGCTCGGCCGAGGCCAGGGCGGTGTCCGCCAGACGCGCAGCCTCGACGAGGTCCCCGCGTCGACGGGCGACCTGGGCGAGCTGGATGGCGATCTCGGCGTCCTCGTCGAACGTCGTCGGACCGCCGCCGTCCGCCCCTGCCGCGAGCAGGGCCTCCTCCGCCTCGGCCACACGGTCGAGATCCAGCAGGATCATGGCGCGTTGGGTGAAGAGGTATCCGCGGTTGACGCCGGGACCGCCGCGCTCGAGTAGGGTCGCGCAGCGCCGGAGCGCCTCGTCGAACCGCCCCTGCGCCTGGAGCAGGAGCACACGGTTCGACTCGACGATCGTCCGATTGACGTCATCCCCGGCTCGAGCGCTCACCGCCTCGGCGAGATCGAACAACCGCTCCGACCGGCGATACCGGCTCGTGATGCGCGCCAGATTGCCGAGGTTGCCGAGCGCGCGCCCCCGCGTGATCGGATTGCCGGCTGCGGCCGCGATCCGAGCGGCGCGGAGATACGACTGCTCGGCCTCCGCCATCCGTCCCAGTTGGCGTTCCACATTGGCGATCACGTTCATCGTGCGACCCGGCTGCTCCTCGGTGAGGAGGCGGCTCGCCCGATGCAGGTGGTCGAGGGCGTCGTCGTACCGACCGAGCTTCTCGAAGGCGCGGGCGAGGAGCTCCGCGGTCGTGCCTCGTCGTTCCCGCGGCACGAACGGCGCGGCGAGTTGGAGGAGTTCGGCCGCATGGCTCCAATAGCCGGCATCACCCACCGGCTCCACCACGTGGAAGACGACCGCGGCGAGCGCGGCACCCGCCCGCTGGTCGACTGCGAGCGCTGCGGCGGCCACCAGCCCGTCGGCGAGCGACGCGTCGAAGCGGACGGAGCCGACCAACTCGCGGAACCGTTCCAACACCCGCTCGGCCAGCACCACGAGGACCGACGGGCGCTCCTGCTCGAGCGCGAGCCGGTGGGCCGCGGTGTGGACGAGCGGGTGCAGTTCGACGGTCCGCTCCGAGACGGTGGCCAGGTGCATGTCCGCCAGGCGACGGAGCAGGCGCACCGAGGTCGGCGCATCCGCACCGGCATCGTCCAGCAGTGTCCCGACGACGTCCAGCCGTACTGGGCCGCGGAGCAGGCCGAGTCGCCGGAACAGGGTCGCGGCGTCCGGTCCGATGGCGGCGACCGAGGGTTCCAGGAGCGGCACCGCGTGGTCGCGCCGCGGGCGGTCGCCGAAGCGCTCGGCCACATCGGCGAGCGACCAGTCCGGGTGGTCTTCGATGAAGCGCAGCACGAGGTCGAGGTCGAGGCGGATCCCGCTGATCGCCTTCGCGAGCCGGCGGACCGCCGCGTCGTCGGCAGAGGAGGACGTCGGACGCCGCGAGGCGGTCGCGGCCGAGAGCAGCCGGACCGTCTCCTCGGTCTCGAGCGGCAGGACGGTCCGACGGTCCACCGCGAGTCCCTCCGCGGCCGCCAGTGCCTCGAGGCCGTCGAGCCGGGCTCGCGAGGTCACGATCAGCTGGAGACCGCACCCGGCGGGACCCCGGGCGTGGTCGGCGATCAGGAGTGGAGCGAGTTGCGCTGCGGAGAACGCGTCCTCGAGCAGGACGACGATCCGGCGGTCGCGCGCCGCTGTTCGGAGCGTCTCGCGCAGCGCTGCGGCGTCGAGGCGACGATCGGACCGACCTCCGACGGCGCGCACCAGTTCGCGCAGGACCTCGTCCGCTTCCGCCGGACGCTGCCCGTCTTCGAATCCGTGCAACCGGACGAGGAGCACCACCGCACCGGGGGTACGGCGGCGTTCGACCTCGGCGAGCCGCCTCGCGACCTCGGCCTTGCCGACCCCGGGGAGCCCGGTGAGGACGACGACGGGTGCGGCAGCGGGCTCCACACCGGTGGACGTCGATCCCTCGGCTGCCGGCAGGACGGAGGCGGACACCGGGCCCCCGAGCGTCGCACCGTTCAGGCGCGCAGCAGTGGTGCGCCACTCGGCGGCCGCTGACGCTGAGGCTCCGAGGGCGAGGACGAGGTCGTGGATGAGCTCGGCGTCGACCCGATGCCGGTCGGTGCGGAAGCAGTCGTAGACCGTCACCTTGCCGGGGGCGTCGCGGGAACCTCGTCTGAGCCGGAGGGCACCGACCCGCCGGGCCAGCTCGGCGAACGACGGCGCACCGGCCGCCGCGCGCAACCCCGTGAGCGCCTCGGCCAGCTCCCCCAGGTCGGCGATGGACGAGAGGGTGGTCGGTCGCATCACCGGGCCCGGCGCGCCGGTGCCGTGGTCGCGCCAGGGTGGAACCGGACCGCGAACTGCTCGCACTCCGGATCGCGGCCGTCGAGCATGGCGACGATCGCCCGGCCGGCGGCCGACCCCTTCTCCCGGGAGGGCTGCCAGACCGTCGTGAGGTCGTAGTCGAGCCCTTCGACGCGGATGCCATCGAACCCGACGACGCTGAGCTCCGCGGGAACGGAGATGCCGAGCTCCTCGGCTGCGCGGATGACGCCGGCGGCCAGGAGGTCGCTCTGTGCGGCGATCGCCGTCGGGCGCTCACCCGCCGGAACGTCGAGGATGGCGTGTCCGGCGACCCGCCCCTCCTCGAGCGATGACCCCGTGGTGACGAACCCCTGCGCGTCGGGGAAGACGTCGCGGAGGCCCTGCAAGCGTTCGATCGCCGGGACCGTCGTGGCGGATCGCTCCCACTCGGGCGTGAGCGGGCCGCGGCGTTCGGTCGAGTCGAGGTTGAGGGTGACGACGGCGACCCGCTCGTGGCCGCGGTCGGCGAGGTGTCGCGCCTCCTCACGCACGCCACCGCGGTTGTCGACGGCGATGTCGGGGACGCCGAGGGCTGCGAGTCCTTCGATCGACACGATCGGCATCCCCCGTCGGCTGAGGATCGCGACCGAGCTGTCGAGGTTCGGGCTGCAGCCGATGAGGACGACGCCGTCCATCGGTGCGTTGCTCAACTGCAGCGTGCCCTCCTGCGCATCGTTCAGGAGCAGCAGTCCCGCGCCGACCGCGCCGAGTTCGTCGGCGAGTCCGTCGAGGGTCTGGACCATCACCGGGTCGCGGAAGGAGTGCCCTATGCGGCCGGCGACGACGGCTCCGACGATGCCACTGCGTCCCTGGCGGAGGGAGCGGGCCCGCGGGTCGGGGCCGGCGTAGTCGAGGTCGGCCGCAGCCTGCAGCACCCGCTGCTTGGTCGCTTCGGACACGGGTCCGGCGCCGCTGAACGCCAGCGAGGCGGTCGACGGCGACACACCCGCACGCTCGGCGACATCGGCGAGCGTCGGTCGCGAGGGGCGTGATTCCTGGTCCACGATCTGCTAGCTTAGTCGACGGAATCGAATCGATTCGATTTCCGCCAGATCCACCGAGACGCACGGGCCTCACCACCCCGCTCCACCGAGCGCCCAGGCGCACCAGCACCGATCCCGAGGACCCTGTGTCAGAGCCGACCAACCCGCAGACCGCACCCGTCGCACTACGCCCACGCCGCGAACTCCTCGCCTGGCGCAACGCGATCTTCGTGATCTTCGCCCTGAGCGGCCTCAGCATCGCGACGTGGGTGGCGCGCATCCCCGCCATCCGCGACAACCTCGAGCTGACCACCGGCGCCGTCGGGCTGCTCATCCTCGGCATGTCGATCGGATCGATCCTCGGCCTCGTCGCCTCCCAGCACCTCCTCGCGCGTCTCGGCCCGCGACACGGCATGCAGCTCACGCTCGGGCTCGTCGCGACCGGCTTGCTCCTCATCGGGGTCGGCGCGAGCCTCGTGCCACTCGAGGGCATCGTCCTCGTCGGGCTCATCATCTTCGGCTTCGGGAACGGCGCGCTCGACGTCATGATGAACGTCGAGGGCGCCGCGGCCGAGCAGGAGCTCGGCAAGACGGTGATGCCGCTGATGCACGCGTGCTTCAGCTTCGGCACGGTCGCCGGAGCAGGGCTCGGCGCACTCGCGTCCGCAGCCGGCCTCGAGGTCTTCTGGCACGCGCTCGTCATGGCGGTCGTCATCGCGATCGTCGCCGTCGTCGCCGTGCGCTTCGTCCCCGCCGAGCAGGTCGTCGCCGACGAACTCGACGACGCACCGAAGGCGCCGTGGCAGGACCGTCTCCGCGAGAGCCTCTCGGTCTGGGCGGACGGCCGCCTCATCCTCATCGGCGTCATCATGCTCGGCATGGCGTTCGCCGAGGGCAGCGCCAACGACTGGCTCGCACTCGCCGTGGTCGACGGCCATGAGCAGAGCAACACGACCGGCGCGCTCGTCTACGGCGTGTTCGTCACCGCGATGACCGTCGGTCGCATCGTCGGCGGGCCGCTCATCGACCGCTTCGGCCGGGTGCCGGTGCTGCAGGTGTCGGCCGCCGCGGCGATCGCCGGACTCGTCCTGTTCATCCTCACGCCGGTCACCGGCCTCATGGTCCTCGGAACCGTGCTGTGGGGACTCGGCGCCTCGCTCGGGTTCCCGGTGGGCATGTCCGCCGCGGCCGACGACTCCAAGCGCGCTGCGGCACGGGTGAGCGCCGTCGCGATGATCGGCTACTGCGCGTTCCTCGTCGGTCCGCCGCTCATCGGCATCCTCGGCGACGCCATCGGCCTGCTGAACGCCCTGTTCGTCGTGCTCGTACTCATCGTGTTCGCCGGCCTCGCGTCGCCGGCCGCCCGCGAGAGCAGCCGCCGCAAGCGCTGAGCCCTTTTCGTCCGCCCATGTTCGGGCGATTCACGGTTCCGTCGCCCGAACATGGGCGAATGGACGCGCTGCGGTGTCGCGGTAGGCTCGTCGTCGTGCGTTTGGTGATTGCGGAGTGCTCGGTCGACTATGCCGGACGGTTGTCGGCTCACTTGCCGCTCGCCAAGCGGCTGCTCATGGTGAAGAACGACGGCAGCCTGCTCGTCCACTCCGACGGCGGCTCCTACAAGCCGCTCAACTGGATGAGCCCGCCCTGCGTGCTCACGACGGTCGAGCCCGACGAGACGCAGGCCGCGGCCGGGATCACCGAGCTGTGGAAGGTCACGCACAAGAAGACCGGCGACGCCCTCATCGTGTCGATCCACGAGGTCCACCACGACAGCGCGCACGAACTCGGCGTCGACCCGGGCCTCCAGAAGGACGGCGTCGAGGCGCACCTGCAGAAGCTCCTCGCCGAGCAGATCGAACTCCTCGGCGACGGCTACCGACTCATCCGCCGCGAGTACATGACCGCGATCGGCCCGGTCGACATCCTCGCCACCGACGCGACCGGGGCGTCCGTCGCGGTCGAGCTGAAGCGCCGCGGCGACATCGACGGCGTCGAGCAGCTCACCCGCTACCTCGAACTCATGAACCGCGACCCGCTCCTCGCTCCCGTGCAGGGCGTGTTCGCCGCCCAGGAGATCAAGCCGCAGGCGCGCACCCTCGCCCAGGACCGCGGGATCCGCTGCGTCGTCCTCGACTACGACGCGATGCGCGGCCTTGACGACAGCGACTCCCGCCTCTTCTGACGTCGACCGAGTCCCTTTCTCAGGAGTCCTCCGGCGCGCCGACTTCACCAGGCACCGACACGCCCGGAAACTCCTGAGAAAGGCACTGGTCCGACGGTCATGACTCGGGCTAGACGAACAGCCAGATGAGGGCGACCATCCCGAAGCCGACGACCGAGAGGATCGTCTCGAGCACGGTCCAGGTCGCGAGCGTCTGCTTCACCGACATGTTGAAGTACTTCGCGATGATCCAGAACCCACCGTCGTTGACGTGCGAGAGCGTGATCGAACCCGCCGCGATCGCGATGCCGATGAGCGCCAGCTGCGGCTGCGAGTAGTCGCCCGCGAGCACGACCGGCTGCAGGATCCCGGCCGTGATGACGATGGCCGCTGTCGCCGAGCCCTGCGCGATGCGGAGGCCGGAGCTGATGAGGTACGCGGACACGATGATCGGCAGGCCGAGCGAACCGAGCACCTCGGCCAGTGCCGCGCCAACACCCGTCGCTGAGATGACCGCGCCGAAGAACGCACCCGCACCGACGACGAGCAGGATCATGCCGATCGGCCGGAGCGACTGACCGGAGAGCTCGCCCAGCTCGGCGAGCGTCATGCCGCGCCGCACCCCCAGCACGTAGTACGCGAGGCAGACGGCGATCGTGAGCGCGACCGCCGGGTTGCCGATGAGCGTCAGCGCTTCGAGGACCGGGCCGTTCGGCAGGGCGAGGGCCCCGAAGGTGGCGGCGAGGATGAGCAGGATCGGCGTGATGATGATGAGACCGACGCTCCAGAGCGAGACGTCCTTGCGCTCGGGGGCGTCGTCCTCGGGCTCCAGCACGTACTCCTCGGGAACCGAGACCATGACACGCTTCCCGATCCAGAGCGGCCAGGCGATGCCCGACGCGATGAAGGCGGGGATACCGCAGAGGAAGCCCATGAGGATGAGCCAGCCGAGCCCGACCTCGAACGTGCCGGCGAGCGCCGTCGGTCCCGGGTGCGGCGGCAGGAACGCGTGCGTCATCGAGAGGCCGGCGAGCATCGGGAGCGCGTAGAGCACGAGCGACTTCCCGCCGCGACGCGCGGTGATGTAGACGAGGGGTGCGAGGACGAAGATGCCGACGTCGAAGAACACGGGGATGCCGAAGATGAGACCGGTGAGCCCCATCGCGATCGGAGCGCCGCGCTCCCCGAAGCGACCGAGGAGCTTCCGGATGAGGACGTCGGCACCGCCGGAGCGCTCGAGGATCGCGCCGAGCACGGTGCCGAGACCGATGATGATCGTGATGTGCCCGAGGATGCCGCCGAAGCCGGTCTCGAGGAGGGACGCCCCCGGCTTGATCTGCTCGTCGTCGAAGGGGTCCGGCACGGCCACGCCGACGATCTGGTAGATGCTCGTCCCGGTCGCGAGCGCCAGACCGATGCCGACGATGAAGAGCGAGATGAACGGTTCGAGCTTCACCCGGATGATGAGGAACAGCAGCACCGCGATGGCGACCGCGCACAGGATGAGCAGGCCGGGGGTGGTCTGCTGCAGCCACCCGATGGGATCGCTCGGGGCTGGTGCGGCGGCGGCGACGCTGCGCGCGAGGGCGGTGATGGACATGGGAGGACCTTCTGTGTCGGCGGTGAGGAAGGGGAAGCGGTCAGGCCGGGCGGCGGCGGAGCGAACGACCGGGGACGGCGTCGGTGCGTCGACCGTCGGCGATGACGGCGGCACCGTTCACGAAGACCCACGGGATGCCCGCGGCCTGCTGCCGGGGCTCGGCGAAGGTCGCGCGGTCGGCGATGGTCGCGGGGTCGAAGAGGACGAGGTCGGCGACGGCTCCGACGCGGAGCACGCCGCGGTCGCTGAGTCCGAGTCGCGCGGCCGGTCGCGAGGTGAGGTGCGCGACGGCGTCTTCGAGCCCGAGCACCCCCTCTTCGCGAACGTAGTGGCCGAGGTAGCGCGGGAAGGTGCCCCAGGCGCGCGGGTGCGGCTTCGCGCCGATGAGGATCCCGTCGCTGCCGCCCGCGTGGGCCGGGTGCACCATCATCGTGCGCACGTTGGCCTCGTCGCCGACGTGCTGGAGGATGCCGGTCGCGAGCCGGTCGGCTTCGAGCAGCGCGAAGAACAGGGCCGTCGGGTCGCCCGACCACGCGTGTCCCGCATCCTCCGCGGCGATGTCGGCGACGGTCCGGCCGACGAACCCGGCGAGCTCGGGGTTCGCGACGCCGGAGATCTCGATCGTGGCCCAGTCGGTGACGACACCGTGACAGCCGTCCGTGCCGAGCACCTCGAGCTCGTATCGGATCCGCGCACGGACGTCGTCGTCGCCCAGACGCTCGATCGTCGCGTCCGGCCCGCCGACCGCCGCCCAGCTCGGCAGCAATGCCGACAGGGTCGTCGAACCGGGGAGGTAGGGATAGGTGTCGAGCGTGATGTCGACGCCGTCGGCGATGGCGGCGTCGATGAGCGCCACGAGTTCGGCGGCCCGGCCGGCGTTGACGCCGAAGTTCATCGTCGCGTGCGTGAGGTGCAGCGCGCACCCGGACCGGCGGCTGACGTCGATCATCTCCGCGTACGCCTCGAGTGCGCCCTTGCCGTACGAGCGCTGGTGGGGTGCGTAGAAGCCGCCGTACTCCGCGACGGTGCGGCACAGCGCGACGAGCTCCTCGGTGTCGGCGAACATGCCGGGCACGTAGGTGAGCCCGGAGGACATGCCGACGGCCCCCTCCCGCAGACCGGCCGCGACGAGCCCCTGCATGCGAGCGATCTCGTCAGCGGTCGCAGCCCGGTTCTCGGTGCCGACCACGAGCATCCGGACGGAGCCCTGCGGCACGAGGTAGGCGACGTTCAGCGCGGCCCCGCGGTCGACCCGGTCGAGGTACTCGCCGACGGTCCGCCACGAGAAGTCGACGTCGTCTGGTTGCCCGTTCCAGCCGGCGATCTGCTGCCGGACGATCGCCATGGTGCGGTCGTCCGTCGGGGCGTAGGAGAGCCCGTCCTGCCCGAGGACCTCCGTGGTGACGCCCTGCGAGACCTTGGCGAGGTGCTCGTGGTCGCGGAGGACGGCGAGGTCGGAGTGGGCGTGCATGTCGATGAAGCCGGGCGACGCGACGAACCCGTTGGCGTCGATGATCAGGGCGTCAGCGGGTGCGTCGGCCTCGGCGGACGCCCCGATCGCGATGATGCGGCCCCGGTCGATGAGCAGCGACCCGTGCACGCTCGGTCCGCCGGTGCCGTCGACGATGCGAGCGCCGCGGATGATCACCGCGCGCGCATCGTCCGTCGGTCGCGACGTCACGGCAGGAGGGCCGCCGTGGTGAAGGCGGTCGCGCGCTCGGTGACCCCGGCCCAGTCGGCGGCGGCGACGTCGGCCGCACCGACCACACTCGACCCTGCGGTGACGGCGGCTGCGCCGGCCTGGATGTACTCGCGGGCGTTGCCGGCGTGCAGTCCACCCGACGGCACGAGCCGGAGACCCGGGAACGGACCCTTGAGGTCCTTGAGGAAGCCGGACCCCATGGCGGCGGCCGGGAAGATCTTCACCGCGTGGGAACCGAGCGACGCCGCGCGCATGACCTCGCTCGGCGTCATCGCCCCGAGCAGGAACGGGATGCCGGCGGCGGTGGCGACCTCGGCGACCTCCTCGCTCAGACCGGGCGTGACCAGGAACTGCGCACCGCTGTCGACGGCGCGCTGCGCGGTGTCGCGGTCCACGACCGTCCCCGCGCCGATCACGGCCCCGTGGTCGCCGATCGCGTCGGCCGCGGCGCGGATGAGCGCTTCGACGCCCGGCGTGGTGAAGGTGAACTCCACACTGCGGATCCCGCCCGCGGCGAGCGCCCTGCAGAGTTCGACCGGGTCGGGGATGACGGGCACGCGGACGACGGCGATGGCGCGGTCGGCGTACAGGGCGTCGAGGGCGTGCGGCGTGGTGGGAGGGGTCTCGAGCGTCATGCGGGGCTCCTGTTCGGGTCGGCTCAGCCGAAGGTGGTGGTGACGGCGTCGACGGCGCTCGGTTCGGCGAGACGGACGTCGTCGATGACGACGAGGGCACGCCACTTGTCGAAGGTGGTGCACGGGTGGGAGAGGCCCAGGCGGATGACGTCGCCGACCTCGGCGTCGCTGCCGGGCGGCAGGGAGACGAAAGTGTGCTGGTCGTTCATGGCCGTGGTCGTCGCGCCCGGGAGCGGCTCGACGGTGGCGGAACCGGCGCGGCGGACGCCCTGCACCTCGGGGAGTCCCTCGTCGAACGGGAAGTCGCGCTTCCCGCCGTCGATGAGCGCGAGACCGGGCTCGGGGCGGGAGACGATCGTCGCCCAGCCGTGGATCGCGGAGCGGAAGTCGCCGGTGCCCTCGTGGCGGCCGAGCGGCGTGATCCCGCGGTAGAAGCCGTCGTCGTGGGTGACGTATGCGCCGGAGCGCAGCAGCACGTCGACGGCGCGTCCGTGAGCACCGTCGAGGTCGCGCAGTCCGGCGAGGACCTCGGCGACCACGTCGAAGTAGGCGCTGCCCCCGGCGGTCACGATGAGCGTCCGGACACGTTCGTCGTACCGGCCGCCTGCGAGGAGGGCGTCGTGGAGCGCGGCGAGCGACTCCAGGTAGTCGCGGACGATCTGCAGCGAGCCGTCATCGCCGTGGTGTGCGAGGGCCCCCTCGTAGCCGCTGACGCCGGCGAGCGCGAGCTCGGGAGAGGCGACGACGGCCTCGGCGATCTCGAGCGCGGTGGCGTGGTCCCGGGCTCCGGTGCGGCCGCCCGGCGCACCGAGTTCCACGAGCACGTGGAGGGGGCGACGGGGTGGCTGCTCGGCGAGCACGCGCGACATGATCTGCACGGCTCGGACGGAATCGGCCCACACGACGATCTCGGCGTCGCCGCTGTCGAGGGACCGCGCGACGGCGCGCAGGTGTTCGGGCTGCACGAGGGCGTTGGCGAGCATCACGCGGGGGATCGACCAGTCCAGCGCGATGGAGAGCTGCCACGGGGTCGCGACGGTGATGCCCCAGGCACCCGCGTCGAGCTGACGCTGCCACAGGGCCCGGTTCATCGTCGTCTTGCCGTGCGGCGCGAGGCCCACCCCTGCGCGGTCGCACCACTGCCGCATGGTCTCGACGTTGTCGGCGACCGCCGAGCGGTCGAGCGTGACGAGCGGCGTGGTGAAGTCGGCGAGCGCCGGTCGACCGGCGAGGAACGCGGCGGCGTCGGTTCCGACGGACGCCGGCGGGAAGCCCTTGAGGCTGCCGTCGAGCACGCCCAGCGCGCCGGCATCGAAGTCGTCCGTCATCGTCTCCTCGTTTCACGATCGAGCGCTGCCGACGTCGCGAGCGTCAAGCGTTGCGCATCTTGCAACCGACATTGCATCCGGCGCTACGTCTGTTCTAGCATTGCGTCCACAGGCCGTCAACCGGACCCGGCCGAGACGCGAGGGGAACCGTGATGACGACGTCACCGTCCACCGTGAGCACGATCGGCGAAGCGATGGTCGTCCTCCTGCCCGAGAACCAGCTCCCGGTCGCCGAGGCCCGCGAATACCGGACGGGCGTCGGCGGTGCCGAGTTCAACGTCGCCTCCAGCCTCGCGCGCATGGGCGTCCCCACCCACTGGATCTCGCGCCTCGGCGACGACGGGTTCGGCGACTACATCCTCGAGACGGCCCGGCACGACGGCGTCCTCACCGACGCCGTCGAACGCGACGACCACCGGCCCACCGGCCTCTACGTCAAGGAGACGGTCGTGAGCGCCGACGGCGACCGTCGGCCGCGGATGCACTACTACCGCAGCGAGTCCGCCGCGTCGCAGCTCGGCGCCGACACCCTGCGACACGAGGCGACCCGGGCGGCCATCACCGCCTCCGCCATCGTGCACACCTCCGGCATCACCCCGGCCCTCTCCGACTCGACCGCGCTGCTCGTGGGCGAGCTGGGCGGCGCACTGCCCCGAGACACCGTCCTGAGCGTCGACCTCAACTTCCGCCCGCGACTCTGGGAGCGTCGCTCGACCGCCCCGCTGCACCGTCTCCTCGACCAGGCGTCCGTCCTGTTCCTCGGCGTCGACGAAGCGGAGCTGTTCTTCGGCCACACGGACGCCGCCCGCCTCTTCGCCGAGCTGCCGACCCTGCAGCGCATCGTGCTCAAGGACGAGGAGAACGCAGCGACCACCCTCCACCGCGGCTCCGAGGCGGGCATCGAGGTGCGGTCGTTGTCGGTCGACGTCGTCGAGACCGTCGGCGCGGGCGACGCGTTCGCCGCCGGCTACCTCGCCGGGCTGGCCTCGGGTCGCTCCGACACCGCCTGCACGCGGCTCGGCCACGCGGTCGCGGCGTCGACGCTCATCTGCCACGGCGACCGCCCCGAGCTCGTGCCCGACGCGCAGGGTGTCAGGACCATCGTCGAGGCGACCGATGAGGAGTGGGCGTCGTGGCGCATCACCGCCGACCACCCGCTGCCATGGACGACGGTGGGCTCGAACGAGATGGTCGACGCATGAGCCAGTCCCTGTCCCGCGCCCTCGACCTCCTCCGCGAGATCGTCTCGGGCACCAACTCCCTCGACGCGCTCGCGGCGACGGCCGGCGTGCACAAGACCACGGTGCTGCGCCTGCTCAACACCCTCGAGGAGCACGGCTTCGTCACGCGCGACGCGTCGTTCCGGTACCACCTCGGGCGGGCGATGTTCGAGCTGACCCAGACCGCGCTCGACGAGCAGGACGTCCGCGGCGTCGCCGCGCCGCACATCCGGGCGCTCGGGGCGGCCACGGGCCAGACGGTGCACCTCGCCGCCTACGAGGGCGGCTCCGTCTTCTACATCGACAAGGTCGAGTCCCGTCAGCCCCTCCGCATGTACTCGCGTGTCGGCCTGCCCGCCTCCCTGTACGCGACCGGGGTCGCGAAGGTCCTCCTCGGTGGACTCGACGAGGCGGAGCGTCGACGCGTCGTCACGGGCATCGTGTTCGAGCGGTACACCGACAAGACCATCACCGACGCCGACGCCCTGCTCGCCGAGATCGAGCGTTCGACCGAACGCGGATGGGCCGAGGACCACGAGGAGCACGAGAGCTTCATGAACTGCGTGGCCGCGCCGGTCTTCGGGCCCGACGGCCGGGTCACCGCGGCGGTGTCGATCTCGGTCCCGACGATGGTCCTCCCACACAGCGGCGTCCGCGCACTCCTGCCGCAGCTCCTCGCCACCACGTCCGCGATCTCCACAGAACTCGGCTACGCACCGCCGGCGCCCACTGCGGCCCCCGCCACCGCCTGACCTCCCGCCCGTCCCGTCCCTGAGCCCCCACCAACCCCGGTCCCTGACCACCCATCCGGCCCCTGAGCCCCACCATCCGGTCCCTGAGCCCCACCATCCGGTCCCTGAGCTTGTCGAAGGGCCACCAACCGAAGGACACACCCCCATGACCGAACGCACCGCCATCTCCACCACCGACGCCCCGGCTCCGGCGCACACCTTCTCCCAGGGGGTCCGCAAGGGCAACTTCGTCCAGGTCTCCGGCCAGGGCCCCGTCGACCCCGCGACGAACGAGTACCTGTTCCCGGGCGACGTCGCCGCGCAGACCACCCGCACGCTGCAGAACGTCGAGGCGATCCTCGCGGCCGGCGGCGCGACCTTCGACGACGTCATGATGCTGCGCGTCTACCTCACCAAGCGCGAGGACTTCGCGATCATGAACGACGCCTACGGCGAATTCGTCGGCTCGCGTGTGAAGGGTGGCGTCCTGCCCTCGCGCACCACGGTCTTCACGGGCCTCCCGCGCGAGGAGATGCTCGTCGAGATCGACGCCATCGCGATCGTCGACTGACGCACGTCCATTCGCCCAAGTTCGGGCGACCGAGCGTTCGTTCGCCCAGAACTGGGCGAACGAACACGCCTCGCCGGAGGCTGGTAGCGTGGTGCGCGATAGCGCCTAGGGTTCCGGAGCGACAGCTCGACTGGTCCGAGCGGCGCCACGGTCGGCAGCCAGCCAACGACCGTCATCTGACAGGACAAAAGCCCGGAGGACCCTGATCGTCGCGTCCGCGAGGATCGGAAGGGTCTCACGTGTCTCTGCTCGCCGTCACCATCGTCCTCGCCGCCGCAGTCTGCCATGCGGCGTGGAACATCATCGCCCACGGCGTCAGCCGGATCGGCATGCCCTTCCTCTGGTGGGGCGCCGTGGCGAGCACCGTCCTGTGGGCGATCGTCGTCCCCTTCACCGGCGGTCTCGGTACGGACGACCTCGCCGGCTTCGCCATCGGCGTCGTCGTCTCCGCCGTGCTGCACTACGTCTACATGCTCGTGCTGCAACGCGGCTACGCCAGCGGACGCCTCTCCACCGTCTACGCCACGGCGCGCGGCACCGGCCCGACGATCAGCGTGATCATCGCGGTCCTCGTCCTCGGCGAGCGCCCGTCGCTGCTCGCGCTCCTCGGCGTCGCGGCGATCGTCGTCGGCGTCGTCGCGATCGGGTTCGTCGATCGCGGCAGCGACCCGTCACCGGTCGCCGTCGAGGTGCGTGCAACGCGACGACGCCTCGACCCTGCAGTCGCCTTCGGGCTCCTCACCGGGGTCGCGATCGCGGCCTACACGATCTGGGACGCGCACGCCGTCCGCACGTGGGGCGCCTCGCCCGTCGCGTACATGGTCGGCTGCACCGCGGTCGAGGTCGTCCTGTTCTCCGGATCGCTCGGGCGCCGGGCACGCGAACTGCCGGCGGTCCTGCGCGCCCACTGGCCGCGCATCCTCGCCTTCGGAGTGCTCTCGCCGATGTCGTACATCCTCGTGCTCGTCGCCATCACCATGGCGCCGGTCGCGCTCGTCGCACCGATGCGCGAGGTGAGCGTCATCCTCGTCAGCCTGTTCGGCGCACTCGTGCTCCGCGAGGGCCGACCCGTACGCCGGATCGCCGCGGCGACCGTCGTCGTGATCGGCGTCGCCCTCCTCGCGGGCTGACCCTGCTACGAGGCATTCGTGAGCGCGCCCCCTGTGACGTGAGCGCGGGCCTCCGGAGGGGCGCACTCACGCCACAGGGGCGCGGTCGGGTCAGCGCACCGCGCTGGCCGCAAGGATCACCAGTCGTGGACGGTGCCGTCGGCGAGACGGTTGTAGGGCAGGTAGGCGCGCTGGTACGGGTACATGCCCGCCTCGTCGACGTCCAAGTCGACACCGAGGCCGGGCGCATCCCCGGGGTGGAGCATGCCGTTCTCCCAGGTGTAGGACTGCTGGAACACCGCGTCGGTCTTGGCGCCGTGCTTCATGTACTCCTGGATGCCGAAGTTGTGGATCGACAAGCCGAGGTGCATCGCGGCGGCCATCCCCACCGGCGAGATGTCCGTCGGCCCGTGCATGCCCGACTTGATCTGATACTGCGAGGCGTAGTCGAGCACCTTCTTCAGATGCGTGATCCCGCCAGTGTGCGTGACCGCGCTGCGGACGTAGTCGATGAGCTGCTCGCGGATGATCTGCTGGTAGTCCCACACCGTGTTGAAGATCTCCCCGATCGCCAGCGGCGTCGTCGTGTGCTGCCGCACGAGACGCAACGCCTCCGGGTTCTCCGCCGGCGTGCAATCCTCCAACCAGAACAGGTCGTAGGGTTCGAGGCTCTTGCCGAGCTTCGCGGCCTGGATCGGCGTCATCCGGTGGTGCCCGTCGTGCAGCAACGGCAGTTCCGGCCCGAACTCGTTCCGCACCGCCTCGAACACCGTCGGCAGGTGACGCAGGTACGACCGGGTGTCCCAGTCCTCCTCGTTCGGCAGGCCACCGCGCTGCGCCGGCTCGTGGTCGTACCGGACACCGGTGTTGCCCTCGAACGTGGCGTTGGAGGCGATCCCGTAGATCGACTTCAGCCCCGGCACCGCCGTCTGGATCCGGATGGCCTTGTAGCCCTGCGCCTGGTGCTCGCGCACGCTGTCGAACAGCTCCTCGTTCGTCTTGCCCGACGCGTGCCCGTAGGCGAGCAGCCCCGTCCGGGACGCCCCGCCCAGCAGCTGGTACACCGGCATGCCCGCAGCCTTGCCCTTGATGTCCCACAGCGCCATGTCGACCGCCGCGATCGCCGCCATCGTCACCGGACCACGCCGCCAGTACGCCGAGCGGTAGAGGAACTGCCAGGTGTCCTCGATCCGCGACGCATCGCGCCCGAGCAGCAGCGGCACCACGTGCTCGGTCAGATACGCCACCACCGCGAGCTCGCGCCCGTTCAGCGTCGCGTCCCCGAGGCCGGTCAGGCCGTCGTCGGTCGTGAGCTTCAACGTCACGAAGTTCCGGTCGGGACTCGTGACGATGACCTCGGCCTTGTCGATGTTCATGGGTACTACTCCTTCGTGCATTGCGGCCGATGTGGCCGGGGTGGTTCCGACGGACTGCGGGTCGGCTGCAGCGGGGGGTGTCAGGGGTTCCGTGGGCGTCCGGTCAGCTCGTCGACCAGGTGCTCCAGCTCGGTGACGAGCGTGGAACCGTCATCCGGCTCCGAGTCGAGGAGGCGGGGATCGATCAGGCGTACGAGCGCCGCGGTCCGCTCCCGGCCGTGGAACCGGAGTGCCTCGGCGACCGCGGCACCGCTCGCATCGCCCGGGCGGTCGTCGCTCTGTACAGCCGCCACCCACGCGGCGATCACGCGCAGGGACCCGGTTCCCGGCCGACCGGCGGCGCGTTCCGCGAGGAGGGTCGACACGATCCGCACCCGCAGCTTGGTGACGCCCTCGAGGGCGATCTGCTGCAACCGATGCTCGATGCGCGCGTTGTCGAAGCGCTCCAGGAGTGCGGTGCGATACACCGTCAGCCCGAGGTCGTCCGGCAGGTGACGCTCCGTCTCGTCCCAGTACTCCTCGACCCAGGCCCGGCACTGCTCGTCACCGACCGCCTCGGCGACCGTCGCATGATCGCGCAGCGGGCCCGCATAGGCGAGGAGGCAGTGGGCGCCGTTCAGCAGCCGCAGTTTGCGTTGCTCGTAGGGCTCGAGGTCGTCGACGAACCGGGCACCCGCGGACTCCCACGCCGGCCGCCCGGCGGGGAAGTCGCCGCTCAGCACCCAGTCGGTGAAGGGCTCGGTGACGACGGGAGCGGCATCGGCGAATCCGGTGAGGGTCGCGGCCGCCGCTTCGTCGGCAGGCGTGGGACGCGGCGTGATGCGGTCGACCGAGGACGAGACGAACGAGACCTCGTCGGCGATCCACCGAGCGGTCTCCGGGCGGACCCGGTCGGCAAGGGCGAGCATCGCGCGACGGACGAGCGCACCGCCGTCGGCGATGTTGTCGCACGGCACGATCGCGATCGGACCGGCCCCGGCGCGACGACGGGCTTCGAGGCCGAGGAGCAGTCTGCCGAGCGTCGTCGTCGGTCGGGCATCGCGGAGTTCCGCCCCGCCGTCCAAGGCGTCCGACAGCAGCGTGACGTCCCGCTCGACCGCCGGATCCGACGCGTCCGGCTTGCCCTCGGCATCGAGCCGGTACCCGGACTCGGTGACGGTGAGGGTGACGATGGCGGTGGTCTCAGCGGCGAGGAGGTCATGGAGCCGTGCGACGTCGGCGCCGTCCCGCGCCTCGACGATCGAACCGACGATCGTGGCCGAGTCGCCGTCCGCCGAGCGCTCGACGACCGTGTAGAGGCAGTCCTGGGCGTCCAGGTCGACTGCGGCCTGCGGGCTCCGGCCGGTGAAGGCGGCGATGCCCCACTCGTGATCGGGGTCGACGAGCTGGGTGTACCAGGCCTGGTGGGCACGGTGGAAGGCGCCGAGTCCGAGGTGGACGATCCGGACCGGTGCCGATGGGAACTCGGGCAGCCGCGCGCGGGACAGACGCGGGACCGCCTGCTCCCGCGGCGCTCCGGCAGCGCTGTCCACGTTCGTCACGGTGCTCACAGCTTGAACACCCGTCGCGGCTGCTCGACGACGAGGTCGAGGATGATGCGTTCGGCCGTCGCCTCGTCGATGCGCCCCTCCCGCACGAGTCGCGCGAGGAAGGACGCGTCGAGGCGCCGGGACATGTCGTGTCGGGCGGGGATCGAGAGGAACGCCCGCGTGTCGTCGATGAACCCCGATCCGCGTGAGAATCCTGCCGTCTCCGTCACGGCGGACCGGAAGCGCAGGACGGCGTCGGGCGCGTCGAGGAACCACCACGGCGCGCCGATGAAGACGCTCGGGTAGAACCCGGCGAGCGGTGCGATCTCCCGCGAGTAGCTCGTCTCGTCGACGCTGAAGAGGACGAGGTGGAACCCCGGAGCCGTGCCGAACCGCTCCAGCAACGGGCGCAGGGGGCGGACGTAGTCGGTGCGGACCGGGAGGTCGTGCCCGGTGTCCGGTCCGAAGCGGGCGAGCGTCGGCGCGTGGTGGTTGCGGTGGACACCGGGGTGCACGGTCATGACGAGGCCGTCCTCGACGCTCATCCGGGCGCTCTCGAACAGCATGTGCGCGGCGAACCGCTCGAGGTCGGCGGCGTCGGCGGTCCCCGACAGCGCGCGGTCGAACAGCGCTGCGGCGTCCGCCTCCTCGAGTTCGAGCGTGAGTGGCTGCGGGACACCGTGGTCGGCCGACACCGCCCCATGTTCGATGAAGTGGCGACGGCGCCCGGCGAGCGCTTCGAGATAGCCGCGGTAGCTGCCCTCCGGGGTGCCGTTCCAGGCAGCGAGCGCCGCGACCCGCTCCGCCCACCCGGCCTTCGACGGATCGAGGTACGCGTCGGGCCGGAAGGTCGGCAGGACGCGCCCGCTGAAGGTGGGGTCCGCTGCGAGGGCGGCATGCGCGGCGAGGTCGTCCATCGGGTCGTCGGTGGTCGCGAGCACCTCGATGCGGAAGCGGTCGAACAGCGCACGCGGACGGAACGCCGGCGCTTGGAGCGCCTCGTGGATCGTGTCGAAGAGCCGGTCGGCGTTCGCGCCGTCCGGCTGCTCCGTGACGCCGAACTGCTCACCGAGGATCGAGCTCAGCCAGTACCCGGAGGCGGTGCCGGCGTACAGGTGCCAGTGCTCGCAGAACCGTCGCCAGGCGTCCCGCGGCGCGGCGACGGCACCACCCTCCGCGAGGTCGGGCACGCCGACGTCCGCGAGGGAGAACCCGGCGGCGTGCAGCAGGCGGGTGACGTAGTGGTCGTGCCGGAGGAACAGCTCGGTGGCGTTCGCGAACGGGGTGTCCTCGACGAGGATCGCCGGATCCACGTGCCCGTGCGGCGAGATGATCGGCAGGGCCTCGACCGAGCGGTAGAGCGCCCTGGCGACGTCGCGCGTCCCGGGGTCGGCGGGGAGGAGGCGGTCTGGATCGTTCTGCAGCGTCGTCGGCACGCCTCCATTGAAACGGTGAGGCCTCCGTCTGTCAACCGATTGCCACACCCTGCTGGCAATCGCTTGCCGGAACGCCGACCGTCTGCGAGACTGATCCCGCTTCCGACCGGAACCGTCGTGGTCCAGGACCACTGGAACGCGTCAGCGACGCGAGGAGCAGACCCGGCTATCACAGGAGATTGCAGTGGCAAGCAGCGTTCGTATCGACATCGCGACCGCCCAGCGGCACCCGCTCACGGGGTACGGCGTGATCGTCCCCTCCGAACGCATCCCCGGTGCGTTCGCGTCCGGAGCCGACTACGCGGAACCGACCATCGTCGGCAACCTCGTCGTCGCCGACGGAGCCGGGTGGACGCGCCACCCCGACTACGACGTGAGCGTCCGACGCGGCTCGTTCGCGATCCTGTTCCCCGGCGACCTGTCGCTCGCCGACCCCGGCTTCCCGACGGAACGCGTCACCGCGTACCTCGACGCCGTCATGCCGATCATCGGTTCGGTCTCGGAGCCCGGCGCGAAGATCGTGTTCGGGAGCGGTACGGCGCGCACCATCCCCACCGGGGTGGACGTCGCGGCCGCCCGCGCGAGGTTCGCAGAGGTCGTCGTCGAGACGCGCGACGCGGCGGAGCGGAACGGACTGCAGATCGTCCTCGAGCCGCTGAACCGTGACGAGACGAACCTGCTCAACTCGCTCGAGGAGACGGTCGCCTTCCTCGACGAGTTCGGGATCGACCGTGTGCCCGTCGTCGCCGACCTCTTCCACATCATGCTGGAGGAGGAGCCGTTCGCCGTCGTCCAGGCCCTCGGCGCCCGCATCGGACACGCCCACATCGCCGATGCCGGACGACGGCCGCCCGGCCAGGGCGACTGGCCACTCACCGAATTCATCACGGCCCTCCGAGACGGCGGCTACGACGGCCCCATCACCGTCGAGTGCCTCTTCGAGGACTTCGAACCGGAGCTCGAGGCCGCCCTCGCACACCTCCGCCAGCTCGCCTGAGCCGGCACGGACACCGACCCATCCCACGCACAGAACTGGAGCGAACCCCCGCATGTCCCGACCGCACCGCATCGCCATCGCCGGCGCCGGCATCATCTCGAAGCAGCACGGCATCGTCATCGACCAGCTGCGCGACGAGTTGGAACTCGTCGCCGTCGCCGACCCGGAGCTCGCGAAGGCGGAGGCCCTCGTCGCCGAGCGCGGCGGACGGGCGTTCACGACCCTCACGGAGGCGCTGGCGCAGACCGACCCCGACATCGTCGTCGTCTGCACGCCCACCGGCCTGCACGCCGACCTCGCCATCGAAGCGCTCGAGGCCGGCAAGCACGTCATCATCGAGAAGCCGGCCGACGTCACCGTCTCGCGGACGGACGACATCATCGCCGCCCAGGAGCGGGCCGGCACCGTCGTGACCGTCATCTCCCAGCACCGCTTCGACCCCTCGACGGAGATCGTCCTCGCCGCCGCCGAACGCGGAGACCTCGGGCGCATCACCTCGGGCATCGCATCGGTCGACTGGTGGCGCGGGCAGAGCTACTACGACTCCGGCGACTGGCGCGGTACCTGGGCGCTCGACGGCGGCGGCGCGCTCATGAACCAGGGCGTGCACACGGTCGACCTGCTGGTCGCCCTCCTCGGACGCCCCGTCGAGGTCTTCGGATACACCGCGCTCCTCGCCCACAAGCGCATCGAGACCGAGGACGTCGCGGTCGGTGTCGTCCGCTTCGCATCCGGCGCGCTCGGCGTCATCCACGGCTCGACGGCCGTCTACCCGGGCCTCGTCGCGCGGCTGCAGGTCCACGGTGACCGCGGCTCCGCGGTCATCGAGAACGACCAGCTGACGTATTTCCACTCCACCCCCGCAGGAATGGAGCGCGCCGAGGCCTTCTTCGGCTCGCAGGGGAAGGACACGAACCAGGCGGCGCAGTTCGCCGACGAGACGCAGGCGGGCTCGAGCGTCGCCGGACAGATGTCGGACGCGCACCTGCACCAGTACCGGAACGTGCTCGCCGCGATCCGCGGGGAGGAGCCGCTCCGCGTGACGCTGGCCGAGAACCGCCAGGCGATCTCGATCATCACCGGTCTCTACGAATCCGCACGCACGGGCCAACCGGTCCGCCTCGACGCCGTTGCGGCGGTGGCCCGATGAGCGCGCAGCGCACGAACCGGGTGGCGGCGAACCCCATCCCGTACTGGAGTGCGCGCGGCAAGACCCGCGAGGTGTTCGAGGAGGCCTTCGCCGACTTCCAGCGCATCGGGTTCACCGCGGTGAAGGCCGACATCCCCGAGGGCATGACCGCGGAGGAGTACCGCACGTGGATCGGCGGCTACGGCCTCGCCCCGTCGCTCAGCCTGTTCAGCAGCGCGTTCGACGAGACGGTCGTCCTGACCGAGGTCCTCGAGGCGGCGAAGGCGTTCGGGGCGGCGCAGGCCTCCCTCGGACTCGACCGCACGATGATCTCCTCGATGGCGATCCCGGCGCGCATGGCGACGCCGGCGATCGGCGCCGACTTCTCCCAGGAGCGTCTCGACCTGGCCATCGAGAACGCCGGCCGGACCTGCGAGGTCCTGCTCGCCGAGGGGATCCGCCCCCTGCACCACTCGCACGTCGGTGGTGTCTTCGAGACCGAGCACGAGATCCGCAGTCTGCTCGACACCCTCGGACCGGACCTCATCGGGTTCGGGCCCGACACCGGACACCTCCGCTGGGCGGGAGCGGACCCGGTCGCGATGATCACCGACTACCGCGACCGCGTCGGCGGCATCCACATCAAGGACGTCTACGCCGATCACCTCGACGGCGCAGCCGATGGCGCGCTGAGCTACCACGAGACGTCGCAGACCAAGCGGCTGTGGGCGGAACCCGGGCTCGGCGTGCTCGACTTCGACGCGATCGTCGCGGCGATGCCCGCGGACTACGACGGCGACTACATGATCGAGGTCGACTTCCCGAGCGTCGAGAGCGTCTACGAGTCGCACCGCCTGTCGTACGAGTGGGCCAACCACGCGCTCGATGTCGCGACCCGCTGACCCGGCCGGCCTGAGCCCTCCCGCGGAGGCCGCGGCAGTACGATGGCTCAGGTCGCCGAGGGCGGCGATCGAGAGGAGCGAGCCCCATGAGCACCTCTGACGCATCCGCCGAGATGGTCGCTCCCGAGCCCGGGACGCCCGAACCCACGGCCGGGGTCGTGAAGACGAAACGCGCCGCGACGATCTACGACATCGCGCAGCTCGCCGGCGTCAACCCGTCGACCGTGTCGCGGGCGCTGAGCCGCCCCGGCCGCATCAACGAGAAGACGGCGCAGAAGATCCACGACGCCGCCAAGCAGCTCAACTACGTGGCGAACCCCGCCGCCCGCGCGCTCCCCACCGGGCGCACCGGCACGCTCGGCCTCATCGTCGCCGACATCACGAACCCGATGTTCTTCGATGTCGTCCGCGGTGCGGAGCGCGAGGCCGCCGAGCGCAACTACACGCTCGTGCTCGCGGAGTTCAAGGAGTCGGCGGAGATGGAGCTGCTGACCGCCAGGCGGCTCATGCCGTCGGTCGACGGTCTCATCCTCGCGACCTCGAGGCTCCTGCCCGACGACGTGCGCGCGCTGGGCCAGGAGAAGCCCGTCGTCGTGATCAACCGTCAGGTCGACGACGTCGACAGCATCGTCGCCGACGTCGACCCGGGCCTCACCGAGGCGATCGACCACCTCGCGGAGCTCGGTCACCGGAGGCTCGCGTTCGTCTCCGGGCCGTCGCGCTCGTGGATGTCGCGTCATCGCTGGGACCGCACGCGCGCGTTGTGCGCGGAACGCGGCATCGAGACGGTGCGGGTGCCGTCGACGCAGCCCGACATGGCCGCGGGCAGGGCGGCGGCCACGGCCGTGCTCGATACGGGTGCCACCGCGGTCCTCGCGTACAACGACCTCCTGGCCATCGGCATCATGCTGGAGCTGCGCTCACGTGGTGTCGAGATGCCCACCCGGCTGAGCCTCATCGGCTTCGACGACATCTTCGGTTCGGACTTCACGACACCGGCACTCACGTCGATCCGCAGCCCGCACATCGCCTCCGGTTCCTACGCCGTGCAGACCCTCTTCGCGCACCTCGGGGGCACCGAGGTCCCGACCATCACCGACCTCGCGACCACGCTCATCATGCGCGAGTCGACCGCCCCGCCGCCGGCCACGGACTGAGGCGGGGCGTCACCCAGCCCTTCGACAGGCTCAGGGACCGGGGTGGGCTCAGGGACCCGGGATGGGCTCGGGAGCGGCCCTCGCCCAGGGACGGACCGCGGGGTACGCTCGATCCGATGATCGAGCTGAGCCCGCACCGGACGGAGTGGGCGACGGCGTTCCGACACGAGGCGGCGCGGCTCTCGGACGTCCTCCACGAACGCGTCGACGCGATCGAGCACATCGGGAGCACCGCCGTCCCCGGTCTCGTCGCCAAGCCGATCATCGACCTCGCCGCGAGAGCGACGGCAACCGTCGACCCGTTCGCCCTCGGACCACTCCTGGCCGGGCTCGGGTACGAGCCGAACGCCGCCGGACCGAAGACGCATGCCGTGTACGTCCGCTCGGACGGAGTCCGTCGCACGCACATCCTCCACGTGTTCGGCTCAGACGTGTGGGAGCACTGCAACCAGCGGCTGTTCCGGGACAAGCTGCTGCACGACGCATCCGCTCGGCGCCGCTACCAGGAGCTCAAGCTGGAGCTCGCCAGGACCGACGACGGCCGCGCCTACACGGCGGCGAAGTCCCCGCTCATCGAGGAGCTGCTGAACGAGGAGCGCACAGCGCGCTGCCTGCCGCCGACCGCGGCCTGGGACAAGTAGGGCCGCCCCTCGCGTGGTCTCAGGCGACCAGTTCGATCTCGACGCGCGCGCCGAGCGGCAGCCCGACGACCGCGACCGTGGTGCGCGCAGGGTAGGGTGCCGAGAAGACCGTCTCGTAGACGCTGTTCATCGACGCGAAGTCGGCCATGTCGACGAGGTAGACGTTCACCTTGACCACGTCGGCGAACCCACGACCGGCCGCCGTCAGCACCGACTCGAGGTTGGCGAACACCCGGCGGGTCTGCTCAGCGACATCACCGTTGACGAGGGCTCCGGTCACCGGATCGATGGGCGTCTGCCCGGACAGGTACAGCGCTCCGGTCGGGGCGACCGCGGCATGCGAATACGGCCCGACGGGCTTCGGAGCGTGCGGGTCGTTCACCGTGGATCGCGTCATGGCCTCAGCCTAGGGAACGCGGGTGGGTTGCGCCGCGGCTCGACGCGAGGGTCACACTCGGATACTCGCCGAAGCGGGTCGTGTACGACGCGGCGAACCGCCCGAGGTGGGTGAACCCCCACCGCCTGGCGACCGCGGCGACCGTCGCGAGGCCCGGTTCCGCATCCCGCAACTCCTGTCGGACACGATCGAGGCGGATCGACCGCAGGTAGTCGGTGGCGGTGACCTCGTACTCGCGGCGGAACGCCGCCTGCAGACTGCGCAGGCTGATCCCCGCGGCAGCGGCGACCTCGTCGGTACCCAAAGGTCGGTGGGCGTTCGCGACCATGAACTCGACGGCGGCGCGGGCCTTGCTGCTCGGAGGAACCGCCAGATCGGTCCGTGGCTGCAGAGCGAGATGCGGGAAGACCTCGAGCAACGTGACGGCGGCCGCTCGGTTCGCCTCGGCGCGCAGCACCGCGGAACTCCCGTCGTCGTAGATCACGCGCGCGACGGTCGCCACCGTCTCGGTCCAACGCCGCAGGGCGTCGCCCGACGGGCGGAACGTCGTGTCGAACCGGATCGGACCCACCGACCCCTCGGTGTCCGCCGCGACGCCTTCCAAGTACGCACCGCCGAAGTGCATCATGTTGAGCCGATAGTCGATGAGATCGAACTGCGCGGGCCGGTCATTCGCGAACATCGAGGGCACGCCAGGGTGGAGCTTCATCGGCGAGCCGAGCAGGTCCATCACGCCCTCGCCACGCGTGAGCCAGGTCACCACGTACTCGTCCTGGGTGAAGGAAGCGCCCGTGATCCGGCCCTCGACCTGCGATGCGCGCAGCGCGAGGTCGGCGTCGCCGATGGACGTGAAGCGGTATCCGAAGTCGGTGGCCGTCGGCTCGACGGTGATCCCGCCGATCTGGTACGCCTCGCGGTAGAGCTCGCGCGCGTCGTCGACGTCGCCCCCCGCGGCCTCGAACCGCTCCGCGGGCCCAGCATTCACGCTCATCCTGCTCAGAATCCCACGACTGTGCCAAAGCTCCACTTCCGGGCGGTCGGCGTTCGTTTATCGGATAACGCCGGTTCGCCGCCGAGCGCCAGGCGTCACCCGATGTACGAGGTGTCGGAGCGGGCCTCTCCCGCCACGACGGCCGTCAGGTCGACCTCCCGGCCGTCGAGCCGGAAGGTGAACCGCCCCGTCTGCTCGACCGTCGGCGTCTCCGTGAGGTACTGGCGGAGTTCGGCGCGTTCGCTCTCGTGCAGCCAGACCACCGGGTCGGAGGTCGACTTGAACTCGAGGATGGCGGCGACGTCCTGGAGCATGCGACGTTCGACGGGGTCGAGGAGGTTCCGGGCGCTGCGGAAGTAGACGGCGTCGGGGTCGACCTCGTAGACGTCCTTGAGCCAGACGCGGTTGACGGAGTCGACGATGGAGTTCCACGCCCCGACGCCCGACGGGTCGCCGACCCGTTCGGCGTTGTCCCAGAACGGACCGACATCCGGCCCCACGCGCGCGCCGTCGAACACCCCGATGGACGGGATCATCGGGACGCCGCAGCCGAGCAGGTACACGTCGTCGCCGACCGTCTCCCTGATGAACGAGATCGCATCCCGGTAGGCGGTCTCGCGGTGGACGTCCTGGTGCCGCCGACCGGTGACGGCCCCCGCGTACATGAAGTCGAGCTTGATGTAGCTGAAGCCCCACCCGGTGACGCGCTCGAAGACCTCGCGGAGGTGGTCCTGCACCTCCCGCTGCGTGGTGTCGAGCGAGTAGTAGTGGGAGTTCCAGTTGTAGCCGGTCGCCAGCGGGCGCCCGGCGTCGTCCTGCACGAGGAGGTCGGGGCGCTCCCGCGCGATCGTGGACTCGGGAAGCGCGATCATGGGGGCGAGCCAGAGCCCCGGGCGGAACCCGGCTTCGGCGATGCGACCGGCGGTCGCCTGCATGCCGGACGGGAAGTCCGGACCGGCCGTCCAGTCGCCCACGATCGGCTCCCAGCCGTCGTCGAGCTGGAACACGTCGAAGGGGTACCCGGTGAGGTCGGCGACGGTGCGGGTGACCAGCTCCTCGTCGATGCCCTCGTAGTAGGAGTACCAACTGCTCCAGACGCGACCGGCGCGCTGTGAGCGCCGCCCGAGCCGTTCGGACAGGATGGCAGCGTAATCGGCGAAAGCCTGCTGCTCCGGTCCGAACGTGACGAACCACTCGGCTTCGTCGGTCTCGCTCCGCGCCCACATCGTGTTGCGGTCGGCACCGACCCGGGGGTTGCCGAGCCCGAGGGTCCCGATGAGCAGCACGGTGCCGTCCGGTCCCGTGATGGCCCCGACGCCACTGCCGGAGTGGAGGTGCGGGGTCTCGTTGACCGCGTCGTCGGCGGTGAGCAGCCGGTCGGGGCTGTCCTTGATGCCGATGGTCTCGCCGTCGGTGGTGGTCCACCCGCTCGGGCTCCACGAGTTCCAGCCGTGCCGGTAGAAGCCGGTGTCGCCGAAGGGGTGGAGGAGCGCGACCGGACCGGCGGGCACGACGAACCCCGTGCTCGTGGCCGTCGGTTCGCCGGCGAGGTTCGCGGGGATGCGGAGGTCACCGAAGGTGAAGGTGTGCAGCATGGCCGGCTTTCTCTCTGGGTGGGTGCGCGCTCGGAATCGACGCGGGTTTCCCGACTGCCACCACGGGGCTGCCGCGGGTAGAGTCGAGGAGGCGGAGTTAATACTGCAACGTGCCGTGAAAAGTCGCAAGAGGGGAATGGGAATGCCTCGAGAGGCGATGGTGGAGCCGTCCGGCGGATCGATGGGCAGTCGTTCGTTGCTCCGGAGGATGAACTCGCTCGGTGTGCTGCGCGCCCTGCTCCCGCAGCCGCTCACCCTGCGGGAGCTGGCGAACGCGTCCGGGCTGTCTCGGACGGCCATCGACGCGATCGTCACGGACCTCGTCGCGATGGGCTGGCTCGAATCAGCCGAACGCGCCTCGGCGTCCCGGATCGGCAGACCCGCCACCGCCTTCAGCGTGCGGGCCGGACTCGGCCATCTCCTGTCGCTCGACATCGGCGCGAACCACATCCATGCCGTCGTGACCGACCTCGCCGGTGCCGTCCTGGGCCAGCGCACGGCTCGCCTGCCCGAGGACACGGGCGCGACCGAGCGCATCACCCTGGCGCTGGCGACCGGCGATGCGGCGCTCAGCACCCTCGACCTCACCCGCGGGTCGGTGTGGATCGTCGCCGTGGGATCCCCGGGCGCGATCGGCCGGGACGGCGAGGTGCTGCACTTCGGCGGGACGGGGCTGCCGGACTGGGTCGGGCTGAACCTGCGCGAGCGGTTCGAGCGGGAGTTCGACGGAGCCGTCCTGGTGGAGGGCGACGTCGCGCTCGGCGCCCGCGCGGAACTGACCGTCGGCGCGGCACAGGGCCACCGCGACGTCGTCTACCTCCTCTGCGGCGTGCGCACCAGCGCGGCCTCCATCGTCGACGGGAAGGTGCATCGCGGCGTACACGGTGCGGCAGGGATCGTCGGCGAGATGCCCGAACTCCGGTGGTCACGTCTGAACGAGCGGTACGGCGAGTCGGTCCTCGGCTCACCACGGCCGTCCCGCGAGGAGATCTTCGATGCGGCTCGCGCCGGTGATCGGATCGCCCTGGCGGTGATGGACGAGTTCGCGGACGACCTGGCCACCGGCGCGGCGGCCATGGTCCTCGCACTCGATCCGGAACTCCTCGTGGTCGGCGGCGGAAGCGCTCCGGGCGCGGACGTCTTCCTACCGCGGTTCATCAGCACCCTCGGCGAGATCTGCCCGCTGCCACCGGACGTGGTCGTCTCCTCGCTCGGTTCCGAGGCGGTGGCGATGGGTGGCGTCAGCCTCGCGTCCCAGCACCTCGACACCGTCCTGGAGGCGGCGGTCCGCGACCTGGAGCGGTTCCCCGACCCGGACGGAGCGCTGCGGCTCGTCAGGCGGACCGCAGCGTCCTGAGGCGTCGCCGCCTGCAACGGGTGGTGGCTCAGCGAGCGCCGAGCTGCGCGGCGAGGATCGACGACCGTCGCTCGGGGATCGCCGCGTCGTAGACGTCCTGGATCACGTCGAACGCCTTGCGTGCTTCGGCGGGGTGGAGCCAGAAGGCGCCCGGCTCGTCGAGCCCCGCGTAGAAGTCCTGGATCAGCCGTTCATGGGAGACGCCCCAGTAGGCACGCGCTCCGCTGGCCGTCACGCGCTCGACGGTGGTCTCGACGCGCCCGTCGGCGAAGCGGGCGGTGAGTTCGGCGCCGAGGCTCAGCGTGCCCCGCTCGCAGACGACGTCGATCGTCACGGGCAGGTTCGCGACCCCGGCGACCGTCGCGTAGACCGTGCTCGTCGCGCCACCCGCGTGCACGATGCGCAGCTCGGCTGTGTCCTCGACCTCGATCACCTCGGCGAGCGCGCGAGTGGCGATCGACCCCGTCGCCTCGATCGGGTCGCCGACCAACCACTGCACGAGGTCGATCGTGTGGATCGCCTGGTTCATGAGGAGTCCGCCGCCGCCGGTCTCCCAGCGACCGCGCCACGGGCGATCCTCGTAGTAGGCCGCCGTCCGATGCCACGGCACGACCGCCGAGGCGCCGAGCACGGCGCCGAGCTCACCCGAGTCGAGGAGTTCCTTCGCGCGCTCCGCAGGCTGGTTGTAGCGGTTCTGGAAACACACCGCGATCTTCGCTCGGCTGTGCTCCGCCGCGGCCAGGAGCCGTCCGGCCTCCTCGCGCGTGTGGGCGAGTGGTTTCTCGAGGATGACGTCGATCCCGCGCTCGAGCGCCCGGATCGCCTGGTCGGCGTGCAGGTGGTGCGGGGTGCAGATGTGGACGACGTCGGGTCGCGCCTCGTCGAACAGTCGATCGAGGTCGGTGAAGCCCGGGACACCCGTCGCAGCCCTCGCCGCATCGAGCCGGCCGGCGTCGACGTCGCACACCGCCACGAGCTGCGCACCGGGGACCGTCCCGATCGCGGCGAGATGGAGTGCGGAGATGTCGCCGCACCCGATCACGGCGACGCGGCGGAGGACGGGTGCGGGCACGCGGCTCATCGCAGCTCGATCCCCAGCTCGTCGGTGAGCCTCCGGAAGGCCCGGGCGGCCACGCCGAACGAGGCGGGACCCGAGAAGCCACCGAGCGCGTGGGTGTCGGCGAGGTGCGGCTCGAGCGAGGCGAACCCGGCGTAGCCGTCGTCGCGCAATGCCATGAGCGTTTCACGCAGTTGCCCGTCGCCCTCGCCGGACGGCACGACCTGGCCGCTCTCGGCGACCGCGTCCTTGACCTGCAGGTAGTCGACGTACGGACGCAGCATCGCGTAGCCGTCGTCGAACGGCGCGACGCCCACCTGGACGAAGTTCGCGTTGTCCCAGGCGAGCCGCAGCGCGGGTGATCCGACGGACTCGACGAGGTCGAGGATGCGCTCCGGGACGTCGCCGTAGATGTCCTTCTCGTTCTCGTGCAGGAGCACGACCCCCTCACGCTCGGCCAGATCGGCGAGCAGGCGCATGCGGACCAGGACGTCGTCGCGGGTGGCCTCCACCGGCACGCCCGCGCCCCGGAAGAAGGAGAAGATGCGGATGTTCGGGGTCCCGAGGGCGTGTGCAGCGGCGATCGCGCGCGCGAGTCGGGCGACCTCCAGCTCGGCGTCGAGGGCCACGTCGACCTTGCCGATCGGCGATCCGATGGCGGACACACCCATGCCCGACCGCTGCAGCTGCGCACCGAGTCGGGCGAGCTGGTCGGCGTCGAGGTCGATGATGTTGACGCCCCACGCGCTCCGGACCTCGATGTGCGATGCACCGAGCGCCTCCAGCACGGCGATCTGCGTCGTCGGGTCGGCGTCGATCTCGTCGCCGAAGCCCGACAGGGTCCAGCTCACCGGGTGTTGTGCATTCACGTGCGCTTCCGCCTTCGCGTTCGTTCTCGTCATCGGGAACCAGACAGTCGGGCTGCCGGCCCTGTCAGCCTACGGCTCTGGCAACCGGTTGACAACCCTTCCCCACGGGAGGGGTCGCCCTAGGATGGAGCGTGTGACCGATCTCTACCTCGCGAGTACGACCGTGTCCTTCCACCGCAGCTGGTCCTGCGTGCTGTTCGACCTCGACGGCACGATCGTGGACTCGGCGCCCGGCATCATCTCGCGCATGAAGACGACCCTGGCGAACGTCGGTGCCGTCGTCCCGTCCGACGAATCGCTGCTGCGTTGGGTCGGGCCGCCGCTACTCGACTCCTTCCGCGACTTCGCGGACATGGACCCCCTGCAGTCGCAGCTCGCCCTCACCGAGTACCGTCGCCAGGTCGCCATCGAGGGCGCCGAGGTCGGCACAGCGGTGTTCCCAGGCGTCGCCGGGCTGCTCGCGCGCATCTCCGAGGCCGGGATCCCGATCGGGCTCGCGACCTCGAAGCCCGAGTCGCAGGCGAACACGATCCTCGACCACTTCGGCCTGAGCCAGTACTTCACCGTCGTCACGGGCGCCTCCGAGGACGAGGTCCGCAGCAGCAAGGCCGACGTCGTCGGCGAGGCCCTCCGGCGTCTCACGGCCGCCGGCGTCGACACGTCCCGCACCGTACTGGTCGGCGACCGCCTCCACGACATCGAGGGCGCAGCGGCGCACGGGATCCCGACGATCCTCGTCGAGTGGGGCTACGGCTCGCCGGCGGAGGCCACCGGCGCCCTCGCCGTCGTCCACTCGATCGACGCGCTGTCGAACCTCATCACCGGCTGAGCGAGGCCGGAACCACTTGGTGACCCCAGGAGGGCCTGGCTTCACCGACACCTGCTCACTAGGGTGATGACCATCCTGAGGAGGTCGACATGGCGGTGTTCACACGCGGTTTCGGAGGACGGGCACGGGAGCAGGACGACCGACTCCCGCCCGGCCAGTTCCTCACCGAGGACTTCCCCGTCCTGTCCGCCGGACCCACGCCGCGGATCGACACCGATGAGTGGGAGTTCCAGATCCGCACGGAGACGGGGGAGACCCACCGCTGGGACTGGGCGGCCATGCAGGCCCTCCAGCAGGACGACATCACCCGCGACATCCACTGCGTGACCCGCTGGACGAAGCTCGGCACGAGCTGGCAGGGCGTCTCCCTCGACACGCTCTTCGCCGAGGTCGAGAGCGGCTACGACTTCGTGATGGCCCACTCCTACGGCGGTTACACGACCAACGTCCCACTCGACGACCTCCTGGACGGCAAGGCCTGGATCGCCACCGGCTTCGACGGCGAGCCGCTCGCCGCGGAGCACGGCGGCCCGGCACGACTCCTCATCCCGCACCTCTACTTCTGGAAGAGCGCGAAGTGGATCCGCGGCCTCGTCATGCAGCAGGACGACGAACCGGGGTTCTGGGAGCAGAACGGCTATCACGCCTACGGTGACCCCTGGCTCGAACAGCGGTACTCGTGAGGCGCACGGGCCATGTCGACGTCTGGAAGGCGGCAACCGTGGTCACGGCGACGCAGCTGACCCCATCGGGGCGGAGCCTCATCCTGGACGCCCCCGGCTGGGGCGGGAACCTGGCCGGGCAGCACGCCGACGTCCGCCTCACGGCGCCCGACGGCTACCAGGCGGTCCGCTCCTACTCGATCGCCTCGGCGGACGCCGGTGACCGCATCGAGATCGCCGTCGACCGGGTCCCCGACGGCGAGGTCTCCCCGTTCCTCGTCGACGCGATCGAGGTCGGCGACCAGGTCGAGGTGCGTGGACCACTGGGCGGCTGGTTCGTCTGGCGCCCCGAGGACACGGAGCCGGTCCTCCTGATCGGCGGCGGTTCGGGCATCGTGCCGCTCATGGCGATGGTGCGAGCGCACGAGGCGGCCGGGAGCACGACGCCGTTCCGACTCGTGTACTCGGTCCGCTCACCGCAGGACGCCTTCTTCGCCGACGAGCTCGCTGCGGCGACCGGGGTCGAGGTCACCTGGATCTACACCCGGCGAGCGCCCGACGGCTGGCCTCGTCCCGCCGGCCGCCTGGTGGCGGCCGACCTGCAGGCGCTCGAGGTCACCGGCGGCGAGGCCCCGTCGGTGTTCGTCTGCGGACCGACCGGCTTCGTCGAGGCGGTCGCCGACACCCTGGTCGCAATCGGCCATGATCCCGCCCGCATCAAGACCGAGCGGTTCGGAGGCGCGTGATGACCTCGCATCTGGACGGGAACGTCCTCGCCGGAACCATGTCGGAACTGACCGGCACCGACCCGAGCGGGACGATGTCGCAGTGCCTCGGGTGCCGCGACGTCTCGCCCCTCGCCGCGGAGCTGGTGTTCGGCACACCGGATGCTTGGGTGGTGCGCTGTCGGCTCTGCGACGACGTCCTGCTCGTCGTCCTCCATCACGAGGAGATCACGCGCGTCACCCTCGACGGCGTCCGCTGGTGGACGGACCTCGGCTGATCGAATCTCGCACGGTACCGAGTCGTGTTACAGTACCGGCATGGAACCAGATAGCAAGCTCGCGGCACTCCGCCGAGGCATGCTCGAACCGCTCGTGCTCGCTTCGGTCGAGCATCAGCGACGCTACGCGGGCGAGATCGCGACGGCGCTTCGCGAAGCCGGCTTCCCCGTCCAGGAAGCCACGCTCTATCCCCTCCTGAACAAGCTCCGACGCGAAGACCTCCTGGCACACGACTGGCAGGAGTCCACGTCCGGTCCACCTCGCAAGTACCTCTCCCTGACCGAGGCCGGACGAGTGCAGCTCCTGGACTTCCGCACCTATTGGTCCTCCCTCACCGACATGATCACGACGATCGGACACTGACATGGAACAGATCCACCACATGAGCCTGAGTGGGCATGCGGAGACGATCCCGCTGACGGCCGCCGCCCACGCCCACCTGCTCCGCTACCTGTCGAACACCCGCGCCGCACTCGGCACCGACCCCGATGCGGACGAGACCGTACGCGACCTCGAGACGACACTCGGAGACCGCCTGCGATCGATGCCGGCAACCCCTGGCGCCGCGATCGACGACGAGCAGCTCGCGATGATCCTCGCGGAGACGGGCTCCGTCGAGCAGGAAGCACCGCCGATCCGGATCCTCGCCTATCCCGCTCGCGGTCGATTCTTCTGTCGCATCGGGGAGGGGAGCTGGTTCGGCGGCCTGTGCGCCGGCATCGCCGCGTACGGCGACTTCCGCGTGGACTGGGTCCGCACCGTCGCCCTCTTCCTCCTCCTCTTCACGGGCGGGACCGCCGGCCTCGTCTACCTGGCTCTGCTCCTCATCCTGCCGAAGGTCGACACGGTCGCCGAGTATCGGCGCCAGTGCGCGGCACCAGCGCCGAGTCGATGAGATTGCTTCGACAGCCGATCCATCAAAGCTATTGACATTAGCCAAACGGCGATGCAGACTAGCTTCATGAACACGAACCCGGCATCGACAGGGCCTGCCACCCGCTACCTCGACCGTCCCGAGGGCAAGATCGCCTACGAGATCCAGGGCGACGGCCCGCTCGTCGTCCTCGTCCCGGGAATGGGCGAGCTCCGCTCCTCCTACCGCTTCCTCGCTCCCGCACTCGTCCAGGCCGGGTACCGCGTCGCCTCCACCGACCTCCGTGGTCACGGCGACAGCGACACGACGTTCTCCTCGTACGGCGACGTCGCGACCGCCTCGGACGTCCACGCCCTCATCCGCGACCTCGGCGCCCCAGCCGTCGTCATCGGGAACTCCCTCGCTGCCGGCGCGGGCGTGATCGTCGCCGCCGAGCACCCGGAGGACGTGTCCGGTCTCGTCCTCGTCGGGCCCTTCGTCCGCAACCCGAAGGCGGGCGCCGTCATGCAGGCGGTCTTCCGCGCCATGATGGCTCCGCTGTGGATCGCACGGGTCTGGAAGGCCTACCTCCCCACGCTGAACGCGGGCCGGAAGCCGGTCGACTTCGACGACTACCTCGCCGACGTCTTCGCGAGCCTGCGTCGCCCCGCCTACGGCAAGGCCTTCTCGCAGACGACCAGACAGACCGACCATGCCCCGGCCGAGGCTGCGCTCCCCGGCGTGAGCGCTCCGACGCTCGTGATCATGGGCACCAAGGACCCCGACTTCCCCGACCCCGCAGGAGAGGCCCGCTGGATCGGCGACACCCTGCAGGCGGAGGTCGTCCTCGTCGAGGACGCCGGCCACTACCCGCAGGCCCAGCAGCACGAGGTCACCTCGCAGGCCGTCCTCGGCTTCCTCCAGTCGGCGCTGCACCGTGCCTAGGGCGGGACTCAGCCGCGCGCGCGTGGTGGACGAAGCGGCTGAACTCGCCGACGAGGTCGGGCTCGAGGGGCTGACCCTCGCCGCCCTCGCCGAACGGCTCGGCGTCCGGCAGCCCTCGCTCTACAAGCACCTCGACTCGCTCGCCGGACTCCGCCGGAGCATCTCCCTCCAAGCGAAGGGCGAGCTCGGCGACGTCCTGCTGCGCGCCGCCGTCGGCCGTTCGGGCGCGGATGCGATCACGGTGATGGCCGGCGCATACCGGGAGTGGGCCCTGGAGCACCCGGCACGCTATACGGCCGCGCAGTGGATCGCCGGGCCGGAGGATGAGGAGGACGCGGCGGCATCGCTCGGCGCCATCCAGGTCATCAGCGACGTCCTCGCGGCCTACGAGCTCCGCGGCGACGACGCCATCGACGCGATCCGCGTGTTCCGCTCCACCCTGCACGGCTTCGTCTCGCTCGAGGCGGCAGGCTCCTTCGGCCTCGACCGCGACCTCGACCGGAGCTTCGACCGCCTCGTCCGTGGCTTCGTGATCGCGCTGACCCGTTGGGCCGAGACCGCTGGGGACGAGTCCTAGCCGATCCGCAACGGGTTCCGCTGCACGACGCGTGCGGGGTAGCGTGCCGTCATGTCATGCCGCATCAGTGAACTCGTCCTGGACTGCCGCGATCCGGAAGCGCTCGCCCGCTTCTGGTGCGAGGTCCTCGACTTCGTCGTGCTCGACCGAGACGAGGACGGGGTGGAGATCGGAGCGCGGGACGGCTTCGGTGGGTCGCAACCGACCATCATCCTCAGCCGCAGCGACGACCCGCCGCAGCCGAAGTCGAAGCTCCACATCGACGTCAGCCCGACCGACGGCGACCAGGACGCCGAACTCGAGCGCCTGTTGGCTCTCGGAGCGCGCCCGACGGACATCGGGCAGACGGGCGATGAGTCGTGGCACGTCCTCGCCGATCCCGAGGGCAACGCCTTCTGCCTCCTGCGCACGCCCGTCAAGCCGGTCTGATCGGCCTCAGTCCCGGGCGATGAGGGCGAACCGTTCGAGGACGACGAGCGTCGTGTCGTCGAGGTGGAAGTCGGCGCCGAGTTCGGCCTGCATCTCCGGTGAGGTCCAGAACCGCTCGTGACCGGCACGCCAGTCGGCGACCGACGCGTAGCCTTCGCCCTCTGCCAGAGCGTGAGCCAGCGGCACCTCGCCCAGCGGTACCACCTCGACACCCACCGTCTCGATGACGAAGCGGTGAACGCCATCGGAATCGACGACGATTCCGCGCTGCCCGACCGCCGGCAACTCCTCGCCTGCCACCTCGTACTCGTGCGCCAGGGAACTCGTCGCGACCTTCTCGCCGGACTCGATCGCCGCCACCAGCCTGTCCCGCAGCGGGCCGGGGAACGCGAACTCGACGATGGGGAGGTGGTCATCCATGCGTCCATCCCAGCATCGATCGACGCGTCGTGCCACTGCACCACTCCTGTCGGCTTCTCGCCGCGGCGCCTGCTGCCTCCTGCGGACGCGAGCGGATGCGGCCTGAGGGCCGGCGGGCATGGTGCCGGTGGGATAATCGGCGCATGTCCTCGACCGCGCGGTACGCCAGGCAGCTCGCCCTCCCCGGGTTCGGACCAACGGCGCAGCAGCGTCTCGCCGATGCGCGGGTGCTGATCGTCGGCGCCGGCGGCCTGGGCAGCATCGTCATCCCGGCGCTTGCCGCTGCCGGTGTCGGTTCCGGTGACGGCGCGATCCACCTGGTGGACGACGACACGGTCGAGCTCAGCAACCTGCATCGGCAGACCGTCCACAGCACCGCGGACGTCGGCCGGTCGAAGGTCGACTCCGCCGCCGATCGCGCCCTCGCCGTCAACACCGATGCGACGATCCTCAGGCACCGCCTCCGCCTCGGACCCGGCGAGATCATGGGCCTCCTGGCCGACGCGGAGATCGACCTCGTCATTGACGGCAGCGACAACTTCGAGACCCGTTACCTGGTCGACGACGCCGCGACGCTCGCCGACGTCCCACTCGTCTGGGGTGCGGTCTCGCAGTACGGCGGGCAGGCTGGACTCAGCTGGTCGTCTCGCGGCCCGCGCTACCGCGACCTCTTCCCCCACCCGCCGACGGACGGTTCGGTGCTCTCCTGCGAGGCCGGCGGCGTCCTGCCCACCACGGTCGGGGTCATCGGGTCCATCATGGCCACCGAGGCGATCAAGGTGCTCACCGGGGTCGGGACCCTCTCGCTCGGCCGGGTGACGATGTTCGACGGGCTGAGCGGCGGGTTCCGCGAACTCCGGTACGAGCGCGACCCCGCGGGCGCCCGGCAGGTGTCGCTCGATGAGCATCTGCATCGGACGCCAGGCGGGGACGCGGCGAGCGCCGCAGCGGCAGCCCCGCACGAGCCGCGACACGGCGGCCGCACGATCACCGCACCGCAGCTCGCGGCGAGCGACGATGAGGCCGTCCTGCTCGACGTCCGGGAGCCGTGGGAGGCGGAGATCGCCCGGTTGCCCGGTTCGACGCTGATGCCGCTCGGCTCGCTCCCCGAGACGCTCCACGGGCTCGACCCCGAGACGCCCGTGGTCGTCTACTGCCACCACGGCATCCGATCCGAGTCCGCGCTTCGCCTGCTCCTCGAGCGCGGCTACTCGGCCGTCCATCTCGAGGGCGGCATCGACGCGTGGTCGCGGCTCGTGGATCCGACCGTCCCCCGCTACTGACCGCGGCTCCGAATACCCCGTGCAGCCCCACCGACCGACCTCGACGACGGGAACCACCATGACGACGCCAGCGCCCACGAGTCGGAAGACCGTCGAGCAACACGCCTCCGACGTCGCAGCCCTCCTCCACGACGTGACCGACACCGGCGCCGAGCACGTGCCGATCGACGAGGCCGCAGCTCGGGTGACGGCGGTGGCGGTGCCGTCACCGGTCGACCTGCCGCTGTTCCGCAACTCGCAGATGGACGGCTTCGCGGTTCGGGCGGCAGACCTCACGGGCGATGAGACGCGACTGCGGGTGGTGGGCGAGATCGCCGCGCGCCCGATCAACCCCGCGCCGCTCGAGGCGGGGACCTCGGTGCGCATCATGACGGGCGCGGTCGTTCCGCCGGGTGCGGACGTCGTCGTGCCGGTCGAGGAGAGCGAGGTCGAGACGGATCCGGACGGTGTCGAGACCGTTCTCCTCGGTCCTGCGCGCGGCGGTGGCGAGCGCCCGGTGGGGCTGTTCGTCCGGGAACGCGGGAGCGACGTCCGCGCCGGCGAGGAGCTGCTGCCGGCCGGCGTGCGCCTCGCTTCACGACACCTCGCCGTGTTGGCTGCGGCCGGGATCACGACCGTCGAGGTGCGTCGGCGGGTGCGGGTCGCGATCGTTACGACCGGTGCCGAACTCGTCGAACCCGGCGAGACGCCGACGCTCGGCCAGACCTTCGACTCCAACGGGACCGCGCTGGCGGCCGCCGTCCTCGCAGCCGGGGCCGAGGTCGCCGCCCGTGCGCGCGTCGTCGACGATGCCGACGTCCTGCTCGCCCTGCTCGACGACCTCCACAGCGAGGTCGATCTCATCCTCACCTCCGGCGGTATCTCCATGGGTGAGCACGAGGTCGTCCGTGACGTCCTCGGTCCGCTGGGTGGCTGGATCGGTTCGGTCGCGATGCAGCCCGGCGGACCACAGGCGCTCGGTGCCCACCGGGGCGTCCCGATCATCGCGTTCCCCGGCAACCCGGTGAGCACCCAGCTCTCGTTCGAGGTCTTCGTCGCTCCGGTCCTCCGCCGGGTCGCAGGGCTGCCGCAGGCGACACGCGCACCGGCCGAACTCGCGGTCGCCGTGCGTTCGGTGCCCGGCAAGCGCCAGTTCCTCCGCGGACGCCGACGAGACGACGGCCGGGTCGAACCAGTTGCAGGCCCCGGCTCGCACCTCGTCGCCGGGCTCGCGGCCTCCGACGTGCTAATCGTGATCCCGGAGGACACACTCGAGCTCGACGCCGGTGACGCTGTGGAAGCATGGGCACTATGACCGGGCTCACACACCTCGACGACGACGGCCGCGCACGCATGGTCGATGTCGGCGACAAGGCCACGACGAAGCGGGTCGCGACGGCGACGGCGACCTTCACCACCCGACCAGACGTGATCGCGCTCGTTCAAGCGGACGGCCTGCCGAAGGCGGACGTCATCGCTACCGCTCGCATCGCGGGGATCGCGGGAGCCAAGCGGACGAGCGAGCTCATCCCGCTGTGTCACCAGCTCGCGCTGTCGTCCGTGAGCCTCGACTTCGCGTTCACCGAGGACTCCATCGTCATCACCGCGACGGCGAAGACCACCGGCCAGACCGGGGTCGAGATGGAGGCCCTGACGGCCGCGTCGATCGCCGGCCTGACCCTGCACGACATGGTCAAGGCCGTCGACCCGGCCTCGGTCCTCGGCGACATCCGGCTGCTGGAGAAGTCCGGCGGCAAGCGCGGGAACTGGACGCCGGAAGCGTCGGAGCCGATCGAAGCACCTGTGGCGCGAACGGTCCGTCCGCGAACCGCGGCCGTCATCGTCGCGTCGACCGCCGGTGCGGCGGGCACGCGCGAAGACCTCACGGGGCCGCGCATCTCCACCTGGTTGTCCGAGCACGACTACGCGGTGGATGCGGTGACGGTCGTGTCCGACGCGGACGTGCACCTCGCGATCACGGCAGCCTTGGACGCCACGCCCGCGGTGCTCATCACGACGGGCGGCACCGGCCTCTCGCCGAGCGACCGCACCCCGGAGGCGACGCAGTCCCACCTCGACCGCGAACTGCCCGGCATCGCCGAGGCGATCCGCGCCCTCGGGTCGACCAAGACCCCGACCGCGGCGCTCAGTCGCGGGCTCGCAGGGGTCTCCGGCGGCACCGTCGTGGTGAACCTGCCCGGGTCGACCGGCGGCGTGAAGGACGGACTCGCGGTCCTCGACGGCCTGCTCGACCACCTCGTCGCCCAGATCGCCGGAGGTGGCGCGCATGAGTGAGTCGACGGTTCCCGAGGTCCTCGCCCTCATCTCGGAGTCGCCCCTCGACGCGCACGCGATCGAGGACTTCGTCGCGGCACCCGCCAACGGCGCACTCGTCGCCTTCCGGGGGATCGTGCGCGACCATGACCACGGCGAGGCGGTCGACGCCCTCGACTACCGGGCCCATCCCGATGCCCAGCGGTTCCTGGAGGACTGCTGCCGGACGGTCGCCTCGGAGACCGGTCTTCGAGTGGCAGCAGCGCACCGCGTCGGGTCGCTCGTCGTCGGCGACCTCGCGCTCGTCGCCGCCGTCGCCGCTGCGCACCGGGCCGAGGCGTTCGCCGCGTGCGAGCGGCTGGTCGAGGAGATCAAGCGCACCGTCCCCATCTGGAAACGCCAGCACCTGGCCGACGGCGATACGGAGTGGGTCGGCCTGTAGCGGCCCGCCCTCGATTCGCCCCGAGTGGTCGCACGCACGAAGCGTGGGCGACCACTCGGGGCGAATCGAGCTGTCAGCGCGCCAGCACGTCGTAGGTGATGCGCACAAGGCCGTCCTCGGGCGTCGCGTGGGTGCCTCGGAGCCGCAGGAGGACGTCGGCGTCGAGGTCGCCGAAGAGGCGTGCGCCGGAACCGATGAGGACCGGGGCGACCGACACCGTCAGCTCGTCGACGAGGCCGGCGCCCAGGAACGCCTGGATCGTCCTACCTCCGTCGATGTAGACGCGGCCGGCCTCGTCGAGCAGGGCGGCCGCCTCGTCGACCGACCCGGCGACCGTGATGCGGTCGTCCCCGGCCTCGAGCGTGGTGCTCAGCACGACGACCCGCTTGCCTTCGAACGGCCACTCACCGAAGCCGAGGACGGTGTCGTAGGTGGTGCGTCCCATCACGAGGGTGTCGATCGTCGGGAAGAACGAGTCCCAGTCGAGCGCCGGGTGCTGCCCTGGCGCATCCGCGGCATGCTCCCGCGGCTCGAGCTCCGTGAGCCAGCCGAGGTCGCCGTCGGGCTTGGCGATGTAACCGTCGAGGCTCACGCCGATGAAGACACAGCCGTGCCAGGAACGTTCACGAGTCATGAGGACGATCCTGCCGTCCACCCCCGACATCGTTCACGACCGGTTCTCGCCAGACATCCTCACTCCACGTCGTACGGCTCGAAGCGCGTCCAAGGCTCGCGGCGCATCCAGCGCCGTGTCGGGGCCAGGAAGCCGTCGAGTCGGACGTTCTCCTCGACGGTGCCGTCCCGGAAGGTGACCCGCACGGCGAACCGGATCGTTCCGACGAGCTCCTCTGCGCGTCCGGCGATCGCGGCGTCGATCACCCGTTCGGCGAACGCGGTGTCGAGCGCTCCGTCGTCGAGTTCCCACCGGCAACCGTGTCGGCCGAGGTGCAGGATCATCTCGTGCGGGGTCAGGAGCAGGTCGATCGAGGCCGCTCTCGGGTTCACGGGCTCGACGCTCAGGTTGGTCCACGGCAAAGCCGTGTCGACCTCCTCGACCGAAGTGACGGCCGATGCACCTGCCAGGCGCTGCACGAGCGAACGCCAGTACTCGACGCTCGCCGCCACGATGGTTCGCGGGTCATCGGCTTCATGAGACACGGTGGACTCCAACTCTGCGCCCGCTTCGGGCAACCGACGATCGTCTCAGCTCGGCGATCCTCCTGGCAAGAGCCTCGCCCGCACACCTGCAGGGGCGCGTCAACCACTCCGCATCGCGGTAGCGAGCGACGTAGGGTGATCTGATGCCCGAACACGCCCCCGAAGCATCCGACCCGTTCGTCCGCGTCCGGGGAGCCAACGAGAACAACCTCCGCAACGTTGACGTCGACGTGCCGCGCGATGCGATCGTCGCCTTCACCGGGGTCTCCGGCTCGGGCAAGTCGTCGCTCGCGTTCGGCACCATCTTCACCGAGGCGCAGCGACGGTACCTCGAGTCCGTCGCCCCGTACGCCAGGCGGCTGATCCAGCAGGGTCACGACCCGCACGTCGACTCGATCTCCGGCCTGCCACCGGCGGTCGCCCTGCAGCAGCGACGCGGCGCTCCCAGCTCGCGCTCCAGCGTCGGCACGGTGACCACCCTCTCGAACTCACTCCGCATGCTCTTCTCGCGCGCCGGCACCTTCCCCGAGGGGTTCACGACCCGCCTCGACTCAGACGCCTTCTCCCCCAACACAGCCGTCGGCGCCTGCCCGGAGTGCCACGGCATCGGCGTCGCGCACACCGTCACCGAGGACTCCCTCGTGCCCGACCCGTCGCTGAGCATCCGCGAGGGCGCGATCGCCGCGTGGCCGGGCGCCTGGCAGGCGAAGAATCTCCGCGACATCACCATCGCCCTCGGATACGACGTCGACCGCCCCTGGCGGGAACTCGACCAGGAGGACCGCGACTGGATCCTCTTCACCGAGGAGCAACCGGTCGTGCAGATCACGCCGCAACGAGACCGCGTCGCGAAGCCGTACAACGGGATGTTCTGGAGCGCCAAGCAGTACGTCTTCCACACCCTCTCCGACTCCAAGAGCCAGATGATGCGGAACAAGGTGCTGCAGTTCGTGCGCTCGGGTCCGTGCCCGCTCTGCCACGGCACGGGACTCCGCCGCGAGGCGCTCGCGGTCACCTTCGCCGGCCGCACGATCGCCGAACTCAACGCCCTGCCGATGACGGAGCTCGCCGAGGTCATCCGGCCCACCACGGAGCTGACCGACGCGGCGCCCGCGCTCCCGACCACGCTCTCCGGCGAGCGCACCGACGTCGCCGTCGCCATCACGACCGACCTCCTCGCGCGTATCCGCGTGCTCACCGATCTCGGACTCGGCTACCTCGGGCTCGGGCGCGTGACGACGACGCTCTCCCCCGGCGAGATGCAACGGCTCCGGCTCGCGACCCAGCTGCGCTCCGGGCTCTTCGGCGTGGTCTATGTCCTCGACGAACCGTCAGCGGGTCTGCACCCGGCCGATGCGGAGCCCCTCCTCGAGGTGCTGGAGCAGCTGAAGCGCTCGGGCAACTCGGTCTACGTCGTCGAGCACAACATGGACGTCGTCCGGAACGCGGACTGGATCGTCGACGTCGGCCCCGGTGCAGGCGAGGGTGGCGGCGACGTGCTCTACAGCGGGGCCGTCGAGGGTCTCGCCGAGGTCGAGGCCTCGGCGACCCGCCCGTTCCTCTTCCCCGAACAGCACGGTCCGGCTCCCGAGCGACGAGCACTCCGTGAGGCGCGCGACTGGCTCGAGGTGGAGGGCATCACGCTCCACAACCTCGTCGGCGTCGACGCCTCGATCCCCCTCGGGACCTTCGTCGCCGTCACCGGTGTCTCCGGTTCCGGCAAATCGACCCTCGTGAGCCGGGTCCTCCGCGACGTCGTGCGCGACCACCTGCGGGCAGCCGGCCGGACGACGGACGACGTCGCAGACGATGACGACGAGGTGCCCGCCGATCCGGATGCGGCCGAGGGTTCCGGCCTGGCGGAGGCGACGGTGCCGGACGGACACGCCGACACGCTCACCGTCCGTCGGGTGCGAGGGCTCGAGCACGTCGACCGCATGGTCCGGGTCGACCAGAAGCCCATCGGTCGAACGCCGCGGTCGAACCTCGCGACCTACACCGGACTGTTCGACGCCGTCCGCGCGGCCTTCGCCGCCACGGACCTCGCCCGCGAACGCGGCTACACGGCCGGCCGGTTCTCGTTCAACGTCGCGGGAGGTCGCTGCGAGACCTGCCTCGGTGAGGGCTTCGTGTCGGTCGAACTGCTGTTCCTCCCCGGCAGCTACGGGAAGTGCCCGACCTGTAACGGCGCTCGGTACAACGCCGAGACCCTCGAGGTCACCTACGACGGGAAGTCGATCGCAGACGTCCTCGCACTCACCGTCGAGCAGGCGGCCGAGTTCCTCGCGGCCGTCCCGGCGGCGGCGCGCAGCCTCCGCACCCTGCTCGAGGTCGGCCTGGGGTACCTGCGGCTCGGACAGCCGGCCACGGAGCTGTCGGGCGGAGAGGCGCAGCGCATCAAACTCGCGACGGAACTCCAGCGGGTGCGACGCGGTCACACCCTCTACCTCCTCGACGAGCCGACGACCGGCCTCCACCCGGCCGACGTCCGTCGTCTGCTGGCGCAGCTGAACGCACTCGTCGACTCCGGCGACACCGTCGTCGTGGTCGAGCACGAGATGGACGTCGTCGCGGCGGCCGACTGGGTGATCGACCTCGGACCGTCCGGCGGCGACGCGGGTGGGCGCATCGTGGCCGCAGGCACCCCGGACGCCGTCGCCGCAGACCCCGACAGCCGCACCGCGCCCTACCTGGCGAAGCGACTGGCGTTGCTCGGTGCTGCACCGTCACCGGAGGACGCGTCGGCGGGATGACGTCCCACCGACCCCGAGCGCTGAGCGTGGAGTCCATGCAGACGACCGATGCACACCGTGACCTCCGCGCCCAGCGCATCGCCGTCGTCGTCTGGGCGATCGCCGCGACGGTGATGCTGGTGCTCGCTCCCATCGAGGAACTCATCTGGGCGCCGCTCGCGATGACGGACGACTCCTACGGCATCGAGGCGATCTACGGGGTGTTCACGTCCACCACCCTGGCCGTCGGCCTCGTCGGAGTCGCGATTGCGTTCCTGCTCGGTCTCACGGCGATCCTGGTGTTCACCTCCTTCGGATGGCGCGGGCGGCTCGGCACGCACTGGGTCCACGTCGCGACCCTCGGATCCATGCTCGTCTGGCTCGGTCTCCTCGCCATGTTCATCGCCGGTTTCGGCGTCGGGAACACCGTGTCCGACGAGATCCCGCCGTACGTCGGCCGGTCGTCGCCGGTCGGCGAACTGCTCCAGATGCTCGCACTCGTGGCGTTCCTGGCGACCGTCGTCGGTGCGATCTCCTCGCTGATGCTGATGTTCCGGTCGGCCGGGGTGGCCCGTCGCGCTTGGCAGGCCTCGCGATGAGCACCTATCCGACACCTGACGTGTAAGGTCACGGAGTATGACGCAGCCCGAATCCGCGTTCCTCTCCGTGACCTACGTGAGCACGTCCGCTGAACCGCTGACCCAGACCGCACTCGAAGCGATCCTCCGGCAGTCCCGCGACAACAACGGACGCTCGGGCCTCACCGGCATGCTCGCCGTGCGAGGCGACGACTTCTTCCAGGTGATCGAAGGGCCCCCTGCGGTCGTTCGCCACGTGCTGCAGCGGTTGCACGAGGACACCCGACACAGCGAGCTGCGGGTCCTGGTCGAAGAGGAGATCGACTACCGGCGGTTCCCGGACTGGACCATGCGCTGCGAGAACCTCGACGACTACCCGGTCGATTCGATCCCCGGCTACCGCGCGTCGCACGAGGACGAATCGGATGCACGGCGCCATCGCATCCTGGACCTCCTGCGATGGTTCCAACACCGCGCGACCCGCGCCCTCGCCGAGCGTCGTCGCTCAGCGACGTCCCCGTCCTAGCCGCCGGCGAAGGGCGGGAGGACGTCGACCCGGGCGCCGAGCGGACGGGTGTCGTCGCGACTGACGACGCCGTCGACGAGGAAGGAACCGGACGCGAGGACCTTCGCCATCGCGTCGCCGTAGCGCTCGAGCAGCACCGACTTCAGCTCGCCGACCGTCGCGACCGCCGGCAAGGACTCCTCGGGGACGCCGGCGGCCTCCTCGGCAGCGGCGAAGTAGCGCACGAGCACCTGCAGGGTCGTCGTCTCAGCCACCGATCGCTCCCATGCTCCGCTCCGGACGGACGAAGTCGGGTGACGCGATGCGGTGCCCGGCCTGCTTGTGCCACATCGCCGCGCGCCAGCGATCCGCGATCTCGACGTCCTCGACGCCCGAACGCAACATGCCCCGAAGGTCGGTCTCGTCGTCGCCGAAGAGGCAGGAGCGGATCGTCCCCTCGGCGGTGAGCCGCGTGCGGTCGCAGTCGCCGCAGAACGAGCGCGTGACCGAGGCGATGATGCCGACCGTGGCCGGGCCGCCGTCGACGAGCCACTCCTCTGCGGGAGCGGAGGGGTCCTCGCGATGCGGGGCAGTGAGCGTGAAGCTGGAGCCGAGGACGTCGAGCAACTCGGCCGCGTCGACCATGTTCTCCCGCACCCACGCCTCGTCGGCGTCGAGCGGCATCTGCTCGATGAAACGAAGACGGCAACCGTTCTCGATCGCCCAGGAGAGGAGGGCGACCGCGCCGTCGAGCGTGTCGCGCATGAGGACGGCGTTGATCTTGAGCGGCGTCAGCCCGGCGCGCTTGGCGGCCTCGATGCCGGCCAGGACGGCGGGGAGTCGGTCGCGACGCGTGAGTCGCGCGAAGTGGTCGCGGTCGACGGTGTCGAGGGAGATGTTCACGCGGGTGAGCCCGGCGGCCACGAGCTCGTCGACGCGCTTGTCGAGTCCGATACCGTTCGTCGTCATGGAGATCGAGGCGTCGCCGGCGACCGCGGAGCTGCGGGCGATGATCTCCGCGAGGTCGGGGCGCATGAGCGGCTCGCCACCCGTGAAGCGGATGTCGTGCACCCCGAGGTCGCGGACGGCGATCTCGACGAGGCGACCGATCTCGGTGGGCGTCAGCAGGTCGTCGCGGGCGATCGCGGGGAGACCCTGCTCGGGCATGCAGTACGTGCAGCGCAGCGAGCACTTCTCCGTGATCGACACCCGGAGGTCGCGGGCGACCCTGCCGAAGCGGTCGATGAGGCCGTCGACGTCGGGGCGCCCGGCAGCGTCCGGGATGTGCCTGAGCGGCGACCCGATGCGTGGGATTCCTAGCCCGACTGTGGTCATCCCCCCAGGGTACGGGGATGGACGGCCGACTTGCCCCTCTAGAGCCGCTTCGGGGAGGAACGCCCAGCGGGCGCGCGTAGCATGACGGACATGGAGCCCCGCCGCCGCACCCTGCTCGCCGGCGCGTCCGGCGTCGTCGCAGCCGTCGCCACCCTCGGGTCGGCCGAGGCCGTCGCAGCCTTCGTCGCCCCCGCGAGCTCGCCGCTGCTCGCCGTGGGTTCCCTCGTGATCGACCTCGTGCCCGGTTGGGTGAAGGACCTCGTCATCGCCCTGTTCGGCACCAACGACAAGCTCGTGCTGCTCATCGTGCTCGGCGTCCTGGTCGCGGCCCTCGCCGTCGGGATCGGGATCCTCGAGGAGCGTCGACCGGTGGTCGGCAGCATCGCGCTCGCGCTCGTCGGTGTCGTCGCGGTCGTCGCAGCGATCACCCGCGCGGACGCGGGCCTCGACTGGGCGTTCCCGAGCGTCGTCGGTACCGCGGTCGGCATCCTCGTCCTGCGACTGCTCGTGACCCGGCTCCGCACCTGGGACGACGCGACGGTCGCGGATGAAGCCCGGCCGGTCGTCGGCGCCTCGCGGGCCGAACTCCCCCGGCGCTCCTTCATCGTCCTGCTCGGCGGTACCGCGGTCGGCGCCCTCGTCGTCGGCGTCGGCGCACGCGTCGCCTCGGCCGGAGCGGTCGCCGTGGAGACCATCCGGAAGGCGCTCAAGCTCCCGACGGCCGCCGTCGCCGCACCGCCGGTCCCGGCCGGAGCCGAACTCGGTATCGACGGACTCACCCCGGTCGTGTCGGCGAACGACTCCTTCTACCGGATCGACACCGCCCTCCAGGTGCCGAACATCGACCCCTCGACCTGGAGCCTCAAGATCACCGGCATGGTCGAGCAGGAGGTCGAGATCGGGTTCGAGGAACTCCTCGCCCTCCCACTCCAGGAGTCGATCATCACGCTGACCTGCGTCTCGAACCCCGTCGGCGGCGACCTCATCGGCAACGCGCTCTGGCTCGGGTATCCGATCCGCGAGTTGCTCGCCCGCGCGAAGCCCAAGGCCGGAGCCGACATGGTCCTGTCGCGGAGCATCGACGGGTTCACCGCCGGCACTCCGCTCGAGGTCCTGCAGGACGAGGATCGCGACAGCCTCCTCGCCGTCGGGATGAACGGACAACCGCTCCCCCTGCAGCACGGCTTCCCGGTGCGCATGGTCGTGCCGGGGCTCTACGGCTACGTCTCCGCCACGAAGTGGGTCGTCGAGCTGGAAGTGACCCGCTATGCGAACGCCCGGGCCTACTGGACCGACCGCGGCTGGTCCGAGCGCGGGCCCATCAAGACGGAGTCGCGCATCGACGTGCCACGCAACGGTGGACGTGTCGCGGCGGGGAACGTCGCGATCGCCGGCGTCGCCTGGGCGCAGCACACGGGCGTGAACCGGGTCCAGGTTCGGATCGACGACGGCGACTGGCTCGACACGACGCTCGCGACCGCCATCTCCGACGACACCTGGGTGCAGTGGGTCCTCCAGTGGGACGCCCCGGCCGGCGACCACACCATCGCCGTCCGCGCGACCGACGCAGCCGGGAAGACGCAGAGCGAGACCCCTGTTGACGTCGTCCCCGACGGTGCGGAGGGCTGGCACACCATCTCCGTCGGCGTCGACTGACCCGAGATCATCACGATTCCGAACCGGGACACCACCGTGTCACCGGCGCGGAGTATCGTCACTCGGGCACGCCCCTCACGCTCCCGTCCGGCTGCGCCGCCGACCGGAGCACTGGTCTCGCGCCAGGCCCGCTCCACCTCGTCACCCGTCCGCGCGATGCCCCGCGCCGGACACGAACCGTCTAAGGACCTCACGTGGCCCTCCTCGCCCTCGCCCTCCGACACGCCAAGCCGTACGCGGCCTGGGTGGTCGCGGTGTTCGTGCTGCAGCTCGTCTCGACGATCGCGGCCCTCTACCTCCCCAGCCTGAACGCCCAGATCATCGACCAGGGCGTCTCCCGCGGCGACACCGACTTCATCTGGTCCACCGGCATGACCATGCTGCTCGTCTGCCTCGTCCAGGTGGCCGCAGCCATCGGCGGGGTCTACTTCGGCGCCCGCACCGCCATGGCCATCGGCCGCGACCTGCGCCGGGAGTTCTACCGGAAGGTCGACTCGCTCGGCGCCCTCGAGATCGGCGGCTTCGGCAGCGCGACGCTCATCACGCGCGGCACGAACGACGTCCAGCAGGTCCAGATGCTCGTCCTCATGACCCTCAACTTCATGGTGTCCGCGCCCATCATGTGCGTCGGCGGCATCATCATGGCGCTCCGCGAGGACGCGGGGCTGTCGTGGCTCGTGTGGGTCTCCGTGCCGGTGCTGTTCATCATCGTCGGGTTCCTCGTCTACCTCCTCATGCCGCTGTTCCGCCAGATGCAGGACCGCATCGACGGCATCAACAGCGTGCTGCGCGAGCAGATCATCGGCATCCGTGTCGTCCGGGCGTTCGTCCGCGAGCCGTTCGAGTCGGAGCGGTACGACCGCGCGAACGAGGCGCTCACCCGCGTGTCCATCAAGGTCGGCAACATCTTCGTCCTCATGTTCCCGGTCATCATGATGGTCCTCCACCTGGCGACGGCTGCCGTGCTCTGGTTCGGTGGCCAGCGGGTGGACGCCGGACAGATGCAGGTCGGTTCCCTCACCGCGTTCCTCCAGTACCTGCTCCAGATCCTCACCTCGGTGATGATGGGCGTCTTCATGGTCATGATGATCCCTCGCGCGGTCGTGTGCGCCGAGCGCATCCAGAGCGTCCTCGACACCGAGCCGAGCCTCACGGTGCCGACGAGCACCGACATCCGCGTGCCGTCGGTCGGACGGGTCGAGTTCACCGGCGTCACCTTCGGCTACCCCGGTGCGGAGCGACCGGTCCTGTCGGACGTCACGTTCACGGCGGAGCCCGGCAAGACCACCGCGATCGTCGGCTCGACCGGCTCCGGCAAGACGACGCTCCTCTCGCTCATCCCGCGCCTCTACGACCCGCAGCAGGGCCACGTCACCATCGACGGCGTCCCCGTCTCGCAGCTCACCCGGCAGCAGATCGCCGGGGTCGTCGGGATCGTGCCGCAGAAGCCGTACCTGTTCTCGGGCACGATCGCCTCGAACCTCCGGTTCGGACGCCCCGACGCCACCGACGACGAGCTGTGGAGCGCCCTCGACGTCGCGCAGGCGGAGGACTTCGTCCGTGCGAAGCCGAAGATGCTGAACGACGGCGTGGCCCAGGGCGGCACGAACGTCTCCGGCGGCCAGCGTCAGCGCCTCTGCATCGCCAGGGCCCTCGTCGCGAAGCCCAGGGTCTACCTCTTCGACGACTCGTTCTCGGCCCTCGACGTCGCCACCGACGCCCGACTCCGGGCAGCCCTCGGCGACAGCACCGCCGACGCGACCGTCATCATCGTCGCGCAACGCATCGCGACGATCCGCGAGGCCGACCACATCATCGTCATGAACGACGGCGGCATCGTCGGCCGCGGGACCCACGACGAACTCCTCGAATCCAACGAGACGTATCGCGAGATCGTCCAATCGCAGCTCGCTGTGGAAGGGGTGGCGTGACCATGGCCCGTTCACCACGTGACAAGCGCTCCTCCGGCGCCTCGAAGGACACGGCTCAGGCTCCCGAGCTGAACGCGGTCGAGGAGGAGGCACTCGCACCGGAGTTCACCCCGGGTGAGTCCGACGGCGACATGTTCGGCGGCACCCCGTCGAAGAAGGCCGAGCAGTTCTGGCCCTCCGCGAAGCGACTCGTCGGTCTCCTCGCCCCCGAGAAGGTCAAGATGAGCATCGTCGTCGGGCTCGTCGTGCTCTCGGTCGTGCTCACGGTCATCGCCCCGAAGATCCTCGGGCTCGCGATGGACGCGATCTTCAACGGCGTGATGGGCTCGCAGCTCCCGGCCGGCGCGACGCTCGACCAAGTCGTCGACCAGGCACGCGCATCCGGCAACGACCAGTACGCCGACATGCTCGAGAAGTCGGACATCACCCCGGGTCAGGGCATCGACTTCACCCTGCTGGGCCGCCTGATCATCATCGTGCTCGGCATGTACATCGTCGCGTCGATCCTCAACTGGGCGCAGGGGTACATCCTCAACGGGCTCGTCATGCGCGTGGTCTACACGCTCCGCCGCGACATCGAGCGCAAGCTCAACCGCCTTCCCCTGAGCTACTTCGACACCCGTCAGCGCGGCGACCTCATGTCGCGCGTCACGAACGACGTCGACAACATCCAGACCGCCCTCCAACAGGCGTTCTCGCAACTCGTGCAGTCTGCGCTCACGGTGCTCGGCATCACGGCGATGATGTTCATCGTGTCGTGGCAGCTCGCACTCATCGCGCTGATCGCGCTGCCGTTGTCCGCGCTGATCGCCGGGGTCATCGGCTCCCGCTCGCAGAAGCTCTTCACCGCGCAGTGGAAGAACACCGGCTCGCTCAACGGGCACATCGAGGAGTCGTTCTCGGGCCTCGAGCTCGTGCGGGTCTTCGGCCGCGACAAGGAGATGCTCGCCGAGTTCGACGACCGCAACGAGAAGCTCTACCAGGCGGCGTTCGGCGCGCAGTTCGTGTCCGGCATGATCATGCCGGCGATGACCTTCGTGTCGTACCTGTCCTATGTGCTCATCGCCGTCGTGGGCGGCCTCCGGGTCGCCTCCGGCCAGATGACCCTCGGCGACGCGACCGCGTTCATCCAGTACTCGCGTGAGTTCTCGCAGCCGCTCAGCCAGATCGCCGGCATGGCGAACCAGCTGCAGTCGGGCGTCGCGTCCGCCGAGCGCACCTTCGAGCTGCTCGACGCCGAGGAACAGGACGCGGAGACCGCGGACGCACACTTGCCCGAGCACACCGACGGCCACGTCGAGTTCGACGGCGTCTCCTTCAGCTACGACCCCGAGAAGCCGCTCATCGAGGACCTCTCCTTCTCCGCGCAGCCGGGTCAGACCGTCGCGATCGTCGGCCCGACCGGGGCCGGGAAGACGACCCTCGTGAACCTCGTCATGCGGTTCTACGAGCTCACCGGAGGTCGCATCCTGCTCGACGGCGTCGACATCACCGCCCTGACCCGCGCCGAGCTGCGGTCGCAGGTCGGGATGGTGCTGCAGGACGCCTGGCTGTTCGAGGGGACGATCCGCGAGAACATCCGGTACGGCCGACTCGGCGCGAGCGACGCGGAGGTCGTCGAGGCCGCCGAGGCGACGATGGTCGACCGCTTCGTGCGGCAGCTGCCCGACGGGTACGACACCGTCCTCGACGCGGACGGCGGCAGTGTCTCGGCCGGCGAACGCCAGCTCATCACGATCGCCCGTGCGTTCATCGCGAAGCCGAAGCTGCTCATCCTCGACGAGGCGACGTCCTCCGTCGACACGCGGACCGAGCTGCTGGTGCAGCACGCGATGGCGGCGCTGCGGTCCGACCGCACCTCGTTCGTCATCGCCCACCGCTTGTCGACCATCCGCGATGCGGACACGATCCTCGTGATGGAGAACGGACGGATCGTCGAACAGGGCTCGCACGCGCAGCTCCTCGAGGTCGACGGCGCGTACGCCGAGCTCTACCGCACGCAGTTCCGCGGCGGCGAGGAGCAGTCGGCGATCGACGAGGCAGCCGTCGCCAGTGGGTCCGACACAGCCCACGCACCGCGCAGCTGATCCGACGCCGACGCCACGAGGGGCGCGCGCTCGATTCCCGAGCGCCCGCCCCTCGGTTCAGCTGAGGGTCGTCGACCGCCAGGTGCCCTGATCGTTCACCCACAGTCGTCCGTTCCCCACGAGGATGTCGCCGGAGCGACCGCCGTACGGACGCGCGAGCCCCATGTGCCGCGTGGAGAGGTAGCTCGTGTTCGGCTGCGCGTTCGCGTGCGCCGTGTTGTTCGACTCCCAACGGTTGCCCTGCACCACCGAATGCCCGGTCGTGCCGAAGGTGTCGAGGCCGTACTCGCACTCGCGCGCGGTGTTGCCGATGATCGTCGCGCCACCGGTGCAGTTGCTCACGGCGACCGCGACGCGGATGCGGTCGATGCGGTTCCCCATGACCACGATCGAGCCGGCACCCTGGTGGAGCACCCCGAACCCGTTGGAGGTCGCCGCCCCGGTGATGGAGTTGTCGGAGACCACCGCATCCTCGGCGAGGTACGACACGACACCGCCCACCGAGCCGGATGCGAGCGTGACGGCGACGCGGTTGCCCGAGACGACGGGTTGTCTCGTCCGATCGAGCGCGATCCCGATCGGGCAGGTACCGCCGGCGATGCGGACCACGTTGTCGGTGATGAGCGCGTCGACGGCGCCGATGACGGTGGGCGAACCGCGGGGCGGTGTCGCCGCCTGGGCCATGATGCCCGCGGCCGCGACGCCGCGGATCTCGATGACGTTCCCGGAGACCACGGTTCCCTGCGCGTCGCGGTAGATCATGACCGGGCAGCGCTTCGGCCCCCAGGCCGACCCCTGGTCGTCGTCGGTCGTGCGTGTCCAGCGCACCGTGTTCGCGACCAGGGCGACGGATCGGGTGTCGATGACGGCGAGTCCCCACCAGGTCGCGTCGGACACGGTGTTGCCGGTCACGACGGTGTGGGCCATGCCCTCGACGGCGATGGACCGGCGGAACGGCCCGGTGACGACATTGCCCTCGATCGTGACCATCGAGTCGGCCCAGGACCCGGGGTCGACCGCGTAGTCGGGCAGGTTCTCGGCATGGATGCCGACCCGTGCGTCGGTGCCGGGGGCGGCCGAGACGATGTTGCCCACGATCGCCGATCGCGCACCCCAGACGGTGATGCCGTCGCCGCGATCCTCGCCCGCAGACGAGGCGGATCCCCGCCCTCCGCCCGAGCCGACGATGTTCAGGACATGGCACGCGGAGATGACGACGCCCTCGAACTCGCCCGCCGGTTGCACGGCGATGCCGTTCTGGAACCCGTCGACGGTGACGCCGTCGATCAGGACGTCGCTCGCCCAGATGCTGATCCCGGTGTTGCGCTCACCCGTGCTCGACGCCGGCGGGCCCGCGTAGCTGACCCGGACACCGGTCACCGAGCTGCCCGACACGATGAGCTTCAGCGCCGGGGCCGCCTCGACACCTCCGACGAACCGCAGCTCGCCGCGCCCGCGGAGATGGACGCGACGGTCGATCCGGATCGTCGCGTCCACGGCGATGACGTCGCCGCCGCGGACGATCACGGTGCTGCCGGCCGGGACAGCCGCGAACCAGGCGAGGACCGCGGTGGTGCTGACGGAGGCGCCGGTCGGGTCGATCCCGGGACCTTCGAGCACGAGTTCGACGGGCGGGGCGGCCTGGGCGTCCGCACTCCCGGTCGGCGCCGACGGCGCGGGGTCGGGGTCGGGTGGTGACGACGGGACTTCGGGGTCGGGATCGGGCTCGACGGCCGTCGGTTCGGGATCCGGGGTGGGGTCGGCTCCCGCTCCGGTCCTCCGCCACCGAGCCGTTCCGTCGCGTCGTGATGTCTTGTCCACAATCCATACAGTACAGAAGCATGAGGTACAAAAGCATCTTAGGATGAGAGTCCGGGGCGTTCACCGCCGCCCGACCACTCAGGAGCACCATGCCGTCACCCGCGAAACGCGCGACCGGACCGGGCCGCCGACCGGCACCTCGCGTCGACCACACCGCCTTCGCCGGCGCCCGCGCCATCGCCGCCTGGTGGGTGGTGTGCTCGCACTCCGCGGACTGGCTGTTCTCCGTGCTGCCCGAGCTCTCGTGGCTCGCGCCGATGGCCCACACCGGACTCGCCGTGGACGTCTTCTTCGTCCTGAGCGGGTACACGATCGCCCGGGCCTACCTGGATCGGCGCTGGACCTGGCCCGCCTACGGTCGCTACCTCCGGAACCGCGTGGCGCGCCTCTACCCGGCTCACGTGGCCGTACTCCTCGCCTTCGTGCTGCTCTGTGTCGGTGGGGCGATGGTCGGTGTCCCAACGGACGACGGGGCGTTCCCGCCCATCGGCCTCCTCGCCGAATTCACCCTCACCCGCGCGTGGTTCGGCGACGCACTGTGGTGGAACCCGCCCGCATGGTCACTGTCGGCCCAGTTCCTCGCGTTCATCCTGTTCCCGGTGTTCGCCCTCGCCTTCCGCGGCCGGATGCGCGGCCCGGCCCCGGTGGCCGCCCTCGCGGTCGGTCTCGTCTGCGCGACGACGATCGCCGCCGCTGTCGCCCCGTCGGCCATGAACGGCATGGCGCCGCCGACGCTCCGGGTGCTGTGCTGTTTCGTGCTCGGCGTCTGCGTGGCGGAGTGGACGGCGGCCCTCCCGGTCACCCGACGAGCGGCGTGGGTCGCTGCGGGAGGTGCCGCCGGCCTGGTGGTGGCGGCGATCGCACTCGAACCCGGAGCACCACGAGCCTGGGCCGCGATCACCTTCGCGGCGATCATCGTCGGAGGCCTGGCGGTCGCGAGCCCGCGCTCCACCGCGGTGCTGCGCAGTCGCCCCGCGCGCATCCTGGGGCAGCTCTCGTTCTCCACGTACCTCGTTCACGTCTTCGTGCTCATCCTGCTGGCGAAGGCGATCACGCCGAGCGCCGTCGACGGCGTGCCGCTCCTCCTCCGCGCCCCGATCATCCTGGCCTGGTTCGGCTCGATCCTCGCCGCGTCCTGGCTGCTCCACGCGCTCGTGGAAGTGCCGTGGCATCGGAGACTCGCAGCACCGCGGACGAGCCGGGCCGTCCCTGCCGACGGATCGGCCACCGGCGCTTAGGCGTTCGTGCCCGCCAGCGGACGCCGCGCCGCCCGGACGTCCTGCGCGATGCGCTCGGGGAGCCGCAACGCAGCGCTGACGAAGGCGAGCACAGCCACGGCGAGCGACACCCAGAGCACGGACCAGGCGGCATCGGTGGGCGGGCCCAGCAGCAGCGACGCCGCCGCGTCCCCCACGCCGCCGGGGATCGCGACCGACACCGCGAACACGAGGGCGAGCCGAGCAGCACCGAGCAGGATGAGTGTCAGACCCGCCGCGAGCAGGACGCCGATCGCGGCTCCGGCCACGGTCCGGCTCGGGTTGCGGCGCCCTAGCCAGAGCAGGATCACCCCGAGTGCGAGGAGCCCGATCGCGAGCCAGGGCGACCAACCCGCCGCCGTCTCGATCACCTGGATCCCACTGAGTACCGGCGCGACCTGCGATGCCGGGACGACGTCGACCACGCGGTCGACGTCCGGGATGACGGCCGCGAAGCCGAACCCCGCGTCGACCAGCCACGTGCGGGTCGCGGAGACGATCGGTCCCAACTGCACGCCCAGGCCCTGCTCGGCCGAGACGTCGATGACCGCTCCCTGGGAACCGGAGACGCCCGCGACGAGCTGCTCATGCGTGACGCGGAGGGCTTCGGTCCAGGCGGTCGCGAAGGCGGGCGAGGCCGCGAACTCGGCGACGTTCCGGCGCAGGACCTCGCGCAGCGCATCCGCGGTGTCGCCACCGATCGCGCCGAGCACCTCCGAGATCGCCGGCGGGAGCGAGAGGGTCGCCGCGAGGTCGGCCGGTGCCGCAGCCGCTGCCTCGAGGTCGACCTGACTCTCCAGCGCGGCGAGCGCCTGGTCCCCCACGAAGGCCTGGACGGCGGGGTCCTTGGCCAGCGGGGCGAGGGTGTCGACGAACGCGTCGGTGTCGCGGAGCATCGTGTCCGCCCAGGTGCTGACGAGCGCGACCGGGATCAACAGGGCGCCGATCACGATCGCCACCGTGCCGAAGAAGCCCCATGCGCCCGCTCCACGTCGGACCGGCTGCTCGACGGCCTCCGCCCGGAGCGCGTCGAAGGTGACGAAGTCGTTGCGGGCGTCGGACGACGGGTGATCGGTCACGCGCCCGAGTCTACGAGTCGGCGCCGTCCGGGCGTCTGGATCCGCGAGACCGCGCGATCGCTTCGACCGCCGCCACCGTGGACACGGTCACCCGTTCCGGCAACGCGTCGAGCGGGAACCACCGGAGACCGCCGTGCTTCTCCGGCTCTCGGAGTTCTGGCTCGCCGACGGTGTCCTCCGCGAGGTACACCGGCGAGATCCAGTGCTGATGCAGTGCCTCCTCGAAATGGTCGACGACGCACAGCAGCTCGATCGAGCCGAGCTCGATCCCGGTCTCCTCCAGGGCCTCCCTGCGGACGGCGTCCTCGAGGCGTTCCATCCAGTCGACCTTCCCGCCGGGGATGCCCCAGGAACCGGCCTCGGGCTCGCGGAGGCGCTCGAGCAGGAGGATCCGACCATCGCGGATGATCGCGACGCCGCATCCGGAGCGCGGGTGCGGCATGGGCGCTCCAGCGGGTGAATGCGTGGTGGACGACACGTGCTCACGCTACTCGACGCTGCACCGGCTCGGCCGTGAACGATCACGGTACGCTTGCTCCCGGCACCACGACGATTCGATGATGAAAGCGCAGACCATGCCCTACGAAGCAGCCGAAACCCGTTACGACGACATGACCTACCGCCGCGTGGGCCGCAGCGGACTGCGCCTCCCCGCGCTGTCCCTCGGTCTCTGGCACAACTTCGGCGAAGGCCGCAGCATCGAGGTCCAGCGGGCCATCGTGCGCCGCGCCTTCGACCTCGGGATCACCCACTTCGACCTCGCCAACAACTACGGCCCGCCCGCGGGTTCCGCCGAGACCGCCTTCGGCCGCATCTTCGCGGAGGACCTCGCGGCCCACCGTGACGAGATCATCATCACCTCGAAGGCCGGCTACTACATGTGGCAGGGGCCATACGGCGAGTGGGGCTCGCGCAAGACCATGCTGTCCTCGCTCGACCAGAGCCTCGGCCGTATCGGCGTCGAGTACGTCGACGTCTTCTACTCGCACCGCCCCGACCCGGAGACCCCGATCGAGGAGACGATGGGTGCGCTCGCGACGGCGGTCAAGCAGGGCAAGGCGCTGTACGCCGGCATCTCGAACTACTCCCCCGAGCAGACCATCGCCGCGGCGGCCGCGCTTCGTGAGCACGGTGTCCCGCTGCTCGTGCACCAGCCGCGCTACTCGATGTTCTCCCGCGAGGTCGAGGACGGCCTGCTCGACACCCTCGACGAACTCGGTCTCGGTGCCGTCGTCTTCAGCCCCCTCGCGCAGGGCATGCTGACCGACCGCTACCTCGGTGGGACGGTTCCGTCGGACTCGCGTGCGGCGACGAGCCACTTCCTCAACGAGGAATCGATCACGGACACCTATCTCCAGCGCGCCCGCGGTCTGCAGACGATCGCCGAGGAACGCGGCCAGACGCTCGCGCAGCTGGCGCTCTCGTGGGTGCTGCGTCGCGAAACGGTCACGTCGGCGATCATCGGTGCCAGCTCGGTCGAGCAGCTCGAGGGCAACTACGCGGCGATCCACCGCCTGGACTTCGACGACGCCGAACTCACGCGCATCGACGAGTTCGCCGCCCACGGCACCCTCCGCTGACGCCACATCCCCTCCCCTGACCCCTTCACTTCGTCCCTCACTCAGGACAACTCCGGCGCGTCGCCCCCGCACCCACCCGACCCGCCGGAGTTCTCCTGAGACAGGTTCACAACTCAGGAGGATGTCGGCGCGGCATGCAGAACGCCCCGGCGTGTCGGGATGACACGCCGGGGCGTTCCTGAGTTGCGAACCGAGCGGGCTCGGGTCAGATGAGGTCGTCCGAGAGGTGGTTCGGCGTGCCGAAGCGGTGCGCCGTGATCGAGACCGCCTGCTCCTGGAGGAACGGCAGCAGCTCGATGCGACCGGCCTCGGTGACGTCGCCAGCGTAGATCGCGACGTCGGGGCTGCCGGAGGTCGCGTGCGCGACACCCTCGGTCGTCCCACCGATGATCCGGACGCGTGCGCCGGTCTTCGTCCCGACGAGCGAGGCGGCGGTCACGTACCAGCGGTCCTCGCTCTCGACGGTGATCCCACCGGCGATGGCCTCGACGGCCGGGACGAGCTTCGGCGGCAACGCGACGGCGGACGACACGTGCACGGTCGCGCCTGCGGTCGCACCGGCGGCGACGACACGGAGGAGTTCCGCGACCGAACCGCCGTCCACGAGACGCACGTGGACCTCACGCGGCACGTACCGGAACACGTTGCGCTCGGCGGTCAGCTTCGAGACGTCCTTCGCGACCCCGAACTCGTCCGCCCACGCAGCTGCGTCGCTCGCGACCGACCGGCGCAGGAACGCGAACTCGTCGGCGCTGAGCACCGCGTCAGCGGCTCGCAGCAACGAGGCGACAGCGGGCTTCGGGCCACGGCGCTCCGCCGACCGACCGACGGTGCGCTCAGCCGTGCTCTCGGCGCTGGTCCACGAGCCGAGGCCGATGAGGTAGTTCGGGCCGCCGGCCTTCGTCCCCGCGCCGACCGCGGACTTCTTCCAACCGCCGAACGGCTGACGCTGCACGATCGCGCCGGTGATACCGCGGTTCACGTACAGGTTGCCGGCCTGGATGCCGTCCAGCCAGAGGCGCAGCTCGGCCGGGTTCAGGGAGTGCAGCCCGGCGGTGAGACCGTAGTCGATCTCGTTCTGGATGGCGATGGCCTCCTCGAGGGTCTCGGCCGTCATGATCCCGAGGATCGGGCCGAAGTACTCGGTGAGGTGGTACTCGGAGCCGCGGGCGACGCCGGCACGCACGCCGGGGCTCCACAGCTTGCCGCTGTCGTCGAGCTGCTTCGGCTCGACGAGCCACGACTCACCGGAGCCGAGCGTCGTCAGGCCGCCGAGCAGCTTGCCCTTCGCCGGCTCGATGATCGGCCCCATCTGCGTGGTCGGGTCGACCGGGTAGCCGACCTTGAGCGACGTGACGGCGTCGACGAGCTGGTGACGGAAGCGGCGCGAGGAGGCGACCGACCCGACGAGGATCACGAGCGACGCGGCCGAGCACTTCTGGCCGGCGTGACCGAAGGCCGACGCGACGACGTCCTTCACCGCGAGGTCGAGGTCGGCGCTCGGGGTGACGATGATCGCGTTCTTGCCGGACGTCTCGGCGAGGAGCGGCAGCTCGGGGCGGAAGGAGCGGAACAGCTCCGCGGTCTCGTAGCCACCGGTGAGGATGACGCGCTCCACCGCCGGGTGGGCGATCAGGCGCTCACCGAGCGAGTTGTCGGCCAGCTGCGCGAAGCGGAGCACCTCGCGCGGCACACCGGCCTCCCACAGCGCCTCGATCATGACGGCACCGCTTCGGCGAGCCTGACGGGCGGGCTTGATGATGACGGGCGAACCGGCGGCGAGCGCCGCGAGGGTCGAGCCGGCGGGGATGGCGACGGGGAAGTTCCACGGCGGGGTGACGACGGTGAGCTTCGCGGGGGTGAAGGTCGCGCCGTCCACGTGGTCGAGCTCGCGGGCGCGCTCGGCGTAGTAGTGGGCGAAGTCGATCGCCTCGGACACCTCGGGGTCGGACTGGTCGAGGGTCTTGCCGGTCTCCGACGCCATGACCTCCATGAGGTCGGCACGACGCTGCTCGAGGACGTCGCCGGCGCGGTGCAGGATGACCGCGCGCTCGGCGCCGGAGAGCGAGCCCCATGAGGCGCCCGCTGCGGTCGCTCCGTCGATGACGGCGTCGAGCGCCTCCGTGCTGTCGAGGATGGACGCGGCGACGGTGTCGTCCCCGAGCCGCGACTCGGTGACACGAGTGAGGATGTCGCGTCCCCAGACCCGGTTCGCGGGGAGCGAGGGGTCGGTGTCGGGGGTGTTCTCGAACGCGTCGACCGGCGAGGCCTCGGCGGGCTTCGTGCGGTCCTGCTGCCGGTTCGGCGCAGGGACGGTGGTGTCCAGCTCCGCGAGCGACGCGAGGAACCGCTGCTCCTCACGGGCGAAGAGGGTCTCGTTCTCACTCAGCTCGAACACGGCGGACATGAAGTTGTCCTGGCTCGCGCCCTCCTCCAGGCGGCGGATGAGATACGCGATGGCGACGTCGAACTCCTGCGGGTGCACGACCGGCGTGTAGAGCAGGAGCTCGCCGACGTCGCGCTTCACAGCCTCGGCCTGGCCCTGCGCCATGCCGAGCAGCATCTCGAACTCGACGCCGCGTTCGACGCCCCGCTGCTTGGCGAGCAGCCAGGCGAAGGCGATGTCGAAGAGGTTGTGGCCGGCGACGCCGATGCGCACGTTGTCGATGCGGTCGGGGTGCAGGGCGTACTCGACGACGCGCTTGTAGTTGGTGTCGGAGTCCTGCTTGGTGGACCAGGTGGCGAGCGGCCAGTCGTGGAGGGACGACTCGACCTGCTCCATGGGGAGGTTGGCGCCCTTGACGATGCGCACCTTGATGCCGGCACCGCCCGCGGCACGGCGACCGGCCGACCACTCCTGGAGACGGATCATCGCGGAGAGGGCGTCGGGCAGGTAGGCCTGCAGGACGATGCCGGCCTCGAGGTCGTGGAACTGCGGGAGGTCGAGGAGCTTGGTGAAGACCGCGATGGTGAGGTCGAGGTCCTTGTACTCCTCCATGTCGAGGTTGATGAACTTCGCAGGCGTGGCTTTGGCGGCACGCTCGAACAGCGGGGTGAGGCTCGTGACGACGTGCTCGACGGCTTCGTCGAACGCCCAGACCGAGTGGGGGCTGACGGTCGACGACACCTTGATCGACACGTAGTCGACGTCGGGGCGCGCGAGCAGCTTGTGGGTGCCCTCGAGACGACGTGCCGCCTCACCTGTACCGAGGACGGCCTCGCCGAGCAGGTTGACGTTGAGCCGGGTGCCGGGCGTCTTGATCTTCGCGATCGCGGGGCCGAGCTTCTTGTCGGTGGCGTCGACGACGAGGTGGCCGACCATGTTGCGGAGCACCTTGCGGGAGATCGGGATGACGACGCCGGGCAGGATCGGGGCGAACGCACCGCCGCAGCGGACGGCGGCCTTCAGGTACCAGGGGAGGAACGCGGGCACCTTCGGAGCGATCGTCTGCAGGGTGCGGGCCGCGACGCGGAGGTCCTCCGGACGCACGACGCCGTCGACGAAGCCGACCGTGAACTCGAGGCCGGTCGGGTCCTTCAACACACCGGCGAGCTGCTGCGCGGAGGCGTCGGCGGGGATCGTCGAGGCCGTCTGGAGCCAGCGGCGGACGAGGGCGATGGCCTCGGTGGCGAGGGCGTCGCGGTCGAGCTGCTGCGTCGATGCAAGAGTGTCGGTCATGGTGCCAGTATCGGCGTCGGGACCAATAAGATACAGCGAAGGTTTTCGAACGATATCCATCGGTTGAGCCGATGGTTTTGGAGGGCACCGTGCTGGACGTCCGACGGCTCCGCCTGCTGCGCGAACTCAAGATCCGCGGGACGATCGCCGAGGTCGCCGCAGCCCTCAACTTCAGCCCCTCCTCCGTGTCGCAGCAGCTCTCAGTCCTCGAGCAGGAGACCGGCGTCGAGCTCCTGCGGAAGGTCGGTCGACGGGTGCAGCTCACCCCGCAGGCCGAGATCCTCGTGGGGCACACGGACGCCCTCCTCGACACGCTCGAGCGCGCCGAGGCCGACCTCGGGGCCTCCCTCACGACCGTGTCGGGCACCATCCGCGTCGCGGTCTTCCAGTCGGCGGCGCTCGCGCTCATGCCGGCGGCCCTCAGCGCCATGCGCCGCGACCACCCGGACGTCCGCGTCGAGATGGTGCAGCACGAACCGGAGACGGCGCTGGCCGAGACCTGGGCGCGCGACTTCGACGTCGTCGTCGCGGAGCAGTACCCCGCCCACGCCGCCCCGAGGCACCCCGGACTCGACCGCCGTCAGCTCGCCACCGACCCGATCCGACTCGCGTGCCCGCCGGTCGCGAACGAGATCCACCCGGTCCTGCGCATCGAGGACGCGGCCGACCTCCCCTGGGTGATGGAGCCGCACGGAGCGGCGTCGCGACACTTCGCCGAGCAGTTGTGCCGCCGTGCGGGGTTCGAGCCCGACGTCCGCTACCAGACCGCCGACCTCCAGGCGCAGATCCGGTTGATCGAGTCCGGCAACGCGGTCGCCCTCATCCCCGACCTCCAGTGGGCGGGCGAGCCGGCCAGCTGTCGCCTCGTCGACCTGCCCGACCTCCCGCGACGCACCATCTTCACCTCCGCGCGCGAGGCCGGCGTCACCCGCCCGGCGATCGTCGCCTTCCGTGCCGCCCTCGAGGACGCTGCAGCCTGACCCATCCCCGGTCCCTGAGCTTGTCGAAGGGCGGTCCCTGAGTAACACCCGCCGGTCCCTGAGTAACACCGGCCGGTCCCTTCGACAGGCTCAGGGACCGAATGCAAGGGGGGTGCGCCTCCCAGCCGCCGGTGCTTGGCTGGAATTTCCGCATTCCTTCGAAGGAGCACCCGCATGACCGACACCACCACCCGTCCAGCCGCCGCCGCCGGCACCTTCGCCCTCGGCGGCGACCTCACCGTCAACCGACTCGGTTACGGCACGATGCAGCTGACCGGCGAGGGCGTCTGGGGCGAGCCCGACGACCGCGACGGCGCCATCCGCCTGATCAAGCGCGCCGCCGAGCTCGGCGTGAACTTCTTCGACAGCGCCGACGCCTACGGCCCCGATGTCACCGACACCCTCCTCCGCGAAGCGCTGCACCCCTACGACGACATCGTTATCGCGACGAAGGTCGGCCAGACGCGACAGGGTCCCGGCGAGTGGACGCCCACCGGCGTGCCCGCCTACCTCCGCCAGCAGGTCGAGCTCGGTCTCCGCCGTCTCGCCGTCGAGCGCATCGACCTCCTGCAGTTGCACCGGATCGACCCGACCGTGGCGTTCGAGGACCAGATCGGCGAACTGCGCAAGCTGCAGGACGAGGGCAAGATCCGGCACATCGGCCTCAGCCAGGTCAGCGTCGCCGAGGTCGAGGCGGCCCAGAAGATCGCTCCGATCGCGTCGGTGCAGAACCTCTACAACCTCACCGACCGCTCCTCGGAGGACCTCCTCGACTGGTCGACCGAGCACGGCGTCGCCTTCATCCCGTGGTTCCCGCTGGCGACCGGCGCCCTCAGCAAGGAGGACGGCCCACTCACGCAGCTCGCCGAGCGACACGACGCGACCCCGTCGCAGCTCGCGCTGGCCTGGCTGCTCAAGCGCTCGCCCGTCATGCTCCCGATCCCGGGGACGTCGAGCATCGAGCACCTCGAGGACAACCTGCAGGGTGCGACGATCGAGCTCACCGACGACGAGTTCGAGGAGCTGTCCGCCGTCTCGGAGTAACGCTCCCACCGCCCTTCGACAGGCTCAGGGACCGGACCGCCGGTCACTGAGCGGCCACCCGGTCACTGAGCTTGTCGAAGTGCAGCGCAGCTCACGGACCGGACCACAGCTGCCCGGACGCCGAGTGGCCCCACCCGGTCACTGAGCTTGTCGAAGTGCAGCGCAGCTCAGGACCTGGTCACCGGGTCGGCCGACGAGGCCGAGAGCGATGGGGCTCCATCGCGTTCTGCAGACAGGCCGAGGTCGAAGACCCGGTCGCATCGGTCGGCGACCCGCCGATCGTGAGTGACCACCAGCAGTGTCTTGCCGTAGTCCTGCTGTAGCGACAGCATTTCAGCGACTGCGACATCCGCCAGGGCGTCATCGAGGGCTCCCGTCGGTTCGTCCGCGAGGATGAGCTCTCCCGGCTTCACGAGGCAACGAGCGAGCGCGACGCGCTGACGCTCTCCCCCGGACAGCGTCATGACCCGGTCGTGCGCGACCTGCCGAAGACCGAGTCGGTTGAGTATTTCCATGATCTGCTGCTCCTTCGCTCGTCGGCCGAGTCTTACAGCATGAAGACCGATCAGGACGTTCTCGAAGGCCGTCGAAGCACCGATCAGCGCGAACGACTGGAAGAGGTAGTTGATGTGGTCGCGGCGCAGATGCGACGCCGCCCGGCTGTTGATCCGTGGAAGCGGTGCGCCGCGGAACCGCACTTCGCCGCCGCTGCACTCGTCGAGGAGCCCTGCGATGTTCAACAACGTCGACTTGCCGGAACCTGACGGCCCCACGATGGCGACCGATTCGCCACGGTGGACCTCCAAGTCCACGCCGTCGAGGACGCGGCGTGAACCGTACTGCTTGGTCAGCTGGTCGATCATGAGCAGTGGTGTCACTGTGGGTCCGTCCTAGTCCTTGAGCATGATGGTCAGTTGCAGCCGCGAGAGGGTTCGCGCAAGGAACACGAACAGGATGAGTTGTGCCGCGGACATGACGGCGATCCCCAGGATCGCGCTCCGCGAAGAGGACAGCGCCGCGGCTGTCACTGCCGAGGCACAGACCACGCCGACGAGGACGAAGGCGGGCGCGAAGATGCTGCTGGATGAATACCCGAGCATCCTCTTGACGGCCATCGATTCCCGATACGTGGTCGAATACAGCCTCATCAGCGCAGTGAGCAGCAACAAGCAGAACAGGCCAAGGAAGAGAATCATCACGCCGAAGAGTTGCACCACCGACTGGATGGACTTCGTGAGGCCCGCGACGAAATCGCCGACCGGGAGGTATTCGACCCCGTTGTCGTCCAGGTCGAATCTCGAGAGGTATGACTGATTCGCATAGCTCTTCGATGCGCCCCGGCTGAGCTTGACGTAACTGTTGTCCAACCCGACCGCGGCGAGGCTTTCGCTTTCGAACGGGATCATGTTCTCCGGGGTCGTCACGAGGATGACCGCGTCGGTGACCCCATTCCACCCAGCCGGATTCGTGCTCCACGGGAACAGCGCTTCGGCGGGGTGGTAGTTCTGGAAGGTGACGATCCGGTCGTCGAAGAAGGCCGTGCGGATCGCCGGTTCGTAGGCGACGTCACTGTGCTCACCGAGCCACCCGCGGACTGCGGCTTGCGCCGATCCCGTCCAGGAATCCGGAATCAGGAAGACACGTTCGCCGGCCTCGGCACGCTCGACGAGACCGGCGTCCACCGCGAAGCCCTGTGACGCGAGGGCGTTCGGCGAGGCCACCACATACCAGAACGGCCGCTCTGGAACGGATTGGTACACTCCCGACCACACGTCCAGCACACTCCGGTCGACATACTGGCTGTTGACGAGGCCCACGCCGCGCGCGTCGGCGATCGAGGTGTACCAGTCGTAGAAGTCGCGCTGATACTGGCCTGACTGTCCGGCGAAACTCGCCTCATCCTCACCCGCCTTCGTCTGGTACAGGATTTCCTGATCGGCCACCGCCGCCCATGATTCGCTGACCCCTGCGAGCGTTCCGGCTTCCTTCATCGGACCGTCGAGAAAGATGAACGTCGTGGTGAATCCGGCCATCGCCATCGCGTGAATACCGGCGAGCACGCCGAGCAGAATTCGCCGCGAGAAGCGTCCGGCGATCGCGTCGACCGGTTTGACCGCGACGAGCGCGAGGGCCGCGATCGCCACACACCCGACTGGTAGGAGCACTCCGGCCACTGCGGCACTCCATGCAGCGGCGAGCATCGTCGGGTTCACGCTGTATCCCGGCGCCATCAGTGGTACGGCGATCATCGACAGCGCGATGGTCGCAACGATCGCGACGACGACGGGCCTCAACAGCACGACGGCGAAACCCAAGCGCGATCTTCCCAGGAGGAGATGCACGCCGAGCACGCGGAACGCACGCACTGCCTCGAAGAGGAGAACGAGCAACAGCAGGAGAGCCGTGGCTATCACGAATCCTTGAAGCAGGCGGGCGCTCATCCCGCTGTCCGTCACATGACCGCGGAGCGGTGCGAGCATCCGGTCCGACGAGAGCCCCGTCGCCGATTCGAGCGAACTGAGCAACTCTGCCAACTGCTCCTCGTCGGCCCCCGAAACCCGGTAAGCACCGTTGACCGTACCCGACGTTTCCACGAGCCGCGCGAGTTGCACCACGGAGAACCGCGGCGCGAACAACAACTCCGGAACAGGGTGGATGACATCTGCCGCATTGGCGTCGAGGCCGATCGATGCAGCGGGATCGGCCCTGGCGAGATCGGCGATCTGGTCGATGTCGACCAGCGTCGTCCCGAGGAAATCCAACGTGAGCGATGCGGGAGCATTGTCTCCGGTCATGACCCCGACGCGCATCCCGGTCAATGAGCCGTCAGCATCGGACAACTCTTGATCCACTCTCACGATGGCTGCCTCGTCGGCGGTAGCGAACTCACCGAGAATGTCCAGTACGCGAGTCGTCTGCGCCTCGGAAACGTCATAGAGGGAGATCTCTGTGGAACCGCGAGGATACTCATCGATCTCTCGACGAAGCAGGCTCCCTTGACCGATCACGTAGAGCACACTCATCATTGCTCCGATGACGATCACGAGCACGACGCTCGTCACTTTCGACCAGAGGGCCATGTGTGTTGCCGTCTCTCTTTCGCCGACCGGCGGTTCTCCGGACACTCTCGTGAGGTCGCCCCAGACGACGGAGACCTCACGAGAGGCCGAATATGTGAACGAAGAACCTATCCTCGGGCGTTCCAGTAGGCCGTCGCCGAGCCCGTCCCGACCCACTGTTCAGCGCTCGCAAGCACTCCCGGGGCTTTCCAACCTGAGAAGGTCGTATTTGCGGTGGCGCTGTGCTCGTATGCGCCCGACTGCACACTCGAGTAACTCGTTACCCCCCAAGAGCGACCGTGATCCCAGCTGATCGCAGACCCTTTGTAATACACGGTTTCCGCGTGCGCGACACCTGCGCCTCCGGCCAACAGTGCCGCAGACAGTAGCGTGACGGTGAGTGCCTTTTTGATCCTCATTATGTGTTTCCCCTCTAACCCTTTGAGTCGAGCGCCACCGACGGTAACGCCCCGCGATCTTGTCCGCAGCCGATCCGACTGTCGACACCTGAATGGCTTCTACTGGTCGATTCGGCTTGAGGAGTTGAGCGTAGGTCGACCCTAGCGAACAGATATTTTGCATGTCTAGTTAATATTTCAGGCTTTCCGGGTTCGCAGATATGACTGACTCACCGCCATAGCGCGAGACCCAGCGCGTGGGTCGAAAGACGGTCGAGAGTCCCTCCACGCCTCATCGCGCCACCTTGGGAGGTCAGCGATACCGCTGGAGCAGCGTCGGGTTACGGCTCGCCGGCGGCGTGCCGCCGCCCTTCGACAGGCTCAGGGACCGCACCGTCGGTCACTGAGCGGCCACCCGGTCACTGAGCTTGTCGAAGTGCAGCGCAGCTCAGGAACCGACCGCCCGGCTCAGCGGAGTCGCTTCGACAGCTCGTGCGCCTGCTCCAGCAGCAGGCCACCGAGGAACGCCTGGCGCTCAGGCCGGAACCGGGATTCGATCCCGGTGAGACTGAGCGCCCAGGCGGGCTTCCCCGCCGCATCGAAGACCGCTGCACCCATCCCCCAGCTGCCCTCGAGGATGAGCGCCGGGTTCACCGCGTACCCGCGCTCGCGCGTCTCGCGGATCCGCTCGCGCACACGGTCGGCGGCGTGGGCCTCGCCCCACCGCTCGGCGAGGTCGGCGCGGCCCAGGTAGTCGTCGATCTCCTCGTCGCTCGAGAACGCGAGGATCGCCAGCCCCGCCGACGCGACCCCCAGCGGGAAGCGGACACCCTCGGTCAGGACGAACGACCGCACCGGAAAACTCCCCTCCTCACGCAGGAGACAGACGGTCTCGAAGCCACGGCGCACCGACAGGAACGCGCTCTCGCCGCTCTCGTGCGCGAGGATCCGCACGCTCTCCTGCGCGAGCTCGGCGACGTCGTACCGCTCCGCCGCGAGCGATCCGAGGAGGAACAACTCTGGACCGAGGTGCCATCGGGCCGCCCGGGTGTCGTGGTCGAGGAAGCCCTCGGCGGCGAGCGAGGCGAGCAGGCGGTGCGCCGTCGGCCGGGTGAGCCCGGCGGCCGCAGCAACCGCCGAAGACGACGCGCCACCGGGATGCTCCGACACGATCTTGAGGATCCGGCTCACGCGCGAGACGACCTGGGCGCCGCGCATCCCCTCAGCCACATCTCACCATCAGCTTGTCCACATGGTGAGCCTACGCCGTGGCCGGGACCACGTCATGAGTGAATCCGGGCTCGGGCCCGATGCCACCTTTGACACCGCAGGACCGCTGTGACTGACTACTGGAGAGACGAACGGCCGGAACCACCATGTGGGCAGGCCGGTCCGCCATCCACAAGGGAGTGACATGACGAAACACTGGTCGAGCGCCGCCGAGGCGTTGCACGAGGTCGTCCGGGACGGAGCGACCATCGCGGTCGGCGGATTCGGCCTGAGCGGCAACCCGACCGACCTCATCGAGGCCCTGCGGGACACGGGTGCCACCGACCTCACGATCGTCTCCAACAACATGGGCGTCGACGGCAAGGGCCTCGGCATCCTCCTCGAGAACCGACAGGTGCGGAAGGTCGTCGCGTCGTACGTGGGCGAGAACAAGCTCTTCGCCAAGCAGTTCCTCGACGGCGAGCTCGAGGTCGAGTTCACGCCGCAGGGCACGCTCGCCGAGCGGCTTCGCGCGGGCGGTGCCGGGATCGCCGGGTTCTACACGAAAACCGGTGTCGGCACCCCGGTCGCGGAGGGCAAGCCGACGGAGGTGTTCGACGGGGAGACCTACGTCCTTGAGCGCGGCATCGTCGCGGACGTGGCCCTCGTGCACGCGTTCCGCGCCGACCGCGAGGGCAACCTCGTCTTCCGGCACACCGCCCGGAACTTCAACCCGATCGTCGCGACCGCCGGCCGGCTGACGATCGCCGAGGCCGAGGAGGTCGTCGAGGACGGCTACCTCGATCCGAACACCGTCGTCACCCCCGGCATCTTCGTCCAGCGCCTCGTCACGGCGACGCCGCGGGTGAAGGACATCGAACAGCGCACCGTCCGCCCGGCGGCCGCCTCCACGACACCGGCAGGAGCCTGATCATCATGTGGACGAGAGACGACATGGCCGCGATCGCGGCGACCGAACTCCGCGACGGCGAGTACGTGAACCTCGGCATCGGCATCCCCACGCTCGTCGCGAACCACGTCCCGCCGGGGGTCCACGTCACGCTGCAGAGCGAGAACGGCCTGCTCGGCATGGGTCCGTTCCCGATCGAGGGCGAGGAGGACGCCGACCTCATCAACGCCGGGAAGCAGACGGTCACGCTCCTCGAGGGCGGGAGCTACTTCGACTCCGCGATGTCGTTCGGCATGATCCGCGGCGGTCACGTGCAGCTGGCCATCCTCGGCGCGCTGCAGGTGTCGGGTGCGGGCGACCTCGCGAACTGGACGATCCCGGGCAAGCTCGTCAAGGGGATGGGCGGTGCGATGGACCTCGTCGCCGGGACCCCGCGGGTGGTGGTCGTCACCGAGCACGTCGCGAAGGACGGCAGCCCGAAGATCGTCGAGCAGTGCGATCTCCCACTCACCGGCGTCGGTGTCGTCGACCGCATCGTCAGCGACCGCGCCGTCTTCGATATCGTCGAGGGGGCGCTCGTCCTGCGGGCCTTCGCGCCCGACACGAGCGTCGCCGAACTGCGCACCCTGACGGGCGCGGAGTTCTCCGTCGAACTCGACCCCACCACCACCGGCGAGGTGCCGACCGCACCCGCCACGCCTCAGGAGGCACACGCATGAGCACCGTCATCGTCGGGTACGCCCGCACCCCGTTCGTGAAGTTCAACGGGGCGTTCGCGTCCGTGCCGGCCACCGAGCTCGGCGCCCACGCCATCCGCGCGGCCCTGTCCCGGGCAGGAGTCGACGCCGCCGACGTGCAGCAGGTCATCGCCGGCCAGGTACTGCAGGGCGCTGCCGGCCAGAACCCCGCCCGGCAGTCCGCCGTCGGGGCCGACATCCCCTTCACCGTCCCCGCCATCACCGTCAACGCCGTGTGCCTCTCTGGCATGGAGGCGATCGTCACCGGCACGCGTCTCATCGACGCCGGCGAGGTCGACGTCGTCGTCGCGCTCGGCCAGGAGTCGATGAGCCTCGCCCCGCACGCCTGGTCGGGCTCGCGCGCCGGCAAGCGCTACGGCGCCATCGAGCTCGTTGACACCCTCGATCACGACGGCCTGACCGATGCATTCGAGCACCGGTCGATGGGTTCGTCCACCGAAGAGCGCAACGGCTCACTCGGCATCGCGCGCCCGGAACAGGACGCCTGGGCGGCCGGCTCGCACCAGCGGCTCGCAGCAGCTGCGGACGTCCAGGCCGAGGAGATCGAACCCTTCTCCGTGCCGGGGCGCAAGGGTCCGACGGTCGTGAGCGCCGACGACGGACTCCGCGCCGACACCACCGCCGACTCGCTGGCCGGGCTGCGTCCCGCGTTCGGCGGCGAGGGCACGATCACCGCGGGCAACTCCTCCCAGATCACCGACGGGGCGGCCGCGGTCGTGCTGATGAGCGAGGAAGTCGCTGCAGCCCGGGGACTCACCCCGATCGCCCGCGTCGTCGCGCATGCGCTCGTCGCCGGACCCGACGTCAGCCTGCACGCCCAGCCCTCCAATGCGATCGTCGCCGCCCTCGCCAAGACCTCCCACACGACGGGTGACCTCGCGGCGGTCGAGATCAACGAGGCGTTCGCCGCCGTGTCGGTCCACTCGACCAATGAGCTCGGTGTGGATCCCGTGATCGTGAACGCGAACGGCGGCGCGATCGCCCTCGGTCACCCGATCGGCGCCTCCGGCACCCGGATCGTCGGGCACCTCGCCCGGCGCCTCGCCGCCGCCGGCTCGGGTTCGATCGGTGCCGCCGGCATCTGCGGCGGTGGCGGCCAGGGCTCAGCGATCATCCTCGAGGCCGTCTGATCCGTCCGTAACTCCTGCTGGACGCTCGGCGCCGATCCCCGCCCGTGCGCAACTCCTGCTGATCGCGCCGCGTCGCCGCACGCCCCGGCGTGTCGAGTGAGCCGCGCGACTCCAAGCAGGAGTTGTGCGCATGAGCGGGGATCACCGCATCGGAGAAGCAGGAGTTGTGCGCGGGGCGAGCTGGCCGCGCTGCCGACTCAGACGGGCTCGCCGGTGACGGTGTAGCGGAGGTGGACGACGCCGGCCTCGAAGCGACGCTCGTCGACGAGTTCCAGACGTCGCCGGAGGTTGGCCGGCAGCGCACGCAAGCCGCCACCGACGATCACCGGTGAGACGAACAACTGCACCTCGTCGACGAGGCCAGCGGCCATCGCCTCGGCTGCGAGGTGCGGGCCGCCGACGCTGAGGTCGCGGTCCGATTCCGCCTTCCACCGGCGCACGGCCTCCGGGTCGAACGATCGCTCGAGCGTCGTCCGGGCCGTCGAGACCGCATCGAGCGACGTCGAGTACACGACCTTGTCGGCCGCGAGCCACAGAGCCGCGAAGTCGGCGATCTCGCGAGGCTCGTCCGGCAGCTCGTCCGCCGTCTCCCAGAACGTCATGATCTCGTACATGCGTCGGCCGAACAGGTAGGTGCCGATCGGGCGGGAGAGCTCGTTCACGAACGCGTGCACCTCGGCGTCCGGCGCACTCCAGTCGAAGCGGCCCTCCTCATCGGCGAGGTAGCCGTCGAGCGAGCTGATCGCCGAGTAGATGAGCCTGCCCATGTGTCCTCCGTCGCCAGTGCCGGTACGCGAGAGGCTAGGCCGCAGAGGCAGCCGCCCACAAGGGGTCGCTCCGGCACCGATGGTCAGGCGGGCGGGACGACGAGCGTCGCGAAGGAGTCGGCCGGCAGGGTCGGGGTGATGACGTCGTCGCCCACCACGATCTGCACGGGGAGCGGTTGGCCGAGGTCGTTCTGCATCACGAGCACGACGCCGCCGTCCGGGTTGCGGAAGGCCAGCAGGTTCTCGTGCCCGGTCCAGCTCATCGTCGCGAGTCGCTGCGCCCCCGGCTGCAGGAAGTGCCCGAGGTGCCGCATGAGGAAGTACTCATGGGTGTAGCGGAAGGTCCGGTTCTCGGGGTCCACGACGACGAGCGAGTTCTGCGCCCAGCCCCAGCGGCTGACCCCGCCCTCCGTGAGCGCGAGGTTCCAGTACGTGTAGGCCTGCGCACCGTGTGTGAAGAAGTGGCGCATGAGTCCCCAGGTGTGCCGCACGAAGCGCCAGTCGTTCCGGCCGTCGCCGCACTCCTGCTCGGTCTGGTAGAGCGCGAGGTCCGGGTGGGCGTGATGCACGGCAGCGATCGCGCCCTTGCCGGCCCACTGGAATCCGACTCCGGCGACCCAGGGACCGGCCGCCGGATCTCGGAGTACGGTCTCGATCTGCGCGTCGTGCGGCCGCTCCTGCGTGCCGAGGAAGACCCGCACTCCGAGACGGTCCATCTCCGGCCCGAGGACCGCGATGAACCGCGCGAGCCCCTCGGCCGTCCACACGCAGCTCGGGAACACCTGCGCCGAGTTGAACTCGTTCTGCGGCATGACCATTTCGACGCGGATGCCCTCCTCGCCGTAGGCCTCGACGAAGCGGGCGAAGTACCGGGCGTAGGTCTCGAGGTAGCGGTCTTCGAGGATGAAGAGATCGGTCCCCTCGGAGCCCAGCTGGTCGTCGCGGATGCCGTTGTCGACGCCGGAACCCGGCCATGGGCGTGCGGCCGCGTAGTGCCCGTTCGTCTTCATCCAGGTGGGCGGGCTCCACGGCGACGCCCAGAGGCGCAGGTCGCCCCGGTACCGCTGCGCCGCCTGGATGAAGGGGACGAGCGTCGCGCGGTCGTGGTCGATGCTGAAGTGCTCGAGGTCGAAGTCGCCGTCGACCTCGTCGTAGGAGTACCAGTCGGTGGAGAAGTCGTTGGCACCGACGGGCATGCGGCAGAGCGAGAGGTTGAGCCCGGCACCCGGCGTGAAGAGGTCGGACAGGATGCCCTCGCGATCCGCTTCGGGCAGAAGGCCCAGCGCCGTCCAGCCGAGTTCGTTGAAGCATCCGCCGATGCCGTCGACGGTCTGCTGCGGGTTCGTCACGTCGACCACGACGTTCGGCATCCCCGCCATCCGCCCGAACCCGAGGGGCTCCTGCTCCTGCCAGGGTGCGTCCTGGGTGGTCACGACCCAGGCGACCGACCGCTCCGATGCCGTGGTGCCTCCGCTGGCGACGGGGCTGCTGGCGGGATTGCTGCTCGTCATCGAGTGCCTTTCGACGGGGGTCCTCCGTGGACCGCGACCGGTGCTCCCACCAGTATGTTGCAGAACCCGCGAAAACCGAAGAGCAGTCGCCATTCGCGATCGGGCGCGGCGCACAGCAGGGCTCACCCGAGCGGCGCACCCGGGACACCCCGCTGGCATGCCGTTCGCAGGCGGTCGTACACTCGATGGATGGCCGATTCCACGACGGTCCGGGAGCCGCAACCCGGAGCAGACCTCCCCGACGCCCGCGGGCGCACCGGCCTGCACCAGACGGGCCTCGACCTCACCGGCAATCCGCGCGTCCAGGTGACCGACGTGGAACTGGTCGCCGCCGCCTGGCACGTCCTCCGCCGGACGACCCTGCGGGTCCAGGACCGCTCAGGCGCGTGGTCGACGCAGCAGCGCGAGACCTACGACCGCGGCAACGGCGCGACCATCCTGCTCTACCACGGTGACTCCCGGAAGGTCCTGCTCACCAGGCAGTTCCGCTACCCGGCCTACGTCAACGGACACCCGACCGGCGAGCTCATCGAGACCGCCGCCGGCTTGCTCGACGACGACGATCCCGAGACGGCGGTCGCCCGTGAGGCCCGCGAGGAGACGGGGTTCGCGGTCGAGGCCGTCCAGCATGTGTTCGACGCCTTCATGAGCCCCGGGTCCGTGACCGAGCGCCTGCACTTCTACGCGGCCGAGTACGACCCCGCTGCGCGTCGCGGCGACTGGGGCGGGCTCGCCGAGGAGGGCGAGGAGATCGAACTCCTCGAACTCGACATCGACGACGCGATCGCGCGCATCGGCGACGACATCATCGACGCGAAGACCATCATGCTGCTGCAGTGGGCGAGGCTCTCCGGCCCGTTCGCGACGGCACCGACGCCTGTTCCGCCTGCACCACCCGCACGCTAGTACCGCCGAGACTCCCGGACCCCGAGCTCGCCAGAACACCGTGCCACCCGTCTCCGGGTGGCCGATCGGCGAACCCGAACACCGGTCGGCCCCCGGTCCCTGAGCGAAGCGCCGGTCCCTGAGCGAAGCGCCGGTCCCTGAGCGAAGCGCCGGTCCCTGAGCGAAGCGCCGGTCCCTGAGCTTGTCGAAGGGTGCCCCGACCGAGCCCGCCACCGCCCTTCGACAGGCTCAGGGACCGGCATGCGTCAGCTCAGACCGAGCGGATGATGTCCGTGAGCACGGCGCAGCCGAAGTCGAGCGCGTCGAGCGGCACACGTTCGTCGACACCGTGGAACATCCCGGGGAAGTCGAAGTCCGCCGGCAGCCGGAGCGGGATGAACCCGTACCCCGTGATGCCGAGTCGGCTGAGCGCCTTCGCGTCGGTGCCGCCGGGGATGAGGTGCGGGAGCACGGTCGCACCGGGATCGTGCCGCTCGATGACCGCTTCGATCACCGAGACGAGCTCACCGTCGTTCGGCGATTCCATCGCGATGAGCTCCAGCTGGACCTCGACGTCGACCCCCTCACCCGCCGCCTCGCGGATGCGCGCGATGACCTCGTCCCGCTGGCCGGGCAGGAACCGGGCGTCGACCGTCGCGGTCGCGGACTCGGGGATCACGTTCTCCTTGTACCCGCCGGAGATCATGGTGACGTTCGCCACGTTCTGCAGGCCGGCGCGCAGCCGCGACGCGCTGGGGCCGACGAGCGCGGCAAGTTCGAACGGCGACAGCTCGGAGGAGGCTCCGGTCAGTTCACGCAGTCGCTGGAACAGGTGCGTCGTGGTCTCGGTGAACGACACCGGCCAGTCGAGCGCGCCGATCCGGCCGACCGCGGCGGCGAGCTTGACGATCGCCGAATCCTGGCTCGCGAGCGAGGCGTGACCGGCGGCACCGTGGGCGGTCAGCCGCAACCAGAGCACGCCTTTCTCGCCGGTGTTGAGCAGGTACGCGCGGGTGTCGGCTCGTTCACCGAGGGTGACGCTGTACCCGCCGCCCTCGCTGATCGCATCGCGGACGCCGGCGAACTGCTCCGGGTGGTGCTCCACCATCCACTGCGAGCCGAGGACGCACCCGGCCTCCTCGTCGGCGAAGAACGCCAGGACGACGTCGCGCTCGGGCTGCTCCCCCGCCGTCACCATGCGCCGGACCGACGCGACGATCATCGCCACCATGTTCTTCATGTCGACGGCGCCGCGGCCCCACAGCATGCCGTCGGCGATCTCGCCGCCGAACGGATCGACCGTCCATGCGGCCGCGTCGACCGGGACGACGTCGAGGTGCCCGTGCAGCAGGAGGCCGGGCAAGGTGCGGTCGCGACCTGGCCACCGCGCGACGAGGTTCGTCCTGCCGGGCTCGGCCTCGAAGCGCTCGCACACGATCCCGACCTCACCGAGCAGGCGTTCGACGAGGTCGGCCGCGCGGGACTCGCCGACGGCACGCCCACCGCCGTAGTTCGAGGTGTCGATCCGGATGAGGTCGCGCGTGATGGAGACGACCTCCGAGAGACCGACCGGGTCGCTCACGCGTTCGCCCACGCTCATTCGGCGGTCCGCGGGATCACGGTGAACCGGCGGTTGGCGAGCGAGGGAACCCGCGCCCGCACGGCGTCGAGTCGGGCCGGATCGAGCTCGGCGAACACCACGCCCGGTGCCTCGCCGGCGGCCGCGATGACGACGCCGGCAGGGTCGACGATGATCGAGTTGCCGGTGGCGAGCGGGCCGGTCTGGTTGGCGCTCACGACGTAGGCGGTGTTCTCGATGGCCCGGGCGCGCACGAGGGTGGTCCAGGCGTCCTCCTTGCCGGGGCCGACGATCCACATCGCGGGCAGCAGGATGACGTTGGCGCCGGCGTCGATGAGACGCCTCGCGCTCTCCGGGAAGCGGAGGTCGTAACAGGTGAAGGCACCGATGCGGAGGTCGCCGAACTCGAGGACGAACGGTTCGGTGAGCTCGCCGGCCGAGATGCCGTCGCTCTCCGCGTACCCGAAGGCGTCGTAGAGGTGCACCTTCCGGTACGTCGCGGTGATGTTCCCCTCCGCGTCGATCGCCACGAGCGTGTTGTAGGGCAACCCGCCGGGGTTCTCCTCGATGGTGCCGACGACCGTCGGGAGGGAGCGCGCGGCAGCTGCGGCGGCGACGCCCGTGATGAAGGGGCCGTCGAGTGGCTGGGCGATCGCGGCGAGCGCACTCGGCGGCTCCGAGGTGGCGTAGCTGCTCATCTCCGGCAGCACGAGCAGTTCGGCGCCGCCCGCCGCGGCCTCACCGAGCAGGGCGACCACACTGGCGAGGTTCTCGTCGATGTCCGTTCCGGCGGAGAACTGCCCGGATGCGATGCGCATGTGAAACCTCGTTCCGTGGGAAGGGCCGCGACCGTCGGCGCGCGGCCGTCCAGCCACCCTATGCCGAGAGTGGGGGCGTGCGCCGCCGGAGCCTGAGCCGGCCCTGGCTCACGAGGATGCCGAGCACGACGATCACGCCGCCCACCGGCTCGTTCCAGTGCAGGATCTCACCGAGCACGAGGATGCCGAGGACGACACCGACCAGGGGCGTGAGGTACGTGACGGTGGACGCCGCCGTCGGGCCCCAGGAGTCGACGATCGTCGTCATCCAGATGTAGGCGACGCCGGTACCGAGCGCTCCCAGCGCGAGCATGCTGAGGACGACCGGGGCGTCGAGCGACACCGGCTGCATCGCGATGAACGGCGAGAGCACGAGCATGATGACGGCGGCGAGCGAGATCTCCACGGCGGAGATGACGACCGCGTCGTAGCTGTGAGTGCCGAGGACGAACTTCCGGAGGTAGACGAAGGCGATGCCGTAGCAGAGGGTCGCGCCGAGGCAGGCGAGCTGCGCCGGGATGGACTCGAGGATCGCCGGGTCGGCCAGGACGCGCCAGGGGCCGACGACGATCGCGACGCCGAGGGCGCCGACGAAGATGCCGAACACCTGGAGGCCGTTCAATCGTTCCTTCGGGAGGAACACCGCGCCGACGGCGAGCGTCATGATCGGCGTGGTCGCGTTGAGGATGCTCGACAGGCCGGACGGCAGGAACTGTCCCGCCCAGGAGAAGAGGAGGAACGGGGCGACGCAGAGGAAGACGGAGACGACGGCGAGGTGCGCCCAGAGTCGGCGCTCCCGCGGCCAGCGGCGTCGGGTGACGAGCATGATGATGCAGAGCGTCAGGGCGCCGAGCACCACGCGGGACAGCGCGACCTGCGCCGGAGCGAGGCCGGTGAGGCCGGTCTTCATGAAGAGGAAGCTGGCACCCCAGATGAGCGCGGCGCCGAGATAGGCGCCCAGCACCCTGCGGGACCCTGGTGCGACGAGCGCGGTGACACGGGTGTTCGGTGCTGCGGTGCTCATCGTGCTCCCTCGAGTCGGACGACTCAGCTTGGCATCACCCACCGACGCCGTGTTCGCAATTCAGGACGCCCCCGCGTGTCTCGCCGGCTCCGCCGCGCCGCAGCACGGACACGCCGGAGGCTTCCTGAATTGCGAACGGGTCAGACGGTGGTGGCGACGGGCTCCAGCCGGTGGATCGCCTCCACGAGCGGTGCGAGTTCCGGGAGCGACTCCGCGGTGGTGAGCGACTCTTCGAGGGCGCGGTCGTGCACCGGCCGGGCCTCCTCGAGCAGCGCCTTCCCGGCCGCAGTGAGCTCGGTGTAGACCCCTCGGCGGTCGTCGGCGCACAGCACGCGGGTGAGGAGCGCGCGGTCCTCGAGGCGGTTGACGAGCCGAGTGGTGGCGCTCGGCGACAGGGCCGTCGCGCGGGCGAGCTGCTGCATGCGCATGTGCCAGCCGTCCTGGCGTCCCAGGGCGTCGAGCACGGTGTACTCGACCACCGAGAGCCGGGCCTCCGCCTGCAGCGCACGTTCCAGATCGGACTCGATCGATCCGTACAGAGCGGCGAGCGTCCGCCACCCCTGCGCGCGGATCTCAACAGCGTCGTCGGCGATGCCCATCGGGACTCCTCGGTTCGAACATCGAATGATTGATTGCAGACGCACATAGTTGCTTGCGCTATTACCTAGCGCGTGCAACGATATCTATCGCGCGTCTGCAACTATCAGCGTACGCGTCCCGCCTACCGGCCACCAGCACTCTCCCCACGACCCCCAGGAATCGCAGGAATCGTCATGCCACTCGGCCTCATCGCCCTCGCCCTCGGCGGCTTCGGCATCGGCCTCACGGAGTTCGTCATCATGGGGCTGCTGCCCGAGGTGGCGGCCGACTTCGGCGTCTCGGAGGCCGCAGCCGGCTGGCTCATCTCCGGCTACGCCCTGGCCGTCGTCGTCGGGGCGCTCGCCCTCACCGCGGCGGTCACCCGACTGCCGAAGAAGCCCGTCCTGCTGGCCCTGATGGTGCTCTTCATCGCCGGAAACCTCGACTCCGCACTCGCCGGTGACTACCAGGTCATGCTCGCCGGCCGCATCCTCGCCGCCCTCAGCCACGGAGCGTTCTTCGGCATCGGCTCGGTCCTGGCGGCGGCGATGGTCCCCGCCCACAAGCAGGCCGGCGCGATCGCGATCATGTTCACCGGCCTCACCGCGGCGAACGTGCTCGGCGTCCCCTTCGGCACGCTGCTCGGCCAGCACTTCGGCTGGCGCTCGACCTTCTGGGCCATCACGGTGATCGGGGTCATCGCCTTCATCGGCATCCTGGCACTCGTGCCGAAGCCGAAGCGTGACGAAGCCCCGGCGTCGCTCCTCGCCGAGCTGCGCGCGTTCCGCTCAGGCCAGGTCTGGCTCTCGATCGCTGTCACGGTCCTCGGCTACGGCGGCATGTTCGGCGCGTTCACCTACATCGCGTACACACTCACGGAGGTCAGCGGCTTCGCCTCGACCACGGTGCCGTGGCTGCTCATCCTCTTCGGCGTCGGACTCCTGGTCGGCAACATCGTGGGCGGCAAGGCGGCCGACCGGAACATCGACCGGACGCTCATCGTCGTGATCGCGGTGCTGACCGTGATCCTGGTCGCCTTCGCCGCGACCGCACAGTCGCCCGTCGCCACCGTGATCGCCCTCGTCCTCATGGGCGGCTTCGGGTTCGCGACCGTCCCCGCGCTGCAGATGCGGGTCATGCGGTACGCGTCGGCCGCTCCCACGCTCGCCTCGGGAGCGAACATCGCCGCGTTCAACCTCGGCAACGCGCTCGGCGCCTGGCTCGGCGGCGTCACGATCACCGCCGGCCTCGGCTACACCTCGCCGATCTGGGCCGGTGCGGCCATCACCCTGCTCGGCCTGATCGTCATCATCGGTGCGGCCACCGCCGCGAAGCGCTCCCGTCGTCGTCCACAACTCCTGCAGGATGAGCCCGTCGACGCCGCCCGCCAGGAGATCCCGCACCCCGTGTGAGCCGCGCGCGATTCCAGCAGGAGTTGTGGACACTCTGGGCTGCGCACCTCGACAAGCTCGGTGACCGGATGGGGCGCTCGGTGACCGGATGGGGCGCTCGGTGACCGGATGGGGGGCTCGGCAACGGGGCCGGGTGCTCGGAGACCGGGGTGGGGTGCTCGGTGACCGGGGAACGGGTGCGCAGCGAGCGGAGGGCGAAGGGCGAAGGGCGCGCTACCGTGGGCGGATGAGCCGAACCCCTCGCCCCAGTGACACCATGATCGCGGTCGCCGAGCACTGGGCGGCCGAGCGACCGGCGATGCAGCCCGGCAGCCCGACCATCACGATGCTCGGAGCTGGCACGGCGAACGAGGTCGCAGCGGTCGAACTCGACGGCGGCGAGCGCGTCATCGTGAAGCTCTCACCCGCGGACGCGGCCGGCCTCACCTACGAGCGGTCCCTCATGGCGACCGAGGCGCTCGCCCTCCGCATCCTCGGCCGTGCGGAGGTGCCGCAGCCGGAGATCGTCTTCGAGGCGACGCTCGACGGACGCGACGCCCTCGTGATGACCGAGCTCACCGGCCGGCCGGCGAACAGCACCGAGACCGTCCCCCTCGCCCGCGACGTCCTCGGCCGCACGCTGGCCCGCCTGCACGAGGCGGGACGCACGCCGTTCCACGTGGAACCAGACGACGTCGACATCCCGGCGGAGGCCGCGTCCACCGATCCATCGACCGGCCTCGCCGAGGGGAACCGATTCGGCTACCCCTTCCGCCCGGAGCTCCAGGCGGCGAGCGCCGCCGACGCCTACCGACTCGTCGTGGAGGCCGTCCTCGCCGACGCCCTGCGGTTCGAGGTCGACCTCCCGGTCGCGGCTGACGAGATCCGACACCTGATCGACAATGCGCTGCCGGCCTTCGACAGCGTGACGGAGCCGACACTCGTCCACTTCGACCTCTGGGAGGGCAACCTCCTCGTCATGCCCGAGCACGGGGCGGAGGCCGCCCAACTGACCGGCGTCATCGACCATGAGCGCGCGCACTGGGCCGACGCGACCGCCGACCTCGTCTCCCTGGCGCTCTTCACCGACGTGCCGGAGACGGTCGCCGCCGACTCGGAACTCCTCCGCGCCTACCGCGAGACCTCCGGCCGCGAGCTCCTCCCCGACGAGGACGCCCGGACCCGCGCGCGGCTGTGGTCGCTGTACCTCGCGCTCGTCATGGTGGTCGAAGGCGTCCCGCGTGGCTACGAGGGCGACTGGTTCGACGAGCACGACGCGTCGGTGCGCACGTGGATCGGTGACATCGCGGCCTCGCTCGCCTGACCCGCGCAACTCCCCCGGTCCCTGAGCCGACCTTCTCCGGTCCCTGAGCCGGCCTCCTCCGGTCCCTGAGCTTGTCGAAGGGCGGTCGTGGCACTTCGACAAGCTCAGTGGCCGGGGTGGGGCTCAGTGACCGGGGTGGGGCTCAGTGACCGGGGTGGGGCTCAGTGACCGGGGTGGGGGCTCAGTGACCGGGTGGGGGCTCAGCGACCGGGTGGGGCTCAGCGACCGGGTGGGGGCTCAGTGACCGGAGTCGGGCTCAGTGAAAGGGCAAGCTCAGTGACCGGGAGTTGTGCGCAGCGGCGGTTGCGCGCGGCCGTACCGGCGCGGCTAGACTGGTCGGCTCGCCAGGCGGTGGGCGGCCCGGCGCGAACCTGCGCGGGCCCGTTCGGGAGCGATCGGCTCCCTGGGGAGTGCGCACCATGGGCTACATCGACGTCAGCGACCTCAGCTACACGCTGAGCGACGGACGGACCCTGCTGGACGAGGTCTCGTTCCGCGTCGGCGAGGGGGCGATCGCCGCGCTCATCGGAGCGAACGGCGCCGGCAAGACGACGCTCCTGCGGATCATCCGCGGCGAACTCCAGCCCGACTCCGGGGTCGTCTCCATCGACGGCGGTCTCGGCGTGATGGACCAGTTCGTCGGTCGCGGCGACGACGACCGGACGGTCCGTGACCTCCTCGTCCAAGTCGCGCCTCCGCGGGTCCGTGCGGCGGCCGAGGCGGTCGACCGCGCCGAGCTGGCCCTCATGGAGGACGACGTCGAGGCGACGCAGATGGCCTACGCGACGACACTCGCCGAGTACGCCGACGCCGGCGGGTACGACCAGGAGGTGCTCTGGGACAGCTGCTGCGAGGCGGCACTCGGGGTGCCTTATGACCGCGCGCAGTGGCGGACGCTCGGAACGCTGTCCGGCGGCGAGCAGAAGCGGCTCGTCCTGGAAGCCCTGTTCCGCGGCCCCGAGCAGGTCCTCCTCCTCGACGAGCCCGACAACTCCCTCGACGTCCCGACGAAGCGCTGGCTCGAGGGCATGCTCGCCGAGACCCGCAAGACCGTCCTCCTCGTCTCGCACGACCGCGAGCTCCTGGCACAAGCGGCGACCCGCATCATCACCCTCGAGGTCGGCGCGGCCGGCAGCACGACGTGGACCCATGGCGCGAGCTTCCGCAGCTACCACGAGGCCCGCGACGCCCGCCTCGACCGACTCGACGAACTCCGCCGGCGCTGGGACGAGGACCGCGTGAAGCTCCGTGCACTCGTCCTGCGTCTGCGCGAGCAGGCCAAGTTCAACGACTCCATGGCCTCCCGCTACCGCGCCGCGCAGACCCGACTCGCCAAGTTCGAGGAGGCCGGTCCGCCTGAGGAGCGGCCGAAGGACCAGCAGGTCACGATGCGCCTCCGCGGCGCACGCACGGGCCGACGCGCGATCGTCTGCACCGGGCTGGAAATGACCGGCCTCATGCAGCCGTTCGACGCGGAGATCTGGTTCGGCGAGCGCATCGGCGTCCTCGGTTCGAACGGTTCGGGCAAGTCGCACTTCCTCCGGCTGCTCGCCGGCGGTGGGACGGATCCCGATCCTGGCGCGGGGCACCTCGCCGCAGCGGGCGACGCGCTCGTCCCCGTCGAGCACGACGGCCATGCCAAGCTCGGCGCGCGCGTGCAGCCGGGGTGGTTCGCGCAGTCGCACCGGCACCCCGAACTCGTCGGCCGGACCCTGCTCGACATCCTGCACCGCGGGGACGAGCACCGGTCGGGTCTCCCCCGCGAGGCCGCCAGCCGCGTGCTGGACCGCTACGGGCTGGCGAGTGCGGCCGAGCAGTCGTTCGCATCCCTCTCGGGCGGACAGCAGGCGCGCCTGCAGATCCTCCTGCTCGAACTCTCCGGTGCCACACTGCTGCTGCTCGATGAGCCGACCGACAACCTCGACCTCGTCTCGGCGGAGGCGCTCGAGCAGGGCCTGGCGGGTTTCGAGGGCACCGTGATCGCGGTCACCCACGACCGCTGGTTCGCGCGCGGCTTCGACCGCTTCCTCGTCTTCGGCTCCGACGGCCGGGTGCAGGCCTCCGACGAGCCCGTCTGGGAGGAGACCCGCGTCGACCGCGCGCGATAGCGGGTACCAGTTCAGGTACCAACGAGCTATCATCGATCCATGCCGGCACTCAACGTGACCTTCACCGACGCGGAACTCGAGCAGCTCCGCGCATCCGCCTCAAGTACGGAGACCTCCCTGAAGGTGTTCGTGCACGATGCTGCATTGGCTGCGGCGAACGACCGGAAGCGGATGATCGCCCAGCTCGCGCAGGAGGTCGCGGCGACCTCGGCCGAGCTCAACGCGCGCCTCGCGTGACCGCGTACTTCCTCGACCGCGAGGATGTCCTCACGGCCAGCGCCGCCGCGCTCGGCCACCAGCCTGCCGTCCGGGATTTCGGACTTCTCGACGCTGCAGTCGCCCGGCCACAGAGCACTGTTTTCGGACTCGACGCCTACCCGGACAACTTCCTCAAAGCGGCAGCCCTACTGCACTCCATAGCTCGCAATCATGCTTTCGTCGACGGAAACAAGCGCACTGCTTGGGCGTCTGCGTGGGTGTTCCTCGGCGTAAACGGCATCCGGCTCAGCCACGGTTTCGACGTGGATGCAGCGGAGGCGTTCATGAACAGCGTCGCCACAGGTGACGGGGAGCTCGCATTCGTCGCATCCGTGCTGCGCAGTTTCGCCGCCCAGGAGGAAGACTGAGGCGACACCCCCCTGCATGAGTCGCCGCCTTGGTCAACCCACCGCCATCCTCAGGACCGTTCCCTACGCTGGCATCAACAACCCGAGCTCGGAGGTGATGGTCATGCAGTACAGCATCGCCATCGGCCGTGCCACCTACGACATCGAACCGGGTGTCGATCTGCCTGCGCTCATGTCCGAGATCGAATCCGCCGTCCAAGCCGGTGGCCGATTCGTCCGGGTGCCGCTCTCCTCCGACCGGACCATCGACGTGCTCGCCAGCCCTGGCCTGCACATCACGGTGGAGTCGTTCGCGAACCGTGCGCTGGAGATCGTCCCCACGATCGAGACGGGAAACCTGTCCGGTCTCGACGAATACGACGAGTTCGGCGAGTTCTGACCCGACCGTCCTCGACGGCTACGAACCGAGCGTCGTGCTCGGATACTCGCCGAAGCGGTTGGTGTACGAGGCGGAGAAGCGTCCGAGGTGGGCGAACCCCCATCGGTTGGCGATCTCGGCGACCGTGGCACGCCCTGGGTCGGCTTTGCGAAGCTCCTCCTGCACCCGGTCGAGTCGGACGCGCCTGAGGTAGTCGATCGCCGTGATGTCGTGCTCCTTGCGGAAGGCACTCTGCAGACTGCGCTGACTCATGCCGGTCGCCTCCGCCACGTCCTCGGTGCGGATGGGGAGGTGCGCGTTGGCGATCATGAACTCGACGGCGGCGCGGGTCTTCCCGCCGTTCGGTACCCCGATCTCGACCGGTGCGTGGAGCGCGGTGTGCGGGAAGGTCTCCAGGAGCGCGACCGCCGCCGCACGGTTCGCCTCGGCCCGCAGGAGCGCTGGACTCGTGTCGTCATAGATGACCCGGGCGACGGACGTCACCGAAGCGGCCCACCGGCGGAGCTGCTCACCGGTCGGTCGGGCTGTCGTGTCGAAGAGGATCGGGCCGCTCGTACCCTCCACCTCGCCGGCCACCCGCTCGAGGAAGCTCCCGTCGAAGTGCATGAGGTTCTGCCGGTAGTCCGTGAAGTCGAATTCGGCGAGCCGGTTGTTCGCGAACATGGCCGGCTGCCCGTGCACGAGCCGCACCGGATCACCGGCGAGGTCGGTGGCGCCGCTGCCTCCGGTCAACCAGGAGACGATGTACTCGCCCTGCGTCAGGACCGTGCCCGTGACATGGCCGTCGAACTGGGTGCCGCGCAGGGTCAGCTCGTCGTCGCCGATGGCGGTGTACCGGAAGGTGAACTCCGACTCGGTGGGTTCGATGACCATCTCGCCGGCGTTGTAGGCGCCGGTGAACAGGTCGCGGGCCTCATCGACGTCGCGACCTGCGACCTCGGACCGCTCGGCGGGTCCCGTGTGTTCGCTCATCGCTCATAGAATCTCACGACGGTGCCGAACTGTCACCCTCGACGGGGGCGTCCGGACGTGGAGCAGTCCACTCGATGTCAGGCGGTCCCTTGCAGGAAGCCGTGCTCCGCGCCCAGGACGTCGGTCATCGCGGACGACGTGATGCTGGCGAAGCGCGGCAGGATCGTCGTCTCGTGGACGGCGGTCGGCCGCTCGGACCAGACGGTCACGACGATCAGTCCACCCTCGGCGCGGAGCGACCACGCGACGATGTGCCGGGTGAGGACGCGGACGGTGTCGCCGTCGACGTCCAGCGCGATGGCTACACGGCTGAGTGACAGGCCGCCACCCGACTCGGCGCTGACGTGCGAGGTCTCGAAGACGATGTCGGTGCGGTCGAGCAGTCGGCCCGTCGTGCGCGCATCATCCAGGTCGAGGAAGTCGGGCGCGCTCGGAGACCAGGTCGTCACGGTCCCACCCCCAACTGGTGTTTCACAGATGCCCGACGGCCGGAGCTCGTCGTTGCGTTGATCGATCCGCCGAAGCGGACGCTCGGACCTAGGCCGCGGACTCGACGCGTTTTGCGGCGCCGGCTGCCGGCTCAGGGACGACACGCATGCCCTTGGCGCTGTTGGCCTGCTCGAGGAGCGCGGCCAACCACTCACGGTTGAGCTCAGGGGCGCGGCTGCCGTAGAAGGAGAACTGGAGGGGGATCATCGGGTTCAGCCAGAGCGACTGACGTCCGGTCCCACGGCCGGGGACGGCTTCGAGGTGGAACGCGAAGCTCTCGTTGCGTCGGAACTTGGTGAAGATGACCGTCTGCAGGTGAGCGAGCAGTCGGTCTTCGATCTCGTGCGGGGTCGGAGGGGTTCCGTAGAGGAGGTTTCCCATGAGGCGCGCCATCCGTTCTGTTTCGGTTCCGGGCTGGTTCCCGGCGCCGTTGATAACGCTAGATGTTCTAGCGATCCCCCGCTCTGACCTATCCGAAATGCGTCGGGTATCGCCCAGAACCGGGTCGGCGTTCAGGCTGCGCTCAGCTGCCGAAGGCCCAGGCCTCGCGGTCCCCGCGCAGTCTGGCGGCGAGCGCCGTCGCCTGTTCGTCGGTCAGCGACGCGACGTAGTCGAGGATGCCGCGCGCCCGACCGAGGCGGCCCAGGGCGCGAGGGTCGCTCTGCGGGCGGCCGCTGTCGGACTCGGGGTCGGCCGGAAGCCAGTCGGGGTTGTCCGCCCGCAGGCGGAAGTAGCCGTCGGTGGCGAGTTCGACGAAGTCGAGCAGCTTCTGCGGCGCGCGCGGGCCGTCGCGCGGGTCGTCGAGCCAGCTGTCCAGTTCGGTGACGAGCACGTCGAGCACCCGCGACTGGCCGCGCTGGTAGGTGGCGAAGTCCGGCCGGTCGATCACGAACCGGGTGTGGACGAACTTCAGCACGGTGACGTCGTGCCACGCCTCGGGTAGGAGCGACACGTGGCCGGAGCGCACGTTCGGCTCCTCGACGACGAGGACGGAGCGCTGGAGGCGACCGATCCAGGACGACACGAACGACTCGATGGCGCGTTCGGTGCGGCTGGAACCGTCGAAGGGGACGGCGAGGAGTCCTTCGACGAGCTCGGTCGCGACCCGCTGGACCGAGGCCCGAAAGTGCTCGTCGCTGGCGATCCACGGGTCGCGTGAGACGATCCGCCGGCGCAACAGTTCGAGCGAGTGGCCGGGTGCGCGGCTCCAGAGTTCGTCGGCGTCGAGCGCGGCGAGGGTGTGCTGATCGCGGAGGAAGGTGCGGAACTCGACCGCCACCGCCGCCTGCTGCAGGACGCCGGCCCGGTAGAAGTCGTCGAGGTCGTGCAGGGAGTAGGCGATGTCGTCGGCGACGTCCATCACGGAGCACTCGACGGTCTGCTGCCAGGGCGCGATCGCGGTGAATGCGCTGCGGGCGTCGAGCATGTCGTCGAGGTCGAGCGTGTAGGCGGAAAATTTCGGCGGTGCGGTCTCCCAGCGGCTGGCGGTGGACCCGCGCGGCATGCGGGTGGGGTCTGCCGGGTCGAGGTCGGGGCGGTGGATGGTGCGACCCCAGGGGTACTTGAGCACCGCGGCGCGGGAGGCTGCCGTGAGGTTGAGGCCCTCCTTCACCGTCTCGCACACGTCGAGCGCGGAGAGGATGCGGAACGACTGCGCGTTGCCCTCGAAGCCTTCCGCGAGACCGAGTCGCTCGCGGGCCAGGCGGTCGAGGACCTGCTCGCCGAGGTGGCCGAACGGCGGGTGGCCGAGGTCGTGGGCGGAGGCGGCGGCCTGCACCACGACCGGGTCGCAACCGCCGAGACGCTCGACGATGGCGTTCTGCTCGGGATCCGTCGTGGTGAGTTGCATCGCGATGGCACGGGCGACCGCGGTCACCTTGATGGAGTGCGTGAGCCGGTTGTGGACGACCTGGCCGACGCCGGAGGGCGAGACGACCTGCGTCACCGCGGACAACCGCGCGAAGTACGGGGAGAACCGGATGCGCTCGAGGTCGACCCGGTACTCGGGGTACTCCTCGCCGGTCGCGAACCGGTCCACCGGCTCGGGGATGAGTCGCCGTCGCCGCTGGTCGTCGTCCATCCCCTCACTGTATTGCGCGGCGGGTGGGAGACTGTAGGGATGCATCCGATCGATCGACTCCGAGCCGAGGTCGCCGCGCACGAGTCGAACGCCTGGGCCACCGAGCTCGGGTGGGAACCGCTCTTCGTCGCCTCCCCGGAGGCGCGGGTCCTCATCATCAGTCAGGCGCCTGGTCGCCTGGCGCAGGAGTCGGGCATCCCGTGGAACGACCCGAGCGGCGTCCTCCTCCGCTCCTGGATGGGCGTGACGCCCGAAGAGTTCTACGACCCGGCGAACGTCGCGATCGTCCCGATGGACTTCTACTTCCCGGGCAAGGGGACGAGCGGCGACCTGCCGCCGCGCCGGGACTTCGCGCCGCGCTGGCATCCGCGCCTGCTCGAGCAGCTGACCGAGGTGCGCTTGACGATCCTCATCGGCGCCTACGCCCAGCGCGCCTACCTCGGACCGCGGGCCGGTCGCACCCTGACGGAGAACGTCCGGTCCGCGGAGACCCACCTCCCGCTCTTCCCGATCGTGCACCCGTCACCGCTCGCACGCGGCTGGCGCAGCAAGAACCCCTGGTTCCAGGAGGAGACGGTCCCGCTCCTGGCCGCGCAGGTGCGGTCGGCGCTCACGGCGTGACGAATAGGCTGATGAAGATGCCGGGACATCGGCGTCTGATCGAACGAACGAGGGGCACGTCGTGAGCGACGAACCGAACACCGGCGACGGAATGGGGCTGCCGGTCGAACCGCCATCGGCGCAGAGCTCAGCCACAGTGCCCGCCGTGTCGGACCCCGGATCCGTGTCAGCCGCCGAAACCGGAGCAGCCGACCAGGACGGACCGGTCACCGGACGAGCGTCCGGCGTCGGCATCACGCTGCTCCTGTTCGGGCTGCTGGTCGCGAGCTGGCTCGTCCAACTCTCGTTCGCGCTGCAGGGCGAGTTCGGTCCGTCCGAGGACCGGCTCAGCGGCGGCGGAATGCTCGTCGGGTTCGTGCTCGGCGCCGCGATCGCGATCGGTTCGCCCATCGTCGTGCTCATCCTGCAGGCGCGGGTCCACAAGCGGACACCTCGGCACTCGATCGTCGCCGCCGTCGGGGCGATCGTGGTCCTCGTCATCGCTGTGCCGATCAACGCCGTGGTGGTGGGCCTCCAGGCCGTTAGCGTCATCAGCGGAGGCTAGGACCACGTCGCCAAGGATGCGAGCGCGCGTTCGCGGCCGATGAGGTGGACGAGGCAGCTATTCGAGGACTTCCCAGAGTTCGATCGGGAGGCCCTCGGGGTCGTGAATGCGGACAAATCGGCCGTATTCCGTCTCCCACTCGGTTCGACGCTCGACGGCGATCCCGGCTCCCTCAAGATGCTCCGTCAGGGCGTCCAAGTCGCTCACGCGAAGGTTGAGCATGAACGGCTGGTCGTGCGCGAACGACTCGCTCGTCCCCGCAACCGGCGCGAAGACGGTCATGCCGGCCTCCTGCATCCAGACGGCGTCTTCGCCCTCTGCGCCGGCTTCAAGGCTGAGATGCTCGCGGTACCAGGCCGCACGCGCCGACGGGTCATGACTGCGGAAGAACAACCCGCCGATGCCGAGAACGCCCATGGGGTGAGCTTATCGACGCGAGGAACTCCGCGACCCCGACGCAGGCTCGAGATCGGTGCTGCGGGACATCAGGACATACGGTGCACGTCCGCTGTGGTCCGTGATGGTCGATTGCGGCTCGAACGCTTTCGGCCTCATCTCGCTTCAGCAGGGAATGCCCGCGCGTTCACAATCGGCCCACTGCTCCGGCCGGCGCTGCTTGAGCCATGCGATGAGCTCACCGTAGCCGCGGTAGCCGGTGAACACGACGAACTGTTTCTTGCGGCGTTCATCCCACGCGGTGAGGCTGATGAAGGTCGGCCCGCCTCCCTGCGACTGTGACCCGAAACGCAGGGTGTGGATGTCGCCGACCTGCCGCTGGCGGTACCGGCCGAAGCCCGACTTCACGTCGAGATGCCGGTCGTACGCCTTGATGCGGCCGGCGCTGAGCAAGAGGCCGAACACGAAGACCAGTCCGCCGCCGCCCACGAAGAAGAGCAGGAAGAACCCGAAGCTGGATACGCCGTCCTCCGCGTCGGACAGCAGCTCGCCGAGCCCGCCGAATAGCCCGATCGCGGCGACGAGCCCGCCGAGGATCTCGAACATCAGCGACTGGTACCGAGGCCGCCGGACCACGAACAACGGCTTGGCGCCCTCGCGCGTCGCCGTGCCACCCCAGGTGTTGATGCTGTCGCTCATCGTTACCCCCGCAGCCCCGCGGCCCACGGTACCGGACTGCGAGAGGAATCGTCACTCCGAACGACCCCTTTGACCGCCGCTCCGAGGTCCCCGCGCTCACGGTGACCAGCGAGACGAACGAGCACGGAATGGGAAACCGTCGTTGACGGCGGGTGTGTTGGTCTCCGGTCAGCGGCATAGGGTTTGACTCCTATGAGCCACTTCTCCGTTGTTCCCGCGTCGTATGTCTTCCTGTGCCGCGATCAAACCGTCCTGCTGCAGCGGCGGCAGAACACCGGCTACATGGACGATTGCTGGTCAGCGGGTGCCGCCGGTCATGTGGAGCTTGGTGAAACTGCGGCGTCTGCCGCAATCCGCGAGGCGAGGGAAGAACTCGGCGTCCAGGTGGTACCCGAGGCGCTATCGGCCGTGGCTGTCATGCAGCGCACCGATGGCACAGCGAACTCGCTGGAACAGCGCGTCGACTGGTTCTTCGTCTGCGACGTCTGGGGTGGCGAACCACTGATCCGAGAACCAACCAAGTGCGCAGAACTGTCGTGGTTTCACCTCGACGATCTGCCGGTCAACCTGCCCCCTCACGAGCGACTTGCAATGGACGCCCTGCGCGAGGGGCGCAGATCAGCGGTCCTCACGTTCGGGTTCTGACCACCCGCAGCGAGACTGTCCGGCCTTCCACCTGTTGCATCACATGTTGACCTGATCCTTCGTGAACACACCAACCCCCAGATCGATTCTGGGTGGCGCGCGACCAGTTGAGACCACCATGATTTCCGGGCCACTTCCAATACGTACGCGCGCACTCTCGGGACACAACCTGTGTCGGGCTGATCGTTCTCCGTCTGATCCCTGCGACGATCGAGGAGTGAGCGAAGAGCCGAAACCGAAGTGGGCAAACCCTGAGCCGGCAATCCATCACGCGATCGCGCTGTGGGCGGCGAACTGCGCGGAGCGAGCTCTACCGATCTTCGAACAACAGCGCCCCGGTGACGATCGACCACGCGCAGCGATCGCGGCACTCCGAGCTTGGGAACGCGGTGAACTTCCGATGACGGCGTGCCGCACCGCTGCGTTCGCAGCACATGCGGCCGCACGCGACGCGACCGAAACAGGAGCATTCGCCGCCGTCGCCGCTGCTCGTGCAGCCGGTCAGGCATGCGCGGTAGCCCACATGTTCGACCACGCTCCGCACGCTGCGACCTACGCCGCGAAAGCCGTGGGCCTCAACGGGGACGATCAGGCCGCTCAGGAAGCTGAGCGTGCCTGGCAGTGGGAGAACCTGGCACCCGAGCTGCGCCCGATCGGCTTCCCCAAGGGTCGGTGACCGACCCCGTCGCCGGGAAGGCATCCGAAGGTCGCGACAGCGAAGAGTCCGTTGTCGCATCGAGCCCGAGCGGCTCGTCGCGAGCCGCTCTTACAGACCGGCGATTTCAGCCGATCGCACGACGAAGTACACGAGGATGGCGACGAATGCCACGACGAGGACGGCGGCGGTCCAGAACATCACGATGCGAAGCCGTCGTATCTGTGGAGATTCGCCGGGTCGATTCCAGGGTGCGCGAGCCATGGAGCAACCATAGCGGGGGGCGGCCCACGCTGAGCAAGCCGCCGCTCAGGTGCCGAGCTCTCGAGTCGCATCGGGAACGGCCGAGGCGGACGCGACGGCCCGAACCACCGCTGCGAGGGTCGCGCAGGCCTGAGCTGTTGAGAGCGACCCGGACATGACACTTCGGGCGAGGGCGTCCCCGGCGCCGGGGATGGCACTCAACGGCGCCGGGTCGAATGCGCCTGTCCAGGGTTCCAGCGCCTCGCGACAGATCTCGAGATACGCCAGCTCCGCCTCGGATCGGAGGGCATTCAACGTCGTCGATCCGCGAAGTGCGGACACGACGGCTGCAAGCTCCATCCCTTCCGCGATGCAGCAGCCGATGTAGGCCTCGGCGACCAAGTCCGCGACGGCGGTGAGATCCAGCGGTGCACCCGCGAGCACCGCGACCAGGGCGTCTCGCTGATGGGATTCGAAGGCCCGGTAGGCCTCGGACAGCAAGCCCGACAGATCGCCGAAATGGTCGTACGCCACGGGCTTCGTCACACCGGCGTGCGCAGCCACCCGCGCCAGCGTGACATCCGACAGGTCATGCGTGCGGAGGAGGTCGCGGAACGCATCAAGCAACTGCGCGTGGCGCGCGTCCCACGAGAGGCGACGTCTCGGCCCAGAGCTGAAGCTGTCGTCCGCGGCGGTGTCCATTCCTCGATCCTATCTACTTTTAGTAAGTTACTATTGGTAAGTAATGGATCGAGAGGATCACCCATGACGTCACGAGACGCCACCGCCGCGACCGAGAACGCATCCCACGACGATTCAGCCGCACCCACCACGCGCGTGTTCATCTTCGGGATCACGGGCAGAGTCGGTCGCCTCCTGGCGACCCGGCTCCGCGCCAGAGGTGTCGTCGTCTCAGGCCTCACGAGGTCGCCGTTGCCGGCTCCCGCCCTCGAGGCCAATGGAGTGACGACCGTCACCGGCGAGCTCGGGGTCGCCACCACGGAGGAGATCACGGCGATGATCTCGGACTGGGACGTCATCGTCTTCGCGGCAGGGTCGAACGCCGGACCCCAGAGCGTGACGGACGACATCGACGACGCGGCGCTCCAGCGCGTGTCGGAAGCGGTCACTGCGTCACCGGGGAAGCGCCTCATACTGCTGTCCGTCCTGCCGGAGGCCTGGCGCGAACGGCAGCTGAGCGACGACGAAGAGCACTACTTCGCCGTCAAGAAGCGGGCGGAGGTCGCGCTCACCCGCGAGCCGATCGACTGGGTCATCCTCCGCCCGTCACTGCTGACCGATGACCCGGCCCGGGGAACGGTCGCCCTGGGGCCCGCCGAGCTCCACGACGAGATCACGCGCGAAGACGTGGCTGCGGTCCTCGAGGCACTCATCCTCGAGCCGAACATCAGCCGACGGATCCTCGAACTGAACGCCGGGCCGACCGCCATCACCGAGGCGGTCGGCCGCATCGCACGCGCCTACCAGGCGTAGGCCTCCGGGGCCTGGCCACCGGGGCCGGGGAAGAGCTCGTCGAGGGCGGTGAGGTCGTCGGCGCTCAGTTCGATGTCGACTGCTGCGACGGCGGACTCCAGCTGCTCGATCGTGCGCGGTCCGATGATCGGGCCGGTGACGCCGGGCTGGTGCAGGAGCCACGCGAGACCGAGGGACGCCGAGGTCCAGCCACGCTCGGCCGCGAAACGGTCGTAGGCGTCGAGCTGGTCCTGCTGCTTGGCTCGGGCCTCGGTGATGCGGGACTCGCCCGATCGAGCGCGCTTGTCGGAGGAGCCGCCGCTCAGCAGCCCGCCCGACAACGGCGACCAGGGCAGGATGCCGAGCCCGTAGTGCTGCGCGGCGGGGATGACCTCGAGTTCTATCGAGCGCTGCGCGAGGTTGTAGAGCGACTGCTCGCTGACGAGGCCGAGGAAGTGCCGCTGTGATGCGACCTCGTTCGCCTGCGCGATGTTCCACGCCGCGAAGTTCGAGCTACCGGTGTAGACGACCTCGCCGCGCGCGACGAGCACCTCCATCGCCTGCCACAGCTCCTGCCAGGAGATGTGCCGGTCGATGTGGTGGAACTGGTACAGGTCGATCCGGTCCGTCTGCAGTCGTTCCAGGGAGGCGATCGCCTCACGACGGACCTGCCAGGCCGACGCGCCACGGGCGTTCACGACGTCCGAGCCATCGTCGTTCGGGGCGACCATGGGCGAGTGGACCTTCGTCGCCAGGACGATGTCGTCACGGACGCCGGGACGGGCTGCGAACCACCGGCCGATGATCTCCTCCGTCGCCCCACGACCGGCGCTGCCGCCGTAGGCGTTGGCGGTGTCGAAGAAGTTGACGCCGAGGTCGAACGCCCGGTCCATGATCGCGAACGAGTCCTCCTCGCTGGTCCGGTCGCCGAAGTTCATCGTGCCGAGCACGATCCGGGAGACCGCCGTCCCCGTGCGGCCGAGGTGCGTGTACTTCATCGTTGAGCCCTTCTCATCGTCGAACCGGGCCGCGATCCCGCGGCGCGTCGAGTGTGTCACGGAAGCCGTCCCCGGCACCCCCGGCTCGACAGGGCGGCCTCGACCGGCTACAGCCCGAGGCGATACCGTGGCCTGATGCTCAGCCTCACCGACGTCTGGCCGCTCTTCGGCCTGGAGATCCGCACGCCGAGACTCGTCCTGCGCCTCGTACGCGACGAGGACCTCCCCGGATTGATCGAAGCCGCCCTCGCCGGCATCCACGATCCCGCCGTCATGCCGTTCTCCACGCCGTGGACCGACCAGCCGCGCGAACAACTCATCCGCGAGACCGCGCGGCACCTCTGGACCCAGCGTGCAGGCGCGACGCCGTCGTCCTGGACGCTCAACCTCGCGATCCTCCTGGACGGGACGCCGATCGGTCTGCAGGACATCGGCGCCCGCGACTTCGCCGTCACCCGGACGGTCGGGAGCGGTTCATGGTTGACGCAGGCACAGCAGGGCAAGGGGCTCGGCATCGAGATGCGGGCGGGCATGCTGCAGTTCGCGTTCGACCACCTCGACGCGCAGGTCGCGGTGTCGGACGCGGCCGTCTGGAACGGCGCATCGCTGGGCGTCTCGCGACGACTCGGCTATCGGGACAACGGCCTCCAACGCTTCATCGGCCGTCCGGGCGAACTTGTCGAGTCGCAGGGCCTCCGACTGCACCGCGACGAGTTCGTGCGACCCGACTGGACCGCCGAGGTCACCGGACTCGATGCGGCACGGTCGGCGCTCCTCGGCGAGCCGTCAGCAGACTGAGGGCGCCAGTGTCCGCGTCATCGTAACGGGATGACCGACGGCTCCAGCGGCAGGACGAGGGTCGCAACGGTCGCACCGGGGGCGCTGGCCGTAGCGGGACAACTCCGCAGGGTCACGGAACCGCCGTGCGCGTCAGCGATCGCCCGCGCCGCCGGCAGGCCGAGGCCTACGCCCTGCACCGCCTGGTCCCGGGCGTAGTCGGCCCGGTAGAACTTGTCGAAGGCCTGACGGAGTTCGTCGGCGCTCATCCCGACGCCCGTGTCGCTGACGGTCACCTCGACGTGCCCGGCACCCGGCTCGACGACCACGTCGACCGTCCCATCGCCCGGCGTGAACTTCACGGCGTTGGCGACGAGCTCGGTGACCGCGCGGTGGACCTGCTCGGGGTCCGCAGAGACGACCGCCGCCGCATCGGCGTGCAGTCGGACGACCGGACCGGAGACTCCCGCGGTCGCCGTCTCGATCGCACGCGCGGCGACGTCAGTGAGGTCGATACGGCTCGGCTCGATCTGGACCGTGGAGTCCGACGCGGCCAGCAGCTCCTGCACGCGCTGCTCGAGCGCGACCGCGTTGCGCTGGACCACCCGCAGGGCCGGAAGGAGTCCGGGGGCGTCGGCCTCGGCGTCGTCCATGATCAGTTCGAGGTAACCGTGGATGGAGGTGAGCGGTGTCCGCAGCTCGTGCGACACCGTCGTGAGGAACGCCTCACGGACGTTGATCGCGTTCGCGAGTTCGGTGACGTCGTGCGCGACGATGACCGTCCCCAGGTGCGTGTCGCCGTTCCGGACCACCCGGGTGGAACTCGCCAGGATCGCCCGCTGGCGGCCGGCCTCCCCCACCCATTCGAGGTGGTTCGACAGCAGCTCGCCGCGGAGCGCTCTCGGGATGATCTGCTCGTCGAACGGGATGGGCGTCCGACGGTCGGCCTGGAGGACGTGCGGACCGGCGTAGGGCGGGGTGTCGAGTCGGAACCCGACGGCGCTGACCATGTCGACGGCGTGCGCGTTGGCCAGACGCAGGGTGCCGTCGGCGGTGTAGAAGGCGACGCCGGCGTCGACCGTCTCGAGGATCGACTCGGCGAGCGCCTCAGCATCGAGGGCCCTCGCGAGCGAGACTTCGAGCTCCGCCGCCTGCTCCCGGATCGCCCGCTGGCCCCGTCGCAGTTGGCGGGCGCCGATGTTGACCGCAACGGCGATGCCGATCGTGAGCAACGGCAGCAGGGCCACGTTCAGCCAGTCCACGGCGCTGGTCGGCGTGCGCGCACGGAGCAGGTAGGGGGCACTGCTGATGAACAGGGTCCCCACGACAGCCAGGATGATCATCCGCGGGGTGAACCCGAACGCCAGCCAGAGCACGGGGAAGATGCAGAGGAGGCTCGCGCCCGGAGTCACGCTGATGAGCTCGAGCCGGATGCTCGCGACGGCCAGGAGGTCGAGGACGGCGATGACGGCCATCGCGTGCGTCGGCCAGCGTTCCCAGGGCAGGAAGCCCGCCAGGAGGGTGCTGACCGCCGCGAGCGCGGTACCCGCTAGTACTGGGACCGTGAAGAATCGCTCAGGCAACACGACCGCGACCAGCACGGCGACGATGCCGAAGGCGATCGCGAACGGGAGCTGTGCGCGGGCGAACACCCGGAGTCGGCCGCGTCGAGAGGCTTCATGTTCCAACAGCGGCATGATCGCCCACTCTCTGCAGCTCGGTCAGAGAGGACGTCGGCCGGATTCCACGTCGATCAGCTGATCGATCGTCAATCTAGCCCATGCGCACGCGATCAGCCATCGGCGGAGGCCTGGAGCGCCGAGGCACCGCGTCCCGCGGACAGATTTGCGTTAATCGGATCACCGATCAGTGGAATCAGGAGCGGGCGAGCTGAGGGGTCGGTGCCAGGTCGGAAGCCGTCACCGCAGGCCGACGGTCCAGGTGGATCCCGGCGATCATGCAGCGGACGGAACCTCCGGCGAGCTCGATGGTCGGCACGTCCAGTGGCAGGATCCGGCAGCTGCGCTCGATGACCGCCAACTGATCCGCCCGCAGGCTCTGCACGGCCCGGCTCGAGATCGCGAGGAGACGCTCCCCCGTCGCCGACCGCAGCTCGATCGCGTTGCCGGCGAAGTCGCAGACCTGCCCGTAGTCGAGATCGACGATCGTCCGTCCGTGAGCCGTGAGCCGCTCGACCACCTGATCGCGTCGCGCCGGCGAGGCGATCAGGTCGAGACCGACGAGCGCGAACTCGGTCGCCACGCCCATCATGACGTTGGTGTGGTAGATCGGGACCCCGTGCGGGTCGACCGCGTCGAAGACGAGCGGCTCGTAGCCGAAGTTGGTGCAGAACCGTTCGAGGGCGATCGGGTCGGCCCGGTGGGATCGCGCGACGAACGCCACCCGGGCCGCGTGGTCGAGCACCATCGCACCGGTGCCCTCGAGGAACACGTCGTCGAGCTCCAGCCCCGAGTAGTCGATGACGTCCTGCACGCGGTACTCGCGCTTCAACATCTCGACGATGTCCCAGCGACGCTCCCGTCGGCGGTTCACCGCGTACATCGGATAGACCGCCAGGTGCCCGCCCGCATGAGTGGACAGCCAGTTGTTGGGGAAGACGCTGTCGGGGCGGTCCGGGTCCTCGTCGTCGAACAGGTGGACGCGGACGCCCGCCGCATCGAGCGCCTGCGCCACGGCGGTGACCTCGTCGAACGCCGCGTGAGCAACCCCGGCCACGGACGCCGACGGGACGCCGTCCGCCACCTGGAAGACGTTGTCGGCCGCGGTCAGCGGGTTCGGCGTGAACCGGTGCGGCCGGATGAGCACCACGGCCGACGGCGCCTGCACGGACATGTCGGACTCAGCCGACGGGAGAGAGCGCGCCGACGAGTCCGAAGAGGTCCTTCGGGTCGTCAGGGGCGGCGACGAGGTCGATCTCCTCGAAGTACTCGCTGCCGTCGACGGAGTCGCGGAGGAAGCGCAGCGCGGTGAAGTCCTCGATCGCGAAACCGACGGAGTCGAAGAGCGTGATCTGCTCCCGCGAGCTGCGGCCGGGGACGGCGCCCGTGAGGACCTGCCAGAACTCGATCACCGGGAAGTCGGGAGCCATCTGCTGGATCTCGCCCTCGATGCGGGTCTGCGGCGGGAACTCGACGAAGACGTCGGCGCGATCGAGGATCGACGCCTCGAGCTCCGTCTTGCCGGGGCAGTCGCCACCGATGGCGTTCAGGTGCATGCCGGGCTCGACCAGGTCGTTCGTGAGCACGGTCGCGAGCGCCTTGTCGGCCGTGCAGGTTGTGACGACGTCTGCGCCCGTCACGGCGTCGGCGGCACTCGTCCCGATGACGACCTCGAATCCGAGCGGCTCCAGGTTGCGCGCGAACTTGTCCATCGCGAGCGGGTCGACGTCCCAGATCCGGACGGTGTTGATCCCGAGGGCGGCCCGCATGCCGAGGGCCTGGAACTCGGCCTGGCTGCCGGCACCGATAAGGGCATGGATGCTCGAGTCGGGACGGGCGAGGTGCTTCGCGACCATGCCCGACGTCGCGGCGGTCCGGAGCGCCGTGAGGAGCGTCATCTCGGCGAGGAAGGTGGGATAGCCGTTGTGCACGTCGGCGAGGACGCCGAAGGCCGTGACCGTCTGGTAGCCCCGGGCCGGATTGGAGGGGTGGCCGTTCACGTACTTGAAGGCGTACGTCTCGTGGTCGCTCGTCGGCATGAGCTCGATGACGCCGAACGGCGTGTGACTCGCGACGCGCGGGCTCTTGTCGAACGACGGCCAGCGGCGGAAGTCGGCCTCGAGGTAGCCGATCATGCCGGCGATGATGCGCTCAGGACCTCGGTCGGCCGTCCAGCGGACCATGTTGCGGACATCGACGAAACGCGTCATGACGTTCCCTTCCAGACGAGTTCGGGCTCGGAGCCGACCGGAGCAGACCACTCGCGGTTGCTTCGAGCCTAGGTTTCGACGATCTGCACTTTCTATTCCAGAGATGTGCGATTTGTGCACAGGTTATGCACAATGTGAGTAAGTCGGTTGTACATTGTGTGCATGGCTGCGCTGGACGATCTGGACCGGAGGCTGTTGGCTGCGCTCCGAGCCGACGGCCGTGCGTCGGTCGCGAGCCTGGCCCGGTCGCTCGACGTCGCCCGGGCGACGGTGAACAGTCGCCTGGAGCGACTCATCTCCTCCGGCACGGTGGTCGGGTTCTCCGTCCGGGTGCGCGACGAACTCGACCCCGGCACCATCCGCGCGATCGCGTTCATCGAGGTCGAGGGTCGCACCACCGACCACGTCATCCGCCAGCTCCGCGGCTTCCCGGAGATCAGCGCGCTCCACACCACGAACGGCGGTTGGGACCTCGTCGCGGAACTCCGCACCGAGACACTGACCGACTTCGACCGCGTGCTCGGCGGGATCCGACGCATCGAGGGCGTCGTCAACAGCGAGACGAGCCTCCTGCTGAGTTCCGTCCTGCGCTGACGTCCCGGTCGCGGCGCTTCAGCCCCGGCCCCTGAGCTGAAACCCGGTCCCTGAGCTGAAACCCGGTCCCTAAGCTGAAACCCGGTCCCTGAGCTTGTCGAAGGGCACACGGCCTGGTCCCGCCCTTCGACAGGCTCAGGGACCGGACGGGGAGCGCAGGGACCGGACGGGGAGCGCAGGGAACGAACGGGTGCGACGAGCCGACGCTAGAGGCGCGGGTCGATCGGCTCGGACTCCATGGCGAGCACGCCGAAGACGGCCTGGTGCACCCGCCAGGTCGGTTCACCGGCGACGAACCGTTCGACCGCCTCGACGCCGAGCGCGTACTCACGCAGCGCCATCGACCGCTTGTGGCCGATGGCCCGATCGCGCAGGCGCTCGAGGTTGTGCGGCTCCGTGTAGTCGGGACCGTAGATGATGCGCAGGTACTCACGGCCCCGCACCTTGATGCCGGGCTGCGCGAGCGACTTCTCACCGCGGACGAGGCCGGCCACAGGCTTCACCACCATGCCCTCTCCACCCGCATCGGTCAGTTCCTCCCACCACGTGGACGCGGCGTCCTCGGTGGCCGGCGAGGTGAGATCGACCTCGATCGAGCGAGTCCGACGGATGAGCTCCGGGTCGGCGTCCGCGAGGCGGTCCGCGACCGAGAGGTGCCAGGCGTGGTCGCGGCCCAGGTGGCTCGTGCCGGTCGAGGCGAGGAGCTGGAACGGAGCGATCTGCACGCCCTCCAGACCGTTCGAGGGCGCGGTGTACGGGCGGTAGGCCGCAACGTAGGCGTCGGCGGCCTCGGCCCGTCGACGCGTCCGCTCGAGCAGGTCCGAGACGTCGACACCCGTCGCCGTCGCCTGCTCCAGCACGTGCACGGCCGCCGGGAGTGCGGCAGTCGCCGCAGCTCCGACCGAGGCGTACTGGTCGCGGATCAAGCTCTCCGCCTTCACCGACCACGGCAGCAGCTCGCTGTCGACGAGCAGCCAGGAGGCGTCGAGTTCCTCCCAGAGACCGGCTCGCTCCGCGGCGGCGTCGAGCCGGGTCAGGAGCGTCTGCGTCGTCTCCTCGTCGAAGAACGGCCGACCGGTTCGGGTGTGGACGGTGCCGCGCCACCCGGCAGGCGCACCGAAGGGTGCCGGATCCCGCGTGAGCAGGACGACGGCACGCGAGCCCATGTGCTTCTCCTCGCAGACCACCCGGTCGAGCCCATCCCGGCGATACGCCTCGAACGCCTCAGCGGGGTGCTCCAGGAGGTCCTTCCGCTGCGAGGTGCTCGGCGGACTCATCGTCGGCGGCAGGTAGACCAGGCGCCGCGGGTCGATCGCGAACCGGCTCATGACCTCGAGTGCGCCGGCCGCCGCATCTTCGCGGATGCCGACCCGGCCCGAGACACGGGTCTCGACGACCTGCTTGCCGAGGACGTCCTCGATGCGCAGCAGCCCGGGATCCCGCTGCTCGCCCGCGGGACCGGTCGGGCGGCCGAGCGGCACGACGGGTTCATACCAGACCTGCTCGGCCGGCACGTCGACGACCTCGCGCTCCGGCCACCGCAGGGCACTCAGCTTGCCGCCGAAGACGCAGCCGGTGTCGAGACACATCGTGTTGTTGACCCACTCGGCGTCGAGGGTCGGCACGTGGCCGTAGAGGACGGTCGCCTTGCCGCGGTAGTCCTCCGCCCACGGCAGCCGCACGGGCAGGCCGTACTCGTCGGTCTCCCCCGTGGTGTCGCCATAGAGCGCGAACGACCGCACCCGCCCGGAGGCGCGTCCGTGATACTGCTCGATCAGCCCGGCGTGCGCGACGACGAGCTTCCCGTCGTCGAGGACGAGGTGCGCGACGAGCTCGCGACAGAACCGCTCGACCTCGGCTCGGAACTCCTCCGGCTCCTCGGCCAGTTGGGCGAGCGACTCGGCGAGCCCATGGCTGGTCTGCACCCGCTTGCCCTGCAGCGCGCGGACGAGCTTCGACTCGTGGTTGCCGGGCACGGCCAACGCATGTCCCGCGCCCACCATCCCCATCGCCAGTCGCAGCACGCCAGGGGTGTCCGGCCCGCGGTCGACGAGGTCGCCGAGGAAGATCGCGCGGCGTCCCTCGGGGTGCGCGGCGTCGATCGGTCGACCCTCGACATCGCACTCGATCACGTACCCGAGCTTCGTGAGCAGCGTCTCGAGCTCGCTCCGGCACCCGTGCACGTCGCCGATCGCGTCGAAGGGACCGCGCTCCTCCCGGCGGTCGTTGAGCAGCGGCTCGCGCACGAACGACGCCTGCGCGATCGCCTCCACCCCGGAGAGGACGTGGACCTTCCGGAAGCCCTCCTTGCTGAGGTGCCGCATCGACCGGCGCAGTTGGTCCTGCTGCCGGGTGATGACGGCCGCGCCGAACGAACGGTCCTCGCGAGCCTCGTTGCGCTCGATGCAGACGCGCTCCGGGACGTCGAGCACCACGGCGACAGGGAGGACGTCGTGGTTGCGTGCCAGGTCGATCAGCGACTTGCGCGAGGCCGGTTGGACGTTGGTCGCGTCGATGACCGTGAGGAGCCCGGCGTCCAGGCGGCGAGCAGCCACATCGCGGAGCGCGGCGAAGGCCTCGGCGCTGGCGGCCTGGTTGTTCTCGTCGTTGGAGACGAGCCCGCGGAAGAAGTCGCTCGACAGGGTCTCGAACCGGCCGAAGTGCGTGGCGGCGAAGGTCGACTTGCCGGACCCGCTCACCCCGATGAGGACCACGAGCGACAGTTCGGGGATCGGCAGTGCGGCGGGGGTCTGCTCGAGGTCGCTCATGAGATGGCCTTCCGGAAGATGGCGAGCTGCGTCGGCGAGCCGAGCTGCGGGTCGACATCGCCGACCGTGCGGTGCTCGACGCCGTAGCCGTACCGCTCGGCCGCGGTGGTGCACCAGGTCGCGAACTCTTGACGGTCCCACTCGAACCGGTGGTCGGGGTGTCTGAACCCGCCCGCCGGCAGCGAGGGGTACAACGCGTTGTACTCGCGGTTCGGCGTCGTGACGATCACGGCCTCGGGAGCCGCAGCACCGAAGATCGAAGCCTCGAGTGCATCGAGGCGCTCGGCGTCGATGTGCTCGACGACCTCCATGAGCACGATCGCATCGAGTCCGCGCAGCCGGGTGTCCGCGTAGGTCGCCGAGGACTGCAGCAGCTGGACACGCTCTCGGACGCGATCGCTCGCGTCGCGGAGCCCGAGCCGCTGCGACGCGGATGCGAGCGCGCGTGCGGAGACGTCGGTACCGATCACCGTGGTGACGACGGGATCCGCCAGCAATCGCGTGAGGAGGGCGCCCTCGCCGCACCCGACGTCGGCGACCGACCGTGCCCGCACGTCGGCGAGCGCCTGCAGGACCGCCTCGGCGCGCAGGCCGGCGAGTGCCGGGGCACGCTTCGTCTGTGACGCGGTGGCCGCGTCGTCCCCGTCGGCACCGTCGGTCCGCGCCTCCGGGTCCAGCTGCGACTGCGCATCGGTGACCATCCGCGACTGGTGCGCGAGATACCGCTTGGCGATCAGGTCCCGGTCGGGGTGATCGGCCAGCCACCCCTCGCCGGCGCGGAGGAGCTTGCCGACCTCGTCGTCGGAGACCCAGTAGTGCTTGGCGTCGTCGAGGACGGGCAGCAGCACGTAGAGCTGGCGGAGGGCGTCCGCGAGGCGGAGGTGCCCGGTCAGCTCGAGGTCGACGTATCGCGAGTCGCCCCACGCGGGGACCGTCGGGTCGAGCGGGATCGCCCGTTCGACGACGGTCCAGCCGAGCGGGCTGAAGAGTCGGGTCGCCAGCTGCTCCAGGCCTCGCGACGGAACCGCCGCGACGGTGATCGTCAGCGGGAGCGCTGCCGCGGCGAGCTCCGGGTGGGAGTCGCTGCGGCCGGTCATGGCGCTGCGGAACACCTGCCCGATCGCGACGGCGACCATCGATGATGACGCGTACGGTCGGTCGTTCACGTACTGCGAGAGCGACGCGCTGTCACCGCCACCGAAGCGCTTCTGACGGACGAGCGCGATCGCGTCGACCTCGAGCAGCAGGGCGATGGTGCACCGCTCGTCGGTCGCCTCCGGGTAGAACACGTGCGCGCGCCCGACGCTGAGGTCGAAGCTCTGCGCCCGCGCGGGATGCTTGCGGACGAGGTGCCCCAGGTCGGCGGCCGACGGCGCGGTCGAGGTGATGGTGACGAGCACAGGTCCATCCGTCCGGTCAGCGGCGAGGTTCCTGAAAGCCTAGCGGCGGTCGTGGTGCGTGCGTGAGTCGCCCGAATCTGCACGGAATTCGTTCCGTTTCATGCAGATCCAGGCGACTCAGGGCCGGCTGATCAGCCTCCGAACAGCTTGCCGAAGAACCCCTTGCGCGGCGTCCAGCCGGCGGCGGTCAGGGCGTCGATCACGGGCTGCTTGACCTCGTCGGTCGTGAACTCGTAGCCCATGAACTGTCCGGTCGTCGTGCCATCGCGGTCGGTGGACTGCGAGATGGGCGCGACGCTCCGCCCGAAGGAGAAGGACTTCTGCGGGCCGGACTGCCAGGTGCGCTTCGTCGACAGACCGCCGAGACCGACGGTCGTCTTCGAGGAGGACGACTGCTCGTGGAACTCCCACTCCCCCTCCTCGGGGTGCAGCTCGACCCGCAGCTCGTACTCGGCACTGAACATCCCGGCGCCGATGAAGCCGAGCCAGCGCTGGTCGGCGTACCGCCAGTGCGCGACGATGCCGTCGGGTGTCGGGTCGTAGATAAAGGGGAGTTCTTCGCTGTTGAGCGCGAGGATCCGGGCCTGGGCGTCGCGGAGGTCGAAGGTCATGGGGCGAGTCTAGGCAGACGGACCGCCCGGCGACATGGGGACAGCTCCCCGTCACCCGGCTCCCCTACGCTGGCCGGGTGAGCGAATCCATCCTGACCCAGAACGTCCTGACCGTCATGAGCTACAACATCCGCACCGCCGTCGCCCAGCCCGGTCACGAGTGGGTGGACCGTGCACCGCTGGTCTCACAGGTCATCGCCCGCAACGCACCCGACCTCCTCGGGCTGCAGGAGGTCCGCGAACACCAGCTGCACGACCTGCGCCCGGGTCTCGCCGAGTACGACTGGTTCGGGCAGGGTCGCGACGGCGGTTCGGCCGGCGAGTACGGGCCGGTGTGCTTCCGCCGCTCGCGGTTCGAACAGCTCGACGCCGGCGAGTTCTGGCTGTCGGACACCCCCGACGAGCCGGGCTCGAACACCTGGCCGTCGCTGCACGCGCGGTTCGTCACCTGGGTCCGACTCCGCGAGCGACGCACCGGCGACGAGCTCGTCTTCGCCAACACCCACCTCGACCACGAGAGCTCACCGCACGGCGACGACGTCCGCACGCGCAGCGCGAAGCTGATCGCCGACCGATTCTCCGGCGTCGACGTCCCCGTCCTCCTCACCGGCGACTTCAACACCGAACGCGGATCGGCGGCGCACGACGCCCTGGCGGACGCCGGGTTCGTCGACCTCTCGCCGGTCGAGAGCGACGGCATCGGCACGTTCCACGGCTACGGACCGCAGCGTCCCGGGAACGCGCGTATCGACTGGGTGCTCGGCCGCTCAGGCAGCGTCGCCCCGCATACCCGACTGGAACCGATCGAAGCCCTCGTCGACGAGCAGGAACCCACGTCGGAGGCGAGCGACCACTTCCCCATCCTCATCCGGGCGCAGCTCACCCACTGACGGCGATCCGACGCCGGGGGTCCCCGCGGACGCCGTCCGACGATGTCAGGCACGATGGATTGAGAGCGGTCGCCCGATCGCACCCGCACCACGAGGAGGAACCATGTCCGTCGTCACGCTGATCCGATCCGACGAGCTCTCCGACGCCGCGGAGTACGCCTACGCGTCGTCCGTTCCGGCGAGCGCCAGGCTGCTGTTCCTGGCCGGATCCTGCCCGCTCAACGTCGACGGCTCGACCGCTGCCGTCGGGGACGTCGCCGGCCAGGCGGAGAAGTGCGTCGAGAACCTCGTCATCGCCCTCGAGGCCGCCGGTGCGACGCTCGCCGATGTGGCGAGTACCCGGGTGCTCGTCGCGTCGACGAAGCAGTCCGACCTCGTCACCGCGTGGGAGGTCGTGCGCGCCGCCTTCGGCGATCACGACGTGCCGTCAACGCTCCTCGGGGTCACCGTGCTCGGCTACGACGACCAGCTCGTCGAGATCGAGGCGACCGCCGCCGTCGCTTAGGCGGAAGCTAGGTCGAGTTCGCGTCCCTCGAAATACCGGGCATGGGTCTTCTTGACCGTGTCCAGAGAATCGCTGTTGAGTGACACAATCTCCCAATCCTCGCTCGACCTCGTCTGCTCGACCTCCAGACGTCGCACCAGTGCCTCGCGGTGGCCGTCGGGGCCGGTGAAGGAGGTCACCCGCCAGTCGCGAGAAACCCGGTTGTACTCGATCAGGTAACCAGGCATGTCACGCTCCTCGTTTGGCCTTTTGCAATGAGATTCGAGCGTCGGACGACAGGCTACGCATGGCGGTACCGCGCTCGGATTGTTCGACGTGAAGTTCTTCGATTGTACGCTTCTGCTCCTGATAGTCCTCGATGAGCTTCCGTTCTCGACGTGATCTCGGGACCAGCCGCTCGATGTGGCCCGCCGCTTCGGCAAGCGCGAGTTCGCTCTTCTGTAGGAGGTCATACGACTCCTCGAAGCGCGCGATCGTCGACGACGAGTATTCACGGAGCGCCTCCACAAGGCGGGCTGCCGCGGGTGTCGTCGGCAGCCCGTCGTAACGGATGTCGCGTCCCCAGAGATCCCCTGCGGCTTCGTACAGGTTGGCCCACTCTCCCTGAAGGTGCGTCCGCACCTGCACTTCCACGTATCGCTGCAATTTGAGGCGCAGGTGGACGGCACGATAACCACTGTGCGGATCCGCTCGCAGATCGCGGACAGCGTCCTCAGGGCGATGATCGAACGCGCCGGCGATGGCTACCGCGACCGCATCCTGCTCGGAGAGCGTCATCTCCGCTTCGAATCGCACGCCCGCGATGTCTCCGATGCGACCCAGCGGCGTCTTGCCCTACCTGATGAGCTTGTCTCGCAGCGTATCGATCGTCTTGGGACGGGAAGTGATTTCGGGTACTCGGTCGCCAAGTAGGGGCGACCAGTCGATTCGTTCGATGCGCTTCTGCACGAGCGTCGCAAGGTCGTTGTACCAGAGCATCACCTCCGAGTAGCTCGGTAGAGATGGGTCTGGTTCAGAGCGGTCGCGGATCTGAGTGCCCAGCCGCTCGAGCTGCCTGTTCGACCATGGGCACTGTTCCATGGCCAGGATCGTATCCGTCGGGCGTGCTCTCTGCAGCCAGATGAGCCGTGTACACATCAATCCATCTACCGAGCACCTTTGTGGAGGACTCGTCGTTGAAGAAGCTCAGCCGGAGGCCGTCGGCGCGAGCCGGAGGAGGACCAGCCCGACGATCGACGGGACGAGAGGCAGCGCGGCACCGAACACCGGGTCCACGCCGGTGAGGAGCGAGCCGCAGAGGGCCCCCGCCACGAGCAGCACGATCGCCCCGATGCGGATGAGGTGGTGGTCGTGGACGCCGTCGGCGAGGCTCTGCATGAGACTCGTGAGGGTGCCGGTCACGAAGGTGGTCGTCACGCCTGAGCGTTCGATGCGACGGGCGACGGCCGTCTGCCCCGCCATCGCGAGCGTGGAGAGCGCGATGAGGACGCAGATCACGGGCGTCGTGCGCAGGTCGGAGGACACGATCCATCCGATGAGGACGCACGCTTGCGCGATCACCGCACCGCCGAGCACGAGGACGAGCCGGTGCTGCGGTGCCTCCGGGGTCGGTCGGTCGGCGGTGGCGACGAGCCTCGTGAATCGGAAGGCCAGGAAGGTCCCGACGGAGAACAGCAGCACGGCGACCGTCGCCCCGAGCAGGACGTCCGCGAAGTCCGGTCGGCTCGTGAGTCCGGCCAGCACGAAGTTGCCGGTCATGTTCGCGGTGAAGACACCGCCGAGCTGCAGGAACGCGAAGGCGTCGGTCGCTCCGGCCGCGAAGGAGAGCACGAGCGCCATCGCCGCGATCATGCCGGCACGCGTCCGACGCCGGGTGGTCGTCAGGGTCGGGTCGGTGTCGCGGGTCTCAGTCACGTGCACATCGTCCCACGCCCGTTCGCCCATCTTCGGGCGAACGGGAGCCCGTTCGCCCATCTTCGGGCGAATGAAGCGTCAGGCGAGGAGGTCCGCGAGGAAGGTCAGTTGCGCCTGCTGCTGCACCGGCCCGCCGCCCTCGTGCCCGTTGTACGGGTAGACGGCGATGTCCTTGTGCGTGCCCGCGTAGTGGTTGAACGCCGCGTACACCGTCGAGGGCGGACACACCGCGTCGCAGAGCGCGACGGAGAACAATGCGGGGGCGGTCGCGCGGGCGGCGAAGTTCGTCGCGTCGAAGTACGAGAGCGTCCGGAACACCTCCGCCTCGTGACCACGTCGGCTGATGAGGTACGTCTTCAGCTCGGCGAAGGGGCTCGCGTCGGTGATCTGCAGGGCACGACGGAAGTGCGACAGGAACGGGACGTCGACGAGCGCCGCCGCGAGTCCCTCGCAGAGCCCAGCCGCGGCGAGGGCGATGCCGCCGCCCTGGCTGCCACCGGCGACGACGACCCGGGCGGGGTCGACCTCGGGGAAGCTTCGCACCACGTCGACGGCGAGCGCCGCGTCCGTGAAGACCCGACGGTAGTAGTAGGTCTCGGGGCTGCCGAGCCCGGCGCTCATCTTGCCGGCGACCTGCGGACCGCTCCCGAACGGGTCGGCGGTCGCGCCAGGCAGGTTCGCGCTCCCCTGACCGCGGGTGTCCATGACGAACACCGCGTAGCCCGCGGACGGGTGCATCGTCCACTGGTGGGCGAGCCCACGACCGCCGCTGTACCCGATGTAGTGCACGATGCACGGGAGCGGCTCGGTCACGCCGGCCGGTCGGATGAACCAACCCTTGATCGGGTCGCCGCCGAACCCGGAGAACGTGACGTCTTCGACGACGAGACCCGTCAGCTCAGGATTGGATCGTTCACGCACCGTCGGCTGGGCGAGGGCGTGGGCTTCGGCGAGGGTGTCCGTCCAGAACGCGTCGAAGTCCGGCGCCTCCTCGCGGTCGGGCAGGTACTGCTGGAGCTGGGCGAGGGGGAGGTCGAATTGCGCCACTGGTCACCTTCGGTTCGTGAGGTCGGTTTGCCGAGTACTGGTCAGGAGGAGGGGATCGCGGAGATGAGGCCGAGACCGACGCTGATCCGGTCCGCCACTTCGATGAGGTCCTCGGTGAGGACGTCGAGGTCGCGCTCGCGCATCAGGCTCAGTCGGCCCGAGATGGAGATCGCCGCTACGACTCTGGCGTTCGCGTCGCGGATCGGCGCCGCGATCCCGAGACGACCCAGCGCCAGCTCCTGGTCCTCCATGCAGACGCCGCGTTCCCGTGCCACCGCGAGCTCGGCGGCGAGGGCCGCGTGCTCCGTGACGGTGTTGGCCGTGTAGCGCGGGAGCGGCTCATCACCGAGCAGCGCACGGAGACCGTCCGCGTCGAGGTCGAGGAGCAGACACTTGCCGAGCGCGGACGCGTGCAGCGGCTGGCGCAGCCCGATCATCGAGTGCGACTTCGGGGCGAGGGCTCCCTCGAAGTGGCAGAGGTAGATGAGGCTCGAGCCGTCGAGGACACCGACGTTGACGCTGAGTCCGATCCGCTGCGCGAGCTCCTGGGCGGGAGCACGCGACTCCCGGTGCACCGGGTTCTGGTTGAGCCCCTCGCTTGCGAGCGCCAGAATGGTCGCGCCGATGGCGTAGGACGGACTGTCGGCCGCCTTCGTCACATACCCGAGCTCCTCGAGCGTGCCGAGGAGGCGTGCGGTCGTCGACGTGCCGAGACCGGTCGCACGGGCGATGTCGGAGGCCCGCAACGGCCCGGTGGTCGATGCGCCGAGAACGGCGAGCACGGATGCTGCACGGCCGATGCCCTGCTGGATCTCACCTGCCACGGGTCCTCCACGGTGTCGGTGTCGGTTCGGATGTCCGGCCTCGGAGGCCGTGTTCAGCGTAGCGGTCGGGCTCGGCGTGGCCGGGTGGTGCGCCCGCTCGGCTGCTCGAAGACCTTCACACTCGCGACACTCACGTAGGGCGACCCGTTCGTGGCCGTGACGACGACACGGAGGGCGTCGACCCGCACGGGTTCGACGTCGTGGATCCGGTGGCGGTGGCGGTTCCCCTCGACCTCGGCCAACACCGTCCACGTCCCCTCCGGCGCACCCGCCGGTCGCGCTTCGAGGCGGTACGCGGCGACGAGCTCCGGCACCGCCTCGAAGTCCGTGCGGTGGTGGTGCAGGTTGATGAGGTCCACGTCGACGTCGTCGTTGAACACGATCCGGACGGACGCGACATCGACCGGCTCATCCCAGTGCAGTGTGAGGACCTCGGGCTCGGCGACCAGATCGCGGTTGTCATCGAGTCGCTCCGAGGACCACAGGTGCGGTCCGCCGTAGGGACGTTGGTAGCCGTCGACGATCCGCTCCGGGCGGTACGCCGTGGTGTCTCCACCGACGGTCAGCGCGACGCTCCGGCCGCGGAGCTTCCGGGCGTTCCAGTCGAGGATCGCCTGGTCCTGCTCTTCGGGGATGTGGTCGTCGAACACCTCGTCGGACGCGTGCTTCGCGGTCAGGACGAGGAGCCCGTAGGGGTGGCCCTCGGTGAGGAGCAGGCTGACGTCCGGGTTGGCACGGACGACGAGCACCGCGTTCTGCTCGACATCCGGCGTCCATCCGAAGCGGACAGTGGCGGGCACGCCCAGCCCGGCGGCGATCTCCACAGCTCCGTCGAGGAGGTGCTCGACCGGGACGGCGTTCTGGCGCTTGCCGGTGCTCCACAGTTCGACGCGGAGGGTCGCGTCGCGTGCGGCATCGACGAGCAGGGTGATCTGGTCGAGTGACGGAGCGACGGGTACGAGGATCGCGACGTCGCGGTCGAGGGTGAACCGCTCGCCGGAGCCGAGGTGCTCCAGCGTGGAGATCGCGCTGAGCGCGCTCGAGGCGGAGACCGTCGCCCGCCCGGCCAGATCGTCGGGGTCGTCCGTGGTGATGCCGATGACCGGGGCGTCCTCGCGCAGGAGCGTGCGCTGCAGGAGCGGGAGCGCCTGCCCGGCGAGCTCCCGCGGCGTCAGTCCATGGCGGGCGATGAGCGCCGCAGCCGTCCCCACCGCCTGACCCTGCGTCGCGCAGGTCGCCATGACGCGGGTGGACCCGAACGCGACGTGGGAGGCGGAGATGTTGCGTCCGGCGAACAGCAGGTTGTCGACGTCGTGCGAGTACAGGCTGCGGAAGGGGATCCCGTAGGTGCCGTTGCTGAACCGCTGCTGCGCGCCGGCGGTCTCGGCGTAGACGCCCTCAACCGGGTGCAGGTCGATCGACCAGCCACCGAAGGCGACCGTGTCCTCGAAGTCGACCTGGTCGAGCAGGTCGTTCTGCGTGAGGGTGTGGTCACCCAGCAGCCGCCGGTACTCGCGCTTCCCCGGGATCGATCCGACCCACTCGAGCGTCAGGGTGTCGGCGTCGAACTCGCCGGAGTTCTTGATGTAGTCCCAGATCCCGAAGACGACGCTCCACAGCTCGTCGCGGATCTGCTCGTTCTCGGCGACGGTGTCGAGCTCGCCGCCCCACTCGATCCACCAGTAGTTGCAGCCGTTGTCGCCGGTGCGGATGATCCGGTTGGTGAGGATCGGGGTGTCGCGGATGTCTCGCGCGATGTCGGGGGCGACGAACCGCTCGGGGCGTCCCGTGTCCTTCGTGTAGAAGAAGATCGAACTGCCGAGGAGCTCGTCGTCCGCGACCTCGGGCGCCCACGGCTCGCCGAGCTCAGCGCGGCCCTCGCGCCCGATGCGGGAGGTCGCGCCCGCGAGATGCCCCACCAGCCCGTCTCCGGTGCAGTCGATGAAGACGGGTGCGACGAACTCCGTCTCGATCTCGCTGCCCATCGTCCATCCGGTGACGGACGCGATCCTCGGTGTCGGCGACGCCACGCCCTCAGCGCCCTCCGCCATCGTGACGATGCGGACGTCGGTGTTGAGGTGCAGCTGCAGGTTCGGCTCGGCCCGCACGAGGTCGAGGACCGTCTGGTCCCAGTAGAACGGGTTGCCCTCCGGGTTGCGGTACTGGTTCTCGAGGAAGAGCTCCCCCATGATGCCGGTCTCCCGCGCGAACCGCTGGTGCCCGTGCGCGGTCGCTCCGACGACCCACACCCGCACCTCGCTCGACGAGTTGCCACCGAGCACCGGCCGGTTCGTGACGAGCGAGACCCGGGAGCCGAGACGGGCGGCTGCGACGGCGGCCGAGACCCCCGCGAGACCACCACCGATGACGACGACGTCGGCGGACTGGGTGCGGTGCTGCATGGGAGACACTCCTTCGTGATGCGTGATCCTGGAAGCCGTCGGACACGTGTCGACCACCGGACGGTTGCCACGCTACCATTCAGCGGTACGACTTTCCCATTCAGTGGGTAAGATTCTTCGGCAGGTGAACCTCGAAGCACCCCGACAACGATGTGAGGACCGATGGACGAGAGCAGGACCCAGGCCGCAGCCCTGGCCGAAGCCGCCGCGCACAGTGCGCAGACCCCCTACGACGACGCTGAGCGATCACGCCGGATGCGGAAGGTCATCTGGGCCGCGGGGGCCGGACACTTCGTCGAATGGTTCGACTTCGGTCTGTACGGCACGCTCGCGACGGTCATCAGCCTCAACTTCTTCCAGCAGGGCAACACGCAGGCGGCCCTCCTGTCCGCGTTCGCGGTGTTCGGCGCCGGCTTCGTGATGCGCCCCCTCGGTGGCCTCTTCTGGGGCTCGCTCGGCGACCGCATCGGGCGCAAGACGGTCCTCGCGACGGTGATCCTCGTGACCTCCGGGGCGACGGTCGTGATGGGTCTGCTACCGACGTTCGACCTCATCGGCCTCTGGGCGCCGATCCTGCTCGTGATCGTGCGGCTCGTGCAGGGCTTCGCCGCCGGCGGCGAGAGCTCCGGCGCCACGACGCTCCTCGCCGAGTACGCCCCGTCCAACCGACGCGGCTTCGTGACGAGCTTCATCGACGTGTTCGGCTTCGCGGCCTTCGTCGTCGGTGCGGGCCTCGTGCTCCTCTTCACCTCCACACTCGGCACGGACGCCCTCAACGAGTGGGGTTGGCGCGCCCTCTTCTTCCTCGCCCTTCCACTCGGCCTCGCCGGCCTCTACCTGCGGAACAAGCTCGAGGACACCCCGGAGTTCCAAGCGATCCAAGCGAAGGGGGCCGTCTCGAAGTCACCGCTGCGCACATCGTTGCGGACCTCGTGGAAGGCGCTGCTCTTCTGCGTCGGCTTCGTCGTGATCAAGGCGGTCGGCCACTGGATCCTGCAGACCTTCATGCCGTCCTACCTGCAGACCGACCTCGGCTACTCGCAGCCGCTCAGCTACGGGGTCACGGTGCTCGGGCTGCTCGCGATCGCGATCCTCGTACCCTTCATGGGCCTGCTGAGCGACCGCATCGGACGGAAGCCCGTAATGATCGCCGGTTGCGTCGGGTTCCTGGTGTTGACGTATCCGACGCTCATGCTCATGAGTGCCGGCAACTTCGCCGCCGCTGCAGTCGCGATGGTCATCCTCGGGGTGTTCATGGCCGCCTACGACGGTGCGTCGAGTGCCGCGATGGCGGAGCTGTTCCCGACCAGTATCCGTTACGGCTCGATGGCGATCGCGTACAACCTGTCGGTCGCCGTGTTCGGTGGGATCACACCCTACTTCGCGACGTTCCTGATCGCCTCGACGGGCAACCGGTTCGCGCCCGCGTTCTACGTGATGGCGGCGGCGCTCATCACGTTGATCGTCGTGCTGCGGGCTCGCGAGACGGCNTTCAGGGACAACTCAGCGGGTGAAGTCGCGCAGGTCGAGGTCAGGGTCTTCGAGCACGTCCGTGGTCTCGATGGAGTCGCGCGGCTCGTAGGCCGTCGTTGACGGGCGGATGTCGTCGAGGTAGCCCTGCAGGCGGTCTCGTCCCTCACTGAAGTCGGGGACCTCGTCGGTCCAGCTGTGGGGCACCGAGAGGACGTCGTTGCCGAGGCCGATGACGAGCTGCGCGGACGCCGGCCCGTCCTCATCGCCGTCGGACTCGACCACGATCGGGATGGTGACGGCCTCGGCACGGCCGCGCTTGGCCAGTTCCGCCGTCAGTTCGACCAGGAGCTGCGCGACCTCGTCGGTCGTCACGACGTTCTCGCCGGCATAGGTAATGCATCGCATGGATCAACCCTGCCGGACGGATGCTGCGAACCAGGGCCCCTTGACAGGCACCCGGGCGAGATGACTAGGCGTCCTAGGGATCGCGCTCAGCGCATCGTGTTCCGGCGGCGCCGCGACCGCCACGCGCGCCAGGCACCGGTGGACCACAGGGCCCAGAGGACGAGGACGGGCTGGAAGACCAGGCGGACGGCACGGGCGATGTCGCTGTCCAACCCGAAGGCGTCGGTTCCGCGGACGAACTGCTCGAGGTTGCCGGGGAAGACGGCGACGAAGAAGGCGGCGACGATCCAGCCGACGGCGACGCGGTACCGGGCGAGCAGGATCAGCGAGAGGCCGAGCAGGATCTCGACGACTCCCGACGCAACGACGACCACGTCGACCGGCAGGGGCAACCACTGCGGCACCTGGGCGACGAACGACTGCCGCGCGAAGGTGAGGTGGCCGACGCCGGCGAAGGTGAGGACGGCTCCGAGGAGCCAGCGGGCGAATGTGCGGACGAACTCCATGTCAGCTCACGGCCGTCACGGCGTACTTGAAGCCGCGGTGCGAGCCGACGAAGCCGAGGCGTTCGTAGAAGCGGTGGGCGTCGACCCGGGCCTCGTCGGAGGTCAACTGCACGATCGACGAACCGGTCGCCGGAGCGGCGACGTCCGTCACCCAGCGCATCATGGCTGTTCCAACACCGCCGGATCGCAGGCTCGAGGACACACGCACCGCTTCGACCAGCAGCCGTGTCGAGCCGCGACGGGCCATCCCGGGGATGCGGGTCAGCTGCATCGTCGCGATGACGGCGTCCGCGTCGACGACCAGCAGGATCTCGTTCGCCGGGTCGTCGATGAGGTCCGCGAGCGCACGCTCGTAGGCAGGGAGGTCGCTCTCCTGGGCCTGGTCACCACGGGACGCGCTGATCGGGTCGTCTGCGAGGAGCGCCATCAGCGCATCGAGGTCGGCGAGGGTGGCCCGGCGCAGCAGTAGCTCCTGTCCTGGCGTGGTGAGGGTGGCGGGGAGCGTGAGCGCAGCGATCATCCGTCCACCCTCTCACCTCTCGATCGTCGATCCGTCCACCGCCCGCGCGACCGACCGGAGTGCGTGCGCCCTCGTCGCCGCGTACGACTCCTCCAGCACGGCTTCGAGCCCCGGGTACTCGGTGTGCCCGGCGGGGAGGACACTCAGCTCGAGGTCCTCGAGCGCGTTGGCGACGGCGAACTGCCCGGGTGGTGGCACGTGTCCGTCCCAGAGCGCGGCCTCCACCCGCACCGGCACGTGGACGAACCCCGCGGCCGTCGAGGCGTCGAAGAACCGCAGGACCTCGCGCACCTCCGGGTGCTCGGCGACGTGGTGTCGCACACGCTCCCCGCTCCCCTCGCACGGCAGGCGCAGGCGCACGTCGTACTGACCGAAGCTCGGCACCACGAGCGTCGCTCCGACGAAGCGGTCGTCCCACGGCAGGGCGAGCGCGCCGATCCCACCGCCGAAGCTCTCACCGACGAAGTAGAGCGGGAGCGGTCCGACGACGTCGAACAGCGCCGACGCCGCGTGCCAGAGGTCGACGGCACAGCGGCCGAGCGCGTACCGCTCGACGCTGTCGATGCCGAACAGGACGTGTCCGTCCTCCGGCGTCGGTGCCCCGAGTCCGGTGTTGAAGACGCCCTGACCGCGGGCGATCGGGAAGATGACGGCGGCGTCATCGGGGACGCGGGACCAGTCCGGTGCGTCGCGTCCGCCGTAGCCGTGCCCGTGCACCATCCCGAAGCGCGCCTGCCCGTCCGCCGGCGTGGCGAGCCATCCGCGGAGACGAAGGCCATCGGCGACCGTGTGCTCGACGACGAAGACCTCGTGGGCACCCTGTCGGCCGATCGGGGTCAAGACCGGATCTGGAGACACCTCACGTGCCGCCGCGTACCACCCGCGCCACAGCTCCTCGAATCCGGCCGGCGGCACGACCGGTTCGATCGCCAGGAGCGCCTCGAGGTCGTAGCCGTAGGTGCCGTCGCGAACCTCGTCGCCGAACCAGTCCCGATGTCGTACCTCACACATGCGTTGTCCGCCTCCGTCTCGTCGTCGTGGATCGCCGGTGCCGAGGTTCGCCGTGCGCGCGTGCCAGACTGGCAACCGGGTCGAAGGAGGACGCTGTGCTCGGTGCGGAACGCAGATCGCAGATCATGTCGGAGGTGCGCCGCAACGGTGCGGCGAGCGTCGTCGACCTCGCGACCGCACTCGGCGTCAGCGAGATGACCGTGCGACGCGACATCGAGCAACTCGCGACGGAAGGCCTCGTCGACCGCGTCCGTGGTGGCGCCACCACGCCCCGCCTGCCCGACCGTGCCGAGCTGGGCTTTCCCAACCAGGCACGCCGACTGCTGGCCGAGAAGCGCGCCATCGCCCGTCGCGCGGCCATCCTCGTCGAGCCCGGCATGTCGGTCGGCCTGTCCGGCGGGACCACCACCTGGACCCTCGCCCAGGAGCTGCGAGCCATCCCGGAGCTCACCATCGTCACGAACTCCCTCCCGGTGGCCGACGTGTTCGCACGGCCCGACCGCGCCGACGAGCCGTACACCCAGACGGTCGTGCTGACCGGCGGCGTCCGCACCCCCTCGGACGCCCTGGTCGGTCCGGTCGCCGTGCGCGCGATCGAGTCCCTGCACTGCGACGTCGTCTTCCTCGGCGTCCGCGGGATCGACCTGCAAGCGGGACTGACGACCTCGAACCTCCTCGAGGCCGAGACCAACCGGGCGTTCGTCGGGGCCGGGCGCCGCTCCGTCGTCCTCGCCGACCACTCGAAGTGGGGCGCCGTGGGGCTGACGACGATCGTCGACCTCCGCGAGGTGGACCACCTCGTCATGGACGACGACGTGTCCGAGGACGTCGAGACCACGCTGCGCGCGCAGTTCGGCGAGGTCTGGCTCGCCCCGGTCGCCTCCGCTTCGGTGGACGACGACCGTATGGACGCCTGACCGCGACACGTCCAGCACCCCGGCACAGCGGAGCGCCGGCCTGCCCTGCCGCTCATGGACCTCAGCGTGCCGTGCTGTCGCGCACGACGATCCGCGCGTCGACGACCACGTGCCGGACCGGGGTGTCGGCACCGGGCGGGGCGGCGATCTGGCGTTCGAGCTCGGTGAAGGCCGCGCGCACGATCGCGTCGTAGTCGGGAGCGACCGTCGTGAGTGACGGGGTCGAGAACTGGGCGGCGTGGACGTCGTCGATGCCGATCACCGCGACCTCCTCGGGCACCCGTCGGCCGGCTTCGTGGAGGCCCGCGAGCACGCCGAAGGCGATCGAGTCGTTGGAGCAGACGACGCCGTCGAGCTCGACGCCCTCGGCGGTCATCCGACGCATCACGCGGCGTCCCTCTTCGGGGGTGAACGCGTCGACGTGCCCGATGAGCGAGGGCTCCTGCGCGAGGCCGAACCGCGCGACAACGTCCCGATACCCGGCGTACCGCTGATCCGCCGCGTCGGACGGACGTTCGTCCCTGGGCCCGATGAACGCGATGCGGGAGCAGCCGACCTCGGCGAGGTGGGTCGTCGCGGCGTCGGCGGCCGCCCGGTTGTCGATCGAGATGTGCGTGAACGGGCTCACCTGGATGTGCTCGCCGAGGAGCACCAGCGGCCCCGGGGAGGTCCGCCGCGTGAGGTCGCCGACCGTCAGCGAGCGGGGGATGTGGATGAGCCCGTCCGTGAGCGGCAGGCCCACCCCGTTGGCGATGTCGACCTCGCGGTCGTGGTCGCCCTCGGTGTGCTGGATGAGGATCGACAGTCCACGCTCGTCGGCACCACGGACGAGGAGCGTGGTGAGCTCCGCGAAGTACGGTTCGTCGAGGTTCGGGACGGCGAGCGCCACCATGCCCGTGCGCGAACGGCGAGGCACCGGTGCCGACCGCTGAGAGCCGAAGGCGGCGTCCGACATGGTGCTGCTCCTCACTGCTGACCGGGTGGATCCCGGCCGCTCGGGACCGTTGCGGTCCCGACTGAGCACAACGCTATCCCGGGACATCGTCGTTCCTCGCGGATTCGGTGGCCGGTGCCGCGATCGCCTCGATCTCGAAGACCCGCGCGACGTCGGTCGCCGAGGCGGACGGGTCGGTGATGAGCAGGCGCACCGCGTCGACGACCAGTCCGTCCACGGGCGCGGTGACGGTGCCTGCGGTGTTGTCGTCGAACCGTCCGACCTCGACCCAGGCACCGCCCGTCCGGACCTCGATCGTGAAGTCACGGAGCACCGAATCGGTCGAGACTCCCCCGGCGTAGCCGCTCTTGACCCTGACCTCGGCGAGCGCCGTCGGGACCTGCCAGGCGGCCGTGATCGTGGGTGCCGTATCGCCGACCGCGGAGATCCAGCGACTCGCGTCCGTGCACACGCCGTCGACGGCGAGCGCCCCGCCGGTGTCGGCTCGCAGCGCGGAGGAGGCCGTCACCGTGGCTCCGAGCGCGACGTTCGTCCCGCCGAGGTCGCCTCGGAGTCCGGACACGATGTCGGCGAGCGTCGTGCCGCCGGTCTCCGCGGCCGTACCGCGGTGGATCGAGGCCCAGCGCAGGGTCCCGCGCGTGGTCTCGCTGACCGGTGCCGTCAGATACAGGACGTCGGTCCCGCTCGTGGTCTCTGCTCGCAGGCGCTGTGGGCCGGACTCCGGATCGCCCACGACACGAGCCGACCAGGTCGAGCCGGCTCCCCCTCGCTCCAGCCGGACCACCTGGCTGCGGTTCTCGCCGCAGACCTGCACGGCGAGGACCGCGTAGACGCGGTCGACCCCGCCGGCGCTCGTCGTGTCGATCGCGGCGACGGTCGAGACGCCGGAACCGAGCGCGGAGGCGTCGATGAGCGACTCGTCATTCCAGGCACCGCCGTCCCACGAGGTGTATCGCACGTCGTACGCGGTCTGATCGGCTTCGACGAACCGGTAGACGATCCCCGCGAGCTCCGTGCCGTCGAGGGCGAGCTTCGCGGTCTGCAGCGCCGGCGTGTAGCTGCCGATGGCCTCACCGGCACCGAAGGGGCGCCAGACGACGGATCCCGGGGTGGTCGGGGTGATCGGTCCGGTGAGCGCGGTCCCCGCGACGTCGGCGAAGGAACCGTCGGACGGGTCGTACGTCGCGTACGAGCCGAGGTGCCGCGCCGGGTCCGCCGGGAATGGGCCCCATTCCCACAGCACGTGGACGCGGCCGTCGGCGTCCACCTCGAGGTCGTCGGGGTAGAAGGAGTAGCCGGTCGCCGCGGCGACCACCGCCTCACGTTCCCAGACACCGCTGTCGAGGTCGTACCGGTAGAGCCGCCCCTCCCGCCGCCCCTGCGTGTCCGCCCCGACGCGCACGAGCACCCAGGCGTCGCCGTCCGGGCCGCGCGCCGTCACCGGATAGGTGATCGCCGCGTCGAGGTCGGGCATGGACGACGTCGACTCCACGAGCGAGGTGACGTCGCCGGGTGCACTGGATCGGAACACGTTCCACTGCTCGTTGTGCATCGACACGAAGGCGTGGATGATGCCTTCGCCGTCGACCACGATCGACGGCTGGTTGTGGCCGTTGTCGTCGGTGAAGGTCACGCAGGCACCGCCGGCCGTCGAGCGCAGGCACCCTTCGGTCCACGTCCCGTCCGCGCCCCGCGAGGCCAGGTGGACCTCGTGCTTGGACGCGGTGGACGCCGGCGCGTTGAAGGCGAAGTAGGAGACACCGTCGACGACGTCGAGCGGTCGCCACCAGCCGGCCTGGTTCGACGTGTCGACGGTGACGGGCACGGTCTCGACCGTGTCGGTCACCGCACTCCCGCCCTCGTCGCTCCGCACCGGTCCTCCGGGGGCGGCGACCGCCGGCGCCGTCACCCCCAGCGCGAGGATGGTGAGCGCGGCCGCGGCGAGCGCGCGGACGGTGTTCGATGAGCTGCGTCGCATGGTTCCCCCGGTGCCGGTCACAGTCGTCCGATCGTCGATCCGCGGCTCAGCCGACGAGCTTCTGCGCGGCCGCCCCGGCGGCCTTCATGGCTTCGGCCGGTTGCTCCTGGCCGACGAGGACCGCCTGCACCTTCTCCGCGATCTTCGTCTCGATCTGCGAGTACTGGACGAACTTCCAGAACGGGTTGGTCGAGCTCGTCTTGGTGATGCGGTCGCTGAAGTTCGTGGCGAACGAGTCGTTCTTCACGGCGTCGGAGTTGAGCGCGTCCTCGGTCGCCGGCGGCAGACCACGGGCGGCGAAGTCCTCGAGCACGGTCTCCGGGTCGGACGTCACCCACTGGGCGAAGTCCGCTGCGGTGCCGGCGGCCGGACCGTCGACGACGGCGAGCGCCCCGCCCCACACGAGCGCACGCGGCGTGTCACCCTGCTTGAGGACCGGCCGGGAGACCGGCTGCAGCTTGCTCGCGAAGTCGGGGTCGGGCGATTCGCCGGTCACGGCGCTCCGTCCGACGATCGCGTCGTCGTAGATCGCGGTGCGTCCCTGCGCGAACAGCGAGCGGGCGTCGAAGCGATCGACGTCTGCTGCGATGAGGCCCTGGTCGTACAGGCTCTTGTACCAGGTGACCGCCTCGATGCTGGCGTCATCGCCGATCGTCACGGTGTCCCCGTCGACCAGGGGGCTGCCGAAGGTCTGCATCCAGATGAGGATGTCCTTCAGCTGCGCGGCCTTCGTCGACGCCGCGTAGGGGATCATGCCGTTGCCGAGGCCCTTGAGCTGCTTGAGTGAGCCCTCGAACTCGTCGATCGTCGTGGGGAACTCGCCGATGCCGGCCTGGTCGAGGATCGCCTGGTTGGTGACGAGGCCGATCGCGCCGATCGTCCACGGGAGGCCGTACTGCACGCCGTCGAACGTCGCGGCCGTGAGTCCGGCCTTCGTGTATCCGCGTCCCTCGGTCAGCCCGGACACGTCCTGCAGCTTGCCGAGGCTCGCGAGGGAACCCAGCCACGCGACATCGACGTGGGCGACTCCTGAGAACTGACCGCCGCGGACCTGCAGCATGAGCTGGTTGATGTACTCGTTGTAGGGGAAGGACACCTCACCGACGTCGATCTTGGCCTTGCCCTCGTACTTCTGCAGGAGGCTCTGGATGGCGGGTGCCGAAGCCTTCTCGGTGAGCGACCAGCTCGCGAAGTCGAAGTCGGTCGCTGTGCCGCCGGCGGTCGCCTTCGGGATGGATCCCGCTCCGGGCGCGGCACCGGTGGGCGCACATCCGGCGAGGGTGGCTGCGGCGACGCCGATGCCGAGGAACTGCAGGGCACGGCGGCGGGTGATGACGGTCTGCTGTGCGGCGGTGGCGAAGGACGGGGTGGTGTGGGACATGGCTCCTCCTCGAGCGTGATCCTGGTGGGACGTGTCTGGGTTGGTGGAACGGATTGTGGGGAGACCGGCGGCGGGCCGGTTCGGTGTGCTGCGCTCAGCCCTTCACGGCACCGGCGGTCAGTCCGCCGACGAGGTGACGCTGCAGGGCCATGAACGCGATCGCCACGGGTAGGGAGACGACGAGGGACGCGGCCATGAGCTCGGGCCAAGCCGTGGCCGCCTCACCGACGAAGGTGTTCACGAGGCCGGGCGGGAGGGTCTGCTTGTCGGGTCCCGCCAGCGTGAGCGCGAAGATGAAGTCGTTCCACCCGCGGACGAAGGCGAACAGGCCCGCGGCGACCAGGCCGGGTGCGGACAGCGGCAGCACGATGGAGTGGATGATCCGCAGTCGGGACGCCCCGTCGACGCGAGCCGCCTCGATGAGTTCGTCCGGGATCGTGTCGAAGAACCCCTTCAGCATCCAGACGCACAGCGGCAGGGTGAACGTCGTGAACGAGAGCACCAGCGCCGCGTAGGTGTTGAGGAGCCCGTAGGCACTGAACACCGAGTACAGGGTGATCAGCAGCAGCGCCTGGGGGAACATCTGCGAGGCGAGCACGAAGTACATGAGTGATCGACGCCCGCGGTAGCGGAACTTCGAGAACGAGTAGCCCATGTAGGCCGAGACGATCACGGACAGCAGGGCGGTGATGACGGACACGATGATGCTGTTCCGCAGGTAACCGAACAGGTCCGGGTTCGATGCGAGCGCGGTGTAGGCCTCGAAGCTGATCTCCGTGGGGAAGAGCTTCGGTGGGTAGGAGAAGACCTGGGCTCGCGGGGTCAGCGAGGTGGCCAGCAACCAGTACACCGGCAGCAGCCCGAAGCCGCCGCAGACGATCACCGCGACCCAAGCGCTGATCCGGACCGCCCGGCTCTCCGAGCGGAAGAGCGACGGTCGGCGTCGCAGCGTGCCGAGTTCGGTCGCGACGAACGGCGGTTGCGGGTCCGGTGTGGTGTCCTGCGGTGCAAGCGGGGCGGTGGAGACGCTCATTTCTGCTCGCCTTTCTCCGAGAATCGGACGTAGACGACGACGAGCGCCATCAGGAGGATGAGCCAGAGCAGCCCGAGGGCGCCCGCGTGGCCGAGGTCGAAGCCGCGGAAGGCGGTCTCGTAGACGGCGGTGGCGAAGGTCTGGGTGCTCCCGGCCGGACCGCCGCCCGTCAGGACGTAGATGATGTCGAAGTGCTGGAAGTTCCAGATGAACTCGAGCAGCAGGACGAGGCCGATGATGCCCTTCAGCTGCGGGACGGTGATCGAGAAGAAGCGTCGGATGGTCCCGGCGCCGTCCATCTCGGCCGCCTCGTGGAGTTCCTGTGGCACGGTCTGCAGGCCGGCGAGCAGCATGACCATGATCCAGGGGAAGGACTGCCAGGTCTTCGCGACGATCACCGCGAACATGGCCGTCTGGGGTTGTGCCAGCCACGCCTGCGCGTCGATTCCGAACAGACCGAGGATGGCGTTCGCCACTCCGTAGTTCGCGTTGAAGATCCACATCCAGAGGAACGACACGACGACGCCGGGAACGAGCCAGGGGATCAGCATGAGTCCGCGCAGCATCTTGGCACCGCGGATGCGCGTGTTGAGCGCGAGGGCGAGCGCGAAGCCGATGATGAAGGGGGCGATGGTCGTCCCGAGGGTGAAGACCATGGTCTGCCCGAGCAGCTTGAGGAAGTCACCCTGGAGCACGTCGATGATGTTCTGGAATCCGACGAACTCGCGTCCGGGGACGACCAGGCTCTGCTTGAAGAACGCCGTGACGAGCGCGGTCAGCAGCGGATAGGCGACGACCGCCACCAGGAGCGCGAGCCCCGGGAGGACGAGGACGAACGCGAACATCCCGTCCGGCATCCGTCTTGGTTTGTTCGAAACTGTATCTAACTGTGAAGTCGTCATACTCACATCCTTGTGAGGAGCATTCCGCTGCATGCGGGGCTTCCTGGGGCGGCGGCGCTCTTATCAGCGGCCAAGTGTTGTTCAGCATGCCCGGTGTCCGCGTGACAGGTCAACGCGCGGTGGTCACGGTTCCATAACGGACTGTTCGTACTTGATTGAAACTGTCTCTTAAGAGCGTCCGTCCGCTGCCGGAGTGGACATGGGAGAGTTGATGGGTGAACTACGACCTCAGCGCTCCTGCTCGCCGCGACATCAAAGGCCTCACGGCCGCCATCGAGTCGGCCGAGGACGCTGCTTCACTGCAAGCGCGTCTGAGCGTGCCCCGCTACGGCGTGTTCGACCTCGTCGGCCGGGCCCGCCGCTCGCCGATCATCGGCGGACTCCTCCTGGCCGGCACGGCACTCGATCAGAACGGCAAGCCGACGAAGCCGTTGCAGGTGCTCGAGACGATCCCCGAGCTCGACCCCGTCGACCCCGACGCCGGTGCTGTCGCCGCTCAGCTCGCCGAGCTCTCACACGGCGACCTCGTCACGGTGCGGTTCTCCGATGGCGCTTACGGCGACTTCGGAGTGACCGGCATCGCCGTCTGGTCGGTCCCCGGCACCACCTTCCTCGTGGGCGGCTGGCTCATCGGTTCCGCGGGTGCGCCGGCGCCCCGGGTCACCGAGCTCGTCCGTCTCGCACCCGTCGGCGACCACCCGTGGCCCGTCCCGGCCCAGATCACCGTCGTCGGCGAGGACATCGGCATCGACTGACCGCGCTTCGTTCGCCCAAACATGGGCGAACGAGCACACATTCGCCCGAAGATGGGCGAACGAACCGACACACCGGAGGCGCTGGGGGGCGAACCGATGAGCAGGACCGTCCGCGAGGTCGTCTCGGCCGGGATGATGTGCCTCCCGCTGGCAGTGGGGATCGTCACTGCTTGGACCGTTCTCCCGACCGCGCCCTCGACGCTGGCCGTCCACGTCGACCGGAACGGAGTGGTCGACGGCACCGCGCCGACCTGGCTCATGGTCGCGGTCCCGCTCGCGCTGTCCGTGGTCGCCGCGGTCCTCGGCCTCGCCGGTCTCCGCGAGTCGTGGCAGGCGAACCGTCGGGTGCAGCGAGCACTCGCCGGAGGAGCGGCCGTGCTGGGTCTCGTCGTCTGGATGTGGTCGGTGGAGTTCACCCGGCTGGCCGGTACGGGAGCCGACCTGGTCGCGCTGCCGGTCGTCCTCTCGGTGTTCGGCGCGATGTTCTGGGGCGTCCTCTGCTTGGTCGTCACCCCGCCCGATCTCCTCGCGGACTGAACCCGGGCATGGGCACCACTGCCCATTCACCGCTCGAGACGCTCGACCTACGCTCGTGGGGTCCGAGCAGTCGAACGAGAGGAACATCATGACCACACGAACGATGCGCAGCAGGATCGCCCTCGCGGGGGCTGCCCTCGGCCTTGCCATCGCCGGCTCCGTCGGCGGCGTGGCGACCGCCGCACCGGCCCAAGCCGCCGGCCAATGCGTCGACTACCAGTACTCCGCCGGCGGCGACGGCGGGTGCGTCGCCAACATCCAGACCCTGCTCAACGCCTTCGGACCGAGGATCCCCGGTGGTGTGTCCAACCTGGAGGTCGACGGTCAGTTCGGCGAGCAGACCCGGGCAGCCGTCGTCGCCTTCCAGACGTACTGGGGCATGCAGGTCGACGGCGTGGTGGGCGCCGAAACCTGGAACATCCTCTGCGCGCCGCAGATGGGACCCGGTCCGGTCGACTGGTTCCCGTACGACGCGGCTCGCGCCTCCGGTTGCAACATCTGACCGGACCCGCACGACGACACTCCCTCGCCCGTGTTCGGGCGAGGGAGTTCTCGTTCACCCGGAACGGGCGGACGGACGCGGCGCCTACTCCGCGTCGAGGGTGAAGAGCTGCGCCTGCTCGGGAGCGAGGAGCGGCATCGCGATCCCGACCTCAGCGAGCGCGCGGCCGGTGAGCACGACCGAGCCCTCGGTCAGCCACACCGGCGGCACGTCCTGGATCGACCGGGCGGGCGCGCCGAGGTCGAGCGGGCGGACCCGATAGCGACGCTCGGGATCGAGGCCGGGCACGCGAAGTGGCGCGGGGATCGCCGTCAGCGGTGCGGCGAGCGCCACCTGCGCGACGATCGCGGACGAGCGGTCCTGGGCGATCACCCCGTGCGCATGCAGTGCCGGGTCGGCGCTGTCCATGCGGACGACCTCGCCCGTGTGCAGCAGCGGGCGGAGGCTCTTGTAGTGCGCGATCCATGCCGCGATCAGCTCGAGTTCCGACTCGCTCGCCTCGTTGAGGTTCCACTCGATGCCAGCGCTCCCGAAGAGGGCTGTGGCCAGGCGGAACGCGAGGTCCGAGGTGCGCCAGGTGGTGTGCGAGCGCGCCGCACCGAGGTGACCGCCGAGGTACTCCGGTGGGATCACGAGCCCCGTATAGCGCTGGATCGACTGCCGCTCGAGCGGGTCGTTCGTGTCGCTCGTCCACACCCGCTCGACCCGTTCGAGGATGCCGAGGTCGATGCGCGCGCCACCTGACGCGCACGACTCGATGTCGACACCGGGATGCAGGGCACGCACCTCGTCGAGCAGTCGGTAGAGCGCCGTCGTCTGCCGGTGCGCCGAGCCGCCGAGGAGGTCGCGGTTGTGGTCCCACTTGAGGAACGCGATGTCGTACTCGGTCAGCAACGCGTCGAGTCGGCCGAGGAGGTAGGCGAAGGCGTCCGGGTTGTCCAGGTCGAGCACCCGTTGGAAGCGCCAGCTCGGAGCGTCCGGATGCCCGAGGACCCAATCGGGATGCGTGCGCGCGAGCTCTGAGTCGGGGTTCACCATCTCCGGCTCGACCCACAGTCCGAAGTCCATGCCGGCACCGGTCACCGCCTCGATGAGTGGCGACAGCCCGCCTGCCCAGCGTTCCGGGTCGACGAACCAGTCGCCCAGTGCACGGCGGTCGTCCGTGCGACCGGTGAACCAGCCGTCGTCCAGGACGAACCGCTCGACACCGACGCGCTTCGCCTGCTCGACGAGGGTGAGCAGGGTCGGCAGGTCGTGGTCGAAGTACACGGCCTCCCAGGTGTTCAGCACCACCGGGCGGGGCTTCGTGATCGTGCTCCACGAGCGGATCCAGGGGTGCAGTCGCGCGGAGACGCCGTCGAGACCCGCGTCGGAGTAGACGGCGACCGTCCACGGCGACTCGTAGGTCTCTCCCGGCTCCAGCGTGACCTCGCCGGGCGCGAGGAGTTCACCGGAGCCGGTGACCACGGGACCGAGTGGCGAGCGCTCGCTCCAGATCACCTTGTCGCCGCTCCACGCGAGGTGGGTCGCCCACACCTCGCCGCTGCGGAAGTCGAAGCCGGGTGCGCCCGTGACGGACAGGAACGCGTCGTCGTGACCGGGTCGTCCGTGACGGTGCTCGCGCGTCCAGGCACCCTGCCCGAGGCGGTGGCGCTGCGGCGTGCGCTCGTGCGTCCAGAGACCGGTGAAGTCGAGGAGTTCGGTGGCGCGGTCGGGAACCGGGAGCACGACGGCGAGGGCGTCGACGGCGAGTGGTCGATCGACCTCGGCGTCGTTCCGCACGGTGTGCCGGACGCGGAGCACGCCCTGGGGGGTCAACTCGATCGTCGACACGATCGTCACCGCGGCGCGCTCGTCGGAGGTCGTGAGGATCAGCGAGGTGTCGGTGGACTGCTGGTCGATCAGCCGCAGCGCGAGCAGGTTCGACGCGTCGGGTCCGCCCGGCCGGTGCACGCCGATACCTGGGCGGCCGCTCCAGCCGTCGAACACGGTGGGCAGCAGGCTGAGGCGCGGCGGGGCATCGATGGAGGAGGGCGGGATCGCCGGCGTCAGCCCGTCGGCGAGGGCGGTGAGGGAGTCGGCGGCGAGTTCGCCGACATCGGCTCCCCAGTGGAGGATGGTGGGCACCTTCGTGCCGCGGGCGTCGACGATCAGGCTGACGCCCGCGGCACGAAGGTGGTGGATCACTGTTCTGTCACTCCTTGACGGGGATGGACTGCGCCTTGAGGGCGTCGATCGTCGCCGACTGGCCCTTGGTGAGGGCATCGAGCAGGGTTCCGTCGCCGGAGACCGCAGCCTTGAAACCGTCGGACACGTCGTTGTACGTCTGCGTCATCGTCGGACCCCAGGCGAAGTCCTCGGACACCTCGGAGGAAGCCTCCGCGAAGACATCGTAGATCGGCTGGCCGCCGTAGAAGTCGACGCCCTCCTTGAGGACGGGCAGGTTCAGGCCCTCCTTCGTCGCGGGGTAGATGTTGGCGCTCTTGTTGAGCATGGTGAGCGCCTCGTCGGAGGTGTTCAGCCACAGCGCGAACTTCGACGCCTCATAGGGGTGCTTGGAACCGGTGAAGACGGCGGTCGAGGAACCACCCCAGTTGCCTGCCGCGGAGTCGCCGGCCTCCCACTGCGGAGCCTTCGCGACGGCCCACTTGCCGGCGGTGTCGGGAGCACCCGATGCGATGGAGTTCGCGCCCCAGACGGCGGAGTTCCAGGTCCAGGCGGCGCTGGAGTTGTAGGCGTTGTCCCACTCGGTCGTCCAGGTGGGGACGGTCGAGACGAGGTCCTCGTCGATCAGGTCCTGCCAGTAGTCGGCGACCTTCTTGGAGGCGGGGTCGGTCAGGTCGACGGTCCAGTCGGAGCCGTCGTTGTCGAACCAGCTGCCGCCGGCCTGCCAGACGAAGCCGGCGAACTGGTTGATGTCACCCTGCGAGAAGTTGGTGATGTAGGCACCGGTGGCGCGGACCTTCTTGGCGGCCTCCTTGTACTCCGCCCACGTCGTCGGGATGGCGATCCCGTTCTGCTCGAACAGGTCGGCGCGGTAGAACATGGCCATCGGGCCGGAGTCCTGCGGGACGGCGTAGACCGAGTCGGACTCACCGAGCGAGACCTGACCCCAGGTCCAGTCGACGAAGTCGTCCTTGGCGGCCATGACGTCGTCGCACGCGCCGAGGTCCATGAGGCCGTTCTGCACGCGGAAGTTCGGGAGGGCGTCGTACTCGATCTGGCCGAGGTCGGGGGCGTTGCCGGCCTTCAGCTGGTTGAAGAAGTTCTGGTAGGTACCGCTGTTGCCGTTCGGGCCGGTCTGGACCTTGACCTGGATGTCGGGGTTCTCCTTGTTCCAGACGTCGACGACCTCTTCGATGCCGGGGATCCAGGAGGTGAAGCTGAGGTCGACCTTGCCCTCGGCCGGGGCGCAGGAGGCAGCAGCACTGCCGCCCTCCGACCCGGTGGAGGAGCAGCCGCTCAGGACGACGGCCGACAGCACCGCTGCGGCGACCGCTGTTCTCTTGAGGTTCATAGCGAATCCGTTCTTCTGTGAATGGTGCGGGATGGTGTTGGTGCGGGATGGAGAGGAGTGTCTGCTCGTCGGTCCGACTACTTCACGGCGCCGGCACCGAGGCCGGAGCGCCAGAACCGCTGGAGCAGGAGGAAGGTGATGACGAGCGGGATGATCGACAGGAATGCGCCGACGAGGACGTAGAGGCGCAGTTCGGGGATCTGGTTGACCTGCGAGTTCCAGGAGTAGAGCCCGAGGGTGACCGGGAACAGGGCTTCGTCGCGCAGCATGATGAGCGGCAGGAAAAAGTTGTTCCAGATGGCGACGAACTGGAAGAGGAACACGGTGACGAGCGCCGGGAACATGAGTCGCACGGAGATGGTGAAGAAGGTCCGGATCTCACCGGCGCCGTCGAGACGCGAGGCCTCGAGGAGTTCCTCGGGCACGCTCGACGCCGCGAAGATCCGCGTCAGGTAGACACCGAAGGGGCTCACCAGCGAGGGCAGGAAGACCGCCCAGAACGTGTTCGTGAGGCCCACCTGGCTGAAGATGAGGAACAGCGGGAGCGCGAGCGCGGTCGCGGGGACGAGCACACCGCCGAGGACGACGTTGAAGATCAGGTCGCGTCCCGGGAACCGGTACTTCGCGAGGGCGTAGCCGCACATGGCCGCGAAGAGCGTGCCGAGCAGTGCGCCGAGGCCGGCGTACAGGACCGAGTTCAGCATCCACTTGAGGTAGACGCCGTCGCGGTAGGCGACGAGCTGGCCGATGTTCTCGAACAGGTTGAAGTCCGCGAACCAGAGCGGAGCCGAGTTGCCGAACTGCGCTGACGACTTCGTCGAGGCGATGAACAGCCACCAGATGGGGATGAGGAAGTAGAGCGTGAAGACGAGCATCACGATGAGCGCGCCGGCGCGCGACAGGCGGCTCTCCTGCGGGCCGCGGCCGGTGGACAGGATGGCGGTCATTTGCCTTCCTTTCGCTGCGTGAACTTCAGGAACCCGAAGGAGAGGACGAAGGTCGCCAACGCGAGCACGACCGAGAAGGCGGCTGCGAGGTTCACGTTCGGGATGGACGAGGTGGTGTAGACGGTGAGGTTCGGGGTGAAGGTGCTGCTGACGGCCGAGCTGAAGGTGCGGAACACCTGCGGCTCGGCGAGGAGCTGCAGCGTGCCGATGATCGAGAAGATCGCCGTGAGTACGATCGCCGGCATCACGAGCGGGATCTTGATCGACCAGGCGATGCGCGCCTGACCGGCGCCGTCGAGCCGGGCGGCCTCGTAGATCTCGGTGGGGATGGAGAGCAACGAGGAGTAGATGATGAGCATGTTGTAGCCGACGAACACCCAGGTGACGACGTTCGCGATGGCCCAGAGCACGAGATCGGCCGAGAGGAAGTCCACGCTCTGCGTGACCGCGGTGAACGGCGACAGGTTCGGCGAGTAGAGGAAGCCCCACATGATGGCGGCGATCACGCCGGGCACCGCGTACGGGACGAAGAACGCGAGGCGGAAGAACCGTTTGCCCCGCAGGAGCGGCGAGTCGAGCAGCAGTGCGAAGAGGAGCGCGAGCCCGAGCATCACCGGCACCTGGACGACGCCGAACAGGAGCACCCGTCCGACGGACTGCCAGAACGGGCCGTTCTGGAAGACCTGCACGTACTGCGCCAGTCCGCCGAACACCTCCCGGGCCTGACCGAAGGTGCCGTCACGCTCGATCACGAGCAGCGACTGGTAGACCGCGTACCCGATCGGCACGAGGTAGAACAGCGCGAACAGCACGGCGAACGGGACGATGAAGATGGCGATCGCCCGCTTGTGCTGCACCACCGCCTTCGGCAGCTTGGCCGCCCTCGGCGGGCGGACGGGCCGTGGCGACGTCGCCTCGGCCGTCTCGATGTTGACGCTCATCGCGTGCGGTCCTCTCTGATGACGCGCACGGCGCCGGCTGGCACGCGTGCGATGGAGTCGACGGGTTCGCCGGTGACGAGCTCGCGCCCGCGGGCCGGCAGCTCGACGTCGTTCGTCGAGTGGTTGATGAGGAAGAGGTAGCTCCGTCCCTCATCGGCGCGGCGGACGACCTCGAGGCCCGGCTGGTCCGGATCACCCTGTGGCAGCGCCCCGGCCCCCGCGGCTGCGTCGCGGAGCACCTCGTCGAGTGCGCCGGCGTCCAGGTTCGTCGCGAGGTACCAGGCGTCGCCGCCGCCCGCGATGCGGTTGCGCGTGATGGCCGGGCGACCGGTCGACGGGCCGTCGGCGAAGGAGTCGACGACCTCGGCTCCTCGGGCGCGAGTCCGCTCGGACCATGCTGTCGCGCTCCGGCCCGACGCGAGCGTCAGCACCTGGCCGGGGAGGACGGGGGCGAACTCCTCGACGTTGACGCCGAGCAGCTCGCGGAACGCACCGGGGTAGCCGCCGGGGCGGACCCGGTCCTCCTCGTCGGCGATCCCGCTGAAGAAGGTGACGACGGCGTGCCCACCGGCTGCGACGAAGTCCGAGACGACCGCGGCCTCGCTGTCGCGCACCAGGTACAGGTTCGGGACGACGACGAGCCGGTAGGCGGAGAGGTCGGCGCCCGGACGCACGACGTCGACGGTGTGACCCAGACGACGCAGCGACGCGTGGACCGCGTGGACCTGCGAGAGGTGGTCGATCGCGTGGGTCGGGCGGCTCTCGCCGTCGGCGGCCCACCAGTTCTCCCAGGAGAAGAGGAGGGCGACATCGGCCTGGACGCGCGTGCCGGTGATCTCGTCGAGTCGGTCGAGCGTGCCACCCAGCTCGACGACCTCGCGCCACACGTCGGAGTCGGTGCCCGCGTGCGGCAGCAGGGCCGAGTGGAACTTCTCCGAGCCCTGCAGCGACGCACGCCACTGGAAGAAGCAGATCGCCTCCGCGCCCTTCGCGACGTGCGTGAGGGAGTTCCGGGTCATCTCGCCCGGTGCTTTCGCGAGGTTCTGCGGCTGCCAGTTGACCGCACCGGTGGACTGCTCCATGAGCAACCACGCACCGCCACTCGCGAGACCGCGCGTGAGGTCGCTTGCGAACGCGAGTTCGGCCGTGGGGTCCGCGAGGCGGTTGTCGAGGTAGTGGTCGTTGGCGACGACGTCCATCTCGGGCGCCCACTGCCAGTAGTCGAGGTTCCGGATGTGCGCGGTGACCATGAAGTTGGTCGTGACGGGTACGGAGCTGTGGCGGCGCAGGACCTCGAGCTCGGCCCGGTAGTAGCCGAGGAGCTCGTCGGAGGAGAAGCGGTGGAAGTCGATGACCTGGCTCGGGTTCCGGCTCGACAGGGTCAGGCGCGGCGGCAGGATCTCGGCGAAGTCGCTGTACTGCTGACTCCAGAACGACGTGCCCCACGCGGTGTTCAGACGCTCGATCGTCTCGTAGCGGGCGCGGAGCCAGCCCCGGAAGGCCTCGGCACTCTCGTCGTCGTAGCAGAGCGCGTTGTGGCAGCCGAGTTCGTTCGACACGTGCCAGAGCTCGACGGCGGGGTGCGCGCCGTAACGGACGGCGACGCGCTCGACGAGTTCGAGGGCGTAGCGACGGAAGACCGCGGACGACGGACACCAGGCCTGGCGACCGCCGGGGAAGCGCGTCGTCCCGTCCTCGGTCTCGGGGAGGATCTCCGGGTGCCGGAACGTCAGCCACGGTGGGGCCGACGCGGTGCCGGTCCCGAGGTTGACCCGGATGCCGGCTTCGTGGAGCAGGTCGAGGATCTCGTCGAGCCCGGCGAAGTCGAACTCCCCCGGCCGTGGCTCGAGGTGCGACCAGCCGAAGATGTTGAGGGCGACGAGGTCGACGCCCGCCTCCTGCATGAGCGCGACGTCTTCGCGCCAGACGGACCGATCCCACTGCTCGGGGTTGTAGTCGCAGCCGTAGGCGATGCCGTCGTGGCTGAACGTGGGGGTCGTGCTCATGGTGCCTTCCGCGATCTGTGAACGTGCACAGATCGAAGAGTGACAACTCCACGTTGAGAGTCTGTGAACGTACACAGAGTAGGCGTGCGTTTCTGAATCTGTCAACACGGAGCCCGCCGAAAGCCGCCCGGACCGGCGCTAGGGTGGAGCCGTGACCCCTCCGCCGACCCGACGCAAGCGAGCGACGGTGCACGATGTCGCCGTCGAAGCCGGCGTCTCCCGGGGCACGGTCAGCCGGGTCGTCAACGGCGAGCGCTACGTGTCGGCCGAAGCGCGCGAGGCGATCGAGGCCGCCATCGAGAAGGTCGGCTACGTGCCGAACACGGCCGCCCGGAACCTCGTCATGCAGCGCACCCAGGCCGTCGGATTCGTCGTCCACGAGCCGCACAGCCTGTTCGTCGACGATCCCAACATCGGCAACATCCTGCTCGGGGCGAACGAGGCCCTGTCACAGGCCGACCACCAGCTCGTCTGCCTGGTCGTCGACTCCGAGCGCGACACCGATCGCATCACCCGGTACCTCTCGGGCGGCTTCGTCGACGGGGTGATCATGGTGTCTGCGCGCCAGAACGACCCGATCACGCGTGTCATCGAGCGCCTCGGCCTCCCGGCGACCTTCGTCGGCCACCCGCCCGACCTCCGTGAGCTCCCCTTCGTCGGGATCGACAACCGGTCGGCATCGGTCGACATCACCGGTGAGCTGATCGGCGCCGGCCGACGGCACATCGGCATGATCGCGGCGGCCCTCGACCGGGATTCCGGCTCCGACCGACTCGCCGGATTCCGCGATGCGCTCGGCGACCGCTTCGACGAACGACTCGTCGTGGAGGTCCCGCTCTACTCGCACCAGGACGGCTTCGCCGGCATGTCGGAACTGCTGCGCCGGGAGCCGGCCGTCGACGGCGTGTTCGCGGCTTCGGACGCCGTCGCGGCCGGAGCGCTCGAAGCCCTCCGTGCGGCAGGGCGGAGTGTGCCGGAGGACGTGTCGGTTGTCGGCTTCGACGACTCGGCGTGGGCGCTCCGTTGCCACCCGCCGCTCACCACCGTGCACCAGCCGGCGGCGGCCGTCGGTCAGCGCGCGGCGGAGGTGCTCCTCGCGCAGCTCCGGGGCGAGACGATCTCGCCTGTCGGCTCGTTCGTCCCCACGTCGATCGTGCGTCGCGGGAGCGTCTGAACCCGTTCATCCGCCCGAATTCGCGCGAACGGACGCCGGTCGATCAGGTCAGACGGGTGGCGACGGCAGTCGGATCGCGGCGCGCTTGGCATCGTCGAAGGTGTCCACGTGGACCCACTCGGGTGGGCTCGGCGCCACGATGAGGACGTCGTAGCCGGAGCCCTGTGCCTCGACGTAGGCGAGACAGCAGTCTGGCGATGAGGGATCGGCGTCGTTCGAGATCCGCCATTGGCGGTTGCCGATCGGAACGACATGGTGTCGGTCGGTCGCGTCTCGCTGCGGGGCAAAGGGCGGCTCGAGCGACACTGCTGGAGCATGCTTCGTGACCATGACCTCAGGCTACGTCGGCGCACGGACCGGTCCACGAGGCTTGACTTCACAGGTTCACGGCGACGCGCCGTGCGGTGGGAGGACGGTCAGCGCGGTGGCCGGCGCGAGGTCTCGAGCCCGAGCAGGACGAGGGCGACCACGATCGGGCCGTAGACGAACCCGTCGGCGAGCGTCAGGGATTCGCCGAGGAGGAGGACCGCCACGAGGACCAGTAGCACCGGTTCCAGGTAGCTGAGCAGTCCGAAGACGCCGAACGACAGCAGGCGACTCGCGACGAGGTACAGCACGAGGGCGACGCCACCGATCACCCCGAGGAGCACGATCCCCCAGCCCAGCTGCGGGTGCGCGGCCAGGATGGCGAGTGAGGACGGTTGCAGCGCCAGCACGATCGCGGCGGGGACGAGGACCGCCAGCTCGAAGCAGAACGCACCGATCGAGTCGAGCCCGGCTCGGCGCCGGATCGCGAAGTACACCGGGTAGCCGACCGCGACCGCGATGGTCGCCCAGGACAGTCCACCGGCCACGACGATCGCGGCGGTGACGCCGATGGCGGCTGCGGCGACCGCAGCGATCCGGAGCGGTGCGAGTCGCTCCCGATGCAAGACGACGCCGACCACGACCATCGCCAGCGGCATCAGGAGGTAGCCGAGCGCGAGTTCGAGCCCGTGCCCCGTCTGCGGTGCCCAACCGAAGAGCCACAGCTGCAGGGACAACAGGAGCCCGTCGACCACGACCACGAGGACGAGGAGCGGACGACGCGCGAGACGGACCGCGATGTCGCGGACGTCCCGCCACCACCCGAACACGACGATGAGCGTCGCCAGCACCGGCACCGTCGCGATCACGCGCCAGGCGAAGATCTCGTTCGCTCCGAACGGCTCCAGCAGCGGTGGCAGGAAGAACAGCGCCGCGAACAGGAACGAGGCGACGACGGAGACGAGGACCCCGCGGGGCGTCGTCTCGCGATGCTCAGGGGGAAGGGCGGCCGTCACGGGTCCTCACCCTATCGTCGCGCGGGCAGCTCAGCTCGCGCCACACAGAGCATGAACACCTGCGCCTTCAGGCCGAACGCTGGAACGTACTTCACGCGTCCCCACCCCTCATCTGGTGCATGACATCGCCCACGCTCACCAGGTGTACGGGTCGAAGGTCCACGTGCCGTCGGTCGACAACACGACGGCACCGTCCACCCACACCTCGCAGTCCTCCGCGGTCACGATGCCGTATTCGCCCGACGCCGAGGCGAACGCGGCGAGGAAGTCGGCACTACCCCGACGGGTGGTGGTCACGAGGAACCCCGCCGTCGCGGAGTACTCCGAGAACTCGAACTCGGGACCACGGGTCAACAGCCAGGTGACGCCCGACATCTCGTCGCCCTCCGAATTGTCGATCGCGATGGAGCAGCCCTCGGGTTCATAGGACGTCGATGCGATGCAGGCGTCCACGTACGCGTGGACCGCAGCGGTCGCCCCCTCCTGCCCGAGCGCCGTCAGTGTCGGGTACAGATACGCCGTCGGCCTGCCGTCCCACTCGGCCTCCACGCTGGGCACCTCGAAGTCGAAGAAGCCGGTGGTCGAGTCGGCCGCGATGTCGTACTTCCCCGGTCCGACGACGTAGACCGTCGTCTCATCCACTGTGCCCACATGCTCGCCTCCGACGGAGAGGTCCAGCGCACCGAACCTGACCGTGGGCACCGTGATGGTCGGCAGGCTCGCCGGTTCGATGCGCCACGCGCTGAACCACAGGAAGCCGGACGGCTGTGAGCGCAGCGTGAACGCCGTGGTCTGTCGTTCACCGCCGCGCTCGAACGCGACGTCGACCGTAGCGACCCCGTTCTCGGTCCGGGTCGCTCCGACGCGATAAGCCGTCGGGCGGTTGGTCGCGAGCGCGTACCGCTCATCGGTCAGGAGGTCGGCGCTGTAGCCGAGTTCGGCGGCGGCGGCAGCGGTGCCGTCCATCGCGACCGCCCGTTCGAGGTGCCCGTCCTCCAGTGCGTCGAGGTACGGCTGCAGCATCACCGACGGTGCCGTGGCCGCCGTCAGCGACACCGACGCGCCGACCACCCAGGCCGCGGCGACGACGACCGTGGCGGCGATGACACCGCCGAAGGCGACCGGACGCAGTCGGTGCGACGGCGAAGCGACGGGGGCGACGCTGCCGCCTCGGGTGACTGGTTCAGCGGTGTCGGCCGCGCCGACGGTCGGGTCCTCGTGCACCGGGCATCCTTCGATTCCGGGTCGCAGGGAGGAGCTGCCGTCCCGGAACCCGCAGCGCCTCGCGCATCGGGACGGACGTGGCGGAGGACCGCACGCGTTCGAGGCAGCACCGCATCATCTCACCTCACAGCCGCGGAGCACCAGATGCCACCGCCGCCGCCGCTCACCAGTCGTGGACGGTGCCGTCCGTCAGCCGGTTCACCGGCAGGTACGCCTTCGTGTACTCGAACGCGGCGGCCGCGTCCTCGTCGAGTTCGACGCCGAGGCCGGGCTGCTCGCCGGGGTGCAGGAAGCCGTCGTCGAAGGTGAAGGAGGTCTGGAACACCTCGAGGGTCTGCTCGTTGTGCGGCATGTACTCCTGGATCCCGAAGTTGTGGATCGCGAGGTCGAGGTGCAACGCTGCGGCCATACCGATGGGCGAGATGTCGGTGGGGCCGTGGATGCCGGAACGGATCCCGTAGATCGCCGCGAAGTCGAGCAGTTTCTTCATCGCCGTGATGCCACCGGTGTGCGTCACCGCCGAGCGGACGTAGTCGATGAGGCGCTCGGTGATGAGGGTCTGGTAGTCGTACACCGAGTTGAAGACCTCGCCGATGGCCAGCGGCGTGGTCGAGTGCTGGCGGACGAGTCGCAGGGCGGTCTGGTCCTCCCCCGGTGTGCAGTCCTCGAGCCAGAAGAGCTTGTACGGCTCGATGTCCTTCGCGAACCGGGCAGCCTCGATCGGCGACATGCGGTGGTGTCCGTCATGCAGGATCCGGAGGCCCGTCCCGAAGTCCTCGCGGATCCGTTCGAAGACGCCCGGCATGTGCGCGAGGTAGCCGGCGGTGTCCCAGGACTCCTCGGTCGGTGCCGTGGCTGCCGAGCCGTCCGCCGCGCGCTTCGCCGGCTCGTAGTCGTAGCGGACACCGGGCCCTGAGGCGGACACCCCGTAGACCTGCCCGAGCCCCGGTACACCGGTCTGGACCCGCACCGCGGTGAACCCGAGCTCCTGGTACCCGGTGATCGCGTTGGCGAGCGCCTGGTAGTCCGTCCCCGAGGCGTGGGCGTACGCCCGGATCCCTGATCGGCTCGCCCCGCCGAGCAGCTGGTACAACGGCACCCCGGCCTTCTTGGCCTTGATATCCCAGAGCGCCATGTCCACCGCGGCGATGGCCGCCATCGTGACGGGGCCGCGCCGCCAGTACGGTCCGCGGTACAGGTACTGCCAGGTGTCCTCGATGCGGTCCTCGTCGCGACCGATCAGCATCGACGCGACGTGGTCGCCGAGGTACGAAGCGACGGCGAGTTCGCGCCCGTTGAGGGTCGCGTCGCCCCAGCCCACGACGCCGTCGCTGGTGGTGATCTTCAGGGTGACGAAGTTCCGGCCGGGACTCGTCACGATGACGTCCGCGCGTTCGATGCTCATGAGGTTCCTTTCGAGGAGGTCGGGTGCCGGTCAGATGGCGTCGCGCGGGTCGGTGAGGTCCCGACCGGCGACCTCGGGCATCCAGATGGACGCGACCAGGGCGCAGAGGGTGAAGACGCCGAGCATGATGATGATCGGGATGAAGGAGCCGGTGGCGGCGGACACCCAGGCGGCGGCGATGACGGGGCCAGCGCCGGTCGCGACGATCGCGGCGATCTCCCGGGCCATCGCGGTGTAGGTGTAGCGGTTCCGCGCGCCGAACAGCTCCGGCAGGGTCAGGTTCTCGAGCGACGCGAAGCTCATCACGGCCAGGTTGTGCAGGACGACGTAGCCGACGAACACCTGGACGGTGTCCTTGCTGTGGATCATGAGCATGGTCGGGACGATGATGATGAGCGCGATGATCGCCCACACCATGTACATGCGCTTCCGTCCGTACCGGTCACCGAGCCAACCGGAGAGCGGCACGGTGATGAAGGCGACGAGCGAGGAGACGATGACGGCGTTCACACCGATCGACCGGTCCAGCAGCAGGACGACGGTGATGTAGCTGATGAGGTAGGTCTGGACGAGTCCCGAGTTGCCGGCCTGACCGAACCGCAACAGGAGCGCGATGCTGAACGCCTTGATCGGCTTGCGGTTCATGGCCTCGAGGGTGCGGAGGTTGCCGGTCTCGGTCGCGAGGGCGATGGTCTCCTGCTTGGTGAGCGCCTTGCCGTCGACGACGTCGTCGCGCTCCTCGAAGACCGGGCTCTCCTTGAGGTTGAAGCGGACCCAGACCGCGAAGAGCATGATCACGACGCTGCCGATGAAGGGGATGCGCCAGGCCCAGGCGATGACCTCGTCTTCGCTGAACGCCAGGAGCAGACCGGCCCACAGCGCGGAGGCGAGCAGGGTGCCGCAGTTGGTCCCGAGCGCCACGAGCGACGCGATGATGCCGCGTCGCTTGGCCGGGGCGTACTCGGCGAGCATGACGCCAGCGCCCGAGATCTCAGCACCGGCTCCGAAGCCCTGCGCGATCCGCAGGAGGACCAGCAGGATCGGCGCGAGGAGGCCCACCTGCGAGTAGGTCGGCAGGAATCCGATGAGCGTCGTCGACAACCCCATGAGCAGGATCGTGTAGAAGAGGACCTTGGTCCGGCCGGTCTTGTCGCCGAGCCGGGCGAAGAAGAACGCGCCGACCGGACGGGCGACGTAGCCGACCCCGTACGTCGCCATCGCGGCGACGACGGCCATGGCCGGGTCCTCGTTGGAGAAGAAGAGGTCGGCGAACACGAGCGCGGCGGCCAGCGAGTAGAGCTGGTAGTCCATGAACTCGAGCGCGGTGCCGAGCCACCCGGAGATGGCGGCCCGGACGAGGTCGCGGACGGATCGGTTCGCGGTGGGGTCGCCGGTGGCGACGGACGTGGGTTCTGACATGAGGTACTCCTTCGGACCTACGGGATGCAGCGGAAGTGGGGGTGGGAGTGTGCGGTGGGTGGCTCAGAAGGCGAGGAGCACCTTCGCCGAGCGGGACGAGTCTCGAGCGACGGCGAAGGCGTCGACGGCCTCCTCGGCTGGGATGACCTGGGTCACGACGGCGTCGAGGAGATCGCCCTCGGCGAGGAACGCGATCGCGTCGTCGATCTCGGTGGAGAAGCGGAACGCACCGCGGATGGTGAGCTCCTTGGCGAGCATGGGGGCGAGGTTGATCGGGCTGTCGGCGTCGGGGAGCATGCCGACCTGGACGATCGACCCGCCTCGTTTCGCGGCACGAACCGCCTGGGTCAGGGCGACCGGTGAGCCGGAGCATTCGAAGACGACGTCGTAGGACTCGTCGGCGACAGCGTCGCGACCCACGATGAGGAGCTCACCGGCCCCGACGGTCGCGGCGCGTTCCAGTGCCTGTTCGCGCATGTCGCTCGCCGCGATCGTCGCTGCACCGGCCCGGCCGGCCGCGGCGATCACGAGCAGACCGATGGGCCCTGCACCGATGACGAGGACCCGCGCACCGCGCACGTCGCCGGCCAGCCCGACCGCGTGCATGGCGACCGCGAGGGGTTCGGCGAGCGCCGCCCGCTCGAGCGGGAGCCCGTCGGGCAGGACGCGCACCATCGAGTGTTCGACGATCAGGTACTCCGAGGCCCCACCCTGTCGGTGCGGGTCCGCCGCGGCGCTCCCGAGGTAGTCGCCGCCGGGTCGCAGGTGTGGGCGGTCCTCGAGCCCCTGCAGGCTCGGGCCGTATCGCGCCGGGTGCACGGTGACCCGGGTGCCGGGGGCGAGCCGCCCGGAGGGGTCCACGTCGACGACGGCCGAGAGCTCGTGGCCGGGGGTGAGCGGTTCGCGGATGACGTACTCGCCGTTCGCCCCGTTGAAGTAGTAGTGCAGGTCGGAGCCGCAGATACCGACGTACCGCACCCGGAGGCGGACCTCGCCGTCGCGTGGTTCCGGGGCGGGGGCGTCCTCCCAGCGGATGTCCTCCGCGCCGTGGATCGCGAGCGTCTTCATCGGTTGGCTCCTGTCCTGGTCATGGGTGCCTGCGAGGCGGCGATGCTGTCGCGGATGGCCGCGTCGACGCCGTGTCGACGGATGGTGTCGATCAGTTCACCGACCCGCGAGATGAAGGTCGGCTGCTCGGCGAGGTCCTGCCCGAAGAGGTGCAGCTCCGCGATCACCCGATGCGCGAGGTGCCGACCGTCCGTCGACGTGCCCGCCAGCCGGGCGAGCTCCTCGCGGGCCGGATCGACCATGGCGCGCGCGTGCGGACCGGGATCGAACCCCGGCATCGGGGCGATGCAGGACAGGTAGGCCGCGACCGTGAGGGCGATGAGGTGTGGAACGGATCCGGCCTCGAGCAGACGGAGGGCGGGCTCCGGGATGCGCTGTCGCAGCTTCACCGACCCGTCGGTGCCCACCTGCGCCGTGCGGTGCCCGAGGGCATGGTTCGCCCAGCGTTCGAAGAGCTGCCCCTCATACGTGCGGACGTCGACGCCGGACGGGAACCGCACCGACGGTTCATACTCGTCGCGGAGGATCGCCAGTGCGGCGGATTCGACGGCGGTGTCGGCGATCGACTCCGAGATCGTGGCCACCCCGCGGAGCGCACCGAGGTAGGCGATGAGCGAGTGCGTCCCGTTGAGGAGCCGCACCTTCATCTGCTCGTACGCCCCCACCTCGTCGGTGAACACGGCGCCTCCGGCCTCCCAGGCGGGACGCGCAGCGGCGAAGCGGTCCTCGATCGCCCACATCGTGAACGGTTCGGCGGAGACCGGCGCGTCGTCCCGGACGCCGAGCCGGGCTGCCACGAGCTCGCGCAGTCGCGGGGTCGTCGCCGGGACGATGCGGTCGACCATGCTGGACGGGAAGGCGACCGCGCTGTCGAGGTAGGCGAGCGCTTCCGCGCCCTCGGTGCCGCGCAGTTCGGAGAGGAAGGCCCGGACGAGCGCCTCCGTGCGTGCGCCGTTCTCGCTCAGGTTGTCGCAGCTCAGGATCGTGATCGGGGCGCCGCTGCCGGAGGCCCGCCGCTGGAGGCCGCGGGCGAGTTGGCCGATGGTCGTCTGTGGGGCACCTCCCCGGAGGTCGGCTGCGATCAGCGGGTCGTTCAGATCGAGGAGGCCGGTCGACGGCGAGGCGCTGTAGCCGTGCTCCGTCACGGTCAGCGTGACGACCCGGATGCGGTCGTCCGCGAGGGTACCGACCACACGCTCCGGATCCTCCGCCGCGACGAACACGTCGGTGTGCACCGCAGGCACGGAGAACGAGGCCCCGGCGGGTGAGATCTCGGCGACCGTGTAGCGGAGATCCTGCGCCCGCATGGCGTCGACGACCGCTCGGGACCGGGATGCGACACCGACGATGCCCCATTCATCGCCGTCCGCGCTGAGCGCAGCCGACGTGTAGACGGCCTGGTGCGCTCGGTGGAAGTTGCCGAGACCGAGGTGCAGGATGCCGGCGGCGGACGGTGCCGGGTGCTCCGGACGCGGGCCCGAGCCGGCGCCCAGTCGCGGCGGCAGGGCCGTCATCGCCGAGCCTCGGGGCACCGCGTCGTCGGCTGGAGGAGATCCACGTCGATCATCATGAAAGCGATTCTGAATGGTTTGTACAAAGTTTGTCAAGTAGTTTCATGGCAGCATGATGCCGCATCATGAGTACACCCGACCCCGCGGAGGATCAACCGTGACCGCCACCCTCACCGATGTCGCCCGTCACGCGGGCGTCTCCATCGCCACCGCGTCGCGGGCGTTCGGCGAGCCGGATCGCCTTGCGAACGCGACGCTCGAGCGGGTCCTCACGGCGGCGGCGGACCTCGGGTACTCGAACCCGAACGGTTCGACGGCGGAGAAGACGTTCGGCGTCATCGTCCCCGACATCGCCAGCCCGGTCTACGCGACCCTCCTGAAGGGCGTCCACGCCCAGGCCTGGCAGGGACGCCACCGCCCGGTGTTGTTCGACACCGATGAGGACCTGCATCGCGAGCACGAGCAGCTCGAACTGGCGCGGAAGCTCAACGGGATGCTCCTCTGCTCGCCACGCCTCCCCGACGACGAGATCCGCGCGCTCGTGGGCGACACCCCGGTCGTGGTGGTCAACCGCATCATCGACGGCCTCCCCTACGTCGTGATGGACACCGAGAGCGGGCCACGGCAGGCGGTCGAACACCTCGCCGCACTGGGTCACCGACACATCGCCTATGCGGCCGGTCCGAAGCACTCCTGGGCGGACCTCCGCCGTGGCGACGCGGTCGCGGCTGCATGCGAGCAGCTCGACATCGAGTTCACCCGCCTGGGCCACCAGGCGGCCTCGATCCAGGGCGGCCTCGCCGCAGCGGCCACGATCGTGGCGAGCGGTGCGACGGCGGTCATCGCCTACAACGACCTGGTCGCCCTCGGCATCGACGCCGGGATCACGTCGATGGGCAAGCGCTGCCCCGACGACCTCAGCATCATCGGCACCGACGACATCGAGATGGCGTCCATCCGCCAGCCCGGTCTCACCACCGTGCGGCTCGCGATCAACCGGTGCGGGTCGTTGGCGGTCGAGGTGCTGCTCCAGGCCATGGCCGGAGGGTCGCCCCGTTCGGTCGCGAGTCTCGACTCGCAGCTCATCGTGCGCGATTCGACGGCACCCCCGCGCCGGGCCTGAAGCGACGGACGGCAGCCTCGCCGATCAGCCGGCGTCCCATCGGTGGAGCCGGGCGGCCGCGAGACCCGACACGAGCGCGCACGCCGCCATCAGGCTCCAGACCACCGCGAGCGGCACGGGCTGAGGGCCCTGGGAGATGGTCGCCTCGAGCGCGCCGACGATCCAGGTCGTGGGCAGGAGCCGGAAGAGACCGGCGACCCACTCCGGAAGGAACGCGAGCGGGAAGAGGGCCCCGGACGTGGCCAGAGCGAGCATCGGCAGCAGGTACGCGAGTTGCATGGCGATGTCCGGGTTCGACAGCCGGGCGGCGAGGAGATAGCCGAAGCCGAGCAGCATCGCGCCGCCGAGCAGCATCGTGACGGCGACCGCGACGAGATCGGAGAGCGGACGGGTCGGCACCGTCCAAGCGGCCAGGGCGAGGATCACCGCGGCCTCGCCGACGACCATCCCCACACGGATCGGCAGGTGTCCGAGCAGGTACGCGTCGCGTCGGGCCGGCGAGGTCGACAGCGCCCGCAGCAGGCCGGTGCTGCGATGCCGGACCAGCGGGACCGTGGTGAGCATGAACGCGATCGCCATCAAGCCCGTGCTCGAAACGAGCGGGAGGCCTCGCTCCAGCACGCCGGCCGGGGTGCCGGACGCCGTCGCCACGAGGGCGTCCACACCCCAGAGCAGCCCGATCAAAGCCAGGAAACTCGCCACGAGTGCGATGATCGAGCGCGGGTCCCGGACGAGGTCGCGCGCGTGGGCCGCGGCGAAGCTCCGGACCTGAGCTGGGAACGTAGGCGTCGTGCTCATGGGCTGTGGGCCCGGTCGCCGTCGGCTGCGGACGTCGGCCGATTCGCGAGATCGATGAAGAGATCCTCGAGTGACCCGTGCGCCACTCGGAACCCCCGCGGTCTGAGACCGGTGGAGAAGGTGAGTCGGCGCAGCACGGCGTCAGGGTCGTCGGTCACGATCCCGACCAGGCTGACGGCGCCCTTCGCCGTCACGGTGATCTCGCCGGGGATGTCGTGCGAACGCAACTCGTCCGCGGTGGTCCGGCCGGGGACCTCGAAGGTCACCGTGGCCGTCGCGGCGTGTTCCCGGACCAGGGTCTCCGGCTCCCCCGAGGCGGCGATCGAGCCGTCCACGAGGACGGCGATCCGGTCGCAGACCTGGGTGGCCTCGTCCATGTGATGCGTCGAGAGCAGGATCGTGGTCCCGCGTTCCTGCTGGCGCCGGATGATGCCCCAGAGGTTCCGTCGGGCCTGCGGGTCGAGTCCGGCCGACGGCTCGTCGAGGACGACGATCTCCGGATTGCCGATCAACGCGATGGCGATCAGCAGGCGACGCTCCTGGCCGCCTGAGAGGTGCTTCACGCGCACGCGCCGTGCCTCCCCCAGATCGAGCTCGTCCAAGACCTCCTCGGGACGCCGCACATCCCGGTAGAACGACGCGAAGAGGTCGAGCGCCTCCGTGACCGTGAGCGTCGGGAACAGGGTGGCGGCCTGCGGCTGCACCGCCATCCGCTCGGTCACGTATCGGCGGTCGATCGACGGGTCTCGTCCAAGCACCCGGACGGTTCCGTCGGTGGGACGGCGGAGTCCGACGATGGTCTCGAGCGTGGTGGTCTTCCCGGCGCCGTTCGGTCCCAGCAGCCCGAACACCTCCCCCGCGTGGACTCGGAGGGAGACGTCGCGCAGGACGCTCCGGTCGCCGTAGCGCTTGCTGAGCCGGTCGACGGTGACGACCACTCGGTCCGATTCGTTCATCGTCGTCCTCCCGACGGCGGGGCATCGTGTTCACCCGGGAAGAAGATCTCCTCGATCGGGCGGGAGAGCAGTGCGGAGACCCGGAACGCCAACGGCAGGGACGGGTCGTAGCGCCCGGTCTCGAGCGCGTTCACCGTCTGCCTGGAGACGCCGAGTGCTTCAGCGAACTGGACCTGGGTCCACCCGCGTTCGGTGCGCAGGGCGCGGACGTCGTTCTTCATCGGGTGGCCCGGAAGGAGACGACACCGATGGTCACGCCCCACACCGCCATCCCGCCGATGAACACCCACCATTCCGGCTGGGCGACGACGACACCGGCGGTCGACAGGAACACGACCGCGAGGCTGATCAGCATCGCCGCACCGAACCCGATGGCGAGACTCAGCACGATCACTCCGCGCTGCAGTTCGTCGACGCGGCGCACGTGTCGGACGAGTGCGATCACGATCCACACCACCGGCACGAGTGGGACGAGTGCGACCGCGACGGCTGCGGGCGATCCCGGCTCGGTGGGGAACAGCTCCGGCAGGAAGAGGAACGTCACGAGGAACCCGACGGCACCGGCCGCGATCTCCCACATGTATCTACGGGACGCACGACGCTCCTGCGGTGTCGATCCCCGTGTCGTGTGCTCGTTCATGCAGCCACCTCTCGTTGCGTGTCGGACATCGTGGTCGCCCGCCCATCGCGCTCGGACTGATCCCACTCGAACCACCGCACGGCGAGCACGCCTGCTGCGACGGTGACGAGCGACATGAGCCCCCAGAGCGCGGGGACGGGGAGGAACGGTTCGGCCCCGGTCAGTGAGGCACTCGCGGCGGCGACGAACCAGGTGGTCGGCAGGCAGTTCATGGCGACCGGCACGGCGGCAGGAAGGATGGACTGCGGCAGGAGCCCACCCGACGCGAACACGAGCCCGATCGTCACCATCACCATCGTCTGTTGTGTCGCCTCGGCGTTCCGCGATCGCGCGGCGAACACGAGCGCCAGAGCGAACAGCATCGCCGCTCCGAGGAGGAACGAGACCCCCAGGGCCGGGAGGTCCACACCGTCGACGTACCTGCGCCAGACCGCGATCCCGGTCGTCAGCACCAGGATCCCCGCCGCCACCAGCGCGCGCAAGGGGAGCTGCGCGAGGAGGAAGGTCGACCGGCGGAGCGGCGTCACGCCGAGCAGCCGGAGCAGCCCGCGCTCCCGCATCGCCACGAGTGGGACGGTCGTGCCGATGAACGCCAGGCTCGCGACCCCGACCAGGACCACGATGCCGAGGTTCTCCTGGAGCGGGTCGATCTTCACGTCACCCTCGTCGTCCATCACCGTCACCCCGTGGGCCGGGACGCCTGCGTCGCGCAGCCCTCGCCAGATCGGGTCCCATGCAGCCTGGTCCGCAGCGTCGAGCACCACCAGGGCGCGCCCCTCGTGCACGGTCACCCGCGTGTTCCGATCGGGGTCGTCGGGGGCGACCACCTGCACACCGGCCCGCTCGAGCGCCGACGAGACTCCCGGTTCGTCCGTGTCCAGCGCTGCGACCGGAGCAGGGCCCAGGACGACGAACGCGAGCCACATGGAGACGTAGATCACGAGGATGATGCCGGTCATGAACCACATCGAGATCCCGGTGAGCGGGTTCCTGAGCACGTCGCGAGCGCTCATCGACGCCAGCCGCCGGAACGCGGTGCCGCCGCAGCGGGCCGACCTGTCGTTCGTCATCGTCGGCGCATCTGGAAGATCGAGTCCGAAATGACAAGGAAACCTGACATACGTCAAGCATGCTTGTCATCCGGCGACGTGTCAAGCTTCCTTGGCAACGACAGGCACGGCAGGATGGGATCGTGCTGAACCGACTGGGTCTCCTCCGTATGACCGGCCGCGACCCCGGCGAGGGGCACCGGGTGGCGAGCCCGTTGGAGCTGCTCTTCGACCTCGTGTTCGTCGTCGCCGTCTCCCAGGCCTCGCAGAACCTCCACCACGGGATCGTCGAGGGTCACGCGGCGGAGACGACCGTCTCCTACGCGATGATCTTCTTCGCCATCTGGTGGGCGTGGATGAACTTCACCTGGTTCGCGTCCGCGTTCGACACCGATGACTGGCTCTACCGCATGACCACCATCGTGCAGATGGGCGGGGTCCTCGTGCTCGCCGCCGGCGTGCACGACGCTATGGTCGACGGCGAGTGGGCGATCATCACCATCGGCTACGTCATCATGCGACTGGCGATGGTGGCGCAGTGGCTCCGACTCGCGTTGTCCGATCCGGAGCAACGCGCGGTGGCCCTCCGGTTCGCGATCGGGATCAGCCTCGTGCAGGTCCTCTGGGTCGCGCGACTGGCCCTTCCGGTGGAGGGGCAGTTCTGGACCTTCTGGCCCGCGATGCTGCTCGAGGTGCTCGTGCCCGTCTGGGCGGAACGGGTCCACCGCACGCCCTGGCACCCGCATCACGTCGCCGAGCGGTACGGCCTGTTCACGCTGATCCTGCTCGGCGAGAGCCTTCTCGGTTCGGCGAACGCCATCATCGACGCGGCGAACAGCGACGAGCGGATCGACGGGCTCGTCGGCTTGGCCGTGGCAGGCATCGTCCTCGCCGCCGGGATGTGGTGGATCTACTTCAGCCGGGAGCAAGGGGGTCGCCTGGCCTCGTCCCGCCAGGGGTTCGCCTTCGGGTATGCCCACTACGTCGTCTTCGCCGCCGCCGGTGCCGTCTCCGCGGGGATCGAGGTGGAACTCGACCTGCTGACCGAGGCCGGCGAGCATCTCCCAGCTGCCGACGCCTCGTTCTCACTCACAGTGCCGGTCGCCGTGTTCATGGTCGCGGTGTGGTTCGTCCTTCTCCGCGGGCGGATCTCCACCGGTGCCTCCGCGCTATTCCTCGGGGCGGCGGCGGTCGTCCTCGCCTCGGCGGCACTCCCGATCGTGACCGTGCTCGGGACGGCCACGGCGGTCGGTGTCGCGGTCGTCGTCCTCGAGGTGCAGCGCGTCCGTGAACGACGGGAACCGGCTCGCTGAACGACCCCGGAAACGACGAACGCCCCCGGTTCCTCGGGGGCCTTCGTGTCACATTCACTGGTGGGAGGGTTCATGAAAGCCGCGATCCCGGTCGGGAGCGGGGCTCGCAGAAGGGGGGTTTTTGGTGTTTTCCACGCTAAGCCCCCCGATTTTTCCGCGATGCCCCGGAAGCCCTTGAGATTCCGCGGATCTGAACTTGCCTGCACGCGCCGCCAAGAGCCCGGGCTCGCCACTGCGACAGAGCAACTTCACTACTGCCGGCACCCATCGAGCTACTTGCTCCGCAGGAATTACCCGGGAATCCCTCATCGACCAGGCTCGCGCGCCTCGAGGTTTGTTCGATATCGCCGCGGCACGCACCCCGCACGGGAGCGAGTACACGCCCACGGACGGGGAGCGGCCGCCGACCGTTATTCCGCTGCTGACGGGTACGCGATCCTAGGCCCATGGGAGCAACGCGGCTTCTCGGTCATGACGCTCATACCCTGGGTCGTGTGTTCATGCTGCCATGAGGGTTGCCTTCACGCAGGAACGTGTTGCTGCGCGCACAGCGTCCGATAGAGCTCGCATCTGTCGAGGAGATCGTCGTGCGCACCGACGTCCACGATGCGTCCGTGCTCCATCACGATGATCTTGTCGAAGTCGCGTACCTCCGCCAGACGGTGGGAGGCCAAAACGATGGTCTTCGCCTGCGCACGCTCCCGCAGCAGCGACGACAGTCCCTCGGCGGAGATGGCGTCAAGGCTCGATGTCGGTTCGTCAAGGAGCAGCATCTCTCGGTCAGAGAGCAACGCTCGGGCAACACCCAGCCGCTGCCGCTCACCCCCTGAGAGGTTGCTACCTGACACTGCGACAGGTCGGTCGAGGACGTCCCCGCCTATGCTGGCGAACAGGCCCACGTCCGCCAACGTCTGCAAGAGCGCACTGTCCGGAAGGCCGCGGTGCTCGATGTCGAGATTGTCTCGAAGGGTTCCTCCCACCGGCGGCGAGTTCTGCGGCACCCACGCCATACGAGCTCGGTAATCGCCGAGCGGACCGTCGTGAGCCGGCACTCCACGCATCCGTATGGTGCCACTGCTGGGTTCGTAGAACCTCTCGAGAAGAGCGAACACGGTGGACTTCCCAGACCCGGACGGGCCCACGAGAGCGACGTGCTCACCGTCACGGATCGTGACATCGAGCGGCCCGATGCGAGTCGCCGACCCGGCCGACGCTTGCGGATACTCGAAAGTGACGCTCTCGAGTTCGACGAGCACCTCACCCGCGCACCCCAAGTCGGCGTGAGTGCCATCCGACAGGAGATCGCTCTCTTGCGGCGCGGAGACAATTTCATCGACGCGGTCTATCGCCGCAAGTCCCGTCTGAATGCTCACGAACGTCGAACCGACCTGAGAGACCGGTCCGACCATCATCATGAGGTACATCATGAACGCGATGAGCCCTCCGAGTGACAGGCTGCCCTCAGCGACTCGGACGCCACCGAGAGCAAGTGTGACGATGAGGAGTGCTTGGGTGGCGAGGGTCATGACTGGTTGCATGTATGCACCCAACCGCGCCACCTTGATTGCGTTCGCCCTGACGTCACTAGCGTCGGCGGCGATGAGGGCAAGCTGCTGTCCGCCCACTCCGTAGGCTCGGATCAGCGGCAGCGCAGTCAGCGTGCGTTCGAAGCTGCCTGCGAGCGTCGCAGTCGCCGCCTGAGTTCTCCCGGACGCTGAGCGCACCAGTCGCCCCATGACGGTGGACAGCACCGTAGCAACAACGGTGATCACCAACGACAGAGCGAACAGAATCGGGTCGATGGTGGCCATGAGGACGGCCGCGACCGCGAAGGTGACGACCGCAGCGAGGAGTTTGAATACACCCGTCGTCAGAACGGATGATGAGGCGGCGGTGTCGGAGATCATTCGAGAGAGGAACTCACCCTGTGGCACCCGTTGCACGCGACTCATTGGCAACGACACGATGCGTGCCGACACGCGTGTCCGCAGTTCGAGGATGAGGTCGTGTGCGGTGCGAGCAAGAGCATACGACTCCACCCCGGCGAGTAGCGCCTGAGCGACAACCACCGTAGTCAGGATCAGCACCGCAGGAAGCGGCGCTGACCCGGAAGTCACGGCATCGAACATCTGTTGCAGCAGCAACGGTTGGGCAAGCCCCAGCCCCGCCCCCACGAGGGACAGCGCCACCAGTCCTCCGAGTCGCCAACGATGGCGTCGGATGAAGTCTCGGAGGGTGTTGCTTCGGATCATCGCTGGGTGTTCCTGGTCGCGACCACTGCGGCGATGAAGACTGTGGCGGTGAAAAGGAGACCCATACCCACAAACGTGAGAGCGATGTCGCCCCATGGAATGGCGCCGACAGCGGTGGTCATCTTCGTCGGGTCTTGCGCGAGATATCGCCATGCAATGAAGGCGAACGCGCCGGCAAGCAGCACACCGCTGGACACGATGAGAACGAGGGCTTCTGAGAGCAGTGTGCCTATCGTCCGAGCGCGGGATATCCCGAGCAGGCTCAGGAGTCGGAACTCGCCCCGGCGATTCATGACGGACGCGGTGAGGCCTTGGATCATGGCGACGATGGCGAGACCATAGATGGTGCCGAACAAGGCGATGTTTCCGGTGGCAGCGTTGCTCTGGCGAAGTTCGACACGCGTCTGGATGAACTCGTCCTTCGTCATCGTCGGGGCGAGGTCGTCGACGCGCGCGGTGATGTCGGAGACGGCGGCGGAGTCCGCACTCAGGAACACACGGATGTCCCACACCTCCGGGTCCAGGGTCTGCAGCATCTCCCAGTCGACGAGGAGTCCGGTGTAGATCCGGGAGGTGATGACGGCGGCGACGGTGAGGGTGGCCGTGGTTCCGCTCGGTGCCTCGACCGTGACGGTGTCTCCGACCTTGTCGCTCTCCCGTGTGGAGACGACGGCCGCGCCACCGGCGCTGTCGAAGTCGCCTGTTGTCACGTCCGTCTCGAAGACGTCCTGGTAAGCGTCGAGGTCTACGAAGTTGAAAACGGTGAGGAAGGTGCCGTCCGCGCGCCCCTGTTCGATGAGCCGGGTAGTTGCTGCGGAACGTACCACCGCGTTCACGCCCTGCATATTCCCGATGTCGCCGGTGACGGTGTCGGCATCCTTGACGGATGACGGCTCGACGATGAGGTCAGCATCCAGCTTGGAGTGATAGTCATCCTGCATGGTCGCCTGATCAGGCCCTGCACCGATGGCGAACCCGCCCATGACGCCCATCAGGATGAGCAGCGGGAGGACGTTGGATGCGAACCGTTGCGAGTCGCGGGAGGCGCGCTGCGCGACGAGGACACCCGAGCCGCCGATCAGGGGCCTGAGGAGCCAGCCCAACGCTCGCGCGACCACCGGAACGAGGACTGGTGCAAGTGCGCCGAGGGGGAAGATGATCAGCAGCGGGACGATGATTGAGGCGACAGGGTTCTCGCTCCCGGTGTCCGGCATGAAAATGAGGAATGCGGCGAGCCCGACGACGGACGCGGCTGCGATGACGATACGAATCGCGCTCATCTTCTTGCCCTGTGTGCCCGTCGCAGACGCCTCGAGAGCGGCGAGAACATCGTTGGTCTGCTTGGAGCGAAGGCTCAACCACGCGGCGACCATAGAGCAGAGGATCATCCCTCCCGCGACCAGGGCCAGAGTGAGGACCGGGAAACCGAAATCCACCCGCAGAGTCTTCCCGAACACGCCCACGGCCTGGAGCAGGAGATAGAAGGGGTGGGCGAGCAGCCCACCGATGAGGACACTCGGGATCACGACCAACGTGGCGAAGACGAACGCCTCACCGGTAACCATCACGCGAACGCGCAACACACTCGCTCCTGCGAGACGAAGCTGGCCGAGTTCTCTGCGCCGCAAGGCGAGCATGTTCCGGAAGCCCAAGTAGACCAGCACGAGTGCGATCACCACCGTGGTGAAGCACATGACCTGCAGGATGCCCTGCGATGCGCTGACAGCAGCCCGAACGACGCGGGCATCGAACTCCGACATCGAATCGATCCGGACCGCCTGCCCGCTTGCAAGGCCGGTGAACAAGACCATCTCCGCAGTCGCGGCGATGGTGGCGATACTGAGAAGGATGGCGACCCCGACATACGCCGCTCGATGGCGACGCACGAACCCCAGAGAGACGGGCAGCTGCTGAGCCACAGTCATCGCGCGGCGCTCTCCAGCCCCGTCATGCGAGAGCTGACGGCCTCCGCAGTCGGGGCGTCCATCGTGTCCACGAGTCGCCCGTCGACAAGGAACAGGACCCGGTCGGCGTATGCAGCGATCTGGGGATCATGAGTGACCATGACAACAGAAGTGCCGACGTCCCGGAACCGACGAAGCTGGTCCATCACCAGGAAACCGCTCTTGCGGTCCAGCGCTCCAGTCGGTTCATCGGCGAAGATCACGCGCCTGGTCTGAGCGAGGGCGCGTGCGATGGCCACGCGTTGCTGCTGCCCGCCGGAAAGCTCTGCCGGGTACGACTTGACCTTCTCAGAGAGCCCAACGTTGGCCAGGGCGTTCACGGCCTGCTCACGCGGTATCGCCGCTCCCCCAAAGAGGGAGGGCAGTGTGACGTTCTGCAACGCTGTCAGAGCATCGATGAGGTTGAAGCTCTGAAAAATGAAACCGAATTCGTCACGTCGGAGAAGATCGAGCTGACGTTGCTTCGCGGTGGTCAGTTCCGTGGCGTCGAAGGTGACGGAACCCGCTGACGCGCGGATGAGACCGGCGAGGCAGTAGAGGAGGGTGGACTTCCCGGAGCCAGACGGGCCCATGATGGCGGTGAACGAACCAGGCTCGAACGCGCAGCTGACACCGTCAAGCGCGAGCGTCTCCACCCGCCCGTTCGAGAACGTGTGCCCGAGTCCGGTTGCTGTGAGCATGTGCTGCCCTTTCGTAGAAGAAGCGTGGGACGCGCGTCGCCGCGCGCCCCACACGTCCGTGTATCAGTTCGGTCCGCAGGAGATGCTGATACCGCTGTTGTCGCCGTCACACCACATGCTGATGCCGGATCCGAAGACACCGACCTCAGGCCCGGACTCGTTCGACAGGCCCTGCAAAGAAAGCAATGCGCTCATTGTGTTCACCTCCTTCCACGTCATCGTCAAGTGGTCTGGGAAGAGTCACCGGGAACCAGTCGTCCGGGTTCTCTTCGAATAAGGCGAGGAGCGCGCCGACGTAGCCTGCAGCTCCCGTGGAGTAGTCCGCGGAGAGGTGGTATCCGTTGTCTCCGAGCATCACCAGCGCGTCAGGGTCGCTCCCACGGAAGAGGAAGTTCTCGGCGGTGAAGGACATCAACCGGACCCGTTCGCTGCCCCCATAAGAGAGCGGAGCGGACAGGAGCGCGCAGGCGATGCCAGCAGTCCCCCGAAACAGGCCGCCGTTCATGCTGATGATGCCGTCGACCGTCTGAGCGAGTCGTGCGATCTCGTCCCGGTAGTGGGTCGGCGCGCACTGTGCGAGAGTGAACGCGATCCCCGCGGCACCCTCCGACAGGTAGCCGTAGGAGACACGCGAGTAGTCCACACGAAGGGTCCCGTTGTCCGCTTCGGTGAGCTGCTGCAGCTCGCGCTGGAAGCAGAGGTGCATCAGGTGATCCCAGGAGGCGTCCCCGGTGACTTCCGCGAGCTGGCGGCAGACCATTCCGACACCCGACCACCCGTCGAACAACCCGATGGTGTTACCGGTTTCCGAGTGAGGGCTACGGAGGTCCCCTCCGCCTGTGACACGGGCGGCGAGCAACGAGGCGTATCGGTCGCGCATGTCGCGAGCGGAGTCTGTGTCCGCGAAGGCAGCATCGCACAGAGCGAGGATCGTGCCTGCCAAGCCACTCCGCACGGATAGGTCATGTCCGGGGTCGGCGCTTACCTCTCCAGCTGCGAGGATCACTTCGGCACTTGCGGTGTCGCCGAGCTGGGCGAGTGCGGCCGCGATGCCCACGGTTCCGCGGAGGAGACCGTGAAACGGAATGTCGTCCACTTCTCGAAGGCGCGCGCTCAACCACCTGTGGTCCTGCGTGACGTCGCGGCCGGCTCTTGCGAGCATGAGGATCACGCCTGCGGCTCCCGTCTCGATGTTCAGCAAGGCGCTGGCTCCGTCTGCGAACTGTGTCGCGTCCCCGGGGAATCGGCGGGGCCCGTCACGTCGGGTTCCTTCGATGCCCTTGCACACCTGCTCCAAGACTTGTCTACCTGGAGTCAGAGCAAGGCCTGTGGCGTGGCGGTACGGGTGCGACGTTGCCATCGCGTCCGGGGGCACAGCGTCGACCAAGGTGTTGACGACGTCCGCGACGTCTTCCGGGAATTGCTCCGCAACCTTCTGTGCCCGGTAGGTCAGCGCGGACGGGTCGAACGCCCCGGCCAGCGACGGCCAGAACAAGTGCAGGACAACGGCAGCGAGCGCGTACCTGTCGCGGTCACGGTTCGAAGTCTGCGCGTGGGGTATGAAGCCCGGGGTGCCGATACTGCCGACCGCCGAGGCATCCATCTCACGGGCGGCTTCGAGGTCGATGAGTCGGACACGGTCGCCGTCGACCAGGATGTTCTTCGGCTGCAGGTCGAGAATGCTCCAGCCTGCATCATGAATCTGATCGACCGCGGTGATCACCTGCCGGGCGAGTGGCAGAGCTCGTGCAGCGTAGTCGGCGAGGACAGTCTCCTCCGTGCTGAACGGATAGTTGCTGGCTGCCCAGGACTGGAGCGTGAGCCCGGGAATGTACTCCTCGACGAGAAACTCATGGTCGCCGATAACCCGGTACTCGATGGCATTGACGACGGCGCCCACGCTGGCGAGCTGCTTCAGAGCCCGGTGTTCACTCCGCAGCCGCGAGGTCGCGTCGGCGGAGTCCGAGCTGTACGCCGACCATCGCCGCGCCTCCTTCAAGACCACCTGACTCGATCCGGCGTCAGCAAGGTACACACCGCCGGCATTGCTGAAATGCAAGCTGGAGCGCACGACGTACGGATGCAGAAGTTCTTCCAACACCCCCGGCGTCGGACTGAGTCGCTCCTCGACAAGTTCACGAATCAGGGCCGGGGGATCAACGAAGCTCGGCAGCGTGAAGACGGCGGCGCGACTGTCGTGGACTTTCTCTCCGTCTGGGCTCTGAATGGCGTAGCCCGCCGAACCGTCCGCATGCTCGAGGCGGTCCAGGAAGAAGGCGCCGTAACGGAAGTAGACGGGACTCTCGCCGAACTTCACATCCGACAGAATGTATGGGCCGTCGAATCCGCGAAGAGCCTCATCGAACAGTGGCAGGAGTTCGCAAAACTCTTCATCGGTGCGGGGGAAGACAGTGATGAACTTGCCTGCCGACCCACGGTTGGCGTACTTCATGCTGGTTCGGCGCAGTTCGGTCTCGTCAGAGAGGTACTTGAAGGGGACACCACGCTCGACGCAGATGTCGCCGACGATGCGGAGCGCGTCTCGCGCCTGCTCCGGGCGAGTGCTGACGTGTACCTTCCACCCCTGGCGCGGGAGAACGCCACCATCGTCCGGGTGAAGCGTCGCCCATGGGCCGAACTTCGAGAGCGACCAGGTGGGGGGCGCGGGGTGTGAGAAGTGGCGACCCGATGCAGCGGTGGTCGACTGTTCGTAGTACGCCTCGCCGGGCGTGCAGTGCTGCAACCGCAGCATGGAGTGATTGCGGTACATCAGGCCTCACGTGGCTGACTGGTCCGGGCGACCCGCACCGGCTTTGTCGCTGCGGCCCCGAGCGTTGACGATGCCTGACATCGGCTGTCTGTCATGGCATCTCCTTCCGCTGCGTTCCTGGCTGACTCCTCCTGGCGGGTGGCGCCTGACGTCCATCGAATCTCAGCCCTGGGCACCCGCACGATGGGTCCTGCCCTACTCTTCGAGGTAGGGCTGGCTATACCTTTCGGTGCCGCTGGCGATGCCCGGCGTGGGGGATCCCTAGGCTGGACCCATGACGACGGCGAGTCACGTGTGGAAGGCGATGAGGTTGCCCCCGTGGCGCTTCGTTCTCAGCCGCTGGCCGTGGCGGGCACTCATCTACCTGATGCTGAGTGTGCTCGTTGGAGCAGCTCTCGTCCCGCTTGTGATCTTCACATTCCTACTGTTGCCGTTCTGGGGTCTCGTCCTCGGATCCATGGAGCGCCGACGCACACGCCTTCTCGGGTTCCCCGTGCAGATGAGCGACCACGCCACGGTCGATGCCAGCGAGCGTCACCACTGGATCAACATCCGCCTCACAGAACGTGCGACGTGGCGCGAGGCACTGGCGCTCATCTGGGACCTTGTCTGCGCTCTCCTCGCACTCATCGTGCTGTTTTTCGAGACCATCACACTTCTGGCGCTCGGCATGGTCGCTGCCGCCGGTATCACCGGACCCACACCGACCCAGTTCTTCGGAGACGCCGAAGGGGTCATGACCCCCACAAACTGGTGGCCAGTCGCGCTCATCACCCTCGTCGTGCTGATCCTGTTCGGCTACATCAACGCGTGTCTCGCAACTGGTCAAGCATGTGTGTTGCGACTCCTGTGCGGGCCGAAAGCACGCGGCGTCGACGCGAACATCCAGCGTCTCATCAACTCGCGCCGTGCTCTCGCCGAGTCGTCAGACGCGGAGCGCCGTCGCATCGAACGGGACCTGCACGACGGCGTACAGCAAGAACTCATCGCACTCGGCGCACGACTGGGAATGATCGGCCTCGAAGTGGACGAGCTCGCCGCGAGAGGCACTGACACCACTCAGCTATTGCGAGCGGTCGACGAAGCCCAGGTTCAGGCGGAGCATGCGATGACGACCCTCCGTGACACGGTCCGCGGGATCCACCCTTCAGTACTCACCGATTACGGACTCCGCGCGGCCCTCGAGGAGCTCGCTGAGCGCAGCGACATTCGAGTGACCGTCGAAGGGAACCCCAGAGTTCACCTCCCCGCCGCACACGAGACCACCGTCTACTATCTGGTCGCAGAGGCCCTCACGAACATCGCCAAGCACGCATCCGCCTCCTCCGCCGTGGTCGCCACCGGCACCGATGGCAAGACGTTCATCGTCACCGTGACCGACAACGGAACAGGCGGTGCCGACAAACGGAACGGAACCGGACTACGAGGACTCACCGAACGTGCAGAGGCTCTCAACGGTCATCTGAAAGTCACAAGCCCCGCCGGCGGACCCACCGTCCTGCGAATGGACCTCCCCCTACCCGAAGAAGGGAACGCCTTGCATGCGAATACTGATCGCTGAGGACTCAGCGCTACTGCGTGAAGCACTCATCGCTCTGCTCGAGCGGCTGGGCCACACGGTGGTGGGCGCCGCCGAGACGGCACCCCAGCTGGAGGAAGCGTACGCGCGACTGGACAGTGCTCCCGACATCATCATCACCGACGTCCGCATGCCACCCGGGAACAAGGACGACGGCCTGCGGGCCGCCCTTCGCATCCGGGAGCAGCACCCGCACCAGCCGATCCTCGTCCTTTCGCAGTACCTCGCGGACATGAACGCCCGCCGTCTCCTCACACTGCCCGAAGGGGCCGTCGGGTATCTGCTCAAGGACCGCATCAACCGGGTGCGTGACTTCGCCGGCGCACTGCAGAACATCGCCAGCGGGGGGACGACTATCGACCCTCATGTGGTCCAGCACCTCCTCAGCAGCGCACACCCCGGCCCGTTGGATACGCTCACGCCACGGGAGACCGAAGTCCTCATTCTCATGGCGGACGGCCAATCAAACGCCGCCATCGCCGAGAAGCTCGTGCTCAGCGACCCCGCGGTCGGCAAGCACGTCGGACGCATCTTCCAGAAGCTCGGCCTGAGCCCCGTAGATGAGAACCGGCGTGTGAAAGCAGTGCTCACGTACCTGCAAGCATCACGTACCCCCTGATCTCCCCGACAGCGCCGCAGAAAGAGGCGCGATGTTCCTGGAAAGACTCACGCCGTCATCTTCAGCGATACTCGTGGGGAACCGCTGAGTGGAAGAAGGCCTACGGTCAGCGCAACCAGGTCGAGTCTGTGAACAAGGGCATCAAGCACAGGAAGAAGTTCTCCGCCACGAACCTGGCTAATGTTCGGCCGGCAACAGTCGGCGCGCTCGCACCTCCCGCGTAGTCCGAACGACTCGCTTGAAATCGAAAAGCAAGACCGAACAGCCCCTCAAGAGGCTATTCGTCGTGGACACAGAACGCGGCGACCGCGGATCCGCGCTCACGAACCACGCTGAGGCCCGAAAATGAAGCGGCGGTTGCCTCGATTTTCACCGAGGCAACCGCCGAACTCGCATTTCATGAACTGATTCGCGTTTCTACGTGAACCCGCCCTGGTGCGCGAGGCGGGACTTGAACCCGCACGCCCTTTCGAGCACTGGCACCTGAAGCCAGCGCGTCTGCCAATTCCGCCACTCGCGCGAGACACCAGACGTCACCGCTCTCGCGGCAACTTATCGAGGATAGCACGCGGAACCCGCGCGGTAGAACACCGGAGATCCGCGCCAAGGCAGGAGGAAACGGGTCGGACGGCCATGCGCCGATGCTGATCTCCTGCTGCCGAGCGGGTGAACACCTGGCGTCGGCGCCCGCGTCGATTGGCCTCGTGTGCAGGCAAACCGTCTAACATTGCCTGGACACCGACACGAATCGAGAGACCGTGGGCATTCTGGACAACTTCGAGAAGGGACTCGAGCGCGCCGTCAACGGCGCCTTCGCGAAGACCTTCAAGTCCGGACTCCAGCCGGTCGAGATCACGAGCGCGCTCCGACGCGAGCTCGATACCAAGGCCGCCGTCGTCTCCCGCGACCGCATCCTCGTGCCGAACAAGTTCACCGTCCGCATGTCGCCCACCGACTTCGAGCGCATGGACGCCATCGGCCCCTCCCTCATCGACGAGCTCGGTTCGCTCGTCCAGAAGCACGCCAAGAGCCAGGGGTACTCCTTTCCGGGTGCCGTGACCATCAAGCTCTCCGGCGACCGCTCCCTCCCCGACGGCCTCGTGCAGATCGACAGCGTCAACCTCAAGGGCTCCGTCACCTGGGCACCCGTGCTCGACATCGGCGGCAAGCGCTACCCGATCACGCAGGCCCGCACGGTCATCGGCCGCGGTACCGAGGCCGACATCACGATCCCCGACACCGGCACCTCGCGGAAGCACGTCGAGATCCTCTGGGACGGCAACGCAGGTCAGGCGCGCGACCTCGGCTCGACGAACGGCTCGAAGCTCAACGGCCAGCCCTTCCGCCAGGCGGCCCTCTCCCCCGACTCCGTCATCGAGATCGGCCGCACCAGGATCGTGTTCCGGGTGGTCGCCAAGGCCGGCGGATCCGATCGCCAGATGAGCGACGCGACCCGACGTCACGATGTGTCGTCGTTCGGCGACTCGTGGGGGAACGGCGCGTGAGCGAACTGACCCTGCTGGTCCTCCGCATCGGCTTCCTGCTCCTGCTCTGGACGTTCGTCTTCGGCATCGTCTACGCCCTCCGCACCGACCTCTTCGGACCGCGCGTCCGGAAGCCGCAGCAGCAGTCGTCGAACGGAGCTCCGGCCACCCCACCGCAGCCGATGCGCGCCGCGACCGCCCCGGCCCCCAGTCGGCCCGCCACCGGCGGATCGAGCGGCACGCCTCCGCGCGCCACGGTCGACAACACCTCGCGCCTCGTCATCGTGTCCGGCCCCAAGCAGGGCACCGAGCTCCCGCTCGGCCGCGAGCCGATCACCATCGGTCGTTCAGCGGACTCCGGCCTCATCATCCGCGACGACTACACGTCCACGCATCACGCACGCCTCATGCTCTGGAACGACGAGTGGATGGTCCAGGACCTGGATTCCACCAACGGCACCTTCCTCGCAGGCAAGCGCGTGAGCGTCCCGACGCAGATCCCACTCGACACCCCCGTCAAGGTCGGCCAGACCAGTTTCGAGTTGCGGCGGTAACCCGGTGACGACCAGCGGCGCCGGCGCAGCGCTCTCCCACGTGGGTAAAGTGCGCTCAAACAACCAGGATTCCGGATACTCCGGGCACCACCTGTTCGTCGTCGCCGACGGCATGGGTGGCCACGCCGGCGGTGACGTCGCCTCGGCGATGGCACTCAACCGCATCATCGAAGCCGACGAACCGTACCCGTCCTCCGAAGCCGCCGAGGCGACGCTCCAGTCCGCGATCCTCGCGGCGAACTCCATCCTGGGCGACACGGTCTCGAAGCACCGCGAGCTGACGGGCATGGGCACCACGGTCTCCGCGCTCGCGGTCATCGGCAACGAGGTCGCCATCGCCCACATCGGCGACTCCCGCATCTACCTCTTCCGTGAGGGCGAGCTCAGCCAGATCACGGTCGACCACACCTTCGTCCAGCGCCTCGTGGACTCCGGCCGGATCACGGCCGAGGAAGCGATGGTCCATCCCCGCCGATCGGTGCTGATGCGCGTCCTCGGCGACGTCGACGCCTCCCCCGAGATCGACACGATGACGCTCGGGACGCAGCCGGGTGACCGCTGGATCCTCTGCTCGGACGGTCTGTCGGGCGTGGTCGACGAGACGCACATCACCGCGACCCTCACCGAGCAGCTGTCGGCGCAGCGCACTGCCGAGAAGCTCGTCCGGCAGAGCCTCGACCGCGGTGCACCGGACAACGTCACCGTCGTGGTCGTCGACATCGTCGACGAGCCGGTGAGTGACGGTGAGCCCGTCGTCGTCGGTTCGGCCTCGAAGCCGGTGGCCTTCGCGCTCACCCCGTCGGTGAAGAAGCCGTCACTCATCCCCAACAGCTGGCTGCACCCGGGGCGGGTCACCTCGCTCGGCAACTCGCACTTCGAGCCCGCCTCCGAGGACTACCTCGACGAGCTCATCGAGGAGGACGAGCGTCGCGCGAGACGTCGGCGCATCACCTGGCTCGTCGGCCTCATCGTGGTCATCGTCGCGATCGTCGGCGGTGTCGTGCTCGGGTACGCGTGGACCCAGACCCGCTACTTCGTGGGAGGCGACACGGACACCGTGGTCATCTACCAGGGCATCCAGCAGGACGTCGGCCCCATCAAGCTCTCGAACGTCAAGGAGGACACCGGCATCCCGCTCGGCTCGCTCTCCGACTTCGACCGCCAGGCCGTCGACCAGACCATCAGCGCGTCCTCGTTCACCGAGGCGCTCGACATCGTGAAGCGATTGCGGGTGACCGATGACCAGTGACGTCGCAGCCCCCATCCAAGCCGACACCGGTGTCATCAAGACGATGCGCCGGCTCCGGCTGCCGAAGAAGCTCCGTAACCTCGAGCTCGCGCTCCTCATCTTCGCGTTCGCCATCAACGCGGTCGCGGTGATGCTCGTGCAGCTCGGCGCCCTCGGACACCTCGATTTCGCCCTGATCACCTTCGGCTCGGGCCTGTCCCTCCTGGTCCTCGCCTTCCACATCGTGCTGCGCTACACCGCGGCGGAGGCCGACCCCTTCCTGCTGCCGATCGCCACCGTGCTCGGCGGCATCGGCATCGCCGAGATCTACCGGATCGATATCGCCCTCGGCGACTCCGGTTGGGCGAGCGCCGCGGTCCGACAGATGGTGTGGAGTGCGATCGCGATCGCCGGTGCCATCGCCGTGGTCCTGATCATCCGCAACCACCGCGTGCTCTTCAAGTACACGTACATCGCCGGCCTCTTCGCCTTCGTCCTCCTCCTGCTGCCCCTGCTGCCGGGCATCGGTCGCGAGGTCAACGGTGCCCGCGTCTGGATCGGCATCGGCGACGCGGTCACCTTCCAGCCCGGTGAGATCGCGAAGATCGCTCTCGCGGTGTTCTTCGCCGGCTATCTCGTGCGCACGCGGGACAGCCTCTCGATGGTCGGCAAGAAGTTCCTCGGGATCCAGTTCCCCCGTCTGCGCGACCTCGGCCCGATCCTCGTGGTGTGGGCGATGGCGATGGGCGTGATCGTCTTCCAGCGCGACCTCGGAACCGGTCTGCTCTACTTCGGCATGTTCCTCGTCATGCTGTACGTCGCGACGAGCCGTGCCAGCTGGATCATCATCGGCCTGACGATGTTCTTCGCCGGTGCGTTCATCGCCGGCCAGACCCTCTCCTACGTCGCCGGTCGGTTCCACAACTGGTGGGACGCCTTCAACCCCGAGGTCTTCGACCGCGACGGCGGCAGCTACCAGCTCGTGCAGGGCATCTTCGGCCTCGCGCACGGCGGACTGCTCGGCACCGGGCTGGGCCAGGGCATGCCCGAGATCACCCCCGTCCCGCAGAGCGACTACATCATCGCTAGCCTCGGTGAGGAGCTCGGCCTCGCAGGTCTCTTCGCGATCTTCGCGCTCTACCTCCTGCTCGTCTCGCGGGGCTTCCGAGTCGGCTACGCCGGCACCGACGACTTCGGCAAGCTCCTCTCGATCGGCCTGGCGTTCACCGTCGCGTTGCAGGTCTTCGTCGTCGTCGGCGGCGTGACCCGCATCATCCCGCTGACGGGGCTCACCACACCCTTCCTGGCGGCCGGCGGGTCGTCGCTCGTCGCGAACTGGATCATCATCGCCGTCCTGCTCCGCATCTCCGACACGGTCCGGACCCAACCCAAGGCGGTGGTCTCATGAATCGCGAACTCAAGCGGGTGAGCATCGTCGTCCTGGCGATGTTCCTGGCGCTCTTCGGGTCGACCACCATCATCCAGATGTTCCAGGCCGACACCCTCAACGCCGACGGTCGCAACACGCGGACGCTCTACGACAGCTACCGGACGGAGCGTGGTCCCATCCTGCTCACGGACGGCACCGCCATCGCCTCGTCGGTCGCGAGCGACGACGAGTACAAGTACCAGCGCGTCTATGCCAACGGCCCGCTGTACGCGCCCGTCACCGGCTACTTCTCGCCCACCCAGGGCTCGTCCGGTCTCGAACTCGCGACGAACGACCTCCTCAGCGGCACGTCGAACTCCCAGTTCCTCGACTCCATCAACCGGCTCATCTCCGGTCAGGCCCCGAAGGGTGCCGCGGTCGAGGTCACCTTGGACCCCGTCGTTCAGCAGGCCGCCTTCGACGCACTCGGCGACCAGGAGGGCGCGATCGTCGCCATCGAGCCGAAGACGGGCAAGATCCTCGCCTCGGTGTCGAGCCCCGGCTACGACCCGAACGTCCTGGCCAGCCACGACAACGCGGCCGTGCTCGACGCCTATCGGACCCTCGACGACGACGACCGCCAGCCGCTCCTCAACAAGGGCGTCGACGGCGACCTCGATCCGCCCGGTTCCACGTTCAAGCTCGTCACCGCGGCCGCGGCGTTCGCCTCGGGCGACTACACGCCGGAGTCGGAGTTCCCGAACCCCTCCACCTACACGCTGCCCGGGACGAGCACCGTCATCCGCAACTCCGAGGGCGGAAGCTGCGGCGGCGGGGCGACGGTGTCCATCGCGACGGCCGTCGAGCTCAGCTGCAACATCCCGCTCGCGGAGCTCGGCGTCGAACTCGGCTACGAGAAGATCCGCGACATGGCGCAGAGCTTCGGCTTCAACATGGACGTCAACATCACCGGAACGGGACTCAACCCCATGCCGATGCAGCCGAGCACCTTCCCGAACGCGCTGAGCGACGACCAGACCGCCATGGCCGCCTTCGGGCAGTACACCGTGCGGGCCTCGGCGCTCCAGATGGCCATGGTCTCGGCCGGTATCGCGAACGGTGGCATCGTCTGCAACCCGCAGCTGGTGAACCGCGTCGTGAACCCCGATCTGAGCGTCCTCAAGGAGTTCGAACCGGCGCAGCTGTCGCAGCCGATCTCGAGCTCGGTGGCCAAGGAGATCACGGACATCATGGTCCAGGGCGTCCAGAGCGGTGCTGCGACTAATGCAAGAATAGATGGGGTCGATGTGGCTGGAAAGACAGGCACGGCACAGAACGGATCCGACGATCCGTACACGCTGTGGTTCACCGGTTTCGCGCCTGCGGACGACCCGAAGGTCGCCGTGGCGGTCGTTGTTGAAGATGGCGGTGGACTCGGACAGGACGGTTACGGCAACCTCGTGGCCGCTCCGATCGCGAAGAAAGTACTAGAGGCGGTGCTGAACAAATGAGACCGACAGCCGGGCTGACCTTCGGAGGTCGCTACGAACTGCAATCTCGCATTGCGATCGGTGGCATGGGCGAGGTGTGGCAGGCCACTGACCTGGTCATCGGCCGGACCATCGCCATCAAGATCCTCAAGGACGAGTACATGGGGGACCCCGGGTTCCTCGAGCGGTTCCGTGCCGAGGCACGGCACGCCGCACTCGTGAACCACGAGGGCATCGCAAACGTCTTCGACTACGGCGAGGAGGACGGCAGCGCGTTCCTCGTCATGGAACTCGTGCCCGGTGAGGCCCTGTCCACCGTGCTCGAGCGGGAGCGTGTCCTGCCCACCGACAAGGTGCTCGACATCGTCGCGCAGACCTCGTCCGCGCTCCAGGCCGCGCACGCTGCAGGCCTCGTCCACCGCGACATCAAGCCGGGCAACCTGCTCATCACGCCGGACGGCCGCGTCAAGATCACCGACTTCGGCATCGCCCGGATCGCCGACCAGGTGCCGCTCACGGCCACCGGTCAGGTCATGGGCACCGTGCAGTACCTCTCGCCCGAGCAGGCGAGCGGACACCCCGCCTCGCCGTCGACGGACATCTACTCGCTCGGCATCGTCGCGTACGAATGCCTCGCCGGACGCCGTCCGTTCACGGGCGAGTCGCAGGTCGCCATCGCGATGGCGCAGATCAACGAACAGCCGCCGGAGCTCCCCGTCACGATCGCCGAGCCGGTCCGCCGGTTCGTCATGTCGATGATCGCGAAGAACCCGGTCGACCGTCCGGCATCGTCCGCCCACGTCGCGCGCGCCGCTCAGGCGCTCCGTCGAGGCGACCTCAACGCCGCGGCCGCAGCCGTGCCGATGATCCTCGGTGGGGCCGGCGACGCCGCGACCACCGTCATGGAACAGACCCGCCGGATGCCCGCAGCCGACGACGCGACCACGCAGTTGCTGTCCGCCGCCGAGGCGGACCAGCTCGAGGACGACGTCGAGGGCGAGGGCGAGAAGAAGAAGCGCAGCAAGTGGACCTGGCCGCTCATCGGTCTGGTCGCGTTGCTCGTCATCGTGCTGGTCGGTTCGCTGATCGCCGTGTTCGCCAACCAGGGCAACGATGCCGGGGGCACCACGCCCCCGCCGACGACGTCCGCGGCGCCGAAGCCGACGAAGACCCCGACGCCCACACCGACGCCCACACCCACGGTGTTCCCGATCAACCTGAGCGACCTCCAGGGCAGGTCCTTCGACGAACTCAACACGATCTTCAGCGCGCCGCCGTACAACTTCAGCGTGTCGAAGAACGTCGGCAATGCCGCGACCTCGCCGGAGCAGGTCAACACGGTGTACGACGTCAACCCGACGGGTAACGTGAAGACCGGGTCGGCTATCACCCTCACCGTGTACGGGGAGATCGCGGTCATCGACCCGCCCACGGAGGCGCCGAAGTTCGACCAGTCCGTCCTCAACGACGCTGGTCAGCTCGAGATCCCGAAGGATGCCGCGTCGACGACGATCCGTGTCGACTGGCTCGCGGTGCAGAACGCCTGCCCGAGCGGAACCGACTTCCTGGGCTACACCGTGACGGTCACCGGCGGAACCTTCCAGAACAACACCTCGGGTGAGTTCGACGCCAACACCACGTTCGGTACGGTCACCGTGGACACCCCCGGATCCCTGTCGGCGACGTACGCGGTACGGTGCAGTACAGGCACATCGTCGGGTTCCCCCGCACCGTCGCCCATCACCGTCGTCAAGGCGACTTCCTAGTACCGCTTCGAGTGCTCTCAGGGGCATCCCTGAGAGCACTCGAAGCGTGCCCGGGTAAGCTGTTAGTGTTTGTCCTCCAAGCGAATTCAGGGGTGGTACGTGGCTGACGATCAACGCCTGCTCGCAGGCCGATACGTCGTCGGCGACCTCATCGGTCGCGGGGGCATGTCCAACGTCTTCCGCGGCGTCGACACCAAGCTCGGTCGCACCGTCGCCATCAAGGTCCTGAAGTCCACGCTCGCCACCGACCCCGCATTCCGCTCCCGTTTCCGTCAGGAGGCGCAGGCCGCCTCACGGATGGCGCACCCCACGATCGTCCGGGTCTACGACGCCGGCGAGGAGCGGGTGAAGGACGGCTCCGGTCACGACCTCATCGAGCCCTTCATCGTCATGGAGTACGTCGAAGGGCGCATGCTGAAGGACCTCATCGCCGAGGGCCCCGTCGAGTCCGACGAGGCGGTGCGCATCGCGCACAGCATCCTCACCGCGCTGGAATACTCCCACCGAGCCGGCGTCGTGCACCGCGACATCAAGCCGGGCAACGTCATGATCACCACGGCCGGCGACGTCAAGGTCACCGACTTCGGCATCGCGCGCGCCGTCTCCGATTCGTCCACGACGGTCGCCCAGACGACCGCCATCCTCGGCACGGCCGCGTACTTCTCGCCCGAGCAGGCCAAGGGCGAGACGGTCGACGCCCGGACCGACCTCTACTCCACCGGCGTGGTCCTCTTCGAGATGCTGACGGGCAAGGCGCCCTTCCGCGGCGACACCGCCGTCGCCGTCGCGTACCAGCACGTGAGCGAGCGCCCGGTGAAACCGAGCTCGATCAACCCGAAGGTGTCGCCGGCACTCGATCAGGTCGTCCTCCGAGCCCTCGCGAAGGATCGCTTCGAGCGGTACCAGAGCGCCGTCGAGTTCCGAGAGGACCTCGACGAAGCCGGAGCCGGCCATGTCCCGGTCCGACGCGACGACCACGACTCGCTGTTCGGCCCATCTCCGACGGCGGCGTCCAGCACCGAGCAGGCGATCCGTCAGCTCACCTCTGACGACACCGTGACGCGTACTCAGCGCCGGCCACCGGTCGTGTGGATCTGGGCCGCCATCGCCGGTATCGCCGTCATCCTGTTCTCACTCGTGTTCTGGGTGGTGCAGCTCCCGCCCGCGACAAGCATCTCCACGGACTCCCGAGAGGTGCCGGATCTCGTCGACGCCACGTGGGAGAGCGCGAACAGCACGATCGAGCAGCTCGAGCTCGTCCCCACCAAGTTCGACGAAGCGAGCAGCGACTACGATGCCGGGCACGTCATCCGCACCGACCCGCCAGGCGGCACCACGGTCACGAAGAACACGCAGATCAAGGTCTACGTGTCGACCGGTCGCGCTCAGGTCGAGGTACCCGACGTCACCAACCAATCCTCCGAGGCCGCGTGGGCCGCGGTCACCGCTGCCGGCCTCACCCAAGGCTCCGTGACCCGCGAGAACTCGCCGACCGTGCCGGCAGGTGTCGTGCTGCGGATGGATCCCGGAGCGGGTACCTCCGTCGACCAGGGGTCCACGGTGAACCTCGTCGTCTCCAGCGGGAACGTCACGCTGACGGACGTCGTCGGGCAGCCACTCCTCGACGCGACGAACTACCTGCAGGATGCGACGAGGCAGTTCACCGTGCAGCCGCAGGCCGACGCGACGTGCAAGGCCGTCGCCGGCGACCCGGTGACGGCCATGTCACCCGCACCGGGCGACATCCCGCAGAAGTCGGTCATCACACTCACCTACTGCACCGGTCCGTAGGCTCTCCGGTCCCTGAGCCTGTCGAAGGGCCTACCGGGTCATGAGCGGACTGAGCCCTCGTGCCCGCTCATGCGCACCGGTGAGCCCGGCCGTCTCGAGCCAGTTCGCCAGGAGCTGGTAGCCGCCCTCGGAGAGCACCGACTCCGGATGGAACTGCACGCCGTGGATCGGGGCGTCACGATGGCGGAGGCCCATGATGACGCCGCCGGTCGTCCGGCTCGTCACGACGAGCTCCTCGGGAACGCTGCCGTCGACGACGGCCAGCGAGTGGTACCGGGTGGCGTTGAACTGCTGCGGGATCCCGCGGTAGAGGGCACTACCGTCGTGTTCCACGAGCGAACTCTGCCCGTGCATCAGCTCGTCGGCGGTGTGCACGGTCGCTCCGAACGCCTCGGCGATCGCCTGGTGGCCGAGGCACACCCCGAGGAGCGGTGTCCCGGTGCGGTACGCGGCGCGCACGGTGGCCAGCGAGATCCCGGCGTCACCGGGCCGGCCGGGTCCGGGCGAGACGAGCACGCCGTCGAACTCGAGGATCCGCTGCTCGAGGTCGTCGAGCGCGATGCCGTCGTTCTGCACGACGAGGGTCTCTGCACCCAGTTGTTCGACGTACCCGTTCAGCGTGTAGACGAAGCTGTCGTAGTTGTCGATGACCAGGACTCGGGTCATTCGTCGCCGACGGTCACATTCTGATCGACGATGAACGAGTCCACGTAGGGGAACACCCACGTGAAGAGGGCGGCCACGACCGCCACGAACAGGACGACGAGGATGATGATCCTCAGCCAGACGGGTCCGGGCAGGACCCTCCAGAGTGCGCCGTACATCGTCAGCCTCCAGCGGCCGCGACGGACGCGGCGATCTCGGCGGGCGGCCCGGCGGACAGCGGCTGCCAGGACTCGTACACCGCGTAAGCGATACTGCGTTCCGCTGTCGAATAGAGCGGGTTGCAGGTGGTCAGGGTGAGGATGCGCTGCGTGGGTGCGACGCCGTCCACCTGTGGGACGGGATTGAGGACGTCCACCTGGGTGGGCAACACGTAGGTGATGTTCCGGAACACGTAGGTGTAATAGCCGTCGGCCGTCTGGACGTAGACCTTGTCGCCGATCTGCAGGTCACTGATCAGGGTCATCGCGCCGCCGTAAGCCTTGCGGTGACCGGCGACGACGAAGTTGCCGACCTCTCCGGGCATCTGGGTGCTCGGGTAGTGACCGACGCCGAGGTCGAAGCTGTTGAGGACGGTCGCGGTGTCGACACCCTCGGCGACCACGCGGCGGTAGTCGGCACCGTACCGCGGCACGTAGAGCACCGCGAACGGGTCGCCCGGCGCGGGCCGGGCGGTCACGGGCGGCTCACCGTAGTTCGGCGCGCCGGTCGCATCGACGGTCGGTTCGGGCGCCGGAGCGCTCTCGGCGTTCTTGATCCACTCCTGCGACTGGTTCGACGCGGCGTTCGCCTGGCTGCCGGCCATGATCATGTCGTTCCACCAGAGCTGCCAGGCGAGGAACAGCAGGACCACCATGCCCGCGGTGATGAGCAGCTCCCCGGCCACCCCGAAGACGCTGATCCGGTGCTTCGACGGCGCTCTGCGCTCAGCGGCGCGTGCGCTCGCTCGCGAAGGTAGGTCGTCGGTCACGCATGGATTCTACCGAGAAGAACCCGGGATCGGCTGATCCCCAAGGCACCGATTGGGGTGAACAGGTAGAATGTCGGCATGGCACGCACGAAGTCACGAAGCAAACCGTCCCGCGAACCCGAGCAGACGAGCGGCGAACCCGCACCGAACGCGGTCTGGTTCAAGCCGGTCATGTTCGGCTTCATGCTCCTCGGCCTCGCCTGGATCGTCGTCTACTACCTGAGCGGCACGCTGCTCCCGATCCAGTCGCTCGGCCCGTGGAACATCCTCGTCGGCTTCGGCATCGCTTTCATCGGCTTCCTCATGACCACCAGGTGGCGCTAGCCTCTCTCACTTCACGTCGTGCACAGCGGGTCGTCCTCTCGGACGGCCCGCTGTTTCGTTGTACTCGGGATCCGGCGTATCGAGTTCTCCACAGGAATGTGGAGAACTTCCGAGTTATCCACATGCCGGTGTGGAGAACCGCAGGGAGTCCCGGAAACACGGGGAACCACACCGGTGTAATTATCCCCAGTGTTCATAACTCTGTGGATAACTCGAGAAACCTTCAACGTCTGCTGCACGGTTGTGGCGCGCCGCCGGGCGCACCACTGGTCGACGCGGGTCACCGGGCAGTACCCGGTCACGGATTCGAGCCCGGTCACCGAGCCACACCGGGTCACCGAGCCAAACCCGGTCACTGAGCCAAACCCGGTCACTGAGCCTGTCGAAGTGCGGTCCCGCTCAGAGGAGGGCGGGCAGCAGGCTGGCACCCACGAGGACGACGCTCAAGGCGCCGATCAGGACCGCCTGGAGCGGCTGCTGCGTGCGCTTGCGGGTGTTGACGAGGATGAGGCCGACGAGGGCGCCTCCGACGAGCCCGCCCAGGTGGGCCTGCCAGGCGATGTTCACGCCGGGGATGAAACCGATGACGAGGTTGATACCCAGGAGCACCAGCAGCCCGCGGGTGTCGGCACCCATGCGTCGCTGGATGACGAGGAACGCCCCGAGGAGACCGAAGATCGCGCCCGAGGCGCCGACGACGGCCGTCCTCGGGTCGGCGAGGAACAGGACACCGACCGAACCGGCGAACCCGGCGACCAGGTAGAGGGCGAGGAACCGCCAGTGCCCGAGCATCGTCTCGAGGATCCGGCCGAAGATCCAGAGCGTGTACATGTTCAGCAGGATGTGGAAGATGAACCCCTGCGAGTGCACGAACACGGCGGTCAGCATCCGCCAGGGCTGGAAGGCGCCGTACGACGGATCGGAGTACACGCCGGCGTAGAGGAGCGCGTTCGTGACGCCGAGCCCGGGGATCCACTGCAACAGGAACACGAACGCCGTCACGGCGATGATCGCGTACGTGACGATGGGGGAGGAGTTGCTGATCCTCGCGCCGAGGCGGTTGCGAGGGGCGCTCTGTCGTTGCGCCTTCATGTCCTCCGGACAGATGAAACCGACTGCCCCGGGCGTCTGGCATTCTCCACAGATCGTCCGACCGCAACGCTGGCAGAGCACGAAGCTCTGTCGGTCGGGGTGGCGATAGCAGAAGTTGGCCGACGGATCCCGGGGCAGGGTCACGGTCTGTCCTCCGAGCGGGGCCTAGGCCTCGGAGATGGTGACGCTCTCGAGGACGACGGGCTCGATCGGCTTGTCGCCGGCACCGGTCGGGACGGCCTGGATGGCGTCGACGACCGCGCGGGACTCAGCGTCGGCGACCTCACCGAAGATGGTGTGCTTGCCCTGGAGCCACTGCGTGGGAACGGTGGTGATGAAGAACTGCGAACCGTTCGTGCCCTCGACGGCGCCCGTGATGGCGTTGCGGCGCTTGCCGGCGTTCGCCATGGCGAGGATGTAGGGCTCGTCGAAGTTGAGCTCCGGGTGGATCTCGTCGTCGAAGTTGTAGCCCGGGCCACCGGTGCCGGTTCCGAGCGGGTCGCCGCCCTGGATCATGAACGCCGGGATGATGCGGTGGAAGATGAGGTCGCTGTACAGCGCGTCGTTCCGGGTCTGGCCCGTCTTCGAGTCCGTCCACTCGCGCCCGCCGGTCGCCAGGTCGGTGAAGTTCTTGACCGTCTTGGGAGCGTGGTCCCCGAAGAGGTTGACCTTGATCTCACCGTGGTTGGTGTGCAACGTGGCGACTGCGGTGTGCTTTGACATACTCCCAATTCTTGCACAAGGGTTCGGGACTCTCGGATGGTATCCAGGGGTCTAAGTGGCAAGATGGAGGTTACGTTGTTGCCGCGATCATTGGAGATGACCACATGAGCCTGTCACGCAAGCGCCGGAAAGAGCTCAAGAAGCTCAAGGGTTCCGCTGCCGACCTCTGGGACTCCCAGCAGGATGTCCTGAACCACGCCAACGAAGTCGCTCGTGAGGTGAGCCGTCAGCTCGGGAACTTCTCGAAGGAGCAGGTGGTCCCCGTCGTGCGCGACACCTACGAGCACCGCGTCGTCCCGACGGTCGACCGGGGGATCAAGGTCTCCCGCAACGCCGTCGACGGCGTGCGCAAGGGCATCTCGGATGGCGTCGTCCCCGCTGTCGGTGGCGTCGTCGGTACGGTGCTGAGCATCGGCGACATCGCCAAGGACACCCGCGTGCAGGCGGCCCTCCGTCGCCTCCACGTCCCCGAGCAGGTGCTGCCCGCCAAGAAGGGCGCGAGCGCCGGTACCGTCATCGCGATCGGCCTCGGCGTCCTCGCCGCTGCCGGTGTCGCCTACGCCGTCTGGCAGACGTTCCGCGCAGACGACGAGCTGTGGGTCTCCGACGAGGAGCCTGCCGCTTCCTGATCTCGCTTCGCACGACGCAGCCCCTCGCCGGTTCCGACCGGGGAGGGGCTTCGTGTTGTGACGGCTGTGCTCAGATGAGGCCGGCGAAGCGTCGTCCGACGTCGACGAGGCTGACGCGGTCGAGTGAGCCGACCTCCTCGAGCGGGTACCACGCGGCGTAGTCGGTGCTGCCGTCGGCCTCGTAGGTCAGCGTGCCGCCGGTGAGGTGCGCCCGGTAGACGATGCGCAGCGTGTGGAGCGGCCCGGTGGCCGTCGTGCTGAGGCGACGCTCCGCCGGCACGACCTGCGAGTCGACGCCGATCAGGTCGTCGAGCTCGGCGTGGTAGCCGGTCTCCTCGAACACCTCGCGGACCGCAGCGTCGGCCGGGTCCTCACCGGGGTCGATCCCGCCGCCCGGGAGCGTCCATCCGCTGTGTCCGCTCTCGTTCCAGTGGGAGAGGAGCATGCCCCGTTCGTCGACGATGACGGCATATGCAGCGACGCGGATATCCATGCCGCCAGCCTAACCGCCGGTCCCCGCGACAACGGAGAACGCCCCCGGCGTCTGCCGAGGGCGTTTCTGGACTGTGGAGCCTGGGAGAATCGAACTCCCGACATCCTGCTTGCAAAGCAGGCGCTCTACCAACTGAGCTAAGGCCCCGGATGGAGCAGATCCGGGGATCCGATCCAATCGGTGTATTACTGGTCGTGCAGGGTGGGGCTACCAGGACTTGAACCTGGGACCTCTTCGTTATCAGCGAAGCGCTCTAACCGCCTGAGCTATAGCCCCGTTTTGAACCTTGTTGAGACTACCCGATTCCCGCCGCAACTCATAATCGAGCGGCGCCGCACGGGGCGGCGCCGACCCGAAGGAGCGTCAGTTGTTGGTGAACCCGACGAGGAGGCCACCCGTGATCTTCACGCTGAGGTTGTAGAGCCCCGCGAGAAGGGCTCCCATCAGCGTGATGACGATGAGGTTGAGCAGCGCCACGATGCCGGCGAAGGCCATGACCTGCGGCAGGTTGACGTACTGGAGGATGTTGTTCCCCGGGCCGGCGATGTCGGTGAACAGGCCACCGACCTTCGTGAAGACACCGGTGGTGTTGAGCACCGTGTAGACGAGGAAGAAGAACACCACGATGACCACGGCGACCGCGATCGCCGCCAGGAACGACAGCTTCACCGCCGACCAGAAGTCGATGTACACCAGCTTCAGGCGCACCTGCTTGGTGCTGGTGCGTTTGGTCGACTTCTTGGCCAACTTCTCTGCGACGCTACTGCTCATCTACTTCTTCCTTCATCGCCGGAGTCTCGTCCGGCACGGATGCCTCGGGTTCTGCACCCTCCGTGGCGGCTGCGTCTGCAACCGTCTCCGGAACATCCTGGGTCTCAAGGTTTCGGTCACTGTTCTTGGCCAGCGCGATGATTCGGTCGCTCTCCGCGAAACGTGCGAAGACGACGCCCATCGTGTCGCGCCCCTTCGCTGGAACTTCGGCCACGGCAGACCTTACCACCTTGCCACTGGCAAGAACCACAAGGACCTCGTCGCTCTCGTCGACGATCAACGCGCCCGCGAGCGTGCCTCGATCGTCGTTCAGCTTGGCCACCTTGATGCCCAGACCGCCGCGGTTCTGGCCGCGGTACTGGTCGATGTTGGTGCGCTTCGCGTAGCCGCCCTCGGTCACGACGAAGACGAACGCCTCGCGTTCCTCACCCTCGACTGACGGCAGCACCGACGCCGAGAGCAGCTTGTCGTCGTCGCGGAAGTGCATGCCGATCACGCCGCTCGTCGCTCGTCCCATCGGCCGCAGGGTCTCGTCGCTCGCCGTGAAGCGGATCGACATACCCTTGCGGGACACCAGCAGGACGTCGCTGTCGTTCTCCACGAGCAGTGCGGAGGTGAGCTCGTCGCCCTCGCGCAGGTTGATCGCGATGATGCCGCCCGAGCGGTTCGTGTCGTACTCCGAGAGCGCCGTCTTCTTGACGAGGCCGTCGTGTGTCGCGAGGACCAGGTACGTCGCGGCCTCGTAGTCGCGGATGTCGAGGATCTCGGCGATCTCCTCATCCGGCTGCATGGCGAGCAGGTTGGCGACGTGCTGGCCCTTGGCGTCGCGGCCGGCCTCCTGCAACTCGTAGGCCTTCGCGCGGTACACGCGGCCCTTCGTGGTGAAGAAGAGGAGCCAGTGGTGCGTCGTCGTCACGAAGAAGTGGTCGACCACGTCGTCCGCGCGCAGCTGGGCACCCTTGACACCCTTGCCACCGCGGTGCTGCTGACGGTAGTTGTCGCTCCGCGTGCGCTTGATGTACCCGCCGCGGGTGACGGTGATGACCATCTCCTCTTCGGGGATCAGGTCTTCCATGTTCATGTCGCCGTCGAAGCCGAACATGATCTCGGTGCGGCGGTCGTCGCCGTACTTGTCGACGATCGCGGTCAGTTCCTCGCTGACGATCTCACGCTGGCGGACCGGCTTCGCGAGGATGTCCTTGAGGTCGGCGATCTGCGCTTCGATCTCGGCGGCCTCGTCGATGATCTTCTGACGCTCGAGGGCGGCGAGACGACGCAGCTGCATGTCGAGGATCGCGCTGGCCTGGAGCTCGTCGATCTCGAGGAGGTCCATGAGGCCCGTGCGCGCCTCGTCGGCGGACGGCGAACGGCGGATGAGCGCGATGACCTCGTCCAGGGCGTCGAGCGCCTTCAGGTAGCCGCGGAGGATGTGTGCGCGCTCCTCCTTCTTGCGGAGTCGGAACACGGTGCGGCGGACGATGACCTCGACCTGGTGCGTCACCCAGTTGGTGATGAACCCGTCGAGCGGCAGCGTGCGCGGGATGCCGTCGACGATCGCGAGCATGTTCGCGCCGAAGTTGTCCTGCAGCTGCGTGTGCTTGTAGAGGTTGTTGAGGACGACCTTCGCGACCGCATCGCGCTTCAGCACGATGACGAGCCGCTGGCCGGTGCGACCGGAGGTCTCGTCGCGGATGTCGGCGACGCCGCCGAGACGGCCCTCCTTGACGAGGTCGGCGATCTTCAGCGCGAGGTTGTCGGGGTTCACCTGGTACGGGAGCTCGGTGACGACGAGGCAGGTCCGGCCCTGGATCTCCTCGACGTTCACGACGGCCCGCATGGTGATGGAACCGCGACCCGTGCGGTAGGCGTCCTGGATGCCCTTGATACCGAGGATCTGCGCGCCGGTCGGGAAGTCCGGCCCCTTGATGCGCTGCATGAGCGCCTCGAGGAGCTCTTCCCGGCTGGCCTCGGGGTTCGCCAGGTGCCACAGGGCACCGTCGGCGACCTCGCGGAGGTTGTGCGGCGGGATGTTCGTGGCCATGCCGACCGCGATGCCGACGGAACCGTTGACGAGGAGGTTCGGGAAGCGCGCCGGCAGGACGACCGGCTCCTGGGACTCGCCGTCGTAGTTGGGCTGGAAGTCGACGGTCTCCTCGTCGATGTCGCGCACCATCTCCATGGCGAGTGGGGCCATCTTCGTCTCGGTGTACCGAGGGGCGGCCGCGCCGTCGTTGCCCGGTGAGCCGAAGTTGCCCTGGCCGAGCGCCAACGGGTACCGAAGGCTCCACGGCTGGACGAGGCGGACGAGCGCGTCGTAGATGGCCGTGTCGCCGTGCGGGTGGAACTGACCCATGACGTCGCCGACGACGCGCGCGCACTTGGAGAACGAGCGGTCGGGGCGGTAGCCGCCGTCGTACATCGCGTAGATCACGCGGCGGTGGACGGGCTTCAGACCGTCGCGGACGTCGGGCAGGGCGCGGCCGACGATGACGCTCATCGCGTAGTCGAGGTAGCTGCGCTGCATCTCGAGCTGCAGGTCGACCTGGTCGATCCGTCCGTGCACGCCGTGGTCCTCGTCCGGGACCGTGATCTCGTCGTTGGTTTCGTCTGCCATGTGTCTACTGACTCTTTCGATTGCGGAGCTGAACGATCTTCGCTCCCCGAGCTTGTCGAGGGGCTATGTCGGGGCCGGACGGTCCTCGAGGCTGTCGCACTTCGACAAGCTCAGTGACCGGGCCGGCTAGATGTCGAGGAAGCGGACGTCTTTCGCGTTCTTCTGGATGAAGGTCCGGCGGGACTCCACGTCCTCGCCCATGAGCGTGGAGAAGATCTCATCGGCAGCCGCGGCGTCGTCGAGGGTGACCTGGAGGAGCGTCCGCGTCTGCGGGTCCATCGTGGTCTCCCACAACTCCTTGTAGTTCATCTCGCCGAGACCCTTGTAGCGCTGGATCCCGTTCTCCTTCGGGATGCGCTTGCCCGAGGCGACACCGTCGGTGAGGAGGGCGTCGCGTTCGCGGTCGCTGTACACGTACTGGTGGTCGGCGTTCGACCACTTCAGGCGGTAGAGCGGCGGCTGCGCGAGGTACACGTATCCGAGGTCGACGAGCGGGCGCATGTAGCGGAACAGGAGGGTCAGCAGCAGCGTCGTGATGTGCTGGCCGTCGACATCGGCATCGGCCATGAGCACGATCTTGTGGTACCGCACCTTGTCGGGGTTGAAGTCCTCACCGATGCCGGCACCGAAGGCCGTGATCATGGCCTGGACCTCGTTGTTCGCGAGCGCGCGGTCGAGGCGTGCCTTCTCGACGTTGAGGATCTTGCCACGGAGCGGGAGGATCGCCTGGGTCTCCGGGTTGCGCCCCTGCACGGCGGAGCCGCCTGCGGAGTCACCCTCGACGATGAAGATCTCGGACAGCGACGGGTCCTTCGACTGGCAGTCCTTGAGCTTGCCGGGCATGCCGCCACCCTCGAGGAGGCCCTTGCGACGGGCCGTCTCGCGGGCCTTGCGGGCGGCGAGACGAGCGGTCGCGGCCTGCAGCGCCTTCCGGATGATCTCCTTGGCCTGGTTCGGGTTGCGGTCGAACCAGTCGTTGAGCTGCTCGCTGACGACCTTCTGCACGAACGCCTTCGCCTCGGTGTTGCCGAGCTTGGTCTTCGTCTGGCCCTCGAACTGCGGCTCGGAGAGCTTCACGGAGATGACGGCGGTGAGGCCCTCGCGGACGTCGTCGCCGGAGAGGTTGTCGTCCTTCTCCTTGAGGATGCCCTTCTCACGTGCGTAGCGGTTCACGAGCGTGGTGAGCGCCGCGCGGAACCCTTCTTCGTGGGTGCCACCCTCGTGCGTGTTGATCGTGTTCGCGTAGGTGTGGACGCTCTCGTTGTACGCCGTCGTCCACTGCATCGCGACCTCGAGCGCGATCTTGCGCTCGGTGTTCTCCGACTCGAAGGAGATGATCTCGTCGTGGACGAGCTCGGCACGCTTGGCCTTGTTCAGGTACTCGACGTAGTCCTCGAGACCGCGCTCGTAGAAGAAGACGTCCTTGCGCTGCGAGTGTGCCGCCGAGTTGTCGTCGACGTCGTCGGCCTCGATGGCGTCGCGCAACGGACGCTCGTCGGCGAGCTCGATGCGGAGGCCCTTGTTGAGGAAGGCCATCTGCTGGAAGCGGGTCCGGAGCGTCTCGTAGTCGAACTCCGTCGTCTCGAACGTCTCGGCGGACGGCCAGAAGGTGATCGTGGTGCCCGTCTCGGAGGACGGCTCGTCCTCGTGGAGCGGGGCGTCGGGGACACCGTGCTGGAAGCTCTGGCGCCAGACCGAACCCTGACGACGGACCTCGACGGAGAGGCGCGTGGACAGTGCGTTGACGACGGACGAACCGACGCCGTGGAGCCCACCGGAGACCGCGTACCCGCCGCCGCCGAACTTGCCGCCGGCGTGCAGGATGGTCAGGACGACCTCGACGGTCGACTTCTTCTCCACCGGGTGGATGTCGACCGGGATGCCTCGACCGTTGTCGATGACGCGGACGCCGCCGTCCTCCAGGATGGTCACGAGGATCGTGTCGCAGTAGCCGGCGAGGGCCTCGTCCACGGAGTTGTCGACGATCTCGTAGACCAGGTGGTGCAGACCACGTGGACCGGTGGACCCGATGTACATACCGGGCCGCTTCCGGACGGCTTCGAGACCTTCGAGAACCTGGATGGCACTTGCGCCGTAATCAGAGTCTTGGGCGTGCGTGTTGGGTTCTGATGTCATAGGAAAAGAGGGCTCCAAACCGTCGAGATTCGACCGTTCCATCCTACCAAACAGACCCCGTGAAGCCGCGAGAAAACGCCCGTTTGAGGCACTTTTCCATGCCCGGAGGCCGTATTTGCCTCCCTAGCCGTAAGTATCGCGTGGACCACGCCCTGGGATCGACCTGGGGCCTCTTTTCCAGGAGGGTGCTCCGGGGCCCTGGAAACGGATCGTGTCGACACCGGCGTCGGGATAGCGTTCGGCGATGCGGACGAGGATCTCATGGCGCATGTGCCGGAGTTGCGTCGCCCAGGCCGTGGACTGGCATTGGACGATCAGGACGCCGTCCGCGATCGACACCGGTTCGGAGTATCTGGCGGTGTCCTCGCCGCACAACTCCGCCCAGTTCCCGAGGACCTCGTGCTGGGCGAGCGGCGAGTTCCACCCGAGTCCGGCGGTCAGTGAATCGATGACCGTCCCGAGGCCCTTCGGGTCGCGACCGACACCGTACGGCACCGAGTCCTGCGGCCCCTCGGCCGAGCGTTCGCGGCGCTTGCGATCACGGGAGACCCGTTCGCCGCCGAAGATCTCCTTGAACCGGAGGTACACCGTGGCGGAGAGTTCCCCCGCCGGGTCGGCGTCCCGTCCGAGTCGCCGCGGCTCAGTCATGCGTCGACTCCGTGGGGCTCACGAAGGAGGCCGCCTCGTCCGGACCGTCCACGATCCGTCCGGCCTCGATGCGCACGACGTGCGCGGTGAACCGTTCGGGGACGTCGTCGAACACGGCCGCGGTGATGATGACCTGGTCGTACTCCGCGACCGCGGCCGCGAGGCGTTCCCGGCGACGCGAATCGAGCTCGGCGAAGACGTCGTCGAGGATGAGCACCGGATCGCCGAGGGACGAGTCGGCCCGGAGGAGCTCGGCCGAGGCGAGTTTGGCGGCGAGCGCGAACGACCACGATTCACCGTGGCTCGCGTACCCCTTGACCGGCAGCCCGTTGAGACCGAAGAACACGTCGTCGCGGTGCGGTCCGACGAGCGTCAGGCCCCGCTCGAGCTCGGCCGGCCGGCGCTGCGCGAGCGCCGCACGGAACCGTTCCGCGATGCGCGCCAGATCGACGGGGGCGCCCGGCTCCACGCCCTCCGTGGGATCGGCGGCTGCCGACTCGTCCTCGGCATCGGTGCCGGCGATACTGAGCACGGGCAGGAGGACCGGTCGGTGATCGTCGCCGGCCACGGCCTCGTACGCTCCGCGCAGTGGTCCACCGAGCATGGCCAGGAGCTGCAGACGTTCGGCGATGATCTCCGTGCCGTACTGCACGAGTCGGTCGTCCCAGAGGTCGAGCGTCGCCAGGGGCCCGGATTTCAGCCCACGCGCCCTCGCCGATTTGAGGAGCGAGTTCCGCTGCTTCAGGGAGCGGTCGTAGTCGGCCATCACGCCGGCCAGCCGGGGGATCCGCTGCACGAGGAGCTGGTCGATGAACCGCCGGCGCGCCGACGGGTCGCCGCGGACGATCAGGAGGTCCTCCGGGGCGAACAGCACGGTGGACACGTATCGCGGCAGTTCGCGCGGCTTGATCTGGGACCGGTTCACCTGGGCGCGGTTGGCCGAACCCCGGTTGAGCTGCACCTCGGCGAGCAGCTCACGACCGTCGTGCACGATGCGCGCCCTGATGATCGCCGCGTCGGCACCGTGTCGGATGAGCGCCTGCTCGGAGGAGACCCGATGGGACCCGAGGCTGCTGAGGTATCCGATCGCCTCGACGAGGTTGGTCTTGCCCTGGCCGTTGCGACCCACGAACAGATTGGGTCCGGGTTCGAGCGCCACGTCGACCACCGCGTAGTTGCGGTAGTCGGTGAGATTCAAGTGCCGCACGATCACCACGTCACCCTACCGCCTCGCCCTGACGCCGAACGGGTCGGGGCGCCGTCGGACGTCTGAGCGCGCCCGTCACGACGACGCAGGGTGAACGAAATCGACCCTCCAGCGAAGCGGAATGCTCCGGGAGGGTCGATTTCGTTCGTCAGGAGACGTCGTGTCGTCAGTCGTCGGCCTTCTTGACCGCGTGACCGCCGAACTGGTTGCGGAGTGCCGCGACCGCCTTCATGGCCGGCGAGTCCTCCTGGCGCGACACGAAGCGGGCGAAGATCGATGCCGAGATGGTCGGGACGGGCACCGCGTTCGCGATGGCCTCCTCGATCGTCCAGCGGCCCTCGCCCGAGTCCTCGACGTAGCCCTCGATCTGCTCGAAATCAGGGTCCTCCTCGAGGGCGCGGACGAGCAGCTCGAGCAGCCAGGACCGCACGACGGTCCCGCGCTGCCAGGCCTTGAAGGTGCCCGGGACGTCCTTGATGATGTCTTCGCGCTTGTCCAGGAGCTCGAAGCCCTCGGCGTACGCCTGCATGAGCGCGTACTCGATGCCGTTGTGCACCATCTTCGCGTAGTGGCCGGCGCCGACCTCTCCGACGTGGACGAAGCCCTCATCGCGCGGGCCTTCAGGACGCAGCGCGTCGAAGACGGGCATGACCCGCTCCACCTGCTCCTTGGAACCGCCGACCATGAGGCCGTAGCCGTTGTCGACACCCCAGACACCGCCGGAGACGCCGGCGTCGATGTAGTCGATGCCCTTCGCCGACAGCAGTTCAGCGTGCTTGAAGTCGTCCGTGAAGCGGCTGTTGCCGCCGTCGATGACCAGGTCGCCGGCCTCGAGCAGGCCGTTCAGCTCCTCGACGACGGAGTCGGTGATGGCCCCGGCGGGGACCATGACCCAGACCGTGCGAGGTGCCGGGAGCGCAGCGACGAGGTCGCTGATCGTCGCGACGTCGGTGACATCGGGGTTCCGGTCGAAACCGGTGACCTCGATGCCGTTCGCACGCAGGCGCGTGCGCATGTTGTTGCCCATCTTGCCGAGACCGACGAGACCGATGTGCATGGAGGATCCTTTGCGTGTCAGCGCAGCAGCAGGTTCGGCTGCAGCAGGTACTTGTAACTGTCGGCACCCGGCTGATCCTTGGAGGATTGGCTCGTGATGAGCATGGGTCCCGGCTTGTTCGTGTTCTCCGTCTTCGTGAACGAGAACCGCACATACTCGCTCCGGACCGCGGTCAGACCGTCGATCAGGAACTGCGGCTTGAGGGAGAGCACGATGTCGTCGCCGGTGAGGAGGGCGTCGATGCCCTCAGATGCCTGCGCCTGCTCGGATCCGACGGCCTCGAGCGTGAGGCCGTCGATGGTGAAGGTGAAGCGGAGGGCCGCTTCGCGCTCGAGGACGAGCGACATACGCCTGGTCGCCTCGATGAGTTCCGCGGTGTTGATGATCGCGTAGTTGTCGGTCGTCTCGGGGAAGAGCCGCTTGACCGGCGGGAAGTTGCCCTTGATCAGCAGCGAGGTGACCGTCTTGCGGTCAGCCCGGAACGCGATGAGCTCGCGGTCGTCGCGATTCGTGATCGCGACGTTGATGTTGCCGCTGTGGCCGAAGGTCTTGCCGACCTCCTGGAGCGTGCGGGCCGGCACGAGGGCCGTGATCGTCTCGCTGGAACCGTCGCCCTGGCCCGAGTCCCAGTCGATCTCGCGCACCGCGACCCGGTAGCGGTCGGTCGCGACGAGGCTGAGGCTCGTCTTGGAGACCTCGAGCTGCACGCCGGTGATGACCGGGGTCACGTCGTCGCGGCTTGCCGCGACGGCCACCTGGCTCACTGCAGTGGCGAACTCGTCGGCGGGCACGAGACCGAAGTCGGCGTCGACCTGCGGGATCGTCGGGTACTCCTCGACGGGCATCGATCCGAGCGTGAACCGGGCTGAACCACAGGTGACCTCGATGCGGTTCTCGACCTTGCTGAACCGGACGGGCGCGTTCGGGAGTCGGCTGGCGATCTCCGAGAGCAGCCGGCCGTTGACGAGTGCCGTACCGGCCTCCTCGACTTCGGCTGCGATTCCGGTCTGGCTGGACACCTCGTAGTCGAAGGAGGACAGGATGAGACCGTCGTCACCGGCTTCGATGAGGATGCCGTTGAGGATCGGCAGCGTCGGGCGCTGCGGGAGCAGCTTCACTGCGAACGAGACGGCTTCGCTGAATACATCCCGGTTGACGCTGAATCGCACGACAAGTCCCCTGTCTCTGGCTCTCGATGACGTCACCAATGCTAGTGGGTCTGCTTCCGGGGTCGAGTGGGACGAGGTGCTGTGGAGAAGCGAGCCTGGGGAAAGGTTGTTTGGCGGAGAGATCATTGAATTAACGGTTAACAGTCTTAACCGGTGTGGAAACTGTGGATAAGTCCGCCGAACCCGCTCGAACACAGGGAACTACATGTGTGTAACTTGGTGGCGGCCTGTGGAGAGAACGACGCGAGGGTGTGGGACGCGGAGGCGGGTGAACGGTGTTCACTCACAAGCGTGCCCGGAGCTTCCACATCCCTCCACAGGTTATCCACAGGGCTGCGAGGCCGGAATGTGGACAGATCGGACGCGGATCATGTCGTCGAATGAGCGCTCGTCGTCGCCTGATGAACGAAATCGGCCCCTTGAGCGCACCGAGTGCGTCGAGGGGCCGGAAACGTTCATCAGGACGCCTCAGGCGCCGTAGCGGTTCCCCGGTCCCCGAGCCTGTCGAGGGCCCTTCGACAAGCTCAGGGACCGAGTGAGGCTCAGTGACCGAACAGGGGTCAGGCGCCGTAGCGGAGGTTCTGCTTGATGCGGCTCGTGAGCTCGGTCACCTGGTTGTAGATCGAGCGCTTCTCCTGCATGAGGTCGGTGATCTTCCGGTTGGCGTACATGACCGTCGTGTGGTCCCGGTTGCCGAACAGCTGACCGATCTTCGGGAGCGAGAGGTTCGTGAGCTCGCGACAGAGGTACATCGCGATCTGCCGCGCCGTCGCCACGGCCTGCGACCGACTCGAGCCGTACAGGTCGTCGACCGAGAGCTTGAAGTAGTCGGCCGTGGTGTTGATGATGTCGATCGGCGAGATGACGTTGTCGTCGTCGAGGCTGATGACGTCCTTCAGCACCGTCTGGGCCAACGTCATGTCGACGGCGGTCCGGTTCAGGCTCGCGAATGCGACGACCCGGATGAGCGTGCCCTCCAGCTCACGGATGTTGCTCGACACCTTGGTGGCGATGAATTCGAGGACCTCGTCCGGGATGTGCAGCTTCTCGTTCTGCGCCTTCTTGCGCAGGATCGCGATGCGCGTCTCGAGGTCGGGAGCCTGGACGTCGGTGATGAGTCCCCACTCGAAGCGTGAACGCATCCGCTCTTCGAAGCCGGTGAGCGCCTTCGGGGGCAGGTCGCTGGTGATGACCACCTGCTTGTTGTGATCGTGCAGGGTGTTGAAGGTGTGGAAGAACGCCTCCTGCGTCTCCGCCTTGCCCTGGAGGAACTGGATGTCGTCGATCAGCAGGATGTCGATGTCGCGGTACCGCGACTGGAAGAACGAGCCGCGGTTGTTGGCGATCGAGTTGATGAAATCGTTCGTGAACTCCTCGCTGGACACGTACCGGACGCGGATCCCCGCGTAGAGGTTCATCGCGTAGTGGCCGATGGCGTGGAGGAGGTGGGTCTTGCCGAGCCCGGAGTCGCCGTACACGAACAGCGGGTTGTAGGCCTTCGCCGGCGCTTCGGCCACGGCGACCGCGGCCGCGTGCGCGAACCGGTTGGACTGGCCGATGACGAAGTTGTCGAAGCTGTACTTCGGGTTGAGTCGGGTGTCGTTCTCGCGCGCCGGCAGCGTGGGCGTCGGGGTCAGCTGCGGCTGCGGCGACTCGAGCGGTGCCGGGTCGATGTGCTGGAAGCCGGTCTGCTCGTACCGTTCCTCGACGATGTCGGGGTTGACGACGATCGCGTAGTTGCCGACGGGACCGCCGTCGACGATGGACGCGAGTGCGGCGAGGATCGGTGCCCGCATGCGCTGGTTGAGCATGCCCATCGTGAACTCGTTGGGCACCTCGAGGTAGAAGGTGCCGCCCATGATGCCCTTGGGGACGATGAGGTTGAGGAACCCGCGGAGTGGCGGGGTGATGCGGTCGTCGACGGAGAGGATCTCGAGCACCGATTGCCAGGTCTCAGCGATCGCATCGTCGGCGTCCGACATAGTTCTCCCCACACATACTCACAGGTTCATCCACAGGCTCTCCCCTGAGTATTCGGGGCTGAGCGCGGTGCTATCCACACGCTGTGCATAACCCGAGGGCTTACGCTAACAACACGTCGCCCCAGTCCCAAATCACTGTACGGCCGCCCTGCGTGTCACTGCTACAATTTCTGAGAATCCTGTGGATAATCATTCGTTTGGGCGCCGCTGGTTTGACCTTCGCGCGAGTAGACCGTAGGTTTAATCAGTTGACTTCTGCCCACGGGCACCCTTCCGTACCCTGCTGCCACCTGTGCAGTGGTGGGTCATGATCCGGAGATCGTAATTATGAGCAAGAGAACCTTCCAGCCGAACAACCGTCGTCGCGCCAAGAAGCACGGCTTCCGTCTGCGCATGCGCACGCGTGCCGGCCGCGGCATCCTGTCGGCTCGTCGCGCCAAGGGCCGCACCGAACTCTCCGCGTAGAGCCGTCGTGCTCGAGCGTGCGAGCCGGATCACGTCCGGCGACGACTACCGAGGGGTAGTTCGTCGCGGGTCCCGGTTCGTCGGCGAGCACACGGTCATGTACGTACGCATGAACCCGAAGGGCGGACAGCCGCGCTTCGGGTTCATCGTTGCGAAAACGGTCGGTAACGCAGTGACCCGCAATCTCGTCAGACGTCGCCTGAAGGCCATCTGCCACGACAGCGTCGTTCAGGCTGCCCACGGCGCTGACGTGGTCATCCGAGCACTGCCGTCTGCAGCAACGGCGCCGTTCGCCTCGCTCCATGCCGAGGTCGATCGTGCCTTCGCCAAACGCGGCGTCATCGTCGAGGCTTCGGACGCGCACCGATGAACGGCGTCCTCGCTGCCACCTGCCTCGCGCCCCGCAATGCTGCGGTGCTGGCGCTCCGCGGGTATCGCGCCGCGATCTCCCCGCTGTACGGCGACGTCTGCCGGTATTACCCCAGCTGTTCCGCGTACGCTCTGGGAGCGGTGCAGCAACATGGTGTCGTCGTCGGTTCGGCGATGGCAGCGGCCCGCATCGCGAGATGCCACCCCTGGGCTGCACCTCGTTTCGACGAGGTACCACCCAAGAAGAACTTTCGGTACAGCGTCACTTCTCACGGATTTGTCGTGCAACCGAGCCACGGAAAGGGCTGACCCGCACCTATGGACATCATCGGCACAATTCTCTGGCCGCTCAAATGGGCGGTCGAGCTGCTCCTCGTGGGCTGGCACCTGCTGTGGACGGCCATCGGACTCGACCCCGCGGCCGGTCTCACCTGGGTCCTCTCGATCGTCGGGCTCGTCCTCGTCGTCCGTGCCGCGCTCATCCCCCTGTTCATCAAGCAGATCAAGAGCCAGCGCAAGATGCTCGAGATCGCGCCGCAGATGAAGAAGGTGCAGGAGAAGTACAAGGGCAAACGCGACCAGGCCAGCCGCGAGGCGATGTCCCGCGAGACGATGGAGCTGTACAAGAAGCACGGCACCTCCCCCGTCAGCGGATGTCTGCCGCTGCTCGTCCAGATGCCGATCTTCTTCGCTCTGTTCTCCGTGCTCAACGACGCCCAGAAGAGCAAAGCCGGCGTCGGTCCCCTGAACGAGACCCTCGCCGTGCAGTTCGGCGACGCGAACCTGTTCGGGATCGCTCCGCTGCACACGAGCATGCAGGCGGCACTCGCCGGCAACCCGGTCAACTGGGCGGTCGTCATCATCGCCGCCGTCATGGTCATCCTCATGTGCGCGTCGCAGTTCATCACGCAGCTGCAGATCGTGTCGAAGAACATGTCGGCCGAGACGAAGGCCAGCCCGCAGTTCAAGCAGCAGCGGATCCTCCTCTACATCCTGCCCTTCGTGTTCCTCTTCTCCGGCTTCGCCTTCCCGCTCGGCGTCATGTTCTACTGGCTGACGTCCAACGCGTGGACGATGGTGCAGCAGTTCCTCGTCATCCGGAACATGCCGACGCCTGGTTCCGACGCTGCGAAGGCTCGTGAGGAGCGTCTCGCGCGGAAGGGCAAGCTCATGACGCCGAACGGCGACGTCATCTCGATCTCCGAGGCGCCGGTACCCGAGAAGAAGACCCCGACGCAGCGCCAGCAGCCCATGGGCAAGGCGCGTGCGAAGAAGCAGCAGACCGACGGACGAGACAAGTAGGAGTATCGGTGACTGACCAGGAACTGGCCCCGGCCCAGGACGAAGCACCCACCATCACGCAGCTCGAAGAAGAGGGCGACGTCGCAGCGGACTACATCGAGGAGTTCCTCGACATCTGCGACATCGATGGCGACATCGACATCGATGCCCGCAATGGTCGTGCGTACGTGTCGATCGACTCCCCCACGGAGAGCAACCTGCGTCTCCTGTCGCGTCCCGACACGGTCAACGCGCTGCAGGAGCTGACCCGCCTAGCTGTTCAGAACCGTACCGGTGGCTTCTCCCGGCTCATCCTCGACATCGGCGGATCCCGCGAAGCGCGTCAGCAGGAGCTCGGCGCCCTCGTGGAGCGAGCGGTCGAGCGCATCGAGGCTGGTTCCACCGAGGCGGCACTCCCCCCGATGTCGAGCTACGAGCGCAAGCTCGTCCACGACATCGTGTCGGCTCGCGGCTTCGTGTCCGAGTCGCACGGCGAAGGCCGCGACCGTCACACCGTCATCACCCGCGGCTGACGCGGCCTGATCGTTTCACGTGAAACTGCGATGACTGACGTGCCTGCAGGACTCGAACCGGAACCGGCGGAAGCGTCCGAGTTGTTCGGTGACCGGATCGATGTCGGTCGTGCATTCGCCGCGAACCTGGCGGAGTTCGGTGAGCCACTCGGGCTGATCGGGCCCCTGGAGCTTCCGCGTCTCTGGACGCGCCACATCCTCAACAGCGTGATTGTGGCTCCGCTCCTTCGTCCCGGCAGAGTCGGGGATGTCGGCACTGGCGCGGGGCTGCCTGGACTGGTCCTCGCGATCGCCCGGCCGGACGTCGAGTTCGTGCTCATCGAGCCGATGGAACGTCGAGTCGCCTGGCTCAACGATCAGGTCGGAGTCCTCGGGCTCGAGAACGTCACCGTCGTGCGAGCGCGCGCTGAGGAGGTTCGTCTTGATGAGCCCCTCGACCAGGTGACCGCGCGCGCGGTCAGTGCGCTCCGCAAGTTGCTCCCCCTCACCGCTCCCCTGCTTCGGGACGGCGGAGAGCTGGTCCTCATGAAGGGTGCCGGCGCGCAGGCGGAGGTCGATGCATCGACCAAGGAGCTTCGCAAGTACCGGGTCTCCGGTGTCGAGGTTCGAACGCTTGGCGAGGGCGTTCTCGCGGAGCCGACCCGAGTCATCGTTGGAACCGTCCGCGGCTGAGGTCAGTCGGGAACGCTCGGGGCCTCCGCGAGGGGCACCGCAGACAATCTTCCGCGGCTTGCGAGCTCTCGGGAGAATGGCTCCTGACGAACCGGCCCGGAACCTGCGGCCAATTCAGAGGTCCTGAGTTCGTCAGGAACGATTCTCCGGTCTAATTTGACACGAATCTGGGGTGCCGGGTGGGCCGGATTCGAGTGTTTTCTGACGTTTGCCAGCGGTAATGCTTCTGGTATCTCATATATGTTCTTCACTTGGCCTGTAGCCCCAGTCTTGTGACGCGGCGCCGGCACCGCGATCGACGGGCGGCGATGCTCCGCGCTTCGGTGGTCGGCGCCCCCAGACGTCGATGCTGTTGTGCGCGGTGGCCGGCCAGCTAGCTGCCCCCTCGGAGATGACGGACGAGTGCGGGTGGCAACGGTGGACCTCCCAGGTTGGTGATCCGGTCGGGCGTGTCAGTGATCTGTGGCCTTCGTTCGAACCCCGGGTAGGTCCGAGGCGTTCCTTGGTTGCAGGGAAGATGCGTCACCCCGTCCCCGTCCCACACGTTCAACTGACTCGCGGGGGTGCATCACGTGGCGGACCTGTCGTTGGAGAACTGCTGCGAGATGCGCATTCCGCCAGTTCCCTATGTGCCTGCGGGCCGACTGGCGCCCGACCGTCGGCAAGCTCATGTGCACCGGCGGGTCGGCGCTGGCTGAGGTGTGGGTGAGCTGCCGGCCGAAGAAGGAGAGGATGGTCGGCCTGTTGCTATCGCGTGCGTCGAAGGCGCCCCGGTCTTGGAGGCTCTGGCGCCGTGCGGTGCGGTCACGCCGGAGCCCCTGCTGCTACTCCGAGCGCTTTCCCCGACGGGGCTGCGACGCACGGTGCACGGCGGCCACTCGGCGTAACGATGTGTCGAAGTGCGCCGGCGCTGCGGAGGTCGTGCTCGTGACTCCTGTCAGCTTGGAATGAGCTGGTGTACTTCCGACTGACGATGCATGGTTCTGCGCCCAGATAGGCTCGGCGGAGCGTGCTTGCCGCCGGAAGGATGAGATTGAGCGACGTTTCACGTGGAACGTGGGACGATGCCACTCGCTTGAGTTCTTCGTTTTCAGGAGTGGTTCCTATCGGCCTGGAGTCGTGTGTGCCAGTTCACTCAGTGAGTGCGCTCCCAGGCCGTCGTGCCGGGACCGCCGCGGTGTTCGATGTTTCACGTGGAACATGGGTGGCGGTCTGCTCCTGCGCGGCTGTAGCGCGGCGGTGGAGACAAGTTGAGTTCGACGAGCACAGGGCGCGGTAGCAGTCTGGCCTGCGCTCGAGACCACCCCATCCGTTGCGTTGGTCCTGTCGAGAGTGTTTCACGTGAAACAGCGGGCGGGTACGACGGACCGCGTGTGGGATCGGACCGGTTGCGTGATGCTTCGTCGCTACCGCTCCCCCACTGTCGGATCACCCCGGTGAGGCGGACAGCGGGCTGTGGCCAGAGGCTGGAAAGGCGCCTATCGATGTGAGCCGCGGGACGGCTCGGCGTGCACGGAGTCTTGGTTTCACGTGAAACGCTGGCGCGGACTTGCGCCAGTCGTACAGCTCTCCACCATACGAGCGCGTGGAGATAGCGCCTGTGGATAACTCTGTGGACAGTTCTCGCACGTAGCCGGAGGAACCGGCGATCCTCCGTGAAGAACCGGGCCCCAACCGGCGTACCACCGAACTGTGGTCAACACGCACCGGGGCAAGAGCCTGGACGTACTGGACCCGGCGTGGGGCGATCGGGTGCGAACTTCCGCGGAAAGACGCGGATCTCTGACTGATTGCAGAGGCACTTCCCCCATGGTTGTCAACATACGTCCGCCGGGCTCGTCTCGTGTTGATCTGACCAGCTTCGACCTGCACGCCCGAGGCGCACGCGGTTCCGCGGCATCGGGTATCTCGGAGCCCTGTGGATAACCCTGTGGAAGAGAGAGGGCGAGGCGTCCCTTCTGGGCGCCATGCGGGGCGATCGACGACATGCGGGTGTCGCGAAACGGCGCTCGAGGGCCGCGACGCTTCCACACTCCCCCGATCGCTGTCGGAGATCGCTCCCCTGGCGTCAGCCCACGCTGGTACGGTTGAAGTACACGTTTCGAGCAAGAAGGTTTCACGTGAAACAACCCGAACCAACGCATTCCGCGGCTCCCGAGCGCGACTCCGTTGGTAGCGCCTTCGACGCGTCCACGCCGTTGGCTCGCGAGCTCCATCATCTGACTGAGAGGCGTAAAGCCTTGGCTCACGCAACCTTGCCGACGCCCGACCACACTCGGGTCTTCACGGTCTCCAACCAGAAGGGTGGAGTCGGCAAGACGACGACCACCGTCAACATCGGCGCCGCCCTCGCCCGTTCGGGTGCACGTGTCCTCGTGATCGATCTGGATCCCCAGGGGAACGCGTCCACCGCACTCGGCGTCGAGCATCACTCGGATGTCCCGAGTGTCTACGACGTCCTGATCGACGACTTCCCCCTAGCCGATGTCGTCCAGCAGAGCCCCGAGTTCCCCACGCTCTTCTGCGCTCCCTCGACGATCCATCTCGCCGGCGCGGAGATCGAACTCGTGTCACAGGTCGCGCGTGAGCACCGTCTCCGCACGGCCCTCGAACAGTTCATCCAGGACGCCGAAGAGCCGTTCCACTATGTCTTGATCGATTGCCCGCCGTCCCTCGGACTCCTGACGATCAATGCCTTCGTCGCGGCCAAGGAAGTCCTCATCCCCATCCAGTGCGAGTACTACGCGCTCGAGGGATTGAGTCAGCTCCTCAGTAGCATCCAGCTGATCCAGCGGCACCTGAACCCAGGGCTCGCCGTCAGCACCATCCTCCTGACGATGTACGACGGGCGCACCAACCTCGCGCAGCAGGTGGCTCAGGACGTCCGAGACCATTTCACCGGGCAGGTCCTCGAGTCGGTCATCCCACGAGCGGTGCGTATCTCTGAAGCCCCCAGCTTCGGGCAGAGCGTCATCAGCTACGACCCCACGTCGCTCGGCGCGGTGTCCTATCTCGAAGCAGCGGCGGAGATCGCCAACCGATGGGCCGCAGGCTCCTCCGATACACCCGATACGAACCACCCTGAGGGAGTCAGTCACTGATGGCAACGAAACGAACTGGACTCGGTCGCGGGATCGGTGCACTCATTCCGACGACGAGTTCAGACTCGCAGGCGAACCGTCCCGTCGACGTCTTCTTCCCCGACAACCAGGGCACTGCCCGCAAGGCAGCGAAGGACGCGGCTACCGCCGCTGCGGACGCCGCCGCAGCAGAGGCGGCGGCAGCTGACGCCCCCACTGCACCGGACGCCGCTGCTACCACGGCAGATGGGCCGCAGCTCGTGGCCGTCCCCGGTGCCCGGTTGGCGTACCTCTCCCCCGAACTGATCGTGCCGAACGCCAACCAGCCGCGCACGGTCTTCGATGAGGACCACCTCGCCGAACTCGTCACGAGCATCCGTGAGGTCGGCGTACTGCAGCCGATCGTGGTCCGGCCGATCCCTGGCGACGACGAGCGATACGAACTCATCATGGGTGAGCGGCGTCTTCGCGCTTCGAAGGAGGTGGGTCTCGACCGCATCCCCGCGATCATCAAGGACACCGCCGACGAGGACATGCTGCGCGATGCGCTGCTCGAGAACCTGCACCGATCCGAGCTGAATCCGCTCGAGGAGGCTTCTGCATACCAGCAGCTCCTGGCCGACTTCGGAATCACCCAGGACGAGCTTGCCAACCGCATCGGTCGTTCCCGCCCCCAGATCAGCAACACCATCCGCCTGCTCAAGCTGCCGGCGGCCGTGCAGCAGCGCGTCGCTGCCGGTGTGCTGAGCGCCGGACATGCCCGCGCCATCCTGTCGCTGACCGATCCTGAGGCACAGCAGCGCTTGGCCGACAAGATCGTGAACGAAGACTTGTCGGTGCGTGCCGCGGAAGCTGCGGCGGCTCAGGGCGTTCAGGCGAAGAAGCCGCGTCCGATCGCCGGATCGCGACGCGGGCAACTCGACGAAATCGCAGACCGCCTCGGCGACCGTCTGAACACCCGCGTGAAGGTGACGCTCGGCGCGAAGAAGGGACAGATGGTCGTGGAGTTCGCGACCATCGCCGACCTCAACCGAATCCTGAGCGAGCTTGGCGAGTCGGGATTCGGTCAGTCCTCCTGACGCTGTTTCACGTGAAACATGGGCCAGTCGGCCGCGGGGTACCGTATGCCCTTCGACAAGCTCAGGGACCAAGGCGGCGGAATCCGTGGATTGGCGGACGGCCGCCCCATCTCGGTTACTGAGCCTGTCGAAGTGCCGCGCGCGTGCTCTGTGATTGATAAAACCTGATCAGAGCGATAATTCGGGATGTTTCACGTGAAACACCCCGACAACGAAGAACCGCCCGACTCGGATGAGTCGGGCGGTTCCGTGATTTAGAAAAACCTGATCAGGCGAGGAAAGCTGCAAGATCCTTCTCGAGTGCTGCCTTCGGCTTGGCACCGATGACGGTCTGCACGACCTCGCCGCCCTTGAAGACCTTCATCGCGGGGATGGAGGTGATCTGGTACTTCATGGCCAGGTTCGGGTTCTCGTCGACGTTCAGCTTGAGAACGGTGATCTTGTCGCTGTTCTCGGAACCGATCGTGTCGAGGATCGGGCCGACCGCGCGACACGGACCGCACCAGGCGGCCCAGAAGTCGACGAGGACGGGCTTGTCGCTGTTGATGACCAGTTCGTCGAACGTGGCCTCGGTGACTGCATCTGACATGAGTGTTCTCCTTCGTGGTGGCCAGGCCGACAGCCTGGCCGTCGATCAAACGGTGGTGGTGAGCACTGGGTCGGCCGGCTGCGGACGACCGGCCGTCTGTGCTTCGCCGATGGCCGACGCTTCCCCAGCAGCCTGCTCGAGGTCTGCGAGGTAGTGCTCCGCGTCGAGGGCGGCGATGGTGCCGCTGCCGGCCGCGGTGATGGCCTGTCGGTACGTGGGGTCGATGACGTCGCCCGCGGCGAAGACGCCGGGGAGGTTGGTCTTCGACGAGCGGCCCTTGACGGCGATCGTGCCCTCGGGGGCGAGCTCCAGCTGGCCGTGGATGAGGTGCGTGCGCGGGTCGTTGCCGATCGCGATGAACAGGCCACCGAGCGGCAGATGGGTCTCCGTGCCGTCGGTGGTCGAGCGCAGCGTCACGCCGTCGACCGCGTCGGCACCGGTGATGCCGGCGACTTCGCTGTTCCAGATGAACTCGATCTTCTCGTTCGCGAACGCACGGTCCTGCATGATCTTCGACGCCCGCAGGGTGTCCTTGCGGTGGATGACGTACACCTTCGACGCGAACCGTGTGAGGAAGGTGGCCTCCTCCATGGCGCTGTCGCCGCCGCCGATGACCGCGATCGTCTTCTCCTTGAAGAAGAAGCCGTCGCAGGTGGCGCACCAGGACACACCGTGGCCGGAGAGCCGCTCTTCGTCTTGCAGACCGAGCTTGCGGTAGGCGGAGCCGGTGGCGAAGATCACGGTGTGGGCCTCGTGCACCTGTCCGTTGCCGAGGGTGACCGTCTTGACGTCGCCGTCGAGCTTGAGCTCGGTGACGTCGTCGTAGAGGACCTCCGTGCCGAACCGCTCGGCCTGCTCCTGGAGCTTCATCATGAGCTCGGGGCCCTGGATGCCCTCGGGGAAGCCGGGGAAGTTCTCGATCTCGGTGGTGTTCATGAGCTCGCCGCCGGCCTCGACCGATGACGCGACGAGCAGCGGCTGCAGCGAGGCGCGGGCAGCGTAGATCGCCGCCGTGTAGCCGGCGGGTCCTGATCCGATGATGATGACCTGACGCACGATGCTCCTCAGTGGTTCGTGGGCTCCCGGACCAGGTGGGTTCCGGGGTTCCGAGTGGTGTAACACATCCTAACCGGCCGCTATTCCGCTCCCCCCGGGGCCTCGGGCAGCTCTCAGCCGGTGTGCGTGAGGTGGTGTCGACGCGTGGGTGTCAGCGCCCGAACCGGGCGAGGACGGGCGCCAAGGCCGCCTTGAGCTCCGGCGTGCGCAGGAGGGCGAGCACCGCGAGGTACACGGCGGCCATCGCCGCCCCGACGACGGCCATGGTGACGATGGCGCCGGGGATCGTGGCGGTCGGGAACCCCTCCTCGCTGACACCGCCGAGCAGCAGCAGCACGACGACTCCGACCACAGCCGCAGGCACGGCGGCGGCGATGAACCGGACCAGGCTCAGGACGATACGTCGGCCGTCGAGACCCCCCAGCCGGCGCCGGAGCAGCAGTGCGGCGACCACGGTCTGTGCGATGCACGCGATCGTGATGGCGAGCGCGACGCCGGCACCCACCAGATGCGGTGGGAGGACCAGGAGCACGATCAGCGCCAGGAGGACGAACAGGAGGGTCTGGAACAGGGTGAAGAAGAAGGGCGTCTTCGTGTCTCCGAGGGCGTAGAAGGCGCGCTGGAGGACGAAGAGGATGCAGAAGGGCACGAGTCCGATCACGAACGCGATGATGATGCCGCCCATCGCCTGCGCCTGTTCGAACGTCTCGGCGAAGACACTGCCGAACGGCACGGCGACCACCATGATGACGGCCGCGGCGAGCACGATGAGCACGCTCGCGACGCGGACGGCCCCGGAGATGTCGGCCTGCAGCCGCTGGATGTCCCGTCCGCGATCGCGTGTGCCTTGCGCGTGCTCGCTCATCCGGGTGAAATAGGCCGTCGCGATCGAGACGGTGATGATCGAGTGCGGGAGCATGAAGATCAGCCAGGCGTAGTTGAGGATCGCGACCGAGGGTCCCTGCTTGCTCACGGAAGCGACGATCTGGGTCTCGACGATCCCCGCACCGGTCGTCAGGAGCAGCATGCCGAAGGTCCAGCTGGCGATCCGCCCAGTGGCGCGGAGGCCGACGCCTCGCCACTGGAAGTCCGGTCGGAAACGCAGTCCGGCTCGACGCCAGAACAGCATGAGGAAGGCGGCCTGGACGACGACGCCGAGGGTGGCGGAGCCTGCGAGGAGCACCGTTCGACCGTCGGTCCACTCGCTGACCGCGAGGTCGCCGCGGCCGTACAGCGTGATGAAGGCGATCAGCCCGGCGATCGCGATGACGTTGTTGAGCACCGGTGCCCAGGTGAACGGCCCGAACATCTTGCGTGCGTTCAGGACCTCGCCGAGGACGGTGTAGAGCGCGTAGAACAGGATCTGCGGGAGACACCAGTAGGCGAACGCCGTCGCGAGCGCGAATTGATCAGGAGACAGCGTCGCGGCGACGATGAACACGAACACGGGTGCGAGCAGGGTGATGAGCGCGGTGGCCCCGCCGATGAAGACGAGGGTGATGGTGACGAGCTTGTTGATGTAGGCGTTGCCACCGTCGGCATGGATCCCCGCACGGACGATCTGCGGCACGAGCACGGCGCTGAGCACGCCGCCGCCGATGATGACGTAGATCGTGTTCGGGAGCTGGTTGGCGATCGCGAAGGTGTCGCCGATGACCAGGACGCCGATGGCCTGAGCCACGAGTACCGCTTTGACGAAGCCGAGCAGTCGGGAGACGAGCGTTCCCGAGGCGAGGAGCGCGCTCGCCCTGCCGATGCCGTCAGCCATTCGTCTCCTGTCGTCCGGGTGACGACTCTACCGGGGGCTCACCGCCGGGGGGCTGACCGCTGTCCGGAGCATCTGCGGAGGCGGCGGAGGCGGCACCCGGGCCGCGTCGCTTGGCTCGTCGACTGAGGACCATGCGGACCACACCGCTGACGAACAGCAGGGCGACGAGCAGGGCGAGGACGACGGCACCGATGCCCTCCCAGTCGGCGCGGACGTTCACGCCCACGAAGGACTGTTCACCGATCGCCTGCCCGCTGGTGCTGAAGAGTTGCAGACGGAGGGTGACGTCGCCGTTGCCGATCTGCGACTGCACGGGGACGAGCACGGTGGCGCGCGAGTCCGCGGCGATCTCCTGCGTCACGGAACCGGAGATGCTCAGTCGACCGTTGCTCGGCGAGGCCTCCATGACCACGGTGACGGGATAGGGCAGGTCGTTGCGCACGGCGAACGGCAGGGACACCTCGCCGCCGACCATGTTGATGCGACTGCTGTCGGTGACGCGCACCGACGCGAGGACCGTGTCCGTCCGTTCCTGCTGTGCGGTGACCGCCGATCCCCAGCCGCCCTCCGCACGCAGCCAGCCGGCCGCGAGGGTGGAGAGCAGGGTGGCGCGCTCCCGTCCGGTCAGCAGCTCGGGTTCGTCGAGCACCGAGGAGAAGGCGGTGACGTCCTGTTCCTCGTCGAGGAGGACCTGCACGTCGGACACGCGTTCACTGTCGGGTGCCATCGCCCCGAGCGTCGCCGCGGCCGGAGGCTCGGCGAGCGTCGCCGCCAGGGAGGTCTGCGTCGTGGCCGGCAGGGAGCGGAGCGCGTTCACGGTGTCGGCGAGGGCGGGCAGGGTCGCGTCCACTCCCCGAGGCAGCACGGCGACGACCGTTCCGCCGGCCGAACCCTCCGTGCCGATGGCGGCCGCCCGCGCGTTCACGTCGGCGATGGCGCTCTCGAACGCGGCGTCCGTCGTGGCCGCGGCGGCCTCGTCCAGTGACTCGGCAAGGCCGTGGTCGGCCAGCAGCGTCTGTGTCGTGCCGACCGTCGCCGAGGCGCGCACGGACTGTCCGGTGTCGGTCGTGTTCGCGGAGTCGAGCATCGTGACCGTTCCGCCCGATGCGGCGAAGACGGCGAGATCCGCATCGGTCACCGCGCCTCCCGCCCACACGATGCTGGGGAGCGAGTAACTCCACCTGAGGAGCTCGTCCATCGTCGGAACGGTCGGCACCGCCTGGCCGGGCGTCTCGGAGGGGCTCGGTGTGGGTGTCGGCTCGTCCGACGGAGTGACTGCCGCCGACGGGTCGGACGCCGTGGCCGGCGAGGACCCCGCCTGCGGCGTCGGCTGGACGTCGTCGGGCCCGATGGTCGGCGACCCGGTCGGGGTGGGCGTCTCGGTCGGCTGCACGACGGGGAAGTCGGCGACGTTCAGGGCGAAGGAGAACGAACTCGGGGTCAGCAGTCGGTCGAGGCCGGCTTCGGCCTGTACAGCGGGTTCGGCGTCGCCGTACTGGAGCGCGAACGTCTCGTTCGGTGCGGCCTCGAGGCGGGCGAGCCAGGCGACAGCGCTCTCCGGTGCGCGCGTGCCGAGCGCGCGGACGGACGCGATGATGCGTGGGTCGATCCCGAGCGCGATCTGCTCGCCGAAGAGTGCGTCGAGCTGCGTCGTGAGCGCACCGTCGTCGGCCGTGAGCTCGGCGAGTTCGTCCGCATCGAGGAGTCCGCCGTAGCTGAGGGGCACGGTGAGCGGGGCCACGAGCGCGACGGTGGCTGACGTGGGTTGTCCTTGCGCCCGCCAGACCAGCGCCGTCCGACCTCCGGCTGCCGTGTCGCCCGCGACGTAGCCGGCTGAGACGCCGTAGGAGCCCCACGCGTCGGCGTCGTCGAAGCCCAGCGCCGGAGGCGTGAAGTCGAGCCCACTGACGACGTACTGCTGTCCGGCGATGAGCTCGGGGATGTCGATCGTCCGTACCACGGTGGTGCCGGCGGGCGTCGCAGCGGCGTCCGCCCCGGTCGTGTCGAGCCAGGCGTCGAGCGCCGCGGTGCCCGTGATCCGCGCCGTGGTGACCGCCACGGACACGGAGCCGGCGGGGAGGTCGGCGTCGGTGCCGTTCGTGAGCGTGATGCCGAACGAGGTGAGGGACGAGGGTTCGACCGCTCCTCCGTCGCTCGGGCTCACCTCGACGGACACGAGGCCGTCGGGAGTCGATGCCGTGTTCGCGCTCAGCTCGGGCGAGGCGACTGCGCCGGAACCCGTGGACCATGCGCCGGCGGACACCACGGCGAACGACAGCGCGGCTGCGGCGAGGGCGCTGAGGAGGCGTGGGCGGTGGCGGTGGCGTGTCATGGGCGGTGGGGACGGTCCGCTCGGGCGGAGCCGTCCGGTGACGATTGTACGGGGGCCTCCCAGTCGAACCTGGGTGCTTGTGTCCTGGGAGACGCCGATGCGGAGGTCGCCGGGGTGTGAGGCGGCCTCGAGCCCTACGTCCGCGAGGTCGGGTCGGACGTCTCGGAGGAGTCCGTCCCGCCTGCTCGTGCTCCGGCGTCGCCCGGTCGGTCCTCTCGGCGCCCGGCGCCGAGCGACAGGGTGGCGAGGAAGCCGACCGCGAGGAATCCTGCGGCGGCGAACGCCGCGGAGCGGGTGCCGTCCGACAGGGCGATCCTGGCGTCCTCGGCCACCGTCGCGGTCGCCGGGTTCGCGTCGAGACCGGCGATGGCGGCGCCCGAGCTGTCGACGACGCTCGTCACGAGAGCGTCGCGCTGGGCGGTCGGCACACCGGCGTCCTCGAGTCGTTCGTCGAGGACCGACGCCGTGCTCACGAAGAGGATGGTCCCGAGGACGGCGATACCGAGCGCCGAGCCGATCTGCCTCGCCGTGCTCTGTGTTCCGGAGCCCTGGCCGCTCTGCTCGACGGGCACGTCCTTCAGAACGACGCCCGTCAGCTGTGCGGTGGCGAGACCGACGCCGAAGCCGTAGACGAACAGGAACGGCACGATCGCGAACCATTCGGTCGCCGGCCCGACGACCAGCCCGATGCCCGCGACACCGATGATCTCCGCGACGATGCCGACGCGGACGATCAGGACGGGCGCGACCCGGTTGCCGAACGCGCCGGCGAACCCGCTCGCGACGAAGGAACCGATCGCGAGGGCCAGGAGGATCAGACCGGTCTGCAGCGCGCTGTAGCCGAGGACGAACTGGAGCCAGATCGGCAGCGAGAGGATGATGCCGAACTCCCCCAGCGAGACGATGAGGGCGGCGATGTTGCCGTTCCGGAACGACGGCAGCGAGAACAGGGAGAACGCGATGATCGTGCTGCGCCCCTGGCGCATCCGGTGGCGTCCCCAGAGGACGAACGCGACACCTGCGACGACCGTGACCATGAGGGCCACAGGTACCGGTGAGAGGCTGAACGGCCAGGTCCAGTCCCCGATGACGAGCGGGTTGTCCGTGAGCCACCACCCGAGACTCCGGCCCTCGATGAGTCCGTAGACGAGGGACGCGCTCGTCAGGATCGACAGGACGGCTCCGACGGCGTCGATGCGGTCGGTCGCGGGTTCTCGGGACTCCCCCACGAACAGGAGGAGTCCGACGATGATGAGGACACCGAGCGGCACGTTGATCCCGAACGCCCAGCGCCAGGAGAAGTCGGTGGTGAGCCAGCCGCCGAGGAGCGGACCGACCGCCACCATGCCCCCGATCGTGGAGCCCCACACCGCGAAGGCGATCGCACGGTCGCGGCCTCGGAAGGTCGCGTTGATGATCGAGAGGGTCGTCGGCAGGATCATCGCGCCGCCGACGCCCTGGATGACCCGGGACAGGATCAGGAGGTCGCCCGTCGGCGCGATGGCGGCGAAGACGGAGGCTCCGCCGAAGACCACGACACCGACGAGCAGCATGCGACGACGGCCGAACCGGTCGGCGAGCGTGCCGAACACGATCAGCAGTGCGGCGAAGACGAGCGTGTAGGACTCCTGGACCCACTGCACCTGGGTCGAGGAGATCCCGAGGTCGTCGACGATCGACGGGATCGCCACGTTGACGATCGTCGAGTCGACGATGATGAGGGCGACGGCGATGCTGATGACGACGAGGCCGAACCATTTGCGACGGTCCGACGGCGAGCGCTCAGGCTTCGCGGAAGGCGTGGACTCCGTCATGCGCGGAAACGATCAGCTGGCTGCATATTCTGATTATGCGCCTTCTCGAGGCTGATGTCACACGGACGTCCGGCGGTCAGACGAGGAGCGGCTGCAGCTGACGCGAGCCGTCGATCAGGAGGTCGAGGAGTGCGGCGGGGCGCTCGATCCGCTCACTCGGTGCCGAGAGCGACAGCCCCGCGACGAGACCGCCGCGGTCGTCCCGGATCGGGACCACGAGGCAACCGTGACCGGGCGTGACCTCACCCACTTGCCGTGCGTACCCGAGTCGTTCGACGTCGTGGATCAAGGGCTCGGCGTCCCGGAACGGCCGCTGGACGAGTCCTGACCAGTCGTATCCGCCGTGAGCGAGCTCGTGCAGGAGCAGACGCCCGATCGCGGAGGTGTCGAGACGCCTGACGATCCGCTGCTCGTCACTCAACGGGAAGTCGGGATCCGCATCCGCGATCCTGATCCGATCGCCCTCGTACCGTACGAGGTGGACGCCGCCTCGCACGCTCGACCGCAATCGTCCGATCACCTCGCGCGCAGCGAGCGGGGGTGGTGCTGGAGCGACGAGATGGGCGAGCTCGACGACCTTCCGTCCGAGCGCGAATCCACGGAGATCGGGCATGCGGACGAGGTATTCGTCCTGGACGAGGAGGTTGAGGAGTCGGTACGTGGTCGCCCTCGGCATGTCGAGTCCGGCCGAGACCTCCTGCGCCGTCACACCGGCACCGCATCGCGCGACCTCCTCGAGCACGGTGAGCGCGCTGTGCACGGCCTTCGGTTGTCGGGCGCGGAGCTCGCCCGAGCCGCTCACCGGGGCTCCGCGGACGGTCCGCCGAGCACGTCGGCGCTCACCGTCTCGTCGTAGACCCCCACGGTCGAACTCAGCCACGGTCGGCGTCGATGCCGGATCGCCCAGATCGCGATGCCGAGCGCCATCGTGATGAGGAACACCCAGACGCCGACAGCCCGCTCGCCGGCGCTCTCGACGACCAGATAGACGACGAGCGCGACGGACAGCAGCACCCCGGCCACCACCGCTCGGAGGAGCGGCCAGAGCGTCAGTTCTCCGATCCGCCAGAGGAAGACCGGGGCTGCGATGCAGACGAGGACGTAGGCGGTGATGTACCCGGCCGCGGCCACGACGATGAGGACCTGCATCGCCGCCCAGGCTCCTCCGGTCAGTACGAGCGCGAGCACCGAGACGGGCGTGACGATCGCCAGAGCCGTGATGATCGCCACATGGGGCGTACGGAACCGGCCGTGCGTGGTCCCGAGGCGCGACGGGAGGACCCCTTCTCGACCCATCGAGAACACGACCCGCGAGAACGCCGTGATGGAGGCGATCGCACAGGCGAGGAACGACGCCGCGACGGACAGGTCGAGCAGCAGCCCCATCCATTCGACGCCGAAGGCCAGCGCCAGGTCGTTGATGGGCGTCCGTGTCGCGGTGATGTCCTTCCCCAACGCCGCGAAGCCCGCCAGCTGACTGTACGAGGTGACGAGGAAGAGGAGACCCGCGCCGACGACGGTCCAGACCAGGGACCGGGGGATGCTCGCGAACGGCCGACGGGCTTCGACGCCGAGTGTCGAGGAGCTCTCGAATCCGACGAAGGCGGTCACGGCGAGGACCGATCCGACCGCGAGGTGCTCCGGGGAGGCGTCCAGCCCGAGCACGGCCCAGTCGGGCGTCGGTCCGAGCTGCGAGAGGAGCACGCCCACGAGGATGAGGATGGTCGCGACCGAGGCGCTCTCCACGATCAGGGTCACCCGGGTGGACAGGTGGATCCCGCGGACGAGCACGACGAGGCAGACGACGGCCATGCACACGAGGAGTGCGGAAACGACACCCGTCGAACTCGGCATACCGGGCCAGAACCGGTGCAGCAGGATCGACAGGTAGTACCCGGCACCGGCCAGGGCGAACATGGCGATGAAGCCGTACCCGATGAGCAGCGCGACGCCCGTGACGAAGGCCGCACCTGTTCCGAGCCCCTTCGACACGAAGGTGTACAGCGAGCCGGTTGCGGCGATGCGCTTCGCGAACACGTTCACGGTGGTGGCGACGAGCAATGACAGCAGCATCGCGATGGCGAGCGACCACATGGTCGCCCCGCCCGCGGTCACGGTGACGATCAACGGGATCGTCGTCGCAGCGGCGGACGGCGCCACCGCCGAGACGGACTGGGCGAACACGTCGATGAACCCGACACTGCGCCGCTGGAGGCCGTCGACCGGTGACCGGGACTCGAGACCGCGGACGCTCGGAGGATTGCTGATCGCGCGTTCCAGAGCCGTCACGTCCTTCACCTCCTCCTCGTCGTTCAGGCTAGGCGCGTCCCGTTGCACCGGCGTGGCGGGCGTGTTTCGGCTTCATGACCGTCAAATGAGACAGCGGTGTCGACCGGTCTCATTCGGTGCCGAGCAGGTGTTACGGCGACGAGACGAGGCGGCAACAGGAGACCGGGATGCTGGCCTCGTCCCGATACCGCCGCATTGCTCGAGGAGTGTCCATGACCGTCACGAAAGGTCCGGCCACCGATGCCGGACAGCCCACCCGGTCCCTGAAGGGATCGCTCGGCGTCACCGCCATCGTCTTCATGGTCGTCGCCGCGGCGTCGCCGTTGACGGTCGTCGGTGGAGCCGCACCGCTCGGCATCCTGCTCGGCAACGGGGTCGGGTTCCCGAGCATGTACGTCGTGTCCGCGGTGATCCTCCTGCTGTTCGCCGTCGGACTCTCGGCCATGACCCGGCATGTGCCCAAGCCGGGTGCCTTCTTCACCTTCGTCGGATACGGACTCGGCAAACCGGCCGGTCTCGCGTCGGCGTTCCTCGCCCTCCTGACCTACACGACCATACAGGTGTCGGTGTACGGCTACATCGGCTACCTGTTGAGCGTGACCTTCGCCGGTCTCGGCGCTCCGGAGATCCCCTGGTACCTCTACTCGCTCGCGTCGATCGCCGTCGTCGGTCTGCTCGGCTACCGCCACATCGACCTCAGCTCGAAGGTCCTCGGCGTCCTGCTTGTGGCGGAGGTCGGGATCGTCCTCGTCCTCGCCGGGGCGGTCATCGTGACCGGCGGTGCCGACGGGCTGTCGGCCGAGCCGTTCGTGCCCGAGCAGGTGTTCTCCGGGTCGCCCGGTGTCGGACTGATGTTCGCGATCGCGGCGTTCATCGGGTTCGAGGCGACCGCGATCTTCCGCGACGAGGCGAAGGACCCGTCCCGCACGATCCCACGGGCGACCTACATCGCGGTGATCGGGATCGGCCTGTTCTACACCCTCGCCTCCTGGGCGCTCGTCATGGCCTGGGGCCCGGACGACGTCCTCGCCGTGGCCGGTGAGGATCCCGGCGCGATGATCCTCCGCACCACCCTGCTCTACCTCGGCCCGGTCGGAGAGCTCGTCATCAACGTCCTCCTCATCACGAGCATGTTCGCCTGCGTCCTGTCCTTCCACAACGTCATCACCCGGTACCAGCACACGATGTCGAACGCCGGCGTCCTGCCGGGCCGGCTCGGCGGCGTCCACCCCAAGCACCTCTCGCCGCACACCTCGTCGCTCGTCCAGAGCGCCACCGCGGCGATCCTGATCGTCGTCTTCGCCGTGCTCGGTCTCGACCCCGTCCTGCAGGTGTTCACGTGGTTCGCCGGCGTCGCTACCCTCGCGATCGCGATCCTCATGGCGGTCACGAGCCTCGCGGTGATCGTGTACTTCGCTCGCACGAAGCAGGATCGGCGGGTGTGGAACACGGTCGTCGCACCCGGCCTCGGGTTCATCGGACTCGTCGGTTCGGCCGTCGTGATCGTCGTCTACTTCCCGATGCTGGTGGGAGACGTGGATGCGGGCGGCAACCCCGTGTTCGGAACCGTGAGCGCCGTCCTCCTCGCCCTCATCGCGGTCTGCCCCGTCGTCGGCCTCGTGCAGGCCGCGTACCTGCGTCGTCGTCGCCCGGCCGCCTACGCCGACGTCATGGACGCCATCGGCGGTTGACCATCCGACCCTTCCCCTCACCTTCCGAGACCAGCCGCATCACCGAACCAGGAGCCTCACGATGACCATCACCGACCCCACAAACCTGCGCAGCGCCGACGACGACGCCCCCGTCCAGCACCCGCTCGCCAGCCTGTCCGCACCCGAGTTCGACCGCATCCGCGACATCGTCACCGGCTTCGACGACTTCACCGAGACGACCCGGTTCGCCTACGTCGGCCTCGAGGAGCCCCACAAGCGGGCGGTGCTCGCCTGGCAGGCCGGCGACGGTCCACTGCCGGAACGCCTCGCCCGCGTGATGTTGCTCGACATGGCCACGGGTCGATCGACGGACAACGTGGTGTCCATCGACAGCGGGTCCCTGCTCAGCACGGTCGTGCTGGACGGCTCCCGCGGCCAACTGCCGATCCTCATCGAGGAGTTCGACGCCATCGCGGAGATCGTGGCGGAGGACGAGGGGTGGGTCGCCGCCCTCGCCGCCCGTGGCTGCACGGTCGACGAGGTGAAGGTCGTCCCGCTGTCGGCCGGCTTCTACGACTATCCCGAGGAGGTCGGGCGCCGGATCGTCCGGGTCCTCGCCTTCCGTCAGGACTACCCGGCCGACCACCCGTGGGCCCACCCCGTCGACGGACTGAGCGCCTATGTCGACACCGCGGCGCGGCGGATCACCCGGCTGATCGACGCGACTGCGCTGGCCATTCCGGCGGAGCCGGGGAACTTCGACGACCCGGCGGTCCAGGGTGCTCCGCTCTCCTCGCTCAAGCCGATCGTCATCACCCAGCCGGAGGGTCCGAGCTTCCAGGTCGACGGCGAGTTCGTCGAGTGGGGCAATTGGCGGTTCCAGGTCGGGTTCGACGTCCGCGAGGGCCTCGTCCTCCGTCAGCTGTCGTTCGACGACGCCGGCGAGGAACGACCGATCATCTACCGGGCGTCGATCAACGAGATGCTGGTCCCCTACGGCGACCCCTCCCCCGTGCGCTTCTGGCAGAACTACTTCGACACCGGCGAGTACCTGTTCGGCCGGTTCACGAACTCCTTGGCGCTCGGGTGCGACTGCGTGGGCGAGATCAAGTACTTCGACGCGGTCCTCGCCGATGAGCTCGGCAACCCGTTCACGATCGAGAACGGGATCTGCATGCACGAGGAGGACTTCGGCACCCTCTGGAAGCACTCCGACCTGTACACCGGCTCGAACGAGGTCCGGCGGTCGCGTCGGCTGGTCCTCTCCTTCTTCACGACCGTCGGCAACTACGACTACGGGTTCTACTGGTACCTGTACCTCGACGGCACCATCGAGTGCGAGTCGAAGCTGACGGGCATCCTCTTCACCTCCGCGTACCCCGGGCTCGACGCGGAGGGCGCCGACTACCCGTACGCCTCGGAGGTCGCGCCCGGGCTCGGTGGGCCCTACCACCAGCACCTCTTCTCGGCCCGTCTGGACATGATGGTCGACGGTCTGTCGAACGCGGTCGAGGAGGTGGACGCGGTCCGGGTGCCGATCGGGCCGGGGAACGAGCACGGCAACGGCTTCACGAAGCGGGTCACGCGGCTCAGCACGGAAGCGGGATCCGGACGCGTGGCGGACGGCTCGGCCGCTCGAGCCTGGCACATCGTCAACACGGAGAAGACGAACCGGATGGGACGCCCGACGGGGTACGTGCTGTACCCGCAGGAGTCGCCGACGCTCATGGCCGACGCGTCGTCGTCGATCGCCAAGCGGGCGGAGTTCGCGACGAAGCACCTCTTCGTCACGAAGTACGACCCGGCTGAACGATACGCGGCGGGCGACTTCGTCCACCAGAACCCGGGTGGCGACGGCATCACGCGGTTCATCGAGGGCGACGAGTCGATCGACGGCGAGGACATCGTGCTCTGGCACACCTTCGGACCGACGCACTTCCCCCGTCCAGAGGACTGGCCGGTGATGCCGGTGGACTACGCCCGGTTCACGCTCAAGCCCTACGGTTTCTTCGGCAAGAACCCGACCCTGAACGTCCCGCCGAACGAAGCGGTCGGGCACTGTTCGCACGACACCGGCGCCGCGCACGCGGGACAAGGAGGTCACGACCAGGGCGCCGAGGAGCACTGTGGCCACGGGCACTAGGTCGCGGCGATGAGCGAGGTCCTCCACCTCGGGGCGCTCGTCCCGGCCGCCGTCGGCGCCTGTTGCACCGTCGGCGGCCGACGCGGACCCCTCGACCTCGTGGCCGCGATCGTCATGCTCGCGGCGATGCTCGACCTGGCGACCGGTGTCGGGATGCTGCATCCGTTGCTCTGGGCCGTCGTCCTGATCGTCCTCGCCGTCGCCTCGGCGGTCCGGCTGCGGTCCATCGCCGGGCTGCCGTCTCCGGTCGACGACGCTGTGTCGCTCGCCGTCACGCGCCACCGTGCGGCGATGACCGTGCACACCTCAGGCGGTCTCGTCATCATGGCGGCGCTCGTGTGCACCATGGCGGGTCATGCCGCCGGGAGCATATATGCCGGATCGGGTATACATCCGGCAGGCCATCAGTTCGGAACCAGTGCCCTCCCCGCCGTGCTCCTGGCGGGCGGCATGGCGGGGTTCGTCGCCCTGTCCACGCGGCTGGCGGTCGAGACGGCTCGACGGCGTGAGCGGGTCGTGGTCGTCGAGGTGGTGAGCATGACGGTCTCCGTCGTCACCATGGGGCTCGCCGCGGCGCTGTGACCTGGGCGGCGGCGTCGATCTACTCGGCGTCGTCGCCCTCCCACGGCGGCCGGGCTACCTTGCCGGACATCCGCCATACCGCTCGGGTCAACTCGGGGTGCACGCGGGCGATCTCACGGAGTACCTCGTACTCCAAGTGGTCCGCGTTGTCGCGGTGGTCCTGGGCGTCGTCGAGCGACGAGTACCCGGCGAGCCGCGCCATCGCGTGCTGGGCGGCCAGACCCCGGGCGTGCAGCGCGTCGTCCCGGAGGACGGCGACGACGAGCTCGTCGACCGTCGGCATCGAGGGCAGGAAGTCCCAGGGGTCCTCACCGTCGCGGGCGCGGTGCTCGATGATCACCTCGCGCTCGAGCTGTGCGTCGCGGCGCAACCTGGGGAGGTCGACGGCCTGCAGATCCACGTACCCTCCTCGCTCCGGCGCACCCCGCGGCGCGCACTCGGGTATCAAGGGTACGCCCGGTATCGGTGGACCATGCCGTCAAGGCGCAGCACCCTCGCGGCCGAGGCTGGTACCGCAGGACCACCGATGTCGTCCGATCGGCGGATGCCGGGGTCGCATCAGGTCCATCCTCATGCGGATGTGGTCGGTGGCGGCGCTCCATAGCGTGGAGTGGGGCGGATCGCGCCCACTCCGCGACCGAGAGGCCCGTCCTTCCATGTCATTCCTCACGAGGCTCAGCCTCGCCAATCGACTGATCGTCGGCCTCATCACCGCGGCGATCGTGGCCTTCGGACTCTTCGCGGTCGGTTCCTTGAAGCAGGAACTGCTGCCGTCCGTGCAGCAGCCGGGTGCCGTCGTGGCCGCGACCTACCCCGGCGCCTCACCGTCGTCGGTGGAGCGCGAGGTCACGAAGCCCGTCGAGCAGGCGGTGCAGGGGGTCAAGGGCGTCACCGGCGTCACCTCGACGTCGGTCAGCGGTTCCACGTCCGTGCAGGTGAGCTGGGACTTCGGCCAGGACGACGAGAAGATCGTCGGTGACATCCGCAGCGCCCTCGCCGGCTTGAAGAGCACGCTTCCGAACGACACGACCACCGAGGTCTATGCCGGTGGAAGCGAGGACATCCCCGTGCTGCAGCTCGCGGTCGCGTCCGAGGACGAGTCCGGTGAGTTCGCGGGCAAGGTCGAGAGCACGGTGCTCCCCGCGCTCCGTGGGATCGCCGGCGTGCGTCAGGTCGATCTCGCCGGTGAGAACGCCACGCAGCTCGTCATCACGATGCGTCCGGCCGACCTCGCGGCCAAGAAGGTGACCGCGGAGGAGGTCATGGCGGCCGTCCAAGCGAGTGGTGTCATCACGGCTGCCGGGACGAGTGTCGACGCCGGCAAGGAGCTCTCGATCGAGGTCGGCTCGCCCGTCGGCTCGCTGGCCGAGGTGCAGGCCCTGCCAATCCAGCACGAGGACGGGCCCTTCGCGCTCTCCGCCGTCGCGGACGTGGAGCTCGTGCCCGCAGCCGAGACCTCCATCGCCCGGGCGGACGGTCTCCCGTCGCTGTCGCTCACCATCCTCAAGGACCCGTCGGCCAACGCCGTCCAACTCGCCCACACCATCCGTGACGCCCTCCCCGGGCTGGAGCAGGAGCTCGGCTCGGGTGCGGCGTTCACCGTCGTCTTCGACCAGTCGCCGATGGTCGAGCAGTCCATCCACGACCTCTCCGTCGAGGGCGGGCTCGGGCTGTTGTTCGCGATCATCGTGATCCTGGTCTTCCTGCTGTCGATCCGGTCCACGATCATCACGGCCGTGTCGATCCCGCTCTCCCTCCTCATCGCGATGATCGGTCTGTGGATCGGCGACTACTCGCTCAACATCTTCACGCTCGCAGCGCTGACCGTCGCGGTCGGGCGGGTGGTCGACGACTCGATCGTGGTGATCGAGAACATCAAACGTCGGCACACCGGGCGGGCGATGACGACCACGAGTGTCGTCGAGGCGGTCCGCGAGGTCGCCGGGGCCGTGACCGCGTCGACGATCACGACCGTGGCCGTGTTCCTCCCGGTCGCCTTCGTCGGCGGGACGGTCGGCGAGCTGTTCCGACCGTTCGCCGTCACCGTGTCGGTCGCGCTCATCGCGTCGCTCGTGGTGTCGCTCACGATCGTGCCGGTGCTCGCCTACTGGTTCAGGCGAGGCTCCTCCGCCCCGGTTGTGGGCAAGGTCACCGACGAGGCGTCCGTCGTCGAGGACGAGTCCGAGGCGTACTCCAAGCTCCAGCGCGCCTACCTGCCGGTCCTGCGCACCGCCTTGAAGCGTCCGGTCGTGACCCTGCTCGTGGCCGCGGTCGTGTTCGCCGGGACGATCGTCTCGGCCGGGTTCCTGAAGACCGACTACCTCGGCGACATCGGGGGCGAGAACACCGTCACGGTCACGCAGGAGCTCCCCGAGGGGACGAGCCTCGACGTGACCAGCGACGCGGCCGCGGCCGTCGAAGCGGTCCTCGCGAAGACCGCCGGCGTCTCCGGATACCTGACAACCGTCGGTGGGAACGGCTCGAGCAACACGGCACAGATCAGCGTGACCGTCGGTGAGGAGAGCTCACGTGAGGGCGTCGCCGACACCATCCGGGACGCCGTGGCGAAGCTCGACGACGTGGGCGAGGTCACCGTCGGTGACGCCGGAGGCGGCTTCACCGGTGGCGGAGGCGGCATGGAGGTCACACTGCAGGGTGAGGACCCCGCGGCGCTCGCCACAGCGGCGGCAGCGGTACAAGACATGCTCAGCGGTACGGACGGCCTCCGCGATGCGACGAGCGACCTCGCCGACGAGCAGGGTCTGCTCAAGGTGAACGTCGACCGCGCCGCCGCCGCCCGGTACGGCTTCACGCAGGAACAGATCGGCCAGGCCATCGCCAGTGCGCTCCGAGGCACGCCGATGGGTTCGGTCATCCTCGAGGGCTCGTCTCGCGACATCATCGTGCGCTCGCAGCGGGTCGGCACGACACCGGCCGAGATCGCCGCGCTCCCCCTTCCGGTCAGCGCGCTGCAGCAGGCCGCGGCTCAGAAGGCCGCGACCGACGCCCTCACGGCCGAGCAGGACGAGGCCACCCAGCGTGCGAAGGACGAGGCGGCATCCCAGGCCGCGACCCAGCGCTCGGAACTCCAGGAGGCCCGCTCGACCGCGGCGTCGCAGCTCGACGCCCTGCGGGCTCAGCTGAGCGCGTTGCAAGCGGCTCCCGTCGAGGTGCCACCGGTCACGCCCACGACACCGGAGGAGGAGGCGGCACGGCAGGCCTATGAGGCCCGCGCCGCCCAACTCGTCGGGCTGAGCGACGCCATCTCCCAGCTCCAGGGTTCGATCACGACCATCGACGAGCAGCTGACCGCGATGCGGGACGCCGAGAGCGAGGCGGCCGAGCAGCAGGCGGAGGCGGACCGCCTCACCCAGGCGCAGAAGGACCTCGCCAACGTCAGCGCCGTCCCGATCCCGGTCAGCGCCGTCGCGCAGGTGGGCGAGGAACGCGCCGCAGCGGCGATCACGCGCATCGACGGCGTCCGGACCGTGACCGTGTCGGCGACGCCGACGGGTGACGACCTCAGCGCGACGACGCTCGCCGTCCGGGAGGGCCTCGACGGCCTGGACCTGCCGAGCGGGGTCACCGCCTCGGTCGGTGGTGTCGCCCAGGACCAGGAGGAGTCGTTCGCGCAGCTCGGCCTCGCGATGCTCATCGCGATCGTGCTCGTCTTCATCGTCATGGTGGCGACGTTCCGGAGCCTCCTGCAGCCGCTCATCCTGCTGGTCTCCGTGCCCTTCGCGGCGACCGGCGCGATCGCGGCCCTGCTCATCACGGGGACCCCGCTCGGCATCCCGTCGATGATCGGCCTCCTCATGCTCATCGGCATCGTCGTCACGAACGCGATCGTCCTCATCGACCTGGTCAACTCGTACCGGGCTCGGGGCGACGGCATCGACGACGCGGTCCTGCACGGAGCCCGACTCCGTCTGCGGCCGATCATCATGACCGCCTGCGCGACGATCTTCGCGCTCGTGCCGATGTCGCTCGGCCTCACCGGCGGTGGGGTGTTCATCTCGCAGTCGCTCGCGATCGTCGTGATCGGCGGCCTGGTGTCGTCGACGCTCCTGACGCTCATCCTCGTGCCCGTGCTGTACCTGCTGCTGGAGCGCCGGACCGAGCGCCGTCTGGCGAAGCGCGAGCGGAAGCGCACGGCGAAGGCCGCGCAGCGCGAGGTCGAGGAGCACGACGAGCAGACCGATGAGGACCTCGACGCGATCCTCACCACGGATCGCTGACGGCGGCTGCAGGGTGGGCGGCTCGGCCCACCCCGCAGCTGGCACACTGGTGGGCGTGGACCAGCGACTGATCGACCTCCTCCGTTCCGACCTCGATGCGGCCGGGTACACGGTGGAACGGGTGCGTGGTCTCTGGGGTGAGACGGCCGAGGCCGCCCTGCACCGCTCCAACCGGGTCGTGGCGATCCGCTCGCTCGACGAACGCCGCTGGACGGCGGGAGCGGAACCGCTCGCGACACTGGCGACACTCTTCGTGCTCGGTGTCGCCGTGGGGGCCGATGACGCGACGCGTGCTCTGCCGTCGCTCGGTCTCGACGGCGCGGTGGCGCTCGGTCTCGTCGGTTTGAGCGACGACGGATCGGTCGCCCCGGCCATCGACCTGCGTCCGTACGCCTGGGTCGACGCCAACGGGAGCGGTGCCTGGTGGATCGCCTCCGACCTGGGCGAGCTCGCTCTGGGTCATGAGCTCGGCGAGGAGCACGTCCTCGGGGTCGGCGGCGCATCGATGACCCTGAGCGGCATCATCCTCCCCGAGCGGATCGGAACGGCACTGGACCTCGGTACCGGGTGCGGCATCCAGGCGCTCCACCTGTCGCGGATCGCCGATCACGTGGTCGCGACGGACATCTCCGAACGGGCCCTCGAGCTCGCCGCACTCAACGCGCACCTGAACGGCATCGACTCGATCGAATTCCGCCACGGCAGCATGTTCGAACCCGTCGTCGGTGAACGGTTCGACCGCATCGTCTCCAACCCCCCGTTCGTCATCACCCCGCGTGCCGAGGGCGTGCCGAGCTACGAGTACCGCGACGGCGGTCTCGTCGGCGATGCGCTCGTCGAGTCCGTGTTCCTCGAGGCCGCCCGGCACTTGACGCCCGGCGGCGTGGCGCAGTTCCTCGGGAACTGGGAGTACCGCGACGGCGCCGACGGGCTCGAGCGCGTCGCCGAGTGGGTGGATCGCAGTCCGGAACCGGTCGACGCCTGGGTCATCGAGCGCGAGGTGCAGGATCCGGCCGAATACGCGGAGACCTGGATCCGGGACGGTGGCACCCGCCTCGGGACGCCGGAGTTCGAGCGCCTCGCGGGAGCCTGGCTCGACGACTTCGCGGCTCGGGCCGTGACCGGCGTCGGCTTCGGGTATGTCCTGCTCCGTCGATCGGACCCGTCCACTCCGCTGCGCCGTTTCGAGCGGCTGCACGGGCAGGCGGGTTCGAACGCCGCCGGGCTCGGTGCGCACCTCGCCGTGTGTCTCCTCGCACACGACTGGCAGGTCGCGCTCGACGACGAGCAGCTGCTCGGCGAACGCGTCATCCTCGCGGGCGACGTCACCGAGGAGCGCCACTACTGGCCCGGGGACGAGGACCCGACGGCGATGACCCTGCGGCAGGGTGGCGGCTTGGCCCGCTCGGTGGGCATCGACACAGGCCTGGCGGGGCTCGTCGGGGCCTGCGACGGCGAGTTGACCCTGGGAGCCATCATCGACGCGATCGCCCAGCTCGTCGAGGTCGATGCGGCGGAACTCCGCGCCGAACTCCTCCCCCGGGTCCGCGCATTGCTGGACGACGGCATCCTCCTGCCGAGCTCCTGAGGTGTTCCGGCACGCTGGCCCTACTCGTAGTGGAAGCGTGCCTGGGCGATGAGGACGCCGTCGTCCGTGAGGCGGTAGACCAGTCGATGTTCGTCGGTGATCCGTCGTGACCAGAATCCCTGGAAGCCGTGCTTGAGCGCCTCAGGTTTGCCGATGCCCTCGTTGCCGTTCCGGATGATGTCCTTCAGGAGGAGATTGATCCGTTTGACGATGCGCCGATCCTGTTGCTGCCAGTGGCAGTAGTCCTCCCAGGCGGCGTCGGACCAGATGAGCCGCACGCCGACTACTCGACCAGGTCGTGCTCGGTGCCCGCGCCGGCCTCGAGGTCGTCGATGGCCTGGAGGAGCCGACGTGCGTTCGACGGCGTGCGGAGCAGATACGCCGATTCCTTCAAGGACTCGTAGTCGTCGAGCGCGACGATCACGACCGGGTCGCGCCCCGCTCTGGTGATGATCACCTCCTCGCGGTCGTCGAGGACCGAATCGAGGGTGGCCGCGTAGTTCGCGCGGGATTCCGAATAACTGAGGGTACGCATCGACATCCTCCAAGTACAACAAACTGTACGTCGGCTCGCTGGAGTTGTCCACAGCCCCGACAGGGTGCCGGTTCGGGCGGTCTTCCAGGTGATGGCGATAGTCTGCCGTGTCGGACCGACCGACGCCGCCGACGAAAGCGACCACCCTCCATGCCGGAGAGCCCACTCTCAGCCAGCCCGTACGAGGTGCTCGGCGTGAGCACGACGGCGACGCAGGACGAGCTCCGGAGGGCCTACCGACGGCTCATGCGCGAGACCCACCCCGACCTCGGCGGAAGCGCGCGGCAGTTCAACGCCGTCCAGCTCGCCTGGGAGCGCGTCGGAACCGAGCAGGACCGGGCCGCCTACGACCGCGGTCGCAACGTGCCGTCCTCCGACGCGGGCGACGACGACGCTCCGACCTGGTCGGCGTCGACCACTGGTCGGTCGGGTACGCAGCGCGCCGACTCACGACCCCGCGCTCGAGCCTACGGACACCCCGGCGGAGACTCGCGCGAGGCCTACCTCGGGCTCATCCGCGAATGGGTCGGCCGTGGTGTCCCGCTCGACGACCCCTACGACCCGAAGCTCGTGCGCTCGGCTCCGCGCGAGATCCGGCACCAGTTGGCCAACGCGCTCGCCGAGGAGCAGACGGCGCGCACCGTGGCGACGCTCGGCATCGGATACACGGTCTGGCACGACGTCCTGGCGCCGGGCGAGGCGAAGCTCGACCATGTCATCCTCGGCCCGACCGGCCTCTTCGCGGTCAAGTCGGAGGACTGGGGTGGGTCGGTCCGGGTGCACCGTGGAGAGGTCGTCGGGGAGACGCTCGATCCTCGCGAGGAGCCCGTCCGGTCGATCGTGCGCTCGGCGCGGACCGTCGCGAAGGCGGCCCGCGTGAAGTTCACGGCCTCCGTCATCGTCGTGCCGGACGGCGCCACCCCGGAGTCGGTGGAGTTCATCGGTCGCAAGCATCCGGTGACGGTCCTCGTCGAGCGCTCCCGCCTGGCCGACCTCCTCCGCACCGGTCTCCCGGGCCTCGACCGCATGGGCGGCAACCAGCTGTTCGACATCCGCACGCGCCTGCAGCAGACCATCCGCTTCGTCGGCCTCTGACACGCGCCGCGACACGGCACGGGAGGAATCCCCTCCAGCCCCACTCGGGGACCTTGTGTCGTCGTGCTCCAGGCCCCAGCATCAGGGCATGACGTCTCCCGCGGGCTGGTATCCCGATCCCGAGCAGCCCGGCCAGCAACGATGGTGGACCGGAGTCGGCTGGGGTGGGCAACGCGTGCCGACGGCCGTGCCCGCTCCCCCGGCCACCGTCCCTGCTGCAGCTGCAGCTGCCGGGGCCACGCGTACGCGCCGCCTCGGTCCGCTCCACATCGTCCTGCTCAGCCTCGTCGGAGCGCTGTTGCTCGTCAGCGCCGTCGGTGGCGCGTTCTGGGCGATGCTCGCACTCGTCGCCCTGGTGGCCGTGGTGATCGGCGTGGTCGCGCTCGTCCGTGGTCGCGTCTCCTCCCTCGGGATCCGCAACCGCGGGATCGCGGCCGCGGTGATCGGAGCGGCCCTGTGCGTGTTCGTCGTGGGCGGGAGCGCCAATGCGGCCATCCACCCGGTCGGGAGCCGGCCCGCGGCACTGCTGTCGGCTCCGGAGGGGACGTCCGTCGCCAAGCCGAGTGCCACGCCGTCCCCCACCCCGACCGACGTCGTCACCGAGGTGACGGAGGTCGTGGAGATCCCGTTCGCTGCGACCGAGGTCCAAGACCCGAACGTCGACGTCGGCCAAGTCGTCGTGACGACCACGGGCGTCCCCGGACAGCAGACGAACACCTACCGCGTCACCACGCGAGCCGGGGTCGAGATCACTCGAGAGCTCGTCGCGCAGCTCGTGTCGGTCCAACCGGTCGCGCAGGTGACGTCCGTCGGGACGCGGCAACCCGCTCCGCCGCCTCCCGCCCCAGTCGCCGATCCGGCCGGCGGAGGGTGCGACCCGAACTACGAGGGGCAGTGCGTTCCGGTCGCGAGCGACGTCGACTGCGCCGGCGGAAGCGGCAACGGGCCGGCGTACACGCCCGGCCCGGTGTACGTCGTCGGGAGCGACGTCTACGACCTCGATAGGGACGGCGACGGCATCGCCTGCGACACCTGAGCAACCCCGTTCGCGCTCGGCGGAAGCCCGGGTCCGCGAGGTGGAGCCGAGCGTATCGTCGCTGGCGAGGCGCCGGACGGTGCCTCGACGCTGACGGATTGGAGCGACGATGAGCGCAGAACTCAACGGCAAGCAGGTGGCCTTCCTGCTCACGGACGGCTACGAGGACAGTGAACTGACGAGCCCCTGGGAGGCGGTCACCGGAGCCGGAGCGACCGCCCGACTGGTGTCGCCCGCCACCCAGGACGTGACCGGCAAGAACGGACACGTCCAGCCCGTCGACGTCGCGGTCGCCGAGGCGTCCTCCGACGACTACCACGCACTCGTGCTGCCGGGCGGCGTCGTCAACGCGGACGACCTCCGCGTGGACGAGTCCTCGGTCGCCTTCGCGAAGGCGTTCTTCGAGCAGGGCAAGCCGGTCGGGGTGATCTGCCACGGCGCCTGGATCCTCATCGAGGCGGACGTCGTCCGTGGTCGTGAGCTCACGAGCTACCCGAGCCTCAAGACGGACCTGCGGAACGCGGGTGCATCCTGGGTGGACGAGGAGGTCGTCGTCGACCAGGGACTCGTCTCGAGCCGGACGCCCGACGACCTCCCGGCCTTCAACGCGAAGCTCGTCGAGGAGATCGGCGAAGGCGAGCACGAGGGCCAGCACGCCTGACTCCGGTCGCAACGCGACGCACGAACGCCCGGTCCTGGTGGACCGGGCGTTCGTCCGTGCGGGTCAGACCCAGCCGCAGATCGCGCGGAGCAGCTCGAGCAGCTTCCGGTAGAAGTCCATGAGACCCCCTCCTCTCATATCAGATGCTGATATCGGACATCAGTCATCCTGGCAGAGCACAGGAGGTCGCACAGTCCCCGGAACGGCGGACACCGTGCTGTCGGCGTTGTCGTCCAGCACGCACGAACGCCCGGCCCCTTGGAGGGGCCGGGCGTCCGAGTGCTGTGTGGAGGCGCTTACGCCTTCTTGTTGCGGGTCAGTGCGCCGTAGATGAGCAGCACGACGATCGATCCGCCGATGGCGAGGAGCCACGTCTGCAGCGAGAAGAACTCCTGCAGGTTCGCGCCGAAGAGGATGCCGCCGAGCCAGCCGCCGAGCAGTGCTCCGACGACGCCGAGCAGCAGCGTGATCAACCAGCCGCCGCCCTGACGGCCCGGAAGGATTGCCTTGGCGAGGGCGCCGGCGATGAGGCCGAGCAGCAGGAAGCCGAGAAAACTCATGATGTCTCCAAATGTGATTACTGGATCGAACGGGGTGCCGGTCGACCGTGTTACCGCCCCCGCCGGTGGGCGGGGGCAGCCACTGTATCGCGAGGACTAGTGCTTGAACGCGTCCTTGACATTCTCGCCGGCCTTCTTGGCGTCGGCCTTCGTCTGGTCGGCCTTGCCCTCTGCGACCTTGCTGTCGTCGCCGGTGACCTTGCCCAGAGCTTCCTTCGCCTTGCCCGCGAGGTCCTCAGCGGCGTTCTGGATCTTGTCCGATGCACTCATGGCGTTCTCCTTCGTCTGCGTTGGAAACCGGTGATGATGTCCGGTCATCGGGTAAGACGCAGCTCGGCGGGCATTCGTCACGGAATCCGTCGAAAAACTTCCCGGGCGCCGGCGGAGTGCGATCGAATGCGAGACTGGAGGTTCGTGTTCCGCCAGGCAGCGCCGCCGTCCAGACCCGCCAGGAGGTGAATCGCTTGAGGACAGCACCCCCTCGCTCGGGCTTCGCGCGCTTCCTGCGTGTCGTCCGCAACACGATGTTCTGGATCATCGGCGTGATCCTCGCCATCGCGCTGGTGATCTTCGTCTGGTTGCAGCTGACCCCGTGGCCGGGCTCGATGGTCATCCGCATGGCCTTCGACGAGCGGGCGAAGGTCGTGCAATCCGACCTCGTGAAGTACGTCCCAGACGGTGTCGACGTCCGACAGGACATCCCGTACCGCTCCGGCGACGCGGACGCGCTGCTCGACGTCTACACGCCCGACGGGGTGCGCGGCAGCGGTGCCGCCCTCCCGACGATCGTGTGGGTGCACGGTGGAGCGTGGATCTCCGGCAGCAAGGAACTCATCTCCAACTACATGCGCGTGCTGGCCGGCGAGGGGTACACGGCGATCGCGGTCGAGTACACGATCGCGCCAGAGGGCCAGTACCCGTTGCCCATCGAGCAGGTCGCCGACTCGCTCGGCTACCTCGACGCCAACGCTCGCGCACTCAACGTGGATTCGTCCAAGCTCATCCTCGCCGGTGACTCCGCCGGTGCCCAGATCGCCGCCCAGGTCGCGAACGTGGTCACGAGTTCCGAGTACGCCAGCTCCATCAAGGTCGAATCGCCGATCGAACCGGAGCAGCTCGCCGGGGTGGTCCTCGCCTGCGGGGCCTACGACCTCAGCCTGGTCAACGCCGAGGGCAGCTTCGGGTGGTTCCTCGACACGGTGCTCTGGTCGTACTTCGGAGCGCGCGACTACAAGACCCGACCGGAGGTGGCGTCCGCGTCCGTCGTCGACTATCTGACGGCGAAGTATCCACCGACGTACATCACGGTCGGCAACTGGGATCCGCTCTACCCGCAGTCGGTCGAGTTCAAGGCGAAGCTCCAGGGCCTCGGTGTCGACGTGCAATCGATGATCTTCAACCCGGACTTCCGACCGGGGCTCGAGCACGAGTACCAGTTCCTGCTCAACGACCAGGGCCGGTTCAACCTCCAGCGCATGGACGCCTTCATCGACGGCGTCACCGACACGAGTCTGCCGTTCGGCCAGCAGGGTCCGCCCGTCCGCTGAACGATCGGCGTCAGGGCAGGCGGATGCGTTCGCCGTCCTCGACGAGACGACCGTGGAGCACCGCCTGGGCGAGCGTGAGGTCGAGCCAACGTCGAGCGGTCTCGCCGAGGCGACCGTAGCCGAGCACGGACGCCGCCTGCATCGGCAGCTGCTCGCGGTCGACCTCGTGCTCGGGGCTCGCGGTGATCACGAGCTCCATGGCGTTGCAGATCTCCGCGGGACTGATGTCGGTGACCGCGCGGTGATCGCGATGCACGACCCGGCGGACGCCTCGCCACGTGACGACGTCGAGTCCGGTGGGCCAGGCGAAGCCGTTCTGGACGACGAACGCCTCCGTCACCAGCGCTGACAGCTCGGTGCGGGACTCCTCGGACGGTCGGTCGACGCCGAAGCGCCGGGCGACGATGGTCACGAGTCGCGGGACGGCGATCGGGCCCTCGGTCGTGAGGATCGTCGATGCGACGCGGGTCACGGCGGCCTTCGTGAGCTCGAGGTTGTCGAGGACGGACGCGGGGCCGATGACGGAGTCGTCGGCGAGCTCGAAATCGGTGATGGCGACGCTCAGGGGGACGACCGGGGCCGACGCGGTGACGGGGAGGGCGACCGGGTCGACCAGGCCGGTCGTGGACCGGTCATGGGCTGGTGCTACCTCGCCGACGTCCGGGCCGGCGACGGGCGTCCGGGGTGCGTGCGCGTCGCGGTCGTCCAGCGGCGCCGAGTCGTCGGGCTGCTGAGTAGGGGGTGTCGGCGTCGCCCGGGATGTGGGATCCGGCGTGCGCCGTGGCGAGTGGTCCGCTGCGGACTCGGCGTCGTTCGTGTCCGGCGTGGCCGGCGTCGAGGGGTCCTCCGAGAGCGCACGTTCAGCGCGTTCGCGCCAGGCCTTCGGGAGCCATGTCGACTTCGCGACGAAGCCGTTCCACCCGCGACTCACGGTGCCACGCTCCGCTCGGAGCGCGGGCTGGCAGAGCGACGATGCCCTGCGGGGTGGGTCGACGAGGTCAGAGGTGGCACCTCCACAGGATAGACCGCGGCGGACGTGCGCTCAGCTCGCCGTCTGCCGACGCGCCTCACGTCGGCGCTCGCGTTCGAGGTCGGCGGCTGCAGCCTCGGCAGGCGTGGGAGCCGTTCCGCCCAGGGCGCGAGGTTGCCACCACGCCCCGGTCCCATCGACGGGATAGTCGCGTTGCAGCTCGTCGACCATGCCCTGCAGACGGTCGCGGAGCTGCTCGGTACTCGTGCCGACGTCATCACCGGGCGCGACGATGATCGGCTCGCCGAACGAGAAGTGCACGGGGACCCCGAACCGCTCGCGGAAGCCGACCCGGTGGTTCTTCGTCATGAGGCGATGACCGCCCCAGACCGCGACGGGGATGATCGGCACGCCGGCCTCCTGCGCGAGGCGCACCGCGCCCGACTTGAGCTCGCGGACGGTGAACGAGGCGCTGACACCGGCCTCGGGGAAGACCCCGACCAGCTCGCCGCTGCGGAGCGCTGCGACGGCGTCGGCATAGGCGGCCGCACCGGCACGCATGTCGACGGCGATGTGCCGCATGCTCCGGAGGAGACGGCCCACGATGGGCTGGTCGAAGGCACCCTGCTTGGCCATGAAGCGGATACGGCGGCGGTTGTGGAGCACGGTCGCCCACTCGACGAGTGCGAACTCGAGGTACCCGAAGTGGGTCATCGCGACCACCGCGCCCCCCTCGTCGGGGAGGTGCTCGATGCCGGTGGCGTGACGGCGCAGGCGCCAGAAGCCGAAGAGGGAGCGACCGACACCGACGGCGGTGTCGTACACGGGCTCGATGCGGCGTCTCATGGCGACACCGTACGACAGGGACCTGGGGAAGTACCGGGCTGGACACCTGGGGAAGGACCGGGCTAGGGGCGCCTCGGGAACCCTTCGCCGGCGGACCGCACGCCCGATACGATCGCAGGATGACGGTGACGCAGACGGGCCGCTCCCGCGGCAGTTACGCCAAGACGGCGGCGAGACGCCGGGAGATCCTCGAGGCGGGGATGGACGTCTTCGCCGAGCAGGGGTTCCGCAGTGGATCGCTCCGCGAGGTCGCGGAGCGCGTGGGCATGAGCCAGGCCGGCCTCCTCCACCATTTCTCGACCAAGAACGATCTACTCGCCGCGATCCTCGACTTCCGGGACGACCGGGATCGCGAGGAGTCCGGCATCGAGATCGGGAGCGGCATCGAAGGCATCCGCGGGCTCCTCCGCCTCGTCGAGCACAACATGCGCGTCCCCGGTCTCGTCGAGCTCCACTGCGTCCTGTCCGCCGAGGCGACCTCACCGGACCACCCGGCGCACGAGCACTTCGTCCGGCGGTACAGCTGGTTGATCGACGGGATGACCGTCTCCTTCGAGGTGATGGCGCGCGAGGGCCAGCTGGTGGCCGGCGTCGAGCCTGCGAGCGCGGCACGCATGCTCATCGCGATGATGGACGGTCTCCAGCTGCAGTGGCTGCTCGACCGTGATTCGGTGGACATGGCCGAGGAGACCCGACGTTCGCTGCGGCCCCTGTTGACCGTCGAGCTGTAGCCCGCGCTCCCCCGCCGTGACCGGGAATTCTCCACATCCGGCGTCATCCATCGGTCCACAACTCATATCTGATATTAGAGTTGGGGTGGCTGCGGGACAACGCGGAGGGGAAGTCCTTATTTTGACTAATTCAAAACAACTCGGTACGGTGGCTGCATGAACGGATTGGAGGTGGAGTCGGCGACGTTCGACTTCAACACGAAGATCCGGGCAGCCGGGCTGCGGGTGACCACGGGACGCCTCGCCGTCCTCGAGATCCTCGCCCGGACACCGCACGCTGATGTGGAGCAGGTGGTCGCGTCCTTGAAGCCGCGAGCCCCGCAGACCTCCCCACAGGCCGTGTACAGCGTGCTCAACGCCTTCGTCGCAGCCGGTCTCGTGCGCAGGATCGAACCGGACGGCCATCCCGGCCGGTACGAGCTGCGCGTCGACGACAACCACCATCACCTGGTGTGCAGCTCGTGCGGCGCCGTGGTCGACGTCGACTGCACGCAGGGTGCGGCGCCATGCATGCACCCCGACGACACGGCTGGGTACGTCATCGACACGGCCGAGATCACGTTCTGGGGCGTATGCCCCGCGTGCCAGGCGGATGCTGCCTGACGCCGTTCCACAGACCACTCGACGGCACCTCCATGCCGATCGTCAGCTGTCACCGCCAAGGTGGCAGTGCTGAATCCATCCGACCGTCCGACCAGCCCCACCCTCGAGGAGAGACATGTCCGAGACCAGCTACACCACCACCAACAGCGGAGCACCCGTCGCGAGCGACGAGCACTCCCAGAGCGTCGGCGCAGACGGAGCGATCGCGCTCCACGACCACTACCTGGTCGAGAAGCTCGCGCAGTTCAACCGCGAACGGGTGCCGGAGCGTGTCGTCCACGCCAAGGGCGGCGGTGCGTTCGGACGGTTCGTCACGACCGGTGACGTCTCCCAGTTCACGCGCGCCGCGCTGTTCCAGCCGGGCGTCGAGACCGAGATGCTCGCACGCTTCTCCACCGTCGCCGGTGAGCAGGGCAGCCCCGACACCTGGCGCGACCCCCGTGGCTTCGCGCTGAAGTTCTACACGAGCGAGGGCAACTACGACCTCGTCGGCAACAACACGCCGGTGTTCTTCATCCGCGACGGCATCAAGTTCCCCGACTTCATCCGCTCGCAGAAGCGTCTCCCGGGTTCGCACCTGCGCGACCACGACATGCAGTGGGACTTCTGGACGCTCTCCCCCGAGAGCGCGCACCAGGTCACCTGGCTCATGGGCGACCGCGGTCTGCCGGGCTCCTGGCGCCACATGGACGGCTTCGGGTCGCACACCTACCAGTGGGTCAACGCCGCAGGCGAGCGGTTCTGGGTGAAGTACCACTTCAAGACCGACCAGGGCATCGAGATCCTCACGCAGGACCAGGCCGACCAGATCGCCGGCGAGGACGCCGACTTCCACATTCGCGACCTCTCCGAGGCCATCACGCGAGGGGAGCACCCGAGCTGGACGCTCTCCGTGCAGGTCATGCCCTACGCCGACGCCGCGGGCTACCGCTTCAACCCGTTCGACCTCACCAAGGTCTGGCCGCACAGCGACTACCCGCTCATCGAGGTCGGCAAGATGACCCTCGACCGCAACCCGGAGAACTACTTCGCGCAGATCGAGCAGGCGACCTTCGCGCCGTCGAACTTCGTCCCCGGAATCGCTGCGAGCCCCGACAAGATGCTCCTGGCCCGCATCTTCAGCTACGCGGACGCACACCGCTACCGCGTGGGCACCAACCACGCACAGCTGCCGGTCAACGCGCCGCACGCGCCGATGCACACGTACTCGAAGGAAGGCGCCATGCGCTACACCTTCAACGACGCGGACGCGCCGGTCTACGCACCCAACTCGGTCGGTGGCGCCCACGCCGACCCTGCGCGTGCCGCTGAATCCAACGGCTGGCAGTCCGACGGCGAGCTCGTGCGGGCAGCCGCGACGCTGCACGCCGAGGACGACGACTTCGGCCAGGCCGGGACCCTCGTGCGCGAGGTGCTCGACGACGCCGCCCGCGACCGTCTCGTCGGCAACATCATCGGCCACGTCTCGAAGGTGACGCGCCCCGAGCTCCGTGCGCGGGTCATCGCCTACTGGACCGCCGTCGACGGCACGCTGGGCGCGCGCGTCGCAGCCGGCCTCCCGCCGCTCGTCTAGAGCTCACCGCCGAACACGCGGAAACGGTCGCCATCCTTTGCGGATGGCGACCGTTTCTGCGATCTCGTGGGTTCAGACGCCCATCGGGCCGCCACCACGGCGCGGAACGCCGCCGGTGCCTTCGGCCAGGCCTCTCGCGCGTTCGCGCTCGACCTCCGCGTCGTTGTCGTGCGAATGGTGTTCGTCGGCCGAGCGCGCGGCGCGGTCTCGCCGTGACACGTACCAGACGGCCGCGATCGCCAGGAGGACGAGCGCGGCGAGGATGACGATGGTGCCGATGTCCATGTGATGCTCCTCTCCTCGTCCATCGACCCTAACGAGGCCTCAGATGCACGCAACCCCCTCGCCCGACGGGCGAGGGGGTTGCGGAACGGGGTGTGTGATCAGCCGGCGACCTGTTTGGCGCGGGCGAAGACCTTCTCGATCTCCTCACGACGACCCGGCTGCTTCAGGGACAACGGCGAGGGGTGCGGAGCGTTGAAGGCGCTGTAGGTGTTGCCGAGCAGGGGCTCGACGTGCTTCCACCAACCGTCCTGGGCGTGGGGTCCGCAGAGGACGACGACGCGCAGGTTCTTGAGGAGGGGCAGGAGGGCACGCAGTTCCATCGCTCCCTGAGCGACCTCGGGCGCGTTCGGCTTCTTCCGCCCGGCGCTCAGGTACCACGGGACGATGTTCCACACCATGACGTCGTCGAAGCCGATGTCGTTCCGCAGATTCCAGAGGCTCTCGGCGATCGGGTCGTCGTTGTCGACCGAGGCGAAGCCGGATCCCGGGGCGTCGAGGCTGTCGGGGGCCAGGGTCCCCGGGGCGTCGAGGAGGATCAGTGTCTTCGCGTTGACGGCCGCATCGGCCGGGTCGACGAGCGGGAGGACGAGGTCCGCCTGCCGCCGTCCTCGGCGGGTCATCATCGCGTCCGACCAGTCGCGCAGCGGCGCGAGTGCCGGCGACTCGGCCAGCATGCGGTGTCGTTCGGCCAGTTCGTCGGGGTCTTGCAGCCCGCGAGGGGCATCCATATGCATCTTCCGAGCGTAGCCCGTGACGGCTGCCCCGTCATCGTCTGAGCCGGTTCTGAGGGTGAAGATGCTGCACAGGACGGCGGATCCGTGCCCGTCAAGCCGGCGTGGCCCGGGTTGACGCGGGCCTAGGCTGGCCAGGATGACTGACGAGCGAACCGCCCCCGACGACCGGACGAAGTGGCGCGCGTTCGCCATCTGCGTGTCGGTCGCCGCCCTCACGATCCTCGACCTCTCGAAGGTCAATGTCGGACTGCCGTCGATCGAGCAGGCGCTCGACGCCGGCCCGACCGCCCTGCAGCTGATCGTCGCCGGGTACGCCCTGGCCTTCGGTCTCATCCTCGTGCCCGCCGGGCGTTACGGCGACCTGCACTCGCGGCGTCGCATGTTCATGATCGGCCTGAGCGTGTTCGGGGCGGCCAGTCTCGCGTGCGCCGTCGCACCGAGCGTCGGCATCCTCATCGGCGGGCGGATCCTCCAGGGCATCGCCGCGGGTCTGCTGATGCCGCAGGTCATCGGGCTCATCCAGCAGTTGTTCGTGGGGAAGGAGCGCGGCCGCGCCTTCGGGCTCTTCGGAGCCATCATCGGCCTCTCGACGGCGTTCGGACCGACGCTCGGCGGTCTGCTCATCGCCATCGGCGGCCCGGAGGACGGCTGGCGCCTGCTCTTCTGGATGAACGTCCCGCTCGCGATCATTCTGTTGCCGATCGCCGCCCGATTGCTGCCCAAGCAGCAGCCGCACGAGGCGGGTGCCGGATCGCTCGACCCGGTGGGCATCGTGTTCCTCGGTCTCGCCGTGCTGTCGCTCATGCTGCCGTTCGTCCTGACGACCGGTTCCCCGGGCGACGACCCGGCGCGTTGGTGGTTGCTGGTCGCGTTCGCCGTCTTCGCCGGCCTCTTCGCCTGGTGGGAGGGTCGCTACCAACGCGCCGGGAAGACACCCGTCGTCGACTTCTCCCTGTTCAAGCTCGGCAGCTACCGCAACGGCGTCCTGATCTCCACGACGTACTTCGCGGCGATGCCGGCCACCTTCCTCACGCTCACGCTGTTCGTGCAGCAGGGGCTCGGGCTCGAGCCGGTCTTCGCGGGCATGATCACGATCCCCTTCGCCCTCGCCTCGGCCGTCAGCTCGTGGTTGAGCGGGCGGGTCGTCGACCGCCTCGGACGCCCCCTGGTCGTCGGTGGGCTCGTACTGGTCGTGGTGGGGTTCAGTCTCAACTCGCTCCTCGCGTTCATCACGCCCCCGGAGATCACGCCGTACGCGATGGGTGCCGCGATGCTCCTGGCCGGCATCGGCGGCGGCGCGGTGATCTCTCCCAACCAGACGCTGATGCTCGCGGACATCCCCGTGGCCTCCGGTGGTGTCGCCGGATCGATCGGTCAGCTCGGCCAGCGCATCGGCACCGCGGTCGGGCTCGCCGCCGCGACGGCCACCTTCTACGCGACCGTGTACTCGGAGAACGGCGGCGATGCGTCGGGCGCCTCGCTCGACGTCTATCACGACGCGTACCGCAACAGCACCCTCGTGACGATCGGCTTCGTCGTCGTGGCGCTCGTCTTCGCGCTGCTCGACACCCGTTCGCGGAAGGTCAACGCCGTCGCACCCGAATCCTCCAAGTAAGGGTGACCTGAGTTAGGGTAGCCTCAGTCGCGGCCGCCGGAGCCGCCGGAGGAAGGGGCTCGAGTGGCTCGCACGAATGCCGAGACGGCGCGCATCAAACCCGAGGCGGCGACACTCCTCACGCTGCGGGTCGTCCGCCGCTCGCGTATCTCGCCGAACATCGCCAGGGTCACCCTCGGTGGCGGTGACATCGCCGACTTCACGTTCCTCGGTTACGACCAGTGGTTCCGGTTCTTCATCCCGGTCTCCGAGGGCGGGCTCGAGCGGCTGCCGACCAAGCTCGACATGCTGGCCTACGCCAAGTACCTCGCGATCTCCAAGTCCGTGCGACCGGTGCTCCGGAACTACACGGTGCGGGATTTCCGGCGCGACGGGCCCGACGGGCCGGAGCTGGACGTCGACTTCGTCATCCACGGGTCGGCCGCCGAGGGGACTGCGGGGCCTGCGGCGAGCTGGGCCCAGTCATGCGAGGTGGGCGATGCGGTGGCACTGCTGGACGAGGGGCGCATGTTCAACCTCCCGGCCGACGTCGACCGGGTGCTGCTGGTCGCGGACGAGACCGGACTCCCCGCCGTCGCAGGCATCCTGACCTCGCTTCCGGCGTCGACCGTCGGGACGGCGATCGTCGAGATCCCCTCCGCCGCCGACGCGCAGGACGTGCGAGTCCCGGACGGGGTCGAGCTGCGATGGGTGGTCCGAGAGGATCCGCACGACATCCCTGGACGAGCGGCGCTGGCGGCCGCGACGGCCCTCGGCGTGCCGCCCAGCCCGTGCTACGGATGGGTCGTCGGAGAGCAGTCCCTGGCCGCGAACGTGCGTCGGCTCTGGGTCCGTGGTGGCATGCCGAAGGACCGTGTCATGTTCTGTGGCTACTGGAAGGCCGGCAAGGCGCACTGATCGGCCGCTGGTGTCGGCGTTCTGGTCGACCTCGCCGCTAATTGGGTCGATCGCCCGAATTCGGGGTGTCCCCGACGCGCTGGGCTGACGGCTCCACTAACCTCACGACATGCCTTCTCCCGCCGGTGCGACCGGAAACACGATCGGCGCGCTGCCGACCGGCGTCGCGACGGGTCTGATCCGGACGGTGACCGGTGGATCCGCCGACCGGGCGTTCGAGGTCGATGTCCCCGAAACAGCCTCGAGCGCTGCGGACACGTCGTCGCACTCGCACGACGCCCTCCGCAGCTGGGACGTCGTCCGCTCCACCTTCCGACCAGGTGAGGCCCTGACCTTCGACGAGCGCTACCGGTACGCCCAGCTCCCCCTGATCGACGCCGACCACCCGCTCGCGCTCGCGGCGAGTCCTGACGGCGTCTACCGTGGCGGGCGGTACGCCGAGGCGCGCCTGGCGGTCGTCGTCCCCGTCCCGATCGAACGACTGTTCGTCGATCCGATCTTCCTGAGCTACGAGGCCGATCTCGCCTCGGCACCCTTCGCCCCCAAACTCGCACGAGGCATCGAGCTCCGACGCGCCCACCGCTTGCACGCGACGCTCTCCTCCATCGATGCGGACTCCGGGTTCCTCGACGGGCTGCGGACGAGCGTCGGCGCGTTCACGCCCTTCCGGGTCAGGCTGGCGGGCCCCGTCATCGGCGGCTTCAACCGCGGACGCTGTTACCTCCCCGCCATCGCGGACGCCTTCGGCCCCATCCAGCGGGCCGTCGGTGGGCGTCCATCACCGCTCGTCGGGGTGGGCCTGCACCACTTCCGCGATGAGCTCGACGCTGCCGAGACCGCGGCGCTCGCCGCATTCCTCGAGCGTTGGCGCGACGTCACCCTGTTCGAGTGGACGGTCACCGAGCTGGCGATCACCTCGACCAACGACGATCTCGTGCTCAGTGGACGCACGCTCGCGCGCATTCCGCTCCACGCGGCCGACTGACACGCCGCGTCTCCGGGGTCAGCTCGCGGTGAGTCGCCTGACCATCGGGAGGTCGGGGGTCGCCCAGTCCAGTCCGAGGAGCTGTTCGCGGGTGACCCAGCGCAGTTCGTCATGGTCCGTGCTGTGGACCGGGGGTGCCCCTCGGAAGACGACCTCGTAGCAGGCGAGGTCGATGACGAGCTCGCCCACGGTGACGGTGGAGCGGTCCAGCAGCGCCCCCACAGCGACGTCGGCGTCGAGCTCCTCGCGCAGCTCACGAGCCAGCGCGTCCTGCGGTTGCTCGCCGGGCTCGACCTTGCCGCCGGGGAACTCCCACAGTCCACCGGACGCCCGCCCGGGTGCCCGCCGACATGCGAGCACGGTGTCGTCCTGTGAGGCGACACCCGCGACGACCTGGATCGTGGTGGTCATCATGCGCTCCTGTCCCGTGGCGTCGTGGTCGCTGTCCAGGCTAGGGGACGCGGGATTGAGGGTGCCCGACGCCGCTCCACAGACGGCTCCCCCTCGGCTGACGACAGCCTGCGTCCCGCGGCGGCGCCGTGGTCGGTGGTGCGTGCCAGACTGACAGCGATCGGAGGCGGACCAGCCCCCGCAGTAGTCGTCTCGAAAGGCACCCACCGCACCGATGTTCCTCCTCGACGGTTCCGCCATCACGAGCGCCAGCGACCTCTCCAACGCCTCCTACTGCGAGTTCGCCTTCCTGCGCACGGTCGACGCGAAGCTCGGTCGGATCGAACCGATCGTCGAGCCCGAGGACGAGATGCTGATGCGCACCTCCAAGCTCGGCGACCAGCACGAGCTGCGCGTCCTCGAGTCGTACCGCGCCGAGTTCGGCACCGGCGTCGTCGAGCTCGACCGCCCCGACGTCCGAGACGCGGTGGCGCTCGCCGCAGCCGTCGAGTCGACGATCACGGCGTTCCGCGACGGAGCCCCGGTCGTCTTCCAGGCCGCGTTCTTCGACGGATCGTTCATCGGCTTCGCCGACTTCATCGTGCGCCGGCCCGACGGCCGGTATCGCGTGCAGGACACCAAACTCGCGCGCTCACCGAAGGTGACCGCCCTCCTCCAGCTCGCCGCCTACGTGGAGCAGCTGGAGACGGCCGGGATCCCGGTCGACGACGACGTCGACCTCATCCTGGGAGACGGCACCGTCAGCACCCACGCGGTGGCCGACATCCTGCCGGTGTACCGTCGCCGCCGTGCGCGCCTGCTGCGGATCGTCGCCGAACGGCTCGAAGCCGACGCCCCGGTGGCCTGGGGCGATCAGCGCTACAGCGTCTGCGGACGATGCGCGTGGTGCGACGCCGAGATCACAGCCTCACGCGACGTCCTGCTGGTGGCCGGGCTCCGGTTGACGCAGCGCGACCGCCTGCTGGCGGCCGGCATCGCCACGATCGACGATCTGGCGTCGCTCACGCTCACCGGGTCGACCGAGCGACCAGGGCCGCACGGGCCGTCGGGTGGCGCCGGCGGGACGGTCGACGGCATCGCCGAGAGCACGCTCGCTGCGCTGCGCGAGCAGGCGCACCTGCAGCTCGAGCCGTCACCCGCCGCCGGCGTGCCGGCGTTCCGCGTGCACGACGCCGCGGCGCTCGGGCTCCTGCCGCAACCCGATCCGGGCGACGTCTTCTTCGATTTCGAGGGCGACCCGCTGTACACCGAGGGCGAGCCGGGCGACTCCCGACGGGGCGACCGCACGAGGTGGGGCATCGACTACCTGTTCGGCCTGGTCGACACCGACGGCCGGTTCCGATCCTGGTGGGCGCACGACTTCCATGAGGAGCGCACGGCCCTGATCGACTTCCTCGCCTACCTCACCGCCCGCCGTGCCGAGTTCCCGGGCATGCACGTGTACCACTACGCCGCCTACGAGCGGACGCACCTGCTCTCGCTGGCCGCCCGGCACGGGGTCGGGGAGGACACGATCGACGACCTCCTCCGCGAGGCCGTGCTGTTCGACCTCTACCCGTTCGTCCGCAAGACGGTGCGTGTCGGATCGCGGTCGTACTCGATCAAGAAGCTCGAGCCGCTCTACATGGGTGAGGACCACCGCGACAGCGACGTCACCGACGCCGCGGCATCCATCACCGCCTACGCGGAGGCGCGCGAGCTGAGTCGGAGCGGCGACCCGGAGCTCGTCGCCGAAGGCGAACGGAAGCTCGCCGAGATCGCCGAGTACAACGCGTACGACTGCGAGTCGACCCGTCGGCTGCGGAACTGGTTGCTCGACCTCGGTGCGGAACGGGGCGTGCTGCCGGGCACCTTCGTCACCGACGCACCTGAGCCCCTGGTGGACGAACCGACGCCGCTCCACGACGCGCTGACGGCGTTGGCCGGAGACCCCCTCGACCCCGAACGCTCCGACGACGCCACCGCGTATGCGCTCGCGGCGGCCGCCATCGACTACCACCGGCGTGAGCACAAATCGTTCTGGCAGGAGCACTTCTCCCGACTCATCGCCGCGCGCGACGAATGGGAGGACACCCGGAACGTCTTCACCGTCACCTCGGGAATTGTCGAGCGCGACTGGTTCCGCGAGGGACGGCAGCGCAGCGACCGCCGTCACGTCCGACTCCGCGGCCGATGGGCTCCCGGCAGCAGTGTGAAGGTCGGCGCCGACCCGTTCGCCGTCTACGACCACCCGGGACCGTACACGCTCCCCCGCGCCGAGCCCGGCTCGCGACCGGCGGGGCAGATCACGGTCCTCGAGGTCGACGACGACTCCCTGCTCATCCAGGAGACGCTCAAGACGGATCGTGAGCCCTACACGGAGCTGCCGGTCGCGCTCACGCCGTCTCCTCCCCCGCGACCCGGAACACAGGTCGACGCGATCGCCGAGTGGGGGCAAGCGGTCCTCGACGCCTCTCCAGGGTGGCCGGACGACGGCGTCGTCGACATCCTGCGGCGACGGCCGCCCCGCACGAGCTCGGGTGAGCCGCTCCCCCACCGCGGAGACGGGCGGACGATCGAGGACGTGACCGCCGCGTTGCTCGACCTCGACGACTCGGCGCTCGCCGTCCAGGGGCCGCCCGGAACCGGCAAGACCTACGTCGCCTCGCACGTCATCACGGCCCTCGTGCAGCAGCACGGCTGGCGGATCGGGGTCGTGGCGCAGTCGCACGACGTCGTCGAGAACCTCCTCGAGCGTGTGGTGAAGGCGGGGCTCTCCCCCGCGCTCGTGGCGAAGACCCTACGATCCGGTGCCGACCCGGATGCTGAGCGCGGCTACACGGTCCTCCCGGCCAATGGTCATGGCGCGTTCATGGCCGAGCAGACCGGCGGCTTCGTCATCGGCGGGACGGCCTGGGACTTCAGCAACCCCAACCGGTTCGACCGGAGATCGCTCGACCTCCTCGTCGTCGACGAAGCCGGTCAGTTCTCGCTCGCCTACACGATCGCGGCGAGCGTCGCCGCGCGGAACCTCCTGCTCCTGGGCGACCCGCAGCAGCTGCCGCAGGTGAGCCAGGGGACGCATCCCGAACCGATCGACACCTCGGCCCTCGGATTCGTGGCCGACGGTCGCGACGTCCTCCCTCCGGAACTCGGCTACTTCCTCCACGAGACCTGGCGGATGGATGCCGCGGTCACCGAGCCGGTCTCGCGGTTGTCGTACGGCGGCGAGCTGCGCTCAGCAGCGGCCACGACGAAGCGGCGTCTGGAGGGTCGTGCGCCGGGACTGCACGTCGTCCCGGTCCACCACGTCGGAAACGCGACGAGTTCGCAGGAGGAGGCCGACCGCGTCGCCGAGCTCGTCCGGTCGAGCATCGGGCTCCGTTGGACCGATCCGGATGCCGGCCGCATCGACGACCCGGTGGGCGAGGCCGACATCATCGTCGTCTGTCCCTACAACGCCCACGTCGCCGTCGTCCGAGCGACGCTCGACGCGGCCGGGTTCGACGGGGTGCGCGTCGGGACCGTCGACAAGTTCCAGGGTCAGGAGGCCGTCATCGCGATCGTGTCGCTGGCCGCGTCCTCCCCCGCCGACGTCCCGCGGGGCATGTCGTTCCTCTTGATGAAGAACCGACTGAACGTCGGGATCTCCCGCGCCCAGTGGGCGGCGTACCTCGTGCACTCCCCCGCGCTCACCGAGTACCTGCCGGTCACGCCGGAGGGCGTGGCCGAGCTCAGTGCCTTCATCCGGTTGGTCGACGGCCACTGACCAGCTCCGCCGGGGCTGCGGAGGGGCGAGGATTCCGTCGCGCCGCGTCGGTGCGACCGTTCTGCGCCGCCTTCGCGAGCCACCGCTGACGCTGCTCCACGGTCGAATCCTTCACCCGACCGAACCGGTTCACGGCGACCGGCTTGATCCCGCAGAACCGGAGGGTGGTGGTACGGAGTTGCTTCACCGTCGTGTCGCCGACGAGCGGCAGGTACCACGAGGGCGAGTCCGACGTGACGATCACCCGCCCGGTACGGCCCGCCAGCAGCCCCTCAGGGAGGCCGTTGGACTTCATCCGGTAGGCGCGACGGGGCAGCAGCAGGCGATCGAAGAACCCCTTGAGCAGTGCGGGCATCGATCCCCACCAGACCGGAGCCACGATCACGATGTGGTCCGCGGCGAGGATCTGCTCCCACGCCCGTTCGAGGTCGGGTTCCAGGTCTTGACGGCGGGTGTAACCGAGGCGGAGGTTCGGGTCGAACGCGAGGTCGCGGACGGCGAGGACGGTGGCGTCGCCGTGCGCCTCCGCGTAGCTGGTGGCGAGGGCGGCGCAGAGGGACCCGGGGTTCGGGTGTCCGTCGATGACGAGGGCGGGCATGAGTTCTCCAACAGTTGTAGGTCTGGACAGTGCCAAGAATCTGGACACTGTCCACTTCCGGCTGGAACCGACTCTACGGGTACGATGTTGCTTGTGTCAAGATCGACGACGACGTACCACCACGGCAACCTCGGGCCGGCGCTCGAGGACGCTGCACTCGAACTCATGCGGACGCAGGGCCATGCTTCGTTGAGCCTGCGGGAGGTCGCACGCCGTGCCGGGGTCAGTCACAACGCGCCGTACCACCACTTCGGCGACCGGACCGCGCTCCTGAAGCGGCTGAGTGAACGCGGCATGGCCGAGCTCTTGGACGCCATGCGCGAAGAGCGGGAGGCGACGGCGGGTCGAGACCCACGGGAGGCGGCCGTCCGGATCGGTTCGACGTATGTGCACTACGCGGCGCAGCACCCGGAGCGGTTCCGCCTGATTTACGACCCCGAAGTCTGTGTCCCCGGCTCACCGAGTGAGGCTATGGCGCCACTCATCGGAGGCGTCGAGGCGCTGCTCGCCGAGACGACGGCGTCGCTGGCCCCCGGCGCCGAGCCGCAGGTCATCGCCGCCCTGACCACGGCGGTCTGGGCGGCGGTCCACGGGCTCGCGGAACTCGTCGTCGCCGGACACATCTCCGAGGCAGCGGCCCGCCCTGCGCTGGAGGCGTTGCTCACGCGACCCTGAGGTGGCGTCTCGCATGGAGCCTGTACACGATCGTCATCCGGGAAACGGTCGGGAAGCTCAAAGGTCGTTCATGGTCGAACCAGACGATTCACTCGGATTGCGGGAGTCAGATGATCTCAGCACCCCCGCCGAGAGGAATCCCCGTGAACACCACCCCAGACCCAGAACGCCCTGAGCCGCGTCCAACGGACGGCACTCGAGCGGCGGAGACGCCACAGTCGTCCCCCGCTCTCGATCCGTACCAGCCGCCCACCGGCTCGTACCAGCCCCAGCCCGGTGTGGACGTCACTCCCCCGGCCGGCTACCCCGGGAACACGGCCGCGGGTGGTCAACGACGCGAGCCCACGACGCCCTTCGGTTACGCGACGGCTCCCCACGCGACGAGCGGTCAAGTGTGGCCCGGTCATCACCAGGGCCCGCAGGGTCAGTACGGACCGTACGCCGCCGGCCAGGGCCAGTACGCGCCCTCCGGCACCTGGCAGCCCCAACCGTACGGACAGCAGACGATCCCTCAGCCGCTGTCGACCACGGGTACTCCCGCGAAGAAGCAGCCCATCGGCTGGATCATCGCCGCTGCGACGGCCGCCACGGTCGTGTCCCTCGTGACCGGTGGCCTCGGCCTCGCTTCGCTGGCGGCCGGCGCGTTCCAGAGCGTCGCCGCCTCCTCACAGGTGATGGAGACGGTGCCGGACGACGGCGGTCAGAGCTTCCGCGCTCCCGGTGGGCAGCCTGGGCCGCAGCAGGCGACGCCGGATGCCGCGACGGCGAACACCCGGAGTGCCACCGCCGCTGAATCCGTGGGAGTCGTCGACATCGACACCGAGCTGGCCTACCAGGGGGCCGCCGCCGCGGGAACCGGGATGATCCTCACCGCCGATGGCCAGATCCTGACCAACAACCACGTCGTCGCGGGAGCGACGAGCATCGTCGTCACCGTCGTGGCGACCGGAGAGAAGTACGACGCACGCGTCGTCGGGACGGATGCCACGAACGACGTCGCGCTCCTGCAGCTCGACGGCGCCTCAGGGCTGGACACCGTCACGATCGACGACGACGGCGGCGCAGCCGTCGGTGACGCCGTCACCGGGGTCGGGAACGCGGGAGGCACGGGTGGGACGCCCAGCGCGGCGGACGGGTCCGTGACCGCCCTCGAGCAGGACATCACGGTCCAGGATGAGGCGACCGGGGCGGGCAAGCAGCTGACCGGATTGATCCAGACGGACGCGGACATCCAGTCGGGCGACTCCGGCGGGCCGCTCTACGACTCGGAGGGCGAGGTCGTCGGCGTCGACACCGCTGCCTCCTCCGGTGGGACCGACATCGACGGATTCGCCATCCCGATCGACGACGCGTTGTCCATCGTCGACCAGATCCGCACCGGCGTCGAGACCGATACCGTCTCGATCGGCTACCCGGCCTTCATCGGGATCGGGCTGGCCGCGTCCGGCGCAGCCCAGACCGTGCCGGGTGCCGTGGTCGGTTCGGTGATCGAGAACACGCCGGCGGCGTCGATCGGCCTCGCAGCCGGCGACGTCATCACCGGCATCAACGGTGCCGCCATCGACTCCGCTCAGACCCTGACGGCGACCATGGCCACGCTCGAGCCCGGCCAGACGGTCTCCGTCACCTGGACCACGGCGAGTGGGACCTCCCAGACCGCTGACGTGACGCTGATCGAGGGCCCGGTCGGCTGATCGCGCGCTCGGGACGCTCGACGACTTCTCACCTCCGGCCCGCCGCCGGATCCGAGGAGTCGTCGACGTCTGCCCAGTAGGCTCGGGAGGCGGTGCCTCGCCGCGTCCACCGGAAGGAACCGCTCGTGACCCGCTTCCTCGGAGTCGACCTCGCCTGGGGCGAGGGGACCGGCTCCCGCGCCGCGAACGAGTCGGGACTGGTGTGCATCGACGAGACCGGGACGGTCATCGAGGCCGGGTGGGCCGTGGGCATCGACGCCGTCGTCGCCTGGATCGTCGCCACCGCCTCACCGGGCGCCGTGATCGCAGTCGACGCCCCTCTGCTCGTCCAGAACGAGACCGGCATGCGTCTCTGTGAACGTGAGGTCGGGCAGCGGTACGGGCGCTGGCAGGTCTCGGCCTACCCGTCGAACCTCGGCCTGCCCGCGCTCGGTGGTGTCGCGCTCTTCACGGCGCTGGAGGCGGCGGGGTTCCAGTACTTCGACGGACTGAGCACGCCGGCGGCGGATGCCGTCGTGTTCTTCGAGGCCTATCCCCACACCACGTTGGTGGGTGCCGAGGAGTTCGGGTATCCGGATGCGCGGCCCCGCTACAAGCGCCTCGACCCCGGTCTCCCCGTCGCCGAGCGACGGCGACGCCGCGCGGAGGTCTGTGACGACCTCATCTCGCGCCTGCAGGCGCTGACCTCGGCGACTCCGCCACTCGACCTCGACACCCACCCGGTGACGGCGCTCCTCGTCGCGGAACCGTCGCCGCTGAAGGAGTCGGCGCACAAGCACCGCGAGGACCTCATCGACGCGGCCATCTGCGCGTGGACGGCATCCGCTTGGTCCCGTTGGGGGCTCGAACGGTTCCAGGTCCTCGGTGCCTCGGATGCTCCGGACGACCGTGGGCGTGTTCCGACGCTCCTCGCGGTGGCGCGACCCGAACAGCGCCCCAAGCCGGACATTCCGCTGTCGGCATATATCACTTCTTGTCCAGGACTGGCATCCTCGCCACCATTGGAGCCCGTCGCGCCGCAAGCCACAACAGTTCACAACCTCGATGAAGGACATATGAAGAAGAAGGCATACGCTCAGGACGACGCTCCGGCGGAATCGAACACGATCGAGTTCGTCCCCGGCGGAGCGGCGAACGCCGACGCGTCACCCGCAGCCTCGACGCGAGCGCCCTCCCCCGCTCCGACGACCGTCGAACTCCTGCGCAGTGCCACCTGGCACCTCGAGCACGCACGGGTGGTGGGCCACCCCGACGACGTCGAGTTCGAAGCGGCGAGGTCGGCGTTGGCGGAGGCCGTCTTCGACCTCGAGCACGTCCAGTACGGGGAGACGACTCGCGGCTAGGGCACCCGTCAGGCGGGTCCTGAGTCCGATCGGCGCCGCGCCGCCCGGTCCGCCCGTGCGCGTCGTTCGAGGATGTCGTTGCGAACCCAACGGATCACCAGCGACATGGCGAGCGACAGGAACAGGAACGCCGCCGCGCCCAGGGCGTAGGAGATGAAGTCCGTCGGGATGAACGTCGTGCCGAGCACGAGCGCCGAGGGCGGCCACTGGTCCGCGAGTGCGGCCGGCACGCCCGTGGCCTGGAAGCACTCGATCGCCGCCGAGAAGCCGAACGCGCCGAGGGCGATCTGCCACAGCGGACGCCGTGGGGCGGCGAAGGCCAGGAGGAGCGCGACGAGCACCGTGTAGAGCGCGTTGGTCACGGGGTTCGCCCAGGCCGCTGCCACCGACCAGTGCACCGTCAGCCCGGCGACGATCGTGATGATGGCTGCGCCGAGGAGCAGCGCGCGCTTGAGCGAGGTGGCGGGGCGTGGCCCCTCGTCCGTCTGGTCGGGTGCGTCGGTCATGCTTTCGTCCTCCGGGTGCGTCGTTGTCGCCCGCGGGCCCAGTCACGGGCCTCGGTTCCGGAGAGGGCGAGGATGATGGAACAGTCGACCGCGAAGCCGATCAGGTTGGTCTGCAGCGTCAATCCGCCGGCGCCGGCGACATAGCTCGCGGCGAGGGTGGCGATGGACGTCGAGCTGAAGGTCATGGCGAGCAGGCGCGCGAGGTTGCCTCCCCGATGGACCCGCCAGGCGAGGACGAGGTAGCAGAGCGTCACCACGGCCGACAGGGCCAGCACGGCTCCGACGACCCACGGGATGAGGACGACGTCGTCGGCCGTCGCGGCCGTCGCGCGGGCCTCCGAGATGACCTGCTTCCAATCGGAGACCAGGAGGACACCGGAGAGCACGGTGGACAGTGCCGCGACGACCATAAGGACCACACCGACGGTGGTGTCCAGGGGCCGCGGGTCGCCGGCCCGGATGAGGGAGCGCGTCGGGGGAGCGTCGGCGGCCGGCAGGGTCGCCGCCGCCGGCACGACCACGGCGCTGAGATCGATGATCGGCAGGTCGCCGTCGGTGACGATCGCGTCGCCTCCGCCGTTCCGCGAGTGGTAGCCGGTGGAGAAGTTGTCGATCACGGACGTCGACGCCCCGAGGTCCGCGGCCGCGATCGACGCGACGATGTGATCGCGTTCGTCGTCGACGTCGTCGGCGATCCGATGGGTCACCTGCAGGGTGAAGACGCTGATGCCGACCGATCTGTCGTACGTCCCGGCGGCCAGCCAATCCGCCTGGTAGCCGCCCGGGAGCAGCCAGCCCTCGGGGGTCGGCCAGAACCGGACGTGGTGCCGCTTCCCCGGACTGCCGTCGACCTCCTGCTGGTAGCAGAACGCCTGGGGACGACCGAACAGGTAGAGCGACGAGACGGGTGCCTCGGAGTAGCTGCGCCTGGTCAGCGTCGAGGTCACGATCCGCAGGTTCGCGCGCAGGCCGAGGTCGTCGGCGAGCGTCCAGCCCGCCGAGAGCATCGCCATGTGGATCTGCTCCTCCCGACCTCGGAGGCCGAGGTTCACGGGATCACCGAGGATGCCCTCGCGCGTGCGGGTGCGTCCGATGAAGTAGTCAGGCAGGTAGACGCGCGACAGCACGGTGTGCAGGCGGGGGAGGATCAGGTAGGCGATGACGAGGTAGATGACGAGGATGAACCAGGCTTGGGCCCAACCGCGGGCGAACGCCTCGGTGAGCAGCACGTACGCCAGGAAGACGGCCGCCGCCGTGCCGAAGGCGAAGAACCAACCGTCGACGATGCGTGCGATCCGTCCGCGACGATCCTCGGACAGGCCGCTTGCGGGCCCGATGAGGTCGCTGCGGGTCTTCGTCACCCGTCCAGGGTAGGGCCTGGTGCATCCACGTGCCGGGTGCGTGGGTGGTGGGAGGATGGTGGGATGGACTCCGTCGCCCACATCACCGACCTCGCCGACTTCATCGTCGCCTCGCCCACCTCGTATCACGCGGTCGCGGAGAGTGCTCGGCGCCTCACGGCGGCCGGCTTCACCCGGCGGCTCGAGACCGAGTCCTGGGACGGCGGCGCCGGCCGGTTCTTCGTCGAACGCGAGGGCGCGGTGATCGCCTGGGTGCAGCCCGAGCAGGCCCACGCCACGACGCCGTTCCGCATCCTCGGCTCGCATACCGACTCGCCGAGCTTCAAACTCAAGCCGAAGCCGACGACCGGCGCTCACGGGTGGCTGCAGGCCGGCGTGGAGGTCTACGGGGGACCGCTCCTCAACTCCTGGCTCGACCGCGAGCTCGAACTCGCCGGACGCCTGGTGACGCTCGACGGCACCGTGCACCTCGTCCGGACCGGTCCGTTCCTGCGCATCCCGCAGCTCGCCGTGCACCTCGATCGAGGTGTCAACGACGGCCTCGTCCTCGATCGCCAGCGCCACCTGCAGCCGGTGTACGGGGTCGGCGACCTCGCCTACGCCGACGTGCTCGCGCACCTGGCGACGATCGCAGGTGTCGACCCCACCGCGATCGCCGGGTACGACGTGCTCGTCGCCGACACCCAGGAGCCTCGGCGATTCGGTCTCGACGGTCAGCTGTTCGCCGCCGGACGCATGGACAACCTGACCTCGGTCCACGCGGGACTCGCGGCGTTGCTGGCCGCGAGCGACGGGGGAGCGACGGACGACGCCGGACACATCACGGTCTTCGCCGCCTTCGACCACGAGGAGCTCGGTTCGGCCTCGACGTCCGGTGCCAGCGGTCCGTTCCTCGACGACGTCCTCACCCGCATCGGCGCATCGCTGGGCGCGACGACGTCCGAACGGCTCCAGGCCTATGCGGCCTCCTGGTGCCTGTCAGCAGACGCCGGCCACGCGATCCACCCGAACTACCCGGAGCGCCACGACCCGGCCAACCGTCCGATCGCCGGTGGCGGGCCACTGCTCAAGATCAACGCGAACCAGCGTTACGCCACCGACGCCCTCGGGGCCGCACTGTGGGCCCGGAGCTGCGCCGCCGCAGGTGTGCCCTCGCAGGACTTCGTGTCGAACAACACGGTGCCGTGCGGCTCGACCATCGGTCCACTCACCGCGACACGGCTCGGCATCCGGACGGTCGACGTCGGGACGCCGCTGCTGTCGATGCATTCCGCCCGCGAGCTGTGCCACATCGACGATCCGACCGCCCTGAGTGCAGCGGTCCAGGCGTTCTTCCGAGGCGCCTGAGCAGCGCCGCAGCAGGACATCCGCGCGGGAACAGGACGCCCGAAGGCGGACGGTCCTGCTGCGGCGCTGATCTCCGGCTGCGGGGCCGGCCTCAGCCCAGTTCGCGCAGTCGCAGACGACGTCCGTCGGGGCTCGCGTCCGGGTTCACCTCGACGAGGTCGGAGCGCGAGTTGATGAAGTCGCTGAACGAGCGGTAGCCGAGCGGCTTCTCCTTGAACGCCGGATCCATGCGGATCATCTGGTTCTTCACCTCGGCGTTCAGCAGCCAGTCCTCGTCGTCGTTCTTGGCGTGCACGAGGCGGAGCGCCCGCACGAGGAGCTCGGTCGCCGCACGCTGTGCGTCGGGGCCGGAGGGGTCCGCGGTCTCCTCGTCGGTGTCGTCCAGGTCGTCGGCGTCGCGGTGGCTGAAGACCGGTTCAGTGAAGAGGCCGCCGATGCGGGGAGGTGTCTGGGCGACCGGCGCTTCGGCCGTCGGCGTGGACCCGGACGAGGCGCGACGACGCCCGCCGGACTTGGGCGCGGACTTCGGCGCCTCCTCCGGGGAGACCTCCGCCGTGCTCTCGACGGCGGCAGGGGTCCGGGGCGTGCGCGTGACGACCGGCCGGACGATCCCGGGGATGTCGTCGTAGTCGGAGAACTCGTCACACGCCGCCATGAGCGCACGACTCGTCGCACCGGCGACACCGATCCCGATCACGTGGCGACCGAGGCGTCGGCAGCGCTGCGCGAGGGAGATGTAGTCCGAGTCACCGGCGACGATCACGATGTGGGTGAGGTCGGGGAGGCGGAAGAGGTCCTCGACGACGTCGACGGCGAGGCGGATGTCGGCACCGTTCTTCATCGCCTTCGTCGTGGGGAACATCTGCGTGAGGTCGACCGCACGGTCCACGAGGTCCTTCTGATACGCGGAGTTGACCGGCTCGGACCAGTCGGCGTAGGAACGGCTGATGACGATGTTCCCGAACGACGAGGTGTAGTCGAGGATGGCGCCCACGTCGACGCGAGCGGCCTGCAGGCGCTCGGAGATCTCGTCGCCTTCGGGTGCGGCGGAGGGCACGTGGGACCGCGCGCGATCCCGGCTGAACGCCGCCTTCCCGTAGAGCTGGTTGTAGCGCGAGATGACGATGTTGTCGAAGTCGATGTAGACCGCGACTCTGGGCGTTCCGGTTTCTGCCATGACTCCATCATCCTCTGGTGGCCCGCGAATCGGCGACTTCAGTCCTCCACAGCCCGGCTTGCGGGGCTCCTCTCCACCGCCGCTGCGCCGGCCAGGCCGTGACCGACCTGGGCTGCGTACCGTGGTCGCATGCCCAGTCACGCCGTCGACATCTTCAGCCCAGGGTCGCAACCCAAGTTATACCCGGTTATACTCTCACCTGTGAAGACCGCCATCTCGTTGCCTGATGAACTGTTCACCCGCGTCGAGGCTCGCGCCGCCGAGCTCGGTGTCAACCGGTCCGAATTCTTCGCGGCGGCGGCGAGTCGGTATCTCGACGAGACCGATGCCGCCGGTCTCACTGACGCAGTGGACACCGCGCTGCGGCGTGCGGGAGTCGCTTCAGCGGAGGAAGCACGGGGCGTCGCCGCGGCCGGACGCGACCGCCTTGCCGAACTCACTGCCGGAGACGATTGGTGATCCGCCGCGGTGACATCCGGTGGGTCGATCTCGGCCCTCGCGGACGGGGGAGTGCGCCCGCCGGTCGGCGCCCGGTCGTCGTCGTCCAACATGACGCCTACACGCGGAGCGCACTCCGGACCGTAATCATCGCGGTCGTCACGTCGAACACGGCGCTCGCCGAGCTCCCGGGCAACGTGTTCCTCCCTGCGACGGCCTCCGGCCTGCCGAAGGACTCGGTCGTGAACACCACGCAGCTGCTCACCCTCGATGAGGACGACCTCGGTCCGGCCGCCGGGAGGGTTCCCGTCACCCTGTCACTGGATCTGGATGCGGGGCTCCGGCGAGTGCTGCACCTCTGAGGTGGTGCCGGAGCGATCGGCTCAGAGGTGGCCGGTGAGCTTTCCGTGGAACGCCGAGCTTCGTTCGTCGAGTCCGGTGAACACGACCTGCTTGCCGTGTGCGGCGTACTTCTCCTGCACGGCGTCGAGGACGGCGACGCTCGAGGCGTCCCAGATCTGCGAGGCGGTGAAGTCGACGACGACGTCAGTGGGATCGGCCGCGTAGTCGAACTGTTCGACCAGGTCGTTGCTGCTGCCGAAGAACAGGGGGCCGATGACGCTGTAGCGGACGGAGGCGGCGTCGTCCGCGAGGACCCGGCGGACGCGGATCACGTGGGCCACGCGCCGCGCGAAGAGCACCATCGCGAGGACGGCTCCTGCAGCGACGCCGATTGCGAGGTTGTGTGTGATGACGACCACCGCGACGGTCACCACCATCACGACCGTCTCGGGGATCGGCATCCGTCGCAGGGTCGCCGGGCGCACGCTGTGCCAGTCGACGGTCTTGATGGCGACGATCATCATCACGGCGGCCAGCGCGACCATCGGGATCTGCGCCATCACCGGGCTGAGCGCGGTCACGAGCAGCAGGAGGAAGACGCCGGCGACGAAGGTGGAGATCCTCGTCCGAGCTCGGCCCAGTTTGACGTTCACGACCGTCTGACCGATCATCGCGCAGCCGGCGATCCCGCCGTACCAACCGGCCAGGATGTTGGCGACGCCGAGGGCCCACGACTCACGCCCCTTCGACGAGGTCGTGTCGGTGATGTCGTCGACGAGTTTCGCCGTGAGGAGGGTCTCCATGAGCCCCACGAACGCGACGCTCAGCGCGGTCGGCCAGATGATGCCGAGCGTCTCGAGGTTCAGCGGCACGAGCAGCGCGGTCAGGCCGGGGAGGCCGCCGGAGACGTCGCCCTGGTCGCCGACGGTCGGCACGGCGGCGTGCGCGATCATCGTGATCGCGGTGACGACGACGATGGCGACGAGCGGCGCCGGCACCGCGGTGGTGAGCTTGGGGAGCAGCAGGACGATCAGCACCGTGATGACGAACAGGGGGTAGACGAGCCACGGGACGCCGAGCAGGTGGGGGACCTGGGCGACGAAGATGAGGATGCCGAGCGCGTTGACGAACCCGATCATCACCGAGCGGGGGATGAACCGCATGAGCCGGGAGAGACCGGTGACGCCGAACACGATCTGGATGAGGCCCGCGAGGATGACGGCGGGGAGCAGGTACTCCACGCCGTTTTCCTTGACGAGCGGCGCGACGACGAGGGCGACGGCTCCCGCGGCGGCCGTGATCATCGCCGGACGCCCGCCGAGGATCGACATCGAGATGGCGAGCACGACGGAGGCGATGAGGCTGACCTTCGGGTCGACGCCGGCGATGATCGAGAAGGAGATGACCTCGGGGATGAGCGCCAGCGTCGTCACGATCCCGGCGAGGATCTCGACACTGAAGGCCCTGGGGTTCCGCAGGGTCGCGATGACGCCCGGGCTCGGGCGGACGGCGGTGCGCATGGGGGCGTCGGGCTGACTCACCGTGCAAGCCTAGGCTCGTTCGCAACGCAGGACGCACCGGGCGAGTCGCTGCTGGTGCCGCAGGGGCGCGTCGCGACACGCGGCGACCGTCCTGAGTTGTGAACCGTCGGTCAGCTCCGCAACCAGGCCTCGAGACCGTCCGCGCTGATCGGGAGTGCTGCGGAGAGGACCTCGTGGCCGGTGGCGGTCACGAGCAGGTCGTCCTCGATGCGGACGCCGATACCGCGCAGCTCCGGCGGCACGGTGAGGTCGTTCGCGTGGAAGTAGAGGCCGGGTTCGACCGTCAGGACGGCGCCCGGTTGCAACGGCCCGTCGAGGTACCGCTCGTCACCGATGCGGGCGCAGTCGTGCACGTCGAGTCCGAGATGGTGGCCGGTGCCGCTCGGCAGGTAGCGGCGGTGCTGCTGGCCGTTCGGCGACATCGCCTCGTCGACCGACACCTGCAGGATGCCGAGGTCGCGGAGGCTCGTGGCGATCTGCTCGTAGGCCGTGTTCCGCATGTCGATGAACGACCGGCCGGGGCCGACCTGTGACATCGCGGCGCGGTGGGCCCGCTCGACGTGGTCGTGGACCTCGCGCTGGGCCGCGGTGTAGGACCCGCTCGCCGGGAAGGTCCTCGTGACGTCGGCTGTGTACAGCGAGCGCGCTTCGACACCGGCGTCCATGAGGATGAGGTGCTCGGGGAGGACCGGACCGTCGCAGCGCGTCCAGTGCAGCGTGGGAGCGTGTGGTCCGCTGCCGATGATGGTCGAGTACCCGACACCGTTGCCGAAGGTGCGGGCGTGGCGCTCGAAGGTCGACTGCAACCAGCGTTCGCCGCCGAACTCGATGGCGGCGGACAGTTCGCGTGCCACGGAGCGGAACCCGCCGACCGTGGCGTCCACGGCGGCGCGGAGCTGCGCGATCTCCCAGTCGTCCTTGACGAGCTTCGCGGCGGACAGGGCGATGAGGAGCGCTCGCGACGCCGCGAATCGACCGTCGACCCGGGGTTCCGGGGCGCCTGCGCGGAGCGCGTCGGCGGGCACGAGCGCGAGGGACTCCTCCAGCACCTCGAGTGAGCGGACCTCGATGCCGAGCGCCTCCGCCCACTGGGGGAGTCCGGCGGACGGGCCGATCCAGAGCTCGCCGCGCATGGCGTCGGCGTAGAACGCCTCCTCACCGGGACCGACGGGCTCGGCGAGGTACAGCGTCGCGTCGTGCCCACCGGCGGTCGGCTGCATGACGAGGACCGAGCCCTCCGCCTGACAGGAGGTGAGCCACACAAAATCGCTGTCGGGCCGGAACGGGAACTCGGTGTCGTTCGCGCGCGTCACGGCGCGTCCCGCGGTGACCGCGAGCCACTGGCCGGGGAACTGCGCGCTGACGACGTCGCGGTGACGCCCGGCGGCTGCGCCGGCACCCTCGGCGAGGTCGACGGAGCGGTCCACTGCGCCCCAGCCCGTCGCGAGGTACTCGCGGAACGCGTCGTCCCGGGGGAGTGGCTGGGTGCGGGGGTCGCGGAACTGCAGGCTGTCTGGACACATGGAGATCAGTAAGCCACCCGAGGTGGACGCCGTCAAGCTGCGGGTCCCGGAGCCACCGGAACATCTCGGCCGTACCGTCTGATCCGGCGTTTCGTCCTGTCCGACCGGCTCAGGCGACCGGCGGGATGGACGGATCGTCGGCAGGTTGACACCTGTTCGGACGCCTCCGCAGAATGACGGCATGACAGGAACCGCCGACACCGGCACCAGCGCCACGCTCGATTTCAACCTCGACGCGAAGGTGTTCGACATGGTGTCGTCGTCCGCGAGCGTCGTCGACGCCGACGCGCCCACGCGATTCGTCTACCACGAGACGCACGGCGTGCTCTGGGGCGAATACGTCGGCGACACCGTCTCCGTCGGACGGTTCTGCGGGGTGCGCACCGGCGAACGCATCGACATCTCGTTCGTGCACCGCAATCGTGCCGGCGACCTGACGACGCGCGGCGAAGCGAGCTCGATCATCTCCCGCGCCGAGGACGGCTCGTTCGTCCTCACCGAGGACTTCATCGGCCCGGACGGGCAGGCCCACGTCAGCGTCTGTCGGGAGATCGCCGCCGCCTGAACCGGCCAGCCACCCTCGCTGGGTCAGCGTCCGCGTCGCTCCGGCACCCGCTGGGCGCGCTCGTCGCTCGTGCGGACGAACCGCGTCATGCCGAAGCGCTCGCCGGAGTCCTCGACGCTCGTGCGCTCGGACCTCGTCATGCGGAGCGACACGTTCGACCGCTCCTCGTCCATGAGGAAGACGGTCGTCGTCGCCTTGATGGACGGCCACTGCGCGAGCCGGGTGGCGACCAGTTCGTGGATCGCCGCCACGTCGGGGGCCCGGATCAGCATCATCGCGTCGTGCTCGCCGGTCGTGACGGCGAAGTACTCCAGCTCCGGGACCGAGGACAGCCGCGCGCGGAAGTCCGCCCATTGGCTCTGGCGCAGCGTGATGAAGACCATGGCCGCGACACCGAGCCCGACCGTGGCCGGCTCGATCTCCGCGTGGACCCCCTTCAGGACGCCGGCGCGGAGCATCGCCTCGTAGCGCGAGTAGGCGTTCGAGCGGGAGATCCCGAGTTCCTCCGCGAGTGCGGCGACCGAAGCCCGCCCGTCCTCCCGGAGCAGCTCCAACATGCGGATGTGGGTGTCGTCGAGTTGCATCGATTGCTCCAAACGTCCAGATTCAGCGGTGGTCCTGGCGGTCGATTGAGAGGATATGGCAGATTCGCCGCGAAATCGAGACAATTCTTCTTTGGTAACGGCTTGTGGATTGACGAATGATCGCGTATCGCACTACTTTCAGCTCATCCCTCCAACCAGATAAGGAGCTCCACCTTGTCACGATCCTTCAGCCGCACGAGCCGGCGCGGCATGGCGGCCCTCGGCCTCGCCCTCGCCGCCGGCCTCGCGCTCAGCGCCTGCTCCCCCTCAGGTGGCTCCGATGACAGCGCGGGCAAGTCGCTCGTCGTCGACGCGTCCTTCGACCTCAAGACCGCCGACCCGAACCGCGAGTACGAGACGACCGGCTCGATCGTCGCGAAGGCGCTCTACGAGACCCTCCTCACCTTCAAGGGCGACGACGTCACCGCCCCCGTCGACGGCCTCGCGAGCTACGAGATGAACGCCGACAACACGGTGATGACCCTCACGATGAAGGACGGCAAGAAGTTCTCCGACGGCTCCGACGTGACCGTCGACGACGCGGTGTTCTCGCTGCAGCGCGTCCAGGGCGTGAAGGGCAACCCGTCCTTCCTGCTCGACGGCGTCACGATCGAGAAGACCTCGGACACGACCCTCACGCTCACCTCGGCGACGCCGAACCCCGCCCTCCCGTTCATCCTGCCGAACCCAGCCCTCGGCGTCGTGAACAAGAAGGTCGTCGAAGAGAACGGTGGCAGCGCGACCGCCGACGACGCGGCCGAGTCGTTCCTCAACACCACTTCCGCGGGCTCCGGCCCGTACAAGCTCGAATCCTTCGACGCCGCCTCGCAGGTCGTCTTCACGGCGAACCCCGAGTACACGGGGACCAAGCCCGCGTACGAGCGCGTCGTCCTCCGCAACGTGCAGGGCCCGACCCAGAAGCTCAACGTCGAGGCCGGTGACTCGCAGGTCGCCCTCGACCTGAACCCCGACCAGGTCTCCGAGCTCGACGACTCGAAGGTGAAGATCATCGCGAACCCCTCGCGCTACATGATCTTCCTCATGCTCAACCAGGACCCCGCGATCAGCGACATCACGAGCAACCCGAAGTTCCTCGAGGCCGTCAAGCTCGGCATCGACTACGACAAGATCGTCGACCTCGCCGGCGACGGTTCCGTCCGTCCCGGTGGCTTCATCCCCTCGATCTTCAACGGGGCGCTCGACGCGGCCGACGGCAACCAGTTCGACGCCGATGCGGCGAAGGCGGCCCTCAAGGAGTCCGGCTACGCCGGTGAAGCCGTCACGCTGAACTTCCCGAACGACATCACGGTGCAGGGGCTGTCGCTCCAGAGCATCGCCGAGTCGGTCCAGGCGCAGCTGAAGTCGGTCGGCATCACCATCACGCTGGCCCCGGCTCCGGTCGCCACCGAGCTGGACGCCTACCGCGACGGCAAGGAGACCGTGGGTCTCTGGTACTGGGGCCCGGACTTCCCGGACCCGTCGAACTACCTCGCGTTCACGCCGGGTGAGCTCGTCGGCCTCCGCGCGGGCTGGCCGGCCGGCGCCGACCCGACCGTGACCGACCTCGCGAACGCGGCGCTCGCCGCGACCGACACGGACGCCCGTGCCGCCGCGTACCAGGACCTCCAGAAGGCGCAGAACGCGAGCGGACCGTTCATCCCGCTCCTGCAGCCGGCGCAGAACGTGGTCACCGCGACCACGATCACCGAGGTTCCGCTGAACCCGACGTGGACCGTCGATCTTGCCGGAATCAAGTAGCGTCGCACCGACGACGTCCAGCGCGCGAGCGGGTCTCCACCCGCTCGCGCGCTACCTCGGCATCCGGCTCGGACTCACGGTCCTCCTGATGTTCGGGGTGACGCTCGTCACCTTCACGCTGACCAACCTCGTCCCCGCGGACCCCGTGCAGGCGGCGCTCGGTGAGCAGGCCGCGGCTGATCCGACGATCGTCGCGCAGTTCCGCGAGAGCGCCGGCCTCGACAAGCCACTGCCCGTCCAGTACGTCACGTACGTCGCGAACCTGTTCCAGGGTGACCTCGGGACTTCGCAGCAGACCCGCGGCGCCGTCGCGGACGAACTCGGTCGTGCCTTCCCGGCCACGGCCGAGCTGGCGCTCACCGCCATCGTCATCTCGATCATCATCGGCGTCGGTCTCGGCATGTGGGCCGCGCTGCGCCGCAAGACGATCACCGACCAGGTCATCCGGGTCGTGAGCCTCATCGGCATCTCGGTGCCGTCGTTCTGGCTCGCACTCGTCGTCTACTTCGTGTTCTTCTCCCAGCTGCACTGGTTCCCGGGCTCCGGGCGGCTCTCGCCCGCGGCGATCCCGCCGCCGAAGGTCACCGGGATGTACACGATCGACGCGTTGCTCGCCGGCCAGTGGTCGACCTTCGGCGACGCCATCGCCCACCTGATCCTGCCCGCCTCGGTCCTGGCGCTCTACACGATCGGTCTGCTCACCCGGTTCGCACGGTCGGCGATCCTCGAGGTGCTCGACCTCGATTACGTGCGTGCAGCGCGGGCGAAGGGCCTTCCCGGCCACGTCGTCGTGACCCGGTACGTGCTCCGCGGGGCGCTCGTCCCCATCATCACCGTGCTCGGCGTCGCCTTCGGGTCGCTGCTGTCCGGGACGGTCCTCGTCGAGAAGGTGTACTCGTGGCACGGCCTCGGCGAGTACGCGTACTCCGCGGCGACCAAACTCGACCTGCCCGCGATCATGGGCGTCGGGCTCATCGTTGGCTTCGTGTACATCGGCCTGAACTTCCTGGTCGACGTGCTGTACGGCTTCATCGACCCGAGAGTGAGGGTGGCATGACCGACGTCCTCGCCGTCCAGACCAAGCGCAAGGGCCGCCTCCGCATCTCGAAGCAGCTGCGCACCCCGCTCGCCGTCGCGGGTGGTGTGATCGTGCTCTTCTGGCTGCTCGTCGCGGTGCTCGCGCCGTGGATCCGGCCGTTCGACCCGCTCGCCCAGGACTTCGACCGGCTGCAGGCCCCGAGTGCCGCGCACTGGTTCGGCACCGACCAGGTGGGCCGCGACGTCCTGTCCCGGGTCGTCAGCGGCGCACAGGTCTCGATCCCGCTCGCCCTCATGCTCGTGATCTTCGCGATGCTCATCGGTTCGCTGCTCGGGGCGATCGCCGGCTACTTCGGCAAGGCCCTCGACGAGACCATCATGCGGATCGCGGACCTCGTGTTCGCGTTCCCGACGATCATCCTCGCGATGGTCATCGCGGCTGCGCTCGGCCCGAGCCTCACGAACGCCGTCATCGCGATGCTCATCGTGTCGTGGCCGGCCTACGCCCGAGTGACGCGTTCACTCGTCATCGGAGCCAGGGGTGCCGAGTACGTCATCGCCGGTCGTCTGCTCGGCAACGGGCCGTTCACCTCGCTCGGCAAGGACATCCTGCCGAACGTCGTGTCGCCGGTCGTCGTGCTCGCCACACTCGACGTCGGTACGGCCATCCTGCTGCTGTCGGGGCTCTCGTTCCTCGGCCTCGGTGCCGTCCCGCCGACGCCGGACTGGGGCGCGATGGTGTCCGACGGGGTGCAGAACTTCTCCTCCTGGTGGATCGCGGTCTTCCCTGGACTCGCCATCCTCACGGTGGTGCTCGCCTTCAACTTCCTCGGCGACGCCCTCCGCGACGCCCTCGACCCCCGGTCGCAGGAAGCCGTCCAGGGGCGCGCGCTGTGAGCGGCGAGCACGGAGTGACCGATCCGAAAGGACGCGACATGACCCAGTCAGCAGGCAGCAGCGGTGGCGGGATCGTCATCGAGGGGCTCACGCTCGGCTTCGGTCGCGGCGCCGCCGCCAAGCAGATCCTCCGCGGCATCGACCTCGAGGTCCCCGCCGGTCGCATCACGGGGCTGGCCGGTGAGTCGGGGTCAGGTAAGACCATGACCGGGCTCGCGATCTGCGGGCTCCTGCCGGCCGGCGCGGACCTCGGCGGCAGCATCCGATTCGACGGCACCGAACTCGTCGGGCTCAAGCAGCGCACCATGAACCGGTACCGCGGCACGGAGATCGCGATGATCTTCCAGGACCCGACCGCGAGCCTGCACCCCATGCTCACGGTCGAGGCCCAGCTCGTCGACCACTACCGGCACCACACGGGAGCCTCGAAGGCGGCCGCCCACGCGCGGGCGCTGGAGATGCTCGGCCTCGTCGCCGTCCCGAACCCGGAGGCGGCGCTGCGCAAGTACCCGCACCAGTTCTCGGGCGGGCAGCTGCAGCGCATCGCGATCGCCTCGGCGCTCATGTGCGAGCCCTCGGTGCTCATCGCCGACGAACCGACCACGGCCCTCGACGTCACGGTCCAGGCCGGCATCCTCCGCCTGCTGCGGAAGCTGTGCGACGAGCTCGGGATCGCGATCATCCTCGTCACCCACGACCTCGGAGTGATGTCGGCGCTCGCCGACACGATCGCGGTCATGCGGCTCGGCGAGATCGTCGAGCACGGCAGCCGGTACCAGGTCATCACCGATCCGCAGCACGAGTACACCAAGGCGCTCATCGACGCGCTGCCCGACACGGGAACGGAGGCGGCGTCATGACGCTGCTGCACCTCGACGACGTCCACGTGACGTACAAGCTGCCCGGTCGCGGCACGCTGAACGCGGTCGACGGCGTGAGCTTCGACCTCGAACCCCGACAGGTGCTCGGCCTGGTGGGGGAGTCGGGCTGCGGCAAGTCGACCCTCGCGCGAGCGGTCTGCGGGCTGGAACCGACCTCGGGTGGCGCGATCACGTTCAACGGGACGCCGATCGGCAAGCTGGGTCTCCGGAAGCGCGCACCGGAGCTGCTGCGGATCCAGATGGTCTTCCAGAACCCGTACGCCTCGCTGAACCCGCGCCGCACGGTCGGGAGTCAGATCGAGGACGGCCTCCGGGTCAACCCGGTGCGCGACGCGTGGGACGTCGGTCAGCTGCTCGAGCACGTCGAACTCGACGCCGCCAGCCGCACCCGCTACCCGCACCAGTTCTCGGGCGGCCAGCGGCAGCGCATCGCGATCGCCCGGGCCATCGCGGCGGGCCCCGAGCTGCTCATCGGTGACGAGCCGATCGCGTCGCTCGACGCCTCCCTGCAGGCACGGGTGGCGAAGCTCATGCGGAAGCTCGCGGTCGAGACCGGCGCGGCGCTCCTGTTCATCAGCCACGACCTGTCCGTCGTGCGGGTCATCGCGGACGACGTGGCGGTCATGAGCGCCGGGCGCATCGTCGAGCACGGTCCGGTCGACCGCGTCTGGTCCGACCCGCAGGACGCCTACACGCAGCGGCTCCTCGCGGCGATCCCGGTCGTGGACGGACTCGGCACCCTCCCCGGCGCCTAGCCGGACCCCTGCTCCGTCCCTGTCTCAGGAGCGTCTCGGCGTGTCGGGTCCCCCGCGCTCGACACGCCGAGGCGTTCCTGAGTCAGGGAACGGGTCAGCGGAGGGTCGGCGGGCCGACGGGGCCGGGGGAGTCGTCGATGAACGGGCGGTCGATGGTCTCCCGCACGAGGAGTTCGAGGAGGCGGAACGCGCCGACCGCTGCGAGCTGGACGAGGAGGAGCGGCCCGAGGAGTGCACCGGCGTACGGCAACCAGACGAGGAGTCTCCGTTCCTCCCGCCAGCACACGGCGAGGACGGCGGGTGCCATCGCGAGGCCGAGCCACCCGGGCGTCGGAGCGCCGAGCACGGGCGTGACGAGTCCGATCGTCGCGACCCAGACGGCCAGGACGCCGAGGACCGACTGCCCGATCAGCACGGCGGCGACGCCAGGAGCGTGTCGGACGTACCGCTCGACCGACACGACGGCCCACATGAGCCAGGCCCGGAGGAGCGGCACCCGCTGGTGGCGGAGGCCGACGCGGAACTGTCGGTCGTCCTCGAACCGCTGCTCGAGTGCCTGGTCCGGCGGGAGCCCGAGCGCGAGGAGTGCCCGGTGGTCGTGCACGACGGCCGGCGCGGATTGCCGGCCGTAGCTGCCGATGAAGCTCCACAGGACGCCCGGGACGGACGCGAGGTCGGTCCATCCCTCCGCCCGGTCGCCGTCGTGCCCGTCGTCGGACGCCGGTGCCCACACGACGGGACCGTCAGGAGCGTGCTCCTGGAACCCGATCCGCCGCTCGAGCCGGAACCGGCGTCCGGTCGGGGGGATCTGCGCCAGATCGATCCGCTGCAGCGGCTGCTCATCGTCGTCGAGGTAGGGCATGCGGACATCCTCCCGCAGCCCACCGTCAGGTGTGAGTCCCCTGGATGTCGGCTCCTGACCTTGCTCACGAGTTTCCCGCGTCGTAGCGTGGCGTTCCGTTGCCGTTCAACCGAGTCTGGTCAGATGGTCAAACAGCTGCGATGCGGTTCGGAGAGCATCGCTCGAACGAGAGTTGTCACGTGAGTCTTCGCACGGCCGAGTACCCGAGGCCCGATCACTTCCTGCTCCATGTGAGCGACACGCACCTCCTCGCCGGCGGGGGGAGCCTCTACGACAGTGTCGACAGCGAGACGCACCTGCGTCGCCTGTTCGCCGAGTTCGAGGCGTCCGGCGGTCGGCCCGAAGCGATCGTCTTCACGGGTGACCTCGCCGACAAGGGCGAACCCGACGCGTACGACCGCATCCGCTCGATCGTCGAGCCGGTCGCCGAGCGCCTCGGATCGCAGATCATCTGGGTGATGGGCAACCACGACGACCGCCAGGCGTTCCGGGCCGGGCTGTTCGGTGAAGTGCCGACCACCCGTCCGGTCGACCGCGTCTACGACGTCAACGGCCTCCGCGTCATCACCCTCGACTCGAGCGTCCCCGGGCACCACCACGGTGAGGTGTCGGACGAGCAGCTCGACTGGCTCGCCGAGGAACTCTCGACGAAGGCGCCCCACGGCACGATCCTCGCGATGCACCACCCGCCCGTCCCGAGCGTGCTCGACCTCGCCGTGAGCGTCGAGCTGCGCGATCAGGCGAAGCTCGCCGAAGTGCTCGAGGGATCCGACGTCCGGAGCATCATCGCCGGGCACCTGCACTACTCCTCGACCGCGACCTTCGCGGGCATCCCGGTGTCGGTCGCCTCGGCCACGTGCTACACGCAGGACCTCAACGTGCCCGTCGGCGGGACGCGTGGTCGCGACGGCGCGCGGGCGTTCAACCTCGTCCACGTCTACGGCAAGACGGTCCTGCACTCGGTGGTGCCGCTGGGTGAGACCCCGCCGTTGCACTACATCGACGCCGAGGAGAGTGCGCGCCTGCTCGCTCGCGACGGCATCGAGCTGCCCGTGTCCGACACGGTGCCCGTGCAGCCGGAGCCGCCGCTGACGATGCCGATCGGCGTCCTCGTCTAGGGCGGCACCTCCCCGGTCCCTGAACTTCCCTCCGGTCCCCGAACTTGTCGAAGGGCCGCAGCCGGGCAGGGTACCGCAGCCCGGCGGGTCCGCCGTTCCGGGAGCCTCCCCAGACCGACGCGCCTATCGTGGACGGATGACCTCCCCAGAAGCACCACGCACCGCACTCGTCGTCGGCGCCAGCGGCATCACCGGTTCCGCGATCGTGTCGCAGCTCCTCGAGGACGGTGGCTGGCGGATCCTCGCCCTCGCTCGCCGAGCGCCGGCGGCCCACCCGCAGGTCGAGCACGTCGCGGCCGACCTCCGGGACGCGGACGACCTCGCGCGCGCCCTCGGCGGCACCGGCGTCACCCACGTGTTCTTCACCGCCTGGTCACGTCAGGACACCGAGGCCGAGAACATCCGGGTCAACGGCGGCATGGTCCGCGACCTGCTGGCAGCCCTCTCCGCCGAGCCCGTTCAGCACGTCGCCCTGGTCACCGGCCTGAAGCACTACCTCGGCCCGTTCGAGGCCTATGCGGCGGGCGAGATGCCCGACACCCCGTTCCACGAGGACGAGGACCGACTCGACACGCCCAACTTCTACTACGAGCAGGAGGACGAGCTCTTCGCCGCGGCTGCGCGAGCGGGGTTCACCTGGTCGGTACACCGCTCCCACACCGTGATCGGACATGCGGTCGGCAACGCGATGAACATGGCGTCCACGCTCGCGGTGCAGGCGGCGCTCTGCAAGCGGCTCGACCGACCGTTCGTGTTCCCCGGTTCCGAGACCCAGTGGAACGGCCTCACCGACATGACCGACGCCGGACTCCTCGCCGAGCAGATGCTCTGGGCTGCGACCTCACCGGCCGGTGCGGACGAGGCGTTCAACATCGTCAACGGCGACGTCTTCCGCTGGCGCTGGATGTGGCCGCGACTGGCTGCGCACCTCGGCGTCGAGCCGGAGGGTTTCGACACCGAGCCGCGTCCGCTCGAGCAGCAGATGGCGGGCGTCGAGGGCACCTGGGCCGAGCTGGTGGCCGAACACGGTCTCGTCGAGGCCGATCTCTCCCGCGTGGCGTCGTGGTGGCACACCGACGGCGATCTCGGCCGGGACATCGAGGTGGTCACCGACATGAGCAAGAGCCGACTCGCCGGCTTCACCGGCTACCGGCGGACGCTGGACGCCTTCACCGCGATCTTCGACCGCCTCCGCGCAGAGCGCATCGTCCCCTGACCGGCCCCGGTCCCCGGGCGCCCTTCCGGCCCCTGGGCACCCGTCCGGTCCCTGGGCGCCCGTCCGGTCCCTGAGCCTGTCGAAGGGCGGTCAGCTGAGCTTGGCGGGCTCGACCTCGAGCGCGTTCGGCACGGCGGCCTCGCGCTCCCACGGGGCCGGGAACGGGAAGTACCGCTCGAGGAAGTCGATCACCGCGGTGGTGCGCTGTTCCACCGAGATCTCCGGCCTGCTGCCGTCGTTCAAGCAGAACATGTCCTGGTCGCGTCGCTTGAGGAGTCGCTCCATCTGCCCGAGCGACTGCTTGAGGGTCGTCTCGATGTAGCGGACCTTCGCCTGGGTCTGCTGCACCGCGCGACCCGTCATGAGGCCGTAGTAGTGGTAGAACGAGTTCGTCACCGAGATGTTGTCCGCCGCACGGAACGCGCTGTGGGAGGTCGCGCGGAACTCCTCGGCGAACTCCTGCTCCATCTCCGCCATGATGCTCCGGCGGAGGGGCGCGGCGCAGTGCTCGAGGTGACGGGTGGTGACGCGGCCGAAGCGCTCGTGCAGGAGCCGGCGGTTCACGCGGGCCGCGTTCTCGAAGCCGCTGCGCGAGGGGTCGTTCGCCCCGAGGCCGATGCGGGTGGTCGCCTCCACGAACTTGCTGATGCCGCCCGGTGAGAAGAACAGTTCGGGACTGATCGGTCGGCCGAGGAACATGTCGTCGTTGGAGTAGAGGAAGTGCTCCGACAGCCCCTCGATGCGATGCAGCTGGCTCTCGACGGCCATGGAGTTGTGCGTCGGGAGAGCGTCGAGGTCGCCGAAGAACTCCTCGCTGCGAACGATGGTGACCTTCGGGTGCTCCGCCAGCCATTCGGGCGCGGGGGAGTCGGTCGCGATGAAGATGCGCCGGATCCAGGGGGCGAAGGTGTGCACGCTCCGGAGGGCGTACTTGAGCTCGTTGATCTGGCGGAAGCGGGCGTCGGAGTCGTCGCCGTCGCCGACGACGTAGCTCTGCATCCGCTTGGCGCGGGCGCGCTGGAACTCCTCGGAGGAGCCGTCCACCCACGAGAAGACGAGGTCGATGTCGAAGGTGACGTCGCTCGCGAGCGCGCCGAACATGTGCTCGAGCGTCCGCCAGCTGCGGCCGTATCGTTCCACGGTCGTCTCGACGGCCTCCGTCCGCGGCATGTACGTCCGCATGAGGACGTTCTCCACGGGAGCGGTGATCTCCTCGTCGCCGAAGCGCCAGAGTTCGAGCTGCAGGGCGGTCTCCATGCCGTAGCGGAGGCGGCCGAGCGGTTCGATGCGCGGCCGGTACAGCCGGAACACCTCGGCCTTGCGGGCGCCGGTGAGCAGGCCGTCGGAGAGGAGGTGAGGATCGCCGGCCGGCTTCACCGTCGACATGCGCGCTTTGAGCGGCACGCTGTAGAAGGGCTCGTCGGCGAACGCCTCCGCGAGTGCGGTCTGCAAGCGCTTGCGCAGGGAGCGGTCGACGACGATGACGGGGCGGTCGTGCTCGCCCCGGATGAGGAGGTATTCGATCTCGGCCGCGTCGAGCACGTCGGCGACGGCGAGCAGGTCCTCCACCATCGACTGCTGTGGGGTCAGGTGACCGTTGATGAGGGTGTACACGCCCTTGCGCTGCACGACGTCGGGGCGGTCGAAGCGCTGCGATCGGGAGCCACCGGTCACGAGGACGAGCTCAGGGGCGGTGGTGAACGGGAGTTCCGGCGGAATCGGGTCCTTCACGGTACTGGTGAAGGCCGTCGGTGCCTGAGTGCCGACGGTTGGCCGCTGGTCGTCGAGTTCGTTCGTGATCGTGTCCGCCTCTGGTCTGCTGGGGAGTGGGTTCATCGTTATTGTACGGCCGTCGCCCGGGACCGCTCGCGGCTTGACGGCGACGGGGTCGCAGGCGGCGTCCGGGTACGATTGACCCCATGGTGAGCGTGGCGGAATCCTTGGTGCGCCTGCAGGACCTGGCCTCGTCGCCCGTGGTCGCTCGGGTGGCGTCGGCGTTCGCCGAAGCCGGGTACGAACTGGCCCTCGTCGGCGGACCGGTTCGCGATGCGATGCTCGGTCGCACCGTGAGCGACCTCGACTTCACGTCGAACGCCTCGCCCGACCAGATCCTCGCGGTCCTCAAGCCGATGGCGAGCGCCTGGTGGGACGTCGGCCGCGACTTCGGGACGATCGGCGCGAAGGTCACCGTCACCGACGACGACGGCGTCGAGCACGCCGACACGGTCGAGATCACGACCTATCGGGCCGACGCCTACGACGGCGTGACCCGCAAGCCGGTCGTCGCGTTCGGCGACACCCTCGAAGACGATCTGCGTCGGCGCGACTTCACCGTCAACTCGATGGCGCTCCGCATCCCCGAGATCACCCTCGTCGACCCGTCCGGCGGCGTCGAGGACCTCGTCGCCCACCTGCTGCGGACGCCGAGCTCGCCCGAGGTCTCCTTCGGCGACGACCCGTTGCGTATGCTCCGAGCCGCGCGGTTCGCTTCGCAGCTCGGCTTCCGGCCCACCGACGACGTGATCGAGGCGATGGAGGAGCGTCGCGAGACCATCTCCATCGTGAGTCCGGAACGGATCCAGGCGGAGCTCGGCAAGCTGCTCGCGACCGACCACCCGCGCGCGGGCCTCGAGCTCCTCGTCGACACCGGCATCGCCGATATCGTGCTGCCCGAGCTGCCGGCGCTGCGACTCGAGCCCGACGAGCACCACCACCACAAGGACGTCTACCAGCACTCGCTCACGGTGCTCGAGCAGGCGATCGGCTACGAGCACTCGCGGCACCCCGGCGAGGCGCCCGACCTCGTTCTGCGTTGGGCCGCGCTGCTCCATGACATCGGCAAGCCGGCGACGAAGAAGACCGGCCCCGGCGCAGCCGTCACCTTCTACCACCACGACCTCGTGGGTGCGAAGCTGGCGAAGAAACGCCTCACCGCGCTCCGCTACGACGGCGACACGATCAAGAGCGTCGCGCGGCTCGTCGAGCTGCACATGCGGTTCTTCGGGTACTCCGAGGGCGTGTGGGCCGACTCAGCGGTGCGGCGCTACGTCCGCGACGCCGGTCCGCTGCTCGAGCGGCTGCACATGCTCGTCCGCGCCGATGTCACGACCCGCAACCGGCGCAAGGCCGACCGCCTCGGCTTCGCCTACGACGACCTCGAGCAGCGCATCGTCGAGCTCCAGGAGCAGGAGGAGCTCGAGTCCGTCCGGCCCGACCTCGACGGCAACCGCATCCAGGAGGTGTTGGGCATCGCACCCGGTCGCGAGGTCGGCGAGGCGTACCGCTGGCTGCTGGAGCTGCGCCTCGACGAGGGCCCGCTCGGCGAGGAGGAGGCCACCCGCCGCCTCCTCGACTGGTGGTCCTCCCGGTGACAGCCCCACCTGCCCGCGAACTGTCACAAACGCACAGTCAGACGGCGTCACACTGGCCGTTTCTGACAGCTCGCGGGCGTTCAGACTGAACTGCTAGCCTCCCTGAGGTTCACGGAACGAAGGATTCTCATGCTCAAGCGCCACGCCGCCCTCGCGATCGCGGCCGCCTCCGCCCTGATGCTGAGCGGTTGCGCCGCCGGATCCACGGAGCGCACGACGGTCACGGTGCGCGTCTGGGATGCCGCCGTCGCCGACGCCTATGAGACCTCATTCGCCGCCTTCGAGCGCGAGAACCCCGACATCCGCGTCCGCGTCGACGTCGTCGAGTGGGCCGACTACTGGACGAAGCTCCGCACCGACGTCGCGGCGGACACCGCTCCCGACGTCTTCTGGTTGAACAACTCCTACCTCGCCGGGTACGCGGACAGCGGGAGCGTCCTCGACGTCGGGCAGACGCTCGGCAAGGACGCCTCGAAGGACTGGGCACCGAGCGTGGTCAGCCAGTTCACCCGGAACGACAAGCTCTGGGCCGTCCCGCAGCTGTCCGACGCCGGCATCGCGGTCTACTACAACGCCGACCTCCTCGACGCGGCCGGCGTGAAGCCCGCCGAGCTCGAGGACGCGACCTGGTCGCCCGACGCGACGAAGGACACGTTCCTGCCCCTGGCGAAGAAGCTGACGAAGGACGCGGCCGGGGTCTCGGCCGACCAGCCCGGCTTCAACCCCGCGGCGCCCGCGACCTACGGCACCGGCCTCGGGTACGACCTGCAGGCCGTGCTCCTGCCGTTCATCGGCTCGAACGGCGGGAAGTACCAGGACGGCGACGACTTCGCGTTCAACGACCCGAAGACGAGCGAGTCCGTGAGCTACCTCGTCAACGCGATCAACGGTGCCAAGGTCGCCCCGCCGGCCGCCTCCACGAACGCCGACGGCGACTTCGCCCGCGACGCCTTCCTCCAAGGCAAGGTCGCGATGTTCCAGTCGGGGCTCTACAGTCTGAAGGCCGTGCACGACGGCGCCGACTTCCGCTGGGGTGTCGCGGAGCTCCCGTCCGGCCCTGCGGGCAAGGTCAGCGTCACGAACGGGATCGCCGCAGCGGGCAACGCGGCCACGAAGCACCCCGACCAGGTGAAGAAGGTGCTCGCGTGGCTGGGCAGCACCGAGGGCAACGCGCCCGTCGGTGCGTCCGGCTCGGCGGTCCCCGCCGTCACCGCGGCCCAGAAGCAGTACTTCGACTACTGGAAGGGCCAGGACGTCGACGTGCAGCCCTTCTTCGACGTGATCGCCGACGACGCGAAGACCATCGCGCCACCGACCGGTGCCGGGTATGCGAAGGGACTCGCCGCCTACGACCCGATCTTCAAGGAGATCTTCGCCGGCACGACGCCCGTCGCCGACGGCCTCAAGAAGGCGCAGGAGGCGGCCAACGCCGCCATCAACGACTGACCCCGGGCGCAGGGCATCGCAGGGCATGATGGACCATCATGCGGATCCTCATCGCGAGCCACCTCGAGCCTGAGCACGTCGAGGCGATCAGCGCCTCCCTCCCCGATGTCGAGGTGCTGTACGACCCGACGCTCGTCGCGGTCCCGCAGTACGTCGCCGATCACCGCGGGCCGTCACCCGAGCTGTCCGCAGCGGACCAGCAGCGGTGGGAGGACATGCTCGCCCGGGCGGACGTCGCGTTCGACTTCGACTGGCAGGACCCGGCCGCGCTCCCGCAGCGCGCCCCGAACCTGAGATGGATCCAGGCGACGAGCGCCGGCATCGGTGCGTTCATGCGTCGCACCGGACTCGACCGCAGCGGCATCACCGTCACGACGGCAGGTGGCGTGCATGCCGTCCCACTCGCCGAGTTCGCCCTCACCGGTGCGCTCTTCGTCGTGAAGGGTGTTCCGTTCCTCCAGCGCCGGCAGCGGGAGCGCCGGTTCGAGCGATACACGACCAGACAGTTGGCCGGGATGCGCGTCACCGTCGTCGGCGTCGGCGGCATGGGGTCGAACGTGGTGCGGACCTTCGACACCATCGGCGCACGGGTGACCGCGGTGGGTCGGGTCGGCGGCACCTATGAGCTCCCCGACGGCGTCGAGCTGAGCGATGTGGACCGGCTCGACGAGGTGCTGCCGGGCACCGACGTGCTCGTGCTCTGCACGGCGCTCACGCCCGAGACCGAGAACCTCATCGGCGCCGACCGGATCGCGCTCCTGCGCGACGGCGCCGCCATCGTCAACATCTCCCGTGGGCAGGTCGTCGACGAGGACGCGCTGATCGAGGCGCTCCGCTCGGGCAAGCTGGGTGGCGCGGCGCTCGACGTCTTCCGCGAGGAGCCGCTGCCCTCGGACTCACCGCTCTGGGACCTCGACAACGTGCTCATCTCGCCCCACTCGGCGTCCACGGTCGAGAGCGAGAACGCGACACTCACGGCACTGTTCATCGAGAACCTCGCCCGTTACCGCGCAGGCGAACCACTGCTGAACCGGTTCGACGCCGAGCGCGGGTACTGACCGACCCCGGCTGTGCGTCTGTCGGGCGCGGGATCTCGGTAGCGTCCGAACCGGACGAAACGCGCGGTCATTGCGCTACAGATGTCGCTCGCGCACGTTTCGTGCTCGTAACGAATCTGCACCGGAAGCCTTCTCGGTTTGAGTGATTTGTTCGGAGCGTGCTGTAATCCTCTACAAGCACGTGCGAAGAACCTGCACACAGCCGTGCCGTCTCTCACACACAGAAAATGAGGTCGACATCAATGTCATCCCCACGTAGTGGATTCCGGAAGAGCGCCGTCGCGCTCGCGGGTCTGTCCATCACCGCCCTCGCCCTCGCCGGCTGCGCCGCCGGTGGCAGCGGCTCCAGCAGCGGTGCCAGCGGCACGATCGTCATCGGCACGACCGACAAGGTCACGACGCTCGACCCGGCCGGATCCTACGACAACGGCTCCTTCGCCGTCATGAACCAGGTCTACCCCTTCCTCCTGAACACGCCGTACAACAGCCCGGACGTCGAGCCCGACATCGCCGAGTCGGCCGAGTTCACCTCGCCGACCGAGTACACGGTGAAGCTCAAGAAGGGCCTCAAGTGGGCCAACGGCAACGACCTCACCTCGTCCGACGTGAAGTTCAGCTTCGACCGTCAGCTCGCCATCGCCGACGACAACGGCCCGTCGTCGCTCCTCGGCAACCTCGAGAAGACCGATGCGCCCGACGACCTCACCGTCGTCTTCACGCTGAAGACCGAGAACGACCAGACCTTCCCGCAGGTGCTCTCGAGCCCCGTCGGTCCGATCGTCGACGAGGACGTCTTCTCCGCCACCGAGCTCACGCCTGACAACGACATCGTCAAGGGCAAGGCGTTCGCCGGTCAGTACACGATCGACAGCTACAAGTTCAACGAGCTCATCTCGTACAAGAAGTACGCCGACTACCAGGGCCTCCTCGGCGAGGCGAAGAACGACACCGTCAACGTGAAGTACTACACCGACGAGTCCAACCTGAAGCTCGACGTCAAGCAGGGCAACATCGACGTCGCGTCGCGCAGCCTCTCCGCGACCGACATCGAAGACCTGAAGAAGGACAAGAACGTCAAGGTCGTCGACGGCCCCGGTGGCGAGATCCGCTACTTCGTCTTCAACTTCGACACGATGCCCTACGGAGCGACCACCGCTGACGCCGACGCCGCGAAGGCGCTCGCCGTCCGCCAGGCCGCTGCCGACTTGATCGACCGCGCTGCGATCGCCAAGGACGTCTACAAAGACACCTACACGCCGCTCTACTCCTACGTGCCCGCCGGCCTGACCGGTGCCACCGAGTCCCTCAAGGGCCTCTACGGCGACGGCGACGGCGGCCCGGACGCCGCGAAGGCCAAGGAGACGCTCGAGGCAGCCGGTGTGACCGTTCCGGTCGCGCTCAACCTCCAGTACAACGGTGACCACTACGGTTCCGGCTCCGGCGACGAGTACGCGCTCATCAAGGACCAGCTCGAGGCCGACGGCCTGTTCACCGTCAACCTGCAGCAGACCGAGTGGGTGCAGTACTCGAAGGACCGCACGACGGACGTCTACCCGGCCTACCAGCTGGGTTGGTTCCCGGACTACTCCGACGCCGACAACTACCTGTCGCCGTTCTTCGCCACGGACAACTTCCTCGCGAACCACTACGACAACCCGGCCGTCAACGATCTGATCAACGAGCAGCGCTCGACGACGGACGCCGATGCGCGGACGAAGCTCATCGAGCAGATCCAGGACACGGAGGCGGCCGACCTGTCGACCATCCCGCTGCTCCAGGGCGCTCAGGTGGCGGTCGTCGGCAAGGACATCGAGGGCACCGTCCTCGACGCGTCGTTCAAGTTCCGCTACGCACCCATCACCAAGGGCTGAGTAGCCTGACCAACTGATATCCGACTATGGTGAGTCGGACGTCGCGATCGGGGTGGCTCCACAGAGCCGCCCCGATCGTCTGTCCGGGCTCTACCGAGTCGGTGATCGAGGAGGATCCACTGCAATGACGGCAGCTGTCGCAACCCCACCCCCCAAGGCGGCCAGACGTTCCGGAGGTGGCGGACTCTGGCGGTACCTCGTCATCCGCTTCCTGCTGATCATCCCGACGGTGTTCATCCTCGTCACCATGGTCTTCTTCCTGATGCGCCTGACCGGTGACCCGATCACCGCGGCGCTCGGAGGCCGCCTCCCGGCCGATCAGCTCGCGGAACGCATCAGCGCCGCCGGCTACGACCGGCCGCTCTTCGTCCAGTACTTCGAGTTCCTCGGGCAGATCGCCGTCGGCAACTTCGGCACGACGATCTCCGACAACCGGCCGGTCATCGAGGTCCTCCTCACGTACGGCTCCGCGACCCTCGAACTCGCGATCTACGCCCTCATCGTCGCGTTCATCGTCGGCATCCCGCTCGGCATGCTCGCCGCGGCCCGCCGCGACCGCTGGCAGGACGCGGGCCTCCGCGTCTTCGCCATCCTCAGCTACGCCACCCCGGTGTTCTTCGCCGGCCTGCTGCTCAAGCTCGTCTTCTCCGTCTGGCTCGGGATCCTCCCGGTCGCCGGTCGAGCCAGCACCGGCACCGAGCTGACCCTCCAGACCATCTCCAACCCGTCCGGCATCTACCTGATCGACGCGATCCGCCTCGGCGACCCGACGGCGATCAGCGACGTCCTCGCCCACGCGGTGCTCCCGGCGATCGCCCTCGGCCTGCTGACGGCGGGCGTGTTCCTGCGGCTGGTCCGCACCAACGTCATCGGCACGCTCGGTTCCGGCTACGTCGACGCGGCCCGGTCGCGCGGCGTCAGCGAGTTCCGGCTCGTGACGAAGCACGCCTATCGTCCGGCGCTCATCCCGATCATCACGGTCATCGGCCTGCAGATCGCGCTCCTCCTCGCGGGCGCGGTCCTCACCGAGACGACGTTCGAATGGAAGGGCCTCGGCTTCATGCTGAGCGAGTACCTGAAGGCGCGTGACTTCGTCGCCGTCCAGGGGATCGTCGCGCTGCTGGCCGTCATCGTCGCCCTGACCAACTTCATCGTCGACATCATCGCGGCGATCATCGACCCGAGGGTGAGGTACTGAGCATGAGTGCTCCGACAGCCACCACCGCCGTGCAGACCGCGCCGGCGAAGCGTCCGCTGCGCGACCGCCTGCCCGTCGTCAAGCAGTTCCGCCAGTCGGTCGGGCTGCAGCGGGCGATGCTCGTCATCGGTCTCGTCGTCACGGGCGTGTTCGTGCTCATCGCGATCCTCGCGCCGCTCGTCGCGCCGTACCGCTACAACCAGCTGCGCGGCGACGACGGTTCGTTCGGTACGCAGCAGGCGCCGAACGCGACGAACCTCCTCGGCACGACCGTCGGTGGGTACGACGTCCTGTCCCGGGTGCTCTGGGGCGCCCAGACCGCGCTCTTCGTCATCGTGTCCGCGATCATCCTGTCGATCTTCATCGGCGTCCTGCTCGGGCTCGTCGCCGGGTACTTCGGTGGCTGGCTCGACCGCGTGCTCGTGGTCGTGTGCGACGCGGTCTATGCCTTCCCGTCGCTGCTGCTCGCGATCGTCATGTCGATCGTCATCAGCCGGGGCCAGTCGAGTCTCTGGGGTGGCATCCTCGCCGCCGCGATCTCGATCACCGTGGTCTTCATCCCGCAGTACTTCCGGGTGATCCGCTCCGAGGTCGTGCGCATCAAGAGCGAGGCGTTCGTCGAGTCGGCGAAGGTCATCGGTGCGTCGAGCTCCCGCATCATGTTCCGTCACGTGCTGCGGAACGCGACGCGGACCCTGCCGCTCATCATCACCCTCAACGCCTCCGAGGCCATCCTCACGCTCGCGGGGCTCGGCTTCCTCGGGTTCGGCATCGAGCCGACTGCGGCCGCCGAGTGGGGCTACGACCTCAACCGGTCCGTCTCCGACGTCACGAGCGGGATCTGGTGGACCGCGCTGTTCCCCGGCCTCGCGATCGTCCTCGTCGTGCTCGGCATCACGCTCGTCGGTGAGAGCCTCAACGACCTGTCCGACCCGCGTCTGCGCAGCCGTCGTCGTGTCGGCGCGTCGAGCGGATCGGTCGCTGCGACGTCGAGCATCACGACCACCGGTGGCACGCCCGACAGCCCCGGTGGCGCCGGGATGATGGACGCCGAGTCGCTGGGAGCCGTGAGCGACGCCGCGGCGGACAGCGATCTGGAGAACCGACGAGAGGACGAGCGCTCATGAGCCAGTCGACGCCGACCACCGGTCCACGCGACCTCGGCACCAAGGACATCGTCAGCATCCGCGACCTCGGGGTCTCGTTCTCGACCGACGCCGGCGCCGTGAAGGCGATCAACGACATCTCGCTGTCGGTCGCACCGCGCGAGATCGTCGCGATCGTCGGTGAGTCCGGCTCGGGCAAGACGGTCACGGCCAAGACCATCCTCGGTCTGCTCCCGGAGACGGCCACGGCCTCCGGCGCGGTCGTCCTGCGCTCGCGCGACGGTTCGACCGAGCAGGACGTCGTCACGGCGTCGGCGGAGCAGCTGCGGTCCATCCGCGGCAGCGACGCGGCGATGGTGTTCCAGGAGCCGTCCACGGCCCTCAACCCCGTCTACAAGGTGGGGTGGCAGATCGCCGAAGGTCTCCGCGCGCACGGGTCGTACACGAAGGCCGAGGCGCGGGCCAAGGCCATCGACATCCTGCGTCGCGTCGGCATCCCGGAGCCGGAGGAGCGGGTCGACTACTTCCCGCACCAGTTCTCCGGCGGGCAGAAGCAGCGCATCGTCATCGCGATGGCGCTCGTGCTCGACCCCGGACTGATCGTGGCGGACGAGCCGACGACGGCGCTCGACGTCACAGTGCAGGCGGAGATCCTCGACCTCCTGCGTCGGTGCCGCGACGAGTTCGGCACGGCCATCGTCCTCATCACCCACAACATGGGCGTCGTGGCCGACCTCGCCGACCGCGTCGTGGTCATGTACCAGGGCGACATCGTCGAGGAGGCCCCCGTCCAGGAGCTGTTCTCCTCACCGAAGGCCGAGTACACCAAGAAGCTCCTGTCGTCGGTGCCGCACGTCGGCCGCGGCAAGAGCTCTACGCCGGCCGAGGTCGAGCGCGGCAAGCAGTTGCAGCTCGGTGAGCCGGTGGTCGTCGCGAAGGGGCTCGAGATCGAGTACCCGGGTCGTTTCGGCCGTGCCGGGTTCCGTGCGGTCAAGGGCGTCGACTTCACGATCCACGCGGGCGAGGTCCTCGGCCTGGTGGGGGAGTCGGGGTCGGGCAAGACCACGATCGGCCGCGCGATCGCCGGGCTCACCAAGGTGACCGGCGGCTCGCTGTCGGTGCTCGGTGTGGAGATGAACCGGGTGAAGGAGCGCGAGTTCGCCCCGAAGCGCCGCGAGATCGGGTTCGTGTTCCAAGACCCGGCGACGAGCTTCAACCCACTGCTCACGATCGCGGAGTGCGTGGCGGAGCCGCTCATCGTGCACGGCCGCTTCGGCGACGCACGGGCGGCCCGTCGTCGGGTGGACGAGCTCCTCGAGGCGGTCCAGCTGCCGAAGGCGTTCGGCGACCGGTTCCCGCACGAGCTCTCCGGTGGGCAGCGGCAGCGCGCTTCGCTTGCGCGGGCGTTGGCGCTCGAACCGGCACTGCTGGTCGCCGACGAACCGACCTCGGCACTCGACGTGTCGGTGCAGGCCCGCGTGCTGGAACTCTTCGCCGAGCTGCAGCGTGAGTTCGGGTTCGCGTCGCTGTTCATCAGCCACGACCTCGCGGTCGTCGACATCCTCGCCGACCGCATCGTCGTGTTGTATCGCGGCGACATCGTGGAGGAGGGGCCCGGCTCAGTGGTGCTCGGTGCGCCGAGCGACGTCTACACGCGTCGTCTCCTCGCGTCTCTCCCCGTGCCCGACCCGGCCGAACAGGCCGTGCGTCGCGAGGAGCTCAAGCGCCTCCGCGCCTGATCCTTCTTCGGTCCCTGAGCCTGTCGAAGGGCCCGGTCCCTGAGCCTCACCCCCCGGTCCCTGAGCCTCACCCCCCGGTCCCTGAGCCTCACCCCCCCCCGGTCACTGAGCTTGTCGAAGTGCGCCCTTCGACAAGCTCAGTGACCGGGATGGAGCTCAGGGACCGCGTCGGTTCATGCCCCGCACTCAGCCGAGCTTGACGGCGGTGCCGTAGGCGACGACCTCCTGGTAGTTCTGGCCGACCTCGGCCGCGTCGAACCGCATCGCGAGCACCGCGTCGGCACCGAGCGCGGTGGCCGCCTCGATGAGTCGCTGCTTCGCCTCCTCGCGGCTCTCAGCGAGCTGCTTGGTGAGCCCGGAGAGCTCACCGCCCAGCAGTGCCTTGAAGTTGGCGCCGAGTTGCACGCCCGCGTTGCGTGCACGGACCGTGAGGCCGGTCACTTCGCCCAGCACCTCGGTGACCTGGCGGCCGGGGACATCGTTCATCGTCGAGATCAGCATGCTCGCAGTCTGGCACCGCTGCGCCCGCCCCCATAGGGGGGATGTCCCGTCTTCGGGGGACTGCTTGGCCGTGCCTGCCGCCCAGCGAGCCCGCCCCCCGCTCCGTCCCTGCGCTGCCCGCACGGGACCCGGACGGAATCCGCGATTCCGTCCGGGTCTCGTGTCTCCAGCGAGAGGTCGCGTCGGGCGAGGTCGGCGGGTGACGGCAGACTGGAGTGGTGCACATCGTCCTCCAGCAGCTCGACGGCGCCCGCGTGCGCGTCGTGCACCTCGAGGACCGCCCCACTCCGTCCGGCGAGCCACCTCCGGTCTCCGAGACCACCATCCCGCGCGCCGACCTCGCGGCTTTCGTCCGGCGTCTCGAAGCCGAGCCGAACCCGCCGCGCTGGGTCTGGGACGACACCACGCTCTGGTACCCGGCGCTCCTCGCCGCGGGTGTCCGGGTCGCCCGCTGCGTCGACCTCCGGCTCTCCCACAACCTCCTCCGCAACGCCTCCTTCACCGCCGACTCCGCCCTCGCGACGGCTCCGGCCGGCCCGTGGGACGAGGTCCTCGATCCGCGCGTCGCCCAGCGTGCGGAGGCCGTCGGGACCCTCTTCGACCTCGACCTCCCGGGTGGCGAGCGCGATCCCATCGCCGAGTTCACGCTCCAGCGTGACGCCGTCGACGGCGCGACACCGCAGGGACGCTCGCAGCTCGGACTCCTCCTCGCGGCCGAGTCCGCCGGTGCCCTCATCGCCACGGAGATGACCTTCGCCGGTCTTCCGTGGGACGCCGAGGCCCACGACCGCATCCTCGCCGAGGCCCTCGGCCCCAAGGTGCCGCCCGGTGTCCGTCCGGCGAAGCTGGCCGCGGTCCTCGAGGAGGTCAAGGCCGCCCTCGGGGTGCAGGAGCTCAGCCCCGAGTCGCCTGGCGAACTCCTCAAGGCCCTGCAGCGTGCCGGCATCAACGCGACGTCCACTCGCCAGTGGGAGCTGCAGGAGATCGAGCACCCCGTCATCGAGCCGCTGCTCCGGTACAAGAAGCTGTCCCGCCTCCTCACCGCGAACGGTTGGACGTGGGTCGAGACCTGGGTGAAGGACGGACGCTTCCGCCCCACCTACGTGCCCGGAGGGGTCGTCACCGGCCGCTGGGCGTCCGACGGCGGCGGTGCCCTCCAGCTGCCGCACCAGGTCCGCGGTGCCGTCCTCGCGGACGAGGGCTGGCGTTTCGTCGTCGCCGACGCCGCGCAGCTCGAGCCACGGATCCTCACGGCGATGTCCGGCGACCGCGCGATGGCCGATGCCGGACGCGGCGTCGACCTCTACCAGGGCATGGTCGACGTCGGCGCGGTCGACACCAGACCGCATGCGAAGATCGCGATGCTCGGTGCCATGTACGGCGCGACGACGGGGGAGAGCGGGCGCCTCCTGCCCCGGCTCACGAGGGCGTTCCCGCGGGCGATCGAGTTCGTCGAGACGGCCGCCAGAGCCGGTGAACGCGGTGAGCGGGTCAGCACCCGGCTCGGTCGTACGTCACCGCTGCCCGGCGAGACCTGGCGGGAGATCCAGTCGGCCGCGTCGATGGAGGGCGCCAACGCCGCCGCGACACAGCGCGCCCGCATGGAGGCGCGCAGCTGGGGTCGCTTCACCCGCAACTTCGTGGTGCAGGGCACTGCCGCCGAATGGGCGCTGTGCTGGATGGCCGGCCTCCGGACACGGCTGCGGGCGCTCGCCGCAGAGACGGTCGGTCCGGCGGCCGCGCTCACCGAGTCGGCCCACCTCGTCTTCTTCCTCCACGACGAGATCGTCGTCCACTGCCCCGAGCACCAGACCGAGCGGGTCGTGGCCCTCGTGCGTGAGGCGGCGGCGGAGGCCGGTCGCCTGATCTTCGGCACCGCGCCGGTCGAGTTCCCGGTCACCACCGCCGTCGTCACCTCCTACGCCGACGCCAAGTAGCCCGCGAACTGTCAGTTGATGCGGGTGCGCGTGGCCCGCACTGTTCCGAAGTGACAGTTCGCGAGCCAGCTCAGGGGAGGAGGTCCGCGACGAGGTGAACCAGGAGCGCCGTCCGCGGGGCGATCGAGTCCACGAGCGCGTGCTCATCGGCCGCGTGAGCGCCGCCACCGACCGCGCCGAGACCGTCCAGCGTGGGTACCCCGATCCCCGCAGTGAAGTTGCCGTCGGAACCGCCGCCGACATCGATCCCCGTCAGTGGGCCGAGGTCGTGCTCTGCCGCGAGTCGGAGCGCACGGGCGAACACCGGTCCGGTGTGCTCGTGGTCCATGGGCGGTCGGTTCGGTGCGCCGTCCACCGTGACCAGCGCACCGGCCAGGACCGGTGTGAGTGCATGCATCGCGGCATCGACGCGCGACTGTTCGTCGAGACTCGTCGCACGCGAGTCCACGAGGAGGTGCGCGGCGGCCGGAACGGTGTTCGACGTGGTGCCGACACCGGCGGCGGTGGGGGTGACGGTGGTTCCGAGCGCCGACCGGCCGAACTCGCTGATCCGGAGGATCTGGTGCGCCAACTCGACACCGGCATTGACGCCCAGCTCCGGCTCGAGCCCGGCATGGGCGGCCCGACCGGTGATGTCCACGCGGTACACCGCGACGCCCTTGCGTCCGATCTTCAGCGCACCGCCGTCACCGGAGGCCTCCAGGACGAGCGCGGCCGAGCAGCCGACTGCGTCCGCCTCGATGAGTTCGCGCGAATCGGGGGAGCCGAGCTCCTCATCGCCGGTCACCAGCAGCTCGATCCCGTCGAGTGCCTCGTCGCCGCCGCGGTCACGGAGCGTCGCCATGGCGTGGATGGCCTGCACGAGGCCGACCTTCATGTCGAAGCACCCGGGACCCCGGATGACCCCGTCCACGATGGAGAACGGCTGGACGGCGAGGGAGCCGAGCGGCCACACCGTGTCGTGATGGGCGAGCAGGAGCACCCGAGTCGTGCCGAACCGCAGCCGGACATGGGTGCAGCCGTTCTCCACGAGTATCTCGGGCGTGCGGCCCAGTCGCTGCTCGACCAGCTCCGCGACGACGGCGGCGCTCGCTGCGACCGCTGCGTGATCCCCCGACGGAGACTCGGTCTCGACGAGGCGTTGCAGGTCGGAGAGCATCTCGGGCAGTCGCAGGGTCGTGTCGTCGAGGACCGTCGTCTCGTTCGCTGGCATGGTCAGGGTCCTTCCGGAGATGGTGTGCGCCCGCTCCCGGGTGCCCGTCGGTCGAGGTCGTCGGTGACGCCCGGCACTGAGCGCTCTGTGTCGCCGATGACGCGGAGGGCGTTCAGGCCCGCGAGCCGGTCCAGGTCGTCGTCGCTCCACCGTCGCTCGCGGAGCGCATCACGCACGCGGGCGTAGGAGGTCACGTCGTCCATGCCGACCGGGAAGTCGTCGAAGCCGTCGTAGTCGCCGCCGAGCCCGATGTGCTCGATGCCGGCGACATCACGAGCGTGCTCGATGTGGCGGACGACGTCGTCGATGGTCACCGTCGGCTTCGGCCCGTGCCGACCGCCGCGCCACCAGTCGGCGTACTCGTCGCTCAGGAAGGGCGGGACGAACGCCACCATGACGACGCCGCCGTTGCCGGGGAGTCGTTCGAGGACCGCGTCGGGGACGTTGCGCTCGTGCGAGCAGAGCGCTCGGCAGGACGAGTGACTGAAGATCACGGGGGCGGTCGTCGCGTCGAGCGCGTCCGTCATCGTGCTGGTCGCGACGTGTGAGAGGTCGACGATCATCCCGATGCGGTTCATCTCGGCGACGATCTCCCTCCCGCGTTCGGTGAGTCCACCGTGCACCGGCTCGTCCGTCGCCGAGTCCGCCCAGGGGGTGTTGTCGTTGTGGGTCAGCGTGAGGTACCGGACACCGAGTCGTGCGAGCATCCGCAGGGTCGGGAGTGAGTCGCCGATGCTGTGTCCACCCTCCGCGCCGAGGAGTGAGGCGATGCGTCCGGTCGCCCAGGCGTGCCTGACGTCCTCGGCGGTGCGGGCGAGGGACAGGCGATCGGGGTACTGGGCGATGAGCCGGTGTACGAAGTCGATCTGCTCGAGGGTGGCCTGGACCGCATCGCCGGGAGCGAGTTCGACCGGGACGTAGACGGACCAGAACTGCCCTCGGACGCCGCCGCGTTCGAGCCGCGCGAGGTCGGTCTGGAAAGCGGATGCGCCGCCGTCGCCGTCCAAGCCGGCGACGGCGTACCCGGAACCCTCCCTGGCCGCCCAGGGCAGGTCGTTGTGTCCGTCGATCACGGGGAAGCTCCCGGGGGCGACGCCCGTCGGCCGCCCCGGGGAGACCTTCGACGCGTTCGTCACGAGGCGCGCAGGGTGACCGTGTGCACCGTCACGTCGGCGAGGACCTCGGGGATCGGCTCGACCCCGAGACCTGGACCGGTCGGGATCGCGATGTCGCCGCCGTCGAGGACGAACGGCGCCGTGATGTCCTCGCGGTAGAAGCGGTCGGACGCGGAGATGTCGCCGGGTAGCGTGAAGCCCGGCATACCGGCCAGCGCCGCGTTGGCCGCTCTCCCGATGCCGGTCTCGAGCATGCCGCCGCACCAGACTGCGACTCCGTTCGCGCTCGCGATGTCGTGGATGCGTTTCGCCTCCAGGTACCCGCCCACCCGCCCGGGTTTGATGTTGATGATGGCGGCCGCGCCCCACGCGATGGCGTCGGCGGCGCGTGCCGCGGAGACGATGGACTCGTCGAGGCACATGGGGGTGGTCATCAGCGTCGCCAACTGCGCGTGCTGCCGGAGGTCGTCCTCGGCGAGCGGCTGCTCGATCAGGAGGAGGTCGAAGGCGTCGAGTCGCCGGAGCAAGGGTGCGTCGAGCAGGGTGTAGGCGGCGTTCGCGTCGACCTGCAGGGGGATGTCGCCGAACCGCTCGCGTACGGCGCGCACGGGTTCGATGTCCCAGCCGGGCTTGATCTTCAGCTTGATGCGCACGTAGCCCTGCTCGAGGTACCCGCCGACCGCGTCGAGTAGTTGCGCGGTGGACTCGTGGATACCGACGGACACCCCGGACGGCACCCGGTCGACCGTTGCGCCGAAGAAGTCCGCGAAGGAGCGGCCCGCCGCGCGCAGCTGGGCGTCCAGCACGGCCATCTCCAGTGCGGACTTCGCCATGCGGTGTCCGACGATGTGCCGGAGGACGTGGCCGACCCGCTCTGCGGTGATGTCCGTCCCGGCCGCCTGTGCTGCGAACAGGATCGGGATCAGATAGCTCTCGAGCATCGATCGCGCGCCGTCGAGGTACTCCTCGGAGTACACCGGGTCGTTCAGGGCGACGCACTCGCCCCACCCGACGGTGCGGACGCCGTCCTCGAGCGCCGTGACCTTGACGAGGAGCGGGGTCCGCTCGGTCTGGGTGCTGAAGGAGGTGGTGAACGGGCTGACCAGGGGGAGCCGGACGGTGATGAGCTCGACGTCAAGGATGTGCATGGGTGGTCCTCTCCGCGCGGTAGAACCCGCGGCGGTCGAAATCGGTGAGCTGCCAGCCGTCGGCGAGCAGTCCTGTCGTGACTGAGCGCAACGCGTCGCGCCAGGCACGAGCGGTCGTCGCGTCCCGCGCTCGGAGGGCTTCGACGTCTTCCGGGAGGTCGATGCGGATGGCGTTGACGCCGTCTGCGGGTGCTGAGCCGATGATCGGCCCCTCGGGACCGCGGAGCAGCAACGCGACCGCCGGTTGCTCGAGCGGAGCGGCTCGGACAAGCGGTGACTCCAGGTCCCATTCGAGCAGCATGCGGTCGCTCGGTTGGCCCAGGTTCAGCTCGTCGAGCATCGGCCCGTAGAAGTCGGGTAGGTATGCCACCGCTCGCCCGCCGAGTTTGCGGAGGTTGAAATACGCGTTGCGGGCGACGAGCGGGTCGAACGTCCACGTCATGGTGGTGACCGATCGCTCGAGGCACCAGGCGCGCTGGTGGAACTTCAGCGCCGCGCCGATCCCGTGTCCCGAGTACGCACGCAGCACACCCGTGATGTGGGAGTGCATCGCGTGGGCGAGCGGCGGGTGGAAGAAGCCGACCGACGCGGCGACGAGCGCGTCGTCGACGAACGCTCCTGCGACGTAGTTGCCGGAGTGCACCATGGCGACGAGCATGCTGGGATCGAGCCTCGAGTGCTTCGCCTCCATGCCCCAGACGTCGGCCAGGAGGGCGGCCGCCGCCGCCATCTCGGCGGGCGACGCGAGCAGGCGGACGACGACCCCGCTCTGCTCGGCGTATCGACCCGCCGTCGTCTGCGCCTCGTCGAGGACGGACGCGGGTGATGGAGACGACCGCGGTACCTCCGCGGTCGTCCGGCTGCTCATACCTCGACCTCGTCACGGACCTCACGCGGCAGGAATCGCAGGCCGACGTAGGTGCCGCCGCGGTGCGGTCGCACCTGCGCCCAGCCGGCGCTGCCCGGCGCCCGCATCACCCAGACGCCGGGAAGGGAAGACGGCATCAGCTTGACGACGTTCGCCGGCGTCGGTGCCGGGTCGGCGGTCCGGGTGTCGTCCGTCGAGGAGTCCGCCGAATCGTCGGTCGCATCCACCGCGCTCTCGTCCGCTGGTTCGGTGACGGCGCTCGCCGCCTCGGCCGCCGCGGTGGCGACCTCCGGTTCGCTCTCCGAGGGCACCACCTGGACCCGCTCGGTGACGACCATCTCGAGGTGCTCCTCGGCCTCGCGGATCTCGATGCCGAGGCCGCTGGTCCCGTAGGTGCCGAGCGCGACCTCCGCGGGGACCTCGGCGCGATCGATCGGACTGGCTCCCGCCGGTGCGTGCAGCCCGGCGATGGTCGACGCGGCGCTCTCGAAGAGGTCGTGGTAGAGCCCGTCCGGGCGGCCACCCGTCGTGAGGAGACCGATCGCGAGCTGCTGCTCGGGGAACACCCGGAGGTAGGCGCGCTGACCGATCGTGCCACCGTCGTGGCCGTACACGCGTGCACCGGACCATTCCTCGAGGAACCAGCCGAGTCCCCAGCCGGTGAGCGACGGGTAGATGTCGGTCAGGTCGATCTGCTCCTGCTGCATCAGCACGGCGGACTCGCGGGAGAGGATCCGCGTCCCGTCGGCGGTCTCGCCCAGGCGGAGCCCCAACTCGGCGAAGGTGAGCAGGTCGCCGATGCTCGCCACGATGTTGCCGGCCGCCCCCATCGAACGGGTGATCGGCCAGACCGACGCGGGAACGCCGTCTGGGCGGTGTCCGGCGGCCGCAGCGAACCGGGGGACGTCCTCCAGGAGCGTCACGGTGTGCTCGAGACCGAGCGGCTGGATGAGCCGCTCGCGCAGGATCGCGTCGTACTGCCCGTCGCGGAGCACCTCGACGATCCGACCGAGGATGACGAAGCCGGAGTTGCAGTAGGAGAAGCCGTCGTCGAGGGCGTGGACCTGGCGGGCGGTCTGCAGCGTCGCGACGTACAGCTCGATGCAGTCGTCGCCGCGCCCCGTGTTCGTGAACAGGTCGCCGTCGATGCCGCTCCGGTGGGAGAGCAGCGACCTGATGGTGACGTTCGCCGCGGTCTCCTCGTCGTCGAGCGCGAAGTCGGGCAGCACGGATCGGACGGTGTCCTCCAGCGACAGCAGCCCCTCGTCCACGAGCTGCATGATGAGCGTGGTGGTCCAGACCTTGGTGATGGAACCGATCTGGAAGATGGCGTCCACACCGGCCGGTGCGCCCGTCGCGGCGTTCAGGACTCCGGAGGCGACCGTGGTGCGGGAGAGCGGTCGACCCTCCGCGGTCAGTTCGACGATGCCGAACTGCGCGCCGGTGACGCCGTATCGCTCACGCAGCACGTCGAGCTCGGACTGCCAGGCGGCGGTGTCGAGGGCGGCGCGGGCGGGACCGACGGAGCGGGCGGGCACGGGCGGCGTGTAGCGCTCGACCCAGTCGATGACGCGACGGTTGTAATCCATCCGCTGGCTGAGCGATCCCGTGACGACGAACGCGTGGGTGGCGCCGGGGTACGAGACCAGACGCACGGGCACCTCCTGCGATCGCAGGCCCGAGAACCACTGCTCGGCCTGGTTGAGCGGGCAGCGCTGGTCTTCGGCGCCGTGCAGGATGAGCGTCGGCGTCGTCACATTCCCGACCGCGCTGATCGGCGATGCGGCGAGGAACTTCTCGGCGTCGTCGACGACCGTGCCGCCGACGGAGATCTTCGCGAGGTAGCCTCCGGCGTCGGACGCCCCGGCCACCGCCGTGAAGTCGCAGACCAGACCGCCCGCGACGGCCGCCGCGAACCGGTCACTGTGAGCGGTGAGGTACGCGGTGCTGAAACCGCCGTAGCTGTAGCCGGTCACCGCGAGGCGGTCGGCGTCGACGAGACCCTCCGCGATCAGCGCGTCGATCGGTTCGTGGAAGTCGGGGCCGTCGGCACTGCCCCAGCCGCCGATGACGGCGCGCATGAACTCCTCGCCGTAGCCGTCGGAACCGCGCGGGTTCAGCGTGAGGATCCGCCAGCCCGAGGCCGCGAGCACCTGGTGGTACAGGTGGGCGCTGTCCGCGACGCCGGTCCACGAGTTGTGTGGTCCGCCGTGGATGTCGAGGAGGAGTGGCGCGGCACCGTCGGTCTCGGGAGCGGAGAGCAGCCACCCGTGAACCGTGCCGCCGTCGGAGATCGCGAACTCGCGCTGCTCGGCGGCGAGGACCGTGACGTCGGGCAGGGCGTCCGCGGTGAGGGTCGTGAGGACGGACACCTCGCCGGTGTCCAGATCGACGACGGCCACCTCGCCGAAGCTCGACTGCGTCGTCAGGATCACCGAAGCGCGGCGGGCGTCGCGGGCGACGGACAGGGCGGAGACCACCTCGTCCTCGTTCGCGATCACCGTGCGGATGCCGTTGCCGTCGGTGCCGATGGCGTACAAGTGGGTCCATCCGCGATCACGGACGCAGAAGACGATCTCCGCGGCCCCGCCGACGTGATGGCTGAGACCTGGCCGGCCGCCGGGGTAGCCGGGGCCGCCGAGCATCACGTTCCGGTCCAGGTCCGCCGTGAGGGCGACGTCCGGCTCGTCGGCGCCACCGCCGAGCAGGATGAGATCCGCGTTCCCGACACGGAGGTCGGCGCCTCCGACCGCGACCAGTCCGTCGTCGTCGAGGCGCAGCAGCGGCCCGCCGATGAAGGCGGCCGAGCCGACTGGCGCCGGGGCGACGATCGGGTCGTCGACGACGATCCGGTAGGCACGCGAGACGTTGTCGAGATCGCCGTCCGGTTCGAGGTCGGCGGTGAATGCGAGGCCGGTGCCGTCGGTCGACCAGGCGGGCTCTCCCGCGTTCCAGTCACCGTCGGTCAGGCGTCGTGCGGGCGCGTCCCCGGTCGTGTCGACGACGAACAGGTGCATGCGCTTGTCGCCCAACCAGCCGACACCGTCCGCCTTGTAGCCGAGACGGTCGGTGACGATCGGTGCTTCGGGATCGGCGCCCGCCGTGCGGGTGACCGGCGCGGTGAAGGCGATCCGAGTGCCGTCCGGGCTCCAGGCGGCTGCTCCGGCGCCCATCGGAAGCGTCGACGCCGAGGTCAGGCGGACGGGCTCGCCGCCGTCGAGGTCGAGGCGGTGCAGCTGCGGTGCCCCCTCGACGACTCGGAGGAACGCGAGGGATCCGCCGTCGGGGGAGAAGCGCGGGCTGCTGTCGCCGGGGCCCGCCGTCATCCGCCGGGCTGCGCTGCCGGACCGGACGCTCCAGAGCGACGTCGTGGTCTTGCCGGCGACCACCTCGGAGCGGGTGAACACCACGAGTCCACCGTCCGGCGAGATGGCGGTGTCGGTCGGGGTGACGAGTCGTGCGAGGTCGTCGATGGTGAGTGAGCGGGTCATGCGTTGGTTCCTTCCGAGGTGAACAGCGGGACGCCGAGGCGAGGTACGGCGCCGATGAGTTCGCGGGTGTAGTCGTGTGCGGGGCGTTCGAGGACGTCGAGGACGGGGCCGTGTTCGACGATGCGACCGTCGCGCATCACGGCGACCTCGTCGCAGAGCTGGCGTACGACGGCGAGGTTGTGGCTGATGAAGAGGACGGTCAGGGAGAGCCGCTCGCGGATCTCCGACAGGAGGTTGAGCACGGACCCCTGCACCGACACGTCGAGCGCGGAGGTGATCTCGTCCGCGAGGAGCACGTCGGGTTCCGCAGCGAGTGCCCTGGCGATCGCGACGCGCTGCCGCTGGCCACCGGAGAGACCGCCCGGCAGCGACGACGCCCGGTCGGGATCGAGGTGGACCAACTGCAGGAGTTCGGCGGTCCGTTGCCGGCGTCGTGCCGCCGTGCTGCGGCCCGTCGACGATCCCTCGCGGCGCGAACGACGGTCGGTGACCTCGATGGCCTCCTCGATCGAGGCGCCGATCGTCATCCGTGGGTCGAGACAGGAGTACGGGTCTTGGAACACCATCTGGATGCGCTGGCGACGGATGGCGTTCTTGCCGCGGGCATGGGCGACATCGACCCCATCGAGGAGGATCCGACCATCGCTCGGCTCGTGCAGCCCGACGGCCGCCCGCGCGATGGTCGACTTGCCGGAACCGGACTCGCCGACGAGACCGACCATCGCCCCTGACGCGATGAACAGGTCGACCTCGGACACGGCGTGGACGGCCGACCGGCCTGCTCCGAAACGGACGTCGAGGCCCTGGAACTCGAGACTGCTCATGCGTTCACTCCCTGTGTCTCCGTCGTCCGGGTCCGCGCCGCTTCGGTCTGGAAGTCGGTCCCCTCGGCGATCGTCGCGAACGGTGTTCCTGGCTCGGCATCGAAGTCCGGCACGGCGTCGAGCAGCGCCCGCGTGTAGGGGTGCTGCGCTTCGCCGGCCAGGAGTGCGTCCACGCTCAGGTCCTCGACCATGCGGCCTCGGTACATCACCATCACGCGGGTGCAGAGGCCCGTGACCACGGCGATGTCGTGCGACACGAGCAGCACGGCGGCCCCCGTCTCGCGGTTCACCGCGTGCAGCAGGCTGAGCACCTCGCGCTGCACCGTGACGTCGAGCGCGGTGGTGGGCTCGTCCGCGATGATGAGCGCCGGTTCGCCCATGAGTCCCATGGCGATCATCGCCCGTTGCCGCATGCCGCCGGAGAACTCGTGCGGATACTGCTTCGCGCGTCGCTCCGGGTCGGAGATCCGGACGTCGGCGAGGCGCCCGACGGCCCGCTCGGCTGCTGCACGGCGACCGAGGCCCTCGTGCAGGAGGCCGATCTCCGCGACCTGTGGGCCGATGCGCAGGGCCGGGTTGAGGGAGGTCGAGGGGTCCTGGAACACCATCGCCAGGCGGGTGCCGAGCTGCTTCGCGAGTGCACGGGTGGAGGCTCGACCGGGGACGACGCCGTGGCGGGTGAGTTCGCTACCGTCAAAGCGCACGTGCCCCGCGGTGACGACGAGCGGATCCTCGAGCAGCGCCGCGACGGCCATGCAGGTGAGCGACTTCCCGGAGCCCGATTCGCCGACGAGCCCGACGATCTCCCCGGGGGCGATGTCGAAGTCGACGCCCGCGACGGGGTGGGTCCATCCGTCCCCGGACGGAGCCGCCACGTGCAGGTCGCGGACGCTGAGCACGGCGCCGGACGCCGTGTCGAGCGCTGCGGGGTCGGCCTCGACGCGGGCCGAACGCGGGGCGCGCGTGGTCTGGCGTCGGCTGCCCAGCGAATCGATCCCGAACGCACGCGACAGGGTCTCGCCGAGGAGGGTGAAGACGACACCGGCGAAGATGACCGCCGCGCCGGGGGCCAGCGCCGTCGCCGGGTTCACATAGATCTTCGCGAGCCCTTCGTTGAGCATGCGGCCCCAGTCCGTCTCCGGTGCCTGCACCCCGAGACCGAGGAAGGACAGTCCGGCGAACGCGATGAGCGACCCGCCGGCGCCGATGCTGGCGTTGACGATGAGTGGTTCCCGGACGTTCGGCAGGATGTGCCGGACGAGGATGCGCCACCGCGGGACGCCGAGGATCCGCGCGGCCGACACGAAGTCGCGACCGGCGATACTCGCGGACATCGTCTGTGCGAGCCGTGCGAAGAACGGGATCATGGCGAACCCGATCGCGAGGACGGCGCCGAGTGACGACGCTCCCACCGAGATCGAGAGCACGATGGCGAGCAGCAGCGACGGGAAGGCGAGGGCGATGCCAGTGCCGCTCACGATGAAGGCGGCTGCCGGTCGCGGGAGGATCGACGGCAGGAACCCGACGACGATACCGAGCGTGACGCCGATCGCGGTGGCGGCGAGTGCCATGACCACCGACAGCCGGGTCGCGGTCATCACTCTCGCGAACACGTCGCGTCCGGCCGCGTCGGTGCCGAACGGGTGCGCGGCACTCGGCTTCGCGGACAGCTGGGTGACGTCCGTCACCATCGACTGCGTGCCCCAGATGACGGGGCCGAGGACGGTCGCGGTGATGAGGATGGCGAGCCCGACGACGGTGGCGATGCCGAGCGGGGATCGAAGCACGCGTGAGAGCCGGCTCGGGCCACGTCGGTCGGAGGACTGCACGGTCGCCATGTCAGTTCTCCTTCAGGGCGCTGCGGGGGTCGAGCAGGACGAGGACCACGTCGACGAGCAGCGTGACGAGCAGGACGATGAGTCCGTAGAGGATGATGACGCCCTGGGCGACCGGGTAGTCCTTGTCCCTGATCGAGTTGACGATCGTGAGCCCGAGTCCCGGCCAGGAGAAGATCGTCTCCACGAGGACCGTTCCGGCGATGAGTCCGCCGAGGACCAGTCCGCCGATGGTGAGCGCCGAGGTGAGGAGGTTGGGCAGCGCGTGCCGCAGGTAGACGCGCCAGGCGGGCATGCGTTTCGCCCGAGCCGTCCGGATGTAGTCCTGGTCGAGCACGGTGAGGGCCTCGGCCCGCACGATGCGCGACATGGCCGCGATGCTCCCGATCGAGAGTGCTGCCACGGGGAGCAGGTACGACGCAGGGCCGGTCCGGCCGGCGACCGGCAGGAGGTGGAGCTGGACGGCGAACACGTAGATGAGGCCGACGCCGATGAGGAACTCCGGCACGACGGCGAAGAATCCGCTCACCGAGGTGTAGCCGAGCTCGAGACCGCGTCGCCGCCCGCCGCGGGTGAGTGCGGCGGCGGCGAGACCGATCGGGATCGCGAACACGAGCATCGTCACCAGGGCGAGGAGTGCGAGTTCCAGGGTGGCCGGGAGGCGCTGGGCGATGATCTGCGAGACGGGGATCTGGAGCGAGAACGACTCGCCCAGATCGCCCGTGAACAGCCCCTGCCAGAAACGCAGGTACTGCTCCCAGAGCGGCAGGTTCAGCCCGAGGGCCTCCCTGCGGGCCTCCACGACAGCGGTCGTGGCGTTGATGCCGAGCGCGTTCCGGATGGGGTCACCGGGGACCAGGCGGATCATGAAGAAGGACACGGTCACCAGCACCACGATCGAGATCGCGAGGCGACCGAGCCTCCGGAGGAGGAACGCGCTCCAGGTGCCGCGGGCGCGGCCCTGGCGGCGTCGACGCGTCGCCGTGAGGACGCCGCTCCCGGTCGTCGCTGCGATCTGCTGCTGCGTCATGATGCCGGCGACCGCTACTTCAGGACCCGGATGCCGGCACCGGGGATGAGCCCGCCGGAGGGGTCGATCACGGTCGTGGCACCGTTGAAGTACATGTTGCTCTTCGTGATCGAGATCGGGATGATGTCGGCCGACTCGAACAGTGCGCGCTCCGCCTGCTCCCAGGTCGCGCAGGACTCGTCGCCGGCGAGCGATGCGGCCGTGGTGGCCAGCTCGGTGTACTCCGGGTTGTCGACCGAGGCGAAGTTGATGCCGTCCGGCGGGATCGCTCCGGAGAGGTACGGCGGGAGGATCGACGGGGTGTTGGTCTGGATCGTGAGACCGAGCACGACGCTCCAGGAGCTCGGGTCGGGCGCCGAGAAGGTGTTCGACAGGAGCGCGTTGCGGTCGCCACCGACGAGCTTGACGGTGACGCCGAGCTCCTCCCAGAGCCCGGCGAGGTATTCCGCACCGGCGCTCTGCGCATCGATCGAGTTGATGTACACGACGCTGATGGCGAGTGGACTGCCGTCGCGCTCCAGCTTGCCGCCGGCGCCCTTCGTCCAGCCGGCGTCGGCGAGCGTCTTGGCGGCCGCCTTCGCGTCGAAGCCCGGGACCGCGCCGTCGACGCTGTCGTAGGTGCACATGAGCGGTTCGGGAGCGAGGAGGGAGGTCGCCCGCACGCCCTTCTCCGCGGTGTTGATCGTCGTGTACGTGTCGAGGTCGGCGGCTTGGATGAGCGCCTGGCGTACCGCGACATCGGCCGTCGGCAGCCCCTCGTACTGGTTGAACATGATCTCGCCGGACATCGCGGAGTAGGAGCGGGAGTCGAGCGACGCGCCGATCACGCGTTCCTCATCGGCGCCGGTGACGGGAGCGGCGTTCAGCTCGCCGGCGAGGAGCAGGTTCGCGGCGGTGCTCGGGTCGGTGACGATCTTGACGGTCACCGTCTTCGGCACCCCGGCTGCGGCGGTCGTGAGACCGTCAGGACCCCAGGCGTAGTCGTCACGACGCTCGAGCGTGATGTGGTCGTTCGGCACGACCTCGGTGATGGTGAACGGACCGGTGCCGACGCTGGCTGCGCTGGCCGCCTTCGGGTCCTCGAGCGCGGCGGGACATGCGAGGGCGGCGGAGCCGATGATCTTCAGGAGGAAGGGCGACGGGCCGGGCGTCGTGACGGTCAGGACGTCACCCTCGGCGGTCGCGACGGTACCGGCCGGGACGGTCGTGCCCATGAGCGGGGAGCCGTTGGCGGGGTCGGCGACCCAGGAGAAGTTGTCGGCAGCGACCTGGGCGGTGAACGGTGTGCCGTCTGAGCAGGTGATGTCGTCCCGCAGCGTGAAGGAGACGCGGTCCGCGCCGTCCTCCCAGCTCGTGGCGAGATACGGCTTGGGGTCGCCAGTCGACGGCTCGACGAAGAGCAGGGAGTCGTAGGCGTAGGCGTTGACGAACTGGGCGGAGACGAGGTTGGTGACGAGCGGGTTCAGGTCGCCGGGGTCCTGGGAGATCATCGTCGTGAACGTGCCGTCCTCGGCGAAGTCCTCGGAGGACGACCCTCCCGGTGCGGCGGCGCTGCAGGAGACGAGGGCGAGCATGCCGACTGCGGCGAGGGCCGCGGTGGCGAGGGCGCGTACGGTCATTCGATCGGCCTTCTGTTCGATGTGCGGGCGGCGGATGACGGTTACGTCACCGGTTGTTCAACCTTGCGCCCTGCCCTCGAACCGATCATCGTGTGATCGGACGAGTATCGACGTCCCGATCGTCGGATCGAACAGTCCGCGATCGCGTCAGCCGAGGAGCCGGAGCTGCAACATCAGACCGAACCGGCTGCCGGCATCGTCGAGGTCGATGCCGGCGATCTCGGACAGTCGACCCAGTCGGTAGCGGAACGTGTTCGTGTGCACATGCATCGCCTGGGAGGCCGAACGGACGTCCCCGAAGTGGTCCAACCAGGAGCGCAGTGTCGCGACGAACTCGGTCCCGTGCTGCGCGTCGTAGGTGCGGAGGGTCGCGAGCGGGCCGGTGGCGACGATCCCGTCGACCGCCAGCGAATCGGAGATCCGCAGCATCAGCCAATCCACCTGCACCTCGTCGGCGGTCGCCACCTGCTCGCCGACGACCGCACGGCTCCGGAGCACACGGAGGGCTCCGTCGGCCTCGGCCTTCGACTCGGTGAGCTCCGACACGCTCGGGACCACGCTCCCCACACCGGCGAAGAACCGGCTCGGCGCGTCCATCCGCGACACGAACTCCCGCGCGAGCTGCACCATCTCGGACTGCATCCGCTCCTCGGCCGCGCGCAGCGGGACGACCGCATAGATGACTCCGCCGAGGAGCGCGGCGATGGCCCTCGGGTAGATCGGCTGCAGGTACATGTTCAAGGTGCTCGTCACCCGCTGCAGCTCCGCCTCCGATTTCGCTTCGTCCCCAGCTCCGCGCTCGCCGGGCCCGAGGGCGATGACGCACGCGGCGTCGGCGGCGATGTCGAGCTGTGTCGCCGCCTCCCGCGCGCGGATACCGCCGTCGAGCAGCATGCTGACGAGCCCGAGCCGCAGTCGAGCGGAAGCGTCGAACGCCACGCGCGCTCGCAGCATGGTGAGCGCGACGACACGCGCGGCTTCCACCATGCCCTGGGCCCGCTGGGCCGTGAGCGGCTCCTCGACGACCGCCCAGATCGACCCGAGGACCTCCTCGCCGGCCTTCACCCGCATCGCGACCCGCGGGAGGCTTCCGCTGACGACGGACTTCACGAACACCGGTGTCGGCGAGGTGTAGATCTGGCGGAACACCCCCTGGGCGCGGTGCATGTCGCCGTAGACGTCGGGCACCTGCAGGCCGAGGATGGTCTGCCGCCGCGGTTCATCCGTGCCGGCCTGGTCGGCGGAGAAGGCCAGCACACGTGAGGACAGGTTCTCGATCGTGACGGGTGCCTGCAGCAAGGCGGCGACCGCGTCGGCGAGTTCGAAGAGCTCGGCCGCCGCATCCGTCCCCGAGCCGACGATTCCGCTCTCCGAGCCCTCGGGGCTCAGTGTCGAGTTCAGCATGGTCGCCACCTGGATCCACGAGGCGCCGCGGATCAGCCCGAGGAGCACCATGTCGCTCTCGGCGATGGCCTCGGCGACCTCGCGACTCGTCGGCACCGGTTCACGCACCACGAGCGCGACCGCCCCGTCCGCCGCGAGGGAGCGGATCTGGGCCGCCATCTGCTCCGGGCCGGTGAGGCCGACGCCGAGCACGATCGTGCCGCTCGTGATCGTCGGCGGGTCGAGCGGGTCGTAGAGGACGACCGCAGACACCTGCGTGCTCGCATCCAGGTGCCCTGCCTCCAGCGAGAGCAGCGTGGAGCCGAGTCGATCGAACAGCCGCCCCAGCGTCGCTGCAGTGGTGACTCGATCCGGTGAGCGCTGCTCGTTCATCTGACCCGTTTCTGCTCGATCGAACAGCTCGAACCCCCAAGAGTTGGACTCTTGGACGAATCGGCTCCATTGGTGCACGAAGATACTGGGTGGATGACGATCACTCAAGACTCCGATCCGGTCATCGCAGCTCGGATCGAATCGGTCCTCGTGCCGCTCGGTGTCCGCGGATACGTGCACGCCGTCGACATCGACTCGGGCGTCGAGGTCGGGCTGGACGCCGACACCGACGTCGTCACCGCGAGCGTCTTCAAGCTGCCCGTGCTCGTCGAGCTCGCTCGGCAGTACGAGGCCGGAGCCCTCGACCCACGACAGCGGATCCACGTCGGAGCCGATGAACGCCGCACCGACGGGCCGACCGGCCTCTCGATCCTCCTCGACGACGTCGAGCTGTCGCTCCGTGACCTCTCCGTCCTGATGATGTCGGTCAGCGACAACCGCGCCACCGACCTCATCACCGATCTCGTCGGCCTCGACGCGGTGAACGCCACGATGCGGAGCTTCGGGCTCGAGCGGACGGTCGTCCCGGTGGACTGCGACGCACTGTTCCGCATGATGGCCGAGGACCTCGGCGAGTCACTGGGCGAACTGGAGGTTCGCCTCCGGGCCGGGACCCTGACCGCCGCCGACCTCGCGCAGCTGCAGTCCTCACGGGTCTCGAACCCCGAGTCGAACGACCGGACGACGCCCCGCGAGATCACGACGCTGCTGGCGGCCGTCTGGCGCGACGAGGTCATCGGGGCGGCTGCTGCGGCCGAGGTGCGCCGGGTGCTCGGGCTGCAGGCCTGGTCACATCGACTCGTTGCAGGATTCCCCGATTCCCGCGTGAAGGTCAGTGGCAAGACGGGCACGCTCTTCTTCATCCGCAACGAGGCGGGCGTCGTGGAGTACCCGGACGGCGGACGGTACGCGGTGGGGGTGTTCCTCCGGGAGTCGAGCCTCGAACTGCGCCACCCCGATGCCGACCGCGCGATCGGCACGGTGGCCCGCGTCGCCGTCGACGCTCTGCGTTCGAGCCAGGGACTGCCGGTATGAGTGCGGTGAAGGTGTACCTGTCGGTCGACATGGAGGGCATCGCGGGGATCGCGACGTTCGACCAGGTGGTCCGCGGCGGGCATGGATACCCGCGTTCCCAGGAGCTCATGACGCTGGAGACGAACGCGGCGATCTCCGGTGCGTTCGACGGGGGTGCCACGGAGGTCGTCGTCAACGACTCGCACGGCACGATGGACAACCTCCTGCACGAACTGCTCGATCCCAGGGCCCGTCTCGTCTTCGGGAGCCCGAAGCTGCAGTGCATGGCCGAGGGGCTCACGGCCGACTGCGACCTCGCGCTCTTCATCGGCTACCACGCGCCCGCCGGCGGGCCGGGAGTCCTCGCGCACACCTTCTCCAGTCACTTCACGGGCGTCCGGATCAACGGTCAGGCGGTGTCCGAGGCGGAGGTCAACGCCCTGTACGCGGCGTCGCTCGGTGTTCCGGTCGGTCTCGTGACGGGCGACGATGTCATCTGCGAGGTCGTGCGGGATCGGATCCCCGGTGCTGCGGTCGCCGAGGTGAAGATCGCTCACGGGTACGCCGCGACGAATTCGCTCGCGCCGTCGGTGGCCAGAGAGGTCGTGCGTTCAGCCGCAGAGCGTGCCGTCCGGGGTCACGCCGAGCTGCCGCGACCGGTGCTGCCGGAGGAGCTGGTCCTGGAGGTCGATCTGCCACTCACCGTCGCGGCCGAGATGGCCGTCGGGATCCCGGGTGTCGAGCGCGTCGGTGACCGCACCGTGCGCCGGACCCTGGCCACGACGGATGAGGTCATCGGCATCATCACGGTCTACTACCAGCTCGCCGCAGCAGCCGTCGCCGCGCGCCAAGCACTCATCACTCGCGTTTGAGCCCGCGAACTGTCACTTGATGCGAGTGTGCGCGGCTCGCACTGTTCCGAAGTGACAGTTCGCGAGCTGGGACGGGCTCAGCCGCCGGTGATCGCCCGGACCGCGTCGCCGATGATGAGATACCACCCGTAGACGGCGAGGGCGAGCCCGATCACCCACCACCATCCCGTCCGCCGGGACAGACGTCGGCCCTGCCCGGCCACCCCTCGGGGCGGACGGATCAGCGGGAACGAACCCGGCATCATCGCCGCGTCGACCGGTTCCAGACGGCGATCCCGCCAACGCTCCCACTGCGTGATGCGCTCGGTCAGGATGTCGACGACCGACATCAGCCACCTCCACACCTCGGGCTCGAGGGTCGAGAGGTCCTTCGGCGAGTAGAGGAAGAGGTGGTCGTCGACGATCTCGACATCGAGCTCGGCGACGGTGTCGATGAACCTCGCCATGATGTCGGGCGTGAAGAGGTAGAGGGCGTCGGTCTCGTAGCCGCGCGGGCAGTACAGCTCGAAGTGGCGGTCGAAGTCGCCTTCGAGTGAGAGCCGCTGGTCCTTGGCGTAGGTGACGGGCAAGCGGGGGTGCAGGAGCGAGTTGTTGCCGACGGCGTCCAAGACGATGTGGGGGAGCGCCACCGGCAGCCGGAGCGCCACGTAGCCCCACCGATGCTCCTTGCGGTTCCGTCCCGAACCGATGGTCGTGCGCAGGTTCCCGACGGACAACGGCGACCGGCCGCCCCGCCACAGCATGTCCCTGACCACGCTCGTCCCGCCCATCGTGAAGATGAGGCCGGGCAACGCCACCGGTATGGCGAACGGTCGGTAGCTCAGGCCGTTCGCCCGCGCGAACCGGTCCAGCCGGAACTGGCGGACGCCGCTGCGTCGTCGGACCGTGCGCACCAGCAGGACGAGCATGCCGACGGGCAGCGCGAGGTAGGGCAGGAGGATCAGGGCCGACCAGTCCCAGGGCTCATCCGACATCGAGCCGTCTTCGAGCACGAACCACCAGGCGGAGAGGAAGCCGATCGGCAGCACCGCCAGCACGACGGCGGGCCAGATCGCCGCCATGAGTGGTGGACGGACCTCGCCCGGGAGGCCCGTGCGGTACTCGCGAAGCGCGCGTCGGTCGATCCGTTCGGTGAGTGGTCGCGTGTCCAGCGTCGTGGTTCGTGTCGTCGGAGCGGTCATCGTACGTGCGGTGTTCCGTGGGGTACGGGCGTGGGCGTCATCGTCGCGGGCGTCCGGCCAGAGCGGTTCGCGGCGACCGTGAGTGCCCGGCCGGCCGCGTGGACGAGCGCCTCGAGCGGACCGCGACGCTTGATGAGGGCGATGATCCAGCCGAGGAGGAGCGCACCGGCGACGTGGATGAGCCAGAGCTGCGAGCTCGAGATCAGCCACGCCGTGTCCGCATACGTCCCGGCGATCGCGGCGATCAAGGCACCCACCGACGCCATGAAGACGTGCGCCGAATAGACGGTGAGCGGAGCGGCTCCGGCGCCGGTCGCCGGCAGGAGTGCGAGCGACCAGCCGCGGTTCAGGACCGTGCCGAGTGCCAGGCACAGGCCGATGACGACCGCCGCGATCCCGATCGTGAAGACGAGGTCGAGCGTGGTGCCCGAGTGCGGGGCGCGGGCGATGAGCCACCAGAAGGACTCCGTAGGGCTCGTGCCGTACATCCCTTCGGCGAGGGCGTCCTCGACGGCGGTGATCGTCGTCGGATCGGGCTCGAGGCCGCCGGTCCAGGCGCGCGCGATGCCCTGCACGCCGCCGACGGGACCGAGGAGCAGGGCGGCGAGGCGATCCGCGGCGATGGCGACGACGAGTCCGATCGCCGCAAGCCGGAGTGCGAAACGCCGCAGGGTCCCGTCCGCCCGAGCATCCATGAGCAGCCGACCGACCGCCATCCCGACGAGGACGTAGACGATCCAGGTGAGCGCCGGGTACACGCCGGTGAGGAGCAGCCCGCGGGCGAACCCGCCGCCCGAGACGTCGAACCAGGACGCACTGCCGATCTCGGGGGAGTCGACGCCACTGAGCGGCACCCGGAGCGCCTGCGAGCAGATCGGCCAGACCACCGCCCAGACGGCCGCGACGATCAGCAACGTGCGCGGACGCCACGTGACGGCCGGGATCGCGAGCCAGAAGGTCACGCCGTAGTAGGCGATGATCACGTAGATGCCGCCGGGCAGGACGCCGAGGGTGAGGCCGAGGACGAGCAGGGCGAAGCCGCGCCCGAAGAGGTTGAGGCGCGCTGCCGCGGGGGAACCGGCGGCGAGGTCGCGGCGGCTCGTGAGCACGATCCCGATCCCGGCCAGCACGGCGAACAGGGCCGCGGCCTTGCCCGAGAGGACCGCCGTGATCGGCGTGTGTCCACCGGTCGCGATGTCGAAGGCCCAGACGTGCGTGGCCATCATGCCGATGAGCGCGAGGAAGCGCGCGAGGTCGAGACCGATCAGTCGGTCGGCGCGCTGTCGGCTGGCTGGGCTGCTCATCGGGTCCAGCATCCCACGCGCGGCGGCTCCGCGACAGGCCCGCGGTGGCGGTACGGGCTCCCGTCCGGTACGCTGTGAAGGTTGCCCGGGTGCGTCCGCTCTGTTCTCGCCCGATCGCAACGATGCTTACACCCTCCTGCCACAGAAAGTCTGTGGCCGTTCGAGTCCGAAGGAGGTGGGTTAGTGACGCATCAGTACGAACTCATGGTCATCCTCGACCCCGAGATTGACGAGCGCACGGTTGCACCGAGCCTCGACAAGTTCCTCAACGTCATCCGCAACGATGGTGGAACCATCGACAAGGTCGACATCTGGGGCCGTCGTCGTCTCGCTTACGAGATCAACAAGAAGACCGAAGGCATCTACGCCGTCGTGGACTTCACTGCATCGAGCGCTGCCACGCAGGAGCTCGACCGCCAGCTGAAGCTCTCCGAGGCCGTCATGCGCACCAAGGTGCTGCGTGCCGAAGAGGCCATCGCTCAGGTCGCCACCGAGACGAAGCGAAGCGAAGAGAAGGCCGCCCGCAAGGCTGCCGCCAAGCCCGCTGCTGCTGTCGCCGCGGCTCCCAAGGCAGACGCGGCTCCGGCTGCGGCTGAGACCAAGGAAGCCTAGGGCTCATGGCCGGCGAGACCGTCATCACCGTGGTGGGCAACCTGACCAGCGATCCGGAACTGCGTTTCACGCAGAACGGCCTGGCTGTCGCCAACTTCACCATCGCTTCCACGCCGCGCAACTTCGATCGCGCGACGAACGAATGGAAGGACGGCGAAGCGCTGTTCCTGCGCGCGAGCGTCTGGCGTGAATTCGCCGAGCACGTGGCCGGATCGCTCACCAAGGGAAGCCGCGTCATCGCGACCGGGCGTCTCAAGCAGCGTTCCTACGAGACGAAGGAAGGCGAGAAGCGGACTTCGATGGAACTCGAAGTCGACGAGATCGGCCCTTCGCTCCGGTACGCGACCGCGACCATCAGCCGTGCACCCTCGGGTGGCGGCGGCGGTGGTCAGCAGCGCGGCGGCGGAGCTCCGCAGGTGCAGCAGAACGAGCCCTGGGCTCAGAGCGCACCCGCAGCTTCCGGCGGCAACGGCGGTGCAGATGCCTGGAACACTCCGGGCAGCTACAGCGACGAGACCCCCTTCTAAACAGATTCGATCGGTCCGGTTCTGCCGGCTAGCCGATCACTCCATTCACACGCAAAGGAACAACCATGGCTGGAAAGTCGAGCGGCGACCGCCGCAAGCCTGCCCGCGGTGCTAAGGGCGGCAAGAACGTCGCTCCCGCGAAGGCGATCCGCGTTGGTGTCATCGATTACAAGGATGTCGCCACGCTTCGCAAGTTCATCTCCGAGCGGGGAAAGATCCGCGCTCGTCGTATCACCGGTGTCAACGTCCAGGAGCAGCGACTCATCGCACGTGCGGTCAAGAACGCACGCGAGATGGCGCTCCTGCCCTACGCCGGCTCTGGCCGCTAGGAGGCGCCGCACATGTCGAAAGTGATTCTGACGCACGAGGTCTCCGGCCTCGGCTCCGCTGGTGACGTCGTCGACGTCAAGAACGGCTACGCTCGCAACTTCCTCGTTCCCCAGGGTTTCGCGACCCCGTGGACCCGCGGTGGCGAGAAGCAGGTCGAGCAGATCAAGTCGGCCCGCGCTGCGCGCGAGCACGCCACGATCGAAGAGGCCCAGGACCTGAAGGCTCGCCTCCAGGCCACCAAGGTCAAGCTCACGGTCAAGACGGGTGGCGAAGGCCGTCTGTTCGGTTCCGTGAAGCCTGCCGACATCGCGAAGGCCGTGGCGGAAGCCGGGCTGGGCGAGGTCGACAAGCGCAAGATCGAGATCCACACCCCGATCAAGTACGTCGGCGAGCACGAGGCCACCATCAGCCTCCGCGACGAGATCGTCGCCACGATCACCCTTCAGGTGGTCGCGGCCAAGTAGTACCCGCCGTGCGGTGTCGGGCCTTCGGGTCCGGCGCCTCATGCACGTCGTGATGAGCGCGATGGCGGTGGACCGAGAGGTCTGCCGCCATCGCGTTTTTCTGTGCCCAGAACGGGGGCGACGCGTCGCCCCGACAGCTGTGTGCTACACCCGTTTCGCCCTCTGCGTCAAGCAAGTTGTACACAGGTGACCCCCGTTCTCCCCAACGTTCGACACAGGATCGAAAGAACTTTCCACACACAGCCTGTGGAATCAGAATCTCCTGGTCAGCGACGTATTGCGCGGCAGAAAAACTTCTCTCTCCACAGGGTTTCCCACAGCTTGTGCACACGACACGCGGCGTTTCCCCCGATCTCTCCACAGAGTTATCCACAGGCAGAGTTGGTTGTGGAGACGAGTGGCCCTATCGTGAGTCATCGGCGTCTCGGAACAGCCGGACGAGCAGGCTGAGCAGCCCTCGTCCGTGGCCCTCGAGCGCCCCGCAGGGCCCGTGCGTGTCGCATGCTCCTGCTACACCTGAGTCGTCACCACCCGCACCACCCGAGTCCACATCGAGAAGGGATGTCCACTTGTCGATCGCTCACCTCAACCGCTCCGAAGGCGGCGGATCGTACGACGAGCCGCGCGGCAACGAGCGGGTCCCTCCGCACGACCTCCTCGCGGAGCAGAGTGCACTCGGCGGCATGCTGCTGTCGAAGGACGCGGTCGCCGACGTGGTCGAGACGCTCCGTGGCGTGGACTTCTACATCCCGAAGCATGAGGTCATCTACGACGCCCTGCTGACGCTGTACTCGCACGGTGAGCCCACCGACGTCATCACCGTCACCGACGAGCTCGTCAAGACGGGCGAGCTGTCCCGCGCCGGTGGAGCTGACTACCTCCACACGCTGACGAGCCTCGTGCCGACCGCGGCGAACGCCGGCTACTACGCCCGCATCGTCGCGGAGCGCGCGCTGCTGCGTCGTCTCGTCGAGGCTGGCACCCGCATCGTGCAGATGGGCTATGCGGCCGAGGGTGAGGCCGTGGAGCTCGTCAACTCCGCCCAGGCCGAGATCTACGCCGTCTCCGGTAACCAGGAGGTCGAGGACTACGTCCCGCTGACCGACGCGGTGAGTGCCGCGATCGACGAGATCGAGGCCGCCAAGCACACCGATGGTTCCATGACCGGCGTGCCGACGGGCTTCCGCGAGCTCGACGAACTGACGAACGGTCTGCACCCGGGTCAGCTCATCATCGTCGCCGCCCGACCCGCTATCGGTAAATCCACGCTCGCGCTCGACTTCGCCCGTGCAGCCTCGGTTCACTACAACCAGCCGTCGATCTTCTTCTCGCTCGAGATGGGGCGCAGCGAGATCGCGATGCGTCTCATGAGCGCGGAGGCGTCCGTGCCGCTGCAGCTCATGCGTAAGGGCACGGTGGACTCGCAGGACTGGACGAAGATCGCGCAGGTGCGTGGCCGCATCAACGACGCACCGCTCTACATCGACGACAGCCCGAACATGACGCTCGTCGAGATCCGCGCGAAGTGCCGTCGGCTCAAGCAGCGCGTGGGGCTGAAGATGGTCGTCATCGACTACCTGCAGCTGCTGACGTCCGGTAAGCGTGTCGAGAGCCGTCAGCAGGAGGTCTCGGAGTTCTCCCGTGCGCTGAAGCTCATGGCGAAGGAGCTCCAGGTCCCCGTCATCGCGCTGTCACAGCTGAACCGTGGTGCTGAGCAGCGTGCCGACAAGATGCCGGCGCTGTCCGACCTCCGTGAGTCGGGCTCGATCGAGCAGGATGCCGACATGGTGGTGCTCCTGCACCGCGAGTCCGCCTACGAGAAGGACAGCCCGCGAGCCGGCGAGGCCGACCTTATCATCGCCAAGCACCGTAACGGTCCGACGCGCACGATCACCGTCGGCTTCCACGGGCACTTCTCGCGCTTCGCCGACATGGCGCCGGGGATGTAGTGTGAACGCTCAACGCAAAGTGTCGCTTCGCAACCTAAAGCGTCGCTTTCTGTTCGGAGCGACACTTTAGGCTGCGAGAACGCTCCGGTGGCGGCTTGGTGGCGGTGAGACCCTCCGAGGTGCAGTGCAGCCATCTGAGCGTTGCTGAAGGGTGGCTACTGGCTGCTGCGGGCCGTCTCCGATGCGTTCGAGGTGAACCGGTGAGTCCCAGATCCTACTTCTGTCGAGATTTCTCCGAACACGATGTCCGCCCGGACGCCGGGGGGTACTTCGACGGTGAGGGAGACCGCTCCGGTGTCGTCACGAGCCCAGGCCGACGACGCACGGCCGAACGGGGTGTCGATCGTGACCGCGGCGGAGGTCAGGCCCCCGCCGATGATGGGGGCGATGCGGAGGCGGGCGTATCCAGGAGCTGCGGGCGCGAGGCCGGCTATGCGCTCCTGCAGGAATGCGGCGACGGCACCGAATGCGTAGTGGTTGTGTGATGCTTCGGGTTCGCCCTCCTTGTAGCCGGCCCAGGTCTCCCAGGTGGTCGTTGCTCCGCGTTCGACGGCCTGCAGCCAGGATGGGGCGCTGGTCTGGAGCAGGATGCTCAGAGCGACGTCGGGGTGGCCGGTGTTGACGAGTGTGTCGAGGAGCATCGGTGTGCTCAGGAATCCGGTGGCCAGGTGGTTCCCTGCCTGCTGGACGAGTCCGACGAGGCGGGTAGCCGCTCGGTCGCGGTGCTGTGGTTCCAGGAGGTCGAACGCGAGGGCGCGGACGTAGTCGTCCTGCCGGTCGTCACCGATGCGCCCTCCGCCGTCGGCCACGAAGGCGGCCCGCCAGGCGGAGCTGGCGTTCTCGGCCAGGGTGGCGTAGCGATGGGAATCCGCGTCTTCGCCCAGGACGTCGGCGATCCGGGACAGGAGTCGTGCGGAGTGGGCGAGGTAGGCCGTTGCGACGCTGGTGCGTCGTCCGAGGAAGTTCCCGGGCATCTCCGACGCGAGAGATTCTCCGGGTCGGAGCCACTCTCCCCAGTGATAGCCGGTGTCGACGACGTACCGCTCGAGTTGTCCGACGCCGCGCCGCAACCTGCGCCTGATGCCTCGTTTGCGCGCGGCGCGCGTCGCCAGCTGGTCCACCCACGCCTTCGAGCTGGCGTACTGGTCGCGAAGTGCCGCGGTGTCGCCGTAGTACTGGTACAGCGTCCACGGGAGCATGACAGCGACATCGCCCCATCCTGCCGAGGTGCGGGTGAAGCCCAAGGGGTTGCGGCTGATCCCTGGTGCTGCCTCCGAGGGGATGAACGGAGGGATCGTTCCGTCTGAGTGCTGCTCTGCCGCGAGGTTGCGGAGGTAGCGGCGAAGGTAGGCGCCGGCGTCGACGAGTTGCACGGCGGTGGTCCCGAACACTTGGATGTCTCCCGTCCAGCCGCTGCGTTCTCGGGTCGGGCAGTCGGTCGGGGTGTCGGTGAAGTTCGAGCGCAGTGACCACACGACGTTTTTCCACAGCTGGTTCAGCCGGTCATCCGAACTGTGGAACTCGCTGACCGCAGGGAGTGGCGTCGAGAGGACGATGGCCTCGACGTCGTCCGCGGAGATCGGGTCGGCGGGCCCCTCGATGCTCAGGTAGCGGAAGCCTTTGATCGTGGCGCCGGGGGTGTAGACGACGGGTTCGGCTGCCAGGATCGCCTCATCGCGCTGGAACCAATCCTTCTTGGACGGGCCGCCCCCGAGGTAGCCGGTCGCGATCTCCCCGCTCGAGGCCAGCACCTCGCTGTACAGCAGCCGCACCGTGGCGCCCTCGGGGCCTGACAGGCGGACGCGTGCGACGCCGGAGAGGTTCTGGCCGAAGTCGATCAGCTGCTTGCCCGATGGGGTCCGTGACACTGTCCCGGGGCGTTGGTCGATCTGCTCGACCCGTGCGACGGATTCCGCGATCATCCGGCGCCGCTCAGGGACGACCACCGCTGAGACGGAGCCTTCCGCGGGACCCTGCAGCCACGGCAATTCCGGGAGGCGAAGGTCGACCCGCTCACCGTCCTTCGGGTCCGCGACCCGCACCCGCCCGTGGCTGGCAGTCCAACCTGCGTCACTCGTCGCCTGGACCGTAGTGCCGTCGGCGAGTTCCAGTTCCAGCTGCAGGAGCGCGGCGAGTTGGTCGCCGTAGCGGTTGGGGAGGGAGAAGGCGCCGAGGCGTCCGCGGAATCGTCCTTCGGAGACGATGATGCCGATGGTGTTGGTGCCGGCCCGCAGCGCGTGGACGGTGTCGTACACCTGGTACTCCGTGTACTCGTGGAACGGTGTCCACCGCGGCACCAGGGCGGTACCGGTGATGTCGTGCTCGTTGATGAAGAGCCGGTACCAACCAAGCGCGCTCGCGTACGCACGCGCTCGGACGACGTCCCCTGGAAGCTCGATCGTCGTCGAGAGGTAGATGCTGCGGGGGTCGTTCTTTTTGGTGAGCGGGTGGCTGATCCAGTCGGCCTGCCAGTCGCTCGGACTCAGAAGCCCGGTCTCGAACGACGCGGCAGCCCACTCACTGACGGCGCCTTCGGCTCCGTGCACCCGCACCCGCCAGTGGTACTCGGTGCGGGACCGGAGCGCGACGCCGGCATAGAAGACGCCGTAGGGGGTCGTGCTCCTCACCCGGCCGCTCGTCCAGAGGACGTCGTGAAGGGCGAACGACGAGTCGGTGGAGACTTCGATCTCGTATCCAAGCTGTGAAGGTGCGTCGTTCGGGAGCTTCCAGGCGAATTCCGGGGTGGCTGAGTCGATGCCGAACGGCGCGGGGCGTCGATCGACGGTGAGCGAGTGCGGGGTCATGGTGGAGTCCTCTTGACAGGGTTAGTGGAAGGCGATCGGCGCGGAGCGTTCTGCTGGTTCAGTCGCACCGGCCTCTGACTCGAACTCGTCGTGTCGGTCGCGGGTGCGGAACACGATCCAGGCCCAGCCGACTCCGATGGCGGAGCCGACGGTCAGGATGCCGAACAGGAGTGACGGCCCGCCGATGAGGAGGGTCGGGGTGACGCTCGCGAGGGCGGCTGCCGTGAAGCGCTGGATGGCGATGATGCTGCCCTGCGCCGTCGTGCGCAGGAGCGTGGGGAACTGTTCCTGTGCCCACACTCGTTGGATGCCTTCGAATGCGAAGGCCGAACCGACGCCCATGAGCAGCAGGCTGACGAGGTAGACGGGGACGCTTGCGCCGAAGAGTGCGACGACCAGCGGAGAGAGCACGAATGCGATGCCTCCCGCCTGGAAGTAGCGGAACCGGACGGGCTTGTCGGCGATCTTCATGAACCAGAGGTACCCGATGATGCTCACCGGTAGCAGCGGAAGGGTGACCAGTGATGCCTGGCTGATCGAGACGTCCCCGAAGTTCACGAGGATGTAGGTGCCGTAACTGCCGATCGTGCTCGCGATGAGGTTGGTCAGCGAGGCGAACATGATCAGAGCGAGGAAGACCGTGCCGTAAGGGCCACGGAACAGGATGCGAATGCCGGCGCGCTCCGCGCGGACCGTCTTCACGCCGGCCCGTCGTTCGGCCCGGGCTGCGAGCCACGTTGCCGACTCGGGGATCGTCAGCCGTCCGAGGAGGATCAGGGCGCCGACCACGGCGATGTGCCCGAACAGGATCATCGGTGCCACTGCGCCCAGATCGCCGACGAGGGTGCTGATGACGATGTTCGCGATGATGCCTGCCATCCACAGGAGGTTGGTGAACCCGATGAGGCGGCCCCGGTTGTGCTCGGTCGCCGCCTCGGAGATGGTCGACAGTGAGACCGGTAGGTCGGCACCGCTTGCGAATCCGAGCATGATCGCCCCGATGAGGATGACGGGGAACGAGGATGCGAACACCAGCACGACAGCGCCGATGATGAGCGCGATCATCGTCGCGGTGAACACTGGACGACGACCGAAGCGATCGCCGAGCCGGCCGCCGACGAGCGCGCCGATGGCCATGGAAGCGGTGAGTGCTCCGCCGGCCATGCCGATCTGGATCTCGTTCAGCCCGAGGATCTGCTGGAAGACGACGATCGCGGTGGCGAAGCCGGTGATGGCGGCAGCGTCGACGTACGAGGCCATGCCGGAAACAACGGCGACCCACCACGGGCGGGGGGCTGGTTTTGATGTGAGTGACACGGGACTTCTCCTTTGAAGTGCACGAGCGCGGGAATCGTCGGGGGACGAAATGAAACGAATCAACGCGCCAACAGTGCCACCAAGTATGTTCCTGAGTCAAATAGTTTTACAGGATTCTCTCGCGGAGCGCTCTATGCTGGGGAGCCCGAGTCGTAGAAAGAGTCCCGTCCGATGCCGAGAAGCAAGAACACGCTCCCGCTGGACGCCCTCGCGGCCGAGGACGTTGCTCCACTCGTTGGAGGCGATGCGCCGAGCTTCCAATCGGCGTTCCAGGCCATCGTTGCGTGGGGGACGTCGCGGTCGTACCGCGAGCAAGTCATGCGCGACAGCGGGTTCCCATTTCCGAAGGATCTGCCAGCGTTCCTGGTGATCAACCAGCTCATCTATCGCGGATTGGCGACGCCCACCGCACTTGCCGACGCGGTCGACACGACGCGGTCGAACATGAGCCGGGTCATCGCTCGTCTGGAGAGCGCTGGCCTGGTGTTCCGCGCGCACGACCCGCGAGACGCGCGCGGTGCTGTCATCGGGCTGACTGCCTCGGGCCGAGCGCTCGGCTCCCGCGTGTTGGACGCCATGCAGGATGTCAGTGTGCTGACCGGGTGGAGCGCAGAGGAGATCGAGACGCTCGAGCGGTTGACGATCAAGCTCGCGAGCACGCTTGATGCGTTTCCGAATCATCCGCTCACGGTTACCGCGGGCGTTCCGTTTGCCTCTGTGCAGCGATGGCCGGCTGTGGTTGAACAGGGCCGCTGACATCGCTCCCGTTGGCGAGGGCACAGCCGGAGGCTGATGAATGCCACGAGTGAGGCACGATCCGGACCCAAATGCCCCATGAGCAGATCCGTTCCCGGGATTCACCGTGGAGATCCCTTCGGCTCTCCGATCGCGCCAACACGAGCGCTGTCACGCGTCCGTGCAGGGGCAAGTATTCGGTTTCTACGGCGCCGATAACGCAGCCGGTGTCGTCGAGCTGGTCGGTGCTTGCCGGGAGCACAAGGCAGCGGGAGAGTTCGAGGACGCCCGCCCCTAGTTCGACGAAAGTTTGGGGCTGATGGCATCGAGCCGACGTGCTTTACGGACGAGAGGCAGCGCCACCAGATGACCCCAAGTCGGCCTCAAACCCCGGAATCACGCAGGCGTGTTCGGGGCGACACTTTGCGCTGGAAACGGCGGCGACACTTTATGTTGGAAACCCGCTCGTTCACTGGCCCCGCGGCGACACTTTACGTCCGCGTTCACATGTAGTGTGAACGCACGTCGTAAAGTGTCGCTTTGCAGTCTAAATTGTCGCTTTCTGTTCGGAGCGACGTTTTAGATTGCAAAACGTCCTCGCGGCGATGTCTTGTGGCAGTCGCGGCTGCATCCGAGCGGCTTGAGCGGTCCAGCCGCCGAAGCTAGCAAGTGAGCGCCCCGGCGGCGAGGCCGGTGCCTCGGATTGCCGGAGTGTGTGGGTGGCGTTCAGGCCGCGGTGTCAGTAGGTATCGTTGGTCCAGAAGACATGCTGGCGGCCGCCGGTGAATGCGTAGTCGACACCGATCAAAACTGCAATCGCGACCCGGGAGCCGCCCAGCGCTGCCCGGAATCGCTGACCCGCTGACGGGTCGTCTCGATGGCGAGACCAGAACTGTTTTCACGCCGTCTTGCGAGCCAGCGCGCCTCCGGCGCCCTTCCATAGGGCGACCAGGTCTTCGTCGGGGAAGCGCAGCCATTGGAGCTGCAGCCCGTCGAGGACCGCGAGCACTGCGAGCGCGAAGGCCCGTGGTTGCGGGTGCCATGAACCGGACAGGTCCGCGAGCAGGTCGCGTGCAGTTCGAGTGCGCTCAGCAAAGTAGTCATGTGCCGGGTGCTGCGGATCAAGCGCCTCGGCGCCGAGGATCGTGTAGAGCCGCAGGAGCTCAGGTTGCCCCGCATTTCGTATCACCAGGTTGTCGAGCACTTTCCACGCGCTGTCCTCATCGAAGGTCCGGGGGTCTCGTCCCTCGACGGGTGTGGTGATCGCGAAGGCGTCGAGGTCGTCCCGATGGAGGAGGACGGCGATCAGTAGCTCCTCGCGCGACGAGAAGTGATGCTCGATACCTGCTCGAGTCATCCCGCAGTCCTCGGCCAGCTTGGAAAGAGTGAACGTGTTGTATCCGCCCTCTGCGATCTGACGGGTTGCCGCGTCGATGATCAGCGCTCGTCGCTCACTGGGCGCAAGGCGCGTTCTCCGCTGCTGCTCGGTCATGGACTCAAGCGTCGCATATCCGTCCTTGTGAAATTTGTTGCGGCTCCCTACAATTCCCTTACCTGCATCGGTGCAGGTAAGGGATGAAAGGTTTTGTGATGTCGACGAAGACGACGGAGTTCTCGCGCAGTCTCGAACGCGTCAAGAGCGGTGCCGAGCTTGCTACCGAAGTGGACGCGCTGCTCGCGTTGCTGACGGACGAGGAGAAGCTGTGGCTGCTTGACGGGGATGATGAGTTCTGGCCCGGCATGGGCGAGATGAGCGCTGGTTACAACATGCGGCCGATCATCATGGGACGCGTGGATCGACTCGGGATCCCTGGGTTGCGGTTCAGCGACGGGCCGCGGGGCGTCGTCATGGGCAACTCCACAGCATTCCCGGTCGCGATGGCGCGCGGCGCCACCTGGGATGTCGACCTGGAGGAACGCATCGGAACGGCGATCGGCGCCGAGATGCGGGCACAGGGAGCGAACTTCTTCGGAGGCGTCTGCATCAACCTCCCTCGGCACCCTGCCTGGGGGCGGGCCCAGGAGACGTACGGCGAGGACAGTCTGCTGCTCGGGGAGTTCGGGGTGGCGCTGACCCGCGGTGTCCGTCGGCACGCCATGGCTGTTGCGAAGCACTACGCGCTGAACTCGATGGAGAACGCCCGGTTCACGATCGACGTCACGGCCGATGATGCCACCTTGCACGAGGTGTATCTGCCGCACTTCCGCCGCGTCGTCGAGGCAGGTGTCGACGGCATCATGACCGCATACAACAGCGTTAACGGCGAGTGGGCAGGCGAGAACGAACGACTCATGGAGGGCATTCTCCGCGAAGAGTGGGGATTCGCCGGCGTCACCGTCTCCGACTTCATCTTCGGCCTGCGCGACGCGGCCAAGTCCCTCCGAGCCGGTCTCGACGTTGAAGAGCCGTTCCGACAGCAGCGGGCCGGGCAACTGCCTGCCGACCTCGAAGCGGGTCGAGTGGTGTGGTCCGACGTCGATCGGGCGGCACGTCGGATCCTCGCGACGCAGCTCGCATTCTTCGCTCGGCCGCTCGATGCGGAGCCAGGCCTCGAGGTCGTCTTTTCGCCCGAGCACCGTGCACTGTCGCGGGAGGCCGCCGCGACGGCGATCGTGCTCCTCAAGAACGACGACGTCAACGGTGCACCGCTCCTCCCGCTGAACCGTGAGGGGCTGGATCGGGTTGCGGTCATCGGGCGTCTCGCCGACCTGCCGAACACGGGCGACGGCGGTTCCTCGAATGTCCGCTCACCCGAGGTCATCACGCCGTTGCGCGGTCTGCAGGCCGCGCTGCCGGACGCTACGGTGACGTTCGCCGGCGAAGACGACCCACAAGCAGCCGCTATCGCGGCAGCAGGAGCCGATGTGGCGATCGTTGTCGTTGGATACACCGCGGCCGACGAAGGTGAATACATGGGCGATCTCACATCACAGCCCGAGCTGTTGAACCTGTTTCCACCAGCTCCCGAGGGCGTGGACCTCGCCGCACTCATGGCCGGCGCCGGCGACTCGCAGCACACCATGGGAACAGCGCTCGGCGGTGACCGGCGCTCCCTCCGCGTCCGCCCAGTCGATGCCGAGATCATCCGAGCGACCGCGGCCGCGAATCCGCGGACCGTCGTCGTCATCGTCACCGCCGGTGCGGTGATCACGGAAGAATGGCGCGACGCTGTCCCCGCCGTGCTCGTCGGCTGGTACAGCGGCAGCGAAGGCGGCACGGCACTGGCGGACGTCATCCTCGGCGAACGCGATGCAACCGGACGACTCCCGTATTCGATTCCCACCAGTGAAGACCACCTCCCCCCGTTCGACATCGACGCCGCCGCCATCACCTACGACCGTTGGCACGGTCAGCGACTGCTCGACCGGGACGGCCACCAGGCCGCCTTCCCTCTCGGCTTCGGTATGTCGTACACCTCGTTCGACATCGAGACGATTGAGCTCGGCGACGTCGACGGCGAGGAATTCTCCGCCTTCGTCACCGTCCGGAACACCGGTAAACGTCCCGGACGACACGTGGTGCAGCTCTACGCTGCGGTCGAGGCTCCGGACTTTCCAAAGCGGGTCCTCGTCGGATTCGCTCCGCTGACGCTTGAGGCAGGAAAGGCCCGGACGGTCCGCCTCGCGGGTTCCACCCGTCCACTTCAGCGATGGACAGACGCCGGGTTCGCGCCTGCCGCAGACAGTGTTCGCATCGAGGCAGCAGCGTACTCGGGCGACCACGACGCCGTATCGGCAGGGCTGCATCTAGCGCGCTCCTGACGAGTATCGCCACCGCGGCGCACGGCTTCCGTCCTGGCTGGCCGGCGCCGCGGCTAGCAGGACGAGTTTCGGTCGCTGCGCCACCCTGGCCGAGAAAGCGAGATCCGACTGGGCAAGCAACCTGGTGACCAATGGGGCATCTCAGTGCCCGCCGTCAGGCGGAGCCGCCGTGTACGACGTTGAGCACAAGTCGATCCGCGAGGGAGTCGACGGGAACAGAACCGGACAGCTGGCTCACGATGTTGTCGACCATTGCGTGCAAAGCGGTCGTCGTGTCGACCGCGATGGTGGTCAGCCGGGGCGACATGAGGGCACCGATCCGAGTCGCGTCCACTCCAAGCAGAGCGACATCCTCCGGAACGCGACGTCCGAGTTCTCGTGCTGCGGCGAGGAGCGCGATAGCCACGTCGTCGTTGTAGCAGGCGATGGCCACTCCGGTAGGAAGGTCGCGCAAGACGGACACTGCGTCCACCAGGTCGACAGACAGCCGAATCGATTTCGGCGCTGCAATCGCGTGCTCGCGGCAGGAATCGGCGAGTCCTCGTTCCCGCATGTCGCCGTACACGTCGATGCGGGCGTCGTGCAGGTGCGCGTAGACGAGCGCCTGGTGCCCCTTCGATACCAGATACTCGCCTTGCATTTGACCGATGCGATAGTTCACATCCTCTCCCGCGGCCAGATCGATCAGGGTAACCCCGCTGCCTTCTATGAACTTCCGCTCCGCAGCCGTGGCAGCGACGAAGGGCGCGACCACTGCGCGCGGTCGAACGGTCGTGACGAAGTGCTCGAGCAGTTCCACGGGAGAACTCGCGAAACGCAGAACGAGCGTCAGGCCGACTTGAGCGAGCTCTGCGGTGAGCACGTCGATGACGTCTTGCAGATTGGTGCCGAACGTGGTGTTGGGCACGAGAGCGACCACGACGTCGCTCGTTCCGGTGGCAAGCGTCCGAGCGGCCGCTGACGGGCGGTAGTTCATGGCCGCAGCCATCTCTTCCACTCGTCGGATGGTCTCCGGAGCGAACCGTCCTCGCCCGTTCAGGATCTGACTGACTGCCGGCCGAGATACCCCCGCAGCGCGTGCAACGTCATCGCTCGTGACTGCCATCCCGCGTTCCCCCTTGTGTCTGTCCGACCAGTGTAGTTGACGCGCGTAATCAGATGATGTTAGATGAGGCGATAACGCGCGTAAGCGTTTCCCTCACAGAGCCGTGGAGATCCTCAATGTCGACCAACAGCGTTCAACCCGAAACCGGCCCTCATCAAGCCCCTGTACCCGGTTCAGCAGTTACACCGGATGCCCTTCTCGAGCCATCGACGGGTCCCCAGCACATGAGCCGATGGCTCTGGGTCATCTATCCGCTGGCGATGATCAGTGTCAACGTCGTCTGGGGTGGCGTGCTTCAGGTGATGCTCGGCAGACAGGTCGCCGAGCTGCTCGGAGAGACGACCGGGGCAGCCGGCATGCTGGGCCTCGTGATCAGTGCTGGTGCGATCTCGAGCTTGGTGGCGCAGCCACTGCTCGGACTCCTCTCAGACAAGACGAGCAGCCGTTTCCTTGGCCGGCGCAACATCTGGATCTTGGGATCCGCGGTCGCCGCGGCCCTCGCCCTGCTCGTCACCGCCAGCAGCCCGAGCCCGCTCGTCCTCGCCATCACGTGGGCGATCGCGATGTGGCCTCTGAGCGGTTTGCAGGCGGCCCTGACCGCCGTTCTCCCCGAACGCGTCCCGATCCGGAACCGGGGGACCATGTCCGGATTGGTCGGAGCGTCGTCGATCCTTGGTGCATTCGGAGGGATCACGATCGCCGGCCTGACGACGAACCTCTTCGTAGGGTACGTGGGCATCGCTGCGGTTGTGCTCGTCCTTGGGACGATCTTCGCGTTGACGACGAAGGACTACGTGCCGGTCCGTGCCGCGGTTCACGCCTCCAAGGCCGAGCGTCGGGCGGCGGCTCGCTTTCCGAGCTTCCGGAGCGCGCCTGACTTCTGGTGGACGTTCGCCGGCCGGTTCCTGATCATCTTCGGCTACAACTTCATGTCCGGCATGCAGCTGTACATCCTCGCTGACTACATCGGTGTCGGTACGGTCACGGAAGCCGCCGCCGTCCTCGTCGCTGTGCAGGGAGTGAGCACGCTCGGACTCCTCGTCTTCTCGATCATCGGCGGATGGCTGTCGGACAGGTTCGGACGAATCCGTGTGTTCGTGGGCCTGTCGAGTCTCCTCTTCGCCCCGGGCGCCCTCGTCTACCTCCTGGTGCCCACGCTCACCGGCGCTTTCATCGCCAGCGGCATCTTCGGCGTCGCCTTCGGCGTCTACCTCGCCGTCGACCAATCGCTGATCACTCGAGTCCTCCCGAATATGGACAACGCCGCACGGGATCTTGGCGTGATGAACGTCGCCAATGCCGGACCGCAGGTGATCGCCCCCGTTCTGGCCGGCGCCGTCGTCGCGGCGACCGGGCTCTACCAGCCGCTCTTCATCGTGACCATCGTCGCCGTCATCCTCGGTGCCATCAGCGTCCGATTCATCAAGGGCGTTCGGTGACCACCCATCCCGCATCCGACCACCTATCGCACATCGCCAGAAAGGCACTCGCATGATCCGTACACCCTTCAACAGCGACTGGACCGTCGGTCACAAGGGTTCACCCTTCGACGCCTTCAGCGGCGGATCAGCCAAGACGGCCGTCACGCTCCCGCACGATGGCCTCCGAGACTTGCCGCGGTCCGCAGACAGCCCCAATGGCAGTCACACCGGTTACTACCCGAGCGCGCACCTCGAGTACACCAAGACCATCGATGTGCCGGCCCAATGGCGTGATCAGAGCGTCGTCCTCGACATCGAGGGTGCCTACCGTGATGCTGTCGTGTACGTCAACGGCGACTTCGCCGCTCAGCGCCCGAACGGGTACGTCGGGTTCTCCGTTGCGCTGGACCCGTTTCTCCGGTTCGGTGAGGCGAACACCATCAGCGTCGAGGTCCGTACCCACGAAGACAGCCGGTGGTACGCCGGCGCCGGTCTCTATCGCAACGTGTGGCTCGTCACCGCCGAGCCGGTGCACATCCCGCTCGATGGTGTGCGCATCACCACCCCCGTCATCGAGCCCGACCTGGCATCCGTGATCACCACCGTCGAGGTCGCCAACGAGACCCGTCACACGCGCACCGTCCGGGTCGAAACAGAGATCCGCGACGATGCCGATGTGGTGCTCAGCCTGCAGACCGCGCCGATCACCCTGCTCCCCGGGACGACTGGACGAGTGCACCTCCGTCACTACCTCCCCGAGCCAGCACTCTGGAATGTCGACGACCCGCGACTGCACACCGCGCACACTCGGGTGCGAGAGGGCGACACCCTGCTCGATGAGGACGAATCCGTCTTCGGTGTACGATCCGTCACCGTCGATCCGGTGCATGGTCTGCGGATCAACGGGCGCTCGGTGAAGCTTCGGGGTGGCTGCATCCACCACGACAACGGCCCGCTCGGCAGTGCAGCCCACCCGCGCGCGGAGGAGCGTCGCGTGCAACTGCTCAAGGCGGCGGGCTACAACGCCGTCCGTAGTTCCCACAACAACATCAGCCGTGCCTTTCTCGACGCCTGTGACCGCCACGGGCTCCTTGTCTGGGACGAAGTGTCCGACGTATGGACGAAGAGCAAGACCGCTTTCGACTACTCGCTCGACTTCCCGGAGTGGTGGGAACGAGACGTCGAGTCGATGGTCGCCAAGGACTTCAATCACCCAAGCGTCATCATGTACTCGACCGGCAACGAGATCTTCGAGACCGGCAGCGCTATCGGATCTACTTGGGGGCGGGCGCTTGCAGAGAAAGTGCGCTCGCTCGACGACTCGCGACTCATCACCAATGCCATCAACGGGATGGTCGCCACCATGGACGTCTTCGCCGCACAGATGGCCTCGGGCGACACCCCGATGAACATCAACGCGCTCATGGGGTCGATGGAAGACATGATGAACACGCTCGGCTCCACGGCGTTGGTCTCCGATCGAATCGAAGAATCCCAGTCGCAGCTCGACGTCAGTGGGATCAACTACGCCGAAGCCCGCTACGCGATCGACGCCGAGCATCACCCGAACCGCATCCTCGTAGGATCCGAGACCTTCCCGCGCGCGCTCGACCGGATCTGGCCGCTGGTCGAGCAGCACCCGACGGTGATCGGTGACTTCGCCTGGACCGCTTGGGACTACATCGGGGAAGCGAGCATCGGTCGACCGGTCTACCCGGACGACGCTGATGTGCCGACAGGCACGAGCTCCCCCTATCCCTGGATGCTCGCCCAATCCGGCACGATCGACATCCTCGGGAATCGTCGCCCCGTCTCGTTCTGGCAGGAAACCGTCTGGGGGCTGCGAAGCCAACCGTACATCGCAGTGCAACGACCCGAGCATCACGGACGCGAGGTGCTCGTGGGTGGGTGGTCCTGGGATGACGTCGTCAGCAGCTGGAGTTGGGCCGTCCCGCCAGGATCAGCGATCAAGGTCGACGTGTACAGCGATGCGGACGAGGTCGAGCTCCGTCGCGACGGCACGATCATCGGTCGTGCTCAGGTCGGCGTCCACAAGGCGTGCATCGCGAAATTCGACACCGAATATCACCCGGGTGAGCTCACGGCGATCGCCATACGAGACGGGATCGAGGTCGGCAGCAGCACGCTCCGCACTCGCAGCGACATCATCCAGTTGGCCCTCACGCCAGATCGCACCGAACTGACAGCTGATGGCGGAGATCTCGCGTATCTCAGCGTCGAACTCTCCGACGAGACGGGGACGATCGCGACTGACGTCGCCACCGCCGTCTCGGTGGAGATCGAGGGCCCCGGAATCCTCGCCGGCTTCGGCAGCGCCCAGCCGGACAGCATCGAAGAGTTCGCGGCGGCGACAAGGACCACCTACGACGGACGGGCCCTGGCCATCATCCGTCCAACCGGCCCCGGGACGATCACCGTGCGCGCTGCAGCGGCGGGCCTTCCGCCGCAGTACGTGAATCTCACGGCCCGGTGAGCACGACGGGTGGTCAGTGCACCCATGAAGCACTGACCACCCCGGCGCCCGGCTAGCGACGACCGTCGGACTTGATGCGGCCTGCGGTGGCCATCCGTATGGGCTGTCTGGTTGGGATCGAGGGGATCACCGGGCGCTCTTCACCGCGACGCCAGATGCCCTCGAATAGGGTGCTCATTCTGAGCGGCTGTCCCGACTGCTGGCCTGAGTGACGACAGCGAGCTTCTCCGCGGCGAGGTGGGAGATGGGCGCGGCCACTCGAACCTAGGGCGCTCCTCACATGGGCGATGCCGGCTTCGCGGGACGAGCGAGCCACGCAAGGGTTCGGCCATCCGGCTGGTGCGGATCCGAGCGGAGGGAAAGGTGCCGCTCGTGTCGAGCACGACAGTCGGGTGGGTGTCCTTGCAGAGGATCATCACGCTTGGATCTGTTCTGAGTTGATCTCTCGAGTGAAGAGTCTGGATGAGTCACGCCTCGTCATGGCCGCGCCGACCAGTCCTGCGAACAAGGGGTGTGGGTTGGTCGGGCGAGAGCGGAGTTCAGGATGTGCCTGGGTACCGATGTAGAACGGGTGCACGCCGCGGTCGAGCTCGACGTACTCGACGAGAGTGCCGTCAGGTGATGTGCCGGAGAAAGCGAGTCCGGCCGCCGCGATCTGATCACGGTAAGTGTTGTTGACCTCGTAGCGGTGACGGTGCCGCTCGGATGCTGTCACAGCGCCGTACAGGTCGGCGGCTAGAGAGCCCGTCGTGAACGAAGCCGGATAGAGCCCAAGGCGCATCGTGCCACCCAGCTCGCCCGTCGCGATGATGTCGACCTGCGCGGCCATGGTCGCTATGACCGGGGTCGATGTCTCCGGGTCGAATTCGGTGCTCGAGGCCTCCGGCAGGGCGGCTTCGTGGCGGGCGTATTCAATGACCATGCACTGCATCCCGAGGCACAGGCCAAGCGTCGGGATGCTCTGTTCGCGAGCGAATTTCAGCGCTCCGACTTTGCCCTCGATGCCGCGCACACCGAACCCGCCGGGCACGCAGATGCCGTCCACGTCGCCGAGCTGCTCCGCGGCGCCCTCCGCTGTGATGCAGTCGTCCGAAGCGATCCACTTCAGATTCACCGTGGTGCGGTGTGCGAAGCCGCCCGCCCGGAGGGCTGCGGTGACGGACAGGTACGCATCTGGCAAGTCGATGTACTTGCCGACCAGGGCGATGGTGACATCCCCCTCCGGCTCGTGCACGGCATCAAGAACCGGCTTCCAAGCCGACCAGTCCATGTCATGCGCGTCGAGCTGCAGTGCGTCGATGATGACCTGGTCGAGGCTCTGGTCATGGAGCAGCGTCGGTAGGTCATAGATCGACGGCACGTCTATGGCGTTCACCACGGCGTTTTCGTCGACATCGCACATCAGGGCGATCTTCGTCTTGTTCGACCCGCTGACTGGACGGTCGCTGCGCAGGACGAGCGCGTCAGGTTGGATTCCAAGGGAGCGGAGCTGTGCCACCGAATGCTGTGTTGGCTTGGTCTTCTGCTCACCAGAAGTGCCCATGTACGGCACGAGGGAGATGTGTACGAAGAAGACGTTGTCACGGCCGAGCTCGTGACGCACCTGTCGGGCCGCCTCGATGAACGGCTGGGACTCGATGTCGCCGATCGTGCCGCCGACCTCGGTGATGATGACGTCGGGCTGGGGGGAATCGGAAGCTTGCAACCGCATGCGGCGCTTGATCTCGTCGGTGATGTGCGGGATGACCTGGACGGTGTCCCCGAGGTACTCGCCGCGGCGCTCCTTCGCGATGACCGTCGAGTAGATCTGGCCGGTCGTGACATTCGCGCCCTGGTTGAGGTTGATGCCAAGGAAGCGTTCGTAGTGCCCGATGTCGAGATCCGTCTCGGCTCCATCGTCGGTCACGAAGACCTCACCGTGCTGGAACGGATTCATCGTTCCCGGGTCGACGTTGAGGTACGGGTCGAGCTTCTGCATCACGACGTTGATACCCCGGGCCGTGAGCAGGTTGCCGAGGCTGGCCGCCGTCAGGCCTTTGCCGAGCGAGGAGACGACCCCGCCCGTGACGAAGATCTGTTTCGTCACTCTGGGAGCTGAGATCGAGGGCGGGGTGCTGGTTCCGTTGCTTCGAGTATTCGCCACGGGACTCCATACTAACTTCACGCCGCGGTTAGTTCAGCGCTCGATCAGTGTCTGCACCGTGCGCCGGGATTCCTCTGGCAGCGACGGTTCAGGGCCGCGCGGGCGACAGCAGATCGGCGTGGTCGGTGTGCTGGAGGTAGTGGATGACCGCGTCACGGCTTTTCTCAAGACACACGATCCTGTCTTCCACGACGCGCAATTCTCGTGCCAGATCCTCCGCCAATGCGCGACTGCACGAGGCAGACTGCTGTCCCGGCTGTGGTGCTTCGATGTCCAGAACGATTTTGATCATGCGTGTGGACAAGCCGGCTTGGACCAGGGCGCGGACATGGCGGGCGTGTTCGACCTGCTCGTCGGAGTACTCGCGGTAGCCGTTCGCCGATCGCGTCGACTGGATCAGTCCTTGTTGTTCGTAGTAGCGCAGCATGCGCGTCGGAGCGCCGACCACAGCAGCCGCTTCACCGATCTTCATCCTTCAGCCATCCCTTCACCGCACCCGGAGTTGACATTGACACTGGTGTCAAACTTTACGCTGGCTGACATGATGGGCGCCCAACCGTTGGGCGACCAAAGGAAGGACACACCTATGTCGGCGACCGCCTCCAGCGCCCCCTCGCGGAACATTCTCGTCATCGGAGCAGGAGAACTCGGCATGCCTGTCCTCCGCAACGTCGTGAGGCGCGCCTCACCAGCTCTGGAAGCGTCCGTCGATGTGCTCCTGCGGTCGAACACGATCGACTCCACCACTCCCGCGAAGCAGCGCAACGTCGCTGAGATCCGCGCTTTGGGAGTCGGCATCGTTCAAGGGGATCTCGTTGGGCAGTCAATCGATGAACTCGCGGCCATCTTCGCGGAATATGACACCGTGATCGGCTGCACCGGGATCACAGCCGGCGTTGAAACTCCGATGAAAGTCGCACAGGCCGCTTTGCAGGCGAAGATTCCGCGGTACTTCCCGTGGCAGTTCGGCGTCGACTTCGATGTGATCGGGCGTGGCAGTCCACAGGACATTTTCGACTCGCAACTCGACGTGCGAGATCTGCTCAGGGCGCAGCACGACACCGAGTGGGTGATCATCTCCACCGGCATGTTCATGAACTACCTCTTCGAGCCAGGCTCGGGAATGGTCGACCTGCCGAACCACACCGTCAACGCGCTCGGCAGCCCCGACACCGCGGTCACGGTGACCACGCCGGAAGACATCGGTGCACTCACGGCGGAGATTCTGTTCGAGGAGCCCCGGATCCGCAACGAGATCGTCTACGTAGCAGGCGACACGATCACGTATCGCCAGGTCGCTGAAACCCTGGAAGCAGTCCTTGGTCGTCCGTTCGAACTTGCAGTTTGGACAGAGTCGTCGCTGATGAACGAGCTGGCGAACGACCCAGACAACATGACCCGGAAGTACCGCGCCGTGTTCGCGCAGGGGCGAGGCGTAGCCTGGGACAAGAGCGACACGTTTAACGAGCGCCGGTCGATCCCGACTACAACGCTCCGGGAGTGGGCCCAGCAGAACCTCGTCGCCTGAGTACCGGATCCAAGCGGCGTAGAGCTCGAGAGGAGGCGCCCATGAGCACTCCACGCGGGGCGCACTGCTTGACACTTTGCGCGCGCGTTCACAAGTAGCTGTCTTATGTCTTCCAGGTGAAGATGTCATATTCCACGCCCGGTTGACCTTCACCGAAGGCGACGTGCGATACAGCACGCTCGCCACGGGGCTGTTCCTGACCGAAGGAGGCGGGGCGATGTCCAATGTCCCATCGCAAATCCTCGTCCCGGTCATGCACGGTGTGACATTCGAGGAGCTCGATCAAGTCACCCCCACCCTTGCGTCGCGCGGTGGATTCAGCACGGCCGAAGAGCCAATGGAGGACATTGCCGTGAAGATAGCCGAGCTCGTCGGAATCGTCACGGAAGAAGAAGCCGACGAACTCAACATGGTGCCTGCCACCAGCTAGCCCCGGGGAAACGAATCGTGCTTCACTCCAGTCGCGGCCCTGCAGACGCCTGGATGCGACTGCTCTCGGTTCCATCAAATAGCGGTTAGTCGCCTTCGTTATCCGGCGCAACCGTTAGCGGAACGGAGGAGGAGCGTTCGCGGCCTCCTAGAGGATGACCCGCGAGACGCCCCATGAACAACGAGTTGCAGGACGGTTGCCGGTGAACCACTACGTGGCTCGGCGGGTTGGGGTCAATGGTCTAGGTGTTTCAGGGCCGTCGAGTTCGAGCGAAGATCTGCGATGTCGCGGCACACATCCTGACGGTGAGTGTGGGGCCGCGCTACTGTCGAGCGCGACAACTATGCAGACCGGTCACTCCAGGCCGGGCCTCGGCGGAGGGCGCCACCAAATGCCCCCAGCCCGTCCTCAGATCCGCGGAATCACGCGGGCATGTTCGGAGCGACACGTTGTGTTGGAAACGCCGGCGACACTTTACGTTGGAAACCCGCTGATTCAGCGGGACCGTGGCGACACTTTGCGTGCGCGTTCACATGTAGGTAGGACCGCGTTTCGCGAGGTCGCCCGCCGTTCAGCGAACGAGCTGGTCCGAGGCGGGTATCGCGGCGCAGGAGTCACGGACGATGACCTGTTCCAGGACCGCTTCGGAGAGATCCGGCAGCTCGGTCCCGCTGGCTTGGGCGATTGCGACGGCTGCGAAGTTCGCGCCGTCGGCTTCTTCGTTGCGGCGTACGGTCGTCAGGGAGGGGACGAAGAGGGCTGCGATCGGTGCGTCGTCGTGGCCGATCACGGAGAGATCGTTCGGCACGCTGAGGCCGAGTCGCAGAGCCGCTCCCACGATGAGGGCCGCGACGTCGTCGTTGTAGGCGGCTACGGCGGTGACTCCGGCGGCGCGCCAGTCACGGACCGCTTCGATCGCATCGTCCTGCCCGGCCAGTGTCCGCACGTCGAGTGGAACCCGGTCGTGTCGTTGCTCGTGCTGCTGAGCTGCCTGGACGCGCACGCTGGCGAGATCAGTCAGCCGGGGATCAGCCGTCGAGGCATAAGCGATGCGGCGGTGTCCGAGGCCGTGCAGGAACCTGAGTTGCTCGGCAGGTCCCGTATCGGGTGAGGCGCTGCCGCCGATGTCGTCGGGGAAGATGTGATTGATGCCCTGAGCGCGCATGCTCAAGAGTTGCTCCGGCGTGAACGGGGCGAACCCCATCACGACCTCCGGCTCCAGCAGCTCCCACAGTGGCCGAACGGCGCTTTCGCGGCGAGGCGTATACGTCACCAGGGTGTACCCCGCATCGTCGAGCACGCTGCTGGCTGCCTCGATCAACCGCTGCATGCTCGCGCCGACAGGCCAGTCGGGGAGGACGAGGAGGACGATGCGGCTCGCCCCTCGGGCGAGTGCCTGCGCTCCGGCGTGCGGCCGGTAGCCGATCCGCTCGGCCGCCTCCAACACGCGTGCGCGGGTACTCGACGAGATCGTCTGTCCGGCGGTCTGGTTGAAGACGAACCCGACGGTCGCGCGCGACACTCCGGCTTCGCGTCCGACGTCGGCGGCCGTTGGGCGTTTCTTCACGAGGGGATCGCTCACCGGACCACTCTGCCGTACTTGTGCTTGCGCGTGCTAGTTCGATCGGACTAGAGTGCAGAACTAGCGCGCGCTACCCGGCGCCATTTCGACAACGGAGTCCCCATGACACACGAGCCCCCACGCAACGAGACGCCGCGAGCGTCCGCTGCCCCCGCCCAGCCGTTCCCTGCAGCGCCGGCAGCCGTCGAGGAGGTCATCGACAGCGCACCCACCCGGGCCGAGCCGCAGGCGAGCCCGTCCTACATCTGGTTCCAGGTACTGGGGCAGTTCGGCGTCTTCGTCGCCTTCATCACTCCGCTGGCGATCTCCCTGGCGATCCGCCTCTCGGAGCTTGCTCCCGGCCGTGACGAGTACCTCGGCTACATCACCGGGTCGGGTGCCCTCGTCGTGATGCTCACCGCTCCGTTGTTCGGGGTGCTCAGCGACCGCACGCGTACGCGGATCGGGCGTCGTCGTCCGTTCATGATCGCGGGCACGGTGTTGGGTGTGGTCTCCCTCGTGGTGATGGCGCTCGCTCCATCCGTGTTGGTGCTCGGTTTCGGCTGGGTTCTCGCGCAGATCGGCTGGGGTCAGGTGCTGCAGAATCTGCAGACGTCGATGGCGGACAAGCTGTCTGAAACACAGCGTGGCAAGGTCGCCGGACTCGCGGGGTTCGCGACCCAGGTGGCGCCGGTGTTCGGTGTCGTGATCGCCGGGTCGTTCTCCGGGAACGCTCTGCTCCTCTTCCTGCTCCCGGGGCTCGTCGGAGTGATCTTCGTCGCCATGTTCGTGCTCTTCACGCGGGAACCGGACACGCGGGGGGCCCGCTTCGATGAGCGGCTCTCGCCGAAGACCTTGTTCAGTAAGTATCTGTACAACCCGCGGCGGTTCCCGGACTTCTCGCTGGTCTGGCTGGGGCGGTTCCTCTTCTACTTCGGTCTCACCCTGAACACGACCTTCACCGCGTTCTTCTTCGCCTCACGGCTCGGCGTCGAGGTGACCGAGGTCGCACCGATCATCGCCACCCTCGGCCTGTTCGGGATCGGAGCGACGACCCTGGGCGCGATCGGGGGCGGGTTCCTGTCGGACAAGGTCCGCCGCCGACGCGTCTTCGTCCTCCTCGGCGCCGTGCTGTTCGCCGTCGGCGCGATCGTGATGGCCCTGGCTTCCGACGTCCCGGTGCTGTACACCGGGTCGCTGATCACGTCGGTCGGCATCGGGATGTTCGCCGCGGTCGATCAGGCGCTGATCCTGGACGTCCTGCCGGAGAAGGCCACCAACGCCGGGCGGTACATGGGGATCATCGGCTTCGCCGTGTCGATCCCGCAGGCCGTCGCGCCGTTCATCGCGCCCGTCTTCCTCGCGATCGGCGTGACCGCCGGCGGCGGTAAGAACTACACACTGCTCTACATCATCGCCGCAGCGTTCACCCTGCTCGGAGGGCTCGTGGTCCTGAGAATCCGATCCGTCCGATAGCCCGTCACCACCGCTCGAGGAGCCACCATGTCGACCTGGACCGCGTCCTTCATCACTTCAGCCACCCCCAGTCCAGCGCCCGAGGGCCCTGCCGCGTACCTTCGCAAGGAATTCACGCTCACGAGACAGCCTGCTGCCGCGACACTGCGAGTCACCGCCGTGGGGTTGATCGAACCCCACCTCAACGGATCAGTGGTCGGTGATGAGGTCCTCACTCCGGGCTGGACGTCCTATCGTCACCGCCTCGTGGTGAGCAGCCACGAGGTGACCGATCGCATCCGCATAGGCGGCAACGTGATCGGTGCCGTCTTGGGCGAGGGGTGGGCGCTGGGGCGACTCGGGTGGGAGGGCAAGCGCCACCACTACTCGGAGCGACCCGCCGGCTGGTTGCAGCTCGAGCTCGAATACGCCGACGGCAGCACCGAGGTGATCGTGAGCGACGACACCTTCCGATCCAGCACCGGTGGGGGGCTGACCGACAGCATCTACGACGGTGAAGAGTTCGACGCGCGCCTGGAGCCATCAGGGTGGGACGCGCCGGGCTTCGACGACAGTGCTTGGGATGGTGTGTCCCTGATGGACTGGCCGCAGGAGTCCCTCGTCGAACCCATCGCCCCGCCGATCCGGCGCATCGAGGAGCTCGCGCCGGTGGACATCCTCACCACACCCGCTGGTCTCACCGTGCTGGACTTCGGCCAGATCATCTCCGGATGGGTGCGACTGCAGGTCACGGGCCCCGCCGGCACGACCATCGCGCTCCGCCACGCAGAGGTCATGACCGACGGCGAGCCTGACTACGAGACGATCCGCACAGCGCGGGCGACGGACCGGTACACCTTGAGCGGTGGTGGCCCCGAGGTGTGGGAGCCGCGCTTCACGTTCCACGGCTTCCGGTACGTGCAGGTCGACGGGTGGCCCGGTGAACTCACCGCCGATTCGGTTCGCGCGATCGTCGTGCACTCCGACATGCGGCGCACCGGGTGGCTCGAGACGTCCGATCCGCTGCTGAACCAACTCCACGCGAATGCCGTCTGGTCGATGCGCGACAACTTCGTCGGCGTGCCCACCGACTGCCCGCAGCGGGACGAGCGGCTGGGCTGGACCGGCGACATCAACGCCTTCGCGCCCTCCGCCGCGTTCCTCTACGACGTCCGCGGTGTGCTCGGATCCTGGCTGCGCGACCTCGCCGCCGAGCAGGCGGTGCGGGGCTTCGTGCCCTGGGTCGTCCCCGACGTCCTGTCCACGCCGTCCTCGCCGACGGCCCTGTGGAGCGACGTGGCCGTCAGCCTGCCCTGGACGCTCTATCGGGAGTACGGCGACCCGCGGATCCTCGCAGAGGCCTACCCCTCGATGACCGCGTTCATCCGCCAGGTGGCCGATCTGCTCGACGAGAACGGGCTGTGGAGCAGCGGATTCCAGTACGGGGACTGGCTCGACCCCGATGCGCCGGCCGACAACCCGGCCGGCGGGAAGACCGATCGGCACCTGGTCGCTGCGGCCTATCTCTGCCGGACCACTCGGGAGATGGCCGACACCGCCGGCGTCCTCGAGCGGCCCGACGATGCAGCGGAGTTCCGAGCGCTGGCCGAACGCGTGCGGACCGCCTTCCTGAATGAATACGTCAGTGCGAACGGGCGAGTGGTCGACGAGACCGCGACCGCCTACGCGCTGGCGATCGCGTTCGACATCCTCGACGAGTCCCAGCGGGCACACGCGGGGGACCGGCTCGCAGCGATCGTCGCGAAGGCCGGCTACCGCATCTCGACCGGATTCGCCGGCACTCCGTTGGTCACCGACGCCCTGTCCTCGACAGGCCACCTCGATGCGGCCTACCTGCTCCTCCTGGAGACGGGCTGCCCGTCGTTCCTGTACCCCGTGACCATGGGGGCCACGACCGTCTGGGAGCGATGGGACTCGATCCGTCCCGACGGCTCGATCAACCCGTCCGGCATGACCTCCCTGAACCACTACGCGCTCGGCGCCGTCGTCGACTGGATGCACCGCACGATCGGCGGCCTCACCCCGGTCGAGCCCGGCTACTGCAGGATGCGCATCGCGCCCCGGCCTGGCCGCGGTGTCACTTCCGCAGTGCTCAGACACACCACTGTCCACGGCGACGTCCTCGTCGACTGGCGGATCGTCGACGGCGAGGGCCGTGTGCTCGTCACCATCCCGGACGGCACGACCGCCGAGGTCGAGCTCCCCCTGCACCCGGATGCGGCAGTGTTCGAGATCGTTGCCGGGTCGCACGAGTGGAACTACCCCGTGGAGGACGCGGGCCAGGGCGGTTCGTACAACTTGGACTCGACCCTGGGCGATATCGCCGCCGACCCGAACGCCTGGCGCCTGTTCACCGACGCGTTCGGCCGACACGTCCCTGGCGTGCCACTGGACGGCGACGACCCCGGCGCCTCGGCCCTGTCCATCAGAACACTCCTGGACTACATCCCGGGCGCATCCGAGGAACTGAAGACCGACATCGAAGCGTCCCTCGACGCCGCAACCACTGGAGCATCAGCATGACGTTCGATCCATCCGCACTGACCCTCGCGCAGAAGGCAGCCCTCCTCTCCGGCGCCGACTTCTGGTCCACGAAGAGCCTGCCCGACGCGGGCATCCCGTCGATCGTGCTCACCGACGGACCCCACGGCGTGCGACGCCAGGCCGGGGACGCCGACCACCTCGGGATCAACGACAGCCTGCCCTCGACGTGCTTCCCCCTCGCCGTGGCGGTGGGGAGCAGCTGGGACCCGCAGCTCGCCGCAGAGGTGGGTGCCGCCGTCGGCCGGGAAGCACGGGCGTTCGGAGTCTCCGTCGTCCTCGGACCGGGGGTGAACATCAAACGCAGCCCGCTGTGCGGCCGGAACTTCGAGTACTACTCAGAGGACCCCTACCTCTCCGGAGTGCTCGGCGCCGCTCACGTCACCGCGATGCAGGAGACGGGGGTGGGGGCTTCGGTCAAGCACTTCGCCGCGAACAACCAGGAACACGAACGGATGCGCATCAGCGCAGACGTGGACGAGCGCACCCTCCGGGAGATCTACTTCCCGGCCTTCGAACGAGTCGTCCGGGAGGCCAGGCCCGCCACCGTGATGTGTTCGTACAACAAGATCAACGGGGTCTACGCCTCCCACAACCGATGGCTGCTTACGGACATCCTGCGCACCGATTGGGGCTTCGAGGGCTCGGTGGTCTCCGATTGGGGCGCCGTCAGTGACCGCGTCGCAGGTGTGGCAGCCGGGATGGACCTGGAGATGCCCGGCAGTGGAGGAGCCACCGACCAGCAGATCGTCGACGCCGTGCTGGCCGGGCGACTCGACGAAGAGCTCGTGGACGAATCCGTCCGCAGGGTCGTGGCGCTCACCGAGCTGGCAAGCGATGCCACCGGTGATCTCGACGTGGACGGCCACCACACGCTGGCCCGACAGGTCGCGGCGGATTCGATCGTGCTGCTCAAGAACGATGAGTCCACCCTCCCCATCCGGCCGGACACCCGCATCGCCGTGCTCGGCGCCTTCGCGACCACGCCCCGGTATCAGGGAGGCGGCAGCTCCCACATCAACGCCACCCGCGTGGACGCCGCCCTCGACGCCATCCGCGACCAGTCGTGGGCGGAGGGGGTGACCATCGAGCACGCGACCGGGTTCACCGAGGACGGCTCCGGTGACACCGCCGCGCTCCTCGACGAAGCGGTCGCCGTCGCCGCCCGTGCAGACGTCGCCATGCTGTTCGTCGGGCTGGGAGACCGCGACGAGTCCGAAGGGTTCGACCGCGACACCCTCGCCCTCCCGGCCCCGCAGGTCGATCTCATCCACGCCGTCGCAGCGACAGCGGCGAAGACCGTCGTCGTGCTCTCGAATGGAGGCGTCGTCTCGCTCGAAGGCTGGCACGACGAGGTCGACGCGATCCTGGAAGGGTGGCTGCTCGGTCAGGCGAGCGGCTCAGCCATGTCGGATGTGCTGTTCGGCCGGGTCAACCCGTCCGGCCACCTGGCGGAATCGATCCCGCTCCGTTTGGAAGACACCCCCAGCTGGGTGAACTTCCCCGGCGAGCAAGGCCACGTGCGGTACGGCGAAGGCGTCTTCGTCGGGTACCGGTACTACACCTCGGCGGAGGTGCCGGTGCGGTACCCGTTCGGTCGCGGACTCAGTTACACCACGTTCTCCACCGAGAGCGTCGTCGCCCGGGTCGTCGGTGACGCCGAGGTCGAGGTCGACGTCACCGTGACCAACACCGGTGAGCGCACTGGCAAGCACGTCGTCCAGCTCTACGTCGCCCCGGCACCGGCGCCGGTGCGCCGCCCGGTTCGAGAGCTGCGCGGTTTCGCGAAGGTCGACCTCGGTGCCGGCGAGAGCACCACGGTCACGCTGCGGCTCGATCGGCGCGCCTTCGCCTATTGGGACATCGAGCTCGACCGGTGGGTCGTCACCGCCGGCGACCACCTGATCCAGGTCGGCTCGGACGCCGCCACCATCACCCGCGAGACGGCCGTGACGCTGAGCGGAGACACGATCGTCCGCGAACTCACCCTGGCGTCCACGGTCGGCGACTGGTTCGGTCACCCCGAGGTCGGACCCTTGCTCATGCAGGGCATGTCCGCGGGGATGACCGCGGAGCAGGCCCAGCAGGCCGCGGAGAACCCCGACCAGCTCAAGATGGTCGAATCCATGCCCATGCAGCAGTTCCTCGCATTCGTCCAGGGCGCCATCCCCGAGGAGTCCCTCGAGCAGATGATGCAGCTGTCGCGATCCGCTGCGGGTGTCGCACGATGACGAGGGTGCCGCCGCCTGGCGGTCAGGGCTCGCCGGTCAGCCGGCCACAGAACATCCCGAGAACGACGACGCCGATGGAGGCACACATGAACAGATACGACGACAGGCGAGTCCTCATCACCGGGGCAGGCTCCGGTATCGGACAGGCGACGACCCTGCGGATCCTCGCGGAAGGCGGGACGGTCGTCGCCGCGGACATCAGCGACACAGGCCTGGCGGACACCGCGTCGAAGGCAGGCTCTGACCTCGAACGCTTCCATCCGGTGATCATCGACATCGGTGACGAAGGATCGGTCCGTGGCGGCGTGGAGGAGGCCGTCGGAATCCTCGGCGGGCTCGACGTCCTCGTCAACGCGGCCGGCATCCTGCGTTCCTCCCACACGGCGACGACCAGCCTGGAGAGCTTCCAACAGATCATCCGCGTCAACCTCACCGGGACGTTCCTCATGATCCGCGAGGCCCTTCCAGCCCTGCAGCGGGGTACTGGAGCTGCCGTCGTGAACTTCAGCTCCACATCCGCCGGCTTCGCCCATCCCTACATGGCCGCGTACGCCGCGAGCAAGGGAGGCGTGCAGTCGATGACGCACGCGCTCGCCGCCGAGTACGCCAAGGATGGCATCCGGTTCACCTCCGTCCAGCCGGGCTCCATCTCATCCGGGATGACCAGCGGGACGGGCATGAGCGGTCAAAGCGTGGGTCCGGGCCTGCCGGACGACGTCGACTACAGCCTCATGATGAAGCTCCAACCCATGCTCGGTGAAGGCTTCGCCTCACCCGATGCCGTCGCGGGCGTCGTCGCGATGCTCGCGAGCGCCGACGGCGCGTTCATCACGGGCACGGAGATCCGGATCGACGGCGGAACCCACGCCTGACCCCTCGATCACCTGCTGACATCGGGTCGCGCGCGACATTCCGCGGTGAGAAGCTTGCGTTGTGACCGGTATCGACCTGACCTTCGCGCCACCGCTGAGGGGCACGTTCTACCGCGCGATCGACCCGAGGTTCCGCGAGTTTGCGATCGCCGGATCGCGCACCGCTGGGCGCTATTCGCGGGCGAACGAGCCGACGCTGTACCTGAGCTCGTCCATCGATGGCGTCGAGGCCGCGATGCTCGCCCACCAGGACGCTCGGGCGGCGGCGCGTGAGATCGTGGAGATCGATGTCGAGGCGTCCGGCATCGTCGATCTGCGCGACGCGGGGGCTCTGGAATCGGCAGGCATCGACCTCGCTGACGCAGCGACCCCATGGCAGGACGTCGTCGCCGGCGGAGGCACGCCGACATCGTGGAGGGTCCGCGACCGCCTCCTTGCCGGCGGCGCGAACGGATTGATCGACCCCTCGCGAAAGCGACCGGGGCTCTGGCATCTGGTGCTCTTCCGCTGGAACGAGCCTGGTGCGCCGACCGTCAGCTTGAGAGGGATTCATGTTGCCGCCGCGAACTGATGCCGTAATACGACGTTCGTCCTGATCCGAGCGTGTGCCGGGCCGCTCAGCTCTGAGCGCGGCGCGCATGCGTGCGCGCCTTCATCCGGTTGCCGCAGACCGCCATCGAACACCACTTCGCGGTGCCAGGTCGACTGTGGTCGACGAGGAACTGCGTGCACTCGTGGTTCGCGCAGGCGCGGAGGCGCCCGGGGAACTCCGTGATCACGCTCGACCACGCCAGCACGACCCCCGCCACCAAGCGATCGTCGTCAGGGACCTGAAGCTCCCAGACCACGCCATCCGGGGTGATACGCGGCGTGCGCACGGCATCGTCGAGGATGCCCGCGAGGTCGCTGATCGCTCCTCCGTCATCTCCACGGACCATGGTCTGCAGCGCCTGTCTCGCACGTCGGAGGCGCGCCACCTCGTCCACGGATCCCGTGCCGCCCCAGCTGCGCGCCAGGTCTTGTCCGGTCGCCCCCTCGAGACGGTCGGTCGGGGTGCCCTCGACGACCGGCGCACTGTTCAACAGGCCCAGCAGCAGCTCCTCGTCGCGAAGCATCGTTCTCCGTTCTCGTGCGCCGTCCGACGCCCTGGATCCATGCTACCGTCTGACTAACCAGTAAAACAATCTAAAGGGGTTAGCAATGGTCACCGTCCACCACCGCACCGTCTCGATCGACGGGCTCGACGTCTTCTATCGCGAGGCTGGCCCGGCAGACGCTCCCGTGCTTCTGCTCCTCCACGGGTACCCGAGCAGCTCCCACATGTTCCGGCACCTCATCCCGGCGCTTGCCGGCCAGTACCGCGTCATCGCTCCGGACCACATCGGCTTCGGTCGCTCCTCCACCCCATCGGTCGACGAGTTCGAGTACACCTTCGCGGCCCTCGCAGGGGTCACCGGCCGGTTCCTCTCGACCATCGGCGTGACGCAGTACACGATCTACGTCCAGGACTACGGCGCCCCGGTCGGCTGGCGCCTGGCCCTCAACGACCCCACTGCCGTCGTCGGAGTCATCTCCCAGAACGGCAACGCCTACGAAGAGGGCTTCATTTCGAGCTTCTGGGACCCGATCTGGGCCGACGCCGCCGAACGGACCACCGAGACGCGCGATGCGCTCCGTCCAGCCCTCGGACGGGAAGCCGTCGAATGGCAGTACACCCACGGCGTGCCAGATGTGACGACCGTCGACCCCGACGCCTGGGAGCACGACCTCGCGCTCCTCGCCCGTCCGGGTCAGGACGACGTGCAGCTGGCGCTCTTCCGCGACTACGCCACCAATCGGGACCTGTACCCCGCGGTGCACGAATGGCTCCGCACCTCACAGGTGCCGGTGCTCGCGATCTGGGGGCGTCACGACGAGATCTTCGCCGCCGCCGGCGCCACAGCGTTCACCCGTGATGCCCCCGATGCTCGCGTCGAACTCGTCGACGGCGGACACTTCCTCCTCGAATCCGACCTCGACCACGTCGCTGACACCATCACGGACTGGCTCCGGACGACTGACCGGAGCGCATAGCTCGGCGGGTCGGTCCATCCATCCAGACTGCGTTCAGCGGCGGCGCGTTCGGCTCGGACGGCTCAGGCTGCTGGCGGGTTGATCGTGAGCTCGCCGGGGAGTCCGGAGACTGCGAACGCCGCTTGCATGGCAGCGGTGACCTGGTCATCCGGCTTGCTGAGGTTGGCGTGGAGCGTGGTTTCGCCGTCGGCGACGGTGTAGATGATGCTGTCCAGGCCCGATGATCCCTGGAACGGGATGGTGAGCGCTTCGAGGAATTCGGCGAGCGCGGCGGGCGGTGTCTCGTCAGTGGTGATGCGCACGCCCTTGTAGGCGCCGGTGCCGCTGTCCCAGGTCAGGGTCCACCGGACGGGACCGACGGTGTCCTCGAGGCGGTCGCCGGTCGTGTGCTGACGGAGCAGGTCGACGAAGTCGGTGTACCGTCCCCGCTCGGAAGCGTCCAGATGGGCGGGGGCGTCGATGGCGAAGTACAGCGTGATCGGCCCCGGCTCGGCAAGGTGGTCGGCGACCGACACCCAGCCGTCGTCGGAGATGGTGTTCCAGTTCTCGGCGAACACGGTCGAACGGGCGGCCGTTTCGACGGTGCTGATGTCGCAGGGTGCGAAGCGGTCGGTGGGTGCGAGTGACTGCAGGACCGTCGCCGTCTGATCGACCGTGATGTCCTCGTCGAGGTCCACCGACAGGGTGCAGCTCGAGCCGGAGCTGTAGGTGAACTCCTTCGCGTACGCCGAGACGGTGCCGTGATCGCCGACGACCTCCTGGAGGACCGGCGTCACCCGCCAGGAGGCGATCCTCATCGTCGAGCAGGAGTACAGGATCATCGCTGCGATGCAGGCCATGGCGATGAGGAGGACGAGCACGGCGATCCGGCCGGCCCTACTGCGGCGGGTGCGTGGCGATCTCGGTCGAGGCTCGCGAAGGGTTGGCTGGAAGAACATCTCACACCACTTCCTGGGTGGCCGACCTGCGTCGGCGGAGGCGGCCGGTGCCGACGGCGGCCGCACGAGGTCTGATCGTCGCCGTCGCGGACATCATCGTCGGGAGAAGAGCCGCTCGAACAGCGAGGGCTTCGGAGCGGGCCGGCTGCCGGCGATCCGGCGCATCCGTGCCTGGATCTCCGGATCGCTCTGCATCGCCAACATCGCCAACCGCGCCGATCCGAGACCCCACTGCGACCAGTGCTTCGCGTGAGCCGTCACCGCCGTGATCTGGCTGAGCTGGTTCAGATCGCTGAGTTCCCGCCATCGCGTGAGGTCGAGCATCGCGATCTCCTCGGCATAGGTCTCGTTCACCCGGGTGATCCCGGCATTGCCCGCTCGACGGCGCGCAGGGGTCTCGGCCGAGGCGTCGCCCGTCGCGAGGTGGATGGTGGCGAGCTCGTCGAGCAACTCCTCGAACACTGCGTGCAGCTCGGAACGGACCTTTGGGGCTGTCACCATGACCTGGTCCTCCTCGGTCCTCCACGCGATCAGCACGCCGCCGGAGCAGAGGCGGCACAGTTGCCTGGGCACGATGCGGCTCGTGGCGTAGCCGCACTGGCAATACCCCGCGATGTTGGCAAGGGTGTCGTCGAGTGAGACGAAGGTGCTGTTCTCCTCCGACTCCGCCTCTTCCACGGACTCCATCAGCAGCAGGGCTCCGGGCACGCCCACGGCCGCCGCTCGTCCGACATAGCTGCCGGGCACCCGGCTGATCTTCGCGGTCCACAGGTCGACGTCTTCGGCACTGAACAGCCCACTGGCCTGACGGACGTACTCACTGACGCTCCGCTCGACGATCGCCTCGAGCTCGGTGTCGAGTCGTTTCATCGCGGCATCGTCCGACGGGTCGTCGAATCGTTCGTTCAGCGCGATCACCGCTTCGCGGCCGCGAGCCGCGATCGCCTGGTGCACGGCTGCGGCGCGCGGGTTCCGCTGCAGCAGCAGCTCCTCAGTGCCGAGTATCTCGATGCTCGTGATCATGGGGTTCCTCGCAATCGGGGACACCGGCTCATCCGGTGTGCTGACAGGACGTGTGCCCGGTGGGGCCGCGCCGGGTTTGACAGCCCGCAGGACGAGCCCACCGTGGACCGGCTAAAGAGGCCCAGCACCTCAGCGGGTGAAGGCGATGGCGCCAGCAGCGTCACGGGTCAACACTCCTGTGTAGGAGACGGTCAGGATGGGCAGGGCGTCGTCGGAGAAGCGGATCCGGAACGCCGACGTGGCGTGATACTCGCCGTCGATCAACACGATCTCCGGACCCGGCTCGCGGAACCATTCAGCCGTCACCGCATCACCGAGCGGTCCTGGCAGCACACTCGTCAGCTCTTCCGGACAGGACGGTCCGACGAAGTGCTCGGCCCGCATGCCGCCTGCAGCCCCTCGATCGCCGCGGCCAGTCCGGTTTCCACGTCTGACATGAACGCCGGCGAGAAGCTGAAGCCGTCTCCCGTGGCCTGTCCATCGGCATCGACCAGATCCGGGACGTACGCGGTGAACGCATCCTCTTTCCCGATCAGCTTCACCAAGCCGGTCGGATCCTCGAAGGCCACGGCATAGGCGCCGGGGAGCAGCTGCAACTCGTTTCCGTCCTCAGCGAGCACGTATTTCAGCTGATCGTTGACGGTCACGGTACCGACCGACTCCATGCGGCTGATCGTGATCGGGCCGTCCCCTCGCCAGCTGGCGATCCTGAGTTCTCCGTCGTCAGGAACGACCCGGAGTTCGAGCCGTCCGGTTCCCTCGGCGCCCTCGAGTGTGTAGTCGACGGTGGCGGTGAACCCACCTGCGTCATAGCCCGTCGTCTTGACGATGCGCGCGTCAGATGGGAGCGCGTCGGACGCGCGGTAGAAGTCGTCGTCGATGAACTCCTCGGGGAAGTCGATGCTGGTCAAGGCTGCGGCCGCGGTCGCTTCACCCGCCTCGAGGTGTGCGATGAACGCTTCGACGAGCGCGATGCTGTCGGAATCGTCCGTGTCGATGGGACGTGCGCAGGCCGTGAGCGCGAGCGCGACGGCGCAGACGACGGCGGCGAGGCGCGCAACCCGTACCGAACGTCTGATCTGTGGCCTCGCGGTCGCGCTCGGCACCTCCACTGGCGGTGCGCCCCGGAGACTCACTGGTTCAATCCGACAAGTGTGATGCGATTCCCCATGGCCAAACAGTACTGGTCCCGCTCTGCCGAGCGAATGGGGACCGCTCCCCATCATCACGGCGGCGGCGGGCCGCTCACTGGCCGGGGTCCGACGGAACGCGTGAGCAACTGGACGCCACATCGTGCGCGGACTTGCACCTGCCGTAGCGTCATGTGGTGCAGTGGACGTATTCCGCCCACCGAGGAAGGCCCCCACATGTTCTCGTCCTTCACCCCACCGCGCCAGGTCACGATCGGAGGCGCCGCTGCGTTCGTCGGCACCACCCCACGGGCGATCCGTCACTACCACCAGATCGGTCTGCTCCCTGAGCCCGAGCGGGGGAGTGACGGTCGCCGCCGCTACGGCTACGACGAGATGATCCGGCTGCTGTGGATCCGTCGGATGGCAGACGCCGGCATCGCCCTCGACGACATCCGCGACGCCTTCGCGGACGGCGGCGCCGACACCGACGACGATGTCGCGCGCATCCTGGACCGCCTGGAGGGCTCCCTCATCGCTCGGCAGGCGGAACTCGAGCAGCAGCGGACCGCCGTGCAACGCATGCGTGCGCAGGGCAGCAGGTTGGGGCTGCTCTCCGACGTCGTGAGCGACCGCCTCACAGACCTGCCCGAGGGCGCTCTGCGGCAGGACGACCTGGACACCCTGCTCGTGACCGAACGGATCTTCGGCGGGCTCGGCGCGTCCGTCCAGGCGTCGCGGTTCATCGCCCTGGCAACCCACCCGGAGCTGCGGGAGGAGTCCGACCGGGTCGACGCCGCCGAAGCAGCACTCGACGACACGGTCGCTGTCGACGACCCCCGGGTGGCGGAGATCGCCGCCGAACGGCATGCCTTCGAGGCGGCCCTCCGCACGGTCATCGAGGACTCCGGTCTGGCGCAGACTGACGACGACCGCTTCGACGCGTGGGACGAGTCCCACCCCCTTCCCGACGACGAGGACGGCGCAGGCTCGACGTGCGGCTCGACGGGCCTCACCGAGGCCGTCCGGATGATGCCCTACGACTTCTCCCGCGCACGCCTGCGGTGCATGGAACTGGTCCTGGAACTCGATGCGCTCGACGTCGCGCCACCGGTCGAACGCTGAGTCGTCGACCGCGATCGTCCGTGTCGCGACTGGGCGTCACCGCGCCCGTCATCGTCTTCATGACCTGATCATCCGCGCTGCTCGGTGTCACCGACACGGGTAGGTTCGGTGCATGGAGCAGACGCAGAACATCCAGGGCTTCCGGAAACTCGTCGATGAGCCGCTCTCCACCTGGCCCGGAGCACTGGTCGTACTCCTGGCTGTGTTGGGCGTCGGTTTCGTCGCAACGGCGGCGGCTGTGGGCCCACTGGACGACTATTCGGAGGAGGAGCTGGCGCAGACCCTGCCGGTCATCGTGATCTCGCTCGGGGCGTCGCTCTTGGCTGTCGTAGTCGTCGTCCAGCAGGTCGCGGGAGCGGTGCAGCTGCGGATCGACGCCTCTGCCCGCGTCGTGGAGCGGCTGTCCGAGCCGACGGCCGCCGCTCCGACCACACCGGCAGACGACGCCTTGCGCCGTCGTTTCGCAGCAGAACTCGCGATGCACGTGGAGACCGTCACCCGCCTGCGTCGACGTCTCGGTCTCGCCAGGAGGATCAGCGCGGGCCTCGTGTGTGCTGCCGGGCTGGTGCTCGTCTCGGGTGCCGTGCTGAGCTTCTGGGCGCTGCCTGTCCTGACCTGAGCCAGCGGCGCGAGGCGTCCGGGCCTCGCTCAGCCCGCGTGGAGGGTGCACCCGACCCCGTAGACGGTGACGAGGCGGGTGGGCTGCTGCGGATCGGACTCGATCTTGGCCCGGAGGTTCTTCACGTGGGTGTCGATGGTGCGGCCTCCGATCCAGCGGTCGGTCCCGTGGCCACGATCGGGCCGGGCTGGCGCGCGGATCGTCGAAGTGGGACGCGCGCCCGCGAGTAACACGCCTTCGTCCTTGACTTCAAGCGACGACGGGTGGGTACGGTGTCGGCTTCGGAAACAAACGAGACAAAGGAGTATCTCTGATGCGTACGAAGTTCTCTCGGATCCTGATCACCGCGGTCGCAGCGATGGGGCTGACCGTCGGCGCGGCGGGCGCCGCGAACGCCGAACCCGCTGGGCAGTACGAATACGTCTGCGTCGGCACCGACGGCTCGTCCTACAGCATGACCAAGGGCGCGGCGCTGAGCACCTGCAAGGGCTCGTACCTGCAGAAGTACATCAACGGCAAGCAGATCGAGACCATCGCGCTGACCGGACACGGGACCATCGCCGATCCGAACGCCATCAACATGGATTGCCTGGTCGCCGTCGTCGGCACCGGCGCGTCGGCGTACGGCATCGTCCAGACGGCCGGTACCGGCGTCGTCGCCTACGTGGGCCTGGCTGCTTCCGTCTACGGACTGAAGTCCTGCGTCGCGTAAGCGCACACGGTGCGATGACGGGCCCCGGGAGACCTCTCGGGGCCCGTCCGCGGTCAGACCCGGATTCGTGCGGGTCCGACACCTCCGACACCGACCGTCACGTCCACGCCCAATGCCGCTTGGTCGGACGTCAGGCGGGCACTTCGCCCATCGTCAGGCGGGCACTTCGCCCATCGTCAGTTCCGGCTCGACGCCGGCCGGCAGCGGGAACCATGCGAGGAAGGTGACGCCCTCGTCGGTCGCGTCGAAGACGATCGTCTCGTCAGCCGGCTCGTGGAAGGTGTCGCCGGCGCGCAGGACGGTCCGAGGCCCAGCCCCCACCTGGAAGTTCACGGAGCCGGTTTCGATGGTGCCGAAGACCGGGCCGTTGTGCCAGTGCGGCCCGACGTGGAAGTCGGGGGCGATCGTGATGCGTCGCACTTCGACGGAGGCGAAGCTCGGAGCCCCATCGAGCGTCACCGTGCTCAGGGTCGTTCGTTCGATCGGGGATTCACTCATGGGTCGATGATGCCAGTGGTCGGTGCTCGGCGGCGCCGGGCCGACCAGAGGTCAGGAACCTCCCCGACGACGACGGGCCCGTGCGCCGAACTCGTCCAGCGCCTGCAGGACCTCGCTGGCCTGCCAGTGGCGGTTCCGTCGGCCGGCGCTGGACTGGACGAGGATCCCGGCGTCGACGAGCTTCTGCACCGAGGTGTCCGCTGTCGAGAAGTGCAGCCCCAGGGTCGATGCCACCAGCGACGTCGTGATCACCGGCTGCCGCAGGAGCAGCTGCTTCAGACGCTGCACGGATGAATCGCTGCGCACCTTCACGGTTTCGTCCCACCGCTCTGCGATCGACGTGATGTCGCGCTCCAGCGTTCGGCCGTTGGCGACCGCCGCGTACGCGGCTTCCGTCATCGTCTCGATGATCGGGCGCAGGTCACCGGATCGGTACGCCGTGAGCGCGCGGAAGTAGTGGTCAGTGTCGCCGAGCAGGCCAGCGGACACGGGTACAGTGACGTTCCTCGTCACGTCAGCTGCCCGCAGCATGCCCTGCACGAGCGCGCGGCCAGTGCGTCCGTTGCCGTCCGGGAAGGGGTGGATCGTCCCGAACTGAGCGTGAGCGATCGCGATCTGCGCCATGACGGGCACATCGAGACGGTTCGCGAACGCCATCACATCCGCCATGAGCTCAGGCACACGATCCTGATGCGGGGGGACGAATGCGGCGCCGTGCGGGGAGAAGCCGGTTCCGCCGATCCACACCTGGTCGTCGCGCCACCGACCCACGATGTCGGGATCGGACCGATCCAGCAGTGCGCGGTGCATCGTGAGGATCGCCTTCGGGTCCAGATGATCCGCCAGGGTTACGGCCGCCTCCACGGCGGCGACGTTCTGTACGACGAGCTTGGCGTTGACCGACGTCGAGTCGCCGATCTCGGCGAGCGCCACCTGCTTCGCGCTCGAGGTGAGATGTTCCACCTCAGAGCTCGATGCGCTCTCGGTCCGCAGCAGGATCGACGAGAACGGAGCTGCGAGCGTACCGACCTCGGCGTCGAAGCGGGTCAGCTCACGGCCGGCGTCCTCGCTTGCAGCCACGAGGTCCGCGGGCAGCTCGACGGACAGATGAGCGATGAGGGGAGGGACTGCCGCCTGATATGGGCCCGCGGCCGACCGGCGGCGTCGCTTGGGCGCGACCGCGTCGCTGTCGTGCGTCCATGGCCGCGGTTCGTAATTCGTCGCCGGCCAGGACCGTTCCAGCCCTGCGGAGTCGGTAGGCGAGATCATGGCGCTACCTTATTCGGGTTTACTGAAATTAACCCGAATACAGATCGCGATCCCGAGCATGGTGAACGCGACGGCGATCACCACGGTCGGGACGGCCTCGGGTACATCAGCGATCAGGACGGATGGCCGATCGTGACGCTCTCCCGCTCGGCGCGGGTGAGTTTGACCCGGGCGAGGCGGATCCGCTGCCCGCCCTTCACTGGTCGCGGAAGGGCCACGGTGAGCGGTCCCTCGTCCTGGGCGCCGAACAGGCAACCGTCCGCTTGTGGAAACACCACCGTCGCGGGAATGGCGCGAAAGACGCCGATCTGCTGCTTGAGCACCGCCAGTCGGTGGATGTCGAATGCACGCGCCACCGTGGCCGCGCGGACCGTGCGCAGGGCGCCCGCGAACACCCACGTCGGCATCCGCGGGCCTGAGACGAGCATGAACGGCTTCTGGAGATCACGAGCGCGAGCTTCACCCCTGCCGCCGACCAGACGCTGGTCGTACGTGATGGTGGGCGAACCCTCGCCACCCCATTCGGCGAGGCCGCTCGGTGCCTGCAGGGCGACCCAGCCGTCCTTGCGGAAGATCCCGAACTCTCGCCGGAGACGGACCTGTATCGACACCACCGAGATGGCGATCAGCAGGAGGCCCGTGGCGACCCACCCTGCCACGGCCGGCCTCGAGAGCCATTCCCCGAGCACGCCGATGCCGGGCTCGGATGCTGTCGTGAAGGCATCGACCAGTCCGAAGACCTGTGGGATCAGGAACGGGATCCCGAGCACCAGCCCGAGTATGGAGTACTCGCCTTCAGTCTTCAACCGGCGACGGAAGCCGCCGAGGGTGCTGATCTCCTGCTCGATGCTCCACCGCAACTCGTCGAGGCGGCGAGGATCGACGCTCGCTTCCCAATCCGGGCCGAGCCAGCCACGCACCGGCCCACTGTCGTTCCGAGGAATGCTCACAGAACCAGGGTAGAGGCACCGCCGCACTGCTCGACGAGTGGCCGAGAGACGTGTTCCGACTCAGTAACCGGTTGCGACATCCGCTTGGGGAAGCTATCTTCCTATAAACACGTTCCATGAACATTGGGGGAGATGATGATTCGCAAGAAGATCCTGGTACTGCTCACGTCCGGACTGGTGGTCGCCGGCGGACTCGGCGGTGTGGCGGCTAACGCCGTGGCGAGCTCCGCGGAGGCGGAGGCGACCGCGACGCCGACCGAGAGCGCGACGCCGACCGCGACCACGCCGCCCACCGAGTCCACGCACATCAACGAGTTCTACCTGCAGGGCCTCTGGCAGCGATTCTTCGAGGTTGGTACAGCCGCGATGGCGTCCTGCATGACCGAAGCGGGGTTCGGGTTCGACGACACCAGCTTCGACGGGATGCCGCCAGGTCTGAGCGAGGCCGACCAGGACGCCTGGCAGGCGGCCGCGGTCCCCTGTCGTGAGGAGCGGGACGCGGCGACCGCTGCTGCCGAGGCGGCCTACGTGCCGACCGAGGAGGAGCGTGCCACGGCGCTGGCGTTCGCGACGCAGTATCAGGGCTGGATCGATGCGATGCGCTCATGCATGGCCGACCGCGGCCACGAGTTCGTGGGCGCCGTCGACATGACGCTCCAGGCCTACCCGTATCCCGAAGGTCAGCAGGCGACCGGGATGCCCGACGGCCTGTCTCCGGAGGAGAGCCACCAGTGGAAGTTGGATGCCACCGGCTACGACTACTCCTTCCCCGAGTCGGAGCAGAGCACCTGGGAGGCGTCCTGCGGTTTCGTCGCCGACGCCGCCTACGGTGGGCCCGGTCACTGATCGGTCTGTCGAGAGTCGGTCTCGTGTCCGCCACAGAGCGTCGGACACGAGACCGGCCACCGAGTGGGTGAGGATGGGGCCATGCGCGCAATCTTCACGGACATCGTCAACGGGGCCGAGCAGCAGGTCCGAGACCGGATCGCACAGGATCCGTCGGTCGTCGGAGCCGTCGCCGCGGGTACGCCGAAGCAGTACGCCGGACAATCCACTCTGCAGGTGGCAGTCCGTTCCGGCGAATTCGCCATCGCGCATTTCTTGCTGGCGAGCGGCGCCGATCCCGGGTTCGTCGACGTCGATTCGCCGAGTGGATGGGCCAAACCTGTGCTCCACGATGCGCTCGTGGCTGCAGTGCAACGCTCACGCTGGATGCGTCAGACGTTCACTGCGCAGTCGGAGCGAGCGTTCCGAACGGTGAACAGCGCATCGAAGTCGGACGACGCGTACAGCGTCGTCGTGGCGCTGCTCGATGCGGGCGCCGATGTACGCGCAGTGGATTCGAAAGGATGCACGCCGCTCGGTCGCGCCGCACGCGCAGCACACGACGTCCTTCCTCGCAGGCCGCACGGACAGCCCGATGCGCGAGACGGCAGACCGTTGAACCCGGAGCTCGTCGAAGACCTCTCGCGGATCTTCGACCTCCTCCGCCAGCGTGGGGCCGACCCGGCACTCCGAGAGCCGCAACTGGACATGTCGTTGAGCACCTACTACGAGACCGAACTCGTCGGGGCTTTCCTCGCAGGTGACGCGCGACCGGATCCCGCACCGTAGTCGACGCCTGCCCTGCCCATGGTGGGGGCAGTGGAGTGCGGGGTCATTCGGCTTGGAAGCCCTGGTCGTCGGTCTGTCGACGATCACCTCCTCGCTGGATGCCGGTCCGGGTCGTCATCCACGGTCACCGGATGCGTGTTCCGGCGCGGCGGGCCGGGCGAACGGAGCCCCCGGCGAGGACGAGCAGCGAGCTGGCTGGGATGGCGAGTACAGCCATCCCCGCGGCGGAGAGGGAGCGCCGATTGGCGCAGACGTCGTAGGGCGGCTCCGAGGTGTCTGTCGAGACGATCCCGCGAGCGACCATCCGGTCGCCTCCCGCGCCGAGCTCGCGGGGCCAGACGGCGACGACCACGGATGAGCACACGGTGGTGTATCCGGGATGATCATCGCCGTCGACCCGCTCGTGGACGGTCGACGGGAGGAACGCGCGCACGCCCATCGCCACGACGGACGCCAGCCCGGCCACGTAGTGACACTTAACGCGCATACGTGACACCAACTGGTGGGATCGTGACAGGTCGGTCCAACCGGCCGGCAACCCGGTGCGGGGATCAGCGCGGGCCGACGGACGCGCTGCCCGCGGGCGCTGACGACGCGGCGTCGAGCAGCTCGAGCACGTGGCGGTAGTCCTCGCCCGTCGCACGGGTCATCCCGAGTTCGCACGTGCGGTTGCAGGATGCGTGCGCATCGGCGCCGAGGGCGGCGACCTCGGTGGCCTCGGCCTTCGTCGCGGACGCCGTCAGCTCGGGGTGCAGCATGCCGCGGTCGCCCGCGAAGGCGCAGCAGCCCCAGTCGTCCGGGACGTGCACGCGCTCGGCCACGGCTTCGCCGATCAGCACGAGATCCGGGTCGAGGCCCATCTGTCGTGAGGAGCAGGTCGGGTGCAGGACGAGTTGCTCGATCTGCGCTGACACGTCGACCCGGGGCAAGATCTCACGGGCGGCGAAGGCCACCGCGTCCTCGACGACCACGCCGCTCTCGCTGAGGAGCTTCGCGAAGCCCTCGGTGCAGCTCGACGCGTCGCTGACGACCACGAGCCCACTGTCGGCCACGGCCGCTCGGATGCGTTCGACCGTGCGTTGCTCGTTCACCGCAGCACCGGACGCGAACCCCTTCGACGACCACGGGGTGCCGCAACAGATCGACTCGACGCCGTCGGGGACCATCATGCTCAGGCCCGCCCGCTCGAGCAGTCGGGTGAAAGCGCCCATGACGCCGTCCCCGCCGTCCGCCGCGCCGAACATGCTGTTCACGCACGCCGGGACGTAGATGCCGACGGTCGGACCGTCACCGGCGCCCACCGTCCGACCGAGTGCCTTCCGCGAGCGTCCGCCGCCCGGCAGATCGCCCGAGTACTTCGGCACGGTGTCCGCGCCGAGCACGGCACGCGCGACGTCTGTCACCGCACCGACCACCGGAGCCGGCAGGAGCTTCGCGCCGGAGAGCGCGACCGAACCGATCCTCGTGACCGGCCCCCAACCGGTGGCAGCAGCCTTCCAGCCCGCGGCGGCGACCGGAGCCGCCTCGGTGCGCCGGATGCGCTTGACCAGCGCGCCCGTGTTGATCTGGACCGGGCACGCCGTCTGGCACATCCCGTCGACGGCACAGGTCTGCACGCCGGCGTAGTCGTAGTCGTCCGCGAGCTCCTCCGCGAGGGCGATGTCCCCGCGAGCGCGAGCGGACTCCTCGGCACGGCGGACGACGATGCGCTGCCGCGGCGTCAGCGTCAGGTCGCGACTCGGGCAGACGGGTTCGCAGTACCCGCACTCCACGCAGCGGTCGACCTCCTCCTCGACGGTCGGCTGGAGCTTGATCCCCTGGAGGTGTGCCTTGGGATCCTCGTCGATCAGCACGCCGGGGTTCATCACCCCGGCCGGGTCGACCAACTGCTTCAGCTCGAGCATCACCCCGTACAGTTCATCGCCGTACTGTCGGCGGACGTACGGTGCCATGGCGCGACCCGTGCCGTGCTCGGCCTTCAGGTTGCCGCCCGCCGCGAGGACGAGGTCGACCATCTGTTCCGTGAAGCCGTTGAACCGGCCGAGCGCGGCGTCGCCCTCGAACCGGTCGGTCAGCATGAAGTGGATGTTGCCGTCCTTCGCGTGGCCGAAGATGACCGAGTCGCGATAGGCGTGCTGCACGAAGAGCTCCTGCAGGCTCGCGCAGGTGTCTGCGAGGGCGGCGGTCGGGACGACGATGTCTTCGAGCAGGGCCGTGGTGCCGGAGGGGCGTGCTCCCGCGACCGAGGCGTAGAGACCCTTCCGGAGTGCCCACGCCCGTGACCGCTGGGAGGCATCGCTCGAGAACACCACCGGCGCGTGCACGTCCAGACCGTTCAGGAGCACACCGCCCGCCGTCGCGCGGTCCCTGAGTTCGACGGCGTCCTCGGAGCGGTACTCGACGAGGAGCGCCGCGTGATCCTGCGGCGTGAACCCCTGGATCTCCGCCGGGCTGCCGGGGAGACGCTGCCCGACCGTCAGGGACGTGGCGTCCATGAGTTCGAGCGTGGCGGCTCCGGACGCGACCAGCTCGGGCAGCGCGCGCGTCGCCGCATCGAGGGAGGGGAACACGGCCAGCGCCGTCGACACCAGCGGGAGGATGGGGACGGTGCGGAAGGTCGCCTCGGCGACGAACGCCAGCGTGCCCTCCGAGCCGATGATGAGGTGCTGCAGGACGTCCACGGGCGACTCGAAGTCGAGGAACGCGTTGATGCCGTACCCCATGGTGTTCTTCAGGGAGAACTGGCGCTCGATGGACGCGACGGAGGCCGGGTTGGATCGCACGCGGCGCTGCAGGCGCTCGATCCCCTCGGCGAGCTCCGGTTCCGCTTCGTGGAGCTGTCGGTCGGCCGTCGGATCGGCCGTGTCGATCGTGGTGCCGGACGGGAGGACGAACACCATCGACTCCAGTGTCCGATAGGTGTTCTCGTCGATCCCGCAGGCCATGCCGCTGGAGTTGTTCGCGATGACGCCGCCGATCGTGCACGCGACCTCGCTCGCCGGGTCGGGGCCGAGGCGGTAGCCGAGTCGCGTGAGTCGCGCATTGACCTGCGCCACCGTCGCCCCTGGCTGCACCCGGACGCGCTTGCCGTCGTCGAGGACCTCGATGGACTTGAACCGCTGCCTCGTGTCGACGATGATGCCGGAACCGGACGCCTGACCGGACAGGCTGGTACCGCCCGACCGGAACGTGACGGGCGCGGCGGACCGCGTCGCCGCCCGGAGGATCGCCGCGACCTCGGCAGCGCTCTCCGCGATGACGACCGCCTCGGGCGTCAGCAGGTAGTGCGATGCATCCCCGGCGTACGCGGCCAGGTCGATCGCCCGGGTGCGGATCCGGGAGGGGTCGCCCACGGCTTCGCCCATGGCTTCGGTGATGAGGGACGGGACGGTGGTCGGGTGTGCCACGAGGCTTCCTTCTCGAATGCGGGCGTCAGCGGGGTGCAGGGGAGTGGGGTGCTGGGTTGCGGCTGCGGTGGCCGGACGCCTCAGAGGATGGGGCGTCGTCGGCCATCGCCCGGCCGATTCATTCGAAGCGTTGCCAGTCCGGCCGGTTGTCGTAGGTGTAGCGATAGTAGTCCGACAACCGCAGCCCTGATGCCGCCGCCTCGTCGACGATGACGGTCGCGTGCTCGTGCAACTGGAGTGCCGACCCGGGGACGAACGCGCTGAGCGGTCCTTCGACGGCGGCCGCGACGGCGTCGGCCTTCCCCGCCCCCTGGGCGACCAACACGAGCTCGCGCGCCTCGAGGATGGTCCCGAGTCCCTGCGTCATGCAGTGGGTCGGCACCTGGTCGGGCGAGTCGAAGAAGCGGGCGTTGTCCTGTCTGGTCTTCGGTGCCAGGGTCTTGATGCGCGTGCGGGACGCGAACGACGACGTGGGCTCGTTGAACCCGATGTGTCCGTTCGACCCGATGCCGAGGATCTGCACGTCGATGCCGCCGGCCTCCGCGATGGCCCGGTCGTACTCCTTCGCGGCGGCCGCGAGGTCCGCGGCGCGACCGTCCGGGACGCGGACGCGCGAGGGGTCGAAGCCGAGCGGGGCGACGACCTCACGCGCGATCACGCTGGCGTACGACTCGGGGTGGTCGGCGGGGATGCCCACGTACTCGTCCAGCGCGAAGCCGCGCGCTTCGGCGAACGACAGCGAGCCCGCCTGCACGCGACGGGCCAGTTCCGCGTAGATTCCCTGCGGGCTGGACCCGGTCGCGAGCCCGATGACGGCCTGGGGCCGCCCGGCGACGATCGACGCGATCTTCGCGCCGGCGACGCGACCGACCTCGGCGGCGTCGGGAAGGATGATGATCTCCACGGTGTCCTCTCGTTCCTGCTCAGGCGCTCGCCGCGGCCACGGCCGAGCGGACGTCGCCGTCGTGCGATTCCAACAGCCGGGCGGCCGTCGCTGCGTCCACGTCGGCGAGGAGCATGACGACGGCGGTCTTCGCGTGGGCGCCGGCCTGCTCCAGGGCGTCGTCGGCGATCGACCGTTCGACACCGGTTGCGTCGGCGACGATCCGCTGCGCGCGGTCGACGAGCTTCTCGTTCGTCGGCTTCACGTCGACCATCAGATTGGAGAAGACCTTGCCCGAGCGCACCATGGACGCGGTGGACAGCATGTTGCACACGAGCTTCTGCGCGGTGCCGGCCTTCAGGCGGGTCGAACCGGTGAGCGCCTCGGGGCCGGTCATCACCTCGATGGCGATGTCCGCCTCGGCGCTGATCCGGGCGTTCCGGTTGCAGGACACGGCGATCGTCCCCGCGCCCAGGTGGCGTGCGTAGCGCAGGCCGCCGATGACGTACGGGGTGCGACCGCTGGCCGCGAGACCGACGACGACGTCCGTGGGGCGGAGGTCGGCCGCGATGAGTTCCGAGGCGCCGAGCTCGATGTCGTCCTCAGCACCCTCGACGGCGACGACGAAGGCGTGCTCGCCCCCGGCGATGAGCCCAACGACCTCGGAGGGGTCGGTGCCGAAGGTCGGCGGGCACTCGACCGCGTCGAGCAGTCCGATCCGACCGCTCGTCCCCGCGCCGAGGTAGATCAGTCGTCCACCCTGCCGACGAGCCTCCGTGATGCGCTCCACGGCGCGCGCGATGCTCGGCAGTTCCGCTCGGACCGCGTCGGCGACGAGTCGGTCCTCGTCGTTGATCACCTCGAGCAGCCGGAGCGTGTCCAGCGTGTCGAGGTCGACCGTGCGCGGGTTGCGTCCCTCGGTGGAGAGCGCTGCCAAGGTACTCGATGCTTCAGGCACGATCGGCCCTCCGTTCTGGGTCGGACGGGCTGGCGCCGTCGTGGTGGTCCGTGGGGCTGTCGACGGTCATGCTTCGAACCGCAGCGAGCGAGGCGGCCCGTCGAGCGTCCGCGCGGGGAGCGAGTGCCCCGGGACGATCGCGCCCAGGACGCTGCCGTGCGAGGCGCCGGTGGCCGAGGGGAGGGACCCCGCCTGGCCGTTCACCGTCAGGAAGCCGAGGACGGCGAAGGCGAGCGCCTCCTTCGCGTCGGACGGGAGGCCCGCGTCGTCGCTGCTGACGACGTCGGCCTCGGGGAGTGCAGCCCGGATGCGCGCGACGAGCTGGGGATTGCGCACCCCTCCGCCGGCGAGGATGACGCGCTCCACCCCACGGACGGCGTCGGCGACGGTCCGTGCGGTCAGCTCGGTCAGGGTCGCGACGAGGTCCTCGATCGGAAGCGTCGGACGGTCGGCGAGCTGCTCGCGGAGGTAGTCGAGGTGGAACAGTTCCTTGCCCGTCGACTTCGGGGCGGGGCGCTGGTAGTACGGCTCGCGCAGGAGGAGGTCGAGCGTCTCCTCGTCGACGGTTCCACGCGCGGCGAGCTCGCCGTCGGCGTCGAACTGCCGGGCGCCGCCGGTGTACTCGGCGACGACGGCGTCGATGAGTGCGTTCGCCGGGCCGCTGTCGAACGCGATCGGGTCCTGGCCCGGCCGCACGATGGTGGCGTTGGCGATGCCGCCGAGGTTGACGGCCGCAGCGGTCTCGCCGCCCAGCCAGAGCGCGTCGATCATGCTGACCAGCGGAGCACCCTGCCCGCCGGCTGCGACGTCACGCGAACGCAGGTCGGCGACGACGGTGCAGCCGGTGCGCTCGGCGATCCAGGCCGGCTGGCCGAGCTGCAGCGTGCCCTCGACCCGGCCGTCCTCGACCCAGTGGTACATCGTCTGGCCGTGGGAGACGATCAGGTCGGCGTCACCGTCGCAGAGCTCCGCGACCGCTCGCACCGCGAGATCGGCGAAGGCCTGCCCGATCCGCGTGTCCAACCGACAGATGTCGTCGACACTGGTGGTCGCCGGTGGCAGGGCTGCGGTGATCGCGGCTCGCAGTTCCGGGTCGTACCCGGCGGTGAGCATCCCGAGCGGGCGGACGACGAGGGTGTCGCCGTCCACGCTGATCTCGGCTGCGGCGGCGTCGATCGCATCGTGCGAGGTGCCGGACATGAGGCCGATGACGCGCATCGGGCGGCTCACTTGCGCAGCTCCGCCCGGTGGGCGTTCCCGCGGAGCGTGCCGATGGCGATCGCGCTCACCAGGCAGGTCGCCATCACGTAGTACGCCGGGACGTCGACGTTGCCGGTCGAGGCGATCAGCGAGGTGATGATGAGGCCCGCGCTGCCCGAGAAGACGGCGTTCGAGATCGAGTAGGACAGCCCGAGGCCGGTGTACCGCACGGAGGTCGGGAACATCTCGGCGAGCATGGCGGGGCCCGGGCCTGCGATCAGGCCGACGACCGCTCCGGCGACGAATACGGCGAGGCCGTGGACTCCGACGCCGAGGTCCGGGTTCTGCAGCACGTTGAGCAGGGGCAGCGCCAGGATCACGATGAGCCCGGTGCCGGTGAGCATCACCCAACGCCGACCGATCTTGTCCGACAGCCACCCGGCCGGGAGGATCGTCGCGGCGAAGCCGGCGTTCGCGAGGACCGTGGAGATCAGTGCCTCCTGGAAGGACGCGTTGAGGCTGCTCTGGAGGTAGGAGGGCATGACGACGAGGAAGGTGTACCCGGCGGCGGACCAGCCCATCAGGCGACCGATCCCCAGGAGGATCGCCTTGGCGGTCTCGGCGGCGCCCGCACGCACGACCGGCTCGGCGACCTCGGTGGAGTCTGCGGTGGCGACCTTCTGGAACTCCGGGGTCTCCTCGAGCTTCAGGCGGAGGAACAGGGCGACCGCGCCGAGGGGGATGGCGAGCAGGAAGGCGATCCGCCAGCCCCACGCCGCCAGATCGGCTTCGGACAGCAGGGATGCCAGCAGCGCGACGGTACCGGCGCCGCCGAGGAGTCCGAGCGCGACCGTGAACGACTGCCACGATCCGTAGAAGCCGCGCTTCCCGGCCGGTGCGAACTCGGTCATGACCGAGACGGCGCCACCGAACTCACCGCCGGCGGAGAGACCCTGCAGGATGCGCACGATCGTGAGCAGGATGGGCGCCGCGATGCCGATGGAGGCGTACGTCGGGAGGATACCGATGAGTGCGGTCGCCCCGGACATCATGACCAGGACGAGGATGAGGGTCGGCTTGCGGCCGATCCGATCGCCGATCCGGCCGAAGAGCGCCGCCCCGACCGGGCGGAAGAAGAAGGCGATCGCGAAGGACGCGTAGGTCGCGATGAGCGACTCGATACCGGTCTGCTGGCCGTCACTGAAGAACTGTGCGGCGAGGATCGTGGCGAGGAACCCGTAGATCCCGAACTCGTACCACTCGATGAAGTTGCCGACGCTGCCGGCGACGATGGCCCGGCGTCGGGCGGTGCTGCTGATCACGTCGCTGCGTGGTGTGGAGCTGGTCACGGGACCTCCCTTGGTTCCTGGATCGTGCATGCCGGCAGCACCCGCGGTACTCCGCTACACGTGTCGGCCAGTCCGCACCTGAGGAGGGCACTGGTCGCGAGTCGGTGCAACAAACATACACAATTCAACGACGGATGGTAATTTCCATACATCCTGCCGGTGGGTGCCGACGGTACAGTGTTGACGGTCGAGAGGAGCACCGATGGGAGCCGACGTCCACCGGACATCACGGGCGGTGTCCACCGAGGTGCGCGCTCGTATCGACGAACTCCGTCCCTCCGAGCGGCGGATCGCCGAATCGCTGCTCGCCGACCCGGGCGCCTTCGCGACGCGGTCGGTCGCCGAGATCGCCGAAGAGGCGTCGACGTCGACGACGACGGTCGTCCGTTTCACGCGCAAGATCGGCTACGACCGCTTCAAGGACTTCCGCCACGACCTGACCGAGGAGAACCTCCGCGAGCGGCTCGCGCTCGCCGGGACGAACGTGCAGTCGCCCGACATCGTCGCCGGAGACAGCCTCGACGACATCGTCGCGAAGGTCGCCGCGAACGAATCCCTCTCGATCGCCGACACCGCACAGGCGCTCGACACGGCAGCCCTCACGCGTGCGGTCGCCGCGGTCGCCGGCGCTTGCCGGGTCGACATCTTCGGTGTCGGAGCGAGCTCCATCGTCGCCGTCGACCTGCAGCGGAAGCTCTCGCGGATCGGGCGCGTGGCGCTCGAATGGCCCGACCCGCATGCCGCCTGGACCGCCGCTGCGATCCTCGACGAGCAGGCGGTCGCCGTCGCGATCTCGCACTCCGGCGCGACCGCTGACACCGTCGACTACCTCCGGCTCGCGGCCCGCTCCGGGGCGACGACCATCGCGATCACCAACCACGCGGAGTCGACCCTGGCGACCAGCGCGGACATCGTCCTCCAGACGTCCGCGCGGGAGACGGCGTTCCGCTCGGGAGCGCTCGGCAGCCGGATCGCACAGCTGATGGTCGTCGACTGCCTCTTCATCGGAGTCGCCCAGGTCGACTCCGAAGCGTCCATCGGTGCGCTGCAGCGGACCTTCGACGCGGTCCGGGAGCGTCGCTCGACCGAGTGACGTCGACCGTGTGGTTGCACTCCGCAACGACGGTTGAGTATTTCGCATTCGTCATATAAAGTCTTACATATCAGTTACTCAAACGAGTCGATATGTGGCGAGACCTGACGTCCTCCCCGAGGCGTCGTCATGACGTTCCGCCGCACCGCCCCTTCACCGGATGTCGATGACCCGCGTTCGCGACAGCTTCGGTGAGGCCCACCCATGCACCGCGCCCCCTAGGAGAACCATGTCCACGAAACGGACGACGAACCTCATCACTCTGGCGGTCCTCGCCACCGTCGGCTCGACGCTGATGGCCGCGCCGGCTCACGCGGCGTCTGCACCGATGACGCCGGACCACCCGATCGGAACCACCGTCCCACCCCTGACCAGCGATGGCGTGACCGGCCTGACCGGAATGGACCAGACCACGCTGGCTGATGGCCAGACCTACCCACTGCGATTCCGCGAGCCGGACCCGTCGACCGGCAAGGTGCTCCCGCCGGCAGCGATCGGCGAGGTCCAGATGGCCGTGTCGACCAGTGGTCGGACAGATGCCGGTACCTTCCTGCCGACGATCGGACCCAAGTTCAACAACGCCGAACAGACGCCCGTCGGGCAGGTGTACGCGGATTCCTGGACGGTCTTCAACAACGAGGGGAGCGCCACCTACACCTTCGACTTCTCCGGCCTGCAGGGTGGCGCCCTTCCCGCGGGCGCGGTCCTGGCGTTCAACGACGTCGACGTGTGCCGCGACGGGGCGTCGGAGAGTGCCCAGCTGTCCTCCGACGTCGCCGGGTCCTGGCTGGACTACCGGGCGGACACCGGATCCGGAACCCCCGGCGCGGTCACGGTGGATGCGCAGACGGGTCAGGTCGACATCAGTTCGGTGTGCCCCGGCGGAGCGAACGGCGTCACGCAGACCTTCACCACCAACACCGAGATCTCCGAGCTCACGATCACGCTGAACGGCTCCTCGCCGAACACCACTCCCATGTCCGGGTTGTGGTGGGCGTTCGAACTCCCGCTCGAGGCGGTCGCGCCAGCAATCTCGATGGAGAAGTTCACCAACGATCAGGATGTCACCGAGGCACCCGGCCCGGAGATCGTGATCGACAGCGCCGTCGCCTGGACCTACCGGGTCGGCAACGCCGGCAACACCCACCTCGCCGAGGTCGTCGTCACGGACGACCAGGTCGACGGCGCCGACATCGTCTGTGGTGATGGCGGCAACGTGATCGCGCTGCTCGCCCCCGGCGAGTCGGTGACCTGCGTCGCGAACGGAACGGCCATCGACGGGCCCTACATGAACACCGCGACGGCCGTCGGTGTCCCTGCCGACTCGACCGGCGCCGCACGACCCGACCTGGAGACCGTGTCGGTGTCGGATGCCTCGTGGTACACGGGCGTCCCTGCGGCAGTGACTCCTGTCGTGCCCACCGATGGGCGTCCCGGAGGAGAGCTGGCACGAACGGGTGCGGAGCTGTGGGCGTCGGTGGGTGGCGCACTGGCGCTGCTGGCCGGAGGCGCGGCGTTCCTGCTCGTCCGCCGCCGGAACGCCTGAGCCGAGTTCCTCAGCGAGACGACGTGATCTCGACGAGCGGCGGAGTGCTTGGCTGGGTTCAGAGCATCCCGGTCAGCACTCCGCCGTCCGCGCGGAGGGCTGCACCGTTCGTCGCCGACGCCAGTGGGCTCGCGAGGTAGGCCGCCAGCGAGGCGATCTCCTCGGGCTCCATGAAGCGTTCGAGCAGAGTGGTGGTGTTGCGACCGATGATCGAGGCCTTCACCGCGTCGACCGGCGCGGCCTGGCCGGCGGCGATCGACTCGATCGTCGTGGCGACGCCGGCCGAGTAGGTCGGGCCGCCGAGGATCGTGTTGACCGTCACGGCGCTGCCGCGGGTCAGCTTCGCGAGTCCGTTGCCGAGGGCGATCATCGCCGCCTTGGAGACGCCGTAGTGGATCATGTCGGCGGGGATGTTCACGCCGGACTCGCTGCTGATGAAGAGGATGCGCCCCCAGCCACGATCCAACATGCCTGGCAGGGCGTGCCGGGACAGCCGGACGCCGCTCATCAGGTTGACCTCGAGGACGTGGGACCAGTCGTCGTCCGAGATGGCCTCGAATTCCGCGAGACCGAACTGGCCCACGTTGTTCACGAGGATGTCCACGGCGCCGAGGTCACCGAGCAGTCGCTCGACGGAGGCGGGATCGGCGAAATCCGCGACGATCCCGTCGTGGCCGGCATCGGGGTGCGTGCGCCGAAGCGCGGCGACCGCGTCCTGCACCGCCTGCTCGGAGCGTCCGTTCACGATGACGCGTGCGCCTTCGGCAGCGAGCCTCCGCGCGACGGCGGCACCGATGCCGCCGGTCGATCCGCTGATGAACGCCGTCTTGCCGCGGAGTTGTAGGTCCATGTCGTCTCCCTCTGTCGGCGATACGCCGCCTCACTTGCTCAGGCAAGTCACTCTAGGTCGGTTCACTTGCTCAAGCAAGTCGAATAGGCTTGCCCCATGACCGAATCCGCCGAACATCCTGGCCTCAGCGGCGAGCGGCTCGCGGCCTGGGCCTCCGTCGCCACCTTGGTGGAGCGGCTTCCCGCGGCACTCGACGCCCAGCTGCAGCGAGACAGCGGGCTGACCCACTACGAGCACGGGCTGCTCTTCGCGCTCGACACCGCCCCGGACCGCACACTCCGGATGAGCACGCTCGCCGGGTACGCGAGCAGCACGCTCTCGCGGCTCTCCCGCGCGGTCTCGCGACTCGAGAAGCAGGGCTGGGTGCGACGCGAGGTCGACCCCACCGATGGTCGGTTCACCCTCGCCGTCCTCACGGACGACGGCCACGCGCACGTCGCCCGGTCCACGCCGGCACACCACGCCCTCGTCGAGGAGCTCGTCTTCGGCTCGCTCACGGAGGCGCAGGTGCGGCAACTGGCCGAGATCAGCGCGAGGATCGCGACGACGATCGATCCGACCGTGCCGTGGGCGCCGTCCGAGTGAACCTCGGAAAGACGTCCTTGTGGGCGCGCTCACGCCGGGCGTAGCTTGACCGCATGAGCCTCTTCATCACGTGTCCGGTCGAGAGCGTCGAACGCGCGACCGCCTTCTACGACGCCCTCGGCTGGACCCGCAACGCGGCGATGTCCTCTGACCAGGTCTCCTGTTTCGAGATCGCTCCCGGGCAATACGTCATGCTCGGGAGCCGAGAGATGTACGCGAGCGTCGGCGGCACCGAGGAGCTGATCGGCGGACCGGACACGCCCTCGAAGGTGACGGTCTCCTTCGACCTCGGCAGTCGCGAGGCGGTCGACGAGCTCGTCGAGCGCGCCGGTGCCGCGGGTGGACGGATCGGCGACACCGACGACTACCCGTTCATGTACCAGCGCCAGTTCGACGACCCCGACGGGTACCACTACTCGCCGTTCTGGATGAAGCCCGACGCCGAGCCGACCGCCTGAACGACCTCCCCGCGACACGGCGCGGCGAGCAGGTCGCCGGACGCGAGGTCGCGGGGGAGCAGCACGCGCTGCTCGGTTCCTGCCGCGCTGTCGAGGTGGAACGACACTGTGTGCGTCGTCGACGCTCGCCCGATCAGCCGGAGTTCCGACCAGCACGGCTCGACGTCTGCGAGACAGGCGTCGAGGGTGAGGTGATGGCCGTCCTCGCCGAACGTCGCACCGACGACGCGCATGACGACCACGGAGGTCTGTTCGACGGGCGAGGGGCATCCGCCTGTGCCGGGGATCACCGCTGCCGCCGAGTGGACGCACGGGGTACCGCACTGCTCGACGAGGCGCAGCATCGGAACGTCGTCGACGATCACGTCCGTGGTGCTGAGGTGGGTGTGTGCCGGCCATCGGTCGGGGACGAACGGGTCCGGGATGCTGCGGCGGAGCGAGGGCAGGATCGTCGTGAGGGTCATGACCTCCGGTCTACGCCTCACGGTCTGCCTGAGCGACCGCCCTCACGGGATCCATACGTCGTTCACCGGAACCCAGACGGTCTGCTCACGTCGCGCGCGGGCGAGTGGAGGCATCAGGCCTCGACCATGGTTTACGTCTCCTCTCAGAGTTCGCGCGCGAACGACACCGTCGTGGCCGTGCGTCCGGTCTCTGCGAGTCCCGCCTTCAGGAGGACCCGCTGGGATGCGAGGTTGGCGACGTCGGTCTCAGCGGCCGCCCGTTCTGCGCCATGCGCTGCGGCGAACGACAGCGCGCCGACGACCGCTTCCGTCGCGAGTCCGACCCCGCGAGCGGCGGGGACGAGACCGTAGCCGAACTCGACGCGACCGTCGCTGTCGGGCGGCCCGAAGAAGCCGAGTCCACCGACGGCCGAACCGTCGGCATCACGGATGAGGTACATCGTGAAGATCGGGTCACTGTCGGTCGATTCCGCGAGACCGCGGAGTGGGCCGAGCTCATCGGCGAAGGGGTACTCCGGGTGCCAGGCGTCACCCTCACGCTCGTCGCGTTCGACGATGCGTCGCGCGAGCGCCGGTGAGATCGGTTCGAGGGTGGTTCGTTCGGTGCGGATGATCATCGACGCCAGTCTGGCAGGGGCCAGACACGCATGATCGACATGCGGTATCGGCCGGTCTGACGCCTCCGCCCAGAGCGCCCGTTCTGCTCTTGCCCGGAGCGTCAGGGGACGGATTGCGCACTCTCGGCGGCTTGCTCGAGGAGCTCCAGTTCGCGACGCACATGGTCCAACGCGTTCCCGGGGTGGCGATGCTGCAGGTCGTGCAGCATGAACCGGCAGGCCCAGATGCGCGCAGCCGTCGACGCCTCGTCGAGGTTCGCGCCGTCGGTCCAACCTGCGAGGAACGCCCGCCACACCGGTTGGTCGAGCAGCGGTATCGCGTGGGGGTCCAGCCGGAAGATGGCGGAGGTCCTGGCCCTGTCGTAGTCCGGCGACCCCGCCCCGGCGTTGGTCCAGTCGATGACCGCGGTCACGCGGTCGTCCGGCCCCAGCAGGATGTTCAACGGGTGGAGATCGAGGTGCAGGAGCGAGCGTTCGCCGTCGATGGAGGCGAACGCCGGAGGGGCGAGGACCGTCCACAGCGCCGCCTGCGCACGACCACAGGCCAGACCCCGGGTGAATGCCCGCTCCGCCGTCACGCCGCTGAGATCGGCGGCGACGGTGCCGCTGAGCCGCTCGATGAGCGAGGCCGCCCATGGTCCGCCGTCGGTCGGGACGAAGGTACCGAGGGTCGCTGGAACCGGCACCGCCACGGCGGCTGCGTTCGCAGCGGCGAGTTCGTGCGCGATCGTCTCCGGGGAGCCGAGGCGCAGCACGACGTCGTCGATCCCGAACACCCGCCCGGTCATCCCGCCGAGCGGCTCGAGGCGTTCATGATCGAGCCCGAAGTGGTCGCTCGCTTCGGTGAGGGCGCGACGGAATCCGCGCTCGTTGTCGTCGACCATCACGTCATCGTAGGTGAGGTGCGCCGTCGGGTCACGGGTGTGGTCACCGTCACCCCAGCGACGAGCGGGCCGCGGCCGAGCGGCGCTGCCATGTCGCCGTAGCGGCGACGAGGGCGGCGGTGACCGCCAGGCCGAGGACCGCTCCCATGGCGACATCGTGGACGTAGTGCACGCCTTGCGCGACCCGGCCGGCGGCGACGAGCGCCGCCAGTGCGAGCGCCGAGCACGTGACCCACCATCGGCCGACGGCGATCGCGCTGACGACGGTCGCTCCAAATGCGAGCGTCGCGTGGTTCGACGGCAGTGACCAGTCACCGGCCGGCGGGCATTCGGTCGCGATCGACCACCGGGTGCATGGTCGGGGTTGGGCGAAGAGGAGTTTCAGTCCCTCGCTCGCGGCGTAGGCGAGGCCGACCCCGGCGGCGCCGGCCAGGAGCCGCGCCCGCCGTTCCGGGTGGCGGATCCAGGCGAACGCCGCCGTCGAGATCGTCGTCGCCGCCAGGAGCGCGAGGCCGATCTCCGAGGCGAGTTCGACGTTCGGGATGGCCGAGCCGAGGGAAGCGAGCCAGCGCGTGCCGACGACGCTGACGCTGGCCGGTGCTGGGACGACGAGTAGGACGAGAGCGATGAGGGTCGCAGTGGCGAACGGCAGTAGGGCGCGGCGACGTGGTACAGAGAGCGGCATTCCTCGACCGTATTGACTCGCCACCGGCATCGCATCGGACTCCGGTTGGCCTTGATGTCGGCGCCGAGTCGGATGCGGAGGGCGCTGAGATCGTGCAGTCGGCGCGTCCGGCGCTGCACGTGTGTGGTCGGAAGGCCACTCCCAGCTTGAGCTGCGTTCGCAGTACAAGTTTGTGCTACCTTGTCAGCACAAGGCACGCTGCGCTCCGTCCGACGTTCTGAAAGGTACCGATGCTCACGACACTCCTCACGCTGCTGTTCGAGGTCAAGCAGATCCTGCCCCTCGAGAACGCACTGACCTTCGGCTTGGCGATCTTCGCGCTGTCCTGGGTGCGCCCGCGTCGCATCGTCTCGTTGCCCGAGCGAGGCTTCCGTCACACCGTGCTCCGCTGGGCAGGGACGGCGGGCGCCGTCGCGATCGTGGCCACCGCGACCCTCGCGAGTGCTCTGAACGTCGGCGTGTACGACGCGTCCGGATACGACGGTTGGTGGCGGCGGCCGGCGCCGCTCGTCGTGGCGACCCTCGTGATCGTGATCGCGGCGCTCGCCTTGCGTCGTGTCCCCGTGCCCGCGCCGGGTGAGCGGGCGATCACGCCATTGCGGGCGTGGAACACCTTCGCACCACGGGTGTCGTTGTGGATCGCGGCAATCGCGGCGTCGCTCGCCCTCCTGACCGCCACCTGGCAGATCGCCAGTGCGACGACGGCGCCCGAGAACGGCCAGTTCTTCGGACATGTCCCCGACTATTCGCCCCTGCCGATCTACACGAACTTCAACAACGGGTTCGGTTACGTGTCCGGCTCGGGATGGCCGAACCACCTCGCCACGGTCATCGTCATCGTGCTCGCCGCACTGACGCTCGTCCTCGTGCTCCGCACCGACGCCAACCGGCCGATCCTCGCCCGGTCCACCGCTCCGAGTGTCCGACCGGACCGTGAGTCGACCGCCCGGGTGTTCACGCTCCTCATGCTCGCCGGCCTCACCGCCACACTCGGCGCCGTCTGGATGCACGTGGGGTCGGCTGGGACGTCGCTCGTCGGGATCGACGAGTACTGGGTGTCGGAGAACGTCTCGAACACGCGCCTGTTCATCGACGGCGGATACAGCGCGATCGCCCGGCCGATGAACCTCGCCGGCTACGCCCTCCAAGGAGCCGGTGTCGCTCTGGCGCTCCGAGTCGCGGTGGACACCGTCAGGGCGGCGGTCGCGACACGAACCCGCTCCGACGTGGACGTCGAGTTCGCCGGGGCGGCTCGATGAACCACCTGTCGGCCGACGAGATCACCGAACTCTTCCGCGGCGCGATCCGGTCGGGGCTGCTGGGAGACGGCGAACGCCTCCCGACGGTGCGGCAGACCGCTCGGGACTTCGCGGTCGCCCAAGCCACGGCGGCGAAGGCCTATCGGGCGCTCGAACAGGAGGGTCTCGTCGTGACCCGGACCGCGGCCGGCACCCGCGTCGCCCCCGGAGCCTCGCGGGCGCCGCAAGCGGTCATCGAACGGGCTCGTGCGCTCGTCGAGGCGAGCGACGCGGCCGGGGTGGCCGTCGAGGACGTCCTGGCGATCGTCCGTGCGATCGCGAACCGTCGCGTGGAGGAGCCGTCGACGACGGACCGGCTGGACGGCTGACCGAGCCGGCGCGGACCGAGACCGAATGGCTCTGCCGTGCCACTCCGCGCGTCAGCCGGGAGAGGATGGACGCATGAACGCTCTCCGCGGAATCGATATCGCCGCCGAACTCCGACAGGTCGAGGCCCATTGGACTCCTCGAGTGGTCGGGCGGGTCAACGATCAATACGTGAAGGTCGCGAAGCTCCTCGGCCAGTTGGTCTGGCACGACCATGCGAACGAGGACGAGATGTTCCTCGTCGTGTCGGGCACGCTCCGTATCCAGCTCCCCGACGGCGAGGAGGTCGTGCTCACGCCGGGCCAGTTCTTCGTGGTGCCGCGGGGCGTGCAGCACAATCCCATCGCCGACGAGGAGGTCGAGATCGTGTTGATCGAGACCGTCACGACCGCGCACACCGGCGACGTGATCGTCGAGGGCACGGTGCCCGTCGAGCGTCAGCTGGGCGACTTCCGCTGACGACATGATCGCCGGACGGCACGCGACCGTAGGGTGGGCGGATGCCTGTTCCGGATGAATCACGTTGGACCACGCTCGGGAAGACGGCGGTCCACCGAGGTCGGGTCACCTTGGTCGATCACGAGGTCCGATTGCCGGACGGGTCGCGATCGAGGTATCTCGTCGACGAGAGCATTCCCTTCTCCGTCGCCTCGCTGATCATCGACGGCGACGACGTGCTCCTCGCCCGGCAGTACCGATACCCGCTCGACCGCTGGATCCACGACCTGCCGGGCGGTGCCGGTCGCACGGACGAGGCGCCGTTCGATGCCGCCCGGCGTGAGCTCGAAGAAGAGCTCGGTATCGTTCCGGACGACCTCCGACCGCTGCACACCTTCTTCATGAACCCGGGGCGAGCGTCCTGGCCGACACACCTGTTCATCTCGACTCGAGGCATCCGTTCCGGCCTGGCAGACTTGTCGGATCCCGCGGAGCAGGTGCGGCTCGTGCGCATCCCGCTGTCCGAGCTCGACGCACTGATCGCCACTGGGACGATCGTCGACCCGCCGCTCATCGTCGCCCGAGCCACGGCGGCGGCCCAGGGCATCCTCCCTCCGCTCGGAGTGGCCGACGAGTAGCGATCTGGCTGAGCGCATCTGACCGAGAGCTCGAGCAGGCGGCACCGGTCATGCGTCCTCGGGTACGCTCGCGGCGTGAACGAAGACGAGACGCTCGTCCATGTGACGCACGATGCGCCGTGGCTGCCGCCTGGAGGCAGGGCCGAGGTGATCCGCCGGACGATGCCACCCCGGCCGATGGCGGTCGTACGCTTGCTCCTCTGCGACTCCGACCGGGTGTTCTGCGTGCCGAGGCAGGAGACAGGTCGGCTCGATCTCCCGATGCTCGAGGCTGCACGCGATGACCTCGACGGCACAGTGACCGTCCGTGAGCTGGCCCAGAGCATCACCGGCGAGGCCATTGGCCTTCGGTTCATCGGCGCCGTGCGCAATGTCGTGGAGGCACCGGCCGACGGATACGACTGGCCGGTCCCTGTCGCCCACTTCGGCGTGTGGGCTTCGGACGCGACTCCGAAGGCTCACGGCACGTGGGTGCGTCTCGACGATGACGAGCATCAGCTGCGCGACCGGCACTGGTACCCGTTGGTGGGCTGAGCCGACAGCTCAGCTGGGCGACCTGACCGGAACGAGGCAGTCGACCTCGCCCTCGCGCCGATAGTGCTCGATGTGGGGGCGGTCTTCGTCGTGATCGGCGAGGTCGAAGAGCACGTCGAAGGCGTCGCCGATCCGGGCGTAGACGCCGGGCGCCTCGCCGCGAAGACGCAGCCTGAGGTAGTCGCCGCCGGGGATCACGGTCTCGTCCAGGCCGAGCGGGTTTTCGGCATCCCGGTCCAGCCGCGCGGACGCCATGCGGTACCTGTCACTTCCTCCGTAGACCAGGCCCATCATCTTGCGACCCTGCAGCGAGTCGAACGAGTTCTCGAACGCCGGCCAAGTCGCCTGCACCTGCTCGATATCGAGTGCGACGTCCTGGCTGAGGGCGGCGATGTCGTCGAGCGTCACGACATCGATCCGGCCGAGGTCATGCGTCATCGGGAAGTGCGTCATGCCTCGTGTCTAACACGTCCCCGGCCGGACTCGGCCATCGCGCGAACGGCGCACCCGAGATCACCCGGGTGCGCCGCACGTCTCCGACGGTGGTTCCCTTACTGCTCGATGAAGGCGAGGAGGTCGGGGTTGATGATGTCGGCGTGCGTGGTCAGCATGCCGTGCGGGAAGCCCTCGTAGACCTTGAGGGTCGCGTTGCTGAGGAGTTCGGCCTGCTTGATGACCGCGTCCTTGTACGGCACGACCTGGTCGTCGTCACCCTGCATGCAGAGGACCGGCACGGAGATCGCCTTGAGGTCCTCGGTCTGGTCGGTCTCGGAGAACGCCTTGATGCCCTCGTAGTGCGCCACGGCGCTGCCGGTCATGCCCTGGCGCCACCAGTTGTCGATGACGGGCTGGGACACCGTCACACCGTCGCGGTTGAATCCGTAGAACGGGCCCGAAGCCACGGCCTGGAAGAACTCCGCCCGGTTCGCGGCGAGCGCGCTCCGGAAGCCGTCGAAGACCGAGATGGGTGTCCCTTCGGGGTTGGCGTCGGTCTGCACCATCAGCGGAGGCACGGACGAGACCAGGACGGCCTTCGCTACACGACCCTGCGGCTCGCCGTACTTGGCGACGTACCGCGCGACCTGACCGCCGCCCGTCGAGTGGCCGATGTGGACGACGTTGCGCAGGTCGAGGTGCTCGACGACCGCCGACACGTCGCTGGCGTAGTGGTCCATGTCGTGGCCGGACCCGATCTCCGAGGACCGCCCGTGTCCACGTCGATCGCTGGCCACGACGCGGTACCCCTTCGACAGGAAGAAGAGCACCTGCGCGTCCCAGTCGTCCGACGAGAGCGGCCAACCGTGGTGGAACATGATGGGCTGCGCCGCCGGGTCGCCCAGATCCTTGTAGTAGATTTCCGTGCCGTCGTCCGTTGTCACGAATGGCATGACTGACCTCCAAGCTCATGTCGAGCCAAGCCGTGCTCGGAACGACTCTCGCGAATTCCGCTTCCACGGAATGTGGGAGCGCGACCACGGTAACGCGACGAAGCGGCGGTTTCGACGGCCGGCTGAAAGTCCCGACACCTGTCCAAACCGGTTGATGCAGACGTCCAGTTCCGGGCATGCGGACGGCGATCCTCGGGACCGACCCGTCCTGAGGGGAAGGCCGCTGCTAGCCTCGGACCATGGTCGGTCTGCTCGAACTCCTGGCGCGCACGTTCGCGCTGCTCGGAGCAGGGGGCAGCGGGAACGTCGTGATCCCGGCCCTCATGGTGTTCGGGTTCATCGGGGCCGTTTCCGCGGCGGCTGTCCTCATCGCCGTCATCCTGCAGGTGCGCGTGACGCTCAGGCCACGCACCGGTCCGGTTGAACTGCGCGAGGTCGAGAACCTGCGCGTGCTGGTCACGCACAACAACCCCGACGCACCGGGGCACGTCCGGTCTCGAGCGCCCGGAAGCGCGATCGTGACCGCCAGAACGGCCGGATTCAGCGTGCAGTAGCGCCCCCGGTGGTCCGTGGCGGTCGAACGATCCTCTCCCGTTCTCGACCGAAGGACCCACCCATGGACCTCTCCACCATCCCATTCGTCTCCACCATCCTCGACGGCCTCGCCGGGTTCGTCGCAGCGACCGGTACCGTCCTCGAACCGCTTGTCGGCTCGTGGGCACCGCTGCTCGCCATCGTCGTCCTCACCGTGCTCGTCCGGCTGCTCCTGCTCCCGGTCGGGATCTCGCAGGTGCGTGCTGAACGCACCAGGAGTCGTCTCGCCCCTGAGCTGGCGGCCCTCCGGAAGCGCTACGCCGGCCGCCCCGAGGAGCTGAACCGCGCGGTCATCGAGCTCTACCAGCGCCACGGCACCTCGCCGGTCGCGGGCTGCCTGCCGCTCCTCGCGCAGGCTCCGGTCGTCTCGGCGGTGTACGCGTTGTTCGTCCATCAGGACATCGCCGGTCATGCCAACGCGCTGCTCTCCGCAGCGGTCGGGGGTGTTCCGCTCGGCTCGAACCTGTTTCAGCTGATCGGCACCACGGTCACGGCGATCTGGCCGTTCCTCGTCGTCCTGCTGCTCCTCAGCCTCGCGATCGAACTCACGAGGCGGGCGAGTGCACGATGGGTGGCCGTCCCGGACGAAGCTGCAGCGGTGCGGACGCCTGCTCCCGCCGGCGCCGCCGCGATCGCACCCATCATGCGCTGGCTCCCGTTCCTCTCGGTCGGCTTCGCGGCCATCGTCCCGTTCGCGGCCGCCGTCTACCTCGCGACGAGCGCACTGTGGACGGTCGCCGAGCGGGCGGTCCTCCGACGCGCGCTCCGCGACCCGTACGCACCGGCGGTCTGAGCGCGTCGCGCCGAGAGTGCTCGGGCTGCTCGCCGAGAGTGCCCGATCTGCTCGCCGAGCGTGCTCGGAACAGCAGAACGGGCACTCTCGGCGGCGAGCATCAGTCGGCCGTCACTCGCTCGGGATCTGCAGCGATCCGTCCATCGGCCCACCCCACTCGGTGGTGTATCGCAGGATGAATGTGCCGTCCGCGAGCTCGTCGACCCGGTACTCATCCCCGACGAAGGCGCCGCGGTGCTCGTACGACGGGGCATCGGGGAAGTTCAGCGTCGGTATGCGGTCGAAGGTGAATCCGTTACCGTGATGCAGGGTGTACGACGAGGTCATGCTCAATGGCACGTATTCGCACACGGCCCAGTCGCGGGAGGCGTCCGGCATCGTGAGCACTGTGCACGCGGTCGGTGAATGGACGAACAGCAGCACCAAGCCGACGGGCAGGATGAGCAGGCCGGTCACGACCAGGAGGACGAACGCCTGGATCGGATGACTGTCGGAGCCAAGGTTGACCATGGTCCGCAGGGAGCCAGCCAACGCGATCACGGCTGCGGTGCCGAGCAGCCAGGCGATGAGCCACTCTCCGTCGACCGGGGCGAGCAGCAGCGCCCGATTGCCGTTGAGGAGGGCGTGGGTGAGCCCGGCGACGAACACGCACCCGATGAACACCCACGCTGCCACCCGCCACCGCGAGGGTCGGCGTCGTGTCGTCAGGGTGACGTGCATGGGGACGAGCGTACGGCCTCACGGAACGGTGAGCGGTGGTGTGGCGCACGCAATCGGCCAGGAGTGCGCCCTTGAGCCGCGCGCGCGGCGCACTCATGGTTCTCGGATCTGCATCACGCCGACTGCGCGGTCGCCGCGCGTGCCTGGCAAGATGCGTCCATGAGAAGTCATCACGTGAGCCGGGTCATCAGCGCCTCGCCGGATGCCGTCTACGAGTACGCGTCGGACATTGACAACCTCCCGCGGTGGGCGGCCGGTCTCGCGCAGGCCGAGGTGGTGCGCGAAGGTGACTCGCTGTTCGTCGAGTCGCCGATGGGTCGGGTGGAGGTCCGGTTCGTCGAGCGCAACCGCTTCGGCGTGCTCGACCACGACGTGACCCTGCCGTCCGGGACCGTGGTGACCAACCCGGTGCGTGTCCTGGCCCATCCGGAGGGTGCCGAGGTGGTGTTCACGGTGCGCCAGATCGAGCTGGACGACGACGCGTTCGCGCGGGACGTCGCGATGGTCGCGGCGGACCTCGAGCGCCTCGATCGTCGGCTCACCGGGCAGGAGTGATCGGCGCACGCCCGACCTGGCCCTGGTCTCGTCGGTTCGTGCGCCGTCGTTCCGGATCTCGCGATAGCGTCCTCACATGGACTCGCTCGTGCAGCAACGGCTCGCCTTCGAACGTGAGCGCACCTTCGGCTGGGTGATGATCACGATCGGTCTGCTCTTCGTGGCCGGCTCCGTCTGGTTCGCAGCCGCGGGCTCCCCACTCAGCTGGGCGATGGCGGTGTTCTGGACCGTCTGGGCGTGCTTCGGCATCCGGCGGGTGGCGACTTCGCGTCGGACGCAGCAGGCGTTCGAGCGGGAGCACGGCGCTACCGCCGGCGTTCGTCGATGAAGCGGGGCGTCGCCGTCGCTCTCATCGGCGGGCTGGTGCTCGGGCTCGTGGGGTGCGCCTCCGCTACTCCGTCCCCTTCGGCGTCACCGAGCTCCCCAACCTCGGCCCCGGCGTCGGCCCCGCCCACCCCGATGCTCGACCGGTCCGTCGAGTTCAAAGCCCTGGAGGCCGAGTTCGGCGCGCGCGTCGGCGTGAGCGCCCTCGATACGGGGACCGGTGCCCGGTTGTCCTACCGCGCGGACGAGCGTTTCGGGTACGCCTCGACGATCAAGGCGCTCGCCGCAGCCGTCTTCCTCCACGAGGTGCGTGGCGCTGCTCGGGACGAGCTCGTCACGTGGTCGGCTGAGGATGTCGAGGCGGCCGGCTATTCGCCGGTGACGAGTGAACAGGTCGAGACCGGCCTGACTCTGTCGCAGCTCGCCGAGGCCGCCGTCCGGCGGAGCGACAACACGGCCCTCAACCTCGTCCTCGCCCGGATCGGTGGGCCGGCAGCGCTGGATGCAGCGCTGGGTGCGCTCGGCGATGAGGTGACCGAGGTCGTCAACGCGGAGCCGCTGTTGAACGTGATCGAACCGGGCAGCACCGATGACACCACCACCCCTGCCGCGTTCACCGACGACCTGACCCGCCTCGTCGACGGCTCCTACCTGGAGTCCGCCGACCGGGCGACGCTCCTCGCCTGGATGAGCGGCAACGCGACGGGCGACAACCTCATCCGGGCCGGTGCTCCGGCGGGATGGCAGGTGGCCGACAAGTCCGGGGGTGCAGGTGGGATCCGGAACGACATCGCGATCATCCACCGGCCGGGCGGCGACCCGATCGTCCTGACCATCCTTACGAACACACTCGATCCGGACGCCGAGTATGACGACGCGTTGGTCGCGGAGGCGGCGAGAGTCGCGCTCGCTGCATTCGATCGATAGCGGTCGCTCACCGGAGTGTCCGTGGCGATCCCAGCTCTACGCCGCCGACCGCGGCTCCGGCAGGATCTCCGCCCGTCCGAACCACCCCAGCAGGAGCAGCAGGAGCGCGCCGCCCGAGAGGAGCCCGTCCGCCACTCCGGCGGGCAGCATGAAGATCATCAGCACCAGCGTCACGGTGCAGTTCACGAGTGACAGCGCGAAGCCCCACTGCCGATTGCGGAGGACCCCGATAGCTCCGATCGTCCTGAGCGCACCGAAGACACCGCTCATGAACATCATGACGCCGAGGTTGTCGTCGAGGTAGGGGAGCGCGAAGACGTGGATCCCCGTCGGGAGATCGTCTGGCGCAACGCCGAGGATCAGGAGTACCGGCAGCGCCAGGGCGACCAGCCCCTCCATCAGGACACCCTGCAGCAGGAGCAGGATGCCTGCGGCTCGGAGCTGTCGATGTCGCACCACCTGGTCGTGCCCAGAACCGCGCGTGGGATCGGGCCGGAGCGGCAGTGTCGGTGATGCGGTTCGCTCGGCCATACTGCGACGCTAGTCAGGCGATGGCGGCCGGCACATCGACCATCCGGTGGATCGGTGATCCGTCCTGTGCGGATCACCGACCCGACGCCTACGGGATGAGTCGCTGCTCCCGCAGGTCCTGGAAGATCCGGAGGAACATCGCCTCCGTGTCGACGTACTCGTGGAATCCGGCTCGGCGGGACTTCGAGGTGTCGGCGATGACGTCGTAGTCCCACGCGAAGACGAAGTCGCCGAACGCCCACGACGACACCTCGGCGTAGCTGGTGGGCGCGAGGCCGTGCCGCTCGACCATCGCGTTCCACAGGGCCTCCTTGTCGGCCATCACCTCGGCGAGGCTCATCTCGAGTGGCGGCGCGCCGTCGAGGTCGAAGAAGGCGGCGATCTTCGGCCACATCGACGACCACCGGAACACGTCGCCGTTCGTGATGTTGAACGCCTCGTTGCGGGCATGCTCCGTGGTCGCCGCCCACACCGTGGCCTTCGCGAGGAGGTCGGCGTCCGTCATCTCGATGAGGCTCGTGTACGCGCCGGGCCTGCCGGGGAAGCGCAGCGGGATGCCCAGTTCCTTGCTCATGGACGCGTAGACGGCGATGACCATCGCCAGGTTCATCGGGTTGCCCAGGCCGATCCCGGCGACGACCGACGGCCGCAACGCCGACCATGACCAGGCCGCCCCGACCTGGCGGCGCTCGAGGAACTGCTGCTGGTCGACGTTGAACTCCGGCGGCATGTGCGGCGGGTCGGACTCCTTCGCGGGTGTCGCGAAGGGCCCCAGGTGTGCGCCGTAGACCTTGTAGCCCTGCATCAGACTGATGTGTTCGAGGCCCGGCGCGACGGCTTCGACGGCGTCGACGACGTTGGTGAGCATCGCGAGGTTCGGTGCGACGAGCTCGGCCCAGCTGGGGCGGTCCTGGTAGGCGGCGTAGAACAGGTGCGTCACCTCCGACAGGCCCCGCAACTGGTGGATGGTCGCGTCGCGGTCGAGCAGGTCCACCGCGAGGTGCCTGACTGATCCCCGGTCGGTACCGCCGCGGCGGGACAACCCGATCACGTCCCAGCCGAGCCCCTCGAGGTGTGTGATCAGGTTCCCGCCGATCACTCCGCGGGCTCCGACCACCAGTGCTGTGTGCTGTGTCATGACATCTCCATCGTTAGATCGCGATTTACCGATCCACAGTGTCGCACAACATCGTGGAATCGCGATATTGCGATATGGTCGACGTATGACGAACGCTGACGACTTGGACCTGGTGGCGATCTTCAAAGCGCTCGGCCATCCGACTCGCCTCGCGATCCTCGGGTGGTTGAAGGATCCTGAGTCGTTCCCGCCGCAGGATCAGCCGGCGGCCGAGGTCGGCGTATGCCTCAAGCACATCCAGGCGAGGGCCGAGGTGTCACAGTCGACCGCCTCGCAGTTCATGGCGACACTTCAGCGTGCCGGCCTCGTGACGTGCACCCGGATCGGCCAGTGGTCGCACTATCAGCGCGACGAGGCCGCGATCGAAGCGCTCGGTCGGCGGCTGTCCCTCGACCTCTGATCGCCGAGACGGCGTGCCGCCAGCTGTCTCCGGAGCTCTTGGCCCATCACCGAGCTCTCGCTGGAGTGTGTGGGGTGGGCCTTGACCTTGCACCGGGGTGCAGGGTCGACAGTGAGGACATGACTTCCTCGATCGTGCGACGCACCGTGCGCCTGTCCGCCCTCTACGACCTCGTCGTCACCGCCGGGTTCGCCCTACCGTTCACCGCACCGACGCTGTTCGCCGGATTGGGCGTCATCCACTCCGCACTGGCACTTCCCGGGGTCGTTCCCGACCCTGGAGACGTGTTCGCGGTGATGTTCGCCAACCTCATGGGTTCGCTCGTGGTGGTCTGGTCGGCCTTCCGCCTGATGCGCCCGACGTGGGCGGCCGGTGTGGCCGACACCGCCGGGAGGCTGCTCTTCTCGCTCGGCATGGGGGCCGCGTTGCTGCATGGCGCGTCACCGCTGGTCCTCGGGATGCTCGTGTTCGAGCTGGTCTGGGCGGCCGTCCAGGGCGGCGTCATGCTGTCGGCTCGTCGGGCGGCCTTGGCCTAGGGTCGGCTTGTGCGTATCGCTGAGCTGGCCCGGCTGGCCAAGGTGAAGGTGTCCACGGTCCGGTTCTACGAACGGTCCGGTGTGCTCGCCGAGCCCGAACGGACCACCGGCGGTTATCGCGACTATCGGGAGACCGATGTCGTCCGCCTCCGGTTCCTCCGTCGCGGCCAGGAGCTCGGGTTCACGCTGGCGGAGCTCCACGACTTCGACCGGCTGTCTCAAGCGGCGCGGAGCGGCGGCGCTTCCGCCGGTGACGTCGCCGCCGCGGCCGCGCAGAAGCTGCAGGAGATCGACGAGAAGGTCGCCGACCTGCAACGGACACGTTCCGCCATCTCGGATCTGCTCGATGCCCAGTGCGTCGATCCGTCGGTGCCCTGCCCGATCGTCAGTGCCCTCGCCGGCGTGGCTGAGGCTGAGCCGTCCTGAGAAGGGGGCTGCTACCGCGACCTCGCGTGCCGTGACCCCGGTGCTGGTTGTTTCCTTTGGGGAAACACTGTGATAGTTTCTTCAGACGCAACGACTGGAGGTCGATCATGGATCATGAAGACGAACAGGACCGCTTGAACCAGGCGCGAGACGCCTCGCGCCGCTCCGCCCGCCAGGGAGCGCTCACCACCGCCATCCTCACCGCGGTACTCATCATCGCGCTCGGGGTCGTCGTCGACCTCGACATGGTCTGGCTGCTCGGACTCGTCGCCATCGGGTTCGTCGCCCTGTCCCTCGCGCGTCCGGTGAGGCTCCGCCTCGACTGGTCGGACCGGACCGGCGTCCTGCTGCTCACTGCGAGTGGCGTTGCGGTCGCCGTGGTCTACGTCGTGACCCAGTGGATCGCCCGTTCCGCAGGCGTCTCCGTACCGAACACGGTGTCCGCGGTCGTCGCAGCCGTCGTCGTGTTCGCCGCCTGTCTGCCCGCACTGGTGCGCCTCGCGAACGGCTCCACGCCGCTCCGCGGACGGTCGGGGTCGCGCGATGCCTGACGACGATGGCGCCGAGGACGCCGCGGTCAGCCGCCGGGCGCTGAACCCGCTCTTCCACGAGCCTGCCCGCCTCGCCCTGCTGTCCGCACTCGCGCCCGCCGAGTACACCGACTTCGCCTCGCTCCTGCGCATCACCGGCGTCAGCAAGTCGGCGCTCTCGAAGCACCTCTCGGCGCTCGCCGACGCCGGGGTGATCGAGGTCGGGAAGAGCGACACGGACCGCCGCGGCCGCCGCATCGCACTCACGATGGAGGGGCGAGTCGCCTTCGAGTCCTACCTCGACGCCCTCGACGCCATCGTGCAGCGGGCGCGTCGGTGACGCGGGGTCTTCCAGCGGCGAGCGGCGCGCATGGCTCGGCACCGGACTTCCGACGGACGTCGCAACGAGGCGTGACCCGCCCGACCTACGGTGGAAGCAGACCATCAGAAGGGGGCGCGATGCGAGCGACACCTGCTGGAGAGCGCCTGTCGATCGGGATCGTGGGCGGCTCCCTCGGTGGCCTGTTCGCGGCTTCCCTCCTCACGCGTCGCGGACATCGTGTGACGGTCTTCGAGCGGTCCAGGACCGGGCTCGAACGCCGCGGCGCGGGGCTCGTCGCCCAGCAGGAGCTCTACGACCTGCTGCACGCGGTGGGCCGTGACGCCGAGGCCCGCGTCGGCGTGGTCGCCACCGATCGCATCACCCTCGCTCGAGACGGCCGGGTCCTGACGAGCGACCCCACACCGCAGATCCAAGTCTCCTGGGACCACACCTACTCGGTCTTCCGCAGCCTCGTCCCGCCCGAGGGGTACCGGCTCGGACAGGCAGTCGCCACCGTGCACGACCGCGACGAGGGTGCCACCGTCGAGACGGCGACGGGGGAGCTGCACGAGTTCGACCTCGTCGTCGGCGCCGACGGACTCCGTTCGGTCACCAGGCATGCCGTCGCCCCCGACGACGAACGCAACCGGTACGCCGGGTACATCACCTGGCGCGGCCTCATCCCCGAAGCCGAGCTCCCAGCCGCCGCCGCACGCACCTTGCTCGGACGTTTCGCCTTCTACTCCGGTCCCGAGGTGCACATGCTCGGGTACCTCGTCCCCGGCGCGGACGGGGAGACCGAGCCCGGTGCACGCCGCTACAGCTGGGTCTGGTACCGCAGCATGTCCGAGCACGAACTCGCCGACCTCATGCGGCTGACGCACCGGCCGGCCGGGAGCTCTTCGACCGCGCCCGGCGACCTGCCGAACGAGCTCCGCGAACGACTCCTCGCCGAGGCGGAGCAGCTCCTCCCGCCGCCGTTCGCCGCAGCGGTGGCAGCCGAGCCGCGCCCATTCATGCAGGCGATCTACGACTACGTGCCGCCGCGCATGACGAGCGGTCGCATCGCGCTCCTCGGAGACGCTGCAGCCGTGGTCCGCCCGCACACCGCCAGGGGAGCCGCCAAAGCGGCCGGCGATGCACTCGCGCTCGCCGCGGGCCTGGACCTGGGGCTCGGTGTCGAGGCGGCGCTCGCGCAGTACGAGGCCGAACGACTCCCGGTCGCGCGGGCGATCAGCGACTACGGACGTCGCATCGCTCGTTCCCTGCAGCTCTGACCGCACACTCATCAGGAGGAGAACACCATGGACGACGTCGAGCAGTACATCAAGCCGGACGTCCCGCCGTCCGGGCCCGGTTGCGTCGAGTGCGAGGCGACCGACAGTTGGTGGCTGCATCTCCGCCGCTGCACGTTCTGCGGGCACATCGGATGCTGCGACGACTCCCTGAACAAGCACGCGACGAAGCACGCGACCACCACCGGTCATCGCGTGATCCGCAGCTACGAGCCGGGCGAGGACTGGTTCTACGACTACGGCACGGAGGAGTCGTTCGCCGGTCCCACCCTCGCGCCCCCGCTCAGTCACCCGCGCTCGCAGACGGTCCCCGGGCCGCACGATCGTGTCCCCGCCCAGTGGGAACGACTCCTCGGTTCATGACCGTCGTCGGGGAGGTGGCGATCGCACCACTGCTCGTGTTCGAGCGGTCCTTCGGTCGCGAGGCCTTCGCGATCCGCGACTACCTCACCCGCAGCGGTGTCCCGTTCCAGACGGTGGTGGTCGAGACGGACGAGGACTGTCGGACACAGCTCGGTTCGGGTTTGGCAGAGGCCCGGCTTCCCGTCGTCGCCTTCCCCGACGGCACCCGGCTCGCCGATCCGACGCCCGCGCAGATCGCCGAACACTTCGGGTGGATCAAGCGACCGCAACGCAGCGAGTACGACGTCCTCGTCTACGGTGCCGGACCGGCCGGGCTTTCGGCCGCGGTCTATGCGGCGTCCGAGGGACTCGATGTCGCCGTGGTCGAACGGGACGCCGTCGGCGGTCAGGCCGGTTCCAGCAGCCTCATCGAGAACTACCTCGGCTTCGCGCATGGCATCTCAGGCGCAGCGCTCGCTGAGCAGGCGCGACGACAGGCGATCGCGTTCGGCGCCGAACTGCTCGTCATGCGTCACAGTCTGAGCCGGAGCTTCGGCGACCATCACATGCAGGCCGAGCTCGCGGACGGCTCGCGACTCTCCGCACGGGCGGTCGTCTGCGCGACGGGGGTGCAGTGGCGTCGCCTCGGCTTGCCGAAGGAGGACGAGCTGGAGGGCTCCGGTGTCTACTACGGCGCCGGCACGAGCGAAGCGTCCTCGTGCGTCGGCGAGCACGTCTACATCGTGGGCGGTGCGAACTCGGCGGGCCAGGCGGCGATGAACCTCGCCGCGCACGCTGAGCGGGTCACCGTCCTCGTCCGCGGTCACTCCCTCTCGTCGACGATGTCGACCTACCTCCTGCGCCGCTTGCTCGCGGCCCCCAACGTCGAGATCCTCGTGGACACGACGGTCACCGCACTCCACGGCGAGGACCGCCTGCAGTCACTGACCGTCGACTCGGCCGGGACGACGACCGACGTGCCTGCGTCGCGCCTGTTCATCTGCATCGGCGGGAGCCCCAACACCGCCTGGGCCAGCGACTCCGCGGTCGCGCTGGACCCTCGCGGTTTCCTGCTCACCGGAGGCGACCTGCTGCCGGAGCACCTGTCGGCGTGGCCGCTCCGCCGTCAGCCCCTGCACCTCGAGACGAACCAGCCCGGTGTGTTCGCCGCCGGAGACGTCCGCGCCAACTCCATCAAGCGGGTCGCGTCGGCCGTCGGCGAGGGTGCGATGGCGGTCTCCCTCGTCCATCGCTACCTCGCCGAGACGTTCGGGTAGGCCGAAGCCGACACCGCCCGTTCAGTGGCAGCCGGGCCCGGTCAGGGGCGTCCGGCCGCTCGCCGGGTCATCGCGACACCGGCGAGCACCGTCGTCACCAGTACGAGCGAGACGAAGATCAGTAGCACGTCGATCTCCGGTGCGAAGGTGAGGGCGAAGCCGATGGCGAGCACCGGGAGAGCGAGGCCGCAGTAGGCGATCAGGAACACGAGCGACAGCGTCTCGCCCCGGCGGGCGGGGTCGGCGAGCGATCCGGCGGTCGCGATCGCCGACTTGAACAGGACGCCGACACCGAGTCCGGCGATGACACCGCCGACGAGGAAGACCCCCAGCTGCGGCAGGACCGCCCCCGCGGCGACCGCGGCGAGTCCGACACCGCAGCTGACCGTCGCGATCAGGAGTTGGCGCTGCAACGGGAGTCGGGCGAGCAGCACCTGACCGAGCGCGGCGGCTCCGAACACGGAGAAGGTCGTCACACCGGCGAGCAGGTGGTCGGTGGCGTCGAAGGTGCCGATGAGGATGGTGGGCGCGAGCGAGGTGAACAGTCCGAGGAGCGCGAACCCCGCGACGGCACCGAACCCTGCCGCGATGAACGCCCCGCGGGACGACGCCGGGACCGCGAGGCGCTGTGGTCGATAGCGCCTCCGTGGTTCGCTCTGCTCGACGGTCTCGGGCACGGAGACCATGACGATCGCGGCGATGACGAGCGCGACGAGGAACACCGCGTGCGGGAGCACCAGCGGGTTCGGGAGGAACTCGGCGAAGAGTCCTCCGATGAGTGGTCCGAGGGCGAGACCGCCCAGGTTGCTTGCCCCGGCGACCGATGCCGCGACGATCGAGTTCTCGTCCGGCCGGGCGACCGCGCGCAGTTCGCCGAGGTGCGCGGTCGCCGTCGCGGTGAGCACGCCGACGCTGACGCCGTTGACGACCCGCGCGACGATCAACCCCTCGACGCTGCTCCAGAGGAGGAACAGCACTGCCGACAGCGCCGAGATCAGGATCGCGATGAGCAGCATCCGCCGCCGCCCGACCCAGTCGCTGATGTGGCCGACGAAGAAGAGGCTGAACACGACGCCGACGGCGTAGGCGGCGAAGATGACGGTGATCGTCGATACGGGGAACCCGTCCCTCGCCTGGTACAGCGCGTACAGCGGCGTCGGGACGGTCGAGTAGGCCATCACCAGCAGGAACGTGGTCGCGACGATCCAGAACCCGGCACCGTGGGAGACGCGGGATCGGGTCGAAACAGGGGAGGTCGTCATCGGGTCGCTCGGCTCTCGGTCGGTGTCGACGTCAGGGCAGGATCGAGTCGACGTAGCCGCCGTCGACCCGGAGCGCGCCGCCGGTGGTGCCGGACGCGAGCGGAGAGGCGAGGTACACCACGAGGTTCGCGATCTCGATGGGTTCGAGGAGGCGGCCGATCAGCGACTGCGGGCGGTGCAGCCGCATGAACTCCCGCTGGGCGTCGTCCCACTCGAGCTCGTCGCCGACGAGCTGCCGGACGAAGGTCTCCACGCCCGGCGTGTGGGTGGGGCCGGCGATCACCGAGTTCACCGTCACGCCCGTCCCGGCGGCGGCCTTCGCGAAGCCGCGGCTCACCGCGAGGAGTGCGGTCTTCGACATGCCGTAGTGGATCATCTCCTCGGGGATGACCACGGCGGAGTCGCTGGCGATGTCGACGACACGACCCCAGCCGCGACCGGACATGCCGGGGAGCAGGAGCCGGGTGAGGCGAGCGGCCGACAGCACGTTGACCTCGAACATCGACCGCCACTGCTCGTCGGTGATGTCCAGCGGCGGTACGGCCTCGAAGACACCGAGGTTGTTGACGAGGATGTCGACCTGGCCGGCCTCAGCGACGAGCCGTTCAGCTCCCTCCAGGGTGGTCGCGTCGGCCGTGATCCCACGCACCGACTCCACCGATTCGGTGTCGAGCGAGAGGACGGCGGCCTCGAGGCGGTCGGCGTCGCGGCCGTTGACGATGACGTCCGCCCCCGCCTCGACGAGCCGCGCGGCGATGGCGTAGCCGATCCCGCTCGTCGAGCCGGTCACCAGCGCGGTGCGATGGGTGAGGTCGAGGGGGATGGTCCCCGCGCGTTCGAGTCGCATGAGCGGATCTCCTTGGGCGTCGTGGAGTGGATGGCCCGGATCCCAGGCGGCGGGCCGGTCCGACCGAGGCTACGCCGGCGCCGGGCCGGAGTCTTCGGACGTTCGTCGGCGGCAGGTGCGACAGAAGTCGAATCCGACGTTGGCCGGGGCGCTCTCGTCGGGCAGGATGTGGGGATGAGCCCGCCCCAGCAGGAGCCAGGACCACAGCCCACCCTCGGAGGGCCTTCGCGACGACGCCGCGTCGGGATCTTCCTGTTCGACCAGGTGAAGACGCTCGACTTCGTCGGCCCGGCCGAGGTGTTCACCGAGGCGAACCAGCGCGTCGACGGCTACGACGTCCGGTTCTTCTCCCACGACGGCGAGGACGTCGTCACGTCGATGGGACTCCGGGTCGGCGTGGACGCCGCCGCGGCCGACAGCGGACCGCTCGACCTCGTGATCGTCCCGGGGAGCGAGTCCGCACCACAGGTGTACCGCCCGGAGGAGGTGCAGCGTGCGGTCCGCCACCTCGCGGCCCGAGCCGAGCGGGTGGCATCGATCTGCAGCGGAGCGTTCGCCCTCGCGGTCACCGGGCTCCTCGACGGCAAGTCGGCGACGACCCACTGGAAGTTCACCGGCGCGCTCGCCACCGCCTACCCCTCCATCGACGTCCGCCCCGACTCGATCTTCGTCCGCGACGGCGACACCTACTCCTCGGCCGGGGTAGCCGCCGGGATCGACCTCGCGCTCGCGATCGTGGAGGAGGACCACGGTGCGGACGTCGCACGCTCCATCGCGCAGCTGCTGCTCGTCTACATGCGCAGGTCCGGCGGCCAGTCGCAGTTCTCCGCCTCCGTCCGCGCGAAGCCGGCGCGGACCTCGATCGCGAAGGCCGTCGCGGACTACATCCACGGCGATCCGACCCGGGCGGGATCGTTGGCCGACATCGCCGCACACGCGAACGTCGGCGTCCGCCATCTCAACCGGGTCATCCGGGACGAGCTCGGCATGACGCCCATCCAGTACGTCGGCTCGCTCCGACTCGACGTCGCGCTCGGCATGCTGGAGGCCGGGGACACGGTGGGGCAGGTCGCCGCTGCCGCCGGGTACGCCAGCCCGATCGCCTTCCGCCGCGCGTTCGCGGCACGGTACAACACGACGCCCTCCGAGTACCAGCGACGGTTCCGCACGACGGGTGTCGGCGTGGCCGAGGCGTCCCTGCAGACCCGATCGCGCCTGGCTGACCCGATCGACGGAGCCGTGTCGCCGCGCTAACGGATCGCGATGGCAGCCTCTGGCGTCACGACGCGGAAGCTGAAACTCTCCTCGAGGTACAGGCTCACCGACTCGGCCGAGTGCGCCGCATAGCCGAGGGCGATGTCCTGACCGGATTCGAACAGGAAGTCGCCGCCACGTCGGCTGAGGACGACGGCTCCCTCGATACCAGGCGTCCAGACGACCTCCCCGCCGAGGATCGCCTCGATGTGCGAGGACAGCCGCGCACCACCGCTGTCGTTGCCGCCCGTGACCGACACCCAGCCCGGTGCGTCGATGGCCAGGGCGTAGGGGCCGCCGACCCCGGCCCGCGCGAGCGTCTCGACCGCCGTGGCGACCACCTGTGCGAACCGCGTCGGGTCGTCGTCCCGTGTCAGCGGTGGGTGCGGCGAGGCAGCCGTCGCACCCGTGTACCCGGCCGCGGACCAGCCGGACAGGATCGCCGCGTTCTCCACCGTGGACAAGCGGGTGACCGCGTCGTCGAGCGGGGAGAGGTCCACGTCGAGTGCGCCTCTCGCCGCGCTGTCCAGCTCGCTGCGCATGAGCGCGAAGTCGGCACGCACCTCCGTCAGGGGCAGCGACGCACGCTGTCGGGCGATCACCCCGTCCATCGGGGCGTCGACGACCGCGCCGACACGGCCGATGTCGGTGGAGGAGTGCTCCCAACCCAGCGGGCCGGCGAAGTCGACCACCCGTCGGCCGCCGAGTACCGGGGTGAGGCGCGCACGGGCCTCGTCGTCGAGCATCTGCCAGGTCTCATCGGTGATCGGCGCGAGGTGTCGGAAGAGATGGTTGTTCACGGTCACGTCCTTTCGGGAGCGGTTTGGAGCGAGCCGAGACCGAGGGAACCGTCGGCGGGCTCGGGCGGCGAGGCAGGGATGACGGCGCTCGCCGGATCAGCGGGGCCGGACGGGGCCGGATCGTCGTCCATCGCCTCGAGGAACGCGGCGCTCGGAGCGAAGAACGCGGAGCCGGTCCGGGCGGTCGAGAAGTCGAGGAGTCGGTCGTGGAGTCCCGGTGGGTCACCGATGAACATGCGCTCGAGCATCCGCTCGATGACCCAGAGCCGTCGGGCGTACCCGATGAAGTAGGTGCCGAACTCGCCGCCGGCCGGGCTCCCGAACGGCATGTTGTCGCGGAGGATGTCGTGCTCGGCACCGTCGACGACGATCGTGGACAGGGTCTTGTGCGACTTCTGGCCGGTCTCCGCATCGTCGAGTTCGACGTTGTCGGCCTTCGTGCGGCCGATGATCGCCTCCTGCTGTTCCGTGGTGAGCGCGCGCCAGCGGTCGAGCGGATGCGTGTACTTCTGCACCACGACGTAGCTGCCACCGGCGAAGGCCGGGTCCTCGTCACCGACGAGCGTGGCGTCGGGAAGGTCCTGCCCGACGGGGTTCGCCGTGCCGTCGACGAAGCCGAGCAGGTCGCGGACGTCGAAGTACCGGAAGCCGACCGTCTCGTCCACGACCTCGACGGCGTCGCCGAGCAGGTCCAGGAGCTGCCGCTCGAACTCGAAGCACAGGTCGCGTCTCGCAGCGCGGATGTGGAGCAGGACGTCGCCGGGCGTGGAGGGCGCGGTGTGCCGGTCGCCGACGACCGCGGGGAAGACATGGAGCTCCCTCGGTGCGGGACTGCGCGTGAGCTCACTCCAGACGCGCGCGCCGATCCCGACGGTGCAGGACAGGGCGGCGTCGAGGTCGCGGAAGGCGACGTTCTTCAGGACATCGGCGACACCCGCCAGGGTGCTGCGGACGGTGTCGATCGCGCCGACCGCGTCGCCCACCGTGAGCACGAGGAAGACGGCGGTCCCGCTGAGCGGCGCGTCCACGGCCTGAGGCTCGATCGGGACGCGTCGTGCTGAACTGGTCACGTCGACCTCTACTCGGTGCCAGCGGTCTGCGGGTGCAGCTGCCGCACCGGGGCGACGGTACGGGTCTCCGAAACGCGTCGGCGTCGGCTGGACGCGGACGACCGCTCCGACGCGGTGGGGACGTCGTTCCAGAGGCGGAGCAGCTTCAGCGACAGGTGCAGCGTGCTCCGCTTCAAGCCGTCGGCCAGCGCGTCGCGCACGACCTCCGGCATGGTGTCGAGCCGGTAGTAGAGCGTCGTGCGGTGGATGTGGAGCCGCTCGCACGCGACGACGACGTTGCACCCGGCGTCGAGGTAGGTCTCCACCGTCTCCCGACGCACGGGATCCGCGTGCCAGAGCTCGTCGGCCGCCGGTGACGCCGAGGTCACGAGCTGCGGCCCGCCGCCGATCGCGTGCAGGAGTCGCCACCCGCCGAGATCCTCCGCGCGGGTCGACCCGAGCGCGTCCCCGACCTGACCGACGATCTCGGCAGCGGTGCGCGCCTCGTCGACGACGCCGAGCAGGTCGTCCTCGTCCGCGTGCAGCACGGCCGAACCGATCGCGGAGATACGGACACCGGCCGGCGCGACGGAGCGGACCCACTCGTCGACGGGCGAGGCGGCGCGTCGTTCGGAGGTCACGAGGACGAAGCCGCCGACGTGATCGAGGACGAGCGTGTGGTCGCGGCCGTCGTGACGGAGGGCCCGCGCATACTCGTCCCGCTCCATCGTGCTCGTGGTCCCGAGCAGCACCGAGCGCACGACCACCTCACCGTAGGAGTCGAGCCAGCGCCTCGAGCGCGCGGTCCTGAGCGCGTGGCGCCGCCGATCCCGGTGGTCGCTGAGCATGTCGATGAGGACGAACGCCCGGTCGTCCGAGATGGACCAGGAGCCCTCGGCCGGTTCGATCGTGCTGCGTTCGCTGTTCATCGGTGCCTCCGCGCGGTTGAACGAGTGGTGTCCCGCTCAAGCTAGGACGGATGGCCCTGGGCGAGCGTGGCCCGCCGAGAGCCACCCTGCCCGGATCACGGACGCAGCGGCGTGATCCCCTGCGCTTCCCGGGGGAAGGTCGCCAGGGTCGCCTCGTCGATGTTCAGGTGTGCGGCGACGAGCGACGGCGGCACGTGCGCCAGCCAGTTCGCGAGGGAGACCTCCTCGTAGCGGTCCGTGCGGAACACCTCGAGGAACTGCAGCACGTCGTCACCGGTGTTCTCCACGTAGTGTCCGAGGTTCTTCTTCACGACGCCGATGTCGCCGGGGCGGAAGTCGGTCGTGTTCGCGTGGGGTCCGGTGTTGAACACGGTCATCCTGGCGGATCCGCGCAGGTAGTACTGCCACTCGTCGGCGTTGGGATGCCAGTGCAGCTCGCGCATCGACCCGGGTTCCACCGTCACGAGCGCTGCGGCGACCGACTGCGACAGCGGGAAGTTGGTGCTGTCCGCGATCTGGATGCTCCCGCCGCTGTTCCGGTGGAGTGGCTTGGACCGCGACAGTCGGAAGATGATCGGTTCCGACGCTCCCCACTCGACTCCGGCGTCCTCCTGGTCCTTGGCGAGCGGGCCGGGCTCGTCGCCGGGAAAGATCCAGAGGTTGTGGAGCGGGATGTCCGCGAAGGTCTCCTGGGCCACCCCGAAGTTCTTCGCCAGCACGTCCGGCGGCGTGTGGGCGAACCAGTCCGTGAGCAGCAGGGTGTTGGACTCCGACTGGTCGCCGTCGTCGAAGGCGAGCACGAACTCGGCGCCATCGGGACCCAGCCCCTGCAGGGAGTGCGGCGTCCCGGCGGGGAAGAACCACAGATCGCCTTCCTCCACGTCCTCGACGCTGGGCATCCCGGATCGGCTGAGGGTGGTGACCCGGCACCTGCCACGGGTCATGACGGCCCACTCGGCCGTCTGGTGCCAGTGGAGCTCGCGGATGCCGCCTGACTCGAGGTACATGTTCACGCCGGCGATCTCGTCGGAGATTGCGAAGTCCTGCTTCGTCACCTCGCGCGCCCACCCGCCATCCTGCACACGGCGGGGCGAGATGTTGAAGGACGACCAGAAGAACGCCTGCGTGCTGATGTCGGTTCCCGGAGCGTCGATCTGATTCGGGAACTGGCTTGCGACTGCCGGGTTCTGCGGGCCGGTCATCTGTGTGCTCTGCGGGTGGCGGAACGTGTTCACCTCGCCCTCCGCCGGAAGATCCGGGTTGCCCAGACTCGGGGTCTCGTGGTGCGGGACGGTGTCGTCCGTCGAATCCATGGTGTCCTCCTCGCTCCGCCGCCCTGCGGCCTGGATCGTCTCCAGCCCAGCAGGGACGGCACGACAACCCTTCCGACGGATGACGAGATCGTGCCCGTCGGCGGTCGGATCGTAGCGGCCCGCTCGTCAGGTCCGGTCGGGGGACTGCCCGGCGAGGACCGCGAGCAGCCGTGCCGAAGCCTCGTCGCACGCTCGCCAGACCACGAGACTCATGCCGAAGTGCTCGGGGACCTCCAACTGGAGGTAGCGCAGCTCGAGGCGCCCGAGATCCGGACGGTCGAAGGTGAACGACTCGGCCGCATCGGGTCGAAGGCCCGGCTCCAGCCCGGCCCAGGCCTCGGCGAAGCGGTTGTTCCCGGAGCGGAGTTCGTCCACGAGGCCCTCGAAGACCGCGTCCCACTCATGGGTGCCGAGCGACTTCCGGAGTTCGCCCACCACATGCTCGGTGACGAGGCCGGGATCGGGACTCGCCCGGAGGACCTCCGGGCGGAGGAACGTCGAGCGCAGCAGGTTGGCTCCTGGACGGAAGGCCTGCGACAACGCCTGGGCGAGGTGGTTGGCGTGCAGCACCGTGAAGTGGCGGTCATGGACGAACGCGGGGACGGTCGACCAGGAGTCGACGAGATCGACCAGGTCCTGAGGGAGCCGATCGGCGGGTCCGCGCTCAACCATGCGACCACGATAGTGACGTCGGGCGGCGACCGGGTGGGACGCGCAGGGTCAGGCTCAGCGAACGACCGATCGTCGGTCGACATGTCCAGAAACGACCCATGATCGGCCGCGGAAGGATGCATACAGACGAGCTTGCTGGGGGAGGATTGGCGTCGATCCCACTCGCTCTCCGGAGGACGCGGCGATGTCACCAACTCGGCTGTCGAATGCTCTCGGCGAGTTCCTCCGCGCGCGCCGGGAGTTCGTGCGGCCAGAGCAGGTCGGCATCGGCGCCGACACGTCCCGACGGGTGCCGGGCCTGCGCCGCGAGGAGGTCGCGCACCTTGCGAGCATCAGCCCCGAGTACTACCTGCGGATCGAGCAGGGTCGTGTGCGGCGGCCGTCGGAGCAGGTCCTCCTCGGGCTCGCCCGTGCCCTGCTGCTGGACGACAGTGGACGCCGATACCTGCTCCGGTTGGCGAGCCCGAGGCCGTTCATGCGCGCGGTCGACGACCGGTCGACGCGACTCGACGACCGGGTCGCCCGGCTCCTCGCGCACTGGTCCGGCACGCCCGCGTACGTGAGCGACGACAATCAGTACGTCGTCGCCGCGAACGCGCTCGCGCGGGCATGGGTGCCGCCGGGCATGCTCGACCCCGGGGTCAACCTGCTCGTCTCGGCCTTCGAGCAGTACGCCGACTTCCGAGGCACCACGTCGCCCGACGCACCGGAGTACGAGCGCATGCACCGGGAGTGGGAAGGGACCCTCCGCGACCTCACCGCCCCGCTCCGCTACTACGGCCGACCGGACGATCCGCGCCTCCAGGAGATCGTCGGGATGCTTTCGGCACGGCACCCGGTGTTCCGGACGATCTGGGCGGAACACCTCGTCAAACCGCAGATGTCCCGGCGGACGCGCACGTTCATCGAGCCGCTCGGCTGGGTCGACTTCCGGGCGCAGACCTTCGAGGTCCCGCACACGGACCAGTTCCTCACGGTGTTCTTCGACGAGCCAGGCTCAGCTGCGGCGGCGGCGATCGCCTACCTCGCAGCTCGGGACGAGCTTCAGCGGGAGGGCACCGGATCGCTCGAGGTGGAGGGCTCGTCCGGCGAGACCGCCTCGGACAGCCGCTTCAGCCGCGCCCGGGACGATGCTCCCGACGGGACGAAGACCAGCAGCAGGTCGCCCTCGGGCCCGGGAGCGTTCAAGACGTTGTAGACCATCCGGACCTCCCCGGCCGGCGTGGGGAAGACGATGGGGCCCGACGTCCCGGAGTGCCCGTCGCCCGAGGCCCAGGTCTGAGCGAAGTCGCGAGACTTCGCGGAGAGTTCACCGATGATCCGAGCCGCCGGACGATCCGTATCGTGCTCCTCGACCGACCGCTTGAGGAGCTCCGCGGTGGTCTCGGACATCCGGGTCCACAGCGGATCGCCGACGACCCGGTCGGGGGAGAGGAACGCGAAGCGCGCCAGGTTGACGCCGGTGTGGAACGCCGGCGTCAAGCGTGCCGCCGCCGGATTCGCCTCGAGGACGTCCAGCGTGCGGTCGCAGAGGACCACGGGTACCTCTCGCCAGGAGTCGATGAAGTCCCTGATCCGGTCCCGGCGCTCACGCACGCCCTCGTTCGCGATCATGCGTCCACGGTAGGCGCTGCGACCGCCGTCGGCTACCCCTCTGGTGCCCGTCGGCCCACCTCGGTCAGCGTGCGCCGGTCATCGCTCCTGATGGCGGTCAGTCGGCCCGGGCGGCGAGGTAGGCGAGCACCGCGGCCCCTGGGGAGCCGCGCTCTGCGAAGACCGTCGTCAACTGATGACCGGGCCAGTCGGGGACGAGGAGGTGCTGATACTGCAGCTCGACGGTCCCGAACTCGTCGATCGAGGCCCGAAGTGGACCGCCGGCGAGTGGACGGGCGTCATGGCGAGCCCACAGGCGGGCGAACAGCGGACTGCGGGCGGTGAGCTCCTCGACGATCGTCCGCAACCGAGGGCTGCTCGGATCGCTGCTGTAGCGGAGCGCTGCGACCACGGCCGGAGCGCTCACCTCCCACTCCGGGGCGATGGACCGCACCCGATCGTCGAAGTACCCGAGCACGTCGTTCTGCCCGACGTCGAGGAGGCCGCCGCCGATGCGTCGCGCGAGCGCGTTCGATGCGACGATGTCCCGGTTGCCGTCGGTGATGTACGCCCCGGTGTCCGACCAGTGGTCGAGGAGTGTCGTGTCCGGGACGGATCGTCCGGCCGGTGCTGGCGTGCCGGCGTCCAACGGTCGGCGCTCGGCCGGGAAGAGGTCGACGTCATAGGCGAGCCGGAAGAGGTAGTCCACGGCGTGCTCGTCGAGTCGAAGGGCCCGACCGATGCCCGCCAGCACCTCTTCCGACGGGCGCTGATCCCGCCCCTGCTCGAGGCGGAGGTAGTAGTCGGCGCTGACGTCCGCGAGGGCTGCCACCTCGGTGCGTCGGAGTCCGGCGACCCGCCGCCCGTCCTCCGGGACGAACCCCGCGTCCTCCGGTCGGACCAGTCCTCGACGAGCCCTGAGGTAGTCGCCGAGCGCGGCCGCCCGCGTGATTCCGGTCTCCGATGCTCCCTGCGTCATGGCCCGGTCAGAGTCCGCGCGACACCGCGGCTGCCGCTGCGAGCCACGCCCGCTGCGTGCTCGACCGCAGGGCGTCGTGACGGATGACGCCGTTCTTCAAGGCGGGATCGAAGGGGACGACGACCACGTCGCGCACGTAGGGTCGGAAGTCCTCGGCGTACGCGTTGGCGATCGACGTGTCCTTGGCCTCGGCCTCGGAGACGATGACGACGGCATTCCGCGCGAGTTCAGCACCGCGCTCGCTCACGCGGCTGACGGCGGTGAGGGTGAGCCGCGCGCCCTCCTTCTTGTCCTCGACGGTCGTGGTCGGGATGACGAGCTGGTCGGTCAGCTCCACCATGCGCCGCCAGTTGGGGGCACCGGCAGAGTTGCCCGAGTCCATGACGATCAGGCGGTAGTACTTCGCGAGGACGCGATGGACGAGGTCGACCTCGTCGGCGGTCACCACATGCTCGCCGTCGGCCGCGGATCGCAGCACCTCGTACTTGTCGCCGGGCTGGTGGTGGACGAACCGCGACAGGTCGGCTCGCTCGGCGCCGGGGGAGAGGAGGTCACTCGCCGCGGCGAGGAGGTCGAGGACGGTCGAATCATGGCCGCCCTGCTCGGTCCGCCAGCCGAGCGTGCCCATGGTCTCGTTGTTGTCCCAGGCCGCGACGCCGCCACCGCCGTACCGGGCGAAGACGGACGACAGGTTGACGACGGTCGGCGTCTTGTTGGCGCCGCCCTTCTGGTTCGCGACGGAGATGGTGCGACGCCTCGGGAAGTGGCGTGACACGGCGTGGACGTCGTCACGCTCGGCGCGCTCGCTCGCGGACGGCGGCACCGAGAAGCCGAGCTTGTTGAGCAGGCCGGCGAGCCCGTGCTGCGCCGGGCCGATCGTGGGCGGCGCGAGGAACGAGGGCGCATCGCGCAGGTCGCGGCGAGCCGGGGCGGCCGGCAGGCCCGGAGCCTGCTGCTGCTGTGGGATCGGGTGCTGCTGCTGCGCGGGCGCGGCCGGCAGTGCCTGCACCGAATGCTGGGCCGGGACCGCCCGCTGCGCCGGCACCGGCTGCTGCGCGTTCGGCTGGTTCGAGACCGGCTGGAACGGCGGTGTGCCGAACGCGGGCTGCTGCACGGTCGGGCGCTGCGGCGGGACGGGCTGTGGTGCCGAGGTCGCCTGCGGGTTGGCGGAGACCGGCGGCGTGGGCTGCGCCGGGACCGGCGCAGCCGTCGACGGCTGGGCGGGGGTGGCGCGGGGCGGTGTCTGCGGCTGAACCGGGGCCGGACGCGCGGGTCCCGGCTGGGCGGGCGCGGGCGGTGGAGCTTGGATGAGCGGCACCCGTTGCGCGGCAGCGGGCGGTGGCGTGGTCCGTTGTGCGGTGCGCGCGGGCGCTGCGGACTGTGGTTCCTCCTGCAGTTCGCCGTCGACACCGATGAGGAGCACGGTGACGCTCGTGGGGTCGGTCACCGTCACGCGGATCGGTCGACCCGCCTTCCGGGCCTCCGCCTGCATCAGTTCGACGAGCTGGCGGCGGGCCGTTCCCGCGTCGGTGGCGGTCAGGTACTGCTCGGCGGTGCCGACGCGGAACACGCCGGAATTGTCCGCCAGCAGCGATGCCGTCATCGGCGGGAAGTCCTGTATCGAGGCCTTGTCGATCATGCTCTCACTCCTTCGCGGCGGGGGTGAACCCGTCCCCACTATGCCTTAGTACGGCGCATGTCGGATTTCCGGCCCCAGCCGTGACGCCTCGCCGAGGGCGCGCCTTCGATCGTCTCCAAGCGCTTCAAGGAGTGGATTGCGCGCCGTCGGTGTGGCCCGCGAGGCCGACGTACATCGAGCGGTGGAGCTCCGCGACGTGGTCGAAGGCAAGGCGACTCGCTGCTGCCGCATCGCCGTCACGGAGCGCGGCGACGAGCAGAGCATGCTCCTCGTTCGACGCGCGCAGGTACTCGATCCGGTAGGGGATGAAGTAGGAGTACAGCTCGCGGGACACGCGGTCGTGGAGGTCGGCCGCCCCCGGCACGCCTGCCGACACCGCCAGCTCGGCGTGGAACGCCGCATCGGCTTCGCGGAACCTGCTCCAGTCCGGCTCCGTTCGCATGGTCGCCACGAGGTCGTCGAGTCGACGCAGGGACGACGCTTCCGGTTCGGCCGCCGAGAGCGCCGCCAGCCCGGCTTCGAGCGTCGCGCGCTGGTCGATGAGCGCGTGCACGTGGACGGCGTCCTCGCGGTAGGCGGCGATCTCGGGCACGGTGCCCACCGCGGGCGCATCCGCGATGAACGTGCCACCCGTGTTGCCCTGCCTCCGGACGACGACGCCCTCGTCGCTCAACGCCCGATAGGCGCGCCGCACCGACATCTCGCTGACCCCGAACGCTCGAGCCGCTTCCTCGGGTGCCGGGAGCCGTTGGCCGGGCACCAGCATCCCGAGCTCCAGCGCCAGCGAGATGCGCGCGCGGACGGTGTCGACGGCGGTCGTCCGGCGGATCGCTCCGAGTGAGGGCGAACCCAGATCCATGGCACCCTCGTCTCGTCGCTGATCGACTCCGCGACCCTGGGTCAGCCGGCGGTCGGTTGGTCGGCGGTCGCCTCGCTCACCGCGCCGTCCGGCTCGGCGTCCAGAGGGAACCGCTTCCCCAACACGATACCGATCAGCATGGCGACCACGGGGATGAGGGCGAGCACGACACTCACGGTGACGCTTCCGCCGGTGACGAGCGTGAAGTTCGACAGCACGAGCCACAGCGCGAACGCGAGTCCGACCACCGCGAGGATCGGGAACACCCGCGCACCCCACGTGCGGCCGGCGACCAGCTCGGGTCGGCGCGCGAAGAACACGAGGACGGCGACCGAGGTCGTCAGCATGAGCAGCACCATCCCGACGGTCGCCACCCCGGCCATGGATCCGAAGACCCCGACGAGCGGGTCGAGGCCGGCGATGGCGAGCCCGGCGAGGACGATGGCCGCCGTCACGGTCTGCACGATCGAGGAGGTCGACGGCGAGTGGTGTGCGGGGTGACGCCGGCCGAGACGGGCGGGCAGCACCGCCTTCTGCGCCAGCGTGAACTGGTAGCGCGCGATGACGTTGTGGAAGGACAGCACGCACGCGAACAGGCTCGTGATGAGCAGCACCTGGACGACGTCGCGCATGATCGGGCCGAGGTAGGTCGTCGTCGTGTCGAGCAGGAGGTTGCCCTCGCCGGCGAGCGTCTGCTGGGCGACCGCGACGGCGTTCCCCGCGCCGACGCCCGTCACGAGCGCCCAGCAGGAGATGGCGTAGAACACGCCGATGATGACGACGGCCAGGTACGTGGCTCGCGGGATGGTGCGTTCCGGGTTGCGCGCCTCGTCTCGGAAGACCGCGGTCGCCTCGAATCCGATGAAGCCGGTGAGCGCGAAGAGCACGGCGACGCCGATCCCACCGGTGAAGATGTTGGCGGGGTCGAAGGTCTCGACCGCGATGCCGTCCGCACCGCCCGTCGCGAAGATGACGACGTCGAGCACGACGACCACGAGGATCTCGAGCGTCAGGGCGATGCCCAGCACCTTCGCGCTCAGGTCGATGTGCCGGTAGCCGAGCACCGCGACGATCGCCATCGTCGCGAAGGAGTACAGCCACCAGGGCAGGCTCGGGCCGCCGAAGTACGTGACGAGGTCGTCGAGCGCCCACCCCATGTAGCCGTACACGCCCACCTGGATCGCCGTGTAGGCCACGAGCGCGGTGAACGCGGAACCGAGGCCGAGGCGCGAGCCGAGTCCGGCCGTCACGTAGGAGAAGAACGCGCCCGCCTCGCGGACGAACGGCGTCATGGTGACGAAGCCGACGGAGAAGACGAGGAGGATGACGGCGGCGAGGGCGAAGCCGATCGGGGCTCCGGCGCCGTTGCCGGTGCCGATCGCGATGGGGACGTTGCCGCCGATCACGGTGAGTGGTGCGGCGGCGGCGATCACCATGAAGACGATGGAGCCGGTACCGAGCTGGCCGTCGAGGCGCTGACGCGGCTCGGCGATGGGGTTCACGGTCATGAGGTCACTTTCCAGGGGAGTCGGGGGACTCGGAGGGGAGGGGAGGAAGGACGGGATCCTTCAATACAGCTCGGCGCGGCGGTCGGCGAGGTAGGGGTTCTCCTGCCTGGCGCGCTTGGTGGCCTCGGGATCGATCGTGGCGATCATGAGACCGACGGCGTCCCCGTCGAGCGCGTCGAGGACCACGCCGTCCGGGCCGACGATGCTGCTGCGACCGACGTAGGTGAGGTCTCCTTCGGAGCCGACGCGGTTGACGTAGACGAGGTGGACCTGGTTCTCCCAGGCGCGCACCGGGATGAGCCGCTCGGCGATGTGCGCGTACGGCTCCATCTGCGCGGTGGGGACGATCACGACGTCAGCACCGTCGAGGGCCGCCGCGCGGACGGTCTCGGGGAACTCGACGTCGTAACAGATGAGGACGGCGACGCGGACGCCACCCAGGTCGACGGTCGGTGCGAGGGTGTCACCGGCCACGAAGAGCTGTCGGTCGAGCTCGCCGAACAGGTGCGTCTTGCGGTACCGGAGCAGCTCGATTCCGTCAGGACCGACGAGGACGAGGGCGTTCGCGACGGCTCCGCCGGGGAGTGGTTCGGGCAGGCCGGCGAGGATCGCGATCCCGGTCTCGTCTGCGATGGCGGCGACCCGGTCGACCAGCTCCGGGGTGGCGAGCGGGGCGAGGCGGTCGCCGAGGTTGTAGCCGGTGACGAACATCTCGGGGGTGACGAGCAGATCCGCGCCGCGATCCGATGCCTGTCTGGCGGCGTCGGCGACGAGCGCGAGGTTCGCCTCGACGTCTCCGGGGACGCCGTGGTGCTGAAGTCCGGCGATGGTCAGGGTCATGGCGGTGGAGCTCCTCGGTGGGCGTGCGTCGATGCACTCAGTAAACAGCTCAAAGTGAAATGTTTGATGTCCATCATGTTTCGATCCGGTTTCACCCGCAAGAGGCGAGGGACATACTGGGGGCGTGCGTGCCCTTCCTGTCGACGTCCCGATCGTGCTCGGCCCCTTCGGGGGCCTGTCCTCCGTCGAGCTCACCGCGACGGTGAGTGAGCTGGGCGGCCTGGGTTCCTTCGGTCTCTACGGCTACGACGCCGAGCGCATCGAGCGGACGGTCACGGCGCTCCGCGAGCGGACCGCGGCGCCCTTCGCGCTGAACCTGTGGCTGCCGCGTGGAGACGAGCTGTCGCCCGACGACTCCGAGGCGTCCTTCGCAGCCGCGGTCGAGGCGCTCAGATCCGTGTTCGACGAGTTGTCGCTCGAGCTGCCCGATCGCCCGGCCCGGTACGTGCCGCCGTTCGACGAGCAGATCGAGGCCGTCCTGGAGGTGCGGCCCGCCGTGGTCAGCTTCGTCTTCGGGGTTCCGCCGCGGCCGGTGGTCGACGCGGCGCACGAGCGGGGCATCGTCGTGGTCGGGACGGCGACCACGGTTGCCGAGGGACTCGCCCTGCAGGAGGGCGGCGTCGACGTCGTCGTCGGCACGGGCATGGAGGCCGGCGGTCACCGCGTCTCGTTCCTGCGAGCAGCCGAGGACTCCCTCGTCGGCCTGGTCGCCCTGATCCCGCAGCTCGTCGACGCCTTGGACGTCCCGGTGATCGCCGCCGGCGGTATCGCCGACCGACGTGGTGTCGCCGCCGCACGGGCGCTCGGCGCCGCCGGCGTGCAGGTCGGGACCGCCTTCCTCCGCACGAGCGTCTCCGCTGCGACGGCCGAGCATCGGGCGGCCATCGTTGCGACGCCCGCCGACGGCACCGTCCTCACGCGCGCGATGAGCGGCAGGCTCGGCCGGGGTGTCCCGAACCGGGTGCTGCGACAGATCGAGGCGTCGAGGGTCGTCGCCCCGTTCCCGGTCCAGAACTGGCTGACCGGGCGGTTCCGCACCGTCGCCTCCGAGCGGGGCGTCGCGGACCTCCAAGGCTTCTGGGCTGGGCAGGCGTCACTGCTGACCCGGGATCGGGCCGATGCTGCGGCCGTCTTCGTGGAACTCGCCGCGGGCCTGTCGGTCCCACCCAGGGCACCCTGACCCCGGTCCGCGTCCCCCGCAGGACCGCGTAAGCTGGAGAGGACTTCCTGCAAGAGATGAGACGTTCACCGTGCCCAGCATTCCGTTCGACGGCGCCAAGCACGATCGGTACTGGATGGTCCCGATCCTGCGTGCGGTGATCGCGCTCGCCACGGCGGGGGTCGTCACCTTCACGCAGGGCCACTCTTCGCAGTTCGGCCTCGTGGTCTTCGGGGTCTTCGCGCTGTTGTCCGGCGCGATCGTCGGCGCCTTCGCGTTCCCGAACTTCTCCGACACCGTGACGCGCGCGTTCTTCCTCGGCCAGGGCGTCATCGGCGTCGTGACCGGCGTCTTCTCGCTGCTCGTGAGCGGCGGCGGGCTGAGCATCTTCCTCTACGTCGTCACCCTGTGGGCGGCCCTCACCGGATTCCTCGAGCTGTACAGCGGGATCCGCTGGCGCGGACGCCTCGCCGCGGCGAAGGACTGGACCGCGGTCGGTGCCTTCACGGTGCTGCTCGCCATCGCGACGCTCCTCGTCCCGCCCGGACTCGAGCAGCGATTCGCCGCCCCGGGAGGTGTCGAGGGTGTCCTCCGTGCGGACATCGTCGTCGTCGGCCTCGTCGGAGCATACGCCGCGATCATCGGCGTCTACCTCGTCATCGGCGGACTGTCGCTGCGGTGGGCGGGCAAGCGCCCGGTCACCGGCGCAGCCACCGACGACACCACCGGCACGGCTGGAGCCGCATCATGAGCAAGCCCAACCGCGACGACGTCCTGCGGCCGATCGAGCTCCTCGTGCTCTCGGGCGTCATGGGGGTCTTCACCGGCGTCGTCGTTCTGATGTCGACCCGCGAGATCGTCCTGTCGCTCATCGGCCTGGGCATCGCGTTCATCGCCTCGCTCGTCGTCCTCGCGATGCTGGCGCTCGCCGTGAAGCCCGACTTCCAGGAGAAGCTCGACCTCGACGAGCAGGACGGCGACGACAAGCGTCCGCCGCGCCCCTCCGGCCACTGACCGTCTCGTCCCTCCGGCCCGGAGCGTTCTTCCGGGCCCCGACTGCAGCGCGCCGTCCCTGAGCGTTCCTTCCGGTCCCTGAGCGTTCCTTCCGGTCCCTGAGCGTTCCTTCCGGTCCCTGAGCTTGTCGAAGGGCGCACGCCGACAGGCTCGGTGCCCGGTCTCCCGTTCCCCGAGCCTGTCGATGGGCGACCTACGGCAGGTAGTCCACCAGGTCGTCGGAGAGCCCGAGGTACGTCGCCGGGGTGAGCTCGAGCAGGCGCTGCTTCGCGGCGTCGCCGATGTCGAGCTTGGAGACGAACTCGACGAGCTCCGCCTGGCCGAGACGCTTGCCGCGCGTGAGCTCCTTGAGGAGCGCGTAGGGGTCCTCGATGTTCGAGCGACCCGCGGTCACCTCGGCGCGGATGACCGTCTGGATGGCCTCCGCGAGCACCTCCCAGTTGTGGTCGAGGTCCGCAGCGAGCACGTCCTCCGCGAGGTCGATCTGCCCGAGGCCGCCGAGGATGTTGTCGAGGGCGAGCAGCGAGTGGCCGAACCCGACACCGATGTTGCGCTGGGCGCTCGAGTCGGTGAGGTCGCGCTGGAGTCGCGAGGTGACGAGGGTGGCGGCGAGGGAGTCGAGGATCGCGCTCGACAGCTCCAGGTTGGCCTCGGCGTTCTCGAAGCGGATCGGGTTGACCTTGTGCGGCATGGTCGACGAGCCGGTGGCGCCCGCGACCGGGATCTGCCGGAAGTAGCCGATGGAGATGTACGTCCACATGTCCGTCGCGAGGTTGTGCAGCACGCGGTTGGCGTGGGAGATCTTGCCGTACAGCTCCGCCTGCCAGTCGTGCGACTCGATCTGCGTCGTCAGCGGGTTCCAGTCGAGGCCGAGTCCCTCGACGAACTCGCGCGAGATGGCGGGCCAGTCCGCGTCGGGATCGGCGACGACATGGGCGGCGAACGTGCCGGTCGCGCCGGAGAACTTGCCGAGGTACTCGTTCGCCTCGATCTGCACGGCGATGCGCTCGAGTCGGTAGACGGTGACGGCGAGCTCGCGGCCCATCGTGGTGGGCGTCGCCGGCTGGCCGTGCGTGCGGGCGAGCATCGGGACGGCCCGGAAGTCGACGGCCTTGGTGCGCAGGGAGTCGAGGACGAGGCGCAGCTTCGGCAGCCAGATGGCGCGGACGGCCTGCGACACCGTGAGCGCGTAGGAGAGGTTGTTGATGTCCTCGCTCGTGCAGGCGATGTGGGTGAGTTCGGCGATGCGGTCGAGCCCGAGCTCGGACAGGCGGTGGCGCACGAGGTATTCGACGGCCTTCACATCGTGACGCGTGACGGCCTCCTTCTCGGCGAGCCAGTCGATGTCGGCCCGGCCGAAGTCGAGGTAGAGCGCGCGGAGCTGTTCGATCTCCGCCGGGGTGAGCGGGGAGGAGCCGAACATCGAGTGTTCGGTGAGGTAGACGAGCCACTCGACCTCGACCTGCACGCGGGCGCGGTTCAGACCGGCCTCCGAGAGGTACTCTCCGAGCGCCGTCACGGCGGGGCGGTAGCGACCGTCGAGCGGGCTGAGCGGCTGGGCGGGGAATTCGGTCATGGGGTGGCTCCCTGGGTCAGTGCTGGTTCGAGCTGGTGGAAGAGGGATCTGCAGGCATGGTCGATCATGCCGAGGACGGTCTCGAACATCTGGGCGTCCGAGTAATAGGGGTCGGGCACGTCGCGGGTCCCGGAGGTGCTGTCGAAGCTCAGGAGCAGGTGCACCTTGGAACGGTCGGCGTCGTTGCCCGCCCAGGCCCGCAGGATGCGTTCGTGACTGCGGTCGAGGGCGACGACGAGGTCGTAACTGTCGAAGCGGTCGGGGTCGAACTGCTTGGCCCGGTGGGCGGTGGCGTCGTGGCCGTGCGCTCGCAGCGCGGTGACCGTGCGGTGGTCGGCGTACTCGCCGACGTGCCAGTCGCCGGTGCCGGCGGAGGAGACCTCCACCACCCGCTCCAGCCCGGCGGCCGCGACGAGGTCGGTGAAGACGCTCTCGGCCATCGGGGATCGACAGATGTTGCCCGCGCAGACGAAGCACACGCGGAACGGGGTCGTGCCGGGGTCGGCCTCCCCGAGGGTGTTCATGCGTCTATTCTGGCCGACCGCGCCCGAGCCGTCGAACCGTTCTCAGCTGACTCCACTCCACAGCTCCACTCCGGTCGGCTTCCTCCACATCAGCACGGTGTGCCGTCGTGACCGCTCCGCCGGTTGGGCAGAGTCGAGCGTGATGCCGGCGGTGGGCGGGCGGAGGGCGAGGCGACATGGCGTTGGAGTACTACGACCCGTTTGCGATGGATTCCCCGTCGGAATGGACTGCGGAGGAGGCCCTCGCGGTACTTGAGTCGCGGGCGCAGTGCGTCGACGCCGTCCTGAGCGCGCTGAGCACCGGCATCACGGACTTCATGCACGGGCGATCCGGATTGGACTGGGTAGGGCCGGCGGCGATGGAGTTCTCCTGGGCGGCGGACGACCTCGTCGGGCGGTTGCGTGAAGCAGCGTCGGCGCTCGACGAGGCGCTTCGGAGATCACTCGGAGCCGCTGGGACCATCTCGGCTGGGAGCCTCCGGTGAGCGACGACCTCGTGCTCCGTGGTGGAGGGGTGGTCGCTGTCGCGACGGACGGCCATCTGAACCTCGCGCGCATCCTGGTTTCGCTCGGCGCCTCATGCGAGGAATGGGCAGGGCGGCTTGACGCCGTGGGTCGCATGGACACCTCCCATGCGCCGGCCGGACCGCTCCTGGTCCCACAGCTCGACGGAGAGGCGGGCCGGGAGTCCGCCGCGCGGGCAGCAGCCCTGCTCAGGCAAGCCGGGGGCGAGGCGACTCACCTCGGAGAACGACTCCTCCTGTCGGCTGAGGCGTACGGCGACATCGAGCGCACGGTCGCGTCCCTCTTCGAGCTGACCGATGGCGCCAACGCCTGGGCCCTGGGCGCATCTCCAGCGTCCTGGGTGCCCGGCGCTGTCGGTATCGGAGCCGTGCTGCTGCTCGGATCCGTCGTCCGCGCGGTCGTCGGCGCGGTGTCGGAAGGGGCAGGCGAGCAGTTCGACGCCACCGCCGAACGGGGCTTGCGTGACCTCATGGCCACACCGCTCTTTGCGGATGCGGTGCGTCGCATCGTCTCGTCGGCGGATGAGTGGTTGGTCGGGGCCGGGGGGCTCCCCGCCGGCATCCTCTCCATGATGGCCACTGCCGACGGGGTGCCGGGCGTCGCGCTCGCCGCCTTGGTCGTGGCGCGCACTGCCGATGCGACCGGCGTCCTGACGGCCTCCGGGGTGCGGACATCTCCCGTCCCTCGGGCAGACGGCGAGGACGACCGCGTCTCCCCGCCGACGACGTACGAGGAGCTGGCCCGACGGATGCCGCACGGAGGGGAGGGGAGCCCCCAGATCCGGGTCGAGCGGCATGTCGACGCCACCGGGTCGGAGCAGTGGATCGTGTGGTCGGGCGGCACGATCGACACGGGTCTTCCGAACACCGGATCGGAGCCGTGGGACAACCAGAGCAATCTGGACGCCGTCGCCGCTTCAGCCCTCCCGGGTCTCGCCGCCGACAGCACGAGGGCGACCCTCGACGCCATGGAACTCGCAGGTGTCCCGAAAGGAGCATCGGTGCTGCACGTCGGGTACTCGCAGGGTGGGATCGTCGCGGCAGCCATCGCAGCCAGCGGTGACTACGACTCGTCGCTCGTCACCTTCGGGGCGCCGGTCAACACGATCGTCTTCGACGAAGACGTGCCGCGAGCGCACTTCGAGCACACGGAGGACGTCATCCCAGCGCTGTCAGGGCGCCGTCAGGGCCAGCCTGATGGAGGAACGGTCGTCAGCCGGTCGCTGTTCGACGGTGCGCCTCCGCCGAGCGGCGACGACCCGCTGCCGGCCCACCGGCTCGAGAACTACCGAGACACGGCGCGGCTCGCCGACGCGTCGTCGGATCCGCGCCTCCAGGAAGTCGTCAAGCCGCTCTCCGAGCTCGCCGGTGACGGCGAGACATCGCAGTACCGAGCGGATCGAGTGGAGTGAACCGCAATCGGATGAGTTCTTCGCGCCGGTCAGTCCTTGGTCTTCGGGCGGATGACGATGCCGAGCAGCCAGTTCACGATCGAGATGACGATCGCCCCGAGGACGCCCCACCAGAAGCCGTCGACGGTCAGGCCGAACCCGAACCAGCCGCTGATGCCCGCGGTGATGAGGAGGAGGAGTCCGTTGATGAGGAGCCCGATCAGACCGAGCGTGAGGATGTAGAGGGGGAACGCGAGCACCTTGATGACCGAACCGATGATGGTGTTCACGACCGCGAAGATGAGCGCGACGAGCGCGAAGGTCAGGATCGTCTCCAGCGTGCCGCCAGGCGCGTACGGCGTCACGTTCACACCGGCGACGATGAGGGTCGTGACCCAGATGGCGAAGCCGTTGACGATCAGGTTCAGCAGAAAACGTCCCATGAGGGCAATCCTCCCACCCTTGCCACAGCGGGCAAAGGGCCGATTCGGACCGGCGCACTGCATTCCGACGCAGGTATCCTTCGCGGCCTAGACTCGTCGAGTGAGTGACAACCTGCCAACCACCGCCCAGCCGGCCGCTCAGCCGGGCCGGAGCCCGGTCCGTCTCCGTCCGGAGATCGCAGATCTGCCGCCCTACCGTCAGGGCAAGCCGGCCGCACCCGACGCCTTCAAGCTCTCCAGCAACGAGGTCCCGTTCCCGCCGCTCGACGCCGTCCTCTCGGCCATCACCGACACGGCTGCGCACTCCCACCGCTACCCCGACGGCGCCGCACTCGCACTGCGCACGGCGCTCGCCGAAGCCAACGGGGTCACGCCCGAACGCATCCACATCGGAGCCGGCTCGGTCGCACTCCTCAGCCAGTTCATCACCGCGACCGCCGGTCCGGGAGACGAAGTCGTCTTCGCCTGGCGCTCCTTCGAGGCCTACCCGGGTCTCGTGACCGTCGCCGGCGCGACGTCGGTGCGTGTCCCCAACCGGCCCGACGGCTCCCACGACCTCGAGGCGATGGCCGCAGCCGTCACCGACCGAACCCGCGTCGTCATCGTCTGCACGCCGAACAACCCCACGGGGCCGGTCGTCGAACGCGCCGCCTTCCTCGCCTTCCTCCGCTCCGTGCCGTCCGACGTGCTGGTCCTCCTCGACGAGGCCTACCGCGAGTTCGTCACCGACGATGACGCCGTCAACGGCATCCCGCTCCTCGACGAGCACCCGAACCTCGTCGTGCTCCGCACCTTCTCGAAGGCCTACGGACTCGCCGGCCTCCGCGTCGGCTGGGCCATCGGCCACGAGCTCGTCCTCGACGGCGCCCGCAACGCGGCCATCCCGCTCTCCAGCACCGCGCCCGCCCAGCAGGCGGCCATCGCCGGACTCGCGAACGCCGAAGACATCCGAGCCCGCGTCGCGGTCATCACCGCACGACGCGACGACCTCGCCGCCGCACTCCGCGAGCAGGGCTGGTTCATCCCCGCGGCACAGGGCAACTTCGTCTGGTTCGGCCTCGGCGAGCAGACGGCCGCCGCGAACGAGACCTTCCTCGCGCACGGTATCGTCGGCCGCGCCTTCCCCGGCGACGGCGTCCGCATCTCGATCGGTGAAGCCGAGTCGATCGAACCGCTCCTCGCCGCCGCTGCAGAGATCCTCGCCGGACTGCCGGCCGACCACCCGACACGAGAGGGAGTGCGCTCACGATGAGCCGTTCCGGAGACGACCCCACCGTGCCCAGCGTCCAGTTCATCGACGCGGCCGGCACCTTCGCGCCGAACGAACACGCGGAGCGCTATCAGCCGTTCCTCGATCGCCTGACCGAGACCGACCTGCAGCAGTTCTACCGCGATATGGCGAACGTCCGCGCCTTCGACATCGAAGCGACGAACCTGCAGCGCCAGGGCCAGATGGCGCTGTGGCCGCCGAGTCACGGGCAGGAGGCGGCACAGGTCGGTTCGGCCCGTGCGGCGCGAGCCCAGGACCACATCTTCCCCTCCTACCGCGAACACGTCGTCGCGATGATCCGCGGTGTCGACCCCATCGACATCGTCCGCCTCATGCGCGGCAACACGCACGGCGGCTGGGACCCGGCAGATCCGTCCAACGGCAACATGCACCTGTACACACTCGTGCTCGCCGCTCAGACCCTCCACGCGACCGGCTACGCGATGGGCCTGAACTTCGACAAGGCCGTCGGCACCGGCGACCCCGACCGCGACACGGCCGTGCTCGTCTACTTCGGCGACGGCTCGAGCTCCGAGGGCGACGCGAACGAGGCGTACATCTACGCCGCCAGCTACCAGACGCCGCAGGTGTTCTTCCTGCAGAACAACCAGTGGGCCATCTCCGTCCCCGTCTCCCGCCAGGCCCGCGAGCCGCTCTACCAGCGCGCAGCCGGCTTCGGCCTCGACAGCGTCCGCATCGACGGCAACGACGTGCTCGCGAGCTACGCGACGGCGGCGAAGCACCTCGACGACGCCCGCGCCGGCCACGGCCCGAGCCTCATCGAGGCGATGACCTACCGCGTCGGCGCCCACACCACGAGCGACGACCCGACCAAGTACCGGACCGACGACGAACTCCAGTCCTGGATCGCCCGCGACCCGATCGTCCGGTTCAAGACGTATCTCCAGGGGCTCGGCGCCTCGGACGCGTTCTTCGCCGAGGTCGACGAAGAGGCTGCTGCGCTCGCGGAGGACACCCGCGTCCGCACGCTCGCCCTGGAAGCGCCCGGCCGAGAGCTCATCTTCGACGGCGTCTACTCCGAACCGCACCCGCTCATGGTCGAGCAGCAGGCCTGGCTCGAACGCTACGAAGCCTCGCTCGAAGGAGGCAACGCATGACGATGACCACCATGCCGATGGCGAAGGCGTTGAACGCCGGCCTGCGCAAGGCGATGACCGAGGACGACAAGGTCCTGCTGATGGGCGAGGACATCGGCCCGCTCGGCGGCGTCTTCCGCGTCACCGAGGGCTTGCACGCCGAGTTCGGCGGCGACCGCGTGCTCGACACCCCGCTGGCGGAGTCCGGCATCGTCGGCACCGCGATCGGCCTCGCCATGCGCGGCTACCGTCCGGTGTGCGAGATCCAGTTCGACGGCTTCGTGTTCCCGGCCTTCAACCAGATCACGACGCAGCTCGCGAAGCTCACCAACCGGCACGAGGGCAAGCTGCAGATGCCCGTCGTCATCCGGATCCCCTACGGCGGACACATCGGCGCGGTCGAGCACCACCAGGAGAGCCCCGAGGCGTACTTCGCCCACACGGCCGGCCTGCGCGTGGTCAGCCCGTCGACCCCGAACGACGCCTACTGGATGATCCAGGAGGCCATCGCCTCGAACGACCCGGTCGTCTTCCTCGAACCGAAGAGCCGCTACTGGCCGAAGGGCGAGGTCGACCTCGACGGCTCGGCCGCGCCACTGCACGGCAGCCGCATCGTCCGCACCGGCACGGAGGTCACCCTCGCCGGACACGGCGCGATCGTGAGCGTCATGCTGCAGGCGGCTGAACTGGCCGCCACGGAGGGCACGAGCGTCGAGGTCGTCGACATGCGCTCGCTGTCGCCCATCGACTACGACCCGCTCGTCGAATCCGTCCGCCGGACCGGCCGCCTCGTCTACGTGCAGGAGGCGCCCGGCTTCACGAGCGTCGGCTCGGAGATCGCGGCGACCGTCACCGAGCGCGCCTTCTACTCGCTCGAGGCACCCGTTCTTCGGGTGTCCGGGTTCGACACCCCGTTCCCGCCGGCGAAGCTCGAAGGCGTCTACCTCCCGGATGCCGACCGCATCCTCGAGGCCGTCGATCGCTCGCTGGCGTACTGAACACCGAAGGAAGACGAGGAACCACGATGAGTGATCTCCAGTTCGAACTGCCGGACGTCGGCGAAGGCCTGACCGAGGCCGAGATCGTCGCATGGAAGGTCGCGCCGGGCGACGCCGTCTCGGTCAACCAGGTGCTGGTCGAGATCGAGACCGCGAAGTCGCTCGTCGAACTCCCGTCGCCGTTCGCCGGGACCGTCGGTGCCCTGCTCGTCGAGGAGGGCCAGACCGTCGACGTCGGGACGCCCATCATCAGCGTGAGCACCGGTGGTGGAGCAGTGACCGCCGAGCCGACCGCGCCCGCACCGGCGGTCGTCGAGTCGGAGGAGGCCACGCTGGCCGCCGACACCGCGGCGAGCGTCTCTCCCGCCGAAGAGCCGCGCCCTGGCGCCGTGCTCGTCGGATACGGCAGCGCCGGCCACACTTCGAGCCGTCGCCGTGGCCGTGGCGCGACGCCCGTCGTCGAGCCGGCGAGCCCGGCCGTCACCCCGCAGCCGCCCGTGCGCCGCCAGCCGCCGTCGAGCATCCCCGCCGCGTCCGCGCTGCCGGTCATCGCCAAGCCGCCGATCCGGAAGCTCGCGAAGGACCTCGAGGTCGACCTCACGGCCATCGAGGGCACCGGACTCGCGGGGGAGATCACCCGCGACGACGTCATCCGTGAGGCCAGCCAGGCGAGCGTGTTCCGCAACATCGAGACGCCGGAGTGGGCCGACGAGCGCGAGGAGCGCATCCCGGTCAAGGGCGTCCGCAAGGCCATCGCGACGGCCATGACCCGCAGCGCCTTCACCGCGCCGCACGTCTCCCTCTTCGTCGACGTCGACGCGACGCGCACGATGGAGTTCGTCAAGCGTCTGAAGAACTCGACGGACTTCGCCGGCGTCAAGGTCTCGCCGCTGCTCATCATGGCCAAGGCGATGATCTGGGCGGTCCGCCGCAACCCCACGGTCAACAGCGAGTGGACCGACCAGGAGATCATCGTCCGCCACTACGTGAACCTCGGCGTCGCCGCCGCGACACCGCGCGGACTGATCGTCCCGAACGTCAAGGAGGCGCAGGCGATGAGCCTGCTCGAGCTGGCGCGAGCCCTCGAGACCCTCACCATCACGGCCCGCGACGGCAAGACGCCGCCGGCCGACCAGCAGAACGGCACGATCACGGTGACGAACATCGGTGTCTTCGGCATGGACACCGGTACCCCGATCCTCAACCCGGGTGAGGTCGGCATCGTCGCGCTCGGCACGATCAAGCAGAAGCCATGGGTCGTCGACGGCGAGGTGCGCAGTCGGTTCGTCACGACGCTCGGCGCCTCCTTCGACCACCGCGTGGTGGACGGCGACGTCGCGAGCCGCTTCCTGGCGGACGTCGCGTCGATCATCGAGGAGCCTGCGCTGCTGCTCGACTGAGTACACCTGCCCAGGAACCTTCCAGCCGGGCGATTTTGAGAATCAGTATCAATAGGCGTAGCGTTGGCCTTCTCACCCCGATCGAGAAGGTTCATCAATGCGCGCTCGCACCCTGCTCCCGGCCTTGGCCATCGTCCCGGCAGCCGCCCTCGTACTCGCGGGCTGCTCCGGCAGCAGCGCGTCGAGCGCGGCCGACGACGGCAAGATCAACATCGTCGCCTCCACGAACGTGTACGGCGACATCGCCTCGAAGATCGGCGGCAAGGACGTCGAGGTGACCTCGCTCATCTCCTCGGCCGCCCAGGACCCGCACTCCTACGAGGCGAGCACGCAGGACCAGCTCTCCATCAAGAACGCCGACCTCGTCATCGAGAACGGCGGCGGCTACGACCCGTTCGTCGACACGCTCCTCGACGCCGCCAAGAACGAGTCCGTCGAGGTCGTCAACGTCGTCGACCTGTCGGGCCTCGCCCCGGACGACGACCACGCCGACGAGCAGCACACGGACGAGGCGCACGCCGAGGACGACGGCCACGACCACATCGAGGGCTTCAACGAGCACGTCTGGTACAGCCTCCCGACGATGGCGAAGCTCGCCGACGAGCTGGCCAAGGAGCTCGGCGAACTCGACAGCGCGAACGCAGCCACGTACACCGCGAACGCGAAGGCCTTCACCGAGTCCCTCGGCACGATCGAGACGGCCCAGGCCGCGATCAAGACCGCACACGACGGGGAGGGCGTCGCCATCACCGAGCCCGTCCCGCTCTACCTGCTCGAGGGCGCCGGACTCGTGAACCGCACCCCCGAGGCGTTCAGCGAGGCGATCGAGGAGGGCACCGACGTGTCGCCGACCGTCCTCAAGGAGACGCTCGACCTCTTCGGCGGCGGATCGGTCGCGCTGCTTGCCTACAATGAGCAGACGAGTGGCGGCGAGACCGAGCAGGTCAAGACCGCCGCGGAGAACGCAGGCGTGCCGGTGCTGTCATTCACCGAGACCCTCCCGGACGGCAAGGACTACCTCTCGTGGATGACCGAGAACGTCGACGCCGTGGCGGACGCCCTGGATCGATGACCAGCGGTTCTGCCAACGGCTCAGGCCCCGTCGACGTCCTCGCACTCGCCGGGGCCGAGCTCGGTTTCGGCGGACGAACGCTCTGGGACGGCCTCGACCTCTCGGTGCACCCGGGGGAGTTCCTCGCTGTGCTCGGCCCGAACGGCTCCGGCAAGACGAGTCTGCTGCGCACCATCCTCGGGCAGCAGCAGCTCGACCGCGGGACCATCAGGGTCGCCGGAGGCCCGGTGCACCGCGGCGACCGCCGCATCGGCTACATCCCGCAGCAGAAGCTCATCCCCGCCGGCACGCCGATGCGCGGTCGCGATCTCGTCGCCCTCGGCGTCGACGGTCACCGCTTCGGACTCCCCATCCGCACCGCGGCGACGAAGCGTCGGGTCGACGAGCTGATCGCCTCCGTCGGCGCGACCGCCTACGCCGATGGCGCGGTGGGCACCCTGTCCGGCGGTGAGCAGCAGCGGCTCCGCGTCGCCCAGGCGCTCGCGGACGACCCGATCCTCCTCCTCTGCGACGAACCACTGCTCAGCCTCGACCTCCAGCATCAGCGCGGGGTCAGCGAACTCATCGACCGTCGCCGACGTGAACACGACACGGCGGTGGTCTTCGTCACCCACGACGTGAACCCGGTGCTCCCCATGGTCGACCGCATCCTGTACCTCGCCGGCGGGCGGTTCCGGGAGGGCACCCCCGACGAGGTGCTCCGCAGCGAGGTGCTGTCGGAGCTCTACGGCACGCCCGTCGACGTGCTCCGCAGTCACGGCCGGGTCGTCGTGGTCGGCATCCCCGACAGCGAGACCCACCACCATCACCATGACGATCCGCACACCGGTGCGGTGGGGGTCGGCGCATGAACACCGACGACCTCTGGGGACGCCTGTTCAACTTCCAGGACTACGGCGCACTCCTCGAACTCGTGCAGAACTCGATCATCGCCGGCGCGGTCCTGGGCATCGTCGGCGGCCTCATCGGTGTGTTCGTGATGCAGCGGGACATGGCGTTCGCGGTGCACGGGATCAGCGAGCTGTCCTTCGCCGGTGCTGCCGGTGCGCTGCTGTTCGGGGCGAATGTCGTCGTCGGGTCCCTCGCGGGGTCCCTCGTCGCCGCGATCCTCATCGGCCTGCTCGGCTCGAAGGCGCGCGACCGCAACTCGATCATCGGGGTGCTCATGCCGTTCGGCCTCGGCCTCGGCATCCTCTTCCTCGCGCTCTATCCGGGCCGGAGTGCCAACAAGTTCGGGCTCCTCACGGGGCAGATCGTGTCGGTCGACGACCCGCAGCTGGGCCTCCTCATCGTCATCAGCATCGTCGTGCTGGTCGCGCTCCTCCTCCTGTGGCGACCCCTCAGCTTCGACAGCCTCGACCCGGACGTCGCCGCAGCACGCGGGGTGCCGAGCCGGTTCGTCTCGCTCGCCTTCATGGTGCTGCTCGGGCTCACCGTCGCGGTGTCGGTGCAGATCATCGGTGCGCTGCTCGTCCTCGCGCTGCTCGTGACACCTGCTGCCGCGGCGCTCCGGGTGTCGTCGTCGCCCGTCCTCGTCCCGGTGTTGAGCATGCTCTTCGGCTTCGTCTCGGCGGTCGGCGGCATCCTGCTCGCCATCGGTGGATCGCTTCCGATCAGCCCCTACATCACGACGATCTCCTTCCTCATCTACCTCGTCTGCCGCATCGTCGGGCCGCGCACCGCGTCCGGGCGACGTGGTCGTCGGGCACCCGTCGGCGAGACGCGGCACGCCCAGGTCGCGTGATGATCGTGGACCGTGCACCGCGTCCGCGTGGAGCTGCTTCGGAGCGTCCTCCGAGCGGTTCCCGGGTACCCTTGAAGCGACAGGCAGGAGCACCCGTGGCGAAGCGCAACACCTGGCAGCGAGAAGCTGTCCGCGAGGCCCTCGGCGGCAACGACGGATTCATCAGCGCCCAGGGTTTGCACGCCGAACTCCGCGACACCGGTTCGCCGATCGGGCTCGCGACCGTGTACCGCGCCCTCTCCGACCTCGCGGTCGAGGGCGAAGCGGACTCCCTGCAGTCGCCCGAGGGCGAGAACCTCTACCGCGCCTGCACGCCGGGCACCCACCATCACCACCTCATCTGCCGCAACTGTGGTCTCACCATCGAGATCGAGGCCGACGAGGTCGAAGCCTGGGCGCGCTCGGTCGCGTCGCAGCACGGGTTCACCGAGGCGAAGCACGTCGTCGACGTCTTCGGGCTCTGCGAGAACTGCTCGGCGGCGGCCCAGCGCGCGTGAGGCCGGAGTGAGCAGGACGACCGGAACCCTCGGGGTCGACGACGACTGGACCGCGCCCGACGACGACGGCGCGGAGCACTGGGGTCGCACCGAAGGACGTGATCCACGGAACCTGCGGACACCGCTCCTGATCGGCGTCGCACTGCTCGTGGTGGTCGGCCTCTTCGTGCTCCGGGCGCTCATGCCGCTCGGTGAGGCGCTCACCCCGCCCACCGCGGTGCGCGACTTCGTGACCCTGACGCTCAGCGTGGTGGTGGAGTCGCTGCCGTTCGTGGTGCTCGGCATCGTGCTGTCGATCCTCGTGCAGATCTGGCTTCCCGACGGCTGGCTCGAGCGGTGGTTGCCGACGCAGCCGATCCTCCGCCGAGCCTGCATCTCGTTGCTCGGCATGTTCCTGCCGGTCTGCGAGTGCGGGAACGTCCCGCTCGCCCGCGGCCTCATCGTGCGCGGGTTCACGGTGCCGGAGTCGATCACCTTCCTGCTCGCGGCGCCGATCCTCAACCCGATCGTCATCGTCACGACGCATCAGGCCTTCGGCTGGGACGGCGGGATCCTCGTCGCCCGGCTCGTCGGCGGGTTCCTGCTCGCGAACCTCATCGGGTGGCTCTTCAGCAAGCACCCCGACCCCAGCTCGCTGCTCACGCCGACCTTCCAAGCCAGCTGCGAGGTGACCGAGCAGCACGGGCACGAGCACACGAAGGTGGAGCGCAGCCTGCAGCAGTTCGTCGCGGAGGCGCGCGCGATCATGCCGGCGCTGCTCATCGGGTCCGCCGTGGCCGGCGCCGTACAGGTGCTGGTGCCGCGCGAGGTGCTCGTCACCCTCGGCGCGAACCCCGTCTGGTCGGTGCTCGCGATGATGACGCTCGCCGTGATCGTCTCGATCTGCTCGAACGTCGACGCCTTCTTCGTGCTGTCCTTCGGATCCACGTTCATGCCCGGCTCGATCGTCGCCTTCCTCGTCCTCGGCCCCGTCGTCGACGTCAAGATGCTCGCGCTCATGCGCACCACCTACACGACCAGGACCCTCGTGATCATCACCGCGGTCGCCGTGCTGTTCTCGGCGGCCCTCGGATTCGGAGTGAACGCCCTTGCCTGATCAGAACGCCACGCACGGACACGCGCACGCCGAGACGTCGACGGCCGGCGATCGTCGCGTCCCACTGCTCGAACGCCTCCGGCAGCGATGGTGGGGCGTGCTGCTGCTCGTCACCGCCGCCGTGTGCATCCTCTGGCTCGCACTGACCGATCGCCTCGGGCTCTACATCCACCCGCGATACTTCGTCTTCACCGTCATCATGGCGCTCATCGCGGTCGCGCTCGGCATCGTCAGCGTCCTCGTCCATGTGGACGTCGAGGAGGTGCCGAAGCGTCGCGGGCGAACGGCGCTGCAGCTCGCCTCCGTCGTGGGAAGTCTCGCGGTCGTCGGCGCGATGGTGGTGCTCCCGCCGTCGACGCTGTCGGTCGCGACGGCCGACCAGCGCGCGGTGAACTCCGGCACGCTCGCGGGTGAGGTCCAGGGGCAGGACGCCCAGACGGTGCTGACCTCGAACCCGGACTTCAGCACCTTCGGCATCAAGGACTGGGCGACGCTGTTGCGCCAGACGACTCGACCCGCCGACCTCGAAGGGCGCGCCTTCACCGGGGTCGGCTTCGTGATCGCCGATCCGGACGCGGCCGACGTCTTCTACGTCTCGCGGTTCGTCGTGAACTGCTGCGCCGTGGACGCCCAGCCGGTCGGTGTGCCCGTGCAGCTCGACGGGTGGGACCAACAGCTCAAGCCCGGCGACTGGGTCGAGGTCTCGGGCGCGCTCACCGCGAGCGACGCCTCGCATCTGCCGTTGGTGGTCGGGACGGCGAAGGTCGACAAGGTCGAGGAGCCGGCGGACCCGTATGACTACTGATCGCCGGGATGCTGCACGAGGCCGGTCGACGCCGGCCGCCGGCGACCGGAGCGGTTTCGGCCGACTGGTCGCGATCGTGCTGATCGCGCTCGTCGTCATCGGCGGCGGCGCGGCCGTCGTGGGCTTGACCCAGGGGCCGAAGCTCGTCCGCACGGTGGTCGACCCGACCGGACTCGTGGAGTCCTGGGGCCAGCGGGTCGTCCTGGCGGTGAACCAACCGATCGCGGATCTCGGCTCGGACCGGGTGCGGATCGAGCCGGCAGCCGACTTCGACGTCACTACCGGGGCCGGCGGCATCACGCTGGTCTTCCCTGAGCCGCTCGCCTACGCGACGGACTACCGGATCACGGTCGACGGGGTCACCGCGCCGGGTGGCGGACCGGCGGCCACGCTCACGACGTCGTTCTCGACGCCGCCCGTCGAGGGGTTCTCGCTCGTGCGGAGTCCGGTCAAGGAGGGCGGCTCGGCGGCGACGAAGGCGGACGACCGGATCGTGCGGCTCTCGATCGGCGGTGGTGAACCCGAGACCGCGTACGAAGCGGCGAAGATCCAGGAGTTCGCGACGATCGGCGACTCCCTGATCGTCGTGGAGCAGGAGACGAGCGGGCTCGGTCGCATCGTGGTGGTGGACACGACCGACGGGAGTACCCAGGAGGTGGCCCTCCCGATGGGCGGGATGATCACCTCCTTGCAGACCGCTCCGGCGCAGAGTCGGGTGGGGTTCCTGTTCACGGAACAGTCGTTCGGCCGCGACGGCGGCGACAACCTCACGCTGTACTCGTTCGAGCTGCGGCAGGGGAAACCCACGGAGGCCGCCCGGGTCGGCGGGATCGACGGGGCTGCGGTCCAGGCGGCGGAGTGGTCGTTCGTGCCCCGGACCTCCTCGATGCTCGTCCGCACGGTGGACAACTCGCTCGAGCTGCTCGATCCTGCTGCGACGACCGATCCGGTGCTGCTCGGCCGGGCCTCCCTCATCTCGAGCTACATCCCGGGCACCACCAAGGTCGTCATCGAGCAGGTCGACGGTGTGGTCGTGCTCGACCTTGCGACGGGGAAGAGCGAACCGTTCGTCCTGCCCTCGGTGGCACCCACCGAGATCCCCGGACAACTCGTCGCACTGTCCGAGTCCCTGTCGGCCAGGATCTACGCCGATTACGACCGTGCCGCCGGAACCACGGAGCAGCGGGTACTGGCGATCAAGGACGGCGCGACCGCCGAGCTCTATCGACCTGACGCGGGTGCCGTCATCTGGTCACTGTGCGCGAGCCCGAACGCGGAGTACGTCGCGGTCGTCGTCGTCCCCGACTTCGCGAAGGCCGGCTTCGACGGGTACGCCAACGCGCCGATGCCCAACGGTCCCGAGATCGAGGTCGTCGACGCCCGCACCGGCAAGGTGGTCGGGACGCAGGCCGGTTTCGATCTGTCCTGGTGCGCCGGCACGGGAGTCGCGCAGTGACCCTGCGCCGACCCGTTCGCGGCCGCCTCGGCGAAAACCGCGTGATTCCGGGCGACACGCCCGGGATGCAAGCGGAATTTGCCACGATCCCGAGACACACGTAGAGTAATCACTCGTCACCCCAAAGGTGCGGGAAGCGGAAGAGCTTCTCGGCCTCAAGCGGGGACAATCCCCAGCCAAAAGCGAGAACATTTCGATGTTACCGTTTCAAGTCTCGGTTGGATGACTTCCTCCTGGTGTCACTCGTGCTCAGCATGACTCTGTTCGCAGAGCGGCTGAAACGCCGAGTTGACAACAAGCCGGGAAGATGTAAGATAGAGAAGTTGCCCTGCAGGGCGGTCGTGATGGCCAAAGGCAGGAGCATCCGATCCTTGAGA